>NZ_JH994111.1:1816061-1924647 GCF_000316195.1 Brachyspira hampsonii 30446 | reverse complement strand
AATTAAACAAGGTATAGAACAAGGTATAGAACAAGGTATAGAACAAGAAAAATATTCTCTAGCTAGAAATATGAAAAATAAAAATATGGATTTAAATCTTATAAGCGAATTAACAGGACTTAGTATAGAAAAAATAGAAAAATTATGACATGAAAAATTTAATATGATATCATCTTATTAAATTTTTTTAAAATTCTATTTTAATATTAATTAGTATAATAAATATAATAAGCTGCAATTTCTAAAGAAGCTGATAATACAGAAGTAAACACAAATACTAGACTTGTTTAAAAACTAGATTTATAAATTTTTATTTAATATTTTTAAATTATAGTTGGATCTTTGCTTAGAAGCACACAGTCGTGCCAAACCCCAGTTCTTTTACCGACGCTCTGCGTGCCGTAGGCAAGGTACTTTTCTGTATTGCTATAAAAGAACCATACGCAGTACGCCTCACTCTGTGTGCCTTTGGCAGGCGAAAGAACTTTGTAGCTTAAACATACAATTTATACAACATGTAAAACATCTAATTAAATCGTTATTAATATTATTTAATTTAGCATAAAATAATAAACTTGTAAAATTGTTTGTCAAGTACTTTTGAAACAAGTCTGCTAATACCGTTAATACCAATAATACTGATACTATAGATTAGTTAAGCACCATAATTGTAGTTGTAGGCTTCATAACAACAATAAATAAAAAATAAATAGCTGATGATTTATTAAATTAATTATCAGCTATTTATTATAGAAATTTATTTCTATAGTTTAGGTGATACATATATATTGTTTTGTTTTAATTTAAAGGCAAATACAATTACTACTATAGCAAATATTATAAATATAAATGCTATAATTAATGTATATATACTAGGCTTAGTTACTATAGTGTTGCTTATTCTATCATAAAGTATTTCAGTTGTAGAATTTACAGAAATATTATTGTCTGAATTTTCCAAATATGAATTTGTAAGCATTATTTCTTTTCCTTCATAAATAAAACTATAAATCACATTTGCAAATTTTTGTTTTTTTATAATTCCGTATTCATAATACTCAATACTCTCTACATTGGCATTTACTTTTATTATATTGTCATCATTAAATCTAAAATTAATATATATTATAATAAATGATGCAGATAAAAATATCAGTCCTATAAAAAATAGTATAGCTTTATATTTTATAATTTTTAATTTATTATTCATATATTAATGATAATATATTTTCTAATATTGTAAAGTGATTCCTAGCATTCATTAACTTTATTTAATATATTCAATAATGTTAATTTTTTATAGAATTTTTTTCGTTTTTAATATATATTTATATCAATATTTTTCATGTTATTTCATTATAAATAACAAATAATTTAAGAGGGATAATTTAATGTCAGAAAATCAAAATAATTCTGAAAATACACAAAATGAAAAAAATACTAGTGTAGAAAAAGAAAACAGAAAAGAGAAATTAAACACTTTAAGAAATATGGGTATCAACCCATTTCCAAACAGCTATGATGTAACTTACAAATCAAAGGAAATAGCAGAAAAATTTGATGAATTAGAAAAGAATCAGACAGAAGTTGCTATAGCAGGCAGAATTATGCTATACAGAGTTATGGGCAAATCTTCGTTTTTAACTATAAAAGATTCTGAAGGCAGTATTCAGGCTTATGTACAAAGAGATAAGGTAGGCGATGAATTTTATAATACAGTATTTAAAAAGTTAATAGACATAGGAGATATTGTAGGAATAAAGGGAACTGTATTTAAAACAAAAACAGGTGAGATAACTATATATGCAAGCGAAGTAACACTTCTTACAAAATCCATAAATCCATTGCCTGAAAAATTTCATGGACTCACTGATACAGAACTTAGATACAGACAAAGATATGTTGATTTAATAATGAATGATGATGTAAAAGAGGCATTTATTAAACGCTCAAAGATGATATCTGCTATAAGAGAAGTAATGATAGAAAATAATTTTTTAGAAGTGGAAACTCCTATGATGCATCCATTAATAGGCGGAGCTAAGGCAAAACCTTTTGTTACGCATCATAATACTTTGGACATGACACTTTATCTTAGAATAGCACCAGAACTTTATTTGAAAAGATTAATAGTAGGAGGTTTCGACAGAGTATTTGAACTCAATAGAAATTTCCGAAATGAGGGAATATCAACAAAGCATAATCCAGAGTTTACTATGATGGAAGCGTATATGGCTTATGCTAACTTTTATAATGTTATGGAATTAGTAGAAGAAGTATTCTCTAAAGTATGCTATAAATTAAACGGCAAATATACTTCAACATATAAAGATTATGAAATTAACTTTAAACCTCATTTTGCAAGAGTACCTATGGTTGATTTGGTTAAAGAACATTCTGGGCTAGATTTTAATGCTATAGAATCAGATGATGAAGCTATAGAAAAAGCAAAATCTATAGGAATAGAAATAGATACCTCTAAAAATAAACCTTCTAAATGGGAAGTAATGGTTACTGTATTTGAAGAGAAAGTAGAAGAGAAATTAATACAGCCTACATTTGTTATTAATTATCCTAAGGCAGTTTCTCCGCTTTCAAAATCTTATCCAGATAATCCAGATATTACAGAGAGATACGAATTATTTATAGGCGGAATGGAGATGTCAAACGGATTCAGCGAGCTTAATGATCCAATAGATCAGAAAGAACGTTTTGAAGAACAGTTAAAAGCAAAAGCCCGCGGCGAAGATGAGACTATGGATATGGATTTGGATTATATTAATGCCTTAGAATACGGACTTCCTCCTACTGGCGGTCTTGGAATAGGTATCGACAGAATGGCTATACTTTTCTTAAATGTAGCTAGTATTAGAGATACTATTCTTTTCCCTCAAATGAGAAAATCAGAATAATTATATACGATATTAATTTAGCTATATTTTTATGTATAAATTAAAAATATAGCTAAATATAATTTGTTTATTTTAAATATACAATAATTCACAAATAAAATACTATATATAAAAATATAATTTTTTGTATAATCAATTTTTTTATTATTTATAAATATTATCTATTTACAAAAATTACTATTAAGATATAATCTCATAAATATAGTTTTTTATATGGATAGTTTATGAAAAAAATTAATATACTAGTTTGTTTAATATCTATAATAGTTACATTAATGGCATTATTGTCTATTAATTATGTATCTAAAGACAATTATGATACTTCCTTAAGTAATATAAATATAATGAACACTAATTATATGCCTTTAAGAGATTATATACTAGATGATTATTATATATTTGATTATTCTCAAAAAGAAGAAAAGTTAAAAGAAATATTCAAAACAGATTATACATCATCAAGATTAAAATACAGAGCTAGTTTAATATCTCATATAGGCGAAGAAGAAATTGTTATAAATGGAATTGATATACAAAATGATGAAAAAGTTTTTAATATATTATCCGACTATACTTTAGAAAATTTTGATTCTAATAATTCTATAATAATAAGCAAATCAATATCTTCTATATTGGATATCAAAACTAATGATACAGTTATATTAAAACTCATTACAAAAACAGGACATTATAATGCAGAAGAATATACTGTAATAGAGGTATGTGATAAATTAAATTATAATTATGCTTTGATAGATATTAATAATTTAAATAATTTCACTGGTTTAGAAAATGCCGCAACAGAAGTATATATAAAAAAGAATATTAAAAATGAAAATTTAATAAAATATGACAATGATATAAAAGAAATTTACGGAAATGATTTTTCTATATATTCTAAAAAAGATATTTTAGGAGATAATGATAATAATCAGGATAATAGCAAACTTAATATTTGCATATTATTAATATATTTATTTTCTTTATTTTCTGTGTTTATATTTATTAATTCGCAAACAATATATGAGTATAAAACTGTATTAAAAAATAAAGTATTATTTTCATTCATTGGTTTTATATTATCATTTATTATATACTTTATAATTATAAAATTATACTATCAAAAAGACTTTGTATTTAGTTATGCATATATTTCTATGCTTATTATTAACATAATATCCGTCATATCTGCTAATATAAAATACAGCATTTTAGAGAAATTATTTATAGAAAATGATGAAGAATACAAAAAAAATAAGAATATATTGATTATATTCGGATTAGCATTTACTTATACGATAGGGTTTATATTACTATATTTGTCATTTATTTCATCTGCGAATGATAATTCAAATATAGAAAAATTAGAAAATATTGTTAGAATAGTAAAAGACAAAACATCAAAAAATACATTTTTATTTAACGGCTCTATATATAATGAAAATATAACTAATACTCTTTTTAATGAAATTTATTCTTATGACAAATATGCTGAAATAGAAAGAGTATTGAGTTTTCCTGCGGGTGTTGTTATAAGGACTGGAAGTATAGGTTCAAGAGTTTATGCTTATGAAAAAAATATATTAGAAAGCGGATTAAGTTTATCTAATATAATAATAGAAGGAGAAATGTTTGAAAGTCCCAAAAGAGAAATTATAATAGGTAAGGATTTAGCTAATTACTTGAATTTAAAAATAGGTGATGCATTATCATTGATAGCAAAGGCATCAAGAGGCTGGCTTGAAACAGGATATTTTTATGTAAGCGGTATATATGATTTGAAGGATAAAAATTATGATATTATAGGAGATATCACTGCTATGAATAGTTTTATATATCTTAAAGAAGGTGATAAATCTCCATATAATGAAAGCATAATTGTTTTTTCTAAGAATGATGATATATATTCTCTTTTAAATGCTAGCTATACTATAAATGAAAATGATTTAAAAGTCGTTTCATCTGATAAAGCATATTATATTGAAAATTCTTCCTCAATTAGAAATGCTGCTATTTTACTTATAATAGTATTAGCTTTTTCACTTGCTTTATTATCTTCATCTGTATTATCTGTTTTATATAGGAGATTATCAAAGTTTAATAAAAGTTTATTGTTAAATAGTTTATATGCTTTATCTTTTATTATTTCTGTAATATTATCTATTGTAATAATATTTATTTTTATGATATTTAGTATTAAATTCATATTATTTAGTTTATGTATAGTATTATTATCATTTGTACTATCTCTTTTAATAGCTAATTATAATTACATATAGAGGTTAAGGATTAGAGATGAATTTTTTTAAGAAAATATCTAAAAGAAACAAAATAATATTTTTAATAGTTATATTATTTATTTTTATATTGCATTTATATATGTACAAAACAGCACATTCTATGAGGGTAAGATATATTACTTTGGAATTTGAGGATCTGCCTAAAAGTTTTGATAATATAAAATTGGCTTTGGCTTCAGATATGCATGCGGGGCTTTATATACCGGAAAGTCATGTAAGGAAGATGTCAGATTTAATAATGAATGAAAAACCTGATATGATATTATTTGGAGGAGATTATATTTACAGTGCTCCTCATAAGTTTAGCCATTATGATAAAAAAAATACAGATAAATTCTATAACGGCATAAAAGGTTTAGAAGCTAAATACGGAAAATATGCTGTCTTAGGCAATCATGATAATTGGGAAAGTACAGAAGATGTTTCTAATGCTTTATATTCTAATGGATTTAAAGTGATTGACAATAATATTTTATTTATAACAAATGAAATGGGAGAATATATATCTATAGGCGGAGTAGGTGATTTCTTAACAGATGATGTTAGATTTGATATTGCTGTTAGTAATGTTAAAGCTGAGGATTTTCATATACTTTTATCGCATGAACCCAATATACCTTTGAAAAGAGCAAAAGACGGAGGATATAGTGAGTTTATAGATTTCTTTTTCTCAGGACATACTCATGGACTTCAAATAAGTTTTCTTCCTATGTGGGTATGGGAGGGATTAAATAAAAATAGAGAATATCCTATTTTTCCAGCTGTTTACGGACTTATGAATTATGGTAATATGAAAGTTTATGTTAGTTCGGGAATAGGTGCTGTGCTTATGCCTTTTAGGTTATTTGCATATCCTGAAGTAGTGATAATAACTTTAAAAAGTAAGTGATAAATAAAAAATAGACTTTAAATTTTAAATTTAAAGTCTATTTTATTTTTAATAATTAAATTTCATTAAAATATTTTTGTATAGAAATGACAATAAGGCATAGATCCTTTTTTAGCATAGTAGTCCTGATGATAATCTTCTGCCTCATAAAAGTTTTTAAATGGTCTTATAGTTGTAGCAACATCGTAATTTTTTTCTCTTAGCATAGCAACATATTTTTCTGCGATTTCTTTTTCTTCGTCATTTTGATAGAAAATAGCAGATAAATATTGAGATCCTATATCAGGTCCTTGTCCATTCTTTTGAGTGAAATCATGAGTTTCAAAGAAAAGTTTTACTAATTCTTCATAAGTGGTTTTTTCAGGATCATAAGCCACTCTAACCGTTTCTAAATGCCCTGTAAGTCCTGTGCATACTTCTCTATAAGTTGGATTTACTTTATGTCCTCCAGCATATCCGCTTACAACAGAAAGAACACCTTTTGATTTTTCAAACCAATATTCTGTTCCCCAGAAACATCCTGAAGAAAAATATGCATACTTTACATTTTCAGGCATATCTGTAGTATTATTATCCATATTGTTACCTTTATCATTAATATTTTGACTGTTAAGTTTTTCAGAACATGAAATAATTGATAATAAAGATAAGATTGTTATTATTGTTTTTTTTATCATAATGTATTTAACTCCGAGATTTTTATTTTATTCTTTATTATCTCAATTCAAAACACTATTTATTTTCAGAATTTTCATTTGTAAATTTATTGACGAAATTTAAAGAAACAGAATTAATACAATATCTAGTTTCTTTTTCGGTGAATCCCTCTCCATAAAATACATGTCCCATATGTCCGCCGCATTTTGCACATACAACTTCCATTCTATCCCCATCAGGTACTAATTTTATGTTTTCTGATATGGCATCATCAAAACTAGGCCAACCTGTTCCAGAATTAAATTTTGATTCTGAACGAAATAATGGAGTATCACATATTTTGCATGTATATATTCCGTCTTCTTTTACATTTAAAAGCTCACCGCTAAAAGGCATTTCAGTGCCTTTATTTATCAACACATCATATTCTTTAGCTGAGAGCTCTTTTGTTTCATTACCTACACTATATGTTTCTTTAGTATCTGTTGTTTCATCGCATGAAACAGAGATTATCAATATTGAAATTAGTATTAATATATATCTTAACATAATAATTATTATATAATGTTTTTTTTAAAAATCAATAGCTTTAAATTATCTATGTGTATTTATAGGAAAAGAATATGCAGTTCTATCTCTTACATCAAATATATTTCCTGTTGCATCTATTAATTTATAATCAAACATATGCGTAAATTTTTTATATTTTATTTTAGCCGGTAATTGTACACTTTCTATATTACCAGAATAGGCATCTATTCTATACAAAACCATATTATCAATTTTGTTATCAGACATTTTCTCTTGTATTATAGCAGGAGTATCTAAATATACTTTATTATCCTCTTTTAGATAAAAGAATCCTCCTACATAATGATTGATAAATGAAAGAAATTGAATCTTCCAAATTATTTTTTTATTACTGTACAAAGAAACTGATTGATCATTATCTACTAAAAGTAAATCTTTATTAGAGGCATCAAAAATTTTAGATACTTTTATTTCAGAATATCCTATTAATTCTTTAGTTTCAGTTAAAGTATTAAAATTTAAATAGTTTATAATTCTATTTTCTGTTATAGAAGGATATGTAAATATAATTCTTTCTTCATTAAAGCAGCCGCTTCTAATAAATATATTTTCTTTTAATGTATACATAGTTTTTTTTGTCTGCACATCATATACAAATACCTTCATTATATTTACTTCTCTTGCTCTAATGAATATATATCTAGGATTTCCTGTAAAAAAAGCCTCATATACATAAAGATTATTTATTTCAAGCAATACTTTATTTGTTCCTATTTCTATTATTTTAAATACATTATTTTGCGAGTCATTGCTTGTAACTGAGATAGTCATAATTTTAGTTCCATCTAATGACATATCTATTATAGAGTAGGATTTGGCATTTTTATGAAATGTTCTGCATATATCTAATTTGAAATCATATAAAAAGCTATTGCCGCTTCCTTTATAATAAGGTGTAAATATACCTTTATTAGTTTTTTGATTTATATATATATAATAATCATCTTTTTCAATTTCGTTATATAAAACATTTTGTTTTGATATCATCAATTGAGCTCCTATTCTTTTATTTTTACTATCATCATAGGTTCTATTACTTCATCTGATTTGTTTTCTAATATAGCATAATAATCATAGATTTCTACAACTTTAGCGGATGTTATAAAAGTTTCTTCATTTTTGTAGAATCTATATTTATAGAGCATCTCGCTCGTGTACCAAACATCTCCTTTCTCATTACTTCTTACAGAGATATATCCTTTTTCTGTATTGTCAGCAAATTGTATTTTTGGTATATTGCTTATATTATTTGTTGAATTATTTTGATAATTTGGAAGCTGCAGAACTTTATCTCTTTTGTATATACTAAACTCATCGCCGATTTTAATATTATTATTTTTACCAAGATTTATATATAATTTACTATCTTCTATTCTAGTTACTATACCTACTAAAGGAGGATTTCCTAGATATTCTGTTATGCTATCTGCTATTTTACTTAATGCTATAGCAGATGCTGCTCCCAATGCTGTTTCTGTAAAAAGTGCATCTTCTGCTGAATAAACAGGGCTGCTGTTAGGTAATGTATAATTTCCTTTATCTTTAAATGTTTTTACTATTTTGAGGGATTTTATATCTATGAGATTAACTTTAAACTCAACATTTGCTGTGTCTTTACCACCCTTTTTTAAGTTAAAATTTAATATTTCACCTGTAATGATATAATCAGAATTAAATGTTTCTTTTATAAAATCAGATGCCAACTGCAAATTAGTCTGCATACTTTTATATGATGCTACAATATCATAAGAACTGAAATATGATATTAACAAATCATAATCTGTAACATCGAGCATTTTTTTATTTATCAGAGAATCTTCCAATACTCTTGGAATACCGTCATCTACTTTATACTCTTCTATCCAAGTTTCATCAGCACTTTCAAAAGGGAGTATTGTTATAGTGATAGAGTATGCATTAATACTAAAAAGCAGTATTATCATTAATAATATAATTTTATTTTTTACAAAAAGCATATAATTAGTAATCTTTGTCTATTTCTTTTTCTTTTTTTGAATTTTTGCATGCCATTAATGCATTTATAGATATTAATGACAGTAATAATCCAAAAATAAAAATAATTTTTCTAAAAAAATTCATTATAAAATCCATTATTTTTATATATAGTATATATTATATTAAAACTTTAACAATTTCAATAGTTACAATATAGTTTCTTTTATAAAAATATATTTGACAACTTAATTAACATAATATATTATATATAAATGAAGAATAAAAATGAAAAAAATATAAGTATAAAAACGATAAGTCAGGCTAATCAAAAATCTATTATGCTTATTATATTTGCTGTTATATTTTCATTATTATTTATTGCTGGGATATTTTATTATTTTTTTATAAGTAAGTTGGACATAGCTAAAAAAAATGATTCTCCTTTATACTTTTCAGTTTTATTTATAGATGATAATAATGATATTTATGGTGCTTATGTAGGTATAATATCGAGCTTAAATAATAGGATAGGTTTAATAGGTTTGCCTAAAAATATAGCATTATGGGAGAATGATAATTCTTCAGCTGAAGTTATTGAACAGTTATATAAAAATGGCGGAGAAAATGCCGTTTTCAGAGCAATAGAAAATTCGGTGAATAAAAAAATAACTTATAGAATAGCTATTGATAATAATCAAATATCTGATATTATAGACTTAATGGGCGGAGTAAAAATGTATGTTGAGGAGCCTATTAATTATAAAGATGAGGAGAAAGGATACGAACTATCATTCGATATAGGCGAGTGGCTTTTTACAGGAAAAAAAGTAATATCATATTTGCATTACTTGAATATGAAAGGATATGAGGATATAGAAACTTTATACAGATTGGAAGATGTTATAGTTAATTCTATGATATCATTGATACAAAGTCCTCAGCTTAGAAATATTATTCATTCTAAAGATATGAGAAAAGCCATATTTGGAAGTATGAAAAGTAATTTGAGACCTCCTGATATGAAGGCTATTATGAATATACTTGCAAACAGCAATGAAAGAACATTGGTTATAGAAAATATTGATGCAAGAGTTTCTGATAATGGTATTTTGACTCCTATATTTGATGGAAGTGCTTTTATTAAGCAGATGGATGATTTAACATTGTATGTTGAGCTTAAGACACAGAAAAGCGAATTGAATAATGAGGATGTAAGTTTAACGGTTTTAAATGCTACAACAGTTGTTGGTCTTGCTGACAGAATAAATATTAGAATGCGTTACAGAGGTTTTTCTGCAGGAGAATACGGCAATTTTGGTACTAATCTCAATGAAAGTGTTGTTCTTATAAGAGACGGACAAATTGAGAAAGCATTTATGGTTGCTAATGAAGGCAGGGTAACAAGAGTATATGCTAAAACAGACAGAAGAGTTTTAAATAATGCTGTATTAATTTTGGGGAATGATTACTATGAAATTACACAATGATGAAAATAAAGAATTAAATGATAATGCAAATGAACTTTTAGAAACAAAACTTAAAAAAAGAAAGAAAAAGTTTATAGATAAAGATAAGGCTAAAGAATTAACATTAAAAGCAGCTAAGGCTTTATATGATAAGAAACTTGAAGATATTGTTATATTAGATTTAGAAGATGTAACAACTATTTCAGACTTTTTTATATTAGCTACAGCTTCTTCTTCGCCTCAGATGAAAGCAGGATCCGATGCTGTTTATAAGGATTTAAAAGAAGATGGGGTTCTTCCTTATGCTGAAAACGATAATGACCCTGAAGGGGTTTGGTATTTAAGTGATTATGGTTTTTTGGTTATTCATATATTTACTGAGGAAGGAAGAGAATATTATAATCTTGATAAATTATGGCATGAAGCTAAAAAAATAGATATGCCTGAAGTATAATTTATATTTTATTATTTTGGAGTATTTTTATGAAGAGAATAACTATTATACTGTCAATTATTTTTATTTTTGCTAAGATATCATTTGCAGCAAGCGGCTGGCAATTCGGAGTTATGGTTCCTATAGGAATGAGTTTTGGTTTTTATAATGTTAGTTTTGCCAATATTGCTACTGAGGATTATAAAAAGAATTATAAAAAAGACGGCGGTACAGTTGGTTTTGATGCGGGAGTAAATATTCAGGCAGGATATGCAGTATCTGATGGAGATATAGGAATAAGTTTATTATTAGATTTGGGATATTCTCATGATTCATTCGGATTGTCTGGTTCATATAAAGAAAATAATATAGATTATAAGAAAAAAGAATATTATACTTTTGAGAATTTATCTATAGGAATACTTCCTAAATTTCATTATGATAAATTTGCTTTTGGATTAGGAATAGGAGTAAAATTACCTCTATATCTGACACATTCGATGGAGCTTACTTCAGGAAATACAACCACAAAAACAGATGGTCATTATGATATGAATAATATGAAAAATGTAATGAAAAATTCAGTTATTACTTATGTTAAACTTACTTTTGATTATTCTATATATATACATGATAATTTTGCTCTTTTACTCGGTGCTTATGTCGGAACAGACTTTGGTATAGATTTACGCGGTGCTGAAACAGTAATGGTTGACAGCAGAAATTTAGCTTCACTTGATTTTGGAGTGCAATTGGGATTAAAATTCGGAGACGGTTTATTTGATTAATTTACTATAAATTTAATCATTAAGCTAAAATTAATATTTGCAAAAAAATATTAGTTATGTTATAATTCTTAAACTAAAATATTTAAGTGCCTGTAGCTCAATTGGATAGAGCATCAGATTGCGGTTCTGAAGGTTGGAAGTTCAAATCTTCTCAGGCACGTTGCTATATTAGGAAAGATGTCCGAGCTGGTTGAAGGAGCACGATTGGAAGTCGTGTGTGCTTAACAGCACCGTGGGTTCGAATCCCACTCTTTCCGTATATATGTTTTTATTTTTTATACATCTCTTATAACGGGACTCTACGGCAGTTGATGATGAATCCGCCAGGTTCGGAAGGAAGCAACGGTAAGTCAACCCAACTGGGTGCTAGTTTTCCTGTTATAAGGGGCTTTTTTTTATATTATATATCTTAATTTTTTCAATTTTTATATACAAATAACTTGACAAAAACAATGTATTTTTATACAATGTATTATTATATTGTTTTTAGGAGAATTTTTTAATATGGCTACTAAAAAGAAGGAAACTGCTGAAGTAAAAAAAGACGGTAAAAATGAAGCTATTGAAGCTATTACAGATCAGATAAATAAAAAATATGGTCCGGGTTCTTTTATGAGACTTGGAAGTAATAAAACAGTTAATGTTGATGTTATTTCTACAGGAGCATTAACTCTTGACCATGCTTTAGGAGTAGGGGGAGTTCCTCGAGGAAGAATTATAGAGATTTACGGACATGAGGCTTCTGGTAAAACTACACTCACTTTACATATTATAGCAGAGGCTCAGAAGGCTGGAGGGTATGCCGCTTTTATAGATGCAGAACATGCTCTTGATCCAGTATATGCCAGTGCTTTGGGGGTAGATATTGATAATTTATATATATCTCAGCCTAATAGCGGTGAAGAGGCTTTGGAGATATTAGAAAAGGTTGTTTCTTCTACTGCTTTTGATATAGTTGTTGTGGACTCTGTTGCGGCACTTGTTTCTAAGGCAGAGCTTGCTGGTGATATAGGAGATGCTCATATTGCTTTACAGGCTAGACTTATGAGCCATGCTTTAAGAAAATTAACAGCTATAATAAGCAATACAAATACTGCGGTAATATTTATTAACCAATTAAGACAAAATATTGCTACTACAGGTTATGGTGCAGGACCTACTGAGACTACTACAGGCGGTAAGGCTTTGAAATTCTATTCATCTGTAAGACTTGATATAAGAAGAACTGAATGGATTAAAAAAGGCGATGAAACTATAGGGCATAAAGTAAAAATAAAAGTTGTTAAAAATAAATTATCATCTCCATTTAAAGTGGTTAATTTAGAGATAATATTCGGTAAAGGCATATCATCTGAGGGGCTTTTAATAGATTTAGCTATGGAAGCAAAAATCATCACTAGAAGCGGTGCTTGGTTCTATTATAATGGAGAACAGATTGCTCAGGGTAAAGAGAAGGTAAGAGAACTTTTAGCATCAGACCCTAAAATGCGTATGGAGCTTGAGATACAAATAAGAGAAACATTGAATATGGGCGGAGCCGATAAGGTAAAAGAAAAACTTGCCGAGTATTTAGAAGAGCAGAAAAACGGCGGAAGCAAAGAGGCATTAAAAGAAAATAGTGATGATGAGGAAAGTTCTGAAAATTCTTCTTCAAAAAAGAAATCTAAAAAACAAGATGAAGATGATTCCAATCTTTTGATGAGTGCTGAAGAGGCTTATTCTGATGATGAAACTTACAGCGACAATGATTTTGAAGATACTATTGTAACACCTGTAAAAAATTGATTTATTATTTTCAATATATATTTATATAAAGGGGCTTTTTCTAAAATTAGCTCCTTTTTTATTTTTGTGATTTATTAATTTTAATAGTGTATACATATTTCTATAAAATGTTATAATATTAAAACTATAATTATAATACTGAATGTTTTTTTAAATGAAGCTAATAAAATTTTTATTTATTTTTACAATTATATATGCATTAATAATAATTAAGCCTTTAACCGCTCAAACTAATCTTCAGGACGGACTTTATATAGGTGCAGATTTAAACGGACGCTTTAGTCCGTATTTAGACGGCGGCGGAAAGATTATGCTTTTTTATAGATTTATTTCTGATGTTTTTCCCGGATATATTTGGGAAGGAATAAAAACTGATGTGGGAATTAGTGATCATATTAGTGCTGAAATGAATAGACTAACCATATTTGTAAACAGCTCAATATCAGAATATTTCAATATAGATGTGAAAGTTTCGATGCTGAACTATTATCTTTCTTATGCTAAAAGAGGTTTTGTAAATTTTAATAGTCCTAGTGATGATTTCGGTACTAATGCAATAGCAAATGCTCCTAAAACTTCCAACATATCATTTGAGGCGGAAGCTACGCCTACATTTAAGGTAAGTTTTTTGAAATCATTGTTTGAGGGAAGTGGATTAACACTTCAGGCAGGTCTTACTTTTAAATATGCCTATAATAAATATGGAAAATATTATTTAGACTATGATTTATTATTAATCAGAGATCAAAATGATATATCATATAAACTAGATTCTATGCTTCTTTTTGATTTAATGCCTCTGACTGTTGGAATTAATTATATGCTTGCTTATATGAATAATACCAAGCAATTATGGCATTCAATAGGTGCTTATGCTCATCTTCAGTATGAATTCATAAATAGAATATATACAGAAGTAAATTTGAGAATAGGACAATATTTGGGACATCCGGAATTTCCTGCAACATTATATTTTGATATGAATGCCATGATTACATATAGAATAATATAAAATTACTTTCTTGATCTGCAAATTTCTATAAACATGTCAAATATATTCTGCATCTTTACTATTCTTGAACTCATTAATTCAGGGTGCCATTGCAGTCCCAAAATAAAAGAATCTTTTTTCTTATATTCTATAGCTTCTATTATTCCATCTTTTGCCGTAGCTGTTACTTTGAAATCTTTAGCTAATTTATCAACTGCCTGGTGGTGAAAACTATTTACTTCAGATGTTTCATCTAAGATATCATAAATGATGCTATCTTTTACTATTTGAATTTTATGTGTTGCTGTATGATATTCTGCTGTTTGACTATGAAGTATATTAGTATTTCTTTGACTAGGTATATCCTGTATTAATGTGCCTCCGAAATATACATTGATAACCTGTATGCCTCGGCATATTCCTAGTATTGGTTTATTCATTTCAACAGCATATTTCATTAATGTAAAGTCAAATTCATCTCTTTCAGCTAATATAGTACCTATTTTTTCTATAGGCTCTTCATTAAATCTAAATGGGTGAATATCAACTCCTCCTGTCATTATTATTCCATCAACATTTTCTACCATTTTTTTTATAATATCTTTGTCTTCTGTAATCGGCATTATAAATGGAGCTCCTTTGGATCTTATAACAGAATCAACATAGGAACGGTTAATAAATGCTTTTGGTATAGAACTATTTTCGTATAAGATATTTCCAGACAAACCTATAACAGACATAAATATATCCTTTATTTAAGTAAAAAATTTGCATATATTTTACAAGTAAAATAATTTTTTTACAAGAGATTGGGGGGGGCGGGCGGGCTGAATAAATCTTTATTAAATATTAGTATTAACATAATATAGTTGACATAATTAATAAATAGTATTATTGTTTTTTATTGGAGAAATAAAAATGAAAAATGATAAACTAACTAAAGATGAAGTTAAAATAAGTAAGTTTGTAAGTATGGTATTAAGGCACAGACCAGAGTATATAGGGATTAAATTATCAAAAGACGGATGGGCTAATGTTTATGAATTAATAGAAAAAATAAAAGCTGCAGGAAGAAATATAAATAAAGAAATACTTGAAAGAGTAGTATTATACAATGATAAAAAGAGATTTAGTTTTAATGAAAATCATACTTTAATAAGGGCGAATCAAGGACATAGTATAGATGTAGATTTAGAGTTTGAAGAGAAAGAACCTCCAGATATTTTATTTCATGGTACTTCCATTGATAATATAGATAGCATAAAAAAATATGGTATTAAAAAAATGAAAAGACTTCATGTGCATTTATCATTAACAGAAGATATTGCCAAAAAAGTGGGAGAGCGTCATGGAAAGCCTGCAATAATAAAAATTAATTCTAAGAAAATGTATGAAGATGGTATTAAATTTTATTTGTCTGAAAACAAAGTGTGGTTATGCGATTATGTTGATCCTAAATATATTTTTGATATAATTAAATAATAATTTTAAAATACTAGAAAGCTAAATATAAAAATTCATTTGCTATACATTTTAGCGAACAATTTTTATTAGCAGTAATAAAAAATAATGAATTTTATATACATACCCCGCCCATTATATTTTATAGCATCATTTATATAATACGATTTTTATTATTTTTTAATCTTAATTAGAAATTAAAGCTCCCGCCCAAGTTTTTATTAAGTTTCGAAAATTTTCTACGCACGATTTATTTTTATTAGTTTATGTACTAAATAAGAAAAATAATATATTTATATTTTTTAATTTATTTACCGTGCGTGAGATTAATATTAACATAATATAGTTGACATAATTATATATTTGGTTATCATATTAAAATTGATAAATACAATAGTTAAAATAATATTAAAGAGAATAAATTATGAAGAGATATGTTTTTATAATAGTTCTATTGATAAATATATTTTTATTATCATGTTCTAATAATAAATTATCTAGTGATGGTATAGTTGTATCAGTTGGAGGAATGCCTAGCAGTTTGGATCCGGCATTTGCTAAGGGTATAAATACGGCAGTTTACATAACACATGCTTTTGAAACATTAACACAAAGAGATGAAGACGGCACTATAATTCCGGCACTCGCTGAAAGCTGGGAGGCTATGAGCAATAATACGGTTTATATATTTCATTTAAGAAAAAATGCTAAATGGTCGGACGGAAAAGATTTAACGGCTAATGATTTTGTATATACTTTAAGAAGATTAATAGATCCAAAAGTAGCTTCTCCGTTTTCTTTAGGCTTTGACATAATAAAAAATGCTCAGAGTATAATGAAAGGAGAAAAGAGTTTAGAAGAACTTGGAGTTTATGCTTTAGATGATTATACATTAAAAATTGAGCTTGATATACCGCTTCCTTATTTTGAGGAGGCTATGGCTAGCGATATTGCTTCACCTGTGAGAAATGATATTATAGAAACTTACGGAGAGGATTGGGCTTTAACTAAAGAGCATTACATTGGAAACGGACCTTATATAATGACAGAATATGATGAGGCTGTAAAAATAGTAATGGAGAAAAATCCCTATTATTGGGATAAAGATAATGTAAAGGCTGAAAAAATAACTTTTGAGTTTTTAGAAGATGTGAATACTGCAGTTGCAGCAATTTACGGAGACAGTATATTGTTTTATCCTGAAGCACCTGAAAATGAGAGGGCTTCTTTAATAGAGCAGGGTATAGGAAGAGAAGTTGACATAACATCTATAGCATACTATATGGTTAATTTGAAAAGAAGTCCTTTTAGTAACCCTTTAGTAAGAAAGGCATTAGCACTTGGAATAGATAGAAACTATATAGTAAATAATGTCTTGGGCGGAGGAAGAGTTGCTGCTGATGGATTTGTGCCTATTAATGTAAAAATTGGTACTAATGATTTCAGAGAACATGCACCGGAATATATTTCTTTAAAAGAAAATGATTATCAGAAAAATATAGAAGAGGCTAAAAAACTTCTAGCTGCTGCCGGATATAGTGATATAAAAAAATTCCCTATAATAGAATTAATTACAACTACTAATCCTTCATCGCTTTTTGTGGCAGAAGCTATTCAGAACATGTATAAAAATAATTTGGGTATAGATTTAAAACTTAGATATGAAGAGCCTACAACATATTTGCAGTCAATAAAAGACGGAAGTTTTCAGATGATTAAGGCTGGTACTAGTGTTGCTTATAATCAGGCAGCTGGTTATTTAAGACTTTTTCAGCTTGACGGACTTGGTAATGATGGCGGATACACGAATGCAGTTTATGATTATTTAGTTGATATTGCCATGACAAATGCTAATGAAGATATAAGAATAAAAGCTGCTTATGATGCAGAGCGTATACTTATACAAGAGGATATGGCTATAATACCTATATATTATGACAAGGCTACTATCATGCAGAGCAAAAAACTTCATGGTGTGAAATATGATATTTTTTCTATATATGATTTTAGGAATGCTTATATAGAGTAATTAAAATAGGATTTTAATTTATGAAAAAATTTTTTGTAGGTTTATTTATTGGCATAGCATTGACTATTTTTAGTTATAATATTATGCCGAAACTTTATTCAGAGTTAAGCAGTAAGGATTCAAGTGCTTTAAATAGTATAGCGTATGAATTAAGGAATATAAAAAATATTTTAAATGATATAAAAATGGAATTAAGAAAATAGACATTTATATTTTTGCTTTAAGTTAAAACTATAATTTTTTATATGTTATAGCTTATGTCATAACTACAGTATAAAATCAAACAATGAAAAAAGATTTATACTATAGTTAGTTTATCGCTGTTTAATATTTTTTTATTTTCGTATTGACTTATCATAAAACTTTGTTAAACTAAATACATATAGTCTAATAGAAGAGCAGAAAATTTGCCGACCACGCCTGCCGCTTGCTTGACTTTCAAGTACTGCGATGAAGGGAACGGTCGTCCTTCAATTTTAGCTTTTTTTATTTAATATATTTTGATGTAATTCTTCTTTTCTATTTCTATCTTTATTTCTTATTACATGATAATTTACTATTTCATAGTTTTCTTTTTTATCTGATAATTCTAACAATACTAAATCGCTATGTTTATCGTCTGTTCTTGTTATAAAGTTATGATAGGCTGTCTTTTCAATATTTGACTTTAATATTAATTCTGGTCTATATAAAGCATTTCCTATTATTCTTTTAGCTTCTTCTTCCGTAATATCAGGGTGGATTACCTTATTTTTTTCAATTATATTCTTTTTTAATAATATGGGCTTATCTTCTAAATTAAGCTATTTTAATGTATTTTTATTTCAGTTTTTTATAAGCTAAATTTAATAATTGAAAATAATAAAAATTTTATTATTTTTTGCAAAAAAATTGATAAAAATATTATATTATATATATGATAAATAATTAATAAATTCACAAAAATTATTTACTAAAAATTTATTTTATTGTATAATACTTGCAACAAATTTTAATAAGGAGTAATATTCATGAAGGTTGAAGATTTAAAACATGAGAAGCTAAAAGCTTGGATTAAAGAAACAGCAGATATGTGTCAGCCAAAAGATATATATGTATGTGATGGAACTAAAGAAGAATATGATAATTGTATGAATGGCTTAGTAGAATTAGGTTTAGCAAAACCTTTAACTAAAAGACCTCACAGCCACTCTTTCAGAAGCGATCCTTCTGATGTAGCACGTGTTGAAGATAGAACTTTTATTAGTTATCCTGATAAAGAAGATGCAGGTCCTACTAATCACTGGATGGCTCCAGATGAATTAAAAGGCACTATGAAAGAATTATACAAAGGCTGCATGAAAAACAGAACTATGTATGTAATTCCTTTCTCTATGGGTCCTGTAGGTTCTCCTATTGCTAAAATAGGTGTAGAAATTACTGACAGCCCTTATGTTGTTTGTAACATGCATATAATGACTAGAGTAGGTACTAAAGTATTAGAAGTATTAGGCTCTGACGGAGAGTTTATACCTTGCTTACACTCTGTAGGTGCTCCTCTAGCTGACGGTGAAAAAGATACTAAATGGCCTTGTGCTCCAATAGAACAAAAATATATTTCTCATTTCCCAGATGAAAACTTAATCTGGTCTTATGGTTCTGGTTACGGCGGAAATGCTTTGCTTGGTAAAAAATGTTTTGCTCTTCGTATTGCTTCTGCTATGGCTAGAAGAGAAGGCTGGATGGCAGAACATATGCTTATCTTACGCTTAACTAATCCAGAAGGCAAAAGATTCCATATTGCAGCTGCATTCCCAAGTGCTTGCGGTAAAACTAACCTTGCAATGTTGCAACCAACAATCCCAGGTTGGAAATGTGAAACTGTAGGTGATGATATTGCTTGGATGAAAATTAATCCAGAAGACGGAAGACTTTATGCTATTAACCCAGAAGCTGGTTTCTTCGGAGTAGCTCCTGGTACTTCTTATGATTCTAACCCTATGGCTATGGAATCTATCAAAGAAAACACAATATTTACTAACTGTGTAGAAACAGATGACGGCGATGTATGGTGGGAAGGTATGGGACCTGCACCTAAACATGGTATAGACTGGAAAGGTAATGACTGGACTCCAGAAAGCGGAGAAAAAGGTGCTCACCCTAATGCTAGATTTACTGCTCCTGCTAGACAATGTCCTGTAATTTGTAAAGATTGGGAAGATCCTAAAGGTGTACCTATAGATATATTTATCTTCGGCGGAAGAAGAGCTTCTGTTATGCCTTTAGTACATGAATCTTATAACTGGGATCATGGTGTATTTATGGGTGCTAGTCAGGCTAGTGAAACTACTGCAGCTAATATCGGTTCAGTTGGTGCTTTAAGATTCGATCCATTTGCTATGCTTCCATTTGCTGGATATAACATGGGTGATTATATGAATCACTGGCTTGAAATGGGAGATAAATTAGGTAATAAAGCTCCTAAAATCTTCTATGTAAACTGGTTTAGAAAAGATGCTGACGGAAAATGGTTATGGCCTGGATTCGGTGATAACTCAAGAGTATTAAAATGGATGTGTGAAAGAGTTGAAGGTAAAATCGATGCTGTTGACACTCCTATAGGTAAAATGCCTAAAGAAGGTGATTTAGATCTTAAAGGTTTAGATGTACCTGAAGCTGATTTAAAAGAACTTATGAGAGTTGATGTTGAAGCTTGGAAAGATCAGGCTAATCAAATAGAAGCTCATTTCAATAAATTCGGAAACAGACTTCCAGCTAGACTTAAAAAACAATTAGAAGAATTAAGAGCTAGATTAAGCAAATAATTTTAGTTAATAGTTTTTATTAAAAAAATATAAGCCGATAGTTTAATTAATTTTAAGCTATTGGCTTTTTTATTATTATATCTTCTTACTTAATTATTTTATACTTAATTAAAAAGTTGAAAAAACTCTAAAAACTAATATAATCTATTTCTATAAATTTTATATTATAGTTTGTAATTATGAATAATTTAAAGTTAAAAATATCATCACGAAAAAATATTATAATACCGGCATTAATTTCTGTTATGCCTTTTACTATATATTTTTTATTTTTCAAAGGCATGGATATTGATAATTATAAAATAACTCAAATAACATCTTATTTTTTTGCTTTTAAGATTTTTTATTTATTTTGTTTTAGTTTATTATTTAATATAGATAATAAAAAAAATATGGTTATAACTTTTTTTATATTTTTAATTATAGGCATTATTACAGTGCTTATTCCTTCTTCTGATTTTACTTTTAAAGATATAATAGATAGAGATAAAAATTTGATTTTCTTTGTTCATACTATTTTAAATAAAAACTTATTTTTGGATATTATATTTTTTATAATGTTTGCTTTATCATTCAATGAATATAAAAATTATAAAGATATTAATCAGGCATTTACTTTCAGTGCCGATATTATGATATTAACTTCTATTATGTCTGCAATTATTTCTGTGATGTTTATGATGTTTTTTGTGGCAGTAATTAACTTATTGAAAGGTATTATTATAAATATATTTGATGATACACTTATTGTTTTTAATGTTTTTATATTATCTGTATTTTATATATTTGCTTTTACTCCTTTTATAATTTATTTTCTTTATAAAAAAGATGTAAAAAATATATCAATATATTTTTCAAGAATAATAATGTATATAAGTTTATATAATATAGTTAAATATTTATTTACTTTGTATATGCCTTATAATAATCCTTATGACATCAGAATTAATTTTATAATTTATAATGTTGCTCTTGCTATAGGAGCAGTAAATTTATTTTTTGTTCTTATTGATTATAAATCAAGCATATTTACAAAGATAGTTTATATTATATTTCCTGTAATAGCATTTATTTTTAATATAATAATTTTAACTTCTACAATATACAGAATAAAAGAATATGGAATTAGTCCGAATAAATTAACTTTGCTTTTTACAAATATAATAATGCTTGTTCATTTTCTTTTGATAATCATTGATAATATAAAATCATTAAAAAAATTAGGCAGTATAAAAAATATAAAAAGTATCACACTAACAAACAATAGAAGTTGTTATGTATACATTTATGGTATTATAGCCTTTATAGTATGTTTTATAATGCCTTTATTTTATAGTTAATATAAGCAATTATAATTTGTAAAAAATGAATTTTAATATCTGTACTTATAAAATATTTAGTACTTTGAATAAAACTCTACATTTTCTTTTTATAATATTTGCTTACTATATCAATCATTTTTTTATCCTGAATAGCCTCAGCATATTCTAAAACATTATAGCTTTCTTTTATACTTCTGCCATAGTCATTATCAGGTTTCATTTTTATATTTAAATCAACACCATTTTTTAATAAATATTCAGCAACTTCATAATGATGTTGGTCTATAGCATGAAATATCGCAGTATAGTTTATATCATTAGGATAATAGTTTACATCAGCCCCATTTTCAACCAATACCTTAACTATTTCTAAATTACCCGCACCTGCAGCAATTGCTATAGGAGGATAATAATCTAAAAATTTTGTATCTAAATCAGCACCATTATCTTTTAAGAGTTTTACCACTTTAGGAGTAGATGCCGCAAGTATAGTAGCAGGAGCAACTCCGCTGCTATTTGTAGCATTTACATCGGCACCATTTTCTATTAAAAGTTTTGAAGCTTCATAAGGATTTTCTCCTGTAACAGCCCAAAGCAATGGAGTATCCCCATTATCATCAGCTTTTCCATTAACATCTATTCCATTATCTATTAGATATTGCATTATATTAGTATTTCCTTTTTCAGAAGCATAAATAAGTGCAGATGCTCCCCAAGATGATTTTTCATTTATATCTGCATTATTTTTTACTAATAAATTAAACATTTATTCATTGCCGTTTTCGCATGCAATCATAATCATATTTTTTCCGTCTTTATTTTTTATATTTATATCAGAATTATTGTTTATTAGTAATTTTGCTATATCTATATTATCAGTTCTTACAGCTTCCATTAAAGCATTAAATCCATCGCTTGCTCTTAAATTAATTAAAGCTCCATTGTTAATTAAAGCCTTTGCTATATCATAATGATTATATGATGAAGCTATCATTAAAGGTGTTGTATTAGTATAGTGGGTAACATTACCTATAATAAGCTCGCCTTTTGAAGCAGCATTAATACCGCCCTCATTTATCAATTCAATCATTTCAGCTACGCCTGTTTTATTTTTATTTTTTTCTAATAGTTTTAATAATTCTTCATTAGGCATTATTATTTCATTTGTCATTGATGTATTTTTTAATTTTTCATTATTACTTTCATTAAATGTACTATCTCTTGTTTCTTCTTTTATTTCTTCAGTATATTCATCAGCTTTTTTGTCAGGCTCTATCAATGTATTATCTGTTTCTATATTATTCATGATAATGTCTTTTACTTTATCATTATTGCTTTCATTATTTGCTGCATATAAAGTTATTACTGTTATCATCACAATGAGAATGATTTTATTTTTCATAAAATAATCCTTAATATTAATTGTTTAAATAATATCATACAATATATTTTTAGTAAATATTTTTATAAGTATTAAATTTTATTGATTATTAGATATTAAAATATTTTTTGTTAAATAAAAAAGGCTATTATATTTTTATAATAGCCTTTTATTATCAAAATTATTTAATTTTTTTAATTAGAATCTTTTTTTACCATGTTTTTTTCTTTTTTTGTATGTTCTTCTTCAACATAGTCAGCAGGTTTTTCAAGCAATGCTTTTCTGCTTAAAGAATATTTTCCGCCCTTAACATCCAATATTTTTACTTTCACTTCATCACCAATTTTTAGAACCTCTTCTACATTCATAACATGCTTATAAGCAAGTTCAGATATATGACAAAGTCCTTCTACTCCCGGAAGTATCTCAATAAAAGCACCGAAATCTTTGATGTCTTTAACTATTCCATCATAAACTTCACCAACTTCAGGATCTTTAACATAAGCGTTTATAAGTTTTATAGTTTTATCTAAAGTAGGAGTATCAGGAGCAAATATGTTAACTACACCGCTGTCCTGTATCTCTACATCGCTTCCTGTTTCTTCTATTATAGCTTTTATATTTTTTCCTCCAGGTCCTATTAATACCCTTATTTTTTCAGGATTAACATTCATAGTTTTGTATTTAGGAGCAAAATCAGAGATTTCTCCGGCACCGGTTATAGTGGCATCTATTTTATCAAGTATAAAGTATCTTGCTTTTTTAGCCTGTTCTAATGCCTCTTTTAATATCTGAGTTGAAATACCTGTAAGTTTAATATCTAATTGGAAAGCAGTTATACCCTTACGAGTTCCTGCCACTTTAAAGTCCATATCACCCAAATGATCTTCTACACCTTGTATATCTGTGAGTATTTTATAGCCGTCTTTGTATGTGGCAAGTCCCATAGCAATACCGGCAACGCTGGCATTAAGAGGAACACCTGCTGAAAGTAATGACATAGTAGAAGCACATATTGTAGCCATAGAAGAAGAACCGTTACTTTCTAATATTTCAGCAACAACTCTTACTGTATATGGGAATTTGTCTTTAGGAGGAAGTACAGCATTGAAAGATCTTTCAGCCAAATTTCCATGTCCTATTTCTCTTCTTCCAGGAGCACCGTACCTTCCAACTTCTCCTACAGAAAATGGAGGGAAATTATAATGAAGCATGAAAGTTTTATTTTCTTTGCCGTATATATCGTCCATTAACTGAGCATCTTTCTCGCTTCCTAATGTAACTATAGATAAACATTGAGTTTGTCCTCTAGTGAAAAGAGCAGAACCATGCACTCTAGGTATTAAATTAACCATAGTGCTTATTGGTCTTATTTCATCTAAAGCCCTTCCGTCAGGACGCATAGATTTTTCTACTATAGCCTCTCTTACTATTTCCTCTTCTATAGAATGGCATATACCTTTAACCTGAGATATTAATTTTTCATCTTCAGTTGTAGTTTTTATATATTCCTCTATTTCGTCAAAAGCATTATCCATACTTTCATTTCTTTTAGTTTTGTCAGGATTATAATTAGCAGCCTCTATTTTTGCTCTTCCGTATTCAGTAACTGTTTTTACCAAATCAGCATCAAATTCAAATAATTCCTGTTCTATTTTTTGTGTTCCGCAAAGAGAAGCCATTTCATTTTGCATATCAATATATTTCTGCATTTCTTTATGTGCTAATTCTATTGCTCCGATAAATACTTCTTCAGAAACTTCTTTAGCTTCTCCCTCAATCATTAAAATAGCATCTTTACTTCCAGCTACAATAATATCCAAATCGCTTGTATGAAGCTCACTATTTTTAGGATTGATAATATATTCTCCGTTTTTATACCCTATTCTTACAGCTGCAACCGGACCTCCGAATGGTATCCAAGAAATTGTAAGTGCTGCAGATGAAGCTATTAAAGCTAGAGCATCTGTAGGCATATCAGTATCTACAGAAAGCACTGTAGGTATTATTTGAACTTCATTTCTAAAGCCGTCAGGAAAAAGAGGTCTTAAAGGTCTGTCTATGATTCGGGATATAAGTATTTCTTTATCTCTAGGTTTTGCTTCTCTTTTGAAGAAACCTCCAGGAATTTTACCGCCTGCATAATATTTTTCATTATAATTTACTGTTAAAGGGAAAAAGTCAGATTCTAAATTGGGTTCTTTAGCTGCTACAACAGTTGCTAATATGGTTGTATTTCCAAGCCTCAAAGTTACAGAACCATGGGCCTGCTTAGCTAAAAGTCCGGTTTCTAAAATTAACTCCTCTCCACAAAACACACTTTTGACTGTTACCATATTCTACTCCTTATATTAAGTACAAATCACCGAGAGGGTATTAAAATAAGTAAATTTGATTGAGCAAATTTATTTTCTTAATTTTAATCTTTGTATAAGATTTTTATAAGCTTCTATATCAGTTTTTCTCAAATAGTTAAGAAGTTTTCTTCTTTTAGCAACCATTTTAAGAAGTCCCATTCTTGAATGATTATCTTTAGTATGAGTTTGGAAATGACCTTTTAAATAAGTTATACGATTAGTTAAAAGTGCTACTTGTACTTCTGTAGAGCCTGTATCCTTTTCATTCTTACCGAATTCTTTTATTATTTTTGCTTTTTCGTCTGCTGTGATAGACATTGTTTTGTTCTCCTTTTGAAATATTTTCTTATCTTTTTTTCATCATTTTCTAATAATTTTTTAACTTCATTTATAGAGTTTACTTTAATATTATCTCTAATATATTTAAGTAATACAACAGTTATTTTTTTACCGTATATCATTTTAGAGAAATCTAATATATGGCTTTCTACTCTTAGTTCTTTATTAATATTGCTAATACCTATGAAAGTAAGAGCTTTATATACTGTATCAGAATTACCTATTCTTACAGTAGAACTGTATACACCCATTTTAGGTATAAAAATATTTTTAGGTATTTCTAAATTAGCAGTAGGGTAGCCTATTTTTCTTCCTAAGGCATTTCCATGAACTACCAATCCGCTCATAGAATATTCTCTTCCCAGCATTTTATTTACACTAACCACATCGCCATTTGAAAGAGCTTCCCGGATATTAGAGCTTGATATTTTATTTTTTTTATAATTCAGAAAATTTATAAAACTTACTCCTATACCGCATTCTTTAGAATATTTCTTTAGAAATGCTGAATCTCCCATTCTATCTTTACCAAATGCAAAATCAGCTCCTACAGCGATATGCTTCATACGATAATACTCTATGAGTTTGTCAAAGAACTCTTTAGCTTCCATTGTATAAAATTCTGGTAAAAAGTCAATAACAATTATGTAATTAATACCCATAGCTTTTATTAAGGCATTATTATCTTCAGTATTGTATATTGATACATTTTTCTTTTTGATAACTATTGCTATTGATATTAGATTATTTTTTTTAGCGTATTCGACCGTGTATTTGATGAGCTTTTGATGACCTCTATGTACACTGTCAAATTTTCCTATTGTTATTATACTATCTTTTTTTATAGGGAGTTTGCAAAAATCATTGATAATTCGATTCATTTTAGTGTTCTTTATCCGTTTCTAAATTATTAGCTGCTTTTTTATCGTTATTAAGAATTTTTTTCAAAGCTAATGATATTATTATTGTTATTAATGATGCTATAAATATATATAAATTCATATTCCAATAATTTACATTTCTTATTATTACTTCTAATAAGTTATGCTGTTCTATAGATATAGCAAATATTATTTTTATTATACCATATAATATAAAAGCATTAAGTATATTATGATAAACATACTGTCTGGAATTCAAAGATAGTCCCAACATATAAAAGGCAAACAGCATAATCCATAAATTAATAAATAATAATCCTATAGCATAAATGGGCATTTCTGTTAAAGTAATTATTTTTTGTAATGCTGCTATTACTGGGAATACTTCAAATCCGAAAATTATGTCTGCTGTAAAATTTGATAAATAATTTCCTATAGAGTTTCTGTTAAATATACTTGATGTCTTTTCTACTACTGAAGTACCGCTAATTTCTTTTACTTCATGTAAAGATATTTCTTTATCAGTAATATATATATAGTCCCCAATATATAATTTGCCCATTAATGTAGGATCTATTAATATTACATTTTTATAAGTATTATCCAGCAGTTTATATCCAACTTTTATCAAATAATTATCAATTTTAGTGAAATATCTTCCTGTATCATCTATAAATAATGAAGTTTTATCATTAAGTTCATTTCTAAGATAGTCTATATTTTTATTAAATGCCACTGTATAAGCAGGATATAATGTCATAAAGAAAGCGAGAATACCTATTACTATAATAGTAGATAAACTTCCTGTAAATTTATTTAAAGCTCCTATTATTATTATAGAAGAAATACCTGATACTATAAAAATAGCAAGGAAATAATGCTCCATCAAATTTTTTATTAAATCAATATTCATGTTTTGGTAAATATTATTAGTATCCATAACTTTAAATAAATATATACCAAAATACATTATAAAAAACACTATAAAGAAAAGTGTAAGTGAAACAAAATTCTTAATAATTTTCATGATTATATATTATATCTATAGAGAGAAAAATTCAAGTATAAAAATAAAATTAAGCTGATTTAATATCATTTAATATTCCAAAATTATAAAAAGCATTATCTATATTTTTAAAAGACTCTAAATAATTGGATAATTCCATAACATTATAATCATTTTTTACAACACCATACATATTTGCTAAAACTAAATCGCCTTTTTTATGTGATAACTCTCTTTTTAGTTCTATAAAATATTCCCATATCTCTTTTTCTATAAATAGACAATCGGATAAATCTAATATAATGCTGTTTATATCTTTTCTAATAAACTCTGAAAATAAATCTTTTATTTGGGGAAGATGCTCATCATATATATTATTATATAAAGATATAATAATAACAGAATCGTCTTTTATATAATAACTGCTTTCAAATGAAATATTTATCATGAGATTACTTTAACAAATTTCTCATTTTTAGTCAATGAATTTTTTTGAATTTTCTTTTATAAATATTTATATAGAAGAATTATTTTCCTTTTTTAGTTTATCTCTTGTACTTCTGTATATTATTATAGGTTTATCTCCTGATATTAATTTTTCTCCTTTCATACCAAGATAAGATTCGTTTTTAGATTGAGTTTTTACCACATTTTTATCTTGTTTTAATACAATATCTGAATATTTTTTGCCTATAAAGTTTATTATATTTTTTATAAAAGGAATATTCACTATTTTTTGATAGAACCTCATATATATAACAGTATTTTCATCATCAACAGGAGCAAATACCCCAAATATACGCATCTTTTCAAATATATAATTCTGCCAAGTATTTGGAAAATAAAAATATAAAAAATATTTAAAATCTTCTTTTTTCATTTCTGAGGCACTTAAAGCCTTTTGACCATTATCAATAACATTATTCACATAAAATTTTAATATATTATTATCCTCATCTAGCTCTGCTAAAGGACCATTAACAATAGTTTTATTTCCTCTTCCTATAGTGTTATGATGTACAAATGCTATATGCACTACATCAAGCTGATTTTCTATGCATCTTGTATAATGATTATTCCATTCATCTTTAATTGTAGAATATGAGAATTTCTTATCTTTCAAATCATCTGGAAACATTATTTTATCATTGATTTTATCTTTATCTCCATACCAAAGCCAAATAAACCCGTATAAATCTCTTACTTCATATCCTTCAACAAAGAAATTTTTATTAACCTCTGTATTTTTTCCATTAGCAGGGATCATTACTGTTTTACCGCTTTTATCAAACTGAAATCCATGAAAAGGGCATGCTATATTATTACCGCACACTTTTCCATGAGATAATGAGGCACCTCTATGACAGCATTTATCATCTATGCAGCATATATTGTTATTAGAATCTCTCCAAAATACTAGATTTTTATTTAATCTCTTAGCAAAAAGAGGTTTATTTTTCTTTACTTCTTTTGAATCTAATACTGCATACCACATATTATATATCATAGATGTATCCTAAATTTTTTATATATTGTTAATTATATATTGTTATTTTAATAAATAAACACTTTATAAGATGATTTACAAAAATGATAACAAAAAAGATTAATTATTTATAGAATATTTTAAATAATATTAATCAAATTATTTTTTGTATAAAAATATAGCGTATTTTTAAGTTATAAAATAAGCTTAAAATACACTATGATTTTTTATAATTATTTGATAAGATAAGATATATAAGAAAAAATTATAAATTAACAAAAATTTTTTATTATACTTTTTAATATACTTGTTATTAATATTTTTTAATATATAATATTACTACAAAAAATAATTTTTTATTTATAAGGAAACAATCATGGCTTTATCTATAGGAATAGTAGGACTTCCAAATGTAGGAAAATCAACACTTTTTAATGCTTTAACTAATGCCCACGCAGAAGCAGCTAATTATCCATTTTGTACTATAGATAAAAATGAAGCTACAGCTATAATAAAAGATGAAAGAGTTGATAAATTAGCAGCACTTTTCAAATCAAAAAAGAAAGTTTATAACACAACAACATTTGTAGATATTGCAGGACTTGTAAAAGGAGCTTCAAAAGGGGAGGGATTAGGCAACAAATTTCTTTCTCATATTAGAGAAGTTAATGCAGTGCTTCATGTTGTTCGTGTATTTGAAGACGGTAATATTACTCATATAGGAGATGTTGATCCTTTAAGAGATTTGGATATTATATTAACAGAACTCATGCTTGCAGATATTGAAACTGTTAATGCTAGAATGGAGAAGCAAAAAAAGATAGCTAAAGGAGCTAAAGTAAAGGCAGCAGAAGAGGAAGTTGCATTGCTTGAAAAGATACTTCCAGAATTAAATAATTTTAAGCCTGTATTTAGTTTAGATTTAACAGATACGGAGAAAGAAATATTAAAGCCATTATTTTTACTTACAGCAAAAAGTATGATGATAGGTGCTAATTTATCAGAAAATGAACTTGCAAACCCAGAGAAAAACTCTAATTATGTAACATTACAAAAATATGCAAATGAAAGAAATATTGAGTTAATACCTTTCAGTGCTAAAATAGAAGCAGATTTACAGGATTTGGACGAAGAGGAGAGATTAAGCTATTTAGAAGATTTAGGGGTTAAAGAATCAGGAGTTGCAAGGCTTACAAAGGCTGGACATAGATTATTAAAACTTTTAACATTCCTCACTTCTGGAGAAGATGAAACAAGGGCTTGGACAGTTAGAGAAGGTGCTTATGCTCCAGAGGCTGCTGGTGTCATACACAGCGACTTTGAAAGAGGATTTATCAGTGCTGAGGTTATAAACTGCGATAAACTTTTAGAGCTTGGAAGTTTTGTTAAAGCCAAAGAGGCTGGTGCTATAAGGCTTGAAGGAAAGCAGTATCTTATGCAGGAAGGTGATGTTGTTACATTCAGATTTAATGTTTGATTGTTAGAATTAATAAAAATCAGTAATAAACATATAAAATAAAAACAACTATTAGAACAATGAATATAAACTTTGAAATAAAATATATAAAACTTTTTGTATTATCAGCATGTATAGGTGCTGTTGTAGGGTTTATTGTTTCAATATATAGGATTGTATTGTATAGACTAAGTGTCAATGTGTTTTATGTTTCAAATTTTATATTTGACAGATGGTATTATCCTATACTTCTTTTTATATTTCTTATAGCTATGGGCTGTCTTATAGGCTATATATTAACTCAGTATCCGCAGATAAGAGGTGCTGGAGTTCCACAAATAAAATATTATATATCGCTTCATGAACCAAAAAATATATTTTTTGAAATTTTATTTAAACTTTTCGGCAGTATGATATCTTTTGCAAGCGGTATTTCATTAGGAAGAGCTGGTCCTTCTATGCATGTTGGTATGCTTGTAGGACTTTTCTTTCATAAATATTTTTCTAAATTATCTAAATATAGAAGGTATTTACTTGTTTCAGGTGCTTGTGCTGGAATGACTGCTACTTTCAGTGCACCTTTTACAGGAATTGCTTTTTCTTTTGAGGAGCTTGGCGAACAGAAAAACCATATAGTATTTGTATGCATAGTTTTTTCTTCAATAGCTTCAATATTGGTTGTGGAGCATATAGTTGGGCAGGGTTTTATACTTAATTTTGATTTGCCTAAAATACTTGAAGTAAGGCATTATATATCTATTCTTCCTTTTGGTATAATATGCGGAATACTTGCATCACTTTTAAACTTTCTTATGAATTTCTTTTCTAAGATGTATCAGAAAATTAAAAATGATATAATTCGTCCTGTACCTGCTTTTTTACTTGCTGGTTTTATGATAATGTTTTTTCCTTATGTTTTAGGCAGCGGTGATTTGCTTATAGGAAGTATTGTTAAAGATAAATTTTCTGTTTCTATGCTTTTTGTACTCATATTTGTTAAACTTTTTTATACCTCTGTATGTGCAACATCGGGTGCTGTAGGAGGAGTATTTTTTCCTACATTTATATTAGGAGCCTCAATAGGATCTGTATATGATATATTCCTTATTAAATATTTTCCAGATTATGCTGTATATGGAGATTTATTTATACTGCTTGGCATAACATCACTTATGTCTGGAATTACTAGAACTCCTATAATGGTATGTATATTAATACTAGAAATATCAAATTCTATTTCAAACTTTTCAGCTCTGGTAATGACGGCTATTATATCGTACATGGTTGCTAAAGTATTGGGGGTAACCTCTATATACGATCATAATGATTAATATTTTATTTGCATAACTTTTATTATCCAGCTATATCGCCGTATTCTATATTTCTTTCTCCGTCAATATATATTATTAATGAATGATGTTTAAAATAATCCGGCTCAAATAGTATATGGAGTGTGGTATCCGGTCTTGTTTCATCTTCATCAAAATCTATTAATATTGTATCTATATATATAGCATTAAAAAAATCTTCTTCTTTTATAGGTATTGTTATTAATTCTCCGGATTGATTTTTATATGTGTTTTCATCTATTTGTTCATTAGTTATTACCCATTCTTGTGCTAATTCCAAACATTGCTTATCTATAAGAAAATCTGTAACATTTTTTTTATGTTCATCAATCCATTTCAATATTTCATTTATTTTATCTATGTATTTTATAAGCATTTCAGATTTATTTGCTTCTTCTCCGAAATCTATTAATAATGATATTTTTTCATCATTCCATAAATCGCAGTCAGATTCATAAGAAAAGTAATCATTTTCATAAAAATCTTTTATAATTTTATTCTTCATAATATCCCCTTATTTGTAAATATTTATTTTTAAATATATTAATATATTGTTAATTTTCAAGTATTTATATTCTTTTTTTGGGCAGCATCTATTATTATATTGCATATATTTTCATCACTGAAATATCCGCTGTCTATTGTAAGATTATAATTAACCATATCTCCCCATTCCATACCGGTATAATATTTGTAATAATTAGATCTGTATTTATCCGTATTTATTAATTGAGTTTCTGCCTCCTCCATTTTTACTCCATATATTCCATATTCTTTTTTGATTCTTTCTATTCTGTTCTTATTATGTGCATGTATAAATACATTAAAGCATTTATGTTTTGTATTTTTCAGTATAAAATTAGCACATCTTCCTATTATTACACAATTTCCTTTATTTGCTATATCTTTTACAACTTCGCTTTGTATTTCAAACATTTTATCTAAAGTAGAGTATTTTATTTGTCCTGAGAAGGGGCTTGAAAAATGTTCTTTATGAAATGCACTAAAAAAAAGGTTATCATTAGTGAATTTTTCTTCCATATTTTCCAGATATTGTTTGTTCATACCTGTTTTTTTTGCTACTATTTCTATAAATTCTTTGTCATAAAAATTTATATTTAATTTATTCGCTATCAATTTTCCTATATTTCTTCCGCCGCTTCCGTACTGTCTGCTTATAGTGATAATAATATTATTCATAATAATCCCATTTTTAATTAATGTTTTTTATTATAATACAAAAAAAATTAATTCCATATTAATATATAGTAATTTTTGTATATTTTGGAAAAATGGTTTGATTTTTTTTGATTAATTGATATAATTTGCTTGGGAATATACTATTAAAAAATAATTATTCTTTTTAATATAAATACACAATTTGGAGGAAATAAATATGGCTGCTAAAACATTAGAAGAAGTTTTATATCAAATATTTCAAGGTGAATCAAATGCTGCAAATAGATATAGTTTATTTGGTAAAGCATCTAGCAATAAAGCTATTCAGAAAGTATTTTCAACAACATCATTGGCAGAGAAAATTCATGCAGAAAAAATGAGAAAGTTGGCTTTGAGAAGCGGATTAGATATGAGTAAATTTGTGCCTCAGCTTAATCCCGTTGAACCTGCAGGCGATAAAGAAAACCTAGAAGCAGGTATAAAAGGAGAGGTTTATGAATCTACTATACTTTATCCTCAATTAGCACAGGTTGCTATAGAGCAGAAAAATAAATTAGCTAGCGATACAGTAAATTCTTTGGGTAAAGTTGAAACAGAGCATGCTAAACTTTTCCAAGATATTATAGATAATTTCTTGAATAAAGACGGAGATGTTACTTTTTATCTTTGTCCTAGCTGCGGCAACATCTATAGGGATAAAGCTCCTGAAACTTGTGAAACTTGCGGCGGTTCAGGAAAAATGTTTCAAAAATATTAATAAAACAGCATTTTTTTTGTTATTTTTATAATTAATATATTATTGACTTTATAATAAATTTATGTTAATAATATAGTATTGTCAAAAATAATTTAAAATTAAAGAGGTGAACTATGAATCCATTAATAATAATCACCTCTGTTGTAGTTGCGTTTGTTTTTGGGTATATAACCCGTTTTGTTATAGCTAAAATAAAGCTCAATTCTACGGAGATAATAACACATAAATTGCTCCAAAGTGCAAGAGAGCAAGCAGAAAATGAGAGAAAGACTATACTTTCTGAGGCTAATTCTGAAATACAGAAAGAACGTAATAGGTTAGAAAGCGAGAATAGAGACAGGAAAGCTGAAATTCAGAAACTAGAAAATAGAGTGCTACAACGAGAGGCTAATATAGACAAGAAGTCTCAATATTTAGAAAATAAAGAGCATAATATTGAGAACAAAATGAAAAAAATAAAAGAGCAGGAGGATAAATTAGGTTTCGTTATACAAGAGGCAGAAAGAGAACTTGAGAGAATAGCGGGACTTACTAAAGAAGAAGCTAAGGCTGATTTGATTAAAAATATAGAGGAAGATGCCAAAAAATCTGCTACTAAAATAGTTGATAATATAGAGAAAAATGCTATAGAAACAGGAGAGAGAAAGGCTAGAGAAATTATAGTACAAACTATACAAAGACTTTCCAGTGAAGTAGCTCAGGAAAGTTCTGTAACTTCAGTATCTTTACCTAGCGAGGAAATGAAAGGAAGAATCATAGGAAGAGAAGGAAGAAATATCAGAATGCTTGAGACACTTACAGGGGTTGATATTATCATAGATGATACTCCTGAAGCTGTTGTAATATCATGTTTTGATCCTGTAAGAAAGCATATTGCCAAAGTTTCATTAGAAAAACTTATTTTAGATGGAAGAATACATCCGGCTAGAATAGAAGAAGTTGTTGAGAGAACTAGAAGAGAGGTTGAAGATTCTATAATGGAAGCCGGTGAAAATGCTATTGTAGATTTGAACCTTACTACTATGCATCATGAATTGATAAGACATATGGGCAGACTCAAATATAGAACAAGTTACGGACAAAATATGCTTGCTCATAGTAAAGAGGTTGCTAATATTGCTGCTATGATAGCTGCTGAAATAGGTGCTAATGTAGAAACGGCTAAGAGAGGTGCCTTTTTGCATGATATAGGAAAGGCTATAGAAACAGAGGGTGAGGGTTCTCATGCTATGAGCGGTGCTGATTTGGCTAAAAGATGCGGAGAAAAAGAAGAAGTTGTTAATGCTATAAGAGCCCATCATAATGATGTTGATACTCAGACTGTTGAAGCTGTAATAGTAAAGGCTGCTGATGCTATTAGTGCTGCAAGACCCGGTGCTAGAAGAGAATCTTTTGAAAGCTATATTAAGCGTTTGGATAATTTAGAAAAGATTGCTGATAGTATAGAGGGTGTTGAGAAGTCATTTGCTATACAGGCAGGAAGAGAACTTAGGGTTATGGCTAAAAGTGATATGGTAGATGATGTTCATGCTAAACAAATAGCAAGAGATATTGCTAAAAGAATAGAAGATGAATTGAAATATCCTGGTATCATTAGAGTTACTGTTATTAGAGAAACTAGAGCAGTTGAAGTTGCAAGGTAAATAAAATGTCTGTGAAAAATATATTATGTCTTGGCGATATTATAGGTGTTACAGGACGTTATGCTATTAGAAGGCATTTAGAAGAGATAAAATTAGAAAATAATATAGATTTTACAATAGCAAATGGGGAAAATGCTGCCAATGGTATAGGTATTACTAGAGATACAGCAGCAGAACTTTTTAATTCCGGTGTGGATGTGCTTACTTCCGGCAATCATATCTGGAATAATAGAGATGTTTTTGCTTTAATAGGAAATGAGCATCGTCTGCTTCGTCCTTATAATTATCCTAGTGATGCCCCAGGACTTGGCTACTATATATATGATATGTTGGATTGTAAGATTGGCGTGATTAATCTTATGGGAAGGACTTTCATGGAGGCATTGGATTGTCCTTTTAAAAAAGCCAATCTTGCAATTAAGCATATTAAAGAAAAAACTAATATTATATTTATAGATTTCCATGCAGAAGCTACAGCAGAAAAAATAGCTTTTTCATATTATCTTGAGGGGCAAGTTTCATGCATATTTGGAACGCATACTCATGTTCAAACTGCCGATGAAAAAATATTATCATCATACACTGCTTATATATCAGATTTGGGCATGTGCGGAAGTTATAATTCTGTTATAGGTATGAAAAAAGAACCTGCTATTGCTAGATTTGTTACCAAAATGCCTCATAGATTTGAAGTTGAAACTACAAGCCCTATGATTAATGGTATTGTGGTGCAAATTGACACTGCAACAGGTAAGGCTGTTTCTATTAAAAGAATTAATTTAGTTTATCATAATGATATTGTGGAAAGACAAGAAAAATAAGAGAGAATTTTATGGAAGAAAATGAGAATAATCCTAAAATTTTTTTCAGACATTTTTTTATTTTCTATATAAAAGTAGCGGTAATTCATACTTTAACTTATATAGTTTTTGGAATATTATTTTCCAATATGTTTGATTACAGCGGTATATATAGTAATGATATAGTATCTAATTTTATGAGAGGCTTTGAATCGCCTCTTACTGTTATAGGACCTTTTTTACAGCCTATAAGAGCAATATTCATAGCTATTGCATTATTTCCGCTTAGAAAAGTTATAGCTACCAAATTTGGTTGGTTTATAGTATGGCTTATATTCGTATGTATAGGCATTATTTCAGCACCTTCATCAGCACCAAGTTCTATAGAAGGTTTGATATACACTCAGCTTCCTCTTGAATTTCATCTGCATAATTTACCGGAACTTCTTATTCAGACTTTTTCTTTTTCTATAATACTTTGGGTTGTGGAAATGCTTCCTCATACTGAAAAAGAATTTTCAAGCAGAGTATTCTTTCTTAAATTATTATTTGCAATATTATATACTATGATAGGTATATTTTTAACTTCTATATGCGGAATAATTATAATGAACTTTTTAGAGTTGGATTATAATAATGCCAAATTAGATAGAGGTACTGTCTCATATTTGACTGCAATATCTATATTAACTATTATTATATCATATTCGTTTTCTGATAAAGTTTATAAAAATAAATTATGGCTTTTTCTTACCATTCCATTAATATTATTATTATATATACTTTTCCCTTATGGTTATAATTATTTATTTAATACTGTATATAATAATAATATGTCTTTGATACCTTATAGTTTGTCTGCTGTTTTAATGTCTATTATTTATTATCTTATTTTTGTAGTCATTTATGGAAAATTAAAAAATATTGCTAAAAAAACTTATTTTGAAGAAAAAAATGTTCCCGTATCTGACGATAAAGATGATTTGAAGGTAATAGAAATTAATGCTGATGATAATCAAGATGAAAACAAAGATGATATAAAATATATAGAACTTAATTCAGATGATGAAAAATAATATATTCTATATAATAAACTTGTTTCAAAATTACTTGATAGAATTATATATAAAAAATTATTAATTTATAAATTACAGAAAAAGTTTTATATATTGTATAAATTATCATTTAGTATATAAGTATGCAGTCTTTCATATTACTGATTTTGCATGTCGATGCCCACAAAAGAAGTGTGGTATTAAGTAAGCAGAGCATTGCATGGCTGTGTGCTTCGCAAGGCTAGTCTATACAAATCATAAATAAAATTAGTTTTGAAAAAAGTCTGATAAACTCTTTATAAGACATAAAATAAAAAATGTCCGATAATTCAGCAACAATAATATTAAAATGTAGTATTTTTTGTATTAAATGTATTATCAATATATTTAAAAGTTATTTTTTATATAAATTGTATTAAATTTATACTATATGCTGTATTTTTAACATTTACTTAAATATTTTTTGATGTATTATAAACTTATAAAGTTAAATTTTTAATTGAGTTAATTTATGAAAAAAATACTTTTTTGCTTATTATTGATATTTATAAATAGTTTATTTCTATTTTCAAAAGAAACTATAGAAAGAGATTTATCTTATAACCCAAACTTTAGTTCTTCAAAATTTAAAGATTGGCTTTTAGTTGCTACTTTCAGCGGTGACAATGTACCAACATTACAATTTGTAGATAAAACTGAAAATATGTATTGGGAGTCTTCTGATTCCAGCACAAAAGAATATGTATATAAGGGTAAAAATTCAAAAGCAGGTATATTCTTTATATCATCTATGACATACTATCAATACAGAGGATATAATCCTTTATATACAGCAAAAAGAAACAGAGAGAATTCTGATGCTATGAAACGTTTTTATTTCTATAGGTTTACAGGAAAGGGCGGCGGAATAATATCTTTAGATAATACTTTGGTTGCTGTAGATATATATACAAAATATGTATATATATATGGTGTTCCTGTGGAAGAAGATAAGATATTTGGAGTTGATGTACCTACAAAATGGGGACCTTCAGATACTGTAAAATATAAAGGTTCTATCATGCCTTTTTATAAGTATGATCCTGTTGGACATGTAATGGATGACGGTACTATTGTTTTATATGATTTTTATCTTGATTCATTTTTAGATAAAGAAAACAGATATCAGCCTCTTTACAACAGTAAATATATCTATAAATAATTTTTATATACGAAAAGTTTTATTAACAAAAAGCTATTACTTAAAGTGATAGCTTATTTTGTTTCCGAAACGGATTTTAAATATACTTTTGATATTTGCCAATCATTATCATTTATGAATTTTAAGTTATATTTCAATTTATCTGTAAATTCTCCGATTTTATTTTTCTGACACATTTTAAAGCCGTCGCCTGTAAAATATTGACCTGTAATCCATTTCTGCTCTTTTTTTGTGTATAAACAGTAAAAAGCATCCTCTCCAAATGGAGGACTTATTCTTATGTTGAATTTAGAATTTTCCGGAGGAATTATATAGTTTTTTCTAGCCTCTATTTTATTTTCATACTTATTATTTATAAAATTATTAAAGTCATTAGGATGCATTAATATCACATTTCCATCATTCTGAAAGGCAAAAATATACAAATAACCTTCTGTATTAGATCTAAAGTTTAGAGTGAAAGATTCTCCTTCTATTATTTCGCCTTCATTATTTATTACATTTGTTTTATTTTCTAATGATATTCTTTCTATCCTAAAATTTAAATATATGCCGTTTATAGGGGATTCCATAGCTTTAAATAATAGATTCGATAAATGAAATTCTAAATAAGTGCATATTTCCTGTATAGCTGATACGCTTTCAGTTTGATTCTTTAATTTGTATTCTTTAAGTGTATCTCCTGTTGCCATATCCATAACTTTGAAATTGTATCTCATTTCATAAAGTTCTTCATCACTTTTTTCTTCTCCGTCTTTATCAATATTCTCAGTTTTTTCTCCTATTCCGTATTCTATTAAATCACCTAAATCTTTTATCTCATTTGTAAGTACAATATCATTACTAAGCATAGTATTTGTAATATTATAATTGCTTAACATAGTATTAATATCATTTGAATTAATAGTTATATTATTGTTATTTGTATTTGTTGCTTTTAATACTTTTTCACTATCCATTATAATAACTGCCTGCACTTTTAAATTTGATGCAACTATTAGTCCTTCTTCCAAGCTAAGTTTATTTGTAGAGAATAGTTTTTTCTTTTCTCTGTCTACAGAAATAGAAGTTTTTTGTTTGAGATAAGCAAATCTATTTATTGTTCTTACAAACTCTTTTCTCATAGGCTCATTTGCTCTTAAGCTATGATCCAAATCTACGGTTGCTATAAGTAAAGTTTCTTTTGAATAAAGATTTAATGTTATTATAGTGATAATTAAAATATATTTTAATGCTGTTTTCAAAATTACTCCTAATATTCAAGAGTAGGTTTTATTCCATTTTCTCTCTCATATACTTTTTCAAGCATATCCATTATTCTCGATAGATCATCAGAACTGTAATATTCTATAACTATTTTACCTTCTTTTCCGTTTTTATCTATGACATTAACTTTAGTGGAGAATATTTTTTCTAAGTCATTTTCTAATTTTTTTATATTAGGGTCTTTCTTATTTTCTTTTTTTATTTCATTTTTATTTTCTTCATTATTATTACTATCAGAGTTATTTGAAATATTATTTTTTCTTTCTTTTACTATTCTTTCGCATTCTCTTACAGAGTATCCTTTTTCTACTATTTCCTTAGCAAATTCTTCTCTTTCATTTTCATTATTTAATGATAATATAGCCCTTGCATGTCCTTCTGTTATTTTAGATTCTAATATCAAATTTTGTATATTTTCGCTTAAATCTAATATACGCATAGAATTTGATATTGTACTTCTGCTTTTTCCCACCCTTAAAGCCAATTCTTCCTGTTTTATATTCAAATCATATATTAATTTTTTATAGCTTCTAGCAACTTCTATAGCATTTAAATCGGCTCTTTGTATGTTTTCAACTAATGTAAGCTCAAGCATTTTAGAATCTGCTATATTTTCTAATACTAGTGCCGGAACTCTGTCTCTATTTAAGAATTTGAATGCTCTGAACCTTCTTTCTCCTGATATTATCTGATATTTTCCGTCTTTTTCTCTTAAAGTGATAGGATTTATAAGTCCATTTTCTTTTATAGATTCGGCAAGACCTTGTATTTCCTCTTCATTAAATACTTTTCTAGGCTGATCCGGATTAACATCTATAAGAGAAACATCTATTTCTAATACTCCTTTTTTTTCTGCCTCTTCGGCTGCTGTTCTTATTTCATTGTCAGTAGATTTTATTAATGCACTTAAACCCTGACCGCCAAGTCCGCCTTTTCTGCTCATATAAACCCTCTTATATATTTATTTAAATTTAGTAAACATAATTATATCATTTTTTCATTTTTAAGAAATATTTTCAATTATTTAGATTTTTCAATAAACTCTTTGGCAAATTCTTTATAGCTTCTAGCTCCTACACAATCTTTATCATAATCGCCTATAGCTTTACCATAAGACGGAGCCTCACTTAATCTTACATTTCTAGGTATCATAGTTTTATATGTTTTTTCCTTAAAGAAATTGACAACTTCTTTAACTACATCTGATGCCAACTTAGTTCTAGCATCATACATGGTAAGGAGAACTCCTTCAATTTTTAATTCTTTATTAAGATTTTCTTTTACAAGTGCTATAGTATTATTAAGTTCAGCAACCCCATCTAAAGCATAGAACTCGCATTGTATAGGTATAAGAACAGAATCAGCAGCAGTCAATGCATTAAGTGTTAATATACCCAAAGTAGGAGGACAGTCTATAATAATATATTCATAGTCATTTTTTATAGTTTCTAAAGCCTTTTTTAATTTGTATTCTCTGGCTATTTCATTAACAAGTTCTATCTGGGCACCTACCAAATCAGAGTCTGCTGGTATTAAAAATAGATTTTCCTGATATGTCGGCATTATTACTTCTTTTGCTTCAGCCTGTCCTATTAATAAATCATATACGCTTTTTTGCATTTTATCTCTTGTAATACCAATACCCAAACAAGCATTTGCCTGAGGGTCTATATCTATAAGAAGTGTTTTATGACCCATTTTTGCTATATTGGCACTTAAATTAACGGCTGTAGTTGTTTTTCCTACTCCGCCTTTCTGATTGACTATGGCTATAACTTTAGACATAAATATATCCTTAAACTAAAAACTATCATGAAATTATATTATTATATCAAAATCGGGCATTTTATCAAGTTTTTTATTGTCTAATTTTATACCTGAAAAATATAAAATACGCATAAAGTATTGACAAATAAATATTGTTTTATATGCTAATTTAAGTATAAAAAATATGTTAATTATAATTATATACTGAAAATTTTTAAGTTTGTAAAAATTTTAGTTCTTCTTTTTTCACCTCACACAGATTGAAGCATACAGCATCAAAGAATCATATAAAGTAGAGCTAAATCAAAAGTTCAAGTTTAAAAATAATAGACTTGTTTCGAAACTCAATTTTTTAATATTTGTAGTTTTTTAATTTAATATTTTTTTTGATTATAGTTGTGGCTTTGCCAACCGCTCTGCGTGCTTCGCAAAACCCCACTTCTTTTGTGACGCTATCCGCCTCGCTGTGCGTGCCGTAGGCAGGTGTGGCACATACGAAGTACGCCTTCTGCGAAAAGACTGCATATTTATATACTAAAATACTAAATTATGCAACATATAAAACATCATGTATATAATTTTAAAATTAAATAATTCTTATAATTAATATTGTCAAGTAGTTTTGAAACAAGTCTAATACTAAATAGTGCTAATTATATTTTATATGCAAAATAAATTATTAAATTTAAGCAAAATATAGTCATTAGCATTAGTCTGTAACTATAATAAAAAATATAAAAACAAATTGAGTTTTGAAACAAGTTTAATATAGTTTATATATTATTTTAGCTTTTAAATTGAGAAAATTTTTATTGTTTTGTAATATTAAATAAATATTTGATATTTTTTATATTTTCAATAATTATCTAAGGAATTGGCTGAAATCAAATGTATATGATATAGAAGCACCTATTCCAAAATAAAATCCTGTTGATAATTGCTCTAAATAAGGTGTAAAGTTTAGAGACAAGCTTGCATCACTATTTAATACTAAATAAAGACCTACACCTAAATGATTAAGATATAATAGTGCATTGTTATAAAAGTCATAGGCAAAATGATATTCTAAATATATACCAGCTAAAGAGAATCCAAATAATGCTCCTGGATAAACACCAAAAGCTGTTTTTAATCTTATAGATTCAACAACTCCTCTAGGATCATCAAAATACATAGGAAGCTCAAAATTAAAGAATGCCGTAAAGAAGTCGCCTAAACCTATCAAATAGTGAAGCTGCGGATTAAGTCCGAATTTTTGTTTAGATGATCCTGGAAATAACACTTCAACTGCTCCTATAAATCCGTTAAAAAATTGAAATCTAGGCATTATAGAAAATTGTGGCTGTCCTTCTACACCTACACCTACTTCTGGTATATAAGTTATAGGAACTATTCTTGCAAATATATCTAAATTTCTAAGTATTCCAAAATTTATCATTAATGGACTTGATAAAGTATATTTTTTTGTACCTATTCTATCGTTATTGAGATAGAGAGTTCCTCCAAGACGAAGTGCTCCTGTCATACCGGTATACATCTTGTATGGAAAAGAATACGCTAATGCTGATAATATCAACATTAAAATAAATGTGAATAAAAACTTTTTCATATATTATATCTTCTTATTATTTATATTGTAATACACTTTATACTATACTAATATAATATATTATATAAAAAATATCAATAAATAAATATGATAAGTAATACAATAAAATTGAGTATTTATAAAAAAATAGTCCTAAATTTGACTTATAAGTATCGTATGGTATAATATAGCTAAGTTCATCGGAGGACTTATTGGAAATAGAAAATACCAAAGGTTGGATAAGATGTCTAATTATTAGATTTCTTTTCCAGCCTTTTATTTTTTTACTGGAGAGTAGATTATGGATATACTTAAAACGGATGTGAAAAAAATATTTTTTAAGTATTTATATGCAAGTTTTGGCAGTGCTTTAATAGCTGCTATTTATTCCATAGTTGATGTTGCTATGGTGGGGCAGTATGAGGGTGATAATGGTGCTGCTGCTTTGGCGGTATTTGCTCCTATATGGAATATAATATACAGCATAGGCATGTTATTTGGTATAGGCGGTTCTGTTCTTTTTAGTAAGGCAAGAGGCTCTGGTGATTATAAAAAATCAAATATTTTATTTACTTCTTCATTTATTGCTTTATCAATAGTTATATTTATAGTTTGGGTTTTATCAATAATATTTGAAGATAATATACTTTATTTTTTTGGGGCTGATGATGTGCTTTTAATATTGGCTAAAAGATATTTTCTTCCTATAAAGATAATTTTACCTTTATTTGCTTTTAGTCAATTTTTTGCTGCATATCTTAGAAATGATAATGCTCCTATGAAAGCAACTACTGCTGTTATTGCAGGCGGTATATTTAATGTATTTGGAGATTATTTTTTTGTATTTGTATGCGATATGGGTATATTTGGTGCTGGTCTTGCCACTGCTATAGGACAGGTTATAACTGCTTCAATTTTAATATCTCATCTGTTTACAAAAAAGAATACTTTAAAATTTGTAAAAGTAAATAAATTATTTTCATTATCAAAAAATATTGTGTTAATCGGTTTTTCTACATTTTTTATAGATATAGCAATGGGAATACTTGCCTTAATGTTTAATAATCAGATAATGAAATATTTCAACTCTTCAGCATTGGCGGTTTATTCCGTTATAATAAATATTAACATATTAGTTCAGTCATCAGCCTATGCAATAGGGCAAGCAGGACAGCCTATAATATCTGCTAACCTTGGAGCTGGCAATATGAACAGAATAAAATCAGCAGTAAAATATGGTATATTTACAGCTTTAGTATTGGCTATAGTATCCACTTTGTTTACATACTTTAATACTGATTTTCTAATGAAAGCATTTATGAAGCCTTCAGATGAAGCTCTAAGTATATCAAAAAATATTATGAGAGCTTATTTTATATCATTTTTAATACTTCCATTTAATATATATGCAACATACTATTTTCAGGCTATAATGAAACCAGTTTCTTCATTTATAGTTGCAATATTAAGGGGTCTTATAATAAGCGGTATTTTAATATTTCTAATGCCCTTAATATTTGTAAGAGATAGTATATGGTATGTTATGCCTATTACAGAAGTTTTTACTTTTGTAGTAACAGCCGTATTTTTTATAAAATATAGAACTTTAAAATAATTATATATTTATAATAGACTTGTTTCAAAACTAAATTTATAAATTTTTAATTTAATATTTTTAAATTATAGTTGGGGCTTTGCTGCGAAGCACACAGTCGTGCACCGCTCTGCGTGCTTACGCAAAACCCCACTTCTTTTGCCGAATAGGCACCTACTCGGTGGTGACCCATACGAAGTACGCCTCGCTGTGCGTGCCGACGAAGTCCACCTTTGGTGTCGGCAGGCGAGAAGCATACGAAGTACGCCTCACTGTGTGTGCCGACGAAGTCCACCTTTGGTGTCGGCAGGCGAAAGACTGCATATTTATATATTAAAATAACAAATTATACAATATATAAAACATGTGATTTATTTAATAATTAATATTATATAATTTAGCATAAAATAAGAAACTCATAAAATTATTTGTCAAGTAGTTTTGAAACAAGTCTAATGATGAAATCTAATGCGATCATTTAGTATAGAAAAATATAATAAAGACATTAAAAATAAAGGTTTGTATTTGATTAATTTTTAGATAGTTAATGAAAACTTAAAAAGTGTTTATATTTTTTATTTATTTGAATGCTTTTTAGATATTATAAATAGTATATATATATATAATTATAAAAACAATATTTATATCTAATACTATTAACTTTAATAAATTACTTCCGATAATAAGTTGTATATTTAATAAGGTTAATAATTTATGTATTTTAATGTTAGAATCGGCTCTAAAATATTCTATGGTATCATATTAGTTGGGATAGCTTTTATGGTATATTTATTCGTATTTAGTTCTAAAGGATTTCTTACATTAGATGCTAAAAAAATTATTATAGAAAATAAGAAAAAGAAAGTTGAAGAGTTAAATAGAAGAAAAATTCAGATATCAAATAATATAGAAAGGTTAAAAACTGATAAAGAATACATATTATCTTATGCTAAAACATTTGGATATTTAGATGATACTAAAAATGAAAAGATTATAAAGATTATTAGAAATGATAATAATGAAGAAGCAAAAAATACAGATCTGCAGTCATCATCAGATATAAAAGAGGGTGATAATTATTATATTAATATCAAAGGAGCTTTAATATTAGCATCAATGATAGCAGTCTGTTTCATAACATATTTACTTCTTATAAATAAAAATTTACTTCCAAAATTAAAAAAGAAAAAAATGATTATTTCCAGAGGTTAGCTGTAAACTGAAATTGTTTAAGAGTATGAGTTTTTATACATTTTAGTATAAAAAACAGTATTCTCATTATAATATTTTTATATATAAAACAAATAAAAGAATACTACTATATGAGTAAAAAGTATAATATTAAATAATTTAAATTACAAATATAGTTATATTAACTTTATTTTTCTTTAAAACTAAAGAGGGTGATTTAAAGAAAATACAAAACCGGCATCTTTATTTATCGGTTCATAAAAAGGCACAAAGCTGAAAGTAAATCCGTCATTTTTTTTCTTGCCAAATACTCTTTGATAACTGTCATAAGCAACGGCAGCTCCGCAAAATAAACCTGCTGTTATTTGAAATAATGTGGTTGATATCCATAAATCTTTATATTTGCTTCTTCCTGTAGTTGAAGCAGCAACATTTGAATTTTCTATGGATGTTAAGCCTATTGTCAAATAAGTAGCATAAGTGTATGAGAAGAATGCTGTTAAAATAAAGGTTACTTCTGTATATCTGAAAGGATTGCTTTTTGCAGTATCTTCTATCAGAACAGGAGAACTTATGACTCCGTTTTGTTTTATAATGTTTGTACCTTCCATATTAAAGAATGATTCAATACTGTTAGTATTTATATCATATTCTGTTTTTAACTGTTCATTTGTTTCTATTACAGTTTTTTTTTCTGTATTATTGTTTTCATTAGTTCCGTATTCTTTAGCTATATCTGAAAAATAAAAAGCACCAAAGAATGTGTTTGATATAATAAATAATATTGCTATGATTTTTGTACTCATTATAATATAAAAAATGCTCCAAATGTAAATTCTAATCCTGTAAGATTGACTGTTTTTATTTGTTCTGGTAAAGAAACTTCATTACCATCACTGAAAACACCTAAATTAATAGGATTAGTGTAAAATCTATATCCAATTCCTAAATTTAATCCTATAGTATCTGTAATATTGTACTGTAAAGAAGCTATAGCCCCTGCACCAAACATAATATCCCTTGAATCTATTTTGGATCCGTTTTTAATATAGCTGAAATTATCAGTATAGTAATTTCCTCCTATTATTTCTCCTATAGTTGTGAAAGATATTCCCATACCTATATATGGAGAAATTATCAATCTTAAAACTTCCTGATATAAATTTATATTAATATCGAAATTAAATCTAGTATCTACGGCATAACTTGATTTAAAAAAGTCTCCGAATAATATACCTATACTTAAATTTGGCGAAAATAATACGCCATTGTATCCCATTTTTATATGCACTCCTAAGGCATATTCATTCTTTTTTAATGATATTTTCATCTTTCCTTCATCTGGTCTTAGGCTGCTCTCATATATTTTTTCAGTATTCTGTATATTATAAGAAGCATAATTTAAGAATATTCCAACACCGAAATCTCCTATAACAGTTTCTCTTGCAATATCTCCTACCTGTATATTATTTCCTCTTGATATTTTTGCTATAGAATATTCATTATTAAGTTCTTTTATTCTTAAGGTACCTTTATAATTATATTCTCCGCTTATTACATTACCTGAAGGAAGTATTATATCTTCTTTTTTTGAATAAACTTTAAATCTAGTTTTTGAACTTACTCCATGATTTTTACCTGCAAGCAGTATAACATTTCCGCCGTCCACATCGGCTACTGTTAATGTTATTTTAAATATGCTTCTCATTTTGTTTTCAACTTTATATGCTAAATCATTGCAGGCATCATCGATAATACTTTCTCTTAAAGAATAAGAAGGGTATATACTAGTGCTGTAATATGAAGAACCTTCTAATTTTGAAGAGTAAAGTATTTTAGTAGTTTCAACATCCACTATTTGAAGCACCATTGCAACTGTAGAATATAAACTGAAACTTCTGTCATCATTATATTCTACAGTAACATTGGCCGATACTATTTTTCCGGTTACAGCTTTTGAATAACCGTATATTTTACCAACTTCAATTACTTGTTTTTCGGTGATTCCGGTTAATTGAAGTTCCATTTCTTTTAAATATTTATCTAAATTTTTCCTATCTACTATATTGAATCTATTCATTCTTGTTAATGAATTTTCTATTAATGATGTCATTTTAGCACCTAAATCTTTTCCATATCCTGATGATGTGCTTTCTATTTCAAATATAGCTATATTCTCTTTTTCATAAGTTTCACCTATTTCTTTTATTGTCTGCTGAGATAGCAGTATAGATGGAAGTATTAGTATTAATAATATAATTTTTCTTATCAACATTTTTTAATTACTGTTTTATTTTTATTATTTTAGTATTCTACATGTTATATTCTTAGAATAAAAAAGTCAAATTTATACATTTTTATTTTTATTGATAAATTATTAAAAAGAATATATATTATATTGTATTAATAAAAAGGAGTATAAGAATCATGAATGAAAACAGTATAAAATATAGTTCTGCAGGAAATTTGGTATGTTTAACTATGAATAAATCATATAATATAACTAGTTTCAGTATAGATGAGAGTCTTTTAGCAAAAGATCAGAAAGAATTATTAGAGGAGATGATAAGTTCAAGTATTAATGAAGCTGTTTCAAAGGTAAATGAATTAAGGAAAAAGCTAGATGATGAAGAAGATGCTGATAGTACAGCAGAACAAGTTAAGCAGAAGCCTAATTTATTTAATATGAATTTTAAAGATATGAATCAGATGTTTAATGATATAAGCAAAATGACTTCTGTGGAATATAAAGACGGTAAAATAAATATTTCTTTAGATTCTATAACTCCTGATATGATATCAAAGATGAATGATATGGTCAATAATATCAATAATAAAAATGATGATGACAATAATAATAAGGAATAATTATTTTGAATAATATACAATCCTTAGATAAACTTACACAGATAATAGCGAGGCTGCCTGGAATAGGTACTAGAACAGCTATGAGGCTTGCATTGTATTTATTTGACTGCGATGATGAATATTTAAAAGAATTTGCAGATGTTCTATCTTCTTTACATGAAAATATTAAGCTATGCAATGTATGTTATAGTTTGAGTGATAATGATATTTGTGATATATGCAGTAATGATAAAAGAGAGCATAATAAAATATGTATTATAGAATCATATCCAGATATGCTTGCTATAGAAAAAACAGAAGAATATAATGGAGTTTATCATATATTAGGAGGTCTTATATCTCCTCTTAAAGGTATTGGTATAAGCGATATAAGGATAAGAGAACTTATATCAAGAATTAATAAAAATAGTATAGAAGAAATAATGATAGCATTCAGTGCATCTTTAGAAGCTGATACAACTGCTTCATATATTTATAAAACATTAAAAGACAATAATTTTAGAGGCAGAATAACGCGTATTACTTATGGAATATCTTTAGCAAGCGATATAGAAAATGCAGATTCCAGATCTTTAGCCAGAAGTATTTTAGACAGAGTAGATATGAATTAATTTTTTAATTATTATATATTATAGTTTATAAAAGGTATTAAATGAAAAATTATATATTATCTATAGGCGGATCCAATATAGATATACAAGGATTTTCAAAAGAAAGAATACTTTTAAAAGAATCTAATCCAGGAAAAATAAAAGTTTGTGCAGGCGGAGTAGAGAGAAATATTATTAATAATTTATCGAATATAGGATTAAAGAATATAAAATTTATTACTTCTATAGGAGATGATATTTTCGGGGATATACTTCTTAATAATATAAAATCACTTGGAGTTGATGTCTCTTATATAGTAAGAAATGGTAGCAGCACTTCATATATAGCTATTATGAATAATGACAGAGATATGGAAATAGCTATGTCTGATATGGATACTTTGGATAAAAATATAAATATTGAGTATTTAGATACTATAAAAGATATTGTAGAGAATGCTGAGTTTATCACTATAGATGCCGTTATGAATAGGGAGATATTTGAGTATCTTATAGATAACTTTCCAAATAAAAAACTTTTAACTGATGCAGTTTCAATAAAAAAATCAGAACATATAAAAGGACTAGAAAATCATATTTATGCTTTGAAGCTTAATTCTAATGAAGCATCTTTTCTTCTTGATATGGATATAAATACTATAGAAGAAGGTAAAAAAGCTGTAAGAATATTTTTAAAAAAAGGAGTAAAAGAAATTTATATAACATTTGGTGCTTTAGGCATATGTTATGGTACTTATAATGATATAAGTAAATCATATTATTTAAAAGCTCCTAAAATAAATATTGTAAATGCTACAGGGGCAGGAGATGCTTTTATGGCTGGTATAGTATATTCTATATTTCATGATTATGATTTGGATTATAAGGTTAAATTTGCTGCTGCTATGGCGGCATTTGCTTTGGAGAGTGAAGAGACTGTTAATAATAATACTAACTTTGAAAAAGTTATAAATAGAATAGAAGATATTTTTAGAATTAATTAAATATTGGAGAATAGATTATGAATAATTTAGAAGAATTTTTAGAAATAAGTGAGGAAGTGAAAGAAGCTTTATATGAGAAAAGAGCTATTGTTGCATTAGAAAGCACAATAATATCACATGGCATGCCTTACCCTGAAAATGTTGAAAGTGCTTTAAACTCTGAAAAAAATATACGAGAAAATAATGCAGTACCTGCTACTATTGCAATAATAAAAGGAAAAATAAAAGTAGGTTTAAATAAAGAAGAACTTGAATATATGGGAGCTAATAAAAATATAGCAAAATCAAGCAGAAGAGATTTGCCTGTTATGCTGGCATTGAAAAAAGACGGAGCTACTACAGTAACAACTACTATGATAGGTGCCTCTTTAGCAGGAATAAAGGTATTTGCTACAGGAGGTATCGGAGGTGTTCACAGATATGCTCAGGAAACTTTTGATATATCTGCTGATTTGCAGGAATTAAGCAAAACAAATGTGGCGGTTGTATGTGCAGGAGCTAAATCAATATTAGATATTGGACTTACTATAGAATATCTTGAAACTTTCGGAATACCTGTTCTTGGTTATAAAACAGAAAATTTCCCGGCATTCTACACAAGAGAAAGCGGATATAAAGTTGATTATAAAATAGATACTACAAAAGATATAGCTGATGTACTTGATACAAAATGGAGATTAGGATTAAATGGAGGCGTTTTAGTATGCAATCCTATACCAGAAGAATATGAGATGGATAAGAATTATATTAATAAAATAATAGATGATACTGTAAAAGAGGCTAGGGATAAAAACATATCAGGAAAAGATGTTACTCCTTTTATATTGGCTAAGCTTCATAGTGTAACAGAAAATAAAAGTCTTAAAGCTAATAAAGAGTTAGTTTATAATAATTGCCGTGTTGCTGCTAATATTGCTTATGATTATTCAAATTTTATTAGGTAACATAATAAATAATTTTAATAATGTTTAACTCCGATATTGATAATGGAGTATTTTAATATGTATGTAGAAAATGTTCATATAAGTAATTTTACAGTATTTAAAGATTGTAGTACCAATTTTAGTAAAGGAGTTAACATATTTATTGGAGAGAATGGAACAGGCAAAACTCATTTACTTAAGGCTATTTATTGTTTAAATGAATCTTTCTATGAAAAAGTAGGAAATAATAAATATAAAATGTCTGTTGACAAGTTACATTATCCATTTAATCACACCTTTAATTTATTAAATAAATTAAAATATAATAAAATAAAAGACAATATTAAAGATAAAGAAACAGAACTACATGAATATATTAGACAATTTAGTTTATTAGAAGATAAAGAAGAAAAGAAAGGATTAAAAATCTATATTGTAAATAAGTTCAATGAATATTTTAATTTTATTACTGATTGGGAAATTGAATTTAATAATGTAATTATAAAACTATTAAATAATAATACTAAAATAAAAGATAATATGATTTTTTCAAATAATGTTTTCTATATTTATGATAAAAATAATATAAAAGATAATGAAAGTTTATTTGATGATAATGAATATACATTTAAATATAAAAAAATTACATACATACCATGCAAAGATATTTTAACTAATTCAAAAGGTTTTATTTCATTATACAATAAAAGGGAAGTATCTTTTGAATCTGTATACTATGATATTTTAAATAAGGCTTTTGTGCCTCAATTAAGAGAATTAGATCCGTATTTAGAAGATATTGCAAAAAAAATAGAAAATGCAATAGGCGGAATTGTTATTCAAAAAGATGAAGTATTTTTTATTAAGTATAAGGATTTTGGGGAAGTGCAGTTTACTATGGTGGCAGAAGGGCATAAAAAACTTGCTTTGCTTTGGCTTCTTATAAAAAATGGGGAAATAGATAAAGATACTATACTTCTTTTTGATGAGCCTGAATCAAATTTAAATCCTAAACTTACAAGAGTTTTAGTTGAAATATTACTAAGTTTATCAAGAGTAGGCGTTCAAATATTTTTAGCTACACATAATAATTTTATTATAGAAGATTTTGAGCTGCAAAGAAAAGAAAATGATAAAATAAAGTTTCATTCTTTTTATTTTGATGAAGATAAAAATAATGGAGTATTAATTGAAAGCAATGAATATTTAAATAATATACAGCATAATTCAATAGAAGATAAATTTGAAGAACAGCATTTACAATCTATAGAAAAAGCATTTAAAAATTGATTATGGAAATATTTGAAGAAAAAAGTAATTTTAAAATGATTTATGATGATAATTCTGGTATTATTGTAAGAAAAATAGATGATGAGAATTTGAATTATAGTCATTTTATGAAGGATGTTGATTTTATTGTATATGTTAATAATATAATTGTTTTTATTGAAGTAAAAAATTATAATAAAAAATATTCATCGATTCAAACAGAAGAAGAAAAAGAAGATTTCTTTTCAAAATTTCTATATAGAAAACCAGATAAAGGACATTCATATACTTATGATTGTATACAAAAAGCAAGAGATACATTTATAAGAGAATATTCATCAAATAGATTAGGATTAAATATACATTATTATGTTATTGTTTCTATGCCTAATACTGTTCCTAATTTTGTATTAAGAAATATGCGTAAAGATTTGGAACGTTATTTACCTATTTTTTCAAAAGTTGATGAGTCATTATATACTAATCAATTTATATATACTTCTGATGTTTTAACCGAATATTCTTGGAATAATTATATAAAAAACATATTAGGTATTGAAGTTAATTTTTATTAGAAAATATTATTTGATAATTAACATAATAATAAAATTCGCTTGATTTAATAATAATTTATGATAATGTTAAAAGGTTTGATAATAATAAATAAAATAAAAACATAATTGAGGATTATATGAATACTAAATATATATTTGTAACAGGCGGAGTTGTATCTGGTTTAGGAAAAGGAATAACAGCATCTTCACTAGGAAGACTTCTTAAGGCTAGGGGATTAAGTGTTACTATACAGAAATTTGATCCTTACATAAATGTGGATCCGGGAACTATGAGTCCATTTCAGCATGGAGAAGTTTTTGTTACTGATGATGGGGCAGAAACTGATTTGGATATTGGGCATTATGAGAGATTTATAGATGAGAATTTAAATAAATTTAGTAATGTTACTACAGGAAAAATTTATCAGCATGTTATAAATATGGAGAGAGAGGGTAAATATTTAGGTGAAACTGTTCAGGTTATACCTCATATTACTAATGAAATAAAGAGAAGAATATACAGAGAAAATGATACAAAAAAGACCGATATAGTAATAACAGAGATAGGCGGCACTATAGGAGATATAGAGTCTTTACCTTATATTGAAGCTATAAGACAGGTAAAAACAGAATTAGGTCAGGATAATGTTTTATATATACATGTAACATTGATACCTTTTATCAGCTCATCTGAAGAAATAAAGACAAAACCTACTCAGCATAGTGTAAAAGAGCTTATGCAAAGCGGTATAATACCGGATATTTTGGTATGCAGAACCAGCAAGCATTTACAGGAATCGCATAAATCTAAAATAGCATTATTTTGTAATCTTCCTAAGGAAAATGTATTTGAAAACTTTGACGAGCCTAATATTTATAATGTACCTTTGATGCTTGAATCGCAGGGGCTTTCAGATGTTGTATGCCGTCATTTTAAATTGCAGACTGCAAAAATAGATTTGACAGATTGGACAGATTTAATAATAAGACAAAAAAATATTTCTATAACAAATGAAAGAGTAAGAATTGCTATAGTTGGAAAATATATATCTATGAAAGATGCTTATATATCTTTAATAGAGGCTTTGAATCATGGCGGCATATATAATGATATTAATGTTGATATAGAATGGATTTCAGCTGAAGAGTTAGAAAATAAAGATGATATATCTGAATATTTTAAAGGTATTCATGGACTTATAATACCTGGCGGATTTGGAGAGAGAGGAATAGAAGGCAAAATACGGGCTATAAAGTATGCAAGAGAAAACAAGATTCCTTATTTTGGTATATGTTTAGGTATGCAGCTTATGAGTGTTGAGTTTGCAAGAAATGTATTAAAACTAGAGGATGCAAATACCATAGAAGTAAAAGAAGATGCCAAAAATCCTATAATTACGCTTATGGAAGAGCAGAAAAAAAGCATATTAAAAGGCGGTACTATGAGATTGGGTGCTTTTGAGTGCGATGTAAAAGATGGAAGTTTGGCACATAAGCTGTACAATAAAACTTCTATTAGTGAGAGGCATAGGCATAGATATGAATTTAACAATAAATATATAGATGTAATGGAAAAATCTGGATTTATTATAACAGGCCGTATGAAAAATGCTGATTTGGTTGAGATTGTTGAAGTTAAATATCATCCTTTTATGATAGGAGTGCAGTTTCACCCTGAATTAAAATCAAGAATTACTAATCCGCATCCTTTATTTGTAGGATTTATAGAGGCTGCTAAAAGATTAAAAGTATGATTATTATGATGTAATATGCATATTTTTTATAAAAAAAATTTTTGTTGCTGCAGCAATAGATTTTTTTATATAAATGCCGGATAATGACATCAAAATCAATTAAGGCTTATAGATGGAAAATTATATTAATAATATAGATTATAAAAAAATAGTTAATTTAAAAGATTTAATAGCAATTAAAGATATATCTATGCTTTCATTAGTTGATAGAAAAAGCTTAGTTATGTCAATAATATCAGCAGATAAAGGTAAAGAAATACCTACTCATACAAGTACCGGAGATGTTCTAGTTACAGTGATTGACGGAAAGGCAGAAATAACAGTTGACGGCACTCCATTTGAAACATCATTAGGAGAGTCTATATTAATCCCTGCCAATACATCTCATTCATTAAAAGCCATAGAGGCATTCAAATTATTAGTTATACAAGTGAAACCAGAGTAACCCTAAATAAATTCATGATTATGGTATGGAATGAATTCTTGTTCCATACCATAATTATTTAACCAAAAATATTATAAATACTTATTTAAAATTTACTGAAAATAATATATATTATTTAATTATATATATTTTTATAGGATTTATATTATGGGAAAAGCAAAAAATATTTTTACTATGGCAACTTTACATCTTATTAAAAATTTACTAAATTTTTCTTCAAGATTGCTACCTGTTTTTATAGTTATTTTATCATTATTAAAACTGTCAAAAGTATTAATTGATTTAAGCTGGTATTTTATACTAAGTATTCTATTAATAGAAGTTATACTTATAATATTTGCATTAGTCTTTGATTCTATGTTTTTTAAAAATAATAAAACTTCTGATAATGCTTCAAGTTCATCAGATGATACTAAGCAAGATAATTCCAATACATCAGAAGCATCATCAGCTAATAAATTTTCAGTATTGAATATAGCAGCAATATTTTTTGCTTTTTTGGGTATAATATTTGTAATATTAAAATTATTCAAAGCTGTTGATTGGAGCTGGGTATGGGTTCTTTCTCCATTATGGCTTTCTACTGCATTAGTATTATTTATATTATTAATATGTTTGATAGTATTTATAGTATCAGCATTAAGTAAAAAGTCTAAGTCTTCAGAAGATGCAGATAAAATTGAAAAGACAGATAATGCAGAAAATAAAGATAATGCAGAAAATAAAGATAATGCAGAAAATAAAGATAATGCAGAAAATAAAGATAATGCAGAAAATAAAGATAATGCAGAAAATAAAGATAATGCAGAAAATAAAGATAATACAGAAAATAAAGATAATACAGAAAATAAAGATAATACAGAAAATAAAGATAATACAGAAAATAAAGATAATACAGAAAATAAAGATAATACAGAAAATAAAGATAATTCAGATATTAAAACACAATAGTTAAACAATTAATTTAAGGAATATAATTAGATGGAAAATATGTTATTGAATATTGTTTTTACGGCAGCAGGAATATTGCTTTTATATTTGGGCGGAACATATATTGTAGACGGCAGTGTTATGGTAGCTAATAGGCTTAAAATACCATCTATAGTTATAGGGCTTACAGTTGTTGCTATGGGAACATCAATGCCTGAGCTTTTTGTGAGTCTATTCGGAGCTTTGAGGGGAGAGAGTGCTATTGCAGTAGGTAATGTTATAGGAAGTAATATATTCAATGTTGTATTTGTACTTGGAGTATCTGCTTTATTTATGACAATGTCTGCCGGTAAAAAGTCATATTATGTTTCTATGGTCTCTATGTTTATAATGTATGTTGCTTTGGGTATAATGCTTTTTAATATTAAAACTAAGAGATTAAGCGGAGATAAAATATCAATAATAGAAGGTGCTGTACTTATAGTTTTATTATGTGTATATGTTTATTATTTATATACTGTAATATCCAAAGATAAAGATGAATTAGCAGTATTTGAAAAGGAAGTTTCATCATCTAGTAAAACACATTCTATATTCAGAGCTATATTTAAAATAATAGTTGCTGTATTGGCATTGGCATTTGGTTCTGATGTATTTATTAAAGGAGTTACATGGATATTTAGAAATTTCTTGAGTGAGCATATAATAGGTTTTATAGTTGTTGCTGTAGGTACAAGCATACCTGAACTTGTTACAAGTGTAATAGCTGCTGTCAAGAAAGAGGCTGATATATCTATAGGAAATATAGTAGGAAGCAATATATTTAATGTGGGAGGAGTTTTGGGTATATCCTCTATGGCTTCATTCAAATACGGCGGAATAATTCTAAGTGAGGCTCAAGATTATTTAATAGACTTTTCTATTATGGTATTTGCAGGATTATTATTATTAGCTTTTACTCTAAGAGGAAAGAGTTTAGGTAAAGTAAAAGGAGTTATATTTTTAATTATATATATTGCTTATGTTGCCTATCTTCTTAAAACTACATCTATATAAAATTAATTATTTATTAATATATCAGTAAGTTTTGCTTGGTGATTTTCTAATCTGTTATTTTCAATATATGTTTTAAATATTAATTGGGTGCAGTTATTTTTATTAGATAATATATATACATAATCTCCAAGCATAACTGCTTCGTAAACATCATGCGTAACATAGAAAAAAGTTTTATTTGTTTTTGATTGTATATTTTTTATTATATCAATAAGTTCTTTTTTTCTTTTTATATCCTGTCCTTGTAATGGTTCATCCATAAATATAAAATTTGAATCATAAGCTAAAGCTCTTGCTAGAGATAATCGCTGCTTCATTCCTCCACTAAGCTCATTGGGTTTTGACTCTATATTATTTATAAGCCCTGTAATTTCTAATGCATTCTTTATTTTTCTATCCATTTCATTTTTATTTTTAATTTTATCTTTTAAAACATATTCTATATTCTTATATGAAGTTAAGAAATTTAATAGTCTAGGTTCTTGATATACGAATGCTTTATCATCTTTGTTTATTTTTGATGCTATTATATTAAGCAATGAGGTTTTACCTGAACCGGAAGAGCCTAATATTATATTTATTTTATCTAAATGAAAATCTATATTAAAATTTTTAAATATTATCAAGTCATTATAAGAGAGATTTATATTTTCTAATCTGAATATATAATCATTTATTTTATTTATCATGATTTATCCTTATAATGATTTCAAATACAGCATTAAATATTATTGCAATAAGACAGTATGCAAATAGGCTTACACTGTCTAAATATAAATGAGATTCATAAAGTTTTGTACCTATTCCAAAAGCAGGTAAAGCTAGTATTTCTGCTGCCAATATGCTTTTCCAAGTTATTCCCATAGATTGAGATATTCCTGTAAATATGTATGGTTTTATATATGGTATATAAAGGTCTATTATCTGAGTTCTTAAAGATACATTATATGATATTGACATTTCTATCAATTTTTTATCTACATTCATTATTCCATTAGTTATAGAATCGTACATTATCGGAAAAATAATAAGCATAGAAACAAATATAGGAACGGTATTATTATCAAACCATATTATAGCAACTAATATTAATGGTATAGTAGGTATTGTTCTTATGAAATTGATAATTGGTATTAATGTATATCTAATAGGCATAAATATTCCTGATGATATTCCTATTATAAATGCTGATAAAAAGGATAATGAAAATGTGATTAATACTCTTAATAAACTTGATAATAAATCTTTGTAGAATGATTTTTCAGATATTATTTCTATTAACTTTTTTAATATATTTGGTATATTTGGAAAAACTATTTCTGAATTTATTTTTAAAGCAGTAAAATACCAAAAACTTATGAATATAATAACACCTAATATTAAATATATAAGTTTTTTATTTTTCATTATTATTTTATTCTTTTGAATATAAGAATTTCATTATCTAAAGTAGTTATTGTAAGATTATTACTTGTAAGTTCTATTGAAGATGCCTTGCTTAATAATTCTATATATTTTTTTTCTTCTTCTACAGCTTCCGAAGTACCGCCCATTTTTGTAACTACCATATCAGTAAATATTATCATATTACCTCTGCGCATTTCATATTTTCCCAAATAAGTATTAAATCCGCTGTATCCGTAAAACTCTTCATTATAGAATGATATTGTAATACCTCTTCCTTCAAACATATTGCTAAGCTGAAAAGTTTTTCCATTTAAAGTACTTGTAGATATATTTATCGATTGTGATGTTGTAGAACATGAGCCTATAAAAATTACTATAGTAAAACTTAGCATCAAAATAAAATTTCTTATCATTAAAATATCCTATATGGCATTATACAATATTACTTAAAATTCTTCAAAGACTAAATTATCGCTGGATAATAAAGTATATATTATTAACTGTCTGCCATTAATTTTGTAGGAAGTGGCATTTTGCAGCATATTAAGATATTCTATTTCAGCAGCAATTCTATCTCTTGTACCTGATTTTTTAGTCATTGAAATTGATAATATGTTAAATATATCTCCGTCAAGAGTATATGAAGATGAATAATTATTAACAGCAGAAAAACCATGTATTGTATCTTGTGTAAATTCTATGGTTATGTCCATATCAGGATATATACTTACCAATTTAAATTTCCTTCCAAAAAGGGAGTCATTTTTTGGTTCTTCTATATGAGTAACTTTTGCTGTTGAGCATGAAAATATAAATAATACAGCTGCCAAAATATGTACAATATATTTCATAATTATCCTAAATTTAATTCATAATATTAATATTATCGGTAAAAAATAATTAAATTTGATAATGTAATTTTATATATTATTTTATAATGTTAGGTATGTAAAACATATTGAAATTTTATTATTTTTATATATAATGTACAAATATATTTTTTTATTATAGGGTATGAAAACTTATGAAAAAATTTTTAACAATTATTTTTATATTATCATTATTAGCAGGATGCAGTAATGCATCAAAGGATAATGAAGTATCTTCAAATAAACTTAAAGTTTATGCAAGTATTTATCCAATATATGATTTTGCTAAAAAAATATGTGGAGATAAAGCAGATGTATATAATATGACTTCTGCAGGCTCAGAGCCTCATGATTTTGAAATAACTTCAAAAGATATGGCCGATTTAACAAAGGCAGATTTATTTATATATAATGGCGGAGGAATGGAGCATTGGGTTGATACAGTTAAAGATAGTATAAAAGAATTAAAATATGTAGAAACTTCATCTAATATTAGTAATGAAGGATTGGATCCTCATTTTTGGCTTTCTCCTATTAAAGCAAAGAAACAAATGGAGAATATAAAAAATGCATTGGCGGATATAGATTCTGTTAATGCTGATTATTATAATTCTAACTATAATTTTTATGCAGATAAATTAGATGAATTAGATAATCATTTCAAAGAAGTTTTATCTAATATAAAAAATACTAATTTGGTAGTAACTCACCCTGCTTTCGGACATTTCTGTAAAGAATATTCATTAAATCAGGTGGCTATTGCTAGAGATGAAGCAGATCCTAAGGCTATGTCTGAAACTATTGATTTTATAAAAAATAATGATGTGAAAGCTATATTTTATGAAGAGTTTTCAAGTTCTAAATTAGTTGATTCTATAGCAAAAGAAACAGGAGTAAAAGTATTAACACTAAATCCTATAGAATCTTTAAGCGAAGAATATATTAAAGCCGGAAAAGATTATTTTTCTGTAATGGAAGAAAATCTCATTTCTTTAACCAATGGACTTAATTAAAATAATATTATGAGTAAGATTGTAGAGTTTAAAAATGTGCATTTCGGATATACTTCTGATGATATACTTAAATGTATAAGTTTTGATGTTAATAGCGGAGATTTTGTATCTATAATAGGTTCTAATGGAGCAGGCAAAAGTACAATATTAAAACTTATTTTAGGAGAGATTAGTCAATTCAGAGGAAGCATAAAGCTATATGAAGAAGATATAAATAAATTCAAAGATTGGAAAAGAATAGGTTATTTAGAGCAGAATGCATATTCCAAAATTGTAAATTTTCCAGCCACTGTTTATGAAATAGTTATGTCTAATAATTTTGCCGATATAGGTTTATTTAAATTTCCAAATAAAAGCCATCGTATAAAAGTTATAAAAGCATTAGAGCTTTTAGGTATGGAAAAATATAAAAACAGAATGATATCAAAGCTTTCAGGTGGACAAATTCAAAGAGTATTTTTAGCAAGAACATTGATATCAGAACCTGACTTACTTGTACTTGATGAGCCTACAAATGGGGTAGACAGGGAAACTATTGATTTAATATATAAAATTCTACAGTCTTTAAATAAAGAAAAGAAAGTAACTATAATAATGGTTACACATGATATAGAAAAAATATCTAGTATATCCAACAGAATATTTTGTTTTGAGCAAGGTTCTTTGGTTGAGCTTGAAAAGAAACAAATATATGATGAACTTTCACATAAACATAAGCATCCTAATAGCGACAATATTTGTTCTTGTTAATTAATTTTATTTACATACCCCGCCCTTTATTTTTTCTGATTTATTTTGTAATTTTAATTTAATTATATTTATTGCTTAATTAGAATTTTCAGCACCCGCCCAAGTTTTGATTAAATTTAGAATTTTATTCAACGCACGGTGTATTCCATTTTTTATATGATTTAAATTATATTGTTAATGAACTTATATTTGAAATTTCATTTTGCGTGCGTTGATATGAACTTGAAATTTAAATAAAATTTAGGGTGGGTATTATAATCACAGAATAAGTAAAAAATAAATGCTATATTATATTATCAAATTAGATTATAAATTTATAGGGTGGGAATATGTAAGTTAATTTTATGCTTTATTATGTTTTGGTGATAAAGCAGATTTTAATAATATTATAATTATAAAAGTTGTTATGCTTATTAGAACTATAGTTGCTCCGGGTTTAAGACCCTGATAATAGGAAATGAATATTCCTAATATTGTAAAAAATAGATTGAATATTACAGCAAAAATAATAGTTTTTTTGTAACTATTAGCTATTTGCATAGAACAGGCAACAGGAACCACCATCATTGATGATACTATTAAAGCTCCAACTGCCCTTGCTGATATTGATACAGTAACAGCAGTCAATATTGTAAAAATGAAATTAATTCTATTTACAGGTACACCAGAAAGTTTTGCTAATCTCTCATTGAAAGTTATATAAAAAATTTCTTTGTATAGGAAGATGAAAATTAGTATTGATATAGAACTTATTAATATTACTAATTTCAATTCAAAATCACTTATAGCAACGATACTTCCGAATAAGAAACTGTTAAAGTTTGAATTGTTAGCTACAAATCCGGAAAGAAGCCCCGCAACTCCTATAGCCAAAGACATTATAATTGATATAGACATTTCTCCATATTTAGCTATTTTTTTTCTTATAAACTCTATTGATAATGCAGATAGTATACAGAATATTATGGAGGCTACTATTGGGTTTATATTAAAAACTAATCCGAATGTAACTCCGGCAAGTGAAGTATGTGATATAGCATCTCCTATCATAGAGAGTCTTTTTAATACAACAACCACCCCTATGCAAGGTATTATAACAGCAAGCATAATACCAACTAAGAAAGCTTTACGCATAAAATCATATTCAAATATTTCCATAGGATTTCCCCATATAATCACTAAAAATTATATTTTAATTATCTTATCTGTTTTATAAGCTTACAAATTAGCTCCGCTTCATTTTTCTGCAAAGTAGGGTATATAGGCAATGATATACTTTTTAAATACGCATTTTCAGTATTAGGATAATTTTCATTAGGCAAATTAAGATACTGATGCAAAGGTTTAAATATAGGTCTTGCCGCTTCTACATTATGTCTTTCAAACATCTTAATAGCATCATATATATTCATGCTGCCGTTAAGCATACAAACATATCGGTAATGTGAAGGACTTTCACTGTCATGAGTAGATAATTTCATCAAATTGCTTTCAAGTATAGCATTATCATAAAATGAAGCTATATCTGACCTTACTTCAACCATTCTTTCAAGATGCTTAAGCTCTTCTATACCTATTGATGCTTGAAGATCTGTTGCACAGTAATTGAATCTTTTTATAAATTTTTCTTTTTTATCATAATGAATTATATCCCTTATAGCATCCATGCCCTTTTTCTTTGTGAGTATCATTCCTCCTGCCCCCCCAGAAGTAATCATTCTAGTAGCAGAAAGAGAGAAGTAAGCAAAATCTCCGAAACTTCCAAGTAAAGTATCTCTGTATTTGCCGCCCAAACTATGAGAGGCATCCTCTATAACAGGAACTTTAATATCAGTAAGCTCATCTATTAAAGCACAATTTCCAAACATATGAGAAACTATAATTGCTTTAGTTTTTTCATTGATAGCCTCTATGACATTATCCATAGATATTTGAAAGCTGTCTTCATCTATATCTATAAGTACGGGTGTAGCTTTTAAATTTGTAACGACTTGAAGAGGTGATGCGTTAAGGAAAGAAGACATTATAACTTCATCTCCCTCTCCTATATTAAGATGTCTCAATATAAGTTCTAATGCAGCAGTTCCGCTATTAACAAATATTGCTGTAAAACCTTTTCCAAAATAATTTGCGAAAGCTCTTTCAAATTCTTGTATAACATCACCCGTAGCAAGATTATCGCTAATCATTACTTTTAAAGCAGATTCTAAATCTTTTTTTCTTATAGTAGGTCTGGAATGTCTAATCAATTTTTTGTTCCTTGTATAAAGTTAAAATATTATAGATGATGATATCATAAAATATATTATTTTCAATATTAGACTTGTTTCAAAACTACTTTACAAATAATTTTATAAGTTTATTATTTTATTTTTAATTAAATAATATTCATTATAATTTAATTAAATATTTTACATGTTGTATAAACCGTATGTTTAAGCTATAAAATGCAGTCCTTTTGCTTCTCGCCGTAGGCGTACTTTGTATGGGTCACCACCGAGTAGGTGCCTTGCCTACGGCACGCAGAGCGTCGGCAAAAGAAGTGGGGGTGTGGCACGACTGTGTGCTTCGCAGGGCTAGTCCCCACAAATTATAAATAAAATGACTTTTGAAACAAGTCTATTATGATAAATTCTAAATGCTTGATTTTTTATTGTATTTTTATTTTATTTTAGTATAATTCTTTAGAGTGAATTATAAGGATTATAAAAAATATGAATAATTTTAAAAATAATATAAAAATTATACTTTTATTTTTAATTATTTTTTCATTTATACTAAACATAATATTATCTTTTCGTATAATTCCAATAAGAAGTACTTATGATGATTTTCAGCATTTTTATGACATGTATAGATGGTATGAAAAAAAAGAACTTCCAGCAACAAGTACTAGATTTGAATTATCTGATACTTATGAAGATGAGTTTACAACCTCAAGAGTACCTGGAGGAGCTTATTATATATTTTATATTTTATGTTATAAATTAGGTAATGAAAATTTATATGCAGCTAAAATTATAAATTATTTTTTAAGCCTTTTAATAATGTCATTGTTTATATTTTGGCTTTATAAAAGATTAGGCCTTTTTGTTTGTTCCTTAATGTCTCCTCTTATTCTGCTTAATGGCTATTTAGTTAAAGCTATGACTAATTTTTGGAATCCTAATATAGCATTAATATTCAGCTTTATATTTTTAATTTTATTTTATGAATATGTATATAATATTAATTATTATAATATAAATTCCAAAATATCATCTATTTTTATTTTTCCAATATTAGCTATTGTTGCTCAAGGACATTTTGCTTCATTTTTTTCTGTAATTCCTACTATGATATTTTATTTGATATTAACTTACAAAAATACTCTTAAATATCTAAAATATTGGATTTTAGGAGTTTTCTTATCATTTTTAGAGTATTTGCCTTATTTGATTTCAGAGTTTAATAATGGTTTTCATAATATAAAATTAATGCTTTCAAAAGGTTCAAATTCTGACGGTATTACGATTGCTAAAATACAAGCATTATTTTTCTTTCCTACAAACGAAATGTCATCTCATTATTTACAAGGTTTTAGGAATATTATTGAGTTTTGGACTTTATCGCCTTCTTACATATATGGCTTAATATTTTTAATTTTTAGTATTTTATTTTCTATTTTCTGTTTAATAAATATGTTTTATTTTATATTTAATTTTAAGTACAAATCTAATAATACAATAGAAATGTCTATTTTAGAATTATCAAAATTTCTTGTTTTATCAGTATTTATCACACTTTTATGTTTTTTTATTTTCAGATTTGGCGAGGGATATTTCCATTATTTATACGGACTTTTTTCTGTATCTTATGCTCCTATTATTTTATTTTTGGTTCAAAAAGAAAATTTTGTTATGAATAATAAAAAAATATTTTCAGTTTTTATTATTTTTTTAATACTGAATGCTTTTGCTATGTTTGGAAGTATTGAGAGATATATTAATAAATTTGAAAAAGATTTATCAAGCAATCAAAATAATTCAATAATAGAATTTTTAGAAAATAATAAGCAGTAATTTTATTGACTTTATTACATCAGTATTATATACTACTAGTAATAGTAATTATTTAAATTTTAAGGAGATATAATAATGAAGAAGTTATTTATTGCTTTATCAATTTCAATATTATTAATTGCCTCATGTTCCAAAACTAATGATGCAAATGCTTCATCATCAGATAGTGCGGCTAAAAAGATAGGAATACTTCAGCTTGTAGAACATGCGGCACTAGATCAAGCTAATAAAGGTTTTGTAGACGGCTTAAAAGAAGCAGGTTATGAAGATGGAAAGAATATTATAATAGATTATCAAAATGCTCAGGGTGAACAGGCAAACTGTATTACAATATCACAGAAATTTATTAATGACAGAGTAGATTTAATACTTGCAATAGCAACACCAGCAGCACAGGCAGTTGCTAATTTAACTAAAGATATACCTATATTAATTACAGCAGTAACAGACCCAGCCGATTCAAAATTGGTTGCAGATAATAATGCTCCAGGCGGAAATGTTACAGGTACTTCAGATTTAACACCTGTAAAAGAACAAATGGATTTGCTAAAAAAATTGATTCCTTCAGCACAAAAAATAGCATTTTTATATAATTCAAGCGAACAAAACTCTAAATTTCAAGTTGATATTGCAAAAGAAAAAGCTGATGAATTAGGTTTATCTTATGTAGATGCTACAATCACAAATCCTAATGATATACAGCAGGTAGTTCAAAGTTTGGTTGGCAAAGTAGATGCTATATATGTACCTACAGATAATATGGTTTCTGCAGGAATGGCTAATGTTGTTTCTATTACAGAACCTGCTAAAATACCTGTTATATGCGGAGAGGCTGGAATGCTTAATGCAGGCGGACTTGCTACTTATGGTATAGATTATTATGAATTAGGAAAATTGACAGCTAATCAGGCAGTAAAAATATTAAAAGGAGAATCTCAACCTGCTAATATGCCTATAGAATATATACAAAATCCTGTATTAGAAGTTAATACTAATGCAGCTCAGAAATTGGGTGTTACAATACCAGCAGATTTATAATTTAATATTATTTGATTATTTTATGATTTTATTATGATTGTACAAAGCCTGTATAAATATTATATGGGCTTTTATTTTTTTGTTTTATGAATAATATAAAGATAACAATACAGTATGACGGCACAGACTTTTACGGTTGGCAAATACAGCCTAATTTAAGAACAGTGCAGGGAGAAATATATAAAGCAGTAGAGAAAGTATATGGTGAAAAGATTACTATATACGGCTGCGGCAGAACAGATGCGGGAGTGCATGCTTTGGGGCAGGTTGCTAATTTTAGAGTTCCTAAGATGCTTGTTCCTATTAATAAGGTGCATATAGCTTTGAATTCATATTTAGGTAGAGATTTAAGAATAATAAAAGCCGAAGAAATGCCTGATAATTTTAATGCAAGGGCTTCAGCTATATTTAGAGAATATTTATATATAGTTCATAACAGCAGCACTTCTTTTCCCTTTTATGAAAGATATGCTTGGTTTTACAGAAAAAATATTATAGATGAGAAATTAATCAATGAATATGCAAAATATTTAATAGGAGAGCATAATTTTACATCATTTTGTTCTACAGAAGATGAAAATGATTCTAAATTTAGGTATTTAGAGAGAGTTAAAGCTATAAGGAAAGGGGATACTATATATTTTATTATTAGGGGCAATGCTTTTTTACATAATATGGTAAGAATTATAGTTGGTACTTTGGTAGAGGGTCAGAAGAAGAAAAAGCCTATTAATTTTATAGAAGATATATTAAAGAGTGAGAATAGGGCATCGGCATTTGTAACGGCTCCGGCCCATGGACTTTATTTTAGAAGAGCGTTTTTTAATTGATTTTTCACTGTAAAAAGACTTGAAATAAATTTAATATATGTTATAATGTATAGCATATTTATTTGGAGAGTTCGTTCAATTGGTAGAGCAGCGGTCTTGAAAACCGCCGGGCTAACACCCATGTGGGTTCGAGTCCCACACTCTCCGATTACTTAATAGCTTCTTAAATATAAGGGGCTTTAGCTCATCAGGATAGAGCACTGGTTTCCTAAACCGGGTGGGCAGGTTCGAGTCCTGTAAGCCCCAAAATGTTTTATCCTAATATCTTAATAAAAGTTTCTAAAAATGAATATCAGAGATTATATTTCATATCTGCTTAATAAGAGTAAGTTAAAAAAAGTTAAGCTGTTAATATCCGATATAGACGGAGTTATGACTGACGGAAGATTAGTATTTGATGATAATGGGGTGGAAAGTAAATTTTTTAATACTCAAGATGGTATGGGAATAGTTTTAGCATTAAAGGCAGGAATAAAAATTGCTGTTATATCAGGCAGTAATTCTAAGGCTATAAAAACAAGATTTGATAAATTTAGAAGGCATGGTTTTGAGGATTTAATTCTTGGCGAAGAAAATAAAATGCCTATTGTTTTAACTTTAATGGAAAAATATGGTTTAAAAAAAGAAGAGATAGCTTATATTGGAGATGATTTAATAGATTTAAGTGTTATGAAATATGTTGGTCTCTCTTTTTCTCCTAAAGATGCACATTATGAAGCTTTAAAAGCTGCTAATGTTATAATTCATAAAAGAGGAGGATATGGTGCGGTTAGGGTAGTAATAGATATGCTGCTTAAATCTAAGGGTATTTACGATGAAATTATTAGTAAAATTTAGTATAATACTTATATTATGTGTTTCCTGCACTAATTTTAATGATATTGGAAAAGAATTTGCTCAAACTGAGGATTTTGTACCGCCTCCAGATATGGAATTTTATGGTTTTAGAAGAGAAAATTATGATACCAATTTTAAACAGTTAGATTCCTTTGCAACTAATGCCAAATTCTATAATAAAAAGAAATTGGTTGAACTTTATGACAGCAGAACATATACTTATGATTCCAATAATACAATAGCTGCCAGCGTGTCTGGAGAGTTTATAACTGTAAATCAGGATACATTATTCACTCAAATATATACAAATGTTATAGTTAAATCATCAAACAATACAATACTTTATACAGAATATCTTCAATGGGATAATGAAAAACAGCAATTTAAAAGCCCTGTTCCAATTCGTGTAGAGCAGGAGGACGGTAGTTGGCTTACAGGAAGCAGTATGGAAGGTGATATTGGATTAGAACATATTACAGTATATAATGAAACTGATGAAGGCGATACTATAGGAGTGCCGGTTGCTGAAGATCAATAAATTTTTTGTTTTAATTATATTATTTATATTGGCATTATCCTTGCTTGCCCAATCAAGAAGAAGTGCTGATAAATTTACATATAATAATAAAACAAAAGTTTTTCAATATACAGGTAATTCTAAGATGGAAGATTCATCTGCTGTAATTACAAGCCATGTTATGACATTTTATCAGGAAACAGAGCTTGCCACATTCAGCGGAGGTGTGAAACTTCTAAGTAAAACTAATGGTTCTACTATATCCGGCGGATATGCAAGTTATAATGGAAAAACCAGATATGCTTATGTTAAAAATAATCCAATTTTAAGATCTCCTACAAATAATATGACTATAAGAAGCTCATTTATGGAAAGAGATTTTAATACACCTTTAGCTAAGGCAATCAGCAATGTTCATTTAACTCATATTGATAAAGAAAGTGAAAGAAAAACAGATGGTTATGCAGATAATTTAGTATATGATATGGATTCTGAAATAGCAGTTCTCACAGGAAATCCTAGACTTTATCAAGGGGCAGATAGATTAGAAGGTGAAATATTAGAGTATAATGCTAAAAATGCTACTGCTAATGTTATGGGAAGAGGTAAGATATATGTACTTCAGACTAATAATTATGTAAACTCTTCTGAAACAAATAAAAAAAACAGTAATGTAAGTAATTATAATATTATAGTGGCAGACAGATTATTTTTGAATGAATACGGCGGAAAAGATAATAATACAAGAACTTTATATGCCTATGGAAATGTTACAGCATTCTTCTATGAAGAGAATATGATACTCAAAGGCGGATATATAGAATATGAAATAGAGAATGAACATATTTATATGTATCAGGATCCTTCTGTTAGAATACCAGACAGAGGAATTATTGCTTTTGGTGAATGGATAGAATACAAAAAAGATGAAAAATTTAAAGATGTTATATTTCATAATGATGTTGTTATGATAGATTATGATGAGAGTATATCATTAGAGGGAGATTTACTTCATCTTGATCCGGATACTAAAGTTGCGACAGTAAGCGGAAGTCCTAAAGCTTATGTAGAAGATAGAAGTATTAAAATTACATCTGTAACTATGCAGATGTTTAATGATGAAGAAAAACTTAGGGCTAATGGAAATGTACATGTTGAAGGTAAGGATATGAACTCTCAAAGTGCTTGGGCTACTTATTTTGATAATGAAAAATATTTAAGACTTTGGGGAGAAAGTCCTTATTTGAAGCAGAAAGAAAGTGTTGTAAGAGCTAGAGAAATAAAGTATTATATAGATACTGAAAAAGTTGAAGCTATGGGTGTGAGCGGTGAAATACCTGAGTAATACAGTATTTTTATTTTTGTTATTCTTTTTATCATGTCAAAAAAGTAATGAGCCTCTTAAGAAAAATAAAGTATATGATGTAAACATAACTTATATAGAAGATAGCAGTATTGTTGGATTTACTCCTGGAGATTTTCTTGATATTTTTGATGATGATTTATCAGATCTTACTTATAAAATATTAGGTTATAAAATAAAATATAATTTGAAAAATGGTATAAGTTATGATAAATTTTATAGAGATAACAGAAAAATAATAACAGAAAATTCAGATATATTTGAAAGATATTTTATAGATGTAAAAAATACAGATTCTGCTCAATTAGAAAAAGATATATTCTATTCCCTTTCAAATGAAACTAGTGCAAATATAAGAAATTTATTCGGATATGAATATGGAACTCCGTTAAAAGTAATAGCAGAAAATATAGCTCCGTCTTATCAGCAAAGCATACTTAATATTTGGAATAGTTCTGTAAGCGGAAGAAATGAGCTTTTAGATGCAAAAAGATTATTTATCTTTACATCCTTATATTGGAGAATAGCAGCTAATGAGTTTACAGACAGCTCCTTAGTAATAATAAATATTCCTCTAACTTCAAATTACAGGGGAATGAGTGCAAAATCTATTGCAGACGGCGGATTTGTAGATAGAATAATTTGTGAAAATAATGATATAAAGCCATGCAAATCAATTTCTATAATAAGCACTTATCAATTTTTTAATTCCGGCTTAGATAATGAAACATTAAAGAATATATTTTCTTATTATATCATTCAGTCTATTGCAGCGATGTTTGCAAAATATGATATACATTCAGATGAAAAACATTCAATAATGGCTGAGGTTAATAGGTTTGATTATGTTAATTGGTACAGCAATATAATAAACTTTAAATTAAATCAGCCTTATAAAACTATTAAATATTATAAAGATACTATTAAAGACTAAATATATTATCATAGTATGAATTAACTATGTAAAAATCAACATTATATAAAAAATGTCTATAAAAACCAATACAAAAATTATTAAATGTCTAATATATATGTTTTATATGTAGTGTTTTATAAAAAATAAAAAACATATATAGTAAATTTATTGTAAAATCATACAAAAATAGTATTTACTAAAACTTAAAAGATAGTACAATTTGCATATAAACATTTTAATCAAAATGTCGATTTTTATTAGTGGGAGAAAATATTTTATGATGAAAAAGATATTTATTAACATTTTATTGCTGGTCAGCTTTTCGGCTGCTTACGGTTTTGATGAAGGTTTTATATGGGCATTAAAGGTAAACTTTAACGGCTCTGCAACTATGCCTTCTATTAGTCAGGAGGATTTGAATAAAATTGGTGCTGCATATATGAAAGGTTCTGTAGGATATACTATGGATGGAGAAGCTGAACTTGGTTATTTATTCGGATCTGAAAGATGGTTCGGAGGAATAGATCCTAAGGGATTTAGCGGAATGAGTGTATTTGGATCTTTAGGTGTAGGAAGCGGATTTGCAGGACAAGTTGCAGGAAACACCATAAATGGTCAGCAAGCTGATGCTTATATCAATGTAAGTTATGCCCCTGTAATAAGTTTCGGAGTTGGTACTAAGGTTTATTTCTTAGACAGCAAATTAGCATTAGGGCTTCATATAGGAGGAAAATTAATAGCTGATACATCTCCTGAATATTTAGCTTATTTCAACAGATCAGATATTGCTGGTTTTCCTGACCTAGGTGAGATAATAGTAACTGATTTTATGATAAAAAATATGAATCCTGTTATGTTCAGTATTAAATTTATGATAGAATATAATCAGCCTATTAATGACAGAGTTGAGATAATATTAGGTGCTTACACAAGATTTAATGTCTACAGTCCTAAATATATAACAATGCCTAACTCTTTATTTAAACTTATGCAGGCAGCTGCTCCTAATTTTACTATGGACACACCTTTAAAATCTTATTATATAAACTCATTAGATTTTGGGCTTACATTAGGTTTGGCATTTAAGGGATAATTTTATTAGAGGTACATAATATGAAAAAAATATATTTATTTTTATTAACTATATCTATGTTTCTGATGTCCTGCGGAGGGCATTTCTTTAATCCTAGGTATTATTACAATAAAAGTTCATCTTCATCATCTTCTTCTGAGGGTTTAACTATTTTAAAAGTTGAAGCTCCTGAAGAAGTACCAGCAGATGAAGATCCTTTTAAAATTAATTCGGATTATAATAATCCCAATTATGGCGGATATGATGCGAGTAAATTTAATTCTTGGTTATTTAAAGCAAGTTTTCAGGCAAATAAACTTCCTATATATAATTTTTTTGATGATAGTACAAGATATTGGATACCGGGAGGAGCTGATTGGAATGGTATATCAGCAGAATATTATGACGGTAAAGACGGAGAAACTTATGCTCAAAGCGGATCTATGCAAGTATCTATTGAAGGCTTAAAAGTATACAGATATGTTGGAAAAAATCCTCTTTATGATAATAATGGATATTTACCTGGAAGAATGGACAGATTCCGTTTTTATTCTATAAATGGTAAGGCTTCTATAGCTACATTAAAACAATATTTGATAGCTGTTGATACTTATTCTAAGTTTATATTTGCTTTCGGTGCTATTACTGCTACAGAGACTGTTTTTGGAGATAAAGTACCTAGTAAATTTGAGGCTATAGAATATTATGGCAGTAAGATACATTTCTATGAATATGATCCTATAGGTTATGTTAAACAGACAGGAGAAGTTGTATTTTATCAGCATTATAAAGATGAGTTTGTTGCTAATCCTACAAGCTATTTACCAAAACAGCATGGTTATGATAATTATGCAGAACATGCTGAAACAAAACCTGGTAAATCTCCTTATGTACCTCTAGTCAGTAATACAGAAGCAAGTGAAGAAGATAAGGCTAAATTTGAAAATGATATAGATCAATATATCAATATTGAATATAAATACCGTAATTATGTAGGTTATCAAAAATCTCCTACAGGTGAAAAAGCTCAAATAGATTTGGATTCTTGGTTGAAAGCAGGATATGCAGGACTTAGCTTGACATTATATACTTATAAATTGGAAACTGATAAGCAAACTTTGACAGTTACAGAAAAATTATTCCCTAGTTCTTCAGTAACTACTAAAAAATATAAATTAAGTATGATAAATGCAGCATATAAGGCTACTTATACAAATGAAACTGATTCTTCGGATAGTTTGTCTGTATCTATAGTTCAAAATGATAATGGAGAAAATACTATATCTGTAAGCGGTACAGTATTAGATAAGGATTTTGAAGACTACGGACCTATATTTGTAGACAGAGCAAGAAATACAGTATTTACTAATCCAGAAGGAGCATATTATACATTTTTCTGTACATTTGTGGATGGAGCAGGAGCTACTTTGAAAAATTTTGAATATAAGTTTAATGATAATGGTACAGAATTTACTATGAGTTATACCCATAATGGAGATCCTAGAACGCAAAAATTCAGATTGGCTAGATTTGATTCTGATCCTGAAAATACTTGGACAGCTAAGTATGAATGTACAACAAAAACAGGTAATCTAGGTAATTATGTCAGAGTTGTATTTAGAAATGGAAGCGGAACTACTAATCCGGGAGTTGATGAAATAGGAGATACTATTCGTATGAGTATGACGTTGCACGCTATAGATTTTGCAGAAAGCCCTACATTAAATGGCGGTCTTGATATGGTGGCTAATAGATAGAATAACGCCTTAATTTTGTACTTTATAAGAATCAAGCGTGGGAGAGGAATAAAAGACTCTCTCCGCTTTTTCATTTAAAATTTAATTTAAGGAAAATATATGAAAAATACCCATTTAATATTTTTATTAACTATATCTATGTTTATGATGTCCTGCGGAGGGCATTTCTTTAATCCTAGGTATTATTACAATAAATCGAATGTTTCTAGCTCATCATCTCAATCTCTTAATACGGCTCCTGAAAAGCTTCCAGAACAAGTTGATGCTGATGAAGATCCATTTAAACTTCCTGAAGAATATAATAGTCCTAATTATCAGTTTTCTGCTGATAAATTTAATAACTGGTTATTTAAAGCGAGTTTTCAGAGTGATAAACTTCCTATATACAATTTTTTTGATGATAGTACAAGATATTGGATACCGGGAGGAGCTGATTGGAATGGTATATCAGCAGAATATTATGACGGTAAAGACGGAGAAACTTATGCTCAAAGCGGATCTATGAAAGTACCTATTGAAAGCTTAAAAGTATACAGATATGTTGGAAACAATCCTCTTTACAGCAGTTTAGGATATCTTTCTGGAAGAATGGACAGATTCCGTTTTTATGCTATAAATGGTAAGGCTTCTATAGCTACATTAAAACAATATTTGATAGCTGTTGATACTTATTCTAAGTTTATATTTGCTTTCGGTGCTATTACTGCTACAGATACTGTTTTTGGAGATGAAGTACCTATTGCTTTTGAGGCTGTTGAAAGACATGGAGATAAAGATTTTTATGAATATGACCCTATAGGATATGTTACAGAAAACGGATCTGTTATTTTATATGATCATTATAAAACAGAGTTTACATCTGCTCCTACTTCTTATATGCCTAAAGATCATAGCTTTGATAAAATGGCACAGCCTACTCCTACAGGACATGGTTATTCTCCTTACAAACCTTTGAATTCTTCATCTACAGATCCTGCTTCACCAGAAGATCAAAAGAACTTTAAAGATGAGATAAATAAAATTAAAGATAGTCATCAGAGTGGATTTAAATATCGCGATTATTCAGGATATATGGTTGATGGAACATCACAAATAGATTTGAATTTATGGAAAGCTGGTAATTATACAGGAAAAAGTCTTAAATTATATACATATACATTTGAAACTGCTTCTAGCGGAATTAGTACGGATGCTCCTAATATAAAAGTTGTTATAGATACATATTATAATAGTGGAGCTCAGGAAATAAAAACATATAAAGTTAAAACTATAACTTCTAAATATAAGGCTATATATGAAAATATTGCTGATTCTGGAGATACTGTTATAGTTTCTTTAGTCAAAGTAAATAATAAAGATTCTATATCTTTTGATGGCACTTCATTAGACCCAGATTTTAAAGATTATGAACCTATATTTACAGATAGAGTAGCAGGAGCAACATTCTTTAATAGCACAAAACAAAATCCTTATCTGCTTGAAACTAAAGATGTAAAATATGTATTTTCTAGCGATGGAAGTACATTTACTTTAACTTATAAGAGAAAAGATTATGCATGGTCTGATTGGGCTGATAGAACATATATATATACGTTAGCAAGATTTGATAATAATCCAGATAATCATTATAGAGCTGTTTATGAATATGATGGTGCATATTATTGGGTTGAATTATCATCAAGTGATAATACAATAAAATCTGCCCATACAGGTCTTACAATATCTGGACCAGGTATTGACACACTATATGAGGCTTATAGAGAGACAAAATAAATAAAATCTATAATATAAAAATTAAGCGGGGAGGGAATAAAAAACTCTCTCCGCTTTTTTTATAAAATGACTATTTACAAAAACTATATTTTTTATATAATATATATTATATAATGTTGGGGTAAATAAAAATGATTAAAAAAATTACTTTATTACTTATATCTTTATTTTTGATTTCCTGCACTTCGCCTTATATACAGAAAGGAGGAATTGAGTTTAAAGATCGAAATGGTACTTATAAAAATAATGATGGTACTATCATTGTAATTGTAAAAGATACTGATGATAACAATATTAGTATTAATATTGCTAATCTTGATGGTTTAGGTACTGTTAGTGAAACTTATAGTGTTACTTCTGCAGTAACTACAGGAAAATTTAGCTTTGATTCAAAAATTCATACAAGTTATGAATATATGGTTAATTTTAATGGAAATACAAGTATAACATTTAGTGTAAGAAAAGGAACAACATATCCTATAAACAGTCAGGAATTAAAAAATACTAAATAAAATAAATGTATTAATGATATTAAAAAAGGTATATATGAAAATATATACCTTTTATTTTTGCATTAATTATTTGTTTCTTTTACTCACTGCACATTATCTTTTCCATGACAATGCTTGTATTTTTTTCCGCTTCCGCAAGGGCAGGGATCATTTCTTCCTATTTTCTGAGTCATTTTTACATTAGCCTGTGCAGTTTTTACTTTGCTTTGAATGTTTTGAGTGTTATTGCCATTCATAGCACTTGCATTCGCTTTTTCTTCAACTCCGCCGTCAAATGCATTTTCCCTATCCATAGCATCAAATGAATTAGGAATAATTCTTACTCTCATTATAAGATTTACAAGCTCATTATGTATTACATTCATAGTAGCTACAAACATTTTATAGCCTTCAAGTTTATATTCTGTCAGAGGGTTTCTTTCAGCATATCCTCTAAGTCCTATACCTTCTCTTAAACTGTCCATAGCAAATAGATGATCCTTCCATCTGTTATCTATTATTGATAAGAATATATTTTTTTCTACTTCTCTAAATATTTTCTCATCTACTTCAGAGGCTTTTTTATGATATGCTTCCAAAAGTAAATTAGTGAGATTTTTTATAGAATTATCAATACCGCCTTCCACAGCCTTATTTGCAGCATCTTCATCTATGGCTATTAAATAACTATTAAGCCATTTAGTTACTTCCAAAGGATCAACATGTTTTTTATTATCGCTAATATCTTTTATAGTATCTTCAGTTACCTCAGATATAATTTCTTCTACTCTAGGAGATATATCATCAGAGTAAAGTATATAGTCTCTCTCTCCGTAAACTGCCATACGCTGCTGATTCATAACATCATCATACTCAAGCAAATGTTTTCTTATATCAAAGTTTCTGCCTTCTACTTTTCTCTGAGCATTTTCTATAGATTTGTTAAGCCATTTATGACCGAGCTCCTCTTCTTCGCCCATTCCCATAGCAAGCATCATTTTTGCTACTCTCTCACCGCCGAATAAACGCATTAAATCATCTTCAAGAGATAAGAAAAATACACTAAGTCCAGGGTCTCCCTGTCTTCCGCTTCTTCCTCTAAGCTGATTGTCAATTCTCCTTGCCTCATGTCTCTCGCTTCCTATAACATGCAAACCGCCGGCTGCAAGCACTTTTTCTTTATCTATTTTAGATTTTTCATTTATATGAGTAATTCTATCAATTTTTTCTATCATTTCAGAGGCATTATTTTTTTCTGCCAATTCTTTAGCTTCGTCTATTTTTCCAGCAATAACACTTCTTACAAATGCTTCTTTATAAAGATCTATTGCTTTAACTTTTTTAGTTAATTCTTCTTTTTTGTAAGGGTCTCTCTCTTTGAATGCCTTATCTTTCATAAGTACAAGTATCTGTTCTATTTCAGCAACTCCTTTAGCAACAGGATTTCCTCCAAGCACAATATCCGTACCGCGTCCTGCCATGTTTGTAGCAAGAGTAACAGCTCCAGGTTCCCCAGCCTGTGCTATTATTTGAGCCTCTCTTGAGTGGTTTTTGGCATTTAATACTTCATGATTAATTTTATGTCTTTTGAATACTTTAGAAAGCTCTTCATTCATTTCTACTGATACAGTACCAACAAGTGCAGGTTTTCCAGCTTCCTGAAGTTCTTTTATATATTTTGCTAATGCTTCAAATTTTGCCTTTTTAGTTCTGTATATTCTGTCTGATAAATCCTGTCTTGCTATAGGTTTATTAGTAGGTATAACAGCTACATCCAATTTATATATTTTATAAAACTCTTCTGCTTCTGTTTCGGCAGTACCTGTCATACCAGAAAGTTTAGGATACATTCTAAAATAGTTTTGGAATGTTATTGTAGCATAAGTTTGCGATTCATTTTGTATAGCAACTTTTTCTTTGGCTTCTATTGCTTGATGAAGTCCGTCGCTGTATCTTCTTCCTTCAAGTACGCGTCCTGTAAACTCATCTACAATCAAAACCTCTCCGTCTGTAACCATATAGTCAACATCTTTTTTGAATACTTTATGAGCTTTTAAAGCCTGATTAACATGGTGAACTATTGTACTGCTTTGAGCCCCATATAAGTTTTCTACATTAAGAAGTTTTTCTACTTTATGTACGCCTTCTTCTGTAAGGTATACATTTTTATCTTTTTCATCAAGCACATAATCACCAGTTCCAGCCACCTCACGCATTCTCTCATCTACTTCAGCCTGCTTAAGCATAGGTATGATTCTGTCAATTTCATAATACATTTTTATATTTTTTTCAGCTGGTCCTGATATTATAAGAGGAGTTCTAGCTTCGTCTATCAAAATACTGTCTACCTCGTCCACTATGGCAAAATAGAATTTCCTTTGAACCTTATCCTCTTTTCTTGTAACCATATTATCTCTTAAATAATCGAATCCAAACTCATTATTAGTACCGTAAACAACATCGCAGTTATAAACAGCTCTTCTTTCTGGGGAATGAGGTCTAGTATTATCAAGTATGCCGACAGATATTCCAAGCATAGAGTATATAGGAGTCATCCATTCAGCGTCACGCTTAGCAAGATAATCATTTACTGTAACTACATGTACTCCAAGTCCTGTTAAAGCATTGAGATACACCGCAAGAGTAGCAACAAGTGTTTTACCTTCACCTGTTTTCATCTCGGCAATTCTTCCCTGATGGAGTACAGTTCCTCCCATCACCTGAACATCAAAGTGTCTCATACCTGTAGTTCTTATACTAGCTTCTCTAACAACAGCAAATGCCTCTGGAAGTATACTATCTAATATATCTTGAAGTTTTTTCTTGTTTTCCTCTTTGCCTAAATCTAATTCCTCTGTTTTGCAGCCTATATGTTTTTCTACTCTTTCTCTAAACTCTTTAGTTTTATTTGTAAGTTCTTCATTGCTTAATTTTTTTATTTCTTCTTCAAATGTTAATGTTTTTTCTGCTATAGGTTTTAATATTTTAGCGTCATTTTGTTCTTTAGAGCCGAATATTAATTTAAATACTAAGTCCATTGCTCCCATTAGAATAAACTCCTTAAAAATCTAATATCATGTAGAATGTTTTTTATTAAAACTTAATAATAACATAAAATGTAAATATAATAAAGTAGAAAATTATCATTTTAATATTCATATATCTGTAATTTAAATTAAAGATATAAAATGAATTCTAAACATTATATATAAAAAATTAATAAATTTTGCTTTGCCTTTTTAAGAAAGATTTAAATATATTTTTTAGAAAATTATTATTATAAGTTAATCTTTTGAAATATTTTATAATGCTTTCTAATAACAATTAAATTTATTAAATATATTAAAATAAAAAGCTATTCCTAAAAATATTTAAGAATAGCTTATTATTTTTTTGATTATTAAACTTTTATGCTCCCATATCCATTATGCCTTCATTAAGCATAGCATCATTATTCATCTCATCAGGCAAATAATTAGGGAAGTCATTAGGTGAAGAAGGCACAGTATTATTTCCAGGATTAGATCTTGCCTCATATTTTTCTAATATTCTAGCAGCTACATTTGGATCCATTAAACTTAAAAGATAAGAAGTTGTACTGTTTCTTCCTTCAGCAGCAGCTATAGAATCCATTTCTAATAATACATCTATAACTAAATCATCAGATCCATTAGCAGCCAACTGATTAAGTAATGCCACAGAGTTTTGAGGAGGCATGCTGTTAATTTTATTTGCTAAATCTGTTAATACTAATTGATACTGAGAAGATTCGTCCATAGTAGCCTGATAATTAGACCAAGCATTTAAAAGATTTTGTCTGTCCTGTTCTATTAATTCAGATTGAGTATTTAATTCTATTGCTCTGCTTGCTATTAAAGATTCCTGAGCCTGCAAATCTTTTTCTCTTAAGTTGAATGATTCTCTCATTTTATTTAGGTCTTCTCTTGCCAAAAGAGTCATGTCTTCTACTCTTGGTTTTTGAGTGAATCTTGTTAAGAATCCTGGTACATTCGGTGCTATTTTATTACGCATTAAAGTATAATAATTAACTACACCGAATATATCAAACATATATAATAGTGCTATAAATGCTATTAAGTTTACTATAGTTAAAATTCCTATTTTTAATTTCATAACCTTTAATCACCTTATTGCAATAGATAAATATATAATAACATCATATAGAAAAAACAATAATATGTCAACTAATATTTTGTTATCATAATTATTATCGTAATAATAAAATATTTAGTTATCATATTTTTTTTATTTTAAGCATTAAAAATTATTTTTTATTTATTCTTTTTAATAAAAAAGGGACTATATTTTAATATAGTCCCTATATTTAATCATCAATAATTTTAAGCTTGTTTTTTGAATATTCCTAAAGGTTTTCCTACAGGTAGTACAACTCTTCCTAAATTTTTATTTAATACACCAGCAGCAGCACCATAGAAACCTAATAATCCTGCTATAAGTTCAGATATACCAGCAACAATCTGAGTTTCTTTTACAGCTATTCCTAAATAATTTAATGCCATAGCTACTAATAAAACATCTACAGCAACAAATATAAAGAATAAAACTTTATGAGCTTCAGCAGCACCGAAAGTTAAAGGTCCTACAAGGAACAAATAAGCTATACATACAACTCCGAATTGTTTCATATCAATAGAGTTCTTCATTGCTTCTCCAAATACTCCTAAAGTAGTAAGCCAAATGAAAGCTACAGCTATCCAGAATAATCCGAAAGAACCGAAAACAGTAGCTCCGAAAACATTGTCTTTTTTGAAGTCAACAATAGCAGCAACGAATTGTGTTATACAGCCAAGAAATATAGCCCAAGGAATAAGTCCTGGGAATCCTGATGTAAGTCCCAATTTTTGCGTGGAAGCTACAAATGTTATTACTGCAAGTCCGAATAAACCAAAAGGTGCAGGATCTGCAAGAGTTTGTGTTACTTTTACTTCATTGTTCATATAAATACTCCTATACTCTATTTATTAACTTAGTATAGAAAAATATTTTTACATGTCAAATAAACATGTAAATAAATTTTTGTTTTTTTACAAAAAATTATAATTATTGTGATTTTTTTTATTTTATATGAAAAAATAATATTTGATTTGTCTTTTATCAGTTAGTTCTTCTTAGTATTATCATACTTATGTCATCTGATAAGGCATTATTTGAAAATGATTTTAATTCTTTTATAATATTGTCTTTTATTACATTAACATCTTTATGAATATTTTTAGTGAAAATATTTTTTAATTCCGTATCCCCAAGCATTTTTCCTTCGGTATTAAATACTTCATAAGCTCCGTCGGTGAATATAAATATTACATCATTATATTTTAATTTTATGCTTATTTCTGAATATTCGCTGTCTTCTGACATACCTATTAAAGGCCCTTCTATATTGATTTCCTCTGCTGAATCTTTAGAATGATATATTGGTTTAGGAGAGCCGCCTGATGAACATATTAATTCTCCTGTATCATTGTTGTATATAGCGTAAAAAACGGATGCAAATAAACTTTTATCAAAATTTTCATCTATAAAAAAGTTATTAAGTTCTTTTATAAAATTAGAAGGAGAAGTATTTTTACAATTTATAACAGCATGAGAATCAAAAAACGATTTTATCAAAATAGTAAGCATACTTGCCGCCACCCCATGCCCTGATACATCTGCAAGAAGTATAGCATACCAGCCATCATTTATACTTTTTATGCCGCTGTAATCGCCTGATACTTCATTAGGAGCATAATGATAAACGGATATGTCATTTTTAGGTATTGATGTATTTCCATAAGAAAGTATTGATTTTTGAAGCTTTGATGCATATTCTATATCCTGTTTTAATATATTCATATACATTATATTTGATTCTATAGCTTTTTTAAGCCTTATATATGCTTTCATTTTCGATAATAAAATATCCGTATCTATAGATTTTATAAAAAAACCATCAGCACCGCATTCATAAGCTTTTAAAAATTCACTTTTGTTGTTGGTTGCCGTGAGAAAAAGTATTGCTATATTTTTTAATATATTATCATTTTTTATATGCTGAGAAAGACGGCATGCTCCGGCATTAGGAAGCATGTAATCAACTAATATACAGTCTGGAATCTTATCATAGACCATATTAACAGCTTCTTCATAAGATAAAGCTATATATGATAAATATCCGGATTCTTTTAAAAATTTTTGCAGAAATTTCGCATAATCTATATTTGAATCGACTATCAAAACTTTTTCTGTTAAAATTTTACTGTTTTTCATACTCATATTAACTAATGAACATACCTTCTTGCTTCTACATTAAATATTAATCCTATTGATATACAGAAAGTCCATATAGATGAACCGCCGCTGCTTATAAAAGGCAAAGTTAATCCTGTAATAGGCATCATTCCTACAACCATTCCTATATTAATAATAACATGGCATAAGAACATAGCTATTACTCCTGATACTATTAAAGCACCAAGTCTGTCTTTAGCATAATATGCAGACATTGTACCTCTTATAAATATAACAGCATAAGCCAAAACTACCAAAGAACTTCCTATAAAGCCCCATTCCTCACATATATTAGAAAATATAAAGTCATTTACCTGCTGAGGAATGAAGTTTAATTGAGACTGACTACCATTTAAAAAACCTTCGCCTAATAATCCTCCGCTTCCCACAGCTATAAGCGATTGAATAATATTATAACCCGAACTTAATCTGGTTAATTGAGGATTCATAAATACCAATAATCTTTGTTTTTGATACTCTTTTAAACCTATATCAAATACAAGAGCCGCTCCCATACATAAAAATAATACAAAGAAAGTAAATGATAATAAACTTACATACTTACTGTTCATATAGAAATTTAATGTAATGAGAAGTATTGATACAAATAAAAATATTCCGGCTAAATATCCTATATATATCCTTTGGGATAGAAAATTAAAAAGTATATTATCTATATCATCAGACATTCTTTTATATTCAAGAAACATAGGTATAGAAAGACCTATAACACCTATGCTTATCAAAGCTATAATATATCTTGTAGGAACCCCTCCCACAAAAAGCATTATAAATACTATAAAACAGTATACAAGTACAGTACCTAAATCCGGCTGAAGCAATACTAAACCTATAGGTATGGAAATAAATAGTCCTGCTAAAGCAAAATATTTTATTTCTTTTATTTTATCTCCTATCTGATCTAAATAACCAGCTAAGAATATGATAACAACGATTTTTCCGAACTCCGAAGGCTGCATACCGAATAACCAGCTGCTGCTGCCGTTTACAGTAGTTCCTACACCGGGTATTAATACTAGTATTAAGATTCCAAGCATTGGTATATATAATGACATTCTATGTTCTGCTAATTTAGTATAGTTTATAAACATACTGATGAATATCAATACTATACCTGTGGCACAGAAGAATATAAACTTTAAAAACATCCAGCTTGTTTTTCCTGATTCAGGGGAGTAGGTTGATGAATATACCGCAATAGCCCCTGCAGTCATTAAAAATATTACAGCTGCTAATATTTTCCAATCGAAGACAAATAGTTTTTTTAACTCTTTTTTATCACTCATATTTTATCCTCTCATCTTCTTGAGTTTTTTCTTCTTTTTGCTGTTCTTCGTCAGTATTTTCTAAGGTTTCTCCATTTTCCTGAGCTTTCATTTGTTCTCTTGCAAGTCTTATCTGCTGATATATATACTGCATTCTAGCATATATAACATTTTTGGCTTCTAAAGCGTTTTCGCCTCCTAATATAGAACGAAGCATTGCTGTAGCTATAGGACCTGCAGTAGTACCGCCGCCGCCGCCGCTATGTTCAAGCATAACTGTAACTGCTATCATATCATCAGTAGGTCTAGGATTATAAGGACCGAATATTGTAACCCAAGTATGGTCTTTACCCTGAGCATTTTGAGCAGTACCTGTTTTAGCTGCTAATTTAATATCAGGAGACCAAGCACCATTTCTAGCAGTACCGCCTGTTACAGCCATTCTCATACCTTCTTTTACTACTGTAAATATATTCTTATCTATATCCAATTTTTTGATTATTACTTTATCATTATTGTATATAACCTCATCTGTTTGCGAGCTTCTTATTTCTTTAACTACATGAGGTCTGTACATTACTCCGTCATTAATTATAGCTGAAGTAGCCATATGAACTGCTATAGGTGTAGCAGACATATAACCTTGTCCCATAACATACTGAATAGTATCTCCATCCCACCAATATTCTCCGATTTTTCTTCTCTTCCAATCGGCACTAGGTACAACTCCGACTTTTTCTCCAGGTAAATCTATACCTGTAATATCGCCGAATCCCAGCATTTCAGCATATCTTTTAATGAAATTAGGTCCTAATTCATAAGCCAAGTTATAGAAATATGTATTGCATGAATATTGTATGGCTTTATACATATTTACATAGCCATGCTGACCTGTACATCTGTAGAATCTGTTTTCAAGAAGCATACCGCCTCCGCAGAATCTTGTTGTATTAACTCCTATTCTTTTTTCATTTAATGCCCCTACAGCGGTTACCAATTTGAATGTTGAACCCGGAGGATATCTTCCTCTTATGGCTTTATTCCAGAATGGATTAGCTGGGTTATTTATAAGTTCAGCATATTTCTGCCTGTCTATTTTACCTATAAAGATGTTAGGATCGTACCAAGGAGAGCTTACCATAGCTAATATTTCACCTGTTGTAGGCTTTGATACTATTATAGTACCTACTTGTCCCCTTATTAAATCTTCAGCATCTTTCTGAATTTTAGAATCTATACTTAATATGAGTTTTTTTCCAGGTATTGGCTTTCCTATGGCAGGTGTTATAGTTTCTTTTACTCTGTTTCTTGAGTCTACTATCCACTGTTCATAGCCATCTATACCTCTAAGCTCTTTATCATAGAACTGCTCAACACCTTCTTTACCTATAACACTGTTTCTTCTGTATCCCTCTGCCTGCTTTCTTTCAAACTCTTCCTGAGATATATTTCCGATATATCCTAATACATGCGTCATAGTTTCGCCAAGAGGATAATGTCTTATAGATTTACTTCCATAATATACTCCCGGATATTCTTCAGATCTTTCAGCCAAATAACTCATTTGAGACATTGATATATTTTCTGATATTTCTACCGATTCATAGCTGTTTTTTGAAACTTTTTCCAAACTTGATTTTATATGTCCTAAATCTATATTAAATACTTTAGATACCCTGTATAATAATTCTTCTCTTTCAAAATAATTTTTAGGCAAATAGACAGGGATCATATACATTGTGTATGTTTTGATATTTTCTGCTACTATAACACCATTTCTATCATAAATTTCACCTCTATAGGCATCTATAGGTATTATTTGCTCTTTATTATTCCTAGCTAAACTGTCATAATGTTCATTTTGTATTATTTGTAAATAGAACAGCCTTATTAATAATAATGCAGCAACTAATATTGATATTATAAATACAACTATCAGCCTTTTTCTATATTTGAAATCCTCGCTTATTATTTTTTTATCTTTATTTAATTCTATTTCCAAAAAATTCATAAATAAACCTTTTACCTCTTAAGAATTATTATTAATACTGCAATATTATATTAACAAAAAAATTTTATCAATAGTATAAATAACGGTATTTTTTAGTATATTTTTTACTTGTTAATTTAATATTATGTTAATTAATTTTAAAAAAATGATACATTGTTTTATATAAAATTTAAATAGCTAAAATATAAAAATTATGCTTTTATTATGTATTTTTGTATTTTAATGAAGAGAATTCTTTTATATTAGTAATATTAAAAAAATATATAAACTATTGAAAAAATATTGATTATAGTATATTATTTTTGTAATTATAATTTTTAAGGATATAATAATGACTACAGACAGAGAAGAATTAGAAGCTCTTTTATATCAAACAAGATTAAGAATAGAAGAAAGTCAAAAAGATGAAATGTTAGATAGATTAAATAAAGATTTGGAATTCATAGAAGGATTATTTGAAGTTAATGTTGACGGCATTGATCCTTTATATCATGTTATAGATTTGCCTGAATATTTAAGGGAAGATGTTCAAGGTGCTACATTAAATAATGAAGTAATAATGGACTTATGTAGAAGCGGCGAATACGGATATATTGTAGTTCCTGCTGTTCCTGCTGCTTTGGAAAATAGCGAGCATCAGGCTAAAAAATCATAAAAAGTTATTTTTATTTACAGAGGTCATCAATTATAGATGAATTATTCTTATGACAGAGAAGAATTAAAAAAAGAAAAAATTAATGCACTCAAGTCAGTATTAAAACCTTTTATTTTTATATATTACAGAAGCAATAATCTGCTTTATAGGGTAGCTGCAAGATTGATATTAGGATTTATTATTGCTTTTGTTTTATTTGGTATTTTTACTTTATTTATAAGAATAGATAGAATGAAAAGTTCTACTATGATGGATACTATAGAACCTAATGAAATTTTAATTACTTCTAAATTAAGATATGGTATTACATTAAAACCTTTTGTATCATCTCTTACAGGAAAAACTATTGTTTTCTCAAGACCTAAAAGGGGAGATATAGTATTTATGGTAGATCCTAGAACGGAAAAGGAATTTTTTCTAAAAAGATTTGCTTCATATTTTGTATATTTTGTAACATTCGGAAATGTAAATATATCAAATACCAGATATTTAATAAAAAGAGTTGTGGGACTTCCAAATGAAACAATAGAAATAAGGGATAAGGTTGTTTATATAAACGGAGAAGTTTTGAATGAGCCTTGGGCTAATGCAGAGTTTGACGGAAGAATATTAGATGCTGAAGTATCAACAAGAGATAATTTCGGACCTTATATTATAGGCTACAATGAATATTTTGTACTTTCTGATAATAGAGATTATGGTTATGACAGCAGAGATTTTGGGAATGTTCATTTTTCTAATATAGACGGAAAAGTTATATCTAAATAAAAAATATTTCTAAATTAATAAATTACTTTTATGAATCTTCATTATACTTATATATTAAATGTATAATGCGTAACTGCCTCATCGGGCAGAAAATAATCATTGCCTTTATCTTTAATAATTTTTAGCATGTCCGCCATAGCTTTATAATATAGAAAATAATAATCATATTTTTTAAAATCAGACATAGAAGAGTTTAAAAGCAGATTATAATATTTATCTGCAAGATTCAAAGCCGTTTCATATTGATTGTTTAATTTGAATTGCCTGTCATAATCAATCAGACGAACTATTTTATTATTAAAAGTAAATAAATCAGCACCGCCGCTTTCCCAGCCTATAGCGGAAGTTAATTGATTATTAGGTACTACATTAACCCAGTCAGACTCATCTGCTTTATCTGGAGATACTGAAGAGACTTGTAATTGATAATAACCAGACTTTTTAATATGCTCTTCTGTAACAGTGAAATTTGTTTCAAATCTATCAACAGTTTCCATAATTTCTTTTATTGGAGGTATAGGATAAGTGCTGTTAAAAGTTCTGTAGTATTTACCATTTAATTCTGTGTATGAAGGTTCTAAAGGGGTTCCGTATTCTTCAGATTCATATCCGCCTACTATATCAATTTTTTCACGATTAGCATCATAATAATAATTATCAAGTTTACTTACATCTATATTCTTTTCTTCTTTCCAATTTATACCGTCTTCTGTTGACCATACTCCGTCTTTCTCGCTAAAATCTTTATCTTTTACTTCTTGCCAATATCCGCCTTTATACTCATAATGCGAAGATATTCCTCCATATATGTATACTTTGTCCAATTTATTTCTATCATATTTTATAAGAAACTGCTGTCTTTTTTCTGGAAAAGGGAATTCATGTTTATCCCAATTATTATTATTTAGAGTGTCTTTTGTAATATCAACAGTATAGTAGTTTTTTGAATCACATGTATATTGAGCGGCTTGAGGGTCTCTATATCCGCGAAGATTGTCATCAGCAAATGACTTTTGACCTGTAATAAATAATTTACCTTTAATATAAAATAAAGCAGAAAAGTCTAAAGTTTCCATGCCATGTACACCCTGTACACCAAGCTCATAATTATCGGGACCAGGAATATAATAGTCCGCTTTTTCTATTTCATTAAGAGAATCAGACCAATTTATAAGACTCTGAGATTCTCTATATACAGCATAAATAATTAAGTTTCCATAGCATGCAAAGTTATAATAAGGAGGAGGATTATTATAATAAAAATTTGCCCTATCTAATCTATATGGATATTTAGGAAAATTAAAAGTTTTTTGTCTTCCATTTGCTGAAGGTATTGTTACTTTATCTGCTTCTATAACTAATTGTTTTGAGTTTAAATTTCTCCAATATTCAGTATTTTCTAAATCATCAGCTAATGATAAACTATGAATTTTAATTATTGTACTTCCATCATTATTAATTTTTAGTAATGCGCCTTTTGATGAAGGAGTAAGCCTTTTTGTATTAGGGTCATATTGATATTCATTAGTAGCTAAAACATACCATTCATTTTGAAATTTGAATCTTCTTCCGTACCCTCCAAAAACAGTGCCATTTGCAACTACTTCAGGATTTATTTCTATATAACTTTCCTCTATATTTTCTGGAGGTGTAGGAGAAGGTACTATATAATCCGGAATTTCTCCTGAAACAGGGAATTCCGTAGGAGGCGGTATAATAGAAGGAGTTAATAAATTGATTTTTTTACATGAAATTATTAACACTATAAAAAGCAAAGATATAATGAAATAAACTTTATTTTTCAATATAAAAAATCCTTAAACTAAATACGATGATTTTATAAAAACAATAGTATTTAATTAAAAATCTAGCTTTATTCTATAATAAAATATATATTTTTCAAGGACATAATTAATTTAAAATGTATTATTAATAAAAGCCTTATTATATAGTGATAATAATTATCATTTTTATATAAATATGCAGTTTTGTATAGCGATAAAAAAATAGGAGGTTGTTTCTTTACTTGGTTAGTACGGCAATCATAAATAAAATTAGTTTTTGAAGAAGTATGTTATTTTTTGTAGAAATTTATAGAAAATAAAAAAGAGGCTTTTGAATATTAATAAATAATAATCAAAAGCCTATATCGGAGACTAAAATTTGTGAATATCTATGTTTTTTTCTAATCTCTCTAATTCATTTCTTAAGAATTCTTTCCATTTTTCTGCTCTAAATATAGGAGAAGTTATGAATATATCTTTATCTCCTCTTCCGGACATATTAACTATAATTACATCATCTTTGGTGTATTGCTTTGCATATTCTATAGCCTTAGCACCGGCATGTGCACTTTCTAATGCAAATATTACTCCCTCATTTCTAGCAAATTCTTTAACTGCATTAACAGCTTCTTTGTCAGTGGCATAAGTAAACTCTATTCTTCCAGATTCTCCCAAATATGCAAGCTGAGGACCAACTCCCGGATAGTCCAAACCAGCTGATATAGACATAGTTTCTGATATTTCGCCGTTTTCTTTTAATATAAATTTGCTCATATACCCTTGAGCTGCTATATCTTTAGCATAGGGGTTTTGCATTCTAATGGCATTTTCTCCAAGGTTCATACTTATGCCGCCTGCTTCAACCGCTATTAATTTTGGATTTTCTCTTTCTATAAAAGGTTCAAAAAATCCTATAGCATTAGAACCGCCGCCCACGCATGCTATCATAGCTTTAACATTCAAATTTTTTTCCTGTATTTGTTTATCCAATTCTCTTCCTATTACCGATTGGAAAGTCCTGACAATATCAGGATAAGGGCTAGGTCCTACTGCACTTCCAAGCAAATAGTGAGTATCTTTTAAATCTTTAACCCAATCTTCTAATGCCGCATCAACAGCATCTTTAAGTCCTCTTCCTCCTCTGGTTACCGACACAACATTAGCTCCGTATAATTCCATAGAGGCAACATTAGGCTGCTGTCTTTTTACATCAATTTCGCCCATATATATAGAACATTCAAGTCCTAGCTTGGCACATGCTGCAGCGGTAGCAAGTCCATGCTGACCTGCTCCCGTTTCTGCGATAATTTTCTTCTTTCCCATCTTCTTGGCTAAAAGTGCCTGACCTATAGAATTGTTAATCTTATGTGCACCTGTATTTGCTAAGCCTTCAAGCTTCACATAGATTTTAGCACCGCCTATTTTTTCTGATAAGTTTTTAGCGTACATTAAAGGAGTAGGTCTTCCTATAAAATCAGCTCTTAATTCCTCAAGCTCGCTTAAAAACTCTTTGTCATTAATGTAATGTGCAAATGCTTCTTCCAATTCGATTAACAATTTTTCTAATTCTTCTGGTACGAATCTTCCGCCGAATTTACCGAAGAATCCCTTATCACTGTTTTTCATATACATAAATCCTTAAATTAAAATGTTTTTAGTAATATTACTCTATATAGTAATATTAACATGTATAAAAAATTTGTCAATAGTATTTTTATATAATTATAGTATTTTTATATAATTAAAGAATTTTATATAATTAAAAAATGGTTTATAATAAAATGATACTAATTATTGGAGAACTTTTTATGCTGAAAGATAGAATAGAAAATATGTTTATTCAGGCTAGATTTTATTTTAATTTAGAAAAATATTCTTCAGCACTTAGAATATATTTAAAGATTATAAGTTATTTTGAAAATAATAATGATGAGCTTGATAGAAATTATATAGACAGATATTTTGCAAGAAGTTATTATAAAACTGCATTAACATTATATTATTTAAATAGATATGAAGAGGCTATAGATTATTACAGCAAAGCTATAGAGATTAATCCTATTTATGAAAAGGCTTTTATCAATAAAGGTATAATACTTGCGAAGTTAATGGCATTTGATGAGGCTTTATATGCATTTAATATGGCATTAGAAATAAATGATAAATCTGAGATATCTTATTTTAATATAGGCGTTATATATTCAAGGCTTGAGCGATATGAAGATGCATTATTTTATTTTAATAAGGCTTTAGAACTTGGGTATGATTATGCTTATTTGAATGTTGCCATAGTATTAGAGAAGATTGGCAAAATAGAAGAGGCTTTTGCTGTATATGATAAAGCTGTAAGTATAAATAAGTCTTTGGAGGTGATTTATTTAAATAAGGCTAGTCTTTTTATCAATATAAAGAAATATAAAGAGGCTATAGAATGTTTGGATAAATCTTTATCAATTTTAGATGAAAAAAATTCAAAGGGAGACACCATCATAAAAAATAAGGATTATATAGAGTATATAGAAATAGGCATGATAGAAAATGATACTATATATGACAGAATATATTTTCTGAAATCTGAGGCTCTTATAGGTTTAGAGCAGTATGATTATGCTTTAAGTCTTATATTGAATATTAAAGATTCTAAAAGTCTTAATATATTCGGTATTATATCAAGGTTTATAGAATATATAGGGATAGAAAAAATTATTAATATAATATTAAAAGAAGATAATTTTTGGACAGAAGAAAAAGAAGAATATTTTAATTTTATAGTAAGAGATATAGATATTAATAACAGAATAAAATTAAAAAAGCTATGGATATTACAATATGTATTTTTGTATTTGGTATCAGTAAAAGATGATGATAAGATTAATGAGATATCCCATTATACAAGCATTGAAGTATTTGATGATATGGCCTTTGATAAGAGATACGATAAATCAGACAGCTCGAAATATAATACATACTTAAAGAAAAATAAACTTAGAATGACAAGCATAAAAAATGCAAATGATCCTAAAGAAGGAAAGATATTGATGCAGCTTCTTAGAAATAATAAATTAAATTCCAAATATGGAAATATTAATAATTTTATTGCATTACAGACATCATTCAGCAGATGCAAAGATTCTCTTACTATGTACAGACTATATGGAAAATCTGATAATAAAGAGGGTACAGGCTGCTGCTTGGTATTTGATAAGTCATTTTTTGATACTTCATTTAATAATTTAAATAGCAGCATAGTATTTTCATTTTCTTATGATAAAAATAATTATTCTAATATAGAATTCTATAATGAACAGACTTTGCCTTTATATTTTGTTTTATATTACAATTCTAAAAATAATGAAATAATATTCAATCCATGCGAATCGGATTATGATAATATTATCATTGATTTAAATAAAGAGTATAATGTTTGGAGCTATGATAAAAAAGTTTATGAAAAATTAAAAAACAATGTAGGTTATATATTCAATTCTATATTTAAAATTATCAAAGATTTTAATTCAGAAGAATTGTCATTATCGTATCAGCTTCTTATGAATATTCAGTATTTAATAAAAGATGCTTCATTTATAGAAGAGCAGGAGATGCGTATTATACAGCTTGTAGAGTATGGAAGCAATCCTCTTCATATAGATAATAAAATGAAACGCTCTTATAAAAATTATCTTTATATATTTGATAACAAGTCATTAAAAGAGGTGATACTAGCACCTAAAGTGAAAGATGCAGATTTTCTAGTTGAAAAGTTTAATGACAGACTTGCAAAAGCTACTAGTATATATAATTCAAAAAATATGAAAAATAAATATAAGATAAATGTTTATATATCTAATTCTCCAATATCTTGACAAATGCATATTAATTATTATAATTATACAAAAAAATATGGAGTTTATTATATTATGAAAAGTATTATATTTTATTTGGTTATTATTTTATCATTATTTAGTTTTTCATGTGAGAAAGATAAAAGTGCGATAGATAAAGCAGCAGATGCTATAAATAAAAAAATAGATAATGCTTCAAAGAAATTACAGGATAGCGTAGAAAAAGCAGGAGATACAGCAGAAAAAGGACTTGATAATTTCTCAAAAGCTATAGAAAATATTGATCCTTCCAAAGCTATAGAAGATGCTTCTAAATCTTTAGAATCAGAATTTAAAAAGGCAGCAGAAGAATTAGATAGAGTAAAAGAAGGCATAACAAATTCAATAAAGTGATTATTTAAAGTAATTATTTATTGGAGAAAAAATAGAATACTTGGAAGTTTTTATGTATTTAAATGACATACTAAATGATTATATAAAAATAATTACTGAAAATAATAATAATATTGATTCTATAGTTTTATCAGGATCAAGGAGCAGTTTGATAAATGATGATATGTCAGATTATGACATTTATGTATATTCCAAAGGTTTATTAAACAGCAGCGAAGATATAGAGCTTAGAAGAAAGTTTGCTGAGAAACATGCTTCTTATTATGAAATAGGCAATGATTATTTTGAGCATGGCGATGAGATGATATTAAAAGACAGCGGTATATGCTTAGATTTTATGTATAGGGATTTATCTTGGGCTGAGGGAGAGCTTGAATATGTATGGAGAGGCTGCAATGCAAAGATAGGATATACTACTGCTTTTTTATACAATATAAAACATTCTAATATACTTTATGATAAAGGCGGAAAATTTAAGAAGTTTCAAGGCGAATTAAATGAAGAATATCCTAAGAAATTAAAAAACAACATAATAGAAAAAAATTTTAATGTTATGTACGGCAAGAAAATAGCATCTTTTTATGAGCAGTTAGAAAAAGCAGTAAAAAGAAATGATATTGTGAGTATTAATCATAGGATTACGGCTATATTATCATCATATTTTGATATTTTATTTGCATTAAATGAAGAGCTGCATGTAGGTGAAAAGAAGCTTTTAGATTATGTATTTAAACTATGCCGTAAAATTCCAAATAATTTTGATAGAGATATCAAAAATATTTTATTCTGTAATAAAAATGATGAAAATGTTTTAGAAAGAATTAAAATTCTTATTGAAAATATAGAAAAAATTTTTTAAATTATTATAAATAGAAATCATTAATATATTATATCATTTTTTTATTGTATTGAAAATAATTTTATGGTATAATATAATAGTATTCAATTTTATGTTATAGGAAAAATCAATGGAGAATCTCGAGGAGCTTCATAGCTTTTTAAAAAACAGTATAGAAAATGCTAATACTCAGGCTGAAATAGATGATATAAGAATTCATTATTTAGGCCGAAAAGGAAAGATAACAGAGCTTTTAAAAAGTTTATCCTCTATAGATAATATTGAGGAGAAGAAAGAGTTTGGAAAAAAGATTAATGAGATAAAGAGTTATTGTGAGAATTCTTTATTAGAGAAGAAGAATTTAATATCTGAACGCGAGTTTTTATCTTCTTTAGAGAAAAATAAAATAGATATAACTATGCCTGGAAGAAGACCTAAATCTGTAGGAGTTAATCTTCTTACTAAAGTGGAAGAGGAAATAGTTTCGATTTTAACAGAAATAGGTTTTAGAGTTGTGGAAGGCAATGAAATAGAAGATGATTTTCATAATTTTGAGGCATTAAATATACCTTATTATCACCCTTCAAGAGATAGTCATGACTCTTTCTTTATATCTAAAGATCATGTACTTAGAACTCATACATCAGGCATGCAGATAAGAACCATGATGGAGACGCCTCCTCCTATAGCCGTTGTTTCACCGGGTAAATGTGCCAGAAGAGATGCTATAGATTCAAAACATTCACCTGTATTTCATCAAGTTGAAGGGATTATGGTTGATAATGGAATAAGTTTTAATGATTTAAAAGGGATATTAGAGCTATTCTGTAAAAAAATGTTCGGTGATAAGACACAGATAAGATTAAGACCGGATTATTTTCCATTTGTAGAGCCCGGTGCTGATTTGAGTGCTACTTGCGTAATATGCGGCGGAAGCGGATGTAAAACTTGCGGCGGAGAAGGCTGGCTTGAACTTATGGGAGCTGGTATGATTCATCCTAATGTATTTAAACATGTTGGATATGATACAAATAAATATACAGGCTTTGCATTCGGAATGGGTATAGAAAGAGTAGCTATGATTAAATATGGAATAACTGATATAAGAATGTTTTATGAGAATGATATAGATTTCTTAAAACAATGGTAAAATTCTAAGAATATTTAATAAAATAAGTATAGAGGCTGAAATAGATAATAACAAGATACATAACAACAAGATACATAACAACAATAATAAAAAAAAATAATTTTTTAATAGAATTAAGTTGAGGATATAATAATGAGAGTTCCATTAAGTTGGCTAAAAGAATTTGTTAATTTAGACGGATTTAGTGTAGAGGAAATTGCTGAAAAAATAACTTTAGCAGGAAGTGAGATTTCATCTATAGAAACTACAGGAGGTGATATACCGGGTGTTATTATCGGTAAAATAACATCTGTACATAAACATCCTGATGCGGATAAATTAAGTGTATGTAAAGTTGATGTTGGCGATGGAGATACACTCTCAATAGTATGCGGTGCTCCTAATGTAAAAGAGGGTATATATGTTCCTGTGGCTATGATAGGTGCCAAACTTCCAAACGGATTGACCATAAAAAAAGCTTCTATAAGAGGTTTTGAAAGTAATGGTATGCTATGTTCCAGAACAGAATTGGGATATGAAGAATTGGAAGGCGTATATGGTATATGGATATTAGATGAAGATATTGAAAAAGTTAATGCTGATAAAGACAGTATATTAGGAAATTCGCTTTCTACTATAGTAGGAAGCACAGATCATATATTTAATGTTGAAATCACAGCAAACAGAGGAGATTTGGTAAGTATTATAGGTTTTGCCAGAGAATGTTCTTTGGTTTTAGAAAGAAGAGTGAGTATTCCATCTGTTAATACTTATGATGCTGCAGGCGGAAATATAGATATAACAATAGAAAATACTGACAGCTGCTATAAATATGTAGGGAGACTTATAAAAGATATAACTGTAGGACCTTCTCCAGATTGGATGCAGAAAAGATTAATAATGTGCGGTATAAATCCTGTTAATAATATAGTGGATGTTACAAATTATGTTATGCTTGAATATGGACAGCCTTTGCATGCTTATGATTTTGATAAGATAAAAGACGGTAAAGTTATAGTTAGAAATGCCAGAAACGGAGAAAAAATTACTTTGCTTGACGGCAGAGAAATAGAACTTACAGATGAAGTTTTAGTAGTAGCTGACAGCGAAAAACCTATGGGTGTTGCTGGAGTTATGGGAGGCGATTTCACTAAAATTGAAAATGATACTAAAAATATTTTAATAGAAAGTGCATATTTTGATCATATAGCGGTGAAAAAATCTACAATAGCAACTAAGACTAAAACAGATGCTTCATACAGATTTGAAAGAGATATAGATCATACTCTTACACTTGCTGCTTTGAATAGAGTTGTTGATTTGATAGTTACTTTAGATAATTCATGCAAAATAGCTTCAAGATCTAAAGAGGTAAATGTTAAGCAGTTTGATACGAATATAATAGTGTTTGACTGCGGACTTGTAAAAAGATATTTAGGTCTTAATATGAGTAAGATGGAAATATCTTCTATATTTAAAAGATACGGATTTAAAGCTGTAGCACTTGGAGAGAATAATCTTAAAGTAGAGATACCTTATTACAGACATGATTTATCAATAGCTGAGGATTTGATTGAGGAAATAGCAAGGGTATATGGTTACAATAATATATCTACAAATGTGCCTCATATAAAATGTAATCCTATAAATACAGATTATGCTGAAGTGAGCTTTGTTAAGCATAGAATGGCTTCTTATGGTCTTTATGAAACTAAGCAGTATTCTATGGGGGACAGCAATGTATTTAAGGCTATGGGAATAGAAGAAGAAAAATTGATAAAAGTGGTAAATCCATTAACTAATGAAATGGATGTTTTAAGACCTACAACTTTAGCTTCTCTTCTTAATAGTGTAGCTTATAATCATAATCATAGACATAAAAATGGGGCTTTATTTGAAGTAGGAAATATATTCTATAAGGAAAATGAAAACTTTATAGAAGAAAAGCATTTGTCTGCTGTTATGTTCGGACTTTATCAGGAAAAATTATGGAATAAAGAAGCTAGGGCTTATGATTTCTTTGATATGAGCGGAGTTGCAGAAGAGCTTTTAATAAGAGATTTAAAATGCACTGATTATAATTTGGTACCTAAAGAGCATAAATGGTTCATACCTACTATGTCTGGTGAGATTGTTATATTCGGAGAGAAAATAGGTATTATTGGAAGACTTCATCCTAAACTTCTTAAACTTTTTGATATAAACGGTGAAGTATATTTCTTGGATATTGATATCAGAAAAACTTTGAAGTTGGTTAAAGAGAGAGTTAAAAAACAGAAATTAAAAGATATAGGAAAATATCCTGCTGTATTTAGAGATTTAGCTTTGGTTTGCAGTAATGATATAGAGTTCAGCAAGGTTATTAAATCTATAACTAAGTTTAATAATATTATACAGAATGTAAGTGTAGTTGATAGATATGTAGGCGAACAGGTTGAAGAAGGAAAACAGTCCATAGCAATATCTATAACATATTATGATCCTAATAAAACTTTAAGAGAAGAAGATATTAATAGTGTGGAAAAATCTTTGCTTGAAATGCTTAAAACTAGATTTGATATTAATTTAAGATCCTAATTTTTAAAGATTAAAGAAGGTTTATGTATAATGGAATATGATATAATCACTTGGGAAAATATAGATGAAGCTATAGAGGTATTAGCAAAGCAAATAGAAGATTCAAAGATTCATTATGAAGTTATTTACGGATTAGCAAGAGGCGGATTAGTACCTGCGGTTATGCTTTCTCATAGACTTAAAGTTCCTATGGTTTTAAATATGGAAGAAGTTTGGAGATTAAAAGTAAAAAATAAATCTGCTTTAATTGTTGATGATATATCAGATACAGGAGAAACTCTAAAATATTTTGATGATCAGAAATTTGATATTGCTACTTTATTTGTAAGAGAGCATACAAGTAAAATAAAGCCTAGATACAGTTATAAAAATATTAATCATGATAATTGGCTTTTATTTCCATGGGAGACTAAAGCTTCTAGTAAATAATTATAAATTTTAATATTATAAATAAAACAAACATTTTCTTATTTTTTATAGGATTATGTTTGTTTTTTTTGTATTTAAATTAACATATTTTAAAAGTTTTATAATAGACTTTATTCTAATTAAGAAATATTAAATTAACAAACTACAAGTCTATTATTAATTAGAGTCTTGAAAATTATACAAAGCAATATATAGTATACTTCTTTGACAAAGTTTATTATTTTATGTATAATTTATAAAAAGTTGAGAATTATGAATCAGGAAGTTAAAAGTTATATACATGAAAAATTAAAAATTATTCCGGATAAGTCCGGAGTATATTTTATGAAAGATTCCAAATCTGAAATAATATATATAGGCAAAGCAAAATCGCTAAAGAAAAGAGTTTCATCATATTTTAATAATTCAAACAAAGATGCAAAAACAACAGCATTAGTAGAGCATATAAGGGATATTGAATATATACTGACAGAAAATGAAGTTGAGGCTTTGATATTAGAAGCTGAGATGATAAGAAAGCATAAGCCTCATTATAATATACTTCTTAAAGATCAGAAATCATTTCCTTTTATAGCAATAACAAATGAGCATTTTCCTAGAGTGATAAAGGCTAGAAATGTAATAGATAAAGATAATGCCAGAAAATATAAAAAATATTACGGACCTTATGTTGCTGCTGAAAGGGCGGATAATATAGTAAAGTTTATAATTGATAATTTCAAATTGAGAAGATGCAAATATGATTTTCCTCTTAAAAGACCTATAAGACCTTGTCTTTATTATCATATAGGTAAATGTAGTGCTCCTTGTGCTGATTTGATAAATGAAGAAGATTATGATAAAACTATAGAAGATGCTGTAATGCTTCTTGAGGGAAATGTTGATGAATTAGCTGCGAGATTAAAACAAGAGATGTTTGTTCATGCTGAGAAGCTGGAGTTTGAGGCGGCTAAAGATTTAAGAGATAAAATTGACTTGCTTAAATATATAACAGTAGAGCAGAGTATTTATATTCCTGAAAGCGATGATATTGATATAATAGGAGTTTATGGAGAGAAAGGAAATTATATAATAGTTATTTTATCAGTTAAGGGAGGTAAGCTTGCAGACAGAAAAACTTTCAGTATGCACTCTCCGAATGATGATGAATATTATATTGAAAATGGTATATCAAAATATTCTGAAATACTTTCTGCTTTCTTTACTCAATATTATACTCATGCCAATCTGATACCGGCTTCTATATCCACGGATTTTCCTATTAATGATATTGATATAATAAAAGATTATTTAAAGCAGATTTCAGGCAGAGATGTTGATATAAAACTCGATAAAAGCAAAAAAGGTTTAATGAGCATAGCAAATGAGAATGCCAAACATTTATTTAAAGAAAAGGCATTGATAAGAGAAATACCTTTAGGCATAACAAGGCTTCAGGAGATATTCAAATTGAAAAAAGCACCTTCTGTAATAGAGTCTTTCGATATAGCACATATTCAGGGAAGCTATACTATGGCTGGTATGGTAAGATTTGTTAATGGGGTTTCTGACAATAAGAATTACAGAATATTTAATATGAAAACAGTTACAGGCATAGATGACTTTGCTTCTATAAAAGAGGCGGTTTACAGAAGATATAAAAGACTTAGAGATGAGAATCTTACTTTCCCAGACTTAATACTTATAGACGGAGGTAAAGGACAGCTTAATTCGGCAATAGAGGCATTGAAAGAACTTGATATAAAAGGACAGCCTATAATGGCATTAGCTAAAAGGTTTGAGGAAATATATTTGCCAAATAGAAATGAACCTGTACAATTAAGTGATAATGAACCTGCAAGACTTTTTTTACAGAAGGTTAGAGATGAGACTCACAGATGGGTTAATAGCAGTCATGGTAAGAAAAGAAGCAGAGAAATGGTTAAAAGCGAACTTGAAAGCATAGAGGGTATAGGTAAAAAAACTATAGAGAAATTGTATTCTCATTTTATCAATATAGATAATATAAAAAATGCATCTTTTGAAAGCATTAGAAATATACCGGGAATAAGCTATAAAGCAGCAAATAATATATACGAACATTTTCATAAATAAGCTATTTATTATTATAAACTCATTTATCTTGATATTATCTTCCATATTATCATCATATCATTTATAGCATAATCAAGAAAATCTTTAAAGCCGCAGAAATCTCCGCTTTCATCTATGTACATATTGCTTTCCATTCTTTTGCATCCAGAGCTGCATACTTTTAAGTATTTACAAGAGCGGCATAATGAATGGCTTTCATCATTTATTCTGTCTGCTTTTTCATTGATAAAGTCTTTTGCTTTTCTGCTTGAATAAATATCAGCCAAATCTTCTTCTGCTATATTTCCTATTTTATAATCATCTAAACAATAAAAATCGCAGGGAAAAACATCTCCGTTGCTTTCTATTATTATCTGATTTGTGCATTTTCCGTTTATACCACAAGTCATAGGAGGATAGCCTGCGAAAAATAATGGAATGATATTGTCAAAGAACTGTATACTGTAATAATTATTATTAAAAAAATCTTCTTTCCATAATGAAAATATTTCTTTATAGAAGTATGAAAACTCTTTTGGTTTTATAGAATATTCATTATTGCATGAATTTATTTCAGATAGGCATGGTATGAATTGAGTATATTTTATATTCAGCTTCTTTATCTTTTTGTATATGTCTTTAGGGTATTTTGATAATTCGGATGTAAGAACTGTAAGTATATTGTATTCTACATTAAAGGCATCAAATAATTTTTTAGTTTCTAATACTTTGTTATATGTATCATTATTATTTTTATCTACTCTATAATTATCATGTATATCTTTTATCATATCAAAAGAAAGGCCTACTAAAAAATTATTCTTTTTGAATAACTCACACCACTTATCATCTATCAATAATCCGTTGGTTTGTATACTGTAATTTATATTGATGTTTTTTTTATTGCTTTCATTAGCATAATCTATAAATGACTTAAAATATTCTAGTCCAGCTGCAGTAGGTTCTCCGCCCTGAAATGAAAATAAGGCATTTTTATCAGCATTTTGAAGAACTTTATCTATTACAGCTTTCATAACATTTTCAGTCATGATTCCGTTATTTTCTATTTTTCTGTTTTTAGCTTCGTCTATATAGAAACAATATTTACAATTTATATTGCATAAAGATGATGCCGGCTTAATTAATACAGACACATTATTCATAGATTTTATATTAATACATAATTTTATAAATTTCAATATTTATAATCGTTATATATTGTTTGAGATTTTATTTTATTGTAAAAATATAATAATTAGTATATGATTAACTATAATATTTTTAAAAATATTAAGAGGCAGTAATGGAAAATCATTTTGTTAAAAATATATGTTTTGAAAATTTTAAATGCTTTAAAAAGTTAGAATTTGATGGTTTGAAAAGAGTTAATTTGATAGGCGGTAAGAATAATGTAGGAAAAACTTCTTTTATGGAAGGAGTTAATCTTGCCGTATATTCGGAAGATGCTTTGAAGCTTCATACTAATATAATACAAATGATTAAAAGCAGACAAAATGATGATATTGATATAGATTTTTTTAATGATGATACGAATATTATTAATATTAAATCTAATAATAAAAAAATAAAAATGGTATATATAAAAGATCCATCAAAAGAAAATAGAATGATTATTCATCCTTATTTTAATTTAATTGTTGATAATAGTAAATTTGAATTAGATATATACGATTTTTGTAATGATAAAATAATAATTAAAGATGATTATCATTTTATACATTCTTTTAAAACTGACGAAGAATATACTGCATATTTATATGGTCAATTAACAAATTTGGGTAAGGAAGATTATGTTGATAATTCATTAAAAATATTTGATGAAAATATTATTGGTCTTAGGCAAATATTTAATAATAATAAGGTTATATTGAAATTAAAATTAAAAGATAGAGAGAAGCCTGTTTTATTATCTTCATTTGGTGAAGGTATTAATAGATATATTGCAATCATTTGTGCAATATGGGCTAGTAAGGACGGATATTTATTTATTGATGAAATAGAAAATGGAATACATTATACAAATTATCCTAAGTTATGGAAATTGATTTTTGATATATCTAAAGAGGCTAATTGTCAGGTATTTGCTGCTACTCATTCAAAAGAATGCATAGAGGCTTTTAATAAAGAAAATAAAGACAATGAAGGATTATATTTAGAGTTTTATAGAAATCAAAAAACAGGACTTATTAATATAAAAGATAGAGATAATGAGCAGTTAGAATATGCACTTCTTAATAATGGAGAGTTTAGAGGTGAATAATTTAATAATAGTTGAAAGTAAAAACGATAAATTTTTTATAGAAAGATTAATTGAACATTCTAATATTAATAATGTAAATGTTGAATGTATTTGTGAATTTGAATGTTTAGATGGAATTAGTAACCTTAATAAAAAATTGAAAGATATAAAATTTGATAAATATGATATAGTAGGAATTATTTTGGATGCTGATAAAGAAGGTATAAATAAAAGGATTGAGTTTATAAATGATTCCTTAAAAACAGTATGTGATGATGTAAATCTTACAGTAATAAATAAATTAGAAAAGTCTTCTAAACTCGATGTTGATTTTGTATGCTATATTATGAATGTAGATGGATATGGTGAATTAGAAACTGTATTAAAATCTATAAAAAAATCTGATTCTGTTTTTGCTGACTGTTTAGATAGATGGAGAGAATGTTTAAAAGTCTATAATAAAGATATAAGCGATAAAGATTTTGATAAGTTCTATATAAATAATTATATTAGATTTGATACATGCAGTAAATCAGAACAAAAACAAGCTAGTAAATTCTGCAGTTTTGAGTATGCTATGAAAAAAGATATATGGGATTTAGATAATAGCATACTAGATGATTTGAAAGAGTTTTTTAAATCATTAATTTAAAAAATTAAAATAAATCAATAGAAAATGATAAAAAAGCATTAATATAAACTTATAATCTATTATATTTTTTGTATATAGTATAAAGTTTTTTTAAAGGTGTAATAATAATGAAAAATAATAAAAACTATTATACTATAATACCATCTAATGTAAGATATGATAAGAGATTAAAATCATTATCAAAACTCATTTATGGAGAAATAGCAGCACTTACCAATGATAAAGGCTACTGCTGGGCTAATAATCATTATTTTGCAGAAATCTATTCTGTGAGTAAAGATACTATTTCAAGGTCTATAAAACAGCTTGAAGAATATAATTATATAAAATGCGTATATGATAAAACTAAACAAAATAATGAGAAGAGAAAAATATATATAAAAAAATTTAATTATGTATCAGCAAAAAAGCCTATACAGTATAGTGAAAATTGTGATGACGGTATAGATAAAAAAGCAGAAGATAATAATAAAGATAATAACTTAAATAATAAAGATAGCAGACTAAAAAATACAAATCAATTAAATAAAGCAGATAAAAAAATATTTTCTCCCTCTTCTGATTTTGATATATTTGTAAATGAGCTTATTAATACTTTTAATTTTCTTACAGGAAATAAAGCTAGTAAATTATATCAAGTACATTCTTTTAAGACTAAATACAGTCGGGAAGAAATTAAATTAATTTTTGAAGATAGGAAATATGATTGGAGGGACTGTATTAATTTAGCAAAACAAAAAGTAAAATATAAAGACAATTTATCAGGTATATGGCTTGATTTTTTAAGTTATTTAAAAATATATTTAATGAAAGGAGACAGAGAAAACACTATTAAAAGACATTACAGCAAAGTGGAGTTGATAAAAAGAGAAGAGCGGCTTAAAGAAATAGAGTTAATTAAAATGCAAAAAGAGAGAGAAGAGAAATTAAAATTGCTTGAGGAAGAAAAAAGGCTTGGTTTTGATAATATGACTGAAGATGAGATTATAGAGTTCACCAAGAGAAATTTAATGTTTTTAAAAAGGGCTTGATATTAAGTATTTTTTATTAAAACTAATTTTATTTTTTATTTTAATGATACTAGGTATGCATATTTGTTATGATAATCAAAGCAGGGTATTTATACTTTATATTGTAGTAAGTAATGGAAAAATAATATAAAAAGTTAATGAGGTTATAAAAAGCATTTTTTAAAATATTAGATTATAAAAGTTTTGAATTAGAGAAGCAGCGATTATTAAAGTTTAATAAAAAAGGCTAGCATCATAACAATACTAACCTTTATTGATTTGTTCAAATTTACTTATTTTTTTAGCTTTCTTCCTTCTTTATCAGTAAATTTGTCTAATATGATCATTACAATGTCTATAATGTACCATATACCAAATCCTCCTGCGGTAATCAGATATAGTATACCTGTTCCTCCTTTTCCTACATAGAATCTGTGTACCGGCAGGAATATAGCTAAAATCAGCTTCTATCTGAAACTTCCATAAACTCTCCTTTAAATTTATTCACCGTACTATAGTATATTAAAATAAAATTCAAGTGCAAATGATTATCTTATAATAAAAAATATTGTTCTTATTATTTTTTTCATTGTTCCGATAATTTAAAAATAGATTTATTTTACAAATATATTAGAATTTTAGTTTTTATTAATATATATTATTATAAGGAGAGGTGTTTATATGGCAACAAGTGAAGCTTTTCTTGATGAAGTATATAAAAATGCAGTAGAAGCCGAGGTAAATAAAAGAAGCACCACGCTTTCTAATTTGGCAGATAATGCAAGGGATTATCAAAGACAAATATCCGCTTATGAGGATTTAAAAGCCAGATTAGATACGCTATCTACAGCCTCAAAAGAGCTTTACGGCTTTCGTTCTCCTTTCAAAAATTATGTAGGTACAGGGGAAGGTATACCGGATTATTTTACAGTAACAGCCAATAGATTAGCAAATACCACCACTTATGATATAGCTATTAAGGATATAGCAGCAAGCCAGAAATTTTCATCAAAGGCTTTTAATATGACTGATACTCTTCCGGCTGGAAAAATAGTTCTGAAAATAGGAGAGGAAGAAACTACTATAGATTTTGCAGGCGGAAGTTTGGTAAATTTACAGAAAGCCATAGATAAGGCATTCGGTAAGAAAATAAAAACTACAATAACTCAGAAATCAAGAAATTTACAAGTTCTTACTATGGACTTAGTAAAAACAGGTTCTAAAAATATAGTAGAAGTTGTAAGCGATGATTCTGGCATATTGAAAGAGCTTAATATGTTTACTAGACGCCCTTATAGGCATTTGGGACATATATTTAATGAACAGCTTTTAAATAAATGGGAAGATGAATCAGATAATTTAACTACTAATTATATGGTAAAAAATGACTTTATAGTATTAAAGGGAGAGAATAAATTATCACTTCCATTGCATAGAGAGGCTGAAGTTAATGAAAATATTACTTTATCTATAACAGCTAGAGTTTCTGATACTTTAGATGATGAAGAAGCTCCTATTATGCCTCCTACGGTTGATTTGTCTATACCTGATACAGGCGTAACTTTCAATAAAATAGACAGCGTAATATATAAAGATGTTGAATTATACGGAGAAGGTTTATCTCCTGCAGACAGTTCCAGAACTTTTGAAGATATAAAGAAATATAAAGAAGCCTTAGAAGAAGAAAGAAAGGCAAAAGAAGGACTTGAAGCAGAAGCACCTGAGCCAATAGATGCTACAGGATTTAATTCTGAGATTATCGGAGTAAAATATATAAATAAAGCAGGAGATGAGGTAGAAAAATTCTTTGCTTTACCTACTATAAGTGCCTCATGGCAAAGGCTTAATATTCCTATAGGCGGACAGTTTGAAGAGGGCGATGTAATAACAGAGGTCGTTCTTATCAATAAGAATCCGGGATATAATGTATTTTATAAGGATTTATTAGTTGAGGACATGGGCAAAGAAGAAGATGCTCCTAATTATTTGGTTTCAGAGGCTACAGATGCCAGAGCTTCTATAGACGGAGTTGATGTATTAAGCGAAAGTAATGAGTTTAATGATGTAGTTAATGGACTTAATATCACAGCTAAAAAAGTTACTCCTGAGGCATTTGCTACCACTATTGAAGTTGATAAAGAGGGAGTAGTTAATGCTATAGCTAATTTTATAAGGGCTTATAATGAGGTTATAGATCTTCTTAATGATACTACGCAAAGACCTTTATCGAGAGATATTAGAGACGGACTTGAAGCTATGAATAGAACCGACTTAAATGATTTGGCTACCACTTTAGGAATAGAGTTTAATTATGATATGACAGATGATGCTTTGAGAAAGAAACTTTATTATGTAGGTGTATTCAGCGGAAATACTCTTGTAAGCACTTTATCTCAAAGGGTGAGAATGATTGTTGCTGATGCTTATGAAACAGAGTACGGTGAGGAATTGGCACTTCTAGATCAGATAGGAATAAACAGAGGAAATGCCGGAGAGGAATGGTCTAAAGTAAAAAAAGGTTTCTTACAGGTAGATGAAGAAAAATTTATGAATAAAATAGAGACTCAGATGGACGGTATAGAAGAATTATTTTCTAATGATACCACAGGCGATGATGTACCGGATACAGGAGTTGCTTATACTATGAGTGATTTTATAACTCCTTATTCTCAGACAAGAGGTATTGTTGAAAATAGTATTGCTATGACAAGAAGCCGTTTAGATGATAATAAAAGAAGAATGGACGATGAAAAGGATCGTATAGAACAATACAGACAGCAGAGATTAGCTTCATATTATCAAATGCAGGCAGAATTGCAGCAGGCTGAGAGAGAAAGAAAGAGACTTGAGTCTTCACTAAATCAGAATAATGGCGGTAATTAATTATTATGTTGATATTATACTATTGTGTATTTAATATGCAATAGTATTTTTTATAATAATCAGAGTATGAAAAAAATCGGACTTGTATTAGGAGGCGGAGGAGGAAGAGGGGCTTATCATATAGGCGTTTGGAAGTATTTGATAGAATCTGGTATATATGATAAAGTGTCTGCCATTTCCGGAACTTCTGTAGGTGCTTTGAATGCTTGTCTTATGGCTATGAATAATTATGATATGGCCGTAAAAGTGTGGAAAGAAGAGATAAAAACTAAAATACTTACAGCAAAAAAACTTAAAGAGTATTGTAAAATTGATAAATCTTCTATATTCGGTATATTTTCAAGAGAAGGATTAATCGAAATCATAGATAAATATATAGATATTAATCTTTTGTCAAATTATCATTTTAATATATATGCTTCCTGTACAGAATATAATGCTCTGTTTTTTATAAAATCAAAATATTTCAAATTAAACGGCAATTCTAATGAAATAATAAAGAAAATACTTTTAGCTACATCTGCTTTAGTCGGGGTATTTCCAACAGAAAAGATTGATAATAAATTCTATCTCGACGGCTGTTATACAGATGATTGTCCTATAGAGCCGCTTTATCTTTATGAAAATTGTACAGATATAATAGTTATACATTTGGATTATAAAAAGCCTGTAAAAAAGAAAGATAATGTTAATATTTATGAAATGTATCCTTCCAAAGACTTAGGTAATTTCTTTTATGGGGTACTTGATTTCTCTCCAAAAGGTGCTGAAAGAAGAATAGAGCAGGGTTATAATGATGCCCAAAATTATTTCAAAGATTTGAGTACATTGCAATAAAATAATGACCTGTTTCAAAACTAATTTTATTTATTAATTAAGGAAAGTACATATTCGGTGATATAAAAACAAAATAAAAA
>NZ_JH994111.1:1810412-1815125 GCF_000316195.1 Brachyspira hampsonii 30446 | reverse complement strand
CGCCCGCCCAAGCGTTTATTTATTTTTGGGATTTAATGGCACGCGGTGAATATATTTAAATTTATAGCAAAAATTGTCATTATTGACTAGATTTATTTTTTTGAGATAGTTTAACGCGTGTTATATAAAGCAAAATATAAAAACAAAACACTAATAATAAAAACAGTATAACTATATATTAATTAACATAATTTAGTTATCATAATATAATCAAAACTATTCTTTTTTACATATTATCAAAAATCATGTTTTTTTATACAATATATAATATTGACTTTTTTAATAATTCTATTATTATAAAAGCCATTAAAAATGATGTGTAAAAATATAGTAAGGTTATGGGAATGAATACTAGGGGTAAGTCTAAAAAGAAAATTAAGGAAAATGATAATCCTTTTTTAAATTTAAATGCTAATGCTAAAGAAAATGATGAGCTTGCAAAGGCTTCTATCAAAACTATAGCAAACAGCGTTGTTATTACAGAAAGCGATAATAAGAGAATAGATAGAAATAAAAAAGAGGAAAACTCTCAAATAATAGATCCTTCACGTAAAGATTGGCTTTATTATACAAGATCTCCTTTAATGGATAATTACAGGGATAATCTTTATAGGGAGTATTATAGTTTATCGGTGTTATTATCTTTAAGGGGCGACAGCAATAATGAAAGGACTTTGGGGCTTTCATTGAAATTGATAGACTTGGAAAATAAAAAAGAGTATAGGGTAGGGGAGCTTGAGAATTTTTTATTTTCATGCGTTATTGGAGATAAACAAAATATTGAAGATATTGAAAGAGTAATAGAGCTTGAAGATTTTAGTAAGGCAGAGGCCAAATTAATAAGATTTTTAAATAATTTGTATGCTGAGGCTAAACAGATACAGGAAAACGGTAAGTTATGGTTTAAAGACTATGATGCTTATCAGTGCCTTATGCTTTTAAAAGATGTGCCGAATATAAGGCTTGAAAGCAGAGTTATAACATTCAGCGATGAAATTTTAAACTTGCAGTTAGAGAGCTATTATAACGAAGAAAAAGATTTAGTGCTTAATTTGAGCATTAAAGATGTTGATTTAAATAGAGTATATACATTCGGAGAGAATTGTGATTTTATACTTTATAAAGATATTTTTTATGAGACTAATCCATCATACCCTAAAATCAAAAAGAATATTTTTAAAGACAGTATAATAGTAAAAAAAGATTATATAAAGGATTTCTGTTCAAGAGTGCTTCCTAATCTTAAAAAAGACTTTGATAATATAGAGCTTCCAGAAGATATAAAAGAAAATGATATATTAGCTTTTCCAGCTCAGGCATTGGTATTTTTGGATTATGACGGCACTAATGTATTTTCTACTATAAAGTTCAAATACGGTTCTTTTACTGTTGATCCTTATTCCGGAAAGTTTACAAGCAGCAATATGTTTGATAATGAAGTTACAGAGATTTACAGAGATAATGAAAAGGAAGAATATTTCTGCAGAACATTATCTAAATATTTGGAGAAAGTGGGAGATTATACTTTTGCCACTTCTGATGATGAGAAGATATTTTATTTATGCTACAAAATACTTCCGGCACTTCAGGATAGAGGTTGGACTTGTTATTACAGTGAATCTTTTAAATCATTAAAATTGAATGTTAAGCCTCTTAAAATGAGAGTTTCTTTAACTAAAGATATTAACTTCTTTGAGATTAATTTTTCTTTTGAGGGCGTTAAAGAGCTTCATGATTTATCTGAAATTGTAAGGGCTGTAAAAGTAGAAAATAAAGAATATATAAGACTTCAAAACGGTTCATTTGTACCTATAGATTTGGAAGTAATTGATTATATAGCTAAGATGTTTAAAGAAAATCCTATAGAACAAAAAGAGGATAACAGATACTTGCTTCCTATGTTCAGTGCTCCTTATTTTGCAGATATGCTTGAGAAACATAGCGGTATAGAGCTTGATTTGGACGATAATGCTGTGGATACTATAGCAAATATAAAAAGGGTTGAGTATGATGAGACACCGCCTAAAGATATAGTCGGAGAGTTTAGAAGCTATCAGTTAGTAGGATATAAATGGCTTAGAAAATTAGCTGATATGTCATTAAACGGAATACTTGCCGATGACATGGGGCTTGGTAAAAGTTTTCAGACTATAGCCACAATACTAAAAGAAAAAGAAAACGGCAATAAACTTACTTCTTTAGTTGTTGCTCCTACTTCATGCGTTGCTAATTGGGAATGCGAGATTAAAAAGTTTGCTCCTTCTCTTGAAGTTATAGTGTTATCCGGTAATTTAAAAACTAGAATGAAAAAGATAAAAGCTGTAAGTAATTATGATGTTGCTGTAATATCGTATTCTACATTAAGACGAGATGTAAAGGCATTAAGCGAGAATGAGTTTAACTATCTCATACTTGATGAGGCTCAGCATATAAAAAATGCCAATACTCAGAATGCCAAAATGGTTAAAAGTTTAAAATCATTAAAAAGACTTGCTTTAAGCGGTACGCCTATTGAAAACAGTATAAGCGAGATGTGGTCAATGTTTGATTTTCTTATGCCGGGATTTTTAGGCAAGCATAAAGATTTTATTGAAGATTATGAAGCTCCTATACTTGCAGGGTTGGACAGTTCAAGTGAGGCTTTGGATAATTTAAAGACAAGAATAGCACCTTTCATATTAAGAAGGTTAAAAACTGATGTACTTACAGATTTGCCTCCTAAACATACCGTTGTAAGCTACTGCGATTTAACTAAAGATCAAAAAGAACTTTATATGTCTATACTTGAGGCTGCTAGAATAGAAATATTTGAAACGGTAAAAAGAAAAGGTTTTGCTCAGTCGCATATAGAGATATTTTCAGCATTAACAAGATTAAGACAGGTTTGCTGCCACCCTAGACTTATGCATGAAGATTTACGAGGCGAGAGTCATACAAGCGGTAAGTTTAATATGTTTATAGAGATGATTAAAGAAGCTATTTCAGGCGGACATAGTGTATTGGTATTCAGCTCATTTACCAGAATGCTTAATCTCATGCGTATTGCTTTTAAGAAATTGGGAATAGATTATTTTTATTTGGACGGCTCTACAAAGGACAGAATGGATTTAGTTCATAGATTCAATGCCGGAGAAGCACCTATATTCTTACTTAGCCTTAAAGCAGCAGGCACAGGACTCACCTTGACGCAGGCGGATACTGTGATGCATTATGATTTATGGTGGAATCCTGCAGTAGAAGATCAAGCAACAGACAGAGCGTACAGAATAGGACAGAAACGCGTTGTAACTAATTATAAGCTCATCACAAGAGGCACCATAGAAGAGAAGATATTAGAACTTCAGAATAAAAAGCGTTTGCTTATTGATACTGTAGTGGGCGATTCTATGGGCGACATAAATAAATTAAGCTGGGACGAAGTGAAGAATCTGATAAATTAATAATAATTTTGAATTTTTTATATAATATAGTATGATATTGTTAAGAATTATATATTGGACTTGTTTCAAAAGTACTTAATAAGATTATATAAAAATAATATTAGACCTGTTTCAAAACTACTTGACAAACAATTTTATGAGTTTATTATTTTATGCTAAATTAAATAATATTAATAACGATTTAATTAAATATTTTATATGTTGTATAAATTGTATGTTTAAGCTAGAAAATGCAGTTCTTTTGGTTCTTTTATACCAATAAAAGAACTGGGGTTTGGGACGACTGTGTGCTTCGCAGCAAAGCCCCAACTATAATTTAAAAATATTAAATAAATATTAATAAATTTAGTTTTGAAACAAGTCTATTTTATATGTTGTATAAATTATTATTTTAGTATATAAGTATGTAGTCTTTCGCCGCAGGCGTACTTCGTATGCTTCTCGCCTGCCGACACCAAAGGTGGACTTCGTCGGCACGCACAGCGAGGCGTACTTCGTATGTGCCAATGCCACAGGCACTTCCTTCGGTCGCAAAAGAAGTGGGGGGGGGGCACGACTGTGTGCTTCGCAGGGCTAGTCCTCACAATTATAAATAATTAGTTTGAAACAAGTACATTATATTTAATAGAGGCATATTTATGAAATCACTACCGCTTCCTAAAGGTTTAGAAGAAAAAAATAAAGATAAATTGATAAAAGAGGATCGTATAAAGAAAGAAAAAAATACAAGCGAGATATACAAGAAAGATGGCTCCTATTATGAAAGAGTTTTAGAAGGTAGTAATGTTATAAAAGATGTTTGCATAGATAATGAATTGCCTTTTAATATTCCAGATAGTTGGGTTTGGGTAAGGCTTGGAAATGTTGCAGAAATATTAAGAGGAGGATCTCCGAGACCTATTAATAAATATTTAACTACTTCAAATGATGGTATTAATTGGATAAAAATTAGCGATGCAGAAAAAAATGGTAAGTATATTAATTCAACTAGAGAAAGAATAATAAAAGAAGGTATTAATAGAAGTAGATTTGTAAAATCCGGAGATTTTTTGTTAACAAATTCAATGAGTTTTGGAAGACCATATATTTTAAATATAGATGGATGTATACATGATGGATGGCTTGTAATAACTAAATATAAAATAGCTTACAATAGAGAATTCCTTTTTTATCTATTATCTTCAAATTTTGCGTATTATCAATTTTGTAAAAATGTATCTGGTTCTGTTGTTCAAAATCTTAGTATTGATAAAGTTGCAAACTCTATATTTCC
>NZ_JH994111.1:1705790-1809417 GCF_000316195.1 Brachyspira hampsonii 30446 | reverse complement strand
CTTTTTAGTATATAAAATCTTTTTTCTTCGTTCTTTTTTGCTTAGACCAAAAAAGAACCAAAAAAGGCTATTTACTTTTTAGTAAAAAAGTAAATAAAAAATAATTTTATTATTGTTATGTTCGCCGAAACCTATAAATGTATTCCATCTAAAGCTGTAATACGGTTTCGGCTCACTATTATATTATTTAGGGATTACTTTTTATTTATATGTTTGCATTATAGAATGTTATATCTTTTTATTTTAATATTTTGCTGTATAATGAAAGGTACGATGCCGCACTTACATTGTGCTATCTTAAAAGTTAGGCGATACCGTGCTGCTTGGTGTGCGGTAACGGCTCGTAGGCTTGTGAAATTATAAAGAATATTATATTTTTTTCTTGATAATTTTAAAACATATTATAGAATACTTGAAGGTTATAAAATATTAAAAAGGAGTTTATTATGTCCATAATAAAAGAGGATATTATTAAATTGTTAAATGTGCAGTTAAATAAAGAATTATATTCTGCTAGTTTTTATTTTAATATGGCAGGTTGGTGCGATAAGAAAAGTTTGAAAGGATGCAGCAGCTTCCTATACGGACACTATAAAGAAGAATTAGAGCATTTTGAGAAATTTAGAGATTTCATCAATAAAGTGGGCGGACAAGCTGTTATTAGTGATATGCATGCTCCTCAAAGCGAATTTAATTCTGTAGAGCATTTATTTGAAACTGTATTAAAACATGAAGAATATATCACTTCATGCATAAATGAATTACTCGGAAAAGCTATGGAGAATAAAGATTATATTACATCTAGGTTCTTAGATTGGTTTATACAAGAACAGCTTGAAGAAGAAGAATTGTTCCATGATATTATGGCAAAAATTAAAATGCTCGGCGGCGGTAATCTAGAAGGCAGAAACCTTTATACATTTGATAAGGCTATGAATACTTTGAATACTGAAAAGCATTCAAGCGGACTCGATATAAATGTACAATAATAATTAATAATAATAATAAAGAGAGGGTATATGTTTAGTAAATTTCTTAATATTTTCAAAAAAAAGATAATACAAATAATATGCCCTCTGCTCCTATAACTGCTGATAATTTTTTTAATTATGATAAATCAAACCCCTATGAGATTCGTGCTGTTAATCTCACTAAATATTATGGAAAGCGTAAGATAATAGGCGATATTTCTTATAATGTGAAGCAGGGTGAGGTTGTAGGGCTTTTAGGACCTAATGGGGCTGGAAAGACTACTAGTTTCTATATTACTGTAGGATTCGTTACAGCAACTGCAGGAAATGTATATCTCAATGATCTTGATATTACAAAACTCCATATGCATGAAAGAGCCACTTTAGGAATAGGATATTTACCTCAGGAGGCTTCTATTTTTCGTAAGATGTCTGTTGAGGACAATCTGCTTAGCATATTAGAATATAACAAAGCATTGTCTGCTAAGGATAGAATGGATATAACAGATATGCTTCTGGAAGAGTTTAATATTACTCATGTAAGAAAACAGAACGGATATACTCTTTCAGGCGGTGAGAGAAGAAGATGCGAAATAGCAAGAGCTTTGACTGTTAATCCTAAATTCATATTATTAGATGAACCTTTTGCCGGAGTTGACCCTATTGCCGTTATAGATATACAGAACATCATAGCTTCTTTAAAAGAAAAGGGATTAGGAATACTGATTACCGATCACAATGTACGAGAAACTTTAAGAATTACTGACAGGGCGTATATAATGGGTAACGGACAAATATTGGTAAAAGGCACTCCAGATGAAATAATCAATAATCCATTAGCCCGTAAAGTTTATTTGGGCGAATCTTTCACTATGTGATTTTTATTTTCTATATAAAAAAGGAGCTTATTAAAGCCCCTTATTATTTTATTATTTTTATTATTTTCAATTATATTATAATCAATTAATTATATAATTTACTGCTTCTATAAATGTATTAAATGAACTTTCTGTCATATAGTATCTATTATTATCATTATGGCTTACTATTTCATAATTATTGTCATCGAGTTTATTTAATACTTCATAAGATACATTACCATTCAAAGCCTGTATATTGATTTTATATAATGGTAAGTTTTTACTTGTATCAGCATTAGTTATTAAACCGTCAGCATTTAAATTTGCCAAAGTAAATATGCTTGTATAAACATCATTTGCTTTTACAGTATTATTATTCCAATTTTTTATCCAAGTATTATTAGTGTCATTAGTGTTTTTTGCCAATGTATATGAATTATTATTGTATTCTATAGTTATCTGTTCTATATCATCATTTCGCACTTGAGATATAGTTTTGTTTATAAGGTCATTTTCTGTTTTATCGAATATATCTTTAGGATTTGAAGAAGTATTTCCAAGAAGATATATATTATTGTCATTATTTATTTTGGCATATACGCTATTTCCGAAAGCGGATTTCATGCCGAATTTTATATTTCTTACTTCTTTCGATGAACTGTCTAATGCTGAAACTGTTAATGCTTCTTCATCTGTTAATTTATATTTTGAAATGCTGTTATCATCTCCCCTTGAAACTATTTCTATAGGCTGTATGCTGCTCAAAGCATTAGTAATTGTATTTATCAAATTATTATCAGCATTATATTTATCATTTACAGTCCATTTATTATCATTGTATTTTATAGATATAGTTTCATTTGCCCCTCTTTTTATAGTTATTTCAGATATATTTGAGTTTATTTGTTTTAATTTGGGCAGTGAATATCCTCTGTTTTTCATAAATGTTACAGCAATTAATATTATTATTAAAACTGCGATTATAGATGATAATGTTATATATTTTTTAGTTATATTATTATTCATATTTTTATTACCTTTTATATTTTTGTTAATATATATAACTACTTAATATAAAAATAGTAAATAGTTATATTATTGATTTTTATTATTCATATTAAGAACATTCAAATAATTTTCTAATATTAAAGCAGCAGCAATTAAATCATTAGCTTTATCTTTAACTTTTTTCTTTTTTCCTCTTAATATAAAATCTGCCTCTTTTGAAGTACCGTATTCATCAACAAATACAATATCAACTTTCACACTTTTTAAAAGAAACTCAGAAAATCTTCTTATTTCTGAACACCATTCACTTTCTTTTCCTTCATCGGATAAAGGCAGACCAAAAACAACAGTATCAATATTTTTTTCTTCTATTATATCCATCAATGCCCGTTTTACTTTTCTAGCATTGCTTTCTTTTATGAGCCTGCATGGAAAAGGAATTTTTATATCCATATCCATAAAAGCAGTACCTGTTTTTTTTCTTCCGAAGTCAACACCTAGTATCATAATTTAATCTTCTTATTAATCTTCTTCTATAGTGATAATGTCGTATTTTTTGAAATCATGTACTCCTGATTTAATATAGGCATTATCTATATTTCTAATACTATCTGTCTCTACAAATTCATTTTCTTCTGTTTTTATAAATAGTTTAAATCTATTATCATTATGTTTTATGAAATCCCTGCCTATATATATTAAATCATCTCCTTTTTTTATAGTGTTATACACAGTAATTTTTGCATATTCCTCACTATCATCAGCAATCATACCCATAAGTCTTCTGCCTTTGAGATACCCTTTGAGAGTAGGTTTTATATTATCCCTTCCGAAATAGAATCCTGTGTCGCTTTCTCTTCTGCTTATAGTTTCAAGCTCTTTCAAATAGCTGGCAATAGGTTCTTTTTTTATAGCCTCAGGATATGAATCATAACCGATTCTTTCAAGAAGATCTAATAACATTCTATAAACTCTGACTGTATTAGCTACATAATATACGCTTTTCATTCTGCCTTCTATTTTTATAGAATCAATACCTGCTTTCTGTAGTAAATGCAGATATTCAGCCATTTGTAAATCTTTGCTGCTTAATATTGTAGAATGATTTTCTCCTTCTTCAATTTCCATAAACTCTCCGGGTCTTGTTTTTTCTTCTATATATGTTTTGAAATTCCATCTGCAAACCTGAGAGCATTCTCCGCCGTTGGCATCTCTATTATTTAAGAAATTTGATAATAAACATCTTCCGGAATATGACATGCATACAGCCCCATGAACAAAACTTTCTAATTCTAAATCGGTATTAGCCCTAATCTCTTTTATCTCATCTAAAGAAAGTTCTCTAGCTAATATTATTCTGCTAGCCCCTAAACTTTCATACATTTTACAAGAATAACTATTTGTAACAGAAGCCTGAGTGCTTATATGAATATTAGCTTCCGGTATTGTTTCTTTAACTATACCTAATACTCCTAAATCAGATACTATAAATGCATCTATATTTAAATTCTGTATTTCTTTTAAATATGCTTTTAAGTTATTTTTATCATATTCATGCAAAAAAGCATTTAAAGTTAAATATATTTTTTTATTTAATTTTTTAGCTAACTGTGCACATTCAGCAAGTTCATCTATAGTTGTATTTTTGCTTTGATGCCTTAAATTAAATAAGGCTCCTCCTATATATGCAGCATCAGCTCCGTAATGATACGCTACTTCTAATTTTTCTTTATTTCCAGCAGGTGCTAAAAGTTCCATTTTTATATCCTCTTATTTTTAATGCGGTTTATTTTATATCAAAATTGCTAAAAAGTATATATTTAATTTTTATTATTATTGCATAATATTTATAAATAGACTTGTTTAAAAACTAATTTTATTTATGATTGAGGTAACTAGAATTGTGAATTACACAGTCGTACTAGTAAGTGTACCAATATAGTAAAACCTCGCTTATTTTTCTCAATAAGTATTTACTCGGTGGTTCCCTATAGAACTATGGCTTTCTGTTTGTACCTAAGAAGTACTAGGTATTGAATCATGACAAATAAGTCCCATAGCGAATAGTGTGCAGGCATGTATTAGATAAGCAGTATAGAACATATATGCTACAGACTGTATATTTATATATTAAAATAATAATCTATAAAACATTATTTTCGTAATTAATAAATTATAAAATTTTATATATAATTTCATTAAGTATTTTTTAAATAATTATATTATATAATGAAATCTTTAGGGTCATCAAAATATTTTATTAAACTAAACATCATTAAACTTTTTATAGTAGGTTTTATGGATTCATCTAAATTGGTCATAAATAATTTAACTTTTAGAGACTGAAGATTTTTATAAAGTTTAAGTATTTTAGATATACCGGCACTGTTAATTTCTTTAACATTCTTCATATCTAATACTACTACAGGCATTCTTATATTGCATGCTTCATTAGAATCTTCTATAAAAGATTTTATTTCCTCGGAAGTGGATAGGTTAGCTTCCATAACTATAGATATGTATTCATTATTAAATTCTATAGCCAAAGCAACACCTCATTTTAAGATAAATATTCGTAAAAAGAATGTGGGCAGGGAGGGATTCGCACCCCCGTAGACTCACGTCGGCAGATTTACAGTCTGCTGCCATTGACTGCTCGGCCACCTACCCATATTAATTTGAAAACGTAAAACAATAATAACATATATAAAAAAAATGTCAATAGCTTCTATTAATATTTTTTTCAATATATAAAAATATTAAGTATCTTTTTATTATAGAATGATGTATAATTTTTATATATATTGTTTTTATAAGTGGAGATAAAATGAATAAAATTGGTTTTGTATTAATTATTAATATGATGATTTTATTATCCTGCAGTTCTTCTCAATATAAATTGGAAAAGAAATCTGGAGGCAATAATACTTTTGAAACCGCTCAGGAAATTAATAAAGATGGTATAATAGGACAGCTGGAAGGCGATAATACAGATTATTATTATTTTACTTTTGATGGAAAGGCAAGCATTATAGATTTTTATGTTTCAAATTCTACATATTCTCCAGTTATAATGACTATATATGATTATAATACTAATATTATAAAAGTAATAAATGAACCTGATGAAATACCATATACTGATACAAATTCTATTAAAAATGATATTGATACTAATGAAACAGTAATAAGCAATAATAATCAAAATAAAAAAGAAGAAGAAATGATATATACTACTCAAGTTATGAAGAATATATATTTTGAAACTTCTCAAAATAATACAGAAGAAAATAAGTATTATATATCAATAGCTCCTAAAGATACTGTAAAAGAAAATCTTGATTACATGTTTATCATTAAAAAAAGAGATTATAAAGAAAGTGATGAGAAAGAGCCTAATGATAAAATTTCTGCATCTCAGATTATAGATGTTAATAGCGATAACAGACTCTATACAATAGAAGGATACTATGGTCAAGTATATAATCCGACTTTAAAAACAGGTGATTTGAAAAATATGGAAGTAGATGCCTATAAAATAACTAATAGCTCTTTTAATACTTATTCCATTTCTATAGAACTTTCAGGAGTTCCTGCAATAGATGCGAGCATAAGATTATATGATCAGAAAGGAAATTGGATAACTATGAAGGATATTAATAATGTAGGAGATGGAGAAGTAGTTGATAAACTCATACTATATCCTTATATGTCATATTATTTTATATTGGCTTCTACTAATGCTGTTAATAATATACCATACAGAGTAAGTATTATAGCCAAGCCTTATGATAAATACACAGAACATGAACCTAATAATAAATATTCAGAGGCTCAGACTATAGAGTTTAATCAAACATACAAAGGCGCTATAGATTATTCTTATGACAGAGATTATTACAGCTTCAGCATACCTATTAAGTCAAGTGTTAAACTTTCTTATTTTCTGATAGATTCTCAGGCTATTAATATAAGTATTTCTAATGATACATTGGGTAAAATTGTTACTATGCCGCAGACAGATGATGAGTATGAGATAAGTTTATCTCAGGGAAGGTATTATCTTATATTCGAAAGAGATTTGACTAAAGAAGGCTGGAAGAAAGGAATTTCAAAGGCTAGAAACTATGAATTTAATATGAGCATATCAAATGAGATAAGCGGTGATTATAATTACGGATATGATTTCTATAATAATACAAATACCTATGAAACAGATTATTATAATTATAGTAATAATTATTTAAATGATAATAATATTCCTGAAGAGCAGTTTGAAGAAAATTTGGAAAGTAATTTCAATAATACTAATAATATTATAATTATAAGACCGGAAGATTATAATTCTGAATATTATTATTACAGTAATGAAGAAGAAACCAATGATGCTGAAAATACCAATGAAGATATATACAGGTATAATGATGATTATTATTATGATAATAGTCAGGATAATACATATTATGAAGATAGTACATATTATGATAATGGCTTTTAAATATTTATTTGCTATTGATAAAGAGTATATTTTATAATATACTATCTTTATAAGTGTAAAATTGTTTTATAAACAGGTAAAATATATTGTTATAGAAGTTTATTATGAAGAAATTTTTTAATAAAAAAGAAAAAACTGAGACATCATCAGAACAAGAAAATAATCAGAAAAAAAGAAGATTCAAAAAGAGATATATACCTCTAATACTTCTTTTTTTGATTATTATAGGTATTGCAGGAGCTAGAATATATTTTAATAATGAAAGAGTGAAAAATCTTATTGAAAATATAGTATACTCTGCTACTGATAGAAAATTGGAAATAGGGGATTTCAAATACGGATTATTATTTCCAAAAATAGAGATGAGCAATGTTATTCTTTATAATTCAGCTAATTTTAATAATGAAGAAAATATAAAGATAGATAATTTTAGATTAAAATTTTCTCTTTTTTCTTTATTCTTTTTAAAGCTTCATGTTCAGGATTTAACTATAGATAATTTATATGTCTATATGTTTACAGATGAAAGCGGAAATTGGAATTTACCGGATATGCCTCCATCTGAACCTAAAGTGGAAGATACAAATAAAGAGCCTTTCGATTTCAGCAAACTTGATTTTTTAAAATTAAAAGCTGATGTAGAAAACATCAGAATAAATAATTTAGCATTTAAAGCAGACAGTAAATCATTTTTAACTAATGTACCTAATAATGGACTTATAGCAAGTTTAAGTAATTATAATCTTCATTTAGATTTGCATACAAAAAGGTTTTCATTGTCTCAAGTAATGGGAATATCTGCTCCGGAGGCTTTAAAAGATATTTATTTAAAAAGTTTTATAAGTAATAGTTTGGCTTATAATGACAGTAGTATTTTCTTTAATGATAATCCTTTATTTAATTTAGATATATCCTATCCTAAGAATGAAAATGGTACAGAAAATAAAGATGAAATAATAATAACATTCGATTTTGAGATAGATGATCCTAATTTCAGCTACAATGGCAAAAAACGAGATGATATGCAGTTTGCAGCACATTTTCTTGCTAGATATAATATAAGAAATCAGAGTGTATCTATAGAGAATTTATCTTCAGAGCTTTTAAATGATGAGATATTAAAAGTTATAGCATCTGCCAATCAAATATTCAGCGGAAATATAGGCGTTAATTTAGATACTTTATATGCAAGACTTAATTTAGATAAGGTAAATAGTTTAGCATCTATGTTCGTACCTTCTTTAGGTATTAGTATGAGCGGTATGGTTAATGTTGATGCTGATAAAAGCATTGGTACTATAAATAATTTAACTAATACAATAAATCTTGTATTAGATAAAATAAATTTTTCTATGGGAGACACCATAGTTGTAAATAATCTTAATTCAAAAACAAAATTAAATTTTACTTTAAATCCTAATAACATTTCAAATGAAGATATAAAATTGGAGCATAATACTACTATCGATAGAGTAACAGCATTGAAATTGTATAGATTAAATAACACAGATATATCATTAAGGCTTTTATCATCTTTAAATGGGGCATTAGGAATTGTACCTGCTATTAATGATCCTAGTAAGAAAAGCGATACGATTCTTTATATTGATAATATATCTTCAAAATATATTAATTCTGATATAAAGGTTAATGGGGCTGTGAAGTTTGATGAGCCTACAGATTTGAATATAAGTGTAACATCATTGCCTATTGCTAATTTTTCAGGAGGGCTTGCAAGAGGTTCTCTTAATTTAGATGTTCATGTTTTTGGAGACATGATAAATGATATAAATACTACAGTAAACGGTATCATTAGAAATTTCTCTTATAATTTAAGCGGTGAAGTTTCTTCTACTGCTACAGCTAAACTTAATGTTCTTGCTAATGCTGATTTGATTAGTCAGAATGTTAAGGTTTCAGAGCTTAATTTAGATTTGGATAATTTTCTTAATTTTAGATCTAATATTGATTTAGAAGGTTTAGGATTAAAAAGAGGTTTTGTTAATATATCAACTTTTAGAATAGCTCCTTATGCTATGAAAAATTGGCTGTCTACTAAATTTGCTGAGATTCTTGACAGTCTTCCTTTTGAAGATGATATAAAAATGACTAGTGCTTTGGGATATGATTTGTCATTAGAGGATAAATTTGCAACAGTTACAAATTTCAGTACATTTTATGTAACAGAAAAACAATATAAGCTTCAAGATGTTACTATGAAAATAGATACCGATGTTAGTTTTGGAGATAATCTATATGCTAATATTAGGCAATTTAATTTACAAAGTCCGGCTAATAAATTATTAGTGCATCTTGACGGATACTTCACACCTGTTATAAAAAATGCTAATTTAAATTATAATGTTGGTTTAGATACTGAAAGTTTATACCTTCCTTTTGGTATTGAAATAGGAGGGTTATTCAATGTTAATGGTAATTTGAAAAATAATATAGCAGATGGTATTTTTAAAACAGATGGATTCTTTGCTAATATGGATTCACCCGATAAAATGTCGATAGTATTAAAAGGATTAACTTCGAATATAGATTATCATTTTGATTTGACTCCTACAGATAATGAGGTAGCTGCAACAGCAACTAGATACACTCCTCTTATAGAGCAGATTCCAAATGTATTTTTTGAGCAGTTAAGAGTATATTTAAAAATACCTCCGTTTATAGATGACAGCATTAGAATAAGAGATTTTTCTTCTTATGTTAAAGTTCAGGGACATGGACTTACTATACAGGATTTGAAATCATCTTTATATATAGGCGGTGAAAAATTTGATGATAATTTGTTTTTAACTTCAATATCAAATAATACAGCACCAAGAAGGGGAGCTATACATTTGCCTTGGCTTAATGTAGATTTGGGCAGCTTTAATACAAGTACTATTAAATATGATATGCGTGTTTTAGCTAGTGATATAAACTTTAAATATTTGCTTGCTCCTGAAAACAGAGAAAAAATTAATGATGAAAAATTATTGGTTAATCTTACAGCCGATATCGCCGGAGTTGGGGTAAGTCCTTTAAATAATATTAAACCTACAACATTTTTTGTAGGTATAAGTAAAATGTCTACAGAGTTTTCTAAATTCTTAATAGAGATGATAAGACCTATTAACCCCGGTATATCTACAGTTGAAAATATAGTACAATTCGGTTATGATCCTAATTCAGTGGAGTTTAGTATATCTGCAAATAAAGTGTTTACTACATTCTATTTTAGAGATCAAAACTTAGATAAGCCTAATCAGCAGAAGCAGCAGCTTATAGCATTTGAAGGCGATAAATTCGGACTTGAACCTATGCCTTTCTCTGATGTTATATCATATTTAGAGGGTGGAAATTAATAATAATATAGAAAATGGAGGAGATATTCGTTTTATGAAATTGTATAATATGATATTTGTTTTAATTGTTATGATATTTATTACAAGCTGTTCAAAACTTATAGTGGTACAGGAACCTGAGATGAGAGTGCTTGGAGGAAAAACTTTAATAGAAGCTCAGGTTTTGGGAAGATACAGGCAGATAGATGAAAGTGCATATCAAATATCTACTCTTTCTAGTGAGGAGGATTTAAATCTTATAATGGTAAGTACGAATGTTTCTGATGAATTATCTCAGGGATATAAAGAAGCTTTAATAAGAAGCATGTTCAATCAAGATGAAATAAATTTATATAAAACTAATTATTATATAGGTGAAAATAACGGCGGATATTTATCATATATAGCATTTGATGTATCCAAACCAAAGACCTCATACAGTGAAGAGAGAATAAAATATATAAAAGAAATAATGGAAAAAGAAAATACCGATAGAAGAACTATAGCCGAATATTTAATATTATCAGATCCTAAACTAAGTATGGCTAATATAAAAGAGGTTGAAACTGCTCTTTATAGAAGAAATGTACAGAAACTTATAGATAACTCATATTATCAGCTTCCAGACAGCAGCTGGACTGTTTACAGCAATGAGAATACTAATAGCTAAATAGTTTTAATATATAATAGACTTGTTTCAAAAGTAATTTTATTTATAATTTGTGGGGACTAGCCCTGCGAAGCACACAGTCGTGCCACACCCCCACTTCTTTTGCCGCCTAGGCACCTACTCGGTAGTGACCCATACGAAGTACGCCTACGGCGAGAAGCAAAAGGACTGTATATTTATATATTAAAATTATAATTTGTACAACATGTAAAACATCATCTCTGTCATTTTTAAATTAAATAATTTTTATAATTAATATTGTCAGGTAGTTTTGAAACAAGTCTAATAAAAGTTCAATACGAAAAATTTAATATAATAAAAAAGAGCAAGTATTAAAATAATACCTGCCCTTTTTTATTTTATATTGTTTTTATCTACTTTTTATTTTTTTCTGTTTCTATATAAGAAGCAAAATTGTTCAATATAGATTTTATATTTTTATACATTTTAACATCTTCTTGATATTTCAGAGTTTCTTTTGTTTTAGTATCTATTTCTTTTAGATTTGTCAAATAATTATTAAAATATTCATCTATAGTTTTATTATATTTAGATACTACATTTTCTTTCTCATAAGCTTTAATAACTTTTTTAGAAAGTGTTTTTTTCCAATTTCCTGAGAAAGACATAAATCCTGATAATATAAATACTACACTAGGAAGAAATGATAGAGATACACCTATAATATTTATTATTTTCATTGAACTGTTTTTTAATAATTCAAATGAAGATAAAATTCCTATAGAAGTATTTATTAAATTTGTTTTTATTTTGTTCGGCTCTTTGCTTTCAAAATCTTCTTTTGTAAGAGCAAGCATATTGTATAATTGTGTATCAAGATTTAAGTTTATACTGTTGCATAATACTTTTATATCATCTTTTTTTCTATATACATTATTATCATCAATAGATTGAATTATACTGTCTATATTAAGAGTGTTTCTATATATTTCATTAAATGATTCTTTAACTGATATTTTTATTTTATTTAAATTAACTTCTAATTTATCATTTTCTTGGAAATCATTTTTATTGTCTATTATTTCTGTAATGAAATTAATATTTGTTAATATTTTGTTATAGTAAGCATATTTTATATTTTCAGCAAAGTCATCTTTAATCTGCTTAACTAAGTTAGTGTTATTAATTGAAAATGGGAAAAATCTTTTTCTTAGCAGAGAATAATCTATTTTCTTTATATTATTAGAAGATTCTATGAAGTTTTTTAATACTTGAAATTTTTTATCAATAACACTGTCTAATTCATTTTCATCAAATATATTAGCTTTGGAGAATATTATAGATATATTGCTGAAATCATCTATAAAATTTGCTAAAGCATTTATATTTGTGATATCTTCCTGAGAGAAAGCATTTATATCACATAAATAAATAAACATATTTTGATTATTGTATATTCTAGTATTAAGAAGATTTTCCTTGTACTCAATAATTCTAAACAGTTTGGAATCATCATTCAAATAATATTCATCGTTATTTGTTTCTTCAGAATAAGGATTCGTGTCAATATTCTTATCAAATATTGCATTTATAAATGAAGTTTTTCCGGAACTGTATCTTCCATAAACAACAATATCAAAAGTTTCACTGATTTTATTATAAATATCAGAAGTCAGTTCAGATATTTTTTCATTATTCTTTTTATCTGTCGCACTTATTTCTTCATTGAGTTTATCTATGATGACTTGTACATTAATAAGATTCTCATAAAGATATGGATTTTCACTTTCAAAAGAATTCTTTTTATATTTTGTAAGTTCATCAATAGTAAGTCCGGTATTTTCTGCAAGCTTATCCAAAAGGTCAAGAGTTATATTATTTGCATTTCTTTCCAATCTTGAAATATAATCCTGACGCACACCTAACATTTTAGCAAATTGACTTTGTGTTAGCTTCAAAATTTTTTCTCTAATATCTTTTAAATTAAAATCAATCATATTTTTTTCTATTTTTCTCTGTTATTTTATTTTCTATTATTATAAACAATATCATTTAGAATTTCAAGGGTTTTTATGTATGATTCGTATAATATTCGCTCTTATGTATGTATTTAAAATAAATATAGCATTTTTAATGAAATTTTTAAGTTTAAAAATATTAAAAGATAAAATTGTTTAAAGTTATTTTATTTATGTCATTGATAATTAATTAAATTATTCTAACTTAATATAGATATTTTATATATCCTATATAGGTATATCTATGTAGATATTCTATATAGTTTTTAATATGTTTTTATACATAACTAATTGATTTGTTTTTATATTTGTATATAATTGTATTTATATAATTAAATAAAATTACACAGGATACTATATGGAGAATAATGATTTTATATCTAAAGAATTTGAATGCAGAAATGATACGCTGAAAGATGTCAAAGAGATTTATCCTATTGTAGATTATTTTAAGACTATAGATGATAAGATTGAAATAGAAAATCAGAATGGAAAAAGAGTCAATGCCAAGTCTTTTGTGAGAGTATCTGCTGTCAATATAAGATATGGAGATAGATTTATACTTTATGTTTACGGTGATGAGAGAGAAAATAATATTAAAAATATAGAGGAGTTTTTGTGCAAAAATAAATTTTATACTTTAGAAAAAATAGAAGAATTAGAAAAGGAAAAAGAAAAGTTAAGGAAAGAAGAAGAAGCCGAACATAATAGATATATAGAAAAAGAAATATTATCTTTAACACCTGATGACAAAAAAGAAATAGTAAAAATCAATATAGAAGAAAAGATAAAACTTCTAAAAGAAAAAAGGGATTCTCTGCATTTAGAAAGTCTAAATTCGGATAATAATATTTTGTATATTAAAGATAATGATAAAACAAAAATTATTGATATTATTAATAATAATATATGCGATATAATAAAGCATTTATCATCTCATTATGAGATATCTATAAAAGAGAGCAGAAAAAAGAATTTTATTTCATATCTAATAAGCGTAGTAAAAGGAAAAGATATGAAATTTTTTGATATATATATGTTTTTTAATGATATAAAAAAATATTTATCAGATCAGTTTTATAAATTATTTATAGAAAAAATTATAGGTATAGAAGATTTGCATGAAGAATATGATACGATAGTCATTAATAATTTTGTTGAGGAATCTATAAAGACTTTGGATTATGTTATTGAAGATAAAAGAAAATCAGCGGATTATTCTATTAATATTTATATGATGGATAATGCGGAAAATATTAATTCAAATAGTAATATGTATAGAATAATAAATATAGTACAGACTATAGGAAAGATTTATGAAATAAAAGAAAGTATTATAGATAATATCATTGATAGGATAAGAGGCGATTATGAACCTTCTTTATACATTAATAATAAATCTAATATAGAGGAGTATAGTGATAATCTAAAAGAGTTTAAAGATTATTTGCAAAAAGAATTTGAGAGTATTTATGTTTCTGTAGTTTCAGGAAAAAATAATTCAAGTATTGATTATCAGAATATATTAAAACTTGCAAGGAGGATTTAATAAAATGAGGTTTGCAGTTATAGGAGATTTGCATGGAAAAAACTGTTGGAAAAAACTTATTGAAGGAAGATTTGATAATTTTGATAAGATAATTTTTATGGGAGATTACAGCGATGACAGTTGGGTTACTTTTACAGATGAAGAAATAGTTAATAATTTAAAAGAAGTAATAGAGTTTAAAAAGAATCATAATGATAAAATTGTTCTTCTTATAGGCAATCATGACTTTCAGTATATAGTGGGATATCCTACAGCTAGCAGATATAGAAAAAGTTATGCTGAAGAGATGCATGAAATATTTAATAATAATTCTGATATTTTTAGTCCTATATACATAGAAAATAATTATATATTTACTCATGCAGGAATTACAAATGGCTGGATTGAATATATAAAGCATAAATATGATATAAAAGATATTAATATTGATAATGTTTATGATATAGTGAGTTTAGTTTATAAAAATAATAAAGATGACTGCAATATAGCTTCTTTCAGAAGGGGGGGAGGCAGTGAATTTGCTGGAATATTATGGGCTGATACGGGAGATTTATATGAGGATGCATGGACAGGATATAATCAGGTTGTAGGGCATAATAGAGTAAAAGCAGGAAGTGTCATAAAAAAAGATAATTATGCTGTTTATATGTCAGATCATTTTGATACTGAGCAGGATAAATTATTGGTATTAGATATATAATTTTGTTATAGGAGTTAATTTATGTTTCCTGATAGGCCGCCTTTTCATTATAGATGCAGAAACTGCGGATATTTTTTTACTTCAGATAAAAAATTAAATGCACCTTCAGAACTTTCTTTTGTATCGCTTGATTTTAAAGATATAGAAAAATATGAAAATGGAGATAAAATAGTTGAAATTAATGCAGAATCAAAAAAAGAATCTTTCATACAAAAACTTTTTAAAAAACTTTCTCCAAAGTGTCCTAAATGTCATGAACATGCTGTTGTAAGTATTGATTATATGGTTCATAAGTAATTGACTTTTATTACTATATAAGATATTATTAACATATTATTTTTTTATATTAATATTTTTATGAAAAATATATTTATATTTGCACTATCAGTTATTATACTTTTTATATTTGCCTTTACTTTTATAAAGGTTAAAGAGAATTATAATATTAGTTTTGAATATGCAGATAATGTTTCTAATATCTCAAATGACAACACGATTTTGCAAAAAAATATAAAAGAAAAACCTTCAAATGATATATTTCATTTAGCAGATATAAACTCTCCTGATATTGCAAAACCTATTTTAAATAAAATAAATGAACATAGTAATTGTATAAGTATTATTATAGATGACAGCGGAAATACTTTAGATAATTCTCAAAGATATTTTTCTTTAGCTAATGAATATAATATAACTTTTGCGGTGCTTCCTGATTCTTATCATAGTACAGATTTTTCTTATGCGGCATATAGTAATAATGTTAATGTTATTTTGCATATACCTATGGAGGGTAGCGATTATTTCGGAGAAAAGACTTTGATAAGAAAATCAATGAATGAAGATGAAGTATTTAGACTATTAGATTATTCATTTTCAAAGGTTCCTTATGCAAAGGGAATGAATAATCATACGGGTTCGATTGCAAGCTGTGATGAGAGCATAGTTTCTTATATGCTTAATTATGCTAAGAATAATGATAAATATTTTATAGATTCTTATACAGTGTCCGGTAGTTTGATATACGATATGGCTTTAAAATATGGAGTAAAGACAGCTAGGAGGTCTGTATTTTTGGATAATGAAAGAGATTATTCTTCTATAATGAAGCAATGGAGGGAGTTAATAAAAATGTCTAAAGAGTACGGCATAGCGATTGGAATAGGGCATTATCAAAGTGAAGAAACATTAAAAGTATTAGAAGATAATTTACCGCTTTTAGCAGATGAAGGAATTATGTCTGTAAATATAACAGATATATTGAATTAAAAAATTTAAATAAAAAATTAGGGGAAAAGAATAATGATTGCGTATAAAAATAATATATTGATGTGCGAAAATATTGATATTAGGGATATTGCTGAGGTTTATGGTACACCTTTTTATATTTATTCAAAGAATGATATTTTAAGTAAAATAAGATTTTTAAAAGAAGTATTTTCACCTTTAAATGATGCTTTGATAGTTTATGCGGTTAAGGCAGAAAATAATTTATCTATATTAAAAATTATGGCTGAAGAGGGTATAGGTGCTGATGTTGTATCTATAGGAGAGACTTTGAAATATATAAAAGCGGGAGGAAAGGCTGAGAATATAGTATTTTCTGGAGTTGCCAAAACAGAAGAAGAGATAAGAAAATCAATAGAGCTTAATATAAAACGTTTTAATATAGAATCTATTCCTGAAGCTGTAAGAATTAATAATATAGCCAAGGAGCTTAAAAAAAGAGTTAAATGTTCGATAAGAGTTAATCCTAATGTTGATGCTCATACTCATGAGAAGATTACTACAGGAGTTAGCGGAAATAAATTTGGTATAAGTATAAAAACTATAAAAGAGAATTCTGAATTATTAAAATCTTTGGATAATATAGAAATAGAATCATTATCAATGCATATAGGCTCGCAAATGACAGATGCCGATCCTTTTTACAGAGCCATTTCAGTGATGAAAGATTTTATTGCTGAAATTAAGAGTATTGGTTTTAATATTACTGATATTGATATAGGCGGAGGATACGGAGTAAGATACAATAGGGGTAATCCTGGATTTGATTTTGATAAATTTAAATCTAAAAGCATTAGTTTATTGAAAGAAATGAATTTAAGAGTTACAACAGAGCCTGGAAGGTATTTTGTAGCAGAATCCGGTGCTTTAATAATGAAAGTTGAATATATCAAAGAAGAACTCGGAAGAAAATATGCTATATTAAACGGCGGCATGAATGATTATGTAAGGGTAGCTATGTATGATGCTTATAATGAAATATATCCATTAGTTAAAAAAGATAATATTTCAAATTATGATTTTGTTGGTCCTATATGCGAAAGTTCAGATTTTTTTGCTTATGAGAGAAAATGCAGTGTTTTAGAGCAGGGTGATTATGTGGCTTTACTTGATGCCGGAGCTTATGGATTTAGTATGTCAAGCAATTATAATTCAAGACTTCTCATACCTCAAGTTATGATTGATGATAAAAAACATTATATCATAAGAAAAAGACAGACTTTTGATGATATGATAAAAGATGAAATACTATAATTAATTAAATTATTAAAAATATTAAAACAAAGACTAAATTTATAAAAATGTATAATTTAGTCTTTGTTATTTTTTTATAAAAATTATTTTTATTATACAATATAAGTTTATATTAAATTAGATTATAAATACTGATTATAAACTGCTTATTTAATTTTCTTTATTAAAAATATTTTCTTTTTTGCAGTATCCGCAAAGAAACTCTTTAAACTTATGTACAGTATCTTTGCTCATAGCATGTTCTATTAAACATGCTTCTTCATCAGCTATTTTTTCATCTACATTTAATACTTTTGTAAGGAAGTAGTAGAATATAGCATGCCTTTCAGCAATATCTTTTCCTATAGCTCTTCCGCTTTCAGTAAGCTCTATATCTCCGTAATGCTCATGTTTTATATGCCCTAATTTTGACAAAGTTTTAATAGCCGTATTAACACTAGCTTTGGAGCGTCCTACTAAATCAGCTATATCTGTTATTCTAATAGCTTCTTTAAAATTTTTTTCTACTTCAAGGTTGTAGATAGTCTCTAAATAATTTTCTAATATAGGTGTTATTTCTTGTTTCATATATAAATGATTTTAATATAAAAATATTATAAGTCAATATTTAAATTCCTATTTTTTTACATAATGTAGAATATCAAAGTTTTATATTTCATAATAAATTAGTTATTTTAGTCTAAATAAATATTTTTGACAAAAAATATTTTTTTATTATATTTATGATATAAAAAGTGTTTAATTTGACAATAAATTATTTTAATTTTGGTAGTATTTTATGAATAAAGAACTTATTTACTCAGTAGAAGATGATGATAATATCAGAGATCTTATTAAATATACTGTTGAAGAGGCAGGATATACTATAGAATGTTTTTCTAATGGCAATGATATGCTTGAGGCATTGAAAAAACAAACTCCTAATTTGGTATTGCTTGATATAATGCTTCCTGACATAGAAGGTACAGAAATATTAAAGATTATTAGAACAGATTATGCCCATCTTCCTATTAAAGTAATAATGCTTACAGCTAAAACCAGCGAAATAAACATTGTTACAGGTCTAAATTTGGGTGCAGATGATTATATGCCTAAACCTTTTTCTGTACTTGAGCTTCTTGCAAGAATTAAGGCAAATTTAAGAAAGAAAGATGTAAGATTGGATGCAGAAGAGCTTACTTTTGGTGATATAAAACTTGTTGTTAAGAAGAGAAATGTTTTTGTAGGAGACAGGCAGGTTATTTTAACGCAGAAAGAATTCGATTTGCTTAAGCTATTGATGGAAAATGCTAATAATGTAGTTGATAGAGAAACTATGCTTGAAGAAGTATGGGGCGTTGATCATACTATGGAAACAAGAACCATTGATATGCATATAAAGTCAATAAGGCAAAAACTTGATTTAACTAAAGAAAACATTATAACCATTAGAGGTATGGGATATAAATTAACAGATGTACAATAATTTTAATAAAAGATGATCAAGAATATATTTTATAAATCATTACTCATTTTGATACTTTCAAGTGCTTTAATGTTTATAGGTATACTGTTTACTGTGCAGTATAATAATATCGTATACAGTCAGGTTATGATAGTAAATATTATTGAAATGCTTGAAAAAGAAATTGATTTATACGATGTACAAACTGAAGATGCTTTTAGAAAATTTGTACTGCAGTCGGATAAAGAAGAATTAAGGATCAGTATAATATCTACAAATGGAGTTGTAATAGCTGATACTATGACAGATACTTCCAAAAATCCTATGGGAAATCATACCAATAGAAGCGATGTTATAGCGGCATTGCATAGCATAGAAAATAAACCGGCTTTTTCTATTAATACTTCTATTAGTCAGAAAACTCCTTATATGTATGTGTCCAAAAAAATTAAAGCTGATGACAAGAGAGATTATATACTTAGGGTTTCTATTCCTATAGAGTCTGTTAATAAATATTTAATAAGTTTTTTATTTACAGCTGTTATGGTTATAGGTGTAGTTATTATAGTTATGGCTTTGGTTCTTCCTTTGATGAGCCGTAATATTATGATTCCTTTCTATATGATAAAAGAAACTCTTGATAATATATACAATAATAAATCAACAACGCCTAAAAATTTAACGGGATATAATGATATAAATACTATTCTTTATGATATAAATGAATTAGCTGTGAGTTTGAATGAAAATATTACAGGGTATCAGACAGAGAGAGAAAAACTTAATTATGTACTTGAGAATATAGCACAGGGTATTATTGCTGTTAATAAAAATAAAGAGATATTTTTTATTAATCAATATGCATTGGATTTGCTTGAAATTTCTGACAGTAATATAAAAAAACTTAATGAGATTATAAAAGATGATTATGTAATAGAAAAAATAGACAATGCCATAGAGTTCAGTAGATTTTCAAAATTTGATGTCAAAGAACATACTATGGATATAGAAATAAGTATTATCCCCATAAGGAACAATGAAAATATATCGGCATTAATAAAATTTGAAGATGTTACAGATATAAGAAAGGTTGAGATAGAAAAGCAGGATTTCTTTATAAATGCTTCTCATGAATTAAAAACCCCTCTTACTTCTATAATAGGATATTCTGAACTTCTTATTGCTACAGGCGGAGGAAAGAATCAGGCTGATTTTATTAAAAGGATTAATAATGAGGCTTTAAGAATGAAAGACCTTGTTATTGATATGCTTACATTAAGCCGTATAGAGGCTAATTGGAAAGAGACTATTGATGAAGAAATAGATATTAAGGATATTGTTCTTGATGTATTTGAGAGCAATAGAATAAAAGCAGAACAGAGAAATATAGATGTACAATTAGATATAGAATCAGCTGTTATAATGGCTAATAAAGAAAAAATTACTGAAGTTGTTAATAATTTAGTTGATAATGCTATAAAATATACTGATGATGAAGGTAAAGTAAAGATATATCTAAAGAAGAATGCAGATAAAGCTATATTTTCAGTGAAGGATACGGGATGCGGCATAGCTCCGCAGTATTTGAATAGAGTTTTTGAGAGATTTTTCAGAGTTAAAAACAATAAATATTTAAAAGTTCATGGTACAGGTCTTGGACTTACAATAGTAAAAAATATATGCAATTATTACAATGCGGATATACATATTAAAAGTGAAGAGAATGTCGGTACAGAGATGACAGTTGTATTTAATTTATATAAAGAAGAAGATGTTAAAAAAATTGAAAAAAAATGAAAAAATAATTGAAAAATACCCTTGCGTAGTATATAATTGTTAGATAATTATAACAAAGGAGTAGTAAATGAAAAATATTACTATAAAAATAAAAGGTATGGGCTGTCAGAATTGTGTTAAGGCAGTTACAGAGGAATTAAGTGCTTTAGACGGTATAAGCAAAGTTAATGTAAGTTTAGAAAATGCTTGTGCTGAAGTGGAATATGATGAGTCTAAAGTAGGTACTGATAAAATGTTTGAAGCTATAAAAGAATTGGAATACGAACCTAGTTTATAATGTTCGCTTTTATAGAAGGTAAAGTTCAAATAATATCTGAAGGTGTCATAGCTCTTCTTTGTAATGGTGTTGGTTATGAGATTATAGTATCAAAAAAATTAGATGTAAAAAATGATGATAATATAAGACTTTATACCAAACTCATACACAGAGAAGATGCTATGATACTTTATGGTTTTTTGACTAGAGAAGAAAAAAATATGTTTACTACTCTGATGTCTGCTTCAGGAGTAGGTCCTAAATTGGCTATGGAAGTTCTTTCTACTTATTCCATAAATGATTTGATGCATATACTTTTTAATAAGGATATAAATTTACTTAAAAAAGTATCGGGTATGGGAGTTAAGAAGGCAGAAAAACTTTTATTTGAGCTTAGGGATAAAATAGAAAAGATCGATATTAATATTTCATCATCTGTTATTAGTAATGATAATGAAAGCGATGTTATAAAGGCTTTGATATCATTAGGTTTTTCAAATAATGAAGCTGTTAAGGCTTTGTCGGCAATAGAAAATAAAGATAATATGACTACAGAAGATTTGATAAGTAATGCTTTAAGGAATCTCAGCAGTTTATAATTTTTTATTAAAAATAATAATAAATAATTGAAAATAACTTATTATAGATATATAATTTATTTAATAGTAATAATTATTATTAAAATGCTGAGGTATAATTAAATGGATATAACTATAAAGAAAGCCGGATTAGAAGATGTTTTTGATATAAGTAAGCTTCATGCTATATGCTGGAAAGATGCTTATAAAAATATTATACCTGATTCATATCTTAAAAGAATATATTTAGATGATTGGTGCGAGGAGTTTGAAGACGGTATTAATAATAAAACAAGAGAGGCACATTTAGCATATATTGATGGAAAGCCTATAGCGGTTATATCACATGGAAAGAGCAGATGCAGTATGGAAGGGTATGGAGAGATAATATCATTATATGTTCACCCTATATATCAAGGCTCCGGAATAGGTAAGTTATTATTAGAGCAGGCTGTAAAATATATGAAAGAGTCTGGATACACTAATATATGTCTTTGTGTTTTTGATAAAAATGAAGAAGCTAAAAAATTTTATGAGAAAAATGGTTTTAAAGATTCCGGTACAAAAAACACTTTAAAAATAGATGATGAAGATATAGCAGAAAGCGTATATGTTTATGATATTAATTAAAGAAATATATATAAGCCGTTAATATACAAATATTAGCGGCTTTTATTTTATAATTTATTTTTCAAAAGGGTATTTTATTTTCCAGCTTCTTCTCAAAGTATCCATTATATTCATCACTCTTAAAATATCTTCATGAGGCATTTCTGGGCATTCTAATTTTTTATTATTAATAGCATTGATACAGGAAATTATTTGATATTCATAGCCTGTTATTTGTTTAGGAACTTTAATAGTTTTTATAGCTTTTCTATCAAGAGAATAAACTGTTATGCTTTCAGGATTATTTATATTTTTTACAACTATATAGCCTTTATCTCCATTAATAACACCTTCTCTATTAGTTAATGCTGACATTGTAGAGTTTAGTATAGCCATTTTATCATCTTCAAAAGTTAATGTAATAGCGTTCTGCTCATCTACTCCTTTTTTAGTTTTTATGCATGAAGAATCTATTTTTTTTATTTTATTGCCAAATACCATCAAAGCAAAATTAATAGTATAAACACCCACATCAAGCAAAGCACCGCCTGCAAGTTCAGGCTCTATTAATCTAGGTACTTTGTTTATAACATAACCTAGATTCGCAGTTAATGAAGTTACTTTCCCTATAATTCCGCTTTTTATAGTATCATTGATTATTTGTCTGCTAGGCATATATCTAGTCCAAATAGCTTCAGCAAGTAAAAGTTTTTTCTTTTTAGCAAGTATTAAAACTTCTCTTGCCTGTTTAACATTAACAGTAAAAGCCTTTTCACATATAACATGTTTATTATTTTCTAAGCATAATTTTATATGTTCATAATGATGAGAATGGGGAGTAGCTATATATACCAAATCTACATTTTCATCTTTTAACATTTCTTCATAAGAGCCGTAAAATTTTTTGAATCCGTATTTTTTGGCAAAAGCCTTGCTTCTTTTTATATCTCTTGCACTTACTGCATAAGATTGTGCTTCTTTAATTTTTGAAATAGTTTGAGCCATTTTTTTGGCAATATTTCCTGCACCTATAAAACCTATATTAATTTTTTTCATTATGTTACCCCTTATAAATTATTTTAATACATTTAAATAATATTAGAATTTCATTTATTGTCAATAGAGTTGTTAAAAAACTAATTTTATTTATAATTGAGAGTACTAGTCTGCAAACCCTATACCACGACTTTTTGGCATACAAACTCACCTTTACTTTTGAAACAAGTATGTTAATTGAAAATTATATACTTGAATTTTTATATTTTTATAATATATTATAATTCATTATGGAAGAGAATATAAACGAAACAAAGCAAGAAAATAATAATAATATAAACACAAATGCTTCAGCTAGTGAAGAATCAGAAAACAGTAAGACTGATTATAAAGAGTTTACCGTTTCATTATCTAGTATAGATTATGAAGGACCTTTGTCTATACTTTTTGATATGCTTAAAAGAAGCGAGAAAAGTATATATGAAGTGTCTATACTTGAAATTATAGATCAGTTTGTAGAATATTTGAAAGCTCAGGCTGCTTTAAATTTGGATTCTACGGGGGACTTTTTGGTTGTTGCTTCAGAGTTTCATCTTTATAAATCAAAAATGCTTCTTCCTCATGATATGGATGATGACAAGTTTACAGACAGACTTAAATTTGAAATAGTTGAGCAGATGCTGGAATTTCAAAGATATAAAATGGTTTCAGAAGAGCTTGATAAAATGCAAGATACATCGGATTCTATATTTGAAAGGAAAGATACCGAAAGAGTGAAATTCTTTAAAACTGTGAATACTGATGACAATGAAATAGCTTGGAAGGATATTACGCTTTATGATTTGGTTTATGCATTCACAAAAGTGCAGTTTGTACCGGAAACGGATTTGGCTGTTCTTTCCGGAATGTCTAATTTCCATATAGATAATGCTATTGATATGATAAGAATAAAATTATCTGAGACGGCTTTTTTTCCTTTCATTACTTTATTTAAAGACGGAGTTACTAAAAGGCAGCTTGTTACATTTTTTTTGGCTATGCTTGAACTTGTTAAAGAAAAAGAAATTCTTCTTAAACAAGAGATGAAGTTCAGAGAGATTTATGTGTTCAAAAGAGATGAGAGTTTTATGCATCAAAATAATGAAGATAGTTCAAAAGAAGAAAATAATAATGCCAAAGAATCTGCTAATAATAAAGAAAGTGTAGAAGAAGTTAATGAAAATACTGAAAATAATTCTTCAGGAAATGATGATAATAATTAAGTTATGAGTAAATATAAACCAAAGAATAAAATAGAATTAAGAAGTTTAATAGAAAATAATAATATCTATTTAGGAGATATAGACACTTCATTAATAACGGACATGTCTATGCTTTTTGATAAGCCTAATTATGCATGTTTTGATGGTTCATATAGCGAATATGAGAATTATAATGTGAGGATAGATTTTTCTGGCATAGAAAAGTGGAATACTTCTAATGTTGTAACAATGAAATCTATGTTTCATAATATAAAAAATTTCAACATAAATATTAATGATTGGAATGTTTCTAAAGTTATTGATTTATCTTATATGTTTTATGGGGCAGAGAATTTTAATCAGCCTTTAAATAATTGGAATGTTTCTAATGCTAGATATATGGCTTGTATGTTTAAGAATGCTTTGAATTTTAATCAGGATTTGAATGCTTGGAATATAAATAAGGATGCGGATATCAAAGATATGTTTTTTAATACAAAAATTGATTCAAAACCTATTTGGTATATTTTATAAAAATTATTTTTTATATTTTTATTAATTTTTATTAATATGTTATAATTATATTAGAGGTTGATTTAATGGCTAAATCTTTTAATGGTGTTTTAAGTAAAAAAAATGTTTCTTTAAAAAAATTTAATACTTTTAGGGTTAATGCTAAGGCTTTAGAATTTTATATACCTGAAACTATTAATGGTTTTATAGATTTGATTAAATATCTTAATGATAATAATAAAAGGTATATGATTTTAGGAGGCGGAAGCAATATACTATTTTTGGATAAAGTTATAGAGTTTCCTATTATTTATACCGGATTTTTCTCTCGTATAGAGCATACATCTCATAATATTTTAGCATATTCTGGAGCTAAAGTTTTTGATGTTGTTAAATATGCTTATAAAAATGCATTTACAGGTTTAGAGTTTTTATACGGACTTCCCGGTACTATAGGCGGTGCTGCTTATATGAATGCCAGATGTTATGAGCATTCTGTATCTGAGTTTATAGATAGTGTGGGAATAATAGATGATAATATAGAATATATGCATATTGGTATTGATGATTGTAAATATGCTTATAAAAAAAGTGTTTTTCAGTATAAAAACTATATAATTATTGATGTAAGATTTAAATTGAATAAGGGAGCAAAAAAAATAATTAAGCCTGAAATGAAAAAATTTTATAATGACAGAAAAAATAAGAATCAATTTAAATATCCTTCTGCCGGAAGTACATTTTTAAATGATTATGAAACTAATATGATAGCGGGTAAGGTTATAGATTCTATTAATATGCGAAATGTTAGGGTAGGAGGGGCTATGGTTTCACCTTATCATGCCAATTTTATAATTAATTACAACAATGCTTCAGGAAGAGATATTTTAAATCTTATGAGAAAGGTAAGAGAAGAAGTTTATAATCACAAAGGTATTACTTTGAATGCTGAAGTTAAAATCATATCTAATGATGAAAATGAAAAATTTTAAAATTTAACATAAAATTATTACATATTTTATTTATGTAATAATTTTTTTATATATGGTACAAATTCTATCTTTTTATCAATGAGGCTTCCTATAAAAGATATTGATTTACCCATTGTAAAAGCTGCAAGCACAGTACCTATTCCAAGTCCTTTTATATGACCTAAAAAAATGAATGTTATTAATGCTGTTGTTAAAAGAGAGCTTACATCAAATATTATTTTTATTTTAGAATAAGGCACTTTTATTATATTTGATAATTCTCTTGGAAATAGATCTGTAGGTATTATGGGAAGTCCGCATCTATTAGATAGAGCTATGCCAAAACTGAGTATGATATAACTTATTATAAAATATATAATTCTATATGTTAAACTCAAAGGTAAATGATTTATCCATAAACTATGTATATCTATAAATTTACCGAAAAAGAATCCTACGGCAAAACTAAATAAATATTCACCTACAAATTTTTTTCTTAAGATCATAAGTACTAATACGAGTAGAGTTTGAAAAATATAAGTAAAAGTTCCAAGCGATATATTTTTTATAACTTCAGAAAATGCATAAGGAACACTTGATATAGCAGATATTCCAGAGCCTGAGTAAAGCATCAAAACGACCCCAAAACTATTCATAATGACAACTAAAATTAGTGCTAATTCTCCGCTTATTATAAAGTGATTATTATGATCATTTAATGTAATATTATTTTCTGTTATCATATTGCAGCCTTTGGAAAATACTCAATATTAATTTTTAGATGCAAATATTATATAGCTAATTATATATTAATCAAGGAATTTTTTATGAATTATGATATAATTTTTTGAATTTAAAAAATCTCTTCACGCACGGTTAAGCAAATTTTATAATATAATAAAAATTAGAGTTCAAAATTAAATATATATTTATAATTTCATTCTGCGTGCGTTTAATATACTATAAACTTAAATAGAACTTGGGAGGGCTTTGTAATCACAGTAAAGATTTTAAAGAAATAAAAAGTAAAAATGACTGATAAAAGTTTTAAATATATAGGGCGGGAAATGTAATTAAGCTCAAAAAATTATTTACATATCCCACCCTTTATTTTTTATAATTTTACTTTGATATTATAATGTTTATTATATTTAGGATTGATTCAGTAATTTACAGCACCCACCCAAGTTTTTTTAAAATTTAAAACTTTACTGCACGCACGGTTAACTAAATTTAAAATATAATAAAAATTAGAATTCATAATCAATATATGTTTATAATTTTACTTTGATATTATAATGTTTATTATATTTAGGATTGATTCAGTAATTTACAGCACCCACCCAAGTTTTTTTAAAATTTAAAACTTTACTGCACGCACGGTTAACCAAATTTATAATATAATAAAAATTAGAGTTCAAAATTAAATATATATTTATAATTTCATTCTGCGCGCGTTTAACAGATTATAAGCCTAAATAAATTTACCGCATACTAAAAATTTTAAATAATATAATATATTTATATATATTCAACAAAAGATTTAGTATCTTGTTTAAGAAATATAGAATTTAGTTTTTTCTGTAAAGTAGCAGCAGTAATTATAGATATTATAATACTTATTATCATAATTGGTAATAAAGCAATATAATACCCAGAAGATAATGCACCAACTATAAATATAAATATTAATTCTATCAAGTTAATAATTAATAAGAAATTTGTTTGATTATCAGTCCATCCATATTTACTTTAGAAGGAAGATCTTTATAAATAATTGTCCCGTAACGATAAAGCCAAAAAATACGATAAAATTGTATAAATATATTTAATATTACCTCTAATCCCGGAGAAAGTCTATTAATATTAGTAAATTCTCTTATATTTTTTACTGTACAGTATATCCAGTATAAATTATAAATCCCCAAAGTTATTATATGAGAAAATATTATTCTATTAATAGGTATAATACCATTATTATCCTCATTTTTAACTTCTATTTTATTCCATATACTATTTAATCTATTTTGTAATATTATAACTGATATTGTAGGAAATATTAAAACCCCAATAGTCCAAACTATGAGTATAAGAGATATTGGATTTATAATAAGTAATATTGGATTTAATAACCCCAATATTACTAATATATTTGTTTTATCTTCTATATTTTTTCCCCGATTATATTAGGTATTTTTATATATACAATTTTTCCGATTTTATTAAGCCAAAATATAGGATAAAAAGGTATTATATTTAAAAGTGTTTCTTTTTCGGAATTTAAATTTTCATCGTTTGTAATATCTTTTATTTCATAAGTAACTTGATAAACCCAATATAAATAATATATACCAAAAGTAAATGTTATTAATATTATAATCAATATAAAATTTCTTTTTTACCTTTTTTTAATTCCATTTAATCCCCAATAAATAATATTTAACATTATATATTTATTTTTATAAAAATTTAAATATTAAAATTATATTTATACAAAATATATTATTTATATTATGCTAAAAATAAATAAAAGGCAATACCTTAAAAAAGATATTGCCTTTAAAATTTTATTCTAACAATTTAAGATATTAAATTATTTAGCCTCAATTATTACTTTATACTGTCCGTCATAACCAAATACTTCTGGATTGTACATCTCTTCGGCTTTAGTAGCGGGAAGTAAATATTCTCCAGGTGTGGCTGCTCTAACTACATATTTGTATACATGCTCTCCCTTGTCAAGAATATCAGCAAATAATAATATTTTGTCATTATAGTTTTCTGTATGATTAAATCCGCCCCACCAGCTTGTACCTTGATTGCCTGTAATGTTTTTAACTTCGCTGCTTTCTGTAGCAAATGAAGAGTTTAATATTCTCATACCAGAAGCAATAGGAGTGTCAACTACTACAAAATGTCTCTCATAAGGAACTGTAACTTTTACTACAACAACATATTCCTCGCCTTGTTTGAATCTATCTTTTGTAAGATCTAATACTTTACCGTCTTTAGTTTGATACTCTCTTACAACTTTTATTCCAGCATCTCTATTGATAGCCAAATCACGAGGTGCATAAGTAAGTCTTACTCCGTAATAAAGTCTTCCGTCTCCGTTTCTTTTAATATTTGCTAAAGCACTTCTAGTATTTAAATTGCTTAATCTGTCATTCATAAACTCATCTAAGGCATAATTTTTTGTTAGGCTAGGCTGAGTTCTTGAACCGAATGTTTCTGCAAGTAAAGTTTGTCCCTGATATATAAACTCTGCTTTGAAATTAGGACTGACATTTTCATATTTTTTATAATACATATTCATAGCGGCAAATACTGAAACATTATCCTGAGTATTTAAATATCTGCCGTTTTTTCTTGACTGAACAAGCCATCGAACCACTTTCTCATTAATAGCATTATCATATCCTGTTTCTATTAATGCATATAAAGCAACGGAAGTATCTCTCACTGATGAAGAGTGTATCCAATAAAGATTAGCATATCTTACTTCAAGCTCATAATGTGCAGTAGTAGGGTCTTCTTTAATAGTATTAAGTATATACTGCCTTACATTAGTAAATGCATTATTGTCGTATTTGTTATAATACATAGCCCTCATTAACTGCACCTGTCCATAGAAAGGTATATTATTAACTTGTGGATATATTCTGTCTATTATGGCTTTTACATCATTATTATTGTATCCACCCTCAGCAAGAACTGCAGCAATATAAGCTATAGAAGATAAATTAATGTATTCATCATTCCAGAAGCTAGGTTTTTCAGCATTTCCGCTTTTAGCATAATTGTTTATATATTCTAATGCTATCTGTAAAGAGTTTTCATCAACAGTGTACCCCTCTTTTTTAGCCTTAATCATAGCATCAGCAGCATAAGCAGTAAGCCATGGTGATATCCAAGTTTTGCTAGGCCAGTATGAGAATCCTCCATTAGGACTTTGATATGTAGGCATAGTTTTCAAGAAATCAGTTACTGTTTTATCTAATTCTGCCTCTGCTATATCAGTAAGTTTCATGTCTACTAATAATCTTTTGCTAGTTATTATAGGATAAACTCTTGATAACTGCTGCTCCAAACAAAGATAAGGATAATTAATAAGATAATTAATTCCTCCAGAAAGCTCACTAAATGCACTAGGCGACATATAAACTTCCAAACTTCCAGCACCTTTATACGCTTCTGTAATATTAGGTACTCTTATCATCAAGTCAGTATTATTGTTTGTAGTGCTTGAGAATACGGCAACTGACTCTGTAGTCATAGGTACATTAACTTCAAATGATTTCTCTACAGCATCAGTATATTCTCCGCCTTTAGCAAGTATTGTAACTTTAGCCTCTCCTCTGTTTGTAGCTATAATATCAAATCTTACATCAGCATTTCCGCCTTTAGGAACTGTTATTTTCTGAACATCATTTTCTATCATAGCATTAGAAGCAACAGCCTGAACTTCTATTTCTAAATCTTTATCAGAATAGTTATAAACCAAAGTACCAGCTTTTAATTTATCTTCAACATAAGCGAACTCTGGAAGTGTAGGCATAAGCATAATATTTTTCTTAACTACAACAACATCATCAGAAGCTCCGAAATAACCGTCTTTATTTATAGCAGAAGCCATTATTCTAAATGATGTAATATTATCTGGTAAATTAAATGTAACGGTAGCTTTACCCTCAGCATCGGTTTTTACTCTTCCTTGATAGAATGCAGTAGTAAGGAAATTTTTTCTTATGCTGAATACGTCCATACCCATAGCTTCAGCTTTAGCCATAAGTGCAGCATTAGCTCTCATACCGTCTCCGCCCGGTGTATCTCCTTTCTCTCCATAGTTACGCTGACCTATCAAATGTATTCTTGTATCGGCACTTGCAACACTCAAAGGTCTTTTTCCGTAGAATGTATTAAACCAATTAGGAGTTTTGTATCCTATTAAATTTAATACTCCAACATCAACAACGCTTAACATTATCTCTGTTTCCATAGGCTTACTTTCTTTTGTTTCAACATATAAATCAACTGTCATCTCATCGCGAGGCTCTAAACTGTCAGCAGATTTTGTTATTTTTACATTAAGCTCTTTTTCACGCGGAGAAACTGAAAGTCCTGCATAACCTATTTTAAATGATGGTTTTCCTTCATCAGTTGCATAATTAGTATAAGCCTCATTTTCAACTCTTCCTTTAACAAGTGAAACACCTACATAAATATTAGGCAAATATTCTGGTTTTATAGGTACTTCTATTAAAGCAGTAGAGCCTTCTATATTTGTTACAAAAGAATCTATTACATATTCCCTTTCAACTGTTACCAAAGCCGTAGCAGATTCATAAGGAGATTTTACCATTATTCTAGCTGTTTCATAAGGCTGATACTCTTCTTTTTCTGTTATAAGCTCTAGCAAATCATCATCAAACATAGCCCAAGGAGCATAATCCTTACCTATAACATACATATATTCATCAGAAGCTACTTCTCTGTTTTTAGAATCTTTTGCCCTTGCTAATACTATATAAAGTCCGGAGTTTGCAGGAGTAAAACTAAAAGCAACAGGATCTTTAGCTGTTGTAACTGTAGTAGTTTCAACAACATCATCAATTTGTTTAGATTCCCATTCAAATCTTCCGCCTGTTATAGCCTTTCTTACTGATTCCCAATGTCTTCTTATAACTTGTACTTCTATTTGTTTGCCTTCAAGTCTGCTGCCTTCTGGGTCTGCTGCTATAAACTCTAATTGTGTAGGCTTGTCAGTTTCTAAGAAATAGCCTTGTCTTTTTATACCTATATAATAATCGCTTCCATGAACTAATACGCTTTTAGTTGTGCTTACTCTTTGAGAATCCTCTCCTGATACGGTTGACTCTATAGTAACATAAGCTGCATGTATTGAACGGCTTGCATCTACAGTAGGAGCATAAGCATATTCTCCGTTTTCATCTAATGAAGCGGTGCCGTTTGCTATCATAGAATAATAATTATTATAATACTCATCTTCAAACCAGCTTAATTTTGTAAATCTGAATCCTGCATTATTAGGCGGAGTGAAGAAAGTTTCATTCATAGATATATTATAGTCTACCTGATTTGATATCATAGGCTCACCGAATAAATACCAGCCAGACATTTTTATAGGCATAGTATCACCTAAATAATAATTTTTATCTTCAACCCATAATCTGCTTTCATATTCTAAAGCTTTAAACTCTTCTACTCTGAAACTTTGAGATAAACTGTACGAAGTATTTTCTTCTCTGTCATTATTTGATTCGCTTTTAAACTCAGCATTTACATTATAATAACCAGTAGGAGCATCGGCTGGAAGTGTGAAATCTATCAAATAAGAACCATATTCATTTAAAGTAATTGTTCCTTTATGTATCTCTTCCCCTCTTGAATTGTTTATTGTAAATGTTCCGTTTTTTAAATCATTAGGTATCTGCCAACTGCCTGTTTTATTTTCTCTTATAACACCTTTTATATGTACTTCTTCACCAGGTTTATAAATACCTCTTTCTGTAAACATAGATCCGTTATAATCTTTAGTAGGAGGAGCATCATTATAGCTTATATCCATTCTCCAAGGTGAAACACCTGTACCCCAATCACTATTTATGAAAGATACATCATCTCCTTTTGTAACTATAGCCCATTGTCTTGGTGATGACCATCTGCTTACTCTGTTTATACCTAAAGTTCTAAATCCTTTAGTAGTAGCTATTCCATTTTCATCGGTAATTGCTTTTTCTAATACTCTATTAAAGTCATCTCTTATTTCTACAGTAGCTCCTTCAATAGGCATTCCTGTTTTTAAATCTGTTACGAATATTGTATTTGAATCACCTGAGAATTTTCCTGTTACTCCCATAGATGTAATTTGTATCTGTGAAGATGATGAATAGTCATACTGACTTTGATATCCAGTCTTACTTTTAAACTCTATTGATAAAAGTCCATACTGTTTATTATTCATATAATTAGTTAAATAAAGTGCTGTTGTGATGTATCTGTTTCTTTCAACATCTGGAGTGTACTCTGTAGTGTTATTATATCCTAATAAGTTTTTATATTGATTTGTATAATTTCTAAACTCAGCACTTTCATCATATCTGTATACTTCTTTATTTACAAATAAAAATGGTATAATATTTTCTTTATCAACATATCTGCTTTGTATATTAATAGTATTAGGGTTCATTACCTGTACTGGAAGTTTTATTCCTTCATAAGATTCTACAACCCCCATTCCAGAAGGTATAGAAAGGCTTGGGTTATAGTCTGTAACATTTAATGTGATATTTTGCTCTTCTCCTAGAGTTTGTCCGTAAGCATCTTTAAGACTTCCGTTTATTTTTATGTTATATGTAACATTAGGATTAAACCTTAAAGAATAAAGTGAAAAGGTTTTAGCACTCCAAGAGTTTTGCTGTATATCTTCTTCTGTAGGAAGCTGAATTGCTGGAGTGATTTCAATATTTCTTATTAAATCTGCCCATTCAACTCTTGTAGAGAAATTAATTATAGGTGCGTCTGGAGAGTATGAGGCTGTTATTGTCTGTTCACTATCTCCGTTAAAATAGAATTCATCATGTGTAGAAAAAGTAAAACTGTCATTATTTGCTGTTCCCAAATTTCCATTAATTGCGGAAAGCCCTTTATCTATATATACTGTTATTTTATCGTTTTTATCCAAAGCAGTTTTAGGCTTTATAACTAGTACCTGTTCAAGTTCGTATGAATTAGTTTCCCATTCTCTTAAATCTTCTAGTCTTGCATATCTTACATCAAAATCTATATTTCTGTAGGTATTGCTTGAAATTAATTCTATATTTTCTTTGGCACTTTCAAGATATATGGGCATATTATAATAAACAACTATATTGACATCAGTAGCCAAATCTGACTGCCTATCATAAGGAGAACTTTTCTGCATTATAGGTCTTAAAGTATTAAAACTCCAAGTATAATCATTTTCTAATACTTCTCCTGTAAGTTCGCTTTTTATTCCTCTTTTTAATGTAACTTCAATAGCCGTATTATCAGGCAAAGGCTCACTAGGATAAAAAGCCAAAGTATTAATAGAAAGCCATCTATAACTTCCTTTAACATCTACATTAAAACTGAAATATTCATTGGTTACTTCTTTTATAGACTGCAAAGCAACCATCTGCTGATTGAATGTTATTGTTATTGCTTCATAATTATATCTGCTTGTGTTTTCTCCTATAGGACTAGTTCTATCAATAGCAACAGCAGCAAACATACTTACCCCCATTATAAATAACATAATAGCAGCATAATAAATTGTTTTCAATTTTAACATAAACTTCTCCAACGAACTATATTTTTAATTTTATGAAATTATACCATATATAATTTAAAAGTAAAAATGTTTTATCTATAATTATATTATAATATTTTTATTTACTATAAAATTACATATCATTAGACTTGTTTCAAAACTACTTGACAAAATTATATATAAAAAAATTAGTAATTATCAATTATAAAATAATGTTTTACATGTTTTATAACTTATTATTTTAGTATGTAAATATGCAGTCTTTCGCCGTAGGCGGGCTTTGCCTGCTTCTCGCCTGCCGACACCTGCCTTAGGCACGCTTCGCGAGGTGGACTTCGTCGGCACGCACAGCGAGGCGTACTTCGTATGTGTCACCACCGAGTAGGTGCCTTGCCTACGGCACGCAGAGCGTCGGCAAAAGAAGTGGGGGTGTGGCACGACTGTGTGATTCGCAGGGCTAGTCCCCACAAAATTATAAAAAATTAGTTTTGAAACAAGTCTATTATATAAAACTAAAAAAATATAAAAAAGTGCTATGTTATTAAATAATTTTATCATACATATTAACTTCTTTGTTAATATTTGATAATTCAATAATCATTTTGGCAAAGTATGTGCTGTCATTTAAACAAGGGCATAATATAAAATCTTTAATATTGTATTTGTTGATAGCATCTTTTCTGTATTCTATATCTATCTCATAAATTGTCTCGGAATTGTCTATAGTAAATGCCAAAGGGTATATTATTAATTTTTCACCGCTGTATTTTTTTATCGTATCTATTGTAGCAGGAGAAAGCCATTCTAATTTTCCTATCTTTGACTGATAAGAAAGTACAATATCTTTAAAATGTAATCCTTCTTTATAAAGTTTCTCTTTTAATATTTCTGCATTGCAATTGCATTCATATCTATAGGGATCTCCTTTATCAATATACATTTTAGGTATTGAATGAGCAGAAAATATTAATATATATTCGTTAATATCTTTTCCTATCATGCTTTTTTTTATTAATTCTACTATAGCATTATTATAATATTCATTGTCATAGTATCTGTCTATTATATTTATTTTGGGATTATATTTTAATTTTTTCATAGCCTTATAAATACTTTCTAATGATGATTTTACAGTAACTTCTGAATACTGAGGATACATGCTAAGTAATGTGATTTCTGTAACATTATTATGTTTTAATTCTTTTAATACATCATAAGATAAAGGGCTGCTGTAATTCATAGCATATTTATAGTCTTTTGAACTGTCCAATTCATTGAGTTTATTAACTAGTTTTTCTGTATATTCATTTATTGGTGATTTTCCTCCTATTGCTTCATAGTGTTTTATTACATTGGGCTTAATCCTATTTACTATCTTTTTTGCTATAATGCTTCTCATAAAACTATTTTTTATATTTAATATATGATAATCATTAAACATATTGATTAAAAATGTATCTACATCTTTTATGCTGTTAGCTCCTCCCATATTAAAAAGTATAACTGTTTCTTTTTTATCATTGTTCATAATATATAATCCTTATTAATAATATTTATTATTAAGTATATATTTTTATTAATTATTAGTCAATACTTATTAAAATTTTTTATTATTTAATATTTTTTATCAATATTTTATAATAATTTTTATAAATAGACTTGAAATAAAATATATTATTTAGTATAATATATTTATTGATAATAAATACTATTAAGGAGTTTTTAATATGTCTGATAAAAAATTAACAACTGAATTCGGTGCTCCAGTTGAAAATAATCAGAATTCTATTACAGCAGGTGCAAGAGGTCCTATGCTTTTACAAGATGTATGGTTTATGGAAAAGATGGCACATTTTGACAGAGAAGTTATACCTGAAAGAAGAATGCATGCTAAAGGTTCAGGTGCTTATGGTACATTTACTGTAACTCATGACATAACTAAATATACCAAAGCAAAAATATTTTCTGAAGTTGGAAAGAAAACTGATTTATTTGTAAGATTTTCTACAGTGGCAGGGGAGAGAGGGGCTGCAGATGCTGAAAGGGATATAAGAGGTTTTGCTATTAAATTTTATACTGAAGAAGGAAACTGGGATTTAGTTGGAAATAACACTCCTGTATTTTATTTCAGAGATCCTTTAAAATTTCCGGATTTAAACCATGCTGTAAAGAGAGATCCAAAAACTAATATGAGAAGTGCTCAGAATAAATGGGATTTTCTTACTTCTTTACCTGAAGCTATTCACCAAATAACTATAGATATGAGCGACAGAGGCATACCTTATAGTTACAGATATATGCATGGTTTCAGCAGTCATGCTTATAGTTTTATAAATAAAGAAGGTAAGAGATATTGGGTAAAATTTCATTTCAAAACTCAGCAGGGCATTAAAAATTTAACAGATGCTGAAGCTGAAGCAATAATAGCAAAAGACAGAGAAAGTTCTCAGAAAGATTTATTTGAAGCTATAGAAAGAGGAGATTTTCCTAGATGGAATATGAAAATTCAGATAATGACAGAAGAGCAGGCTAATGCAAGTAAAAGAAATCCGTTTGACTTGACAAAAACTTGGTCTCAAAAAGAATATCCTTTAATTGATGTTGGAGTTTTAGAATTAAATAGAAATCCTGAAAATTATTTTGCCGAGGTAGAACAGTCAGCATTTAGTCCTTCTACAATAGTTCCGGGTATAGGGTTTTCACCAGACAGAATGCTTCAAGGAAGATTATTCTCATATACTGATACACAAAGATATAGACTTGGAGTTAACTATTCAAGCATACCTGTAAATGCTCCAAAATTTAAGCCTAACACTTATCATAGAGATGGATATATGCGTGTAGAGTCTAATGGTTCTAAAGTAGAATATGAGCCAAACTCTCAGGGAGAATGGAAGGAACAGAGAGAATATTCTGAGCCTCCTCTAAAAATTTACGGCGATGCATATAGATATGATCATAGAGAAGATGATGATGATTATTACACTGATGCTAGAGCTTTATTCAATCTTATGACAGATGCTCAAAAGCAAGTATTATTTGAAAATACTGCAAGAGATATGAACGGAGTTACTAAGGAAGTACAATTAAGACATATAAAAAATTGTATGAATGTTGATAAAGCTTACGGACTTGGGGTTCTTAAGGCATTGGGCTTTGATGAGAAAGACATAAAATAAATATAAAACTTTGCATATATAAATAAATATAAAATAAATTATCAAATTTTAATCCCTGCAGCTAATATCTCTATTATGAAGGTATTAGCTGTATTTTTTATGAAATGTTTACTTAATTTAAATTATATTATAGAATATAAAAATAATATAAAAAATGTTTTAAGGGTTTATTATGACTTTATCTTTTACTAAAATGCATGGAATAGGAAATGATTATATTTATGTAGATTGCTTTAAAGAGAAATTTACTACTGAAGATGCTTCTAAATATTCTCCTATACTAAGCAATAGACATTATTCTATAGGGGCTGATGGTATAATACTTATAATGCCAAGCGATAAAGCTGATGCTAAAATGAGAATGTTTAATGCTGATGGAAGTGAATCTGAGATGTGCGGTAATGGTATAAGATGTGTAGCTAAATATGTTTATGATAAGGGTATAAGCAAAAATAATCCTCTTAAAATAGAAACATTAAGAGGAATATTGGATGCTGAATTATTTATAAAAAATGATGAAGTTGATAAAGTTGAAATTAATATGAGTTCTCCTATATTTGATGGGCTTAAAATACCTACAACTATAGATAAAAATCCTATTATTGATGAGCCTATAATATTTAATGGTAAAACATATTATTTTACTGCTGTATCTATGGGAAATCCTCATGCAGTAATATTTATAGACGACATTGATAATTTAGATATACATTCTGTAGGAAGTTATATAGAAAATAATAGTATATTCCCTAACAGAACTAATGTTGAATTTGTAGAGATAATAAATAGGGGAGAGGTTAAGCAGAGAACTTGGGAGAGAGGAAGCGGAGAAACTCTAGCTTGCGGTACAGGTGCTTCAGCCGTATGTGCTGCCGGATTTATAAGCAAAAGAACTGATAATATTATACTTAATCATCTTTTAGGAGGTGATTTAATATTAAGATATGAAAATAATACCGTATTTATGAAAGGTGAGGCTAGATATTCTTTTGAAGGCTGTGTTACATTATAGGAATATATAGGTTATATTATATATATTTTAATATTTTGCAATGTAAAAAAAATATGTTTTTTAACTGACATTTTAAAAAAAAATGTTAATATTTAAAATATAGTTTATGTTTTTTGATTATTAGCTAATTTATAATTAAAAATAGGATGTTTTAATTTAACAGGAGGTTTATGAAGAGAACGGTTATAATATTAGTTTTATTTATTTGCAATCTAAATTTGGAGACACATAGTTTCAATATCAATGATTACTCTTTTCCTTCTAATGATTGGGTAACATTAATTAAAAATGTATCTAATCATTATAATCAGGATTTTTGGTTTATAAAAGATGTTTTTGATGTTTGCAGTAACTATGATGTTGATCCTTTGTTAATGGTTGCTTTAATTAAAGTGGAAAGCAGCTTCATACCTACAGCACTTTCAAGGAAGAATGCTTATGGATACTGTCAAATAACTCCTATTGCAAATGAGGATGTTGATCCTAGTTTAAATAGATATGATCCAAGAGATAATATTATACTTGGAGTAAGATTTATAAATAAAATTTTGGATAAATTTGACGGAGATATAGTAAAGTCCCTTAGATATTATAATGCCGGAAATGCTTATGATGTATATGGTGAATCTTATGCTGAGAAGATAAAATATGAATATAATACTATGGTTAGCCTTTATGTGAAAGATGAAAGTTCTTATGGTGCTATATACAGAAAAGAGGCCTTTTAAAGCCTCTTATATATTACTAGTTATGTTATATTATTTTAATTATCTTTTTAAGTTTACAACAGTAGCAAGCAAATTATCGCTAGTTTGTACTGCTTTAGAGTTCATCTCATAAGCTCTTTGTGCTACTATCATATCAACCATTTCATCAACAACTTTAACATTAGACATTTCTACGAAGCCTTGATGTATTCTAGGAAATCCGTTAGCACCGGGCTCACCTTCAAAAGCAGGTCCGCTTGCTATGGTTTCTTTATATAAGTTATCGCCTATAGAAAGAAGTCCTGGCTGATTGATAAATCTATGAAGTGTGATTTGTCCTATTTCTACAGGATCATTTTCATCGCCTATTTTTACAGATACAACACCTTCTCTTGATATAGATATTTGCTCTACCAAAAAGTTTTCTGGGAATACTATTTCTGGAACTAGTCTGTATCCGTTTGAAGTAACCATTTGACCATTAGCATCAATTTTGAAAGATCCGTCTCTAGTATATGAAACGCTTCCGTCCGGCATTAATACTTGAAAGAAACCTTCTCCTTCCAATGCCAAATCAAGTTTATTTCCTGTTGCCTGTAAAGAACCTTGATCAAACATTTTTTGTGTAGAAGCACTTTTTACTCCCAAACCTGTTTGAAGCCCTACAGGTCTTACTGTATCTTCTGTAGCTGGTGTGCCTTGTATTTTTAAGTTTTGATATATTAAATCTTCAAAATCAGCTCTTACTTTTTTATATCCTATAGTGTTAACATTGGCAAGGTTATTTGCGATAGTGTCAGTTTTAAATTGCATACCGTTCATACCGCTTGCTGCTGTCCATAAAGAACGTACCATATAATACACTCCCTAATTTTATAAATTTATTGATACTATATATTCGGTAATTACAAAAATTGCTTTATAGAATTTATATAAAAAATATTATGTTAAGTTGTTTAATGCTGTTTTGATACTAAAATACTTGTTAAAGATAAAATTCTGTTATAAAATAATACAAATTAAAAAAGGTATTTTGAAAATGTCATATTCCAAGCTAATAATTAAAAATTTCGGTAAGATAAAAGAGGCAGAAATAGAACTTTCTAATTTTATACTTTTTGTAGGTGATAATAACAGCGGAAAAAGCTATTTGATGACATTGATATACGGATTGATGAAATATAGTAAAGATATTGCAGATATTATGTTTCAAGATAAAGAATTCATTTACAGCTTGGAAGAATATAGAGAAATGCATGATATAATAGAAAAGTATATCTTAATTAATAAGAATATAAATCGTGGTAAAGATATATTTAAGATTTTTTCAGATACTGAAAATAATCATTTACTATCAAAAAATGAACTTAATATATTCTATAATATTTCAAATAAATTATTAGATAAATATAAAACAGAAATTTTAAAATTTATTTTTAATGATAATGAGCATGTAATAAATTTAGAAAGTATATATTTTGATTATTCAAATTATTTATTTAATATTTTTATTACTAAAAAATCTCTATTTATTCGTAAATTACATTCTTTTTCTATATCAGAAATAGAGAATGATGATAGTATTGATCATATTTTTATAATGAGAAATATATTTTCTAATATATTAGAAAATAATTCTTCTTCTTTTGCATTAAAATTTTTACCAACATCAAGAACTGGTTTTTTATTAACTTATAAAGAATTATCAAAAATATCAAATATGCAGCAATTCAGCATTGGAGAGAAAAAAGAAAAAACTCTATTTCAGAAACCTATTATAGATTTTATTAATAGTTTAATAGATTTATCTTATAATTATGAGGAAAACGAAGACTTTAAAGATATAATAGAAATACTTGAAAACAATATATTAAAAGGCAAAATTAATATCAATAAAGAAACAAATGCTATGTATTATCAGCCTAGTAATAGCGATTTGAAAGTGCCTATGCATTTATGTTCTGCTGTTATTACAGAAGTAGCACCATTATATTTATTTTTGAAATATTACAATATATTTGGTGATTTATTTATTGAGGAGCCTGAATTATCATTGCATTTAAAATTGCAGAAACAATTAGCTCGTGTATTAATAAACTTAGTTAATAAAAAAAGAAATGTCATCATATCCACTCATAGCGACACAATATTGGAACATATAAATAATATGGCAGTTCTTCATAGTATGAAAGATGATAATAAAAAAAATCAAATATTAAAAGAGTATTCATATACAGAAGATGACACTATAGATATAGGCAAAATTAGGATATATCAATTTGATACTGATGATAATGATATTACAACTATAAAGGAATTGAAAGGCGACAGAGAAACAGGATTTTATATAGAAACATTTCATAAATATATAAATAATGCTTCTTTAGAATATGATGCAATAAATGAAGATTAATGATTATGGACGATTTTGATAAACTTTATAATACAGCTTTTATAGATAATCAAAGATATTTATTTGATAATAATATGTGCAAAATTGATGTGATAGAAGATATTTTTACTATAAAAGATGAAAAATCAGAAATGGAATGCCGTATAAAATTAAGCTCTAAATCTATTTGCAGTTCGGATATAGAAGGTAATAAAAAATTTAATCATTTAAGAATGAATAAATGTGCTGATGCAGTGATTATAAATAAAAATAAAAATGGTAAGTTTGATTTGCATATAATAGAATTAAAAAATGATATTCATGATGAAGATTTAAAAGAACTTCATAAACAGTTTTTAGGTGCATATTTAAGAATAAGGTCTATTTTTTTAGCCTATTCTAATGATATAGAAAATATAAAGTTTTATCTAGTATATAAAAATAATATTAATTCTAATAATAATTTAAAACAAGATAACAGTACAAATAAGATAAAAGACAATACAAATCTAAGAAGATTATTTAAACAAAATAGAATAATTAATAATGTACTTTTAAAAATCTATCCATTTAATTTTGATGCTCTAGATATTATAAAGCATGATATAACTTACAATAATGAAATTATTATTTAATAAAGATTTTTATAATAAAAAAGCCCGATTAACTTAATAATCAGGCTTTTTAACAATCAATCATTTTTTTATAAATTAATATTTTAAGGTACATTTATATTTGCAAGCAGGCTTTTTATTATTGCTAATAAAAATTGTTCGCTGAAAATGTCTGCAAAGTAAACTTAGCAGACGCTCACAATTTTTATCATTACAATTAATCATATCAATAAAAAAAGCCGGATTAAGTTAATAATCAGGCTTTAATAATCAATCATTCTTTATAAACTAATATTTTAAGGGACATTTATATTTGCAAGCAGGCTTTCTATTATTGCTAATAAAAATTGTTCGCTGAAAATGTCTGCAAAGTAAACTTAGCAGACGCTCACAATTTTTATATTATATTAATCATATACAATAAAAAAGCCAGATTAACTTAATAATCAGGCTTTAATAATCACTCATTTTTATAAACTAATATTTTAAGGTACATTTATATTGGCAAGCAGGCTTTCTATTATCATATCGCTTGTTACATTTTCAGCCTGTGCCTCATAGCTTACGCTTATTCTGTGTCTTAATATCTCATAGGCAACAGCTCTTATATCTTCAGGCATTACAAATCCTCTGCCCTGCATCATAGCATTTGCTTTTGCCGCTTTAGTCAAATATATTCCTGCTCTTGGTGAAGCTCCGTATTCTATGTATTCGCTTTGAAGTTTATAATCTTTAGGATTTCTTGTCGCATCTATAATGTTCACTATATAATCAATCAGCCTTTCTTCTATATGAATTTGATTGGCTAATTTTCTTAATTTTTCTATAGTTTCTATAGTTGTTATAGGCTTTAATTCTGCAGGTTTGGAAGATGACATGTTTTTTATTATGGTTTTTTCTTCGCTTTTAGTAGGGTATTTTACTATGACTTTAAGCATAAATCTGTCAACCTGAGCTTCAGGAAGAGGATATGTTCCCTCCTGTTCTATAGGGTTCTGAGTTGCCAATACCAAAAATACATCAGGAAGTTTATATGTTTTATCTCCTATAGTAACCTGATGTTCTCCCATAGCCTCTAAAAGTGCTGACTGTACTTTAGCAGGCGAACGGTTTATTTCATCTGCTAATATTATATTAGAAAATATAGGTCCTTGTTTAGGAAGAAATACTGAATTTTTTATATCATAAATTTCAGTACCTACTATATCTGCAGGAAGCAAATCCGGTGTAAACTGTATTCTTTTATAGCTTGCATCTATTGTACTTGCCAATGATTTTACAGTTAATGTTTTTGCAAGTCCGGGTACTCCTTCTAATAATACATGCCCATCGCATATAATTCCTAATAGAAGTTTATCGAGCATGTTTTCCTGACCGATTATTACTTTTTTTATTTCATTTTTTATAGCATTTACTACATCAAGGGCCATTTTAGAGGCTTCCGATATGGCCTGTAAATCCCTGCTGGCATTAGCTACTTCATTACTTATACCATTTTCGCTGTTATTTAAATTATCTGTCATATATTATCCCTCATAGTTCTATTATATATTTTGATTATGATTTTTTTTATTTTCAAAGTTTTTTTTATTTAATTTATACTGATCTCTTATAAACTTATAAATTAAAAGTGCTATAAGAATTATTACAACCCATTGTCCTATCATTATTAATAAGAACCATGAACTGAATACTCTTATATTATATTCATTTATCATCTGCTCTTTAGGTACTAAACTATTTCCTCTTTCTACATTATAATATCTAGCTTCCAACTCAGGTATTTTCAATTTTCCATTTCTTAAAGGCTTCATAGTGTATATTATTTTATAATTCATAGTTGGGATTTCATTATCTTTATGTATAGTTTCTATTTCCACTCTTTCATTAAGAACTTCAAAATCGCTTATGGCATTTGTATTTATACCCTCTGCTTTAAATTTATCTGCATCTCCTGTATATATTAGAGTATACTCTAAATTCTGCCATAGATACATGCTTTTCTTATTCACTTTTTCTTCTACTATAACTATAGGGTATAGTGTATTTACTGCTATCATTATTGTTAAAAAAATATAGTATTTAATCATTGAAGTAGATTATATAAAAATATAAAAAAAGTCAATATATTAAATTACTCTTATATTTAAATAATATTTGCTATTATAGATTTACATGCAAGATGCTTTAATGATGGATCAAGATTATTAAAAAACAATAATAATATTTTTTATTTGAAATAAATATTGTATTATATTAAACTAATAAAATATATTTATTAAAAAATGGAGATTTTATGTTTAAATCAAGAAAAAATTTAATTGTATTATTATTTTCAGTTTCTTTGATTTTTGTCAGCTGCAATGCTAATCAAAATCCTAAAACTTTTAAACTTTCAGAATTAGTTGGTACTTGGGAAACTAGTGATCTTAATGCTGATTTTAAAACTTTTGTAGTAACTTCTAATGGAGAAGTTTATTCTGATGAAATTGGAGCAAGAACTTTGGTTCTCGGTTGGGACGGCAATGATGAAAGAGAATTATTTAGTGTGGGGTTTATAGGATCTGGAATAGGAAGCATAAATTTAACTTTTAATGATTCTTCCTCTTGCGAAGCATCTGGTAATGGAAAGATAATAAAGTATACTAAAAAATAATAATTTTGTAGTATTTTTAGTGATAAACTTTTTCAAAAATAGATTAAATTTTTTATACAATATACTATTTTTCAAGAATATTTATTATATCTCTTCACTTTCTATAGATTTTATTTCTATTAAGATGGTTATACCTGTTTATGTTGTTGCTTTTATATCTTTTGTGCTATTTATTCTTTTTCATCATAGTTTGCTGATATGTTAAGGCGACTGCGACATCTGTCCGCATTTGGCAAAGAATTAATTATTTCTATTTTCTCAAAAGTTTCAAAGTTTAAACATCTAAATACTGCAAAATTAATGAAATTTAAATCTATATTTTAATTAACTGCATGCAAAAATAAATAGCGTATAAAATAGTCATTTAAAACATTAATATTTCTCATAACTTTATTATACTAAATTAACCATAAAGTTACAAGTTTAATCATCAAAATTTAGTTTCTATTTCTTTGAGCTTTTTTTAGAATACCTGCAATTTTTCTAAGTTTAAGATTCTCTGCCATATCTAAAGCAGTATCTCCATGGTCATCTTCTATATTTACATCAGCTCCTTTTTCTACTAGAAATTTAACATATGGTTCAGCAAACCTTGATCCTGATGATGCACAAGCCCAAATTAAAGAAGTGTATCCATTATAATCTTGAGCATTAATATCTGCACCTTTTTCTAATAAAACTTGAGCTAATTTTATACGATATTCCTGAAAACTTTTATTATTAAAATTACCTTCACCCATACCAAGATATATCAAAGGAGTATATTCTCGTTTATTCTTTATGTTTACATCAGCACCTTGATCTATTAAAAAATTAGCTATTTCAAAGTCTAGTATGTCAATACTGCCTTCATCTGAAGTATCAAGAGTTTTATTTAAAGCTGTGTCTCCTTCATTATCTTGTGCATTTATATTGGCTTTTTTTGAAACTAAATATTTTATTACATCTATATTTCTTTCAGGACTATAGTCACATGCTGATATTAAAGCAGTACTTCCTCCTTTATAAAAGTTTACATCTGCACCATTTTCCACTAATAATTTTACTGTTTCTAAATTATTTACACCATATATTAAGGCTGTATTTCCATAATTATTGAAAGCATTTATATCAGCACCTTTTTGTATTAGAAGTTCTACCACTTTTATATTATGAAGTTTGGAAGCATACATTAAAGGTGTCTCTCCATGATTATTTTTTACATTTATATCAGCACCATTATTTATTAAAAATTCTGCAACAGATGAATTTTCATCATATCTAGATTCAATATGTTCATAATCTAATGAGAGTAATAGGGGAGTTACTACTGAGCTATATTCAGAATGTGTTTTGGCATTTACATCAGCACCTTTTTCAACTAAAAATTTAACCATATCATAGTCATTTCTTAAAGCTGCTATCATTAAAGGAGTATAATCATAATCAGGAGGATAATGCTCCCCAGCCTTTATTCTTGATTCTAAGTCAAAACCATTTTCTACTAATACTTTAAACATTTCTCTATTTTGTGCCAATGCTGTTGAAGGTCTATAAGATTTATCAAGAAGTGATGCTCCATCATTGTCTTTAGTATTTACATCAGCACCGTATTTTATTAATAAATTAAATATTTTTTTAGCATTTTCTAGCATTTCTTCTTTTTCGTAATGATCATAGCGAATATTATAATATAATACAGTGTTTCCATCATTGTCTTTAGTATTTATATTGGCACCATTTTCTAATAAAAATTTAACCATTTCATAGTCTCCTATCATAGCAGCGTTCATTAATGCTGTAAGACCGTGTTCATCTTGTGTGTTTATATTTGCACCTTGTTGTATAAGTAATTTTGAAATATCAAATTTTCCATCATCATTAGCAATCATTAAAGCGGTTTTGTTTTCATTATTTGCTGTATTAGGATTGGCACCTTTATCAAGCAAATATTTAACCATATCATAGTCTTCTTTATAAACAGCAATCATTAAAGGAGTATAATCATAATCAGAACTACCCGTCTTTATTCTTGACTCTAAATCAAAACCATTTTCAACTAATATTTTAAACATTTCTTTATTTTTATCAAAAGATTCTGAAATCCTATAGGATGCATCAAGAAGAGATGCTCCTTCATCGTTTTTGGTATTTACATCAGCACCGTACTTTATTAATAAATTAAGTATTTTTATAGCATTTTCTGTTTCATTTTCTTGTCCGCTACTATTATGCTCAATACTATAATATAATGCAGTTTCTCCTGATGTATCTCTAATATTTACATCAGCACCATTTTTTAATAAAAATTCAACCATTTCATAATTTGTATTTCTAGCAGTATACATTAATGCTGTAGCACCTGCATTATCTTTAATATTGACATCAGTACCTTCTTCTATAAGTAATTTTGCTATATCATCATATCCTCTTACAGAAGCATTTATTAAAGCTGTTCTATCATAAGAATCTAATGCATTACAGTTTGCACCTTGCTCTAAATATGATTTAACTTTTTTTATATTATTATTTTCTACAGCGGAAAACAACGATTCATCTAAAGTCTTAGAATACAAAAGAATATTAAACAAGAATAATATAATAAATACTTTTTTCATATATACCCCTCCATGCGTACTGCATATAATTGATTATAAATTGAAAATTATTTCCTGTCAATGATATAGTTTTTTTGTTTTATAAATTGATATTAATGAAATTTTTAGTATAATTAATTTATGAAAGAGATTAACAGACTTAATGATTTATTTGTACGATATCTAATCGGTACTGAAGGCGATGAAGATATATTAGAAAATATTGTTAATGCTGTTTTAAATGATGTTGGTTTTGAATCTGTGAGTAATCTTGAAATAATCAATCCTTACAATTTAGCAGAAAATGAGAATTTAAAAGAATCAATATTGGATGTTAAAGCAAAAACCAAAGATGGTAAAAAGATACTCATTGAAGTACAGTTAGTTGGAAATAACAATTTTATAAAAAGAATATTGTATTATATTGCAAAAAATATAGCTTCTGAATTAAAAGAAAGTGATTTATATATTGGTATAAGCCAGATGATTAGTATTAGTTTTATTAATTTCAATTTGGATATGGGAAGCGAGACTGATATAAAAAGAGAGCATAAATGTTTAACATTTGCTGATATTCATAATCCTAGTCTTAGACTTGATGATTTTCAGATACATTTTATAGAAATTAAAAGATTTGCAGAAATATTAAAAAATACTAGTATAGATGAATATAATAGAAATAAACTTTTATCTTGGATTGATTTTTTTACTACCAAAGATTTGGAGAAAGATATTGATAAGTTAGTAGGAGGTAACGGTATCATGTCTAAAGTAATAGATAAATATAAAAGATTTGTAGCCGATGAAAAAGAGATGTCAGCTTATAATGAAAGAGATACTTTTCTTTACGGACAGGCTGCTATGCTACAGTATGAGAGAGCAGAAGGAAGAAAAGAAGGTATAGAAATAGGTTTTCAGAAAGGTATAGAGAAAGGTATAGAACAAGGAGAAATAAATAAGACAAAAACTATAGCATTAAACCTAAAAAATATGAATATGAGTATTGAAGATATAAGAAAAATAACGGGTTTAACTATAAAAGAAATAGAAGACCTATAATAAAAAATTATATGCTTCTGATAATAAATATAGTTTTTGTCAGATACTTTTTGTGATTAAATTTTTTATGTATAAATAATAAATAAAAGTTATAATTATAGGACTATAATATGAAAAAAATTATTATAAAAAATGGTACTGTAGTTAATGCTTCAGAAACTTATAAAGCTGATGTATTAATAGAGGGTGAAAAAATTTCTAAAATAGGTGCTGATTTAAAATGCGAAGATGCAGAGATTATTGATGCTTCGGATAAATATGTAATGCCGGGAGGTATTGATGTTCATACTCATATGGATATAGATGTTGGTATAGGGAGAGCGGTTGATGATTTCTATACAGGTACTATCGCTGCTGCTTGCGGAGGTACTACTACTATAGTTGATCATATGGGGTTTGGACCTAAAGGCTGCGATGTATTTCATCAATTAGAATATTATCATACTCTTGCTGATAATAAGGCTGTTATTGATTACAGTTTTCATGGAGTTCTACAGCATGTTGATGAAGATGTGCTTAAAGGTCTTAAAGTATTAGCTAAAGAAGAAGGTTTGCAAAGTACAAAACTTTATTTAACTTATAACTATAAAATAGAAGATGATAATGTTGTGCGTGTATTAAAGAAGATGAAAGAGCTTAATGCTGTTTCTGCTTTTCATGCTGAAAATCATTATGTTATAGAATATTTAAAAAAGAAATTTATTGAAGAGGGTAAAACTTCTTCACATTATCACCCTATAAGCAGACCTCCTGAAGCTGAAGCTGAGGCAGTTAATAGAATTATACATTTATCTGTCATAGCTGGAAATGCTCCTGTATATATAGTGCATACTTCTGCAGGAAAGAGTGTTGATGAGATAGTTAATGCGAGGGCTTTAGGTCACAAAAATATTTTCTCTGAAACTTGCCCTCAATATTTAGTTTTGACAGACAAAGAGTATGACAGAGAAGACGGACTTAAATTTGTTATGTCTCCTCCTTTAAGAAAAAAAGAGGACAGCGAAAGATTATGGAAAGCTATTGCCGAAGGTCATATTCAGGTTATAGCAACAGATCATTGTCCTTTTAATTATGAAACTGATAAGGTTAAAGGAAAAGATAATTTTACTAAATGCCCTAATGGAGCAGGCGGAGTAGAGGAGAGATATCCTTTAATGTTCTCTGAAGGAGTTATGAAAGGAAGAATAACAATTAATAAATTCGTTGAAACTTTATGCTATAATCCAGCTTTGATATACGGGCTTTATCCAGAGAAAGGCGCTATTATCCCAAATGCTGATGCTGATATTACTATAATAGATCCTAATAAAAAATCAGTTATTACAAAATCAAATATGCATGGTGCTTGTGATTATACTGCTTATGAAGGAATGGAGCTTTTATGTTCTGTGGATACTGTTATATCAAGAGGAAAAATAGTATTTAAAGATAATAAGTTTTTAGGCAGTAAAGGATATGGAAAGTTTATAAAGAGAAAAACTTTAGATAAATATGCTGACTTTAATAATCATTTCAAATTGGGTGATTATATAGATATTGATTGTAATTGATTATTTGAAAATACTTTTTAAAAATTAAAAAACAACTGGCTATAATTTTTCTAGTCGGTTGTTTTTTATTTTATCTTACACTTTTTCTTTCTAAAAATTCATAATTTACATATATAACTTCTTTTACTTTTATATTATTAATTAAATCTATTAATGTATTTGCTGTGCATACTCCCGCATTAAAAGAATCAAATTTTATTGTTGAAAGTTCCGGCTCTATTATTTCATCAATATCATATCCTCCGAAAGATATTACAGATACATCATCTGGAATTTTTAATCCCATTTCTTTTAATACTTTATATACACCCAATGCCTGTCTGTCAGTTGAACATATTATAGCATCAATATCTCTATTTTTTAATAATTTTTCGGCAGCTATTTTTGCTTTCTCATAAGAAAAGTCTGCTGCTTCTATTCTTATATTTTCTATGCCGTATTTTTTTAATCCATCTAATACTCCATTTCTTCTTGTTATCCCTACAGCAATATCATTTTCATCAACTGTTATAAATCCTATATTTTTATGATTTTTACTCCCTATGTATTTTCCTATGTCTATACCAGCATTATAATCATCATTGACTATGCTTATAACCTCACTGCATTCTTGTCCGTAAATTACTATTGGTATATCTGATTTTTTTAATATGTTTTTATGTTCTTCTGTTATATATGTAGCACTCAATACTATACCATCAACATTTAATCTTTTCAATTTTTCTATATACTGCAGTTCTAATTTATGCTGATGATTTGTATTCATTATTATAGGCATATAATGTTTTTCTCTAAGCGTTTTCTCTATCCCTGTTAATACTCTTGCTCCAACCGTAGAGTCTAAAGCTGGTACTATTATTCCTATAATATGACTTTTTTTTGCTTTTAATCTTGCAAATGTATTTGGCTCATAATCATATTCAGATATTATTTCTTTGATTCTTTTTTTGGTTTCTTCTTTTATATATCCTCCATTAAAGTATCTGGATATTGTTGTTTTCGTAACACCTGCTATTTCAGCTATCTCTTTCATTGTAATTTTTTTATTTGTGCCCATTTTTACTACCCTGATATTAGAGTTGTTCCAAAATTAATTTTATTTATAACTGTGTTGACTAGTTATTTAAAGTAAATAGTCCGCTTTTTTGTTATGCTTTCACAACAATATGTGTAGCTAAGAGTATACATCTCGAATAGTACCTACATCGGGTGTTGGAAAGCAAGAACTATGTATTTATATATTAAAATAATAGTTTGTACAACATATAAAATATTGTTTTTATAATTAATAAATTACTAAAATTTTATACATATTCTATGTTAAGTACTTCTGAAATAAGTACATTAATAAATTATATACTTTTTATATCAAAATACAAATTTATATAATTATTTTATAAAAAAATATATAATGCTTGACAAATATAAAAATATTGTTATAATATATAATGTAACCGGTTACATATAAAGAAATTTCAATAGGATTTTTATTATGGCTATCAATTATAAAAAAACTGCTGAAGAAATTATTAGAGTAGTTAATAAAGATAATATTATTTCTGCAACTTTCTGTGCTACTAGATTAAGATTAATAGTAAAAAATAGGGAGAGTATAAAGGACTCAGAAGTTCAGAAGATAGAAGGCATTAAAGGTGTATTTTTCAATTCTGGTCAATATCAGATAATATTAGGTACGGGAGTTGTAAATAAAGTTTATGCTGAAATTATTAATTTGGGTGTTACAGGTGCCGCAAATCAAGATACAGAAGAAACTAAAAAAGTGGGAGAGAAAAATAATTTTAGAAAGTTTATTCGTATATTTGGCGATGTATTTGTACCAATAATGCCTGCTATGATTGCCACAGGTTTATTTTTAGGTTTTAAAGGTGCTTTAATTAATGACAGTTTTTTGGGACTATTTAATTTAAAAGTATCTAATATACCTGTTTCTATTATGACATTAATGACTGTTCTTACAGAAACTACATTTGCATTTTTGCCTGCTTTGGTATGCTGGTCAACATTCAGAGTTTTTGGAGGCTCTCCTATATTAGGTATATTATTAGGCTTAATGCTTGTTTCACCTGCTTTACCTAATGCTTATTTGGTAGCCAATCCTGACAGCGGAGTTAAGCCTATAATGTTATTCGGATTTATACCTATAGTGGGATATCAAGGAAGCGTACTTCCTGCACTTATTTCTGGTATTATAGGCTCTAAAATAGAATTGAATTTAAGAAAAGTAATACCAAATATAATAGACATACTAGCAACACCATTTTTAACATTACTTATAATGTTATTATTATCTTTAGCTGTGATAGGACCGATTTTCCATATAGTCGAACAATGGATATTGATAGCTATAAATTTTTCTTTATCGTTACCTTTTGGAATAGGAGGATTTATAATAGGGTTTGGAATAATATTTATAGTTGTAACAGGAGTACATCATATAATGAATTTGGTAGAAATATCATTGCTTGCTGCTACTTCTTTAAACCCTATTAATCCTCTTTTATCCGTTGCTAATTTAGCTGCAGGTGCTGCTTGTTTAGCTGTTACATTAAAAACTAGAAGAAAAAGCATAAAAGCTATGGGATATGGTGCTGCCTTATCAGCTTGGCTTGGCATAACAGAGCCTGCCATATTTGGTATAAATATAAGATATGGAATAAAACCTATGGTTTGCGGTGCTATTGCTGCTGGTATAACAGGATTAATAGCAAGATTATTAAATTTACAGGCTACTGCTAATGGAGTTACAGGAATACCAGGTGCATTGCTTTATATTTATGATGGAAAGCAGTTAGCTAGTTATGCTGCTGTTGCTTTAATTACTGTGGTTTTATCTTTTACTATTACTTGGTTTTTTGGGGTTCCTGATGAGTATATGCAGGAAGATGATGAGTAAAAATTAAAATAGACACTTACAAAATAATTCTACATAAATCCAATAAAATAATTTATTTACTTAATATCATGTATATATTTTTTATACATGATATTAAGTATTATTACATAAGGGAAATGAAATGAGGTTGGTTAGTAAAGTTTTTGAAGAAGCGATAAAACGAAAAGAAATTGAATATTTTAATGATAATAACAATAAATGGAGATTAAAGTTTCATTTAATGCCTCCTGTAGGCTGGCTCAATGATCCAAATGCTTTATCATACTTTAAAGGAGAGTATCATATATTTTTTCAGTATTCTCCGTTTGATGTTGAAGGCGGATTGAAATTTTGGGGGCATTATATAAGTAGAGACTTAATAAATTATAAATATGCTGGAGCTGCTATATATCCTGATGAAAAATATGATTGTCATGGTGTGTATTCAGGTTCTGCACTTATAGAAGATAATAAGTTATATGTTTATTATACAGGAAATGTAAAACTTTTAGGCAGGCATGATTACATAGAAAGCGGAAGAGAGGCTAATACCATGCTTACTGTCTCCGAAGATGGTATTAACTTCTCTGAAAAAGAATGTTTAATGGAAATGAAAGATTATCCTAAAGATATAACTAATCATATAAGAGATCCTAAAGTATGGAAAGAAGATGATTCTTATTATATGGTTCAGGGAGCCAGAAAGTATGGCATAGATAGAAATAATGATATTGGAGAAGTATTAATATTTAAGTCTGAAGATAAAATTAATTGGAAGCATACAAGTACTGTAAGGTCTGAATATAGATTCGGATATATGTGGGAATGTCCTGACTTATTTAATTTAGACGGACAGAATATTTTAATAACATGTCCTCAAGGTGTGAAACAAATTGAAAGCGTATACGAAAATATATATCTTTCCGGATATTTTTTAATTAATGATGATTATAAAAATAAAGAATATATAGAGGTTAATGATTTTACAGTTCTTGACAGAGGATTTGACTTTTATGCTCCGCAGACATTTTTAGATGAGAATGGAAATAGAGTTATTATAGGCTGGATGGGAGTTCCTGATACAGAAGATTATCATAAAAATTTAACTGTTCAATACGGCTGGCAGCATTGTCTTACTGTAGCTAGAGAGTTAAGTTTTAAAGATGGAAAACTTTATCAAAAACCTCATAGAAGTTTGGATAAATTAAGAGAGAAAAAAATATTTGAAAATAAATGTTATTATGATTCATTATCTGATAATTTAATTTCTAAAGATATTAGCTCTTATGAAGTTTTAATTGATAATATAAAAAGTTCTGATAATTTTGAATTATTAATTTCAGAAGGTGTTTCTATTAAATATAGAGATAATAAATTTATATTAGAGTTTGTAAATGATATAGGAAGGAAAATAGGCGGAGGAAGATATAAAAGAAGTGCTGATTTAGAAAAGTTAGAAAATTTAAGAATATTGATAGATACTTCTGCTATAGAGATATTTATAAATGAAGGTGAGATGGTATTTTCTAGCCGATATTATCCTGATGAATATTCTTTTAAAGCTATTGGAGACATGAATTTAACAATATATAAATTATCTTATTTTAATATTAATCATTAGTCTTTTTTGTTTGTAAATATTTTGAAAATAGTTTATAATATCAAAATTACTAATTTTAAGGATATTGAAAATGGCTAAACCGATAACAAAAGAAGGATATGATAAAGCTAAATCTAAACTTGCTGAATTAAAGGCTGAGTTTGAAACATTGCCTGCTATTATTGCAGAGGCTAGAGAAAAAGGCGATTTAAAAGAAAATGCTGAGTATCATGCTGCTAAAGAAAGGCAGGGATTATTGAATGCTCAAATATCAAAGTTGGAAAGTGATTTGGCAGGCTGTGAAATAATAGATCCTGCTAATTTAGATAAAGACACTGTAACTTTTGGGAAAAAGGTAAAAGTTAAAGATAAAACTAGAAATGCGGTTTTTGAATATAGAATAGTGGGCGAATTAGAAGCAGATATGAGCAAAAATGAAATAACTATAGTAACTCCTATTGCTAAAGGATTATTATCTAAGAAAGTCGGCGATGTTGTAACTATAAAAGTACCTGCCGGAGATAAAGTTTTAGAAATATTAGAGATTAGTATTTAATTTATAAAAAAAATTATATGTAATAGAATTTTTCTATTATATTAAACTTTTTTATTAAATAATATTCTAAATTCATAATTTCGCTTGAAGTTTTTAAATAAAGTTATATATTTAAAAATATATTCTAGTTTTTAGGAGTTTTATATGTCAAAAATAAAAGTTATGATAGCATCTTCTGAAGCAACACCATTTATAAAAACAGGCGGACTTGCTGATGTTGTTGGTGCTTTGCCTATTTATTTAAAGAAACTAGATGTAGAAGCTTTTGTAGTGCTTCCTAAATATAGAGATATTAATTTTCAAGACTGTTATTTAGAGAATGTTCTTCCTACTATGGGAGTATGGATGGGTAATGGCGAAGAATGGTGTTCGGTATTTAAGACCGTAAAAGATGGGATAGATTTTTATTTCATAGAGCATCATAATTTTTTCAGCAGAGAAGGGCTTTATCATGATGCTTCTTTCAATGATTATCAGGATAATGCTTGGAGATTCGGATTCTTTTCCCGTGCTGCTTTACAATTATGTAAGGATTTGCAGTTAAATGTAGATGTGGTTCATGCTAATGATTGGCAGACAGCTGCTATTTCCGCATATATAAAAACTTGGCACTGGAATGATATAATAGGACATGCTGCTAGTATGCTTACTATACATAATGCAAATTATCAAGGTATATATAATGCTGCTACAACTTATGATTATTTAGGTTTAGGATGGAATAATTTTAGCCCTGATACTTTTGAGGATCATGGTAATATAAATTTGCTTAAAGGCGGAATATTCTTTTCTGATGTAGTTACTACTGTAAGTCCTACTTATGCAAGAGAAATTGCATCTCCTTATGGAGGTCATGGTATGGCGCCTTATTTACAGAATAAGACAACAAGTTTTTTTGGAATACTTAATGGTATTGATGAAAATGTTTGGTCTCCTGAAAAAGATAAATTTATACCTGAAAATTTTTCTGCAGATAAGATGGAAGGTAAAAAGGTATGTAAAAAAGAACTTCAGAAAAGATTTTTACTTGAGGAAGATGATGATGTTGTTTTGATAGGGGCAATAGGAAGATTTGTTGATCAGAAAGGATATCATTTTATAGCTTCTATAATAGATTCTTTAGTCAATAATATGAAAGTTCAGTTTTGTATACTTGGTACAGGAGATAAAGGTCTTGAAAGTTTCTTTGGAGATATACCTAAGAGATATCCTGGAAGAGTTGGTTCTTATATAGGTTACAGCAATGAATTATCACATTTGATAGAGGCAGGATGCGATTTGTTTGTAATGCCTTCTTTATTTGAGCCTTGCGGACTTAATCAAATGTACTCTTTAAGATACGGCACTTTACCTATAGTTCATGCTACAGGAGGTCTTGAAGATACTGTTGAAAACTATAATGAGGAAACAGGAGAAGGTACAGGATTTAAATTCTATGATTCTAACCCCTCAGCATTATATAATACTATAGGCTGGGCTGTAAGTGTTTATTATGATCATAGAGATAGATTTACTGCTATGCAGAAAAGGGCTATGAAAATAGATAATTCTTGGGAGAAAAGTGCTAAAGAATATGTTAAGGCTTATGAACTTGCCATTTTGAATAAGAATAGTTATGACATAAATTGCGGTTTATAATGATTTGAATAAATATTGGAGAGATGGTTAATGGGAAAAACTAATAAAATATTGTATGTTATGTCTGCCCAGAATTTTCAAGATGAAGAATATTTTGAGAGCAAAAAAATTTTTGAGGCGGCTGGTTATAAAACACAAGTATCCTCTACATTTATAGGTACAGCTCAGGGTAAATTAGGCGGTATGGCTAATATTGATTTACTATTCAGTGAGGTTGATGCCATTGAATTTGATGCTGTTGTATTTATAGGAGGAATAGGAAGCATAACTTTATGGGACGATTGGCGTACTCAGGGACTTGCTAAGTTATTTTTGGATAATCAAAAGATAGTTGCTGGTATAGGAAGCGGTATTGTAATGATGGCTAATGCTAAGATACTAGAAGGAATTAATGTTACTTGTTTATCCGCTGATGAATCGCATGTAAGACATGGTAATGCCAATGTTTTGAAGGATAATGTTGTTGTTTCAGGAAATATTATAACAGCGAATGGTCCTGCTTCTTCAAAAGAATTTGCAGATGCTGTTTTAGGGGCATTGAATAATATATCTTAATTAATCTTTATAATAAAAGACCTAAAATTGTTTAGGTCTTTTATTTATTAAAAAACAAGCTGCATCTAATAAATAATAATCGTATTATTGTTTAATTCTTAGCAGATTTCAAATTTATAAAATAAAAGATGGTACTAACAGATGATAAAGGCAGTATTTTTTGATATAGATGGTACTTTGGTTAGTTTCAATACGCATAAAATTTCTAATTATTCCAAAGAAGCTATTAAAATTTTAAAAGAAAAAGGGATAAAGGTTTTTATAGCAAGCGGAAGGGCTTTATTTCAGATAGATAATTTAGATGGTTTGGAATTTGACGGCTATATAACAATAAACGGCGGAAGCTGTTTTGTAAATGATAATGGAAGCTATAAGGAAATATATAAAGCTTCTTTAGATAAAAATGATCTATTTTCTTTGGTTGATTATCTTAATAAAGATAAGTTTCCTTGTACTGTCATAACAAGTGATAATTTGTATATTAATTATAAGGGTGATGCTATTTCTCATCTTTATAATATGGCAAATGTTAAAGTCCCTGATTTTATAGATTTTAATAATTACATAGCAAATAATTATGAAAGTATTCTTCAGCTTAATATTTTTGTAGATGAGGATAAAGAAAAATATTTAATGGATAATATATTAAAAAATTCTAAATCAAGCAGATGGCATTTTTCATTTGCTGATGTTAATTCAAAATATGCAGGTAAAGAAGTTGGCATAGATAAGATAATAGAATATTATGGTATAGATTTATCTGAAACTATGGCTATAGGAGATGGGGGCAATGATATAAGCATGATTAAGCATGCTGCCATAGGTGTTGCTATGGGAAATGCCAATGAAAATGTAAAAAATATAGCGGATTATATTACTGATGATGTTGATAATGACGGAGTATATAAGGCTTTAAAACATTTTAATATATTAGATTAATTATAAATTAAGGATTTCTATATGGTTAAGGCTGTATTTTTTGATATAGACGGTACTTTGGTTAGTTTTAATACTCATAAGGTTTCAGATTCTTCTAAAGAGGCTATAAGACTTTTAAAAGAAAAAGGTATTAAGGTTTTTATCGCTACAGGAAGAATAAAAAATCATATAAACAATTTAGATGATTTAGAGTTTGACGGATATATAACAGCAAATGGTTTTGACTGTTATGTAGGAGATAAGTCCATTTACAGACACTCAATAGCTAAAGAAGAAATATATTCATTGATAGATTATTTAAAGAATAAAGAACAATTTCCATGTTCTGTAATGATGAATAGCGGTATATATATTAATTATGTTACAGATAAAGTTAAAAAAGTTTCTGAGTCTATCAATCTTCCTATACCAGCAATTGATAACTATTATGATTTTTTAGAAGAAAATGCAGATAATATTTTGCAGATAAATTTATTTGTAGATGATAAAAAAGAAAAAGAATTAATGAGTAAAATATTTAAAAATTGCGAATCCAGCAGATGGCATCCTTACTTTGCCGATGTAAATACAAAAGGCGGAGGCAAGCATATAGGCATAGACAAGATAATAGAATATTACAGTATAGACTTATCTGAAACTATGGCTTTCGGTGACGGCGGCAATGATATTACTATGATAGAACATGCTGCTATAGGTGTTGCTATGGGAAATGCCAATGAGGAAGTTAAATTGGCTGCAGATTATATCACTGATGATGTAGATAATAATGGTATTTATAATGCTTTAAAACATTTTAATGTATTGTAATATATGATTAATAATCCTTGAAAAGTCATAATTTTTTTACTATACTTATATTATATGAATTATTTAGTATAACAAAAAATCACTGGAGTTTTTTATGAGATCATTTAATACGGTTGCTTTGATACTTGGAGGCGGCAGAGGAACAAGGCTTTATCCTTTGGTAAAAGCTCGTTCTAAACCTGCTGTATCTTTGGGTGGTCAATATAGAATGATAGATATACCTGTATCTAATTGTATAAACAGCGGGTTTAGAAATATATATGTTATAACACAATTTAATAGTGCATCTTTGAATAATCATATATATAATGCTTATAGATTTGATAACTTTTCTGGCGGTCATGTAAGCATACTTGCAGCTGAACAAACAGATACTAATATAGATTGGTATCAGGGAACTGCTGATGCGGTTAGAAAGAATTTAGAGCATTTTGACAATGAATTTATTAATAATGTTGTAATACTTTCAGGAGATCAAGTATATCGTATGAATTATAATGTAATGCTTCAGCATATGCTTGAAACAGGTGCGGATATAGTTGTTGGTACTGTACCTGTTGTTAGAGAAGATGCTAAAGGTTTCGGCGTTATGCTTGTCAATAAAAGAGGTCAGATTACTAACTTCCATGAAAAGCCAAAAGAAGATGATGTACTTAATACTTTAAAATTAAGTGAAGATCAAAAGAAAATGTTTAATATAGAAAATCCTAAAAAAGAATACTTGGCTTCTATGGGTATTTATGTATTTAGAAGAAATGTACTCAAAGAGATTTTAGCAGATGTATCTATGATAGATTTCGGAAAAGACATTATTCCTGAAGCTATAAAAAAATATAAAGTATTCAGTTATGCTTTTCAAGGTTATTGGGAAGATGTAGGAACTATTAAGGCTTATTTTGAAGCTAATATATCTTTCGGAAGTAAGAATCCTCCTTTTGATTTTTATGATGAAAAGGCTCCTATATATACACATGTTCGTTACTTGTCTCCTTCTAAAGTTGAAAAGGCTGCTGTAACATCTAGTATTATAGCAGACGGATGCAGGATAGAGAATGCTACTATAAAAGAATGCGTTATAGGTGTTCGTTCTGTAGTTCAGAGCGGTTCTACATTAGAAAGGGTAGTTATGATGGGAAGCGACTATTATGAGGATAGCGATGATATTGAAAGACTAAATGTTAAGCATATTCCTAAAATAGGTATTGGTAAAAAATGCACTCTTAAAAATGTCATTATAGACAAGAATGTAAGAATAGGAAATGATGTTGTTATTACAAATAAAAAGAAAATACAGCATCAGGATAGTGAATTCTATTGTATTAGAGATGGTATTGTAATAATTCCTAAAAATACAATAGTTAAAAGCGGTACAATTATCTAATATTTGTTAGTTTAAGTTTGTTTGTTGCGGGTAGGAGTTGATCTTCTACCCATATTATTATAACATTATAAAAAATATAAAAAATTATAAATTAATTTAAGATATTAAGGAGAGTAAATCATGAAAAAATTATTTATATTTTTAGCATCATTATTTATTTTTTCGGCTTCTAGTCTTTTTGCTGATATGGTAGTTCCGCCTTCAGCATTGCCTCAGCAAGCTACTGCATTTATACAAAGAGTATTTCCGGGTGTTCAAATTTGGAAAGTTGAAAGAGACGGAAGAAAATTTGATGTAAATTTGTCTAATGGAGTATCTATAGACTTCTTGGCTAATGGAGATTGGGAAAATATAGATAGCGAATATGCTCCTATACCTGATGCCGCTTTTCCTACTGCAGTTGTACAAGCTGTGAGAAATGCATATCCGCAGGCTGCTATTATTGATGCAGAAAAAGAGTGGGGAAATTATAAATTAAAATTAAATAATATGATGGAGCTTATGGTAACAGGTAATGGTCAGATAATGGGACAGAAATTTGATGATTAATCATTGAGTTAAAATAGAAGCGGCAGATATTACTATTAATTCTGCCGCTTTTTTATTGATTATTTATTTAAAGTATTTATTAAATTTTCAACATCGTTTCTTGTAATGATTCCAGCACTCATAGTAGGAAGTGAGCGAAGAGGAGTTTCAAGTATCATACTTTCAAACATCTTTTTAGTATCTGTTTTATCATCTTTAAATATATCATTAAGTCCTGATAAGAGTTTATTATAAAAATCTTTTGCTATATCTTCATCGAGCAAATCTTTCAAATTATTATTAAGATGATAAGGTTTAGAGGCTTTAATATTTATAGGTTTTAATTTTCTTCCTAAAAGCTGCTGAAATTCCTTATCTGAAATATTTATTTCTTTAAAGTTGAAATAGCTTTCAATTCTTTTCTGATAATAATTAATGGAGTTTATTTCCATACTTTTACTTAATAATAAATTTCTTGATGAATTGCCTACATATATAGTATATATTCCGCTTTCTATTTCATATTGTTTTGTATCTTCATTATAGAAAGAGAAACTTCTTTTGTTTAATTTTAATATGATAGTTTTAGTTTCACCCGCTTCTAAAAATACTTTTATAAAGGCTTTTAATTCTTTTTGTGCTTTAAATACATTGTTTTCAGGGGCAGAAATATAAATCTGAGCAACCTCGCATCCGAATACATCGCCTGTATTTTTTATATCAAAAACCAAATGTATATTATCAAGTCCTGCAATAGTGTTGGCATCTGAAACAATTAAATTCGAGAATTCAAAAGTTGTGTATGATAATCCAAACCCGAATGGAAATAAAACATCCTTCTGTGCTTTATCATAATATCTGTAACCTACGAATATTGATTCTCTGTATTCAACAGCTTTATTGCCTCCAGGAAAATATTTATAGCTTGGATTATCTTCCAAACTTAAAGGAAAACTTTCAGCTAATTTACCACTAGGATTAACTATACCAAATATTATATTGAAAGCGGCACTTACAGCAGCTTCTCCTGCTAAATATAAATTAAGCACTCCTTTTACTTTATCAATCCAAGGCATTAAAACAGGTGCACCAATAGAAAGTACAACAACTATATTTTTATTTACTTTTGAAATTTCTTCTATCAAATGATTATGATTTTCCGGTAGATTTAGATGTTTTCTGTCAAAGCCTTCAGATTCATAAGAGTTGATAAGTCCTGCGAATATTATAACAATATCTTTATCTTTTGATATATTTACGGCTTCTTCTATTAAAGTATTATCTATATTAGGTGAGCTTGAATCATATCCTTTAGCATAATTGAATTCTATATTGTTTTCTTTGAAATATTCTTCTGCAGTGTCTAGTTTATAAGGATTTATAAGAGAACTTCCATTACCTTGATATCTAGGCTTTTGAGCGAATTCTCCTATTACAGCAATTTTACTCTCTTTTTTGGCAGGCAGTATTTTGTCCTCATTTTTTAATAATACTATAGAGCTTTCTGCAATTTTTCTAGCTATATTATGATGTTCTTCTCTATCATAATCAAAATTATCATAAATATTATCCATAGAATATAGAGAGAAATATAAAAGTCTTTCTACAGCTTTATCTAATGTTTTTTCATCTATAATAGTTTCTCTAACAGCATTATAAACTTTCTTATCATCTTCGCCATTAGTTGAAGGCATTTGTAAATCAAGTCCAGCCTTTAGAGCTTCAACTCTGTCATTTACAGCCCCCCAATCAGAAATAACAATTCCATCAAATCCCCATTCATTTCTAAGTATATCTGTAAGCAAATATTTATTTTCTGATGCGAATGTTCCATTAACACTATTATAAGAACACATAACAGTAGAAGGCTTAGCCTCTTTTATAGCTATTTCAAAGGCATATAAATATATTTCTCTTAAAGCCCTTTCATCAACAACACTGTCTATTATCAGTCTTAAAGTTTCCTGATTATTAGCAGCAAAATGTTTAATGCTTGCTTGTATTCCATTATCTTCTAAACCGTTTATCCAACCTGATGCCATTTTTCCGGCTAGATATGGGTCTTCTGAAAAATATTCAAAATTTCTTCCGCAAAGGGGAGATCTTTTAATATTTACTCCCGGTCCTAATACCACTGAAACTTTATTTGCTTTTGCTTCTCTTGATATAGCTTCACCCATTTCATACATTATATTAGGATCGAATGAGCAGGCAGAGCAGCAGGCGGTAGGAAAGCAGGTTGATAAAAGAGATTTTTGCAAACTTAATTCTCCTGATTCTGTGCTTTGTTTTCTAACTCCATGAGGTCCGTCGGTTAAGTATACGGAATCTATTTTTAATCTGCTTATTTCTTTTGTAGACCAAAAATCTTTACCGCTTAAAAGAGATGTCTTTTCTTCTAAAGTCATTTCTTTTATTAATTCTTTTATTTTTTGCGAGTATTTATTATCATTCATAATTCAATACCTCAAAATGTGATTATTATATCTATATGATAGTATAAATATTTTAGTAAATCAATATAAATTGTATATATTCTTATGAAGTAGATTAACTATTTTTTTATATTCGTAACTTGTGAGTTCATTTGATGACATTAATCTGAAATCTATAAATAAAACTTCTCCATTGTCAAGAAAATAAGGGTATGGATATGTATCATTATATAAATAAAAACCTAGAGATCTATACCAATTTACTCTTCTATATGCTAAATCATTAGTATTTTCAGGTACAACCTCCACTATTATATTGCTATACATTTTCATTAATTCTTTTAATGCATAAGAGCCGTAGCCTAAAGATCTATATTTTTTTTCTATTGCAAAATATTCTATATATAAAAATTCTTCTAATATCCAGCATAAACAAACGCCGATATGAATATCATCTTTTTTAATTTCATAAAGATTTTTTTTGAATTTTTGATTATTTAATGACTCTTTTAAACTCCAATTTTCCCGTACATTAAAAGAGTCTCTTATAATTTCTTCGCTATAATTTGAATAGTTAATACTTTCAATTAGTTTTATTTCCATTTATCTAATTCATCTAATCTAGGTTTGTATACTTTATTATATATTATTTTTATTATATTGTCATGTTCATTTTTGTCTTGCAATTTTCTGCTTGTCATTATTTTCATTTTCATGCTTGATATTTCTTGATTTTCATCTATGCAAGGCATATCATAATTATAATCTGCAAGTATAAGTCCGAATCTTTTATACCATTCTATACGCTTTTTGGCTGTTTCATTTAAATCATAAGGTTCTACTTCTATAACTATTAATTTGCTTTTGAGCATATCTAGTATTTTAGTAAGCACTTGAGAACCGTATTTTTTTCCTCTTAAATTTTTATCTATAGCTAAATATTCTCCGTAATTGAAATCTTCCAAATCCCAAAGCATAGTTAAGCCTATAGGAATATCATCATCTAATATAGAATAAAATTTATAATTATGATTATCTTTATTTTCCAAAGTCATATCAAAATTCCATCTTTCTTCAGGAGGAAAAGAATATTCATATAATTGTTTGTAAAAATCTCTGTTCTGTAAATTTTCTTTCATTTCAATTAATTTAATCATAATTAAAACTCCGATATTAGATTTAGTCCGATTATATACTATTTTGTTGATTAAGTAAATATATTATACTTGTTTTAAAACTAAATTTATGACTTTTTAATTAATATTTTTAAATTATAGTTGCGGCTTTTATACGAAGCACAATTCGTACTTAGTAACAGTCAACTTTTTTGCTTTCGCATGGGTACAAACTAAGTCTACATTTTGTGCAGGCAGGTGTAGATAGGTAAAGAACTGCATTTTTATATACTAAAATAATAGTTAATAAATTACTAAATTTTATACATAATCTTGTAAAGTACTTTTAAAACTAGTCTATTGTAAATATATAAAAAATATATATAATTACTAAAAGATATTAAAGTATAAAGAGGTTTTTTATGGAATTAGATTATAAAAAAATAGCAGAGGATATAATATCAGAAGTAGGTAAGGATAATATAGAATTAGTTAGCTATTGTGCTACGAGATTGAGATTAATTGTTAAAAACAGGGAACAAATTAAAGATGCTGAGATTGAAAAAATAGAAGGTGTGGTAGGTGTTTTTTACAATTCAGGACAATATCAAATAGTTCTATCTAAATATAATGTTATAGCTGTTTATGATGAAATGGCAGCATTGGGAATAAGAACTCTATAATATATTATTTTTTATTAGCTAAACTTTTAATTATTAAATTCTAATTCTTCAAATGAATATTTATATAATAATTCATGATAATATCCTTTTTATCTTAAAAATAATTATCTTTTATGATTAAAATATTATTCTTTTGTATCTGTGTTTATTATTGAAAAGAAGAACTCTTCCAAATCTTTTAGCTTCCTCTTATCTTTAACCAAAAGTTCCTAAAATTTGTATTAAAAACATTATCATCTTACAAATTAACAGATAAATTGGCAACTTTACTTACTATAAGTATTTTTATTTCTCCGGTTTTAAATTTTTTGTATATTATATATCTTTCACTTTGAGGAGTTTTTCCTGTAATTATATTATATTCTGTTAGCCTTTTCATATCATTTAATTGACAGAAATACTGACCTATTATAATAATATTTTTAATTTGTAATAATCAGAAATTGATTTACTCTATAGTATATATTACAATTTATCAAAGAATTAAAATATTAAATCAATGAAATCACAATATATACAGCTTCATGACATTTTGAAACAAGTTTATTATTTTTTATCACTTGAATAAATTATCATATTGTTTATACTTTTTATAGTTGTCGAGGTTTTTTATTATGAGCAGTAACAAATTACAATTACCGATAGGCTGGAAGGAATGCAAATTGAGTAATATATGTTCTATAATAGGGGACGGATTGCATGGAACACCAAAATATAATGATGATGGTGAATATTATTTCATAAATGGAAATAATTTAATTAATGGAAAAATAGTTTTAAAAAATGATTCAAAAAAAGTAGATGAAGCTGAATATAATAAATATAAAAAAATATTAAATGATACTACAATATTTTTATCTATTAATGGTACAATAGGAAGTACAGCATTATATAATGATGAAAAAGTAGTATTAGGAAAAAGCGTATGTTATTTGAATATAAATTCAAATAATGATAGAAAATTTTTTAAATATTTATTAGACGGTACAAAATTTCAAAATTATATACATAGCTATTCTACAGGTACAACTATAAAAAATGTATCTTTAAAATTAATAAGAGAATATAATTGTGTTATACCTCCTTTGGAAGAGCAAAAAAGAATATCAGAAATTTTGTCTTTATGTGATGATGTGATAGAGAATTTTAATAACTTAATAGAGAAAAAAGATCAGTATAAGAAAGGCGTGATGCAGAGAGTGTTAAGTGGCAAAGTTAGATTTAACGGATTTACTGACGAGTGGAAAGAAATAAAAATATCTGATTTAGTTGAAAAAAATATTATTTTTATAGAAAAAGGAAAAAATATAAATAAAAATAAAATATTATCCGGAGATATTCCTGTTATAGCAGGAGGTAAAATTCCAGCATATTATCATAGCGAGTATACACATGATTTTCCTTGCATAACTATCAGTGCATCAGGAGCTTATTCTGGTTATGTTTGGCTTCATAATGATAAAATCTGGGCTTCTGACTGCAATGTTTTATATACTGAAAATAAAAAATATAATATCAAATTTTTATTTTATTATTTAAGTTATATACAAGAATTAATATATTATATGCAGACGGGAGGAGCACAGCCTCATATATATGCTAAGGATATAATTACTTTAAAAGTACCATGTATAAGTATTAAAGAACAGGAAAAAATTTCAGGTTTTCTTTCAGTTATAGATGATGAAATTGAGAATCTTAAAAAGCAGTTAGAGTTGAGAAAGGAGCAGAAGAAAGGTATTATGCAAATGCTTTTAACAGGTGAGATAAGGATTTAAAATTTTATATATAATTGTATAATAAAAATTACTAAGACTTATTCATATATTGTTATAATATTCTATATACAACTAGCTGTAATATTAAGAAATACTGTAGCGAATGCATCATATAATCATTAATAATCAGATTGACTTTAAGTTTTAATATAGTATCATATAAACATAATTTTTGTATTTTAAAAGGATATAATATGATTTTTGATTATAAAGGTATTACTAATAAAAATAAAGATTTAATATTTGTTGCCGGTCCTTGTGTGATAGAAAGCGAAGAAATGACAATGACTATAGCAAAAAAATTAAAAGAAATAAAAGATAAATTAAATATACAATTAGTTTTTAAAGGAAGTTTCGATAAGGCAAACAGAACATCTCTTTCATCTTTCAGAGGTCTTGGAATGAAAGAGGGACTTCAAATACTTCAGAATGTAGCTAAAGAGTTTAATTTTCTCACTTTAACAGATATACATGTACCTACTGATGCTGAAGAAGCTGCTAAGTATGTTGATTTTTTACAGATACCAGCTTTTTTATGCAGGCAAACTGATATGCTTAGAGCAGCATGCGAAACAGGAAAAGCAGTTAATGTTAAAAAAGGACAATTTATAAGCGGTTATGACTGTAAATATATAGCTGATAAATGTACTGATGCTATCAATGAAAACAGATTATTTTTATGTGAAAGAGGCACTATGTTTGGGTATGGTAATTTGATAGTTGATATGAAGAACTTAGAGATAATGAAAAATTATGCTCCTGTTATGTATGATGCTACCCATTCTCTTCAAATGCCTTCTGCTAATAATGGACAGTCAGGAGGTGCTAGGGAGTTTATACCTGCTATATTGAAATCTGCTGTTGCTTTGGGAATAGATGCCGTATTTATGGAGGTGCATCCTAATCCTGATAAAAGTCCTTCAGATTCAGGCACTATATTTGATTTGAGTAAGGTTGAAGAGTTATGGGCTCAGATTATAAAGATTAATGATTTGGTTAAGAGTTTGTGAAAAATATGAAAAAAATAGTTATTATACTAGCTTCAAGATTGGGTTCTACAAGACTTCCTAAAAAAGCATTAAAACCTATTGCTAATTGCGATAGTATGCTTGAGCTTATTATTAAAAGATTAAGAAGTTCTAAAAGAGCTGATGATGTGGTTGTTGCTACTGAAGAAAAATCTTATGAGGCTTTTAAAAATATATTTGATAAATTGAAATGCAGTTATTTTATAGGAAGCGAAGAAGATGTGCTTAACAGATATAGAAAAGCTGCTGAAGAGTTTAATGCTGATATAGTTGTTCGTGCTACAGGTGATAATCCTTTGGTTAGCATTAAAGCATTGGATATGATTATAGATTATCATATAGAAAAGAATGCTGATTTGAGTCATTATGATTTACTTCCTTACGGCAGCGGTGTGGAAGTTATAAATTATGAGGCATTAAAAATAGCTGATGATGATTCTAAAGACAAATTTGAACATGAACATATTACACAGTATCATTACAGAAATCCGGATAAATTTAAAATAGAAAATCCTAAAGTTAAAGAAGAATTTGCTATGCCGGAGCTTAGAACTACAGTTGACACTATAGAAGATTATAACAATGTATGTAAGATTTTTGAAAAATATAATAATGACATATATATAGATGTTGATACTATAATAAGTGATATAAGAAATGGAATATGATAAAAGCTATTATGTTTATATAATACTTTGTGAAAATAATTCATACTATACAGGCATTACTAATAATCTTGTAAATAGATTCAATAAGCATTCAAAGGGTAGGGGTGCTAATTATACAAAATTTCGTAAGCCATTAAAATATTTATCAGCTTGGAAAACGGATAGTGTTAATATAGCTTTAAGTATTGAACATTATATAAAGAGTGTGGATAAAAAACTAAAAACTATATTTATAGAGAATAATAGGCTTCTTAAAAGTTATTATATAAAAGAAATGAAATATAAAAAGAAAGATTTTAACAGTAATATAAGTATTAGAAGTGTCAGTAAAAAAGATATAGAGTATATAAATAATATGTTTAATAATGAATAATTAATAAAAAAGTATATTAGACTTGTTTCAAAACTAAATTTATAAATTTTTAATTTAATATTTTTAAATTATAGTTGGGGCTTTGCTACGAAGTACACAGTCGTGCCACGCTCTGCGTACCGACGAAGTCCGCCTCGCGAAGCGTGCCGACGAAGTCCGCCTTTGGTGTCGGCAGGTGTCGGCAGGTGTCGGCAGGCAAAGCCCGCCTACAGCGAAAGACTGCATGTTTATATACTAAAATGCATAAATTATGCAACATGTAAAACATTATATTTATAATTTTAAATTAAATAATTTTTATAATTAATATTGTCAAGTACTTTCTAAACAAGTCTATTATTTGACAATAATATTTTTGCATTGTATCATTAAGAAAAATAATATTAAATAAGGAATTATTATTATGTCTTCTTTAAATACTCAGATAAGAAAAGATATAGTAAGTATGGTTTATAATGCCAATTCAGGACATATAGGCGGTTCTTTATCATTGGTAGAAATAATGCATACACTATATTTTAAGATTATGAATATAGATCCTAAGAATCCAAAAATGGACGGTAGGGATATATTTATTATGTCTAAAGGACATGCTTCTGCTGTACTTTATTCTGTATTGGCACATAGAGGTTTTTTTCCAACCGATGAGCTTTTAACTTACAGGAAATTAGGATCAAGACTTCAGGGACATCCTTCTAAAAAGAATTTAGATTGTATTGAGGCTTCTACAGGTTCTTTGGGTCAGGGTGTTTGTATAGCTTTAGGTGCTGCTTTAGGCTATAAACTAGATAAAAAAGATGCCAGAGTGTTTGTTGTAGCCGGAGACGGAGAAGCTCAGGAAGGTACTTTTTGGGAATCTGCTATGGCTGCTGCTAATTATAAATTGGATAATTATACTCTTATAATAGACAATAATGGATTGCAGATAGATGGTAAAAATGATGATGTTATGAGTTTGGGTGATTTAGAAGCTAAAATGAAAGCATTTGGTTTTGAAACTTATGTTGTTGACGGACATAATGAAAAAGAACTTGAGGAAGTGTTTAATAAAAAAGTATCAGGAAAGCCTAAATGTGTGATTGCCAAAACAGTTAAGGGTAAGGGAGTTTCTTTTATGGAAAATGCTGTAGGATGGCATGGAAAAGCTCCTAATAAAGAAGAATATGAAAAGGCTATGGAAGAGTTAAATAAACTTGATTAATGAAAATTTTTGTTTAAGTATAAAATTTAAGGAATAATTACTATGGAAAAAAAGGCAATAAGAAATGCTTATGGAGAGGCTTTAAAGCGTCTAGGTGAAATAAATAAAAATGTTGTAGTTTTAGATGCAGATTTATCCGGATCTACTATGACTAAACTTTTTAAATCTGCTTTCCCTGATAGATTTTTTAATATGGGAATAGCTGAACAAAATATGATGGGAGCAGCTGCAGGATTTGCCATTGAAGGTAAAATACCTTTTGCTTCTACTTTTGCTATGTTCGGTGCGGGAAGAGCTTTTGAAATTATTAGAAATTCTATTTGCTATCCTAAATTAAATGTTAAAGTGGCCGTTACTCATGCTGGTATATCTGTAGGCGAAGATGGTGCTAGTCATCAAAGTATTGAAGATATATCTTTAATGCGTTCTATACCAAATATGACAGTAATTGTACCTTGCGATGCAGTTGAAGCAGAAAAAGCTGTATTTGCTGCTGCTGAATATGATGGTCCATGCTATTTAAGAATGGCAAGACCTGCTACTGGTATAATAACAAATCAGGATACTCCATTTAAAATAGGAAAAGCTAATGTACTTAGAGAAGGTAAAGATGTATGTATATTTGCCTGCGGAATATTGGTTCCTGAAGCTCTAGAAGCTGCTCAAATGGCTGAGAAAGACGGAATATCTGTGACAGTTGTAGATATTCATACTATAAAACCAATAGACAGAGAAATTATTGTAGAAATGGCTAAAAAGCATAAGAAACTTATTAGTGCTGAAGAGCATTCTATAATAGGAGGACTTGGTTCTGCTATATCCGAAGTTTTGACAGATGAATATCCTGCTAAACTTATAAGAGTTGGTATGAAAGATGTTTTCGGAGAATCAGGAACAGTTGAAGAGCTTATTAATAAATATGGTCTTAATGCAAAGGCTATTTATGATATTATTAAATAATTAATGAATTAATGATGATAAAAAAGGAGTGTATTTTTTGATACCCTCCTTTTTTATGTTACATAATTACTTTAAATTGAACTTAAACATTTCTTTTAGTTTATTTCGGCATCCTCCGCATTCTGTTCCCGCTTTAGTATGTTTTACAAGTTCTTTTAATGTTTTTATGTTATGTTCTTTTTCTAAATACTTTATCTCTTCAATAGAAAGCTCTTTACATTTACATATAAAATCATTATTCAGCAATTTATATATCTCCTATTTTATTATTTGTCTTCTACACTTTGTATATTTCCTGTTTTTTTATATTCTTCTAATAAATCTTTTATATCTCCTCGGCAGCTCCAACAGGTAATGCCCGCCTTTGTATGATGCATAACCTCTTCTAATGTTGTATAATTATTTTCTTTAATTGCATCGATTACTTCTTTATATTTTATATTTTTACAAAAGCATATAGTGCTGTTCAAATTCTTTTCAAACATAAATTTCTCCCAAATTAATAATTGAATTCATTTTAACAATATTAGTAAATAAAATCAATACATATTGACCTGTATAATTTTATATTTTAAAGAATTTACCGAAAGCAAACCATAATTGCAATGTTATTATACCATATAATATTAAAGATAATCCGATTATAAAACTAACATAAACAGCACCAAGTAAAGGATTTAAAGTTAAAATAATTCCGGCAATCAAAGTAAGTATTCCGCTTAATATTGAAAGTCCCCATTGATTATATCCTAAATTTTTAAGCTCAATAGAAGAAGATATAGCAACAACCCCTCTTACTATTACAAAGAAAGCAACCATATAAGGTATAAATGCACCGCTTATTTGTAAATTAGAAATAATTATAATACCGCATATTGCTGATATTATACCATCTAGAAGAATTAAACTTGAACCTGATTTATGCTTTAAACTAAAGAAATAGAATATAGCACTTATTCCAGAGAATATTGTTAAAAATCCTATTGTATAAGCCAATATTAAAACAGTTTCTATTGGATTAAATAATGTCGCTATACCTGATATTATCAATAGAATACCAAAAATTAACCATAAAGCTCTTCCCAATTTTCCCATACAAAACTCCTTTATTAATAGATATTAATTTATATATGATAATAAAATCTGTAAAAAAAGCAATATAAAAAATTATACTTGTTTTTTTATTAAAATTATTTTAATACTAATTGTTCCGATAATGTTTATAATGGATAATAATATTGAACTAGATATAGTGCATACACCTGTTATGCTTAAAGAAGTGCTTAGCTTCATACCAGATAATGCCGAAATAGCCGTTGATGCCACATTAGGTGAGGGCGGACATACTAAGGCAATGCTTGATTTGAATCTTGAAGTTCATAGTTTTGAAAGGGATTCAGCCATTCTTGAAATAGCTAAAAAAAGACTTAAAAATTATGATAAGTTTCATTATTATAATAATACTTATGATAAGATGATGGAAGAGTTAGATGATAGTATAATTGGTAATGTTGATTTTATGCTTTATGATTTAGGGGTGTCTTTATTTCATTTTAAGAAAGCTGAGAGAGGTTTTTCTTTTAAAGATAATGTAAGACTTGATATGAGGCTAGGACTCAATGATAAAAGTGCTTATGATATTATAAACGGATATAGTGAAGAAGAATTGGAGAGAATATTTAGAGATTACGGAGAAATTAGTAATGCTAAGAAAATGGCGAATATTATAGTACGGGAGAGAAATAGAAGAAAAATAGAAACTTCAAGAGAATTAGAAAATATCATATTTCATAATACAGATAAATCACAAAGATACGGAAAAATTCATCCGGCAACTTTAGTTTTTCAGGCTATAAGAATAGAAGTTAATGATGAGCTTAATATACTTGAAAAATCAATATTGAATATACCTTCTATACTCAAAAAAAATGGTGTGGTTGTAGTTATGAGTTATCATTCTTTAGAAGATAGAATAATAAAAAGATTTTTTAAAGAAAATGAGAAGACTAAGAATAAAGACGGTATATTTAAACTTCTAAATAATAAAGTTAAACTTCCGACAAATGAAGAGATAAAATCTAATCCTGCAAGCAGAAGTGCTAAGATGAGAATAGCTCAAAAGGTATAATTTTGGAGATAAATATATGAATGAAAAGAAGCAAAATATAGATAAAAAAGAAAAGAAAACATATTCTATAGGATCTCTTTTTATAGTTATAATATTATTCGTAATAGTAATGAGTATTTTTACATTTGCAAGAAATGTTAAAGCTAATGAAATACTTGCAGAATTATCAAAACTAGATAATGAAATAGAGCGTTTAGAAAAAGAGGTTAAGGTGCTTAGTGCTGAGGAAGCAGAATATTCATCTCCTAATAGATTTATAGAAACAGCTATAATAAATGGATTTACATCTGTAAGCGGTGATAATAATGATATACTTTATTTAAAAATAGAAGATGAAAATAATAATCAATAATTATTTACGGTATCTGCTTTTTTCTTTTCTATTTGGGCTATTAATGCTTTGTCTAATTCTTTAGCACTGTTATATCCCATCTGTTTTAATCTATAATTTTTAGCAGCGGTTTCTATCAGTATGCATACATTTCTTCCGGAACGAACAGGTATTTTTTGATAAGGGACTTCGGTATTTAATATATTATAAGTTTTGTCAAATAATCCCATTCTGTCATATTGTTCATCATCTTTCCAATGTTCAAGTTCTATAATTAAATCAAGCCTTTTTTTATCTCTAATGGCACTCATACCTGAAAGCCTGCTTATATCAACTACACCGATTCCTCTAACTTCCATATTATGCTTTATGTATTCATTCTTTCTTCCTATTATTCTGCCGTCTTTCAATTTTTTAAATTCAACTATATCATCAGATATAAGCCTATGTCCTTTTGATATAAGCTCTAAAGTAGCTTCGCTTTTTCCTACGCCACTTTTACCTAAAATTAAAACTCCAACACCAAAGACCTCTACTAATCCTCCATGTATAGTGAAAGATTCAAGGAATTCTTCCTCTATTAGGGCTTCTATTCCTCTAATCATATCAGATGTTTTTAATTCGCTTATTATTACGCAGATATTATTTTTTTTAGCTATTTCCAAAAATGATTCAGGCGGATTTATATTGTAAGTGAATATGCATATAGGTATTTGATAACTAAGCATTTCTTCAAATACATCTATTTTATTTTCTTCATCTAAAGTTAGAATATAATTAGCTTCGCCTTTTCCTAGTATTTGTATTCTTTGGTATGCAAAATCTTTGAAATATTTAAATAATGCCATACCTGGCCTGTTTATATCATAGCCTAATATTTCATTTTCCATTCCTATAAGACCTGTTAAGCGTCTTATTTTCAGAGCATTGTTTTTAGATTCATTAAGTTCAAGGAATTTAGATACTGTTATTTTAGGCATTATATTTTCATTTCCTCTTTAGCGATAAGTTCCATAATCTCTTCAGGTTTTTCAACATTGATAAGTTTTTCCAAGAAATGAGGATTATCTCTTAGTATTTTAGCTATTGCTGTAAGCACTTTTAAATTTTCACTAGCTGAAGTTTTTGGGGCTAGAAGCATAAAAACTGCAAATACTTTTTTCTTATCTACAGATTTATAATTGATTCCATTTTTTATAGTTGCTACACTAAGTACAATATTTTCTACAGCATCAGTTTTGGCATGTGGTATCGCTATACCGTTTCCTACACCTGTACTCATTAATTGTTCTCTAGCCATAATAGCATGTTCAGCATCATTCTTATTGATAAGTAATTTGCATTCATCTAGTCGCTCAACCATTTTAGAGAGAAGACGCTCTTTATCCGTTTCCTGAACATCTATCATTATAGAATCTTTATTGATATAATCTATTAAACTCATTATTATTCCCTCCAAAATGGTAATTATAAATTAAATATCAAATATTCTTATTAGAACAAATGAATTATCAGATTCTTTATACAAAGCCTCTGCCTGTTCTGTTATGCTGCTGATATAAACAACAAATTTTTTATCAGTGTTTTCTGTAAGATAATTTACAGCTTCACTTACATTATATTCTTTTATCAAATAATTTTCACTTTTGCTTGCATCTATGTGATTATCAGGAGTTACACTAACTTCATCTATATTCCAATATTCTTCATTATTGTTATATATTTCAAGCACTTTATCATCGTTGCCTTTAAATAAGAACACAGGAAATTTTCCTATTTTTATACTGAATAAATCTTCTCCTTGTTTAATAGGTAAATAAGCCATATAAGGTTTTTTATCGCTATTAAAGTGCAATACAGCATCCAACTCATCTAAAGGCTTTTCGTATATTCCAACAGAATTGATAGAATAAGAGTTGTCATCTTCTTCTGTCTGAACCGATTTATCTACAACAGCTCTTTGACTTTTGTCTATATTTCTTTCTTTAGATTTTCTTATTTCTCTTTCTATCTTTTGAAACATAGTATCTATTGCTACATACAAATCTTTTTCTTTTTCTTTATCATGAAATACTTTTTTACCAAAAGCTATAGTTCCCTGTACAGTATATTCACCATGCATATAGTCGCAAATAATATTGGCATCTATTATTCTGTCTGCATGTATTTTGATATTTTGCATCTTATTCGCTATATGTTCTCTAACATTTTTAGTAATTCTAACATTCTTTCCAATAATATTTTGATGCATAAAGTCTCCTTTTGTTTTATCTGTTTCTTGATGAAAAAATATTCATACTTTTTCTATATTTAGCTACGGTTCTTCTTGAAATGTCAATACCTTCACTTTTGAGTATCAGTCTGACTTTTTCATCACTTAATTTTGCCTGAGAGTTTTCTATAATTCTTTTTATAATTTCTTTAACGCCCCTAGAACCAAGCCCGCCGCCTACAGCTCTAGAGAAAAAATATTTTATAGAAAATGTACCCCAAACAGTGTTAAGATACTTGCCATTAGCTATTCTGCTTATGGTGGATTCGCTTAAACTCACCTCCAAAGACATATCTTTTAAAGTTAATGGCTTCATAAACTCTTTTCCATACTCAAAGAAATTTATCTGAAATTTAAGCAAAGCTTCGCCTATTTTTAATAAAGTTTTTTTCCTATCATTAGAGGCATTTATAAGGCTTTCAGCTTCTTTCTTTTTTTCTTTTAAAAAGTTTATGCTATCTTTACTTTCTTCTCTATCTAATAGTTTAATATATTTTTTACTAATTTTCAAGTGGGGTATAAAAGTTTCGTCTGTTTTTACAATCCAACGCTCATTTTCTTTAAATATAAATAATTCCGGCACTATATATTTAACAGCCGATGTATCATATTCTCTGGCAGGGTAGGGCTCTAATGTCTGTATTAATTTTAAAGCCTTTAATACTGTATTAACATCTATATTTAAATTCAAAGCTATTTTTTCATAATTCTTTTTTGATAACTCATCTAAATAATTTTCTACAATCTTTATTGCAGTATCATATATAGATTTATCATCAGCTTCCTTCTGCTTCATTTTTAATTGTATAGAAAGACATTCATTGATATTTTTTGCCCCAACACCGTAAGGATCAAATGTTTTTATTATGGAAATTATTTTTTCTATTTGTTTTATGTCGGCATTTAATATATTGGAAATCTCTCCGCTTTCAATAGTTAAATATCCGTCTTCATTTATAAAACTGCATATTTGTTCTGCAAGCTCTATTTCTTTTTTATCGTTAAAAGTAATATCTATTTGACTTTTTAAATGAGAAAATAGGCTTTCTTTTGAATTTTCTACCGTATTTTCTATTATAGAATTAATATCATTTTCTGATGCTCTTGATGAAGATTTTGAATAATTATCATTAAAGTCATACTCTAAAAATGGATTTTCTTCCATTGCTTTTTCTATCTTTTCTTTAAGCTCTATTGCAGGCAGCGATATAACATCAAGCCATACTCTAGTTTGATAATTAAGTCTTAAATCATTTTTGATTGCAGTTCTTGTTTTTATATAAGTATTTGCTGATAGAGAATTATTAATCATAAAAACCTAAAGATAAATAATAAATCATTGTGCTAATAAATCTTCTTTCTATATCAAAAGGAGAAATTATCTTACCAAATTTATTATATTTTTCTAATTCATAAAATTTGATACTGTCAATCAATACATCTTCATCATATATACTGCAGTCTATTTCGCATATTATTTTGAGAACATTATCTGCCATATAGTAAGATACATATTCATTATAATATTCTATTTTTATATTTAATTCCTTAGATAATTTGTCCATATATTCTAATGATAGTTTTTGACCTTTAAAAGAGATTATAGAATTATTTTCTACATCACTTTCTTCTAATATATATCTTTTTATTTTAATCTGTTCTACAGGCTGCTCTATCTCATATAATTCTAATTGATAATGCCAAGTTTTGTAAGTATCTTCATCTGAATCAATAGGATGATATAAAGTTATATAGCATTTAATTTGCTGAGGAAGTTCATATAAGTCTTCATCTATAGAAATTAAAGAACCATCTTCCATATATCTGAAGCAGTCTATCAAATTTCCGTCTTCATCGTAAACACCCCATACAAATGCAAGAGTGAAATATTGCATTACAGGATTTTCTACAAATACTTCAAAAAAAGTTTCATAATCCCATTTTCTAGCATTAAACATTACTTTTTTTAATTTTTCTTTTTGATATGTTATAATAGCTTCAAGTGAATTCCTTATATTAGCTAAATCTTTTTTTGCCTCTTCTACATTTGTTTTGTCATCTCCTTCCATAGGTTCTGGAAGTTCTTTTATTATTTTATGATTTTCATTATCTATTATTTCTAAATAAGAATCACTTAATAGCTGAAGCGTAAATTTTTGCTTACCGTAACTTATTACTTTATTTCTTTCCACATTGAAACCTAAATTAGGTATAACTTTATCGAATAAATTATCAATAGGTATATTCAAACACTCAGATGCCTTTTCAAAAGATGATATGGCAGCATTTCTTAATACCTTATTTTTAGACATGTATATGATATTATTTATTATCATTAATGCAAACTTTTCGCCGTTCATAGCTATTGCAGGTATTATATATGCAGCTAAAGATGATTTGAAATTATCATGCCAATATTCTATTCTGTCGTATAAACTTGCTATTTGATTATAGTCTGCATAAATACAGTATGGTATTATAATATTTTTTTTATTTTCATCGCATCCGTTATCAGACCAATATTTATATATTTTTTCAAATGTACTTCTTACAGAATCCATATCAAATAAATCTATCATTCTATCTATATCTTTTATTCTATAAGGCTCATCAAGAAGCATATATTCAAGCAATATATATTTCATAACTTTTACAGGTATTTTTATACTTTTATCGCTTCTAAGAAGTACATCGGATATTAAATTCTCATCTACAAAATCTATTAAATTCTCATAATCATCATCATAATAATCATCTATATATTGATTTATATCTTCAAGAGTTTTGAATTTAAATCCTTTTCTATTGCAATTCCATTTTTTTATTATTTTTTTTAATTCAAACTGAATATCTTTTCTATAGGCATGTATACTGCTTTCAATATAGGCTCTTGAATTGTATTCATCTTTTTCTATTAAACTTAAAGCACATTTGATAATTTCTTTATTTTTTAAATGCAGTACATAGCAAATAGCAGAATAATTTGTGAAACCTGCTTTATCTTTTTTATATAGAAGTTCTAAAAAATCTATTAGAGCATAACTTTTATATGAGGCTGCTTTTAAAAATGTTTTATCATGAAACATTTCTACTGTATAATCAGCATTTTTAGTAACCAGCTTTAATATATATTTTGTGCTGAAAATATAAATAGGGTAGGTGTATAGATATGTTATTATTAAGTCTTTTAAGTCTAAATCATATCCCTGTAAGTAATCTAATATCTCTTTTAATTTAATATTATAGAATTCTTTTCTGTCTTTAATCATTAAAGGTATAGCTAAATTATATGGTAATGATTTTAATAAAGCACGAACAACTTTTCTCGCCTTTTCATTATAGTCATACATAAGAACTATTATTTTTGTTGTAAAGATTAATTCTTTGCTTATATTAACAGATAAATCATATTTGTTTATAGCTTTATTTTCTAATAATTCAAATATATTATCAGATTTTATATCGTATATTTTTTCTAATTCTTTTTTTATGTTTTCTATAAAATAATCTATATTATTGTCAAGTACAGAAATATCCGCCTTATCATCTTTGGCATTCAAAAGTACACAGTTTAATACTGCTTTTATTTCTATAATATATGGTATTTCAACTTTTTTTAATATGTTATATAGTTTATAAAATGATTCTTTATCTTTGCTGTATAGAGTTTTTATTGCTTCAAATACTTTACTTGAATTTATTGATAAATTTGTGTCTAAATATTTTATAAGAAATATAAAGTATTGCGGTATATTAAAATCTGAAAGATCATGTATGAATTCATCAAAACTTTTATTTGCAAATTTTTCACTGAAATTCTTTCTTGTTAAAAAAAACAATTTAATCATATATGCCAAATTTATAAATAAATCATTATTTTCATTAAGCATATTATTTTCTATTAACTCTATAAATCTCTTTGATATACTATTATCTATATTCAATATAATAAAAAGAGAAAGTATAGAATCTAAATAATTTACTTTTTTTGAATATTCTAATATAATAGGTATTTTACTATAATCACCTAAATATATCTTTATAGTTAAAGCCATCAAAGCTATTAATATATCATCTTCATATTCTTTTATGATGTCATCTATATTTGATGAGCATATATTTTCTATGTATTGCTCTGTTTCTTTTGGGAAATATTTTAAAGCATAATAATAGTATATAAGTATATTAATTTTAGCATTCATTATTTCATTTGATATAGGATTTATACTATATGAATATTTTTTATAATCTCTGTTCCAATAATTAATTTTTTTCATAGATATGCATTTAAGAAATGCTTCTTTTATATTCATACCGGATATCATATTGATGACAAGTATTTCAAAAATATATATATTTTCTATTTTTTGTGTGGATATAATTTTGAATAATCTGATTAAACTATCGTTTTGCTTATCATTGATATATAGATCCAATAAATTTGAATATATTCTGTGATTATTAGAAATGTCCAATTTTATTTCTTCGGTATTAAAGTTTATACTATCATTTTCATTATTGACATATTTTTTTATATCATCTTTATACGGATGATTTTTAAAAATATCATCTATGTAATTTTCTATAATACTCATAAGAAATAATCCCCAAAATATAATAGATACTATATCATGTTTTCAAAAAAAATGAATAATAAAAGTGTAATAAATTAGTTTATTATAAATACAACTTTACAATTTTTTATTGCATTTTTTAGATTAGGGCTGCTCATAATGATACTTGCATCTTCATTACCTATAACTAAATCACTTGAAAGTCTGCCTCTAGCTCTCCAAGCTACAATATTATAAGGTTTTTTTCCTAGTGTATTTGTAATATTTTGATTTGTAAGAAAAGAATTTGTTGAATATGTAATATATCCATTTGTAGATGCTATAGATTTATTTATATATGCTAAACTATATATTTCATTACCATCTTCATCGTATACTGTAGGAAATAATGAAGGGACGAAACCTATATTTCTTGCATCTATAACAAGACTGTCATAATCTGTACCGGCATCAAAATATGTTACTATAGGTTCTGGTTTGTACATATTTATATTATTTATTAAATCTGACATAAGATTATTTGTTATGATATCCAATGCCATAAGCACTTTAACACTTGTTCTTGTAGGATATGATATACCTACTAATCTTGCATTATTTATGGAATTTACTACTTTTTCTTTTAAAAATCTATTTTCTTCTATTATGCTGTATATATTATCTTCACTGTCTATAGGAATATTTCCCAATGTATCGTATAGTGTTTTCATAGTTTCTTCTTCAGCCTGCTGCTGTAATATTAATAATGCTTCAGGGTGTAGACGGGTATCTGTAACAAAATCGGCTGTTGCATCTGCATATATAGTATATGTAGTATAATCAACTCTTCCTTCTCCTATATTAACTAATATATTATTATTAGTTAAAGATAGATATTGAGGGAAAAGAAGCATATTTATAGTAATAAATAGTAAAATAACCTTGATATTCATATAAACTCCAATATACTGTAAATATTCTCGGTTTATAAAAAAAATACTTAAAGGTATTTTTTATAAGTTATCTTCTTTTTTCTAACTTTTGCAGATAGTTTGATACATTTATATAGCCATTGTATTTCATAACTTCATAAGGCTTTAATCCTATTGAGTTAACATCAGTGTAATTCATGTCATTATAAATGAGATATCTTGCCGTATCTATTTTTGTAGCATAAAACATGGCATTCTGACCCCAATCATCTTTTTCATTAATATCAACTTTTAAATCCTCTACTAAATACTTTATTAATAAAAGATGTTCATTTTCAACAGCATACATAAGAATAGTTTTTCCTAATATATCTCTTTTATTAATATCAGCACCGTTTTTTATTAGAAGCTTTACTGAATATAAATCACCATACTCGCAGGCATAATGAAGTGCTGTCTTACCGTTATTGTCAGCAATATTTATATCAGCATTATTATTTATAAGTAGATTCATTATATATGGATAATGTGAAGAAAGTATTAAAGCATTTTCTCCATTAGCATTTGTTATAGATATATCAGCATTTTTATCTACTAGATAATCAGCTAAATCATAGTATCCTATAGATACTGCTTCCATAAGTAAAGTGTTGCCGTTTTTATTTACAGCATTAATATCTCCATTATTATCCAAATATTTATTTATTCTTTCTATAATATCAGATAATTGATTTTGATGATTTATATAATCAAATATAGTGGGCTTTTTTGGAATATTGGAATATTCTATATTTTCATAAGCTTCATAAGTTTCATAATCTGCCGCATCTATTATATTATCAAATGAATTAGGCATAAGACATTTGCATGTTATTAACATTAAAATAAAATATTTCTTCAATAGCAAACTCCTATTTTATTATAAAATGCTTCATTTTTATTTAATTTAAAACTTATTCAATAAAGTAATTTACAATAAGTTTATACTATATACATCTTATAACAATATGAAATTATTATATGTTTTTGCTAAAATTTTTTTTGTTTTATTCCATAATAAACTTACTTTTAATAAAATTGTAATATATTTATTTATAATTTTTTATGTATTATTTTTTGTTTTACATTTAATATAATATATAATAATACCTGAATTATATACAAACATTTCGTATTTAATAAAGCGTATCAGAGTTTATTAAGTATATGGGTTCTAACCATATGCGGGCTGTTTTGCTACATATTTAAAAATACATTATACATTTTTAACAAACTATGGTTGTTTATGTTTATTTTAATTAAACAATTATTTATTAAGCAATTCAAGTCCTTCTTCTGCTTTACTATCATCAGGTTTTAATTCCAATGATTTCATATAAGCTTCTCTGGCATTTACTTTATCATTAATAATTCTATATGCATCTCCTAAAACTCTGTAATATGTACTAATTTGAGAATTTAATTCTACAGCTTTTTTTAAGCTCTCTATGGCTTTATTATATTCTTTATTTTCTAAATATGCACTTCCTAATTCATACCAATAACTTTCTTTATTTGGATTTAAATTAATCGCCTTATTAAGACTTTCTACAGCTTTATTATATTCTTTATTTTCTAAATATGCATTTCCTAACCAATACCAATAACTTTCATTATTAGGATTTAAATTAACCGCCTTATTAAGACTCTCTACAACTTTATTATAATTTTGATTGTATAGATATGCCATTCCTAACCAATACCAGTAATTTTCTTTATTTGGATTTAAATTAACCGCCTTATTAAAACTTTCTATAGCTTTATTATAATCTTTATTATATAAATATGACAATCCTAACCAATACCAGTTATATTCATCGTTAGGATTTAAATTAACCGCCTTATTAAGACTTTCTATAGCTTCATTATAATACTTATTTTCTAAATATGCTCTTCCCAACCAATACCAGTAACTTTCCTCATTAGGATTTAAATTAACTGCCTTATTAAAACTTTCTATAGCTTTATTATAATCTTTATTGTTATAATATGCTCCTCCTAACCAATACCAGTTATATTCATCGTTAGGATTTAAATTAACCGCCTTATTAAGACTTTCTATAGCTTTATTATAATCTTTATTATATAAATATGACAATCCTAACCAATACCAGTTATATTCATCGTTAGGATTTAAATTAACCGCCTTATTAAGACTTTCTGTAGCTTTATTATAATCCTCATCACTATAATATGCTCTTCCTAACCAATACCAGCTATATTCACTATTTGGTTTCAGATTTGCAGCATTTTTTAAATTTTCAATAGCAGAATCGTATTCTTTTTCTTCATAATTTATAAAACCTCTGTAAAAATATCTTAAATAATAGGCATCGTTAAAATATTCAGAATTCGGATATGAAGTGATTACTATTTCTATATATTTTATAGCATCATATATATTGCTAGATATATATGAAAGTTCTATATAATAGAACGGTATGTATTTATCATTTATTTTTTTTCATAAATTAACTTTGTTAGTAATTGATACGCCTCTTTTTCTTTTTTATCTTTAATATATGAATTAAGTCTTTCTATTTCTATTCTATTATTTATAATTTCAAGTCCCTTATCTATTGCCATTTCTAAACCCTTTTCCACTGCTTCTTCAAATAGTTTTTTAAAAAATATTTCTCCATAATTAGGTTCTGTTTCGTTTGTATTTGATTCATATTGATAAGCAAATACAATGGTAAAAGAATTTATTAATATCATTATAAATAAAATAGTTTTTTTCATAATTAATACAATAATAGATAATAGATAATAGATATATGTAATTTTTAATATTATAATATTTATCGTTTTTATGTCAACATTCAAGCTTATATAAAGATTATAAATAGTATTTTATGATGAAATTTATATTAATTACTTTTTATTTTTTCTAATTCGCTGAGCATAAACTCCAAATCTGCTATAACTTTATCTTCCTCTTTTTGATTTCTTAATATATAAGCAGGGTGATAAGTTGCTATAACAGGCACATCTTTTCCATTATTATTGTAGTAATGTACTTTATTTCTAGCTTTTCCGAAAGGAGTTTTTAAATCAAAATCTATTAAATTACCGAATCCATGACGGCCTAATGCACATATTATTTTAGGATTAAGTATTTTTAATTGAGTTACAAAAAAATCTCTGCAGTTTGCCTTTTCTTCAGGCAAAGGATCTCGGTTTTCAGGCGGACGGCATTTCAGTGCATTCATTATATAATATTTTTCTTTATTTATATTAAGTCTTTCAATCCATTTATCAAGAAGTTTTCCCCCTCTTCCTACGAATGGAAGTCCTTGTTTATCCTCGTCTGCCCCCGGTGCCTCTCCTACAAATACTATATCAGGCTCTTCATCACCTCGTCCGAATACCACATTTAATCTGCTATTGCATAATGCCTCACATTTCATGCATTTTTCTACTTCGCTATATATCTTTTTTAAATCTTCATTTTTTATTTCTTTCATTAATTCTATGCCTTCATCTTTAATATCTTTTTCTTCTTTTTTTACTGCCTGCTGTGCTTTTTTTGGATTTCTTAATACTATTTTTTTATTATGCTGACTGCATACAACATTTGAAAATTTTATTTTATTTTGCTGTAAAAAATAGTTTTCTATTTTGTTCATATTAATAAATCCTAAATATAATTTTTAAAACATTGTTTATATTATATAATAAAATTGAATTTATTAAAAATTTTTTATTTTTAATAAATATTGTATTTTATTGGGAAGGTTAGGGCAGCTAAATATATATAATTTTTTATATTTGATGAGTTATATTAGATTGCTTTAGAATTATTTAAAAAACATAATGCTGTCAGTATTTTTATACTAACAGCATTACCAAAAACTATAAAGTATTAAACTAAACCGTAAGGTATCATTATATCAGCTACTTTAACAAATCCAGCTATATTAGCACCTTTCAAATAGTCACCTTTACAACCGTATTCTTCAGCAGTTTGATAGCAAGTATTATGGATATTAGTCATAATATTTTTAAGTTTGTTATCAGTATAATCAAAATCCCATTTATCCATAGAAGCATTTTGCTGCATCTCTAAGGCAGAAGTAGCAACACCTCCAGCATTTGTAGCTTTTCCTGGTGCGAATAATACTCCAGCTTTTTGGAATATTTCAACAGCTTCAGGAGTAGCAGGCATGTTAGCTCCTTCAGTAACAGATATACATCCGTTTTTAACTAATGTTTCAGCACTTTTAGCATCAAGCTCATTTTGAGTAGCACAAGGCATAGCAATATCGCAGGCAATGTCCCAAATGTTTCCATTTTCTAAATATTTAGCAGAAGAATGAGCAGAAGCATATTCTTTAATTCTTTTTCTTTCTACTTCTTTTAATCTTTTTACAGTGTCTAAATTAATGCCGTTTTCATCGTAAATAACTCCGTTAGAGTCAGAACAAGCAACAACTTTAGCACCTAATTGAGCAGCTTTTTCCATAGCATATATAGCAACATTACCAGAACCAGAAACTACAACTTTTTTACCTTCAAAACCGTTTTTGCCGTTAGTTTTAAGCATAAGGTCAGTGAAATATACAAGTCCGTAACCAGTAGCTTCAGTACGAACCAAAGAACCGCCGTAGCCTAAACCTTTTCCTGTTAATACACCTGGCTCAAATCTGTTTTTAAGTCTTTTATACTGTCCGAATAAATAACCTATTTCTCTTCCGCCAACTCCTATGTCGCCTGCAGGTACATCAATATCATAACCTATATGTCTTTGAAGCTCTGTCATAAAGCTTTGGCAGAAACGCATAACTTCATTATCACTTTTTCCTTTAGGGTCAAAGTCAGAACCGCCTTTACCACCGCCTATAGGTAAGCCTGTAAGAGCATTTTTGAATATTTGCTCAAAACTTAAGAATTTAATAATACCTAAATAAACAGATGGGTGAAAACGAAGTCCGCCTTTGTAAGGTCCTATTACACTTGAAAACTGTACGCGGAATCCTCTGTTTACCTGTATTTCGCCTTTATCGTCCATCCAAGGAACTCTGAACATTATTTGTCTTTCAGGTTCACACATTCTCTCAATTATTTTTTGTTCAACATAATGAGGTTTTTTCTTTAATACAACTTCCAAAGTGCTTAATACTTCTTTTACTGCTTGGTGAAATTCTACTTCGCCAGGATTTCTTTTCACTATTTTGTTATAAATAGCTTCTAATTGTTCGTTCATAGTTAATCCCCCTATTTTTAATTTTTATTTGTTGAAAACATTATACACTAAATAGTATTATTGTCAATAGTAATGTTACCGGTTTTTTTGTTAAATTAATATTTTTTTTATAAATTTCAATTTTTTATATGAAAATTTAAAAAAATGTTTGAAATGTTGTATTTTATGAAGTATGTTTGAGGCTATATTAAACTCGAATTTCTATTAATAAAAATATTAACCTAAAAAAAAGAAGAATTAATATATTTTTTATAGAAAAAAATGAAAAATTAATAAAATACATAAGTTGTGATAAGATATATATCCGTATTTTTAGAATTCCATATTAAGTAATTTTATAGTAGACTTGTTTCAAAACTACTTGACAAGATTATATATGAAAATTTCGTAATTTTATAATTTATAAAATAATGTTTGACATGTTTTATAAATTATTGTTTTAGTATATAAATATGCAGTCTTTCGCCTGCCGTAGGCACACACAGTGAGGCGTACTTCGTATGTGCCACACCGAAGGCGGACAGGCGTCACAAAAGAAGTGGGGTTTTACGAAGTACGCAGAGCGGTGCACGACTGTGAAGCCCCAACTATAATCAAAAAAATATTAAATTAAAAAACTATAAATATTAAAAATTTGAGTTTTGAAACAAGTCTAGTATAGGCTTATTTTAAAACTATTTATATAATTGTGCCGACTAGCCTTGAGAGGAACAAGTCATACTTAGTAAGGCTTTACTTATTTTGCTTCCGAAGAAGTCCTGCTCGTAAAGCTTGCCTATGGCTGGTGTAGGCAGGTATAAGCAAACAAAAAATGCATGTTTATATGCTAAAATAATAGATTATGCAGCATTTAAAACATCGTATTTGCAATTTTAAAATTAAATAATTTCTGTAATTAATCTTATTAACTACTTTTTGAAGAAGTATATTACTTTGTATATATTATCGTATATTATTTTTAGATAAAAGTATATAAATGTTATGGTTTGTTAACATAATAATTTATTTTGATTGACTTTTTATCTATTTATGATATTCTAAGCAGGCCTAGTTTTATAAAATTTATAGGATATATATATATGCTTTTAACATTGTCTTTTTATTTAGTCGGCGGATTCGGACTTTTTATGTACGGTCTTAAAGTATTCTCTGACGGTCTTCAGGAAAGTACAGAAAATGCACTAAAAGAAATACTGCATAAACTAACTCAAAATAAAATATTTGGAATAGCTTTGGGTTTTTTAATAACAGCAATAGTTCAGTCAAGCAGTGCGGTTACTGTAATGACTGTAAGTTTTGTTAATGCTAATATTCTTACACTTTCTCAGGCAATAAATATCATATTAGGAGCAAATATAGGTACAACTGTTACAGGTTGGATAATATCATTGAATATAGATGTACTAGCATTGCCTTCTCTAGGCATAGGTTCTATAATAGTAATATTTGGTTCGGAGAATAGAAGATTAAGATTCTTTGGTGAAATACTGATGGGTTTTGGTATGATATTTTACGGACTTATACTTATGAAAATGGCATTTGAAGGTGTGAGAGGCTCTGAAGATTTTGAAAAAGTCTTTTTAATGGCAAATGCAAATACAATGTACGGAAGATTTTTATGCGTAATGATAGGTATGATTGTTACTGCAATAATACAATCAAGCAGTGCGGCATTGGGTGTTACTATATCATTAGCAACTGTAGGATTGATAGATTACCCTACAGGTGTGGCATTAATATTAGGACAAAATATAGGTACTACAATTACAGCTGTTTTGGCTACTATAGGAGCTTCTACAAATGCTAAAAGAGCTGCTTTAGTTCACTGTTTATTTAATATATTCGGTGTTATATATATGTTCTTCCTATTCCCATACTATATAAAATTAGTTGATATAATTGTGGGGCTTATGAATATAGGAGATCCTAATCTTGTAGTAAATAATAAGTATGTCAATATATCATTTTATATAGCGGCTGCACATACTATGTTTAATATTATAAATGTTATAGTATTTTATTTCCTAACAGAAAAGTTAGAAAAGATAGTTTGTTTCATTATTAAAGATAAAGAAGATGAAAAGCATGTGAGTGTTCTTTCTGATAAACTTCTTAATATGCCTGTTTCTGCTGAAATAGAAGTAAGGAAGGAAGTAACATATATGGGAGATATTGCTAAAAAAAATGCTTGCAAGAATAGAGCAATTATTTGATAATCCTAGTGAAAGGCTTCTTACAAAGATAAGGGATCATGAAAAAATGCTGGATAATACGGATCAGGAAATTCATGCTTTTTTATTAAAATTACTAGGTAAAAATACTTTAAATTCAGCTAATATTGCCTCTCTTATTAATATAAGTACATATTATGAGAATTTAGGGGATAATTTAAAAGATTTAGGAAAGGCTATTATTAAAGGAAATGAAAAGAAGACATTATTCAATGAAACTCAAAAAGAAGATATAATAAAAATGCTTCATAATAATAAAGATTTTATAGATTATTTATCAGGATTAATACTTGAATATTATTCTTTAAATAAGGAAAAGACTTATGATGAAGCTATGCAGAAATATCATGAAATAAAAGCATTCTATTATGAAGCCAGAGAAAGACATTATGATAATGTTGATAAATCATTAATACCTGCTTTAAATGCTCATTTATACGGAGATGTATTGGTGTATTTCAATCGTTCTATAGGAAATTTGGTGAATATTGTAGAAGCTATAACAGGAAAAGATAAATAATAAGAGGAAATAATAGTTATGGATAAAAATATAAAAATATACATAGCTGGTCATAAAGGTTTAGTAGGAAGTGCTATAGACAGAGTACTTACTAAGAATGGATATACTAATATCATAAGAAAAACTCACTCAGAATTAGATTTAAGAGATAGAGAAAAAGTATTTAATTTTTTTGAAAAAGAAAAACCAGAGTGGTTATTTTTATCAGCTGCAAAGGTAGGCGGAATATACGCAAATAACACATACCCTGTTGATTTTTTATTATATAATCTTCAAATACAGAATAACATAATAGAAGCATCATATAAATATAATGTTAAAAAATTGATGTTTTTAGGCTCAAGCTGTATATATCCTAAAGAATGTCCTCAGCCTATAAAAGAAGAATATTTGCTTTCTGGATATTTAGAAAGTACAAATCAGACTTATGCTTTGGCTAAAATAGCTGGTATAGAATTATGCGATGCTTACAATAGACAGTATAATACAAATTATATTGCTGTAATGCCATGCAATCTTTATGGTATAAATGACAATTATCATGCTGAAAATGCCCATGTTATACCAATGCTTATTAGAAGATTTCATGAAGCAAAAATAAATAATTTGAAAGAAACTGTTATTTGGGGAAGTGGCACTCCTTTGAGAGAGTTTATGTCCTCTGATGATTTAGCAGAGGCTTGCCTTTATTTAATGGAAAATAAAAATGCTAAAGATATAGGTAAATTTATTAATATAGGCTCTGGAAAAGAAGTTACTATTAAAGAACTTTCTGAATTAATAAAAAAAACTGTTGGTTTTGAAGGAGAAATAAAATTGGACAGCTCTAAACCAGACGGCACTATGAGAAAACTGCTTGATGTTAGTAAAATAAATTCTTTAGGTTGGAAATACAAAATAGAACTTGCAGACGGATTAAAAATAGCTTATGAAGATTTTTTAAAAAACTATAACAAATAGGATATAACATGAAAAAAGCACTTATTACAGGAATTACAGGACAAGATGGTTCATATTTGGCGGAACTTTTATTAGAGAAAGGATATGAAGTACATGGCATAATAAGAAGAAGTTCATCATTTAATACTGAAAGGATAGATCATTTATACAGAGATCCGCATATTAATGATGTAAAAATGTTTCTTCATTACGGAGATTTATCAGATAGCTCAAATTTATCAAGATTATTAGAAAAAATACAGCCTGATGAAATATATAATTTAGCAGCTCAAAGTCATGTAAGAGTAAGTTTTGATATGCCGGAATATACTGCTGATGTTGTAGGTCTTGGTACTATAAGAATACTTGATGCTATAAAAGATACTCAAATAAAAACGAAATTCTATCAGGCATCAACAAGCGAATTATATGGAAAAGTTGTTGAAACTCCGCAAACTGAAAAAACACCTTTCTATCCTAGAAGTCCTTATGCATGTGCTAAATTATATTCATATTGGATAACTGTCAATTACAGAGAAAGCTATAATATGTATGCATGTAATGGAATACTATTTAATCATGAAAGTCCAAGACGCGGTGAAACTTTTGTAACAAAAAAAATTACGCATGCTATAGCTAGAATACTTAATAAAGAACAGGATAAATTATATTTAGGTAATTTGGATTCAAAAAGAGACTGGGGATATGCTAAAGATTATGTTGAGGCTATGTGGCTTATGCTGCAGCAGGATAATGCTGATGATTATGTTATAGCTACAGGTGAAACTCATTCAGTAAGAGAATTTTTAGATGAAGCTTTTGGACTTGTAGGACTTGATTGGAAAAAATATGTAGAGATAGATCCTAGATATTATAGACCTGCTGAGGTTGATCTTTTACTTGGAGATCCTACAAAAGCTAAAGAAAAATTAGGATGGAAACCAAAAACTACATTTAAAGAACTAGTAAAAATAATGCTTGAATATGATTTAAATAGTGTAGGCTTAAGTTTAGATAAATTAAAAAAATAAAGTATTTATGAGCTATAAATTATTATTAAAAAAGAATTTGATTGAGTATTTAGTTTGGCCTATTCCTATAAGAAGCATAAGAAATAAAATAAGAATGGATTCTATTTATTTAAAAGATTTAGGATACAAAATAAACTATAATCATTATAAAAATAATATAAAAAATAAAAAAACATTTTTTGTAAGGAATGATTGGTCTGTAAATGAAAAAGAGTTTAGTCAAAACATTTTTTATAATTTAATAAAAAAATATTATATTAGTGATTTAGAAATAGGGTATAATCCAGATATAGAGTATTTCGGACCTGTAGGTAAAAGATATTTTTTAGAGAATTCTAAAGCTAAAATAAAAATATTTTATACGGGTGAATGCGTATCTAAAAATGCTATTGATAAAACTTGGGCACAATATTCTGATAACTGCATTGATTATGTTGATTTATCACTTAGTTTTGAAAGATTAGATGAAAATAAATATCAAAATTATGTGCGTTTTCCAATTTGGATATTTTATAATTTTTATGGATTATTAGACAATAAAGATTATACTAAAGATGATATAAAAAAAGTTATAGATAATATTAATAGTGCTAAATCCAAAAAAAATAAATTTGCTTCATTGGTCGCTAGTCATGATGCAACCAATATAAGAACTCAAATGTATGATAAAATATCTAAAATAGATAATATAAGCTGTCCGGGAAAGTTATTTCATAATGATGATACATTAAAACAAGATTTTAATAATGATAAAATAGAATATCTAAGAGATTTTAAATTCAATATATGTCCTGAAAATACTATTAGCGATGGATATATAACTGAAAAACTTTTTGATGCTTTTAAATCAGGCTGCATACCTATATATAATGGCGATGAAAATATAGAACTTGATTTAGTTAATAAAAATGCATTACTATTTTTTAAAAAAGATGAAGACAATACAGAACTTATCAAAGAAATAGAAAAGTTACATAAAGATGACAAATTATTTGATTCTTTTCAAAAACAAATAAAAATATATGATTCTATGGTTGATTATCTTTGGGAGAGAAGAACTAAAATACTGAATAGATTAGAAACTCTCATAAATGAAAAACTCAAATAATATTATTTATTTACAGGAATTCTTAAAAATATTTCTGTTCCTATAGAAAGAACATTGCTGTTTAATTTATTCCAAGCTTTTATTTCTGCTATATCAATATGAAATCTTCTTGCGATAATCCAAAGAGTATCTCCGCTTCTGACATGATACATTATATCTTTATATTCATAGTCAGGAGGTGGCAAAGATTCAAAATAAACAAATTTACCTTCTCTTATTCTTTGCTGTTCTTCTTCATATTGTGCCAAATCCACCTGTTTAGCATTGTCAAGACCTTGGATGGGAATCATTACTTGCTGACCTATATTGAGACTTCTTGATTTTAATTTATTTATTTCTACTATGGCATTTATAGGCACACCATAAAATTTAGAAAGATGAGAAAGAGTTTCATTCATTTTTACTTCATGTCTTCTGAAAGTAACTCTCTCTGAAGCAGGTATTTTAGCAAAAGTTTCATTAAATTTATTTCCCAATCCTTCCGGAACTCTTAAAGGATACCTAACCATACCTGGAGGTGTTACCCCTCTTGCTAAATGAGGATTTAAAGCTTTTAAATCTTCAGTATCAACATCTATCATCTTAGCTATAACGGATAAATCAGCAGCATCATCAACATAAACTAAATCACCCTGAGGAAATACTACTTTAGGCTTATTTACTTTAAAACCAAATTTTTCAGGATTTTTAGCTATTATAACAGCAGCAACATATTTAGGTATATACTCCTCGGTTTCCTTAGGAAGTACGCCTGCCTCTAGTAAATCCTCAAAATCATTGCTTTTTACTTCTCTTATAGCCCTTGATATTCTTCCTCCTCCGGCATTATATGCGATTAAAGCTATTACCCAAGATTTAAAGTTTTTATCGAGTCTTACTAAATGATCTGCAGCTGCTTTTGTAGAACGCTCAGGGTCAAATCTGTCATCAGACCAATAATTAACTTTAAGATTATATATAGCACCTGTCATAGGCATAAACTGCCAAAGTCCGGCAGCACCTGCATGAGAAACTGCCTGAGGATTGAAATCGCTTTCTATTATAGGTAAATATACTAAATCCTCCGGAACTCCTTTTTCTTTGAATACCTCTTTTATATAAGGTAAGTATATTTGGGCTCTGTCTATAATTTTCTGCATATAAGGTTTCCAGCTACCCTGATATCTATTTATATAGTATGAAACTCTGTCGCTTCTAAAATTATTTACATCAAACCCTCTAAGCTCTACAACTTTTATATCTCGTCCAAGTGATTCCCCAAAAATACTAAGTTCGTATAAATTTACACCGTCTAATGCTTTTCTTATATACATATCAAAAGTGTCGCAAGAGTTTGCAAATAACATTATTATTATAAGGAAAATAATTATTATATTCTTTTTTATATTTCTAATAATAAACCTGCCTTAAAATTATTAATATATTTAACATTATTATTTAAAGATTTTCAAGTTATTTTTACATTTTAAAATCGGATATTATACAAATAAATTTAACTTAGATGAATAGAGTAGAGATGCTGAAATTTGTGAATTTATATAGTAATATTAAAACACATTCTATGATTTTTATTTATAGTAATTTTTTATATATTGTTTTAGTTTTAAATGTAGGATAATAATATTTAAATAATATATAAAATTCATTCTTTGGTATGCCAACACCTACTGACACCTGTGAGGCTGACTTTGTCGGTACTTACAGCATCACAAAAGAACTTGTTTGGTACTACTATTATATTCAAAGGCTAGTCCAAATAATTAATAAATAAAATTAGTTTAGAAACAAGTTTATTAATAAAAAAATATATCATCTAAAGAATTTTTTATCTAAATATTCTTTTGAAAGTCTTAATACAAAAGGTCTTCCATGGGGACAATTTGTAAGTATATTTTCTTCTTCAAGTAAATCGAGTAATGTCTGCATATCACTGTTTGAAAGTTTATCTCCAGCTTTCGGAGAATATTTACATGATATAGTAGAGCAAGTATGCTTTATTACTTTTTCTAAATTGTTATTATCTCCTTTTGAAATATATATATCCAAAATGTCTTTTATTATTTTCTCTATTTTTTGGTTTCTAGGAATATATATTGGTATATCTTCTATTATAATGCTATGTTTTGAGTTGGCTTCGAATTTTATACCTATTGATTCTATTGATTCTTTTGAGGCATTTAAAATATCTATTTCATAATTTCTATACTCAATTTCGCATGGTATAAGAAGTTTTTCGTACTCTATTTTTTTTGAGATAAGAGTTTTGTATATTCTTTCATAATTAAGCCTTTCATAAGCGGCATGCTGATCTATTATATACATTTCTCCGCCGCGTTCGGCTACTATGTATGAGGAAAATACCTGTCCTATGGCTCTTGTATACTCGCCAAATTCTGTATTATTAAAATTATTATTGTTTAAATTTATTGCTTTATTATTAATACTATTTTCTTCTATTGTCGTTATATTGTTATTGTTATTATTTAAATCATATTTTATATAGCTGCTATTTGAATAGTTTATATTATCATATTTTTTTTCATTTGCTGATTCATTATTATATGTATTGTAATTATTATTCTGCATTGGAAAAGTAGGTGTTATATCTTTATCAATATCTACTTCTATGTTAACAGAATCTAAATTATTGTTTCCTGAGTTTATATTGTTTACTATAGTATTATACAGTATCCCTGATATTTCTCTTTCATTTTTTATTCTTACTTCCTTTTTACTAGGATGCACATTCACATCTATTTTACCGCTGTCAATATTAATGTATAGGAAAAAGAATGGATATCTCTCTTTAGGTATGGCATTTGAATATGCATTTTTTATAGCATAGGCAAGAACTCTATTTTCTATAGGTCTCTTATTTAGAAATATGAAATTATTCTTTCTTATAGATTGGCTTATTTTAGAATTTGAAAATAAACCGTATATTGATATATCATCTTTTTCTATCTCAATTTCTATTAAATTTCTAAATATATTGCTGTCAGATAAATAATTTTCTATTCTTTCCTTTAAAGTATCCGCTTTTATATATGAACTTACAACTTTACCATTATTTTTAAGTTTCATAGAAATATTAGGCTGTACTAATGCTTCCATATCAAAAACTTCTTTGACTAGGAAAAATTCTCTTGAAATATGTTTAAGAAATTTGTATCTTGCAGGTATATTAAAGAATAAATTTTTAGCTATAATTTTTGTACCCTGTGAAGCAGCAGCAGGTTTATGTTCTATTATCTTACCTCCTTCTACTACTATTTTTCCTCCATTGCTTTCTTCTACATTTTTTGAAACAATTTCTAAATTCGTAACATCAGATATAGATGCTAAAGCCTCTCCTCTAAAGCCTAATGTATATATTGAATCCAAATCTTCTATAGAATGTATTTTGCTTGTGGCATGATGAGTTATGGCTAGAGGAAGTTCATTGAATCTTATTCCGATTCCATCATCTTCTACTATCATAGATTTAATTCCGGCCTCTTCTACAGAAACTTCTATATTTGAAGCCCCTGAATCTATTGCATTTTCTAATAATTCTTTAAGCATAGATGCAGGTCTTTCTATAACTTCTCCAGCAGCTATACGATTAGCTACAGATTGCGGTAATTTTACAATATTTTTAATCATAGTATTTATATTTTATCATAAAAACTAATAAAAAGATATAAAAAATTATATATACATAATATAGATGTATGATATGTTAATATATATCAATGTGATTTATTTTGTAATTATGTGATAATAAAGTCGTTATTTAGTTAGTTTATTACTAAGAATGATGCAGATAATATACTATTATTATTTATAATAAAAAAAATTAATATTTAATTGAATTTAATAAAAAAATGTACTATAATAAAAGCAACACATTGATATTTTATATTTAAATATGAATGTGAAAATTAATAATTCTTTGGAGATTAAAAATGTCTAGAAAAATAGTAATAGCAAGTGCCTGCCGTACAGCAATAGGAAGTATGGGCGGATCTTTAAGTACAGTTCCAGCTGCTGAACTTGGTGCAATAGTTATAAAAGAAGCTTTAAATAGAGCTAAAGTTGCTCCTAATCAAGTTGATATGGTATATATGGGTTGTGTTATACAAGCATCACAAGGTCAGAATGTTGCTCGTCAAAGTTCTATAAAAGCAGGCTTACCTGTAGAAGTACCTGCTATGACAATAAATGTTGTTTGTGGTTCAGGACTTGATGCAGTAAATATTGCTGCTAATATGATAGCTGCTGGAAATGCTGATATAGTAGTTGCCGGCGGTACTGAAAATATGTCATTAGCACCTTATGCACTTAAAAAAGCTCGTTATGGTTACAGAATGGGTAATGATACAATAATCGATACTATGGTTAATGATGCTCTTTGGGATGCATTCAATAACTATCACATGGGTATAACAGCAGAAAATGTTTGCGATGATTGGAAACTTACAAGAGAAGAATTAGATGCATTTGCTGCTAATTCTCAGCAAAAAGCTGTTAAAGCTCAGGAAGCTGGCGCTTTCAAAAAAGAAATAGTACCTGTAACTATTAAAACTAAAAAAGGTGAGGTAGTATTTGATAAAGATGAAGGTCCAAGACCTGGAACTACAGTAGAAAGTTTAGCTAAATTAAAACCAGCTTTCAAACCAGACGGCGGAAAAGTTACAGCTGGTAATGCTTCTAGTATTAATGACGGAGCTGCTGCAGTAGTAGTAATGAGCGAAGAAAAAGCTAAAGAATTAGGTATTAAACCTATGGCTACTTGGATTGCAGGCGGTTTAGGCGGTGTTGAACCTAGAATTATGGGTATCGGACCTGTTGCTGCTACTAAAAAATTATTGGCTAAAACAGGATTAACTATTAAAGATTTCGATATCATTGAATCTAATGAAGCTTTCGCTGCTCAGTCAGTTGCTGTTGGTAAAGAATTAGGTATTGATGTAGAAAAACAGCTTAACCCTAATGGCGGAGCTATTGCTTTAGGACACCCAGTAGGTGCTTCAGGCTGCAGAATTTTAGTTACATTACTTCATGAAATGGAAGCTAAAAATGCTAAGAGAGGACTTGCTACTCTTTGTATCGGCGGCGGTATGGGCTGTGCTACTATAGTAGAAAGAGAATAGTATTTTTTTGTTTATTAAATATAGATAGTGTTTAGTCTGATTTATTAATGAAAATAACTTTTAAATAATTAAGGTTATTAATTTATTAGCCTTTGTATTATTTATTTAATACAAAGGCTAGTAATAATATAAAAATTATGGGTTATGATAATATTTTAGTGATAAGGAGAAAAAATGGAATTCATTAAATATGAAGAAAAAGGTATGATTGGTATTATAACCATAAGCAGAGAAAAAGCTCTTAATGCCCTAAATTCTCAGGTTTTAGATGAAATCGAAAAAACTTTTGATTCTGTAGATCTTAATAATATAAGATGTTTAATATTAACAGGTGCCGGTGAAAAATCTTTTGTTGCTGGTGCTGATATATCTCAAATGAGTACATCTAACAAAGCAGAAGGTGAAGCTTTTGGTAAAAAAGGAAATGATATATTTAGAAAAATAGAAACTTTCCCTATTCCTGTAATAGCTGCTATTAATGGATTTGCTTTGGGCGGAGGATGTGAAATAGCTATGAGCTGCGATATTCGTATTTGTTCTGATAATGCTATATTTGGTCAGCCTGAAGTAGGTTTAGGAATTACTCCTGGTTTCGGAGGTACTCAAAGACTTCCTAGAATAGTTGGAGTAGGCATGGCTAAACAGATAATTTATAGTGCTAAAAATATTAAAGCTGATGAAGCATTAAGAATAGGACTTGTTAATGCTGTTTATCCTCAGGCAGAACTTATGGCTGCTGCTGAAAAATTGGCTAATTCTATAGCTGCTGCTGCTCCTATAGCTGTGAGAAATTGTAAAAAAGCTATTAATGAAGGCTTACAAGTTGATATGGACAAAGCTATCGTTATAGAAGAGAAATTATTTGGCGATTGTTTTGAAACTGAGGATCAAAAAGAGGGTATGAAAGCTTTCTTAGAAAAAAGAAAAGTTGAAAAATTTGTTAATAAATAATAAAATATTTAAAGCTATAAATCTAATGATGATAAAAAATAAATCTTATTAAATGAGTTATAGCTGTAATAATAAAAATTAAGGAGTTATAAAATGAAAGTAGGTGTAATTGGTGCTGGTGCTATGGGTTCTGGTATAGCACAAGCTTTTGCTCAAACAGAAGGTTATGAAGTTTATTTGTGCGATATAAAAGAAGAATTTGCTGCTGGCGGTAAAGAAAAAATTGCTAAAAGTTTTGCTGGAAGAGTAGCTAAAGGTAAAATGCAGCAGGCTGATGCTGATAAAATTTTATCTAAAATCACTACTGGTTTAAAAGATATTTGTAAAGATGCAGATTTAATTATTGAAGCTGCTTTTGAAAATTTGGAAGTTAAAAAAACAACTTTCTCTGAATTACATAAAATTTGTAAACCTGATTGTATATTCTCTTCTAATACTTCTTCTCTTTCTATCACAGAAATAAGTTCAGGAATAGGAAGACCTGTTGTAGGTATGCACTTCTTTAATCCTGCTCCTGTTATGAAATTAGTTGAAGTTATTTCAGGACTTAATACTCCTAGAGATGTTGTTGAAAAAGTTATCAAAATATCTCAGGAAATAGGTAAAACTCCGGTAGAAGTTAATGAAACAGCTGGTTTCGTTGTTAACCGCATACTTGTTCCTATGATTAATGAAGCTATTGATTTATATGCTATGGGTATTGCTTCTGCTGAGGGTATTGACAATGCTATGAAATTAGGTGCTAATCACCCAATGGGTCCTCTTGCTTTAGGAGATTTAATAGGACTTGATATAGTGCTTGCTATTATGGAAGTTCTACAAAGAGAAACAGGTGATCCTAAATACAGACCTAGTGCTTTACTTAGAAAAATGGTTAGAGGTGGATTACTAGGACAAAAAACAGGAAAAGGTTTCTACGATTATACTAAAAAATAATATTATTTTTATTAGTTTATATCAAGATGCGGGTAAGATATATTAATTATCTTCCCGTATTTTTTTATTTAAAATTAAAATATTAAAAATATAAAATGCCATTTATAATAAAAAATTTTAGTAATTAATAATTAAAAAATATGCAGTAACTAACTATTACCTTATATCTTAATAAATGCTAAAACTTAAATTCTATAATGAATAAAATATGATGATTGATGACAATATTAATTATTTAAAAATATACTTGTAATTTATAAGAAAAATAAGTAAAATAATAAAAATATATTGAATAATAAAAACGAGGATAAAGTATGAAATACAATGAAATAAACAATGAGGGTATAGAAAAGTTAATGGATATATTCTATGCCAGAATTAGAACAAATGAGCAATTAGGACCTATATTTAATGGGGCAGTTGGTATCGATGATGCTTCTTGGGAAAGACATAAAGAAAAAATAGCAAAATTTTGGAAAACTATGCTTTTAAATCAAAGGTTATATATGGGAAATCCTGTACAGCCTCATATTAACTTACTTCCTTTTGATATCAAACTTTTTGATGTTTGGCTTAATTTATTTAATGAATGTTTGAATCAAGTATTTGAAGCAGAGCCTGCTGAACATTTTTATGAAGTTGCTTGTAATATAGCAAGAAATTTCAAAGCTGTATTATTTCAGCAATAAATAATATTTAAAGGTGAAGAATAATTTTATAATTAGATATTATTCTTTGCCTTTATACATCTGATATATTTTTTCTGATTTTTTCTAATATAGATATGAATTTATATTTATCTTCATTGTTTAATTCTTTTACTATATTTTCCAAAACTTTATTTTCATAATTTTCTATAATAGGAAGATCTTTTTTGGCTTTATCTGTAAGGAATAATGAAAAAGCTCTTCTATCTAGGTTATTTTCTTTTCTTATTATGAAAGATTTTATTTCTAATTTATCTATCATTGCTTTAACAGTATTTTGATCTTTATCAAGTCTTAATGATAATTCTTTTTGAGATATTCCTTCCTCTTTGGCAAGCTCTTTTAAAACTATTAATTGTTCCGGTGTAATATCAAATCCATTTATTTGTTTGCCTATATACTGATATATTTTTCTTGCAGTATAGCAAACATCATATCCTATATTTTTAATATTATACTCCTCATAAAAAATGCTATCATAAACTAATATTATGATAGTATATATTTAATTTTCTGTTAATAATTATTTTTATTTATTTAATTCTTTTTCAGCTCTTTCTATTAAAGAGTTTAAATATTTTTCCATATTATCTTTTGACATAATAAATGGATTTTCTTCTGTTTCTTTTAGACTGCCTGCCTTTTCTAAGTTAGCATATCCATTATCTGCAAATAGATGTGCTGTTAATGATACTAATTCATTTCTTGAAACAGCTTCTTTTTTAAAATATTCGGCTGAAGTTTTATATTTTTATATAGAATCTCTATCTTTTGGAAGACCTGTTCCTACCCAAAGCACAGCAGTGTATTCTTTTCCTCTGAATTTAACAGGAAATATAAAAGAAGTGCATCCGGGTGTATGTCCGGGAGTTTCTAATATAGTTATGCTTGTATCGCCAAGTTTTATTATATCTTTATCTTTTGAATATATATCAACTTTTGTCTTTGGAGAACGAGGTGAATTTGCCCCTGTATTTAAATTGTACATTAAATCTGTATCTGTTTTTGTAAGTATAACTTTAGCTTTGTATTTTTCTCTCAAATAATTAGCTCCGCCGTAATGATCTCCATGTCCATGACTTAATATAATAGACTTGTTTCAAAACTAATTTTTTATAATTTTGTGGGGACTAGCCCCCACACCCCACTTCTTTTGGTGACCCATACGAAGTACGCCTGCGGCGAAGGACTGCATATTTATATACTAAAATAATAATTTATAAAACATGTGAAACATTATTTTGTAAATTATAAAATTACGAAATTTTCATATATAATCTTGTCAAGTAGTTTTGAAACAAGTCTAATATATTTCAAATCTTTTGGATATAATCCAAAAGATTTAATGCCGTCTTATATGAGTTTTGCATCTCTGTTGTCCCACATAGAATCTATTAATATTAAGCCTTCTGATGTACTTATTACCCAAGCGGCAACACTCACAGAACCTATACATTATTAAATACTTTTGTAGGTTTTAATGGGGTGTTGTCGTTTAGGTAATCCATTGGAGTTTTTTCAGCGGCAAATAGTGAAAAAATTAATATTAAATAAATAAAAAATATTTTTTTCCAAAATAGCATCAACTTTTCTTCATTGTGTAATTTATTTGTAAACAATAGTATGTATACATGTTATTATCAATATGAATAATTCTTTTTTTATTAAAAAAATAAAAAAATTGTAATATTAATGATTATAATAATATTACATATATGGTATAATAATTAAATCTTATGCTTTGGAAAGTATTATGTTAAGAAAATCATTAATTATAATTTTTCTTTTGATTACAGGTATTTTATATTCTCAGGAGTCTCAGGAGCCTCCTGTAAATATACCAATAATAAAGGCTATAGCCAATAATGATATTAAGACTTTACAGAAATTGATAGAAGATGGTGCTGATGTGAATGTTAAAGATGCAGAAGGCAATACTCCGCTTATATGGGCTTCGCTTCTTGGGTTGGATAAGATTGTAGAAGAGTTGTTATCAAGCGGTGCTGATATTAATATTGGTAATAGTTTTGGAAATACTCCTATAATGGCTGCGGTATTAGAGGGGAATAATAGTACTATAAGAACTTTAATATCAAAAGGTGCTGATTTAAATATTAAAAATAAAGATGGATGGACTGCTGTAATGTGGGCTTGTGTTAATGGTAATTTATCTGTTCTTAAAATGCTTGTTAATGCAAGGGCTGAGATTAATGTAAAAGATGTTAATGGAAGTACGCCTTTAATGGTGGCATCAGACAGCGGATATACTGATATAGTTAAAGAGCTTATAAAATTAGATGTTAATGTAAATGAAAAGAATAATTTTGGAGATACTGCCATAATGATGGGAGCTATTATTGGCGATGCTGTTATTGTAAGAGAATTAATTAAAGCTGGGGCAAATATAGATGAAAAAGGATCTAATGGAGGATCTGCTTTAATATATGCATCAAGGTTTGGACGAATAGAGGTAGTGAGGGAATTATTAAAAAATAATGCTGATGTTAATATTACAGCTGATGATGGTACTTCACCTATATTGGCTGCATGTATAGACGGACACAGTGATATTGTAAAAGAATTAATAAAAAATAATGCTGATATTAACAAAGGTGATAATGTAGGATATTGTCCATTGATAGTTTCTGCTATAGAAGATCATATAGTAATAGTTGAGGCTTTATTAAATGCTGGAGCGGATATTGAAGCTGTTACTAAAGAGGGGTATACGGCATTAATGGGGTCAGCTATTAGAGGAAACTTAGAAATGGCTCAGGTTTTACTAGATGCAGGAGCGGATATAAATCATAAAGCACCTAATGGAAAAACGGCATTAAGCATGGCAGAGGAAAAGGAACAGGAAGAGATGGTGAATTTTTTGAAAGCCAACGGTGC
>NZ_JH994111.1:1443402-1705530 GCF_000316195.1 Brachyspira hampsonii 30446 | reverse complement strand
CAAAATAAAAATTGCGAGCATCCGTTAAGTTTACTTGACGGATTTTTTATAGCGTACAATTTTTATGATAGTGATAATCAAAATAAAAATTGCGAGCATCCGTTAAGTTTACTTGACGGATCTTTATAGCGAACAATTTTTATGGTAGTAATAAACAAAATAAAAATTGTGAGTATCCGTTAAGTTTACTTGACGGATTTTTTATAGCGAACAATTTTTATTAATATAATAATTTATTATTGATCGCGATAAACTTTATTAAAAATAGCTGATAATATGATTATCTATTAATAAAAAATACATACGAAGTCATTTTGTATATTCAGGCTGTTTTATGTATAGTAAAATATAGCGGCAACAAAATATAAATAATTTTAACCGTTCATTTTACTTAAAGGTATTGTTTTTTATTTCTTAATAATATAATATTATGCACAATAAAAAAATTATAGGATATCAATGTTTAAAGACAGCGGCATAACAACTCAGGATTTACTTAGATCCGTAAGACAAATAGAGATAAAAACTTCAAGAATAGTGAACTCATATTTTGCAGGGCAGTATCATTCTGCTTTCAAAGGACAGGGTATAGAGTTTGATGAAGTTAGAAAGTATACTATAGGCGATGATGTGAGAGCTATGGATTGGAAGGTTAGTGCTAGATATAATGAGCCTTTCATAAAACGTTTTAGAGAAGAAAGAGAACTTAGTGTTGTAATACTTGCCGATTTTTCAGCATCTACAGATTTCGGCTTCACTAAAACAAAACATAATTTAATAGTTGAGCTTAGTGCATTGCTTAGCTTTTCAGCTTTAAAAAATAATGATAAAGTAGGACTTTTAATATTTACTGATACGGTTGAGAAATTTATTCCTTTAAATAAAGGCAAAAATCATGTTCTTAGAATAATAAGAGAGCTTATAGAATTTACTCCTAAAAGCACGCAGACTAATATAGCCAGTGCATTAGAATATTTTAACAGAATACAGAAAAGAGACAGCATCACTTTTTTGATAACAGATGCCTGCTGCGAACTTCCTAAAAAGGAAATAGATATTACAAGAAAGCGTCATGATTTTATAGTATGTTTGGTTAATGATAGGCTTGAGTATCATCTTCCTAATTTGGGCGGTACTTTGGTGTTGTCTGATTTGGAAAATGATGATTATGTTTATTTCGATATGTCTAATAAAAAAATAAGGGAAGAATATCTTAATGAGCAGAATAGGATTATGGAAGAAAGATTAGATTTTTTAAAAAGAAATTCTATAGAGCGTATAATTCTTGATACTTCTAGTGATTATGTTAATGATGTAATGAAGTTTTTTGTCAAAAGAAAAAGATAAGTAAATTTTAGGATTTATTATGACAAAAGATATGACTGTCGGAAGTCCGTTTAAAACTATAATATATTTTTCTATACCAATGCTTATAGGAGGAATATTTCAGCAATTTTATAGTGTTGCAGATACAATTATAATAGGTAAATTTGCAGGTTCTAGGGCTTTAGCTTCTATTGGTGCAACAACTTCAACTATGTTTTTCTTTTTATCATTTGCTGTAGGTTTTACGAATGCTTTTTCTATAGTTATGGGACAGTTTTTTGGGGCTAAAAATGAGGTTATGATTAAAAGGACTTTTTTAAACTCCATTTATATAACATTGGGCAGTTCTTTAATACTTTTGATATTTGGTTTATTTTTTTCAAAGTATTTGATGATTCTTTTAAAAACGCCCCCTGATATTATAGAAAATTCTATAATTTATTTGAAAATATGTGTAGGCTTATCATTCGGACAGCTTTTTTATAATGGTGCTGCTAGTATATTGAGAGCTTTGGGAGACAGTAAAACTCCTTTATATTTTTTAATACTTACAACTATACTCAATATTATATTAGATTTAATTTTTGTTGTTTTATTAGATATGAGTGTTGCTGGTGTTGCAATAGCTACTGTAATATCTCAAATGATTTCAGCTATTTTAAGCATACTATATATAGTGAAGAAATTTCCTATTTTACAATTAAAGAAAAGTGATATGGTATTTGAGTTTGATAATTTATTTATGATAATAAAAATAGGCATATCTATGAGTATACAGGCTATATTTTTATCAATAGGTGAAATGATTATAAGCGGAGTAGTTAATACTTTCGGTACTAATGTTGTGGCATCATATACTACAGGAAATAGAATAAATCAATTTGCATCTATGGCATTTTTTGTTATTTCTGAGGCTTTTGCGGTATATACGGCACAAAATTTCGGAGCTGGTAAGATTGATAGGATAAAAGAAGGTTTCAGAAGTATAATATTACTTTCTCTATCATTGAGTGTATTGTCTGCTGTAATAATATTTTTATTTGGAGATCATTTAGTGAGAATATTTATATCTAGTAAAGATGAGTATATAGATATAATATCAGAGATATGTAAAGGATATCTTAGAATATCTTCTTTATTCTATCCGTTTTTAGGGATAATACTTTTATATAATAATTCTGTAAGGGCTATTGGAAAAGCATTGATTCCTTTAATATCCGGAATAACTGAACTTGTTATAAAAGTTGGAGGGTCTGTATTTTTATCAATACCATTAGGATATGTTGGAATATGGTTTGCAAATCCTGTAGGCTGGGCTATAGGAATAATTCCTACTTGTATATATTTTCATAAATATGCTTTTAATAAAAAAACTAATAATGTTTATTAAATTGATAATTTTATTTTCCCCTGCTGAAGAAAGATCTTATCATGAAAAAACTTCCCATCGCAGCTAAAACTATATTTGGAAACCACATGGCAATAATAGGAGGTACTTTTTTACCGCCTGCTATTAATTCTGCTGCAGTAATAAGCAAATAATATATAACAACCACTATTACAGATAGTCCGAATCCAAACCCTTTGCCGCTTCTTTTTCCAACTATTCCCAAAGGAGCTCCTATTAAAACCATAAATAAACATGCAGCAGGTATAGAAATAAATTTATGAAACTCTACATAGTAAAAATATGGTACAGATTCCTCAATAGCTTTTTCTTTTAAAGCTTTTAATTCTGCTGAATTGGTTTGTATATATTCATTAGAAAATGAAGTTATAGTAACAGCATTAGTATCTATGTTATTATAAGCATTTATTATCATTCCATTTATTTGATTATCAGCAGATTTACTTGCAGCTGCTTTTGAATCATTTATTTTTTTCATTATTTCCCAAGAAGGCATTTCTCTTAATCCTCTTTCATGAGAAGTCAATGTACTTACATTTCTTACAATATTGATATCCATAGAATCAAATACAGTATAATCATTAGTAATAAATCCATATCCCGGCATTTCCTGTACAACACCGTCATATAAAGTTAAAGTTACTACCTGAGCATTAGCCTCATTATTTTTCCAAAGACCATATTTAGCAGTTATTACTCTTTTAGTTTCGGATCTGTCATATATTACAACATTAGACATACTTGTATCATCAGCATATTTTGAGCCTATTGATAATCCCATATCTTGAATATCAGAGAACTCTAATTTTCCCACTGCTATAGAAGGTTTGATATTAACCATATATGAAATTAATGCTCTGTATCTGTAATTAGATTCAGACATAACAACATTATTAAAAAATAATGAAAAACAGAATGTAATAATACCTAATATTATAATAGGGGCATATATTCTCATATGGGGAAATCCCAAAGCACGCATTACTATTATCTCATTGTCTGAAGAAAGTCTGCCGTATCCTATGATGCTTGCCATAAGTATAGACATAGGTATTGTTATTGCAATATTAAAAGGAAGCATATATACAAATACTTCCAATGACATTAATAAAGGGGCACCATTATTTACAATAAGTCTTATTAATTCAGGCAGAAGCTGTATTACAAATACAAATGTAAAAAATAAAATACCCGCAAAGAATGGACCTATAGTTTCAATGATTATATATTTGTTAATTTTTTTCATAATTATATATAGCTAATAAAAACTCCAAATACTAATATTGCTAATGATATATATAATAGATAATCACATATTATAGGAGCTATTAAAACTAAAAATGCTTTTAATGAGCTTTCTATATTAAATGAGTATTTTATATTATTATAAAGCAAAATTATATAATACAACTGCAATAGCAATAAAACTGCAATTTGTATAAAATACAGATAAGAAAATCTTCCAAATATTAATGTTATAGGAAGAATAAGAATAAATATTCCATATATACCAAAACAGTTATTAATAAAAGTTGTTATATATTTTTTATCATTATTTTTAAAAAATATTGATATTGTGAGATTAATAACAGCTATTTTACCTATATTTGATATTGCAATATATGCTGCTAAACCAAATGATAATATAATTAAAGTTAATATACTAGATTTAGATGATGCTGTATATAATGCTGATATAGCTATGCTTAAAGAGGCAAGTAAATATATAAAGATAGAATATTCAAAATTTATAGATTTTTTTATAGCCTCTTTAGGTTTTAATATATAATAGTATATAGCTTCATGTAACTGCATTAATTTACTCCATTATAATTTGGAATATAAATATACATAGGCACACCAATATATTTTGTATTCATTATTTCTTCATAAGGAAAAGGAATACCAGATTTTGGCTTAATAGTTTCTGAGATATTTGCAAAGAATAAATTCAGCACATCATTTTTTTCTTTAGGTCTGTCTATTATATAAGGCTCTTCGTCTTCTATACCTCCCATTTTTGCTGCTTCTTTTACAGCATCATGCAAAGTTCCTATAGAATCTATAAGTCCTATTTCCAATGCTTTTTTTCCGCTGAATACTCTGCCGTCAAATATATCTTCTCTATTACCCTTTATTTTATCTCCTCTTGATTTTTCAACAACATTTGTAAATTGTCCCACAAATTCATCTGTCATATCCTGCCAATATGCAAGCTCATCTTCTCTAGGGGCTCTGAAAGGAGACAAAGAATCTTTATTTCTTCCGCTTTTTATAGTGTACATTTTTATTCCGTACTTGTCCATCAATTCTGATATGTTAAAGAATTGAGATATGACCCCTATACTTCCTGTGAGAGTTGATTCATTAGCATATATTTTATCTGCTATCATTGATATATAGTATCCGCCGCTTGCTGCCATTGATCTGAAAGATGCTACTATTGGTTTAGGATATTTTTCTTTTAATTCCTGTAAATATTTTAAAGCCTCTTCACATGAAGTTAAAGACCCTCCTGGACTGTCAACTTGAAGTACAATAGCCTTAACTTTCGGATGCTGCATATAATATTCAAAATCTGAAATAAGCTCTTCTGTTACGGAAGGATATTCCATACCTAAACTGTTCTTTCTTTTTATATGAGTTATAACTCCATTTAAATCTATTATTGCTATTCCGTCTTTCAAAGCAGACTTTGATTGTATAGAAGAATTAATATTTGATGATATATTAATATTTTCACTTTTTAAAAATATACTAGCAGCTCCTATAATTATTGATATTATTATAAGTAATGTAAATATTAACTCTCTTTTGCTGCTTTTTTCTTTTTTGATTTCGTTCTTTTTATCTGTGAGGAATTCTTTTTTGTTACTGTCTTCTTGATTCTCTTTTTCTTCTTCGTATGACATTTTGTTTTCTCCTTATTATCTTCTGTTTCTGTATTTTCTATATTTGCTATGCTATTGTTAGAAATATTATTATTTTCATCATTATTATTATGTGATTGTTCTATATATAAATGCTCCATATACAAACATACGAATATTACAGGTTCTCTGCCTATTATCTGAATAAATTTTTTGCGTAGAGCTTCTCTTACTTCATATTTTATAGTAGAAGGGGTTTTTTTATTTCTATTTAATAACTTTCTAACAGCTTCTATTGCTGAGTTTATTCCTTCTTCTCTTAACTGTTCAGTTTTATTGATAATACCTTCTTTTTCTCCGCCTGTATATGTAAAGCCTTTACTTTCTAAATCCACTTTTATATCATACTGTCCTGCAGCATTTTTCTTAGCTACAACATTAGCAACTACTACTCCGTTAAGAGATAATTGCTCCCTATCATAGAATATACTTTCCTCTAAATCTCCTACACCTTTTCCATCAACATATATATTTCTTATATCTATAGGATCTGTGATTTTTGCTTCTAAAGTTTCATCTATTTCAAGTACATCTCCATTATAAAGCAGGAATCCTTTAGTATCTAATCCATTCAGATTTTCAACTAATTTTATATGGCTAATTAAATGTCTTTTCTCTCCATGTATAGGAACAAAATATTTAGGTTTTACTAATCTGTACATTAATTTTAAATCTTCGCTGGAAGCATGTCCTGATACATGAAGAAGTTTTTTATCTTCGCCAACCATTTTAGCACCGAGATCAAACAGATTATTTATCATTCTAGTAACTGCCATTTCATTTCCAGGTATAACGCTTGATGAGAATATAACCATATCCCCATCTTCTACTTTTATATGTTTATGAGCCTCTGCTGCTATAAGCGATAATGAGGAATAAGGTTCTCCCTGAGTTCCTGTAGTTATGCATACTATTTTTTCTCTAGGATATTTATTTATTTTATCTATTGGTATAACTATATCATATAGATTTAAATATCCCATATCCTGAGCAATTTTAGTAAACTTTATTAAGCTTCTTCCTGAGAATGCTACAAATTTATTATTAACTTTTGCAGCGGTTACTAAATCCTGTATTCTTTCTATGCTGCTTGCAAATACGGCAACGATAATCATTCCGTCTTCATAAGCGAATAGGGGAGTCATATTGTTTTGAACAACGCTTTCACTCATAGAAAATCCTTCTCTCTGACAGTTCGTGGAATCTGCCAGCATAAGAAGAACTCCGTTTTCTCCGTATTCAGCAAATTTGTAAAGATCTATAAATCTATCTGTTGTTGGGTTTAAATCTATTTTGAAATCCCCAGTATGTATTATAACTCCAAGAGGCGTTGTTATTGCTACTCCAACTCCGTCAGGTATGCTATGATTTACCCTTATAAATTCTATATCAAAATTCATTCCTAATTGTATTTTATTTCTAGGCTCAACTTCATGTAATTTTGCATCTTTATATTCATTTTTATAATCATTTAATTTAGCTCTTAAAAAAGCCAAAGTAAGTCTTGAACCGTATATAGGAATATCAGGAAATTTTCTAAGAAAATGAGGTATGGCACCTATATGATCTTCATGACCATGAGTGAGTATAAGTCCTATTATATTTTTATCTTCTAAATATGAAGTATCAGGAATCACATAATCTATACCCAGCATATGATATCTTGGAAACATAAATCCGCAGTCTACTATTAGAAGTTCATTTCCATATTCTATAACAGTCATATTCATACCTATTTCCTGTACTCCGCCAAGAGGTATGATTCTTATTTTATCATTATTATTCATTCATTAACTACTTTATATTTAAATTATTTTATATTTAAATTAGTAAAATAAAATTCAAATTTATTTTTTATTTTAACTATAATCAAAATTAAGTCAAGTTATAATTTTAATAGATAAATTAGTTTGAAATTATAATGCGTAAACCATTATTCAGATTTACGCATTAAAAATATAGTCAGAAGATTATAATAACTATTGCTGATTATTCAATATCATTCCATTTTTTATTATAAAAATATTCTTTCCGTCAGATACTATTGATAAAGCATCTTCCTGATTATTATCCATAGCCGATACATAATCATATCCGCCGAATTCTCTTCTTATAGAATTATTTTTATTCATTATGAAGTAATAATATTTTCCAAGTCTTTCTCCTGTAAATGCAAATGAATCTCCTAAAAACTTAAATGAAGTTATTCTATTATAAGAAGGACTTTCAAAGTCATTAGCTATTATATATTCTCTGTCATTCATAGAAGCATTATAAACCAAACTATTATTTGTAGAGAAATATATATCATTTACTTTATCAAAGTTTCTAGGAAGTCTTTTTCCATTAACTATTAAAAACGATACATTATTTGTCTGTGCTGAGTAGGCAAATATTGTACTGTCAAGAGAGTATTTATAATTATGTATCATATCATAATTAGTAGTCATATTACCGCCTACATACAACTGCATTGTGTTATTAGTATTAATATTGATAAATACTAATGTTTTACCGTCAGGTGAGAATGACATATTAGTTACTGAATTAAACTCTCCGTAATTTCTTCCATTAGCTATAACGCTTGTCATTATAAATTCATTACTGATAATTGAATTTGTAAATTCTGCTGCTGCTGGAAGTTCTGTTAATTCATTGTATCTTATATTTGTTATTACATTTGTTACAACCATTAAAGCTATAGTATTGGATTGTCCTTTTACTGTTATACCTTCTTCATTTGTATAGACACTGATATTTGAAAGATTATAATTTGTTACTGTTGTTGTATTGGTAACTATTTCATTAGTATTAGTATTTGTAATAAAATTATTTGAAATAGAATCATTTGAACTAATCATATTTGTTGAATTAGTATTCATTTCAGGCATAGCTTTTACTGCATAAGCTATACTATTATTATTAAATGAAGCTAAATCATCTACTAATCTAAAACTCTCACTATCGTTGCTTCCTGTAAATATAACAGCATTTCCTTCATTTTCTATAACATATACTATATTGTTTCCGTCATTTGAAAATTTAAGTCTGTCTGCTTTACCTGACACCTGTTTTTCTTCTCCATTGATATTAACAAAATACTGTCCGTCTCTTGAATAAGAAAAAGCGTAAGAATTATCATTAATAACACTGTCATATAATTCAGAATACTGCACTTTAGCTTCTCCATTTACAACAGCCACTCCATAATTCATTAATCTTGCAAATATTATAGAATTATTTCCTGAGAAAATTTCTCTTTCTATAGAATCAAATTCCTGTTCAACATTTCCATATATTAAAACCCACATATCTTTACCAAGAGAAGTTTTCAGCATAGTTGCAATTAAAGTTCCATTAGGAAGTATTTTGATACTGCCGGCATCTTTATACCCTGTTAATCTGGCATTTTTATATATTATATCAAAAGTTTTTCCAGAATTAGCAGTATTTTTTTCTATTATTACTGCATAATTTGTTTCTGATAAAATATATGAATTATTTAGTTTTTCTCCGATTTGAAATGTGTATATTTGAGTGAATCCTCTTGCACATAATAAAAGAAATACTATAGAGATAATGTATAACTTTTTCATAATAATTCCTGCTGCTAATATTATATATTTTTTTATATATTCGGAACTATTATACTCTAAAATTAATAATTATGTATAATAATATGCTTAAAAAAAATAAAATTTTGACGAATATTTTTCAGAGTTATTTTAAATTTGGAGGCTATATGAAATACTGCTATATCATTATAATTATTTTTACTCTGCTTGTATCATGCAAATCTGCTGAAAAAACTGTTTCTATCAATAATAATATCAATTTTAATGAAGGCTGGGTTAATGAGAATAAATTTATAGCTACTTCTATAGGATATCCTGATGGTTATGCAGTAACCAAAGATGAAATTGAAACAAGTGCCTTTAATGCAGCATTAGCATTATCAAAGGTAAAAATAGAAAATGCTTTTGCAAAAGAACTTCCAAATAATAAATATGAAAATAATGAGTTAAAAAATATAGTAGAAAAATATATAAAAGTAGAATATTCAAGTTTTGTTGATGATAGATACTGTCAAATAAAGACAACTGTAGAATATAACAACCTATTAGGGCTTCTTAGGGACGGAAATATAGAAAAAATATTAAATTAGCTTTACAATTTTTTTACTTTTCTCTGTTTATGAAGTTTTAATAAACAACTATATTAAAAAAGGGGATATGTATGAGTCTTAAAAAAGTGTTATTTTTAGTAGTGACAGTTCTTTTTGCAGCTAGCTTATTCTTGTTTGCTCAAGGAAAAGTTGATCTAGCTAAAGTACCTGATGGTACATATTTAGGAAATTACAAAGCTACTTATAAAACAAGACAAGGAGACTATCAAGCTAAAGTTACTGTTGCAGGCGGTAAATTAACTAAAGTTGTGTTAACAAAATGTGCACATAGTTCCGGACCTGCAAGAGGAAAAGCTGCTTATGATAAAATGATCGCAGCTAACAATATTTATGTTGATGGTGTAAGCGGTGCTACTTGGGCTGCATTAGTAGAAGATGCTTTAACTAAGTTAACTCCTGCTAAGTAATTAAATTAATAAGAAATTTACTAACCATGGCGTATCTAATATTTTTAGATACGCTTTTTTTATTATTTTCAAATTATAATTTTTTCATTTTATATTGATACTTTTAGTATATCTATTATAATTTTAATCAATTATTAATTTTATTGCATTTTTATTAATTAGACCTGTTGCAATTTTGTATTTTTATACAGTTATGATTAAAAATACATAATATAAATTTTATTTATAGTAGTTTTATATATTATTTTTTGTTTTAAATGTAATATAATTTTATACAAATAAGATATAAAAATGCAGTCTTTTTGCTTCTCGCCGAAGGCGTACTTCGTATGTGCCAACAAAAGAAGTGGGGTTTGGGGCAAAGCCCCAATTATTATAACTATAAATATTATTTTTAAATTTATTATATAATAATATCACTATATGTATGTACAAAATTGCAACAGGTCTATTGGATTATTTTTATATGAGTTTGGAAAATAAGCTTAAATCTTCAATATTAGGTCTTGCTGTAGGAGATGCTTTGGGGGTACCTTATGAATTTATATCAAGGGATATTATTAAAAAGAATCCTTGCAAAGATATGATTGGAAATGGTACTCATAATAAAAAAGCGGGTACTTGGTCTGATGATACTAGTTTAACATTATGTTTACTTGATAATTTGAATAATAAAGATATAAGTTATAATAATATTATGAATAGTTTTATGTTATGGTATGATAATGGAGAGTATACTGCTGACGGACATACATTTGATGTTGGAATAACAACAAGAGAGGCTATAAGTAATTATAAAAATGGAAAAAATCCCATAAAATGCGGATTGTATGATGAATACAGTAATGGAAATGGTTCTTTGATGAGGATACTCCCAATTTCCTTTTATATAAAGAAATATTTTGATTGTGAATTATTTGAAAATAATGAAGTGATAAATATAATATACAATGTTTCTTCATTAACTCATTCTCATAAAAGAAGTTTGATAGCATGTGTAATATATACGGCTATAGCATTAAATTTAATAAATGACATAAATATTGAAGAAGCTATTAGTAAAGGATTAAAAGATTCTTATAACTATTATAAAAATGAAAAAGAACTTGATTATTACAAAAGAATATTTGATTCTGACTTTAAAAAACTTCATGAAAAAGAAATAAAAAGCAGCGGATATGTTGTTCATACATTGGAGACTTCTATATGGATATTATTAAATACTTCAAATTATAAGGATGCTGTATTAAAGGCTGTTAATTTAGGAGATGATACTGATACTACAGCAGCAGTAACCGGAGGACTTGCAGGTTTATATTATTGTATAGATAATATTCCAGATAAATGGATTGATACTTTAATTAATAAAGAATTGATAATGAATATTTGCAGTAAATTTTTTGAGTAATTATATTGATTGGAATTAATATGATAAAAAATAATTTTTCTATAATATATAAAACAATAATAATTATAATTGGTATTTTTGCAGTATTCCATGGATTTTTTTATGATAATTTTAAACTTGATATAGAAACCGCATACTACTTCACATATCAAAGCAATATACTTGTAATAGTGTATTTTATTTTAGACATTTTCAATATTATAAATAAAAAAGAAACATTTTATCCAAGATTGAAAGGTGCAGTTACTATGTCTATAACAGTTACATTTTTGGTATATCATTTTTTATTAAGTCCTACAGCTGATAAATATATTGGATTTGCCTATATAAGAAATGTGATAGTTCATTATATAGTACCTATTATGACTATTTTTGATTATATTATTTTTGATAAGAAAGGCATTTATAAAATAATAGATCCTATTCTTTGGCTTATAATACCGCTTTTATATTTTATGTTTGTACTTGTAAGGGCTAGAGTAGGAAGTCCTTTTTCGGATGGAAGTTATTATCCTTACTTTTTTGTTGATATAGATAAATACGGACTTAAAACTGTATTAAGAAATGTATTTTTTATCACTTTGTTTTTTGCTTTTTTGGGTTATATAGAATATTTTATTGACAGATTTTTTAACAAAGTATTTACTAAACATGATAAATAATTTTATTTATTATATAATAGACTTGTTTCCAAACTACTTGACAAGATTATATATAAAAATTTCGTAATTTTATAATTTACAAAATAATGTTTCACATGTTTTATAAATTATTATTTTAGTATATAAATATGCAGTCCTTTTGCTTCTTTGGGTCACCAAAAGAAGTGGGGGGGTGGGGGCTAGTCCCCACAAAATTATAAAAAATTAGTTTTGAAACAAGTCTAATAAATCTTATAATTAAATTCTAAGTAAGCCTAAAAACTTTTATTTTGTAATGGTTTTATTTTTATACAGACAAAAGTGAATTCAGAATATATATAATAAAAGAATGCCATACTTCTAAAATAATAAAAAACTTTTGATATCGTAGAATGAAATTATTTTTAAATCAGCAGATTAAAAATGTATAATTATTTAAATGTTAATTAATTTCCTTGTTTAATTCATATCCAAAAAAGTGTCAGAATTTGTCATACCTTAAGATTATAATTAAATTAAAAAGTTAAAAGGATATAATAGTTATAGAAGAATTAAACAGACAAAATAAAAAATATATTATACAAGATAAATACGCAAAAGGAGAATAATATGGGAATATTCAAAAAATTATTTGAAAAGTTTGATGGTGTGATTATAAGTGATAATTTAGCATATTTCGATATTAATGATGATGCCAAGTGTGGTAAAAAGAAACGTGAAAAATTAGAATTCCTTAGAAGTGAAAGAGAGTATTACAAAATTGAACTCGAAAAAGAAAAAAATAAACCTAAAAAATCGCTGATTCGTGTCTGGGATTTGGAATGTAAATTAGGTGAAATTGAAGATCTCATAATTAAAGAACTTAAAAAATAATTCGATTTCATAAAAAATAGAAAATAAAGATATTCTTTATTATCTCTTTTTTCTTTTTTTACAAGTCTATAGAATTAAATTATTTTTTTAATCAGCAGATTAAAAATGTATAATTATTTAAATGTTAATTAATTTTGTTTATTTAATTTTTATTCAAAAAAGTGTCAGAATTTGTCATACATGCATATTATAATTAAGTTAAAAATTTAAAAGGACATAAATCTATGGAAGAATTAAACAGACAAAATAAAAAATATATTATACAAGATAAAAACGATTACTATTATACTAAAAATTCATTTATACTAAAAATTCATTGAATTATTTTTTAGAAGAACTTGATAAACTCATAGAAAAAAATAATATAGAAATAGAAGAAGCAGATAAACTCATAATAAATGATCATCATAATTGTTCAGTATATACTTTTATAAGAGTATTAGAAAAATATTTAATAAGAATTAACTTTGAACAGTTTGTGCATCCAGATCCAGAAATACAAAAAAACTTATTGGGTTGGGATTATAAATGTTTATTAGAAAAGGATAAATTTCCAGAGGTTTATGAAAAGTATCATAATGATAAATTTCCTATACTAGATGATGAGTTTTCAGAATTGCATGTATATGAAGAAGATGACGGAATGTATGAACTATTAATTCCTTCTTGGTATTATGAATATGATAACAGCGAGTACAGAGATTTTATAGAAAAAGAAAGAAAAGAGTATAATGAAGAAGATAAAAAAGAAATGATTTCTGAAAAGTATAGAAAGAATGGATATATATATTTTGAAACTAAAGAATTAGTTGATGAGTTTTTTGAAAGCGGAGAAGTTGATTCAAGAAGATGGAATATGGAATGGGGAAGCGAAAATAAGAATGAAGCAATGAAGTATTTTGATGAAAGATGTAGCAAACATTGGGAAGAAGAATACCAGAGAGAATTGGATAAATATAATATCACAGATTATGATGACTGTATGAAAAGTTATATTATATACGACGAAGAAGATATTGATTATTATTTTGAAAATAGAGATTTATTTTCATTTCCTTTTTTTATAACAGGATACAATGAATTATTTGAACATTTTTATAAAAAACTTATGAAAGACAGAGAAGAAGTTAATAATTCTATAAATGATGATATAAAAGAGAAATGCGACAGGCTTTTATATGATTATATGTTGGGATACAGTCCTAATCATAGATTTGCTCCTAATAAGGCTATTTATGTATTAAAAGAATATATCAAAGAAAATTACAAAGATAATTCCAAAGAGTATATTGATTTAGCTTTAAGGTACATTATGAATTATACAAGACATTTAGACAGGGACAAACTTATAGAAAGATATTTCAAAGGTGATAAGAGATTTTTATATAAGCTGTAATTATTTATACTGATTTATTATTTAAAAACCTACCGTGAAGCCGTTTTTTGTACCTCTATATAATAAAAATATAGGAGCTGCACTATGAAAAAATCATACACTTTAGAAGAAATCGAAAATATAATAAACAAAGAGTGTTCTTATGAACCCGATGAATTTGATAATCAATCAGATAATAAAGAAAATGATGAAGATTATCAAAATAATGATGAGAATAATAATGAAAATATAATTGATAAAGTTATAGAAGTATTAAAAGAGTATATTAAAAAAGATAAAAATAATACAAAAGCTTTAACTTTATTAGGAAGAGCATATTATTCTAATAGAGATAATAAAAAAGCAGAAAAGCTATTTAAAAAAGTTTTGTTAATAAACCCTAATGATGATAAAACATTATACTATACAGCAGTCAATTATCTATATAATTTTATAGGAAATGAAAAATATAATGAAGCATTAAAACTTATTAAAAAATCCATAGAATTAAATGAAAATGATTCAGCATATTGGCATCTTTTAGGATATATTAATCGGGAAAATGAAAATTATTATGCGGCAATAGAGTATGCTGAAAAAGCAGTTAAGTTAAATAAAAGCTATGTTGTTGATGATGGTAATTATATGGAATATTATCTTACTGTAATAGGAGAATCATATTTTAAATTGGGTAAATATGATGAAGCAATAGAAGTATTCAAAGAAATAATAAAACTTCCTCGTCATGATCAAAGCGATTTTATGTATTTAGGATTATCATATTTTGAGAAAAAAGAATATGATAAGGCTATAGAAAATTATGAGAATGTATTAGAAATTCATCCTTCTTGTGATTATATAGAAAATACCAGTGCAATAAATGCATTAGCTAAATCTTATATGGCTTTAGGAGAGTATCAGAAAGGTATTGAAGTATATAAAAAATATATAAAAGAAGATGTTTCGGGTTGTTGGCATTCTATAAGAGGTTTTTCATACAAAAAATACAAGGACATTGAAGACTATAAATATTTGATAGAAGCATTTAATCAGCTTATAGAAGAAGAGCCTAATAATTTTGAATATTATGATGAGTTAGAAACTATATATTCTTATGATTTGAATATATGTGATAAAGGAGCTAATGTACTTGAGAAATATTTACTGAATAATACGGAGAATATTAATCATAGAGTTTATAAAACTTTGGCTCATTTATATGAAAATATTTATAGATATGATAAAGCTATTGAAATGTATAATAAACTTATTGAAATTAATAATTTTGAGAGGAATGATTATTATAGTTTATGTGATATCTATCAAGAAATTAAAAATTATGATAAAGCTATTGAGATGTATGAAAAATATTTGGATTATAAATTTGAAAACAAAGATAAAGACAAAGAAAAGACTTGTTATAATATAATAAAATTATTAGATTTGTATGAAAAACTTTCAAAACATGATAAAAGAAATTTACTTATTGATAAAGCTGTTAATTATTACATTGATAAGAATGATTATAAAAAATTATCTGATTTATATTTGCATATAGGCGAAAAATATAAGGCTATTGAATATTATAAAAAATATGTCAATTTAGATGATAATAAAAAATATGGATATGATTTTACGGCTATTGCAGAGATTTATGAGAGTTTAGGAGAAAGGGAAAATGCAGAAGAATATTATAAAAAAGCGATAGATATTTATGAAAATAAAAAAGATAAAAATCATTGGTTAGAGATAATAGGTGATTTATATAATTCTATAGGTAATAAAAACAAAGCTATTGAAGTATATAAAAAAGCTATAAAACTTGAAATAAAAAGTGCTAGTCGTATGTTCAGAAGAGAAAACATATTTGGGAGAAAAGAATTTAAAGGTTATTATTCAAAGGAAATCGGCGATTTATATATAAAAATAGGCGATAAAAATAAGGCATTAAAGTGCTATAAACATGCTGTTTCATTAGAACCTAACAGCAAAGAGTATTATGTTTCTATTGCTGAAATTTATGATGGTATGAATGAAAAAGACTTGGCAAAAGAATATTATCAAAAGGCTATAGATATTAATAAAAAATATTTTGAAGATCGTCCATACAGATGTGATATTCTAAAACATATTGCTGAATTATATTTAAAGATTGATGATAAAGAAAATGCTAAAGAATGCTATAGAAAAATTTTAGAGATTAACTTTTATGATGATGATGCATTAGATTATTTAAAAAACTTGAATGATTGAGGCAAAATATTTTGACAATTATATTTTTGCTAGTATAATTAACTGATTAAATAAAAATAGAGTATTGGATTTTATTATGAATTTTTATGATAATACTTATGCATCTAAAAGAAATGTTGTATTTGGAAAGAATATTGTTTCTACAAGCAATATACTAGCTTCAGAAGCTGGAATTGAGATTATAAAAAAAGGCGGTAATGCAGTAGATGCGGCAATAGCTTCAGCAGCTGCACTTACTGTTGTAGAGCCTGCTTCAAACGGACTTGGAGGAGACGCTTTTGCTATAATAAATTTTGAAAATAAAATGTACGCTATTAACGGAAGCGGATTTTCTCCAAAGAATTTGGATGTTGATAAAGTATTATCATATAATTTTGATAAAATGCCTTTATATGGAGTTTTGCCTGTAACTGTTGGAGGCATTCCATCAGTTTGGGCTTCTCTTATAAAAAAATTCGGTAAATTAAAACTTATTGATGTGCTTGAACCTGCCATTAGATATGCCAAAGAAGGATATGCCGTTCAGCCTCAAGCAGCTCTTGATTGGAAAGAGTCCTATAATATGTATTTGAATGCTTCTGATAATTTAAAAAAAGAAGAGTTTAAATATTGGTTTGATACTTTTACTTTCAATGGAAAAACTCCAAAACTTGGAGATATAGTAAAACTTCCATATCATGCTAAGACTTTATATGATATAGGTAAAACAAATGCAGAGTGCATTTACAGAGGAGAATACGCTGAAAAAATAGATGCATTCATGAAAAAATACGGAGGATATTTATCTAAAGAGGATTTAAATGAATATTATCCAGAGTTTGTTACTCCTATAACTACTAATTACAGAGGATATGATATTTATGAAATTCCTCCAAACGGACATGGTATTACTGTATTAATGACTTTAAATATTTTATCAAATTTTGATTTTAATAATTTAAGCGAATTAGAAAAAGTACATTATCAAATAGAGGCTTTGAAATTAGCTTTTACGGATACTAAAAAATATGTTGCAGATATTAACTGTATGAAAACTTCTATTGAAGAAATGCTTTCAAATGAGTATGCTAAAAAAAGAGCCTCTCTTATAAATAAAGATAAAGCATTAGATCCTATAAATCATATATTCTCATCAGGTGACACTGTATATTTAGCAGCTTCTGACAGTTACGGAAATATGGTTTCATATATTCAGAGTAATTATACTGCTTTCGGTTCTGGTATAGTGATTCCAGAAACAGGTATAGCTTTGCAAAATAGGGGAGCTAACTTTTCATTGGATCCCAATTCTGATAATTTTATAGCATCTCATAAAAAGCCTTATCACACTATAATACCAGCCTTTATATGCAAAGATTCAAAACCTTATGGAGTATTGGGGGTAATGGGAGCTTTTATGCAGCCTCAGGGACATGTTCAGGTTATAAGTAATTTGATAGATTATGATTTAAATCCGCAGGCAGCATTAGATAAACCCAGATGGCAATGGGTTGGAAATAAAAATATAGAATTAGAATATAATTTTGATAATAATATATATAAAGAACTTTCATCACTTGGACATAATATAACAAAGAAAGATTATATTACATACTTCGGATATTTCGGACGAGGACAGGTTATATTAAAAAATGATAATGATGTTTATTTTGCAGGCTGCGATGGAAGGACAGATTCTGCTATAGCTGTTTATTAGATTAAATTTAAAAAAGTAAAAAAATAACAAGCCTTTAAATAAAAAATTAAAGACTTGCTAAATATTTTATATTTTAGAGACATTATTTTTTATCTGGAAAAATTACGCCTTTTTTTAGTATAATATTTGCATATATTTCAAGTTCACTTGTGGCAACAATAGCATAAACATTTTTGCATCTGTCATAATATGCAAATCTTTCCAAATATTCATAATTTACTTTTTGATGCTTTGCTATTATATCTTTGTATTTAGCCCATACATCAGGTTCTCTGCCAAAATCAGCATTAGGCTGCATTAATACAACAGGACTTTCTACAAAAGTATCCAAAGGAAATAAAGGCATAATAGCTTTCAAAACAGTAGGTATATCTATTCCGTCAAGTCTTATAATTTTTTTTACATTATAATCATGAGAAGGAAAATTACCGTCAGCAAATAAAATTTCACTGCCATGTCCCATTTCACATAATACTTTTAATAATTCTGGTGAAACAACAGGATCTATTCCTTTTAACATATTCCAATTCCTTAAAATTATTTTTTACAAAAGCCCCATTTAATATTTTAGTACTAAATGGGACTTAAGAAAAATTATTATTACCTAGTTACTTTTCCAAATAAAGGTCCGAAATGTTTGCATGCTCTAAAGTCAGCACCTTCAGCATCTTTTGTACCAAATGCCTTCCATGCTTTAGGTCTGAATATTCTATCTTCGCTTACATTATGCATGCTTACAGGTATACGAAGCATAGAAGCCAATGTGATTAAATCAGCACCTATATGACCATAAGCAGCAGCACAGTGATTAGCACCCCAATCATTCATAACAGAATAAACATCTTTGAAAGAGTCTTTTCCTGTAAGTATAGGAGCAAACCAAGTAGTAGGCCAAGTAGAGTCAGTTCTTTTATTTATAGGGTCAAATATACTGTTATCAATATTAACAGCATAACCTTCAGCTATTTGAAGTACAGGTCCGAAGCCTTTAACTAAATTTAGTCTTATAATAGTCATAGGCATTTCACCTTTAGTTAGGAAAGTAGAAGAGAATCCGCCTCCTCTGAAATATTCTCTGTTAGCAGGTGAGAATTGAGTGGCATCAAGACATTTTTTAGCTTCTTCTTCTGTAATATTCCAATATTCTTTTAAAGCAGGGTTTCCATTAACTTTTTGCTCGCCTGTCCAGTCTAATGAAGCAGCACCAGAGTTTATCAAGTGAATTATACCGTCTTTAGCTTTTCCTGTAAGTTCTTTTCCTGTAACTCTTTTAACAGCTTCTGGACTCCAATAAGTTCTAACATCAGCGAATAACTGAGATCTGCTTGTTAAAAGATGAGCAAACAACATAGAAAGACCATTCAAAGAATCATTTTCAGTAGCAACAACATAAGGTTCTCTTATACCATTCCAGTCAAAAGATGAATTAAGAATAGCTTCAGCAAAGTCTCCATTAGGCATAAAGTCAGTCCAATGTCTTTGTCCTTGGAAACCGCCTGCTATTGCATTATGACCTTGAGCTTCTTCTATATATCCCATTTCAGCCAACTTAGGATTTCCTACCATCAAATCACGCATAATCATAGCCATCTTAATTGAAGTAGCCCATTCTTTTTCTTTTTGTTCATCAGTTGCTTTTACTTTATTGTTGTCAGAGCCGAATTTACATTGTTTAGCCCATTCCCAGGCTTTTTTGAACTCTTCTTTATCGTATATTTCTAGTTCTAATCTTCTTTTGATTTCGCTCATATCTACGAATTCAGTTCTCATTCCTAAATAGTCAAGTAAGAATTCAGCATCAACCATAGAACCCATAATACCCATAGCAACATAGCCCATACTTATATAAGATTGATCTTTCATAGTAGCAACTGCAAGACCTGCTCTTACAAATCTAAGTATTTTTTCTCTAACATCTTCAGGAACATTTTCATCTCCTGCGTCCTGAACATCTTTACCATAAATAGAGAATACAGGTAATCCTAATTGAGTATGTCCGGCATCAGCAGCAGCCAAATAAACAGCACCAGGTCTTTCAGTACCGTTAAATCCCCAAATAGCTTTAGGTATAGCCGGAGTCATGTCGATAGTTTCAGAACCATAGCACCAGCAAGGTGTAACAGTAAGAGTTAGTTTAACATTATTTTCATCAAATTTTTTCTGACATCTTGCAGCTTCAGCAACACCGCCTATAGTAGTATCAGATATTACACATTCAACTTTTTCTCCGCTAGGATGTTTAATGTTTTCTTCTATAAGTTTTGCAGCTATTTTAGCCATGTTCATAGTGGTATCTTCAAGAGATTCTCTAACTCCATTTCTCCTTCCATCTATAACAGGTCTTATACCAACTTTTGGTAAATTATTTTGCATTCTAAACATAATTGTTATAATTCCTCCATAATTTTATTCGTATAATAATTTAGCTATTTCAGGATCATCTATATTAGTTTTATCATACCATTTAGCACCAGTGTCTATGTTAGCAACAGATTCTCCTTTAGAAGCTTTATATGCTAAAGTAACAGCTTGGAAACCAATACTGTAAGGGTCTTGAGTAACAGAACCTTGTATTATTCCGCTTCTTATAGCATCTAACTGAGGTTTTCCAGAGTCAAATCCCATAACAACCAAATCACCGCCGTCTTGAGCATCACCAACTATAGTGTTAGCAGCACCTGCTTCAGCACTTTTGTATACTACTAAGAAACCTCTTGCCATAGCTTCATTAGATAAATATATTCCTAAAACACTTTTTCCTCTTAAAGCATTAACTTCATTAGCTATATCAGCTTCATTCTGAGTAGTAGGAACTATAACTTGTATAGTGTATTTACCTGCTGTAGTAGCATCACCATCAGCTAATTCAGTAAATCTTTGTACAAAACCTTCAGCTCTTCCTATACCAGTATCAGAGTTATCTAATTGAAGAACAGCTATTTTAGCTTTATTAGCAGAAGTGAATGTAGCTATTCTTGCTTTTAAAGCTTCAAACATTTTATCAGCAACTATAGCAGCAGCAGCTCTGTTATCAGTAGAAGCAGTAGCAAGTACAGCACCTTGAGCTTGGTCTGGTAATATACCAGAGTCAAAACCTATTAAAGGTATGTTTTTTTCTTTTATTCTTTTAATTTGTTCAGTAAAATCTCCTGTTACAGCAGCAAAAGCTATAGCATCTGGGGTTTTATTGATTTCACTATCCAACAAGTCTTGCTGTATTTTTGAGTCAGATTCTGTTTCAGGACCAACAAAACTTATTTTTACACCATTTTGTTTAGCAGCAGCTTCAGCACCGTCTCTAACAGTTACCCAAAACTTATGCTGGAAACCTTTGGAAACAACAGCTATGTAAGGCTCTTTGTTGCCGCAGCTTGCCAATATAACTGTTAATCCTATTAAAGTAGTAGCTAGTAATAAAATTTTTTTCATTTTATTCTCCTTGTTTTTTATTTATTTTAATTTTTTCTTTTCTTCTATTAAGCTATTAATTTTAGATTGTATTTCTGATATCTCTTTTGAATAATCTTTACCATTGTCAGATATCATATAATCTATTTTTATTCTGAAAGATTCTATTTCTTCTTCCAACTGTTCTATTCTCTCTTTTTTTACATCTACTTTTTTAACTTTATTAGACATTTTTATTCTATAAACATCTATAAGTACCGCTATAATAACTACTATACCTATAGTAAAGTATTGGAAGAATTGTTCTACGCCTACAGAAGGAAGTCCTACTTTTAGTACAGACATTATATATACACCTATTATTGTACCTATTATAGAGCCAACACCTCCAGAAAGAGATGTACCGCCTATAACTACAGCAGCAATTGCATCAAATTCATAACCTTGTCCAGCTCCAGGGCTTATGCTTGAATAGCTAGCAGCAAAAGTTAAACCTCCTATACCGCAGAAGAATCCTGCTATTGTGTATGCTATTATTTTCCATTTGTTAGTTTTTATACCTGAAAGTCTTGCAGCTTCTTCATTACTTCCTAAAGCAAATATATATCTTCCGATTATAGTTTTAGTTAGTACAATTACGGATATGATAGTAAATATTGCAAGCATTATAAAGCCGGATGGGAAATTAGATTCTGTTGCATTAAATAATACTCTGAACCAACCATACTGAGGATCTGTTATAGTAGGGTAGTATATAGTCTGAGATCTTGAAACTATACCTGATAGACCTTTAGTAACCATAAGCATACCTAAAGTGGCAATAAATGGAGGTAAATTAAAATATGAAATTAAAAAACCATTTATAAATCCTCCTAAAGTTGCAACAGCTATAACTATAATAAGCACTGCCCACATAGGAGTTTGGAAATTGGTTATCATTACACCGCCCACCATAGCAGCGAATAATGAAAGCGATCCTATAGATAAATCAATACCGCCTGTGATTATAACAAATGTTACTCCTATAGCCAAGAAACCTATAAAATATGAGTTTCTTAATATCAAAGAAAATGTATCAAAAGTGAAGAAATTTCTTCCTGCTATAACAAAAAATACATACAAAATAAGAAGAGCAACAACTGTTAAAAATTTCTGCAGTCCATTCTTTTTTAAATAAACTAATATATTTCTTGTTCTCCTTCTCATTTTAGCTTTGAAGCATAATTTTCCAGTAAAAGTATTGTTTTCGATATTGTACATATAACTCTCTCCATTTTATTTTTTATTATAGTGATTATATTTATCTCATAGTTGCATATTTCATAATATCATCTTGAGTAGTTCCTTTTATATCTAATTCTCCTGTTTTTTTACCTTCAGACATAACAAGTATTCTGTCGCTCATTCTAAGTATCTCAACCAAATCAGATGAGATCATTATTATAGATTTACCCATAGATACTAATTGTTCCATAAGATTGTATATTTCACTTCTAGCACCTACATCTATTCCTCTTGTAGGCTCATCAAATATTAATACTTTGCATTCTTTTATAAGCCAATTAGCTATTACAACTTTCTGCTGATTACCGCCTGATAAATTTTTAACTAATTGATTAATAGAAGGGGTTTTTATATTTAATGATTGTACTTCCTTCTCTGAAATATCTCTTACTTTTGAATTTTGAACCATAAGCATATTTGAAAACTTATCATAATTTCCCATCATCATATTTTCAAATACAGGAAGCCCTAATGCCAAGCCGTATCTTTTTCTGTCTTCAGAAAGATAACCTATACCGCTTTTTATGGCATCTACAGGCGATTTTACTGATATTTCATTTCCTTCAACAAATATTCTTCCGCTTTCAAATTTATCAGCTCCAAAAATAGCCCTTGCAGTTTCTGTTCTTCCTGCACCCATAAGTCCTGCAAATCCTAATATTTCACCCTCTTTTAAAGAAAAACTTACATCCTTTACTACACCTGGAACAACTAAATTTTCTACTCTCAATATTTCTTTAGCATCTTTTGGCACTTTACTTTCAGTTTTTGGTGTTTCATATATAACACGGCCTACCATTAGATTTACTATTTCATCTTTATTTGTTTCTTTAGTCATTTTTGTATCTATATATTCTCCGTCTCTTATAACTGTTATTCTGTCAGACAATATGAATAATTCATCTAATCTATGAGAAATATATACTATTGATACTCCTGTTATTTGAAGGTCTTTAATAATTCTAAAAAGTTCTTTTGTTTCTGATTCTGTTAATGCTGCTGTAGGTTCATCTAATATTAATATTTTAGAATTATGAGTTAAGGCTTTTGCTATTTCTACTAATTGCTGTTTTCCTACAGTGAGAGAGCCTATTTTGGCAGAAGGATTAATATCTACATTCATACCTTCAAATATTTTCTTTGCTCTTTTTATCATTAATTTATCATCTATAAGACCAAATTTATTTAATGGTTCATGTCCTATGAATATATTTTGTGCAACAGTTAAATGATTCATTAAATTCAATTCCTGATGCACTATAGATATACCTTTTTCCTCTGCTTCTTTAGGACCTGATACTTCTAATGGTTCTCCGAAATATTCTATACTGCCTGCATCTTTTTTATATATTCCAGATAGAATTTTCATAAGTGTAGATTTGCCGGCTCCATTTTCTCCTATCAAAGCTAATATTTCACCTTGAATTAAAGAAAAATTGAAATTTTTCAAAGCATAAACACCTTTGAATCTTTTTTCAATACCGGTCATTTTTAAAATTACATTATCACTCATAAGAATAAATTAATCCTTAAGTTTTAAATTTTTATTTATACTATATATTTTAGTAAAAAAAATCTGTATAATCAATATTATCTTGTTTTTTTTAAATAAAAAATGAAATAAATTTCATTTTTTTATCTTTTTTGTATTTTGTTTTATTTTTTTGTTAAAAAATATTTTTTTTGTTGAATATGAAACAAAAATATATTATATTATAAATATATATTTTTTATTATGGCAGGGCATTATGAGTAATAAAGTTTATTCTATAGCTTGCGACTTTGGTTCATCCGGCGGTAAAATATTCTTATCTAAATTTGAAAATGATAAAATGACATTGGAAGAAGTTCATAGATTTTCTCTGACTCCTATAAAGATTAATAATTATTATTATACAGATTTTATATATATGTATAATGAGTTATTAAAAGGCATTAAAAAAGTTATAGATATGGGAGTGCAGCCTTCTTCTTTGGGTATAAATTCTTGGGGTGTTGATTATGGTTATATAGATAAAAATGGAGAATTACTATCAAATCCTATAAATTACAGAGATACTAGAACTATAGATACTATAAAAAAATTGGAAAAAATAGGTCTGGGTGCTAGAGAATTATTTAATATAACCGGTATATCATGCATGCCTTTTAACAGTATAATGCAAATATATGAAGATATACAAGGCAGGGCAGATATTGTAAATAATGCTTCAAAGTTATTATTTACTCCTGATTTATTCGGATATTTTTTAACAGGAAATATTTCTTCTGAATATACTATATCTTCTACTTCTCAATTAATAGATGTAAAGAAAAAAATATGGTCTGAGGAAATTTTAGAAAAAATTCATTTTGATATTAATAAGCTTCCTAATTTAGTTGAAGCTGGTACGAAAAAAGGTTTATTAAAACAGGAGATAGCAGATTATCTGGGATGCAGACCTTTTGAAATTATAGCGGCTGCATCTCATGATACTGCTTCTGCTGTGTTATCTGCACCTATTTTTGATGATAATACGGCATACTTATCATCAGGTTCATGGTCTTTGCTTGGTGTAGAATTAAAAGAAGCAATATTAACAGATGAGGCTTTTGAAAATAATTTTACTAATGAAATGGGCTATAATAATACTATAAGATTCTTAGAAAATATTAACGGACTTTGGACTATACAGCTTCTTCAAAAGAAATATCAAATCTCATTTAATGATATGGAAAAACTTGCAAGAGATAATATTAAAGATGAACATAGAATAGATATCAATGATAATAGATTCTATAATCCTAAGGATATAGAAGATGAAATATTAAATTACTATAAAGATACAAATCAGACTAATGTATCAAAAGATTCAAGAGGTATTATAATAGCTTCTGTATATAATTCTTTAGCAGAAAGTTATGCTAAATATATTAATAGTCTTAAAAAACTTTTGAATAGAGATATTAAGAAGTTATGTATTGTAGGTGGAGGAACTAGAGATAAATTAATATGCGAACTCACTAAAGAAAAAACTAATTTAACCGTTTCAATAGGACCTATAGAATGTACTGCTACTGGAAATATATTAGCACAATTTAAATCTTTAGGTATTGTCAAAGATGTTGATGAGATGAGAAAATTAGTTATAAATAGTTTTGAAATAAATGAAATATAATATAGTATTATCATTATTATTTATTTTTAAGGAGAAAAGATGTCTAAAAATAACAGAAAAGATTTAGCTAAAAGTATAATAGATGCTTGTTTAAGTATGAGAAGAGACGGTGTTAATCAGGGAACTGCTGGTAATATTAGTCTTAGATATGAAAATGGTATGCTTATTACACCTTCTGGTATGCCTTATGAGATTATGACTCCGGAGGATATTGTTTTTGTTGATGAAAATGGAAATCCTGAAAAAGATAAAATTCCTTCAAGCGAATGGAGATTTCATTTATCAATACTTAAAGATAATCCTAATTTTAATGCGGTAATACACAATCATGCTGTTTATTCCTCAATGGTTTCTATATTAAATATAGATTATATACCTGCTATTCACTATATGGTAGGTGTTGCCGGAGGAAATAAAATCCCTTGTGCTAAATATGCTACTTATGGTACTCAGGAGCTATGCGATAATATATCTGAAGCTATGAAAGGTTATAAGGCTTGTATATTGAAAAATCATGGACTTCTTGCAGCTGATGAGACTTTACCTAAAGCATATCATGTTATGATGGAAGTTGAAAATTTAGCAAGATTGTATATGGGTGTAATAGGAATAGGTAATTATTCAGTTTTATCTGATGCTGAAATGGAAATAGTTTTAGAGAAATTCAAGAATTATGGATTGAATGTTAAACATAAGACTAAAAAAGAAGAAAAAAACTAAAAATAAATCTTCTTAAACTATGTAAGGTTTATTAAAATAAAAAATATAATAGGAGTAATTTTTATGGCTAGATATATTTTAAATGAAACAAGTTATTTTGGTGTTGGTATAAGAAGCGAGCTTGCTGCTGAAATTAAGGCAAGAGGATTTAAGAAAGCATTATTAGTTAGTGATAAAGTTTTGGATTCTTGCGGAGTTCTTAAAAAAGTAAAGGATGTTTTAGATGGAGCTGGTATATCTTACGATACATTTTTAGATATTAAGCAAAATCCTACTATTAAGAATTGTAAGGATGGATTAGCAAAATACAATGAATCCGGAGCTGATTTTTTGATTGCTGTTGGAGGCGGTTCTGTAATGGATGTTGCCAAAGCTATAGGTATTACAAAAAATAATCCTGATTTTGCTGATGTTAAATCACTTGAAGGAGTGGCAGCTACAAAAAATAAAAGCGTACCTATTATGGCTCTTCCTACTACTTGCGGTACTGCTGCTGAAGTTACCATTAACTATGTAATCATTGATGAAGAAGAAAATAGAAAAATGGTTTGTGTTGATCCTAAAGATATACCTATAGTTGCTTTTGTAGATGCTGAACTTATGGCCTCTATGCCTAATAGTCTTGTTGCTGCTACCGGTATGGATGCTTTAACTCATGCTATAGAAGGATATATTACTAAAGCAGCTCATACTATTTCTGATATGTTTGAATATAAAGCTATGCAGCTTATATCTAAACATTTAAGAGGGGCTGTTAAAGATAAAAACATGACTGATATGGAGGGAATGAGTATTGCTCAGTATGTTGCTGGTATGGGTTTCAGTAATGTTGGTCTTGGTATTGTTCACTCTATGGCTCACCCTCTTGGAGCTATATTTGATATACCTCATGGGGTTGCTAATGCTGTACTTCTTCCAATAGTTATGGAATTTAATATGCCTGTTTGTATGGATAAGTATGTTGATATAGCTGTGGCAATGGGCGAAAAAGTTGATGGATTAAGCAAAGAAGAAGCTGCTAAATTAGCTGTTGAGGCTGTTAGAAAACTTTCTAAAGATGTTAATATTCCTGCTAATTTAAGAGAATTAAAAATTAAAGAAGAGGATTTACCTAGACTAGCAAAAGATGCTTTGGCTGATGTATGTACAGGCGGAAATCCTAGAGATGTAACATTAGATGACATACTTGCTTTATATAAGAAAGCTTATTAATAATTAATTATTCTTAAACTTCATTAAAAGGCTGTCTGGTATTTTTATGCAGACAGCCTATTTTTTATAATGTGAACAAACTTAAAAATCAGACATTAGTTTTTCGTATTTTAATTTATCTTTATAAAGTTCCAAATATATTTGATACTTTTTATCAAAATATTCTTTCATAGTTTCATCAGCTTCTATGCATTCTCCCTTTTTAGACATTTTTGATAATGCCTCTTCATAATTTTTATATTCTCCTGAAGCTATAGAAGCCAGAATCGCACTTCCGAACACAACAGATTCTTCATGACCTGCTGTATATATTGTACATTGACATATATCGGCAAGCTCTCTCATAAATAATGGATTTTTAGCAGCACCTCCGCATACTATTATAGTATCTATAGTATAACCATTATTTTTTGAAGTTTCTATAATATTTCTTGTACCAAAACATATACTATCTATAGTTGCCCAATATAATTTAGCCATAGATGTAATATCTTCTGACATATCCAAACCTATTTCTACTCCTCTTTCTTTTGGATCTGCTATAGGGGATCTGTTTCCGTAATGATAATCTAGAATATGAATATCTTTTATATAGAATTTATTAATATTTTTTAATTTATCAACTTCTTCATTTAGGATTTGATATATATCTTTAAATGTTTTTCCTTCTTTTACAAGATTATTAAAATAAGGATGCTTTTTTATATTATAATCTATTAAACTTCCATAAGCACTTTGACCGCCTTCATTTAGCCACATGCCTGATACCATAGCATTATAATAAGGGCCCCAAACACCATTGACAAATATTGGTTCTTTGCTATTCATCATATGACATGCAGAAGTACCGGCTACTATTACAAGAGTATTTTCTGCTTTTCCTATTAATGAACCAAGTCCTCCTGCATGGGCATCTATCATACCCACAGCAACCTTAACATTTGAATGTAAGCCTAATTCTTTGCTGCTTTCTTCTGTGAGATTTCCAGCAAATACACCTGGCTCTTTGATAATATTTCCTATTTTATTTTCTTCTATAAGATCATATAAATCTAAGCTTTTAAAAAAATCTTCGTCCCATTTATTTTCATGAGCTAAATATGTCCATTTACATGCGGTAGTACAAGAACTTCTTATATTACTTCCGCAGGCCTTATATTGAAGGAAATCTGCCAAATCAAAAAATTGATTAATTCTTTTATAATTTTCAGGTAAATTTCTTTTAAGCCACAGAATTTTAGGTATTTCCATTTCAAGGCTTATTTTTCCTCCTACATATTTTAGCACATCGAAATTTTGTGAATTAATCTCATCAGCCTCTTTTACAGCCCTATGATCCATCCACATTATTATATTCCAATCATCTTCGCAATCTTTATTGACGCTTACAGGTTTATTATCTTTATCCAAAGCTACAAGAGAACAAGTTGCATCAAATCCTATACCTACAACATCATCAGAATTGATTTTAGATTTAGATATAACTTTTTTGACTGACTGACATACACTGTTCCATATATCATTAGAAGATTGTTCAACAAAATTTTCATCTATTTTTCTTAATTTTATAGGTGTGCTTTCAAATCCAAAGCTATTTCCATCTAATGAGAAAATGCCCGCCCTTGAACTGCCTGAACCTACATCTATACCTATTATATATTTCATAGTTTGCTCCTATTTTTTTTCACTTCCTTTTAGATGGAATTCAGCAGAATAATTAAATATTTGTTTTTGAATATCAAATGTTTTCTGAGATAATAACATAGATGTAGCATTACTTCCTATATCGAATGCCGGAAATACTACTTCAGATATATTATTATTTTCATAGGATGAATACAAATTTACAAGCTTATCAAAAGTAATTATAGATATATCATCTGGTATTGATAATTTCAACTCATTTAAAGCTTTTAATATACCTATTGCTAGTATTTGATTAGCAGCCAAAATAGAGTCAAATTCAATTTTTTCTTTCACTAGTTTTTTTATAATATCATATCCGCTTTCACTATCATTAAAATCTCCGTAATATACTCTATTTATGCCATTATCTAAGTTATGATTTTTTATGCTTTCCAAAAACCCATCTTTTCTCTCTTGTGCATTACTGAGATTTAAACTTCCTGTTATGATTATTGGATTTTTTGCTCCTCCTTCTATTAATAAATCTGTAGATTTTTTTGCCGCATTAAAATTATCTGATAAATTCTTTATATATATATTATCAAATGGTAAATTCCTATCTACTAATGATACTAGGTTTGTATTCTTATCATACGGCAGTTTATCTCTTTTATTTGAGGCAGGAACCCATATTACTCCTATATCCCTATTATTTTTTATTCTAGAAAAAATTTTTTCTTCTTCTGCTATGGATTCATTAGTAATGTATATTCCAAATGGTATGTCATTTTTTTGAACTACAGATACTATACCATTAAATAAATCTAAATAAAATGTATTGCTTAAATCAGGTATTATTAATATTATTTTTTTTATACATTTTGTATTAAAGTATTTATCAATATCATTGTTTTTTAGAACATCATTAATTTTATTTCTAGTAGATTCTTTTACTGAATTTGGATCTTTAAGCATTCTTGAGATAGTTGCCGGGGATATTCCGCTTATTCTTGATAATTCTCTTATTTTCAATTTTATATTTCCTTAAATATTTTTTAATATAAATGTTAAAAATATATTACAATTATGTAAAAAAATCAATATTTTTTTTAATTTTATTGAAATTATAATTAAATTCATAAAGTATATCATTTTATTAATTTTTTATTGTTCAGATTATTATAGATAATAAAAAAATTATATTCCGTATAATATAAAAAATATTTATTTAATATATGTAATTAGTTTCTAATAAAAAATATAATAAATACTTTTAAGAAATATGATATATTTTTTATTAAAATCAGATAATAAAAAATTATCAAGTAAAATTATCCGATTCTTTAAACTCATTTGATTTAGAATAAAATGAAAAAATAAAATTATTAATTATATAGAAAATTTACACAATATATATTATACTGCATACACAATCTAAAATTATGTAAACTTATTATTGACGGTGTAATTATGAAAAAATACAAACCAAAAGCAAAAGAAGAATTAAAAAAATTAGTATTTACCGACGGAATAAAACTTGATTGTATTGATACAAGTCTTATTACAGATATGAGCAAACTTTTTTATGAAAGTAAAAGAAAAGATTTTGAAGGCATAGAAGATTGGGACGTTTCTAATGTTACAAATATGGATATGATGTTTGCATATATGGGCTATAAGATGCTGGTAAGATATTCAGCTATAGATTTTAATCCTGATTTAACTAATTGGAATGTATCTAAAGTAAAAAGCATGAATAATATGTTTACTCATTGTTCTAATTTTAATCAGCCTCTTGATAAATGGGATGTTTCAAATGTTGAAGATATGTCCTTTATGTTCTATGGTGCGAATGAGTTTAATCAGCCTTTAAATGATTGGAATGTATCTAAAGTAAAAAATATGAGAGGTATGTTTCAGGAATGTGAAAACTTTAATCAGCCTTTGAATAAATGGGACACTTCTAATGTTGAAGATATGTCATTTATGTTTACTCGTGCAAAAGTTTTTAATAAGCCTTTGAATAAATGGAATACTTCTAAAGTTAAAGATTTATCAAGTATGTTTGCATATTGCGATGTTTTTAATCAGAATCTTAATGATTGGGATGTTTCTAATGTTACAAATATGGATTCTTTGTTTAGGCAATGCGAAAAATTAAATCAGCCTTTTGATAAATGGGACACTTCTAATGTGGTAAACATGGAAAAGACATTTTTCTCATGCATGAAATTTGATAAGCCTTTAAATAGCTGGAATGTGTCTAATGTAGAAAATATGGATATGATGTTTTATATGGCACAAAGTTTTAATCAGCCTCTTGATAGATGGGATACACAAAAACTAATTACTGCTGCTGGACTATTTAGATTTGCGTATAAGTTTGATAATTATGAGTCTTTAGAAAATTGGAATTTAGATAATTTAGAAGAAGTTGGTACTTTTTGCGATGATGAGGATAAATTACATACAAGACTTAAAGTATATATGCAGGCATTTTACCCTAAAGAAGATTATATAACTATAACAAAATTTAATGTTAAAGAAATATATAATCTTATTGCAAAAGATAAAAATAAAAGAATTGTAAGATTAAGAAAAAGAATTGAAAGTGATTTTTCATCAGAGCTTTCATTTGTTACAAAAGATTATAATTTCAAAACTATAGAAAAAGCAGAAAAGTACGCAGAAAAAAAATATAATGCTAAAAAAGAAGATAAAAAACTTACATTTATAAAAGATTGTCATGTACTAATAAAAGATAAATCAAGAGAAGTAAATATTACAGTTATAAAGTATATATATTCAGAGTATTTATCTTTGAAAAGAACAATTAACAGATTAGAAAAAATTGATAATATAGTTAATTTACTTGACTTTGAATCATTTTTGAAGTTTATTAGAGAAATTTATTTAGAAAATCAAAACACAGAAATAGCAGGTTTTATTTATGCTATGTACGGAGGAGATGAAGCTTTAAAAGAGATATCTGAATTGATATTATCAGGCATTGATTCAAAAGTTTTCCTTATAATGATAAAATTCAATATAGAAAGCAGATATGCACAGGGCTTATTATATGAAATATATATAACCTCAAAGAATTCTGGAATTAGCAAAGAAGCTGGAAAAATGATTAATGAATTACTTGAAAAAATGAATATAGGTTATACTGAATTTAGATTAAGATGTACGCCTAATTACGGATTTAATTCTAAAGGTGAAAAAATATTAAATAATGATTATAAATTGATTTTGAATAATGATTATTCTGTAGCCTTGTTTGATATAAAAAATAATAAAGAATTAAAAAAGATTCCTCAAAACTTTGATGAAAAATTAAAAGAAGAAATAAAAGAATTAAGAAAAGAAATATTAAAGTTTATTAATCATGCTGCTAGTATTTTAAGTATTACATTAATAGATGGTGATATATACAGCTATGATTTGTTTAAAGAAGTTTTTATTGATAATTATTTAATGAATAAATTTGCATCTTCTTTGATATGGAACTTGTATGATAAAGATAAAAAAATTATAACAACTTTCAGATATTTAAATGATGGAAGTTATTCAAATTGTGATGATGAAGAGGTAAAAATTAATTCTGAGAATTTTATAGCTTTGGCAGCTCCCACAGAAATCGATAATAACACTATAGATAAATGGATAAAACAGCTTGAAAATTATGAATTAGTACAGCCAATAAATCAATTAACACTTGTAAAATTAGATAAAAAGAATTTGAAAAAAGAAATAAAAAAGATAAAAAATATAGAAGCAAGTTACGGAGCTTTTAAGGCTTTTGCTAAAAGATATGATATGTATACTAATGATGTATTGGGATATAATGATACTATAACATATACATTTCCTGCAAATGACGGAGATATTTTTACTATGTCTTCAAAAGTCGATGCAGATATAGAATATGATGAGCCAATAGATATCACTATCGATTTTAAAAAGGCTGAAAATAAAAAAGAAATCAGCAGTAGATTTGTTTATACTTTTTTAGTATTTATAATTTTAGATTTTAGACTGACAGATTTATTTTAATTGTCTAAAATTGTAATACTAAATCATAATTAAAAAGTTTTGGAATAAATTCAAAAATAATTTAATTTTGACAAAGTTAATCTTTTTTAGTATAATTTGTATATGGAAAATAAATTAAATACTAAACAAATAAAATATTTCAATCCTTTGAATGATTATTTTATAAGATATCTATTTACCGATAAAGGCAGCAGTGAATCTATACTTTTAGACTTTATCAATTCTATAATGCTTAATGCTAATATGAAAACATTTCGTTCTGTAGAAATACTAACTCCGTTCAACTTGAAAAAAAATAGAAATTTGAAGGAAACAATAGTTGATGTAAAATGCATTACTCAAAATGGTTCTGTTGTTATAATAGAGATACAATTACAAGGTAATTCAAGATTTCCAGAACGCATACTTTATTATTGGGCAGCTAATTACAGTAAATTATTAAAGCATGGTGAAAGATATGATGAACTTACTCCTGTAATAAGCATTAATCTTCTCAATTTTAATTTAGATAAAACTAAAAATATACATTCCTGTTATATGCTTTATGAGATGAATAATAAAAAACTTCTAACAGATCATTTACAAATACATATAATAGAGTTAAAAAAGTTTAGAAAAAATGTATTATCTAAAGATTTAAATTATTGGCTCAAAATATTTACAAGTAAAAATTTGGAGGCGTCTATGTCTGAAATAGTGAAAGAAAAACCTATAATGGAAGAAGTACAGAAAAAATATAATAATTTTGTAAAAAGCAGATTAATGATGATGGAATACGAAAAAAAAGAAGCATATTTATACGGCAATCAAATAATGCTTGATGAGGAAAGAAGATTAGGTAAAGAAGAAGGTATAAAAGAAGGTATAGAACAAGGCATAGAGAAAGGTATAGAACAAGGCATAGAACAAGAAAAACATTCCTTAGCTAAGAATATGAAAAAAGAAAATATAGATATTAATATTATAAGTAAAGTAACAGGCTTAAGTGTAGAAGAAATAAAAAAGTTGTGAACTTATATTTATTTAATAATATATTTTATTTAGCAATTATTATTATTATTATTATTATTATTAATAATAAGCAGTATTAGCTTTTATATGAGCAAAAAATTATTATTAATTGTTACTTATTATTTAAATAATAATTTTATAAAATAGAAGTATAAGTAAAATTATTCTTTAATGTAGAAAAATTATAATCTATATTAAAGTCATGTAAATAAATTATTACTTAGGATTAAATTTATGAAAAAATATAAACCAGAAACAAAAGAAGAATTAGAAAAATTAGTATATACTGACGGAATAAAACTCTATGATATAGATACAAGTCTTATTACGGATATGAGCGAACTTTTTTATAAAAGCAGCAGAAAAGATTTTGAAGGCATAGAAGATTGGGATGTTTCTAATGTTGAAGATATGTCATATATGTTTGCATATATGAGTTATGATAGTTTTGAAAGCCGTTCTAAAGCTAAGTTTAATCGTAATCTTAATAATTGGAATGTATCCAAAGTTAAGCATATGAGTTTCATGTTTTATTATTGTAATGATTTTAATCAGCCTTTAAATAAATGGGACGTTTCTAATGTTGAGGATATGTTTAGAATGTTTGATAATTGTAAAAAATTCAATCAGCCTTTAAATAGCTGGAATGTTTCTAAAGTAACAAATATGAGCGGTATGTTTCAGGTAGCGGAAAGTTTTAATCAGCCTTTAGACAAATGGGACGTTTCTAATGTTACAACTATGAGAGCTATGTTTAATTATGCTAAAGCCTTTAATCAGAATATAAATAATTGGAATGTTAGTAAAGTTGAAGATATGGGTTATACGTTTAGTATATGTGTTAATTTTAATCAGCCTCTTAATGATTGGGACGTATCTAAAGTAAAAACTATGGAGGGTATGTTTAGAAGTGCTTTTGTATTTAATCAGCCTCTCGATAAATGGAATACTTCAAAGGTTGAAAATATGAATGAGATGTTTAGTCAATGTAACAGCTTTAATCAGCCTTTAAATAGCTGGAATGTATCCAATGTAAAAACTATGGAATCTATGTTTCGCAGTACTGAAGCTTTTAATCAGCCTCTTAATAAATGGGATACAAAAAAACTAAAAACGATGTTTGGAATGTTTGATTTTGCTAAAGGTTATAATTGTTTTGATTCATTAGCAAATTGGGATTTGAACAAAGTATCAGAAATGAGTAATTTATGCTTTGGAAAGTATGAAGAACTTCCTTTAAAAATCAAAGCATATCTTCAGGCATTTTATGGTTCTTATAAAGATTATTTAACTATTACAAAAGAGAATGTCAAAGAAGTATATGATTTAATATCAAAAGACACAAATAAAAAAATTTTGTCATTAAAAAAGAGATTAGAAAGCGAGTTTAGTGAGGAGCTTTCATCTGTTACAGATAATTATAATTTCAAAACTATAGAAGAAGCAGAAAAGTATGTGGAAAATAATTATAATAAAAAAGATGATAAAAAAGTAAGCTTTATAAATGATTATAAGGTTTTAATAAAAGATAAATCTAGAGAAGTTGAAAACAAAGTTTTAAAATATATATATTTAGAATATTTACTTCTTAAAAGAGATGTTAAAAAATTAATGCAGGTTGACAATATCGTTAATTTACTTGATAAAGAATCGTTTGTAAATTTTGCTAAAAATATCTATGATGAAACTAATAAAGAAACAGCTGCTTTTATATATGCTATATATGGAGGAGATGAGGCTCTAAAAAACATATATAAAAAAGAAAAAGATACTAAACTTTCACTTTTAATAATTAAATTAAATATAGAAAGTAAATATGCTCTAAGATTATTATATGAAATATATTCAAATACAAAAAAATCTGAAGTTCGTTATGAGGCTTATAATTTAATTGAGGAAGTGATGAAAAAAATGGATATTAGTTATAATGAATTCCAATTAAGATATTCGTCTGATTTCGGATTTAATTCTAAAGGTGAAAGAGTATTAAATGAAGATTATAAATTAATTTTGAATAGTGATTATTCTTTGAGTTTGTTTGATATAAAAAATAATAAAGAATTAAAAAAGATTCCTCAAAACTTTAATGAAGACTTAAAAGAAGAGGTAACAAAATTAAGAAAAGAAATTCCTTCTTTTATGAAAGATACTTCTTCTGCTTTAGCTATTTTATTAGCAAGCGGAGAGAAATACAGTTATGATATATTCAAAGAGATTTTTATTGATAATGCTATGATGAATAGATTTGCTTCATCTTTAATATGGAATCTATATGATAAAGATTCTAATTTTATAACTACTTTCAGATATTCAGGAGACGGAAGTTATTCAAACTGTGGAGATGAAGAAGTAAAAATTGATGATAATACTTTTATAGGTTTGGCAAGCCCTGTAGAAATGGATGATAACACTATAGATAAATGGAAAAAACAGCTTGAAGATTATGAAATAGCACAGCCAATAAATCAATTAACAGTTATAAAATTAGATAAATATAATCTAAAAAGTGAAATAGAAAAAATAGATAATTTAGAAATAGCTTATGGCACTTTCAAGGCTTTTGGTGCAAGATATGAAATGTATTCTGAGTATATAGGGTATGATGTAGTTAAAAGTTATTCATTAAAAACAAAGAATGGAGATACTTTTACTATAGATGCTGATGTTGATTCCAATACTGATTTTCATGACAGAGTAAAAATTGATATTTATTTTGATAATGAAAATGGTGAAGAGGTGAGTAAAAGATTTGTTTATAGTTTATTAGTATTAATGATTTGGGATTTTAGACTTACAGATTTATTTTAATATATTAGACTTGTTTCAAAACTAATACAATCTTCTCAAGTTCTTTTGAAACAAGTCTATTATTTTTTATTAGCTAAACTTTTAATTATTAAATTCCAATTCTTCAAATGAATCTTTATCCAATAACTCATAATGATATCCCTGTTCTGTTAAGAATAATTGTCTTTTATGAGCAAAATCTTCTTCTTTTGTATCTGTGGTAATTATTGAAAAGAAGTAGCTTTTATTTTCACCTTTTTTAGGACGAAGAACTCTCCCTAATCTTTGAGCTTCCTCTTGTCTTGAACCGAAAGTTCCTGAAATTTGTATTAAAACATTAGCATCAGGCAAATCAACAGCTAAATTGGCAACTTTACTTACTATAAGTATTTTTATTTCTCCGGTTTTAAATTTTTTGTATATTATATCCCTTTCGCTTTGAGGAGTTTTTCCTGTGATTATAGTATATCCTGTTAGCCTTTTCATCTCATTTAATTGATCCAAATACTGACCTATTATAAGAATATTTTTTCCTTCAAGCTTTTCTATGATTTTTTTTACTATTTTATATTTAAGAACATTTTCGCTTGCTATTCTAAATTTAACTTTATCGCTGGATATAACATAATCAGATCTATGAGAATCATCTAATGGTATTCTTATATCATAACAGTATGCTTCAGCTATAAATTTCTTTTCTTCTAACTCACGCCAAGGTATATCGAATTTTTTAGGTCCTATAAGACAGAACACATCTTTTTCAAGTCCGTCTTCTCTAACCAAAGTAGCAGTAAGCCCTAATCTTCTCATACTTTGAATTTCGCTTGTAAGTTTTATTATAGGTGCAGGAAGCAAATGTACTTCATCGTATATTATTAATCCCCAATTATGCTGAAAGAATAACTCAAAATGCACAAATGGTGATTCTTTATTTTTTCTATATGTGAGTATTTTATATGTAGCTATCGTTATAGGTTTTATTTCTTTATTGAGACCATTATATTCGCCTATATCTTCAGGAGGAATATCAGTTTTATCAAGTATTTCATCTCTCCATTGACGGCATGCTGTAACACCTGTAACTATTATAAGTGTTTTTGTCTGAGTTTTATGCATTGCGGCAATTCCTACAACAGTTTTACCAGTACCGCATGGAAGAGCTATAACTCCTGCACCGCCTTCAGGTTTACCGTCAGCATAAAAAGCATCTACAGAATTTTTTTGATAATCTCTTAAAGCAAAATCATCTCCGCTTGATGCTAATTTTTCTCTCATATTAAAATGATATTCTTCGCCTGTTTTATATCCTGCCAAGTCCTGAACGGGATATCCTATATTTATAAGTGCAAGTTTTATATGTCCTCTGTATGTGGCATCTATCTCTAATTTGTTTTTGTCAATTTCTGCCTTTATATATTTAGTCATTAATTTGTAATGCAAAATTTCATCTATAATATTTTTATCTTCGCTTATAAGATAGTATTTATCATTTTCTTTTATTATTTTTATTCTGCCGTATTTTTCTATACTAGTTTCAATCTGCTTTACTATATTTTTTGGAATTTCATAAGATGTATATTTTTTCAAAAAATTAAGTATTTGATCTGATGTATAGTTTAAACTAGCAGCATTCCATAAAGATACTAGTGTTATTCTATATGTATGTATATATTCAGGACTTTTTACTAATTCTGCAAATACTAACATAAAGTTTCTAATTTCTTCAAAATGTTTTGTGCTAACATCTAAAAGAATAGTACCGTCGCCCTGAACTATAATAGGAGCATTTTTGTTCAATTTATTTTCCTTTTGATATTTAATGATGTATAATTTTTTTAATAAACATTATTTTCTATCAATGAAATAGTTTCTCTAAATAAAGAAAGATATTCAGTATTATTAGTATTTTTAGTAGTCCAAGACTTTAACACATTCAATGCTTTTGTTCTATCATTTTGTGATAAATAAACATCGGATAATGTTAAAGTGGCCTGAGGGATCAAATAGCTTTTAGGATATGCTTTAATAAAATTTTCCAAAGTAGATACAGCCTGAGTATAATTAGTTAATCCTATTTGAGTATTAGCTAAGTTATATATTGCAGTTTCCTGTAAATAGAATCCTCTTGAATTTGCTACTTCCTGATAGTATTTCTCAGCTTCCTTCAGATTATTTATATCATAATAAACACAGCCCAAAGCATAAGCACTTCTTAATTTAAGTTTATTTCCTTTAGCTGCATTATATACTTTTTGAAATCTTGAAGTAATATCTATTATTAAAGCAGGATCATTTAATTGTTCTGCTGGTAATTGTGCATTTTGATAGACATTATATAAAGCCAATGCTGATTCAAACTCTACATTATTAGCTGCATCCTGACTTTCTATATTTGCTCTGTAAAGTAAAATTCCAGCTGCAATTACAACTATTAAGACAAAGCCGGATATGAATATTATTCTATTATTATATAGATATGTGAATATTAATTCAGCATTTTTTTGCAGTTTATTTGTATTTTCAGACATAAAAATCCTCTTAAAATCTATTAATTGAGAATAATCAATTATAATAATTAAACATAAAAAAATCAAGTATTTTATTTTAATAATTATTTTTCGGTATGATGGGATTGGGGTATTGTTTATTATATTACTTATGATATAATAATGCTTATAATTTCTTATTTTAGGTATATATTTATGTTGCAGCAAAAAATAAATCCAAACGATGAAGTAGTAGTTATAAAAATATTGGCTGAATATAGTGATTTAAACAAATACATATATCTTGTTTTTTTTATAGATAAATATAATAGCAGTTTGATAGATATTGCATTTGTTATTTCCGGGGATCGTAAACTTTTAACTTTTTTAAATGCTTATACTGATTTACTAGAATTGTATAAACATATTAAAATTTATAATAGACTTAACAATGAAAGTAATCCATATTTTGATAAATTTTATGAAGTAATTTCAAATATACTAAGTGAAGATAGAAATATTAATAATATTATAATATATCAAGGCAATAATAATATTATTTCTATTATTGATATATTTGCAAGTGCCATGAATAAATTTATGGATTTTCATATAGGTACATTTGATATAAACAGCAGTATTTTAGATATTAATTCTGTCCGCACTGCTATAGAGAATGTTGATAAGGAAATGGAAGATGTAGCTTCTATGCATTCAGCAAATCAAAATAGCGGCGATGAAACTAAAGATGAAAATGCAGCCTCTGAAGAAGTTCAGACTCCTCATTATAAACTCATTAATGCCTCATTTGTAGTTGACCCAATAGGAGGAAAATCTATAAATGATATAGTTCCAGGAGATAAGGTTATAGTTAGTATAAATTCTAATACTGTTGAAGAAAATATAATATATCTTGAGCTTAAAGGAAAAAAGGATAAATATTCCAAATATTTAGTTCCTGCTGAGGTATTAGAGAAAACTGTAGAAGAAAAATCCATTAAAATTTTATTAAAATTAATAGACGGATATTGCTGTTTAATAGAAGAGATTGAACCTATTAAATTAAAATTATTCAATCCTGAAAAAGATGTGTATACTGAGCCTAGCGAAGAAGATAATGGAAATAAAAGTTTATTTGAAAGAATATTTTCTAAGATAAGCACTTTTAAATTAATGATGTTTGGACTTGGTGCTATTATAATATTTGTATTTATTGCTATGGTATATGTATTTTTCTTTCAAACTTGATTTATTATTAAAATAATATTTTTTAAATTAAAAGGTAAAAATTATGAGTATAGCTGTATATTCGTTTTTAGATGATGAAGCGGAATTTTTTAAATTAATGGAAGAAAAATATAATACTAAATTCACATTATACAGACATCATTTAAATATTGATAATGTAGAAGATGCAAAAGGTTTTGATTCTATAGTTTTTAATGCAAGAGATATTATTACTGATAAGGTTTTTGATATATTGAAAGAATACGGCGTAAAATATATGAGTACAAGATCTGTCGGTTATGATAATATAGATATTAATTATGCCAACAAAATAGGAATAAAAATAGCAAATGTACCTTCATATTCCCCTAATTCTGTGAGTGAGTTTACAGTTCTATCATTGCTTTCTATTGTTAAGAATTATAATAATGTTCTTATTAATGGATATAATAGAAATTATATAAGAACAGGACTTGTGGCAAAAGAGATTAGAAATTTAAATATTGGTGTTATAGGTACAGGAAGGATAGGTTCTTTGACTGTAAAGCATCTTAAAGGATTTTTTCCTAAAAACATATTTGTATATTCAAGAACAGAAAAAGAAGAAATAAAAAATTATGCAAAATATGTGAGTTTAGATGAATTATATGCAAATAGTGATGCCATAATTTATCATATACCGTTAAACAAAGAAACTGAAAATATGGTTTGCAAAGATTCTATAAATAAAATGAAAAAGGGTGTTTATATTATCAATGTAAGCAGAGGCGGTATAGTTAATAACAAAGATTTACTTGAAGGTTTAAAAAGCGGACATATTGGAGGGGCTGCTTTAGATGTATATACTAATGAAATAGAATATGCTAATAAAGATATAAAAAATATTGTTTTGAAAGATGAAATTATTGAGGAATTATTCAAAATGGATAATGTTATAATAACTCCTCATTTTGCTTTTTATACTGATGAGGCATTACTTAATATGGTAAGTACTTCTATTGATAATATATTTGAATTCAAAAATACAGGGAAATGTATAAATCAAATAACAAAATCTTAATTCATAATAACTTTTTATTTTTTTTAATTGACTAAGTTTAGAAAATTATATAAAATATTTTTACATAGTTTTGATTAATTATTATTTAGGGTAGTTAATTAAAAAGAAATAGTTTAATTTTATGGAGTTTATTATGAAAACTAAAAGGATATTTTTATCATCTATTATTAGTATTAGCTTAGCATTTTTGATAATACTATCATCAATCTCATGTTCTAAAAGCAAAAGTACTAATGATGGAATTATTGTTAATCTCAGTGTAGAACCAAAGACTATAGATCCTAGTTTAAATGCTCAAATATACGGAGTAATTTATATTTCTCATGTATTTGAGGGTTTAACCGTAAGAGATAGAAATAATAAAGTAGTTCCGGGCGTAGCTGAAAAGTGGGAAATAAGTCCAGACGGAAAAACTTATACATTTTATCTAAGAACTAATTCTACTTGGTCAGATGGAAAACCTGTTGTAGCAGAAGACTTTGTTTATAGCTGGCAGAGACAGGTTGATCCTAAAGTTGCAAGCGAATACAGTTATCAGCATGAACCTGTGAAAAATGCTATGGCTATTACTAGAGGAGAAATGCCTGTAGATTCCTTGGGAGTAAAAGCTATTGATGATCATACTTTGGTTGTGGAATTGGAAGCTCCTACTGCTTATTTCTTGGAAGTAGCTGCATTTCCTACATTTGCCCCTCTAAGAAAAGATATAATAGAACAATACGGAGACGACTGGACTTTGAAGCCTGAAACTTATATAGGCAATGGTCCTTATATTATGTCTGAACGCAATATTGATGAAAATATTATAATGATAAAAAATACTAATTATTGGAATGCAGACACTATAGTTGCTGAAAAAATAACATTTGTATTTATGCAAAATGGGGCTGCTGCGGTTGCTGGTATAAAAGATGGATCTTTACATATGGCTTATGAACCTCCTCAGCAGGATATACCTACACTTATGGAAGAAGGTTTAATACAGATTAAGCCTCTTATAGCTACTTATTATTATCCTATAAATGTAACTAATGAGTATTTAAAAGATGCTAGAGTAAGAAAAGCATTATCTTTAGCTATAGACAGAAACTATATAGTAGAAAATGTTACTAAAGGCGGACAAAAACCTGCCGGCGGATGGGTGCCTTATGCTGTTAATGATGTTGATGGAGATTTTAGAGTTAATGGCGGGGATTTTTATGATATATCTAAAGAAGGATATTCTAATAATGTAGAAATGGCTAAACAGCTTTTGGCTGAAGCAGGATATCCTAATGGAGAAGGTTTCCCTGTAATAGAGTTTAAAACTGATCCAGGTAATCATGTAGGTATATTTGAAGCAGTACAGCAAATGTGGAAAGAGCATCTTAATATAGATTCTACTATCACTCAAATAGATAATGCATTATTAGGTCAGACTTTGCTTGAAAAAAACTTTATGATAGGAAGACTTTATTGGTCTGCAGATTACAGTGATCCTATGTCTATGATGAGTTTATTTACTAGCTATAATACTCAAAATAACGGCGGATACAGCAATAAAAGATATGATGATCTTATAGGTGAGGCTATGTCTACAGATGATAACAATATAAGAATGAAAGCTATGCATGAAGCTGAGAGAATTCTTATAGAAGAAGATATGGGTGCTATACCTCTTTATTTCTTCACAGAGCCTTTACTTGTTAATCCTAAATTGAGAGATGTTGTATATAATCCATTAGGATTCCATAAGTTTTTCTATGCTTATTTAGAGGAATAATTTTGTAAATCTGTAAATTAATAGCTGACAGCTTATAAATTAAGTTGTCAGCTATTTTTTTGTATAGCTTCTTTTGTAAAATAATATATATAATTTTACTGTTTTTATATATTAAGAATAATAATTATCTATTATTTTTAAATTATGTCTATTGACTTTTTATTAATTTTAGTATATCATTAATGACATCTAAAATATGGCGGCGTCGCCAAGTGGTAAGGCAGGAGTCTGCAAAACTCTTATCATCGGTTCAAATCCGTTCGCCGCCTCATTTTTCCTAACTATGAATGACAGTCGAGTTAAAAGATTATATTTATTCCTTATTTGCTTTTTTATAGGAACAATCGCAATATTTATTCAGTTATTTAATTTAACTATCAAAGAAAGAAAATCTTTATCATCATTATCCGGACTTGATAGACCAAGGGGAACTATATATGATGTGAAAATGCGTCCTCTTACAATAAATATCCCAGCATATACTGTTTATTTGGATACTGAGTCTGTTTCTTTAGATGGTAATGATAAAACAGATATCAATGAAGCTTATTCTCAAATATTTAATATTATAGGCATTACAAAAGAAAAATTTGCTGAATTGTTAAATACTAAGAGAAGAACCATAATGTTGGCTCAGAACATTAATTTAGATTCCTATAAGAAAATAAAGGAAATAAAAGATAAATATAATGTAAAAAGCATTTATGGCATAGAAAGTTATAAAAGATTTTATCCTTATAAAGATGTATTTGCTCATGTTATAGGTTATATGAATAGGACAGAGACAGAAGGCTATGCAGGACTTGAGGCAACCTATGAAGCAATTCTTTCTTCAGAGAATGATAATCCAAAAGATATAGTATTGACTTTAGATAGAGATGTGCAGACTATAGTAAGAAATGAAGTATTAAAAACTGTGGCTGAAAAATCTCCTCAATCTGTTACAGTAATAGTATCAGATGTAAATACCGGAGCGATAGTTGCAAATTATTCTTATCCATCATTTGATCCGAATAATCCTTTTATTTATGTTAATAATGAAAGAATGGACAGAAGTATAATGAGTACCATATATCCGGGAAGTACAATGAAAATATTTGCTGAACTTGCTGCTATAGAGCAGGGAGTAGTCAATAGTGATGAAATATTTCATTGTAAAGGTTATTATGATTACAGCAGACAGACAAGAATACACTGCGATTATCCGCATGGAGATGTACCATTTAATGATATATTAAAATACAGCTGCAACTTTGCTATTGTAACTATAGCCGAAAGAATAGATAATCAGTTTTTTTATGATTATTTAAAAAGATTTGGATTTGGAGAGCCTACAGGGGTCGGACCTTATAAAAATGAATGGAGCGGAATATATCACTCTTTAAATAAATGGCATAGATTTTCAAAAGGCTATCTAGCAATAGGTTATGATTTGAGTGTTACTCCTATGCAGATAGCTGCTTCTTATTTACCTCTTTTGAATGGAGGCTGGAAAGTACCTATGCATGTTGTTGATTCATTTTATGACGGCATAGAAAAAATTAGTGCAACAAATAATTTAAAAAAGACTAGAATAATAGATGAACAGTATTCCCAAATAGCCAGAGTTTTACTTAGAAAAGGTGTTGAATCTGGTTCTACAGGGCATAGAGCTAATCTGCTTAATATAGATGTTGTTGGAAAAACAGGTACTGCAATAACTGAAGTTTATAGAGATAATGAATCTGAAAAGCCTGAGAAGTATTATCAATCTATATTTGTAGGAGGTTTCCCTTTAGAAGATCCTAAAATATCTATACTGGTATTGCTTGATGATCCTCAGGGTCAGGGATCTCAGGGAGCGGGCAGGGTAGCAGCTCCTCTGTTTGCTAAAATAGCCAATCAGATTATACCTTATTTGGGACTTATTGACGGAGAAATATATACAATAAATACTAATGATTTTTTAAGCTTAGTGCCTCATGCAAATAATATTACAAATGACATTATGCCTAATTTGACAGGGCTTTCTTTGAGAGATGCTTTAAATAGTATATCTTATATAGTATCAAATAATAATGCTAAGATAATGATACAAGGCGAAGGATATGTAACTGATTTTTCACCGCAGTCTGGTACATCTGTTACTAATAATTCTATAATAAGATTATCATTAAAAGCACCTATTAAAGAACAAGATAATAAATAGGAGCTTGTTTATGTTAAATATACTTACTTTTGGAGAACTTTTATATGATGTTTATGATAATGTTTCAGTGATAGGAGGGGCTCCTTTTAATTATTCTCTTCAGCTTTCAAGGCTTTTAAATAAAGATGACAAACTGAAATTTATAACCGCTTTGGGTGATGATGATTATTCTAAAGATGCTTTATCTTTTATTGATAATGAGAATATATATAAATCTTTAATACAGATATCAAAAGATTATGAAACAGGAAAAGCTACTGTTTTTCTTAATGAAAATAAAGTACCTGATTATATAATACATGAAAATGCTGCTTGGGATCATATAGAATATAATGCAGATATAGAAAATTCTTTGAAAGAAAATTATGATTTATTTTACTTTAATATACTATCTCAAAGAAGTGATAAATCTTATAGTACATTAAAAAATATATTTAAAAACATTAATGCTAAATATAAAGTATGCGATGTAACATTCAGAAAAAATTATTACACTAAAGAAAAGATAAAAGAATCTTTAGAGTTTATAAATATCTTAAAGATTAATGATGATGAGCTATCTGTGATAAAAGGTATTTTTTATCCATCTTTACAAAATGATAATGAAACATTGCTTAAAGCTATCAGTAAAGATTTTGATATTGATTATATATTTCTTACACTTGGTGCATCTGGTGCTAGTGTATTATATAATAATGAGTATATTTTTAATACTTCTAATAAAATAGATGTTGTTGATACTGTTGGGGCTGGGGATTCATTTTGTGCTGCTTTGAGCTATGCTATATTGAGGGGACTTGATATTAATAATGTATTGAAATTTGCTTCAAGTGTGTCTGAGGAGATGATTCAGCTAAAAGGCGGTACTGCAAGATATAATATTGAAAATGTAAAATCAAAATTTAATTTATAATTTATGTTCTTCCTGTATAATATTTGAATTTATCTTTTGTAAGGAATTTTATAGAAGTAAATATTCCTGTATATTTTTCATTGTATACTATATTATTTCTTATATCATCATAGAAAGCCTGTAAATTATTTTGCATCATATCATCTATATAGCTTGATGGATATTTAGATATATATTGATGTATTTGTCTATTTATTAATAGGCTTATAAATTTTTTAGGCGGACTATTGTAGGCTAGTAATGCTTTGTATATTCTGATATTTTGATTTATAGAATTTTTTTCTGATTGAGTTTTTGCTTCTTTTTCTTTTCTTTCTAAATCATTTAATGTATTTTGAATATTGTATATATTATTGCTGTATATATTTTTACCTTCATCGCTAAAAATATAATTGGCATCTATATAGAATACATATTCTTTATTATCAGATGATACGATTTTATCAAATTTTTCAATTACTCTAAATTTTATATTAAGATTATAATTACTTTGTGCAAAACTATACGAACTAGCTATAAGAATAAATATTATTATCGTAAAATAAAATCTCATACAATATATTCGGAATTATTTTTATATTATTTCGGTATAGATGACAATAATCTTATAAAATCTCTATCATTAGGGAATAATTTCAAAGCTTCTTCTGATATAATACTTGCATTATTATATCTTCTTTGATTATATTCAGTAACAGCATAATTATAATACGAAACTTTAAGATTTCTTTTTAATACATCAGCACCTTCTCCTATATCAGATATTCCTATTTTATATGTTTCTATAGCATTAGGAAAATCTTTCTTACTTAAATAAGATGTGCCTATTGTGTTATAATAGTGTATTTTATTATTTTTTGTCATAGGGTTATTAGAATCGAAAGTATATGCTTCTTCTAATGTTCTATAAGCAGCTTCAAAGTTATTTTTACTTAGATAATCTAAAGCCAATCTATTATAAGCATTCACTAAATTATCATTGTACATCTTTGTATTAGGTGAAAGATAATATGCTTTTTTTGCCATTACTAATTGTTTTTCAAGATCTTTTTCTATTTTTTTTAATGAAATAGAGTTAGGATATAATGTTGCTATTAATGTGAGTATATCTACATTATTTCTATCTCTATAATTTCCTTGAGGCACGAAAGTAACTATTGTAGAGTTTCCTGTATTTCTTATTTCTTTTTGTCCCGGATCGAATCCTCTTGATAGAGTAGTTTCAACATCCACCGCTTTATCATCTGCATATATTGTACAAAATGAATGACTTGAAGTAAGCACGCCTGTAACCTCAAATCCAAATTCTTTGTATAGAAGCGAGTATAATATACTTGAACTTAAGCAGTTATATTCACCTTTATATATTAAATCCTGAAATAGGGTAGAAGTTTCAAAATATTGCTTTAATGTTCCGCTTGTGTATAGCCAATTTAAAAGCCTTTTACCAAAAGAATATGCTCCTTCTTCAGTATATGAAGATAATTCTTTTTTAGCAAAATCTCTTATATTATTTAATTTTTCTCTGTAGAATACAAATTCATCTTTATCAGTAATTCCTGAAGCTATTATGAATCCGTCATAATGAAGTTCTAAATCATTAGTTTCTCCATTATCTACTTTTGTAAAGAAATCATATTCTAGTTCTGTAAGTTCGTCTGCTTCAAATCTTATTTTATCAGATGGCTTTGAATATACTACTGAATAACTAAATAATATTAAAAATAAAATTATTTTAATACAGTGTTTCATATATCCTCTATAAATTCTATTACTTACTATATAATATATAAAAAATATAAGTAATATAGAAAACAAAATTTTATTTTATTCTGTCAAATTATCAAGTTCATCTCTATATTTAGCAGCATCTTCATATCTTTCTTCTTTTACTGCCTGATCCAGCAATTTCTGTAATTCTTCTTTATTTTTTTTATTATTTTTTATATTTAATTGCTGATTATCCGTATTATTAATTTCTTCCGGTTCTTTTTTTACAAATATATTTTCACCGTTTTTTTCTCTAAGCTCATCTCTTTCAAATTTCTGATAAGTAAAAGGTATTCCTTCTTTTACTTTCATTAAATTATCATTTTCTTCTAATAGTATTCCTGCTTTTTCTATAACATGTTCTTCTATAAATATAGGTGCTTTTGATTTAAGAGAAAGTGCTATAGCATCGGAAGGTCTTGAATCGATAAATATATTTTTAGCATTATGTTCTATGACTAATTTAGCAAAGAAAGTATCTGTATGCACATTATCAATTATTACATTTATCAATCTTATATTACAGTTTTGAAATATATTGTATATTATATCATGAGTGAGAGGTCTTTCTATTTTATATCCTATAAGGCTGGACATTATAGACTGAGCCTCTAAATATGCTATTGATATAGGTACAACCTTATCAGATTTCTCCGGCTTCAAAATAACTACAAAACCTTTATCTGTAATAGCTAAATTAAGTATCTTTGCTTCTACCACTTTTATAAACCTCTTTTGTATGCCTATTTACTATAATATTAATATATATATATTATTTGTCAAGGAAAATTTATTTAATAATTATGCTTGTATATAATCGAAAATTAATGTATTATTATTTTACTATTTATAATAAAATATAGTTTTTTTATTAAATTCAAATAAATAATTTCACAATATGATGGGAACTATGAGAAAAAAATTAATCTTTATTTTTACATTATTATTTATATTTACATTCAATTTATTTTCACAGACAAATGAAGAATTACCTCCTAATCCTCCGGAAAATCCTGAAGTTATACCTATAAGCGAAATTTATGAAGGAATGGAAGGAGTAGGCTACACAGTTATACATGGTACAAATGTGCAGCCGTTTAAAGTGAAAGTATTATCTATTTTAAGAAAGAGATGGCATAATAGTGATGCTATACTTATACAATGCGAAGGTCTTGATTTAGATCATTCAGGAACTGTTGCTGGTATGAGCGGTTCTCCTATATATTTTAATGGGAGAATAGCCGGAGCATTGGCTTTTGGATGGAACTATGCTAAGGATCCGATAGCCGGAGTTACGCCTATAGAAGAAATGTATAAACTATATGAAGATACTAATGCTAAAGCACCGCTTTTAGGATTTGCAGATGATAATTCGCTTCAAACTCCTTTAATGTTTTCAGGTATAAGCAGTAAGGCTTTTAATGAATATTCTTCTTCTTTTAAAAAGGGCGGTTTTTATCCTATGCAGGCAGGCGGTTCTGTCTCTGATACAAATCAGGCAAGTAAATTTTTATTTGGGGATTCAGTTGCTATAGTATTGGCTGACGGAGATATCTCTTTAGCTGGTATTGGTACTGTTTCTCATACAGATGATGAAAAATTCCTTCTTTTTGGGCATTCTATGTGGTCTAAGGGAAGATTGAGAGCACCCGTGTCAAGAGCATATATTAATCATATAGTGGCTTCAGTAGATTCTTCATTCAAACTAGGATATGCTTATTCCAACTATTTAGGATATACTGTTTATGATGGGGCTTTTGGAGTTTCTGGTGTTTATGGAGAAGTTCCTGAAAATGTAATGGTTCCTGTAAAAGTAGAAATAGAAGATCAGACTTTCCTTACTAGAGATTTTAATTTCAGAGTATTAAATGATCCTACCTATTTTACAGAGATACTTTCTATGTCAATATACAGTGCTGTAAGTTCTGCGGCAGGCGGAGCTGAAGAGGGAGTATTCAGTATAAGTTATGAAATAGAAACTGATTATTTTGAAGAGCCTTATAAAGTAACTGATAAAATATTGGATTATTCTTCTACAGATGCATTCAAAGCTGCTATAAAACAATTAATAGCTCCTATAGATTTCTTTATTTATAATAACTTTAATAGGGTAGGCATCAAATCTGTAAAACTATCTATAAAAAGAAGCAATCTTGAATATGTTTTTTTGAACGATATAACTTTGGTAGAGCCTAGAGCAGTTGCCGGAGAAACTATACATTTAAGATTGGGATATACTCCTTACGGCAAAGAAAAGCAATATGTAGATATACCTGTAAGACTTCCTGTTAATTTGAAAACGGATGTTTATACTATATATGCTGCTAATGAATATATATTTAATTATGCTGAGCAGTTATTTATGCCTAGTAAATATGAAATAAGAAGTTTAGATGATGTTCAGCGTATATATGGAAAAAGCTATGATGACAGTGCCTTAAAAGTATGGCTTTATTCTTCATCAAGAGGAGTTCAAATAGGCAAGGATTTATATCCTACGCTTCCTCCTTCTAAATATGGTACAATGGCTAAGAATGCTACATCTGATAAAGCTGCAGTTATTACTCCTATTAATGGAAATTATCAAATGGATAGTTCTATACTAGGATTGATGAAATTGGATATAATAATAGAAGGTGCTAGAAAATATGAAAATCGTTAAATTTTCATGATTTTTATTGATGAAATGTTTATGATAAAAAATAGATATAAGAATAGAAGGGGATATAAAATATGAAAATCACTAAGATTATAATTGCTTTGCAGCTGATATTAATATTATCTTCTGCTAATGTTTTTGGGGTTGTTACTAGAACATTATCAAGCACTAAAAGAGGATTTTATGATAATGGTGTTTATGATGGAATAATGCTTACAGAACAGGGCAGTTTAACTTTAGCTCCTATAATAGAACAGAATGGAGTAATTGCTGGTAAAGATATATGGAAAATGTATACTGCTAATGATGGAAGTATGTTTGCGGCTATTAGCGGAAGCGGTGCTGAACTTTATAAAAGAACTGCTGATGATACTAACTTTTCTTTATTTGCTTCAGAGAAAAATGAAAATGCTTTTACTGCAGTTATTACTGATAATGAAGGAAATGTATATGCCTCTACAGGTCCTTATGCAAAAATAATAAAATATGACAGTCAGGGAAATGAACTTTGGAGAAAAACTTTAAATGATACTTATATATGGGATATGAAATTTGATGATAAAGGAAATTTATTTGCTGCAGCCGGAGGAAATAATGCCAAGCTATTGAGAATAACTTCTGACGGTGATATTAAAGAAATATTAAAAACAGATGAGCAGCATGCTATGTCTTTATTATATGATGATAAAAATAACAAACTTTATATAGGAACTGCCGGAAGGGGACTTGTATTAGTTGTTGATTTATCTACAAATTTGGAAAATCCTTCATACAATGTACTTTATGATACAGCTGAAAATGAAGTTTATGCTATAACTATGGATAATATAGGCAATTTATATTTCGGAACTTCTACAAGACAGCCTGCTTATTTGCTGCTTCCTTCCATAATAGACGGAGATAAAAGACCTGACGAAAGCGAAAAGGAATTCAGAAACTCTTTATATAAAGCTGATACTAACGGCACAGTTCAAAGATTATTTTTCTTGAATCAGACATTGGTTTTGGCATTAAGCAGCGATAATAATAATAATATATATTTTGTTACAGGAGATACTGCTGATATATATAAAATCGGAGGAAATGACGGACTTTTATCATATATAGGCGGTTTAAAAAATAAAATACTTTCAACATTTGCCGTTTCTGATGACGGACTTTATTTTGCTATATCAAAGACAGGTGAAATATACAGAGTGAAACATACTTATCCTAATCAGGGTACTTTCACAAGCGATTCATTAGATTTAAAACTTTTGAGTAAATTAGGAAGTTTGAGTGATATATCAACTATTCCAAACGGTTCTTCTATATCTATTGAAGTTAGAACAGGAAATGTAGCAAGAGTTGATAATACTTGGAGCAGCTTTAATGCGGTAGGTGATGATGGTAAGATAGATGCTCCGGACGGAAGATTTATGCAGTTTAAAGTTACAATGACAACTTCTGATACAAATACTACCCCTGTACTTAATTCTATGGATTTTAGTTATGTTGAAAATAATCTTCCTCCTGAAGTAATAAACGGAGGGCTTACTACTCGTTATCTTCAGCAAAATGATTCTTCTGAAACAGCTAAAAGTCCTCAATTAGAAGAAAATGAAGCTATGATTTATTGGAAAGGAACTGATCCTAATGGCGATAAACTTACATATAATTTGGAATATAGATTAAAAGGTGAGAAAAATTATAGAAAATTAGCTGACAATTTATCAACATCATATTTTAAATTTGAATCTTATTTACTTCCTTCTGGTATTTACGATTTTAGAATAACAGCAAGCGACAGTTATGATAATCCTATAAGCATTGCTAAAACTAAAACTTTGGAAGTATTTAATGTGAAATATGATAATGATCCTCCGGAAGTTTTAGATTTTAATGCGGAAGCAAGCGGTGCAAATAGAAAAATTACTTTCAGAGTAGAAGATAAATTATCTTTCATAAAAACAGTAAGATATTCTACTATAACAGGGGAATGGAAATATATTGTTCCTGATGATGGTATGTTAGATTCTATGAATGAAATATTTACTATAAATATAGAAGATGCTAATGCCGGATCTGTTACTATTGAGGTAATGGATACTGATGGAAATACTAAATATTATTCATTCTTGATATGATTATTTATTAATAATATAATTTTAATTGGGCTAGTGAATTTATAAATTTACCAGCCCTTTATTTATTATAAGGTTTGATTTTATGAGAAAGTTATTTATTTTTATTTCTATATTAATATTTCATCTATTGTCTTGTCAAAGAAGTGAAATAATTATTCCTGATAATTTAAAAAGCATGCTTATAAAAGATATTAATGAGGATAAAAGTTTAAATCCTTTATATAGAGAATTCAGAGCTGCTTGGTTTTCAACTGTAAATAACATGGATTGGCCTCTTGAGGGAGGAAGCGAAGAAGAGCAGAAAAAATTAGCTTTGAAATATTTAGATACACTTTATAATAATAATTTTAATGCTGTATTTGTTCAAGTTAAGCCTGATGCAGGAGTAATATTTCCTTCAAAAATAAATCCTACTACAAGATATTTTTTTGGTAAAGACAGTACAAATGAAATAGATGATTATCCTTTTAAAACTGATATGCTTAAATTTATTATAGATGAAGCACATAAAAGAAATTTAGAAGTTCATGCTTGGTTTAATCCTTATAGAATAGCTGTAACTTATGATACTAATAAAAGTTATGCAGAGCAGTTTTCAAAGAAGAATTTTATTCATGTATATGCTTACTCTAATAATTTAAAGCCTATTCATTGGTATGATAATAAACTTTATTTGGATCCAGGTGAGCCTATAAGTGCAGAATATGTGATAGATTCTATTATGGAAGTTGTTGAAAATTATGATATAGACGGAGTGCATTTTGATGATTACTTTTATCAGAATATGATTGGAGATAAAACATATAAATATTGGCCTGATGAAGTGAGTTCTTCAAAATATGCTTCTAGTCAGGGTTATGATGCTTCTAATACAAATTATGATGATTACGGAGTTAATGGGCTTTATGCTTGGAGAAGAAATAATATTAATATGCTTGTAAGTTCTATATATAAAGAAATAAAATCAAGAAAGCCTTATGTAAAATGGACTATATCGCCTGCTGGAGTTTGGAGAAACAAAGAAAAACTTTCAGATTACAATGGATATGAATATGGGAGCGATACTCAGTCTTATAATCCTAATTTCGATGCATTACATGCTGATGTTCTTTTGTGGATGCTTAATGGAGAGAAAACTGAGTCTTTAAAAAATGCATCGCAAAAAGACGGCATTAATAAAATGTATGTTGATGCTATTATCCCTCAGATATATTGGAGTGATAAGCATGAAACTGCTCCTTTTGATATTATAGCTGATTGGTGGATTAATGAGGCTAAAAAATCTGCTAATGGAAAATTGGCTGATTTATATATTGGGCATCCTCTTTATAAAATGGGCAGGGATACAAATACTGAACCTTGGCAGGATATAGATTTAATGTCAAAACAGGTTGATTATATTAGAGATAAAGGAAGAGGGTATATAAAAGGTTCTGTATTTTTTACTATGAGAAATATGTATAAAGATGATATTCATACAAAAGGTTTTGGCTATAAGGCTTTAAATTATTTAAAAGAAAATAACTATCCTTTTAAATCTATAATACCAACCATGAACACTATGAAAGATTTAAATACTACTCCTTTTGGTTTAACTAATATCTATATAACAAATAAGTTTAGAAGTATAGAAATTACTTTCACGGATTCAGGAGAATATAAAACTGATAAATATAACTGTGCTGTAGAAGGTACATCTGTTTATTATTCTATATACAGAAAAGATGTTTCAGAAGATTATATAGTTCTAATTGATAAAATAAGAAGAACAAATTTTGATTCTCATTCTAATGTAGTATACAATGATAATACAGCAAATCCCAAGAAAACCTATATTTATTATATTACTGCTTTAGATAGGCTTCATAATGAGAGTATGCCTATTATGATTACTAATAGATAAATATAATATTTACAAATATTTATTTATACGGTTTTATTATGTTAACAAAATAAATTAATCGGAAATATTATTATGGGTAAAACTTCATTAAATGATATAATAAGAGTAAGCAAAGAATTAAACTCTAAATGTTCTAAAAATATAGAATCATTAGATTTAAATAAAGAATTAGAAATATCAACTGACAGCAGAGATAATTTTGACAGCTCTAAATTATTTTTGGCAATAAAGGGAGAAAAATTTGACGGAAATAAATTTGCATTGGAAACTTATAATAAAGGATGCAGATATTTTATTTTAAGCGATGAAAATATAAAACTTCCAGATGATGCAGTAGTTTTTTATACTGATGATACTATACTTTTCTTTATAAAATTGGCAAGAGAATACAGAAGAAGATTTAATATACCTATAATATCAATAACAGGAAGCTGCGGAAAAACTACTACAAAAGAATTAACACATCTATTTTTATCTTCTAAATATAAAGCATTAAAAACAGAAGGTAATTTTAATAATGAAATAGGAGTTCCTAAAACAATATTTAATTTAGACAGCAGCTATGAAATAGCTGTTATTGAAGCTGGTATGAATCATAAAAATGAATTACTAAGAATATCTGAATCTATAGAGGCAAATACAGTTATAATAAATAATGTAGAGCCTGTGCATATTGCTTATCTTGGTTCTATAGAAAATATTGCTTATGCCAAATCAGAACTTTTTAATCATACAAGAGAAAATGCTAATGCTGTAATAAACAAAAATACTAATTGCTTTGACATTTTAAAAAAAGAAGCTGAAATAAACAATATAAAAAATATAATAGAAGCTGATATAAAAGAGATAACAAAAAAAGATAATAATACATTTGAATATAAAGGCATAACTTTTAAACATAATCTAATAGGTGATTTTAATTTGTATAATGTACTTTCTGCATTAAAAGCAGCTGAACTTTATGATGCGGATTTAAGAAAATGTGCTGATATTTTACCAAGTTATGAGTCTCAAAAAAACAGAATGCAGATAATTAATATAAAAGGCTGTAATGTTATTAATGACTGCTACAATTCTAATCCGTCAGCTTTAAAAAATATGATTAATTATTTATCACAGAGAAATGAATCAAAAAAAATTGCTGTAATAGGAGATATGCTTGAGGCAGAAACTGAAAATTCAAGCTATCATAAGGACATAGGAAATATTATAAATGAATTAAAAAATATTAATGCTGTTATAGCAGTTGGGGATCATTCAAAAGATATTTATGATACTGTTAATTGCGAAAAATATTATTTTGAAAATGCTCAAAGTGCTGTAGATAAAGTAAAAGAGTTTTTAAAAGATGATACGGCAATGTTAATAAAAGCCTCATTAGGTATGGGCTTTGCTTTGATAATAGATTCTATAAAAAATATATAAAGGCTTAAAAATGAATAATTTAATACAAAATGATTCTGTAATAGCTTTTATTTTATTAGATGATAAAAATTTTAATGATTTCTCAAATCAATTAAAAGAATATTGGGATATAGATATAACTATAGTAAGTCATAACAATAAAAATACATTTAATATTGAAACAATGGATTTTGAATATGAACTTGCTCCTTTTAAAGTTCCAGATAAAGAAGCTGAAATATTGATAAATTATAATGATATAGATAATGAAACAAGAGAAAAAATACTTAATCATAAATCTTTTTTATCAATTAAGGTTAATGGTAATAATACTGATTTCAAAGATATTGCTTTAACTTTTAGTAAGGTATGCTATTCTATAATAAAAGTAAATAATGTATCGGCTGTTTTAATAGGGGAGATTAATCTTATTATTTCTAACAGTACATATTTATTTGAGATGAATGAGTATATAAAAAATAATAAATTTTTTCCTACTTGTCTATGGGTGAGAGTTGATGTTTTTTCAGATAATAATGGAAATCATGCCTATACTGAGGGGCTTAAAAATTTTGGTAAGTATGAGATTATGGCTTATAAAACCGCAAGATATGCTGAAAGTATAATTAGGGTACTTATGATATTATCAAGAGGTATTATAGAAAATAATCTTAATCTTGAAGATGGAAACACTATGCAGACAGATGATGATTATATAGGAATGTTTAAATTCTTTGATAATAAATTTATAATGCTTGAAAAGAGTTTGAAAGATATAAATAAAAATCAATAGATTTACAATAAAAGTATTATAATATATACTTTGACAGATTTTATAGATGGGGTAGTTATTATGAAATTTGCAGCAATTATAATAAGTTTAATTGTTTTAATGAGCTGTTCTAATAGTGAAGAAAAGAAAGAAAACAATATAAACTCTAATATTAATACTAATTCAAATGCATTAGCACAAAATACGAATACAATTATTACAAATCAAAATAATATAGTTACTAATAATGTTAATAATAAAAATGATGTTATAGTAAGAAAAAATATATACCCTATAAAATCTTATACAGAAGAAGAACTTGATAAGATACTTTTATTTAGAGTTAATAAATTATTAGGGGAGTATGTAAATGATAAAGAAAATGGAGAGTTAATAAAAAAAGAAAAAGAAAAATTAAAGCCTATAAGAGATTTACTTATAAAGACTATAAATGCTGAAGATGAAGATGGTAATAATGCATTAATGCTTGCTATAAAATACAGTACAGACTCTATTGTTTATTATGATTTAATAAAATGGATTGTAGAGCATGGCATTGATTTATCAAGTAAAAAAATATTTAAAACATTATCTTATTATTATTATCTTAAAAAAACATATTATGATCATATTGGCAGTAAAGAATATTCAGATATTGTTTATTATTTGATAGACTCTGGAATATATTTTGACTATAAAGATGTATATGACTTAATGGTTAATAATGGTGATTCGGATATTATTAAAAAAATGCTTGATATATTATATGATTATAATTTTGAAAAAGTTGATTATAACTTACAAAGTGATTTATTATTTACTTCCATATATAATCAGGATATTGATTTAGTAAAATATTTTCTGGATCTTGGTGCAGATATTAATTCTCTAAATAGAATGAGGGATGGTTCTATAGGAACTCCTTTAATGTATAGTGCATTTTTAGAAAATTATGATATTGCTGATTATTTATTGGAAAAAAATGCTGATGTTAATATTAATTGTTTTCAAGACAATCAAGAATTAGAAAACATTTGGAATTATTATAGTTATTATAGCGATGAAAGAGATGAAATAATAAATAACTTTCCTGTTTTAAGTCATACAAATTTGAATGGTACTGTTATTACAGGAAATAATTATTATGATTTGATTGTAAAAATATTAAATAAAACAGCTCAAAATTTTAAATTAGCTAATACTTATTTTTATTATGAACCAACTTCTGAGTCTATTGTTAAATCTGATACTAATAATAAATATATGTTTATATCATCTCCTATATTAAATCAGGAATATATAGATTATCCTGATGATTTTACAAATGAGGAAGATAAATATTTTCATTATATAACTATATGGAAAAAAGAGGATAATAAAGCTTCATTTGTATCAGGGTTTTATCCTTTACAAGATACATTTTATGAATATACATATTTAAGCGATTTTAATATTGCTGTATCAGGAAATTATATTACAGCAGAACAGTATGATAGCGGTAAAACATATTATTACACATTTATTATAGAAAATAATGAATTATATTTAGATAAATTTTCTACGGGTAAATCTAATCTTATATCAGCATCAGCTACTAATTTTTCAGAAGCATACAATGAAGAGTATTATTATAATTATAAATCAGATGCACAAAAATTTAATCAAACAAGCAGAGTAAAACTTATTGATATTGCAAAAGGATTTTTTGAACAGCTTATAGAAGACTATAATAAATAAATTATCAGTTTTTGATACAATTATGTATGAGTATGATTTTTTTTAATACTGTTATTTGATAAGCATATACAAGTTATTGAGTATATACCTAAACAACTATATTTTGTCAAAAATGAATTTTGTAAATTGAAATATTTGCAGGGCTTTGCCCCGCCCCCAGCTCTTTTACCGAGTAGGTACCTTTCGGTATTGGTATAAAAGAACCAAAAGAACTGCATTTATAGTCTAAATTTAGGTTATATCCTATATTTAATAAGTATATGTTTAATATAAAGTTATAGTAATTGCGTTTTTTGCAACTTTTTTGTGCGGCAAAAAAGTTGATAATACATTTATAAAAATAAATAAATTGACAAAATATATTTGTTTAGGTATAAACACTTCAAACTATTTTATAGTAAAGTTTAAAAAATTATATTAATAAAAAATTATTTTCCTTTACATACTCTGTTTGACACTTCATCAAAACCCTCTTCTATTGTAAGTCCCCAATCTGTTTTGATTTTATACCATTCTCTTACATATTCGCATTGATATTCTTCATTAGGAGGAAGCCATTCTACAGGAGATTTATCGCCTTTTGAACGATTTGCACCTTTTGATACTGCAATCAAGTGATTTTCATTTTTCATATAATTATAATATTCATTTTTCTTTTCTTTGCTCCAATTACTAGCACCGCTTATATGAGCATTTTTTAAAGGCACTAAATGATCTATATCTAAATCTCTGGCATTAGTAAAATATTTTCCTGTGAACTTGTCATACCATTTTCCGGATATTACTCTATTATTTGATATTACAGGTTTTACTAATGATTCCCTTGCTAATACTTCATGCCTTGTATTAAGTCCGTCATTATCCTCATCTTCCCAATCTCCCCAATCATCTCTGTTGTATCTTGTAACTGTTTCTTTTTGTGACTTTTCTGTTTTTGATATTTCTTTTTTATTGTATATATTATTATAATAATAGTATCCTGCTGCTATTAATAAAATAAATAATATAAATAAAGGAGATGATTTTTTCTTTTTTCTTCTTGCCATAGTTGCTCCTATTGCTGCTAATAAAAATTGTTCACTGCTATGCGTGCCTTCGTCATAAGCGTCTGTCAAGTAAACTTAACAGACGCTCACAATTTTCTTAAAATATTAAGCTGTAGTATGTGCATTTTTTCAACTTTTTTGAGCGACAAAAAAGTTGATAATATATTTATAAAATATATAGATTGAGAAAATATAGTTCTTTAGCTATATATTATTTTTTTATTATTTCCATACTCCAATTAGGTCCGCTGTAAACTTTATACTTATCAGAGAAATTTCCCATATTAACAGCAACAGAGAAATTAAGTTCTGAATTGAAATATGCCATATTATCACCTTCAGCTACATCTCCGAAAGTATTAACAAGTTTAACATCACCATTCCATATTAAATTTCCTTCATTGTATATAGAAACATTTAAAATATCTCCAACCTGTACTCCATTATCAAGCATTAATTGACGAGGAAGCGAAGACCATACATTTCCATACTGAATATCTAGTATAGGTATATTAGCAAAGAATTTACCGTTTTCAAATCTTGGCTTTTGATAATCTATTTTTGTTATATTAGTTCCTAATGATTTTCCAACCTGTTCAAAAGTTATTTGTTTTGAGGCTAATCTTGCTCCTGTATATACATATACATCTCTGCCATGAAAAGTGTATGATTCCTGAGAGTTAGTAAGTCTGTTTACTGCTTCATCAATTTCTCTCACTTCTTCTATTCCTAAACTTTCAGCAACAAAAGTTAAAGAACCATTATCAGGAGTTACAAAATAATAGTTATTAGTAGTTTTCATAACAACTGACTTTCTTTCTGTACCAACTCCGGGATCTACAACATTAACAAATACTGTACCTTCAGGCCAATATCTAGCAGTTTGATCTAATCTCAAAGCAGCTTCCCATATATTAAATGCTGGTATTTCATGTGTAAGGTCATAAACTTTTAAATCTTTATCTACAGTTAAAGCTACGCCATATATACTTGCAACAGCATTGTCCTTTCTTCCAAAATCTGTTTGAAGTGCAAGCGGAGATTTACCAATTTGTCTTTCGCATGACATAAGCATAATAAATAATGATATTATTAATATATACTTTTTCATTTTTATTCCTTTTAATTATATATATATTTTGTTAAAAAATTAAGGGCATAAGACTGAACTCATGCCCTTGAATATTTATTGTTAATAATTATTAAGTTAATAATTATTTAGTTTTAGCGTTTAGAGCATCTTTTTTTCTTCTAATTCTTCTTAAAGCTCTTTTGCGTTTAACTACTTTTCTATGCTGTTTTCCCATGTTATCTCCTTATTAATTTTTTTATTGTATAAATTATTAAAATTATATTTTGCCGTTAGAACCTAATACATTATTAATTTTATGCATGTATAGTTTTTTCATTTCATCACGAGCAGGTCCTAAATATTTTCTAGGATCGAATTCTTTAGGATTGTCATGGAATACTTTTCTAATAGCTGCAGTCATAGCAAGTCTTGAATCGCTGTCAATATTGATTTTACAAACTGCACTTTTTGAAGCTTCTCTTAATTGTTCTTCTGGAATACCTATAGCATCATCTAATTTACCGCCGTATTCATTAATCATTTTAACATATTCCTGAGGTACGCTTGAAGAACCATGTAAAACGATAGGGAAGCCAGGAATTTTTTTCTCAATTTCTTTAAGAATATCTAATCTTATTTCTGGATTTTGACCAGGTTTGAATTTATAAGCACCATGACTAGTACCTATAGAAATAGCAAGAGAATCAACGCCTGTTTTTTTAACGAAATCTTCTACTTCTTCCGGCTGAGTATAAGTATGATGTTCAGCAGAAACATCATCTTCAACACCAGCAAGAACTCCCAATTCGCCTTCAACAGTAACATCATATTTATGAGCATACTCAACAACACTTCTTGTAAGCTCTACATTTTTATTGTAATCATAATGGCTTCCGTCTATCATAACAGATGAGAAACCATATTCAATACAGCTTTTGCAAAGTTCTAAACTGTCGCCATGATCCAAGTGTAAAACTATAGGAACATTAACTCCTAATTCTTTAGCATATTCAACGGCACCTTGAGCCATATATCTTAAAAGGGTTTGATTAGCATATTTTCTAGCACCTGAAGAAACCTGAATTATAACAGGGCTTTTAGTTTCTACACAAGCCTGAACTATAGCTTGAAGTTGTTCCATATTGTTAAAGTTAAATGCAGGTATTGCATAACCGCCGCTTATAGCTTTTTTAAAAAGGTCTCTGCTATTAACAAGACCCAAATCTGAGAATTTAACCATATTTTTCTCCTTATTCTTTTTTAATTCTTAATTTCTATTTATTAAAAGATATCAAAAATACTTTATTAATAATATAGTAAAAATAATATTTTTTCAATAAAAATACTTATTTTTTATATATAGTATAAATTAAAATTTAAAGAAACTTATTTTTTCATTTAATTCTTCAGATTTTACTAGCAATTCGCTGGATAAATTTGAAGTTTCATTTGCTAATGAGGCATTTTTCTGAGTATTAATATCCATATTATAAATTGCTTTATTAACCTGTTCAACACCTATACTTTGTTCCTGCATAGTTGAAGTTATATCAAGTATAAGTTTTACAGTATTTCTTATTTTTTCTTCGAGCTGAGAAAATATTTCTTTTGATTCTCTAACAGAATCTGTAGCTTTATTTATTTTTTCTACAGAATCATCTATTAAGCTTGTAATTTCTTTTACAGATGACTGTGAGTTTTGTGCTAGATTTCTTACTTCTGAAGCAACAACAGCAAAGCCTCTTCCTTGCTCTCCTGCTCTTGCAGCTTCAACTGCAGCATTTAAAGCAAGTATATTAGTTTGAAATGATATATCTTCTATCATCTTTGTAATATTTTTTATTTTGTTGCTAGCCTCATTAACTGTTTCAATATTTTCTGAAGTTTCATTAACAATATCTACTGCATATTCTAAGGATTCTTGTATATCAGACATTATATTTGATACATCTGAAGATCTTTGAGTGGAATTTTTTATTCCTGAAGCAAACTCCTCCATAGAAGAAGCTGTTTCTTCTAAACTGGCTGCTTCTTCTTCTACTCTTTTAAATAAATTTTCATTTTCTCTATAAATAGATGAAGATTTATTAGATATTTCTTCTGATATGCTGTTAATACCTTTTAATATATCTATAAGTTTGTTTTGCATATTATAAAAATCATTAGACATCTTTCCAATTTCATTGTTTTTATATTTTTTTGATAATATAAAAGATGGTACTTCTGATGATAAATTTCCTGAACTAAAACTTAAAATTGAATTGGATAATTCCTTCAATACATTTGTTATTCTTGTGGTTATATAATATACTATTATCAATGATGTTATGATTAGTATTATAATTGTAATGATTATTGATATATAAGTTATTGTTTTTACAGGAGAATTAAATTCAGATTCATTTACGCTTATTGTAGATATAAAAGGAACTTCAGATAATTTATTGAATGCTGCTACAGTTTTTGAGCCAGTTGTTATACTTGTATATCTAATGCTTCCTTTTGTCATATTTCCTCTATTTTCTTTTCTTATTTCTTTACCTACATCGTTTCCTATTCTGCTAGGATCTTTATGTGCTATTATTTTATCGTATTCATTCATTAAAAATAGTCTTGCTGATGTTCCAATATTTGCTGCATTTTCAAAATTGTTTTTATTAAAGTAATCCCATTTTATAGATACTGCAAAAACTCCTAGAATGCTTCCAGTATCGCTTTTTATTCCTGAATATATTATCATATAAGGTGAAGATGAATCATTCATCATTATATTTTCTGTTATTGCAAAATCATAATTATTATTTTTAAGATTATTTAAAGCATTGTTATCTTTTATATTTGAATTATTTATTGATATTAATGTATTTCCATTTAAATCTAAAATACCAAAATCATTATATATATCTTTATCAAATTCATATTGAAGTTCATTATAAGCAGTATTTTTATTTTCTTCTGTAGGATTTAATAAATAATTAATTACAGCTTTATTTCTTGAATACATTTTTAGTTTAGATTTCTTATCAGAAAACCAATTATCCAGACTTTTTGCATATCCTTCTGATGTATTTTCAAAACCGTTTATAGCAATATTGGTTATTGATTTTGAGAATAGATTTATTAATGTAAATAATAATCCTATCAGCATGATAGTTATAGTTGAGATAATTATTAATGGTATTCGTACTTTTAGGCTGCTGAACATAGAATTTCCTTGATTATGATTTAGTATTTTTTATTAAATTTAGTATATTGAAGATATTTCGAAAGTCAATATGAAATGTATATTAGATTTGGTCCAAAAGATATTGAAAAATATTTTCAGGTTTATTAATTATTTTAATGTTTTATATGTTTTTTAATTAATTATTTATTGTATATAAAAATGAGAATTTTTTAGGAGTTTTGTATTATTTCTGATGATAGATATATAATTCTGCATTACAATTATGCAAATAAAAAATTAAATATAGCAGACTTTGATTAACTCAGTTTAAAAAAGTCTATTATTAATTTTTATTATTTTTGTATAATTTTATTAATTGCTTTATATGATTTGTTGACTATTGTTTATATATATGTTATAATGTTTCAAAATATTTGCATAAGTTTTTATTAAATGCAAATACAAGTATCAATTCAAGAGGTGTTATAATGTCAAAAATTAATTATTCGGGACAGTCTTATGATTTGTCCAATGGAGAGTCTTTACTAGACTTCCTTAAACAAAATGCTAAAAAAGATTCCAAAGATGCAATAGCTGCTAAGTTTAATGGAAAAGAAGTTGACCTTACATATACGCCTGAAACAGACGGCGATTTAGAATTGATACTTACAACCACCGATGAAGGACTTGAAGTTTTAAGACACTCTACAAGCCACTTAATGGCTCAGGCTGTTAGAAGACTTTATCCTAATACTCAGGTTACTATAGGACCTGCTATTAAAGATGGGTTTTACTATGACTTTGATGCAGAAAAACCTTTTACAGAAGAGGATCTTCCAAAAATAGAAGATGAAATGAAAAAAATCATCAAAGAAAATATACCTGTAGTAAGAAAAGTAATGAATAAAAATGAGGCTATAGAGTATTTCAAAAAAGCTAATGAACCTTATAAAGTTGAAATTATAGAAGGTATAGATGCTGATACAGTATCTTTTTATGAACAGGGCGATTTTATAGATCTTTGCCGCGGTCCTCATGTTCCTTCTACAGGATATATAAAATCATATAAACTTATGTCTGTAGCTGGAAGTTATTGGAGAGGGGATTCTAATAATAAAATGCTTTCTCGTATATATGGAACAGCATTTGAAAGTAAAGAAGCTTTAGACAAATACCTTAAAAAACTCAAAGAAGCTAAAGAAAGAGATCATAGAAAATTAGGTAAAGAACTTAATTTATTTAGTTTTCATGAGGAAGGACCTGGTTTTCCTTTCTGGCATCCTAGGGGAATGGTTATTTATAAAGCTGTAGAATCTTATATAAGAAATGAAAATGATAAACGCGGATATGTTGAAATAAAAACTCCTGCTATACTTAATGAAGAGTTATGGCATAGAAGCGGACACTGGGATAATTATAAAGAAAATATGTATTTTACAGAGATTGATGAAACTAAATACGCTGTAAAACCTATGAACTGTCCCGGCGGTTTGATTGTTTATAATTCTAATATACATAGCTATAGAGATTTGCCTTTAAGAGTTGCTGAATTAGGTTTTGTTCACAGGCATGAGCTTTCCGGAGCTTTGCATGGACTTTTTAGAGTTAGAGCATTCACTCAAGATGATGCCCATATATTCTGTACAGAAGAGCAGCTAGGCGATGAAATTATTAATACTATTGAATATTATTTATCTGTATATAAAGACTTCGGTTTCGAGAACTATGAAATATTTGTTTCTACTAGACCAGCCAAATCAATCGGAAGCGATGAGATTTGGGAGCTTGCTACTAAATCATTAATTAATGCTTTGGATAAACTTGGTATAAAGTACAAAATTAATGAAGGAGATGGAGCTTTTTATGGTCCTAAAATAGATTTTAATATTAAAGATGTTCTTGACAGAAATTGGCAGTGCGGTACTTTACAAGTTGACTTTTCACTTCCTATGAGATTTGAAATAAGCTATGAAGGTAAAGACGGCAGAAAACATACTCCTGTAATGCTTCACAGAGCAATACTTGGATCTATGGAGCGTTTTATAGGTATATTAGTTGAGCATTATAATGGTAAGTTCCCATTATGGCTTTCACCTTTACAAGTGGCTGTTGTTAATGTTCTTGATGAAAAATCTCAGATTGACAGAGTTAATGAAGTTGCTAAGGCATTAAAAGATGCAGGTTTTAGAGTAGAAGTGGATGAAGGAAATGAGAATTTAGGTACTAAGATTAAAAAATACCGCTTGCAAAGAACTCCGTATACAGTTATAATAGGAGCAGAAGAAGTGTCTAATGGTAAATTGTCTATTAGAACTCGTTCTTCGCAAGAAATTAAAGATATGGATTTAAATGAGTTTATAGAGAAACTCAAAAAAGAATCTAAGGAGAGAATGAATGATTCTATATTTACTACTAAATGAGGTAGCTAAATAATGGCAACAGTAAAAAAAGAAGGAGAGAGAATTAATCAATTTATTACTGCACCAGAAGTTAGAGTTGTGCATGATGAGAGAGGAAGTCTTGGTGTAATGAGTATTAAAGATGCTCTTGCATTAGCAAAAAGCGAAGGTTCAGATTTGGTGGAGATAGCTCCTACAGCAGAACCTCCTGTTTGTAAGATTATCAATTATGGTAAGTATAAATTTGATATTCAGAAAAAGAGTAAAGAAGCTAAGAAAAAACAGAAATTAGTTCAGCTTAAAGAAATTAAGATGCGTCCTCAGATAAGCATACATGATTATAACTTTAAAATGAAGCATATTCGTGAATTCTTAGATGAAGGTAATAAGGTAAAAATCACTATAATGTTTAGGGGTAGGGAAATGGCCCATACTGAATTCGGCTATGAACTTATCAATAAAATTATACAAGATTTAGAGAATGAAGCTTCTACAGAAAAACCTGCTAAATTAGAAGGTAAGAATCTATCGGCAGTGCTTAACCCTGTAAAAGCAAAAAAAACTGCTTCTGATTCTGAAGGTTCTTCTGCCAAAAAAGAATCTTCTGAAAATACTGAAGAATAATAAATATATTTTTCAAAATATTAAATAGCCCACTAGCTATATGTACTTATCATACATATAGATTGAGCATACAGTAAATATAATTAAAAGGATATTAGTTTATGAAACAAAAATTAAAAACAAAAAGCGGTGCAAAAAAACGTTTTAGATTTTCTAAAACAGGTAAAGTTAAATTTGCTCATGCATTTGGTAGCCACAAATTCTTAAGCAAAAGACCTGACACTAAAAGAAAATATCGTAAAGCTAGAATAGCTGATGATACTAATATGTTAGAAATGCCAAGATTAATGCCTTACGGCAGATAATAAAGGAGACTAAAATGAGAGCAGTTAGCGGTGTAGTAAGAAAGAAAAAAGTTAAAAAAATATTAAAGATGGCTAAAGGTTACTATGGTTCTCATAGTAAGCAGATGAAACAAGCTAAAGAAGCTGTAATAAGAGGCTTAAAATACGCTTATCGTGACAGAAGACAGAAAAAAAGAATGATGAGACGCTTATGGACTTTAAGAATCAATGCAGCTTGCAGACCTTTAGGTATATCTTATAGCAAGTTCATTAACGGACTTAAAAAAGCTAATGTTATAATTGACAGAAAAGCTTTATCTAATTTGGCTATTGATGATTATAAAGCATTTGAAGCTGTAGTTGAGGTAGCTAAAAAAGCACTTGCTTAAAAATTAGACTTAAAAATATTTACTTATGTATAAACTTGCCGCTAGTATTTATTAATATTAGCGGTTTTTATTTTTTTAATATTTATTTTTTAATGATGTATTTCAATATAAGTGATGATATTGTATTTACTATAAATATATAAAGTTATTAAATTTAATGTTTTACTCGTAATAGAATAAAAAACTATCGTTAGTATATAAATTAATGAATGCTAAGGGTTTTTATTAAAGAATAATTTTATATATTTATTTTATTAATTCTGATAATCTTTCTCTTTCTTTTTCCCAATACTTTTTATATTCAATCGTATTACCAAAAAACAATAATTTCTTTTCATCATTTATTTTAAGTTTTGAATCAGATAAATGCTCTAATTGAAATATGGCTTTTCTAGCTTCTAGCTTCTTATCTTCTTCTATTAAATTTTCTATTATTGAAATTTGAGATAATAAATATTGATGTCTTTTATTATCAACAATTTCAGGTATATCTTTCATTAATTTATCAGCATATTCTTTTTGATCTTTATCAATAATTTTTGTATAATATTTTTTCCTATTTTCGTAAGCTGTTGAAATATAATTATAATTATCATAATCCATATCTTCATTAAATACTATATATTCCATATTATTAAAAAAGTTTGTTGCCATATTATTATAAAGTTCTTTTCTTATATTTTTTAAAGTTTTTCCTTCTTTAATATCTACAATAGGAAATTTATTTAATAATTGAAAAGAAGAATTCTTATTGTAGGCATTTTCAAAATCTTTATTTGATATCAATTTTAATATATTGTTTTCATTATCTTTAATATTTATTATATTATTTTCTTTATAATTTACATTATAATATTTATTATATCCAAATGTACTTCCAATAATCAATAATATCATAATAATAAATGAAAACAAAGATTTTAAAATATCACCAGAATCAAATTTAGATTTTTTATTTATTAGGAATATAGAATATAATTTAGTTAAAGCATAGAATATAATTGTTGCTATTAATGCTGCTGCCAATGTAAATAAAGATGTTTGCAATAAAGTTCCATATGCATTTTTTTTCTATAAAAAAAGTAGTTAATGAAGTTACAATAAAAATAAATAATAAAATTATAGGATTATTAATAAACTTCTTTTTTATTTCTTCTTTTATCTTTAATTTTCTTGCTTTCTTAAAAGTATTTATTAATTTACTTTCTTTAAGATTTTCATTTTTTCTATTATTGAATATAAAATTATATAATTCATTATTATTAGTTAAAGCATACGATGTTAGTAGAGTTGGTATAAATTCAATTTCAGGATTATCATTGTTATTTATAATTAGTAATGAACCAAAACTAGGATTTGATGTTATAATTGATTTAAAATAGGAGTTATTATATAAATACAAAGTAGATTCATAATATACTTGATTTATATTTGGCACTGATTTTCCGCAGTCGAGTTTATCATTTAACCATGCATAATATGTATCAAGAACATATTGACAGGTTTTATACACATGGTTTAATGTACAATAAGAAGTAAATGATGAATTTATTCCATTTATTAATAGATCTTTATTTTGTATATTATTTTCTGATAATTTTATTTGAATATCGCTTGTTAATATTTTATTAACTTTCATTAATTTATGTTCCAGTGTTTCTATATGCTCTTTTATTATTGGTATTTTTATATTAGCTGTCTCTTTTAAAATAGGCAATGTTTCCTTAATTTTTTTGTTTTTCTGCATTTCAGTAATTATTTTTGTTGTTCCCTTAACTATCAAAGTACCAGCTGCTATTGCTAATCCTATTTTCGGACTTATTTTTAATAAAGTTTCTTTTTTTATTATACCTAATTTTTTATTTATTATAGAGAAAGAAACTGCAACATCTTTTATTGAAGCGGATATATTAATCCATTCTCCTGCTAATCTATCCATTTCATTAAGTATATTTTCTAAATCTGTTTTTATTTTTAATAACTCATTGGCATCTACATTTAAAGTTTTTATATCCATTTCATCTTCCTAATAATTCAAATAATGTCTTAGCTAATTTATCATCTATATTATCCATTTTTTCTAATAATTGTGTTCTTATTTTTATTTCCTCTACATTTAATGTATCTGTAGGTATTGATAAAATAGTATCTGTAATTTTTTCTAATCTTCTTGAATATGAGCTTATAATTTCTTTTGTATTATTAGATGCTTCTTGGAATTTTATCAAATCGTTATTAGCTTGAATTTTCCATTTTTCAAATTCAAGTTGATTTTTTTCTAAATCTGCTTCTATTTCCGCCATTGCTAATTTTGCTTCTTTAAATGTATTTAATACATCAACTATTGCATCAGTATTATTAAGAACAACAGAAGTTAAATTTACTCCTTCTTTTACGATTTCAACTTTCATTATAGCATCAGTTCTTTTATTTTCTATATCTTTATTATTATCAGATTCAGCTATTTTTATTGTTTTATTATCTTTAGATTCTGATATTCTAGTCTCACTTTCTTTTGATTTCCCAAAGGCATATGATATAGAAGATATTATTGAATTACCAACATTTGCAGCTCCACTTATAGCAGAATTTGTAATACTTGTTTTCATCATAGCATCAGTTTTTTTATTTTCTATATCTTTATTATTATCAGATTCAACTATTTTAGCCTTTGTTTCCTTTGATTTCGATATAACATTTGATACTGATGAAACAGCATTTGCTATACCAGTTATGCTAGAGCTAGCGATATCTATCTTTAATTTTGCATCAGTTCTTTTATTTTCTATATCTCTATTATTATCAGATTCAACCATTTTGCTCTTAGCATTTGATATAGATGATATTATACTATTAGTAGCATTTGCTATAGCATTAATAGGGTTAAGTGATGATGATGATAAATCTTTAGCTATTTCAAATATTTTTGGAGGGTTATTATCAGACATATTTACTCCTTATGATTTTTATGAAATTATCAAAATAGATATATATAATTATGATTTATATACAAATATATATTATATAAATATAAATTTCAAGTATTTATATGTTTTATTATAATTTGAAAATTTTAATATAATTTTTTTTAAATTAAAAATACATGTTTATTTATATTAGACTTGTTTCAAAACTACTTGAAAACATTAAATATGAAATTATTTAATGTTTAAAATTATAAATATGATATTTTACATGTTGTATAAACTATTATTTTAGTATATAAACATGCAGTCTTTCGTCTGCTAAAGGCACGCACAACGAGGCGGACAGCCTCACAAAAGAAGTGGGGTTTTGCGTAAGTACGCAGAGCGGTGCACAAATGTGAAGCCCCAACTATAATTTAAAAATATTAAATTAAAAATTTATAAATTTAGTTTTGAAACAAGTATATTATATTTTTTTAATAATTTTTCTCTTTTTTATAAAAATATTAAAGTTAATTTCCAAGCGGCCGATAATATATTTAGTTGATTGGACTACCCCCCAATAACTATATTTGTAATAAGCCGCTTTGTTCATCCCACAAAAGCGGTTTATTTTTTTAACTATTTTTTATAATAAAGCTTTAATATTAAAAATACTATAAATTGGTTAGCCATTTTTATAGATATATTAAATATTCAACTTTCCCAAGTAAATTATTTTTGAGCTTTTAAGTTATACTTCTTTAGAACATCGATAATTAATGAAAATCATTCAATATAAAAAATATTTAAAAAATCTTATTAAAAAAAATTATTTTTAATATATAATACCTATTCAAAATTTTAATTATTATTTTATGGAGTCTTGCTTCATTATGAAAAAGTTTATACCAATTCTTCCTATATTATCTGGTATATTTTGGGGCGGCGGCGGAATATTTATCAGAAGACTTATGGAATTAAATATAAATAGTTTTACTGTAGTTTCTTCAAGAGTTATTTTAGCAAGCATAATATTTTTTATAAGTGTATTTTTATATGACAGATCTTTGGTAAAAATAAAATTAAAAGATTTATGGATATTTATTGCATCCGGCATACTTGGAATATTGGGGCTTAATATTTGCTATAATGAGGCTGTAAAGCAATTATCATTATCTTTGTCTGCTATTCTTTTGAGTTTATCACCTATATTTGTTTTAATATTTGCCAATATATTTTTTAAAGAGAAAATCACATCAAAAAAAATTATTTGTATGATACTAGCATTGTTAGGCTGTTTCTTTGCAAGCGGAATACTTGAAACTAATGAAACTATGCATTGGACATATTTCGGTATATTTATAGGTTTTTTAGGTGCTTTTTTCTACGGACTTTACAGTATATTCTCTAAACTTGCTATAAGAAAAAATTATAATACATTGACAGTTACATTGTATGCATTAATAAGCATAGCCGTAATATCACTTCCTTTTACCGATTGGAAAGCTCTTTCAAATGTTGTAATAGAAAATGGTTCAGGAATGTTAGTTTTTATGCTTTTTCATTCTCTTTGTACATCGGTATTTCCTTATGCATTTTTTACTATAGCTTTAGGTTATATGGATGCGGGAAAGGCTTCTATATTGGCATCAGGAGAGCCTATAGCGGCAATGTTTTTTGGCATATTCTTTTATCATGAAATTCCTACTGTACTTTCCGTTATAGGTGTATTATTAACATTGACTGCTTTGACTTTGCTTAGTTTACCTGAAAAAAACAAATAATTTATATACAAATAATATATTACAGTATATAATGCATTTTAATAATTTTTGAGTTTTAAAGGAATTATTCTTATGAATGCTAATAGATTAAACAGAGTTATTGATTCTATGAAAGAAAAAAATATTTATCAATTTGTTATAACAGATAGAATGTCAATATATTATCTTACAAATATTAATATACATTCAGGAGAAAGATTTTTAGGACTTTATATTAATCAGGATAATGAAGTTCATCTTATTAATAATCAGCTTTTTCCATTAAATAATAATGATATAGATATTTTATACTATTCAGATACAGAAAGTGCTGTAAAGAAATTATCAAAATTTGTCCGTAAAGATAAAAATATAGGAATAGATAAGGTAATGACATCAAATTTTTTGCTTGAGATGATGGAGCTTAATATTGCAGAAAGTTATTTAAATGCGTCAAGCTGTATAGACTATGTAAGAATGCAAAAGGACGAAGAAGAAATAAAAAAGATGATAAAAGCATCAGAGATTAATGATAAAAGTATGAATGATATTATTAATTTTATAAGATCTGGCATGAAAGAGCTTGACATCTTAGAGGAATTAAAACTTATATATAAAAGAAACGGAGCAGACGGAGGATTTTCTTTTACACCTATAATAGCTTTTGCAGAGAATGCTGCTAATCCTCATTATTCTACAGGCAATAATATAATAGGAGATAATGGCTGTTTGGTTATAGATATGGGCTGCATGCATGATGGATATTGTTCTGACATGACTAGAACTATATTTTTTGGCGAGCCTGATGATGAGGCTAAAAAAATATATAATATAGTAAAAACTGCTAATGAAAGAGCTATTGATAAAGTAAAGGAAGGATTAAAATTTTCAGATATAGATAATGAGGCACGTTCATATATAACAGGAAATGGATATGGAGAATATTTTACTCATAGAACAGGGCATTGCATAGGTATGGATGTTCATGAATATGGAGATGTTAGTTCTGTTCATCAGGCATTATTAAAAGAGGGCATGATATTCTCAATAGAACCAGGTATTTATTATGCTGATAAGAAAGTGGGTGTAAGAATAGAGGATTTGATACTTGTAACTAAGGAAGGACATAAAAACTTGAATAGTTTCACAAAAGAAATGATAATAAAGTAATAAGATTATATATTAAAAAATATTGAATTAATATTAAAAAATTATTCTATTTTATTTATAATTAACATAATAAAAATTCTTTATTTGACTTTAATTGAAATTTACATTATTATTAATATTCTACTATAATTATATTTTTGTTATAATAATTTTTATTAAAGGGATAGTAAAATGGAAGATAAAAAATACAGTATTGAAGAATCTATAGAGTTAATTACAAGAGGAATCAGCGAAGTTATAGGTTTAGAAGAAATAAAAGAAAAATTAAAAAGCGGTAAGCAATTAACTGTAAAAGCCGGCTTTGATCCTACCGCACCAGATATACACTTGGGACATACTGTACTTTTAAGAAAAATGAGACATTTTCAATTATTAGGTCATAAAGTTATATTTTTAATAGGTGATTTTACCGGAAGAATAGGAGATCCTTCAGGTAAAACTAAAACAAGACCAAGACTTACTTTAGAAGATGTTTTAAGGAATGCTGAAACTTATAAGCAGCAGGTTTTTAAAATTTTGGATCCTGAAAAAACTATAGTTGAATTTAATTCTAAATGGCTTGAGAAAATGAGTTTTGCAGATGTGCTAGGACTTACTTCAAGATATACTGTAGCTCAGATGATAGAGAGAGATGATTTTTCTAAAAGATATAAAAACGGACAGCCTATTAGTATTATGGAATTTTTATATCCATTAGCACAAGGATATGATTCTGTTGCTTTGGAATGTGATGTTGAGCTTGGAGGAAATGATCAGAAATTTAATTTGCTTGTAGGAAGAACATTGATGAAGGAGTATGGATTATCTCCTCAGGCTGTTATTACTGTTCCTTTATTGGAGGGCTTAGACGGTGTTGAGAAGATGAGTAAATCATTAGGAAACTATATAGGAATATATGACAGTCCTAAAGATATGTATGGTAAAGCTATGAGTATACCGGATAGTTTAATATCTAAATATATGGAGCTTCTTACAGATATACCTATAGATGATATAAAGAATTATGTTAAAGCTATGGAAAATGGTGAAAACCCTAGAAATATAAAAGGTATATTAGCAAAAGAGATAGTAAAAATATATCATGGAGAATCAGAAGCATTGAATGCTGAAGAAGAGTTTAAAAGAATATTCAGTTCTAAAGGACTTCCTGATGAGATAGAAGAAGTTATTATTTATAAAGATGATAATATTTTAAATGTATTATCCATTTGTATGTCATCAGAAAGTAAATCCAATTTGAAAAGGCTTGTTTCTCAAGGAAGTGTTGCTTTGGATAATGAAAAGATAAATGATATAAATTTTTTGATTTCTAAAGAGGGGATTTTAAAAGTAGGCAAACGCAATTTCTTTAAAATTAAATTTTCTTAAAGTTAGTGATTGAGTTTTAGAGGATAGAATGCGAATCTTTGTCTTGTTATTATTTACATTAATATTTAATGTGTGTCTTTATGCTCAGGATACTAATGCAGATAATACTAATGCAAATACTATTGCAACAAATAATAATAACATTTCTGCTAATAGAGGTGAAGGTGCAATAATGCAGATAAATAGATTCGATGCCAGAAGAAACCCTGTGTCATTTATTAATTTAGTTAATTTTACTCCGTATTATGTATTACAAGAATATGCAAAAGTTAATAATATAGAAATTTATCCTTATGATACAGAATCTACTTTGAGAGCTAGAATAATAGAAAGGCAAGTAAATATAAAGCAGGAAGTTATTAGAGGAAATGAAGAGGTAAGGGAAATTGCAAGAACAACTATAAACAAAGGCGGAGCTCAAGTAGAACTTGTAGGTGCGGATTTTGCTGAAAGATATGCAGTAGAAGAAGCAGATGAGGAGCTTATATCATTATACGGTAATGTTACTATGAAAATGTATAATAATACATTAATAGCTGACAAAGTTGTTTATAGTTTGAAGACTGGCGAAGTTTTTGCTTCTGGTAATATAACCGTAGAGTCATCTGATACTACTCTTAATGGTGAATGGTTTATGCTGAATAGGGAAAATAAAAAAGGTATTCTATTCGGCGGCGGCACGAAATTTATGAGTTTTACAGTTGAAGGCCGTATTATAAAATTTAATGATCAGGATTTTTTTGCTGAGAACAGCAGTGTAAGTTTTTCTCGTCTTACTCCTGTAGCCCATGATTTTTTAGCCAGCAGAGTTTATCTTTGGGATAGTAAAAAAATGATGGTATTTAATAGTCTTTATAGGGTAGGAAGACAGCCTGTATTCTATTTTCCTCTATTTATTCAAAACAATTTCGGTACAGGTATAATATCTTCCTTCGGAGAATCTTTAAGAGAAGGTGTTTATATACAGAATTATAAAATATTTGATTTGTATGGAGTTCAGCATAAAGTAAGATTTGATGCTTATCAGAAATTAGGTTTTTTGATTGGCGATGAAATAAGATATACAAGTCAGTATCAGAATTTGGCTCTTGATGCTATGTTTGCTTTAGGAAGACAGTATTATTTACTTGACTCTTATATTACTTCAAGTATAGGTTATGGAACTAGGTATGTTAACTATTTTACATCAGGTGAGTCTGGGAAGTTTGTACCAAGATACAAATTTCAATATGATCATACAATTCAATTATACAGCAGTCAAAATATAAATAGTTATGTTACAGGAAAGCTTAATTTAAATAGTGATTTATATTTTAGATCCGACTTCTACAATCAAAGAGGTAATTTTGATATATTAACATTTTTTACTTCCCTTACAGGAGATTTACAGGATATAGGCGATTCTTATCCTGAAAGTTATATTGAAAATTCTGTATATTTTAATAATAATATTTATGGCGTCAATTTAAAAGTAGGAGCAGAATGGGATTTGCAATCTGTTAGAAATATATCAGTTGATGTTAATACTAACTTTGATTATTATATGCCTAAACCATATAAACTTATTCTTCCTTCTGTAGAAGCTAGTTATAGTTCTGTATTTGGAGATGAAACATCTTATTACTTTCCGAATCTTAATATTAACTATAATTTAAGAGCTAATTATAATCATACTATTAATTATAAGACATCAGAAGGTATAGCCTTTTACAATAATCCGATGCTTGACTCACAATTAAATGATAAGCTTTCTGAGAGGAATAATCTTAATTTATACGGAGATGTATCAAGAACTTTTACTAATGATTTTATAAGGTTTGTGCCTAGTATTAATATGGAATATGCATATCAAAATAGTATAGATCCTTCAGCTGAAGATTTGATTTATGATAAAGATAATACTTATTTGGGATTAGGAACTGGTATGAATTTTTCTATGTTTTTACCTTATAGTATTCTGCCTTATAATTTTACTCAATATTTTGAACCTACCATAAGATGGGATACTACTTATACTTTGGGATATAGATTTAAAGAAAAGTATGTTGATAATGATTATGGAAATTCACAATTTGGGGAATTTAATAATCATAATTTTACAACCAGATTTTCTATGGGTGGAACAGGGTATAGTTTGTTTTATTTACCAGATTTAAATCTTAATATGGAAACATTTATAACAACAGGTTATGACTTTATACCTACATATAATGTAGAAACTAAATCTTATCAAGTTGAATTTTCCACAAATAAGATGCTTACAACTGAAGTAGGTGCTTCTGCAAGACTTTTATATAATGAATCTTATATATCTTATGATGTAACTAGAAATTTATTAGGAACTAATTTAACAGCTAATAGAATAAATGCATATTTTCACTTTCCAATACCTTTGGGCAAAATCACAGATTGGATTTTAATAAAAAATAATAAAAAACCTTTTTTTGATGGTATAGTTAATGATTTTAACTTATATTTCGGATTTGCTTTTACTCATGATTTTATTAATTATAGATATAATACAGCCTCATTTACATTTGGTATAGAGCTTCAGGTTTTAGAACAATGGAAATTCAGAATATCTACTACTAGTGCAAATGAAAATACTTACAGATATATAAAATCTTATGCAGAAGAAGAAAATCAAACTTGGGTTAATCCTTTTTGGGATATTATAAATTCATTTAATTTTTCTGATTCTCAAAAAAGAACGGATAGTTTATTTAAATTAAAATCCATAGAGGCTAGTATTTGGCATGAATTAGATGGGTGGCAGATTCAGGCGACTTTTGCTGTTAAACCTTCAACACTTCCGTCTGATATTACTTCGGGTTCTGTAAAAGGGGTTTATTGGAATAAAGAGTTTTGGATTGAATTTACTCTTACAGACTTTCCTAGTGTCGGTCTTCCTAAAAAAGAATATAATCTTAATAGTACAATTACCGATTTGCAAGATAGTGCTGCTACTACACAGTAATTATTGTTTAGGTTTTTTTATGAAAAAAATTATAATTATTATGTTTTATTTAAGCATATTCTTATTTGCTGAAGATTTTACAGATATAGTAACTGATGAAATATCGGATTATGATTTAAATATCAGTTATGATAATTTATATGAAGCTATAGATAATTATGATGCAGATTATATAAGAACGGCTATAAGTAATGGGAATATAAATATTGATTCAAAACTTGAAGATGATTATCCAAATAATTTAGGAGGGGCTACTCTCTTACTTTATTCTATATATAAGAATGCAGGAGAAATAACTAAAATTTTAATAGATAATGGAGCTGATTTAAAAGCGAGGGATTTTAAAACTTGGAATAGCATTATGTATGCGGCTGCTTTTTCTGACTTGGATACTATTGCATTACTTGCTGAGAAAGACAGTACATTGCTTGATACTAAAACAGAATTTAATGTAACACCTTTGCATATAGCTTGTGATTATAATAATCTTGATGCTTTGATGTATCTATGTACTAATTCTAATATAGATATCAATGCTCAGGATATAGACGGCTGGACTGCTCTTTATCATGCTGCAAATTCTAAGAGTATTGAGGCTTATAATTTACTAATAATTCTCGGAGCAGATACTAATATTGCTGATAATCATAATGTATTGCCTGAAACTATACTTACTAGAAAAATTGAAGATGAGATTAATGAGGTAAGGGATATTGATATTGAATTATTTAAAGCTGTAGAAAAAGATGATTATAGAAAGATAAGAACTTTAATAAATAGAGGTGCTAATATTAATGCTAAAGACGGATACGGTTTAAGCGTTTTACATTTAGCTATAAAGTATAATAGTTTTAGATCTGTTGATGTGCTTTTAGCAAATAGAAATATTGATTTGGAATCTACCCTTCCTGAGGGGTATTTTACTCATTTAGGAGATAACTCTTCAGATGCAGTTTATATAGGAAAGGCTACACCTCTTATTTATGCTATATTTAAAAGCAGCGGAGATGGCAGAATAGTAAATGCTCTTATAAGAAAAGGTGCTGATGTAAATGCTTCAGATGAAGAAGGCTGGTCTACATTTTTATATGCAGCTGCTTTTGGAAATAGTTCTATGCTTAGAAATATTTTATTAAAAAATAGAAATCTTATTAATAGTAAAACAAAAGATAATGTTACTCCTCTTCATATGGCTGTAGTTTATGATAATATAGATAATATAAAATATTTGGTTAGAAATTTAAAAGCGGATATTAATGCTCAAGATGATGACGGCTGGACGGCTTTGTATTATGCAGCTGCTAATAATAAAAAAGAAGCTTATGACTTGCTTTTAAGATTAGGTGCTGACAAAAATATAGCCAATAATGATGGATTAAAGCCTGCTGATGTTTTACGCTAAATTATCAATTTTGTTATATTGCATTAATTAATTATTATTATATAATTTTTAATATTATGTTTACTTATTAAAATAAATATATTAGGAAATTTTTATTATGATTAAAAAAGGATTTTTATTTATTATATTACTTTTTACTATTAGTTTCAATATATTTGCTTTAACTCAAAAAGAGCAGGAATTTTTTGATGCCATAAAAGAAAATAAATATGAATCTCAATTAAAAAATCTTTTAAGATATAAAATGAATTTGAATACCACAAATGAAAGAGGATTAACTCCGCTTTTGTATGCTATTGAATGCGGTAATGAAAGAGCTGTAAGAGTATTGCTTGAGTACAGTGATGTTAATATTGAATATAAACTTCCTGATGATTTTGCTGATTATCCTTATATAAATAAATATGAAGGTGACAGCTTTAATATAGGAGGGGCTACTCCTTTAATGTTTGCTATATTTAAAGGAAATGCTAGAATAGTTAAACAATTAATAGATAAAAATGCCAATGTTAAAGCTAGAGATAATGAAGGAACTTCTGTATTTTTATATGCATGCGGTTTTGGTAATGGCAATATTATAAGAATGCTTCTTGTGAAAGATAGAAACCTAGTTAATGATAAAAATTCTGATGTTAATGGACTTCATTATGCTGCTTCTCTCAATAATTTAGAGACTATTAATTTTTTAATTAAAAATGTTGATATGAATATTAATGACAGAGATTCAAACGGATGCACTGCTTTATATTATGCTGCTTATCATGGAAAAAAAGAGGCTTATAATCTTCTTATTAAACTTGGTGCTAATAAAGATATAGGAGATAATTATGGAGTAAAGCCTGAATATATTTTATCTGGAGGAAGCTCTGCTGTTGATTTAGGTGATGATAGCAATGAAGAAAATAATAATTCATTTACAAATACTTATGAAGAAAATATGTCTATTATTAGAACTATTCAGGAATCAGATACTAATGCTTTAAGAAATATAATGATGTATTCTAATTTTAATATGAACTCTGTAATTATAGCTTATGAAACTCCTCTTACTTATGCTATACATCTTGGCAAAGATGATATGGTTAATGAACTTTTAAAATATAGAATTGATAATACAAATATTATTAATATAGAAACTAGTTTTATACCAAGAGATGATTTATATTTTAATGAAAGCAGAGCAGAGTTTACAGGGTATGTATATTTGTATAATGCAAGTCCTTTGCAGTATTCTATATTTAAAGGTAATACTAATATAATAAATACTCTTCTAAAATACGGAGCTGATATATGCAGAAAAGACAGTTTAGGAAATAATGCTTTAATGTATGCAGCGAGTTATGGAAGTGCAGAAGTTATTGATACGATTTTAAATTACAGCAGTAATTCTTATAGAGTTGTAGATATATATGGGGATACTCCTTTACATAATGCAGCATTATTAGGAAATACTAATACTTTGACTGCCCTTATGAATAGAACTCCTATAAATATAAATACACAAAATATTGATGGTAATACTCCTTTGCATTTGGCTGTAAAAAATCATAATACTAATACATACAGATTTTTACTTTTAAAAGGTGCTGACTATACTATAAAAAATTATGATGGAAAAACAGCTTCTGATTTACTTTATGGTGATGGTATTGAGAGTATAGAAAGCATTATAAGTAATGATGCTAATTCATTTACTAATATCTATACGAATGATAAATTTAATAAGATAAATACTAATAATACAAACTTAAATAATACAAATTTAATTAATACAAATAATGATTATAATAATACTAATTATTATAATGATAATCAAAATAATAATATTGGCACAAACAGCAATTATGATTCAGAAACTTTACCTTATAATGATATACAGTATACTAACAGCATTAATAATGAAAACACATTTGATAATGTTATGGCTGTTAATGCTAATACTTTTGCTGATGACTTAATATACGAGTATAGCGATGAAGGTATTACTGAAGATAATTCTGATGATTATGTGGAAGATGATACCGATGATGATTATTCAGAATATTACAATGCAATGAGACCTTTATTTGAAGCTATATATAATAACAATGTTTCTGATGTATTAAAGGCTGTTTCAAATGGTATTAATATAAACTCAAGAAATGAAGATGGTTTTACTCCTTTGCTTTATGCTATTAATTATGACAGACTTGAAGTTATGAAGGCTCTTTTAAGCTATAGCAATATTATAGATATAGAAATGCCTCTTAATAATTATACTAATATATATTCTGTAAAAGGAAAAAATTTCAGCGGAGAAGTATTATTTAATGGTACAACTCCTTTAGAATATGCAATATATAAAGGTAATACTAATGCTGTAAATCTGCTTATAGAAAATGGAGCTGACACAAGAAAAAAAGATTATAATGGGTACTGTTGTATATTTTATGCTTCAGCTTTTTCTAATCCCTATATGATACACTTTTTACTTGAAAAAGATTCTTCTCTCACAAGAGAAAAATCATTAAGCGGAAGAACAGTTATGCATTTTGCTGCTCTATATGGAAATGACGAAGCCATATCATATTATTTATCTAATACATTTTTAAGTATTAATGCTCAGGATAATGAAGGAAATACTCCTTTGCATTATGCGAGTGAAAATGGATATTCTTCTACTATAGATTTACTTATTAGAAGAGGAGCTAAAACTGACATAAAAAATAATGAAGGTTTGACTGCTTCTGAGTTATTAAAATAGTAAATGTATAATATGTTTTATATTTTTTAGTTTTTTTGATATTCACATATAATTATTTTATAAGTATATTTAAATTAATTATATTGTGAAATTGAAATATTAAAAGAATTGTTATATACTATATAATACTATATAAAGAATATTTGATATTTAATTTTTTATAAAGGAGTTATTTTATGAAACCAGAAAAAAGCAATCTTTTTACACCTTTGAAGATAGGTAATCTTGAAATAAAAAACCGTGTAGTAATGCCTCCAATGTGTATGTACAGTGCAGAAGACGGATATGTTAATGATTGGCATATTCAGCATTATTCTACAAGAGCTATAGGCGGAACAGGACTTATTATTGTTGAAGCTACAGGCGTGCTTCCTTATGTAAGTTCTATCACTGATAATGATTTGGGTATATGGGACGATAAATATATTGACGGATTAAGCAAACTTGTTAAATCTATTAAAGATAACGGAGCTTTGGCTGGAATACAAATTAACCATGCAGGAAGAAAATGCGAATCTGTAAAAGTAGATAAAATATATGCTCCTTGTGCTGAAGCATTCAATGACAAATATAGAACTCCTGTTGAAATGACTAAAGAAGATATTAATGAAGTTGTTGATGCATTTGTTAAAGCATTTGTAAGAGCTAAAAAAGCTGGTTTTGATATGATTGAAGTTCATGCGGCTCATGGTTATTTAGTTTCTACTTTCTTATCACCATTATCAAATAAAAGAACTGATGAATACGGAAAAAACAGAGCTAAAATTTTAGAAGAGATTTTAAGAAAAGGAAAAGAAGCTGTAGGTAAAGATTATCCTATACAAATAAGAATATCTTCATATGACTGGAAAGAAGGCGGAAACACAGTAAAAGATTTCGTTGATATGTTAAAACCATTAGAAGAACAAGGATTATTTGATTCTATCAATGTTAGTACAGGTGCTGTTACTGCTGACGGTAAAATCATACCTTATGAAGGCTATCAAATACCTTTCTGCAGAGAGTTAAAACAATATATGAAAGTTCCTTGCATAGGCGGAGGACTTTTAACAGATCCTAAAATGGCTAATATGATAGTAAGAAACGGTGCTGCTGATGCTGTATATATTGGAAGAGAGATTTTAAGAAACCCTTATTGGGCATTACAGGCTGCCAGAACTTTAGGTATTGATGTTCCATTCCCTAAACAATATGAACAGGCTAAAAGATAATTAAAAATATATAATTAAATATTTTTTGATTATAATATTCAAGGCTTAATTATGTATATTTATTATGCATAATTTAAGCCTTTTTTATTTTTTTCTAATAAGCATTATTTTTTCTTGATATATTTTTATTTAATAATAGAATTATAAATTATGAAGGCTTTATCTATTATCATATTTATAAGCATTTGCTGTAATATTATATATTCATTTACTCAAAATGAAAATGATTTAATTATGGCAGCTGAAAAATCTGATATTATGTCAATTAGAAATATACTTAATAGAAAAGATGTTAATATTAATGTTCAAGACAGATACGGTGTTACTCCTTTGATGCATGCTGTATTTAATAAAGATATTTATATACTAGAGTTATTATTAAAGAATAATGCAAACCCTAATATGCAAAATGACAGCGGTAAAACTGCTTTAATATATGCATGCAATACTTGTGACTTTGATATTATACAGATGCTTATATGGTATAATGCGGATGTTAATCTTAGAGATAATTATAAATCTACAGCTTTGATGTATGCTTCCAGCAGAGATGTAAATATAATAAAGTTACTTTCAGATTCAGGTGCTGATATTAATGCGCAGAATTTAGACGGAAAGACTGCTTTGATGTATAATATTTTAAATAAGGCTGATGCTGATATAGTGAAAACTTTTATTTCTTTAGGGGCTGATGTCAATATTCAGGATATTCATGGTTATAGTGCTTTAATGTATGCTGCTATACTTGATTATAGAAATTTAGTTGAAATATTAATAGAAAATGGGGCAGATGTAAATAAAAGAAATAATTATAACAAAACAGCTTTAACTATGTCTGAAGAAAATAAAAATTATAAAATGGCTGAAATTTTAATTAAATACGGTGCGTTAAGATAATATTAATTTACTTCTTCTAATCCTAACAATTTTTTTATTTCTTTATTATTTATTTTCTTTGCTAAATCTATAGCTTTACTGTCAGCAGCTGCATTATTTCTTATAAGTTTTCTGCACATTTCTAAATTATTATTTTCTACTGCTATAGCTAATGGAGTGTATCCTCTGCTGTCTTTTATCTCAGCATCAGCACCGTTTAATAATAAATTATCGACTATAGATATATTATTATTTTTTACCGCTATATGTATAGGAGCATATCCATTATAGATATTATTTAATTCAGATTCTGCATTTATTAAAATATTAGATATTTCAGTATCATTATTAATAACTGCTATATTTAATGCTAATTGATTTTGCTCATTTAATATATTTATGTCGGCATTATATTTTATTAAAGCATTTATAACATCTATATATTTACTTTTTGATTTATGGGCATTCATTACAGATAAATGCAAAGCAGTATTTCCATTTTTATCTTTTATATTAGGATTGGCATTTTTAGATAAAAGTAAATTAACACTTTCAAGCAGTTTATTAGAATTGTTTTCTATTACATAATGCAGAGATGTTTTGAAATTGGCATTTGTATTATCAATATTAGCCCCCAATTTTATAAGTTCGCTTGCCGCCTCTATAGAACCATTTCCCACAGCATAATGAAGCATAGTATTTGTATCTTTAGTATCAACATCTATTCCTAAGTTTTTTACTAAATAGTTTATATTTTCTGCATTATTTCCAATGCTTGCTGATTTAATTAATGATACAACATCTTCGCTATTCATAAGAAGGTATATATTTTTATTAAGATAAAGTTCTAATATTTGCGGATTGGAATATTCTGATGCAAGAAATTCACTTCTAGGTTTTTCTTTCATCTTAAAATTGATATTTGCTCCTGAATCTATCAATAATTTTACACTTTCAAAATTTTTATTTACAGCAGCAATATCCATAGCTGAATAGTATGAACCGTCTATGTATTGATTATTATTTGTTATTTTAGTATTACTTTCCAAAAGAATATTTAAATCTGTATATGGTGAAGTTTTAAGTACATTAATAGATGAAGTTTGATTATTTTCTGCTGCTATATGTATGAGTGAATATCCTCTTTCATCTTTAATATTCGGACTTACATTTTGTGATAATAGAGTTTGTATAGTTCTAATATCTCCTATTTTGACAGCATTAATCATTTTATTTTCATTTTCTGTTAATGCATATAGAGTAATAATATTTATAAATAATGTTATTATTATAAGTTTTTTCATATTATTTCCATTTATTATTAATTTAATATTATGTATACTAATATTATAATCATCGTTTTTATATTTATTTTTATTATAACTTTTTTATTATTAAAATATTATATAAATAGAATAAAATATTGAAAAATAGACAAATATAATATATACTTATGATAATATTTGGAGGTTTTTAAATGGCTAGCATAGAAAGAGATAAAGCTATTGAACTATTTAAAAAATATAACAATGAGCATTCATTATTTAAGCATGCATTATCAGTAGAAGCAGTTATGAGATATTTTGCCAGAAAAAACGCAGAAGATGAAGACGAATGGGGTATGGTAGGTTTTTTGCATGATATGGATTATGAAAAATATCCTGATGAGCATTGTATTAAAGTTAGGGAAATACTTGAGGCAGAGGGACTTCCTGATAGTTTTATAAGAGCCATTCAAAGTCATGGTTATGGAATTTGTACTGACATAGAGCCTTTAAGCAATATGGAAAAAACTTTATATGCTGTTGATGAGCTTGCCGGTTTTATTACGGCATGTGCTTTAGTGAGACCTTCAAAGAGTTTAGATGATATGGAAGTAAAATCTGTTAAGAAGAAATTGAAAGATAAGGCATTTGCAGCCAAAGTTGACAGAGCAGTTATAAATAAAGGTTCTGAAATGTTGGGAATTAATATAGATGAACTTATAAAAGAAACGATAGAAGCTCTTATTCCTGTGCAGGAGAATATAGGGCTTAATAAAATTTCCTAAATATTAATGTTTACGGACTTGGGTTATGAGTAAAATAAAGATACTTACAATAGTAGATATGCAAAATGATTATATGGAAGGCGGTCCTATGGCTGTTAAAGGTGCTTCTAAATTAGTGCCTATCATAAATGATCTTATAAAGAATGGCGAGTATGATGCAATAATTGCAACTCAGGATTGGCATCCTTCTAATCATATATCTTTTGCTTCAACTCATGAAAAAGAGCCTTTTTCTAAAATAAAAGTTATAGATCAGGATACCGGAGATGAAGAAGTTATTACTTTATGGCCTCGTCATTGCGTTGCCAGAACTTATGGTTCGGCTATAGTTGATGGTTTAAGGAAGAAAAAAGATTATATATATGTTCAAAAGGGAGTTGATCCGGACGACGAGGGTAATTCCGGTTTTTCTTATATGCATAAAGAATTCATAGATGCTGCCAGAGAAAATAAAGAAACTTTGGTGCTTGATTTTGTCGGCGTTGCTCTTGATTACTGCATATTTTTTACAGCGAGAGATACGGCTGAGTATGTGGCTTCTATAGATGCTGAGTATTTAGTAAGCGTAAATGTACTTGGATATGCTTCTGCTGCAGTTAATCCTGAAGTTATAGAGGGATTATATGCTTCTTGTCCTCTAATTAATCTTAAAAAGGTTAAATTGTGAAAATTATTAGGCTTGATAAAAAAACAACTTTTAATAAAGCCTATATTTATAAAAGCCCTATCGGCGATATAATATTAATGACAGATGAAACTTCTCAATATATCACATCATTAGAGTTTAACTTAAATAATATTAATATATCATCAAAACAAGATGAACCGTCTATAATAAAGAAAGCAAAAAAGGAATTAGATAATTACTTTTCAAATAATTTAAAAAAATTTTCTATTCCTTTAGCTTTATATGGTACAGATTTCCAATATAATGTTTGGTTAGAAACTTTAAAGATACCTTTTGGTAATGTTGTATCATATTCTGAAATAGCAGCAAATATTTCTAATAAAAGAGGAAGCATATCGAGAGCAGTTGGAACAGCTGAAGGAAAAAATAAAATAGCTATTATTATACCTTGTCATAGAGTTGTAGGAGTAAATAAAAAATTAACAGGCTATGCCGGTGGCTTGGATAAAAAAGAATATTTACTAAGACATGAAGGTTTTAATATAGTTAATTCTAAAATTATAATATAAAAATAAGATTATAATAGGTTGATTTTATATGCTTAAAAAGACTTATAAAACGAATAGGCTTTTTCTATTACAGCCTAATATAAATATGGCTTCAGAGATAGTTGATTTTTACAGAAGAAATAGAGAGTTTTTTAAAGAGTTTGATCCTCAAAGACCTGAAGTATTTTATAAGGTTAATACTCATAAAGATATTATAAAAAAAGAGCTTGAGGAAATCAGGCTGGAAAGAATGCTGAAATTTTGGATATACAAAATAGAAGATAAAAGAAAGATTATAGGTATGATTAATTTCAGCAATATTTATAAAGGGGTTTTTTTATCAACTACAGTAGGCTATAAATTAGATGAATTTGAACAAGGTAAAGGCTACATGACTGAAGCCCTTAAAGCAGCAATAATAATAGTATTTAAAGAACTTAAACTTCATAGAGTAGAAGCGAATATAATGCCTCATAATAAACCTTCATTAGAATTGGCTAAAAGATTGGGATTTGAATATGAGGGGCTTGCTAAGAAATATTTAAAGATTAATGGTAAATGGGAAGATCATATTCACATGACTATAATAAATGATGAATTGTGATTTATAGATATTTTAGTATTTTTATTATATAATAATAAACTGTTTAAATTATTTTGGAGATAATATGTCAAATTTGATAATTAAGAATTTAGGTCCTATAACAGATTTTGAAATGGATATAAAAGATTTTAATTTGATTATTGGTGAGCAGGCCGTAGGAAAAAGTACAATTTGTAAATGTATATATTTTTTTAGATTATTAAAAGATGATGTTAATTCTTTTATAGTTGAACTATTATTAAATAACGATAAAAATAATAATGTCTTATCAAAAGAACAGTTAATATCACAATTAGATATTAAGGCTAAAGATTTATTTATAAAAATATTTGGTGATTTAGAATATACAGATTTATTTATTTTATATAATTATAAAGCATCTCTTAATATAGAAATAAAATTTGATAAAGATAAAAAATTGATTATATCTTATAGTGATGCTTTACTAAATATGGTATATAATTTTTATAATGAAATAAAAAATATTAAATACGATAGAGTTGAAAAACTAGATTTATTTAAAAGAATTTTACCTATTTTTTTAAATAAAGGTATATTTGATGAGGAATATAAAACTTATTATATACCTGCTGCTAGAAGTTCATTATCTTTTATTAATAATCAGAAAACTAAACTTAATTACGAAGCTATTGATTTAGTTAATTTGAAATTTATACAATTTATAGAAAATATACAAATTTTATTTTCATCTGGTATAAATAAAATAAATTACCCAAATAAAAGAAATAATACTTATATAAGTAGTATGTCAGAAAAAATTATTAGTCTTATGAAAGGAGAATATTTTTCTGAAAATGGTACAGAATATATTTTATTAGATTCTGAAAAAAAAGAAAAAATACCTGTTAATTATATATCTTCTGGACATCAGGAAATATTATGGCTTTTGAACATTTTATATTATCTTATTATAAGAAATGAAAAGGCTTTCGTGATTATAGAAGAACCTGAAGCACATTTATATCCTAAGATGCAAAAAGAAATAGTAGATTTTATAGTTCATTTTATGAATATGACAGGAAGTACAGTTTTTATAACAACTCATAGTCCTTATATATTAACAAGCACTAATAATTTATTATATGCAGGAAAGATAAAAAAAGAAAAAAATAATGATGCGGTTAATGAAAAGATTGATAAGTTATTTGGTAAGTATGGAGTTATTGATACGGATAAAATAAATGCATTTAAACTCTATCTTAAAGATAACAAAACATCATATTCAAATTTGATAAATGAAAATAGCGGTGAAATTATGACAGAATTGATAGATGAAATTTCTGATTATATAAATGAAACTTATACTAAATTACTTGATATAGAAGAAGATTTATGATTGATGATAATTTTATAAAACAATTAAAAAAAGATGAAACTATAACTTTATTTGATTCTCAGACTAAAGTTTTTATATACGCTTTAGATGATATTTATATTATTACAGTTGATAAAGGTATAATTTCAGATAACATAAAAAAATGTGACTATTTAGCATATAGAAAATATGATAGAACATGTTTTATAGAGCTTAAAGGCAAGAAAATTGATGAAGCTTATAATCAGATAACATCATCAGTTCATCATATATCTAATAATGAAGATTTATCTTTTTTAATTAATGATGTTAAAATTTTATATGCATATATTATTAGTAAAGAAAATAATAGAATACCTAAAGGAATAAATAGTAAAAAAAGAGAATTGGCAACTATTTTATATAGAAAGTCTAAAGAAAAATCAAAAATAAATAATTATTTGGATTTAGTTAAATATGTTAAAACAGTATCAAATAATGATAAAAGAGAATCATCAGATGAAAATAATTTAATTTGCAGTTCTAAAAAACCTTTGAAATTATAGAATTTTTATTTGTTATTTTGAATATATTTGCATAAAAATATATAAAATTAAGTCTCTAATACTTTACAAAGTTAAATATTTTTGTATAATACCATTATCAAAATTATTTATGAGGTATATAAATGTCTGTAAAATGTGTTTGGTGCGGAAAGGAAATAGAAGAAATACAAGGACAGGCTACTATGGATACTTGTGATGAATGCGAAGATTTTTTTGAAGAGCATATCGATGATATAGCAAAATCTTTAAATGAACTTCTTAAAAAAAATGAATCTTCATCATCAAAACCTACAGAAAAAAAGGCTTGGATTAGTTATTCGCTTATAACAGCAATTCATATGCTTAGCTCTAAACCATATATAGAATTTAAAGACTCTAAATATAAAGATTTAATTTCGTGTGATAAAAAATGAGAGCATTATATATAATAACTTTTATATTATTTTGTTTTTCTGCAAGTTTAATACCTAAAAGTCAGGAGAATTTTTACTGTGAGTATTGCGGAAATAAGTTTAGTTCAGTTAAATTATTAACTTCTCAAAATTGTATGCGACACCCAGATGGTAATTATAAAGGCAAGCATAAACTTTATGAAGGCAGTGAAAAAGATGAATATACTTGTAAATACTGTGGTAATAAATATAAAACTATAAAACAGTTAACTTCTGCAAAATGTATGCGTCATCCGAATGGTAATTATAAGGGATATCATTCTCCTGCTCTTTAAGAATTATATATAATACTAATATTACGGGGGATTTATGAATAATTATGATAATAATGAGCGAGAAGTTGAAATAGTTAATGATGACTCTAATGATAAAAATAATTCTTTTAATTCTATCATTTCTTGGATTCCATTTATATTAGCTTTAATATATACGATTTCGCCCATTGATTTTATTCCGGATGTTATACCTGTTGTTGGTTGGGGAGAAGACGCTTTGTTTTTAATTGCATCGGCTTTGCATGGCATTCAAAATACTGCACTAGATAAAAATACATCTATATATAAGATAGTTAAATATATAAAATGGGCTTCATTAATATTTACTATTATGTTTATACTGATATTGGTTCTTCTTATAGTATTAGTTTTTAAAGTTTCAGCTAATTAGTAATAATATATACTGTAATTTTCTATATTTAATTTAAAAATATAAATTCCGATTATTATATAGCTAGAATATATTTTAAAGATAAAAATATGGAAGAGATAAAAAAGTATTGGAATGAATTTTTAGATATTATAAGTGAAGATGATGAGTTCGCTGGTGTTGCTCTGCTTAAAGGCAGTATAATTGTATCTGATAGTGAAAATAAAGCTGATATAGTATGCTCTGGAGATTTTACTGCATCTCATATAAAAAAAGACTTTTTAGCAAGAATAAAAGATTTTTTTGAAGATAGGCTAGGGCATAATATAGATATAGATGTCAAAGTAGATGCAGAACTTGTTAATAAGTATCTGCATATAGAAGAAACAGAAGAATATTCTGAAAATAAAGAAAATAATTCTAATAAAAATATATTAGAAGCATCAAAAAAAGAAAATTCTTATAGTAAAAGCAATTTAAACGATTATTTTAGGTTTGATAATTTTATACAGGGGAATAATAATAAATATGTATTTGAAGCTGCCAAATATGTATCATCTAATCCTGGCAAAGAATATAATCCCCTATATATATATGGAAGTGTTGGTATAGGAAAGACTCATTTACTTCAGGCCATAGGTAATAGTTATATGCAGAATAATCCTAATGCTAAAGTTCTTTATATAGACGGAAGCGGGTTCAGAGATGAATATGTATCAGGACTTCAGAATAAAAAACCTGAAGTTTTTAAGAAAAGATATAAATCTTTGGATATGCTTTTGCTTGATGATTTGCAGCTTCTTGAAAGTGCTCAGGAAACATCTAAAGAGCTATTTGAAATATTTCAGGCTTTAGATAATTCATCAAAACAGATGGTATTTGTCAGTGATAAGCCTCCGAAAGAGTTAAGAAATATAGAAGCAAGATTAAAAAATAGATTTGAAAAGAGTCTTATTCTTTCAATAGAGCCGCCGCAATATGAAACTAGACTTGCAATAATAGAAAGAAAACTATTCGATTTGCATACAAGTATAGATGAAGAAGTTATGAAATATATGGCAGAAAATATTACAACTGATGTGAGAAAGATTGAAGGTGCAATAAGGGCATATTTATCGGTAAGAGATTTAATGAAAATAACTCCTAATATAGAGCAATGCGATAAATTGGAGATATTTAAAGATTATTTCACTAATAAGCCTAAATTGAAGAATGCTACAATAAAAGAAATAAAAAAAATAGTTGCTGATTATTATGGTATAGAGATATCATCTTTTGAAAGTAAAAACAGAACAAAATTTATATCTAAAGCTCGTCATGTTGCTATATATTTAGCTTGTGAATATTCTAAAAAGTCTGTTACAGAAATAGGACTTGATTTTAATAGAGATCATGCTTCTGTAATACATGCCAGAGATAAAGTTAAAGATGAATTAAAAACAGGTTCGCATTTATACTCAGAAATTAATGATATAATAGCCGGAATATCATAAAATTCTTAAAATAAAATATAAAAAATGATTGACTTTTATATGATTTTATATATAATTTAGGAGTATTGTTAAATTAATACAATTTTTCATAAACCTCCTTATCACCCTGATGTCTTTTATACAGGGTGATACTTTTTTTAACGGAAATTCAAACTTTTATTGTCTAATATTGTCATAATGTTCATTTTGCTATATTTATATGTCTAAAAATAATACATGATTGAATATTTTAGATGTATAAAAATTGTACATCTAATATTATATATCTTTGTATTTAGCTATAATTAAAAATTATTTATATGTTTTAATATGTTTTTGTATTATATTTAGCATATTATTTATTAGTTTTTCTTAGTATTTATATGTTTTAGATATATTTTACTTAGTTATTTTTTATGAAATATATTGTTTAAATTTTATTTATTGGCACATTTATTGCATATAGTAGTGGTATAAAGCTGAGAATATTAAAAAGTTATAAAATAAGACTTATTAATAAAAGGAGAATAAATGGAAGAGGAAATAAAAGAAAACAGTGAAGATAAAAAAGAGGAAGAAAATGTAGAAGCAGAAGCAGCTGAAAACAATGAGCAATCAGAAGAAAATACTGAAAATAATACTGAAGATGAAATAACTGCATTGAAAAAAAGAATAGAAGAATTAGAAAATGAATCTGCTGATATGAAAAATAAATATATGTATGCTATGGCAGAGGCAGAAAATATTAGAAAGAGAACATCTAAAGAGAAAATCGACGGTATAAAGAGAGCGAATAAAGAACTTTTATTGTCTTTGTTAAATTTTATGGATAATTTTGAGAGGGCATTAAAAGCTGGAGAGAAAGAAGAAAATATTCAGAATTCTGAGTATTATAAGGGAATATCATTAATACATAAACAATTTATAGACTTTATGCATGATAATGGGGTTTCTGAAATAGAGTCTTTAGGAGAAGAGTTTGATCCTAATGTACATGAGGCATTAACTATGATAGAAGTTCCAGATCTTGATAAAGAAAAGGTTGTTGAAGTTTATGCTAAAGGTTATAAATTGAATGATGAGCTATTGAGAACAGCTAAGGTAGTAGTGGGAAAACCTCCTGCGGCACCTAAAGAATAAATAATTAATTAGGAGATTTTATGGCACATATTCAACTTTTTAGAGCTTATTACGAGCCGAAAGCAGACAAAAAGGAGAGCATACAGCATATAAACAGAGTTCTTCAGGATTTGACTGATGCGATTAATAATCATATCAGAGATAAAGAAGTAATCAATGTTGACCTTACTACTTCTCATTTGGGTAATGGTCATACTGAGTATGTTGTTAGTGTTCTGACGAAAGACTGACAGTATATAATTTAAGATATATTAATTTTAGTATTAAAAGATTTAGTAATATTTGAAAAAGGAGAAATTTATTATGAGTAAAATAATTGGAATAGATTTAGGAACAACAAATTCATGCGTATCAGTAATGGAAGGCGGTAAACCTGTAGTAATAACAAATGCTGAAGGAAACAGAACAACACCTTCTATAGTAGCATTTACAAATAAAGGCGAAGTATTAGTAGGTCAGCCTGCTAAAAACCAAATGGTAACTAACCCAGAAAATACAATATTCTCTATTAAAAGATTTATGGGTAACACTTATGCAGAAGTAACAGAAGAGCGTTCAAGAATGCCTTATACAGTTATAGAAGACGGTGGCAAAGTAAAAATTAAAACTTTGGAAGGAAACTTCACTCCTCAGGAGATAAGTGCTAGAATCCTTCAAAAGATGAAACAAACAGCAGAAGAGTATTTAGGTGAAACAGTAACTGACGCTATTATTACAGTACCTGCATACTTTAATGATAGTCAAAGACAATCTACTAAAGATGCAGGCCGTATCGCAGGACTTAATGTATTAAGAATAATAAATGAACCTACTGCAGCTGCTTTAGCTTATGGTATAGAAAAGAAGAAAGATGAAAAAATAGCAGTTTATGACTTAGGCGGCGGTACTTTCGATATATCTATACTTGAATTGGCTGACGGAGTATTTGAAGTAAAAAGTACAAACGGTGATACTCACTTGGGCGGTGATGATTTTGACCAAGCTATTATTGATTGGCTTATAGATGAGTTCAAAAAAGATACAGGCGTTGATTTGAATAATGATAAAATGGCTTTACAGAGATTAAAAGAAGCTGCTGAAAAAGCTAAAAAAGAAGTTTCAAGTTCATTACAAACTGATATTAATTTGCCATACTTGACAGCAGATGCATCAGGTCCTAAACACTTGAATGTATCTTTATCAAGAGCAAAATTTGAGGATTTAGTAAGAGATTTAGTAGAAAAAACTCGCATTCCATGTGAAAAAGCATTGAAAGATGCAGGACTTTCTACAAGCGATATAGATGAAGTTATACTTGTTGGAGGTTCTACAAGAGTACCTTTAGTACAGGAAACAGTTAAAAACATATTTGGAAAAGAACCAAATAAAAGTGTAAACCCAGATGAAGCAGTAGCAATGGGAGCAGCAGTACAAGGCGGTATCATAAAAGGTGATGTTAAAGATGTACTTCTTCTTGATGTTACTCCGCTTTCACTTGGTATTGAAACAGAAGGTTCAGTAATGACTGTTTTAATCAACAGAAATACTACTATACCTACAAACAAAAAACAAGTATTCTCTACAGCAGCAGACAATCAGTCATCTGTAACTATTAGAGTATTACAAGGTGAAAGAAAAATGGCTAATGACAACAGAGAGCTTGGAAGATTTGACTTGGTAGGAATACCTCCTGCACCAAGAGGAGTACCTCAAATAGAAGTTTCATTCGATATTGATGCTAACGGTATCGTACATGTTACAGCTAAAGATTTGGGTACAGGTAAAGAGCAGAAAATAACAATAGCTTCTTCAAGCGGACTTAGCGAAGATGAAATAAACAAAATGGTTCAGGACGCTGAAAAACATGCTGAAGAAGATAAGAAGAAAAAAGAGGAAGTTGAAGCTAAAAACAATGCTGACCATATGATTTATCAGACAGAAAAATTATTGAAAGAAAACGGCGATAAATTACAGGCTTCTGACAAATCAGAAATTGAGTCAAAAATGAGTGCTTTAAAATCAGCAGTAGAATCTAATAATACAGACAGTATTAAAAGAGCTACAGACGATTTACAAGCAGCATGGAGCAAAGCTTCAGAGGCACTTTATAAACAAGCAGGAGCACAGCAAGGTCAGGCAGATGCAGGACAGCAGGCACAGTCTGATAATAGCCAAGATTCAGGCAGAAAAGATGACGGCGTAGTTGATGCTGATTATGAAGTTGTTGATGATAATGACAAAAAATAAATTATTATAAATATCAATAAATCATGGAGGGTAGTTTATGATAGAAAATTCAACTATTACATTAGAAAAAAAACTAGGTGTTGTTGAAGATGAGAACCATTATACTTGGATTATTAATTCAACAGGTAGTAATACTTATGGTACCACTTTTAGCCCAGATTTAGAAAAGTATTTATCTGGTTTAGGATTTGTTAAAATTTTTGCTGGAAGTCCTATATATGGTACTAGTAGAGGATATAATGAAGATGAAATAAGAGATATATGTTCTACTATAATGAATGCTAGAGTTAAATATGGGCAAAATGTTGAACAAGTAAGATGTATTTATTTTCCTGGTTCATATTTAAAGTGTTTAATGTTTGATACAGATAAAAAGTAAAAGTTGAATATATAAAGTCTAATGGGCGATTGGAAGTTAATTTTTTGAAAGTGTTGATTTTCAATCGCCTATATTTTTATGTAGGATATAAAATGATTGAATTATTAGAAGCCTCTAAAAATAATGATTTAGAAACATTAAAACTGTTAGTTAATAAAGGAATGGATATAAACATAAAAGATGAATATGGTAAAACAGCTTTGATGCATGCTTCAGAAAAATGGCATTTATAAATAGTAAAATATTTAGTAGAAAATGGAGCCAATGATTTAAATAATGCATTGTATGATGCTTCAACTAATTGTCATTCAAAAGTGGTAGAATATCTAATAAGTAAAAATGCTGATGTAAATTTTATAGGTAATAAAATTATAAAGCATTTAACTCCGCTTTAAAAAAACTAGCATTCAGAAGTAGCAGAATTTTTAAAATCAAAAGTGGCTGAATAATAAAATATATTTAAAATTTTTGTTCTTTGACAATTTACCATAATACTAGTATAATAAACAAACAACTATTTTTAAAGGCTGGTATGGAATATTCAGAGTATCTTGAAAAACTTAAAAAAGAAATTATTACTGTTGATAATATGAACAGAATAAATGACTGCTATATAAGGTATTTATTTTCAGAGAAAGGTAATGAGAGAATAATACTTAGTTTTATAAATTCTGTTATGAAAAATATGCATTTCAGAACTTTTGTAAAAGCTGAGATTCTTAATCCTTTTAACTTGAGCAAATATTTAGAATCTAAAGAGTCTGTGATGGATATAAGATGCACTACCGACAGCGGAGAAGTTGTTATTATAGAGATACAGTCTCAGGGCAATATCGAGTTTATTTATAGGAGTTTATTTTATTGGGCTAATGGTTATGCTGTGATGTTAAATAAGGGTGATAATTATAATAATTTATGTCCAGTAATAAGCATTAATATTTTGAATTTTAATTTGATGTATGATATAAAGGATATTCATACATGTTATGTTTTAAAAGAGATTAAACATAACAGAATACTTACTAATCATTGTCAGCTTCATTATATAGAGCTTCCTAAATTTAATTTTAATTCAAGTTATGATGAAGCGGAGAAGAAATTTTTATCTTGGTTAAAGTTTTTTAAGGGGGATAAGATGGAAAATTTATTAAAAGAAGATACTATATTTGAAGAAGTAAAATTAAAATCTGAATCGTTTGTACATACTAATCCTTTAATAGATAGTTATAGAAGAAAAGAGGCTGATGAATATTTTAATAAAAGAATGCTTGATTATGAATTAGCAGAAGCCGAGAGAAAAGGGATATCAAAGGGTATAGAAAAAGGTATAGAAAAAGGTATAGAAAAAGGTATAGAAAAAGGTATAGAAAAAGGTATAGAAAAAGAAAAATATGTGTTGGCTAAAAATATGAAAAATGAAAATCTTGATATAAATTTAATAAGCAAAATAACAGGTTTAACTACTGAAGAAATTTTGAAATTATGATTTTATAATTAAATATGTTTTAATGATTATGTATTTATTAAAATGTTTCTAAAAATATTTTTTTGTGTTATAATATTCGGCAATAAAATTGAGGCGGCAAGGTGAAAAACAGTTTTATAGCTTTTATTAAAAGAAAAAATGAGTCCATTCATACAACCGAAACTATATATGTAGCTTCTATGCTTACCATGATAGGAGGTTTTGTAGATGCTTATACTTATATTACTAGGGGAGGCGTTTTTGCTTATGCTCAGACGGGTAATATAATATTTTTTTCTATGGGGTTGGTTAGAAAACAATTTAACGATACTTTGCATTATTTTATGTCTATTATAATTTTTGTTATTGGTATTTTTTTTGCTTTATATATAAAGCAAATTTTGAATAAAAGGAAGATTATTGAATTTGAATATGTTATTATATTAATACATTCTATTGTACTATTTATAGTAGGATTGCTTCCTCAAACATTTTCAGACACGGTAATTGTAGGAAGTATATCATTTATGTCGGCAATATTTATGATAACATTTAATAAGGTGGAAGGACTTTCTTATGTTACAAATATGTGTACAGGTAATTTGAGATCTGCTTCAGAGAATATATTTAAATTTTTATTTAATAAAGATAAAACAGGATTAAAAAAGGGTTTTATCTATATTATGATATTATGCTCTTTTGCTTTAGGTGCTTTTTTAGGAACTTTATTTACTAATATTCTTGGCATCAGAGCTATATGGATTTCTTCTGCTTTATTATTGGTAGTTGAAAGTTTGATGTTTTTTGAAAAATAAATGTGTTTATAATTTTTTATATAATTAAAGGATATTTATTATGGATAAAGATTATTATAAGATACTTGATGTAAATATATTTGCAAGCAATGAAAAAATAAAAAAATCTTATAGGGAATTAGCTATGAAATATCATCCGGATAGAAATCCAGGTGATGAAGAGGCTAATCGAAGATTTGTAGATATAAATGAGGCCTATGAAGTTTTATCTAATAAAGACAGCCGCATGCAGTATAATATTAAATATTTATCTTCCAATAAGTATATCATTGGTGGATTGGCTGCAGCAGGTATTGGATTAGGTTTAATATTAGGCAGAAGAAAAAAATGATTTTTAATATTTAATGATAAATTTTATACAGAGGATATGATAAATGGCAGATAAAAGAGACTATTATGAAGTATTAGGAGTAGCAAAAACAGCTACTAACGATGAAATAAAAAAAGCATATAGAAAATTAGCTATGCAGTATCACCCAGATAGGAATCCGGGAAATAAAGAAGCTGAAGATAAATTTAAAGAGGCTACAGAGGCCTATGAGATTTTATCTGATGAGAAAAAACGGGCTCAATATGATCAATTTGGTTTTCAGGGCGTTCATAGTGATTTTGCTGATGCTTACGGCAGAGGCGGTTTTGATTTCTCGCAAATGTTCGGCGGCGGCGGATTCGGTGATTTAGATGATATATTCAGTTCCTTTTTTGGAGGCGGATTTTCCGGAAGATCTTCAAGATCCCAAAGAAGAGGCAACGATATAAGACATGATGTTACTTTATCTTTGGAAGATGCAGTTTTCGGAAAGAAAATGGAAATCAAATTAGATAAAAATGATATCTGCGATGTTTGTCATGGTACAGGAGCTGAACCCGGTACAAAAACGCAGACTTGTCCTACTTGCGGAGGAAGTGGAGAGGTTAGAATGGCCCAAGGCTTTTTCAGCGTAAGGAGAACATGCAGTAAATGTAATGGAAGCGGTTCTATAGTAACAACTCCTTGTAAGAAATGCAAAGGAAGCGGTACTGTTAAGAAAAATAAAACTATTTCTGTTAATATTCCTAAAGGTATTGATGATAATACTCAGCTTAGAGTAAGCGGAGAAGGAGAGGCTGTAGGAGGCGGAGTAGCAGGTGATTTATATCTATATATTCATGTGAGTCCTCATCCTTATTTCGTAAGAGATGGTATGGATTTAATAACAGAAGTAGGAATCAATATTGCACAGGCGGCATTAGGTGCGGATATTTATATACAAACTTTGGATAAAAAGAAAGTGAAAATAAAAATTCCAGCAGGAACTAACAGCGGACAAATATTTAAATTAAAAGGAAGCGGTGCAACTCATATAAACAGATCCGGTAGGGGAGATTTATTTGTTGTAGTGAATATAGATGTTTCATCTAAATTGTCTGCTGAGGAGAAAAGGTTATTTAATGAACTTAAAAAAGTTATGCCTCCTAATGATGAGCCTACTTTAAGAAAGCCTAATAAAACTAATTGGTAATAGTAAATTAATAATTATAAAAGGGGGAATTATCCTCCTTTTTTAATTTTAATTATGATTGAAGTTATAGATTAATTTTAAGATTTTATCTGTATTTTGAATTTCATCTATTGATGACATAAATAATTCATAAGATTTATTATTTTCAGTCATTTTTTTTATTTTTGATATTATTGATATTGGATTTTGAGAGTTGTATATTAATGCATTTTTATCATCAGAAGCTATTTCAGCAGATGAGCTTTTAGCATCTATTATAGGCAATGTCTTATAATGCCAGGCTGCTATTAACTGGGTATAGAAAGAATCCTTTATATTATGTATTATTATGCATTTTGAGGTCTCTATTTCTTTTCCTATTTTTCTATTATCATCTTCATCTATAAATTCAACATATTCTTCTATAGATAATTTATGAATATTTTCTTTTAATTCTTTATCATATCCTATTATTTTTAATTTATATATATCATCACTTTCTTTCAGATATTGTGCATAAGCTGCTGTACATTTGAAAATACTATCCTCTTTATTATAAAATATTATTATTGATTTGTCTTTTTCAGATTTTTTATCCTTATTAATAAATATATAAGGAGAGAAATAAGGCTGTATGACTTCTATATTTTTTATATCTTTATGTAAATATAATAATCTTTCCTTTGTTTTTTTACTTCCGCATATTATTATATCAATATTATCAGTATGTTCATAATCCAATTTCATAAGTTTTTTATCTATTAATGTTGTTTTACTGTCTTTTTTCTCATGAAAATATAAATGATTTTGGAAATTTAAAGCATACCATACTATTACAGGTAATTTGTTTATTCTTTTTTTTATTAGAATATTTTTAGCCATAGATGCTGCTATATTCATAGGAAAATCTACAGCTATAATTGCATCAGTATTTTCAGCAATATTTGCTATATTCTTTGCTGACTTTTTTAAAAATAACAAAGATAAATGTTTTCTTGTAATATAAGCAGGAAAATTCTTTGGGAATGATTTTGAAAATACTGTTATTTTTATAGATGATTTGTAAAAATGTTCTATCATATTAAGCATAAATTGATTAGATTTATCTTTCATATTGCTGGCATTAGATATTAATACAATAATTTCTTTCATTTTTTATCCGTAATAATTAAAATATACCAAATTCCATTCCGATACTTGAAATGATAAATAAGGACTTGTTATGAAAATAAATAAAATTTTATTTATAATGTTTACTATATATATTTCGGCATATTCCAGAGATATTTTACAATATCATACTGTAATGAGTGATAGAAATGCGGATATAACTTTAGAAAGTATAACTGTAAATACCAATAAAAATACTTTGACTGCAAATAATCAATATGATTTAAATAAAGAATTAGAGAAAGTTAGAAAATTTGTACAAGACGGCAATTTTTTTGAAGCAATTAATTTATGTAATTCTTTAGAAAATAATTATAAAGATTATTATGAGATATATTATCTTAGAGGACTTTCATATTATAGAAGGGCTGATCTTTATTATGCTTCTTTAGATTTTAAAAAACTTTTATCCTTATACATAGAAGAAAAAGATCATAATGCAGTTTATGGGCTGATATTTGAATTTTTTGATACTATTAATGAATACGAAGAAACTTTAAGATCATGTATTATAGCATATAAAGTAACTAATAATCCTTATTGGCTTTTTTTAGCCGGTGATTCTGCTTTAAAAAATGGAGATGTTAAGAGTGCTGATTATTATTTTAATGCCTGTGTAAAACAAAATAATTCTTATGCTAATGAAGGATTTGGAGATATAAATTATTTAAATAATCAGTATGATAATGCTATAAATAATTACAGAAATGCAATATATTCCGATAGTGAAGAACAAATTAGAATTCAAACAAAAATAAGCAATGCAGCAGTAAAAAAAGAAATATATTTATGGGATATGAGTTTTTCATCTCAAAACTATACAAATGCAATGAATATACTAAATAATATATCTTCATATTCTTCTGATTATCCGGAAATAACAGTTGCTTTGGCTAAAACATATTTTGCTTTGGAAGATTATAATAATGCAAAAAGTATATTATTAAAACTTATTAAATCTGTAAAAGATTTTGATGAAGCCTATGCTATATTAGCTCAAATATATTTATATGAAAATAATGAAACTGAGGCTGTAAAAATATTAGAAACAGGATTAGAATATACATATAATAAACCTAGATTATATGAAACATTTGCCTCTATGCTTTATGGTTTAGGATATAGTTATTATCCAGATAAAATAATATCTCAAATCATAAATTTGTATAATATTTCTGATGAAAATAAAATTAATTATAGTAGAAGTTTGATAAGACAAAAAAAATATGATGAGGCTTATGAATTATTAAAATCTGTATCATCTTATGAAGATATAGCAAACAGTTTATTGAATAATATAGAATACAATAAAATATTAGATAAGACCGAGCAATTAAAGCAGAAAAAATATTATGTAGATATAATGCAGCTGCTTTCTAAGTATAAATTTGATGGAAATGAAGAACAGATTAGAATAGGTTATATTGCTGAGGCATATTATAATTTAGGTTCTATAGATGAGGCTATAAATATATTAAAATAAAATTTTAATGCCAATACAATAAGTGTTAATAATGTTCTTTTGCTTAGAAAGATGTTAGGTATTAGAGCTTCAAATAATGATACATCAGTTTATCAAAAAGAGAGAGATGCTATAGATATAAGAGCTACTGAATATTGGGAAGAGGAATTAAAATTACATTTAAATTTAGTTACGGACAAAGTATTTGAATTTATTAGATTTAACCAATTTGATGAGGCTTTAGCTTATATAGCTGATTTGAGAAATAAAAATTATGATGTTGCTTATATAAAGCAGATTGAGTCATCAGTTTATGGACTTTATGCTGCATATTTGTATGATAACAAGAAATATGAAGAAGCATCTAAAACTGTGGCTTTGGCTGTAAGAAGAAATAGAAGCAATTATGATGCTATTGCTGTTCAAAATGAAATGTATATAGATTCTTATTTAAGTTCTATTGGATATTATGATAATATAAATGCTTATGTAAGTTTATCTTCTATAATGAAAGAGGTTTTGAGAATTTCGCCTGCTTATATAGATAATAGAATAAGACTTGCTGAAGCATATATATACGAATACAATATAGAAGGATTTAACATTATTAATAGAATTACTGAATATATTAATGTTAATGGCGGAAAAGATTTATTATTGGGATATGTATATAATAGAGCTTATTTATACGAATATTCTCTTTTATGTTATGATAGGGCATCTAAATATATTGATGTTAATCCTATATATGCGGCAGAAAGTGCTGTTAATATAGATAATTATAGTCCTTCTTCTGAAGAGCTTCAAAAGTTAATAAGTGCAAATGTTAACAATCCTGATAACCTGTATGCAGCTTCAAAGATTTATACAAAAATTGGAAATTATAGTGAAGCTTTAAATATAATTAATAATGCTTTATCATTTGATAGTAAGAATATTGATTATATTTATCAAAGAGCATATATAAATGAACTTATGGGAAGTAGTAAATCATCATTATCAGATTATGAAGCAATTATTAAGATGAGAAAGAATTATGCTGCTGCTAATTACAGAGCTGCTTTAGTTTATCTCAACAATTTAAAAAATGATATGGAGGCTGAGACCTATGCTTTAAACTATTTAGCATTAGTTCCTGATGATTACAGCGGATATAAACTTTTAGCGGATATTTATAAATTCAGGGCAGAAAAATATATAGATAGCAATACAACAAATTTACTTAAAGATGCTTTGAATAATTATCAAACTGCTTTAAGTAAAGCTGTATGGGGAAGAGATTCAGAAGCTAGAAATATAATATTAAAAGAGATTGAGTATGTTCAAAATAAAATAATAGAGTAAAAATTTATTATAATAAAAACTAACAAAGCATAAAGTGCATATTGAAATCCCGCCCTTTATGCTTTTTTATTTTTTACTTAATATAAAAGTGTTTACTAATTTTTTTACTTAGTCTGTAAAAGCATTCCCACCCAAATTTTGATTATATTTTTATTTTTTACACCGCACGTTAAACGGCTCATTATTAATGATTTAAATTACAATTATTTATTATACTATATTTATAATTTTTTTCACCGTGCGGTAATTGCAGCAATAAATTTAAAAAAAATTGGGTGGGCAGTTAAAATAACAGTTAAAGTTAAAAAGCAATATAAGGCAGAAATGACATAAAACAACAAAAAGTCTATAGGGTGGGAATAGGAGTGAGCATATTTTTTATAATTAAAGTAAATTAAGCCTTTTTTCTATTGCTATTCCATAAACTCGGTTATCATTATCTTTTATTGAAGCTTCAACACAGTTATATATAAACTTTGTTGACTTTTTCAAAGCATTTTCTATAGTATCACCTTTTAATATATATGCTAATAATGAAGCTCCGAAAGCATCTCCGGTACCAGGTATCATTATATCTATTTTAGGATAATAGCTAGTTATTATATTATTATCTTTATAGCATAGACTTCCTATATTATCATCTTTTGAAACACTTGTAACGATTACTGTTTTCGGACCAATTTTAGAGAGTTCTATTGCCATGTCTTTAACTTCTTCTTCATTATATTTTATAGAAGGATTTTTTCCTAATAATATAGCTAATTCTGTAATATTTGGTGTTGCTATATCAGCATATTTTATTAATTCTTTCATAGCATTTACATGCTCATTAGACATAGAAGGGTATAGCTTCCCATTATCACCAAGTATTGGATCTATAAGAATAGTTCCAATATTAAAACTCTTTATTATATCTACAACAATATCAGGCTGTTTACCAGAAGCTATCCATCCTACATAAAAAGCATCAAAATTAGGTTTTCTTAATTTTAGCTCTTCTACAATTTTTTCTAATTGTTCGGTTAAATCAAAAGCACAGAAAGACTCAAAAGCAGTATGATTTGAAAGTATAACACTAACGAGAGGTGAAACTTTTATACCAAAATAAGATAATATTGGTATATTGACTGTTAAAGATGCCTTACCATAGGAACATAAATCATTTAGAATCAGTACATTAAAGTTATTATTCATAATTTATTTAAATATAATGAGAGCTTTACTATCTGCAAGAACTTTGTATCCGGATATTTGTGCAAAATATGCAAATTGTTCAAGAGTTATATCATATCTGTCTTCTATTTCTTCTTTAGTAACTTTCATTTTTTTACCACCAGATAAAAAAGAATTAAGTTCAAATCCGCTAGTTCCAAATTTTCTTTCAATTTCTTTTTGAAATGGATTTTTTTTACCTCTTCTCATTTATTGCTCCAAATGATATATTTTGATATATTATCATATAATAGTTTTTTTTTCAAATAAATTTTACTAAAAAACTCATTCATAAAATAACTATGAATTAGTTTTTTAATTTATATGTTATATTAAAGTATATTATTTAATTAAATTATCTTTGATGAACTATTTTGTTTTCTATAAATATGTAATACTATAATTTTTTAGTATAAAAAATCCTATCCATAAATAATATGAATAGGACTTTAATTTTTATATTGAAGAATTATTTTACTGCTTAGTCAATTCTACAGTGCTTCCATCTGGTTTAGTATATATAGCTGTTGTTTTATCGTTGCTAAATGTTATTTTATGATCTATTTTTTCTATTGCAGTATCATTTGAGAATAAAATCTCTGATATGGTTAAATTGTTATTATTTATTATTTCAGAATGATAGTTGCCTTTTTTCATGGTGCTGATTGTAGCAATATTTTCTTCTACTTGCAAAACTATATCTCCTGATGAATATGTTCCTAAATAAGGAGTAAATAGATCTGATTTCATTAATTCATAAGAATATTCTTTTCCATATATAAAATCTATTTTATATATTATTCTATCTTTTTCTAATTCATAAGACATCATAACCTTTTCATTATTATTGTCATAATGTTCTGATTTTAAAACATTGTCTTGTAATGTGAAAGTCATTCCCACATTTGTCATTCCTTTATATCCGTATATATTACCTTCTTTATCTATTAAAATAGTATAATTTTTAATTTTGATTTGACCATTAGTATCAAAAGTTGGTATATAGTAATTACCAGTATATGCTTCCAATCCTTTAATTTTATTTATTACTATGTAGTCTTCATCAGGAATATTAAAATCTTCTTTATCAAAGATATTTTTTCCGCTGAATTTTATATGATCATTAAATAGATTAACTTCAAGTATTGAATATATTTGATTATATGTATTACTTAACTGAGTGTTTCCATTAATATCCATTAACAATGAATTTTTTGATAAAGACAAATTAGTTATTGGATTTTTATCTTCTCCTATGTATATATTCCCATTTTCTATTCTAAATACTACATGAGTGTAGCTTCCATTTGTAAATTCATGTTCATGATAATATCTGCCGTCATATCCTTTTAGAAAGTTTGATATTTCTGCAGTATCTGTTTTTATTTCTTTGTTACTATTAGCTGAACATCCTGCAATAAGTATAATCATTACTGATGATATAATTAATAAAAATTTTTTAATCATTTTTACTTCCTTTGTAAATTAAAATGTTATTATCTAAATAATATGTTAATATAGTAAAAAAATCAATATTATTATTTGTTATAATAATTTAGTTATTTATTTAATTCAATAGCTGTACCATCTGGTTTTGTATATACTGCTTTGCTTTTATCATTATTAAATACAAATTTATGCACTTTTGTACCTTCTCTTGAAGAATACTGATATATAGTTAAAGTATTTCCAATGATAACAGGTGTATAGCTATATGGCACAGTATTTAATTGAGCATCAGTAGTTGTTATTGTTAAAGTTATACTGCTGTCTACGGATTTATATGTACCGCTATATGGGCTAAATAGATTGTATTTTATTAAAGTTTCATACTGTAATTGATTATTAATCCAAGTATTACCAAATATCAATTTATAATCTTGATTTCCATCTTTATCATAAAAATGAAGTTCTTGTCTGCTTGAAGTACCTCCTGTTTGTTTATATGTTATTATTAATACACTATTACTTAATTCTGCTTTTGAATAATTAATTTTAAAATTATCATCCATATATACTTGTCCGGCTGTATCTATAATTATATAATATTTTTTAGTATCATCATAGTCATAGTAATAGTAGTTTCCTGAGTAAGTTATTAATTCTGATATAGGTTCTCCAATTAATGTATTATATCCGCTTTGTTTTTGATAATTTTCTTTGTGAAATATTGCATTTGCAAAAAGATAAATATTTCCATCGCTTCCAAAATTAAAAGTATACATTTCATCATTCATGTCATAGCCTAAACCAGCACCGGAACTTTCAGGCTTTCCTTCTATATATATTTGAAGTTTATTACCCAATAAAGTTTTCATCGTTGCTTCAACTTTTGTACCATATCCATTATATATTGAATCACTGTCTATTATATATCTAAGTCCAAGACTGTTATCATCATATCTGGAGTAATAAGCTCCGTTATGATTTTTTATAAATCCAGATATTTGCACTTGATCTGTTATTATAATTCCTGATGATTGTGAATTGGGGTTTCCTGTAGGATCTATGAAGCTTCCATCTCCAATATCAACTTTATTTTCAGGACTTGGGGTTGTTATTGTTGCTGAACAATTTAATATTAATAGAGATATAAATATTGTTAATAAAATTTTTTTATTCATAATTTTCTCCTAACAAAAATTATTGAAAATATAAAATAAGTTTATATAATATTTGAATATTATTTTTACGAATCTGTTAAGAAAATAAATATTATTGATATATAGAAATATTATCATAAATAAAATTTACCTTAACTATAATCTATATTATAATGATATAATAGGTATATTAAAAGTCAATAATGAATATTTATTTTTTATAAATTGTAATAGGTATATTAGTTAATTTAACTATTTTTATAATGTAAAAATATTAAAAAAATAAATATTTTTTTTACAATATATTGACATTATTTTTTTATTTGCTATAATACTAATATACATAATGAAATACTCGTGAGGGAGTAATTGGCGTATTTCACGCGGCAAAGCCAACATCGCAGCTCTTAATTACTAGAGTTTGGTTAGCCTTAATTAATGAGACTCAAGTATAAATAAATCTTTAAAGATTGGTGCAATATTCTATTCTTTAATGATTTATTTATACATGAGTCTTTTTTTATGCATTTTATTTTTAATAATTAAAAAATAATTAAATTGGAGGTAATTTATGAACAGCTTTTTGGGAAGCAAAGAAGACATTCTTAAAGAACTCAAAGTCGATTCTAAAATTGGGTTAACTGAAGAGGGGAGAAAAACTAGTTTAGAAAAATATGGTGCCAATAGTTTTACAAAAGAAAAAGGGGCTACTTTAATTCAAAAGATACTAGAATCATTAAAAGAACCTATGATATTGATGCTTATATTTGCAGGTATTATAGCAATAGGCGTAAACACTGTAGCATATTTTAATGGAGGACATGCTGACTTTTTAGAATGCTTAGGTATATTTTTGGCTATAAGCTTATCTATTACTATTACTATAGTTATGGAAGGTAAAAGTGCTAAGGCATTTGAGGCATTGAATAGTATTAATGAAGATATTAGAGTAAAAGTTATAAGAGACGGTAATATAGAAATAATCAATCAAAAAGATTTGCTTGTTGGAGATATTGCTTTTATAGAAACAGGAAATAAACTTCCAGCTGACGGCAGATTATTGGAAAGTGTGTCTTTAAATATTGATGAATCTGCTTTAACAGGTGAAAGCGAACCTGTAGAAAAAGATGCTAATGCAATACTTACAGATGAAAAAACTCCTGTAGCTGAGAGAATAAACATGGCTTATTCTGGATCATTTGTTACCACAGGCAATGGTAAAATGATAGTTACTTCTGTAGGAGATGCAACAGAGTTTGGTAAAATAGCAAGAGAGCTTTCAAAAACACAGAAAACTTCTACTCCTTTACAAGAGAAACTCGCTCAGTTAGGTAAAAGAATAGCAATGTTTGGTATAACTGCTGCTGCTGTAGTTTTTATAATTCAGGTTGTTAATTTTATAAGAACAGGAAATGCTAATTTTACTACTATCTCAGAAGCATTCATTACAAGTATAGTTTTGATTGTAGCGTCCGTTCCAGAGGGACTTCCTACAATAGTTGCCGTTTCACTTTCTATAAATATTATAAAAATGGCTAAGCAGAATGCTCTAGTAAAAAAGATGGTAGCTTGTGAAACAATAGGAAGTGTTAATGTTATTTGTTCGGATAAGACAGGTACTCTTACAGAAAACAAAATGACTTTAAATAAATTATTTGCTAATGGTGAATACATAGAGCCAGAAAATATAAAAAATGAAAAGATTATAAAAAACTTTGCTATTAACTCTACTGCTGATGTTGATTATAAAGATGGTATTGCTAAATTTTTAGGAAACCCTACAGAATGTGCATTACTAGTGGCTGCAAGTAAGTCTGGATTTAATTATAAAGAGATAAGAGAAAAGTCAAAAATAATATATGAATATCCTTTTTCATCAGATACAAAAAACATGACAACAGTTGCCAAAATAGATAATGAAACTATTGTATTTACAAAGGGAAGTCCAGAAAAAATAATGGCTATGTGCAGTATAGGTGATGCTGAGAAAAAAGGTATTGAAGAGGCAATAGAAAAATTCCAAAATGAAGCAAAAAGAGTAATAGCATTTGCTCATAAAATAGTTGATGATAATGTTGAAAATAATAGAGAAAAACTTGAAAGTAATATGATATATGACGGATTTGTAGCAATATCTGACCCTGTAAGAAAAGAGGTTTATGATGCTGTTGAGCAATGCAGAAGTGCCGGAATAAACATAAAAATGCTTACAGGTGATAATATAGTTACAGCAACTGCAATAGCTAGAGAATTAAAAATACTTAATGAAAACAGTATAGTTCTAGAGGCAAAAGATATTGATGCTATGGACGACAGCACATTAAAACAAAATTTAGGCAAAATATCAGTTATAGCAAGAAGCACTCCTACAGTAAAAATGCGTGTAGTTAATGCTATAAAAGAAATGGGGAATGTAGTTGCTGTTACAGGAGACGGTATCAATGATGCTCCGGCAATTAAAAATGCAGATGTTGGCGTTGCTATGGGTATAACAGGTACAGAAGTTTCAAAAGAGGCTAGCGATATAGTTCTTCTTGATGATTCATTTGCTACTATTGTTAAAGCTGTTCAGTGGGGACGCGGTATTTATGATAATTTCCAGAGATTTATACAGTTTCAGCTTACCGTTAATTTAGCTTCTGTAGTTGTTGTTCTTATTTCTACATTAACAGGTTTAAAATCGCCTTTTTCTGCCATACAGCTATTATGGATAAATATCATTATGGACGGACCTCCAGCTATAGCTTTGGGGCTTGAACCTATAAGAGATAATTTGATGAAGAGAATGCCTACAAAAAGAAATGCAAGCATAGTAACTAAAAAGATGATATTTAAAATAGTATTTTCAGCTACCGTTATGATAGTATTATTTATGCTTCAAAGCAAATTAAATATACTTAATGTTGCAGAGGCAGAACAGCCTACGGTATTATTTGTTATGTTTGTAATGTTCCAAATATTTAATTCTTTTAACAGCAGAGAATTGGGTTTTGACAGCGTATTTAAATACTTTTTGAATAATAAATTAATGCTTTTAAGTATGGGTATTACTTTTGTATTACAGATATTAGCAACGCAGTATGCGGGCGGATTTTTTAATACAGTACCTTTAAGCTTGGATACTTGGTTAAAAACTGTGGGAATTTCAGTTGTTGTTATTTTAGCTGCTGAAATTTTTAAAATATTTGCTAGAATGATAAAGATATAAATTTTTTACATTAAAAATTGGAATTATTTTTAAAAATAATGTATAATAATTCCGAATTTATATATAGTATAGAGTAGATAGAGATATGAATAATGTTGCTATTATAGTATTTATATGTGTATTCGTTACACTTTTGCTTATAGTTAGAAAATTTTTATTTAATAAATTATCAGATAAAACTTCTGATATTGATAAGGTAAATAATTTTATTAGCGAAGGAAGAAATGATATTGCCTTATTGAAACTTAAAGAAATTTTAGCTAAAGATAAACCAGGCATAAAAAGACCCGAGATACATTCTATGATGGGGGACTGCTATGCCAAAATGGAAGAATATCCCTTTGCAATAGTGGAATACAGACATGCTATAGATGAAGGATATAATAATCCTGAAACTATTTTATCATTATCTAGAGCTTTAAATAAAATTGGTAAAAAAGAAGAAGCATTGGCTCAGTATCTTACACTTTTTAATATAGAAGATTATAAACTTGTGGTTGCATTAGAAATAGGTGTAATATATTATGAAAATAGACAGTATGAAACAGCAATAAGGTATTTTGATGATGCATTAGATATACAGCCTAATAATTCAGAAGCCTTAAAGTATAAAGCTTTTTGTTTTGTTAATATGGGCAATTTCAATGATGCTATATCTGCTATGAATAATATATACAAGAAATTTCAAGATGATCCTTTATTGAATTATAATTTGGGAAGAGCTTATAGAGGAAGAGAAGATTATAAATCTGCTATAAGGTACTATTCCAATTCTTATAAAGATAAAGAGTATGCTGTTAAATCATTATATGAAATGGGTATTTGTTATATTAAATTAGAAAATATTGAGTCTGCTATAAATACTTTGGAAAAAGCTATAAGTTATGATAGTTATGATAAAGAATTAAATTTGGCTATACTTTATACTCTTTCTGAATGTTATGATATAGTTGGAAATATAAATAAATCTATGGAGATATTAGAAAGTATAATTGTAATAGATCCTAATTATAAAGATGCTAATGAGAAACTTAACAATTATAAAGATTCAAGATATAGCGAAAATATTAAAAAATTCTTTAAATTGGAGGGAGATGAATTTATTGATGCTGCTTTAAAGGTTGTAGCAAGCATAGGACTCATTCCATATTCCTCCAAGATAACTGATAAAAAATATATTATAGTTTTTGCTAAAGAGAATAATAGTCCTCATTCTCCTAAAAAGATAGTTTATTTCAGAACTTCTTATAGCCCTATATTTAATGATGAGCTTGTGCATTTATATGATTATGCGGTTAATGCAAATATTGCTAACAGTATACTGATAACTTGTGCTATGGTGAGTCCTGATGCTATAAGATATGCTGCTATGTCAAGAATTGATATTGTGGGTATAAAGAGGCTTGAGAATCTGCTTGACAAATCTAATCTTACTAATTTACCTGTGGGTGTAACTAGAACAGAAGAAAAACTTAATTGGATATTATAGTATTTTTAATTGGTTATAGATGTAAACAGCAATAGATCAATATTCATTCTATTGCTGTTTTTATTTTATAATATTTGTTTTGACAGTTGATTTTTATTTAAAAGTAATTCAAAATAGTATAAAATTGTTTATGGGATAGTTTATAGTTAAATGAAAAAGGTACAGGATTTTTATTTTAAAAAGGCAAAAGAAGAAAATTATAAAGCTAGAAGTGTATTTAAATTAGAAGAAGCTCAAAATAAATTTAAATTTATAAAGGCATCAGATACAGTTCTTGATGTTGGCTGTTCTCCCGGCTCTTTCAGTCAGTACATGCTCAATAAAATATTGAAAAGTGGGGCTGTTGTAGGTGTTGATATACTTCCTAATTCTTTTGCTCATCAAAGATTTACATTTATATTGGGAGATATAAAAGAGATGGATATTACATCATTCAATAATACTTTATTTGATGTTGTAGTAAGCGATGCTATGCCAAATACCACTTCAGACAGGGAAACTAATCATTTCCGTTCCATTTCTTTATGCAGGTCTATATTTAATTTGGCTAAAGATGTATTAAAGGAGAATGGACATTTTTTTATAAAAGTTTTTGATGGTAAAGATTTGCAGATGTTCAAGAAAGAATTATCTGAATATTTTGATTCTGTGAATATATTTAAACCTAAAAGTTCAAGAGATGAAAGCAGAGAAATATTTTTATTTTGCAAAAATTTTAAAAAGTTACGATAATATAAAAAGGAGTAATAATGAAAAGAGAATTTGCTTTGGTATTGGAAACTTATGAAAATAATATAGCTAAGGTTGAATTGCAGAGAAGTGCAAGCTGCGATGGATGTACTATATGTAATTCTGGAAAACCTGTTGTACTTAGAGCATTTAATAAAATTAATGCTGATAAGGGAGATAGTGTTGTTATAGAAGTTGAAGAGTTAAAAAAGGGAATTAACTTTTTTGTTTATATAATACCTTTGATTTGTCTTATAGCAGGCTATTTTCTAGGAGAATATATATCTAAATTATCAAATATAGAGCATAATTTAGGTCCTGTATTTTCTTTTATTGTATTTTTTGTTTATGTTATTTTAGGATTAAGAAAATTAAAAAAGGATAATAAAATAATAGCGAATATAATTTGTAAAAATAAAGTTATAGAAAATTTTGATAAATAGGCTTTATATGAGAAGAATAATACCAACTATAATAACTATTATTGCAGTATCAATCATAACATATCTGCTGATTTCTAAAGATAGACCTTATGAGCAATCATATACAATAGGAAATGATGCGGTATCATCTTTAAATAAGGTTACAGGTCTTAAAGTGCATCCTAAAATAGATAATATAGAAGAAGGGGAGATAAAGATATTAAATTTTTATAATGTTGATGATGTGATAAGTTATAGTGTTAAGTATGCCAATTATCTATGGAAGAATGAAGGATATTATATTACAACAAATTATTATTTTGGTAAGAAGCCTGATGGAAAAATAGAGCTTGCAAAAAACTCATCTGAAGACGGCAGAGTTATAAGAATAAATGTGGAGTGCAATACTAATAATTCATTTACTGTTATATTAAGTTTGCTAAATGGCAGTTTGATAATGAGAAACACTAATGAAATAAGTAGCAATGAAGTGAATACTAATGATTAAGTAATCTAGTTTATAACTTACAAATTAAAATAAAGTTTAAGCTTTTATTTCGCATATTTAAAATTAATTATATTTTTTGCTTTATAAGAGAGTCTAACATATCCTAATAAAAAATAATTAATATATATATTGTTATATACTAATTATAAAGTATAATATTTATATATAAAATTGATGGGTATTAATTATGATTAATTTTAATGTGCTTGAATTTAAAAAAGATTCTGCAATATTTGTTGCTGGAGAAAATGCTAGAGATGTATTTTATATAATTAAAGAAGGTGTTGTAGTAGATAAAAATTATGTTATAGAAAATACTAATTTTGAGTTTACTTCTGGAGATATAATAGGTATTGTTCCTGCTATACTTTCAGAGCCTTATTATTCAACTGCTATAGCTGAAACAGATGTGCAGTTAGTAGAAATACATGCTAGTGATATATACAATATAGAAGACACAAAAATAATAGAAAAAATATATAAACATTTAATAAAATTTATGGAAATATGGTTAGGTAAATATTTTTATAAATTATCAGAATCTTTAAATATAGAAAGCTATAAAGAAGATGATGCTTTTGAAATTGCAAATATTTATAATAATAATGGATATAAATCAGCAGCTCTTTATATGTATAAAAAAATTATAGAAATGTTCCCCAATGAAGACCATACTGAAATAAATAATAAAATAAATGAAATAGAAAATAATTATGACATAAAGCCACCATTAGAAATAGATCATAATCTTAAGGAATATAAATCAGGTACTTGCATATTTTCTGAATTAGAAAGTAAGACAAATCTCTATGTAATAAGAGATGGAAAAGTTGGGGTTTACAGTGTATTTAATGGGAAAATTATTACTAGGATAATATTTAAAAGCGGAAATATTATAGGCTATAAACCAATATTTGGAAATAAACTTCTTCTTACAACATGCATAGTATTAGAAGATACGATACTTCAAACTATAAATAAAGAAGATTTTCTCAAGTTAGCTTCTAATAATACTAAACTTCAGTATCATCTTGTAAATATAATGGCAAGAAGAACATACAATACCATAATAAAAAGCTATAGTATAACAATAAAAAGTTCTGTCGGAAAATTTTATAGTATGGTATATTCATTTGTAAAAACGGAATTGCTGTTTGATAAAAATATTGATTTTTTAGAACTGTCATATACTATCAAAGATATATGCACTATGGTTGGTATAGAAAATACTAATTATATAAAATCAGAAATGAATAAAAATAAAGTAATATTGTTTTCTAGTGATGAAAGAATAATAATACCGAATATAAAAAATTTCTTTAACGAGTATGATATGTATAGAAAGAGAAATTCTACTCCAAATATATCTCAATAGTTATGATTAAATATTTTGCTTGTGTATTGTATGAAGTTTTTATATTTTTTTCATAAACATAATTATACGAAATTGTTTTTAAATAATACAAAAATTATATAATATAATCTTTTATTGTTGACATAATTTTTCTAAGTATTATAATTTTTTTAATAAAAATAAATAATATTTGAGAGAATATATTTATGGAAAAATACAAATTAGTTAAATATAAAAAAGGCGATATTATATTAAAAAATTCTCAAATAGCTAAAGACTGTTTCTATATAATTTTAAAAGGAAAAGTTATCTCTTATAATAGTTTTTACGACAATTCATATATATATAAAATGGGAAATATTATAGGTTTAATAGCCGCTATAACAAAAGAGCCTTATTATTCTACGGTAGAGGCAATAGAGGATACTGAACTATTTGAGATAAAAGTAGAAAATATAAATAAAATTAATAATAAACATTTAATAAATAAAATATTAAATTATTTATCATTTATATTGGAAGTTTGGGTTAGTAAATATTATACTCTAATAGTAAAAAATAAGATAGACCTTTATAATAAAGAAGAAATATTAACTATGGCTTCTATTTATAAAAATAATGGCTTTACAGATGCTAGTTATAGATTATGTTCATCGTATATTAAGCTTTTCAGCAATAATGATAATATTAATAATAATGTTAAAGAATTTATGAAAACGCTTATTACATCAAAAGAGCCTGAAAATATAGGCGGTAATTCTTATAAGATGTATAAAGGATATTGCATATACAATGAGCTTGAGACTACAAATCATGTTTATTATATAAGATCAGGAAGAATTGGTATATATAATATAGCAGATTCTAGTTATATTACTAGAATACTATATCCGGCACAATTTATTATTGATGATTATGCTCCTTCACTTGAGTATAAAACTCTATTTACAACTGCTGTAGTTTTAGAAGATTCTATTATAGATATTATGACTAAAGAAGAATTAATAAAAATGCTTCATGATAATTCCGAATTAAAATTCCAAATTATAAAAATGATTTCTATGAAAGTTATAAGCACAATATTAAAAATTAAATCTATAAAGAAAACAGAATTAAAAGATAGATTAATATTGTTAATATATGCTATTCTAAAAATAGAGACTTTATTTTATGAAAAAACATATATAAGACTATACTATAAAATAGAAGATATAAAAAATATGATGCACTATAATGCGGATATAAATGAAATAATAAATGCATTAAAAAATATAGAATATTTAGAAATTGACAGTTTTAATTATATTATAATTACAAATACAGATAAGTATTTCAAAGAATATGAAAATTATACAAATTAATTTTTATACCAAATATAATAATTCATAATTATATAATTTTTTCAAAGAATATTATAATTATTTTTTGGTTGACATAATTATATCATATAGTATAATTCAGCCATTAATAGTGCTACAAATATTAAAATACATAATAATAAAACATGAATAATTACAAAACTATAAAATTCTCAAAGTCTTCTTTTATATATGAGGAAGGAAATTTTCCAAAAGATTATTTTTATATAATAACAAAAGGTAAAGCAGTCTCTTATGCAATAAATTCTGATAATTATAATAAAGAATATAAAGTTGGACATATCATAGGATTAGTAAATTTAGCTGCAGGAGAGCCATATAGTGTAAGTATGAAAGCTGAAGAAGATGTTGAAGTTTTAGAGTTATCATTATCAGATATAAACAATATCACAAATAATGATTTAATAAAAACAATATATAATTATTTTAATACTACATTAGAAACTTGGCTTTCCCGTTATTATATAAATTTAGTAAAAAACAAAGTAGATTTATATTATAAAGAAAATATATTTACTATGGCAGAAATATATATAAAAAATGAATTCCCTGATACTGCCTATAGATTATATGAAAACTATATAGATACATTAGAAGATAAAGATGATATAGAATCTACAAAAAAAGAATTATCAAAACTTCCTAAGCCTAATGATCCAAGTATATTTACTTCAAATATATTTTTATATAAAAAAGGAAGCTCTTTATTTACAGAGTTTAAAGCAAGCAATTATTTATATATAATATTATCTGGAAGAATAGGGATATATAATATCATAAATGGTAAACTTCTGCTTAAAGATATATACAAAAAAAATTATGTTCTTGATGGATATGAACCAAAATTAGAATATAAGCCTTTATTAACTTCAGCTATTGCTTTAGAAGAATCTTATGTAAAAATAGTAACTATAGAAGAATATGTAGAAATGCTGATAAAAGATAAGCATTTTAGAAGCTGCCATGTGAAAATGATGTCAATGAAAGTAATAAATATTTTATCTAGGATAAAAGCAATAGAAGAAAAAAATACTATTTTAAAATTATTCATATTTATATCAGCTTTGCTTAAAATAGAAACTTTATTTGAGGACATAAACACAACTATATTAAGCTATACTATCTATGATATACAAAATTCTCTAAATTTAGAAATAAATGATATTATTAATAATTTAAAAGAGATAAAATCTTTAGAAATAGTAAATGATAAATATATAAGAATTGACAATATTAATGATTTTTTTCAAGAATACTATGAATATCAAAAAAATAATTATTGACATACACTACAAATGTATTAAAATATTTACAAACAATATAGGGATTATTTATGTTAAAGTACAAAAGTATAAATTTTAATAAATCTGCTACAGTATTTATAGAAGGCCAGGAACCTAAATATACTTTTTATATAATAAAAAAAGGAAAAGTAGTAGTATATAGTTACTTCGCTGATAATTATACTGTGGAATATAAAGAAGGTGAAATTATAGGATTATTCAATGCAGTTTTAAATGAACCTTATTTCTCTACAGTAAAAGCATTAGAAGATACAGAAGTAATAGAAATGAATATTAATGAAATAGAAAAAATAAATAATATAAGCCTTATAAATAAAATATATGATTATCTTATAATTAATATAGAAAGATGGCTTAATAGATATTATTACTTTTTGCATAAAGAAAATAATCCGTATCATAATAGTCATAGTAAATCTTTAAATCTTAATATTATGGAAATGTGTAAAATATATATTAATAATGGATTTTTTGATGCTTCATATAAATTGTACAGAAAATATATTGAACTTTACCCTGATGATGAAGAAAGAAAAGAAGAGCTTGATAATTTATATAAAAATCTAAAACCAATAGAAGAGCCTGAAAACATAGAGGCTAACATATATAAATATAAAAAAGGATATTGTTTATATACAGAGCTTCAAAGCAAAGATTATCTTTATATAATAAAGTATGGAAAAATTGGAGTATATAATATATTTGATTCTAAACAGGTAACTAGAAGAGTATTATCTACTAATGATGTGCTAAACGGATATGCGCCGATTTCTAAAAATAATAAATATCTTTCAACTACAGCTATAGTTTTAGAAGATTCTATTATTCAGTTAGTAAAAAAAGAAGATGCTATGAATTTGGTGCAGTCTGATAGGAATCTTAGATTATACTTTGTAAAAATGATGAGTATGAGAATATACAGTACTATTTCTAGAATAAGATCTTTTAATGCCAATAAGGTTGTAAGTAAATTTGTAATAATAATAGAAGCATTGATAAAAACAGAACTTCTATTTAAAAATATAAATAAAATAAAATTCCAATATAATATAAATGATATTTGTTCCATGATAGGAATAGAATATAAAAAGAATATAGAAGATGAAATATTAAAAATCAAATCATTAGATATATCAGATGAAGGATATTTAATAGTAAATGATATAGAAAGTTTCTATAAAGAATATGAAATATATAAACAGAGAAACACACATAGAATAGAGAATGATTAAATAATAAAATGAGCTAAGTATTCTATATTGCCTTTAGCCCCTTTTATAGGTGAAACAGTCCTATTGACTTCCTTAAATCCTATTTCGGTGATCCTTGAAATAGCATTGTTTAATATTTTTTCTCTAAGCAGATCGTCTCTTATTATACCGCCTTTAGATACTTCTCCTTTTTCGGCTTCAAATTGAGGCTTTATCAAAGTTACCCAGAATTCCAAATTATTTAATTCTTTAAATATAATAGGAGCTATTTTTGATATTGATATAAAAGAAACATCACTCACCACTATAGATGGGATCTCATCATTAAACATTTCTCTTTTTATATCTTTAGCATTAAAATCTTCTATGGATATTACTCTATTATCATTACGAAGTTTATAAACTAGCTGATTATGACCCACATCAAGAGCATAAACCTTTTTAGCACCATGCTTAAGCAGGCAATCTGTAAAACCTCCTGTAGAAGCACCAATATCTAAACATGTTTTATTTTCTACAGATATGCCGAATTCTGTAAATGCTTTTTCTAACTTTTGCCCGGCTCTTGATACATATTTTATGTTCTGTATAACTTCTATATTATCAGTATCCTTTATTTTATGAGCCTTAGAAGTTACCTTCACACCATTAACAAATACACAGCCTGCAAGTATTATATCCTGCGCTTTAGATCTGCTTTCTGTATAGCCTTTACTATGCACATATTCATCTAATCTCATTTATATAAATATTATAATCCAAGAAAAGATCTTATTATATAAAGAGAATTTTTTTCTTTGTCTCTAGTATTAACTTTTAAAAGCATCTGAGTATGATTGCTTTCTAATATATTTGAAGTCAAATAAACTGATTCAAAAGTTTCAGTATATTCATCTCCTATGCCGTATAATGATAAATTAGAATTGAACTCCAAATATAAAGCCATAGTATTATTTTTAGCTATATTAATTTTATCAGCAGATAATGCTGTGGCTGGTTTCTCATCATTAATTATTGAATCTATAGCATTAGAATTATCAGAGATATATAATATAGAATCTTTTATATAGCATGAATAACCGCCAACTGTATAAATATCATCAGTAACATCTTCAGAAAATGCCTGTAATATTATCTTAACTGTATCAGTATCAGTTATAGAAGCAGAAATCAATAAAGCAGGGGATTCATCATCATTTGCATTAGGGTCGTCCCAAACAGATACAAATATATCTCCGCCTAAAAGTTCTATAAGTTTATAAGTATCTATTCCATTATCCTCTAGTGTTTTTAATTCTTCGCTAAGAGGAAGATTTTTTAAATCTCCCATGATATTTTTAAGATAATTAGCTAATTCTTTACTATTGAATGCTAATGATAAGAATCCGTAATTATTTTCACCATTAACAAATGAATATATATTATCAGCTAATTCTTTTTTAAGTAATGAACTGTCATAAGGATAATTAGGAGTATAGCTGTCAAGTAGAATCTGAGCATCGCCGTTATTGAAATTTATTTTTGTAGTAATGATAGCCCCTTTGTAAGCATCTTTAGGTATTCCATCATAGCTTCTTCCAAATAAAAACTTAGCAAAATCAGAATTTTCATCAGCTAATATAGATAAATTAGCCCAAATATAAGAATCATTAGTTTCATTTTCTAAAGCCAAAAATTTTTCATCTTCCAAAGGAGTATTGTTAATAAATACATAATTAGCTATATTAGTAATATCTTCTTTATTTAATTCTTCATTGTACCAATAATTATCTTTAAGTTTTAATGTAACAGAAAATATTTCTTTATTCCATGAAATTAAGTTATATTCATCTAATGCTAAATATCTGTAAGCAGCATTTTCAGCAACTGAAACTAATTTATCTTCCTGACTAGCCATTTTTATCATAAGTTTATCTAACTCAGTAATATCTTTAACATCAAAAAGCAATGTCATTTGCTGATATCCATTAAAAAAAACAATTCTTGAAGTTTTAGAGAAATCTATATAATCATTTAATCTATTAGTCATAACCTCAGCAACAAAAGCATCATCTCTGTACTCTAAATATCTGTCAGCGTATTTCTGCATAAAAAATTTATTGAAAATATCCTGCAGATTAATTTCTCCTTTTTCTGCCATAGTTGCTGAATTAATAGAAAATACACTATCAACATTATTTGGTATATATTTTTTATCTACAGCATAAGTAAAAGTGCTTAATGTCAATAAAAATAAAAAGATAAAGGATGCTACTCTGTACATTAACTATCTCCTTAAAAATGAGTTACAAAAAAGAATATATTTTATATTATATGAGACTATAATTAAAAGTCAAGTATTTATTTACATACAAAATTTTATATAAAAAAATACTATAATTTCATGTAAAAAAATCTTGCAATTAAATATAAAATATTTATAATCATAAAATATTTTATTCCATAATATTAGGACATAGTATGAGATACTTGATATTGCACGGTCATTTTTATCAGCCGCCAAGAGAAAATCCTTTTTTAGGTGAAATACAAAAAGAGGCAAGTGCATCCCCCGCGCATGATTGGAATGAAAGAATAACAAATGAATGTTATAGTCCTAATGCATATTCAAGAATATTAGACGGATATGGAAGAATTATAGATATGTCTAATAACTATGAATATATAAGTTTCAATTTCGGACCTACGCTTATAGATTACATAGCAAAAACAAGAAAAGATTTATTAGCAAGAATAATAGAAGCTGATAAAAAAAGTATAGAAAGAATCGGATACGGAAATGCAATTGCCCAAGTATATAATCATATAATACTTCCGCTTGCTAAAAAAGAAGATATGAGAGTGCAGATAAAATGGGGGTTATATAACTTTGAAAAATATTTCGGAAGAAAATCAAGCGGTATGTGGCTTTCTGAAACTGCTATAAATTTAGATGTAGTTGATGCTTTATATGACTGCGGAGTAAAGTTTACAATACTTTCACCATATCAGGCTCACTATGTAAAAAATATAACAACATTAGATGTATCCGGAGGAAAAATAGATACTTCTAAGCCATATTGGTTATACGGACATAATGGTAAAAGAATTATAGTATTTTTTTATGATCCTTATATATCTCAGGCTATAGCTTTTGAACATTTGCTTACTTCATCTGATAAGCTTGCTGAAAGAATAAGAAATGCTTACGGCGAAAGAAGACTTGTAAATATAGCAACTGACGGAGAAAGCTATGGGCATCATGAACCTTTTGCGGATATGTGTTTGGCAAGGTATTTCAAAGAGAATGTTCATTATGATAATATTACGCCTACTAATTATGAACATTATTTAAATATGTATCCTCCTACAGAAGAAGTTATACTTCATGAAGGCACAGGGGCAAGAGGTACTTCTTGGAGCTGTTCACATGGTGTAGAAAGGTGGAGAAGTAATTGCGGCTGCGGCGGCTGGGACGGACTTGACTTATCTTGGAGAGGTCCTTTAAGAGATGCCTTTGATATACTTAGAAAAATGCAGGATAAGTTATTTAAAACATTTTTAAACTTTACTGATGAAACTAGAAACTCTTTGAGAGAAGAATATGTACGAGCGATATATAATGATTTAGATGCTAGGGATTTATATGAGATATGCAGCAAATATATATCATTTAAAGAATTCGTATTTTTAATGGAATCTTATAAATATTCATTATTCTCATACACATCTTGCGGCTGGTTCTTTGAAGATGTATCAAGACTAGAACCTATAAAAAATATGCAGTATGCTGAACAGTCTTTCCATTATGCAAGATTGTTAGTAAAAGATAAAAATCTTGACTTTGTTAATGAAGCTTATGAAGAGTTTTTAAAAACACTAGAGAAGTCTATAAGCAATAAACCAGAACATCATAGTGCCAGATATTTCTATGAAAAAGAAGCAAAAGCTGATGTATTCACAAAACTTTATGTTATTAATTATTTTATCTTTAACCTTATATCAAGCGAATATAGAGATATAAATATAAATATCTTTAAGCATGAAATAAAAACAACTAAGATAGAAAATAATATTATAGAAGGTATATTAATAGATAATATAGCGGCAGATATATATTTTAGAGTTAATACATCAAGTGAAAATCATGAATTTAAAAATCAAATACAAATATCAGAATATTATGATAAGTTAGATAACTCTTCTGTTTATACAATGTATTTAAGAGATTTAAATTCAGATATAAGAGATAAATTAGCTGACAGTTTATTTGAAAGCGATATTAAAAAATTAGATCATTTAATGCATGAAATATATCCTGAATATAGAAAACTTTTTACATACTTCAATTTGAATAGCATTACTCCTGATTATGATTATAGAAGAATAATGGGAGCTATGGCATCTCCTATACTTAGAGAAAAAATCATAAATAGGGGAAGAGATGCTTATGATGAAGTATCAGAAAATTTAAAAGATGCAAGAAGTGCAGGAATATTTATATCAAACAGCGGAATATCCAGCTTAATAGGTGATAATATAAAAAATGCTTTGAATACATTATATGAAATAGGAAATCCTGAAACAATATATGATGTACTTAAAGATGTTAAGTTTTTATCAAATAATGATATGCCTATAGACAGAAATACATTTGAAAATATCTTTTATAAGATAATTTTAAAATATAAAAATACTGATATACAATTTAATGATAATGAAAAAGCATCATTCAAAGAATTAGGATATTGGCTTAATTTCAATATGGATAATATATAATAGTATTTATTGATAAAAATGTATGACTAATTAATAAATTAGAATAAAAAATTTAATTAATGAATGTTTTAAACAATATTTTTATTATCAATTAAGTTTATCATATATATTTTAATTCTTTTTATATACTAAAATTTTAGTTTATCAATTTTTTGCTTTCTTTTTTAGCGTATTGTAATCTGAGTGCTTCTTCAAAATAACAATACCCAAGTAGATTTACGGTGAAAGCCAAGTGGCAAAATTATTATTAACCCATAACAATCATGTTTTATATTTGGTATAAAATATAGATTTTTCGTATATTATAACTGTATATGATTCTTAATTAGCATTTGATAACTAATGGTATTCATTATGTATTATAAAATAGTAGCTGCCATAGAACTGCTCTTTGTCTGCTTCCGTATGGCAGCTATAAATAAAGTTTAATTATGAAATAAGTTCATTGTTTTAGTTAAATATTTATCTTAAATACTTATGATATTCATTTAAGTTCAAATTATCAGCATTAGCTTGATATATGCAATATGGATTTTCTATTTTTAATCCCAAATATTTAAATGTTGTGTTTATAGGAGATAGTATAGTATTGATACCAAACTCCAAAGAATCATAAAAAGATTTTTCTCCTCCTGCAGTAGTAATTATTTGAAAAGTTTTGCCTTCTAAACATTTACTTTCGCTTCCATAAAGTATGTCGGTTAAAACAGTATCTTCCCATTCTTTCAATAGACTTGGAGTGCTGAACCAAAATAATGGAAATTGAAATATTATTTTTTCATGTTCTTTTAATAAAGATATTTCCGACTTCACATTGTCTTTACTTATTTTATTATCTTTATATATTTCATTTAAATTATGAATTGTAATATCTTTGAAATCTTTTATTGATTCTAATAGTTTACGATTAACTTTAGAATCATTCCAATAGGTATGTGAAAAAATTATAAGTGTTTTCATTTTGTTTTTCTCCTTTTTGATATATTAATTCTCTATTATTATATTATTTTTAAATATTATTATTTCTTCTAATTTTTATTTTTGGTAAATAGTAGCTTATAAATATAAACAAACCCATTATAGATAAATAATCCATAAAGAAAAGTATTACAGGCTCTTCATAATTAAAAAAAGCAAACTCTACAAGCAAAAACATTTTATTATATAATTCTCTTTTTATAAATGAAATAATACCATATACAGCAATTAATGAAGCTATTATTAATGCTATTTGTTTTTTTATATTGATAAACTTCTTACTCATATTGATAAACATACCCCAATGCATTCCCAAATGTGCCGACATAAATATAAATCCCCAAGAGCTTGAAATCATATGAAGGCGTCTTGTGAACATTCCGCTATTATGAATATTTAAAAATCCAAGCACCCTTTGAGAAAATAGTATTCCGCTTATCATTAATCCTATCATACATAAAAAAAGCATAGTATTAATAAATGTACTTAAAACCCTATTAAAATTATATTTTCCTTTAGGCAAGTTTTTATACCAATTAAAATTAAGTATATGATGAAGTATAAAAAATATAAATAGGAGAAAACCCAAATATTCATGTACGGCATCTCCAGTAAAATGATATGCCATCAAAATAAAAAATAGTAAAGTCATTATTATGTCTACGGTTATTTTTATTATTTTTTTAGTCATATATATTTTTACTCCTTCTATATTGTTATAATTATATTCATCATGATTTATTAGACTTGTTTCAAAACCAAATTAAGAAATATTTATACTATTTTAATTTTTAGTATTTTTATTTTTATAACTGGGGCTTTGCCCCAGACCCCACTTCTTTTGCCGTTTAGGCACCTACTCGGTGGTGACCCATACGAAGTACGCCTACGGCGAGAAGCAAAATGACTGTATATTTATATACTAAAATAATAAGTTATAGAACATATAAAACATTACTTTGATAATTTATAAATTATCAAAATTTTATATATAATCTTATAAAGTACTTTTGAAACAAGTCTATTAATAATCCAACTTTCTAAGCCAATCTAAAATTTTATTTTTTGATGTTTTCACCTCTGGTCTGTATATTCCTATAGGCTCTAATACTTTGCAGTCATCTGGAAGTAAGTTTCTCAAATCTCTTATTGTTCTTGAAAGCCCTCCTGTTCCATGCGTACAAAATGGTATTATAGTTTTTCCAGATAAATCATAGCTTTCAATGAATGTAAAAATAGCCATTGGGCAAGTGTACCACCAATTAGGAAAACCTAAAAATATAATATCATAATCTCCTATATTATTAATTTTTTCAGTAAGTATTGGTCTTTCATTGTTATCCCTTTCTTTTCTAGCCTGATTAAGACATTCATCATAATCGCTTGAATATTTATTTTGTGTTTTTATACTAAATAAATCTCCTCCTGTTTCTTCCTGTATCCAGCCTGCAATTAATGCAGCATTTCCAATAGGAAGTACGCTTGCAGAAGTTTCAGCATCTGGATCTATAGATGAAGGATCTTCTACTACAGTATTGTCTGCCCAAGTGAAATATGCTATTAATATTTTTGAATTGCTCTGAGTGTAGTTAATATTAACATAATTATTTTGAGTATTATAATTATTATCATTTGTATTTTCTATATAATTAGAATTATTACTATTACCGCATGATATTATAATTAATAAAAGTAAAAATATTAAATTTTTCATATAATCTCCTTTTATTATTTTTATGCCGCTTATTATTTTTGGTAAGTATTTAATTTAATAAGCGGCTTCAAAAAAAGTTTTATTAACAAAATGGTATCTGCTGTCTATTTTTTTAAATTTAATTCTCTTATCCAAGATTTTATTCTGCCGTCTTCAGATTGTATATTAGAAGAGTCTAATGCCAAGCCATTTAATATATTGGCATTTTTTATCATGTTTCTAATAGTATTATATGATCTTCCAGCACCGTATCCGTCATGAGTACAAAATGGTACTATAGTTTTTGATGATAAATTATAATTTCTAATAAATGAACGCACTGCCATTGGTACATCATTAGCCCATACAGGATATCCTATAAAAACGGTATCATATTTGTTTATATCAATATTCAACGGCTTTATTTTTGGAAAATAATTGTTACGCATTTCTTCATGATTTTTATCAACTAAATCGTCAAAGTTATCAGTGTATTTATCAATTGTTTCTATTAATCTAATATCAGCATTTAATTCATTTTTTATTATATTAGCAGCATATTCTGTAGTACCTACTCTGTTATTATTTGCGATAATGCTTGCTGAAGTTGAGGCGTCTATATTATCTTTAAATAAAGTGTTTCCTACTCTTGAAAAATAAACAATAAGAATTTTTGAATTCTCTGCATACCCTAAGCATGTAAACACTAGAAAAATTATTATAATAATATATTTTTTCATGTACACTCCTTTTATAATAAAATTAATTTCTATATTTTTTACAAACTTAAAAATTTTCAGTATAAACTAAAAGTTATATCTGCTATTCTTTCTCCGTTGTTATATAAATCATGAAAAATACTTAAGTCTGATGTAACTTTTCCAATTGGTATAACTTCCATAGTAAGATTAGGATTAGATGACTGTGAGTAGAATATTGCTAGTGAATTATTTCTGGCACAGTATGTTATATCTCCATTTTGGAAATTTAATTGTCCTTTTGTTATATTTTTTGGTCTGTATTCTATTGAGCCGTAATATTCTCTGCTGCCGTAGCCTACCATAGAAACAGTAATTGGAAATATATTCATTATCTCTTTTGATAGTTCTGTATCATAAATAACTCCTTCCAATACTTGATTGTTTACAGTAATTTTGATTTTTGTATTTTCTTGAGCATTACACAAACTAAAAAATATAAAAAACATAATTATACTAATTTTTTTCATAATATATAAACTCCGTAATTAATTTTATTATTATTTATTTTTTACTTGCTTTCAATTAGAAAATATTTACTAATTTATCAACTGAAAGCAAGTTTATAATTTTTATAGTATATTTATATTTTGAAGCCATGTTCTTATATTATTTTCTGAGCCAGTAACACTTCTTCCAGATATACTTAAATGATTTAATATATCAGAGTTAGGGCATAAAGTTTTTATATCGCTTAAACTTCTTCCCATACCGCCTCCGCCATGTGTGCATAAAGGAGCTATTTTTTTACCGCTGAAATTATGAGTTTGTAATAATTGTTTTACTGCCTGAGGAATAGTACCCCACCAATTAGGGTAACATAATATTACAGTGTCATAGTCTGCCAAATTATTAATATTAGCACTTAATCTAGGTAAAACATTATTATTTAATTCATCTCTTGCCTGATTTATAGTATCATTATAATCAGTAGGGTAGCTTTCTGCAGTTTTTACCTCAAATATATCTGCCTGAGTCATTTTCTTTATCATATTGGCAGCTGTTCTAGTGTTACCGCTCCAAGAGAAATATACTATTAAAGTTTTTGAGCTTTGAGCGTATAAACCTCCCATTAATAATGTGCTTGAAAGAAGTGCATATACTAATATTGTTTTGATAATTTTTCTCATATTTAAACTCTCCTTATAATTAATTTTTTCATTAGCTTTTATAAAAAATGTATAGTTATTTTGCATTTTTTATTTATATTATTATCAATGGATATAATAAGTATTATTCTTGTTTATTATTATTGTATATTGTTAATTACAGTTATAGCATTCAATGTTCTCGGGTATCCTATATAAGGAAGGCATTGAGTTACAGCTTCTATCATCATATCTTTTGTATTTCCCATAGCTATATTAGCATTTGCATGTGCTATAGCCTGAGGTTCAGCACCTCCCAAAGATATTATCATTATAAATGTTAAAAGCTCTCTTGTTTTTAAATCCAAACCTGTTCTAGTATAAAAATCTCCGAAACAGTTAGCTGACAAATAATTTTGAATATGTTTTTGATTAGGAGCCGCATTTGAATGAGCAGTAAGTATTGCATTTCCAAATATGCTTATCTGAGTTTCTAATCCTTTGTCAAATCTCGTTTCTTCTGTAACAGTTGATTGACTTTCTATAGGAAGTGATATATTTTTTGCTTTAAAAACTTCATTTGCTTTTTCTAAAGCTGCAAATATTCTTGGAAAACCTACATAAGGAGAACATTGATATAATGCCTCTTTTATTTCTATAGGTGTAACTTCAACATTCAAAGCTATTTCTACATGATCTTTTATCATGTCCGTGCCTTGCGAAGCTGTTAAAGAAACTAATGTTACAAGCTCTCTTGATTTTGCATCCAATGAGCCATGATTATAAACTTCGCCGTATAAAAAGTTATTGAATATACTTTCTAATTCTTCATCATTAGGTTTTGTAGAAGCTGCCTCTCTTTTAAATAATTCATTATATTTATTGTTTGCTTTTTCTGTCATATTTAGATTTCCTCCATTATTATTTGTATTATTGTTATTTGCCTGACAAGATAATATTGTCATTAATAAAAATATTGATAAACTTAATTTTAAAGTATTTTTCATTTTGCATTTCTCCTAATACTTAATTTTACTTTTTTGATTTGTGTAATAGTATTTTTCATAAATAAATCTCTAGTAAAAGTATTTAATCATTTATTTGTATATTATTGATTAGTATAGCTGTAATATTCTTAATCAGTAACATGTTCCATCCAAGTAACATTGTTTCCGTTAGAATCGCCTGTTATAGCAATATGTTTCATAGGTGAATTTGGAGAAGCCCCATGCCAATGTTTAACATTTGAATGGCAGTATAAAATATCTCCTGCTCTAAACTCCTGAATAGGTTTTCCCTCTTCCTGAGTAAGGTCCTATACCTTCAACAACTATTAAATGCTGTCCTGCTGGGTGAGTATGCCATGCACTTCTTGCTCCTGCCTGAAATGTAACATAAGCTACTGAGAATTTAGATGTTTCATTAGGTGCTGTTATACTTTCAACTTCAACATCTCCTGTAAAATAGTCTGCTAAACCTTTAGATTTCTGACCTTCTCCGTTTTTTATCAATACTGTTTCTATTGGCGATTTTGCATATTCATAGCCGTTTGAAGCCTCTTTACTTCTTGCATTACAGGATACAGCAGTAAATATTATTGATAAAGTAAAAGTAATTAGTAAATATTTTTTCATTTTCTCTCCTTGTTTGTAAAAATATTTTGTGATTATAGCATTAGAGTTCGCTCCAATGTCAATATGTAATTATCATGAATTAAATTTTTTATAATTTAAAATATCATTTAATATTTTTTATTTAATTAAAAAAATCTTTCTCTTCAAGTTTTTGATTTAATTTTTCTAATTTTATTTTTAAATCATTAAAATGTATTTGCATTAAGTCTCTTTCATTGATAAGTATTGACTTTCTTTCATTTATTGTATTTTTTCCTTTTTTGTATAGCTTAATATATTTTATAATGGAGTCTATTGATATGCCTAAATCACGCATAGATTTTGAGAACTCTATACATTTTAAGTTATATTCGCTATAGTTTCTAATTCCGCTTTTGCTTCTTCCTATTTCAGGTATTACACCTATTTTTTCATAGTATCTTAAAGTGTCTTTTGATAGTCCTGTTAATTGGCTTACTTCTGATATTGTCATAATGCACTCCTTATTCTTAATTATGAGGCTATTTTAATGTATGTACACTAATATATCAAATACTTATATCTTATAATTAGTTATAATAAAAAAGTATTACTAAATATTGTTATCTATGATATGATGGTTAAAAAATAATTATTGGAATATTAATTTATGGATATAAAGTCTTTAAAATATTTTCTAACTTCAGCCAGAGAGGGAAGCATTACAAAAGCTGCTAATTCTCTCAATCTTACTCAGCCAAATCTGTCAAGGCAAATAAATAATTTAGAAAAAGAGATAGGCAAAAAACTTTTTATAAGAAGCAATTACAGTATAAAACTTACAGCCGACGGAGTGCTTTTAAAAAAAAGAGCAGAAGAGATAATTGATTTAATGGAAAAAACTAAAATGGAGTTTAAGTCTTCTGAAGATGTAATAGAAGGAGACATTTATATAGGAAGCGGAGAGACATATTATATAAAAATTATAGCTGATATTATAAAGGAATTAAGAGAGTTGTATCCTAATATAATATATCATATTTACAGCGGAGTATATTCTGATATCACAGAGAAACTAGACAGAGGTCTTGCTGATTTTGGATTATTAATAGGCAGTTTTGATAAATCTAAATATGATTACATAGAGATGCCTTATAAAGAATTATACGGTTTATTAATGAAAAAAGATTCTCATTTATCTAAGAAGAAGTTTATAACTAAAGAGGATTTATTAAATATTCCAATAATATGCCCTAAAAGATTTTTTAAGAATAAGTCAGAAAGTAATAAATTTTATAATTGGATTGGTGAAGATATAGATAAGTTAAATATAGTTTTAACTTATAACCTTATATATAATGCCGCTGTTATGGTTGAAGAGGGTATAGGTTATGTTATTACTATAGATAAACTTATAAATACTATAAGTGAAAGTGATTTATGCTTTATACCTTTAAAACCAAAATTATATGTAGAGTCAAGCATAATATGGAAGAAAAATCAAGTATTCTCAAAAGCCTCAAAAATCTTTTTAGAAAAATTAAAAAATAAGTTATGATATTAATAATACTTACTTTAAGAAAATTAGATTACAAAATTAGTTATTGTATTATTTAATTTTTTATTAGTAAATAATTCTTTATACGCCAAGCCTAAGTTTAATAATATTTAATTAATTTAGTTTTAAAAGATATTTATCATTTATATATATTTTATTTACTTATAAATTGTATTCTGATTGCAACATTATGTTAATTATATTTCTATATATGATTATTATAATTAATTATTTTATCATAATATATTTTTATAAAAAACTATCAAAAATCATTTGACATTGGAGTGTACTCTAATGCTATAATGCTTTTGAAATTAATAAGATAAAATGAAGTTTATAAAAAATGAGTAAAAGAATATTAATGATATTAGCTGCTGCAAGAAAATGATAAAATTCTGATTCATTATGCTATTAATTTTTAATACTAAATATTTGTAAATTAAAAATAATAAAAAAGAAATGTTCAGAACTATTGATGTTTTCAGAGTATTTTAGATTGTTTTGAAGATATAATATTGAGATATGTTTGGAATAAAGTAGAAATTAAAGATAAAAAATTATGAGGAAGCATACAAGATAGAATTAAATATTTTATTATCTAATTAGAAAAATAATTAAATAAATTTTTTGAGGACTGTAAAATGAGCGAAATAATTTATTCTGATTTTAATAGTAATATGAAAACTAATTATATGTTTTCTAATAAATATCTTATAAAATTATTTGTCCCTCTTATTATAGAGGTATTTTTAGAATATCTAGTTGGACTTATAGATTCTTTGATGGTTTCTAGTGTAGGGGAATCTGCTGTATCTGCTGTATTTTTGGTTGATTTTGTAATAGCATTTCTTATAAGTATATTTGCTGCTATTGCTTCGGGAGGTACTGTTGCCAGCGGACAATATATAGGTGCTAAGAATATAGAAAAAGCAAATGATTCCATTAATCAGCTTATAAGGTTTTTATTATTATTTTCTATGGCTTTAACATTAATTATATATTTATTTAAAGATTCTTTATTTGGAGCATTATTCGGAAGTATTACAGATGAAGTTAGAAATGAGGCAAATATTTATATGATGATAGCGGCAGCTTCAATACCATTTTTAGCTGTTTATAATGGCGGAGCTTCTATGTTTAGAACTATGGGAAATTCAAAAATATCAATGAAGATTATGATATCTATGAATATATTAAATGTTGTAGGAAATGCTGTTTTAATTTATGTATTTAAAATGGGTATAGCAGGAGCTGCAATATCTACATTGATTAGCAGAATAGGTTCAGCATTAATAATTATAATTTTAGGATTAAATAAAAAGAATCTTATATATATAAAAAATAAAATCATATATAAAATGGATATTCAAACTATAAAAAGAATATTATCTGTAGGAATACCTTATGGTATAGAAAACGGAATGTTTTATTTAGGAAGATTATTGATACTTAGTTTAATATCTACATTTGGTACAGCATCAATAGCAGCCAATTCTGTTTCTACTCTTATAGCTAGTTTAGAGGTGCTTCCGGGTATGGCTATAGGATTGGGACTTACAACTGTTATATCCCAATGCGTAGGTGCCGGAGATTATAATCAAACTAAATATTATACCAAAAAAATAATAGCTATTATTTATGTATCTCAAACTATAACTAGTGCTGTTATGCTTTCAATTTTGCCTATAATACTTAATATATATAATTTATCTGCTGAGGCTTCAGTATATACTTATCAATTATCATGGTATCATGCTATTATGATGATTATATGGCCATTAGGATATTCTTTGCCTGTGGTATTCAGAGCTTCAGGAGATGCTAAGTTTCCTATGATAGTTGCTTCAGTTTCAATGGTATTATGCAGAATAGTGTTGGCTTATGTATTTGCATTATATTTCAAAATGGGTATGATTGGTACTTGGATAGCAATGTTCTTTGATTGGATAGTAAAGGCTATAATATTTACATTAAGATATTTGAGTGGTAAATGGATAAAGTTTCAATATAATTGATTTAAAACTGCAGATATGGTATACATACCTCAGTTAAAAAACTTTATATAAAACATATTTAATATAATAGCTAAAGTTACTAAAAAAATTATTTTAATTTTATAAGCTTCAAATCTACAGCTATCATAAATACGCAAGGTAAAAATATCAATGTTATTAATGTTGAGAATATAAGCCCATAAGCTAAACTCATAACTATAGGCACTATCAAATCAGCATCTCCTCCTATACCATAAACAGTAGGCATCAATCCTCCAACTGTAGTTACTGTAGTTAAAAATATTGGAAGAAGTCTTTGAGTAGCTCCTTCTACTATTGAGTCAAATGCAAACTTTTTAGGATTATTCAATGCATCAGGATTGCTTTTACCGGATTCTATTATTTTGTTTATCAAGTCTATCATTATGATACCATCATTAACAAGTACACCGCATAACCCTACAATACCTATAAAACCTATAAATGACATAGGCATACCATGAAGATAAAATGCTATGAATACTCCTGTTAATGTAAAAGGTATTAAAAACATTATCATTAAAGGCTGAGCAAATTTTTTAAATTGAAGTAATAATATTAAGTATATTAAAACTATTGCTATAAGAAGTGTAATTGCAAGTCCGTCTAAAGCTCCTACCGTCTGATCTGCCTCTCCTCCAAAACCTATTATAACACCGGGATATCTTTGACTTATGTCTTTAAATTTATTCTGTATAGCAAACATTACTTGTATAGATGTGTTTTGTCCCTGAACTAAATCTGCATTGATAGTAATGCATCTTTGTCCGTTATAATGCCTAATTGATGATACGCCATTAGTTTCGATAATATTTGCAACATTTTTTAAATAAAGTAATCGGCTGTATGTATTGGGTATTACTAAATTATTTAATACATTAGTATCAAATATATAATCTCTGTCAAGCTGAACTCTGAAGTCTAATTTATAATCAAGCTCCTGTATTGAAGTTGCAACTGCACCGCTATATGCTGTTCTAAGTTCATTTGCTACATTAGCTACATTCATTCCAAGCTGTGCTATCTCATCATAATCAAATAATACTCTTAATTCATTTTTACCTGCCTTATCATCATCATAATAGTTTATGACTCCGCTAAGACTAAGCAAATATGCTTTTACTTCATCTCTTACTTTTCTAGTTTGATTTAAATCATTTCCTACTATCTTTATATCTACGGCTTTCCCCGGATCCATAGGAAGTTTTACTGATACCATCAAAGCATCTAATTCTTTTCTTAAACTTGTTTTTTCTAATTCTCTATTTATATCGTCCATTATATCATAAGCCGTTTTTTTTCTTTCTGTAGATGGTATAAGATAAACTGTAATTCCAGCCAAATTTGCCGATTCTTCTGAAATATCAACGATATTTTGATTAACCTGTTTTCCAACAATGCTATTAACTGCTATTAAGTTTTCAGCATCAACAGATTTATATATAACATTTTCTATTTGCTCAACATACTTCATTGTATTCTTTATAGAGTTCCCTATTCCAGAGTCAATATTTATCATTATACTATCTGAACTTGTATCGTATATAAGTATAAATTTCTGCAAACTATCTTTGGCCAAAAAGAATGAAAATATTAAAAGAACTATAAAAAATAAAACTACTAAATATCTGAATTTTAATAAAATTTTTAATGCTTTATTAAAAGGATTTTTCATAGCATTGAATAATTTTTCTTTATCAAAGTCCAGAGGATTTTTAATATTTTTAAAAAGTTTAAAGTTTTTCTTAGTTTTATCTTGCAGATTATTAGGAAGCAAAAATATAGCCTGAAATAAACTAGCAATTAATGCCACCATAACCACTTTAGGAAAAGGTGCTATTAGTTTACCTACAACATCTTTAGTAAGAAGCATAGGCATAAAAGCTACAACAGTAGTCATAGTAGCAACCATTATAGGGCTTACTACATCTTTTACCGCTTCAACTGTTCCTTCTAGTCCTGTCTTACCAGCCTTTTGAAAATCGTATATGTTTTCGCATACCACTATACTATTATCAACAACCATACCTATAACAGTAATTATTCCCGCTAGTGATATTATATTGAAAGTTAAATCAGAAAAATGTATGTATGAGAAAGTGATAAATATTACAACTATCATACCTATGCTTGTAAATAATGCACTTTTGAAATCTAAGAATATTAAAAGAACTATTAATATTATAATGAAACCGAATATTAAATTGCTAGTTGATACATTTGTAAGAGCTAATACCATTCTTGAAGTTTCGCCCATAGTTGTAACTTCTACATTTTCAGGTATTAAATGCTGATTATTTTTTAGAAAAGCATTTATATTTTCTGTAGTTTTTACTATGTCAGCATTCTCTTTTTTTTGTATGCTTAGCGAATATCCTTCTACGCTGTTTATTCTTACATATATAGATTTTTCTACAAAACCGCTGTTTACTTTTGCCAAATCCTGTATTCTTACTCTCTGACCATTAAAAGTAGATCTTACAACAACATTAGTAGCTTCTGAAGGATTTTCAAATTGTCCCATTGTTACTACTGTTTTCTCTTCCTCATTTTCTTCTAAATCCATATAAATAGGCTTTTTTAAATCTCCACTTGTAGCTCTTATATTTCTTGCAGAAAGTGAGTTTACTATATCTGTAAGAGAAATGTAATATTCCTGCAGTTTTTTAGGATCAGCAAGTATTTTTACTTCAGGATCCGTTCTTCCCTGAACTGTTATATCAGCAACACCGTCAACATATTTTAATTGTCTTTCTAATTCCTTACTGAAATCGTATAAAACTTTTTCATCTCCTTCAAATCCTTTTTTAAAATGCACTCCTATTTTGTAAATAGATGTAAGTTTTGGATTTATATCAGTTATTTCTATAGTTTCAACTTCTTCTGCCATGTCTGGAACACTTTGCATTTTTCTGAATATATCATCTTTAGCCTTGCTTGTATCTATTTCCATATCTAACTGCACGAATATAATAGCTGCATTTTCAGTTATTATTGAAGTATACTCATCTATTCCTGATATAGTTCTTAATTGATCTTCTATTTGTATAACAGCATTTTGTTCTACATCTAAAGGAGAGGCTCCTGGGTATACAACTTGTAAAATCATTAATTCTAAATCAGTTGATGGGAAAGATTCTTTGTCTATGTTATAGTATGAATATAGACCTATCATAATAGAAATGAATATTATGATATTTACAAGCATTCTATTATTAGCAAAAAAGTATATTAGATTTTTCATTATCATATGATTCCTGTTATATATTATACTCTATAGTATATAAAATTTTATTATGAATTTATACTTTTATAGAAAAAATTACTAATAAATAAAATTAATTATAAAGATATTTTAGATTTAGTCTTAAATAGGACTATTTTTATAGACATAAATATAATATTGTTGTTTATTATAAAATTAATTTACATTTTTTATTAAAATATTTGTAATTATAAATATAAATAGTTTACATTTTATTATATTATAATATAATAGACGAAGGTCTATTAATATTTTTTATTTACCAAAATCTAGGACATTTTATATGAAAAGCAGTTCAAATAAAAATAATGCCAGAGTAAAAAAAACAAAAAAATTGCTTGAAGATTCTCTTGGTATTTTATTAGAAGAAAAACCATTTGAGGATATAAGGGTAATTGATATTTGTGCTAAAGCTAATATGCATAGAAGCACTTTTTATACTTATTATAATGATAAATATGAGTTATTAAAATCTAAATTAGATGAATATGAGGCAAAATTTTTAGAAGATTTGAAAAGATATAAGATAGAAAATAAATTAAAAGATTCTCATGTAGATATAATGGAAAAAATACTTCAGTATTTTTATTTGAATAGGAAATATTTGAAAATAATATTTCAGAATAATAAAGACGGAAGTGTTGCAAACATATTAAGAGAATATTTGGCTTCTTATGTAATAGAAGGTATAAAAGATTTTAAGACTATTCGCCCTAATAAAGAGAATGTTATAAGGGTTATGGTTAGTTTTTATTCTGGTGCATTCATATCAGTTCTTACAGATTGGATACTTAATGATTGTTTCATATCTGTAGAAGAATTGGCTTCTTATATATCCGATATCATTATGCAAAGAGTTTTTTCTGAATAAAATTATTTTTATACTCAATTTTTTTTATTCTTAATTACATATTTCCGATAATATATGAAAAACATTTTTTACATTTGTATTTTTTATTTGATTTATATAGTAGGAGAAAAAATATGAAGAAAATAATTTTGTTTGTATCTTTATTTGTTTTTTCATTTAATTTTTTAAATGCACAAAACATAACAAAAGAAAGCGATTATTCTAAAAATTGGGCTAGTTTTATTTTTAGAAAAACTATAGATATGAAAGGGGCTTTATATGAAGGAAGACCCGGCGGAGATTTAGAATTAGTTTCAGGAAGATCGCCTCTTTTCCTTGTGAAAATTTATAAATTTATGGGGGCAAGATCAGATCAGCATGCTTATTATACCCATCAGGTGCCTATATCAATGTTTTATGATAATGCCCCAGCTTTGGGTGTAAATTTAGTTGAAGGCTATTCTATAGAAGGCGGAAAAATAATGAGATATTCAAAATATATAAAAAGCTATCAAGGTAAGTTAGATTCTTGGAAAAAAGCTAACTCTACTTTTACAAATGAGAGATGGGTAGCAAATACTGATGCAGATTGGAGTTCTTATCCTGTACCTCAGCCGGAAGATGTTAACTGGGCTGACGGAGAGTATGCAGGAGAGTTATATTAAAAAATATAATGTCATATATTTATATTATATTAGTTATATTATTGGTATTGACTGTTTTATTTTTTATTAATAATAAAGCCATTATTTCTTATGATAATGCCTGGATTAAATTGGTAAAAAACAGAGTAGTAAAGGAAGCGGACAGATATTACAGTTTTAATGAGTATGGTGTGCTTACTATAAATAAGAAGAATACACTAAATTTTATTCAGGCAAAACATGAGAATATGGCAGTTTACAGCAATACGGATTATTTAAATAAATTTATGCTTGTTTTTTCCGGATATCCATCTATAAAGGTAACTTTCATGGAAGGATATATAGTTGAAAATAACAAATTATATTATACTTATGCCTATAAATCATCTTATTATACAAAACTCAATAAATGGATGAAATCCAATGGAGTTTTTGAAAATAAAGAAAATTGGGTTGCCAAAAAAAATGTAAAATGGAATACTTTTCCTTGTCCTCAATCATCAGATATAAATTGGGAAAAAAAAGCTATGATAGGAATTTTATCATAAGAGTCAATTTTTTTTAAATAAATATTACAATCCTATCAATACCCTGTTATATATGTAAGTATATTGAATATTTTTTTTTATTTGTTATACTTGTAAAATCAATTATTATTCAAGGAGAATTATATGAGTTTAAATATAGAAGATAGAGGAAAAGTTAAAGTTGTAAGTTTAGTTGGTAAATTAGATGTTAATTTATCTGTATCTATTGAAGCTGAGTTGGAGCAATTAGTAGAGTTAGGTTCTATTAATTTGATATTAGAACTATCAGGAATTGAATATTTAAGTTCAAGTGGTATAAGAGTATTTATTTCTATAATGAGAAAAATTAAAGATAAAAATGGAAGATTGGTATTAGCTTGTGTTCCAGACATAATCAAAAAAATATTAAAAACAGTAGAGTTAGAAGATCTATTTGAAGTATATGAAAATGTAGATGATGCAGTAGCTTCATTTTAATATTTTATATTGATTTTATTTGTTTTTTTTGTATAATAATTTAACATGTTATTAGTTTTATAATAAATTATTATATTGGCAGAGTATGAGATTAAAATGTTATGTGAAATTTAAAATATTAGTTCTATTTTCTTTTATTTTACTTGCTTGTGCATCGAGTCAGAAAAATACTGATTCGGCATTTGACAGCAGACCTTTTTTAAAAGAATATAAAAGATATTCTTTAACATCTGGAGAGGTAAATCCGGCATTAGATGCTGTAATTGACAGAGAAGGTACTTGGATTTATTATTCAAGAGAAAATGCCGGAAATACTGATATTTTTACTGTAAATTCATATACTCTTGAAACTTATAGATTAACTAGAAGCCCAGGAATAGATACCTCTGTTTCCACTGATGATAAATCAAGATATATAGTATTCTCTTCAACTAGAGATGATGCTTTCGGTGATATATATTTATATAAACTTTATAATTTTGGAATAAGAACTTCTAAAAATAATTTAGAAAATTTGGAGCAGAGTATCATAAGGCTCACAGATTATAAAGGTTATGATACGGATCCTGTGATTTCTCATAAAGGTAATTCTATAGCATTTATTTCAGATAGGGACGGAGGAGTAAAAAAACTCTTTACTGTAAAGCCTAATGGTAAAGATGTAATGAAGTTATCTGATATTGAAGCTAGTTCTCCTGCATTTTCTTTTGATGATACAAAAATAGCTTTTATAACTTCTAAAGTGGGAGATAGATATTCCCAATTGGCTATATTAGATTTAATTCCTAATACTAATAATCAGACTAATTTAACTATACTTACCGATACAGAGACATTTAAATTTAATCCTACATTTTATAATGATGATACTATTATATTTTTTGAAATAGAAAAAGATTCTGACAGAGATGGAAATTTAACCTATTATGATAAAAGACGCTTGATGTCTTATTCCTTGACAACGCATCAATATTATGTTTTATCAGAAGATACACAATTAACTACTTTTAATGTGGCCTATCCTTCAGCTTTGGTTGGAGCCTATGTTGTTAGTGAAGATGGTACTAGTATAGTAACAATGGGGTCTACAAAAGAGTATTTTATAAAAGATGATAATTCTGATGCTATGTATAATAGTTTTGTTGAACTTCCATATAATAGAAAAGTTGATGCTGTAGAAAGATTTGCAGAATATTTTCCTTTTTCTGAAGATAAGAATAATGTTGCTAAGGCATATTTTAATATAATGATATCATCATATACTAATAATAATACTAAAGAATATAATAATACCAAAAAAGTATTAACCTCTGAATATTCAGATACATTTCCAGGATTTTTAACATCAAAGATAGACGAAAGTTTTGATACTAATAATAATTGGTTTGATATAGAATCTTATACAAATGAATATTTTATTACTAATACCGATTTGGAAATGACAAATTTAGTAGCTTGGTCAGGCTATATATCAGCCAATGAAAAATATAAAACTGATAAAAATAATGAAAATACATTTACAATTCTTAGTGAAATTCTTAATTTGAATATTGATAAAGATTTATATTTGCTTGCAGCTAAATTATATGCTCATTCAGTTGAAGATAACGGATATAAATACCCAGAAGATGAAGATATTTATAATATTCCTTATTCAAGAAAAGATTTGTTATTTTCAGACAGATTAGAGATTGCTAAAGATTTCATAAGAGATTCAAAGATTTCTTATAATGTTATAATAGAAAATGCTCATCCTTATGCTCCTTTAGCTGTTGCGGCAAGACTCGTATATTTAGACGGACTTATAGTTTCAAGAAATTATGATGATGCTACTAATTTGTTTAAGCCTTATATTGAATCTAAAAATGACATAATGCTTGCATTGGGATATTATGCAAATGCTAAGGTGCTTATGGCTAAGCAAGATGATGAATCTTATGCTTTGTTTAAAGAAGCATTAAATTCCGGCGGAAAGAATTTTGATTCTACTTATGAGGCTCAGTATTGTAAAACTACATTAGCTGATTATTACAAATCTTTAGCAGATAAAGCGTATAATGAAGGCAAATATGCCTCTGCTTATGAAAATTATAATGAAACTTTAAAATATAATCCCAATGATACTTCAGCTTCCTCAAGAGTTATAGAGAGCGGACTTAGAGCTTACAGTACTATAGAATCACTTGAAGAAACTATACTTGAAAGAGAGAGAAATATTTTATCAACTAGATATTCTTCTCATGAGGCACATGCCGAACTTGCAAATGCTTATTACTATTTAGCTAACAGATATTATGGTATAGCTGTATCCAAACAGTATAGTCCTGAACGCTATGTTGTAAGCGAGAAAAAAAGAGAAGACGGATTTTATTTGTATTTGAATAAGGCTTTTGATACCATAGTTGAAAAGGCTGTGTCATATATTAATTTTGCAATATTCTTATATCCTGATGAAGAAAATTATTATGTAAAAAAATCTGAGATGCTTACATTCGCTCAGGCTTTGAGAATGCAGGTGCTTCAAGATGAAAAAACATATAAAAGCGTAATAGAGTTAGTACCAGCTTATAAAGATAATACCGTTACTAATGGGATATATATGGGTTATAATATGCTTGCATTCCAAAATCAGAATTTGGATTCTGAAATTATAGATTCATTAATAATGGCTAAAAGTAAAGTAAGAACTAAACCTAGTGTCATATCTATAATGCTTGCTAATTCTTATTTGATAAATGGAAGATATTCTGATGCGGTTAATGAATATAAAGAAGCAGAAAGTTTACTTAATCAAATAGGAACTGATAAGAGTAAGGCTTGGTATCATTTCTTTTATGGTTATTCTTTATGGATGAATAATGATGTAAAAGGAGCCTACAGAGAATATGATAAGGCCCGTGCTTTATTTGAAAAATTAGGCGATAAAGAAAGTGTATATAAAATAGTCGGATATACTTCAGTTGCTGCTATAGAGCAGGAAGATTATAATAAGGCTATAGAGTCATTATTAGAAAGAGATGAACTTACAAAAGATGATGTTAATAAAAATGAACTTAATCAGCTTTTACTTGCGGCATGTTATTTAAAATTAGAAGATTATAATAATGCCTTACTATATTGCGATAGTGTAAAAGCTAAGATAGATAGTTTAGATTCTTCAGTTTATACTCCTAATTATGTTAGTATAACTTTGTACGGTGCTAATATTAATGTTGTAAATTTGGGGCTTGCTTCATTTGGAGGATATATACCGGGAGAGCCTTTGAATGTAGATAAACAGCAAATGCTTTATTCTATATATCAGGAATTGTATGAGAAGATGGGAAGATATTCTGAGGCTAGAGAGGCTTTATCTTCATACCGTAATTATATTATTCAGGATAAACCTAAAAAATCTATTCAGCCTTTGATGCTTGCTACATATTACAATAATGAAGGCTATCTTTATTACAGACAGGGAGATCAATCCAATTCTATAATGTCTTTTAAAACATCTATAGAAGAATATCAGAAAACTTTAGATGAAAAAACTTTGGCTGATAATCCTAGTCTTAAATATGAAAATGCTGAAAATGATGCTAAAAATTATTTGAGTTTATCATCTTTATATTTAAGATATTTATCAGAAAATGATTTAACTTCTATTAAAAGAGAGTTTTTTATAGAGTTATTTAATACAACTAAAACACTTCAGGTATTATCTACAAATAATGTTGTTAGTACAAAAGACAGATTATTATTGTATTCTCATATAGCGGCTTTCAATTATATAATGGCATTTAAACTTACAGCGAATAATAGTGTTAACTATAGAAAAAAACAATCAGATGATCCTACAGATATGAGAAACCATGATGTAAATGTACAGAGATTATCTATGCTTAAAGATGCTATAGATAGATATAAATATATTTTATCATCTAACTCTAATTTCCCAGTGGATTTAAAAACTGAAATTATTATAAGATATAATTTAGCTAAGGCTTATGAATTAGCAGGGTATATAGAAGAAGCAGCAAGAGAATATATGTCGGCATTCTCAAAGGCTCAGACTTCTGCATTTGCTGTTGAAGAAATTGCAATACTTACTACTTTGATTGATTTCAGTTCTAAATACAGAAACAGATATCCTGATAGTTTGGATTATCCTGTGCAGTATGTATTTAGAATATTAAAGAGATTAAGAGAAAGTGTATTTATGATAACATTTGTAGAAGATAATAATTTTATATTAAGACAGGCTAAATATAAAGTTATAGAGTTTTTAAAAGACAGTTATCCTGATGCTAGTATCAATATACTTGCTATGTTTGATGCTATTGATATGAGAAGAAAATTCTTGGATAAAAGACTTTATACTTTGGGAGAGAATAATTATTATCTAAAAGAATATTATAAACTTTATGAAAAGGCTTTATATTCATATCAGATGTATTTGGATGCTGTAGGTACTCCTTATGACAGTGATATGGAAGCAGAAATGCTTAAAGAAATTTCAAAATATGAACAAGAAGCAATAGACAAGTTTTCTAATACTCCTATAGAGCCTATAGTAATATGCGATGTTAAGCCTGAAGATATTGATAAATCTATGCGTAAAGATGAAACTCTTATTTGGGATACTTATTTGGGATATAGATTTGTTAGAGAAAATGGAAGAACTGCTTTCTATATGCAGACTAATGATATGCCTAAAACTAAAAACTATGTTACTCATATAGGATTCAGACCTATTGTTATAAGCAATAAAAATATTTTTGTAAGGGAATTATATGATTCAACAGAATATATGCTTCCTGATAAAACTGCTTATATAGACAGTAAATTAATAGCATTCTTTAGAACTACTAGAAATGCTGAGAAAGAAATAAACAGCAGTATGTCTATGGCAAGCAATACTAATGCAGCTAATAATCTTTATAGTGATAATAATATTCAAAATGAGATCAAACTAAATAATACTAATAATTTATATATGAATGTTTCTTATAATTCTGAAGAAACTAATAAGGCATATTCAAACAATATATCTACAAATTCTTCAGCTTCTACAAATAGGAGAAGAAGAGGCAATTTCAGATTTATGGAGTTAAAGGATATATCAACTAATTCTTATGTTCCATTAGTTACAGATATAACAGGGGCTAGTGCTTCTGATATATCTAACATAATGAAAAAGAATCTATATATAGTTTATTCTGATGAAGAGACTTTTACAAACAATAGAAGGGTTTTAAGAGATATAAATAATATAGCTTTAGTAGTAGGAAAAAATGGAAGAGATTCCAGAATAATGTTTTATACTAATTATTTCAGAAAATTATCATCTAATTCTTTGGAAGTTAGTATGAATGGCTATGATAATAATATGTTTACTGTATATGGAAAGCCTGATTACAGTGTATCTTCATTGTCAAATGCAGCTTATGAATTTAAGACAAGACTTTATAATTCTTATTCTTCAAGTGCTTCTCCAACTATTAGTGTGATGTCAAATGTTATTGCTTATTCTCAAAGCGATGATGAAAAGATGTTTAATTATGCTAGAATTGTTGAAGACAGATATAAAGTGATGGATACTAATACGTCTTATTTATTCTCTGAAGAAGGATATAAATTCTTTGCAAGTTCATATACTAATATAAGCGATTCTAATGCTTACAGATTTATAAAAGCAATGCTTCCTATTTATAGAAGAATGGGAGAAGATGGTGCTGTGAAAGGAGCTAATAGGGCATTGCATTTTGTTTATTTATACACTAATAATAATTATGATTTAATAGATGAATATTTTACTCCTAGAACATTATCAAGATTTTTGAAGGCTAAAAATGATCCTGAACAATCTGTAAAATATTTGAATTATATCGCAAATAGAGTTAATGGAGATAATAAAGATAAAATTTTAGAAGTTGCTGTTCTTTATGATTTAATATATGCTAAGACTCCTATTGATACAGTAACTAATTTTCTAAATAGAATGCAAAATACAAATGAAGTATTGACTGTTGCAAATACCATAATGAATACGGATGCAACTAATGAAAATGATATATTTACTACTATGAATTATATTTATGGAAATCAATATATATTTGAAACTGATACAGTATCAGAGTTTGCAGACAGATTCTATTCATTATATAAAACTAATTCTGCTTATATATACGGATTATTAAATAAAATAAGAGTTCCTGAAAGTAATTTTGATAATAATATAAAAGATGCTTATGAAATATTCTCAAATGAAAATACTAATACTATGTTTATATTCTATGCTTATGAGGATAATAAATATGCAGCTTATAGTTATGTTGTTGGAGACAGTAAGGTAAAAAAATCTGTTTTAATAGACAGAGATAAACTTAATACATATTTAAATAGCTTTACAAATGTATCTAAAGCAAGAGATAGAAGAAATTCATTAAAATCTATTCAAAGAGCCATGCTTTCATCGGATATAATTAAAGATGCTGAAAGGGTGAAAAAAATATATATAACAGGTTCTGCCGGCAGTTTATTTACCGTTCCTTTTGCATATTTGGAAGCATTCCAGAATAATGATGTTATAAAAATAAGAGAGTTCCAATATTCTCCTTTATCTATTGTAGATGTTGGTAAGCCTTCTATCAAACTTAATACTGAAACAAACTTCTATACTTCATTAGAAAGTTTAGCAGTACAATCATTTAATGATGCTAAAGGAAAAATACCTTTAATGCATTACATAGGAATAGATACAAACAGAAATAAGCCTTATGATGATACTGATATCTTCTTATCTCCGGCTAGAAATAATGATATAAACATGTATTTAAGAGCTAGAAATGATACAAAACTTTTATTTACATATACTACTAATTCTTCAGGTGATTATTATACTGTGATGAAATATTTATATAATAATTTTGACAAAGGTATAATTGATTCGTACAGATATATAAAGACATATAGAGTTCCTGTTGATACTATAAATCAAAATGACAGAGATACTTTATATATGGCTAATTATGCTTTATTTGATTATATACTTCCGGGTATACCTAGAGATTATGTTGATAAATAAATTTTACTTTATTTATAAAATTTATCTTTTTTAGTAAAAAATATTTACTCTTTCTTGACATTGTGTTTACAATGTGTTATAATATAATTATAAACAATTAATAGAGGGGTTTTTTATGAAAAAGATACTTATTACAATTATTAGTATTTTTATAATGCAATTCAGCACTGTTTTTGCAGATTTTCATGCCGGTATAGGATTATACATACCATTAGGTGCATCCATATCACAAAGTTATCAGGAGCATAAATTAGGAGTTAACAGCAGTGATGGCAAATTGACTTCCGATGCTGCTTTTGAATGGGGTGTAGGAATAACTCCTGGTATATATAATGGTTTTGATAATTATATGGGATTTTCTATAGCATTAGACATAGCTTATCATAGAGATGTTTATGCTTTTAATGAAAGCAAAGCAGCAGGAACTCAGTATCAGAATGTTAAAACAACTTATTATTTTGATACCATTAATATAGGAATACTTCCTAAGTTTAATATATATAACTTCTTTATAGGAATAGGTGCTGGAGTTAAAATACCATTAGCCGGAGGAGAATCTACAAAAAATTATAATACGACATATAATCAATTTGAAACTTCTAATAGTTATTATACTTTAAATGATATTAAAAATAAATATCAGATGTCTGTAATTCCTTATCTTAAATTGACATTAGATTATTTATTTTTCTTTAGTGATGAAACAGCTTTAGGAATAGGACTTTATGCAGGTTATGATTTCGGACCTGGAAGAGTCAATGATTCAAGATTTAATAAAAATGATTATGGTGCTGTTGATATAGGCGGACAATTCAGTTTCTACTTTGTGGATAATTAATATATATTCTCAATGGTTTTTAAGCAGGGTATTTTATTATCCTGCTTTTTTTATTTAACTAATATATTTACTAATAAAGTTTTTTATTGTACTCCAATATAAATCTTCATTGCTGAAAACAGCAGATATATGATTTCCATCTTTTATAATGAGTTTTTCTTTTTGAGATGAACAAGCATCATAAAGTTTATTAACCATATTATAATCTACAAGCTCATCTTTATCACCATGTATAAAAAGAATTGGTATTTTTGATACTGCTATTCTTTTTTTTATATCAATATCTTTAAATGAAAAACCTAATCTTATTTTAGCCATTAATGATGTTGCTTCTACTATTGGAAGAAAAGAAAAATTATAAGCAATATCTAGTCTTCTTTTTAATTGCTCATAAGCATTTGTAAATCCTGCATCTTCTATTATTGCTTTTACATTATTAGCAGCATCTTCATTACAGCACATCATAACAGAATTTGCTCCCATAGAAATTCCATATAGAATTATCTGAGCATTATTATAATTATCATTTATATATTTTATCCAAGCTAATACATCTAATCTCTCTAAATAACCTAAAGAATATATTTTCCCTTCGCTTTCTCCATGAGTCCTTAAATCTATCGCAAGAATATTAAATCCCATATTATAAAATTTTTCTATAAAATATTTCATATAAGATCCTCTGCCTTCATAGGGGTGAACTATTATAACATATACATTACTGTTGTTATTTATAAAATGAGCATGCAATTTTAAATTATCATCAGATACAGTGTATACATCTTTTTGAGAGCTTTCAAACCATATTCTTCTTTTTTCTTTAATTCGTTTTTTTTCTTCGCTTTCTTCTTTAGTACTTTCTTTTCTTTCAAATAGTTTTTTATTTGTTTTTATTAGAAGTTTATTAACAAAATGATTTGAAATTATTATTAGTATTAATAGTAATAATATTATTATAGAAAGTATAATATATAATATATACTGCATTGATTATCCTTAATTATAAATTAATACAATATATATTATATTTTTTTAATAACTTTGCAATATCAAATTTATCAGCCTAAAGCTACATCAAGAACCATCATTATAGCAAATCCGAATATAAAGCCAAATACTCCGAAATGATTATGTTCTTCAGCAACAGCTTCAGGTACAAGTTCTTCTATGACAACATACATCATAGCACCGGCAGAAAAAGCTAAAGCTATTGGAAGTATGATTGTAAGTTTTGTAACTGCTAATGCACCTATAACTGCTGCAATAGGTTCTACTATTCCAGATATTGCCCCAAGTAAAAAAGATTTTGATTTAGATACACCTGTTGTTTTAAGCGGAAGAGAAACTGCAGCACCTTCAGGGAAATTCTGTAAACCTATACCAAGTGCTAAAGCTAATGCAGCATTGAATGTTACTCCGCTGCCCCCAACAGAAAAAGCTCCGAATGTTACTCCTACTGCCAAACCTTCAGGTATATTGTGCAAAGTTATAGCTAAAAATAATAATATACTTTTTGATAATTGTACTTTAGTTCCTTCTGTTGCTTCATTGCCGTTTACTATATGCATATGAGGCATTACTTTATCCAATATCCATATAAAAAATGCCCCTAACAAAAATCCTGCTGTTGGTATTAGCCAATTAGGTAAATTAGTATTCTCTGATAATTCTATTGAAGGTGCAAGCAATGACCAGAAACTAGCAGCTGTCATAACTCCGGCAGCAAATCCGTACATAGATGCTAATATTTTTGGTTTTATTTCTGTCATAAAGAAAAATACAAGTGCTGAACCTAATGCTGTAAATGCAAAAGTTATACCGCCTCCGAATAATGCTAATGATACAGGTGAATAATTTTCTATCATTTTTATGCCTTTGTTTTTATTTTTATAGAAGGATTATATATATTATGCAAATTAATTTCAATACTTATTAATAATTATTACTAATAATATGATTTATTTTTTTATTATATATAGATTAATTTTTCATTTTGATTTATTATATTATAATAGGTTTTAATTATTAGGAGAATTTATATGAATAATTACAGCGAAGATAAATATTTTGATAAAGATTGTATATTTTGTAAAATAATAAAAGGAGAAATTCCTTCACAATTCATAAAAGAAAATGAATATTGTGTTGTATTTAAAGATTTGAATCCTAAGGCAAAAGTTCATTTACTTGTAGTTCCAAAGCCTCATGTTAAGAACATATTGGAAACAGATGAATTTATAATGAATAAAGTTCTTGAAACAATAAAAGATGTTGCGAATGAACAAGGTTTAGAATCTTTTAGAATAATGAATAATTGCGGTGCCGGAGCAGGTCAGACAGTATTTCATGTTCATTTCCATATACTTTCCGGAGATAATTTAGAAGAATAATAAAAAATATATTAAATTGGAGTTAACATAATGATAGACAGTCATTGCCATCTTACTTATATATCTAAAAAGAGTAAAGAATTAGAAGAGGTCTTAGATAGAGCTAATAAGGCAGGTATATTTTATTTTGTGGATATAGGGGTTCACCCTGATGATATAGACGAGCGTATGTTTATATTATCTGATGCTGAGGGTGTGTTTTTCAGTATGGGGTATTATCCTGATTATGCAAATGAGAATGATGAAGATACATTAGCAGCATTTGAATTAAAAATAAAAAATTTGAATAAAAAATCATTGGATAAAAAAGATAAATCAATATATGCTGTAGGAGAAATAGGACTTGATTATTATCATAATGAAGATAATAAAAATGAGCAGAAAGAATTTTTCAAAGCTTTATGCCAAGCAGCAAAAAATGTTGATTTGCCTATATTGATACATAGCAGAAATGCTTTTAGAGATACTTTTAAAATTCTTAGAGATGCCGATTTACCTAAAAGAGGAATATTTCATTGTTTCAGCGGAAATGTAGAAGATGCAAAAAATGCTTTAGATTTGGGATATGTATTATCTTTTTCAGGTTCATCTACATATATGAAGAATGATTTTATAAGAGATGCTTTTAAATATGTGCCTAAAGATATGTTTACAATAGAAACTGATGCTCCTTATTTAACTCCTCAAAAGGTAAGGGGTAGGGCAAATGAGCCTTCATTTATACCATATACAGTGGATGTATTATCTGAGGTAAGCGGAGAGAAAAGCGAAGATATTATGAGAAAAGCTTTAGAAAATACAGTTAGAGTTTTGGAATTGCCTATAGATTTAAATAGAATATGATTTAATGATATAAAAAAGCTCTCAATAATACATTTTATCGAGAGCTTTTTTGTGTAATTTTGTTTGTATTATTTTACAGCTTTAACTACTTCTTTTAATTTGTTTAGATCATCAGCATTAGGGTGTCCCATAGCATTGTCATAATTAGCTAATTTAGATTGAACAACTTTTTTCTCGTCATCAGTTGCAGCTTTTTCAAGCATGTTTTCTAAGTTCTTCTTTTGACCATCTATCCATTGACCCTGACAAGCATAAGTACCTACTAATGTATTAGAAGAATCTAAGAAAGTTTTTGCTGGATTAAGCATTTTATCATAATATTCCTGATTATTTCCGTAACCTACAGTCATAAATAAAAATACTTTTTTATTTTTTAATGTCTGCATAAACTTTCCAGCAGCTTCATCGCAAGTACCTTTATAACTTCCTGCACCAACAAATACTACATCAGAATCATTAATTTTATTCTGGTCGGCAGCATCAGGTTTTACGCATTGAAGACATTCTCCGTCAGCTGCTTCTTTTATAGCTAAAGCTAATTTTTCAGTATTTCCGCTTTTACTTGTATAAACAATAGAATATTTCATTTTTAACTCCTTTTGTTAGAATACTCTAATTATTATAACATTTTTTTATGCTTTGTCAATATACTACATAATGGTATTTATTTTTTATATATTGTTTTTAAACTTGCTATTATATGTAAAATATGCTATAATATGTAAATTATAAAGTGAAATTTATTATATTATTTAATAGAGTAAATCAAGGAGAAGGCAAATGGAAGTTATCTTAAAAAGAGATTTTATATCATTGGGTTATGAAGGTGATATATGTAAAGTGAAAGACGGCTATGCAAGAAATTACCTTATTCCAAGAAATATAGCAGTTATAAAAAATGCTGCTAATTTAAAAACTTTAGCTCAAATGCAGAAAAGTTTAGAAAAGAAAAGAGCTAAAAGAAAAATGGAAGCAGAAATTTTAAAAGGTAAAATTGTAGATATTACAGTTGTTATACCTATGAAAGTTGCTGAAAATGGTAAATTATATGGATCAGTTAGTCAGCAGACTATAGTTGATGCTTTGAAAGAAAAAGAAATTGATATAAATAAACGCGATGTTCACATGGAAAAACATATAAAAGAATTAGGTGAATTTGATGTTGAAATCAAATTATATCATAGCGTTAATGCTAATATCAAGATCAAAGTTATTAATTTAGATGAAAATACTGCTTCAGAAGAATCTAAAGAAGAAAATGAGGTTTCAGTTGAAAAAGCTTAATAAAATAAGCAATATCCAATTAATAGGCATAATATCTAATGAATAATACACCCTGCTCAATAGAGGCTGAAGAGTCTCTATTGGGTGCAATGCTTCAAAATTCTCAGGCTGTATCTGTTGCTATATCCAAAATAAAATCTACTGATTTTTACAGTGAAAGAAATCGTATGCTCTATGAAAGCATTTTAGAAATGCATAATAGAGGAATAGCCATTAATGCAGAAACTACTTTGAGATATCTTAAAGAAAATGGATTATTTGAAAAAATTATTCAAAATGATGAGGCATATTTAATTCGCATTATAGATGGAACTCCTTTTCATCAGAATGCTAAATATTATGCTGAAATCATAGCGGAAAAATCATTATTAAGGGATCTTATAACCGTTTCTCAGGATATACAAAAATCAGCTTATGAAGCAAAAGATGCAGAAACTAAAGAGATAGCAGATTTTGCTGAGAAAAAAATATTTGAAGTTACTCAAAGAAGATTAGATAATGATTTTATTCATATAAGAGATTTACTTTATGAAGCTTTAACTTCTATAGAAAGCAGAAAAAAACATAAAGGCAGTGTTACCGGAGTACCTTCAGGTTTTATATCGCTTGATAAGGTTACTCATGGTTTTCAGCCTTCAGATTTGATAATATTAGCGGCAAGACCTTCTGTGGGTAAAACAAGTTTTGCTTTAAATATAATAGAACATGTCATTACAAATATTGAAACTTCAAATTTTGGTATTGGTTTTTTTTCTCTTGAAATGAGCAGAATGCAGCTTGTAGAGAGATTAATAGCAAGTAAGGCTAGAATAAGTTTATCAAGAATAAGATCCGGAGATTTAGAAAAACAGGAATGGACTAAACTCGGACAAACATTTAATAGTTTATCTCAAGCTAATTTACTTATAGATGACTCAAGCCAATTAACTATTATGGAGATAAGGGGAAAGGCTAGGCAAATGAAATATAAATTTGCTGAGATGAGTAAAACAACAGGTAAGGAAATAGATTTAAAATTAATAGTTGTTGATTATCTGCAGTTAATTCATTCAGGTTTAAACACTAGAAGAAATGGTACAAGAGAGCAGGAAATAGCTGATATTTCAAGAGGACTTAAAGCATTAGCAAAAGAGCTCAATGTACCTGTTATATCTTTAGCACAATTATCTAGGGCAGTTGAACAAAGACAGGATAAGCCTAGACTTTCAGATTTGAGAGAATCTGGTTCTATAGAGCAGGATGCTGATATAGTTATGTTTCTGCATAGACAAAAGCCTAACAAAGAAGGAAAAGATGATGAAGTAATAGATGAGAGAACTAATCAGGTTGAGGTAATACTTGCAAAACATAGAAATGGTGCTATACATGACGGTATACCGCTTCACTTTATAGCAGATCAAACTAGATTTGAAAATATTTATAATAATAGTGAGTCTTAATTATAAGGAGTAATTTTATTATGGAATTATTTGATATGAAAATAGAATTACGAAAGGGTGTTAAAAATAAGATAACATATTTTTTAGCAACTTTGGGAGAGTTTGCCTTTCTTATTATAGAGGTTTTTAGATACACATTCAGATCTACATTTTCTTTTAAGCTTTTAAAAGAGCAGATAATAAGAATGGGTGTTGATTCTTTTGTTGTTGCTGCGGTTACTGTTCTTTGTACAGGTATGGTTATGTCGTTACAGATAGCTGTAGTTCTTGATACTGTATTGAAAGGTATATCTCAATTTGTAGGTTCTATGGTTGGTAAGGCTATGGTTAAGGAGTTATCTCCTATGCTTCTTGCTTTGATATTTGCAGGAAGGGTTGGAAGTTCTGTTACTGCTGAGATTGGTACTATGCAGGTTAGCGAGCAGTTAGATGCTTTAAAAACTTTATATACCAATCCTATAGAATATGTTGCTGTTCCTCGTTTCTGGGCTGCTGTTATATCGCTTCCTATGCTTACAGTTTCTGCAGATGTTATAGGTGTTTTGGGCGGTGCTGTTGTTACAGTATTCGTATTACATAGTGATCCTATGCATTATTTTGATAGGGCTATTTCTGTAATAAGTGTTGGAGATTTTATAGGTAGTTTGATAAAGTCTACTATATTCGGTGCTGAAGTTATGATTATATCCTGCTTTTATGGATTTAGAACTTCAGGCGGTGCTGAGGGAGTAGGTAAGGCTACTACTACAAGCGTTGTTTATAGTTTTATGATAATACTTATAACTGACTATATACTTGTTTCAATACTTGGTATGTTTGGAATGTAATTTATAATTCATATATATCAATGAGCAGGCAATATAATATTGTCTGCTCATATTTTTTTAAATATTAGGATAATACTCTTTTAAAGCATTTCTTGCTTCTTCTCTGTCATCAAAATGTATTGTTTTATCTGGAAATATTTGATAAGTTTCATGTCCTTTTCCTGCTATTATAATTATATCATTTGCTTTAGCTTCTCTTACCGCCTCAAAAATGGCTTCTTTTCGGTCAATAATCTTTTTATAATTTTTGTTTTTGAATCCTTTTTCAATATCATTCATTATCTGATTAATATCTTCTGTCCTTTGATTATCAGTTGTAAGTATTACTATATTAGAATATTTTTCAGCTATTTCTGCCATTATAGGTCGTTTTTTTCTATCTCTGTCTCCTCCGCATCCAAACACGGCTATGACTCTGTTAGGATTTAGTTTTCTAGCTTCTATTAAAATATTTTCTAAACTGTCAGGAGTATGTGAATAATCAACAGCTACTATAAACGGATGTTTTTCTTTGGTTACTATTTCAAATCTTCCTGCAACCTGAACTTTTCTCATAGCTTTTATTGACTTTTCTATATCTAATTTATTCTCGCATGCATAAGCTAATATTGAAAGCGAATTTAAAATATTGAATCTTCCAAGCATTGATAATTTTACTTTTGATATAAATTTACCTTTTGCATAAAATTCATATTCCGTATTTTTAGAAGTTAATGAAATAACTTTTCCGTAATAATCAGCTTTTTCATTAATTCCGTAAGTAACCATATTTATTTTCAATTTTTTTATATAATTTGATATTTGTTTAAAATTATCAGTATCTATATTAACTATCGCTAACTTTTTCTTTTTGCTGCTTTCTTTTAGAAGTGAAAATAATTTTAATTTTGCCTTAAGGTAATTTTGCATATCTCCATGATAGTCAAGATGATCCTCTGTGATATTAGTAAAAATTGCCGTATCATAATTCAAATAATCGCATCTGTTCATAGCAAGTGCCTGAGATGATGATTCCATAACTATATGAGATATTCCTTTTTTTAAGGATTTGTAAAATATACTTTCTAAATCAATAGATTCAGGAGTTGTAAGATTAGTTTTTATTTCTGTTTTTCCTATCATGTTTTTGATAGTGCCTATTAAAGTTGTTTTGTTTTTGTTTGCTTCAAGTACAGATTTTAACAAATATGTTGTAGTAGTTTTTCCATTTGTTCCTGTTATTCCTATTGTGTTTATTTTTTTTGTAGGCTCATCAAAAAATTTTGCTGAAATATAGGCAAGGCATTCTCTCGGATTTTTTACAGCAACAAAGTGTACATCTTTATAATTATCCTGTAATTTTTTTATAAATTTTTTATCTGCAGTATTATCATATATTATAATTGATGCTTTATTATTTATTGCACTTTCTATATATTTATGTCCGTCATCTTTCAAACCCTTTATAGCAACAAATAAATAATTTTTCTTTATTAATCTTGAATCGTATTCTATTGCTTTTATTTCTGTATTTAAGCATTCCTTTGTTAATTGACTTGCTTTTGATACTTTATAATTTTTTATTAATTCTTTAAAATATTTCATATTATTTTCCTGATTTTATTTTGTACCTTTAAATAATAACAATATTATAAATTTATGGTAAAAAATTATATATTACTTGATTTTTAAGTATAAAAGATATATAACTATATTAAAAATATTTATGGAAATAATTTATGAATATATTTATGGTATCCAGCGAAGCATATCCTTTTTCTAAAACAGGAGGTTTGGGAGATATTGCCGGAAGTCTGCCTTTGGAATTATCTTCCATTAAGTTAGGTTCTTCAAAAATTAATACATCTTTGGTAATACCTTTATATAAACAAAATTATAAATTAATAAGCAAAAAAGATATTATATTTGAATTTGAGATAGAGCAGGGAAAAGAAATAATAAAAACAGAAATAGCTAGAATAAAGCATCCTCAAAATGATAATGTAAATGTTTATTTTATAAAGCAGGATAATTTCTTTAAAAGAGAGGGATTATATTCTGAAAATGGCATTGATTATTCGGATAATGCTAGCCGTTTTATATTATTTTCAAAAGCGGTTATTCAATTAATAATATATTTATATAGAGATGAGAATTTTAAATTAGATATAGTTCATATTCATGATTGGCAGACTGCTTTGATAGCTCTTTATATAAAAGAAGTTTATAATGATGAAAAGGCTTTGAATAAATTAAAAGTAATGTTTACTATACATAATTTAGCTTATCAGGGCAATTTTTCTTCAGATATATATCCGCTTCTTAATGTATCTTGGAAATTTTTTGTACATAGCAGATTAGAATTTTATGGTAATGTAAGTTTTATTAAAGCAGGAATCATACTTTCAGATATAGTTACAACAGTGAGTCCTTCTTATGCTAAGGAGATACAGGAAGAAGAGTTCGGATGCGGAATGAATAGTCTTCTTTCAGGAATATCGCATAAATTATATGGGGTACTCAATGGAATACATTATGAATCTTGGAATCCTTCAACCGATAAACTTATAAAAAATAATTATGATATTAAGTCTATAGAGAAGAAAAAACTTATAAGAAATTCTCTATATAAAGAATTTGGGCTTTCAAATAAAAATTATCCTCTTGTAACTATGATATCAAGATTCGATCCGCAGAAGGGACTTGATTTAATATATTCTTCATTTTTTGAAATTTCTACTTATGATGCTAATTTTATTTTTCTTTTCAGTAAGAATAATTATTTCAAAGATTTTGAGAATGAATTTACTAAAAGAGCAGGCAGAGCTAAAAATATAAAAATATTATTCAGCTTTGATGAATCATTAGCACATAGATTAACAGCAGGAAGCGATATGTATTTAATGCCCAGCCGTTTTGAGCCTTGCGGGCTTAATCAAATATATAGCATGAAATATGGAAGCATTCCTATAGTTCATGCGGTAGGCGGACTTAAAGACACTGTTATCAATTACAGCGGAAATAAAAGTATTAATAAAGCTACAGGTTTTACTTTCAATGAATATTCTGTAAAAAGTTTTGTTGATACTATGGACTTAGCTTTCGATTTATATTATAATAAAAAAAATGTGTGGGATAAGCTTATATTTAATGCTATGAGTAAAGATTATTCTCTTCATAAAACTGTTTTGGAATATACTAAGCTTTATAAAAAATTATTAAATACCGAAAAGTAATATTATTTTTATATAAAATTATTGCTTGAATTTAATATAATTCTGTATCAGAATTATAAATATAATATTTTAAAGGAGTTAAAATTATGGCAAAAGATCCAAGTTTTGATATAGTTTCTGAGGTTGATATGCAGGTTATAGATGACTGTGTTAATGTTGCTGTTAAGGAAATAGATAATAGATTTGATTTCAAGGGACAGAATATACAAATTGAGCTGAACAAAGGTGAAAAAACAATAACTATACTAGCACCTGCAGATTTTGTTCTTAATCAGGTTAGAGATATTTTATTTCAGAAATTCATTAAAAGAGGCTTAAATCAAAAGTGCTTAAGAGAAAAGAAAAAAGAAAAAGCTGCTGGAGATTCTATAAGAGAGGTTAATGAAATAGTTCATGGCATAGATAAAGATTTAGCTAAACAGATAGTTAAAGATATTAAAGACATGAAATTGAAAGTTCAGGCAAGCATACAAGATGAACAGATCAGAGTTTCAGGAGCTAAAAAAGATGATTTGCAGGCTGTTATTACGATGATTAAAGGAAAGGATTATCCTATACCTTTGCAGTTTACAAATTACAGATAATATTTACAAAAATGCAAAATTTAAGGGAGCTTTTAATAAGCCCCCTTTTTTTATCATTATCAATCATATTTTTAATCTTATTAGTCCTATTACTTTACCTACTATAGTGATACTTTCTCTCTCTATAGGAGGATAATTATTATTTTCAGATACTAATTTAATACAGTCTTTTTCTCTGAAAAATCTTTTAATAGTTATTTCTTCGTTTCCATTGTCATCTATTTTAGCAACAACAATATCTCCGTTATCAGCCTCATTTGAAGGGTGAACTAATACCATATCGCCTTCTTTTATGTGGGCATTTATCATAGAATCACCGATTACTTTCATAAGAAAATTATTCTCATCTTGTGCTATAGATTTAGGAAGAGAATAAGTTTCTTCTATAGTTTCATCTGCAACATCCATCAAAAGTCCAGCTTTAACCTCATTAGCAAGAAGAGGAATTTTTATCATATTATGATTTCCTTTTTCCGAAGTGTCTATAGGAACACTGCCTCTTGCTCTTTTACCTGTTTTCTTTACATATCCTTTTTTTTCCAATGCTGTCAAATGAGTTGTTACTGCAGTAGGAGAAGCGAAATTGAAATGAACCATGATTTCTTTAACAGTAGGAGGATAGCCGTTTTCATTGGTGAATTTTTGCAGAAAATTAAAAATATCTCTTTGTTTATCTGTCAATTCAGTCATATTATACCTCTTTATATTAACATACCGTATTTCTTATTATACTATACAAAAATATGATGTCAAGTTTTAATATAAAAAAATAGTATTAATTAGCAAAAAATTATTTTTTCTTAAATAAATATTATATAATAACTTTAAAATGATTATTTATAGTATAAAATGAGTATATTTCTTATTTGTTTAAAATAATTTCTGCTATGTCTGCAAGCAAAAAGAGTAATAGTATTGTTTCAAAACTGCTTTATAAGATTAATATAAAAATTATTTAATTATAAATATAATGTTTTACATGTTGTGTAAGTTGTTTTTTTAGAATATAAATATTCTGTCTTTGGCTTGCATACGGCGTAAAAATAAGTGGGTGTTCACGAAGTACGGTTATGTACTTTGTATTATAGTCAGTACAATTTATAAATAAAATCACTTTTTAAACAGGTATATTGAAATTTAATTTATATAGTAGTATCATCATTATAATAATATTTTTAGTTTTAGAGGCTGATTATGGATAAAGAATATGCTAAACATTTGATGGGGATATATAAAGATAAAGTTCTTCATGAGAGAATGAAAAGAAGACTTGAATATTTTGAAAGAGTTTTTAAAAGAGATAATGATAAAAGACTTTTTGCTGAACTTGCATTTTGTATATGCACTCCTCAGACGAAGGCTAGAAGCGGGGCAGCTGCTATAATTGATTTGTATAATAATAATTTGCTTTTTAATGGAAGTGCTGAAAAAGTAGCCAATATACTTATTAAGCATGTTAGATTTCATAATATGAAGGCTGAAAATATAGTGCTTGCCAGAAAGATTTATTTTCCTAATGAGAAGTTTGTATTAAAAGATAGAATAAATGAAGCTTTTAAAAATGATACTATGGTAGAATTAAGAAATGAACTTGCCAAAGAAGTTAAAGGCTACGGACTTAAAGAGGCTAGTCATTTTCTTAGAAATATAGGTTTCGGACAAAAAATCGCCATACTTGACAGACATATAATGCGTGTAATGGATAAGCTGAGCATTCTGCCTGAAGGTATGACGCCAAAAACAAGTCTTACAAAAAATAATTATCTTAGCTGCGAATCAAATTTAGTTGAATATTCAAAAAGCGAAAAAATACCTATGGAGTATTTGGACTTTGTATTCTGGTATGATGCCACTAATGATATTTTTAAATAATTATTAACTTATTATAAAATTATTAAGATAAAATATTTCTTATTCTGTCGAATATAGATATTTTTTCTTCATTTTGCTGCAATGATTTATAATCTATATTTTCACTTAGGCAAAACTGAATGGCTTTTTCTACATTTTTATTTGCAAGTTCTATAATATTCTTTAATGCCAAGTCTTTTATTGAACTTTCTTTATTATATAAATATATAAAATTATCCGTACATTTATTATAATCATTGATATAATAGTATGATACTGCCTTATTATAAATGCTGTAAATAAAATTATTATCTAATTCCAGAACCTTATCATAATAGTAAATTGAATTATTATAGTCTTTTAAATCAAACAAAGTATTTGCTAAATTATAAAGTTTATTTATTTCTATAGTTTTATCATTTTCTTTTTTTAATTTTTCAAAGTTTTTAATATGCATTTTTATTTCTTTTACTTTTTTATTATAGTTATTATTAAATACTTTTATTTTTCTTTTTGATTTTTTTAATATATTATTATTTATTACTAATGTTATCAATGTAAATACTATTATTATAACAGTTAAAAAGGCAAACCAGAAATTGATAAGATTATTAGAAGATTTTACAGTTTCATTTATTGAAGTTTGAAGTCTTATATTATAATTATCCAAAATATTTTTTAATGATGTTTCCAAATTGTCTAAAGATGTACTTTTTAGTATTATATTATTTGTGATATTTTTATTGCTTGATATTTTACTTATTATAATATTTGTGTAATAATCTTCTTTTGCTATTATAATATTATTTAATGATGGTGCAAAATTTGTAATAGAATAATTAAGAGAGTTTTCTATTTTTTCATTATGAGTGATGTATATATTTCTAAATACTAAAATTGATATTATAAAAATAATTAAAAAAGTGAGTATATAATATCTATGAATAAATTTTAAAAATCTAGTTATATATTTCTTTTTTGAATGCTCTTTTATTTTATCAATACCGGCATTTGTAATATTTTTTACTTTTCCTTTTATGTCTTTTTCATCAATATATTTTTGAAATTTATCTATATTGTCGGATGTAAAATCTTTAGCTTTTTCAAATCCTTTTCCTGCGGCATCTTTAATTTTTTTTATATTTTCATTATTTATATATTCTTTGGCTTTATTTGAAATATTTTCTTGAAATTCTTTTAATTTATTATTTTTTATTGTTTGTGAATTATTATTATTATTTTTTTTATGATATTTTTTTCTTCTTTTTATGTTTTGTCTTTTTATATTTCTGTATTTATTTCTATTAATTTTACTCATTTTATATTTACCTTTATTATTTAGTTATTTTAACATATTGATAATTTAATTTAAAGTGTAAATTTTTTTTATAATAAAAATTTTTGTTATATGTTTTAGCATATAATATTATCAAAACATATTGCTTATTATATTTTTGTATATGCAGGCTTTTTTATACCGAAAATTATTGTATATAAATTTGAGGCTATATTATGAAAATAAATATTTTAGATGAAACTATAATTTTTGAAGATAAAAATCTATACCCTGCTTTTCCTAGTATTATTAAACTTGATAATAATAAATATTTAGTAAGCTTCAGACTAGCACCAAAAATAAAAAAACATTATTCTCATCTTCATTCATTAAGTAGATCAATGCTTGCTGTCATCAATAAAAATAGGGTAGAGAAAGTATTTGAGTTTGCCCAAGATGATGAAGCAGCAAAACAAGATGCACAGCTTTTTAGAATAGATGATAAAACTATAATGGCATACTACTTTAGATATACATTTCACCCAATCAATGAAAAAGATTTATTTAAAGATTATACTTTTATAGAATATGATGGTACTATAGCATTGCTTTCTGGAATAGGTGTATGTATAAGCTATGATAATGGAAAAACTTTTTCAAGTCCCCGTATTATAAAAATAAATAATGATAATACTATAATGAAAAACTTTGCAATTAGAGGGAGTATTTGTAAGTTAAATAATAATGAAATACTTGCTCCAATATATGCCTATAAAAAAAATATAAATAAAAATAATTCAAAATATCAATGTTATATTATTTCTAGTAAAGATTTAATTAATTGGAAAGTTAAGAGTTTTTTAGCTGAAACAGATTATAAAAAGATAGATGGAAAAAAATCAAAAATAGAATATGTTGAACCCTCTCTTTTAAATTATAAAAATAATGTCATAGCTTTTATAAGAACTCATGTTAATAATGAATACGCCCTTACTTCTATAAGCTATTCAAAAGATAAAGGTAAAACTTTTTCAAGCCCAATATTTACTAATATAAAAGGCTATCCTTTAAATCCTATATTTTTAAGTAATGGTCAACTTCTTCTTACTTATGGATACAGATTAAAACCTTATGGTATAAGAGCCATTTTACTTGATAATCTTGATGATATATTTGATATAGAAAAAATCAATTATAAAGCCTTAAATGAAGAGATAATAATAGATTCTTCTATGAAAAGCACAGACTGCGGATATCCTTGGTGTGTAGAAGATAACGGTATTATATCATGTGTTTATTACGGATATAAAGACAAAAATAAAGTAAGAAAAATATATATGAAAAGGTTTACTTTTAATTAAAAATATAGTATAAAGTAAATATAACTATATGATAATAAATATTAATAGTGTATTGGAGGTTTTATATGGACGATAAAGATATAATGGATCCTAATGTATATCAGATAAAGAAAAATGATTGGGAAGTTTTAGAAAATGATAATTACTATATTTATAAATTATTAGCATACAAATTATCATCTTGGAGTGAGGATACATACTTAATTGTAAAAGTTAATAAAGAAAATAATAATAAAGAAATAATAATAGATTGGAACAGTAAAGATTTTGTATTTGCTCATCATAAAACATTTTTTAGATTTGATAATGATTTGCCTGACAATTTAGATTGCAAAGCTAGTGAAGACAGATTAAGTTCAATAGTTTTAAAACCAGATTATGTTTATGATAATTTGCTTGATGCTGATATGCTAATAGTTCGTGCCTCTTTAGAAAAAAGCAAAACTACAAGAATGTTCGATATTTCAAAGTTTAAAGATATAGTAAGAAAATAAAATATAAAAAATGGTACTATGTTTTTTACAGCATAATACCATTTTACTATTTAATTATATTTTATTAAAATTCTTTTATCTTTTCTTTGTTTAGAGTTTTTATTAATTCTTTAGCTATATTTATAGAAGCTATTATATCGTCATAAGAAGCATAACAGTAATGACTATGAGCGTATCTTGTTGCCACTCCTAATACTACACTAGGACTTCCCAAATTAGTTTTATGATAAACAGCTCCATTTGTAGAACCTTTTTCTCGTACAATCACTTGATGAGCTATATTATTTTTTTTAGCTATTTCTATTGTGTATTTATTAAGTCTAGGATTAGTAATCATACCGCCGTCAATTACTCTAAGCTGAGAGCCTCTTCCTATAGCACCATGGGCTCTATCTCCATAATAAAATGTGTCATCAGCAGGTGAGCCCTCAAATACTATAACCAAATCAGGCTTTACTTTATTAGAAGCTACAGCAGCACCTCTTGCACCTACCTCTTCTTGAGCAGTCATCATTCCAACCAAATTAACATCTAGTTTTTCATCTTTTAAAGCTCTTAAAGTTTCTATTACGCATAAAGCACCAACTCTGTTATCTATTGCCTTAGCACATATACTTTTTGTTCTATCATCATATCTGAAATCAACATCAGGTACTATCGGATCTCCTATTTGTATACCGAATATTTCCTCAGTTTCCTTTTTACTTCTAGTGCCCACATCAATATACATATCATGCAATGAAGGAAGTTTTCTTTTATCTTCTTCAGTCATAAAATGGGGAGGTTTTGAACCTATTACACCTTTAACATATTCTCCGCTAGATGATTTTATCACAACAGAATTTGAAACTATATTAGGTATATGCCAGCCTCCCAATGGTATAAAAGATATAGTACCATTATCATTAATATGTTCTGCCATAAATCCTAATTCATCTATATGACAGTCCAAACCTACTATAGGTTTATTTTTATCTATTTTGTTTAATCCCAAATAAAGATTATTTATAGAATCTCTTTCACTGTCTATAAATGCTGTGTTTTTTCTTATAATTTCTATAACATCATCTTCAAAACCAGAAGGTCCGAATGCATTAGTTAAATCTTTCATTAAATTTAAAATATCATTCATAGAAATTCCTTTATTAAAATATTTAATTTCAAATATAATAAATCATTTGAATAAAATATCAATTATTAAAGTGTAATATTATTAATCTGTTTATTATCCGAATGTAATTATAATGTAAAAATTAAATTACATTTACTACTATTTTTTAAAAAAGATGTAAATTTTTTAAAAAAAATGAACTATATATACGCATTTTTTATAAAAATTGCTTGTATTTTTTATTTTTTATATTATTATTAACATATAAGCAAAAAGTAATAAAAATGCTTATGACAGATAAAGAAATTTATCAAAAGGAGATTATGAATATGACTAACAATAAATACGATATAGTGATAATAGGTTCTGGTTTAGGAGGATTAACTTCCGGAGCTTATTTAGCAAAACAAGGAAAAAAAGTTCTTGTATTAGAAAGCCATAATATAGTGGGCGGATGTGCTACAGTATATAAAAGAAAAAATGTAAAGTTTGAAGTAGGTCTTCATGAAATGGATATGGCTAAAAAAAGCAGAGAAATGAAACATGTAATATTCAGCAAATTAGGACTTTATGATAGAATCAATCTGGTAAAACTTCCTCAAACTTGGAGAATAAAAACAGAATCTACAGATTTGATTATACCAGAAGGTTATGAGAATGTTATAAATACTTTAGAGAAAGAGTTTCCAGAGGAGAAAGCTGGTATAAGAAAATATTTTTCAGGACTTTCAAGAATGATGTATATGATAAGAAGAGTACCTTATGACTTGAAGTTTTGGGATTACTTTTTCTTTCCCGTTACAACACTTCCTATGATTTTATATCAGTTGTTCAAGCAGAAAAATACAGGAGAGGTTTTGGATTCTATAATAAAAAGTGATAAGTTAAAAAGAATATTGAATATAAATATTACTTACTATCATCAAAATCCTTATGAGTTTACTTGGTATTATCATGCTTGTGCTCAGGGTGCTTATTATAATTCTGCTTATTTTGTTAAAGGCGGAAGTCAGAACTTATCAAATGCCTTGGCTGATATAATAAAAGAAAACGGAGGAGAGATAAAAGTTTCTTCAGAAGTTAAAAAAATAAATGTAAAAGGAAATATTGCAGAGGGAGTAACTTATTTTGATAAAAGAGCAAAACAAGAGGTTACAGTTAATGCTGATTATATAATAGCAAATGCAGCTCCTCAAATAGTTTATGATGAATTACTTCCTAAAGGCTATGAAGATAAGAGAATAAAGAAACTTAAAAACTCAGTATCACTTTATACAGTTTACATAATATTTAAGAAAAAATTCTCAGAGCTTTATCCTAATAATGCATACTCTACTTTTATAAGTACGGAGAAAAAATTAAATACAGACTTCAAAGAAGAAGCAAAAGGTCAAAGAGGCATACCAGTAGAAGACAGAAACTTTGTATTTGTAGATTATTCTGCTATTGACAGCGGACTTGTAGAGGAAGGAGATAATCGTTCTTTCGGCGTACTTACAGGACCTTCATTTTTAGATGAATGGAAAGATTTAAGCGATGAAGAATATAAAGCTAGAAAAAAAGAAATGGCAGAAAAACTAATAGACAGAGCAGAACAGAATTATCCAGGATTTAGAGATAATATAGAGTATTATGAAGTAGCTACTCCTAAAACAATTAAGAGATATATTAAAACACCAGATGGTACTGCTTACGGATTTGTACAAGATGCCTATTTGAAGAAAAGCCGATGTGTAAGAGTATCTCCTACAGTTAAAAACTTACATTTTGCTAGTGCTTGGAACTTCCCGGGCGGAGGATTTACAGGTGCTTTATTAAGCGGATATTTTGCAGCAAGAAATATATTATTCCCATTAAAACCTTATATAGTGCTTAGATTCTTATTATGTGCGGCTGTAGGTACTGCTATAGGTACGGCTTATCAATGGATCCCTGCTTTAATTAATTTGTTTAAATAAATAAAAGTAATGGTTTTGTATGAAGCGATAGACAATGAAATATTTGTTTATCGCTTATATCAAAAAAGAAAAAGGAGAATATAATGAAAAATAAAATAATTACAATATTAATTTTTACATTTTTATTTAATATATTAGTTTTTGCTCAGAATGCTGATGATATAACAGGTTTATGGTACAGTCAGGCAGATTCTCAAAATAGAGTTTCTATAGTTGAAATATATAAAGAAAATAATAAATATTATGCTTATTCATTTGCTTATAAAAATTCAAATGATACAGTTAATGATGTTAATAATCCTAAAAAAGAATTAAGAAACTTACCTTTAAAGGGACTTGTTTATTTATATGATTTAGAGTTTGTTAAAGGTGAGTGGAAAAATGGAAAAATATACAATCCAGATGACGGTAAAACTTATAATGCTAAAGTAACTTTATCAGATAATGGTACAGAAATAAAAATAAGGGCTAGTGTTGACGGAGCAGGAATTTTTGGAAAAAATATAGTATGGCAAAAATTACCAAGCAGCGATGCAGCTAAATATAAACCGCTTAACAAAAGCGAACTTAGAAAACTAAATTGATAAATACTTACACTAATTATATTTTTATGTTTATTGCTGGGGATTTGCTTTTTAGCAAACCCCCACTTATTTTATAATTAAAAATAATAAACAAAATATAAAGCATTATCTTTATAATCGCAGAATTAAATTATTTGTATATATAATCTTTTTATATATTTATAAGCATGTTTAGTATAATCGATGCAGATTGTAATTATTATATAATAATTAATTACTATACAATAATAATAAAATTTTATTTAATAATATTTAAGGAAAGTTATGAAAAAAATATTTATAATACTATACGCTATAATTATGAGCATACCATTATCAGCACAAGAGAATGCAGATTCTAAAAGATATTCAGATGAAGGCTGGTACTTTTCAAATCACTTTTTAGGAAGATGGAATCATTTCGGGGCTTTATATCAAGGGCAATTATTTTATAAAAAGGCTTTATTTAGAGAGATGAATAATTTCTTTTTTAATGATTCATATATTCTTGCAGGGATAGAACAGGAATTAAGCAGTTTTTCAAGAACTTCAGCTTATGTTGAATTTCAGCCTCTAATAGCATTAAAAGTATTATTCAAGTTTACTTATGAAGCAGGACTTGCTGATGCTGGAAAACCTGTATTAGTTGATGGAAGTACAAAGGAGTTTAATCATGCCCTTCCTCCATTTACAGGACTTAATCCTATGACTAAAAAGCCTCAATATGTGGGAGGCAATACTATATATTTTCAGATGGCACCTACCATTACAATAGGAGGACCAGCAGGGGAGGGATTAATAGCTTTAATATATACTCCTTATATAAATTATATAAGAGCTTTTGGAATTGATAAAGATGATTATATTTATTTGGCTAGAGAATCTATAGTGGTAAAAGCAGAAGATATGTATTTTAATCATGATATAAAATTGGGATACAGTATGAAAGAATGGGGTATGTCTTTTGCTATTAATACAACAATAGAGCAAATGCTTTCCAGTAAGGATTTATATAGGGTTGGTTTATTTGCCGCTTATTCGTATAAGAAAGCATTAAATAGTGTTCCTAGTCTTTCTCCATTTGTCAGCACTAAAATTGGTACTTGGCTTATTGAGAAGCATGTTCAATATAAATTTGCTATACAGCTTGATGCTGGGATAGAATGGAAATTTTATTAAAATAATAATAGACTTGTTTCAAAACTACTTGACAAGATTATATATATGAATTTTAGTAATTTATTAATTATAAAAATAATGTTTTATATGTTGTATAACTTATTATTATAGTATATAAATATGCAGTCTTTTTGCTTCTTTGTGCCAACAAAAGAAGTGGGGGCGTGGGGGCTAGTCCCCACAATTAATAAATAAGATTAGTTTTGAAACAAGTCTAATTATAAATATTTTACTAAAAATTAAAACTTATGTTTTATAATCTAATAATATTATTTAATAAATTAGGGTAAATTATGAAGAAAAAAATTTTATTTATTGTAGCAGCATTTACTTTTTTAGTATTATCATTGAATGCTCAGAATGTTAAGGCGAATGATGTAGTGGGATTATGGTATGCTGAAAAAGATTCTTTAGGCAGAATTCCTGTTGTTGAGATATATGAGGAGAATGGTAAATATTACGGATATTCTTTTGCATATAAAGAGCCTTATAATGGCAAGGAAAGTTTAGATGAAAAAAATCCAAATCCTGAATTAAGAAAACTTCCATTAAAAGGACTTGTATATATAATGGGATTATCTTTTAATAAGAATGAATGGAATGACGGTAAAATATATAATCCTTATGATGGAAAAACATATAATGGAAAAATGTCTATAGATAAAGAAGGAAAACTTATTTTAAGAGGTTCTATAGATAAGGCTGGAATATTAGGTAAATCTATGAAATGGACTAGGGTGCCTGATGCTGAAAAATCAAGATTTAAGCCTTTAAATAGAAATGAATTAAGAAAACTCAATTAAATATAACTCATAACATAAACTATTTTTTATTGGAGGTTAATCGCCTCCTTTTTTTATTTTATCTCCTATAGAACTATATATTATCCCAGTTAGTATTAATATTCCGCCTATTATTTGAGACATTAATATATTTTCATGCAAAAGTATCACTGCTTCCAAAGATGAGAAGAAAGGTATTGAATCGTATATTATTCCTCCTTTTATAGCCCCTATTTTAGCAACAGCCATATTCCATAGTATAAATCCCAAAGCTGATGGAAAAACTCCTACATATATAAGTATTAGGGCAGATTCCATATCAAGAGCATGCATATTATTTGAAGTATATGTAAAGAGCATTCCTATTGCAAGCGGTATAAGTCCTATTATTACCATAAGATAAAAAAATGTTGATTGCGAAACTTCTTTAGGTCTTATTTTTAATGTTAATGTGTAAACTGCAAATAGTATAACAGCAAACAGCATGTATAAATCCCCAATAGCAAATTTTAAATTCATAAGCACTTCTATACTTCCTTTTGTTATTAGTATCACAACACCAACTATAACTATAAGAAGTCCTAATTTCTGATTTAAAGTCAATTTAGTTTTCCATACTATTCTGCTTATTATTGCCATTACAATAGGAGATAATGTAGCAAGCAAAGACATATTAGCAGCATTACTTGTATGTGCCGCTAAATAAACAAATGTATTAAATATCGTTATTCCAAGTATTGATATTATTATAACTTTAATCCATCTTCCTTTTATATATTTTATACTTTTTATCAATTTTTTTATACAGAATGGAGTTAATACTATAAAAGTTACTAACCATCTGTAAAAAGAAATTTCTATTGGGGTGAAATGTACAAGAAATCTGGCAGCTACAAAATTACCGCTCCATATAATAACTGCTAGTATTGCTAGTATATAGCCTGAATTATTATTTATTTTATTATTAGACATAGTTTTTCCGCTTTTTATTAGTTATTAGTTAGATTGAAAAAAATTATTAACAAGCATAATATATTATTATAAAACAATTTTTTTGCAATGATTTTTTGATATTTTATTTATTTTTATTATAGTAAGCAGCGGCTATTATTGATGATAAAATAGATATTACAGTAAGTACAATATAGGCGATATTTATAGAGTATATATCTATTAGTTTTCCTGTTATTATAGGGAATATAAAAATACCAAATGAATAAGTTGATTGAAAAAATCCCATTGCAGATGATTTTTTATCTATATCTATATCTTTTACAGATTCGCTTGTTAGAAGCGATGCTAATATTCCAGAAGAAAAGCCTCCTAATACCTGAGAAGCCATTACAATAAATACATTATTAACAGATATAACTATAATGCAGTATAAAGCCATAATTATAAACGATATAGGTATATATTTTTTTATATTATTTTCATTTTTTATTTTGCTTGGTACAAAAGCTCCTACTATAGCAAAGAACATACTTATTATTGATGCTGCCCCTACATTTTGAGATGATCCTCCTAATTCTTTTATTCTATTCAAAGTAAAAGAAATTACAGCAGACATTTGTACTCCCTGCATTACAACGGCAAGCAGAGAAAATACTATTAATCTTTTATTTTTTATCACTGAAAATAAATCATTAAAAGACATTTTTTTATTATGTTCATTGTCTTTTAAAAATAATCCTAATAATGATACTAATGCTCCAGACACGGTACTTACAAGAAGAAGAAACTTCATTCCAAGTTTATCATAAAAAATAGCTGCAGTTAAAAAAGCAATAAACATACCAAGCACACTTGCAACTAATGCCTTACTAGTAGCCTTGTATTCTTCATTTTTGTTAAAATACGAAGCATACAAAACCATAAATACTGTCCATATAGATGCTGAGATTCCGCATAATGTTCCTCCTATCAAAAAGCCGTACTGATTTGTATTTAATAATCTTATTAGTCCTCCAAATGAAGTTAAAAGTCCAGCTAATATTATGAGTGAACGGCATTTTCCTATATAATCATTAAGAAGCCCGAAAGGAAATTTTAAGAACATCTGAGCGGCACCGTAAACGCCTATAATAATACCTATCATAGAAGATGTTATATTTAGAGATGATAAAAAAGTAACTTGATAGGGAATATAAACATACAATGAAAGCCATAAAAGAGACATTATAATAAATAGTAAATTAGACATATATAATTCCTATTTTATATAAATAAATTTTTTATATAAGTTTTTTAATATATAAATAAAGCTGCCTAATAAAATTAAACAGCCTTAATATCTACTATTATTATATATCTAAAATATTATTTGTAAATTAAAATTTATCTACATCTATATCTGCCACAGAATTAAATATATAATTTGGTCTGTATGGAAACTCTTCTATCATATCTCTATTAGTAACCCCTGAAAGCACAAGAGCAGTTTTCATACCTGCACCAAGTCCTCCAAGTATATCTGTATCCATTCTGTCCCCTACCATAAGTGTATTTTCACTATGGGCATTTATTTGATTCTTAGCAATGGACATCATAATAGGATTAGGTTTTCCAACAATATAAGGTTTTTTTCCTGTAGCGGTTTCTATTGCAGATAGTATAGGTCCTACAGCTGGTATTAATTCCCCGTTTGGGGCTGGATCTACTATATCTGGATTGCATCCTATAAACTTAGCTCCTTTATTAATAAGATGCACAGCCTTTTGAAGCATATCAAAATTGAAAGCATTAGTTTTGCCGACTACTACATAATCAGGATTAACATCATTTATACTGTAGCCCACATTATAAAGTTCGCTTACTAGTCCTCCTGTACCTATAACATAAGCAGTACCATTGGCAAGCTGTCTTTGAAGAAATATTGCTGTTGCCTGTGCTGCGGTGAAAAAATGCTTTTCATCTAATCCATTTACACCTAATGACTCTAATTTTCTTTTTAAATCTCTTGGAGTTTGTTCAGCATTATTTGTTAAAAATAGAAATGGTACATTTTTATATAATAGCATTCTTATAAAATCTTCTGCACCTTCTATTAAATTATTGCCTCTGTATATAACTCCGTCCATATCTGATATTATACTAATCATAGATTCCTCTCTCTTATTTATTTTTAATTGTCAGATGATATATTTTTACTTAATTTTTATAATTCTGACAATTTTATTCTTAATTAAACTTATTTGTATATTTTATAATATTAATTTATATAATTATTATTTATTTTAACACATGAATTGTATAAATATAAAATAAAAAGTCAATTACAATTTTTTTATTTTCTTTGTATAAAAAGAAGCGTAAAATTATAATACTTGTAAAAAAAGATATTTTGTATATAATAAAAGATATTATGTAGGAATGGATTGTGGGGGTATGATGTTCAAAAAGGTATTTTATATTTATATATTGTTTTTTACATTAATTTTTTTTAGCTGTCAGAAAACTTCAGAAAGCTCTTCTAATAATTTAAATACTAACGATGTAAATACTAATGATGTAAAAGTAATAGAAAGTCAAAAACAGAATTCATCTTTTGATATGAAATATGTTTATAAATCAATCAGGGTTGATAGAGAAGCTTTTAGTAATGCTTTGATTAGTTACTATCAGGATCCGAATTACAGCAACATTATAAATAGAAATAAAGATTTTCTTAATAGAAAACTTGTAGGGGATAATGATATAAAAAAATACGCTATAGATTATATATCAAATACATACCATAACCGTTATAGTGATAGTGTAGATGATGATAACTCAGTTTTTTCTTATGCATCTGAATATAATTATGTTGAACAAAATTTGGCTTTGAAAAAGGCTAGAGAACTTCTTTTGAGTATCAAAAATAAAGATGCTGATATTTATTTAGCTTTGTTCTTATCTCATTTTACTACAGATTCTCTATATAACTTTCATGATATTCAAAATTATTTAAAAGAGTGGAAGAAATTGGGTGCCACAAATATAGATATGATGATTGGTATTGTAGGAGAAGGCAATAATGTAAATAATATATATTCAAATAAAATGAAATTAATAAATTACATAATAGAAGTACCTTCTGATTTAGGAGCAGAAAAATTGATTGCCGATGCCTATGAAAATGGTTTTTTAAGTGATATATCAAAAGATACTGGGTATTTGGATATTTATAATGAAAATAATTATAATTTAGCTTCTGTAATATATAATAATACTTCTAATATATCATATTTTACATTGGCAAAAGATATAGTAAATACTAATATAATAGACAAGTATATTAGAACTTATACAGGAAAAACTTTAAGCAGAGATAAAATGATTTCGCCTGTGTATTATGAAAATTTTTATTATATATATAATCCTTCTTTGGACAGGAAATATGAAGATTTTGCAGATTTATATTTTTTAGAGTTTAATAAAAATACATTTATTTATTCAATAAAAGGAAATAAACTTAAAGGTATATATTATTTAAATCCTATGTTTATTGATAATATTAAATATGCTGATTATGAAATAGGAGAAATATTTAACTTCCATCTTGGAGACGATTCAAAATTAGAGAGTGCAAAAATATCTGCCATTAATACAGCTGATTTAAAAAATATAGCTTCAAATTCACAATTTATATTAGAAGGAAAATTTGATAAAAATAAATATATTGAATATTTAGATGATATACTTTCTTTTCCAATATACAATCCTGAGTTTTTCTTATGCGATATAAACAATGATGGAAAAGATGAAATAATGGTTAGAGGAACTTATAAACATTCAGGTGAAAGGAGCGGTATAGCTTCATATACTTTGCTTTTAAAAGATGATTTAGAATTGAATTTAGAAAGCACTATTGGAAAATCTATAAATGGAAGCAGTAAGCAGGGACTTAATAATATTCAAAGAATGTATTTAGAAGATGGTAAAAATAAAATACTTCTTATAGATCCATTAGCAAATACTGCACAGGATATATTTGCAGAGAATGGTGTTGTAAATGTATATGAGTTTACATACAAAACATATAAGTATGAACCTAAATTGCTTTGGAAAGGGAATATTATTAATGGTGTTCCTGACGGAGTTTTGAAAACAGATGCAGGTTTTGATATGTATAAAGCAGAAAGTGATTCTGATAGAGCTATAGTATCAGATAAAACTTTAAGAGTAGCAGATAAACTTATAAACTATGAATATTATAAAGATGCTCAGAGATTGGATAAAGATAAACAAGATGAGCTTTTAGAAAAAAGACGCTCAGATATGAAATCCATTCAGGATAAGTATGGAGATGTATTAGAGATAGAAAGTGAAATGATGAAAATCTTGGGTATAGATAAACAATAGTGAATAATGATAATATAAATACTGCTGCTTATAAAAATATAATTAGGAATTTTAATATCGTTATAGGTGTTGTTTTTATACTGCTTATTTCGGCAATATATGTTACTTATATATTAAATATTAATATTCCTCAACTAAATTCTAATACCAATTTAGAAACATTAGAAACTATTGCAGCAGAAAGTTTTATTTACAATATAAGAATATTATTTTCTTTTTTAATTCCTCTATCATTTTTTATATTTTTATTTCTTTTTGTGCTTAATCCTATTAGTGTTAGAGCTATATTAATATCTTTTATTCTTATTTTTTTAACTGCTTTTTATTTATATAGACTTCCTTATGAAATATTAATTACTCCTTTTAAAAATTTATACTCATTTATTAATCTAATAATAAATATTATATCAGCAAATTTAATTATGCTTTTTATTTCTGGTTTGTCATTTATCAGATACGATATAAAAAAGTTTTATGCTTTATATGATTTTTATACTATGATTACTGAGATTATAATATGGAGTTTATTAATACTATTTATAATTTTATTAATGATATTTTCTATAGCGGCAGTATTATATTTTAATGATAGAATAGATGCTAAAAGAATTTTTAGATTTTTAATAAGAAATGATATGAAAAATTTAAAAATGATTTTATCTATTTTTGCAGTATTAAATTCTTGTGTAATTTATTTTTCGTATATTCTGTATAATAAGATGACTAATACTAAATTATCTATAAGTGTTTCAAGAGTTATTACACCTTTTATGTCTTTATTATCCGTTGTAATAATAGTATTAACTTTTAAATACGATTTAATTAATAATAATTATTTTAAATTGTTGTTATTATTATATTTTTTATTTATGATATTTTTTATATTTAATATTTTTTTGTTCAGAATAGACAGAGAACATAACAAACTAGAATATTATATATATATAGTTTCAAATGTATTTGGAATTATATTTTTATTATTTTTATTATATATTTCTTTAGGTAAAATTTTATATAATTATTTTATTATCTTAAATATAGTATTTATTATAAATTGTTTATATAATATATTTTTTTCAATTATGAAAAAGTACATAAAATTCATATTTTTATACAATTATATATATATAATCTTTTTTATTATGTTTATGTTTATTGACTTTATATAATATTTTGCTATACTATATATGTGTATTATAGTACAATAGGAGATAAATTGAAAAATAGAGTATTTTTAACAATTATTTTAATTCTTGTTATATCTTTTAACTTAAAAGCCGTGAATTTATCAGTTGGATTTATAAGTCAGTTTGGTTTAAGCGGAGCTAATACAAATGCATCAAAGATATTTCCATCTGGTTTCAGAGATTTTGATACAGGTTTTTCATTTTCAATAGGTATTAATCAGCCTATAGGTGATTCTATGTCTTTTTCTGTACTTCTTGATTTAGGATATTATCATGATTCTTATGATTTCAGATATACTATAGATGGAAAGAGGGTAACAGAAAATTATCAGTTTGATAGCTTTTTAGTAGGAGGATATGCAAGATTCAATTTTGCATTTTTATCAATAGGAGCAGGCGGAGGTGCTAAAATTCCGGGAGCTGCTACATATAGAGTGAACGGATATAATATTGGAGGAAGGTATAGATTTTCTTTTGGAGATTTAAATGATATATTTGAAAGTGCCGTTATACCATATCTAAGATTTTCTATTGATTTTAGTATATTTAATTATTTACTTATTGGAGTATATGCCAATTATGATTTTCCGCTATACTTCCAGCATAATAATTATATGAGTGATGTATTTGTTAATAAAGATTCTATAAGTGCTTTTGATATAGGAATTCAATTTGGATATTATCTTAATATTAATTTTGACAGATATTATTAGGAGTTATTATGAAAAGAATTTTTGTATTATTAGTTTTATTATTATCTTTTAATGCTCTTTATCCTGCTGATTTTGTAGCCGGGTTTATAGGCCGTATTGGAGGAAGCAGTGCCACTACCGATAGAAGCAAAGTATTTACATCAAATTTTAGGGATTTTGATAATTCTTTTTCTTTTCAGCCTGGAATATTTTGGGGATATGATGATTTATTATCAGCAGCTTTACTCTTTGATATAGCATACAATAAGGACAGATATGAAATTAAATATACTGTAAATGGAAAAAGAGTATTAGAGAATTATAATTTCAGCAGTTTATCTATAGGATTATTTCCTAGATTTAATATAGGATTCTTTTCTATAGGTGTAGGCGGCGGAATTAAAATACCATTACATTTACAATATTCTAAAGAGGGATACGAATTCAGCAGAGATAGATATTCATTAGATTTTGGAGATATACAGGATGCTTTTACAGCTTCATATATACCTTATATAATGGCTTCTGCAGATTTTCTTGTAAGATTCAGCAGAAAATTTATGATGTCATTTGGAGTATATGTTAATTATGATTTTCCGATTGATATAGATAAAAATGGTATATTCAAAGACTTTACAATTAATCAGGATTCTTTAGCTTCATTTGATATAGGTTTTCAATTAGGACTTTATTTCTTAAATAGATAATTTTTTATAAACAATAAATGAGGGCTTATTTTTTAATATTGCCCTCATTTTTTATTATATTAAACTAAATTTATATATTGTTCTATGATTATATTCTCTGTCAGGATAAAGTATAATACTTGGAAAATGATTAAAGTTTAAAGAACATGATAAGTATTGAGTTTCTAAACAGAATGCTTCATGTTTATTTAATATTTGATTTCTCACTTTTAGGTTATTCAAATAATTAGCTGTATAGAATAATACAGAAGGCTTAGTAGTAAATACTTCTAAAGCTATATTTGTTTTTCTTGACAATATTTTTACTCTTTGTTTATTTATATTATTATCATCAAAAATAAAACAATTATCACATCCATCTTTTGCTTTTATTATTTCATCAACTTTTTTTAATGAAGTAAAATCATAAGGAGTATTTTTCGTTTTTAATATCTCTCCTGAAGTTATTCCGTTATCATCAGCAAGATAATATTTTGCATCTATAAATATTTCATGATCTTTAATATTTCCTCCTCCATTTAAATTAAAATATGAATGATTCATTATATTTAAAGGAGTTGCTTTATCAGTAGTTGCAATGTAGTCTATTATTATTTCATTTTCATCTGTAATGCTGTATTTTACTATTAAATTAAGATTTCCCGGATATCCCTCTTCGCCGTCTTTAGATACATAAGAAAATAATACTTCATTTTCTTTTTTCTGCATGGATTTGTAGATTATATATGAAAGTCCGTTAATTCCTCCATGTGTATGATCTGGGGATTTATTTGGAGTTATATTATATTCTTTATCATCTATTGTAAATTTAGCTCCGATAGTTCTTCCGGCAACTCTTCCTACAGTAGCCCCCATATGTCCATTTTTAGCTTTATCAGTATAAAACTCTATATCGTCCGAACCAAATGCCACTTCTACTTCTTTTCCATCTTTATCTTTAAAGAATATTCCTGTTATAGTTGCTCCTACTTCTGCCAATTTTACTTTTAAACCATTATTATTTTCTAATGTGTAGATATAAGAATTTTTTCCAAAATCTTCTTTTTTTGACTTGAACATAATATTATCCTTATAATAATTTATCTGTATATTATACATCATTTTTATTTTTTTTATATAAAATATTTTTAAAATCAATTATTTAATAATACATATATATGGTATATTGACAATTTCTTTTATATTTATATACTATAAAACAAATATTTAAACTTATGGAGTAAATATGTGAATAATAATAGAGTTAATTGGTTCAATTACTAAATTTATAAAAAGAAAATTCTTTACTAGTAAAGCCCAAAATACTAGAGACAAATAAAATTATAGTATTATGTATTTTTTATTTTGATATAATCTGCACATAAACTTTTCTGTTTCTTGCTCCGTCAAATTCAAAAAAGTATATATCCTGCCAAGTACCTAATACTATTTTTTTATTTTCTATTATCATAGTGATACTTGGAGCTACTAAAGATGATAATACATGTGCTTGAGAGTTTCCTTCTCCATGCTGATAATTATCATGCTGAGGTACTAATTTATTAAAGGCATTTTTCATGTCAAAAACAACATCAGGATCAGCATTTTCATTTATTCCGACAGCAGCAGTTGTATGCGGTACAAATATAACAGCGATTCCGTTTTCTATATTTTCATCATCTATACATTTTTGAACTTCTCTTGTGATATCAATTATATCGAATCTTGATTTAGTTTTTACATTAATAGTATGCATTATAATATCCTTTTTATTTTTTATATTATATGATAATAGTATGTTTGTCAATTTGATTATTTTTATATTAAAATATATAATGTATAGATGTTTAGAGAAATGATAAGAAAAAAACAGCAGTTATCATATAATCAAAATATTGAAGTATTAGATAAATGCAGCAGCGGTGTATTAGCGGTAATTGGAGATGATGATTATCCCTATGCTGTACCTTTAAGTTATGTTTATTATGATAATAAAATATTTTTTCATGCATCTAAAATAGGACATAAATTAGATTCTATAAAAAATAATAATAAAGTTTCTTTTTGCGTCATAGAAAAAGATGATGTTAAACCTAAAGAATATACCACATATTATAGAAGTGTTATTGTTTTTGGGAGAGCTTTTATATCAGAAGATGAAAAAGAGAAGAGAGATGCTATTGAAAAACTTGCTTTGAAATATTATCCTAATGATATAAAATCAAATAGAGATAATATTATAAATAGAGAATATAATGCCCTTTGTATAATAAAACTTAATATAGAGTTTATGACGGGCAAAGAAGCCATAGAATTGGTTAATAATGAGGAGGAATAAATGAAGTATTTTAATTTTGATGAAAATTTTTTGCATACAGTTTTACAAGAGGCTTTAAAAAATGGTGGGGAGTATGCCGATTTATTTTTTGAAGATACTAAAGTTAATGCATTATCGTATTTAGATTCTAAAGTTGATGATATGAGTTTAGGAAATAATTACGGAGTAGGTTTAAGAGTTATAGTCAATAAAAAAACAATATATTTGTATTCCAATGATACAAGTAATGACAGTTTAATTAATTTGGCAAAATCTGCTTCTTCTATTGTAAATGATAAGAAGTATATAGTTAAAGACTTTATTCAGTCAAAAGAAAAAGATAATCACCCATTGCATATAAATCCTTTTGATATTAATTTTGATGAGAAAATAGAAACGCTTTCATATTTGGATAAAAAGGCAAGAGAAGTATCAGATAAAATAAAACAGGTTAATTTAACATATATGGAGAAGCAGAGAAATATTTTAGTATGTGCAAGTAATGGGATATTTAAAGAGGATTCTCAAACTTATGTAAGGCTCACTATGATGTCTATGGCTTCTGACGGAGCAAACACTCAGACAGCCCGCAGAACAAAAGGTGCATTAGACGGATTTCAAGTTATAAAGGATATTAATTTAGAAGATATGGCAGTAGAAATATCAAATTCTGCTATAAAAATGCTTAATTCAAAATATCCAAAATCAGGCAAATATCCTGTTGTAATAGACAATGCATTCGGAGGTGTAATATTCCATGAGGCTTGCGGACATGCATTAGAGGCTACAGCTGTTGCTGATAATGCAAGCGTATTTTGTAATAGGCTTGGAGAAAAAATAGCTTCAGATGTTGTTACTGCTATTGATGACGGTACTATAAAAAATGCTTGGGGAAGTTATAATATTGATGATGAGGGAAATGAAGCACAGAGAACTGTGTTAATAGAAAATGGAATTTTAAAAAGTTATTTAGTTGATGAACTAGGCTCTATTAAGATGAATCAAAAAGTTACAGGAAGTGCCAGAAGAGAGAATTATAAATATCCTCCAACTTCAAGAATGAGAAATACATTTATAGATAAAGGAAACTCTAGTTTTGAAGAATTAATTTCTGGTATAGAGTATGGTTTATATGCTAAGAAAATGGGAGGCGGTTCTGTAGATCCAGCTACTACAGATTATAATTTTGCTGTTTCCGAAGGTTATTTAATAGAAAATGGTAAAATTACAGAACCTGTAAGAGGTGCTACATTAATAGGACGCGGTGATGAAACACTTATGAATATTGAGGCAGTATCTTCAAATTTAGAATTGGCTGACGGCATTTGCGGAAGTATTTCTGGAAGCGTGCCTACTACAGTTGGACAGCCTGCTATAAGAGTAAAAGAATTAACAGTTGGAGGCAGATAATAATGGCGGATTTAAACAGTTTTGTAAACAGAGGCAAAGAAATTTATAATAGCATCAAATCTAAAGCTAAAGATATAGATGAAATAGAAGTGTATATATCTCAAAACGGAGAAGAAAGTTTCGGGGTTAGAGAAAGGGATTTAGATAAATATACTTTTGCTGAAACAGGAGGTATAGGTTTAAGGCTTATAAAAAATGGAAAGGTTGGAATAAGTTTTACTGAGAAGATTGATTCAGATATAAACAGCAGCAATATAGAAAATCTAGTTAATAATGCTAAAACATCTCTTTCTTATGCGGCATCAGAGCCTGAATATAATGTTTTAATAGAAAAAGATGAAGAGAAATACTATGATATGATGAATAATGATATTGTTAATTTGTCCAATGATGAATTAAAAAAAATATCTTTGTCTATAGAGGATAAATTATATTCGCTTGATAAAAGAATAGTTAATGTACCTTCTGCTGGTTTAGAGAGATATGATTTTATAAAGTGTATAATAAATAGCAATGGTATATGCAAAGCAGAGAAAAAAAATAGTATAGCATACTACGGCGAAGTAATAGCAAAAGATTCTAATGCTACTAAAACTTTTTTTGATGTTTATTATTCAAAAGATGCTTTATTTGATGCTGATACTTTCGCAAAAAATATAGTTGATAATGTAGTAAATAAACTTAGTGCAAGAACTATAGAAAGCGGAAAATATAAAACTGTATTTACAAGTAAAGCTATGATAACAATTATAGGTTCTTATTTAGGATTATTTTCATCTGAAGCAATACAGAAGAAACTTTCTTTACTTGAAGGTAAATTGGATAAAAAAATAGCAAGCGATATTATAAATATTAAAGATATTCCTTTGTATGAGAGAGGTTTGGCAAATACAAATTTTGATGGGGAAGGCTCTAAAACTAAGGATTTAAATATCATAACTAACGGGGTTTTAAATAGTTATTTATACAATAATTATACCGCTAAGAAAGACGGAGTAAAAACAACTTCGCATGCTTCAAGAGGATTTAAAACTTCAATAGGAATATCATGTCATAATTTTATTTTGGAGAATAGCAATAATAGTCAGGAAGATCTTATTGCCCAAATACAAAATGGAGTATTAGTTAATTCTTTAACAGGAACTCATGCAGGAGTTAATGCTATAAGCGGAGATTTTTCTTTGCAGGCAGAAGGCATAAAAATAGAAAATGGTAAATTATCTTATACAGCAAGTCCTTTCATTGTTTCAGGCAATATATTAGAGCTTTTGAGCAATGTAGAGATGCTTGCCAATGATACGGATTATCATCATTCATCTATATATGCACCTAGTGCTTTGATTAGAGAACTGTCATTTGCTTCATAATTTTTATTTATAGTATTGAAGTTTTTTTTATTTTTAATATACTCTATAAAATGAATAGAACTAATCAATTTGTTGATAAAATTTTGCAGAATTTCGATAAAGTTTCTGATAATGAAAAAAAGAATGTTATTCAAAGATTATCTACTCTTTTGTATTCCCAGAATATTATTATCGAGAATCTTGAAGAGGGGATAATAGCAATAGATAATAGATTTATTATACAGGGAATTAATAAAAAAGCATGCTTTTTGTTTTCAATACCTAGAAATGCTGAAGGTAAACTTCTTTCAAAATATATTAATTCTAATGATATATTAAAAACTATATTTGAGCTTATTAATAATAAGGACAGCGAAACTAAATTATTAAAAGACAATGATAATGAAAGAATACTTCAAATTGATATACTTCCTATAGGAGACAGCGGAAGAATTATAGGTACTCTTATAAAAGCATCGGATATAACTAAAACTTATGAGAGTACGCAGAAACTTAAAAGAGCAGAACAATTAGCTTCTCTTACAACACTTGCAGCAGGAGTTGCCCATGAAATAAAAAATCCTCTTGGTTCTATTTCTATATATGTACAGCTTATAGATAAGATAATAAAAAAGAATATGGATAATGAATGCCAATGCTATAAGGATTTCAAAGAGTATTCTGATATTATAAAAGAAGAGATAGGCAGACTTGAAGAGACTATTAATTCATTTCTATTTTCTGTACGAAAATTGGAGCTTAATATTGAGGATGTGAATATTAATGAGGTTATTTTATCTACAGTTGCATTTTTGAAGTATGAAATAGAAAAAAATAATGTTAGTATTGATATAAAATTTGATAAGGATAACTTGATATTAAAATTAGATGAGAAGTATATAAAGCAGTCTTTAATTAACATAATACAAAATGCAATAGATGCTATGAGCGATAATTCTGATGATAAAAAGAAAGAGATTTTTATAAAGCTAAAGACTATTGATAATTATGCGGTTATAAGTATAAAAGACACAGGTATTGGAATAAAAGAAGAGAATCTTGGAAAAATATTCGAGCCTTATTTCACTACTAAAAGACATGGTACAGGACTCGGACTTACAAATGTAGTTCGCATAATAGAAGCTCATAATGGAAATGTAACTATAGAAAGTGAATATGGAAAGGGAAGCGAGTTCATTATAAAGCTGCCTTTACAGCAGGAAAATCAAAAATTTTTAAAAACGGATTTATAAATTATGCCTAAGATATTAGTAATAGATGATGAGAAAAATATAAGAGATGGTATTAAAAAATCATTAGAATTTGAAGGCTATGAAGTTGTAACGGCTGAAAACGGTGAGAAAGGTATAGAAATTGTTTATAAGGGCGGTATAGATTTAGTTATAACTGATTTAAAAATGCCTGAAAAAACAGGAGAAGAATTTTTAAAAGATATTTTAGATTTTGATAAGCATATACCTGTTATAGTATTAACGGGGCATGGAAATGTTGAAACGGCAGTTGAGATGATGAGGCTTGGTGCTTATGATTTTATGACAAAGCCTTTTAATCTTGATAAAATGCTTCTTATCATAGCTAGGGCTTTAGAAAGTAAAAATATCAAGAAAACTAATGAAACTCTTGAAAGCAGATTGGATTATCATGAAAGTTTTTACGGTATGATAGGGCATAGTCCTAAGATATTAAAAGTTTATGAGGCAATAAAACAGGTAGCAAGAACTAAAGCTACTGTATTGATAGAAGGCGAGAGCGGAACAGGTAAGGAATTAGTTGCTAATGCAATTCATAAAATATCAGACAGAGCTAAACAGCCTTATATAACCGTAAACTGTGCGGCACTTTCAGAGGGGGTTTTGGAAAGCGAATTATTTGGGCATGAAAAGGGTTCTTTTACAGGGGCTATTGATAGAAAAATCGGAAGATTTGAAGCTGCTAATAAAGGTACTATATTTTTAGATGAAATAGGTGAGATTAATCAGATTGTACAAGTTAAATTATTGAGGGTATTAGAGGAAAGAGTTATAGAAAGGGTAGGTTCTAATACTCCTATTGAAGTTGATATCAGAGTAATTGCTGCTACGAATAAAAAATTATCAGAGGAGATAAAAGAGGGTAAGTTTAGAGAGGATTTATATTACAGACTTAATGTTATAAAAATAGAAATGCCTCCTCTTAGAGAGAGAAGGGAAGATATACCGCTTTTGATAGATAATTTTATAAAAGAGTTCTCAAAGGTTCATTCTATAGAAATAAAATCAGTTGATAAAAAAGTTTATAAAATATTATCTTCATTACAATGGGAAGGAAATGTAAGAGAACTTAGAAACACAATAGAAACTATGGTTGTTATGTGTAAAGACGGAAAAATTGATGAGAGCAATATACCAGATTGGGCTTTGAAAAATAGCAGCAGTAATTTTGTGGTTGAAAATGATGTTACATTAGATGAACTTGAAAGAATGTATATTAATCATTTACTTAGCAATAATAATTTCAATAAGGCTCAAGTTGCGAAAATACTTGGAATTGAAAGAGCTACTCTCTATAGAAAATTAAAAGAAGATGTAAAAGATAATAAAGAATAAAAAAGAGGAGCTTTTTATTACCCCTCTTTTAATAATTAAATATATATTATTTATTGTTTTTATCTAACAGCAGTCATTATGACATCACCTTCTAAAACATTTCTAGGTTCTGTTTTAGTCAATGATTTTAATTCAGAGAAATTCGGTATTATAACAGGAGAAGTAATATCATATTCTTTTTCTACTTCTTCTTTATCAAATTCTATAAGCAAAGTACCAACTTTAACTTTATCTCCTTCTTTTACATGTGCTTTAAAATGTTTGCCGCCTAATTTTACAGTATCCATTCCAATGTGTATAAGTATTTCTACTCCCTTTGAAGATAATCCTATAGCATGATTACTATCAACCATTGTTATAACTTCGCCGTCAACGGGTGAGTATACTTTTCCTTCATATGGTATGATAGCCATTCCATCTCCAAGTGCCTTTGTAGAAAAAGCTTCATCTTTTACTTCTGTAACATCTACTAATTTACCTTTTATCGGACTTTTTATTTCGATTTTTTTAGAGAATAATCCCATATATAAATACCTCCGCTAAATAACTTTACTCCATAATTCTAACACAAATGATTATAAAGTAAATAACTTTATAATAAAAAATATTGCAATGTTTTTGGTATTATAATTGTGCGTACTATCCATGCGAAACAGACAGTCTCGTACTTAGTAACACTCACTTATTTTGCTGCCATAGGAGGTGCCTGTGGTATTGTGCAGGAACAACCAGAATCTCGAAACGTACTCATAGCATATGTCAGTATATGTGGCACATCTATAGTACCCAGCAGCGAAAGACTGCATATTTATATACTAAAATAATGATTTATGCAACATGTAAAACATTATATTTATAGTTTTAAAATTAAATAATTTTCATATATAATCTTCTCAAGTGTTTTGAAACAAGTCTAATGAATAAACTGTATTGTACTTGATAATTTTATAAATAATTATTATACTATGTAATATATGTAAAAAAATTTTTTAATTTTTATGGAGGATATATGTTTAATTATCTACAAAGAATAGGTAAGTCTCTAATGGTTCCGGTTGCTGTATTACCAGCTGCAGCTATTCTTTTAGGAATAGGTTATTGGATTGACCCAAATGGATGGGGTGCTCAAAGTCCTGTTGCGGCATTTTTTATTAAAGCAGGTGGATCTATTATAGACAATATGCCTATACTTTTTGCTATTGGTGTTGCGTTCGGTATGTCTAATGATAGAAATGGTGCTGCTGCTCTAGCTGGTTTGGTTGCTTTCCTCGTTGTTACAACTCTTTTAGCTCCTGCAACAGTAGCTATGATTCAAAGTAAAGATGTTGCTGATGTAGCTCCTGGTTTTGCTAAAATTAATAACCAATTTATAGGTATACTTTGCGGAGTTATTGCGGGTGCTTTATATAATAAATTCTGGAATGTAGAACTTCCTAAATTTTTGGCATTCTTCAGCGGAAGAAGATTTGTACCTATAGTAACTTCTGTAGTTATGATGGTTGTTTCTTTTATTTTAATGCTTATTTGGCCTGTTGTTTACGGAGCTTTAGTAGGATTTGGAGAAGCTATAATAGGTCTTGGTCCTATAGGTGCAGGTATTTATGGTTTCTTCAATAGATTATTAATACCTGTTGGTTTGCACCATGCTCTTAACTCAGTATTCTGGTTTGATGTTGCCGGTATCAATGATATACCTAATTTCTTAGGCGGTCAGGCTTCTATAGATGCAGGAAAAGCTATTATCGGACAAACAGGTATGTATCAGGCAGGATTTTTCCCTATTATGATGTTCGGATTAGTAGGTGCTTGTTTGGCATTCATTAAAAATGCTAAGCCTGAGAATAGAGCTAATATCAGATCTATAATGTTGGCTGCTGCTTTTGCAAGCTTCTTTACAGGCGTTACAGAACCTATAGAATTCTCATTTATGTTTGTTGCTCCTGCTTTATATTTAGTACATGCAGCATTAACTTGTATATCATTAATTATTGCTGCTAGTATGAAATGGATGGCTGGTTTCGGATTTTCTGCTGGTTTTATCGATTTAGTTCTTTCTACTAGAAATCCATTAGCTGTTAATTGGTATATGTTGGTGGTACAAGGTTTAGTATTCTTTGTATTATATTTTGTTATATTCGATTTTGCTATTAGAAAATTTGATTTAAAAACTCCTGGCAGAGAGGATGATGATTCCAATGAAAGTGCTGTTTCAAGTGTTTCTAATAAATCTTATGCCGATAAGGCTATTCTTTTGCTTCCTTTATTAGGCGGTGTTGAGAATATAGTTAATGTTGATAACTGTGCTACTAGATTGAGATTAGAAGTAAAAGATAATAGTATAATAAAAGATGCTGAAATTAAGAAATCTTTCCCTGGAGTATTAAAACCGGGAAAAACTTCTGTACAGGTGATAGTAGGTACCGATGTTCAATTCTTAGCAGATGAGTTTAAAAAATTAGTTAATAAATAATTTAATTTATTGATTGTAATTAGGCTTGCATTATTTATTATTGCAGGCCTTTTTTATTACTAGAAATAAAATAAATATTATGTTAGTATTATATATCATAATATAGAGGTTTAATAATGCAGTCAAATAAAAAAGATATAAAGTTTATACTTCCTATGAATTTACTAGGCGGAAGAGCAAATATAGTAAAAGTAAATAACTGTGCCACTAGATTAAGACTTGAGGTGAAAGATGCTGATAAGGTAAATACTGAAGAGATAAAAAAATATTATCCAGCCGTACAAAAGATAAGCGATAAAGAAGTGCATATAATAGTTGGTACAAATGCAAGCAAACTTGCTGAATCTTTAGAGCGAATATTAGATTTCGATGATGATCCTTCTAATATGGCTATGACTCTTCTTCCTTTACTTGGAGGCAGAGAAAATATAGTAAAGGTTAATAATTGTGCTACTAGATTGAGACTCGAGGTTAAAGATGCTGATAAAGTAAATGCAGAAGAGATAAAAAAATATTATCCAGCCGTACAGAAGATAAGCGATAAAGAAGTGCATATAATAGTTGGAACTTCTGTAAGCGAGCTTGCTGATGATTTAGAAAAGCTGATTGCTTCTTATGAAACTAATAATAAAAATATAACTTATGCTAATGATGCTTTAAATCTTATTCCTTTACTTGGAGGGGTAGAAAATATAGTAAAAGTTAATAATTGTGCTACTAGATTAAGGCTTACTTTAAAAGATGTTAATAAAGCTGATGCTGAAAGTATAAAGAAATATTATCCTGCGGTGCAAAAGATAAGTGATACAGAATTGCATATAATAGTTGGAACTTCCGTAAGTGAGCTTGCTGATGATTTAGAAAAGTTATTAGAAAGTCAAAGTGTAAAAACAGCATTGCTTCTTCCATTAGTAGGTGGAATAGAAAATATAACTAAAGTAAGTAATTGTGCTACTAGATTAAGACTAGAAATAAAAGATATTAATAAAGTTGATATTGAAAGTATAAAGAAATATTATCCGGCTGTTGAAAAGATAAATGATAGTGAGATTCATATAGTTGTCGGTACAAATGCTAATGAACTTGCAAATGAATTTAAAAAATTTGTAATTTAATAAAAAATAAAAGAGGGACTTTGTTATAAAGCCCCTCTTTATTTATAAAATCAGATAATATTATATTTTAACTACCTGACCTGTTTCTAATGATTTAATCAAAGCTAAAATAGCTTGTATAGATTTTTTTACTTCTTTAGGTTTTACAATTTCAGGCTGCTTGCCTTCTTTAACGCAATTAGCAAAATATTCTACTTCTATTTCATAAGGATCTCTTGTGCTTGGAGGTTCCTGATGCGGTTGTTCTCCGTTTCTATATAAGATTAAAGAATTTCTAGCAGAAGCTATATCTTCTAAATTAAATCCAGCTGAGAATGAAAATTCAGCTGTAGCTTTTTCACCGACTATTCTTAAATTCATAGAGAAAGGATAGTTATCAGTAATACCAAAAGCCGCCTGAGCAGTTGCATTTACCCCATTTTTGAATCTCAATGTACTGTCAACAAAATTCCAAGAATCTTTTCTAGCTTTTTTTCCTGTAGCGTATACTTCTTCAACATCTCCAAATAAATAACATAAAAAATCTATATCATGAACATGCAAGTCATATATACCGCCTCCGCTTTTTTTAGGATCTCCATACCATTCGCTTACAGGGTGCTGTCCAAGTCTTACTGCAGTAGCTAATTTAATTTCTCCGAATATGCCTTGATCAACCCATTCTTTAATTTTAGCATATTCAGGCCAGAAATGCAGTACTTGTCCTATCATAAATATACTATTTGATTTTTGAACAGCATCAAGCATATTGTCTATAGCTTCTAAAGTTAAAGCAAATGGTTTTTCACTTAGTACATGCTTATTATATTTTGCCGCAAGTAAAACCATTTCTTCATGCTGATAAGTTGGTATGCATACATCTAGGAAATCTATTTCAGAATGTATAGCTTCCATCATGCTTTGAGCAGTATCGAATCCTTTACAATTATAAGTTTTCATAAAGTCTTCTTTTGCTTTTTTATCTATATCCGCAATAGCAACAATTTCTACACCAATATTTTTATATCCTTTGGCATGGGTTGTACCCATAAAACCGCCGCCTACTATTGCCACTTTTACCATTTTTTACTCCTTAAAATAAATTATCAATATTTTATAACATTTCCCGTTTCTAAAGATCTTATTAGATTTATAGTCGTTTCTATGGATTTTCTAATAGAATCAAGATTAACAATATCAGGATAAGTTTTATTTTTTACGCAGTTAATAAAATATTCTAATTCTATTTCATAAGCATCTCTATTTCCTACATTTTCAACAATAGGTTCATGTCCATTTCTATAGAGTGTTAAACTGTTTGTACTTCCGCTGTCGAGATTAACTCCAGCAGAAAGATTGAATTCAGCAGTTCCCTTATCTCCTATTACTTTAAAATTAGCAGTGAATGGATAATTTTCAGTAATTCCGAAAGCTCCTTGTGAAACGGCACTCACTCCATTCTTAAATTTTATAGAACTGTTTATAAAATCCCAAGATTTATTTTCATCTTGAGATCCGTTAGCATATACTTCTTTTACATCTCCAAATAAATAGCATAAAAAATCTGTATCATGTATATGAAGCTCAAATACTCCTCCTCCGCTTTTAGAAGGATCATAAAACCATTTACTTTTCGGATGCTGAGCTAATCTTTTGGCAGATACTAATTTTATATTTCCTAATGTTCCATTATCTATCCATTCCTTGATTTTGACATATTCAGGCCAAAATCTTATTACCTGTGCTGTCATCAAATATTTATCAGAATTTTTAAATTTAGATATTATTTCATCAACTTTATCTAAATGAATGGATAGAGGTTTTTCGCATATAATATGTTTATTATATTTATATGCAAGTTCAATCATTTCTTCATGTAAAAAAGTTGGTGCACATATATCTACTATTTCTATTTTTTCAGATATTTCTTCAAGCATTTTTTCAGCAGATTCATAAGCTTTACAATTAAATTTAGAGGCAAAATTATTTCTTACTTCTTCGCTTATATCAGCAATAGCCTCTATATTTACACCTAGATTTTTATAACATTGAGCATGTATATTACTTATAAATCCTCCGCCAATTATAGCTACCATAAACTTCTCCTAATTCTTATAATCAAAACAATCAGCAAGGAAATTTCTTTCTTCCAAGAATAGCATCCATAGAAGCAGAAGTATTGTATATTATCTGATACGGATAATATTTATAAGGTGGAATCATTTCAGCAGTACAGAAACTATCATATCCGACTTCATTTAAAGCAGCAACAACATCAGGGTAGTTAACATCTCCAGCAAGTAAATCAACAAATCCGTCTAAAGTACCTACCGCTCTTCTATAATCTTTGAAATGTACTTTTTTAATTCTTTTTCCAAGAACTTTTATCCATTGTTCAGGATACCCCATATAAATTACATTGCCTACATCAAAATATGAACCTACATAATCGCTTTTGAATTCATCTATAAAGTTTTTCATTTCCATAGCAGAAATTAAGAATTTATTCCAAACATTTTCTATACCTATAGCAACTTTAAATTTTTCAGCAGTTTCTACAGTTTTAGAAATGCATTCTTTGGCTCTTTTATAAGCATCTTCATAATAAATAACTTCACTGTCTGGTATAAAATCAACTCCTACATAACCTGGCACTAAAAGAATACTATCAGCCCCAAGTATAGAAGCTACTTCTATTTGTCTTTTTATATTATTTACTCCATTTTCTCTAATTTTTTCATTTTCAGAAGTAAGAGGATTTCCCCAAGCTAAATCAGAAGCAAAACTATGTATTTGAAGCCCCATATCATTAGCCATTTTTTTTATTTCTAATATATCTTTTTCTGAGCTTTTCAAACCTAAAGGTCCTTCTTCACAAAGGCTTAATTCAATTCCTTCAAAACCTGCATCTTTTGCAATCGTGAACATATCTTTATAAGAAGTTCCTCCAGGGAAAGCCCAAACATTTATACCTTTTTTTAACATATAAATCCTCCGTAATTAATATTTATATATATATAATAATAGTTTAAACTTTATTATGTTATTGTCAATGCTATAATTATAAAAATTAGTTAATATAAAAATATAAGAATACAAAAACTTGACAATGGGTAAATATTAACTATACTACTAAATTATATAACATTTTATGTTTTTAATATATTTAAGGAGACTAAAATGAAGAAGTTATTTTTATTAGGTTTTGGTGTATTTTTATTGTTTATCTTATTTGCCTGCGGTAAAGCAGATGATCCAAATAAGAAAAAAATAGTATATTGGTCAATGTGGAATGAGGTAGAGCCTCAAGGACAAGTTATCAAAGCTGCTATAGAAGATTTTATGAAAAAATATCCGGATATTACTGTTGAAGTTAACTGGAATGGAAGAGAAATTAGAAAAACTTTACAGCCAGCATTGGATAATAATCAAACAATAGATATATGGGATGAAGATTTAGAAAGAACTATAAGAACTTGGGGTAAATATGCATTGCCTTTAGATGATTATATTACAAAAACTTATGACACAACAGATGGAAAAGCATATCAAGATGTTGTAATAAAATCACTTTTAGATTTAGGAAGAACTTTTACAGATGACGGCAAACTTTATGCTGTACCATATCAGCCGTTTACTTTTTTAATTATGTATAATAAAGATCATTTTGCTAAAGCAGGCATTACAAAAGTTCCTGAGACTTGGGCAGAGTTTAAAGATGCTTGCGGTAAATTAAAAGCAGCAGGATTTATACCTATAACTGTAGATGATGCTTATGTTGATGTAATAATTGGTTATCAAATTGCAAGATATAAAGGATCTGATTGGGTAAAAAAATTAGTACAGGAAGGATTATGGGATGATCCGGCAGTTTTACAAGCTGCTAAAGATTGGGAAGAAATGTATAAATTAGGTTATATATCTCCTAATGTGGCTGGTAATAAATATCCTCAAGGTCAGCAGGAAATAGCAAACGGAGAAGTATCTATGTACTTGAATGGTACTTGGTTAGTAAATGAAATTATGCCTACAACAGGTCCTGATTTCCCTTGGGGACAGTTCGCTTATCCTACAGTTCCTAATGGCGTATCCGGTCTTTATGATTTGAATTACGGCGGACAATCTTTCCAAGTTAATAAGAATACTCAATATCCTGAAGAAGTATTCCAATTAATAGTTCATCTTACTACAGGAGAATGGGATAAACAATTAGCAGAGAAAACTTACGGTGTTCCTATGGCTAATACTACAGATTGGCCTAAACAATTAACAGATGCTAAAGAAGTATTCGCTAAATTAGGTTCTTGCTACCCTTGGGCTGGCGGTATAGAATTTAATCCTGATAAAACTCCGGTTATAACAGCAGCATTTACAGGCGTTCTTACAGGTAAAAATACCGCTGAACAATTTATAGAAGAGGTAAAAAAATAATATTTCAATTTGTATTATATATGATGTGCTTCTAAATATTTTCTGTTTAGAAGTGCATCATAATGTTTAAAGTTTTTAGGAGTGTAGTATGTTAAAAAAAAGTAGATTACCAATGATAATACTGTTTTTAGCTCCAGCAGTTTTACTTTATCTGTTAATCTTTTTTTATCCTACTATAAAAACTGTTATAATGAGTTTTTTTAAGATGGATTCTATATCTGCAAAAATTTCAGAATGGGAGTTTGTTGGTTTAGGAAATTACGGCAACCTATTGAATAGTCAAGTATTTATGCAGTCTTTAAAAAATGTATTTTTTATATGGCTTATAGGCGGTATTATTATATTTTTCTTTGCAATTCTTTTTGCTGTAATTCTTACTTCAGGAGTAAAATTTAAATCATTTTATAGGTCTATTATATATTTGCCTAATGTTGTATCTGCAGTTGCTATGGCCACTATGTGGATACACTATGTTTATAATTCAAGATACGGACTTTTAAGAAATATATTCAGCTTTTTACATATAGAAAAATTGGCTGAATTTCAATGGACTTCCCCAGATAATGTTTTTATGGCTTTGGTTATAGCTTATTCTTTTGGTATGGTTGGTTACTTTATGCTTATATTTATGGCTGGTATAGAAAGAATTCCTTCAGATTTTTATGAGGCTGCTACTATAGACGGAGCAAATGCATTTCAGCAATTTTTCCAAATAACTTTGCCTCTTCTTTCTGATGTTATCAGAACTAATGTTGTTTTATGGACTATTAATGCAGTTGGTTTCTTTGTATGGTCTCAATTATTCTCGCCTTTAATTCCTGAGCCTGGTACTGTTACTCCTATGGTTTATATGTATCAAGAGGTGTTTGGGGCAAATAATAATGTAATTATAGATAGAAATGTAGGAAATGGTGCTGCTGTAGGAGTTGTACTTACTTTAATTATTGTTATATCTTTTGCTGTTACCAATATAGTATTTAAAGATAAGAAATTAGAGTTTTAATTTTGAAGGATTTATTTTATGAAAGATAAACATAAACAAATTAGATTGCTGCCCGGATATTTATTAGTATCTCTTTGGTGTGCTTTTACATTTTTAGTTATAGGCTGGATAATATTAGCTTCTTTTTCTACTACTCCTAATATATTCCAAAATACTTTATTTAAAGACGGACTTCACCCGGAAAATTATGTTAAAGCCTTAGTTACTCATAATGTAGCCAAATATTTTTTGAATTCTCTTATTTATACTATAATTTCATGTGTCGGTATAATAGTTGTATCAGCACCTGCCGCTTATATATTAGCTAGATTTCCATTTAGATTTAACAGTACTATACAAAAAATATTTGTAACAGCTTTAGGAATACCTGCTATTATGATTATTATGCCTCTTTTTGGTATAGTTACATCTCTTAAAATGACTAACTCAAGATTGGTATTGATATTTCTGTATATAGGAATTAATATACCATTTACAGTATTCTTTCTTATAACATTTTTTAAGAGTTTATCTTTCACATTTGAAGAAGCTGCTGCTATAGACGGATGCAGTCCTATGAAAACTTTTTGGATAATAATGCTTCCTTTAGCTCAGCCCGGAATAATAACAGTTACAATATTTAATTTTATTACCGTTTGGAATGAGTATTTTATGGCATTAATATTTGCTAATAGCAGTAATATGAGACCTCTTGCTGTTGGTTTATTCTCTATGATTCAGTCTATGAGGTATACAGGGGATTGGGCTGGTATGTTTGCTGCCGTTGTTATAGTATTTTTACCTACATTTATATTATATATAATACTTTCTGAAAAAATCATAGCTAATGTTACAGGCGGAGCAATAAAAGGTTAATATATATAAAAGGATATTTTAATGCAAATATATTCTTCTTATTTAGATATTGAGGGCAGTTTATTAAAAGGAGAGAATCCGCTTCCTATATTCAGAGATAGACAAAAAGATAAGCATATTATTAGCGATGGAACTTTAACCGAAGAGAGTATGGAAAATATTGGTTATGAAATAGGGCTTAGATTGCTTCCTTATAAACTTCAGGATAGATACGATAGAAATAAAACTAATATAAAATTAGATACTGTTGTAATAGAAAATGATAAAATTAAAGCCGTATTTTTATGCGGATATGGTGCAAGATTATATTCTATGGAGGATAAAGAAACAGGAAAAGATATTCTATTTAAAAATCCTGTTTTTCAGACTGCAAATTTAGCTACTAGGAATGCATGGTTTTCCGGAGGAATAGAATGGAATGTTTCTCAATTTGGGCATTCTTTACAAACTTGCGAGCCTTTATTTTTTGCAGTAGTTAAGGATAAAGATGATAAAGAATTTCTTAGAGTTTATGAATTTGAAAGAACTAAAAGAATATATTATCAAATGGATTTCAGACTTGTTGATTGTGATAAAAATTTATATGTTTATGTTAAAATAATTAATGATGATAATTATAAAAAACCTATGTATTGGTGGACTAATATAGCGGTAAAAGAAGAAAAGAATATCAGAGTATTTTCTTCAACAGATGATATAGTCTATATTTATCCTGATAGTGTTGGCTCTACAGAAAATTCTATTAAAAAATTTGGGGCTTCTAAACTTCCTACAACTCCTTTTGTAAAAGACGGCAGTTATCCTTTAAACTTTGAATATTCAAGTGAATATTTTTTTCAAACTGATAAAAAAACTATAAGTCCTTGGGAGGCTGCTGTTTATAATGACGGATTTGTATTTTTTGAAAGATCTACTAATAAATTAAGATATAGAAAAATGTTCTGCTGGGGTAATCTTAGAGGCGGAAGAAAATGGGAGAGATTTTTATCAAGAGGAAGTGAAGGGGAATATATTGAGCTTCAGGCAGGGATAATGCCTACTCAGGTTAATGGCTTTGATATGGATGCTGATAGCACAATAGAATTTGTTCAGGCATTTAGTTTTGATTATTTAAAAGATGATTATGATATCATATTTGCTGAAGATTATTCTAAAGCTAGAGAAAAAGTTGAATCTATAGTTAATAGAAATATGAATGAAAATCATTTGAATAATCTTATTAAAAAATATTCAGAAGAATCTGATTTGCCAATAAGTAATATATTAGCTTATGGAAAAGGTTGGGGAGCATTAGAAGATATGAGGAGAGAAAAGTATAATTTAAATAAATCTCCTAAATCTTTAAAATTTCCTAAAGATTCAATAAAAGAAGATTGTATGCTATGGCTTAATCTTTTGGAAAATGGATATTTAGATGAATTAGATAGTGAAGATACTCCTATTTCATATATGTTGGATTTTAAAGATTTATTGGAATCATGTGAGAATAAGAATGCTGCTGTACTTATTCATTTAGGTATTATTTATTATGAAAACTTTATGGAGGATAAAGCTTTAGAATTATGGTTGAAGTCTATAGATATAAAACCTACTGCTATAGCATATAGAAACATATCTGTATATTATAAAGATAAAAAAGATTACGAAAAATCATTATATTATATGGAGAAATCCATTAATATATTTGGAAATAAAGAAGCAGATGAGGCTTTTATAGTTGAATATTTTTATTTATTAGATTTATTGAAAAAATATAACAAAATAATTCAATTATATGAAAAATACGGATATTGTGAGAAAACTGCTGTATATGCGGCACGTTCTTATCTTGCTTTAGAACAGTATGAAAAACTTGAAAAGATATTTAGTATGGAGCAGATAACAATAAGAGAAGGTGAAAATTATATATTGGATGTTTATTTTGAATATATTGCAAAATTAAAATCGGAGAGAGAGGGTATCGAATTTAATAATGAGCTTATTAAAAAAGTAAGAAAGGATACTGAAGCACCTGAGAATTTAGATTTTAGAATGGTTAAAATTTAAAATAATTCTATAGTTTAATAACAAATAAAAAGGAAGTGAAATTATGTCTAGTATCAAATTTGAACATATAAGAAAAGTATATGATAATAATGTAGAAGTTGTTAAAGATTTTAGTTTGGATATAGCTGATAAAGAATTTGTGATTCTTGTCGGACCATCCGGATGCGGAAAGTCCACAACGCTTCGTATGATAGCAGGTCTTGAGGAGATAACAGATGGTAAATTGTATATAGGGGATAGATTAGTTAATGATGTAGCACCAAAAGACAGGGATATAGCAATGGTATTTCAGAATTATGCTTTATATCCGCATATGTCTGTATTTAAAAATATGGCTTTTGGTTTAGAACTTAGAAAAACACCTAAAGATGAAATTAAAAAAAGAGTTGAATGGGCAGCTAAAGTTCTTGATATAGCACATTTACTTGACAGGAAACCTAAAGCATTATCCGGCGGTCAGCGTCAAAGAGTTGCTTTGGGAAGAGCTATGGTGAGAAATCCGTCTGTATTTTTATTAGATGAGCCTTTATCCAACCTTGATGCTAAATTAAGAGTTCAGATGCGTACAGAATTGATTAAACTTCATAAACAGCTTCAGACTACATTTGTGTATGTTACGCATGACCAGGTAGAAGCTATGACTATGGGTACTAGAATTGTTGTTATGAAAGACGGAGATATTATGCAGGTTGATGATGCTAAGACTCTTTATAACAGCCCTAAAAATTTATTTGTTGCCGGATTCATTGGGGCACCTCAAATGAATTTTATAAATGCAAAACTTTCTAAGAAAGATGGAAAATGGTATGCTGCTTTTGACAGATATGAAATTGAATTGAATAATGAAAGAATTTCCAAGATAGATGATTCTTATAATGGAAAAGAAGTTGTACTTGGAATAAGACCTGAAAATATCACTTTATACAAAGATAAATCAGAAAGCAATTCTCAAAATTTAATACAAGCTATTATTGATGTTATTGAGATGATAGGTTCTGAAAGTTATTTGTATATGAATTTCGGAGATTTGCAAGTTACAATAAGAATCAATACAAGTGATGATTATGAAAGAGATCAGCGTGCATTTATGAATTTTGATTTAAATAAACTTCATATATTTGATAAAGATACGCAGAAAAATATTTTAATAGAACAGTAACAAAATAAATAATATAAAAATAAGTTCTTGCTGCTATAACAGGAACTTATTTTTTTATTTATTATAATATTATTCTATTATAATTTTATCTAATATTTTAAATAGCTCTTCTTTGCTTTCGCATTTCATAAGTTCTATTTTGTTTTCCATTTTGTATCCTGTTAGATATTTCATGACAAACTTACGCATAAAATGTATTCCGCTTACTTCTCCATAGAGTTCGCAGCAGCCGTTTATATGCTCTTTTATTATATTTTTTAATTTATCTTCTTCTTTTGTTTTGTATTCATTATTATCTTCAAATATAGTATTGAGTTCTGCAAATATCCAAGGATTTCCAATAGCACCGCGTCCTACCATTATTCCATCAACTTTAGAGATATTGAATGCTTTTATGGCATCTTCTTTATTTTTTATATCTCCATTTCCTATTAAGATATAATCTTTACCTAATGCCTCTTTAACTTTTGCTATAGCCTCCCAATCAGCACTTCCTCTGTACATATCGCTTGCATATCTTCCATGCAGTGCTAGAAAGCAAGCTCCGTTTTCTTTCATAGCTAAGGCTCTTTCTATTTCTCCGCCTTCACCTCTTTTTAGCCCCAATCTTATTTTTACGCTTACAGGCAGAGGAGATACGCTTTTTACAGCATTTAATATTGAAATCATCTTATCAGTATCTTCTAAAAGTCCTGCTCCGCCATTATTTTTTACTACTTTTTTTGTAGGGCAGCCCATATTTATATCTATAAAAGAAAAGCCTTTCAAATCTGTTATTTCTATAGCTCTTTTATAATCATCTTCATTTGCTCCAAATAACTGAAGCGATATAGGGTATTCATCTTCTTTATGCTCCATATATCTGTATGTCTTTTTTACCTGTCTTGCTAAGGCAGCCGCACTTACTAGCTCTGTTATTAAAAGTCCTGCTCCGAATCTTCTTGATAATCTTCTAAATACATAGTCTGTATATCCTGCCATAGGGGCTAGGAAGAATCTTGATGGTATATTCACACCTTCTATTAATATATTTTTTTTCATGTTTTCCTTGAATTAAAAGCATTAAAATTTTGATATAATATAAACAATTAACTGAAAAACTTCAAGAGTATAAAAAGATTAAATATATGTTGACTATAAAATACTCTATGATATAATAAAATTGTGTGTACTAACTAATATATTAGAGGTAATTCGTGGATATATATGATATAGTTGACGATCCGGAAAAACAGTTGGAAGTATTTTCCGGAATTATTAAAAGAATGAATTCAAGTAATGATCATGATGAAACTTTAATTACTATTATATCTGAAATCAAAACTATAATGTATACAGATTCTATACTATTATATTTAGTAGATCAGGAATTATATAATTTGCATTATGAAATGTCCATAGGACCTCTTGGAAGCAAATTTTTTGGAAATATAATAGATAGTGAGAAACCTTTGTCTGTTAGGGCATATACCACATCATGTTCATTATATTCTAATGATCCTCAGGAAGATTCTGCTTTTATACCTATGAAAGAAGTATTGGGAGAAGATCTTAAAAATATATTATTTGTACCTCTTAAAGTAAGAAAGAAAAATATAGGTTCTTTATTTTTAATCAATAAAAAGAATGGTAAGTTTATAGAGAAAGATACCGTTGTAATGTCATTATTTGCCAATCTTGTATCTTTAGCTTTAGTCAATAAAATGGTATATGACAGAGCACAGTCCAGAGCTTATGAGGTTGGTGCTTTGTATCAAATGTCTATATCTATTAATAAATGCGAAACTATAGAAGAAATACTTAATGATAATATAAGTATAGTTTGCGAGGCATTTGAAGCACATAGGGTATCTGTTATATTAAAAGAGAATGGAGTTTTCAAATTCAAGGCTGGAATTGGCATTGATGAAGATGTTCTTAAATACGGAGTTGTAACTGTAGATGATAATGTACTTTCAGAAGTTCTTCGCACAGGAAAACCTGTTTATTCTTTTAATGTGGATAAAGATATAAGATTCAGACCTAATAAAAATCTTAGATATACTAGAAATAGTTTTATGGTAGCTCCGATAATGGCTAAAGATGAAATAATAGGTTTTCTTTCAGCAACTGAGAGAAATATTGATAAGGCATATAATTTAAGTAATTTATCGCTATTAGAAATGCTTGCTCAGCAAATAGGTGAAAATTATATGCATATACTTTTGTCTGAGGAGTCTAAAATAAAAGAATCTCTTACAGAAGAAATTAATTTTACAGAGCAGCTTCAAAAAAGCGTACTTCCTAAAGAGTTTCCAAGCAATGGATTATTTGATATTGCTGCTGTGAGCATACCTAGTAAAAATGTTGGCGGAGATTTCTACGACTATATAAAGATAAGCGATACTAAATATGCTCTAGTTATAGCCGATGTATCAGGAAAAGGTTTGGGTGCTGGATTTTTTATGACTATGACTCGTTCTATACTTAGAGTGTATTTTTCTGAGATGGACGATCCTTCAAAAATATTGGAATTATCTAATAAACATATATATAAAGATTCTAATAATGGTATGTTTGTTACTTGTTTTTTGATTGTTATTGATACCGAAAATAAAACTCTTACATATTCCAATGCCGGACATTTAACTCAGTATTTACTAAAAAAATATGAAATTAGCACTTTAGACTCCATACTTGAAATGCATACGCATGGCAAGCCTCTTGGTTTTATTGAAAATGCTTCATATCAAAATAAGCAGATTTCTTATTCTAATGGAGATACTATTATCTTATATACTGATGGTATTACTGAAACTTTCAATAAAGATGAAGAAGAATACGGTGAAGAAAGACTCAAAAATATTCTTAAAAATGATTATGATAATGCTAAAGAATTAGTTGATGATATAGTTAATGAAACAATTTCGTTTAGAGATAAAACTCCTCAATTTGATGATATTACTCTTTTAGTTGCTAGATTATTGTAATATTGATATATTTCTTATTATATTATATTATATTATATTATATTTGTTATGGAGATATAGTATGAAAAAAATATTTTTATTAATTACAATAATGTCTTTAATTATAATTCAGTGCGGCAGTAAAACGGATAATCAAACTACTTCTAATAACAATGTTAATACAAATGAAGCAGTACAGTCAAATGAAACTATACCAGCAGAAAAAATATTATCAAAAGAAGATGCAGCATTTTTGGATAAGGTAAAAAATAAAATAATTATAAGCGGCAATGCTAAATACACTTTCAAAGATAACGGTGATATAGAGTATGTATTTGAGTATGGAAGTTATAGAGAGGATAAAAATTATATCTTTGAATCTTCAAAAGATGGAACTAATGCTTATTATTATGAACTTTATAATATACAGGATAAGTACGAAAAAGGACCAAGTAATATTGCTACAAATTATAAAGGCTTTTCAGTAAAAAACGGAATTCTTTATGAAGATAATTATCAAGGTTATGAAGGCGATCCCAATGAAACTATAATGAGTAAATGGGAAAAAGAAAATTATTATTCTAATTACTATTATAGAGAAGTAAAAGAAAATCCTAATTTTGATAATTTCCCTTATGATAATAAAGCAGATGTAACTTTTCAGAAATATAATCAAAGACTTGAAGGTATATTAATATCAAAATCAGACTACAGAACAGAAGAAGTAGGGGATATTAATACTTATAATTTTGACGGTATATATTCAAATAATAATTCTTCTATAGAATTAAAGAAAAATGATGACGGAACATTCTATTTTTATGCTATTAATATAACTACAGATGAAAACGGACAAACAGTAACTAATATTCAAAGTACAGATGTTAGTAAAATGGTATTACAAGAAAATCAGTATGTTGAACCTTATTGCGGTATAGGTTCTCAGACTTTAGATTATGAAGAGGTTGTAGGTGCTGATGGAGGTTATATTGTATCTATTCAACCTATAAGTGCTGATACTATTATGGTAACAGAGCCTAACGGAAGCTATGGATTTACTGGTATATATAAAAAATCTCCTGAAATAATAAATGCTGATGATAAAAGCACTAGAGAAAAAGCGTATTATAATGCTTGCAGATGGTATGCTGAAAATTACAGTGAATTAGATGATATTTTTAATAAAACTGTAGATTTTGATTTTGAGGGCGGCGGATATTATGAGATTAATATGGAAAATGTTTATCTATATATATCCAAATTTGAGAACTCAGGATATTTCTCTGACAATTATATTAAAAATTTAGAAAATAGTTTTGAAGAAATAAAAAAGCATTTGGAAGAAAATAAACAAAATGACGGAGCTGTTGAGGGTATGGAAGCAGACTGGTTTTTAGCTACTCAGGAAATTGATTATTATCTTAATATTATAACTAATGAAATGACGCTTAAAGATATAGTAAATTATGATGGAGATTCTCTATGCATAAGTAATGAGGCAGGAGAGGCTGTAATTTTACAAGTAAAAAAATATGGTGATGAATGGCTAATTGAAAAGTAAATATAGTATAGAAACTTTATTTACTATAAGTGTATAGTAAATTTTATTATGAGTGTCTTATTTATAAAAGGCACTCATATTTTTTATAAGTTTTGTGCAGTTAATTAAATAAATTATTTCTTTTTATAAGCATTATACTCTTCATCGCTAACATGTTCTAACCAAGTAACATTATTACCGTCTTTATCACCTGTTATTGCAATGTGCTTCATTCTGCAGTCTGGAGATGCTCCATGCCAATGTTTTTTATATTTAGGGCAGTAAAGTGCTTCTCCCTCATGAAACTCTAAAATCTCTCCGCCTTCTTCCTGAGTAAGTCCTATGCCTTCAACTACTATTAAATGTTGACCGCATGGGTGAGTATGCCATGCACTTCTTGCCCCTGCCTCAAATGTTACATAGGCTACAGAGAAATGAGAATCTTCATTAGCATCTGTCAATAATTCTACTTCAACATCGCCTGTAAAACATTCTTTTGAGCCTTTGAATTTTTTTCCTTCTCCTTTTTTTATAAATATTGTTTTTTCTGGTGCTTTTTGGTATTCATAATCTGACATTTTATTTATCCTTTATTTTTATTTAATTTTTTATTTTACATTTATTTTTATATCTTTAATCCATTTTTTTATTTCGTTTTCTGAATTATTTATACTGCTTGTACTTCCGTATACGCTTAATATTTTTCCAACCTGTTTTGATTTAGTCAATTTTTCTATATCTGTTCTTATTATACCAGCTCCGCCTCCGCCATGTGTACAGAAAGGCATAATAATTTTATTAGAAAAGTCAAAACTGCTTATAAAAGAAGCTACAGGAGATGCTATAGTATTCCACCAATTAGGGCTTCCTATAAATATAACATCATAATCCTCTATGCTTCCAATATTATTTTTTAATTTTGGTTTATGATTATTTTTTATATCTCTTTTGGCTTCGTCCAATACTTTATTATAGTTTGATGAGTATTGTTTTTCTGGCTCAGTATAAAAGAAGTCTGTTTTTACATTTTGAAATTCTGATTTTAAAACTTTTCCTATAAGCTCAGCAAGTTTTTTAGTATTTGCTGAATGAGAATAATATGCTATTAATATTTTCATAATTGCTCCTATTATTATTAATAAAAATTGTTCGCCTCAAGCATCTGCTAAATAAATTTAGCAGACGCTCACAATTTTTATAGTTGTTGCTAATAAAAATTTTTGGCTTAAAGGCTCTTAAAATACACCAAAAATTTTTATATTTACTCTTATAAATAAACTTGTTTTTAATTAGTTCTTCATTTTCCTACTATCTCTAAATGCTCCTTTGGATATCTGTCTCCATATATTTTTATGCTTGAAATAGCTTTATTAATATCTTCTAATTCCTCTTTGCTAAACTCTATATTAACAGAAGCTATATTCTCCCTTAATCTCTCTATTTTTCTTGTTCCGAATATTGGTACTATAAATGGTTTTTGATGCACCACCCAAGCTAATGCTATTTGAGATTTTGTTACATTTTTTCTTCTAGCTATATCTTCCAAAACTTCAACTAAACTATAATTATCTTTTATATTTTCTTTTTGAAATCTAGGAATAGAGCTTCTAAAATCATTATTTGAGAAGTCAGAAGCATTATTAAATCTTCCTGTTAAAAATCCTTTACCCAAAGGTGAGAAAGGTACAAAACCAATATTTAATTTTTCTAATAATGGTATAAGTTCATTTTCTGGCTCTCTCCACATTATAGAATATTCGCTTTGTATGGCTGTCAATTTGCATACTTCATCAGCTTTTTTTATAGTATTAACACCTGCTTCAGAAATACCCCAATGCTTTATTTTACCTTCTTTTATTAGATCTTTCATTGTATCGGCTGCTTCTTCTATTGGAGTATTAGGGTCAACTCTATGAATATAGTACAAATCAATACAGTCTGTTTTAAGTCTTTTTAATGAACCTTCCAATGATTTTATTATAGTTTCTCTTTTAGCACTAAGTACAGGTTTGCCGTTTACAGTTTTTATTCCGCATTTTGTAGCTATTACAACTTTATCTCTATATTTTTCTAATGCCTCTCCTACAACCTCCTCATTTTTGTATGGACCGTACGCCTCTGCCGTATCAAAGAAATTAATACCCAATTCTATAGCCTCATGTATAACGGATATTAATTCTCTTTTGTCATAATGCTCATCATACATGACACCGTATCCTATACAGCCTAAACCTATTTCTGATACTTCTAAATTACCTAATTTTCTTTTTTGCATAATTGCTCCTATTGTTACTAATAAAAATTGTTCGCTCGCTTTGCGTGCCTTTGGCAAAGTATCTGCCAAATAAATTTGTCAGATGCTCACAATTTTTATATTTGTTGCTAATAAAAATTTATGGCTTAAAGGCTCTTAAAAGGCGCCCGAAATTTTTATATTTGTTGCTATCAATAAACTCGCTTAAAATTTCTAGAAGCTCGTTTATTTCATTGTTGCTAATAAAAATTGTTCGCTCGCTTTGCGTGCCTTTGGCAAAGTATCTGCCAAATAAATTTAGCAGATGCTCGCAATTTTTATAGTTGTTGCTAATAAAAAATTATGGATTAAAGGCTCTTAAAAGACACCCTAAATTTTATATTTGCTGCTGTCAATAAACTCACCTAAAAATTAACTATTAACCAAAACCCTCTATATACTTTTTTATTTGCTTAAAAAATATGTACTTTAAAAACTCTATATATAAATCACATATCAATTAATTTTTAATACCAATCATGTTTTTCATTGCGGTTTAATTCTGATATTTTTTTCATATCATCATCACTTAATTCAAAATCATATATTTCTGTATTTTCTATTATATGATCTCTATTACTAGAACCCGGTATTACAATTACTTCTCTTTGCAAATTCCATCTTAATATAATTTGTGCAACAGACTTTTTATATTTTTGAGCAATGTCTTTTAATACTTTATCATTTAAAAGTTCTCTTTGATGTTCTCTTCCTCCCAAAGGATACCAGCCTTGAACTGCTATTCCCAAACTTTGAATATACTCTATAACATCAGTATCCTGATAATAAGGGTGTATTTCATTCTGAACCAAAGCAGGCATTATACTTATTTTAGGAAGAAACTCTTTTAATTCTTTTATGTACCAATTAGAAAGTCCTATAGAGCGAATCTTTCCTTCTCTTACTGCTTTCTCTATAGCCTTGTATGCTTCAACATCATTTTGTCCTGGGTGATGAAGAAGCATCATGTCAATATATTCAATATCTAACTTTTTTAATGCCTCATTTATAGCATTTTCTGCATCGCTGTATTGATTAGGATATAATTTTGTAATAATAAAAATGTCTTTTCTATCAACCTTTGAATCTCTTATAGCTCTTCCTACTTCTTCTTCATTTCTGTATATATAGGCAGTATCAATTAATCTAACTCCATTTTGTAAAGCGAAAAGTATAGAATTGTAGCATTCATCATTTAATAGACTGTATGTACCTATTCCGTTTAATGGTATTTCGTATCCGCTGTTTAATTTTGCTATTTTTGTATTAAAATTAAAAACTACTTTATTGTTTTCCATATTAGTATTTGCCTCTGCTTTTTTATTTAATAAAAATATTGTGATAATTAAAATGAAAGTAAATAAAAAACTAAAAAATATTTTTTTCATCATTTATCCTTTTTATTAATTTATAAACTATACACCTATAATGCATTACAATATTTGTTTATTTCTTATGGAAGAAATTTATAATTAAATTACAAACTATCAAATTTTATAATTGCATAAATATTTTACAGTTTCAATATCAGTATGCGATAAAAATAAACTCTTTTTTGTATCGAGCTTTGATATTTCATTCATATCATTATTATCTAATTCAAAATCAAACAATTAAAGTTTTTATTGTTAACTACTTTTTATTTATCAATTATTTTCAAATTATAGCATTAGAGTTCACTCCAATGTCAATAGCTATTTTTATAATTTTTTTAATTTTCACTAGAGGCACTAAAAATTATTTCTACGCTTCCTCTTCCAAGTGCTTCTTTTAAACCTTTGGTATTTTCTATATATCCAAGTCTCGTATAACTGTATGAAGTTCTAAAACTTTCATAAAATAATACTATGCAGTTATTACCATATAGTAAAAAATCGCCTGTTTTTATACTGCCTATATTTTCAGTTTTAGTTGTGAGATTTTTACTTAAATTATAATATTTTTCATTGCTGTTTAAATCGTTCATATTAACAGTTAAAGGAAGAAGAGCTAAAAAATCTTTCGCTGTTTGATTATCATATAATTTTAATTTGTATTCTTTATCTTTTATTTTTACATTAATTGAAGTATTTAAAGTATTTAAATTTTCCATAGTTGTATTATCTCCGTAAACTGAATTGCATGCTATAGATGACATAATAGAAAAAATTAATAAACTTAAAAAATATTTTTTTATTTTCATAAATATTTATCCTTAATCATTATTTTTAGATTTAAGCATATCTTTTTCATGAACTGACATTTGATGTCCATAATTTTCTATTTTTTTATTTAGTTTATCTAAAGTAGCCTGAAGTTCATTTAATTTTTCCTGCATAGCATCTCTTTGACTTACTAAAAGCTGTTTTCTAGCCTCCAATGTAGCATCGCCTTTATTATAGAGCTTAATATATTCTATTATCGATTCTATAGACATACCAGAATTTCTCATACATTTTGAAAACTCTATCCAGCCCAAATCATAATCAGTATAATTTCTTATTCCGCTTTCACTTCTTTCTACTTCTGGTATTATTCCTATTCTTTCATAATACCTTAAAGCATCAGCAGATAACTCAGTTTTTTTGCTAACTTCTGCTATTGTCATGTATTAATTACCTCCTTTATTTTTCTATATTATAGCATTAGAGTGCACTCCAATGTCAATATTGTTTTTATAATTATTTAGTTTAATTTATTATATAATTATATCAAATACTTATATATTATGATTGTCTATAACTATAAAGTATTATATTTTATAGTCTGTTTTTTGTTATATTGATTTATTAAGTAAGTATATTATAGTTGACTTTATAGGATAATTTTGTATAATAAAAAAAAGTGAAATTATAATTTTTGTTTTAGGAAGTTTATGCTGGATTTAAGTTTTAGAGTGTTGGATTGGGATTTTTTTGCTCCTAATATGGATAAAAAAATTATATTGGAAAATATAAATAATGATATAAAAATTACTTATGGAGATTCTAATCCTGAATTGGATTTCATACCAAAAGCTCAAAAAAGAAGATTAAGCCAAATAACTAAATTTTCTTTTGAATCAGTTAAAAATATTTTAAATGCAAATGATCAGATACCATTTTTTTTTGTATCTAAATACGGAGAAATAAAACAGCAGTATAATATGTCAAAAAAGATAGTTACAGAACATGAGGTATCTCCTGCACTTTTTAGTTTTTCTGTTTTTAACACAGCAGTAGCACAGCTTACTATTTTTTATAAAAATTATAAAAGAGCTATTGCAGTTACATGCTACAATAATTTTATAGATACAGCTCTTATACAGGCCATTGCTTTCTTAAAAACTTCTGATGATGATAAAGCTCTTATATTAATAGCCGATGAAAAATTACCAGAGAGTTATGAAGAGATATCTGCAGATGGTAATTATTCATTTGCATTTTCCTGTCTTATTTCTAAAAAAGATCCAAATATCTATATTGATTCAATTGACAGCGATGCAGATAAAGATGAAAATTCAATTATAGATTTTATTAAATTTATATCAACTGATACTTCCGATTTAGAATTAGGAAAAATAAAATTAATAAAAAAATAATATATTTTATTGATAGATTTATGTGAAATTATAATTAAGGAGAAAACTATATGAGTATTGAAGATCAAATAAAGCAAATTGTAATAGAATCGGCAAATTTGGAAGGCGTATCCATAGAAGATATAGATACAGATGCTCCTTTATTCGGAGATGAATTAGGACTTGATTCTATAGATGCTTTGGAAATAGGTGTTGCTATTAGAAAAAAGTTTAACATTACTTTTTCTGATATAGAAGAAAATAATAAACAGTATTTTTATTCTGTTGCAACTTTGGCAAAATATATAAGGGAAAATTCAGATAATAAATAAAAATATTATGAGAAAATTAAGCAATACAAATTTTTATTCATTAAAAGATTCAGAGGATATTTTTCTTATTCATAAAGAAAATAAGAATTTTATAAAATATAAAGAGTTTGTTTCTGATATAGTTAAAAGTTTAGAATATATTTCTAAATTTGAAAAAGATACTATTACAGTATTTATTGAAAATGCTTATAGATTTATTTCAGTTATTACTGCCGGATTTATTCTTAAAAAAAGAGTAAATGTTTTAAACAATAATAGTCCTAAATATGTTGAAAGCATAATAAATGATACTATGGTTTATATATCAGATACAGAAAAATCAGATTTAAATTTAGATGAAGTTTTTGAAAGCGAGTGTAATGATAAATGGTTTGATGTACTTAAAGAAACGATAATAGATGAAAATGTATATATAAATTTTTATACCTCAGGCTCTACAGGATATCCTAAACTTATAGAAAAAACTTTAAAGCAGTTTGAAGCTGAGGCGGTTAAAATAGTTAATCAATTTACAGATAGTATTAAAGATTCTTTATTTTTGTATACAGTTCCTCATTATCATAGTTATGGTTTTGTTTTTGCAGTATTAGTTCCTTTTATGCTTGAAGTTAGATGTATAAATAATAGAATAAATTATTTAGAGACTGCTAATAATTTTTCAGATTATGACAAAATTACTATGGTTACTACGCCTGCTTTTTTAAAGAGAATAGATGCATCTTCTTTAAAAATAAAATCTAAATGGTATTTATTTTCTTCTACAGGAATGCTTGAAGAGAAAATTAATGATCTTTGCAAAGATGTATTTGGTAGTGATGTTACAGAAATTTATGGAAGTACTGAGGCTGGTGCTATTGGATACAGACGAAGAAGTGAAAATAAATTATGGACAAGACTTAGTGTTGTAAAAATTAAAGTTGATGAAAATGGAAGTATAGAATGCTGTTCAGGATATACAGGTGATGATGTTTGGATACATGTGGGCGATGTTGTGAATATGAAAAATGATGATGAGTTTGAACTTTTAGGCAGAGAAGATTCAATAGTAAAAATAGAGGGTAAAAGAATAAGCGTACAGCAGATAGACAGACAAATATTGATGGATAAGCATTTTAAAGACAGTTATACTATATACTGTAAATCTGATAAAAGAGAATATATTGCTTCTTTTATAGTAATGAATAACAAAAATAGAAATTTGGAAGATATGAAGAAATATGTTATTTATTATTTAAAAGATTATTTTGAAACGATAGTATTGCCTAAAAAAATATATTTTGTTGATTCTATACCTAGAAATGAAATTGGTAAAATTGACAGAGAGGCTCTTGATGCTATAATGGAAGGAAATTAAATTGTCTGATTTTTTTATAGATTATACTATAGAAGAACATACACCTGATATGTTTAGAGTTAAAGTATTTATAAGTGAAGATTTAATTTATTTTGACGGACATTTTGATAATTTTAAAATTCTTCCTGCTATAGCTCAAATAAAAATGCTTGCTGATATATTTAAAGATATTTCTAATAAAAAGTTAATAATAAGTAAATTATTAAAATTAAAATTTACAAATATGATTCTTCCAAATACAAATATTTTTATAGAATCTCATTTTTCTGATAATATTATTTCATTTAAAATGTATGATGATAATAAAAAATATTCAGACGGTAAATTGTATTTTTCTTAAAGGTTTTTCTATGGCTCATTGGACGGAAGAAAAAGAGATAGGTAAGAGATGGAAAGCATTATTTTCTATATCTGTTTATAAAATTTTAGGAAGAACTTTTGTAATACTTTATCTTATTCCTATAAGTATATTTTATTTCTTTTATTCAAGAACTAGAATGCAGGCTTCCAGAGAGTATTTAAAAAAAATGTCTAAATATAATAAAAAAATCAAGTCGAATTTTATTAGTTCTTATAGGCATTTACTTTCATTTGTAGTATCTGTTTCAGAAAAATTTTCAGCTTGGAATGGAGATATACCTATAACTGATTTGGTAATAAAAACTAAAGATAGTTATAATGAAGTTATTGATCTGCTTAATAGAAAAAAAGGAATGATAATATTATTTTCTCATATAGGAAATATTGAGCTTTTAAAAGGATTAGCAGCTATTAATGAAGGTAATCCTATAAAAAACTATAAAATAAATATAATAATAGATCCTAAGGTTAATAAAAATGTTAATATAGTTCTTAGTGAGAGTAAAAATAATTCTTTTATAGACTTTATAGATGCTTCTAATATAGGACCGCATACTATAATAAGTATTGAGGATAAATTGAATAATGGTGAGATAGTAGCGATAGCAGGAGACAGAACAAGCAATAAAACTGATAAAGTTAATTATATAAATTTTTTAGGAGAAGAAGCACCTTTCCCATGCGGAGCTTTTTTGATACCTATTTTGCTTAGATATCCTGTTTATTATTTCTTTGCTTTGAGAGAGAATGATAAAATACTTTCAAAGAAATATAATTTTTATATATATCCTTCAAAAATAAAACTGAATGATGAAGAATTAAAAAATAGAAAAAAGAAAAATGAGGTTATATTAGAATTAACAAAAGAGTTTGCTTCTATTATAGAACAAAAAGCTATAGAATATCCATATCAGTGGTATAATTTTCATGATTTTTGGTATAAAGGGGATTAATTTATGTCAAATAAAAAATATTATTTAGAAAATGATTATTATATAAAGCCGTCTTTTTATGATTTGGATCCTATGGGTGTTGTTTGGCATGGAAATTATATAAAGTTTATGGAGCAGGCTAGGGAGGCTATGCTTGAAATTATAGATTATAATTATGATATTATGACTGCTAAAGGTATTATGTGGCCTATAGTAAAATTAGAAATTAAATATATAAATTCTATTAAATTAAATCAAAAAATTAGGATACATACAGCTATTACCGAATATTTAAATGGCATGAGAGTGGAATATACTTTTTATGATGAAAATAATAAAATCATATCTAAATCAAGCACATTGCAAATGCCTATAGATTCAGAAACTAGAAAAGGTTTTTTGAATAATCCTAAAGATTTTGTAGATAGAATAGAAAAAATTAATAATAATGGATAATCAATATGAAAAATATTTATTTTATAATTATGACTTGCTTTATATTTACATCTGTTTTGTTTACTCAAGTTAAAGATGAATATAAAAATGCAAAACTATTGAAAGGCAATTATACTCAAATAGTAACTCAGAAGGGAAGAAGTTTTGAATCTTCAGGGGATTTTATTATAGTAAATGGTTATGGTATATGCTGGTTTACTAAAACTCCTCAAGAGTCTGTAACGGTAATGGGGGAAAAAAATGTAGTTCAGATAATGCCTGACGGAAAAAAGAAAGTTATGGCTGATTCTAATAATGCTATGTTTGCTCAGATAGCTAATATAATAAAATCAATTTTTACTTATGATGAGAAAACTATAAATGAATCATTCAATCAAAGTATGAATGGAAATACTGCAGTTTATAGCCCCAAAACTAGCGAGATTAAAAAAATAATAGAAAAGATAGAAGTAACTTTTTCTACTTCCGGATATATAGAAAAAATAAAAATGTATTCTTCTAATAACAGCACTACTGAATATATAATGGAAGTTTTATCTAAATCTAATAAAATAACTTCTGAGGAGATAAAATATTTTGAATAAAACTATTCTGAATAATAATAGAAGAACCATTTTTACGATTATTTGGATAATTTTTCATTTATTTGCAGTTATATTATTTTTAGTAAGATTTGAAAAAACAGCAAAAATAGATACTAATTTTTTATCTATAACACCTAAGTTCTTAGAAGATAAAGATTTTCAAAAACCTTTGGAAGATTTCTTTTATAAAAATTCAAGCAGTGTAAAAATATTTATAGAAAGTGAAAATTTTGATGATGCAAAATATAATGCATTAAAATTAGATGAATATATAAAACAGTCTTATAGTAATGTTTCAGTCAATTTATATTCCAGAAATTATGATGATATTTTAACTATAATGATAAAATATAAATATCAGCTTCTTTCAAAAGAGATAAGAAATTATTTATTGAATGATGAGGCGTATATTGTTGCTAAAAATGCCTTAGCAAATTTTTATTCTCCTTTTTTTATACCTATAGTAGATAATATTGAAGATGATCCTTTTTTAACTGTTAATTCAAAAATAAATGATATTCTCTCTTCAGAAAATAATTTACAGTCCAGAGATTCAATACAGTTTATAAATTATAATGATAAATATAATATTCTTGTTAATATTGATATGCCTAAAAGTATTGATAACGAAAAGTTTTTTGATGATATTACAGATTATTTAAAAATATTAGAAATAGAAGGAAATGTAAATACATATATTTCAGGCGTACCAGTGCATACTTATTATAGTCAGAAAAGTGCCAAGTTTGAAATTACTATTATATCTATAGTGTCATTTATTGTTATTTGTCTTATATTTATTTTTATATTCAAATCTTTGAAGCCTTATATAATTTCAATGTGTACTATATTATTATCCGGATTATCAGCATTTTTATATTCATCTGTATTTTTTGATTCCATTCATATATTTACATTTGTATTCGGAACAAGCCTTATAGGTATATCAATAGATCATTCTATACATTTTATAACTGAATGGTATAATGAAGAAGATAAAAAAGAAGTATTGAGAAAAATATTTCCAAGCATGCTTTTGGGATTTATAACTACTATAGTGAGTTATTTATCATTATCTTTAACTTCTCTTATATTGTTGAAACAGATAGCAGTATTTTCCATATTCGGACTTTTAAGTTCTTTTCTCACAGTAAACATAATATATCCTGTATTATTTAAGAATGATAAAAGTGTTATAAATAAGTCTATACTTAATAGAAGTAAGAATATATTGAATGATTATGTAAAAATAATAAGCATAAGAAATGTATTAATTATATTGATAGCAGTTATTATAGTTTCTATAATATTCATACCTAAAATAAAAATAAATTTCTCTGCTAATCAGCTTTATAATACACCTGACTTTTTATTTAATAGCGAAAGAGAAGTTTATAATAGATTGAATACATCTCTTGCAAAAAATATTATTATTTCAAGAGGGGATACTCTTTCAGATGCATTATCAGCAGAAGAGAGTATAGAAGATAATTTTAGTAATAATAATTACACAGCTATATCTAAAATATTATATTCAGAAGAGAGGCAAAGAGATAATATTAAGTTAGTAAATGATAAATTAATTCCTATATTAAAAAAACAGACCGATGCTCTGAATTTAGATTTTTATTCTTATAATAAAATAAAATCAGAATTTGAAGACACTAAAGATGAAGTTCTTGATATAAATAAAATACTTGAAAATACAAATTTCAATGATTTAAATAAAGTTATAGTTACTAATAATAATAAATATTTTATTATAGCAACAAGTGATTATGATACAAATAATATAATAAAATCAGATAATAATGATGTAAAAATATTCAATATAAATGAGGAAATTAATGACGCTTTGGATAATACGGCAAAAACTGCTGTAAAAATGGCTGTAATTGCCTATATTATAATATTTATAGCTATGATAATATTTTTTGAAACTAGCAAGGCTATAGCTATAATAATTGTACAGTTAATGTCTGTATTAATAAATTTATCAATACACTCTATATTTGGTATTAATATAAATATATTTTCTATATTTGCTTTGATACTGTCAATAGGAATATCAATAGATTATTCTATATTTTTCTCAAATAGTGCGGCAGATAAAGAGATTACATTTTTAGCGGTATTTTTGTCTATGATGACAACTGTATTATCATTTGGCACATTAGCATTCAGCAGTTTTATACCTGTAAAATCTTTCGGATTATTTTTATTTATTGGAATTTTATCATCATTTATAATTTCTCCTGTATTATTTAATTTTAATAAATTGATAAAAAATAATAATATTAAATAATTTGACTTTTTTGTTATAGAATTATATACTCGACTCTGAGGTATTGTATGAGTAATGTATTATTAGATTTCGGAATTATTAATTGTTTGGCTAGGAATAAGGAAGAATTATATAATAGATATTTTTTAAACGGAGAATACGGTTTAAAAGAAAATAATGATTATGCCAAAAAATTTTTCTTAGGAAAAATAGATAATGACTTTTTTAATTTTGAGCTTGATAACCCTTATAATAATAAAATAAATAAAATGGCTTTGCATGCGGTTAATCAATTAAAGCCTATAATAGATGAGGCTAAAAAGAGATACGGAAAAAATAGAATATCCGTTATAGTAGGTACTTGCGAGAATGGAAGCGATGAAACTAAGGATTATATATTAAAAGGAAGTGTAATTGATGAGAAAAAAATATTGATTATGCAAAGCCTTAATATATGCTGTGATTTTTTAAAGAAATATTTTGATGTTTCAGGCATATCATTTACTGTATCTACTGCATGTACTTCTAGTGCAAATGCCATAATAGCGGCAGATGAGCTTATAAGAAGCGGTGTGATAGATGCTGCTATAGTTGGAGGAGCTGATGTTGTAACTGACACTGTCGTTTACGGATTTGATTCGCTTGAAGTGGTTGATTATAATAAAACTAATTCTTTTTCAAAAAACAGAAAAGGTATAAATTTAGGAGAAGGTGCTGCTTTTACAGTTCTTGCCAAAGATAATTTAATTGATTCAAAAAATGCTTTATATCTTAAAGGCTATAATAGTAATTCAGATTCTCATCACATGACTAGTCCTGATATAAACGGCACTACTACAAGCAAATGTATCAATGATGCTTTAAAACATGCTGATATGAATATAAATGATATAGATTATATTAATCTTCATGGCACAGGCACTTCAATAAATGATAAAATGGAAAGCACTACTCTCAATATAGTTAATGCTGCTAATATATACTGCAGTTCTAGTAAAACATCATTCGGTCATACTATAGGGGCTGCAGCTGCTATGGAGCTTGGAGTTTGCTATATTGCACTTTCTGATATTAATAAAGAAAAAATACTTCCTCCGCATTTATATGATGGGGAGTATGATGATACATTGGATAAAATAAATTTGGTTACAGCTAAAGTTAAGGCCGAAAGACTTGAAAATTGTATGAGCGTATCCTTTGGTTTTGGAGGAAGCAATACTTGTTTGATAGTGGGAAAATAATTTTGTATTAATAATATTATGAAAAATAAATATAAATTGAATATACCGCATAAAGGAAAAATGCTTTTAATAGATGGCATTGCGGACATTAATTTTGATGATAAAGAGATACTTTCTTTTTCTGATATTAAGAAAGATAATATTTTTTATGATATTTCAGAGCCTGAAGGTATAGATTCTTATATATTTACTGAATATGCAGCACAGACTGCTGCTGCTTATAATGGTGCTTTATCTGATAATGATGATAATAAAAGAATAGGTTTTATTTTAAATATAAAAAAAGCTGATTGTTATATACAAAAGATAAGATCTGATAATAGAGTTTATATATTTGTGAAAGAAACTTTTAATGATAAAAAAATCGCTTATTATGATGCAGAGACTGTTCTTTATAATGATGATATAAATACTTTAGATGAATATAAAAAAATAGTTAATGACGGCAATAAAATTATGGACTGTTTTATAATGGTTATGGAAAGTTTGGCAGATGCTTTTAAAATATAGTATAAACGGATATAAAATGAAAAATAAATCTATTTTAATAACAGGTGCTTCAGGAAGTATCGGATTTGCTATATCAAAAAAAGTTATAGAAAACGGATACGATGCTGTAATGTGCTACAATAAAAATGATTCTTTTATAGAAAAAATAAAATGTTTTGCAAAAGATTATGATGTTAATATAAGATTTTTGAAAATGAATATTACAGACAGAGAAGAGGTTAAAAATATTCTTGTTAAAGATATAGAAGAAAACGGTTCTTATTACGGCATAGTGCTTTCATCTGGAATAACTATGGACAATGCTTTTCCTGCTATGACTGAAGATGAATGGGATAATGTTATGGATGTTAATCTTAAAAGTTTTTATAATGTAGTTAATCCTATTATTATGCATATAATAAGAGCAAGAAAAGGCGGAAGAATTATAGCAATAAGTTCAATATCAGGTATTATTGGTAATAGGGGGCAGGTTAATTATGCTGCTTCTAAGGCGGGACTAATAGGTGCTGTTAAATCTTTAGCTATAGAATTAGGTAAAAGAAATATTACTGTAAATTGTATTGCTCCGGGTATTATTGAAAGCGAGATGATAAATGATGAAATAATAGAGCATGCTAAAAATATGATAGCTTTGAAAAGAATAGGAAAACCTGAAGATGTTGCTAATGCTGTAAATTTTTTATTGTCTGATGATTCTAATTATATTACTAAACAAGTTATAAGCGTTGATGGCGGAATGTATTAATAATTTAAATGTATTAATAATTTAAAAAAATATTTTACAAATATTATTTTAATGATATTATATATAATAGTTATATATATTGAGTTGTTTATGAAAAATTTAATAAATATTATTTTCATTTTGGCACTATTGGTTAATGTATCTTATGGCTTGACTGATAATGAAAGCAAATTTTTAAAATCCTGTGAAGAGGGTAAATATGATGCGGTTGTATCTTTTATCAATAAAAAGGTTAATATTGATACTGTATCAGAGGACGGAGTTACAGGATTGATGCTTGCCTCACATCATGGACATACTGCTATTGTAAGGCTTTTGATTAATTCTAAAGCGGATCCGAATATTGCTGACAAAGTGGGATATACTGCTTTATTAATGGCTGCTGCAGGCGGATATCATGATATTATAAAGATTTTATTAAAGGCAAAAGCTGATGTTAATGCTGCCAATAGTTATGGTGAAACTGCTTTGCATATAGCTTCATATAAGTTGTATGCTGATATAGTTCAGACTTTGATTGATTATAAAGTTAATATAAATGCTGTTAATAATGATGGAGATAATGCATTAATAATGGTTTTTATGTCGGCTGATAAAAGTGAGAATATGCTTCCTGTTGCTAAGATTCTTTGCGACAATGGAATAGATATTAATGCAAGAGATAAAAATGGAAGAACTGCTCTTACTTATGTTAAGAATAATTATAAAAAGCCTGATACTTTGATATCATTTTTAACAGAATATGGTGCTTCTGAATAATATTTTATAAATTTTTCATTAATTATAATTTATTTTAAGGAATATTAAATGATAGAAGAATTAATAAAAAGAATTCCAAAATTGGAGAATATAAAATCGAATATTGAATCTGCTATAGATGAAACTATAAAATGCTATGAAAGAGGAAATAAAGTTTTAATAGCAGGAAACGGAGGAAGTGCCTGTGATAGTGAGCATATAGCAGGAGAGTTATTAAAGAGTTTTTTAAAGAAGCGTCCTATTAATGAAGAGATAAGAAAGGGTCTTTTACAATTTGATGATGGAGAGTATATTGCTGATAATTTGGAATCGCCTTTGAGAGCTGTTGCTTTAACTTCGCATTTAGGACTTTCAAGTGCTTACCTTAATGATAAAGAGCCTTATTTAGTATTTGCTCAGCAATTATTAGGATTCGGAGATAAAGGAGATATATTCTTTGCTATAAGCACATCAGGAAATGCCAAAAATATTATTTATGCTGCTAAACTTGCTAAGGCTATGGGAATAAAAGTTATATCTTTTACCAATGAAAACGGAGGAAAACTTGCTGAGATGGCTGATATTGCTATTAAAGCTCCGGCAAAAGAAACTCATATATCTCAGGAATTTCATGAAGCTATATATCATGAAATTTGTATAAGAGTGGAAGAACATTTTTTTAAGGAAAACAGATAAATGTTAAAAATAGAGGGCTTGCAATTATTATATAATGCAAGCCTATCTATTATGTAGTAATATAAAAAAAGGAACTATTATTGTTTATTATAGTATTAATTATTATAAATATTGTTTGGTATTGTAAGTCCCAATTTATCAATCATATTAGTATTAACAACAAAGTCATGATTTTGAGACGGTTCTAATGGTATGTTTTTTATATCATTTATACCTTCTAATACTTCTATTGTTTTTTTAGCTGTAAGTATTCCCATATCATAATAATCAACTGAATATGTAACAGTGCCTCCTATTTTTGTCATGCTGGCATCGGCACATACAACAGGAATTTTTGTGCTTTCTTCTATCATAGCAACATTAGCCATGCTGTTTGCTATTATATTGTCTGTAGGAGAGAATATAGCATCTACTTTATTTACAGCACTTAACATAATTTGCTGTATTTCATTGGCATTAGCAACAGTTAAATCAACATACTCAATTCCAAGAGAATCTAATTTTTCTTTCGCTAATTTTATTTGATATGCAGAATTAATTTCACTTGAGCAGTATAAAAGTCCTATTTTTTTAGCATTTGGTAATAGTGTATGCATGAGTTCTATTTGTTTTTCTATAGGAGGGAGATTTATAACACCTGTTACATTTACATTCGGTTTATTTAAATTAGTTACTAGCTTTGCACCTATAGGATCTCCTATGCCTGAAACTATTATTGGTATATCCTTGGTTAAATTAACAGCCGATTGTGCTGAAGGTGTGCCTATTGCTATTATTATGTCTTTTTTATCATTAACAAACTTTTGTGCTATCGTATTGCAGTTTGCCTGTTCCCCTTGGGCATTTTTATAATCTATATTTATCTTTTTATTGCTGTCTTTGTAATATTTATTTAATTCATCTGTTATGCCTTTATATATTAAATCTAATGCATCATGCTCTATCATCTGACTTATTCCTATTGTTATCACTTCATCAGTTTCAGTTTTTGGATATAAATACTTTTTGCTTATAGTGAATGATGATACCAATACAAATATTATTATCAATGTAAAAATTATAGTTTTATTTCTTTTCATTTTTCAATCCTTTTATATTTAATTTTTAATTTTATTGTTAATTACTTTATATAGTAATATTACTATATAAAGTAATTTTGTCAATACTGTTTGCGGTATTTTTTGTGTATTTTTATTATTTTTTATTGATTATTATAAAAAAATATATATGATTGTATTATTATCTAATAAGGGCATTGCTATAATGAAGATACTTTTAATAAAACAAACATCGTTGGGAGATGTTTTGCATATTACTCCGGTTATAAGGGCATTAAAAAAATGGAAGCCGGATTGCACTATAGATGTTGTTACAGATAAGAGAGCTTTAGGAATATTAGAAAATAATCCTTATATAAATAAATTGTATGTTTTGGATATATACAGATATGAAACCGAGATATTCAAATCTCCCTTATTGTTTTTTTCTACTATAAGGGAGTTTTTTTCACATATAAAAGATGTAAGGAAAGAGCATTATGATATAGCTATGGATTTGCAGGGACTTGAAAGGAGTATTATATTTTTGTATTTATGTCATTCAAAAAAGAAATATGCCAAAGGTAAATGGTTAGGAGTAAAGAGCAATTACTATAAAGATATAAATGCGATAGTAGGGTTATTGTCTTTTTTGAAGTTTATAGACTGCCCAGATGATGGTACAGATTTAGACTATTTTTTGCCTAAGAACATAGATATAGATTTTGCTGAAAGGATAGAGAAGATAAAGTATTCTATAAACAGTAATTTTAATATAAATAGTGAATATATAGTTTTTTCTCCATTTTCAAGATGGGATACTAAGGATTTGCCTGTTAATAAATCAAGAGAAATAATAAGAGAAATACAAAAATTAAAAGATATACAAATAATAGTTTCTGCTACATCCGATTATAATGAAAAATGTTCTGAGATAGTTAATGGTTTTGATAATGTAGTTAATACTTCAGGACTTTTTAATTTGCCTGAATTAGCATATTTGATAAGAAATTCTAAAGGAATGATTACAGTTGATTCTTTTCCTATGCATACAGGATGTGCATTTCAAAAACCTCTTATAGCAATATTTGGTCCTACAAGTGAGGTGAGGGTAGGTCCAATTGCAAAAAATTCTGAAACTATAAGAGTAGAAGGACTAGAATGTGCAAGATGCTACAAAAGAAAGAACTGTCCTAATAATCATATATGTATGGAAAATATAGATGCTGCATTTTTAGCAAAAAGATTTATAGAAAAGATTAAGTATTGATATAAAAAATATAAATTATATAATATTATAAAGAGGAGGTATATCATGAAAATAACTTTTTTGGGTACAGGTACTTCTGACGGCGTTCCTATGATAGGATGCAAATGTAAAGTATGCAGAAGCAAAGATAAAAGAGATAAGAGAACAAGATCATCGATACTGATAAGACATAATGATAAAAATTATATAGTAGATACTTCCGCTGATTTTAGAGCTCAGATGTTAAGAGAAAAAGTTGATAGTTTAGAAGCAGTATTTTATACGCATCAGCATGCAGATCATACTTCCGGCATAGTTGATTTGAGATCATTAAATTTTATAATGCATTCAGCAATAGATTGTTATGGCAATAAAGATACTATGGATAATTTGAGAGAGAAGTACGATTTCTTTTTTAATCCTGTTCAAGTAGGAGGCGGACTTCCTCAGGTAGTTTTTCATCATATAGAAAATGAAATGATTTTTGATGATATTAAAGTTACTCCTATTGCTGTAAAACATGGGGTTCTTAATATACTTGGTTATAGATTCAATAATTTTACATATATAACAGATGCAAGCCATATAAGCGATGAGAGTTTGAAATTGATTGAAGGAACTGAAGTTTTAGTTTTAAATGGATTAAGATACAGGCAGCATCATACCCATTTATCTTTGCAGGAATCTGTAAATATAGCTGATAAATTAGGCGTAAAAAAAGCTTATTTTACTCATATGACGCATGATGTTTTGCATAGACATTTGGAAAAAGAACTGCCTAAAAATATGTATCCTGCTTATGATGGGCTTAGTATAGAAATTTAATTATTTGACATTATATTGCTTTTTCTATATTATAATTATTAAACATATATTCTAAATAAGAAATTTAAGAGAGAACATTATGAAAAAATTAACAGCATCATTATTTTTTATAGTATTTTTTAGCATCAATGCATTTTCTCAGCATGGAGGCGGTGTTGCTTTATTTGTTCCATTAACAGGAAGTTTTGCATTTGCTGATTTGAGAGGATTAGATAATAGTAAAATTGATATATTAAAAGGAAGCAGTTCTTTTGATTTCGGAGTATTACTTCAGCCGGGATATTTTTATGATTTCGGAGGATTATTGGGGTTTGATGTCTTAGCTGATATAGGATATTATAGAAGTTCTTATAAATATATAAACTCTCAAGATGCCGGAATAGTTTCTTATACATTTGATACTTTAAATACAGGTGCTATGTTTAGAGTTACTTTTTTAGTTCTTTCTTTGGGTATAGGAGCAGGGGCGAAAATACCATTGGCTGCCAATTTGCAGGATGGAGATTATAATTCTAAATTAAATGCTGATGAAATAAAAAAATCATTTACATCTGCTGTTATACCATATCTCAAGTTTACCATAGATTTTAAGTATAATTTAAGCAGTTTTGCCGCTATTGCAGCAGGTTTATACTTTAATTATGATTTTGCTATGAATTACAAAAATCCTAATTATTCAAGATATAATATACATTCTTTTGATTTTGGAGTACAAATAGGTACTTATTTGGTTGGAACTAGCTATTAATTTATTATCATACTTATTTTATATTATTAATAAATAGGATAAAAAATATGCTTAAAGAACTTTTACAGCCGGAAATTGAGGACCTAATAGAAGAAAAAGAATGGGAAGCATTAAGAGATATACTTACTTTATGGCAGGAGGTAGAGACAGCCAATCTCATCACTTCTCTAAAAAATGATGATAAATATAAAGTTTTTAGTATACTTCCAAAAGATTATTATTATAAAGTATTTCCTGAACTTGCACCTATAGATCAGCAGAGAATCATAGAGGATATGCAGGAATTAGATATTAAAGATTTGCTGGAAAATATTAATCCTGATGACAGAACATATTTTTTGGCATCTATTCCTGAAACTATGTCTGAAAATATACTAAAACTTTTAGGAAGTGAAGAGCGGGAAATAGCTTCATGGCTTTTAGCATATCCTGAAGGAAGCATAGGTCGTTTGATGACCCCTGAATATATAAGTATCAAACCGGATTGGACAGTAAATGAAGCATTTGAATATGTGAGAAGTAATATAGAAGAATCAGAAACATATACTACTTTGTATGTTATAGATGCAAAAAGAACATTGATTGGCTCTATTGCTTTGAGAAAATTATTTTTTACAGATAAAGATACATTAATATCAGAAATAACTAATAATTGTCCTTATATATCAGCTTATGAAGATCAGGAAAATGCTATTGATATAATAAAAAAATATAATCTCCATTCTCTTGCCGTTGTTGATGACAGACATTCTATGATAGGGATAGTTACAGTAGATGATATAATGGATATAGCAGAAGAAGAATATACAGATGATTTTCATAAAATGGCAGGGATAACTTCAAGTGAGGATCAGTTTGATGATAATTTGAAAATTACACCTATATCAACTCTTTATAAGCAGAGGATATTATGGCTTTTAATATTAGTATTTATTAATATATTTTCAGGCGGTGTCATAGGTATATTTCAAAATACTCTTCAAAAGCATATAGTTTTAGTCGTTTTTCTTCCTTTGCTTATAGGAAGCGGAGGTAATGCAGGAAGTCAGTCTGCTACACTTGTTATAAGATCTTTGGCTATTGGAGATGTGGTGTTAAAAGATTGGTTTTATATGCTTTCAAAAGAAATATTAGTTGCCTCTATGTTAGGTTTGAGTATGGCTGCTGGGGCATATATATTAGGTTTAATAAGGAGCGGATTAGAAATAGCGGCTATTGTTTCTATATCAATGTTTAGTATAGTATTTATTGGAAGTGTTATAGGGCTTTGTCTGCCTTTTATACTTACCAAATTTAATATAGATCCTGCTATAAGCGGAGCACCTATGCTTACTTCTATATGCGATATAGTTGGTACGGCTTTATATTGTTCTATAGCTACAATAGCTTTTATAATATTTTTTTGATAATTGTTAAATTATTATTAATATGTTATATTTGAAAGTAAAATATATTTGACTATTTATGCTTTTATATTACATTTAATATATAGTATGAGGGTTATTATTTATGAGAGAAATTGAGATAGAATTACATGAGGCTTCTGCCAAAAATAATATATTGGCTGTTGAAATATTATTAAAAAATAAAGATATAGATGTTAATTTAAGTAATATATTGGGCTTAACTCCATTAATGCATGCCTGTAAAGGTGGATATAAAGAAATAGTTGAATTACTATTAAAGGCAGGTGCAGATCCTAATAAAGCGGATCAATTATGTATAACTCCTTTAATGACAGCATGTGCTAATGGACATAGAGATATAGCGGAAATATTAATAAAAAATAATGCTTCTGTAAATTTGAGTAATTGTAATAGTGAAACTCCTTTGCATTATTCATGTTCGGAGAATCATTTTGATATTATAAAATTACTTGTAGAAAATGGGGCTGATGTTAATGCGAAAACAGATATTAATATAACTCCTTTGATGTATTCATGTCAGAAATCAAATTTTGAGGCTGTTAAATTTTTAATAGATAATAAGGCTAATTTAGATGATGTTGATATATATGAGGAAACAGTATTATCCTATGCAATATCAAGCGGCAATATAGATATAGTAGAGTATATACTCAATAGAGGCGATATAGAAATACCAAAATATTCTTTAACAATAGCAGCAATTAGCGGTAATTTATCATTAGTTCATTATATACATTCAAAATTGGGCTTAAATAAACATAATGTATTTTCAAGTGCTTTTATATCTGCCGCTTATAATGGGCATTTAGATGTTGTAAGATATTTTTTTGATAATTCAAGAAAGAAAGCTCCTAAAGCATTAGCTATAGCGGCATCTGCTGGTCATAAAGATATAGTTAAGTATTTTCTTATGAATAAAGTACAGCCTGACGGAGTTAATGATAATGGGAAATCTGCTTTAATATTGTCAATAGAAATAGAAAATAAAGAAATTATAGAGTTATTAATAAAGCATAATGTTAATGTTAATCAGACTGATGATGATTATGTTACTCCTCTTATGTATGCATGCTATATTGGAAATATTGAGATAGTAAAAACTTTGCTTGATAATGATGCTGACATTTATGCTTTTGACAGCATAGAAAGAAATGCTATTGTTCATGCTATAATAGCAGGAAATATAGATATTGTTGAACTTCTATTAATGTATGGAATGGATTTAAAAGGAGATGAAAAATCTATTACATATTTGATGTGGGCGGTTATATATGATAATTTAAAGTCTGTGAAATATTTAATAGAAAAAGGTGCTGATATTTATCAGACAGATATTAATGGCTGGAATTGCTTTATGTTTGCATGTGCCAAGGGATATGATGATATAGTTCAATATATTTTAGAGCTTTATCCTGATATTATTAATAATAAAAATAAATTTGGAGAAACAGCTTTAATGATAGCTGCAGATAATGGAAAAACAAAGATAGTGGAGCATCTGCTAAAAAATAATGCTTCTATAAAAGAGCAGAATATGAATGGAGATACTGCTTTGTATATAGCTTCTTCAAAAGGTTATTTTGAAATATGCGAACAATTAGTTAAATATTATGAAATAAATGATGTTAATAATAATGTGTTTGAAAAAGAATATGATATTGCTAAAGAAAAGGGCTATATTAGTATTATAAATTTATTTAATAATAAACTTAAATCATAATTTAATTAACATACTTTGACATTTTAATTTAAATATTATATTATCTAATACTAATAAATTTAATTATTAGGTTGATATATGGCTAATAAAGAAAGATTAGGTACTATAGGTATATTTTTAACAGCATTAATTTGGGGGTACAGTTTTGTTGCTGTTAAGGTGGTAGTGAGAGAAATAGAACCTTTTTATCTTGTAGGTATTAGAAATTTAGCAGGAGGTATTTTTTTATCTCTTGTATTTTTCAAAAAAATTAAAAATGTTTCTAAAAAGGATATAATATTATCAATACCTGTAGGGATAGCATTATTTCTAGGCTTCTTTTTGCAGACTATGAGTTCTAAATTTATAACAGCTTCAAAGGTAGCATTTTTTACGGGTTCTTATGTTATATTTATACCGTTTTTTTCTTGGATAGTGTATAAGAAAAGTCCTCATATTTCAGCCTTTATAGCGGCAGTTATTACAGTTGCAGGTTTATATTTATTAAGTTCTTTTGAAGGCTTTTCTAGTATAGAGTCTGGAGATTTATTTGCTTTGCTCTGTGCCGTTGTATTTGCCATTCATTTAATGCTTATAGATAAAATACTCGAATATGTAGATGGTATTATAATGGCAGCATTGCAGCTTATTATAGCTGGAATAGTATCTCTTTCTGTAGGAGCATTAACTTCAACTCCATTCAATATTAATAATGTTTCTAGTGAATCTATTTACTCTCTTATTTATTTGTCTATAGGAGCTACAGGAATTGCTTATTTACTTCAAACTGTATCGCAAAAGTATGTAAATCCTAGTAAGGCTGGAATTATACTTAGTTTGGAATCATTTTTGGGGGCTTTGGGAGGAGTTATTTTTATGAAAGACCCTGTTACTGTCAATTTTGTTATAGGGGGCAGTTGTATGATAGCAGCAGTATTTATATGTGAGATAGGAAGCAGCGTAAAAAAAGAAGCATAAATCTATTTCATATATGTTTATTTTGTATAATTATAATCTAGTATGATTAGTGCTGTATGCATGTATAATTTTATAGTAAGTCTTATAAAGTAAAAGTGTAAATTTCAAATTTTGTATTTAATCAATACTAAAAGATCACTTAATACTAATTAAAATTAATTATTTTTAGTAAAAATTATACTGATGCCTAGTATATGTTTGCAAAATTCTAATTTATGTATTAAAATATATAAACATAATTTTATTTTTTAAGAGGTTTTTATTATGGCATCATTTATGGATAATTTAAAAGAAAAAGCAAAATCTAATCCAAAAACTATAATATTAGCAGAAGGATATGATGAAAGACATGTTAAGGCTGCTGCTATACTTGAAAAAGAACAGTTAGTTAAAGGAATTATATTAGTAGGGGATACTGCTAAAATACAAAGTTTAGCTAAAGAAAATTCTTTGAAATTAGATGACGGCTTTGTAAGAATTTTCGATCCTGCTAAAGAAGCTAAAACAGAACAATATATTGAAATGCTTTTTAAAGCCAGAGAAAAGAAAGGTATGACTAAGGATCATGCTAAGGATTTAATTACAAATCATTCTATATATGCTGCTGCTGCAATGATTTCTGATGATGCTGCTGACGGTATGGTAGGAGGAGCTGTTTATTCTACAGGCGAAATGCTTAGAGCTGCTTTATTTTTAATCGGACTTAAAAAAGGGATTAAAACTTTATCATCTACATTCTTCCTTGAAAGCCCTGATAAATCTTTATTTACAAATGGTATATCTTGTTTTGCTGACTGTGCCGTTATACCTGAGCCTACACCTGAACAGCTAGCTGATATTGCTAAAGCTACAGCTGAATCTTACAGAATTATGACAGGAAATGAACCTAAAGTTGCTTTACTTTCATTTTCTACTAAAGGTTCTGCAGAGCATGAATCTATTACTAGAGTTAGAGAAGCTAAAAAAATACTAGATTCTCAAGATGTTGATTTTGTTTATGACGGCGAAATGCAGTTAGATGCTGCTATGATTGAAAGAGTTGCTGCTCAAAAAGCTCCTGGCTCTCCTATTAAAGGTGATGCTAATGTATTTATATTCCCAGAATTAAATTCAGGAAATATTGGGCACAAAATAGCTCAGAGAGTAGGAAAATGTACTGCTATAGGTCCTATGCTTCAAGGTATAGCTAAACCTGCCAATGACCTTTCAAGGGGATGTTCTGCTCAGGATATCGCTGATTTGGCAGTTATAACTTCTTTACAAGCTAAATAATTAATTTAATATATTATTATTATTGATGGCTGTCAATTAATTGGCAGCCATTATTATATAATGATATTTTATTTTAGATTGTATTAATATTTTATAAAATTAATTAGTGTAATATTACTTTATTTCTTCCGAGATGTTTTGCTTCATACATTGCGGTATCAGCATTTTTTATCGTTTCTGCTATAGGTTTTTTAGATCTTCCTTTATGTTCGGCAATACCTATACTTACCGTCACATTTATAACAGCAGATTCATAATTAAATCTTTTCTTTTCTACTGTTTTTCTTATTCTTTCTGCTACTATATAGGCTTGTTCTTTCTTAGTATTAGGACATATAACAATAAATTCCTCACCTCCATAACGAATAGCTATATCGCTTTTTCTAAGTATATTCATATTATCAGAACTATTGCTTAATAATCTGCCTATTTCATGAAGAACTATATTACCGCAGTCATGTCCGTATATATCGTTAATATCCTTAAAATGATCAAGATCCATAAATATAATAGATATGCTATGTTTATATCTTTTAGCCCTTTCTACTTCTTCTTCTATTATTTTGTTAAAATATCTAACATTGAATAATCCCGTTAAAGGATCTATAGTTGACTGGGCATGCAAAGTGTCAATTTCTTTCATTAATTTTTTTATTACTTTATCTTTTTCTATAGAAGATTTCTTTTCTACTTCATTAATAGCGATATTCATACTACGCATTCTTATTTTTATTATATTTTCATATATATCATATATATTAATAATCCCAATCGGATAATTATCATTATTTATTATTATTAGATAATCCATTTTTTTTTCTTTCATTATATCGAAAGCAACTGTAATATCATCTTCCGGATGTGCTATTACAAGATTTTTATTCATAAAAACTGATATCGATTTATTAAAAATGTTTTTGGAATCTTTTTTATTGATATTTTTTAATATATTTACTAATAGTTCATTATAATTAATAATTCCAACTATTTTATCAAAATCATTAATAACGGCTAATATTTTATTCGAGGATTTAGATACAAGAGAAGCCACCTCTAAGAGAGTAGAGTCTTTTTTTATAACTTCAATTCTATTTTCCATTACTGATTTTATAATATTTTTATACATTAAAAAATGACCTTGTATAATATACAAAATATGTCTTATATTATCATATATAGGCTTTTATTTCAATATGTTTTTATATAGATCTATAGTGTATTAAAATAGTAAAATGATATTTTTTTATCTTGATTTTTTTATTTTATAAAGTATCATATTAAAAAGTTTTCATAATTTTTGAGATTTGAATGAGAAAAATAAATATTCTTATAGTGTTAGTATTTATATTTTCAAAGATTATTTTTGCAGATATAAGTACTATTTTTAATATGGATATATATGAAAGGAATTTACCAATTAATACTAATACGGGTATTTACAGTAATGAACTTTTTATAGAACAAACGGCTTTGGGGGGATATAACCACATAAAATTTAATTTAGAGACTAGATTATATTATAGATTATATTTTTATAAGAATGCTACAAATTTCTTGTTTAAAGATACGAGAGTTGATTTTGGTATAGAGAATAATTTTTCATTGTCTTCTGATATGATTGGGCTGTATGCGGATGTGAAGCCATTATCTTTTTTAGGCGTTAGGGTGAGCGGATATGCTGATTTTATGTTTAATGCTATGAATTTTGGTTATGCAGGATTTGATAGTAAAGATGTCAGCTATTCTTTTGATGAATTATATGGTATGTCAAAGGGGGATGCTTTTGGATATATCATAAATATTTCTCCGTATTTTATATTTAAATTTGATAATTTTATTTTAATAAATAATCTTAATATGTCTTATGTGAATGTTGGGGATAAAAAATATTATTATGATCCTAGAACTTCAATATTGCATGCTAAAAGTGAATTTGAATTAATCAATGATTTTTTCCTTTTAGGAAGAATAAGTATGTTCTATATAGGAGGATATTATGGGCTTACTTATTTAATTAATTCAAAACATTTATCTCATAAATTCGGCATGGCTGGTATTATAAACTTTAAATTTTTACAAGAAACTTTAATGTTAAATATAGGAGCATCGGCAGGACTGCATGTAGGACTTCCCCATTATAATAATACTACATTTATAGAATTGAAGATGTCTTTAGCTTATAAGATACTATGAAAATAAAAGAGTGTTTATGATAAATAGAAAATTGTTTCCTGATAAATATTTATTAATAATATATATAGCTTTACTTGTAGCTGGTTTGGTTTCCATATATGGAGCACAGACAATACATGAGCCAAATACTGCATATTTTTCTAATCATTTGAAACTATTATCATTTATGTTTGTTCTTACTATTATTATGATGATAGTTCCTGATTTCTTTAGTTTTTTAGATAAGATGGTTCCTCTTATTCTGATTTTTACTTTGGTGCTTCTTATATGGGTATGTTTATTTGGTATAACAGTGGCAGGCAGTTATGCAAAAAGATGGCTTCTTCTTCCTTTAGGCATTACTATACAGCCTTCAGAAATTGCTAAAATAACATGCAGTATATATTTTGCTAGTGTTTTAAGCAAGAAAGGAGAGAAATTAATTGATATAAAAAGAGGATTATTTCCACCGCTTTTGATTTTAATAATAGTGTCAGGACTTATTTTGATAGAACCTGATTCCGGAACAGCACTTTTATTTGCTATAGTTGGTTTTTCTATATTCTTTTACGGCGGCATACCTTTAAGATCCATATTGCTTTCAGGTGTTTTTTTATTGATTCTTTTTGCCATTTTTATTTTTAATACACCGTATATGAGAAGCAGAGTTGTATCATATTTAGATCCTCAGAGTCAGCCTGAAGAAGAAGTTTATCAAATCAGAAGGGCTAAGCTTGCATTTAATTATGGAGGGGTTACAGGAATTCCTGATGATTATATAGCTGATGTTAGTACGCATTTACCTGCTGCTTTAACTGACTTTATATATGCTTCTGTATCACAAAGGTACGGATTGGTAGGGAATTTGATTATACTGCTTTTATTTTTATCATTTACTATTAGGGGATTTATAATATCGTCCCGCACTAAGGATCTGTTTTTAAAAAATCTTTCATTTGCTATTACGATGTTCATTAGTGTGCAGGCATATTTAAATATAATGGTGGCTACACTTATGCTTCCTACTACAGGTATGACACTTCCTATCATTAGTTATGGTAGAAATGCTTTAGTTGTTAATATGATAATGATAGGTATCTTATTAAAAATAACTCAAAGGAGAGAACAATGAATGTAATTTTATGCGGAGGCGGAACTGCCGGACATATAACTCCTGCTATTTCTATATATGATTATATGAAAAAAGAAGGACATAAACCTAGACTTGTTGTTGCTCAAAAGGATTATCATTTGATACCGGGAAATTATGATTTTAATACTATAAATATTAATTCTCCGGGTAATTTCTTTAAGAAAATAATATTTGCATTAAAATTTATACCTGCTTTATTAAAATCTTATCGTATAATAAGAAAGCATAATCCTGATTGTGTAATAGGTATGGGTGGATTTGTATCATTTCCCATGCTTTATGCTGCTAAGACTAAAAATATACCTATATTTTTATGCGAACAAAATTCTATACCCGGTAAAGTTAATAGAATATTTTATAAAGATGCTAAAAGAGCATATTTAACTTTTTCAAAGACTTTAGAGTTTATGCCTAATGGAAAAGTTTTTGGAAATCCTGTGAGAAATGATTTCTTTGTAGTTCATAGAGAAAGTGCTAGAATTGTTATGAAATTAAAAGAAGATGATAAACTTTTAGTTGTTATGGGAGGATCTCAGGGGGCTTTGAAATTAAATGAATTATTTTTTGAATGCATAAAAGATATAAAAGCTAAGGTTAATAATTTGTATATAGTATGGCTTGTGGGACCTAAATGGGCTAATGATATGATTGCCAAGGTAAATAATGCTAAATTTGAAAATGTTTTTGTACATGGCTATTATAAAGATATGGCAAATTTACTTCATGCTGCGGATTTTGTTATATCAAGAGCAGGAAGCAGTTCTATCAGTGAGATATTAGCTGTTAATGTTCCTTCATTATTAGTACCATTTCCTTATGCGACAGATAATCATCAGTATTTCAATGCTTTAGATTTGCTTAATAAGGATATGGCATATTTGATAGAAGAATCCGATTTGGATAAAGAAAAATTAGAAAATGTTATTATAAATAATTTGAATAATGATGAAAGATTAAATAAGATGAGGGAAAATATTAAAAGTAATTGGAGTGCAAGAGCAGTATCTTCAATAGTTGATGATATAACTGAAGTTTTAGGAAAAAAATAATTAAATATTGAGGAATATATGTTTACAAAAAGAAAAGAAAAGATACATTTTATAGGAATCGGCGGAATTGGAATGAGTGCTATAGCAAGTGTATTAAATGCTATAGGTTTTACGGTAACAGGAAGTGATTTAGCTAAGACAGCGAAAACAGAATCTTTGGAATCTTCTGGAATAAAAGTATATTATGGACATAAAGCTCAAAATATAGAAGATGATGTTACTGCAGTTGTAACTTCATCGGCTATAAGCCCTACTAATGAAGAAATTATAGAGGCAAAAGCAAAAAAGATAACAGTTATACCTAGGGGAGAAATGCTTGCAGAACTCATGCGTTTAAGATACGGCATAGCAATATCCGGTTCTCATGGTAAAACTACAACAACTTCTCTTATAAGCCAGATAATGATGCATGCAGGACTTAATCCTGTTTGTATAATAGGAGGAAATCATTTTAATTTGAAAAGCAATGCTTCTTGTAATGATTTAAGCAGTGAATATATGGTATGCGAAGCAGATGAGAGCGATGGAAGTTTTTTAAGGCTTTCGCCTGTTATTAATGTAGTTACTAATATTGATAATGATCATTTGGATTATTATGGAAATGTTGAGGCTTTGAGAGTTGCTTTTTTAGAATTTATTAATAAAGTTCCTTTTTACGGATGTTCATTTTTATGTTTTGAGGATAATGTTGTAAAAGATTTATCAAAGAGTGCCAATAAAAAATATTATTCTTATGGGTTTTCAAAGGATTATGATTTTTATGTTGATAGAGATTCTATTAGGGTAGAAGCTCCTATAACATATTTTACTGCTTATTATGATAACAAATGTTTGGGAGAGTTTTCTGTTCCGCTTATAGGTATTCATAATGTATTGAATTCTTTAGCTTCAATAGGTGTAGGTATTCATTTGGGTATAGATATTGATGATATAAAAGAAGGATTAAAAACTTTTGAGGGTGTAGGAAGAAGATTAAATAAGCTTTATGATAAAGAGATAACTTTATTTGATGATTATGCTCATCACCCAACAGAGATAAAAGCTACACTTTCATCTGTAAAAAATGCTTATAAAAACAGAAGAATAATAGCAGTATTCCAACCTCATAGATACAGCAGAACAGAACTTCTTCTTAATGATTTTGAGTCTGCATTTAATGATGCTGATGAAGTTATTATTAGCGATATTTATGCAGCAGGTGAAACGCCTATAGCAGGAATAAGCGGTGAAATTATATGCGATGTAGTGAGAAGACAAAATGATCATATAAGATATGTTCCAAATATAGAAGATGTATTGCCGGTACTTGATGATATGAAAAAAGACGGAGATATAATATTAACTTTGGGAGCAGGCAATATAGTAAGGATTAGTAATGAATATGCAAGAAAATTACAAAATAGTTGAGAGATTTCTCAAAGAAAAAAATATAGAATATTATAGAAATCAAGCTTTTAGTAAATTCAGCAGTTTTAATGTTGGAGGAAATATTGATTTATATATTATCATAAAAAAAATATCTGATTTTTTAGAACTTGCTGATTTCTTTTATAAAAATGTTATTGATTATTTTGTAATGGGAGATACTAGTAAGGTTATAGTTTCTGATAATGGTTATAACGGCATAATAGTTTCATTGGAGGGGGAATTTGAATCTTTTGAGTTTTTGGAAGATGGTGTTTTAAAATCCAATAGTTCTGCTATTTTAGAGAGACTTTCTCATGAATCAAGAATTAGAAATTTGTCGGGATTAGAATTTGCGGCTTTAGTTAATACTAGAATAGGTGCTGCTATATATGATAAATTTGAATCTTTTGGAATATCACTGCTTAATTTTGTTAAATCTGTAAGATTATTTAATAAGCAGGATTGTACTGTAACAGAATTGAGTAAAGATGAATATTCAGCTTTAACTGATAAAGAAAAAAGGTTTATAATCATATTATCTGCGGTATTAGTATTGGAAAAAGATAGTCCTGAAAGTATTGATAACAGAATAGATTGGTTTAGATATATAAGGGGTTCTGTCGCTCCTACTGAGGCTAGTATAGGTCCTGTATTTGAAGATTTTTATGATGTTAAGGCTTATGAGATGGTTGAAAGGGTAGGAGGACTTGATATGAAGTTCGGAGCTATGAGATGGCATAGAAGATTTCCAAACTATATTATCAATGAATCATTATATGACTCTAAAAATGAAAGTACGGCTGAAGATGTTATTAATTTGATAGAGGATACGAGAAAAAAAATAGAACAGCATTATGCTTTTAATCCAAAAATTAATATTGTTTTACTTAGTTAAGTATTTATTTTTTATATTGTTTTTTATTTAAATGTATGCGGTATATATAAAATATAAATAAATTTGTTAAATATTCATCGTATTTTAGTATATAAAGTATAGTATAGATTATCTGCTTTTCATAATTTGTATTTTTTATTGAAATAACTCTATTATTTGAATTATTTTATCAGAAAATACTTAAATAAATTTTATAATTATACTTTGTACTTATTAGATAAATAGTCTTTAAAAATTGAAAATATTATATAATCTATTTTTACTTCATCTTTTAAAAAGTTATCATATATATAATCTATTATTTCTATATCAGTATTGATTTCATTTATACAAATATCATGTTTATATTTTAGAAAATCGTATAAATCCAATATTTCTATAATTTTAACAGGATAATATATGAAAGCTGTGAAATTAAATATATCTTTAGAATCAAAACTAATTAAATATGGATATTCAAAATTAGGTCTTTTACTTCTCATAGCTTCGCATATTGTAATGGCAAGTCCGTCTCCGTATCCGTAGTATTCATGATGAACTCCTACTGCTAAATTTATATCCTGATTATTTGATATTGAATATTTTATATAATTATATGATTTAATGGAATGAGAGTATAGTTCATTATTTATACTAACATTTTGTGTAGGTAAATAATTAATTATTTCTGTTAATGTAATATCATGGAGAAATGCTGCTATAGACATATTTATAATTTCACTATAGTCAAATTGTCTTATTCCCAATTTGAATATATTATCTAATTTCGATATATCTTTTATAAATTTATTTTTCTTTGATACTTTTTCATAATAAGGCATATAATCATGTTTCCATTTAGCTCTTATTTTTGACAGTATTCCCATGCTTATATTTTTATTATAGAATATCATAAATTCTATTGTATTAATAAATAATCTATTGCTATGATCTATTATATTACACCCTGTAAATCCTATTACATTGCTGAATATATCCGGCTTTTCATAATTTTTATTTAGCAATACAAATGCACTTTCAGCAATGCTTTTCATTAATTCGTCATAGTTTGTATTGTAGTTTTTGTATTTAAGATTTTCATTATTTTCAGATATATTTCCTATCACATTTATTCTTATCATAAGTCCCAATCTTACCAATATTTCTCCTAGTATAATTGCAGCTTTAGATGTGAATTTGTCTCTATTTTCTTCTATCTCTAATTCTATGATTAAGTTTTTTATCTTTTCAACCCTTTGATATTCATTCATAGATAATATATTTTCAAGTATAGCTTCCTGAGCTTTTCCTGTATATTCTATAGGGTCTTTACAGTTCGTAAAAATAGAATAGAAATAATCTTTGTTATTTAATTCATCAGGGTTTATAAAAAACTCTATCATATCCAAATAGGATTTATATATATAATATTGGGCTTTATTAAATAGAGGATTTTCTTCTAAATTATTATTAAATAAATAATCTATTTTATTATAAGGTATAACATTAACTATACCATTTTCATTTTTAGAAATAATGTCTATTTTATCCTTTAGTATTACTTCTTTATAATATTTTATTTTTTCTAAAGATATTGTTACATAATTATCTAAATTAATTCCCATTTAATTACCTATATTAGTTATTGTTGTTATAATTATACACATATAAAATAATAAAACAAATATTTTAGTTAAAAAAATTTGGAAAATATAAAAAAATTATTATATTATAACAGTATTAAGAATAAGAATTGGAGAAGCAATGTATAATTATATATACACCCAAGAAGATTTCAGCATATTAAATAGCTATAAAAATATTTCTATATCATTAGGAAAATACCTTGGAGATAATGTTGAGATAGTGATATATTCTTTTGAGAATGAGAATTGCCCTATAGTTTTTATGGTTAATGAATATATGCATAATAAAAATATTGGCGATGCTATTTCCGATAAAGATAGAAGCATATTAAATGAAATGATAGATAAACATAATAATAGCTTTTTTAAAAATAATTTTATTGAAACTGTTACAGGAGAATATCATAAAAAAAATTATACCATTATAGAAAATTCTAATGCCGTTCCTATAGCTATGATGGTTATAGATTGGAAATTTGATGTTTCTTTAATTAATACATTAAAAGTGTTTATACCGGATAATGTAAATTCTGATGTAAAAGAAAATAAAAACAGCAAATCAGAAGATATTATTATAGAAGTTCTTCAAAAAGTTATAGACTCTGTAGATAAAGATGAAGTAGGTCCTTCTGTTTACAACAAGACAATAATAAAAAAATTATATTCTCAAGGGATATTTGAGTTTAAAGAATCTGTTCAGCTAGTTGCTAATTATTTAAATATTTCACATCATACAGTATACTTACATCTTAGAAGTATAAAAAGGTCTAATAAAATAAGAAAATAATTATTATTAAATATAAAAATTTAATTATTAGAATGAGGGTGAAATTTATTATATACTTCAAATAATCTTGAATTTGTAACATGAGTATATCTTTGAGTTGTAGCTATAGTTTCATGCCCTAATAATTCCTGAACACCTCTTATTTCAGCATCATTATTAAGCAAATGAGTAGCAAATGTATGCCTTAATGTATGTGGAGAAAAATCTATAGATATATTTGAATTTCTTATTAAACGCTTCATAGATGTTCTTATACTTCTGTCGCTTATTGGTTTTCCGAATCTGTTTATAAATAAATAGTCATTATTTTGAGAATATTCTTTTTGAATTATTCTTCTTTTTTCCATGTATATATCCCAATTTTCATATACGATAGGCAGTATAGGTATATCTCTTACCTTTGAACCCTTACCGCATATTCTTAATGTTTCAGAGCCTTTTTTTATCATGCTTAGTTTTAATGAAGCAAGTTCTGATACTCTTAACCCTATGGCATACATAAACAGAGCCATCATTTTATCTCTAATGAGTGTGAAGTCTCCTTCATCATCTATGGCTAATATATTGTCTATATCTTCTATAGATAAAAATTTGGCTATATGTTCTTCTCTTTTGGGACTTTTCATATCTACTATTCTGTTTTTATCTGAGTAGCCGTTTCTTATTAAATATTTATAGAATTTTTTTATAGATGATAAATGTCTTGACATTGTGGAATTGGTTAAAGATTTTCCTTTTAAAAAAGTTAAATAATCTCTTACTGTATAATGATTAGCTTCATCTAATGAAATATTTTTACTATGAAGAAATTGGAAATATTCTTTTAAATCTTTATTATAGCTATTAATAGTATGAGCTGCAAAATTTAGAGTTTGTAAATAATCACTGAATTCTTCTAATAAAACATATATATTATCATCGTTGAAAACATAATCACTTTTCATATTCATAATAAAATCCTATAACAATATATCTTTTTAAATTATTATCGAAAGTTTAAATTATAAATTTATGAAGTATGTTAACTTGATATAAAAAATTAATTAAATTTTATTGCCTATTTATACTATATACTAGTATATCTTTTTTGTTATATAAATATTCTGTCGTATGATAATAGCAAAGGAGTACTTGATATTTTTATTGTGTATAGAGTACAAGAATTAATAAATAAAATTATTTTTAAAATAAGCCTATTTTTTATGATAAAAATTATATTTGTGAAAAATATTTTTTTGTTAAAATAATTGATTTTAGTTAGTTAGTTTACTATACTAATTAATATACTAATTAAATATGAGGTGGAGTATCATGACAAATTTAGAAAAAAAGTTAATGGAATTTTCTCTTAGATTAATAGATGAAAAAAAGGCTAAAATTATAGTACCTGTAACAGCAGAAACAGGATATTGGTTCGGCGGCGGAAATATGGTAGAGGATAAAGACGGTAATTTATATATTTCAGGAAGATACAGAAATTCTGGAGATTCTAGAACGGGGCTTGATTTAGGAGATAGGGGAGCAGAACTTGCAATATTTAAATCTTCAGACAAAGGAAATACTTGGACAAAAATAAAAAGCATATTAAAAAAAGAACTTCCTAGAGGCGTATTATCTATAGAAGGCACAGCTTTGAGATTTAATAATGATAATGAAGTTGAGCTTTATATATCTTCTGAGAAATCTGAAAATAAGTATCCGGATCATCTTAAAGAATATTTAAAACCGGGAACAGGGGTATGGGATATTGATGTTATAGTAGCTGATAAAATTGAAAATTTAAATGCTTCCAATGTTAAAGAACTTATTAAAGGTGAGGATTCAAGATTTATACATTTGAAAGACCCTTTTGTATATGACAGTTATAACGGAGAAAAGTATTTATTGTTCTGTACTCACCCATATAATTGGACTAGTTCAAATACAGGATATATGCTTAGAAGAGGAGATAAACTCAATTTTGAAGCACCTGTATTTTATTTCTTTGAAAAAGGTCATACTTGGGATATAGCTATGACTAGGGGAACTTGCATTATTGATATGCCTCAGGTTGGAATATTGAGAAATAAAAGAATAAGCTTATTTTTCTATGACGGAGGCGAATGCGTAAGAAATTTAGATGAGCATGAAAAAGCTGTAAAAAGACCTAGAGGATATTCATGCGAAGAATTAGGAGGAGCTGCATATATAGAGAATGGTTCATTTGCACATATTGAAAGAATAAGTAAAGAGCTTCCATTATTTGTAAGTCCTTATGGTACAGGCTGTTCAAGATATGTAGATGTACTTAGAACAAAAGACGGAATGTATGCTACTTGGCAGCAGTCTCAGGATAATAAATCTCAGCCTTTAGTTATGAATTTCTTAAGCAATTCTGAGATAGAAGATATATTAAATTAACAATATTAAATGGAGTAAGAGTATGAAAAAAATATTATTAATTTTTGTTTTGCTATTTAGTTTTTTAATTTCATGCGGTAAAAATACCAATGAAAATTCAGGTAAAATAAGAGTGGCATATCATCCTAATGTAGGCGGAGCTTCTGCAATCATTACAGGAATACATCAGAATTATTTTAAAGATGAAGGATTGGATATAGAGCTAGTAAAATTTACAAGCGGACCTACAGAAATAGCAGCTATGGTTTCAGGAGATATACAGATAGGTTATATAGGTTTTGGTGCACATACATTGGCAGCCGAAGGAAAGGTTCAGATAATAGCTACTGACGGAATAGCTGTTGTAGAAGGTATTAGAACATTAAAGTCTTCAGGTATAACTACTGTAGAACAATTAAAAGGAAAAACTTTAATAACACAGTTAGGTACATCTGGAGAAACTATTATAGATCAGGTATTAGCAGGAACAGGCGTTAATAAATCAGATATAAATATACTTAATGCTGAAGTTTCAAGTGCTGTTGCTTCATTCTTGGCTAATAAAGTTGATGCTGTATCTGTATGGCCTCCTTATACTGTTGAGATAGACAATAGAATAGGATTAGAGAATTTGAATATTATAAAACCTCAGGATGTCGGCGTTGATTCTACTGCAAGCTGGATAGTAACACCTGCCTATTTAGAGTCTAATACTGATACTGTTATAAAGTTTACAAGAGCATTGTATAAAGCAATGGATTATAGAAAAGAGCATTTAGATGAAGCTATTACAAATGTATCAAATCTTATAGGTTTGGATATAGCTACAGTTGCTCAGGAGAAATACAGTTCTGATTGGATGGATTCTCAGACAATGAAAAGCAGAATAGATGATGGAAGCATAAGCAATATTTACAGAAAACAAATAGATTATTTTTTGCAAAACAACAGATTAAATTCTGAGCCTGTTGCTGTAGATAAATATGTGAGAATTGACATTATAAAACAAGCATTAAACTATTAAATTATAGTTTACAGCTAAAACAAATATAGTTTTAACTGTAAACGGTTAAGTTATATGCTTAGATTTTTTATTAAGAGGGATAAAAATGAATAGTAAACCTATGGGGAAAAAGAAATATATATTTACTGCAGCTTCCATTATTATAGCTTTATTAGTATGGCAGCTAGTATCATCTTCCGTGGCAGGTGCCGTTATTGCAAGCCCTGCTGATGTATTAAAGTCATTTATAAGAGAGATTACTAATGGTAAATTATTAAATCATATAGGTATAAGTTTATTTAGGGTATTGTCTGGTTTCGGATTAGCTTTTGTTGTTTCAATACCAATAGCATTTTTAATGGGTTGGTATCAGCCTGTACAATTATTAATAGAACCTATAATACAATTTGTTAGGAATATACCGGCATTAGCATATATACCTTTGGTTGTAGTTGCTCAGGGAGTTGGAGAAAGTGCTAAAATTACAGTTATATTTATATCTACTTTTTTGGTAATGATTATAACAGTTTATCAAGGGGTAAGAGAGGTTGATCAAACTTTAATAAAAGCAGCCAGAGTTCTTGGTGCTAAAGATAAAGATATTTTCTTAAAGGTTGTAATACCTGCTTCTGTACCTTATATATTGGTTGGTATGCGTTTAGGATTGGGTGCTTCACTTACAACTCTTATTGCTGCTGAATTAACAGGATCTAGTTCAGGATTAGGACAGATGATTCAGGAGGCAAGTCTTTACTTTAGAATGGATATAGTTATGCTTGGTATAATACTTATTGGTATTACAGGATTGATATTAAATTTTATAGTAAGCATAATAGAAAACAAGTTAACTGTATGGCAGGAAAAGAAAAAAAGATAATAAGCTATATATAAAAAATTATATAAAAGAGATTGAATATGTCAAATAAAGAAGTAAAAGTAAAAATTTCTAATGTTAGTAAAATATATAAAGGTACAACTAAAGATGTTCATGCTTTAGATAATGTAAATTTAGATATATATAAAAATGAATTTGTATGTGTAATAGGTTCTTCAGGCTGCGGAAAAAGTACATTACTTAATATACTTGCAGGACTTGATACTCCGAATTCAGGCAGTATAGAAATAGACGGCAAACCTATAGAAGGCACAGGCGTTGACAGAGGTGTAGTATTTCAGCAGTATGCTTTATTTCCTTGGCTTACTGTGGCAAAAAATGTAGCTTTCGGACTTGAACTTCAGAAAAAATCTAAGTCTGAAATAAATGATATAGTAGATCATTATCTTAAGGCTGTAGGATTAATAGATTTTAAAAATGCTTATCCTAAGGAACTTTCAGGAGGCATGAAGCAGCGTGTGGCTATAGCTAGGGCTTATGCTGTTAATCCCAATATACTTCTTATGGACGAACCTTTCGGAGCTTTAGATGCACAGACTAGGGCACAGCTTCAAACAGAACTTTTAAATACTTGGGATAATGAAAAGAAAACTTGTTTCTTTATTACTCATGATGTAGATGAAGCCGTATTTTTAGCTCAGAGAGTTGTTATAATGAGTCCAAGACCCGGAAGAATTAAAAGTATAGTAGAGGTGCCTATAGCATATCCTAGAGTACCTGAGACTAAATTATCAAAAGAATTCAATGATATCAAAAATCAATTATGGCAGCTGGTATATCATGAATATTTAGAGGCTAAAAAATAGGGGAGTAAATTAATAATGAAGAGAATATTTGAATTAAATTATACAGATACATTTAATATGGATACTAATACATTGATAGAAACCATAAGAAATTCTGAGGGAAGAACATTAATGGCAGAATCCTTAATATATAAAAGACCATTAATAGAAAAAGTTACAGATCCTGAAATTTTGGCTGCTATGGGGGTTGACTTAATTACATTAAATATATTTGACTTACTTAATCCTTTCATATATGATTTAGATGAAGCTGAAGGTGATAATTCTATGCCTATGGTAGAAAGAACTTTTAAAGGTCAGCTTAAATTATATGAATCTTCAAGAAAAAGAAATGATCATATACAAAGAATAAAAAAGTATACAGGAAGATTTATAGGTATAAATTTAGAACCTGTAGGAGAAGGGGTGGATTATCCTGAAGGTTTAAAAGCTACCAAAGATAATTATAAAAGGGCATTAGATTTTGGAATAGATTATATAGTATTAACAGGCAACCCTCATACAAAAGTTTCTGTAGATACTATAGCAAAAGCAGCTGAAGAATTAGCATCTATTGCCAAAGGTAAGATGATGATTATTGCAGGTAAAATGCATGGAGCAGGTGCCGGCAATACCGATACTTTAAGTACAGTAAAACAAATTGCAGATGCTGGTGCTGATGTTATAATGTTTGGGGCTCCTGGAACTTTACCAGGTTATACAGTAGAGAAAGTTCATGAGCTTATAGATGAAGCTAAAAGTCTTGGTATGCTTACAAAAACGGCTATAGGAACTGCTCAGGAAGGGGCACCTATAGATACAATAAAACAAATTGCATTAATGTCTAAAATGGCGGGAGCGGATATAATGCATATAGGAGATGCAGGAGTAGGCGGTATATCAAGTCCTATGAATGCTATGGCTATATCATTGGTATTAAGGGGAGAGGTGCATACATATAGAAGAATGGCTTTGAGAAGATAATAAAGATATATTGTTCAGAATTTATAAATTCTTTTTGATGTAAATAAGTTTTAATAAAAAAATAATTAAAAAGGAGAACAAAAATGAAAAAAACTATGTTAGTTTCTATTTTATCAATAGCATTAATAGCTTTGATAATATCATGTTCAGGAGGAAACAATACTTCTTCTTCTCAAACAAATGGTGCACTCGACAAAATAAGAGTAGCATATATGGCAGATTTTTCAGGTACTTCTGCTGCTGCTATTGCTCAGGAAAAAGGTTTTTTTAAAGAAGAAAATTTGGATGTTGAATTAGTTAAATTTTTAAATGGACCTTCTGAGGTCGCTGCTATGCTTTCAGGAGATATACAATTTGCCTATATAGGACATGGGGCTCATTCTTTAGCTATTCAAGGTAAAGTTAATGTATTATTTCCTAATGGGTTAAGCAAATCTGAACAAATTCTGGTTGGAAAATGGGCTAATATTAATAGTATTTCTGATTTAGAAGGTAAAACAGTAGGTACACAGCTAGGAACTTCAGGAGAAATTTTATTGGATTTGGCTTTAAATAAGGCAGGAGTAAATAGAGCAGATTTGAATGTTGTTAATATGGATGTAAGCGGAATAGTATCATCTATGATAGGTAAAAAAGTTGATGCTGTATCTGTATGGGCACCTTATACTTTTGAAATTACTAAACAGCTTGGAGATCAAGTAGAGTCTATTGCAACTATAATTGATTATTCTGATGAAGGTGTATTCCCTAGCAGCTGGGTAGTTACTCCTGAGTATCAAAAAAATAATCCTGATATAGTTAATAGATTTTCAAAAGCTATATTAAAAGCTATGGATTATAGGGGAGCTAATATAGATGATGCTGTTGAAATAGTTGCTAAGGTAAATGGAACTCCTGCAGAATCTGTATCTTCAGAAAAAGAAACTGCTGTATGGCTTACAGGAGAAGATATAAAAAATAATTATTCTGATGGTACTGCTGCTAAATGGTATGAATCTCAGCAAAAAATATTTATAAACTCTAAAGTTATAACAGATCCTGTGGATGTTAATAATTATGTTCAATTTGAATTAATTAATAATTTATTCGAATAAAATATTAATCTAAAATAACAATGATGCGTATAAAAATATATGCATCATTTTTTATTATTATTAGCACTTTTTGCAAATCATAACTTTATAATATAATAAAAAACCGTATATTTTTTATTCTTAAAGGTAAATTGATATATAAAAATGAAGAGATTAAAAGCTAAAAATATCAAAGAACAAAATTATATTGATATAGTAAAATTATTAAAAATAGGTCATTATTCAAGAGCTGATTTGGCTTATAATTTAGAATTAAGCAAGGCTAGTATATCTGTACTAGTAGATGATTTAATTAATATGGGTATAGTATATGAAAAATGTGATGGTGAGTCATCATCTTTAGGCGGTAAAAAACCTATATTATTAGATATAAATAAAAACTTAGGATATTTTATAGCTGTACATTTTAGAAGTGAATTATGCAATATAGCTATTGTTAATTTGGAAAATGAAATCATAGAAGAATGTTCATTAAAAGTGAATATAAATGATGATTATAGAATAACATTTAATCCTATAATAAAAAAAATTAAAGATTTAAAAAATAAATATAAAGATAAAAAGATATTTTCTATAGGAATATCTGTACCAGGTAAGATAAGCAAAAAAAATAATAATATCCTTGTAGATTGTATGGGAATACCTGAATGGAAAAATATACCATTAAAAGAATATATAGAAGAGAATACTAATACTGATGTTATCATTGACAGATATGCATGTGCTATGCTTACATATAGTATGCTTGAAGAGATGAAAAAATCTATGCCTATACGAACTTCATCTGTATATATTTATTTAGGTAATTGGATTGGAGTATCGGTATCTAGCAATGGAGCAATTTTATATGGTACGCATGACACAGCAGCTAATTATTCTCATACTATAGTAACAGACTCTAATTATATATGTATGTGCGGAAAAAAAGGATGCTGGGAATCTGTTGCGAGCATTGATGCTTTTATGAATGAACTTAGAAACAGAGATAATAAATATAAAAATATAAGTTATAATGAAATTATAAAAAATCATATTAATGATGATATTGTTATTGATACTTATAATAACTTTTCAGCTTATTGGGTTTCTATAGGAATATACAATATAGTTAATACTTTTGACCCTGAAACTATATTTATAGGCGGAGAGATGCTTTATTTAGGTGAAGGCTTTATTAATGAAATAAAAAATAATATAAAAAATAAATATAATTCTTATGATTTCCTTACTGAAATAAATTTTATTAATAATTTTAAAGATATAGAAATATATGCTGCTTCTTCTGTTGCTATATATGATTTTTATAATTATAGTATGTATAAATATTTATCTAAATGAATATTTATACATATAATATTGATATTTTCTCAGTATTATGTTAATATTATTATGTAAACTATATTATGATAATAAGATTATGATAACTAATACTGAAGATAATGTTAAAGATAAATATTTAAAAGAAAATTTAATAGCATATATTGGAAATAAGAGAAGATTGCTTTCATTTATAAAAAATACTATTTCAGCAATATTGCAGGAAGATAGTAATATAAAAACGGCATTGGATCTATTTGCAGGAAGCGGAAGCGTTTCAAGACTTTTTAAAACTTTAGATTTGGAAGTTTATTCTAATGATTGGGAATATTATTCTTATATTCTAAACTATGCTCATTTATGTATAAATGAAGAAGACTTATCTAATATGTTTATTCATACAGGCGGGGCAGAGAATACAATAAAGATGATTAATGATATTAGATATATTGATGATGAGGACAGATATATATCAAAATATTATGCTCCTTCAAGCGATGAAAATCCTGACTTAATAAATGAAAGACTTTTTTATACTCATTACAATGCCGAGAGAATTGATATTATAAGGCATAATATAGAAATGCTTTATAAAAATAATGTAATAAATGAAAAGGAATATTATTATCTTATAGCTTCTATTATATATGAATCAGCTACTCATACAAATACTTCCGGAGTTTTTAAAGCTTTTCATGCAGGTTTCGGCGGAAGAAATAAAGATGCCTTGCATAGAATCATGGCTCCTATATCATTAAAGCAAATACCTTTATATAATGGTAAAAAATGCCATGTGAGTATGATTGATGCTAATGAGTTTGTTATAAAAAATAGAAATAAGCATTTTGATTTAGTATATTTAGATCCTCCTTATAATCAGCATCAATACGGAAGCAATTATCATTTGCTTAATACTATAGCTCTGTGGGATAAGCCTGTAATTAATAAAAATATATATATAAATGGTAAGAAAACAGACAAAGGCGGTATAAGAAAAGATTGGATAAAAACTAGATCTATGTACTGCTATAAAAAAACTGCTAAGGATACTTTAATAAATTTATTGGATAATATAGATTCTAAACATATAGTGATGAGTTATTCTACAGATGGTATAATAGAGTATGATGATTTAATATCAATACTTGAAAATAGAGGTAAGTTAGATATTGTTACTTCTGAATATACTAAATACAGAGGTGCTAAAAGATCTATAGTTAATAAAACTAAAAACATAGAATATTTATTTGTAATTGATACTTCAAAAACAAATTACAGCAGCATTAATAAAAAATTAAGGTATATAGATAATATCAGATTAAAAATGGATAATCCTTTGGATTGTTCTAAAGACAATATAATATTTGATTATGATAAAGATGATATTATAGTATTAAATTTAAAATATTCTGTTCATATAATAAATAAAGATGAGATATGCAGCAAACTTAAAGATAAAAGTTTGGAATATATAAAAGTATTCTCTATGTTTTTGGACAAGTATATTAAAGATGATAATATTAATGCATTGAAAATTTATTCTTATCATATTAATGCTGCCATACTTTCTAATGATATACGACTTATAAAATATTTTGGGGAATATATACTTCAAATTTACAGCAGATTATGTTCATCAAAATCTAATGAATACCTTATAGATATTACTAATAGCATTTTAGATATTTTATCATATTATAATTCTGAGATAAGCATTATTTCTAAAATAAAACAGAGGATAATTTATAATATAAAACATTCAAATATTTCCGAATTTAATAAAAATAAATTACTTATTAGGCTTGAAAAATAATTAAAAAATATTATATTTATTTGTATGAAAATACTATTGTAATAGTATAATTATTAATTAAGTGAAAATATATGGTTAATATTATAATAAAAATGATATTTGTCATCATAGCTTCTGCCAGCTTTTTGTATGCTCAGGATTATAATGATGATATTAATACTATGCTGAAAACATTTAATGAAATAAGAGATAATGAAAATTTATACCCATTTGAAATTGATGATAAATTAAATAATATTGCAGATATCAGAGCAAAAGAGCTTGCTATAAGTTTTTCTCATATTAGGCCTAATAATACAAAGTATGATGAATTGCTTTATGAAAATAGAATAATTGTTTACTCATCGAATGAGAATATTGCTTATAGATTTAAGAATGCCGAAACTGTTGTTAGTTATTGGATGAATTCTAATAAATATAAAGTAAATATTATAAGCGATAAATTTACTCATATCGGTGTCTCGCATTATTCCATTAATGGTGAGGATTTCTGGGTAGTTATATTTGCCCAACTAAGAAGATAATTTAATTACTATTTAATTCCAATATGATATCCAATATTTTCTTTCTTAAAGTTTCTATATTAGTATTATTTTTTGCACTTATAAACACAGCATCATCATAAGAGGTTAATATTCTATTTTTTTGTACTTCATCTATGCAGTCAGATTTATTAAATATAACTATTCTTTTTATATGAGAGGCATCTATCTCTTTTATTATACTTTCTACATGCAAAAGTTTTTCATCTATATTTTCATCGCTTGCATCAGATAAATGTAAAAGTAAATCAGCTTCAACAACTTCGGATAATGTAGATTTAAATGAAGCTACTAAAGTATGAGGAAGTCTGTCTATGAACCCTACAGTATCGCTTATTATTACTTCTACAGGAGTATCATCACTTAAATATAATTTTCTTGTATGGGTATCTAGCGTAGCAAATAATTTATCTTCAACATAAACAGATTCTTTACAAAGTAGATTAAATAATGTACTTTTTCCGGCATTTGTATATCCAACTATTGCTATTCTAAAAGTATTTTCCCTTCCTTTTCTACCTGTGCTTGCAGATTTTTCTACTTTGCTTAATTGAGATTTTAATTTATGTATACGCTCTCTTGCTCTTCTTCTATCATATTCAAGCTGTTTTTCTCCTGCTCCTCCTCTTAATCCTATACCGCCTTTTATTTGACTTAGATTAGTTCTTTTACCTTTTAGTCTTGGGTATTCAAATTCTAAAAAGGCTAATTCCACCTGCATTTTAGCAGTCATAGTTTTAGCTCTTAAAGCAAATATTTCTAATATTATTTCTGTTCTTGTAAGTGCTGTTATATTAGAACCTTCTTCTATAGCATTTACCTGAGAACCGCTAAGCTCATTATCAAATATAAAATATTCTACATTATCAATAGCAGCACTTTCTTTTAAACTTTCTAATTTACCTGTACCAATATAAGTTCCGGCTGTTATTTTTGGCTGTATGAATGAATATTTATTTGCAACTTCATAACCTGCAGTGCCGCATAGCATTTCAAGCTCATTAAGTATATTATCTATATTTATTTTAGTGTTTCTGTATTGTCTGCTGTCGGTTACAAATATTATATATGCTTTTTTTATTTGATTATTATTCATAAAAAATTTTACCCAATATTATTATTTGATAACTAATGAATTATAAAGTTCTATTGTTTTGTCTGATAAATATTGTTTTTTACTCAAAACAAAATTTATAGATTGCAATACTACTTCTAAAAATGCATTATCAAAATCTGTAAAAATATTCTCTCTTATTTTATCTGCAGCTAGAATATTTCTTGTAGGCTCAAGATAATCTGAGGCGTATATTATTTTTTCAAGCATAGTCATATTTCCATGTCCTACAGTATGACTTTCTATTGCATTTAAAATTTCTTTATCATTTATTGAGAATTCTTTTTCTGCGATTATGGAACTTACCCTTGCATGCAGTAAAGCACCTGTTATATAATTAGGGTATTCTTTATTATCATTTTCAAGTATTATTTTACGCATTTCATCATCTTTATATCTCTTTCCCAAATCATGGCATAATGCTGCAATGGATGCTTTATTTGTATCTATATTATATTTTTCTGCTATTTTAATAGAAAGCTCTCTTGTGGAAAATATATGTTTTGCTCTGAAAGGTAAATATTTTTCTATATATTCAGCTATTTTTTTTTCTTTATCATTAAATTCTTTCATAATAATTCATTCCTATTTATAATTAGTTATTTTATTATACTGAAATTATTTTGTAATTTCAATATTATTTATTTTGCAAACAGGCATGAAACTAAATGATTTTTTGAAATTTTTTCAGCATTAGGAATATTATTTTTGCATTCTTCTTTAGCATATATGCATCTTGTATGGAACCTGCATCCTGAAGGTATATCAGAGGCATTAGGTATTTCTCCTTTGATAGGTAGTTCTTTTATTATATTAACTCTTCCTGAAGAAGCATCTGGAACTGCCGCTATTAATGCCTTTGTATACGGGTGCTTAGGATTATCTATTATTTCATCAGCATCTCCAATTTCTACAATACTTCCCAAATACATAACTGCTACCATATCGGCAAAATATCTTGCTGTTGATAAATCATGGGTAATGTATATATAGCTTAAATTTTTCTCTATTTGAAGTTCTTTCATCATATAAAGAATTTCTGCTCTTGTGGATAAATCTATCATAGAAACAGGCTCATCAGCAACAACTAATTTAGGGTTAAGTATCAAAGCTCTTGCAGTTGCTATTCTCTGACGCTGTCCTCCTGAAAGCATATGAGGATATCTTTCCATAAACTCTTCTGGAGGATTGATTTTTACATCTTTTAAAGCCTTAATAACCATCTCATCATAAACTTTTTCATCTCCCTCAATATTATGAATATATAAAGGCTCTTTTAATACATCTTTTATTTTAAATCTTGGATTCATAGAAGCATAAGGATCTTGGAATATCATCTGTACATTTCTTCTATATTTTGCAGTTTCTTCTTTATTAAAATTATTAATATTTTCATTTTCAAATATAATATTTCCTGATGTAGGGTTTATTAATTTCATTACAAGTTTGCCTATAGTGGTTTTTCCGCTTCCTGATTCTCCTATTATCCCAAGTATTTTTCCTCTTTTTAGTTCAAAGCTAACATCATCAACTGCTTTAATCTCTTTAGACTTTTTCATTAAACTTTCTATAATGTTGGCATGAGGATTAAAATATTTTTTTACATTTTCAAGTTTTAATATTATATCATTATCCATTTATAACTCTTAATCATTTTATTTTTTATAATAGTAATATATTATAATTCATAAATCAAGTATTTATTTTTTATAATGATAAGTAATGAAATTAATTTGACTATTTATGTTTATAATAGTATAATTATTTAATCAGAATTATGAGCATATTTATGAAACAAATAAACAAACAAACTTCAAGTTTTATTCTCTTAAACAAATTTATCTTTGTTGCAAAAAATATTATAATAAATATATATGCTGCTTCGGCATTATATGAGGCAGCAGATGAAAGATAAATCTTTTATTTATATATTAATCATTATTCTATCAATATTCGTAGGGCTTTTAACAAGAATTCAATTATATGATAAATATAATGTGGCAAGCGGAGATACTTTAGAGCATTATTATAATATGAGGAAATATTATGATAATAAAGAGTTTCCTGTTATGGGTGTTTACTTAGTATCTCCAGGATTATTAATAGGCTCTGAAAATGTATATGAAGAAAATGTTCCGAGAATACCAGGCGGTTTATTTTATTTACAATATTTAGTATTATATTTTTTATCAGGTGAAAATATTGATATAGCTAGATTATTAAATTATATATTGATTACCATATCACCTTTGGTATTTTTAATTTTTATATTAAAAAAATTTGGTTTGAAAATAATGTCAATAATTACTTCTATACTATTTGTAAATGCTACATTTTTACATTTTCAAAACGAAATATATAATCCGGATACAGTTTTTATTTTATCATTTATTTCAATAACTTTAATATTAATATATATATCATCTGACAATAAATATTCGTATATTGCAAGTATTTTTATATTTCCTATTTTAGCATTGGAGGCTATGTGTCATATTGCTGTATTTTTCAGTATAGTACCTGCATTTATTATATATTTAATAATACGGATAAAAAGAACTAAGCAATATATTGTACCGCTATCTATAGGTGTTTTGATATCTTTTCTATTGTATGTTCCTTATATTGTGTATGAAATTTCAAATGGATTTCCAAATTTGATGAATGTTATTAATATGAAAAATTCAGTAAAATCCATAATACAGCCGCCTCAGATATGGTCTGTTTTGTTTTTTCCAACAGATGAGCCTAATTATAATTATGGCAATAAAATATCTGTAATATTTACACGATGGTTTAATGGAGATATTAAATTAATTTTTAGTTTTATATTTTATATAATATCTGTACTTATTGGGTTATTATCTTTTATATTTTTTATTTCAGATTTTTTTAGAAAGAAATTGAATAATGATGATGATTTAGTATTCAAAGAATCAGCATTATTATATTTTATATATATAATAGCAACTATAGTTTTATTTATGTTATTAAATTTAGGTTCTGCAAGACCTAGATATTTTTATAATATATTTCCTTTAACTTTCATACCTATAATTTATTTTATAAAGAAAATAGAATATAAAAAGATTTTTAACTTTATACTAATATTTGCGGTAATGAATCTATTTGCTGTTAATATACAGATATATGAAGTATATAAAAATAGAGGGAAATTTGGATGGGGATTTATGCAGCCTCATATAGAAAATATAATTAAAGACTCAAATACTAATTCTTTTAATTTGTATGACTCAGATCAATATTCGTATGTATTAATGAAAATTGAAAATCCAAATTTCAAATTAGATACTAATTCAAATATAAAATACAATATCATAGGAACTAAAAATATAAACTCACAATATAATAATATGCCTATAATCTATAGTAATGAACAATATATAACATACAAAGAAGAAATTACTAATTAATCAAATGACAAGCACATAAATGCCCATTTCCTATATCTTTTAATATAGGTTCATCATTTTTGCATTCATCTATTCTTTCTTTGCATCTGTCATAAAACATACAGCCTTTAGGAGGATTAAGCAAATCAGGAGGCGTTCCTTCTATAAACTCCAATTTACTTACAGCTTTATTTAATCTAGGAGTAGCTTTTAAAAGTCTTTTTGTATATGGGTGTTTAGAGTTTTCGTATATATCTTTATTGTCTGCAAGTTCTAATATTTTTCCTCCATACATAACGCATACTTTATCTGCAATTTCAGCTTCCAATGCTAAATCATGAGTGATAAAAATAAATGACAAATCAAAATCTTTCTTTAGTTTTTTTAATAAATTTATAATCTGTGCCTGAACTATAACATCTAATGCAGTAGTAGGCTCATCAAGTATAATAAGTTTAGGCTTTAAAAATAATGCAGTAGCTATAACAACTCTCTGCTTCATACCTCCTGAAAGTTCATGAGGATATCTTTTAGCGACATCGGCATGAAGACCTACATATCCCAAATATTCTTCTATAAGTTTGCCGGCATCCGATTTACTTATATCAACATGTCGGTTTATAGTTTCTATCATCTGCTTTTCTATTGTATACACAGGAGTGAGAGAATTCATAGCTCCTTGAAAAACCATAGATATTTTAGTCCACCTTATGTTCTTTCTTACATACTCTTCTTTAAGAGGTATAATATCTTCATTATCAAGTATTATTCTTCCGCCTTCATATTTTCCAGGTATAGAAGGCATTCTTAAAAGAGATGTGCCAAGACTAGTTTTTCCGCATCCTGATTCTCCGACAATACCTAAAGTTTCGCCTTTCTTTATTTGAAAGCTTATATCATTGATTGCTTTTACTAAACCTTTTGAGGTATGATAGTACATTTTTAAATTTTCTACTTTCAATATATTTTCCATTGATAGTCCTATTTACTATAAATATATTATGTTAATTATAATATAATATTAATATTTTTACAATTGACTTTTATTAAAACAAATTATTAGACTTATTTCAAAATTATTTTTATTGGAGCTGTAATAGATAACTAAAAAAGCTGCTATTTTACAAATTATATATAATTTCTAATTGTTTTTCAAGCTTTGGATTATTAAATCTAAATTGACTTTTTTTAATAGACTTGCTTCAAAATTAATTTTAGTAATTTCATAGGTACTACCATATAAAGCATGCTCTTATGCCTAAGGAAGCGTGCCTTTGGCAGGGGAGAAGCTATATCCTAGACAAGCCCGGATATTCTCGTGAAAGACTGTACATTTATATACTAAAAATAATAATTTATGAAACATTATTTTATAAATTATAAAATTATGAAATTTTTATATACAATCCTGTAAAGTAGTTTTAAAACAAGTCTATTGTTTATTTCTTATTTTTTTATATATAAATATCTTCTTATTTCACCTATCAGACTTTTTTTCAATGATTGTTCGTTTCGTAATGATAAATAAAATTAGTTTGGTATAAGTTTATTATTTTATGATAATGAAGTTCCGCTAAAAAATTACAGGGCATAGATAAAAATCTAATACCCTGCATTGTATATGGGATGGAAAGTAAATCAATCGTCGAATTTTTGTCCTATCAGCTGACCGTCAGAAGATATATAAAGCTCCATCATATTATTAAGCTTTATCTCATAAGTACCCCATTTCTTTTCGGCACTTATTATAACGGTTTGCGGATATGTATTTCTTATTGTGTTTGCAACATTGGCAGGAAATACATTATATGGTATACCTATATATTCTGCTTCTATTTCCTTCCAATCTCCATTGCCTAAGAAATCTATTTTTATACCATTTGAAAGCTCAACTTCATATTTTCCGTCATCCATTTCAACATACCATATTTGTGCATCAGGAAATACTTGTGCCACAAATTGCTTGGCTCTTTCAGGTAAATAGTCAGGAGAAACAATCCAATCATCAGCAAATAAAGCAGAGGAAGAGATTATAATAATAATTAATATTACTTTTAATATTTTCATAAATAACCTCCTCCTTTTATATTATTAGTATATCATGTTTATTATTATATGTCAATATTTTTTACAAATATTTTACTTCTCATTTACAAGTTTATTATTTTTATAATTATTACTTACATATTATCGTACATATTATCTATAAATTTAAAAAACAGTTCTAATGTAAAATTATTAAAACTGTTTTTTAAATAATATAAATATTTAGTATTAATTATCCTGTTTTTTGAAATATATAATTATATTAAAAATAGATAAAGCTATAAATATTATCCAGCAAATTATTGTACTGTACAAATATTTCATTGCCGGTGTGAACTCAAAAACTATATTATTATCTCCAGCATCAATATAAACACCTCTAAATAGCAGATTGGCATTTAATAACTCTTTCTTTTCTCCATTTACAGTAACCGACCAGTCAGTATTGTAACGTTCTTTAGATACTAGAATACCAGCTTCAGGAGTTTTTACATTCAGAATTATTTTATTATCTGTTTCTTCAAGTAATTCGGCTGTATATATTGCATTTCCATTATTTAATGTAATATTATTATTTGAGTTATTTAATAAAACAACCTCATTAGCTAAATTAAAATTAGGCATTGTAATTCTGCCAAGACCATCATTGAAATCTACGGCATTATAAGCATTGTTAACAAATTCATATTTATTTCTATAGCCTTTAAGCTCGTATAAAACAGCAGCAGAGAATTGATCCTGATATTCAGTTATTTTTGTTAAATCATTTGAAAGTACAGACTGATCCAAATATGTAGGACTTAGAATGTATCTTACACCAAGTAAATCCATAAGTCTAGGCTGATAACCTACATAATCATTTATTCTAAATGCTGAAAATACATCTGTAATATCTTTTGATAATCGGCTTGCTGCTGGCGGTTCTGTTAAAGGTATTTTATAGTAAGGCATTGTATGAGTAGTGTATCTGTATAAATAAGGAATCAATATAGGCATTGTTGTTTCATTGCCTTTTTCATTTAATATATGATCTACTATAGGAGTAGAATTGTACATCTGATCATAATTTGATTTTACTATAAACATGTTTCCGCTTTGGGTTAAATCTAAAAATAAAACAGCAATAAACATATAAGGCAAATATTTATAGAATAATTCATCTTTATTTACTATTACAATATATAAAAATACTATAATACTTCCTATAATGAGAAAACCTATATGACCTAAATCATATACAGAAAATAATATAAATCCTATTAACGGTACTATTACAAGAAATTTATCTTTTATAGTTAATTCTTTTAATGAAATTGTATTATTAATTAAGAGAAGCACAGCAGAAGATATTAATGCCAATCTTATAAATGACATAAATATATTTTTTGATATTAATGCAGCATTAGCTTCTTTCCAATCTGAAACAAAATTGTTATATATCATTCCATTTGTTAGTATTGTTATTAATGCTAATATAACAGAAGCTATTGTTATTATGTACATAATCTTTTGGGCTATATTTATATATTTATAATCATCTTCCAAATATTTTAATAGTTTATCTTCTTTTTTAGCCTCAAATGCTTTAAATATATAATCACATGCAAATGATGATAGTATTGCAAATGGAATAGGTATAATTTCTATAAATTTATTAGGATTTCTTGCATCTTGGAATATTGGTATTTGAAATAAAGCTCCGTATATAACAGGGAAATATCTTCCGAAACTTGCTATTAAGAAGAATAAAGCAGTACCAATCCAAAAATGTTTTTCACTGTATTTTTTTCTGCTTATAAATATGGCAAATATTATGAAGATGAAAGTTATATACCCAATATTGGCAGAAGTTAAAGAGAAGTTTGAAGTTTTAGGCTCTCCGGGCATATTGGCTATTCTTCCCCAATAAGGATGAGTTTCACTTCCAGAGTAGTATCCGAAAAATCCAGGAATAAAGAAACCTAATACTTCTTCAGGAGGATAAGACCATCTTGTAGCCCACTCCCATAACTGATTTTTATCTGTAACTCCGGCTGCCCCCATATCTTGAGTATTTCTTGTAATCATTATTATTTGTATAGACATTAAAAAAGAAAATACAGCAACTAATGCAAATTTTACACATAAAAGAATTATTTTTTTAATATCTGTTTTTATAAAATCCATTAGTTTTTTATCATTTTTTTTACTGTAAAGTAAATATAAAAAATAACATGATAAAAATAAAGCGAAGTACATAGCCACATCTAAAGCTCCGCCTAAAAATGCTATGCCTAAAAATGCCCCTGTAAAAAAGAAATGAATCCATTTTTCAGTATTCATAGCTTTTGAAAGAAAATATAATACTAATGGAAAATAACAGTAAGTTTCAAATTTACCTAAATGTCCGGGAAGTATTAATGTTATAATAGCATTAGAAAACATCAAAGCAACAGCACCAAACATAGAAGCATTTATTGATAATTTCTTTTCTCTCAAAAATAAGAACAAACCATATCCCATAACAGTTATATGAAACATTATACTTACTTGAGGATATATATTATTAGGTAATAATGCTATAAGTAAAGATTTTGGGTGAATAGGTACTGTTGAAGAAGAAGCTATTGTGAAATAGGCATTATTCCAAAAATATAAATTTCCATTTAATATGGCATCTTTAATATTTTTAATATCCCAAAGAATAACATCTCCCATTTGAAGGTATGAAAATGTTAAATTGCTGTAGAAAAATAATATAGAGAGCAATGCAAATATAATAGGATATATAATTTCTTTTTTTAGTGATTTCATTATTTGTTTTCCTTAAATTAAAGTAACTTATATAATTGTAATTATGATAAATAAAAAATCAGATATTAAATAATATATAAAAGATAATGTATTGTCAAGAAGTTTTGTATTAAAATATTTTATGTATACTTTGTATTAAATAAAAAAGTATTAACTTTAAATTAAGCTAATACCTTTTGAGTTTTCTATTAAATAAATTATCTCACTATATTTGCTCCAAAATATCCACAATACGACCATATTTTATCTTTAATATCTATAGTAGTATTTGTATTTATATCATTTCTGTCATATTAGGTAAATTATTCCAATTAGGATTATCATTATTTTCATTGACAAAAGAAGTTATTTTTTGTGCATATTGTTATTTGCAATTTTTATACTATTTTGCATTTTTTTCAGCATTAAAGCAGCATATATTTAGTATAGTAATTAAAATAATTTTTCATTGTTTTTAGCTTTTTTATATATAATGGCATTTTAACTTTATTAAATAAATTCTAAAAAACAAGCATTTTATATATAAAATAGTTATTTTTATATATAAAATTAATTTTTATATATAATATTACTAGATACAGTATTGTAAAAAATAAGATATGTACTATAATGTAGAAAATATTTTTTATTTTGTATTGTTATTTTTAAGGAGACTTCAGTAATGAAAGATAAAACTTTTTTGATGATACCAGGTCCTACACCTGTACCAGAATCAGCATTAGTAGAAATGGCAAAGCATCCTATGGCACATAGAAGCAAAGAATTTTCAAACATATTAAAAGAAGTGTATGAAGATTTAAAATATGTGTTTAGAACTAAGAATGATGTATTTTTATTCACAGCAAGCGGAACAGGTGCAATGTGTGCTGCTTTGGAAAATCTTATCAATGAAGGTGATAAAGTATTATGTTTATCCATTGGTAATTTTGGTTCAAGATGGGCTAAGATTGCTGCAAGCAGAGGAGCTGTTGTAACAAAAATAGAGGTTGAAGCAGGTAAAGTGATAACAGCTGAAATGCTTGAAGAGGCATTAAATAAGGATAAAGATATCAAAATTGTAACGCTTACTCATAGTGAAACTTCTACAGGTGCTGCTAATGATATTAAAACTTTATGTTCAATTATAAAAAAACATGGAGCTGTATCTGTTGTTGATGGAATAACTAGTTTATGCGCTATGGAGTTTAAAACTGATGAATGGAATATTGATGTAGCCATATCAGGTTCTCAAAAAGGTTTTATGATAGCCCCTGGACTTTCTTTTTTAACTGCAAGTGAAGATGCTTTCAAAATGCATGAAAAATGTAAATATCCTAGCTTTTATTTTAATTGGGCAGAACATAAAAAATCTATAGCTAAAGATACTACACCTTTTACACCAGCAGTTAATTTGATAGCATCTCTTCATACCGCTTTAAAAATGATAAAAGAAGAGGGTATTGAAAATGTTAATAAAAGACATAAAAAGTTTTCACTTGCTTTAAGAGCTGCTATTAAAGCTATAGGATTAAAACTTCTTGTTGAAGATGATAGTAATGCAAGCTATGCTATAACTTCAATACTTCCTCCAGAAGGAATAAGTGTTCCAGACATAAGAAAAACTCTAAAAGATGATTATGATATTATTGTAGCAAACGGACAGGGTGCTTTGGAAAATAAAATATTTAGAATAGGTACTTTGGGATATGTTTGCGAACGCGATTTGATAATGGCAGTTGGCTCTTTAGAAGCTAGTTTAGTTAAACTTGGCTACAAGTTTGAATTAGGAAGCGGAGTTAAAAAGTTAATAGAAGAATTAAATAAATAATAAATAGTTTTGATTTTAATATTCTAATATAGTTATTAATAATTATATTAGAATATTTTATTTTTTAGTAATAATAATGAAGCTATAAAGACTGTATTGATAATTTGCTTAATGCGGATAAAGTCATTATCGAAGGATTATATGCTTTTTTGAGAATAGTAATAACAAAGCGAGCCGACCAAGTAGGTACCATATGATAAATTTGTTTGGCAGATGATTATAGGCAAACCGATTAGGCACCTTACAGGTGGGCGAGCATAACAATAACAATAGCGAGAAAAAGCCCCTCGATAATAAATTATTGAGGGATTTCTAGGCTTTTTCGAGCATAGCAATAATAAGAAAGAAAAAGCCCCTCGATAATTCGCCTAAGGCGGACAAAGTCATTATCGAGGATCTTATAGGCTTTTTCGAGCGTAACAACAACAAAGCGAGCCGAGCCATCTGGCAAACTCGTTTGGCAGATTATTATAGGCAAAAGCGAGATAACAACAATAGTGAGAAAAAGCCGCCTCGATAATTCGCCTAAGGCGGACAAAGTCATTATCGAGGATCTTATAGGCTTTTTCGAGCATAACAACAACAAAGCGAGCCGAAGCAGCAAATAAATTTATTTATTTGCTATTTTAAGCGAAGGCGAGCATAACAATAATAGGAGAGGATATATGAAGGTTTTAATAACTGATAAGGTAAATGAATGCGTAAAGGATATAATAGCTGATGTTTCTGAGGCTGTATTTCTTCCTACAATGAGTGAAGATGAACTAGTAAAGGTTATAGGTGAGTATGATGCTTTAATGGTAAGAAGTCAGACTAAAGTTACAAAAAGGATTATAGAAGCTGGAAAAAATTTAAAGATTATAGGACGTGCTGGTGTAGGAGTAGACAATATAGATGTAGAAGCTGCTACAGAAAAAGGTGTAATAGTAGTAAACTCCCCAGATGGAAATACTATTGCGGCATCAGAACATACTATAGCTTTAATGCTTGCCATATCAAGAAATATAGTGCCAGCTGCTGTGTCAACTAAAGAAGCTAAATGGGAAAGAGATAAGTTTACAGGTAATGAGCTTTTCGGTAAAACTTTAGGAGTTATGGGATTTGGAAGAATAGGAAGAAAGGTTGTTCATATTGCTTTGGCTATTGGAATGAAAGTATTAGTTTATGATCCATTTGCTACTGAAGAGATTGTACAAAAGGCTGGAGCTATTTATGAAACTTCTTTAGATGATTTTTTACCAAAACTTGATTATTTATCACTTCATATACCAAAAACTCCAGAAACTAATAATATCATCAATAAAGATAATATGAGCAAAATGAAAAATACTGCTATTATTATTAACTGTTCTAGAGGAGGACTTGTTAATGAAGAAGATTTAAAAAATGCATTGGAAAATGGAACTATAGCAGCAGCTGCAGTGGACGTTTTTGTAAATGAACCTAAAATAGAAACTTGCCCTTTAACACAGTATAAGAATAATAATTTAATACTTACTCCGCATCTTGGAGCAAGTACAAAAGAAGCTCAGATAAATGTGGCTTTGGATGTTGCTAAACAGATAAAACAGGTGCTTTCTGGAGGATATACAGAATCAGCAGTTAATATACCTTCTCTAAATCCAGAAAAATTAGAGCCTGTTAAAGATTATATGAAAATAGCTGAGAATGCAGGTGAGATGATAATGCAAATTTCTAATGGTAAAATAAAATCATTAGAAATAACTGCTCAGGGAGATTTGATTGATTTGGATATTCAGCCTCTTGAAGTAGCTATACTAAAAGGTGCATTATCTTATATGTTCCAAGATGTTAACTATGTTAATGCTCCTTATCTTGCTAAGCAAAGAGGAATCGAAGTAAAAACTGTTAAGTCAGAAGCTCCTTCTACATTTACAGGCATATTAAAAGTAAAATTAACTACCGATAAAGATGTAACAAGCGTATCAGTATCATTAATAGCTAAAAATATTGCTAGAATAGTTAAACTTAATGATTATGATGTTATAATTAAGCCTCAGCCTCATATATTAGTAGTTCCTCATATAAACCAGCCTGCTATGGTAGCGAAAGTTGCTACTGTGCTTTCAGGAGACGGCATTAATATTGGTTCTATGAGTGTATCAGAAAATATCAAAGGAAGCAATATGTCTATAATGGCTATAAATGTTGATAGAAGTATAGGAAATGATGTTATAACAAAAATTTCTAATATAGAAGGCGTTCATGAGCCTAAATATGTAAGACTTACAGCAGAGTATACTCTATAAAATATAAGGACAAATAAAATGAAATTAGCAGTTTTTGATTTTGATTCTACTTTAATGGACGGAGAAACTTTAGATATTATTGCAAGAGAAACAAATTTTGCTGATGAAATTTCTGATATTACAGCAAAAGGAATGAGAGGCGAGATTGATTTCTTTGAAAGTCTTCAGATGAGAGTATCTTTGCTTAAGGGAATAAAATTAGAAACTGTTAATGAAATTTGCAGTTCTCTTCCTATAATGAATGGAGCTAAAGAAACTATTGAAGAGCTTCATAAAAAAGGATATAAATGTGTATGCTTTTCCGGCGGGTTTAAAAATGCCACTGTTTTGTTTGCTCAAAGACTTAATTTAGATGCTGAGTTTGCAAATATTTTTCATGTAAAAGAAAATGTGCTTACAGGAAAAGTTGGAGGGGAGATGATGTTTTCTGATAGCAAAGGCAATATGCTTTTAACTCTTCAAAAACTTCTTAATATTTCTTATGATGATACTTTGGTAGTTGGTGATGGTGCTAATGATTTGAGTATGTTTAAGCATGCTAAAAATAGGGCAGCTTTCTGTGCCAAAGAAGTTCTTAAAAAAGAGGCTAATATTATAATAGATAAAAAAGATTTAAGACTTATATTGGATAATATTTAATTAAAAATTAATAGTTTATATAAAAAGTTTATTGACAAAAGAGACTTAAATGTTTTAGGTCTCTTTTTATTATTTAAA
>NZ_JH994111.1:1332839-1442497 GCF_000316195.1 Brachyspira hampsonii 30446 | reverse complement strand
AAATATATCAGATTAATCATTCTTGTTTTATAATAAAAAAGGAGCTATATATAAAATAAAGCTCCTTTTAATTTTTTATCATAATTTTTTGTTAATTATATTTCAATAATTATCTTTTATCCATAGTAATAAACTCTTGAGGCTCTATAACATTTTTATATGCGGGTCTTATTATTCTTCTGTCATCGAAATTAAGCTCTTCTATTCTATGAGCACACCAGCCTACTATTCTTGACATAGCAAATAATGGAGTATAAATCTCTTTAGGTATTCCAAGCATATCATATATAAAACCAGAATAAAGGTCTACATTAGCACAAACTCTTTTTTTCTCACCTTTTACTTTTATAAAGCATTCAACAGCCCTTTCTTCTATTAATTCCAAAAATTGAAGCTCGCATTCTTTTTTCTTTTCTTTAGCAAGCTGACGAGCCAAATCTTTTAATATAACAGCTCTAGGATCTGATAAAGTATAAACAGCATGCCCCATACCATATATAAGTCCGCTGTTATCATACGCTTCCTTATTAAGCATTTTTGTAAGATAATCATCTATTTCATTTTTATCTTCCCAATTATCTATTGCATCTTTTAAATGAATAAACATATCCATAACTTTGGCATTAGCTCCTCCATGTAAATCACCCTTAAGAGAACCTATTCCTGCGGATATACTTGAATATGTATCTGTTCTTGATGAGCTTGTAACGCGTACTGTGAATGTAGAGTTATTACCGCCGCCATGATCTGCATGAAGTATTAATAATAAATCAAGCATTCTAGCTTCTAATGGTGTGAACTCCTGTTTAAGCATGTATAAAAAGTTTTCAGCTATAGAATATTTAGGTTTAGGAAGTGTAATAGTTAAGTATTTTTGGTCTACACTATACTTATACATATTGTAAGCATAAGCGATAACTGCTGGGAATCTTGCTATTAATTGTATAGACTGAAGCATTAAATTATCTAATGATAGATCTTCAGGATTAGGATCATGAATATACATCTCAAGAACGCTTCTTGATAAAATATTCATAATATTCTGACCTTCCAAATCTATTATATTCATAATAGTTTTCTTATCCAAATACATATTTTCTGCTATGAGTTCTCTAAAAGACTGCAGCCTTTCTTCATCTGGAAGTTTTCCAGAAAGCAGAAGATAGCAAACCTCCTCATAACCGAAACGTTTATTTTTTAAGATGTCTTCAGCTATATCGTTTATACTGTATCCCCTATAATATAGTTTTCCGTCTATAGGATATACATTTCCATTTTCATCTTTTTCATATCCTACAACATCGCCTACATTTGTAAGTCCTACAAGCACTCCTGTACCGTCTTCATTTCTAAGCCCCTTTTTTACATTATATTTTTGAAAAAGTTCGCTATCAATTTTTATACGCTTGCTCGAATGATCGTATAGTTTGTATAGTAGGTATTCTTTTTTCATAATAAACTCCTTTTGTTATTAATTTTTAGTTTATAAAATATAATGTTTATTTTTAAATAAAAATAAAATATAAAATTATAATAGAGAAACTATTTTTTCTCCAAACTCTTTAGTACCAAGCGATACACCATTATCCATAAAGCTAGCCAAATCTTCAGTAGCATATCCGCTCTCAAAAGATCTTTCTAATGCATTTATAATTAACTCTGATGCCTTATTCATATTTAAATACTCTAATGCCATGACAGAAGAAAGTATTAATGAACAAGGATTGGCTTGATTTTTTCCTGCTATATCAGGTGCTGTACCATGAGTTGCTTCAAAAATAGCATGACCTGTTTTATAATTAATATTTCCGCCCGGTGCTATGCCAATTCCTCCAACCATTGCAGCTAATTGATCCGAAATATAATCACCATTTAAGTTTAATGTAGCTATCACAGAAAAATCCTCAGGTTTTAATAATGTGTTTTGTAGAAAAGCATCAGTAATATTGTCTTTTATTATAATTTTTCCATTTTCTTTAGCTTCTTTTAATTTTGCTTTTGCCTTATCTTCACCGAACTCTTTTTTTATCTCGGCATATTCTTCCATAGTAAAAGTCTCATCAGCAAATTCTTTTCTTGCAAGTTCATATCCGTATTTTTTGAATCCGCCTTCAGTAAACTTCATTATATTTCCTTTATGAACTAATGTTACAGAAGGAAGTTTGTTTTCAATAGCATATTCTATAGCAGAGCGTATAAGTCTTTTAGAACCTTCTTCTGATACAGGTTTTACTCCGAAAGATGAAGTTTCTGGAAATCTTACCTTAGTTACTCCCATTTCATTTTTTAGGAAGTTATAAAATTTTTTAGCTTCTTCTGTGCCTGTTTTCCATTCTATACCTGCATATATATCTTCAGTATTCTCCCTAAAAACTACCATATTAACTTTATTAGGCTCTTTGATAGGGGAAGAAGTGCCTTTAAACCATCTTACAGGTCTTAAACATACATATAAATCTAAAGTCTGTCTAAGTGTTACATTTAAAGAACGCATACCCTCCCCGACAGGAGTAGTTAAAGGTCCTTTTATACCTATAAGATATTCTTTAAAAATATTTATAGTGTCATCAGGAAGAGGGGTTCCTAATTCTTTTTGTGCCTTATCTCCTGCAAGAACTTCCTTCCATTCGATAGATTTTTCTCCGTTATATGCTTTTTTTACAGCTTCATTTACTATCATTTGTGAAACAGGTGTGATTTCTGCTCCGACTCCGTCTCCCTCTATAAAAGGTATTGTTACTTGATTTGGTACTATTAATTTACCGTTTTTCATTTCTAATTTGCTCATATTAAAATCCTATTACTTTTAATTGATTTGTTGTTATAAATAAACTTAGTTTTATTGACTAATAACAACTGATTATTTTATTAATAAAAATTTTACAGCTTTTCTATTTCTTCTACACTTAATCCTGTATATTTAGAAATAGTATTGAAATCTATTTTATCATTTTTCATATTTCTTGCTGTTGTTATTTGATTTTCTTTAATACCTTCTTTAATGCCTTCTTCTTTTCCTAATCTTCTTTCTTCTTCAAGCATTATTTGATTTCCGTATAGATATGCCTGTCTTTTATCATATTCATTCATCATTAGCCTGTCTTTTATGAAGTTATTATATCTTTTTTGTACTTCTTCCATTATAGGTTTTTCTTTAACTAATTCAGACATAATTGCCTCCTTATTATCTTTCATAGTAAAAAATTTAAGCCAGCAATTTAAATCAGGCTTAAGTAAATTATATTTAAACTTTTTTAATTCTATTATATGTATCTGCAAATGATCTGTAAGCAGTCTTTTATTGTTAGTATCATAAATCATATAGCATGAATGTATATTATCAAAGTCATCTAAATTGAAGTCAAGTAAATTAATACTTACTACTGGGGTAAGAGCATCATATTTTTCACCATGTTTTAAAAGTTTGCTGTAATTAGAAGCCCAATAATATAGTATACGTTCTGGAAATCTTGAATTGCCCTGTAATTGTATTTCTATAATAACAACAGTTCCATTCTGTGTAATGCATTTAACATCTGCAATAGTTTCTTTATCTTCATAGTTTTCCTTATAGTTAAATGGTGTTAAAATCTCAACGCTTCTAAAAGTTTTCATACCAGAATCAAGCATTGTTGAATTAATAAAATCAAGTAATATAAGATTACTGTCTTTAGATGAGAATAGATATCTCACAAAATAATCATTTAATACATTAATAGTTTTTGTTTTGCTCATAATTTCATTATATTATAATTTATTATTTCTCTAAAGCCTTTTATTGTTGTTATGCTCGAAAAAGCCTATGAGACCCTCGATAATAACTTATCGAGGCGGCTTTTTCTCACTTTATTATTGCTATATAACAAGGTCTGCTCACTTAATTTAACATTTTATTATTTCTCTAAAGCCACAATATCATTATAACCTTTTTCTCTAGCTATATCGAATACAGTCTTTTTCTCTTTGTTTACAACTGTAGTGTCTGCTCCATTCTCTATTAAAAGTTTAACAAGCTCTGTTTTTCCATTGTCAATAGCCTGAAGCAGTAAAGGATAACCATCTTCTGAAGGTATAGGAGTATTTACATCGGCACCTTGCTCTATTAAATACTTTGCCATTAAAGTATCACTATTATAAAGAGTACTAGCCAATAATGAAATATTTACATTTGGATAGTATTCTTTAAGTTCATATTTCATAGCAGGGTCAATGCCTTTTGAAACTAAATATTTTACTATATCTAAACGGCCTGCATTAACAGCATAACGAATTAAAGGATAGCCATAACTATCATAATTTATATCAGCTCCATATTCAGCAAGCATTTTAAATTTTTCTAAATCACATTTTGATTCGTCAACTCCAATTGTTTCAAGTAATATAGGAACATGTTCTTCCCAGCCGTACTCGACATCTACTTCAGCACCTGCATCTAATAATTCTTTCATTATTTTTAAACTATTTTCATTTGTAGACATTACTGCTGAATGTAAAGCATCAATATTTCCTTCTCCCCTAAAATTAACATCTGCCCCTCTTTTTATAAACTCTTTTACAAGTTCTAAATCTCCCTTTGCAGAAGCTGTTTTTAATGGACTATCATTATCAACATAAGTCTGATCAACATTAGCACCGTAAGAAAGTAATTGAGTAACCATTTTTTTATCCCCGTATTGTAATGCCATTATTAAACTTCTTTCTCCATGTTTTTCTTCCCAGCTTTTTAAAGACTCTGCATCTTTTACATTTTTAAGCTCATTAAAAGCATCCAAATCCCATTCTGGCACTTCATTAATTTCTTCAGTATCAGTATTAATTTCCTCAGTATTATTATCTTCAACATATTCATCATTATTAGATATTTCTGTATTATTGGTATTAACGGCATTAGTATTTGTGTCTACTTCTGTACTATCAGTTTTTTTAGAATTACAGCTTATTATACTTATTAATATTAAAGCTGTTATAATTATTTTTTTCATTTAAACACTCCTTAATCATTATTGTTTACTATAATATCACAACTAAATATAAAAGTAAATAAAATACTAATTTCGATAAACTTATTATTATATATAAAAAATCTAGCTTTAAAATCTCTATCAGCTTTTAGCTGATAGACGCTCGATTTTTTATTTTTAATATAGCTGACAACTAAAGTTATCAGCTGCTCGATTTTTTATTTATTGCTGCTATGCTCGAAAAAGCCTATGAGACCCTCGATAATGACTTATCGAGGCGGCTTTTTTCTTATTTATATATTAAAAAATCTCGCTTATAAAGAGCTAATAACTTCCTTCGTCAGTTATTAGCTGCTCGATTTTTTAATTTTTATTATTTCTCTAAAGCCGCAATCTCATCATAGCCTTGTTCTTTAGCTAAATCAAAAATTGTTTTTCCGTCTTTATCAACAACAGAAGTATCTGCACCTTTCTCTATCAAAAGTTTAAGAAGTTCAATATTTTCAGCTCTAAGAGCAATAAATATTAAAGGTAAATCAGAAACACTATCAGTTTGAGTATTAATATCCGCACCTTGCTCTATTAAATATTCTGCTATTTCTGTAGTTTTATTTCCTACTGCAGCATTAAGTAATGAATAACTTTTACCTGAATATGAATAACCATTGGTATATGTCATAGCAGGGTCAGCACCTTGAGAAACTAAATATTTTATTATATCAATACATTCTTGAGAAATAGCATAAGCAATTACAGGGCCATACTCAAAATTTGAATAATTTATATCTGCTCCATGTTCTGTAAGGAGTTTAACCTTTTCTAAATCGCATCTTTTTATAGCAGGATATAATATATTATCTTCATTTTCTTCTTTAGTACCATAAATAATACCAGTGTCTGCTCCAGCATTTAATAATTCCTTTATTACTTCCAAATTATAATTTTTTTCAGACTCTACTGCATAATATAAAGCGTCTATATCTCCTTCTTCTTCTCTAAAATTAACATCAGCACCTTGTTTGATAAGTTCTTTTACAAGTTTCAAATATCCATTTTCTGAAGCTAATTCTAAAGGAGTCCTACTGTCATTATCATCTTTCATATTTACATCAGCACCATAAGATATTAATTCAATAGCCTTTTCTTCTGTAGGAAATTTATCAATAGCAAATACTAAAGAAGATTTACTCGGATTTTTTGACTGCCATTCATCGAAAGATTTTTTATCTTTTATAGAATCAATTTCATTAAACAATTTTTCTTCCTCTTCTAACATTGTAGTTTTATATATACTCCACATATCATTAGAAGCATATCCCTGATAGATTTCTTCATTATTATTTAATTTATTTTCATTATTTACTTCTGAATTATTTGTATTATTTGTTTTTTCTCTTTTACCAACTCCGCAGCTTATTATATTTATTATACCAATTAATATTAAAGCCATTATAATTATTTTTTTCATAAAATGATCCCCAATTTTTATATTACTAATTATAGTAAAACATTTTTGCTTTGTCAATTTTTTAATATAATCTATAAATAACTTACTATGTTTTATAAAATGACATTTAAGATATGCCGTATATTTAATTAACTTTATAGCTTAAACTTAATTTTTCATTAAAGTGTTCAAAGCCCCGCCGTTTTTAAACCATTCAATCTGTGCTTCATTATATGTATGCATAACCTCAAATGTATCTTCGCTTCCGTCTTCATGAATAAGTTTAACAGTTAAGTTTTGTTTAGGCTTAAAATTATCAAGTCCTAATATAGTTATTTTGTCTTTTTCCTGTATTTTATTATAATCATCTTTATCTTTAAAAGTTATGGCAAGCATACCTTGTTTTTTTAAGTTTGTTTCATGTATCCTAGCAAAACTTTTAGCAAGTACAGCCTTAACATTCAAAAATCTAGGCTCCATTGCAGCATGTTCTCTGCTTGAACCTTCTCCGTAATTTTCTTCTGCTACTACTACAGATGATATATTTTTTTGTTTGTATTCTTTAGCTGTTTTTGAAACTTCTTCATAATTATTATTTAATTGATTGAATACAGAGTTTGTTTTATCATTAAAGAAATTAACGGCTCCCATTAACATATTGTCTGATATATTTTCCAAATGTCCTCTGAATTTTAGCCAAGGTCCAGCCATTGATATATGATCTGTGGTGCATTTACCTTTAACTTTTATAAGTAGAGGCATATTATTAAAATCATTAATATTGAATTTGTCGAAAGGATTTAATAATTGTAAACGTTTAGAATCTTTATCTATTACAATTTCAATTTTTGGATCTGGATTATTCTGTCTTTTTTTATTTTCTGTGTTTAATCCGTTTTTTGGTAAAGCTATTCCTATAGGGGCATCAAGTTTAACTTCTTTACCTTCTTCATTTGTAAGAGTATCTTTAAGAGGATTAAATCTCAAATCTCCTGCTATACTCAAAGCCATTACAGTTTCTGGGGAAGCAACGAATGCATGAGTATTAGGATTGCCGTCTGCACGTTTTGCAAAGTTTCTATTAAAAGATGTTACTATAGAGTTTGCTCTTGTATTATCTTTTTCTTGTCTGTCCCATTGTCCTATACAAGGTCCGCATGCATTAGTCATTATAACAGCACCTATTTTTTTGAAGTCATCTATTATTCCATCTCTTAATGCTGCATTATATGATGCTTCAGAACCTGGATTAATTATTATTTTTGATTTTACTTTTAATTTTTTATCTATAACCTGACGTGCTATTGAGGCAGCTTTACTTAGATCATGATAGGAAGAATTGGTACAAGAACCTATTAATCCTACTTCCATATCAGTAGGGTATTTATTTTCTTCTACTTTTTTGGCAAACTCACTTATAGTGCAGGCAGCATCTGGAGTAAATGGTCCGTTTAAGTACGGCTCTAATTCGGATAAATTAATTTCTATTATTTTATCATAATATTTTTCTGGATTATCATATACTTCTTTATCAGCTTTTAAGTTATCAATATTTTCTTCTGCAAGTTTTGCCACATCTTCACGACCTGTAGCAATCAAATATTCTTTTATATTATTATCATAAGGAAATATTGAAGTAGTAGCACCCACTTCAGCCCCCATATTGCATATTGAGGCCTTTCCAGCAGCGGATAATGTAGAAGCACCTTCTCCGAAATATTCTATAATGGAATTAGTTCCACCTTTTACTGTCAAGATTCCTGCCAATTTTAATATAACATCTTTAGCACTAGCCCAGCCGTTTAGATAACCTGTCAATTTTACTCCTATTATATTAGGTATTTTTAATTCCCATTCCATTCCAGTCATAACGTCCACTGCATCAGCCCCTCCAACACCTATAGCAAGCATTCCAAGTCCTCCAGCATTAGGAGTATGAGAGTCTGTACCTATCATCATACCTGCAGGAAAAGCGTAATTTTCTAGCACTATTTGATGTATTATACCAGAACCTGCTTCCCAAAAACCAAGTCCGTATTTTTTTGCAACGCTTTCCAAAAAGTTATAAACTTCTTTATTTATATTAAGTGCATTTTTCAAATCTTCTTCAGCACCTTTACATGCTTCTATCAAGTGATCGCAGTGTATTGTAGCAGGTACGGCAGAAGATGTTTTTCCAGCATTCATAAATTGAAGTAATGCCATTTGAGCTGTAGCATCTTGCATTGCCACTCTGTCTGGTCTGAAATCTGCGTAATCTTCTCCCCTTTTAAAATCTTTTATATTTTTTTCATCGTATAAATGAGCATATAATATTTTTTCTGATAATGTTAATGCTCTGTTTAATTTTTGTTTTACATTATTAACTTTGTTAGAATAGTTTGAATAGAATTTTCTTATCATTTCAATATCGTAAATTTCCATGATTAATACCTTTTATAATAATATTGCTATAGAGTATTACTATATAACAATATTCATTTTTTATCAATAGCACAATAATTTTTTTATTTTTTTAGGAACTTTTTATTATTCTTATCGTCTAATAAAGCAAATAGAAACAATCAAATAAAAAAATTAAAAAGTAGGAGATTAATCAATGAAAACAAAAATATTATTAACAACACTTATTATGGCTTTAATGTCATCTATGGTTTTTGCCCAAGTACCTCCTGCAGATCCTGCTGCTGGCGAGAGAAGAAGATATGAAGCAGAACCAAGAGAGAGAAGAGAAGCTGCACCAAGAGAAAGAGAAACTAGAGTTAGAGATACTGCACCAAGACCTAGGGCTGGAGGACCTAAAGGCGATATATACAGAATGTGCAGAAATGCTGGTATATATTTATCAGATGAACAGCTTGATCAAATTAGTTCTATTAATTATGAATATGAACTAAAAATTAATGATCTAGAATATCAAAAAAGAAATATAGATTATAAATTTAAAATGGAAAGAGAAAAAATAGATATTGATTTAAACTTAGTAAAAGATTTAATTAATCAAAAGAAAGATTTAGAAAAAGAAATAGACTATCTTAGAATAGAAAAAGATGTTACTATGCTTGATGTTCTAACAGATGAACAATTAGAACAATTAAACACATATAGAATGAGATACTATTATTACAGATAATTTATAAAATATATATACGATTCTAATGAAGGGGGCTATATAATAAATAGTCCCCTTAAATATATAATTGATTTCATAAAATTAATATAACTCTAAATTTGACAGAATTTATTAATAGAATAAAATTTATTATCCGTATATTTTTATTTCTATCATATTCAGTATATAAATTATACTTGTTTCAAAAGAACTTTCCAAGATTATATATGAAGATTTAGTAATTTATTAATTATAAAAATAATGTTTTATAATTAGTTGTTTTGATGTATAAATATGAGTTTTTTTCACTTAATGACTTCAGTAGGAGTACTTCGTATGGCTAGTTTCCTCAAATTATAAAAAAATAGTTTTGAAACAATGCTAGTATTATTTTTTATAATATTAACATTTATTGTGTATCTTTTTAATTTTTAATATATAATAAAATTAAAAATTTTATAGGATATTCTTATGATAAAAGAGTTTAAAAATTTTATTATGAAAGGAAGCATATTAGATATGGCGGTTGGTATAGTTATCGGAGCATCATTTACAAAGATAGTTAATTCTTTTGTAGATGATATATTAATGCCTCCTATAGGTATGCTATTAAGCGGAATAGATTTTTCTAATATATTTATAGTTCTTAAAAAAGGTTCTGATAATATTGGAGTTTATAATTCTATAGCAGCTGCTAAAGAAGCTGGTGCCGTTGTTATTAGTGTAGGAGTTTTTTTGAATACTATTATAAGCTTTATTATTACTGCTTTTGCTATTTTTTTGATAATAAAGTTATTTAATAGAATGCAGGCAAAAATTTTAAAAAAAGAAAATGATGATAAAGAATTAAAAGAAAAAACTTGCCCATATTGTTGTTCTAGTATTAATATTAATGCCGTAAAATGCCCGAATTGTACATCTGATTTGGTTATTAAATAAACACTTAATATATTTTTTATATTTATGATATTTTAATTTACATATATTAGTTATTATAGTGAAATTTTATAATTTTAAAATATTCTATATAGTAATATAGTAAGCTTTTTTTATATTATAATATACATTATATCTAAAAAAATGTGTTCTCTATTTACATATTAATATTTTTGTATATATTATATAGTATACATATTAATTTAGGAGAAATACATGGAAAAAAAATTTAAACTTGGATTAGTACCTAGACTAATCATTGGAATTCTGCTCGGTATATTCTTTGGACAGCACTTTATACCAGAAGTAATATCAAGAATTATTGTTACGGCATCTGGAATATTTAGTTCTTATCTGAAGTTTGTAATACCGCTAATGATAGTTTCCTATGTGTCTATGGGTATAGCTGACTTAAAAGAAGGCTCGGGATTTTTGCTTCTTGTAACTTGTGTATTGGCTTATGGTTCTACATTAATTGCTGGTTCAGCGTCTTTTTTAGTATCTTATAATCTATTTCCTAGTTTTATGAATCCTGATGATATTGAAAGAATAGCTGCTGCTGCTGGAAATTCTGTTGCACCTTATCTATCAATAACAGTAACCCCTCTATTAGATACTTTAGCTGCAGTTTTATTTGCTTTCATAATAGGACTTGGTATTTCTACTATGAGAGGAAAAGAAATAGGTGATTATTTGTACAATGTTTTTAAAGAATTATCAACTATAATAGATAAAGTTTTACGCGTATCTATAATTCCTCTTTTGCCTCTTTATATTTGCGGTACTTTTGTAGATATGACTAGATCTGGAAAAACTTTTGTAATTTTAGGTATATTATGGAAAGTATTTATAGTGGTAATAATAATGCATTTACTTTATTTATTAATAGCATTCTTAGTATCTGGTACAATAGGAAAGAAAAATCCTTTTATGCTTATGAAAAACCAAATAGCAGGATATGCAACAGCTTTAGGTACTCAGTCATCAGCTGCTACAATACCTGTAAATTTACAATGTGCTGAAAAAGATGGAATATCTGAACAAATAAGAAACTTTGTAGTACCTCTTTGTGCTAATATACATATGGCAGGATCTATGATAACAATTACAGCCTGTGCCACTGCAGTATGCTTAATGCATCAAATACCTATAACTTACACTACAGTACTTCCTTTCATTGCTATGCTTGGTATAGCTATGATAGCTTCTCCTGGTGCTCCTGGCGGTTCAATAATGACAGCTTTACCTTTCCTTTATATGGTTGGGCTTGGCGGTCCGGACAGTCCTTTAAGTGCTATAATGGTTGCTTTATATATTACTCAAGACTCATTCGGTACTGCTTGTAATGTATCCGGTGATAATGCTTTGGGTGTTATAGTTGATACAATCTATAAGAAAAAAGTTGTAAAAACAGACGCATAAAGTTATCATAATATAAAAAAAGCCGCTTGTTAATTAATTTTAATAGGCGGTTTTTTATGATAATTATTAACTAATCAATCCATATTTAAATCTATTACTATATCTATTTCAGTTATAGAACAATTTAATTTTTTGGCTATTTCTTCTTTGCTTAAACCTTCTTTGTATAGTTTGATTATATCTTCATTCTTATTAGAATTTTTTACTGTATTTTCTAATGGTTCATTAACTAATGCTATAGTTTTATCTTCTATAGGTTTATCATATATTGCCATATTTGTCTTAATAGTTCTGTCTAATTTATTTCTTAATTTTTCTATAACTTCTCTTCTTGCTTCATCATCTATTGCTTTAGCTGCGGTATCTATGTTATTTTTTTTAGGTTTAGGTTTTATTTCTGCATTTTTTTCTTTTTCGGTTGTTTCTATTTTAGAGTTTATTTTTATATTATTATCTTCTACTCTTATATCTAATTTCTTATTTTTATTTTCATTGTTCATCACTATATTAGATTCTGTATTATTAGATTCTTGAATTGAAACATCAAGTTTTTTTTCTTCTTTTTTATTTATATTTTCTTCTATATCTTTTTTTATATCTTCTTTTACTGTTATAACTGCATTATTAATATCATTATCTTTTTTATTATCTTGAAAATTATTTAACTCTTTTACCAATCTGTTTGCTCTTACTATGGAATCCTCTAATATTGATATTCTTGATAAAGCTATATTATTAAATTCTTTTACTAAAGCTTCTATTTCTTCTCTAGCCTTTGACATAGTTTCTTTTTCTAGTCTTTCCCTAGCTTTTGAAACTATATAAATATAAAATAGCGGTAGGGTAACTGCCAATATAACTATATTAATGATTATAGATATTACAATTTGCATAATTAGATTAATTATCCTAAAAAATCTATTCTTGAACCTTTAGTTTTCTCTGTTGCTGAAACCTCTTCTATTTCTATAATATTATTTTTTTCATCATCATTATCAATATTATCTGCCATTCTTTTTTTACTCTTTTTTCTATATGACATATATCCATGATCTTTTGGTCTTTGCTCATCTTTTTTTTCTTTAACCTTAGTTTCATCAGATATGTTTTCAGACTTTACAACAGTAGAATCTTTTATATATGAATCTCTATGTATATCTCTATCTTCCGACTGCATTGCAATAGTTTTTGCAGCCATTCTTACATGCTCCATACGGCCTATATGCGATTGCTGCATATATAATTGTTGCAAGTCTAAAGGTGCTATAGGCATCTTAAATCTCCATATATTATGCCTTAAATTTTATATCCTATATATTTAATATATACTTTTTTACTATTATTGCAAGTAAAAAAATCTATATATACATTATTATATAACAATATTAATTAATATTAATAAAATAATAATAATATCTATTTGTAAATAGAATAAGCATAACCTATGACTGCAGATGCTGCAGATACATTCAGAGAATCAAAATCCGTAGAAGAATTTATGATAACACTTCCGTCTGAATTTTTTTTTAATATATCTCTAACTCCGCTATGTTCATTACCTAATATGATTGCAGTAGGAGAGTTAAATTTAAAATCTTCTAATGAGGTTTCACCTTTTTCACTAGCGTAATATATCCAAAAACCTTTATCTTTCATAAAATCTATAACTCTATTTAAATTAGTTTCTATAGATATCGGCAAATGATATGCTGCTCCTTCTGATATTTCATAAACCTTTTCATTAATAGGGGCAGAGTTATCTTTCGGCATTACAATTCCTGCTATATCAAAAAAATATGCATTTCTTATTATAGCACCTAAATTATGAACATCAGTTATAGAATCTAATATGAATATTAAAGGATTTTCTCTTTTTTCAAATGCTTTTTCTATAAAACTTTCTATTCCTATCTCAGCATTTTCATCTATATCTGCTGCTACAGAATATATTTTTCCTACAATTTTTTCCATTTCATTTTTATCAACATTTTTAATTGATACTTTCTTTTTTTCAGCTAATTTGATAATATCTTTTTCTCTTTTAGAAATTGGAAATTTTATATATAAAGTTTTTACTAAATCTTTTGAAATAGCTTCAACTATTGCATTTTTACTTGTTATGAACATTATTTATTTTCCTAAATTTTTATTTTTATTATACATTAAAAATAAATTTTTTATACATCAGTATATAAAAATTATAAATGAATTAGGAATTATTTAATTCTGTCATATAAAGAATCTATTTTATCTTTATATGCTTCCATAACATTAGCTCTTTTTATTTTTAAAGACTGAGTGAGAAGTCCATTTTCTATTGTGAACTCTTCATCTGTGATTATCATTTTTGCTATAGCTTCATAAGGTCTGAAACCGTTCTTATAGTTAATTAAATTATCTAACTCTTCTCTTATTAATTTATAAACATCTTTTGAAGAGGAAAGTGTATTTTCATCATAAGAAATTTTATGTTTATCAAAATATTCTTTTATGTTTTCTTTATTTATAACTATGATAGCACCTGTTGAAGCTTTATCTTGTCCTATAAGCATGATTTGATAAATATAAGGCGATTCTAATGCTTTATTTTCTATAGGCTGAGGCTCCACATTTTCACCTGTAAGCAGAACTATTGTTTCTTTTGCTCTTCCTGTCAATACTATTTCACCTTGCTGAGTATATGCTCCTAAATCTCCAGAGTTAAAGAATCCATCAACTTTTGCCTGTTTAGTTAATTCAGGATCTTTATAATATTCTTTAAAAATATTAGGACCTTTTATATAGCATACTCCCATAACTCCATCTTTACAAATATTTCCTTCTTTATCTCTAATTTCTATTTTCACCTCTGGTATTGGAGCACCGCAAGTTCCTCTGTAATTTTTATAAGGGGATCTCAATGTAACAACAGGAGAAGTTTCTGTTATACCCCATCCTACAACCAAATTTATTCCTACAGCTTCAACAAAGTCTTCTATGTACATAGGTAAAGCTCCGCCGCCTGATATAGTAAGACGCATTTTACCGCCTGTTAATTCTAATATTTTACTATATACCATTTTTTTTGCCATTTTATGGTAAATAGGATCAAACATTCCTATACTGTACTCTGATTTTTTATGGGCTTTAGATTCTTCTCCTAATAAATAAACTAAATCATTCTGAAACCTTAGACTTCTTATATATTTTAAAGATCTTTTTATGAAAAATTTTGCAAGATTTCTAGCTATTGTGCCTTTTCTGTCTATGTTTTTCATTACAGTATTATATATATTAACCCATATTGCAGGTACAGAAATAAATATATCCGGTTTTTCTTCTGTGAAATCATTTTTTAAATATCTTTTATTTGTAATAGCGGTAAAACAACCTGTTATTGCTGTTACATAAGATATTGTTCTCTCGTATATATGCCAAATCGGAAGTATAGTGAGAAGTTTTTCCCCCGGCTGTAATTTTATGATATCCGGAAGAACTCTTATATTATGAAGTATATTTCCATGTGTGAGTATGACACCTTTTGGTTTTCCTGTGGTTCCGGAAGTATATATTATAGTTGCTGTACTTTCATTAGTTAATTTTGATGCCTTTTTTACGGCAAACTCTTCATCTCCATTTAAACTTTCTTCACCAAGTTCTAAAAACTTTTCAAAAGAGTATATATTATTATCAGGATCATGTTTAGAACTGTCGAGAAAAACTATTAATGATAAATCTTTATGATGCTTTTTTATCTTGTTAAAAACATATTCATTTTCTACTAGAACAGCTTGGGATTCACTATGTTCTATTATATAATTTAATTCATCAGATGTAGAGTCTATGCCTCTTGGAACATCAGCAGAACCTAATGCTAAAAGTGCCATATCTGATATAAACCATTCTATTCTATTTTCCGAGAATATTGCAACATGTTTTTTTGATAATCCTTTAACATCGAATGCCTTAGCAATAGCATTTACTTTATCATAAAGTTTTTTATATGTGATTGTAATTTTTTCTTCGTTATTATCTCTATATCTGTAAGCTGGACTTTGAGGCATATTTTTAACTGTTTCAAAAAATGCACTAGGTATAGATGTATAATTTTTCATAATCTCTCCATAATTAATTATAACTATTTAACTATAAAATGATACATAGTTAATTATAACTATAATACATATTAAAAATATTACAAGTGATTTACTATATATTTTATTACATTTTCACTATATGATGATACTGTAAATAGATTTAATATTGATTTTGAAGCGTTTATAATATTATTTTTTATATTTTTATCATTATATGCAAGTAGTATAGAGTTTTCTATTTCATTTGTATTTTCCATATCACAGCTAATAGATAAATCTTTAACTGCTTCATATACTCCTGATTTATTTGATATTATAGATATGCATGAAGAATATAATGCTTCTATCACAGTAAGTCCAAATGGTTCATTAACGGCTGGCATTATTAGTGCATAGCTTTTATTCATCAATTCTCTTTTTTCTTCATCAGTTACAAAACCTTTGAATATAATATTATTATGCATATTTATTTTTTCTGTGAGTTTTTTTAAATAGTTTTCATGTCTTCCTTTTCCTGCTATTATGAATTTTAATTCTTTATCTTCTATTTTTTCAATAAATGATTTAAATGCAATGATAGCTTTTTCCAAGTTTTTAGGTTTTTCTATTCTTCCTATGTATAGAAAATGTTTTCCTTTATTAATGGTCATAATATTTTCTGCATCAGATATGCAAGGATATATGACTTCTGCTTCTCTATCATAAACTCTTTTTACTGCCTCTTTAGTTCTTATGCTGTTTGACATTATATAATTTATTTTTTCTATTCCTAATCTATCTAAATGCATTGTGTATCTTGCAATTATATCCCATGTGTTTTGAAGTTTTTTATAGCTTTCATCATCATATCCGTAAAGTCTTACACTAGGCTCATGACAATACCAAAAACTTTTTGGAAGTTTAATATTATTTTTTTGTGCATATTTTGATGCAAGTCCAAAGAATATAGATGCCGGAAAATTATGTATTAAAACAGCATCATAATTCTTTAATTCATTTGCTAGAAATTTAGAGGTTTTATTAAAGATAAAGGGATTTAATTTTATATCTGTTTTTATCTGTTTTATATAGTTTGGAATATTATTCCTTAGTTTATATGTATATATGGTTATTTCTATATTTAAATTATGACAATACTTTGAAAATGAAAGTATTACATTTTCAGCACCGCCGTTATATCCGAAAGTAGGATGAAGTATAGCTAATTTTTTTATATTATAGTTATTCATTTCACTAATAATGATTTATTTTTAATATTTTAATTATATTATAAACCTAAAAAAATTACATTTATAAAAATAAAATAATATTAAAAGTTTTATTTTACTTAATGATATAATAAAATTCTATAATTAATACCGATAATAATAAATAAATTATTGAAAATATTCTTTATGTATTATAATATTATTAAATAAATTAATGAATAATTGGGGTTTTTTATGATAATAACAAATAATATTAATGCAATTAGGGCAAACAGATATTTAAAAGTTAATTCAACTGAGCATAAGAAAAAATTTCCTAGTTTATTTGCAGGCGATAAAGGACCTTTAGTGCAGAGAAGATATATACTTCGTGCCGAAAAAAATACTCAGGACGGAATATCATTTATACAGACAGCTGACGGATATTTGGATGAAACAATAAATATATTGCAGCGTATTAGAGAATTATCAGTAAAAGCTGCAAATGGAATATACAATAATTCTGACAGAGCATATATTCAGGCAGAAGTATCAAGTTTAATAGATGAAATAGATAGGGTAGCAAGTCAAGCACAATTTAATACTTTAAATATATTTACAGGAAGATTTTCAAATACTGTTAATGCATCAGCAAGTATGTGGATTCATATAGGACCAAGCAGAGATCAGAGAAAAAGAATTTATATTGCCACAATGACAGCCAATTCTTTGAAATTGAAAAATGAACTCAACAGTTATATTTCTGTATCTTCTGTAAGCAAAGCAAATAGAACCATAGGAATAATAGATGAAGCGATCGGATATGTTATTAAACAAAGATCTGATTTAGGAGCTTATAAAAATAGATTTAATACATATATTCAAGGACTTATGACTTCTTATGAAAATGTTATAGCTTACGGCAGTAAAAAAATGGATAGAGATGTAGCTGAAGCTTCTATTTTTGAAGCTATAAGCTCAATAAAATCGCAGTCTGCTTTAGCTATGCTTGTACATTCTAATAATTTACCTAAAGATGCTTTGAATTTATTAAGATAGTTATGATTTGATTTAATTTTATAATATGATATAATGTATTATAATATTTTATAATAAGGGTTTTAATAATGAAACTTAATAGTTTAACATTTAAAATACCGCTTATTATGGGACTTTCTATTACATTATCAATATTTGTAATAACTGTTATAATGTTTTTAATATCATTGAAGTCCGTTGATATAGCGGCTCAAAATGGATTTGAAACAACAGCCGTTGCTTATGAAAGTACGGTTAATCTATGGATAGAAGAACAACAATCAAGGGTAGATTCTTTTTCTACAAATCAAAGTATTATCAATTATTTATTGGATAGGACAGAAGAAAATACTCAAATGGCAGCTGATAGTCTTTCAGCATTTAAAAATTATAGGAAATCCTCACTTCATTTTGTAATTTTAGATACAGATGGAAAAGTTTTGCTGGATTCAGAAGGCGGAAGCTTAATGGCTTATAATCATGGCTCTGATTCTGATTTTTATTCTTATAGAAATAATACCAAAAATGAAAGAATATGGATTTCTAAGTCGGCTATAACAGGAAAGCCTGTGTTTAAAATGTATTCGGATATAAATGATGCTAATGGTGATATAATTGGAGTATTATCATATCATATTGATTGGGCTGATTTTATAGGTCATTCTATATCTAATTATAAATACGGAGAAACAGGAAATATTATCATAATAGATGAAAATAAGAATGTAATAGCTTCTAAAGATGAAACTAAAGTATTTACTAGTCTTTCTGAATTTGAACCTTTAAAAGATATTACAGATCTTAAAACAGGAATAAAACATTATAAAGACAATGACGGTAAACTTTATATGCTTTATTTTAATACTATTATCTATCCTCATTGGTATATAGTTGTAACTATAGCTGAAAGCGAACTTTATAATCCTGTTAAGTTTATGCTTATACTTCCTATTGCAGTAGGAATAGTTCTTAGTATTATTTCCATAATTGTAATCTGGCTATTCTGTAAGCATGTTATGTATCCTATTAAAGAAGCAGTTAAAGAGGCAGAAAGTATTTCTAATGGTGATTTAACTAGTGTTATATCAGAGAAATATTTAACTAGAAAAGATGAAATAGGAGATATTTTAAATAGCTTTAATAAAATGAAAAAAGTTATAAAAGATATCATTAAAGTAGTAAACTCTAATATTTCACAGACAAAAAGAACTGCATATAGTCTCTATTATTCTAATAAAGATCTATCTGAGAGAACAATATCTCAGGCTTCAGATATAAATGAAACAACAGAGTTTATGAAAAATATTTCTATGGCTATAGATGAATCTACAAGTAATATGAAATCTATGAGTGAAAGTATGATGGATGCCAGAGATGAAATAAATAATGCCGGAGCTATAATATTTGATACGGCTAAAAATACTGAACTTGTATTTGAATCTAGTAAGAAGATAGGTGATATTATAAAGATTATTGAGGATATAGCTTTTCAGACTAATATATTGGCGTTAAATGCTTCTGTAGAGGCTGCTAGGGCTGGAGAGCAGGGAAGGGGATTTGCTGTCGTTGCTTCTGAGGTTAGAAATTTGGCACAAAGCACTTCGGAATCTGCCAAAAATATCACTTTACTTATAGAAGATAGTAATGATAAAATAAAAAAAGCTACCGATTCTGCTAATATGTCGCAAAAATTATTTGTGGAGATAGAAAAGAAAATAGAAAATACTACTAATATAATGCAGGATATGGTTGTAAGGATAGACAGGCAGCATGAAGATGTTTCTAAAATTAATAATTCTATGCTTAGTATAGATGTGAAGACTAAAGATAATGCCAATTTAGTAGAGCTTATGAAAAATTCGTCTTCAGAGTTAGAAAAACAAACTAATAATTTCTTCAGTGCCATAAGTTTCTTTAAAACAGGTGTTCATCATATAGATTGGTCGGATAATTATAATACTAATAATGCTCATATAGATGAACAGCATATGAAATTGATTAACTTTATTAATGATATATACTCTGCTATTTATGAAAATGATAAAGATAGAGTAAAAAATATCTTTAATATGACTTTAGATTATACCAAATACCATTTTTCCGATGAAGAGAAACTTCAAAATGCTAATTCTAATAAATACAAAAAGATTAAGGAACATTTTGAACAGCATAGAAGTTTTGAAAATTTAGTTGATAAAAAAATTAAAGAGCTAAATAATGCTAGTGATTGGAAAAATACGGCTTTGGATATGGCAAATATTTTAAGTAAATGGCTTATTCAGCATATAGGGGTTTGGGATAAAGAATTTGTAAAAATAGCTGGAATATAGTAATAAAATTTTATATATATACGATATTATTTATAAAAAATTTTGCAATATGAAAAACTTTTATTATATTTTATTATATAATTATTTTAGTAAGGGATAATTATATATACTTATTGATAATTACTACTTATAAGATTATTGTATTATATTGAAATTTATTTCTATAAGTGTTATTATTCTACATTATAATTAAAAATATACTTCGGAGAGAAAGTATGAAAATATATAGTTTAAGATTTAAAATACCTGTTTTGTTTATAACTGCTATAATTATATCTATATTGCTTAGCGTTGGGGTTGTATTATTTTTTAGTACAAAGGCTATAGATGATGCTGTTGATAGCGGATTTGAATCAACATCTATTTCTTATAAAAATTTAATTAATCTTTGGTTAGAGGATAATTATTCTTCTATGGGAAATTTTATTACCTCTGAATCATTAATAAATTTTTTATTAAATCCTGGGGATGAAACTTTAAAACTTAGAGCTGAAGAAGCTTTGAAGTATTTCAAGACTTCAAAAAATTCATTCATCAATTTTATATTATTAGATTTAAATGGAAATGCTATAATAGATTCTGAGAATGGCATTCTTAATAATGTAACTATGGATAGAAATGATGAAGGTTGGAAGGCTTTTGTATCTGGCGGATATAATTTAGGAGGAGAGGCAAGTGTAAGCAAATCAGTTGCTACAGGAAATCCTACTTATAGAGTATGGGCAGGAATAAAAGATAATACAGGCAGAGTTCTAGGGGTATTATCTGGAAATGTAGATTGGGGAGATTTGATTAACGGATACATATTAAATGTGAAAATAGGAGAAAGCGGAAAAATCTCTATAATAGATGGAAATAAAAAAATATTAGCTCATAATGACAAGAATAAAATTTTAACTACAGCAGAAAGTTATCTTCCTTATGACGAGGTTTTAAAAAATAAAAATGGTATTACTCATTATAAGGATATTTCTGATAATCAAAAATATTTAATGTCATACTACAATGTAGATAATACAGATTGGTACATCATAATAACTATTTTACAAAATGAGTTATATTCTTCACTAGGAAAAACTATTATATTCTCTATATTATTTGGAATAGCTATAATAATAATTGTAACTCTTGTTATTGTAGCATTTACAAGAAGATTAACATCTCCTTTAAAAGAGGCTTTGAGATTAGCAAATTTAATATCTGAAGGAGATTTAACTTTTGAGGTAAATAATGAATATTTAGGCAGAAAAGATGAAACAGGAGAATTAATAAAAAGTTTTGATAATATAAAAACATCTATAAGAGATATTATAGATGTAGCTAATTCAAATGTTGCTTTGACTAAGAGGACAGCATATTCTCTATCATATTCAAATAAAGATTTGGCTTCAAGAACTTTGAATCAGGCATCAGATTTAGAAAAGACAGCTGAAGCTACAGAAGAGATATCAAGTACCATAAAGAAAACAGCAGAGAATGCTTCTATTATTAATGATATGATGACAGATGCAAGGACTGCTGTAGAAGAAGCCGGAAGCATTATTGCAGAAACCGCTCAAAATACTAGTCAGGCTTTTGAATATAGTCAAAAGATTAGCGGATTAGTAAAGTTTATTGAAGATATAGCTTTTCAGACTAATATACTGGCTTTGAATGCTTCAGTAGAGGCAGCAAGAGCAGGAGAGCAGGGCAGGGGATTTGCCGTTGTTGCTTCTGAGGTTAGAAATTTGGCACAGACTACTCAAAGTTCTGTTAATAATATCACTTCATTTATTACAGAAAGTAATGATAAGGTAAAAAAAGCAACTGATTCTGCCAATATGTCTAGAACTTTATTTGAAGATATAGAAAGTAAAATTGAAGAAACTACAAAAGTTATTGCTGATATGGCTAATACTACTAAAGAACAGTTAATAGGTATAGATAGTATAAATAGTGCTATGTCTAGTATGGATGCACAAACTCAAGATAATAGTACATTGGTTTCTTCTATGCATGAATCATCTAAAGAACTTGAAGATCAGATGGAGCAGTTGTCCAATGCTATGTCTTTCTTTAAGATTGGTGCTAGAAAATTAGAATGGCTTGATCAGTATTATACTCATAATAAAATTATAGATGGTCAGCATGTAAAAATTATAGAATATGCTAATAAAGTTCATGCTGCTTTATATAATGGTGTAAAAGAAGATGTTGATGAAGCATTTAGAGGTGCTATTGATTACACTAAATATCACTTTGCTGAAGAGCAGAAAATACAGGCTGCACATAAAGATAAATATCATAAAATTAAAGAACATTTTGAAGAACATAGAAGATTTGAAAGAGCTATTGATGATCAATATAAAGCATTTAAATCAAGCAGCGATTGGAAAAAAGTTGCTATTGATTTTGCTGAGCTTCTAGCTAAACTTTTAATAGAACATATCGGTGTATGGGATAAAGAGTTTGTAAGAATAGCCGGAATAAAAGATTCTTAAAAATTATTTCCAATTAGAACCAAATGGAGAGCTTTCTATAAGTCTATTGTAGAAAAGCTCTCTTATTTTATTTAAAAACCTTTTTGTTTCATCGCTTGAATAATCAGCATAAGTCCATTCTAATTCAGTATATCCTTTTTTCTTTTTATATATGAGAGTTAAATCTGCAAATACTCCTTCTTTTAAATATATCCTATGCGTAAAGTTTTTATTTGTAACTAGAATAAAATTTTCCAAAGTCAATATTGCAGGATCTATATTAATTTTTCTTCTATTGTTTTCATCTGAATATTCTTTTTCTATATTATCTGTTATTTTTTTTACATCACTTATGTAGTCTCTTTCTATCATATCTTTAAAAACTATAAATCGCTTATTTAGTGATTCACCCATCTCTTCTTTATAATAAACAGAATGCGAAAATAAATATTCATCACTTATAATTTCAATTTCCCCGAAATTATTAATAAGTTTTTCTAATACACAATTATATATATCTATGTCATTATACATTAGTGCAGTAATAAGAACTGCCTTTGATTGTTTTAATACTTTACTCATAATAATATATTATATTATTTTTTTTATTATTGCTAATAAAATTAATTATAATGCACTTTTATTTTATAAAAACAAAATTATATTATTATCCTATACATTCACAAAGTATAGAAACCGCTTTCTCTAATTCTTTTTCTGTTATTGTAAGAGGAGGAAGAAGTCTTATTTTTGTTTTGGCAGTTAATGGAATAGCACCTTTAGATATACATTTTTCTACTATTTCTTTGGCATTCAAACCTTCTTTAAGTTTTATTCCTAGCATTAAACCTATACCATCAACACTTTCTACATTATCAAGTTTCATTAATTTATCTTTTATATACTTTGATTTTTTACTTACTTCTTTTAATAGGTCTTTGTTTATGATATTTAATACTTCCAAAGCACTGCTTGCCACTATAGGATTAGCACCAAATGTAGAACCATGATCTCCATTATTAAATACATCAGAACATTTTTTACCCATAAGTATTGCCCCTATAGGAAGTCCTCCACCTAAACCTTTAGCTAATGTAGTTATGTCTGGTTTTATACCGAAATGCTCTGAGCATAAAAATTTACCTGTTCTTCCAACTCCAGTTTGTACTTCATCAACTATAAAAAGTATATCATTTTCTTCGCAGTATTTATGTACTTTCTGCACATATTCCTTATCAAGAGGTATAACTCCGCCCTCTCCCTGTATAAGTTCAAGCATTATAGCACAAGCATTATCTTTTAATTTTGAAACAGTATCTTCATAATTGTTTGCCTCTGCAAATGAAAATCCTTCCAAAAATGGAAAAAAGTAATTATGAAAAACTTCCTGACCTGTAGCAGATAGTGTAGCCATAGTTCTGCCATGAAAAGAGTTTTTTAATGTTACTATTTTATTTCTTTTATATTCTTTATCATTATTGGCGTATTTATCAAAAGAGTATTTTCTTGCACATTTTATAGCAGCTTCATTAGCCTCAGCACCAGAATTGCAGAAAAATACTTTATCATATTTTGTTATAGTACATAGTTTTTTAGCTAAATCAATATAAGGTTTTGTATAGTACAAATTAGAAGTATGCTGAAGAGTTTTTAGCTGATTAGCTACAGCATTAATCCAGCTTTTATTACCATATCCTATGCTATTAACCCCAATTCCGCTTCCTAAATCAATATATTCTTTTCCTTCAATATCTTTTAATTTAGCACCGCTTCCAGATTCTAAAACCAAATCAAATCTGGCATAAGTATTAGCAACATATTTTTTACTGTTATTTATATATTCTTTTTTTAGTTTTGACTTTTCATTATTTTCAGTATTTTGTTTATTTGTTTTTTTGCATGGCATATTTTTACCCTCATTTTTATTTTATTTACTCATTACTATTTTTAGTCTTTATAAAACATAGTTCCTATACCTTCATCGGTAAACATTTCTATTAACAAGGAATGACATAATCTTCCGTCTATTATAAATACTTTTGATACTCCATTTTCAACTGCATCTATACAATGCTTAACTTTAGGTATCATTCCTCCTGATATAGTACCGTCTTTTATTAAATTATCTATATCTTTAATATTTATCTGATTTATTAAAGAGCTTTCATCATCTTTATTTTTTAAAAGTCCCGGAGTATCTGTCATATATATTAAGGTTTCTGCTTTGAGGCTTTCTGCTATTTTAGCAGCGGCAGTATCAGCATTGATATTATATACATTTCCTTCATTGTCGCATCCTATAGTTGCAACTATTGGAATATATTTATTTGTTATAATTGTATTTAATAAATCCGTATCCACTTCATCAACATCACCTACAAATCCTAAATCATCATCTCCTTTGTATTTACTTACTTTAAACATACCTCCGTCAATACCGCATATACCTAAACATTTACCGCCTGAGTTTTCAAGAGAAGCCACTAAATCTTTATTAACCTTTCCAGCAAGCACCATTTTTACTACTTCTGCAGTTTCTTTATCAGTATATCTAAGTCCGTTTATGAATTTAGATTCTTTGCCTATTTTATTGAGTACCGCAGTGATATCTTTACCGCCGCCATGAACCACTATAACCTTTATACCAACTGTAGATAAAAGTGCAACATCAGTCATAACTTTCTTTTTTAATTCTGGATTTTCCATAGCACTTCCGCCGTATTTTATAACAACGGTTTTTCCTGTGTATTTTTGTATATAAGGAAGAGCCTGATTTAATATAAACGCTTTATCTCTATTTGAAATATTTTCCATTTTTATTTCCTTTATATTATTAACTTCTGTAAGAGCCATTAATTTTTACATAATCATAAGTTAAATCACAGCCCCAAGCAACAGCCTTACTTGTACCAGAGTTCATATCTATTGTAATTTTTATCTCATCTTCTTTTAATATTTTCAAAGCCTCTTCTTCGCTGAACTCTACCCCGTATCCGTCTTTATAAACATTCATCTCGCCGTATTTAGAACCTACATTAATAGATACTTTATTAATATCAAAATCAGCGTCTTCTGTATACCCTATAGCACATGAAATTCTTCCCCAATTCATATCGCATCCGAACATAGCAGCTTTTACTAAATTTGAAGTGATTACAGATTTTGCTATTTTTCTAGCTAATTTCATATCGATTGCATTTATAACTTCGCATTCTATTAATTTTGTAGCACCTTCTCCGTCTTTAGCCATCTGTTTTGATAAATAAGTATTTGTCATATTTAATGCTTTACAAAATATTTTATAATTATCATCTTCTTTATCTATTATATTATTTTGAGCTTCTCCATTAGCAAGCACTACGCACATATCATTAGTAGAAGTATCTCCGTCAACACTAATCATGTTATATGTAGATTTAACATCCTCGCTTAAAGCCTTTTGCAACATTTCACTTGTAATATTGCAGTCTGTAGTTACAAATGCAAGCATGGTAGCCATATTAGGGTGAATCATACCGCTTCCTTTTGACATACCTCCGATATGAACTTTTTTTCCGTCTATTTCAAATTCATAAGCAATTTCTTTCATAGTTGTATCTGTAGTCATTATGGCTGCTGCTGCATTTTGAGCATGCTCTTTAGAATGTCCTAAATTATCTATTAATACTTTCATATTTTTTTGTATAGGCTCTATATTAAGAGGAACTCCTATAACACCTGTAGAAGCAACTGCTACATTTTTTTCATCAATACCCAATACATCAGCTGCGAGTTTACACATTTCCTTTGCCTTTTCAACTCCGTCTTTATTGCAGGTATTAGCATTTCCAGAATTGCATATAACTGCTTTTGCTTTACCATCTTTTAAATGCTCTTTGCTTACAATGATATTTGCTCCGCATACTTTATTTTGTGTATAAACAGCGGCTGCTGAACATAAACTTTCACTATAAATTATTGCTAAATCTTTTTTTTCACTATTCTTTTTTATACCAGCATGTACTCCATTTGCTTTGAAACCTTTAGCAGAACATACACCGCCTTCAATTTGTTTAATGTTTGTCATCTATTTAATCTCCTATTGTTGCTAGCTATAAACTCGCTTTTAATCATCTGACAACTTCCTTCGTCAGTTATCAGATGCTCGTTTATAGCGTTAAAATTATTTTATTATTGTTGCTAGCTATAAACTTACTTTTAATCATCTGACAATTTCCTTCGTCGCTTATCAGATGTTCGTTTATAGCGTTAAAATTATTTTATTATTGTTGCTAGCTATAAACTCGCTTTTAATCATCTGACAATTTCCTTCGTCGGTTATCAGATGCTCGTTTATAGTTTTAAGTTAATCCAACTAATTATATTAAAAAGCTGGAGGAATAAAATTAAGTCCTTCATCTTCTTTTAGGCCTAATGCTATATTCATGTTTTGTATTGCCTGTCCTGCTGCTCCTTTTACCATATTATCTATTGCCGATACTATTATTAATTTATTTGTTCTGCTGTCAATATGCAAAGATATATCACAGTAGTTTGAATATTTAACATATTTTAAATTTGCTGTCTCTCCAATATTAAGCACTCTTACAAATGATGAATCTTTATAAAACTCTTTATAAATATTATGTATATTTTCTAATGTATCATTTTTATTTTCTAATTTGGCATATATTGTTGAAACTATTCCTCTATTTAATGGAAGCAAATGAGGTACAAAAGTTACTTTTATATCTTCTCCGTATATATTTGATAATGTCTGTTCTATTTCCGGAGTATGTCTATGTTCTGCGATTTTATACGGTGCAAATGCTTCATTACATTCTGTAAAGTGAGTATTTAATTTTAATTCCCGTCCTGCACCTGTAGCACCTGATTTAGAATCGATTATAATATCATCTTTTATTATCAATTTATTCACCAAAGCAGGAGCCAATGCTAAGCCTATAGAAGTAGGATAGCAACCAGGATTTCCTATAATTTTTGCATTCTTTAATTCTTTTTTACCGTATACATTATCATATTTAATTATTTCTGGTATTGAATATATTGCTTCTTTATGAAGATTTTTATATTTATATTCTTTGCCGTACCATTTTTTATAATCTTCTTCATCTTCCAATCTAAAATCAGCACCTAAATCTATAAACAAAATATTTTTTTCAAAACATTTATTTGCAATATCATCGCTTAAACCTGCAGGAAGTGAAGCAAATAGAACATCGGTATCTTCAAATATTTCATTTTCATCTAATAATAGTTTATCTAAGTTTTTATTTAAATTGGGATATACTTCATTTATACTTTTTCCTACAAAACTTTTTGAAGATAAATTTTTTAATTCTACTTTGCTATGAGATAATAATAATCTTATTAATTCTGCACCTGCATATCCTGTAGCACCTATAACAGATACTTTTATCATATAAAACACTCCTATAATAATATTTATAAAGAATAATATATAATTGCTTTTATTTTTGAGAAATTTATTTTAATATGTGAATGAAATGAATGGAGGCTTAACGCCTTGAGAGATAATTTTTTATATAAAAAACTATATTATACATTTTTATTTTTCCTAAAACTGTTTAATATTTGCATATTATTATACTATTGATAATAAAAAAGTCAAGAATTTTTATAAATAAAAAATCATAGTTAAATACTATTTAAAATTATTATTTAAGATAAATTATAATATGTTACGAATTATATTTTCTAGTTTAAATATTAAAAATGCTTATTATTAAATGTAAATTTAATTTTATATTGAAGAATATTTCTATTGATTTTTTATATTCTTACAATTATAATGTTTTAACAAATAATGACATTTTAATGAGGCATTTATATATATGAATGGTATATTCGGTTCTGAAAGTCTTTTAAATTCAGCTATGATGGTTTGTTGGATAGGACTTTTAATATCCTCAATATTGGGATTAACAATAATAATTGACAGATTTATTTATTTTACTAGAATAAAATCTCAGGATAATTCATTGGCTCCTAAACTTATTTCTTTAATAAAAGATAAAGAATTAAAAGCTGCAATTGCCTTATGCGAAACATCAAAATCTCCTTTGGCAAATATTGTGATGTCAGGACTTAAAAATTCTGATATGCCTAAAGAAGCTATGCAAAGTGCCTCCAATAAAGAACTCCCAAGACTTGAAAGATTTATTTCGGCTCTTTCAACAATATCAACAGTAGCCCCATTGCTTGGACTTTTAGGTACTATTCTTGGTATGATACAATCCTTTGCTGTAATATCAGTTGCTGGAAGCGGAAACCCTTCTGCTTTGGCTTCAGGTATTGCTAATGCTCTTCTTACTACTGCAGCAGGACTTATTATTGCTATACCTACTGTGGTATTTTATAACTATTTTGTAAATACTCTTAATGAAAGAATTTTATTTATAGAAAATTTATCAAATGAAGTTTCAGATTATATAATAAATGAAAGCAATATTAAAACAGAAAATTAATAATTGACAATAACTATTCTTTGATTTATACTTCTGCAGTTAAAATATTTTTTAATTAAAGAAGTTTTTTATGAAAACAGTTAGAATATTTTTATTTGCTTTTTTTAGTATATTTTTATTTTCATGCAGTAATGCAGATACAAATAATAAAAACTTATCTATAAAAGATAGGGCAGGAAATGAAATTGTTGTGCCTGAAAAAATAGAAAATATAGCATGTTTGTCTCCTTCCGTCACAGATGTTATATTGGCATTAGGGCTTGCAGATAAGATAACAGCTTCTGATTCTACTTCAATAGAAATTTTACAGACTAATAATATTGATGTATCAAATATAGCAGCTTTCGATATGCTTAATCCTGATTCAGAAAAAATGATAGCTATGAGACCTGATATTATTTTTGTTAATACTTTCAGTGTATTTTCAGGAAAAAACTCATTAGATTCTATAAAGGCTTCAGATATATGTGTTGCTGTTATACCAAATAGCTATACTATAAAATCTATAGAAGATGATATAACTTTTTTGGGCGATGTTTTGAATAAAAGTGATGAAGCTTCTAATATTATAAGTATTATGGACAAAAATATAGAAAATATTAGAGCTATAGGTGAAAGCATACAAAATAAAAAGAAAGTTTATTTTGAAATAGCGGCTTTGCCTAATTTATATTCATTCGGAACTAATGTTTATTTAGATGATATGATAAATATTATAGGGGCGTCGAATATATTTTCTGATAAAAATTCTTGGATAACTACTACTGAAGAAAATGTATTATTTTCTAATCCTGATATAATATTTACAAGCGTTCACTATATAGATAATCCTACAGAAGAAATATTAAGCCGTGAATCTTGGCAGAATATAAATGCTGTAAAAAATAAAGATGTATACTATATAGTTTCAGGTTCATTGCCTACGCATAATATTGTAAATGCTTTAATTATGATGGCTAAATATGCTTATCCTAATGAATACAAAGATATTGAAGCAATTAGGAATTAGTATAATGATTAAAAAAGTTATAATAATTTTGCTTTTAGTTATTATTTCTACTGTATTATCAATATGTATAGGAAGCGTATTTATACATCCAAAAGAAGTATTTGTAATTTTATTATATAAATTTTTTAATTTCGAGATTATGAATATAAATAAAATAAATGCTGATATTATAGGTATTAGACTTCAGCATTCTATATTATCATTATTTGTAGGAGCTTCATTATCTATAACAGGTGTTGTTATACAGTCAATACTAAGAAATCCATTAGCCTCTGCATATAATTTGGGTATATCATCAGGGGCAGGTCTTGGGGCTGCATTGATTATAATTATGAGTGTATCTTTTAATCAATATTTGTTTATAGGTGTATCAATGATGTTTGCTTTTATCACTATATTATTTATATTATTTATCTCAAACAGGATAGATAAATATATGAGCAATAATTCTATAATACTTGCCGGAATTGTTATATCATTGTTTCTAAGTTCTTTAATGAGTTTTTTATCATATATGTTTCCTAAATATTCAAATCAAATAATACTTTGGCAGCTTGGAAGTTTATTTGTGAGAAATAAATTGGATATTTTAATAATAATATTTATGACTTTAATATCATTGCTTATTCTTATGAAATACTCAAGCGTATTAGATATAATGACATTTGGAGATGAAACTAGCTTATCACTTGGCATAAATGTTAAGAATATGAGAATATTTTTTATATTAATTTCATCATTTATAACAGCCGTTTTGGTAGCATTTACGGGTATAATAGGTTTTATAGATTTAGTGTCTCCTCATGTAGCAAGAAAAATATTCGGAGCCAAGCATATAGTTGTACTTCCTATGTCTGCTTTAATTGGAGCATTAATATTGAATGTTTCTGATATATTTTCAAGGATTATAGTTCAAGGAGCTAATATTCCAATAGGTATTGTTACTGCAGTTATAGGGGCACCTTTCTTTTTGTATGTTTTTATATCTAGCAGCAATATGAAAGGAATGTGATTTGTTATGAATGATATTAGTAAAATAAATAAAATGGTTGAAGTTAAAAATTTATCTTTAAGTTATTCAAATAAGAAAAAAGTTTTGAGTAATATATATTTTGATGTCAATTCAAATGAAAGTTTATGTATTATAGGACCTAATGGATGCGGAAAAAGCACTTTGTTAAAATCTCTATGTAAGATAATAGATTTCGATGATGGAGAAATACTTATTAATAATGAAGATATAAAAAAAATAGATGCTTATAAAACTATAGCAATGATGAGTCAGATGTCTGTTATATATTTTGGATATACAGCTTATGATACTATAATGATGGGAAGATATTCAAGCTATAAGGATAAACTTTTATCAGTGCCAAGTAAAGAGGATAAGGAGTTTGTAATTTATTATATGGAAAAATTAAAAATAATGCATTTGAAAGATAAATTGATAACAGAACTTTCAGGCGGTGAATTACAGAGAATATTTTTAGCTAGAACTTTAGTTCAAGATCCAAGTATAATACTTATGGACGAGCCTACTAATCATTTGGATTTAAATAGCCAAATAGAATTAATTTATAATTTGAAAGAGTGGGTAAAAAATGGAAAGAGATGTATTATAGCGGTTCTTCATGATATAAATGCTGCTTTGAATTTTGCAGATAAATTATTGATTTTAAAAAACGGAAGTTCTATGTATTTCGGAAATATAGATAATTTTGATATGAGATTATTAAATGATGTTTATGATATAAATGTAATTGAATATATGACTAATTCTTTAAAAAGATGGTAATTTTGTTTTATTTTTTGATAATGTTTCAAATTAATTATAATTTTGTATAAATTAAAACTTGATTTATTATATTTTTTTTATTATAATGTATATGTATATTGAAGGAAATAGGTCAGAATCCTATACTAGCCCGTAGCCGTATTCAGTAGCGAACCCTAGTTAACCATTGTTGCCTATTGAGGTGATGAGAAGGTAGGATGTAGAAAGCTGTAAGTCGGAATATTTCAATATATAGTTTATTTTTCTGTCGAGGAGCATGGAATGGAAATCTTTTTATAGTAATTTTTTTTCACAATTATTAATTAATTCAAAATTATTCTAATTTGTTTAATTAAATAAATTAATTCACATATTGTTTCAAATTATTGAAATTTTTTCATTTTTTTAAAAAAGTGATTTCTTTTTGTTGACAATAGTATTTCATTGTTTATACTATTATGTATAGCAATGACTTATTGTATATTTTTTTGATAATTTTCTATTTTTCGTTTCAAATTTACTCTTAATATATATTAATTCATTGACTTGTATTAAAAAAATAAAACTATTAATTGTATTTTATTATTTTTAAGGAGGAATTTTTATGAGTAGAGCAATAGAGTTTGTAGGAACTGCTATAGGAGATACTATAGGTCTTGTTATTGCTAATGTAGATAAAAGTGTATTGGAGAAAATGAATTTTGAAACAAAATATCGTTCTATTGGTATTATAGGAGGAAGAACAGGAGCAGGTCCGCATATATTGGCAGCAGATGAGGCAGTAAAAGCTACTAATACTGAAATTGTTTCTATACAATTAGCTCGCGATACTAAAGGCGGTGCAGGTCATGGTAATTTAATTATATTCGGTTCAGATGATGTTTCAGATTCAAGACGCGCGGTTGAGGTTGCTTTAAAAGATTTGGACAGAACTTTCGGAGATGTTTACGGAAATGAGGCTGGACATATAGAGCTTCAGTACACTGCTAGAGCTAGTTATGCCTGCAACAAAGCATTTGGTGCCCCAATAGGTAAGGCTTTTGGAATTTGTGTTGGTGCTCCTGCTGCTATAGGTGTAGTTATGGCAGATACTGCAGTTAAAGCTGCTAATGTAGAAGTTGTTGGATATGCTTCTCCGGCAAACGGCACTAGTTTTTCAAATGAGGTTATATTACAAATATGCGGTGATTCAGGAGCTGTTAGACAGGCTGTAATAGCTGCTAGAGAAATAGGCTGCGAATTATTGGGTACTTTAGGTTCTACACCTAAAAATGACAGACCGTCATATATAATTTAATTATTAGGAGAAGCTCATGAAATCTAAAAGATTTGAAATATTAAGAAACAGACCAGTAAATCAGGACGGATTTGTTGGCGAATGGCCTGAAGTTGGTCTTATAGCTATGGACGGACCTAATGATCCTAAACCTAGCATTAAAATAGTAAATGGTAAAATAGTTGAGCTTGATGGTAAAAAGGCTGAAGATTTTGATTTTATAGATACATTTATAGCTAATTATTCTATAAATATTGAGAATGCTGAAAAAGCTATGAATATTGACTCTAAAAAAATAGCTCTTATGCTATGCGATCCTAATGTACAAAGAAGTGAAATAATTCCTATAACAACATCTATAACTCCTGCTAAAATATCAGAAGTTATGAGCTGTATGAATGTTGTTGAAATGATGATGGCTTTGCAGAAAATGAGAGCAAGAAAAACTCCTTCCAATCAATGCCATGTAACTAATGTAAAAGATAATCCAATACAAATAGCAGCAGATGCGGCAGAAGCAGCTGTTAGAGGTTTTGATGAAGAAGAAACTACAGTAGGTATAGTTCGTTATGCTCCTTTTAATGCTTTAGGCTTATTGGTAGGTGCTCAGGTTGGAAGACCAGGTATACTTACTCAATGTTCATTAGAAGAGGCTACTGAATTGCTGCTAGGTATGAGAGGATTAACTTGTTATGCAGAAACAATATCAGTATACGGAACAGAAAGAGTATTTACAGACGGAGATGATACACCATATTCTAAAGCTTTCTTAGCTTCATCTTATGCATCACGCGGTTTAAAAATGCGTTTTACTTCTGGTACAGGAAGTGAAGTACAAATGGGATATGCTGAAGGTAAATCTATGCTTTATTTGGAAGCTAGATGTGTATTCATCACTAAAGGTGCCGGAGTACAAGGTTTGCAAAATGGTTCTATAAGCTGTATAGGTGTTCCGGGCGGAGTTCCTAGCGGTATCAGAGCAGTTTTGGCTGAAAACCTTATTACAGAATGTTTGGATTTGGAAGTTGCTTCCGGTAATGACCAAACTTTCTCTCACTCAGATATAAGAAGAACAGCAAGAATGTTAATGCAGTTCCTTCCTGGTACTGATTTTATATTCTCTGGTTATAGTTCTACTCCTAACTATGACAATATGTTTGCAGGTTCTAACTTTGATGCTGAAGACTTTGATGATATCAATGTATTACAAAGAGACTTGAAAGTTGACGGCGGATTAAGACCTGTAAAAGAAGAAGAAATAATAGCTGTTAGAAATAAAGCTGCAAGAGCTATGCAGGCTATATTTGCTGATTTGGGATTCCCAGAAATCACAGATGAAGAAGTAGAAGCTGCAACTTATGCACATGGAAGTAAAGATATGCCGGATAGAAATGTTGTAGAAGATTTAAAAGCAGCACAAAGCATACTTACTAATGGAATAACAGGTTTAGATATTGTTAAAGCTTTATATAGAAAAGGCTTTGAAGATGTTGCTCAAAGTGTTTTGAATATGTTAAAACAACGCGTTGCTGGAGACTATTTGCATACTTCTGCTATCATTGATAGAAACGGTTATGTTATTAGTGCTGTTAATGATGTTAATGATTATCAGGGTCCTGGTACAGGTTATCAAATAAATAAAGAGCGTTGGGAAGAGATTAAAAATATTCCTAATGCTATTAGCCCAGATTCTATTTAAGGAGTAAGTAATGAATATAGATGAAAAAACTCTAAAATTGATAGTTAGCGAAGTTATAAAAAATATTAATAGTCAAAATAATAATACAAGCAGCAGTACTTCTGTAAGTTCCAATCCGAATCCTAATGTAAGTACTAATCATCAGGCTCCTCCTCCTCTTAATTTCAAAGAGCTTGGAAAAGCTGAAGTTGGTAAAAATAAATCTGAAGTAGTAATAGGTTTAGCTCCTTCTTTCGGACTTCATCAGACTGAAACTATAGTTCATATACCGCATTCTCAAGTATTAAGAGAATTAATAGCTGGTATAGAAGAAGAAGGATTAAAGGCACGTATATTGCGTTTCTTGCATACATCAGATGTATCATTTATAGCCAATGCAGCTGCCAAATACAGCGGTTCTGGAATAGGTATAGGAATACAGTCTAAAGGTACTACAGTTATACACCAAAAAGATTTGCTTCCTTTAAGTAATGTTGAATTATTTCCTCAGGCGCCTCTTTTGGATTTGCCTACTTTCAGAGCTATAGGTAAAAATGCTGCTAAATATGCTAAAGGAGAATCTCCAACTCCTGTTCCTGTTCGTAATGATCAGATGGCTCGTCCTAAATATCAGGCAATTGCAGCTTTGCTTCATATAAAAGAAACTGAACATGTTGTAGACAATGCTGATCCTATAGAACTATCAATTTCATTATAATAATTTATAAGGAGATAAAATATGGATGAACAACTTTTAGAAAAAATGATAAAAGAAATAGTTAGCAATATTAGTAATACAAGCAATTCAAAAAATATTTCTAATAGCAGTGTTGAGGTTAGTGCCAAAGATTATCCTTTAGGTTATAATAGAAAAGATTTAATAAAAACTTCTACAGGAAAAAGTTTAGATGATATTACATTAGATGCTGTAATGAATGACAGAGTAGGACCTAATGATGTTCGTATTACCGCTGAAACTTTGGAATATCAGGCAAAGATTGCAGAGTCTGTAGGAAGAAAAATATTTGCTATGAATTTGAGAAGAGCTGCTGAATTGACAAGAATAAGCGATGACAGAATATTAGAGATATATAATGCTTTAAGACCTTTCAGATCAACTAAGGCAGAATTAATTGCTATAGCTGATGAACTTGAAAATAAGTATTCAGCTACAATATCTGCTTCTTTGGTTAGAGAGGCTGCTGAAGTTTATGAGAAGAGAGATCGTTTAAGAAGAAAATAATAATTTTAATTGCTATGAAGCTGACAAATATTTTTATTTATATGCAGCTTACATAGCAAATAAAAAATAATTTCTATTTATGGAAGTGCCAATGAAATATATTGCAGGAATAGACATAGGCAATTCTACTACTGAAATTGCAGTTGCTAAGATTAGTGATAATAATGATGTAGAATTTATCTCTAGTGATTTAGTATTTACTACGGGTATAAAAGGTACTTTTTCCAATAAGCATGGTATTTTTGGAGTTTTGAAAAAGAGCTTAGATAAAGTTAACCTTACAATAGAAGATATATCTTTAATAAGAATAAATGAGGCTACACCTGTAATAGGAGATGTTGCAATGGAAACTATAACTGAAACCATTGTAACAGAATCTACTATGATAGGACATAATCCAAAGACACCGGGCGGTTCTGGAATAGGTATAGGAAAAAGCGTACTCTATGACGATATTTCAAATATAAATAAGGGTGAAAATGTAATAATAGTTATTCCTAGCAGCGTAGATTTCAAAGATGCCGCCAATTCTGTTAATAATGCTGTATCAAAAGGTATTAATGTTAATGGACTTATTTTACAAAAAGATGATGGTGTTCTTGTACAAAATAGGATTAATAAAAATATTCCTATAGTTGATGAAGTGCTTCTTATAGATAAAGTTCCTATAGGCATGCTTTGTGCACTTGAGGTAGCTTTGCCGGGTAAAGTAATTGAAACATTATCAAATCCTTATGGTATAGCAACAGTATTTAATTTATCACCTGAGGAAACTCAGTCAGTTGTACCTATAGCCAGAGCTTTAATAGGAAATCGTTCGGCTGTTGTAATAAAAACTCCTGAAGGAAATGTTAAAGAGAGAAGAATACCTGCAGGCAAATTAAAGATAATTGATGCCAAAAAAAGTTTGGAGGTAGATATAGAGGCTGGTGCCGAAAAAATAATGTCTACGATAAATAAAGCTGCAGATATAGAAGATATTATTGGTGAGCCGGGTACTAATATAGGCGGTATGATAGAAAAAGTTAGGCAGACTATGGCTAAACTCACAAATAAAAATAAAGATGATATTAAAATTCGTGATTTATTAGCTGTAGATACTTTTGTACCTAGAAGTGTAAAGGGCGGACTTGCTAATGAATTTTCTATGGAGAGTGCTGTAGGCATAGCAAGCATGGTAAAATCAGACAGGCTTCAAATGGAAATAATTGCAAATGAGCTTAAGAAAGATTTGAATATCAATGTTGAAATAGGCGGAGTTGAAGCTGATATGGCAATACTTGGGGCTTTAACTACTCCGGGTTCTTCTGCGCCATTGGCTATTATAGATATGGGAGCAGGAAGTACAGATGCTTCTTTAATAGATAAAGATGGTAAAATAACATATACGCATTTAGCAGGTGCCGGAAATATGGTTACACTTTTAATTAACTCGGAATTAGGATTAGATGATCTTGAAATGGCTGAGAGAATAAAAAAATATCCTTTGGCAAAAGTTGAAAGTGTATTTCATATAAGACATGAAGATGGTACTGTTCAGTTTTTTAAAGAGCCTTTAGATCCTAAATTATTTGCTAGAGTTATAGTAGTAGAAGAAAATAATTTTGTTCCTATAGATTCTGATATACCGTTAGAAAAAATAAGAATTGTAAGAAGAACAGCAAAAGAAAAAGTATTTGTATTTAATTCTATAAGGGCATTGGAAACAGTAAGTTCTACAGGTAATATAAGGGATATACCTTTTGTAGTATTGGTTGGAGGTTCATCATTAGATTTTGAAATACCTCAAATGGTTATGGATGCTTTATCTCATTATAAGATAGTTGCTGGAAGAGGTAATATAAGAGGTAAAGAGGGACCTAGAAATGCAGTTGCTACAGGGCTTATATTAGATTATGTTAGAGCAATGAGGAATGGCTGATATGGATATACCATCTATTATTATATATAGTTTAGGAAATACAGATTCAAAATTAATGGATCAGATTTTGTATGGAATAGAAGAGGAGGGAATTCCTTATATATTTGAAGAAAAAGATATTGGCGAGTATAGAGATGTAAAAGAGGCATCTTATAAAGCTGCTGTTGCTTCTCAGTTATCTGTTGGGGTAGCTGCTGACAATGAGTACATAGCGGTGCATTATGCTAATTTAGATGAGAATAGTCCTTTATTTTTCTATCCTGTTAAGTCAATGAATATGCAGAATATGAGGAGTGTTGGATCTAACTCAGCTAGACTTGTTAAGGGAATTTATTTTATACTTAATGATTGATTTAAAGGAAATTTTATGGAACTTGGTTTAAATGATGCTTTTAGTATGGCTTTAGAGGCTTTGAAGAAGGCAGGAAGCATGCATGTTGATGTTTGCATTTCCATTGTTAATAGCCATGGTGAGGAGATTTTCTTTTGTAAAATGGATAATGCTCTTAAAATAAGTGAGAAATTGGCTTTTAAAAAGGCTTACAGCAGTATATCATTGAAAGTTCCTACTTCTGAAATAAAGAAACTTATTGATGAGAGTTTATACGGACTTGATACTGCTATGTCTGGTGAGATTGTGATGTTCGGAGGGGGAATTCCTATATTTAAAGATGGTAAATTATTAGGGGCTATTGGAATAAGCGGAGGTGCTGTAGAAGAAGATATTCTTATAGCTAAGTCTGCTTTAGAGGTATTTAATAAATAATTTTTATGGAGAATATAATTATGGATGAGAAATTGATTGAATCTATAGTAAGAGAAGTTGCTAAGAATATAAACATATTGGAATCCAATAATAATAATACAAATACGCTTGGTATATTTGATACTATGAAAGAAGCTATTGAATATGCAAGTATAGCACAAAAAAAATTTTTATGTTCTACTTTATCTGAAAGAAAAAAAATAACTGATTCTATAAGAAATAAATTAAGACCTCTAATTAAAGAGATGTCAGTTATGGCTGTAGAAGAAAGTAAAATGGGAAGAGTTGAGGATAAAATAAATAAAAATACATTGGCTATAGAAAGATGCACTGGTGTTGAAGATTTACATACAGGTGCTTTAACAGGAGATGACGGATTAAGTTTATTAGAATTTTCTCCATTTGGCGTAATTGGTGCTATAACTCCTGTTACAAATCCTACAGAAACAATAATATGCAATAGTATAAATATGCTTGCAGCCGGAAACAGTGTTGTTTTCAGTCCGCATCCTAGTGCTGTAAAAGTTTCTAATTGGCTTGTTGGTAAAATCAATGAGGCTATAATAGAGGCAGGCGGAGAGAGAAATTTAGTAGTTGCCATTTCAAAGGCATCAGTTGAAGAAGTTGATTATATGATGGAGCACCCTAAAATAAATGCATTATGTATTACAGGCGGTATGCCTATAGTTATTAAGGGATTAAAAAGCGGAAAGAAAACTATAGGGGCAGGTGCAGGAAATCCGCCTGTTATAGTTGATGAAACTGCCGATATTGAGCAGGCTGCTGCTGACATAGTTGCTGGTGCTTCTTTAGATAATAATATGCCTTGTATAGCTGAAAAAGAGGTGTTGGCAGTTGATTCTATATTTGATTATTTAATGTTTAATATGGAAAAAAATAATGCTTTTAAGATTTCTAAAAAAGAAGATATGATGAAATTAGAAAAAGCCCTTATAAATCCTGATGGAACTGTAAATAAAAAATTTGTGGGTAAAGATGCTAAATATATATTGGACACTTTAGGTATAGAATGTTCTTATGATCCTAGGCTTATAATCATGGAAACTCATAAAGAACATCCTTTTGCAGTTGAAGAGCTTATGATGCCTGTGCTTCCTTTAATAAGATGTAAAGATTTTGATGAGGCTTTAGAGTTAGCTGTTAAATTAGAAAACGGATGCAGACATACTGCTGCTATGCATTCTAAACATATAGACAGATTAACTATAGCTCCTAGAAGATTGCAGACAACAATATTTGTTAAGAATGCTCCTTCTTATGCCGGTATAGGTTTAGGAGGCGAAGGATATACTAGCTTTACATTGGCTAGCAGTACAGGAGATGGTATTACTAGTACAATAACATTTACTAGAAAAAGAAGATGCGTATTAAAAAATGGATTATTTGTTAGATAAATAATTATATTTTTATATACTTATATACAAGAGGATATTAATTATTATGGAATATGCTTTAGGTATGATAGAAACTCATGGTCATACTGCTGCTATTGAGGCTTTAGATGCAGCAAATAAGGCTAGCAATATCATTCTGCCTTCTATGATGCATGTTGGAAGCGGAAGAATTGCGGTGTCATTTTTTGGAGATGTTTCTGCTGTTAAAGTTGCTGTCGATGCTGGAGTTACTGCTGCTGAGAAAGTCGGTAAAGTTTTGGGCAGTAATGTTATAGCCAGATTGGATAAACAGGTTCTTAATACTCTTTTTTCATATGCATCTTCTGATAATAATACGGTTGAAGATGACAATAAAGAAATAAAAGAGAATGAAGAAAAAAATACTGAAGAAAATAAGCAATTAGAAAGCAATACAGAAATAATTAATGAAAATGCAGACATAAGTTCATCAAATATCAATGCTGAAAATGCATCTTTTTTTGATGAAGATGTTAATAAAAAAACAGATGGTGAAACGGCTTCTAATGAATCTGTTTCAAAGAAAAAGACAAGAAAAAAGAAAAAGAATGATAATCAATAAAATAATAAAAATTATTGGAGGTAAATAATATGGCAAGTTCTATGGCTTTAGGTATGATAGAAACTAAAGGTTTGGTATCAGCAATAGAGGCAGCCGATGCTATGGTAAAAGCAGCTAATGTTAATCTAGTGGGAAAAACATTAATTGGAGGCGGTTTAGTAACAATTATGGTAAGAGGCGATGTAGGAGCAGTAAAAGCAGCAACAGATGCCGGAGCAGCAGCAGCGGCTAAAGTAGGAGAGCTTATCAGCGTTCATGTAATACCAAGACCTCATGAAGAAGTTGAAGGTATTATAAAATAAATAATTATAGGAGGTAAAGAATATGGCAAGTTCTATGGCTTTAGGTATGATAGAAACTAAGGGTTTGGTATCAGCAATAGAGGCAGCTGATGCTATGGTAAAAGCAGCTAATGTTAATCTAGTAGGAAAAACATTAGTAGGCGGTGGTTTAGTAACAATTATGGTAAGAGGTGATGTAGGAGCAGTAAAAGCAGCAACAGATGCCGGAGCAGCAGCAGCGGCCAAAGTAGGAGAGCTTATCAGTGTTCATGTAATACCAAGACCTCATGAAGAAGTTGAAAGTATTATAAAATAAATAATTGTTGGAGGTAAAGAATATGGCAAGTTCTATGGCTTTAGGTATGATAGAAACTAAAGGTTTGGTATCAGCAATAGAGGCGGCCGATGCTATGGTAAAAGCAGCTAATGTTAATCTAGTTGGAAAAACATTAGTAGGCGGCGGTTTAGTAACAATTATGGTAAGAGGCGATGTAGGAGCAGTAAAAGCAGCAACAGATGCCGGAGCAGCAGCAGCGGCTAAAGTAGGAGAGCTTATTAGCGTTCATGTAATACCAAGACCTCATGAAGAAGTGGAATCCTTGCTTCCTAATAATCCTCCTGTTAATAATAGTGATAAACAAGAGTAATATAAACAATAATGTATAGGTTTATTTATGAAAGTTTTAACAGAACAAATGCTCAGAAGTGAAATACTCAATAGAGATGTATCAGAATATTTTATAGAGGAAGGAGTTTTTGTTACGCCTTCTGCTAAAGAATATTTGGCTTCCCGCAAAATAGAACTAAAAACAGTATCTAATAATATTAATATTGGAAGTTCTACATCAAGCCCTAAATCTTATGGTATAAGAGAGATAGAGAATATGGGGTACTATATAGATTATGAAACAAATAAGAGATTGGATACTAAACCTGAAAATTATACTCATTTATATAATAATGTATTAGTAGAAAAGAATCACCCTAGAATAATGTTTAGAGGAAAATTAGACAGTCTTCTTGCTTTGATAATAGATATACAATATGATTTTAAAGAAAAGCATGAGGATAAATTATTAGAATATTTAAAAAAATATCAGAAACTTATTCATACAATATTATATTCTGAGGTTTCAAATAAAGGTTTGGAATTTGACACTATATTCGGCTTGACAGAAGAAGAGATAAGAAAGATATCTCATCACCCTAAAGAGTATTTTGGATGTGATCATATATTTGTTAATTATAATATGCCCTATACTGTTATAAAACTTAATTTAATAAGAACGGCAGTTAGAGAAGCAGAATTAATAGCTTATAATGCTTTGAAAAATGAAAGAGAAGATCTCATAAAATTATTAAATCGCATGAGCAGTGCTATATATATATTGATGTTGATGGCATATACAGGTAAGGATGTAACCAAATGAATGAACAATCGCTTTTGATTAAGAATATATCTGATTCTATTAAGTATGAACTGAGTAAAAGAAGAATTATAAAAGTAGAAATATCTGCTAGGCATGTTCATTTGTCTCAAAAAGATTTAGAAACATTATTTGGCATTGATTATTCTTTAACTCCTAAAAGAGAACTTTCTCAGCCTGGGCAGTATTTAAGCGGGGAGAGAGTTAAACTTATAGGACCAAAGTCTGAAATGCGTAATGTTGCAATATTGGGACCTACTAGAAATGATACGCAAGTTGAATTATCTTTGTCTGATGCTAGGGCTTTAGGTGTTAAAGATGTTACAATTAATGAGTCTGGATATCTTCAAGGTGCTGGAAGTATCATTATTGCTGGTGAGAAGGGACGCATAGAAGCTAGAAATTCTGTTATAATTGCAAAAAGGCATATTCATTTAAGAAAGAAAGATGCTGAAGAATGGAATATAGAAAATGGTCAGATTGTTAAAGTTAAAGTTTATGGTGTTAGAGCTTTAATATTTGATGAGGTTGTTGCAAGGGTAAGTGATAGATTTATGCCTGCTATGCATATAGATTTTGATGAAGCTAATGCATGCGGTTTGCTTAATCAAGGTTATGGAGAAATCATTTTATGAGTTTTTCATTTGAACATGTTAATTCACTTATAGATGAAACTACTGAGTGCATAGAAAAAGTAAATGATTTCAATATAAATGATAAGTTATATGTAGGAGTAGATTTAGGTACAGCATATATTGTATTAGTAGTTGTTGATTCTAATGGAAAGCCTATAGCTGCTGAATTACAATATGCTGAAGTTGTAAGGGACGGACTAGTTGTTGATTATTCAAGAGCTTGTTCTATTGTTAGGGAATTAAAAGGAAAATTGGAAAATAGGCTTGGAGTTGAGCTTATAAATGCGGCTATTGCTATGCCTCCCGGAGTTAATAATAAGTCGGTTGCTACGCATAGATATGTAGCTGAAAGTGCTGGTTTTGAAGTTTTGAATGTTATAGAGGAACCTGAAGCTGCCAATTATATATTAAATATAAAAAATGGTGCTGTTGTTGATGTTGGAGGCGGTACTACAGGTATTGCTATATTTAATGATGGAAAGATGATATATACAGCTGATGAACCTACAGGAGGAACTCATTTTACTCTTACTATTGCTGGTAATTATGGAATTCCTTTTAATGAAGCAGAAAATAGAAAGAAAGATAAAAACAATTCAAAAGAAATATTTAGAATAGTTATGCCTGTTATACAGAAAGTAGGAAGTATAATAAGCAGACATATAAAAGACTATAATGTTGATTTGATATGTTTGGTAGGCGGTACAGTTTGTTTAGATGGATTTGAGAGTATTATAGAAAAAGAAACCAATGTGCATACTATAAAACCGAAAAATCCTTTTTTAGTTACTCCTTTAGGTATAGCTATGAGCTTAGTAAATAATAACAAAGGCTTAGAGTAAGTATGGACGATTTAACATTAAAAAAAATTGTATTAGAAGTAATAAATCAATTAAATAAAACTTGTATAGATTCTATATTTGTTCTGTCTGATAGTTTTTGTTTTAAAAATGAATTAGAAAATATCGGATACAATTTAAATATAGCATCTTCTGCAAATGATATTAATATTGATAGTTACTCTGCTGTCATAATAGATGATTTATCAGCAGAGATTTTATCATGCATATCTAATATTCTATACAAAAATGAAAATGTTTCTTTTATAATTAATGCTTTATTATCCGGTAAAAAGGTTATAGCCTTAAAGAATAATGAAAAATTTGATAATTATAAAAATACTGCTTCTAGTCAATTATTCTCTAAGTTATTGGAATTAGAAAATACAGCTAAATCTTACGGACTTATTATATTGGATAAAAGCAATTTTTTATCATACTTTAGAAAATACAAAAAAATAAATGATGATAAAAATATCATTAGTTCAGGAAATTGTTTTAATTTTCAAGATAAGAAAGTTATTACTAAAAGCGATATAGTTGATATTATTAATGATTATTCAAGTATAAAAATCAGCAGTAATGCAATTATTACTCCGCTTGTTATGGATTATATTAAAGAAAATAAAATAAATATTCTATATGAATAAATAATAAAGAGGGATTATCAATGGTATTAGCAAAAGTAATAGGAAGTGTATGGGCTACTAAAAAAGAGGAAGCTTTATCCGGAAGCAAACTTTTAATAACTAGAGTTTTTGAACCTGATACCAATAAAGAATTAAATATTGTTGTGGCTTGTGATTATATAGGTGCTGGTATTGATGATATAGTTATTATTACTTCAGGAAGCGGTGCTAGAAATGCTCAGGGAGATAAAAATATGCTGCCTATAGATGCAGTTATAGTTGGTATAGTGGATCAGGTAGATTTAAATAAATAAAAAAATAAAGGTTTATATATGAGCTTGAAAGAAAAAATATATAATGCTGGTATTGTGGGTGCCGGCGGAGCTGGTTTTCCATCACATATAAAACTTCCGGAAAAAGTAGAATATTTAATAGCTAATGCAGCTGAATGTGAGCCACTTTTACAAACGGATCAATTTCTTATGCTTAAATATGCTGAAAAGATAGTGAAGGCATTGTCTATTATAGGTAAAGAAATATCTGCAGAACATATAATCATAGGAACAAAGAAAAAGTATGTGAAGCAGATAAATGCTTTAGAAGAAGCTATTAAAAAAGAAAATGTTCCTATAGAAATAAAAGCATTTAAAAGTTTTTATCCTTTAGGTGATGAGCAAACTTTAGTATATAATATTACTAAGAGAGTTATTAAAGCAGGTGGTATACCTTTAGAGGTTGGATGCGTGGTATTTAATGTTGCTACTTTATGTAATATTTATGACAGCTTAAGCGATAAACCTGTAATTTCAAAATATATGTCAATATTAGGAGAAGTTGAAAATCCTTGTATTGTTAAAGTGCCTATTGGGGCGAATTTAAGAGAGATCCTTCATCAAGTAAATGTAAAAGATGATAATAAATATGTGATAGTAGGAGGTCCTATGATGGGCAGATATTATCATATAACTGAAACTAATAATCTCTATGTTAAAAAAACAACAGGTGCATTGATAGTTATTGATGAAGATCATTATTTAGTAAAAAAGAAACAAATAAATTACTCTAAAATTGTGGCTATGGCAAAATGCTCTTGCATACAATGCAGTGCATGTTCTGAATTATGCCCTAGAAATTTAATTGGTCATAAAATTAATCCTCATTTAGTTATGCGTACAGTTGCTTTTGCCGATTTGGAAAATATAGAAAATAATAGCGAACATACTTTAGATAAACTTAAAGAAGCAAATTTCTGCTGTGAATGCGGAATATGTGAGCTTTATTCCTGTCCTATGGGCATAAATCCTGCTAATATGAATATATATGTTAAATCTCTTTTAAGAAAGGCTAATATTAAACCTGATAGGAATGTAAAAGATCATGGAGTACATCCTTCTATAGAGTATAGGAGAGTATCAACAAATAGATTGACTACTATTTTAGGATTAGATAAATATTCTCATGTTGAAGCTGACATGGATAATCCTAAAGAAATAAATGTTTCAAAGGTATCTATAGAATTAAGACAGCATATAGGAATGCCTGCTGAAGCTGTTGTACAGGTTGGGGATTCAGTTAATGAGGGACAAATTATAGCTGCAGTACCTATGGATAAAGTTGGGGCTAATATACATTCTAGTATAAATGGTATTGTAGAGTCTGTTGATACTGAAAAAATAGTTATAAATGGGGGAAGTGTTAAATGAAGTCTATAGGAATGATAGAATTAAATAGTATAGCTAGAGGTATATTAGTTACAGATCATATAGGAAAAGCTGCCAATGTTAAAATTTTAAGATCCCATTCTGTATGTCCAGGAAAATATATTGTTATATTCTGCGGAGATGTAGGGGCGGTGGAGTCATCTAAAAAAGCTGGTATTGAAATAGGCGGTGTTTCTGTGATTAATTCTTTTGTTATAGCTAATATTCATGAAAGTGTAATAGAAGCTATTAATGGTACTTTGTATGATTTTCCTAGAGAGGCTATTGGTGTTATAGAATATTTTTCTATAGCTTCAGCTGTACAAGGGGCTGATGATGCTGCTAAGGCAAGTGATGTTTCTCTTGTTAATGTAAGGCTTGGTTTTGCTATAGGAGGAAAATCATATATTACTTTGACAGGTAAGGTAAGTGCTGTTGAAGAAGCGGTTAAAGCAGGAATGAAGAGGGCTGAAGATGAGGGACTTATAGTTGATTATTGTATATTGCCTTCGCCTATAGATGAATTATATAATTCTATTTTATGATTTTGGGAGTGTATATTATGAATAAAAATAAAATAGTTTATAATACTCAGAATATTCATGAACTTATAAATTGTAATTCTGATACTATATATGTGCCTTCTAATGTTATTTTTACTCCAAGTGCTATGGATATTATAAGATCAAAGAGAATAAAAATAGTATATGGTGATGAAAATTGTAATTGCAGTAGTAATGATATTGCTGACAAGAATAATGATACTGCTGAAATAGTTAAGCAGACAATAAAAATTTTGGTGAATAAATGTAATATAACCGATGAAAAAATTATAAAAAATGTTATAGTTGAAGTATTAAAAAGGATTAATTCATAAAAATTTTTAAATGGAAAATTTAAATTTATCTATTGGAATAATAGAAACTACAGGATATATTGCTACAATTAGTGCTTTGGATACTTTATTGAATGCATCTGATGTTAAAGTTATAGATAAAGAACTTATAGGAGCTGGAATAGTTGTTATAATTATAGCAGGCAGTATATCTAACATTAAAGAGGCTGTAAAAAGTGCTGAGACGGCTGTAGAAAAATTAAATGCTAAATGCCGTCATGCTATTATTGCAAAGCCTCATGATGATATATGGAGTATCATACCTTAATATATTAAAGGAGTTTTACCGTTATGGAAGATATAAAAAATATTGAGTCTATTGTAAATAAAGCTGTTTGTGATTTTCTGCATACAGGTACTGCTTCCGGATATAAACTAGATGCTTCAAATAATCATAAAAAAACATTAGTAAAAAAATCAATCTCTGATATAGATTCTAATAAAATAAAGTATGAAGATAATTCTTATGTAACTGATGTTTTTAATGAGTATGAGAGATGTCATTTAAAATGTTTATTAATGGAATTGAATAATACAGATATGCAATGCGTGCTTGGATATGATGAAATGTATGTTGTTTTGGAAGGAACTCTCATTATTCATTATGAAGGAAGAAAAATTGAAGTGAAAAATGGTGAAATTGTATCTGTATTTAAGGGGGATTCTGTAACTTTCTCAACTCCTTTTTATACTAAATTTTTAAGAATCATCAATCCGAAATAATAATTTTTTATTATTAATAGTATAAGCTCGCTAAAAAACATCTAGCAGCTTTTTTAATCAGTTGCTAGTTTATTGTTTATATCTTTAAAATTAATATGTAATTTTTATTAGTAATATTAGAAATAATAATAAATATTTTGACAAATCTTTATACTCTTAGTATAATCATATTCATGAAAAAGAAAAAAAATAAATTGAATGAAAATATAGAAGAATTATATAAAAAATCTGTAATAAGAAAATGCCGCATAGAAGAGGATATCGAAGAAAATACAAGATTAGATAAATATATGGGAGAGAGATTTTCTTATTATTCAAGAAATAAATGGCAGGATTTAATAGGGCAGGGTTTAGTTCTTCTTAATAATAGTAAAGTGAAGTATACAAGAACTGTCAAAAAAGGCGATGAGATAGCTTATCATATTATAGGAATGAAAGAGCCTGAAGTTGATAAAAATGTATCTATAGTATATGATGACGGAGATTTAATAGTAGCGAATAAACCTGCTAATTTGCCTGTTATACCTTCTGGTAAATATTATCATAATACACTTCATACAATAGTAAAAAATATGCTCAATAGCAATATAAATATGCTTAATAGAATAGACAGAGAAACCAGCGGATGTGTAGTTCTTTCAAGAAGCAGCAAATCGGCATCGAATTTCTGTGCTATGCTTGCAGGAAGAAAAGTGAATGGAAAGCAGTATAAAAGAAATTCAATAAAAAAAACATATATTGCTCTAATAGAAAATGCTAAAGATATAGAAGATAAATTTACCGTTGAAGGCTATATGCTTGAAAGCGGACATGAATATTACAGAAGATTTCAAACACTTCATAAAGAAAATATAGAAGGCTCAAAATATTCAAAAACTTCTTTTAAAACCATAAGAAGAATTGGGGATTATGCTATTGTTATGGCAAGACTTTATACGGGAAGAATGCATCAGATAAGAGTGCATTTATATTCTAAAGGTTTTTTTATGATAGGTGATAAAATATATGGAAAGTATGGTCCTAAAGTTTTTGATGATTTTATAGAAAAAGGTATTATTCCTGAAGGTTTTTTCAATAGACAGGCTTTACATGCCTATAGTCTTAAATTTAATCACCCAATCACTGATGAAATAATCAAAGTAAAAGCTCCTTTACCCAAAGATTTAAAAGAATTAATAAAAAAAATAGAAAATATTGTAAAAAAATAGTAAAAATATTGTAAAAAAACTTGACAAATATACTAAAAGTGCTATACTTATAATTGTAAAGATAATTTACATATATCAATATTTAAGGAGAGTAAATCATGAAAAAATTATCTATCTTTTTAGCATCATTATTTATTTTATCAGCTTCAAGCCTTTTTGCTGATATGGTGGTTCCGCCTTCAGCATTGCCTCAGCAAGCATCAGCATTTATACAAAGAGTATTTCCTGGAGCTCAAATTTGGAAAGTTGAAAGAGACGGAAGAAAATTTGATGTGCAGTTGTCAAATGGTGTGTCTATAGACTTTTTAGGTAATGGAGATTGGGATAATATAGATAGTGAATATGCTCCTATACCAGATGCTGCTTTTCCTGCTGCTGTTATACAGGCTGTAAGAAATGCATATCCTCAGGCTGCTATAATTGATGCAGAAAAAGAGTGGGGAAACTATAAATTAAAATTAAATAATATGATGGAGCTTATGGTAACAGGAAACGGACAGATTATGAGACAAAAATTTGATGATTAATTGATGATGCATTTTTATAAAAGCGGCTGGATTTTATCCTGCTGCTTTTATTTATTTTAAAAATATTATGTCATTACTTTCAAAACCTAAATTTATTTCTTTTCCAAGTTTATAATCATTTTTATATTTATCCTTATCGAGCCTCCAAGTTATTTGGTTTTCGCTGTTTACCGGCACTAAAGTTATAATATATGAAAACATATCTTCTGTAATATTTGTTATTTTTGATTTTATATATATATCACTTTTTTTATCATCATCATAATCAAAAAAAGAATAAGGACGCATTCCTATATAATTAGCATTTTCTATATTTTTTAGATTATTATTTTCAATAGTTAAATTAATATTCCAATCAATGCATTCTATTTTGCTATTTTCTAATATTTTTATTCTTGAAAAATTTTTATATCCTGTAAGAAGTGCTGAGAAGTATGTTTTAGGATTTTCAAAAAGGTTATATTTAGAATCTATTATATCGAATTTTCCTTTATTTATTATTCCTATATTGTCTGATAGTCTGTAAACCTCATCTCTGTTATGCGATACAAATAAAGTAGTGCCATCAAACTCTTTTATAGCTGATAAAATAAATTTTTCTAGTTCCCATTTTATATGATAATCTAAAGCACTCAAAGGCTCATCAAGCATTAATATACTAGGAGATGATACAAATATTCTTGCTAATGCAGTTCTTTGCTGTTCTCCTCCTGATATTTCTCTTGGCTTTTTATTTTTAATATCATATATAAAAAATTTATTCATTATGCTTTTAATGTCAATATTATTTTTTTTATCTCTTATACCGCATTTAATATTTTCTTCAACTGTCATATTTGGAAATAAAGCATAATTTTGAAATAAAAAACCTACATTTCTTTTTTGAGGTTTTATATTAATATGTTTCTTAGAATCATAAAAAACATTTCCATTAAATTCTATATATCCGCTGTCAGGTTTTTCAATTCCTGCAATACATTTTAAAGCCATACTTTTACCGCTTCCAGATGCTCCGAGTATAGAAAATACTTCTCTTTTTACTTCAAACTGCAAGTCTAAATCAAAATTAGATAGCTTCTTTTTTATATCAACTATTAAACTCAATATAAAACCTCATAATCTTTTTTTTATACTATCAGAAATAGGCAGTATAATATTCATAATCATTATGCTTATAAATGATATTGACACAATTATCATAACCCATTTAAAAGCTAGTTCTCTGTCTCCAGCCTGAACTGCAGTATATACGGCTAATGACATAGTTTGTGTTTTTTTTGGTATATTTCCTGCTATCATTATAGTAGCACCAAATTCTCCCAATGCCCTTGTAAATGATAGTATAGTACCTCCAAGTATAGAATGCCAAGTATTTGGAAGTATTACTCTCCAAAATATCCAATTTTCTGATTTTCCTAATGTTCTTGCTGCATTTATTATGTTTTTATCGATTTGCTCGAATGCACCTTTTGAAGTTCTATACATTATAGGAAATGATACTATAAATGAAGCTAATACTGCACCTCTTAATGTAAATACAAAAGGAAATCCTAATTTACCAACTATGCCTCCTATAAAAGAATTTCTTCCAAACAATAATAATAGAAAAAATCCCACAACTGTAGGAGGAAGCACAAGCGGAAGTGTAAATATTATATCAAAAAGAGATGAAAATTTTTTAATTTTTACTACTATAATAGCTGCGTATATTCCTATAAAAAAAGTTATTATTGTGGAATATAATGCTGTTTTTATAGATAAAATTAATGGAGAATATTCCATGTTTATTTATTGTATTACAGTAAAACCGTATTTTTTGAATGTTTCTATAGCTTTGTCATTAGATATATAATCTATAAACTTTTTAGCTTCTTCTTTATTTTCTGAAGATTTTACTATAGCTATAGGGTAAATAACTTTTTTATGACTGCCTTCAGGAGCTTCTGCTATTATATTTATATTTTTTGCTATTTGTGCATCGGTAGCATAAACTATACCAGAGTCAACTTCTCCTGTTTCTACCCAAGAAAGTACATTTCTAACATCAGAACCGTAAACTGCCTTTTGTTTAACAGCATCAAGTATGGATAAATTACTTAATATTTCTTCAGAATACTGTCCTACAGGCACGCTTTTTGGTTCTCCTAATCCTACTTTAGTAATATTTGAATTTGTTATATCTGTAAATGATTTTATATTTAAATCTGAATTACTTGGAGATATTAATACAACTTTATTTTCAAGCAAATCTTTTCTTGTATCTGCATCAATTAAGTCTTTTTCTTGTAAGGCATCCATTTGTTTTTGTGCTGCCGAAAAGAAAATATCAGCCGGTACTCCTGCTTCTATTTGAGTTTGTAAAGCTCCTGATGAAGCAAATGAGAATGTAACAGTTGTTCCTGTTTCTGTTTTATAATTGTCAGCTAATTCTGTAAGTACATCAGTTAAACTTGCAGCAGCCAATACTAATATTTCTTTATTTTCTGTATTAGTTTGTGCAGTATTTGAAGAACCGCATGATACAAATAAATAAGATATTAATAAAGTTATAAATATTATTTTTTTCATAGCAACACCTTTAAAATTATTTTATTTTTTATATTAAAAATATTTAATGCCCTTCACCTTTCATCATACTAATGATATGTTCTAGTAAAGGTATCAGTAAATTAGTGCAGTATTCAGCACCTTTTTTGCTTCCGGGAAAATTAACTACAAATACATTATCATTAATCCCTGCATATCCTCTTGATAAAGCAGCAAATATTGTGTCTTTTATTGACTCTTGTCTTAAATAATCAGATATTCCTCTTACTTCTTTTTTACAAAATGCCTCTGTTGCTTCAGGAGTTACATCTCTTTGAGATAAGCCGGTTCCTCCTGTAGTTATTATAATATCAAAGTTATTTTTATTTTCATTTAAGGCTTTTAATATTATATCATATTCATCTGGAACTATTATTTTTTTTATATTTTCAATTTTATCTTTAAAATTATCTTCAAGAGTTTTTACTATGACAGCACCGGATTTATCTTCATATATGCCTTTGAAAGCTCTGTCAGACACAGTAATAACAAGTATCTTCAATTTTTATTTCACCGCCTTTAACAACTCTTACAAATATACCTTTTTTCGGCATAATGCAGTCGCCCACTAATTGCTTTATATCGCATCCATTATGACATGCCTTTCCTATTTTAGAAACTTCCACTATAGTATCTCCTATATACATTTTTGTTCCTATAGGCAGTTTATAAAGCTCAATGTCTTTTGTTGTTATATTTTCTGCAAAATCACCCGGTTTGAGATTGGCTTGCATTTTATCATTTGTGTATTCTATATCTTCAATGGCAAGCAGAGAAACTTGTCTGTCTTTTAACTTATTAAAATGGGCATCATTAAGAACGCCTTTATCTTCTACCAAAGTTATACTTTCTACAGGAGTTTTTATTGTACCTGTTTCTTTGGATATATTTAATGAAATTAGTTTGAAATATTTCTTTTCCATAATGCAATTCTGCTTATATTTAATAAAAAAGTATTATTATTTAGAAGTTTATACAAAAAAATAAAATATTCAATATAAATATAATTTTTTTTTAGAATTTTATTTAAAAATTACAAAAAATTTATTATAATATTATAGAAACTATTTGTAATGAGAAATGAAAATGAATAATAAGCAAATATTAGATAAGGCTTTGGAACTTGTAAATAATAATATAGAAACAGAACTAATAAAAATACTTAAAATATCAGGATCTGCTCCAAGAACATTAGATGCCTTTATGATAGCTTATAGAGAAGATAATAAAGAGAAAAATATTGGTACTATAGGCGGAGGTTTATTGGAATTTGAAGCTTTAAAAGATGCTTATGTATTTTTAGATAATAAAGAAACTTCTAATAAAAAATATAATTTAACTCCTCAGGAAGCTGGCGGAATTGGTATGGTATGCGGAGGAAGTGCTGAGATATCATTTATATATTTAAATAATAATAAAGATATAATAAATAATATAAAAAAAGAAATTGAAGATAAGGAAAGCAATGTTTATATATTCGGCGGAGGACATGTATCTTATGATTTGGTAGAAGTTTTGTATAGAATAGGTTTTAATTGTATTGTTATAGATGATAGAGAAGAGTTTGCAAATAAAGATAGATTTCCTAATGCTAGTAAAATAATAGTAGAAGATTATGAAAATGTTTTTGATAAAATAAATATTAGTGATAAAGATTATATAGTAATAGTTACAAGAGGACATTCTCATGATTATATAGTTGAAAAAAATGCTTTAAAAACTGATGCTTTATATATTGGAATGATAGGAAGTAAGAATAAAATAAAAACATTGCATGACAGATTAAAAAAAGAAGAAAATTATACTGATGAAAGTATATCGAAAGTGCATGCTCCAATAGGGATAGCAATAGGTGCAGAGACTACAGAAGAAATAGCAATAAGTATAGCAGCAGAACTTATACTTGTAAGAGCAAAAGCAGAGAATAGAAGAAAAATAAAAAATTAATTTATTATCAATTACAATGTTATTCGGAAAGTATGAACTATAAGTATTTAATAATTGCAGAAATTTACTCTTATAAGAGAGTTAATGCAATTAAAAAACTTTAATAAAAAAACTATAATTTTTATAACTATAACTTTATGAAATTATATATATTGCAATAATAGGAGTTTATATGGCTAGAACTTTTTTACATCCTAATGAGGCTTTGGAATTAGTATTAACAAATTCTGAAGATTATGGCAATGAAAAAATATCAGTGCTTGATTCTTATAACAGAGTTTTAGCTGATGATGTTTATGCTTTGAATGATGATCCTCCTTTCAATAAATCTTCTATGGACGGATATGCTTATAAAAAAGAAGATGAAAATAAAAATAGTTATGTTTTAATAGAAGATAAAATTATATATGCTGGACTTTGCAATAAAATTGAAGTTAAAAGCGGAGAATGTGTTAAAATAATGACAGGTGCTATGCTTCCTGAAAATTGCGATGCTGTTCAGAGAGTGGAGTGGGTAGAGGAGGTAAAAGAAAATTCTAAAACAGTTATTAATTTCACTAAAAAAGAAATAACTAATAATGTAATAAAAAAAGGTAATAATAAAAAATCTGGAGATAAAGTATTGGATAAGAAAATACTTTTGCCTAAAGATGTTGCTATACTTGCAGGATTTGGTTATTCTAATATAGAAGTGAAAAATAAAATAAATACTGCTGTAATATCCACAGGTAATGAAATAGCAAATATAGGCGAAAGTTTAAAAGAAGGTCAGATATATGATGCTAATGCTCCGATGCTTGCGGCTATAACTTCTTCTTTATCATGTAATACTAAATTTTATGGTAAAGTTAATGATGATGAAAAAGAAATAAGAGAAATACTTTCAAAGGCATTAGATGAGAATGATATTGTTCTTATAAGCGGCGGAGTATCTATGGGAGATTTTGATTATGTACATAAAGAGTTATTGGATCTTGGAGTTAATCAAATATTTCATGGTATTGCTATGAAACCAGGAAAACCTTTATTTTTTGGTAAATTAGGTAAAAAGGCGGTGTTTGCTTTGCCGGGTAATACGGTTTCTGCTTTTATGACTTTTGAAATAATGGTTAAGCCTTATATATTTAGCTGCTTAGGAATAAATTATGACACTAATTATATAAAGGCTTTAATCACTGAAGACTTTAAAAGAAAAGATGCTGAAAGGCTTGAATATGTACCTGTACGATTGTTTTTTGATGATACAAAATTATTAGTGAAGCTTATAAAATATAATAATTCTTCTATGATATCATCATTTTCTGAGGCTAATGGCATATTAAAAATAGATATTGGAATTTCAGATATTGTAAAAGGAAGTATGGTTGATGTTAGATTCCTTTAATAGAGAGATAAATTATATAAGAGTTTCTGTTACTGACAGATGTAATTTGAGATGCGTATACTGTATGCCTGAAGAAGGTATTATAAAAAAAGCACATAATCAAATTTTGAGTTATGAGCAAATATATGATGTGGTTAAAGAGGCTTCTGAACTAGGAATTAAAAAAGTTAGAATAACAGGAGGCGAGCCTTTAGTACGAAAAAATATTGATGAGCTTGTAGCTATGATTAGAAGTATAGAAAAAGTTGATATAATAGCTATGACAACTAATGCAGTTTTACTTGAAGGCATTGCAGAGAAATTAAAAAATGTAGGTCTTGATTCCATTAATATATCTCTTGATACTTTAGACAGTGAAAGATATAAATATATTACAAGAGGCGGAAGTTTATACGATGCTATGAAAGGAATAAAAATAGCTTCTGAATTGGGTTTTCAATTAAAGATTAATGTTGTTGTTTATGATGAAAAAAGCATAGAAGAATTACCTTTATTAAAAAAATATGCTGAAAATATAAATGCTAAACTTCAAACTATTCAGTATTATGATATTAACAGTCAGAAAATAGATTCTGCAGATTATGACAGACCTGCAAAATGCAAATACTGCAATAGAATAAGATTACTATCTGACGGATATTTATTAAGCTGTTTGCATAGTAATATAAAATTCAAAGTTGATTTTAATGATATAAGAAGTTCTATAATAAAATGTATTGAAGGAAAGCCTGAAAATGGTGCTTATAGTGATGCTGAATCATTAAGTATGATAGGCGGTTAATTAAATAAAAATTGAGGTTATAAAAATGAGTGATAAATTAACGCATATAGATGAAAGTGGCAATGCTAATATGGTTGATGTAGGTGATAAAGATATTGTAAAAAGAACTGCGGAAGCATCAGGAAAAATATATTTATCAAAAGATACTCTTAAATTGATAGAAGAAAATAATATAAAGAAAGGAGATGTTATATCAGCTGCTAGAATTGCAGGCATTATGGGAGCTAAACACACTTCTGAGCTTATACCTTTATGTCATAATATTAATATAGAAAAAGTATCTTTAGACTTTACTTTAGAAGATGACGGAATAGTTATAAAATCTTATTGCAGATGCAGTTATAAAACAGGTATAGAGATGGAAGCATTAACTGCGGTTAGTATTGCGGCTCTTACTATATGGGATATGTGCAAGGCTGTTGATAAAAATATGAGAATATCTGATATTACTTTATTATCAAAGACTAAAAATTAAAACCTTAAAATAAAAAAGCATTGATTAAATTTATATATCTAATCAATGCTTATTGCTATTTTTTATATTAATATTAATTAGTTGGTTTTAATCTAAAGCTGAATTGAGCTCCTATACTGAAGCTGTCCGTTCCTATATTATTTTTAGCTTTAGGTCCGAAATCATATCCTAGATATATACCTATTCCAGCATCCATTTTACCTGATTCCCCATCAAAATTTGGTGTGTAAAAATCAAAAGTTAATTTTACATAAGGGATAACAAACATTTGATTATAAGTATTATGTATATATGAGAAATTTACATCCTTATAATGATAATTTCTTTCTGAAGATGAGTATTCATTATATCTCATTATGTATCCAGAAAATGGTATTTTAACTCCTCCTCCTAAACCTATAGCGAACTTTCCAATGTTAAATTTAGGAAGCAAACCTAACTGCAAACTATGAAATGAATAATAAAATAATTCTTCATTTGGTCTATTAGGATAATAATTGACAAATTGATTAAAAGCATATCCTACTTCTCCTAATATGCTAAAGCCTAGTCCGTTTTCTAAATATAATCCGTATCCAAGCTGAGCCGTAATTCCTGTATCAGCACCTCCGCTAACATCACGTTTTTCTCCAGTATTTCCAATAGGTATTCCTAAAGAAATTAATACCGGAATATTGAATGACACTTCAAAACCTCCAGCTGCAAATGCTGAAGCACTCATTAATAACATTAAAAATAATTTTTTCATGTAATAATCTCCTACTTTTATTGATAATTTATTTTAATATAATAGAATAATATTTTATATTTTTCAATATGAATAATATTTTTTTATAAAAAAAATTGAATTATTTAATTAATTATTCCTTAATAGTTATATATAAATAGCAAAATTATTATATATAACTATTAATTTTAATTAAAATGAAAATAAGAAACTTGTTCTACTATGTTATTGGATTTATCAAGCATATCTTTGCTTGCATTTGCTCCGTCATTTGCTATTTTAGAAGTATCCTGAGTTATTTTATTGATTTCTATAACAGCGGTATTAATTTGAGAGAGACTGTTTTCTTCTTCTATAATAGCACTTGATATTTCTGTTAATAGTGTTAGAACATCATTAACAGATGATTCTATTTGGTTAAGTATGTATGATGAAGCCTGTACAGATGCGCTTCCATTATTTATTTTTTCAACAGTTTCATTAGCTATTGCTGTTATATCCTTAGCAGCATTTCCAACATTAATTGCAAGGTTTCTAACTTCGCTTGCAACAACGGCAAATCCCTTTCCCTGATCTCCAGCTCTAGCAGCTTCAACAGAGGCATTCAAAGCCAATATATTAGTTTGGAAAGCTATAGATTCTATTATTTTTGTAATGTCCGAAATCTTTTTACTAGCCTCAGATATCAAAGCCATATTTTCTGATGTGGCATTTATAGCATTAACTCCGTTTCTTGTGGCATTTGATACTTTTTCACTCATGTTTTTGGCATTTCCAGCATTTTCAGCAGTGTCTTTCAATGATGAAAATACAAATTCTATTGACCTTGTTAACTCTTCTAAAGAGCTTGCCTGTGATACAGATCTGTCAGATAAGTCTATATTTCCGTTTGTTATAATATTAACAGAGCTATTAATTCCATTTATATTATCTTTCATGCTATAAATAATATCACCTAGTTTATTTTGCATATCATTAAGCGATCTTATCACATCGCCTGTTTGATCTTTTTTATTTAATTCTTTTTCATCAAAATGCGTATTAAAATTACCTTTGGACATAGATTTTATTGTTGAAATGGTATTATCTAAAGTATTTGATATAGGTTTTGCTATGACTATGACTAATACTGCCTCTATGGCTGATAATAATATAAATACAGATATTATAAGTATAAGCAATTTTAATAATGATAAATTTAATTCTTTATTTTCTATACTAAGAATTATATTCCAATTAGTGTTTTTTATTTTTGAAGATATATATGATAATTTTTTATCTATCCATGCATAATTATTATTGTTCATAATATCATTTTTATGAGATGATATTTCTTTATTATTAAATATATTTTCTTTTAATATAGAATTTTGATTTTCATTATATATGTACAATCCTTCTTTGTTAATAATATTTATATTATAGCTGTATTTTTTGGCTTCCTCTAATGCAGAAGATATAATTTTAGAAAAATCAACATCTATTCCTACTACACCAGAAAGCTGTCCATTCACATATATAGTTTTTGAAAAAGTTACTATGATAGATTTAGTAATAATATCTATATAAGGTTCTGATATGACTATTTCTTTTGAAGTTATGGCATTTTTATACCATTCTCTTGATGTTTGATCATAGTCGCTTGGTAATGATCCAAGTGTATTTAATACTGTTCCTCCGTCTTTGTAGGGTATTGTATCAGCATAAAATATATTTACTAAATTAGGTTCATTTTTGATGATATTGTTGAATACATTTAATAAGTTATCACTGTTTGTTTCTTTTTCTAAATAAGAACAAAATATATTTATTTTTCCGTATAAGTAAGAAATATTATTTTCTATTTCAGATGAAATATTAGATGCATTATATTGATTTGAACTGATAAATCTCATTTTATACTGAGGAAAATATAAAATATATATGGCTGTACAAATTATAAATAAGGCAGCCATATATGGTATTAAAAATTTAAATATTAAACTATTATTTCCAATACTTTTTTTATTATTATCCAACATGTATACAACCTCTCTATAATTAAATTAAAAATGAATAAAATAATTTTTAAAACTATACTAGTATACTTTAATATACAAAAATAGTAAATAGCATATGATAAATATCATTTAATTATTAATTGTCATCATTTAATTTTAAACTATCTATTGCTTTGTTTAATTTATTTTTGATTTTCTTTCTTTCTTCTTCATTTTCATTTTCGTACATATAAAGCATGTTATTATTTTCTAAATTATCTAATTGTATTTTTCCCATTTTAAATATTTCTCTAAGCATATTTTTTGCATCATTATAGCCTTCCTGAATACGAATTTTAGCTCCTTCCAGCGAGAAATCCATAGCACCGTTAAAGAAGTTGCCTATATCATGGCTCGGTACTATTTCATAGACTTTACAGTCATTGAATTTTTCTCTAGTGCTTTCTTTATATAAATTAATAGCTATTATTTCATCGCATTTTTCTTCATAATATAATGGTTTTAATGGAAGATTATTTCCTTTTAATATCTCAACTCCGCCGTCTACATAATCAACTCCTTCTATAGTCTGCCTTCCGAATATAACAGGTATTGCACTTGTAGCCATCATTATTTCTTTTATTTCTTTTGATGATTTATTATTTAATTTAAAATATTCAGCATCAATGTTTTTTAAATTTACCGCTGTAGCATATATTGGATATTCATAATTTATGATGATATCAATATTTAAATATTTTTCTATTATCTCGATTAAGCCTTTTCTGCTGAATATACCATTTGAAGATATATAATTGTTTTCTCTATCCATTTTCTTTTTTGAAAGTATTTTATCTTCTATTTCATTAGTCCAAATATATTCTGCTATATCATAATTATTTTGTGCTATTAAACATGCATTGAGAACACCTACAGAAGTACCGGATATTGCTTTAATCATTTTATCAACTTCATATTCTCTTAAAGCTTTCCATACTCCTATTTGATAGCTTCCAAGTCCGCCGCCACCGCCTAAAACTAAACCTAATTTTTTCATAGAATCTCCAAATATGAGAATTAAATTTTATTTAAATACACTCCCCAAAAGTCATTTATAAACTCTAAATAATCTCTCTTATTCTTATCTGTAATTTTTTCAAGCTTCTTATTAGTTTTCTCTTCATATTCCATTATTTTTTTGTATTGAAATTGAAGCTTCTCTTTGTATTTAAATATTTCCTTATTTGATGAGTATGAGTCAAAATATTTATTTAAATATTTTAATGTGTTTTCATAGTCTTTTTTAATTAAATATATTTTAGCTATTTCTTTATAGCATAAAGGCGATTCAAAATTTTTTACCTCTTTAATTAGAAGCTGGTATAAACTTTCTATTTTTATATGATGTGCTTCTTTATTCTTTTTATCTTTTGATAATATTAAATCGCATTGAATCATTGCCTTTTTATATTTTTTTTGTTCAAAATATTTATTAGCTGATTCTATAGATTTTTTTTCATCTGAATATTTTATTGGAGTATTAAAATTTTTGGATATCATTTTAAGCTCATTTATAATTAGCACAATAATATCATAATTTGTAATTTCAGAATTATAATCAAAATTAGATATGTTTATTCCATATTCATTTACTAAGTCAATTTTTATATCTTTTATATTTATGTTAGGATTAATTTTTATTATAGTATTTATTATGTAGTTTTCTTCTTTATCCAATTTTTCTATCTTTTTTATTCCGCTTAATATAGGTGTAATATATTCATAAGTATTTATATTGTTTTGTGTGTTCAAAAAAAGTTTGTTTATAAAATTAGGTTTTTCTATTAATTTATAGTATATATCATTTACTTTTATTTTTTGATTCATATCAATATTAAAATCAAATAATATAGATTTTATCATGTAAATATTTTCTTTTGGTATATTATTGTCTGCATTATTTACATTTGATATTTTTGTAAATAGATCATTGCTTAAACATATAATCTTTTCTATATTATCCATATCAATATATTTTATATTATCAAATTCAAGAATATTGGATGCCGCTTTAAACTCTAATAATTGAACTTTTTTTTCTAATGAATCTATTCTGTTTGACTCTTTATTAATTTTATTAAGTATTACATTAAATGATTCTCTTACATTATTGCATATTGCGATTAATTCTTCTTCAATATTTTTTTCTATATTGTTTAATTTATTATTTAAATATATAAGCCCTTCATAGGTAATTTTATTTTGATTAGCTAAATATTCTATCATTTTTAATGAGGCATTTTTTACTACGGCATAATTATAATCTATTTCTCCTCTTATTTTTCTGTTTTGTCCTGTCATAGAGTTAATTATATTCTGTAAAAAACCTTGCTTGGCTAGATACTCAGTTCTGGATTTTCCTGCACTTAAAGATGATACAGCTTCTATAATAAGTTCTGTTAATTTAGTTGAATTATTTTCATAATCCTTTATATTGTTAAGTATATATTCTTGTATTATAGTTTTATCTTTTTCATCAATTTCATTTTCATAAGGTATAGTAAAATCCATGATATCTCCAACTATATAATATCATTATATATTATACAATTTATTTTGTTTTAGTACAATTATTAAAAAATTATTAACTTTAATATTTATTAGTAATATAATATCTTGTTATTAGTTTTATGCCTTTAATTTGATTTTTATATATAATTTTTACTATCAAATCAAGCATTGGAATGAAAAATATAATTGGGTTATTATCTTATATGTTTTTTATGCAATAAAATAAATTCATTTATATATTCTTGACAAAAAATATATATAATATATAATAGTTTAAATATGAAAACTCAGAACTCAGTAATATACTATAAAATATATTCTATTTTTTATAGTATAAATCATCTATTGTCATTGCAAGATTTTCTTTTAATAAAGATTTTATTAGATAATCAATTTCTGCTTTCAATTAATTATTTGATTATAAAAAATAAATTAATATTTTTTTCGGTTTACTTTGAAAATAAAAAAACAATAACTCTTTTAAGCCAATATATAATTTGATAAATATTCCTTTAATACAAATATTTTTTAATAACTACAAAATTAAAGGAGTTTTTATGTACTTAACACCCGTAGGCTTAGTAGTTTATAATAGAATAGAACATACAAAAAGAGTTATTGAAGCTTTAAAGAAAAATAATTTAGCTTCAGATACTGATTTATATATATTTTCAGATGCACCTAGCAAAAAAGAAGATGAAGCATCTGTTTATGAGCTTAGAGAATATTTAAAAACTATCAAAGATGGTTTTAAAAATGTTTATATATATGAAGCTCAAAAAAATTTAGGTATAAAATATTCTACTGTTAATGCTGTAAACACAATATTTGAGCATCATGAATATTTTATAGGTTTGGAAGATGATATTGAAACAAATAAACATTTTCTTGAGTTTATGAATAATGCTTTGAATTATTATAAAGATGATGAAGATGTTATGGCTATAACAGCGTTCTCACATAAACATGCTACTAAAAATCATAAACATGATGTTATATTTACATACGCTTTCCATAGCTGGGGTTGGGGTACTTGGAAGAGTAAATGGAATAATATAAATTGGGATACATGCGATACTTCTTGGTATAATAAAAGTATTAAGCATAGAATATTAGGAGGCGTTTTCTCTTGGTTTCATTTACTTGCTATAAAAAAGTCTGTTAAGGATAATTTTTATATTCAAAATAATTTATGGGATATTTATTATTCATTTACAATGTATAAAAGAAAAAAATTATGTGTTTGGCCTTCAAAAAAATCTTTTACAAATAATTTTGGTTTTGATGGTACAGGATATCATAAATTCAATTTTCATCATGGATACTTTGAAAAAAATTTAGATGATGATAATATGAATATAGAGTTTTCATCTGATAAAAAAATGAATTTTTTTGAGTATCTAATCATATCAATAAAGATCGGTATATTTAGCTGGGCTAATGGCTTTATAAGTATGTTTTTAAGTAAATTTTTTAAAAAAGATAAAAATACCATAATTTAAATCTTTGCCCACTTTTCTACTTTTATAACCCAAGCATTAGTTTGATTGGCAGCCTCAAGTCCTACTTCGCTGTCTTCAAATATAATGCTTTCTTTTTCTTTTACATTAAAATGCTCCATACATTTATAAAATATTTCAGGATGCGGTTTCTTCTTTTCTACATCATTACCTGTTAAAATTAAATCAAATAATTTTTCAAGTTTGAATTCCTTTAATATGCCGTAAACTCCATTAGGAGAGGCTGTAGTTGCTAATGCTGTATGTTTTTTATTTTCTTTTTTATTATAGTTATCAATTAAAGTCTCTAATATAAAAGGGTGAATTTGTATGAGATTAAGATTGGCTAAATATATTTTTTCTTTTAAATTATGAATGGATTCTATTAATTCATTATTTTTATTTTCATCTTTCGTAATTTTATTATTTAATTCTAAAATATTCTTTGTAAATATTTTGTAATGAAGTCCGAAGCATTTATTATAATAGTAATCTTTATCTAATTCTATATTAAATTCTTTGAATGCATTGTAGTAGGAATAATAATTTAAATATGCACTATCTATAAGAGTACCGTCCATATCAAATATTAGTAATTTTATATTATCATTGTTTAACATTTCTAAACCCTTTTTTCATAAATATTTTTTATTATAACATATAAAATAAGTAATTCCAATTTATATTAAAAATGATATAATATTTTTACAAATTTACTTCTTAAAGTAAAGATAATGTAATTTTAAGAGAAATATATATTTATGAAAAATATAAAATCTAGGATAGAAAAAATTATTAAACTTATTTCAGATGGGCTTTATGAAAGGGAAGAAATAGTATCTTTAACCTTACTTAGTGCTATAGCAGGAAAGCCTATATTTCTATACGGTCCTCCGGGTACAGCTAAAAGTTTTATAGCGAAGAGGATTTCATCTGCATTTAAAGATGCTAAATACTTTGGATATTTGATGCAGCGATTTAGCACACCTGAAGATATATTCGGACCTATTAGTTTGGAAGAATTAAAAAATGACAGATATGTGAGAAAAATAGAAGGTTATTTACCAGACAGTGATTTTGCATTTTTAGATGAAATATGGAAAAGCACTCCAGCTATACTTAATACACTTTTGACTATAATAAATGAAAGAGTTTTTAAAAACGGAAATGAAGAAATAAAAGTACCATTAAAGGCTTTAATTTCAGCAAGCAATGAAACTCCTCCTGAAGGTCAGGGTCTTGAGGCTTTATATGACAGGTTCATTGTTCGTTTAATGGTTAATAATATAAAAAGCAGGGATAATTTTGAGAAGATACTTGAAAATACTCAATTAGATTCCTATATAAATATAGATGATGAATTGAAAATATCAAATGATGAATGGGGGAATATAAGAAAAGAAGTAAATAATATAAAACTCTCAAAAGAGGTTATTGATATAATTCATAATATAAAACTTTCTATAGAAAAATTTAATGAGGATAATAGAGATATAGCAATATATGTTTCTGACAGAAGATGGCAGCATATTTCATATTTGCTTAAGACAGCTGCATATTTAAATGAGAAAAATGAAGTTGATATTTATGAAAGCATTTTAATTTATAATTGCTTATGGAGTTTGGAAGAGCATATTGAATCAGTAAAAAAAATAGCAGAGAATGCCATAAGTATATGTTATGATTTGAATAATCAGAATATTAATGAGTGGAGGGAAAGTTTTAAGAGTGTTCAGAAAAATATAGATGATGAGTTTTATAATTTAGAAAAGACTTATAATACTGAAAATATAGATGATAAGCCTCATATAGCAAAAACTTTGTCTATTAATATTGATGAATATGGAAATAAAGGTGAGACTATAATATATATACCAATAAAACAATTAGGTAAGAAAGGTTATTTTTATCCTTTAGATATCGGAAGAAATCAAACAAGAAAATTCAGATGCAATTTTAACGCTACAGATAAATGTACTATTGAAATAAATTCCGCCACCGCTTCAAATGGTTTTGTATCCGGTATGCTTTCTAAAAATTATGAGTTTCTTACCGAAGCTGAGCCTGATTTTTATATGAAAAAGGTCAGTCCTAAAAAACTTGAAAAAGAAAAAAAAGATTCCTATTTAAAATTAATAAATTCTTTAATATCAAGCATTGAAAATATTATAGTAAATTTTAAAAATGATTTTAATAAAAATAAATATTCAAATAAAAGCGTATTCATATCAGATGAGAAGTTCAATTTTTTTACAGAGATGTTTAATTCTTATATAGAAAATCTTGAGAGTGAAAAATTGGATGCACAAAGACTTAAAAGTGAAATAGAGCAGCATGAAACAATTTGACAATGATTCTTATAAAGATGAAATAAAAAAAACAGAGATAATGGCTAAGGGAGTATTTAATAGTGCTTTTAATAATCTTAGCAGAGATGAAAGATTGAGTGAAGAGTTAGAAATAAAAATTACTAAATGGAAAAAAGATTTAAATATATTTATAAATGACAATAATCCGTATCATGACAATAAAACAGAATTAGATATAGCATTAAAAAAATTGAAAAATACAAGCAGAGAAGATATATTTAATGATTTAAATAGTTTAGATGCTTTATCCATTGATACGAAGTTTTGGAGAGACAGATTATCAAATTCAGATGATTTAAATATATTAAAAAAGAATATAATTTCAGTATGGGAAAAAACTTATAATAAAAAAAATAATGATTGGCTTGTTTCTACTGTAAAAGAGCGAAGAGATAAATTTATTTCTGATATAGAATCTTGGATTAATTTGCTTAAAAAATTAAAATATATATCAAATATACTCAGAATAAAAACTGGAGTATTATGGGATTTTAGAGTAGGGGAGCTTGAGGAAGAGGATATATCTTTATTAAAGAGATGGGTTGATTTTATTAATGAACATAAAGATATAGAAATAATTTGCGACAGTATAGGAAGAAGGATTGATATAGAAAAATCTTTAAGAAATGTTGAGTTTAAAAATACTTACAGCAATACAAATAAAAAAATAAGTTCTAAAGAAGAGATAGTTGGAATATACTTTGCCAAAGATATAGAAAATGTTATACCAGAGGAGCTTTCTCTTTTATGTAATGAAGAGAGTGAAAAATTATTTAAATTAAAATATATAGAAAATAGGCTTATGTGCTTTGATAAGAGTGCTTATGTATTTAATGATGATATGGAGCATTTGGTTAGAGCCGGATATAAAGAAGGCAAAGGCGATATGATTATATGCATAGATACGAGCGGTTCTATGAAAGGTATAAATGAATATATTGCAAAAGCTGCCATGTTTAAAATTGTTATGCAGGCTTTATCAGAAAATAGAAATGCTTATCTTATTAATTTCAGCACTGAGATATATACATGCAAATTCACTAAAGAAAATGGAATTGAAGATTTAATAAAGTTTTTGAAGTTAAGCTATCATGGAGGTTCTGATATATACAAAGCACTTTATGAGGCAAATAGAATGATGAATACTTCTTCCTTTAGAAATGCTGATGTATTAGTTTTATCTGATTTTATAATGGAGGATATGCCTAATAATTTGGTAACTATGTGCAGCAGACAAAAAAATAACGGTAATAAATATTTTGCTGTATCTATAGGAAAATTCCCTTTTGGTTATTCATACAGAAAAGTGTTTAATAAGCATTGGATATTTGATATAGATGATGGCTTAAAGGAAATTTATTAATTTATAGTTTTATCTGCTCTAAATTATATACCGTATCTTTAGGCATAAATATATTTATAATTTTTTTTCTCTTTCTATATTTTCTGTTGTATATATTGTTACATTTTTTTTATTTTCTGTATTAAGAATATTATTTTTTTCTAAATATTTTTTTACAGATATTGCAGTACAGTAGGAAGGATCTATTATATTTTTTATAGAATTATCAACATCATCTTTTAATAACTTTTTTATATCATTTATAATATGAGGATAATGAGTACAAGCCAATATTAAAGTATCAGATTTTTTATCTATTTTCTCTAAATAGTTTTTTAATACATCAAATCTATTTTCATAACTATTCCAATCATTTTCTATCATAGGGCATAATTCTTTGCATGCTATTTGAGTAACTTTAATGTTTTTATTTTTATTTATCATTTTATCTTTATATATATTTGAATGTGTTGTAAACTCTGTAGCCATTATTGATATATTATTATTTTTTGTACTATTTAAAGCATCAGCAGTACCATTTGATATAACTTCTATTATAGGTATTTCATATTTTTCTTTTAAAATATCATAAGCACATGCAGATATAGTGTTGCATGCTATTATAATCATTTTGCATTTTTTATTTACTAGAAAGTCAGCCATTTTCAAAGTTAATTTTATAATTTCATCTTTTGATTTATCTCCGTAAGGAATATTAGCATTATCTCCAAGATATATATAATTTTCATTAGGAAGTATTTTTAACAGTTGTTTTAGAACTGTTAATCCTCCGAAACCTGAATCAAAAACAGCTATAGGCATATTGGATACAGATGAATTAATGTTCATTATTTTATCCTATTAAGTTAACTAAATAAATATCGAATTATTATATAAAGTATTTCTATAAAGTCAATGATATTGTGAAATAAAAGTTATATTTTGTAATAAAATTACTTGTATATAAGTAGAAGATAGTGTATAATGCAGTATTAAGAAATTTAGAGAAATAGGAGTATTTTGATGAATAGTAGTATCATAGAAGCATTACAAATAATGATCATTGGTATGGCTGTTGTTGTATTGTTTTTAATTATATTAGTTTTCGTTATGAAAATTGTCGGTGCTATTGTAGCTAAAGTAGACAAACTAATGCCTCCTCCTCAGGAAGCGATTTCGTCTTCTCCGACACCTGTACAAACATCTAATAATGATAAGATGGTTGCTATTGCTATTGCTTTAGCACATGTTCATAGTAATAAAAAATAAGAGTATATAGTTTATTAAGATTAAGGAGAAATGATAATGGCTAAAAAAGAAGTAAAATTTATGCTAACAGCATTCAGGGACGGATTTCAATCTGTTTATGGTGCTAGAGTATTATCTAAAGATTTTATGCCTGCAGTAGAAGCATTTGTTAAAGCAGGAGTTACATATTTTGAGTCAGGCGGCGGTGCAACTTTCCAAAGTGCATTTTTCTATAACCAAGAAAATGCTTTCGATGTAATGGATACTTTTAGAAAAACAGTAGGTCCTGATGTAAACTTACAAACTTTGGCAAGAGGTGTTAATGTTGTAGGTTTGGAATCTCAGCCTAGAGAAATGATAAAAATGCATGCTCAGTTGTTCAAAAAACATGGTGTTACCACTATTAGAAATTTTGATGCTTTAAATGATGTAAATAACCTTATATTCAGCGGAAAATGTATTAAAGAAGCTGGATTAAAACACCAAGTATGCGTTAGTATGATGGCTTTACCTCCTGGCTGTGAAGGTGCACATGATGCTGCTTTTTATGCCAAAGTATTAAAACAAATTATAGATAATGTAGAGTTTGATTCAGTATGTTTTAAAGATGCTTCAGGTACTACTACTCCTCAAGTTGTTTATGATACAGTTAAAGAAGCTAGAAAACTTTTAGGTTCTAATATGCATATACAGGTTCATAGCCATGAAACTGCTGGTATAGGTGCTGTTCAGTATAGAGCTGCTTTGGATGCCGGTGCTGATTGTATAGACCTTTCAGCTGCTCCTGTGTCTGGCGGTACTTGTCAGACAGACTTAATAGTTATGTGGCATGCTTTAAGAGGAACTGAATATGAGTTGAATATTGATATAGATAAAATCAGAGAAGCTGAAGAAGTATTTAAAGACTGCATGAAAGATTATTTCTTACCGCCTGAAAGCAGAACAGTAGAGCCTATGATTCCATTTGCTCCGATGCCTGGCGGTGCTTTAACTGCTAATACTCAGATGATGAGAGATATTAATGTAATGAACAGATTCCCTGAAGTTATAAAAGCTATGACTGAAGTGGTAAAAAAAGGCGGTTTCGGTACTTCTGTAACTCCTGTATCACAATTCTATTTCCAACAAGCATTCAATAATGTAATGCAGGGTAATTGGAAAAAAATAGCTGACGGATATGGTAAAATGGTATTAGGTTATTTTGGTAAAACTCCTTCTACACCAGATCCAGAAATAGTAAAAATAGCAAGCGAACAATTAGGTTTACAGCCTACAACAGAACTTGCTATGGATATAGATGATAAAAACCCTAAAAAAGGAAGAAAAGCTGCTGAACAGGCTTTAAAAGATGCTGGTATAACAGATCTTTCTGATGAAAATGTATTTATAGCTGCTGCTTGTAAAGAAAAGGGTATACAGTTCCTTAAAGGCGAAGCTAAACTTGGTATTAGAAAAAATGCAGGCGGTGCTTCTTCTGATGGTGTTAAAACTACAAGCAATGAGGTTACTGTTACTGTAGGCGGTTCAAGCTATGGTGTAAAAATAGAAAATGGAAAAGCTATAGTTGATGGTGTAAGCTATGACTATACTATTAAAGATGGTATAGCTGCTGGAGCTTCTCAGTCTGCTGCCCCTGCTTCTTCTGGTGCTGCTACTCCTGTTACTGCAGGATTGCCTGGTACAGTAGTAAAAATAGTAGCTCCTGTAGGAACTCAAGTTCAAGATGGTTCTACAATATTAATAGTGGAAGCTATGAAAATGGAAGTAGAAATAAAATCAACTGCTAATGGTGTTGTTAAAGAAGTTAAAGTAAAGCCAGGAGACGCTGTAGTTGCAGGTCAGGAATTAGCTATTGTTGGCTGATAATTGATGCTGATTTTAAGGAGATAAAAATAATGAGAAAAATATTTTTAGTATTTGCACTTATATTTATGACAGCATCTATAGTACTGCCTCAAGAAAGTGCTCAGAAACCTCTTAATATAAAAGATTCGCTTATTTCTTTGGCTAGAAATACTGCTTTTGGAGGATTATTTCCTAGAAGCGAACAAGAGATAGCAGAAGCTCAGATTAAAGCTGAAAATAGCAAGCAGGAAAAATATCAAACTAAATTGAATGACATTAAAGTAAAATCTGCACCTTTATGGCAGAATGCCATAATGATTTGTGTAGGTTTGCTTTTAGTTTATCTTGCTATAGCTAAAGGATTTGAGCCATTACTTCTTATTCCTATAGGTATGGGTGGTATTTTAGCTAATATCCCTATTGCTAATATTGCGGCTCTTCCTGTAGTTGAAGTTATGAATGGTATTCCCGTAACTTTAAATAGTGGCGGTTTTTTGGGTCAGATATATACTTTTGGTATTGAATCTGGATTATTTCCATTATTCATATTCATAGGTGTTGGTGCTATGACAGATTTCGGACCTCTTATTGCTAACCCTAAAACTGCATTATTAGGTGCTGCTGCTCAAATAGGTATATTCGGAACCTTATTAGGAGCTATGATAATATCTGCTTATGTGCCTGTAATTTCTTTCTCTTTGAAAGATGCTGCTTCTATAGGTATTATTGGAGGTGCTGATGGTCCTACTGCTATATTTACAGCTTCAAGACTTTCACCTCATCTATTAGGTGCCATAGCTGTTGCTGCTTATTCATATATGGCTTTAGTTCCTATTATTCAGCCTCCTATTATGAAATGGCTTACTACTGAAAATGAAAGAAAAATTGAGATGAAACAGCTTCGTCCTGTAAGCAAAAGAGAAAAAATTATATTCCCTCTTACTGTTATCATTCTTGTTGCTTTACTTTTACCTGATGCTGCTCCTCTTATCGGTGCTTTGATGTTTGGAAACTTAATAAAAGAATCTGGTGTTACTGAAAGACTTTCTAAAACTGCTCAAAATGAGTTAATAAATATTGTTACAATTATGTTGGGTTTATCAGTAGGAAGTAAATTAGCTGCAGATAAATTCCTTCGTTTTGAAACACTTGGTATATTAGTTTTAGGTTTAATAGCGTTTTCTATGGGTACAGCCGGAGGAGTTCTTCTTGCTAAATTAATGAATTTATTCAGCAAAGATAAAATTAATCCTCTTATTGGTGCTGCTGGAGTATCTGCTGTTCCTATGGCTGCAAGAGTTGCTAATAAAGTTGGACAGGAATCTAATCCTCATAACTTCTTACTAATGCATGCTATGGGACCTAATGTTTCTGGTGTAATTGGTTCTGCAGTTGCTGCTGGAGTGCTTTTGGCTATATTAGGTTAATAAGTTATATAAATAAATAAGGAAGCTCAATTCTTTGGGCTTCCTTATTTATTTTTTAAGTAAAATTATTTAATTTATATTAAAACTCAGCACAAAAACCTTTATATTTCTCTACATAACCTACAGGATTATATGACAATTTTGCTTTTCTAAGTCCCAAATCTCCTACATCCTGCTCTCTATTAACAAATTTAAATCTTTCATAATCGCTTACATAATTTTTTAAATTTTCTAAAAACATTCTGTTTATAGCTTGATAAGTACCTTTATAATTTCTATCTCCTCTTTCAGAATGAACTACTATTGTATCTCTCATACTCAAATCAGATATTGTGTATGCGGCTATTTTTTTATTAACATATATTGCACCGCCTACTATATTGTTTATAATATCCCAATTATTAAGCAAGGTTTTTATCATTATAGTATCAGCTTCTGCTCTTACTTCATGAGATAATAATTTATTACTGTCAAAAGCTTCACATTCTTCAGCATTGTTTTGAGATGAATCATTATTATTTTTTTCTTCTTCCTCCCATTTTGCTTCAAAATCAAGTATATCTTTTACAATGGTTTTATCTATAGGTCTGTACTCAAAATCATTTTTTATAAATTGATTGTATAGATTTTTTTTATTATGAAATTTTTTTCCTGGAAGTGTAACAAGCTCATTAAAATCATATAAGTATTCCCATTCATCTCTGCTTTCTCTTATTTTTATTTTAGTAGTTTTCTCCCAAAATAAAGCAAGTTCTTTAGGTATTCTTATAACAGCTTCTCCTGATATTTCACAAGGTCCCATATCATTACAAAAATCAGTATTAAACCAATCTCCAACGGGTGCCCAATAAGTAATATATGGTGATTTCTGTCTTATCCAAACTAATTTTTCTGTAAATGCCCATTCAAGCATGTATATATCTTTAAGTCCTAAGAGATTCATAAATGTATAATCTGCTGACTGCTCTGGTGTTATTGAAAAATATTTATGATATAGTTCTTGTTTATCTAAACTAATAGGCTCAAAATTAAGCATATATTTTTATCCTTTTTTTAATTTTATTGACTATATATTATATATCAAAATTCATTAATGTAAATGTTCTCAATTTATAAATTTCAAATGCTTTATTACTACTTTTCATTAATATACTAATAAAATACTATAGCATGCATAAAATATATATGTGTATTTGTAGAGAAATATATAAAATAATTAATTATTCCTATTTTTTTTATTAATAAAACTTCTTAACCTTCTAAAGAAATCATTTTTACCATTTTCATCTATAAGTACATATTTAAGCATAAATCTTAAATACGGATGATATACATACATGCTTTCTTTTATTGTTAGTCTTGTTCTTCCATTTTCAGCATCTTCTAGTATATATGTCCATAGAGCTGTAAACTCATTTTCCATTTTCACGATTGATATTTCAGTGTTTTCTATTCTTCTTACTTCTATTAATTCCTGATATGTTCTTCTATTTGAATAAGTCTGCATTATTTTTAATTTATCATTATCTAGCTTTTCTATACGAACTATTGATATATATTTAAGCCAAGCGGGGTAGTTTTCATAGTCTATAAGCAAATTATATAGTTCATCTCTTTTAATATTAAATACTTGAGTTTTTTCTTTAGAGAAAGAAGGAGGTATATTCTTTCCTATGAATGTTGGAAGAAATATCATCAGTGCCATTAATATTAGCGGAAGTATTATAAATATTGGTATTAAGTAAACTAACATTTATTCGCCTCTTTTAGTTAAAGTATAAAATTTTGAATGATAGTATTTATTAAAAAAGTTTTTTATTATTATAAGTATGATTCCGCAAAATGGAACTGCAAATAATACTCCTAATAAACCAAAAAGAACTCCTCCTATAATTGTGCTGAACATTACTGCTATTGGGTGTATCTTTACTGATTTTCCTAATATTTTAGGAGCCATTATTCCTGAATCTATTACTTGTATAATTCCGTATATTATACACATTTTTAAAGCTCCATACCACCATATTTCTTCTGTAATTACTCCTATGAATAATGCTGAGATAAATGCTGCAAATGGTCCTATAAATGGTATGTAGTTTAGAATTCCTCTAAGTAAAGCTAATATAAATGCATATTTAGTGTTTGTTATAGAGAGAAGTATATAAGTTATTACGAAAAATGATACAGCTAATATAGTCATTCCAACTATATATCCATTTATTATATAATTTGAATTTTTTATTATATCACTTACAGAATTTTGCCATCTCATAGGAATTAGTTTTATTATTCTTCCTTTGATATTTTGAAAATCCAGCATCAGATAAAAAGTTACAAATGGAAGTATTACAAAGTATGAAAATATTATACTGAATATTTTGGTTATGCTGTTTATATTCTGGAATCTAAAATCTATAATTTTTTTATACATTAAAGTTATTACGCCGCTATCTCCGAATAAAAAGTCATTTATAGCTTTTGAATCTATTTCTAAATTTATATCAAAACTTTTTCCTATAGTCCTATTTAATTTTCCAGATAGTGTTATAAGCATATCTGATATAGAGTTGTATATTTTATCTACATACTGCGGTAATGTTTTTAATATCACTTCAATTTGTTCTATGGTTCTAGGAAGTATGAATATGAAAAATATTATAGCTAATATCAGCAATGGTATATATATTAATAATACACCTACTATTCTAGGAATTTTTCTTTGCATTTTTGTTATTAAAGGATCAAACATATACGCAATAAATATTCCCCAAATAAATGGAGCTACCAAATATCCTGCCTCTTTAATTACCCATAATGTAAATAGTGCTAATATTAATACTATTGAAGTTTTTGCCCATATATATTTCCAAAAAGGTATTAATGCCGCTATAAGTATAAGAAACAATATAATAGGGTTGATTATCTCTCTAATCAAATAACAAAAATAAAAAAATGCTGAGAATACTATTGCAACTAATAGTATTTCTCCTCCAATAATCAAAATTTTATTATGTATTAAAGAATTATTATCTTTAGAAAAAAAATTATTTTTACCAATCATATTCTTATATTATAATATTAAATAGTTTTTTTACAACATATTTTATAAAGTTTTATAAAAATATAAAAAAAATGCTTGCTATTTTTTTTAAATATGCTATAATCTAACACATATCGTTGATGAATAATTTTAAGGGCCTGTAGCTCAGATGGCTAGAGCGTTCGACTGATAATCGAAAGGTCGGTGGTTCAATTCCTCCCAGGCCCACACGCTCAGGTTCTTTTCATATAACGGGGGTTTAGCTCAGTTTGGGAGAGCGACTGCCTTGCACGCAGTAGGTCGTGGGTTCGATCCCCATAACCTCCACATCTTTATTAAACTATTCTTAAATTATTATTTGAGAATAGTTTTTATTTTTTTAACTATAAATTAATTTTTCTCCGATAATAGAAATAGGAGGACATTTTTTATGAAAAAACCTATACTTATATTAATAATTATATCTATAACTTTTATCTCTTTTAATAAACTATATCCTCTTAGTCAAGATGAAGAAACTTTTTTGGATGCAGCAATATTTGGAGATGAAGATGTTATAGAAAAAATTATTGCTAAAAATATTAATGTTAATGTACAAGATGATGTTGGAAACACTGCTCTTATATTGGCATGTATGGAAGGACATATTAAAGTTGTAGAATTATTAATTAAAGCAAATGCTGATAAATCTATAGTGAATAAACATGGTAATGATGCTTTATTCTATGCCAAGCAAAAAAATTATATTGATATAATAAAGCTTATTGAATAGTATTATTTTTTTATATTTTCATCTATTATAATTATTATTTCACATTCTCTATTAACTTTATCATCAGCTTTAGGATTTAATATTATATTAGATTTATGTTTAACTCCTATGGCCACTATATTTTTTGTAAGTAATTCAGTATATACTTTTTTAAATTCCATGCTATCATTATTACAAAAATATTTTTCATAAGGAACCATAATAATATCATTTCCATTTTTAGTAAGAAGATCATTAAATACATATAGCAAATCAGAATTATTAGAAGCTGTTGCCATAAGCATTCCTATAAGTTTACCGCTTACTATAAAATCTCTTATATCATTAGAGTCTATTAAATTCCTATTTTCTATAGAACTCATTAAAGAAAGAATAGGAATGTCATAATGATCTTTAACTATTCTTCTTATTATTAATAGAATATTGATTGCTTTAATATCTGTTTCTAAAGTTTCTGATATTAATACTATTTTACTTATTTTATTTTCAGCTATTTTTGATGCGATAAAATCTTTTTTTATTTCTGCATTTTCTATATCTTCATAATAGAGTTTTACTATCTTTTCTTTTTCTGTGTACTGAGATATTTCTTTTATAATTTCATTTTCTTTTTTTCTATCTAATATTAAAAGAACATTATGATCATATATTATTTTATCTGTCATATGAATACTTGTACCAATATTTTGTATATTCTCTTCTTTTTGATAAAGTATTACAAGTTTATCTTTTCCTTTTATTATATAATCATTATTTGGTATCAATAAACTCTTTTTTATTTTTTTTACTTTATTAATTTCAGAAATATCTTCATAAACTAATCCAATTAATATTTCTCTTTTATTTAAATAACTTGAAGAGAGAGATTCAAATGTTTCATTTTGATTATTGTATTCTATTCTTATGTCTATTCCGCTTACATCAAATAATTCCTGATAAATGCTGCTTAATCCTGTATATGTAATACTTTGTCCTATTAATTTATAAAGTATTTCATATTTATAAATTATATGTATATCAAATAAATCGCTGTCGTTTATAGATGATATAATTTCTATACTTTCTTTTTTATTAACTAGTATACATATATCTATTTTTTTTATATGGGATGCAGATTTTAATATTTTTTTTAATGACAATAAAATTTTTAATGATTTAACATCATCATCATTTACTATTGTAACGCTATGAGCTCTTTCTATATTAAGCATTTGTAAATTTTCAAATATGCTTGGATTTCCTTCTCTTACTACAATATTTGTTCTCTTATAATTAGGAAAAAATGATATTCTTTTTTTTATTTCATCTGGATTTGTTTCGGATAATAAAACTATTTTTTTGGCTCTTCCTGATATAAACTCACTTATAATAGTTAGAACTTCCTCTCCATATCCAAGTATAATAGAATGATTCCTTTCCATTATGAATGCATTTCCATTGCTAAGGTTTTTTATACGCTCTTGTAATGAATTATTTATCATAGCAATTAATAAACCCCAGCCGCAAACACCAAAAAATGTTACTCCTAAAAAAATAATAACTACACCATTAAATCCTATGTCTGCTTCGGCTGCCGATATGTTTCCTATGTCAATGAATTGCATTAAACTATCCCAAAATGCTTCTAAAATAGGGTAGTTAAATAGTATTTTCATTATTACAGATATAATAAATAATGATATCACTATGATTAATACCAATATCATTAATTGGTATAATAAGCCCTTATTAAATACTCTGTCTATTCTGTATTTTATATATTTGGACAATTTATCTATTAATGACATAAACTCATCTCTTTTATATGCTTTATATGATTATATTTTTATTAATAATTATATGTTTTATGTGTAAAAAGTAAAGAAAATAATATTAAAAAATTAATTCTTCATTTTCTTCTTCAAGTACATAGTTAGTGATAATGATTATTTCATCTTTATTGTCTAACATACAATCATTATTAGGATTTATAATAACATCATTATATCTTTTTACCCCTATAATGATAATTTTTTTTCTAAGTAAATATAAATAAACATCTTTAAAACTTTTTGATTCATTAAAATAATCAGAGTAGGGCGACATTATTATATCTTTTCCATTCTTACTTAGAAGACCATAGAAAATATACAATATATTTGAACTTATAGAAGCCTGAGCCATAAGCATACCTATTAATTTACCGCTTACTATAAAATCTCTTACATCATCAGAATATATTAAATTCCTTTTTTGTATAGAGTTTAATAAAGAGAGTATAGCTATATTGAAATTTTCTTTTCTTATAATCTGTCTTATAATTAAAAGTATATTAATACTTTTTACATCAGTAACATTATCTTCTGATATTAAAACTATTTTTGTAGTATTTTCTTCTTTTAGTTTTTCACGCATAAACTTATATTTATTTTTTTGAGATTTTATAGAAGCATAACTAATCATACTTGTATTATGATTTTCCATATATTCAGAAATCTCTTTTATTATTTCATCATATCTGTTTTCTTCGCATATTAATAATATATTATTTTTATATTTTATTATGCTTGGTTTTATATCAGGATATTCTTTTATATTATCATCATTATTATTTCTTGAAAGTATTACAAGTCTGTTTTCTTTTTTTAATACATAATCATAATTTGGTATTAACAACTGACTTCTATCTTCTTTTGTGATTCCAAGAAGTATCATTCCCTTATCAAGATATTTCAAAGCAGCATCTTCAAATTTGCAGTCGTTAAAATCATGATCTGTTTCTATATAAAATACATTTCCATCATTAGAAAATAAATCTTCATAAACATTGCTAAGTCCTGTATAAATAATACTTTGAGCTATTAGTTTGTATAATATCTCATATTTATAAATTACATGTATGACGAAATTTTTTTCTTCAATAGATTTTATTATTTCAATAGTATCCTCTTCATGAACTAATACGCATATATTGATTTTTTTATCAAGTTCTTCTTCTTCGACTATCTTTTTTAAAGCTAGAAGTATATTTAATGACTCTGTATCATCATTATTTATTATTGATATGCTTGAAGATTTTGCTATATTAAGAAGTTTGATATTTTCTATTCTGCTTGGTGATCCTTCTCTTATTATTATATTAGTTTTTTTAGCTCCTTTTATAAAGGATATTCTTTTTCTTATTATATCAACATTATGTTCGGATAGTATAATTATAGTTTTTACTTTAGCCATAATAAACTCTTCAACTATAGTCAAAGCCTCTTCACCATATCCTAATATAATAGAATGATTTTTTTCCATAATAAAAGCATTGCCTTTACTTAAATTATTAATTCTATCCTGAAGTGCTTTATTAATCATCGCTATAAGAGAACCCCAGCCGCATACTCCTATAAAAGTTACCATAAGAAAAGTTAATACAATACCTGTGCTGCCTTCTACCGATGATATATTTCCTGTATCTATAAACTGCATCAAACTATCCCAAAATGCATCTTTAGGAGGATACTGAAAAAATACTATTATAAATATAGATACTATTAAAAGAAGAATTATTATTGCAAATACTAAAAGCATTAATTGATAGAAAAGCCCTTTATTAAGCATTCTGTCAATTCTATATTTTATATATTTGGATATATCTTTTATCATAAAAAACTCATAATCTTTTTTATATATAAAAGATTATACTAAAGTAAATTAAAATTGCAAAATATTTTTTATTTAAAATATTATATTTAAATAAGATTTCTATATAGATTTTTGATATCTTCCAAACTAGGCTTAACAGGATTAGTTAATATACATACATCTTTAATAGCATGTGAAGCCATTTCCTCTATTGCATTTTCAAATTCTGATTTATCTACACCATAGTCGGTTATTTTCTGATTTATTCCTATTGATTTATTTAATTCTAAAATTATAGATTTTAATATTTTACTTGCAGTAATATCATCATCTATATTTTTAACATTTAAAAGTCTTATAATTTTAGCATATTTAGAAGCAGACTTACTGCAATGCTCAGCATTATATTCTATGACATAAGGCATTAATATTGCATTCGCTCTTCCATGAGGCTGACTGAATCTTCCTCCAAGTGCATGTGCCATAGCATGTATCAAACCTAAACCAGCATTATTAAAAGCTATACCGGCAGTACATGATAATTCATGCATAGCTATTCTTACCTTAATATCCTTTCCATTATGAACAGCTTTTGAAATATTATTAAAAACACCTATTATAGCATACTCACTATAAGGCATAGTAAATGCACTTGAATTAATAGATACATAAGATTCAAAGGCATGAGTCATAACATCCATTCCGGTTTCAGCTGTTATTCTAGGAGGAACGGTTAAAGTAAATTGAGAATCTAATAATGCTATATCAGGAAACATTTCATTTGAAACTAGAGGTACTTTAGTATGGGTTTTATTATCAGTTATTACTGCATAAGAAGTAACCTCAGAACCTGTACCGCTTGTAGTAGGCACAGCTATGAAAAAAGGCTTTTTCAAACCGCTTGACATTCTTTTATTTATTTCTAAAGCAAAATATATTACTGATTTAGCAGTATCTATTACAGATCCTCCGCCTATAGCTATTATGGTATCAGATTCGAATGTTAAAATCTTACTTAAACATTTTATAACTATTTCAAAACTAGGATCCGGTTCTATATCTGAAAAAATTTCATAATCAATATTATTTTTTTTTATTAATTCTATTGTTGTATTGCAGGCACCGATTTTGAGCATATTATTATCTGTAAAAATGGAAACTCTTTTAGATTTTGAAAGATCCAATTCTAATAGAGCATTATGCCCAGATATTATTTTGGTATTTAATATGAATTCCATTAATAACTCCTACTATAATATGTAGAAAGAATATTTATTGAATTTTTACTAATATTTATTAAGTATATAATCAAGTGTTTAAAAGTCAATAGAATATTATAAAAAAGTAAAATTGTTTCATATTTTTGAAAGTATTTTAATATGAAGTAAAAAAATGATAAATGTTTAAAAATTATATCCAATTTCAAATTCCCAAGTAAAAGGCTTGGCAACTGAATATGTAGAAAGTACAGGCGTTTTATTAAAAATATTTTTAAAATGCATAGAAAATATTAAATGCTCAAACCATATAGAATAGAATGATATATTAAAATCATGAAATGCTTCAGAGTATCGTATAGGCATATAATCTGTTAAAGGTCTTGGAACAGAGTAGGTATAGTAAATATTCAATGATAATGAGCTTAATACTTTATTTTTTGGTATAAAGTCATATCCTAATAATGCACTTATAACATGTTCAGGCAATCCTATTTTAGGCATTTTATCTTTACCCATATATGCAAGCTGATAAGAATAACCTAATTTTGTTTTTATCTTATGATACACTGCAAATGGTATATCATAACTTATGCTTGGCGTAACTATATGAGAAACTGCCGTATCAACATTTATAGGGGTATTACTATACCAAATTATTTTATTTGTATATGTTGTATAGGCATAAGATGCTTCTATTTTCAAATTTGTAACGGGTTCTAATGTTAATTTTGTAAGTAATTGATTATAGCTTTCAGGCAGTAGATAAGGATTACTAAAAGTTCCGTAATACAAATCATTAAATGTGGGGGCTGTATAATCACTCATATAACCAAAATATAATCCGTAGCCTTTATAAAAATTTAAATTAAATCCAACATTATATGCTAAATAATTTTTATTTTCTTGATTTCTAAATACTTCATTTTGATATTCATATTTTATACTTGGAAGTAATGTAAATATTGGTGAAGCATTATCCCAATATCCGAAAGATAACTGCATTTCATATTTTAATGAAAGAGAATGTCTTTGGGGATAATAATAAAAGTTAGTTTCTATGGAATTTGTATCCTCTGTTAAAATATCATATCTATATTCAGGTGTTAGTTTATTATACATTGTGATAGTATTTGGTATAAATTCATCCATTCTTGATAAAGATGTATTTAAAGCTATAGCATGCGATTTATAATCTGATATAAATTTCCCATTCTGATAATAAGGTCTGTCTACAAATGAATCAAATAAATATGATAAAGTAACAGTATAATCTAAAATATCAGAAAATCCATTGTATGATATTGAAGATGTAAGAGTAGTAAAAGTAAACCAAGAATCTGTTTTATTTATAGGAGGAATTTCGTATTGTGCGGCAGAACTAGAATATGATATATTAGCAAATACATTTATATAATCTTTATTATCGAATGTATATTTATAGTTGGCTGATGAGTTTACTATAAACTGCCTATTATCTTTTAAATTTCCTTGTATCCTGTCTCCTGAAGAGTTAATAAAATCATAATAATAATTACCGTCGCTGTAGTATGAATCTGCCGTGAAAGTAAATACCTGATGTTCATCAATATTTCTGGAAAATAGTATGGACGGTCTTACAGTATTATAAGAACCATAACCTAATGATATCAAAAGTATATCCTGAACCGGACTTTTAGTTGTAATATATATAGAGTTTCCTATTATTTCAATAGATTCTATCAGATTTGAAGGTATTCTTCTTAAATCAACACCGGCATCAGCATTTCCTTTAGCAGTATTCATAAGTACGCCATTAACATATATTTTTATATTGTCTCCATTGGCTCCTGCGGGATCAACAACTTCATTTCCCATATAACTGCCTTTATTTACAAATCCAGGCTGATTAGCTAAAACTTCCTGAGCATTTTTATATCCCATTCTGTCTATTTCTTCAGAAGTTATTATACGATTATTTGCTTTTATTGGAACTTTTGGTGCTGAAATCTGATTTGTTTGATTAGTTTGAGATGCATTAGTTATTTCTACTTGAGAAGTAACCCAAATACCGCCTTTAAGTTCTCTTATTAGGTATGTCTGAGCATTTATATTTTGAGAATAAAAAAATATAGTTATTATAATAAATAATGCTGCAGAGTAAATATTTAGTTTTTTCATTTTTATATAGATTATATTATTTTATATAAAAAGGAACGGCTTTATATACCGCTCCTTATATTTTTATTAAATTAATATTCTTTTAAATATCCGAAAACAAAACCATATTTAGTCCACTGAGTATTTGCATCCGGTATAACATTTTCATCACTTCCTCCGCCGTACCAAGCCTGTTCAGCTCCGGCATCATCTGCTATTATAAGTCTATATCTTTCCTGCATTCCTGTTCCTGTTTTATTATCCCAATATACAGCTGCAAGATATTTTTTATTATTATATTCATATACTGCACATTTTATAAATTTTGTTCTTATATTTACTGTATCAGTACTATCATAATAATTACCTTCAGTATCAAATGTTCCGCTTATAGATGAATAATTACTTGATTCATAAACAGTTTTTCCATTTACTAAACCAATCCATAAAGTTTTTAACTGAGCTTCATCTGTTACATCAATTTCAGAAGTTTTACTGCCGTATTGTATAGTATGTACTCCAGAAGTTACAGCATTTATAGATGACGAAGTATTTTGATTATTATTGTTATCAGGATTTGTAGAAGGATTAGAACAAGATATAATTAATGCAAATATTATAATTAACAAATATGATTTTTTAATTTTCATAGGATACCTCTAAAAAATCTAATTTATTTTGCTACAGTAAATTCTGAATAAATAAAATAACCATTAGCTTCAGTGAATTCTAATTTTGCTTCTGCTAATTCATCAGTTGCATAAACTCCTCCTTCTTTATAAGCACCAGAAATTTTTACAGTTGTATCTGTTAAATCCTTAAAAGCAATGGCATAATATTTATTAGCTACTTCTGGTCTGTAATTTGGAGCTGTAGTATATTTGCAGTATATCATTCCTGAGGCATTATCAGAATACCATACTATTTCTTCTATAGAAAGGGAATAATTAACTGCAGTTCCAGCATAATCGTCTATTTTATCAGCTGTAATATCATATCCTCCATCATAATTAGTATATTTCCATTTTTGCTGAAGCATTTGTTCTTTAGTTTTTATTGGATTTGTTACATTGTCTTTAGAACAAGATACTGCTAAGAATAAAGTAATTAGAAGTGTTAATAAAACTTTGATTTGTTTTTGCATAAAATGCTCCTTTATTTAAATTAAAAATTAAAAGCTATTTAATAAAGGAGTGCATAATTTTGTAGATAGTGCACTCGACTATTTTAATGGTATCCGACTTCGTTAATTCTTAAAATTATAAAAATAGAATTAAACTTTACGGTTGCGTGCCAGCGAAGGATTCTCACCCTCATTCCCACAGAATATAGTATATTATATATGCTTTTTTTATTCTATCAAGCTATAATGTTATTTTTTATCAAAATATTATATTTTTTTGTAAAATGATTTATTTCATAGTTTTATGCTATGTAATTATTGGACTTGTTTCAAAACTACTTGACAAGATTATATATGAAAATTTCGTAATTTTATAATTTATAAAATAATGTTTGACATGTTTTTATAAATTATTATTTTAGTATATAAATATGCAGTCTTTCGCCTGCCGTAGGCACACACAGTGAGGCGTACTTCGTATGCTTCTCGCCGCAGGCGGGCTGTGCCTGTGCCACACCGAAGGCGGACAGGCGTCACAAAAGAAGTGTGGTTTTGCGAAGCACGCAGAGCGGGGCACGACTGTGAAGCCCCAACTATAATCAAAAAAATATTAAATTAAAAAACTATAAATATTAAAAATTTGAGTTTTGAAACAAGTCTATTACTGAATACAAAAAAAGAGGGACTTGAAATATCCCTCTCAAAAATTTTCTAACAGATTAATTTATTTAGTGATATTGACCTTTGTTATATGTTTTTACATTATTCCAATCAATATAACCGTTAGCTTCAGTAAATTTAGTTTTTGCTTCTTCTAATGAATCAGCTGTATCATCACCTGACTTATCCGCTTGAACAAAGTCTACTGTTGTATCTGTTAAGTTTCTAAATGCTAAAGCATAGTACTTTCCATTTTTACTGTCAAGAGTTGTAATATATTTTCCATATATTATTCCTGATTTGCCATCATCGTTCCAAGCAATTTCTGCTAAATCGCTAGTTTCAGCAAGAGCACTTTGGTATCTATGTTCAATACTTGTATCTGTAATATCATATTCTCCCATATCACCTTGAGACTCCATCCATTGTCCTTTTAATATTATGAAACTAGAATGATCACTTCCTGGTATAGAAGTGCTTCCGCCATCTCCAGGAGAACTTGGATTATTTTTAGCACAAGATGCTAAAGTTAAAAATATTGATAATGTTAATAAAAGTTTAATTTTTTTGTCATAAAAACTCCTCATAATTTTTATGGAGTATAATATAAATATATTTTTATTTTTTATCAATTATTTATTTTTTATTTGTTAATAATACTAATTTAATATTTATGTTCTAAAAAATATATTTATAATAATTATATTTAATTTTTTAAAAACTATTTTGATATATTAATAATATGATAACTATTAATTGACATTATTATTATATATAGTATAATTACTGTATATAGTTTCTTAGTAATTTTTTATAAAAAAATAGGAGTCAATCATGAAAAAATATTTATATTCTTTATTTATTATAACATCACTTATATTTATTTCATGTTCTTCAGGAGCTTCTAATTCTAATACTGCTGCTGGAGATAAAGTATTTAAAATCGGAATACTTCAATTAATAGAACATGACGCATTAGATGCTTCATACAGGGGCTTTGTTGACGGACTTAAAGAAGCAGGATATGAAGACGGAAAAAATATTATTATAGATTATCAGAATGCTCAAGGCGAACAGGCTAATTGTGTAACTATAGGGCAAAAGTTTGTTAATGATAAAAGCGATTTAATTTTAGCAATAGCAACACCTGCAGCACAGGCAGTTGCAAATATGACAAAAGATATACCTATACTAGTTACAGCAGTTACAGATCCAGCGGCAGCCAAACTTGTTGCTGATAATAATGCTCCAGGAGGAAATGTTTCAGGTACTTCTGATTTAACTCCTGTAGAAGCTCAAATAGAATTATTAAATGAGATTACTCCGAACTTAAAAACAGTCGGACTTTTATATTGTTCAAGCGAGCAGAACTCAGTATTTCAAATGGATATAGCAAAGAAAAAACTAGATTCTATGGGATTAAAATATATAGATGCTACAGTAACATCTGCTAATGAAATACAGCAGGTTGTTCAAAGTTTGGTTGGAAAAGTTGAAGCTATTTATACGCCGACTGATAATATGATTGCAGCTGGTATGGCTACAGTTGCTTTAGTTGCTGAGCCTGCTAAACTTCCTGTAGTTTGCGGCGAGGGCGGTATGACTATGCTTGGCGGAACTGCTACTTATGCTATAAGCTATTATGAACTTGGAAAATTGACAGCTACTCAGGCAGTATCTATATTAAAAGGAGAGAAAAAACCTGCAGATATGCCTATAGAAACTTTAAAAACTTTTGATTTGGTAGTTAATACTAATATGGTTAATAGTATAGGAATAACAATACCTGAGTCATTATATAATAAGTAATAAATTATAAAAATTTAGATTTTATATTTAAAAATTTTTTATACTCAGTTTTTATTAATAAAATAAACTAGAATATGATAAACTTAAATATATCATATTCTAGTTAATAAATAGTAATATTTAAAGCTATATAAACAATAGTTGATTTTATAATCGAATTAAAAAAACTAGTTTGTTAGCAATGATATAATGATATATAGAAGGACTTTATATGGAAGGGATTTTTTTGGCAATAGAAGGTGCTGCATCTCAGGGGATCATTTGGGGAATAATGACACTTGGAGTTTATATTACATTTAAAGTTTTGGATTTTCCGGATTTGACTGTTGATGGAAGTTTTGCTTTAGGCGGTGCTGTAAGTGCGATACTTATATCAAATGGTATGAATCCTTTTATAACTTTATTTTTTGCTTTTTTGGCAGGTGCTTTGGCAGGATTTGCAACAGGTTTTTTAAATACAAAACTTCAAATACCTGGAATATTAGCAGGTATTCTTACAATGATTGCATTATATTCTATTAATATCAGGGTTATGGGAAACAGACCTAATATACCGCTTTTGGGAATGGATACTTCTTTGACTATAATTCAAAATATGCTTTCACTAAGTAAAGTATTATCAGATTTGCTTGTAGGCTTTATATTTTCTGTAATAATAATTCTTTTGATGTATTGGTTTTTCGGAACTGAAATGGGCTGTGCTATAAGAGCTACAGGAAATAATGAGAGAATGATTAGGGCATTAGGTGTTGATACTAATGTTATGAAAATAATAGGACTTATGATTTCAAATGCTTTGGTTTCTTTATCAGGTGCTTTGGTTACTCAGAGTCAGGGATATGCTGATGTTGGTATGGGAACGGGTACTATAGTTATAGGACTTGCATCTGTTATAATAGGGGAGGTTGTATTTGGAGACAGATTCTCATTCTGGTATAAACTTGCTTCTGTTGTAATGGGTTCTATAATATACAGAATAATAATTGCTATAGTTCTTCAGCTTGGATTAAAGGCTACAGATTTAAAACTTCTTACTGCTATTATAGTTGCATTTGCTCTTTCAGTGCCTGTACTCAATAGGAAAGTTAAAAGAGCAGTAGGCGGAAAAAGAAAATAAATATTTGGGGGAGTTTATGCTAGAATTAAAAGAAGTTTATAAAACATTTAATAGAGGCACCATCACAGAAAAAAAAGCCATAAAAGGAGTTAACCTCAAATTAAATGATGGTGATTTTGTTACTGTTATAGGAGGAAACGGAGCTGGTAAATCTACGCTTCTTAATTTGATTGCAGGTGTTTATGAAGTTGATTATGGTACTATATCAGTTGACGGAGTTGATATTACAGATAAGAAAGAATATGCAAGAGCGGGACTTTTCGGCAGAGTATTTCAGGATCCTATGGTTGGCACTGCTTCAAATATGGGTATAGAAGAAAATTTGGCACTTGCTAAGAGAAAAGGAAAGAGAAGAACTTTAAGATGGGGCATAACTCATGCAGAAAGAGAAGAATATGTGGAAAAATTAAAAAGACTTGATTTAGGACTTGAAACAAGGCTTCATTCAAAAGTAGGACTTTTATCAGGCGGTCAAAGACAGGCATTAACACTTCTTATGGCAACTCTTAAAAAACCTAGACTTTTATTATTAGATGAGCATACTGCAGCACTTGACCCAAAAACTGCTAAAAGAGTATTAGAACTTACAGAAGAAATCATCAGAGAAGATAAACTTACAGCTTTTATGGTTACGCATAATATTAAAGATGCCATTCATTACGGCAATAGACTTATAATGATGAATGACGGTAATATTATATATGATGTTTCAGGCGAAGAGAAAAAATCTTTAGAGATATCTGATTTACTCAAGAAATTTGAAACAGCTGAAGGTTCTTTAAGTGATAAACTCTTATTATCTTAATATTACAATAGCATACTATATTATAATTATATAATCTGCTTATAATTTATTAATTTTAAGTTAATGTTATTTTTGATACATCTTTTTCATTGATTAAAAGTCTTATTATTATAGATATAAATGTTAATATCAAAAATATTATTCCGCATATAGGAAGATTATTAATCTTTGTATTTGTTATAAATAGTCCTCCTAAAGAAGTTCCTATGGTTATTCCCAGATTTCCAAAAGATATAAAAAGTCCATTTGAAAATTCAGGAGCTTGAGGAAGTGCCGAGGTAATCCAATACTGCTGAATATTATTACCCATTCCATATACTATTCCCCAAATAAATGATATTACAAACATTAAAGCAAATATACCTCCTAAAAGAAATACTAAAATATATATTAGAATAAATATAAATGGATATGCCGTAACAAATTTTACAGCATTTTTAGATAAAAACTTTCCTGCTAAAAAATTTCCTACTATGCTTTATATACCAAATAGAAAAAGTATAATGCTTGAATATTTTACATTGATATTTGATACATCTTTTATATATTGAGCAAAATAACTGTATACTGATGACATAGAAGCTGCAATCAAAGCAACAGCTGCAAGTGATATCCAAGTTATAGGAAGTTTTAATACAGAAAGCTGAGAGCCATAAGAAAGTCTTTTGCCTACAGGCATTGAAGGGACTAAAAATATTATCGCTATAAATGATAGTATATTTAAAGCTGCCGCAAACAACATTGATGCTTTATAAGAATAATTTTCAGCAAAAAAATTTGATGCAGGAGTTCCTATTACTATTCCAGCAGAAACTCCCATCATTATTATAGATACAACTTTAGGAATATCTTTTTCTTCAGCAGTTTCTGAAGCTACAGTAAATGACATAGAACAGTATATAGGGTGAAAAATAGCAGGTATTATTCTAAATATTAAAAGAACATTAAAACTATTTGTAAATGCTGACACTATATTGCTTATTATAAATACTCCAATTACTATTAGCATAGATATTTTTTTATTGATACCAGAAAATAATAAAGGCATTATTATACCAGATATGGCTATTGTAAAGGCAAAAGCACTAACTAAAATTCCTGCTTTTTCTATAGTTACATTAAAAGTTTCTGCAATTATAGGAAGCACTCCTACTATTCCTATTTCTGTGTTTAATATTGCAAATATAGCAAATGCCAATATTAATACTAAAATATTATTTTGTTTTTTCATTATGACAATTCTCCTAATATTATTAATTTTTGAGAATTATATCATTGAAGTTAACTCAAGGTGCAATATGTAAATTAGAATTTTTTTGATATTTTATAAATAAACTATATACAAATAAAAAAGTTCTTATACTAAAAAATGATTAGACTTGTTGCAATTTTGTACATACATATAGTGATATTATTATATAATAAATTTAAAAATAATATTTATAGTTTTAATAATTGGGGCTTTGCCTACGAAGTACACAGTCGTGCCAAACCCCAGTTCTTTTATTGGTATAAAAGAACCAAAAGAACTGCATTTTCTAGCTTAAACATACAATTTATACAACATATAAAACATTTAATTAAATTGTCGTTAATATTATTTAATTTAACATAAAATAATAAACTCATAACATTGTTTGTCAAGTAGTTTTGAAACAGGTCTAATAAACTATATATAAATAAAAAAGTTCTTATACTAAAAAATGATTATAGTATAAGAACTTTTATAATATTTATTAATTTAGTTTAAATAATTATATTTATTTAAATCTTTCGCCTGTTGTATAGTAATAAACCCATTTAGCTATATTTTCCGCATGGTCTCCCATTTTCTCAAAATATTTTGCTATCATCATTAAATATATAGCTTGGTCAGCATTCTCAGCTCCGCTTTTTATCAGCTCAACCATAGAATCACGCATTTTATAAAATAGCTTATCTACTTTATCATCTCTTTCTATAACATCTCTTGATAATTGAGAATCCCTTTCTCTAAAAGCCTTAATGCAGTTTGTAACCATATAGTCTATTATTTTTGACATTTCTATTATAGTATCAATATTATTTTTATATAGATTTCCTTCTAGTAAAAATCTAATCAAATCACATATATCTTTAGCCTGATCTCCTATTCTCTCTAGGTCAGTGGCTATTTTTAATGCTGCAGAAACTATTCTCAAATCCGTTGCTACAGGGTGCTCTAATAAAAGCATTTTTAAAGATGCACTTTCTATTTTGTATGATATTCTGTTTATATTTCTATCATTTTCTATTACATTATTAGCTAGTTCAATGTCTCCGTTTATTAAGGCAGTAGATGAGTTTCTTAAAGCTTCAAGTATCATATCCCCAGCTTCAGCAACATACTCTGTTAATTTATTTAATTCTTCTTCAAATTTTTTCATCTATTGTTTCTCCATTTGTTTTTATAAAATAAATAGTATAAAAAGTATAAATTATCCGAATCTTCCTGTAATATATTTTTCTGTTCTTTCATCTTTAGGTTTAGAGAATATTTCTTCTGTATCATCATATTCTACTATTTCACCAAATAGAAAGAATGCAGTTTTATCAGATACTCTCATAGCCTGCTGCATATTATGAGTAACTATTACAATAGTGTATTCATTTTTAAGTTCATTAATAAGGTCTTCTATTTTACCCGTACTTATAGGGTCTAATGCACTTGTAGGTTCGTCCATAAGAAGTATTTTTGGATTTACGGATAATGCTCTTGCTATACATAGTCTCTGCTGCTGTCCTCCAGAAAGTCCTAAAGCATTTTTATTAAGCCTGTCTTTTATATCGTCCCAAATAGCTGCTTTTGTTAAACTGTATTCTACTATATCATCAAGTTCTGATTTCTTTTTTATTCCGAATGTTCTAGGTCCGTAAGCTATATTATCATAAACACTCATAGCAAAAAGATTGGACTTTTGAAATACCATTCCAACATTCTTTCTTAAATATGATACATTAACATTTTTATTATAAATATTAACTCCTGCTATTTCTATATCACCTTCTATTTTGCAGTTTGCAACTAAATCATTCATTCTGTTAAAAGTTTTTAATAGGGTAGACTTGCCGCAGCCTGAAGGACCTATAAATGCAGTTGTGCTGTTTTTATTTATATCTATATTAATATTTTTTAATGCTTGAAAACTTTCATAATACAGATTTAGATTCTGAGTTTTTATAACTTTATCAATATTAAAATCAAAGTTTATATTAGAGTTTAATTCTTTAGTCATATGATATATATTAACCTCCATTTTATTAATAATATTAATATTCTTAATAATCTTTTTTCAGCTTTTTATTTACAAAGAATAATAAAGCATTAAGAAATATAACCATAATAAGAAGAATACTAGCCGTAGCAAAAGTTTGATTAATATAAAGCCCCTCGCTTGAAAACATCCACATCATAACAGAAAATGTACTTCCAGAACTTAAATATCCTCTAGGCATATATCTTACAGCCCCAGCAGTATATATTAATGCGGCACTTTCTCCTACTATTCTTCCAATGCTTAGTATAACAGAAGTCATTATTCCAGAAAAACCGCATGGAAGCACTATCTTAAATATAGTTCTCACTTTAGAAGCTCCAAGTGCCAAACTTCCCTCACGAAGACTTGAAGGAATTGATAATAATGTCTCTTCAGTCTGCCTTATTATAGAAGGAAGTATTATCAAAACTAATGTTAGAGAACCTGCTAATATACTTCTTCCTATACCAAAAAGATTTGCAAATACAAGCATACCAAAAAGCCCGAATACTATTGAAGGTATGCCAGACAAACTATCAGTAAATATTCTTATAACTGATATTAATTTGCTTTTAGCCTTTGAATATTCTGTCAAATAAATTGCCGCAAAAACTCCAAGAGGTATTGCTATTATTAATGACATAAAAAGTATCATAGCAGTAGAGACTATAGCAGGTAGAAGCGTCATTTGAGAATTATTGCTTTTTCCAAATAAAAGATTAAAGTTAATATGAGGCAATCCTCTTACAAGTATAAACACTACTATGAATACAAGAAAAAGTGTTGCTATTATAGAAGCTATTATAGAAATATATTTAAGTATATCCGCTTTTACTGTTGACACTCTCATATCTATATTTTTAAAAGAGAAATTATTTATATCATTTTTTAATTCTTTATTTCTACTAAATAAACTGCTTAAAGAAAATGAAAAATATAAATTATTTCTTTTTAATAGAGAGAGAATAATATTGATTATAAGTATAAAAATGAGAAGTACAAATGCCGTTGCAATTAATGCCGACCTATGAATACCAGTAGCATATCCCATTTCCAAAGCTATATTAATAGTCATAGTTCTGAAATACGAAAATAAATCTTTAGGTATAAAAGGAGCATTTCCAGCAACCATCATAACCGCCATAGTTTCTCCTATAGCTCTTCCCATACCAAGCACTATAGCCGAAAATATACCAGATTTTGCAGCTTTTACTATAACGCCGAAAATAGCCTGAGAATGAGTATTGCCCAATGCTATAGCTCCGTCATAATAATATTTGTATACTGCCTCTAAATTATATTTGGTAATAGATGTTATAGTAGGAAGTATCATAACCGCAAGTATTATAGAACCTGCTAAAACTCCTTCGCCAATATTGTTTGGAGATATATTTTTTAGAAAAGGCACTAATACCGCCATTCCAAAAAATCCGTAAACTATTGATGGTATTCCAGCAAGTAAATCTATAACCTGTGATAATATTGTTTTTAATTTTGATGGTGCAAACATCGATATATAAACTGCTGTAAAAAATCCGAATCCTCCTCCAATAATTGTAGAGAGAATTGTTATATATACAGAGCCTACTATCATCGGAAATATTCCAAACTCTTTTGATGAAGGAGACCAATTCATACCAAAAACAAAATTTAAAAATCCTACTTCTTTAAATATTGGAATGCTGTAGATAAATATAAAAATACATATTGAAAATACAACTATAACTGAAAATATAGAACATATAAAAAATATATATCTCATAATATTATCTGCAATTTCATTAATTATATGTTTATTAATATTGTTATTCAAAATATATATCCTATTTTTTTGTTATTAATTTTTTATAATAAAAATTTTATATAAAAAAATTTAGTAATAATAAAAAAGCCGATATACAAATATTAATTGCTTGTATACCGACTTTGCTTTTTATTAACTAGCTACATACCCGTTTTCATTTATAACCGTTTTTCCTGTTTCACTATTTATGAAATCTAGGAAAGCCTTAGTACCAGCATCAAGCTCAATTCCCTTTTTGGTGAATATGTAGAAAGGACGGTAAAGTTTATATGAACTATTCTGTATATTCTCTACAGAAGCAGAAATATATTCATCTTGTCCTTTTGCTTTGTATGCCAGAGGCTTTATTGTATCATCGATAGAGCCTAAAGATATATAGCCTATTTTTGATGCATCATTCATAATAGAAGTTTTAACCTTTCCAGTAGCATCAAGTATTTCTACTGTTGAAGGAAGAGGATTATCTTTGCCTATCAAAGTTAAATCTGTAAAAGCACTTCTAGTACCAGAACCGTCTTCTCTTGATATTGATTTTGTTATACCGTTTACTGCAGTATTCATCATATAAAGATTATAAAGTTCTTCTTCACTTATCTGATTTATATCCGCATCTTTATTTGCTATAATTACTATGCCGTCCTGACATAATAAATAAGTATCAAGACCAGAAAGCTCATCTTCTTTTAAATTTCTTGAAGCCATTCCTATATTGTTATTTCCGTTTACAGTGTCTTGAATTCCTATAGTAGAATCAGAAGTTTCTATTCTAACTATGTAATCAGGATTAAGCTCTTCAAACTTTGCCGCCAATTTAAACATCAATGGAGAAACTGAAGAAGAACCTGTAATTACTACATCATTTGGATTTGAGGCACCGCCTGCACATGAAATAAGCATGAACATGCTTGAAAGTATTAGGAAAATCAAAATCTTTTTCATAATATTGATTCACTCCGAAATAGTTTTTTGTTAATTCTCAAGCTTAACGCAGTTTTTATATACTAGAAAAAAGATTATGTCAATACAAAATTTGAAATTTAATTTTAAATTTTGCTTTTTTATATAAACTATACCCAGATATATATAATCTATATAATAGAAGAATATAATAAAAAACAAATCAAGCTAACATAATATTATAATATGTCAACTTGATTATCTTAATTTTTTATTTATATGTTTTATGTACATGACTCACATACTTCTTCAAGTTCAAAATTAGATTTAGGTGTTTTCATATAATAAAGAGTTTTTAACCCCAAATCCATAGCATATTGAATATCGTCCCAAAGTTCTTTAGCAGATTCTGGTTTTACATAATATAAATTTAATGATTGAGACTGATCTATATATCTTTGTCTTACAGCCGCAAGCTCTATTATAGTTTTTGCAGGAATATTCCAGCATCTCTGATAATATTCTCTATTCTTTTTTATATTAGGTACTAAGCTAGGAAGAGTTTGTATGCCTTCTTCTACAAAGAATAAATCTACTATAGGTTCTATAGATTCTGTTGCAGATACGCTCTTTCCTGATGTAGCAGTAGGGGCTATTGCTCCATGAAATGAAAATCTAACTCCATTTGCTTTTATTTTTTCAGCCAGCTTATCCCATTTTTCCTTGTCTACAGTTACATTTAAATTATTTTTTTTATTGTTTAATAATGATATATGAAAAGGTGTAAGTCCGTCTTTCCATTTTGATTCATTAAAAGTTTTATAAGCTCCTCTTTCCATAGCCAATATATTAGAGGCTTCGTATATATGATAATATAAATCATCAAAAACTTTATTTGTAAACTCCAAAGCTTCTTTATCTGTATATTTTAATTTATTGGAGGCTAATAAGTTGGCATAATTTATAACCCCTATTCCTATAGGTCTGTTTTTTTTATTAGCAATTTCACCTTCTTTAACAGGATAAAATTGAGTATCTATTATATTATCACAGCCCCTTAAAAGAGTATAGCAGAATGATTTTTTCTTTTCTGGGCTAAAATTTACCCAAGACATTAGATTTACAGAAACCAAATTGCATATACCTATCTCACCGCTTTTCTTTCTTTGTACTATTTCATATTCCCCATCTTCATTAATAATATATTTTTCTTTTATGAGTTTAGAAGGGTAGGAGGGTATTACTATTTCCTGACATAGGTTGGAAGCTCCTACAAATCTATTGACCATATTCTGTTCATTAATGTTGTCTACAAATGTAAGATATAAGTTTCCTGTTTCCTGTCTTACTTTTAATATTTGAAATAATAAATCTTTGGCTCTAATTTTCTTTTTTCTTATAGAAGATTTACTTTCATAATACATATAAGCAACATTAAATTTTTCTCCATATTCTTCATTAAGAAGAGGAGTTTCTTTAGGATCAAAAAGAGTTACATATCCGTCTTTATTAACACGATCTCTAAATATATTGCTTATTCTAATAGAGTAAACTAATTTTCTAGCCCTAGTATCTTCAGTGCCTCCTGCATCTTTAAGCATAATAAGGTCTAATACATCTAAATGCCACCAAGGAAAAGTAATAACACAAGCTCCTTTTCTTACTCCGCCTTGATTAAAAGATGATATAGTCTGCTCAACTCTTTTTATAAAAGGTATAGGTCCGTCAGAACGGCCTCTATTTGTTTGTATAGTAGAACCAGATGCCCTTATATATGAAGCATCATAAGCTATGCCGCCTGAAAATTTTGAGTATAATGCCATATTTCCGTCTGTTTGATTCAAACTCCAAGTATCATCATCAGGTGTATTTAATATACAGCTTGCCAACTGGGCCTTTATTGTCATACTATTAGCTATCCTAGGAGTTGCAAATGTTACTTCATGTTTTGAAAGCATGTCATAAGTTCTTTTTATATATTTAAGTCTTTCAGTTTTACTTATTTCTAATTTATCTTTATTTTCACCTTTATAATAATCATTATAAAATGAAAACATAGCAGCTACCATATATGTTATTTGAGGAAGCTCTAATTTTTTATTTCCTATATTTTTACAGTATTTTTTATAGAATATGGCTAATCCTTTATATGTAAAAAGCAAATCTCTATTAGGCTCTATCATAGAATTGATTTTATCCAATTCTTTATCAGTAAAAAGTTTTATTATATCTTTATCATATATTTTGTATTTTATACCTTTTTTTAAGAAATTTTTTATATGAGGGTATGATCCTATTTTCTTAAGCCCACATGTTTCTTTATATATTTTCATTAAATAAAGTTTTTCTGCTATTGTATCATACATAGGATATAATGGGCTTATCATATTAACTGCTGTATTTATAAGCTCATCATATAATACTTCTATTTTCATTTTATCATTGATTTTGATATTGAGTCCTTCTAATAGCTTATTAGTGAAAGCCTCTTTACCTTCTGTAGCCCAATCTATAACTTTTCTTAATTTTTCATCGTTAAAAGGCTCTTCTCTGCCGTCCCTTTTAATGATTATATGTTTTTTATCTTTTGTAAGTTCTATCATAATTTTACCCTGATAATTATTGTTTATTTTTTAATTAAGTATAAATTATAAATCGTTTTTTAATGCACCTTTTTGATAAGATGTATTAGTTGTTTCCTGTAATGCTGCATTTTGTTTATTTATATCTCTATAGCTGTTAAACCAATCTATAATATCAGACTTCTTCTCAGATAAATATTCTGTTTCTACATCTATATCTCTTAATCTTATGCCTGCCCAATATTTAATAAAATGCTCGCTTATTGAAGAATTAATTCCTGAAACTTCTTTGCCGTCAAATAGGTATTTAGCCCATTTTATCTCCTCATTTACAGTATATTCTGCCATTGCTTTAGCTGTATCATTAAACCAGCCGCTTTTAAATAAATGAGTAAAACCTTGATTAGTTTCTTTTCTTAATATTGTCATTAGATTTTTACCGGTAGGTACATGAACATTAAGCTCATCATGTGCTATTAGTTTAATAGTTTTTGTAAATCCTGCTATGGCATTATCATAACTGTTATTTATAGTGAAAGTTACAAGAAAAGAGAATGGGAATTTTATACCTTCAAGTAAATATATTCCTAATAATAATTTTAATATAGATTGCTTTTTTTCATCTAATGGAGCATTAGAGTTTTCTAAATTACATAATTCATCAACTTTTCCGAATAATTCTACTTCTTTTTCCATTCTATGCTTTACAAACTCATCATTATATACTAAATCCAATGTTTCGCTTGCCTGATGACCGAATACTTCAGAAAGTCCGTAAGAATAACTTTCGGCATGTATAGTTTCTTCTATAGCTATTCTCGCATAAAGTATAGACCATATTGAACTTGTTACTATTCTATTTAATATAGATGAAAATCCGCTTGTAACTCCGCTGTCCATTAGAGTTTGATATGCTATATTTAGTTTGAAAGCCCTTTGAGCATCTTCTGGAAGTGAAGAAAATCTAGTTTTATCAGATTTATAGTCAACTTCTTTAGTAAACCATGTATTACCTTCGCTTGCTTCCTTTAATTTTCTGGCTATTTCATGGCTTACAGAATCTATTCTTATATAATGCCCGAAATCTCCAAAGAATATTTTCTCGCTTTCTGGTTTTTTATCTATATCTATTACCTTCATAATTTCCTCTTAACTTTTTAAGCATATTGGAATTTAATTAGTTATTCTAATTTTCTTTTTTATATTTGTCAAGTTATTTATTTTTATATATTTATTGTACATGTACTACTAATAAAAAATATTTTATTTATAATAATAAATATTTTATATTTTTTTAAAATAAAAAATATTTTTAAACAAATTTTATAGATATTATTTTATTGACATTTATCATTTATACTATTATTATATATTATGTTAATTTGTATAATGAGGCTTTTTAATGAAACTAAATAATAAAATTTTGGGTAAAGTATATTTACTAATCTTATCAATTATAATTTTATCATGTTCAAATAACCAAGAAGAAATTGAGCAAAAAGAAATAGACAGAGGCGGAGCATTAATAGATAAAATAATATATGAAGTGAGAACTGATATGACAATAGCAATCAAAGATGTAGCGGCTGGAAGAGCAGATTTAATGGCAAGCGGAATAGATGGAAGTACATATTTGTCATTAGGTGAAAGTGATTTGGAAAAATTAGATACCTATGCAGTCCCTTCAGGATCTTGGTCTTTGCTTTTTAATCCTGTACCAAATAAAGCCCCATATACAGTTACAACTAGAGACGGTAAAACTTATTTTAATCCTTTGGCTATAAAAGAAGTAAGATTTGCAATGAATTTTTTGATTGACAGAAAAAAGCTTGTTGATGAAATTCTAAGAGGAGCAGGGGAGCCTTCATTTACTCAGGCTACACCGGGACAGCCGGGTACTTACAGATATAACCTTATCCCTTCAAAAATGGGTATGACAGCAAACGGCAATGAAGAGAAAGCAATTAATGATATAAATAAAGCTATGGAAAAAGCTGCTAATTTACCAGAAAATAGAGGGAAATTAGTAAAAGAAAATGGCTGGTGGAAATATAATGGAGAAATAGTAACCATTAAATTTGTTATAAGAGTTGATGACCCAACAGGAAGGCTTCCTGCAGGTAATGCCATTTCTGATTTGATAGAAAAAACAGGCATAAAAGTAGAAAAGCTGCTATATGACAGAAATAAATCCACACAAGTTGTATACGGTTCAGACCCAAAAGACTATGAATGGAATATTATAACTGAGGCTTGGGGAGCAGGTGCAACAAGAGCTTGGTGGGATGTTACATTAAGGCAGATGTATGTAAGAGAAGGCAATTATATGCCGGGCGGAAATATTTCTGAGTTTTGGAATTATGATAATAAAGAGGCTTCAAGAATAAGCGATAAGAATTCAAACGGCTGGTTTTTGACTGCTGATGAATATTGGAATGGTAATATGCGTTTGCAGGAAATAGGGCTTGAAGATGCTGTAAGAATATATTTAAACTCTCAGACTCAGTTTTTTGTTGCTAATAAAGAGAGATTCAATAGAAGAATGCTTTACGGAGTAGGAGACGGTGTTAATGATTGGTCTATAAGAAGTGCAGATATAAAGCCCAACCGAAACGGAGAAAAAGTATTAAGAGTTCTTCAGCATTCGGCTCAAGGTTCATTGTTTATAAGTCCTTGGGATCCTGTGGGTGTGGGCGGATTTTCTGATGCTTATTCTGCTATTATGATAGGTCCTTGTTCGGATGCGGGTGCTACTTTTGAATCGCCTTCTACTGCCAAAACCGTATTTATACTTGGAGAGGCTGACACTAATAGTTTAGAAATAGGAGTGAGAGCTGGAAATAATGGAATACCTGTTGGTACTATAAAGGTGCCTCAAAATGCTAAGATGTATAACCCTTATACTCAGAAATGGGAAGAGGGTCTTACTGTAAAAGTCAATGAAAACGGAGAGCTAGTTTATCAAAAGTCAGATAATCTTACTGCTTATGTGAAATGTGATTTTAAGCCTAGAAGTTTCAAATGGCATCATGGTATAGAATCTTCTTTAGTTGATTTGATGTATGGAAGCGTATTTATAGCTAATGTTATAACAAAAACTAATGAAAATGATAAATATTATGATTCTGCTATGGCTGGAAGATATCTTTCAGCTATGGACGGAGCTGTTGGAAGTATTATAAATGAAGACGGAAGTTTTACTCTCTATGGAAATTATTATTGGCCTATGGATATGGACAAACAAATTGCCATTGCAGCAGTTAGTCCAAAAATAGGAAATCCAAACAGAAATACTGTTATTCCTTTTGAGATAAATGAAGCTATAATGAAAATTGTACTTGAAGGCTCTAAATCTGGAAATGTTTATACTATTTCTCAGGATCAGTCTTTAACTTCCATAGATGTAAAAAATCCTACTTGTGTATCGGATATAAAAGAGAAATTAATTGAGATGAGAGACAGTGAATATATACCTGCTGGCATAGAAGATTTCATCACAAAAGAAGAAGCGGTTAAAAGATATCAGGCTGCTATTGACTTTATAGAGAAATATGGACATGCATATATATCAAACGGACCTTTCTTTATATCAAGAATAGATTCAAAGGCTAATTATATAGAGTTAACCGCTTTTAAAGATTATAGTTATACTGCTGAGTATTGGATTGAAAGACTGTCTACTAAAATGAGCAGGATAGAAGATATTGATATGCCAGCTATAGCAAATAGAAATAATGATATTAATATTGATATTTATGTTTCTTCATACAACTATCCAGACAATGCTTTGGAGCTTCCAGACCCTAATACTACTGTAAAAGTTCTGCTTCAATTACAAAATGGAGGCGAAAGAGAATATAATGCAGTTTTAGAAAATGATGTATTTAAATTAACTATAACTAAAGAAGAATTGGCATCTTTGCCTAGAGGAAATTATATTATTGTAGTAGAGTCTTATATAGCAGATGAAACTCCTTATATAGAAACTAGAAGTTTTGCATTACAATAGGTTGGTATATAAATTTTTTATTTCAGCCTTTAAAATTTATTAAAAATATGTTATTATATTTCTCAAAATTTAGTTTGGCAGGTTAAGTTTATGGAAAATTTAGAAAATAATAACAGTGAAAATAATAATTTAATTAATAATAATCAAAACAATTCAAATAATAATGTAAATTCTAATATTCAAAGAATAGATAAAGCTAAAGAAGCAGAAGAAAATAAAAAATATATATTCAAAGTTGCAGTTGTAGCAATTGCTATAGTATTCGTACTTTTTATTGGTGCCGGTATACTTGTAGGTTTGTTCTTATTTATAAAGGGCAAGTCTGATATGGAGAAAATGGTTAGAAACTATGAAATATACAGTGAGGAAATATATAAGAAAAAATACGGAGATAGCATTGTAAAAGAAATGGTCAATAATTATGCTGCTGATGTTAATGAAACAGGCAATAATAATCAAACACCATTATTTTATGCTGTACAAAATAATAATCTTAAAGCCGTAAAATTCCTAATAGAAAATAAAGCAGATACAGAAATCGCCAATAATTTAGGAATTACTCCATTAATTTTAGCTATAAGCAATAATAATACAAAAATAGCTGAACTTCTTATAAAAGAAGGCAAGGCTAATGTATATGGTTCTTATACAGGAAATGATGTGGAAAAATATCCTATGTATTATGCTGTTTCTCAAACTAATAAAAATATGATAAAACTTCTTTTAGATAATTCATTTGATTTAAAAAGAGAGCCTTCAATTTTAAGTTATGCAATTCAAAATAGTGATGAGAATATAGTTCGTTATTTAATAGATAATGGGGCGGATATTAATTATAAAAATGCTGATGGAACTACTGTACTTTATAATGCTGTTTTATCACTTAATCCTGCATTAGTTGATTATTTTGTATCTAAAGGCGCTAAAATAGAAGATGCAGGCGAAAGTGATGTATATGGAAATATAATAATGGCTGCTGCTGGTTCTAAATTTAATAATACTAGTTCATCTCCTGTGGATTTAGTATTGGTTCAGCAGAAATCGGCAGACAGTGCCAAAATAATGGAGAAAATAATTACTAATATAGATAAAAATATACTTAATAGACTTGTTAATGGAAAAAATGCATTAATAATAGCAAGCGGTAATTCATATATAGATACGGTTAAAGTGCTTCTTAGAAACGGTGCGGATGTAAACTCTTCAGACAATGACGGCTGGACTTCTTTGATGTATGCAGCAAATAATGGGGATATTGACCTTGCTAAAGTTTTAATAGAAAATAATGCTAATGTTAATGCTAAAAGCTATGAAGAGAAAACTCCTCTTTTATATGCTATGAACAGTCCTATAGAATCAAGCAGAAATGACATGATAAAGCTTTTAATAGAAAATAAAGCAAATATCAATGCGGAAGACAGTAATGGTCTTAGTCCTTTAACTATTGCTGTTATGAATAATGATGTTGAGCTTACAAAATTGTTAATAGCTAATAAAGCTAATCTTTCAGTTGTAACTAAAGATGGAGAGAGCTTAATTGAATATGCTATTAATAATGATAATGTTGATTTACTTCAGATATTAGTTGAAAATGGTGCGGATATAAACTATGCAGGAATATCAAGTTATACTCCTTTAATGATAGCTTCAAAAAGCGGAGCAGAAAATATTACTAGAATACTATTAACACAGAAAGTAGATTTAAATGCAGTTGATAAATATGGAGATACTGCTTTGCATATAGCTTCAGGATATTCAAAACTTCCTATTGTTAGAATGTTATTAGAAAAAAAGCCTAATCTTAATATACAAGATCAAGACGGAGATACTCCTTTGCATAAAGCTGTTAATTCTGGAAATGTTGATATAGTAAGCGAATTAGTGTTATCAGGGGCTGATGTTCTTGTTAGAAATAACAGAGGAAAGTATCCTATAGATATAGCAAGGGATAATAATAACAGTGCTATATTTGAGATTTTAAAAGAGGCTGAAGAAAAGCAGAATAATAATTTATAAAGAATTATATTATTTATACCGTTAATAAAAACAGTGATATTTAAATTATAAGCTGTGAATTATGAAAAAAATAATATTATTATTTGTTTTTATATTTAGTATAAGCCTATACCCTAAAATAGGCATGAAAGAGTCCACTATAGTAGAGAAAAAAGACTATGGTTATATAGTTTATGCAGAAGATTATTACAGGCTTTACTCTTTGCCTTCCTATTACGGCGAATATGATTTGCTTAGAAATGTAGATTATCTTGAAAGGGCTTTAAATGCACCTTTTGATTTCGTTAATAGGGCATTAACAATTATTGAAACAGAAGAGGCTTATACCAGATATAAAGATCTTATGCATATGCAGTTTAACTATCTAATAACACAAAATTATATTTATCTTGCTGGGCTTTATGACAAGGAAAATTATTATTTTTATAATTCTCAGTTTGATGAGGATATAAAGAAGAGTTTTGAATATGCAGTATTTTTCTATAATTTAGCTAAGGAAAGATGGGCTTTAACTAAAGAATTAGCAGATAAAGTTATGAAAAATAAAGCTAAACTTGAAATGGATAATTTGATTGATAAGGCATACAAAATAGCACTTGGCGAGATAGATTATAATAAAACAGCAGACAGACAGCTTAAACATATAGATGAAATTTTACAAGAAATGGGAAATTAAATTAATTAATTATAAAAAATAAATATGGGAAGTAAATTATGTTTAAGGCAATGAACAAATACTATGAGATTAACTTTGATAAGATCATAGAAATGAAAGAAATGATAATTAAAGAAAATATAGAGCTTACTTGTATTAACTCTGACGGCATAAGCATCATTATACCGGGTACAGCGGTTAATGTACTTTTAGAGCAAAAAGATAATGCTTTAATTAAAGGTGCTAAGTTTTATATATCATCATTTTCTACAAAGTTTTTTAATTTAAATAATCCTCAAACTAATAAAAGCAGCGTAATAGACGGCACAGATGAAAATAAATATGGAGAATTTGAATATTTTTACCATATTTATAAAAACTGCATATCAAATAATAATGAGAAATTAAAGACTGCAAATAATGATCTCTTATCCAAAATAGTAAAAGAGAGAGTTAATAACAGACTTTATTTATTAAAACCTAATCTGGATCAATTAAAATTAGAATCTAAAGCTCCAAAAGTTACATCAGAGATTGCAGTTAATATAGAGCGTTTATTAACAGGAATGGGAATTATAGGAAGATTAGATTTTATCAGACATTTAAAATATATAAAGAGTGCTAGTATAAAAAGAAATGATATTATTAATACAGAAACTGAAATTATGATATCAAGTATAATGAATGCTATAGTAACATATTTAGAAAAAGAATATTTTTATAGAGATATATTTGATAATTTAGATATGCTTGATGATTCAAATATATTAAGTCATAGTAACAGGGTATGTATACTTATGATAGAATTTTTATACTATTATAATAAAATATTTAATAAAGGTTTGAGCAGTAAATTAAGACAAGATTATAAAAGCATATATCTCGAAAAATACAGAACTATTTTAAGCAGATTTAATATTTCTAAAAGTATAGAAAAATTGGAAAATGTATTTAGGCTTGGAATAAGAAAGTTTACAGGCTCTGAAATAGTAAGTTATGCTACAGGTGCTTTTTATCATGATGTAGCTATGCTTAATATGACAGATTTTGTACCTACAGATGATTTTATTAAAGACGGAGATTTTAAAGATTTCCATACAGCTAAAGCATATTACTTTTTGAAATATGTATTAAATCAGAAAGATGAGGCCTCTTTAATTGTAGGACTTCATCATGAATGCTATGGTTACGGCAGCGGAATATTAAAGAACTTTATGGATAAAAAAGTAAATGATCCTAAACATAAAGTTGATTTTTTAATGAGTTTTGAAACAGATGATATCATAAATGCAGATGTACTTGCATATTTTCCTGCTAAAATGTTTGAGGTAGTGGATATATATGATACATTAAGTTTCATGGAAGGTCGTAGAAATAAAAATCCTCAGGAAGTAGCATTATTTATGAAGAAGATGTTTACAGAAAATAAAATAGCAGTAGACCCTATAATATTGGATTTATTTATTCAATTTTTGTCTGATGTAAAAGGCATAGAAGTTATAGAAGAATAGCATTATTAATTTATTTGATAATTTATATTTGACTTTTAACAATAAAAATATATAATCAATAATGTTATGTATAATGTTATAGTAGCTGGTTCAACCGATTTTACAAGAGATTGTATCTTACAATTAATGGAATTAGATAATGTTAATCTTAATGGAGTAATAGCTCCTATAGATACTAAAAAAGATAGAAAAGGCAATATTATCAATTCCCCTGTAGTAGAAATTGCATTAGATAAACATCTTAATCTTTTTCAGCCGGAGAGTATAAATAAAGATGATTTTTATAATACTTTATTAGATTTAGCTCCTGATTTTCTTATAATAGTAGCTTATGGTAAAATCTTAAATAAGAGAACTTTATCCTTGCCAAAAATAATGCCTCTTAATATTCATGGCTCTCTGCTTCCTATTCTTAGAGGGGCTAGTCCTGTAGAACATGCTTTGCTTTATGGTTTTGAAAAAAGCGGCACTACATTGCAGAAAATGGATATTAAATTAGATGAAGGCGATATTATTCTTCAGCATGAGGTTAGTATAGATAAAAATTGGCAATTTAATGATTTATATGATAAAATAAAAGAAAGTGGAGTATATTTATTAAAAGAGTTTTTTAAAGATACTGATAAATATATATCTAGTATGATAAAGCAAGATGATTCTTTGGCTACTTATTGCAGTAAGATAAAAAAAGAAGATGGCAGACTTGATTTTTCAAAGGATGCTATTAGTTTGCATAATATGACAAGGGCTTTTGTAAGATGGCCTACTGCTTACTGTTTTTACAAAAATATTTCTATAAAAGTTTTTAATAGTGAATATATATGTAAATCAAATAGCAGTAATTTTGGTAAAATAGTAGATATTAATAATAATGGTATTTATATAGAGGCTCTTAATGGTTTATATGTAATAAAAGAACTTCAAAGAGAAGGAAAAAAAAGGCAGACTGTTAAAGAGTTTTTATGCGGAAATAAATTAGCTGTAGGAGAATATTTTAATTAAAAATGGATAAAATAAAAGAATTTTTTAATAAATTACTATTCTTTATAAAAAAAATAATAAACAAAATTTTACCTGATGGTATAATCAGTGATCCTAAGTCATTTTTAGTATTTAAAAGATTAATACTTTTCGCTGTTTTTCTTTTTGTTTTACAAGGTATTGTTGTTACTTTAATAGTATTTATAGTTGTTAAATCCGGAGGCGAATCATTTAAACTTCCAGATGTTCAAGGAAAAGAGATATTTGAAGCATTTAATTTGTTAGAAAAAGAGGGTATGAATCTTAATGTTCAAACACATTATTTTGATAATTACCCATTAGGTACTATTGTAAGTCAGGAGCCTAAAAGCGGAGTAAAGGTTAAAAGAGGCAGAACAGTATATTTGGTGGTTAATGTTGCAGAGCAATCTCTTATAAAAATGCCGGATGTTACAGGTATGAAGTATAATGAAGCTCTCAGTATAATTAGTAATGAAGTTTTAAATAGCATGACTAATGTAACACTTTTACCTAAAGTAAATGTATCTGATGATATGTATGAAAATGATGTAGTATTATCTCAAATTCCAGCAGCAGAGGAGGTAGTTGGAGTTAATAGCGAGATAATATTAACTGTTAATAAAAAAGAATCTAACATTCAATAGAATATATGATATGTTGTTGAAGATGTAAAGAAACAATCTTTTTTTCCGAATATATATTGGAGAGTCTTACAGTGGAAAAGAAAGAATGTGAATTTTGCGGTAGCACTGAGTCTGAAGTTTATATAAAAACAGATTTAGTGAGCTATAATAAATGTTTAAATTGCGGACTTATATATCAGTATCCTGTTTTGAGTCAGGAAGAAATAGATGATATATATAGTGATAATTATTTTGAGTATGAAGTAGCTAATCAGGAAAATTTTTTTGGACTTATGAAGCTTGCTATGAGGGATATAGGTTTTGAAAAAATAGAAAGCAAACTTCCTAATAAAAATGTTCTTGATATAGGCTGTGCTACGGGTATGATGTTAAATTATTTAAAAACTAAAGGTTATAATGCACAAGGTATTGAAATATGTTCATCTTCGGCTGAGTATGCTAGAAAAAATTATGGTATAACAGTGCATGAAAAACCTTTGCTTGATGTCGGATTTGATAGTGAATATTTTTCTTTCATACATTTTTCGCATGTTATAGAACATGTTCCTAATCCGGCGGATACTCTTAAAGAAATTTACAGAATACTTGCCAAAGGCGGTTATTTAGCAATAACAACTCCGAATGCAGATGGGTTGTTTGCTAAAAGATATGGGGGAGCTTGGAGAGCAGTAATGCCGCAGCATTTATGGCTATTTTCAAAGACTACATTGTATAAATATATGGAAAGTATAGGTTTTAAGATAATCAGTGATTTTTCTTGGGGGTCTATACCTATAGAGAAAAAGCCCAATAAAATAATTAAAGCTTTTTTTGATAAATATGTTAAATTATTTAATATGGGTGATGTTATGCTCTTCTTATGTAAAAAAAGTTGAGTATGCTGATTTGTTTTTTTAAGGAGAATATATGGCTAAGGAAGTTGTAAATCAAACATTATCAATTGATCCAAATAATTATGAATTTTATTATGATAATCTTATAAATACAAGGGATGTATACGATCAAATTGTAGATGTTGATAGCAATAATGATAGTTTATATGATGAATTGTTAAAAAATTATGTTCGTCCCGGAGATCCCGTATTAAAATCAATTTCAAAAAGAGAGGGTGTAAAAGCTAGTAAAAATGTAAAATTTGATAAAATGACAGGGGTTTATAAAAGTACTGTTTACGGATATGTATTTTATGATGAGTTAAAATCAGTTTCTGTAATACCTGTTATCAATGTAGGAGATAAATGGAGAGGCGTAATGGTTCTTCCTCCTCAAAAGCATTTGAAAAAGCAGCTTTCACTTGAGGAAATACAGGCTATCATAGCTGAAATGCCTATCAAATTAATGGTTAATTATGATAAAATAGCCGAACTTGTAGCACATAATTTGAAATATGATGAAGGGGTTATGTGTGTATTTGTGGAAGGCAGAAAGCCTATAGATGGTAATATTCAAAAGGTTATACTTGATTATGATTTTACTTTGGATAGCGGAAAAGAGTCTGAAACAGGTTCTATAGACTTTAAAGAACGGGGATTTATTCATAATATAGAAGCAGGAATTCAAATAGCTCATTTTATGGAAGAAAAACCTTCTATTGATGGTCTTGATATATATGATGTTCTTATGGAAGCACATTATGATGATGATCCTTGCTATAAATTAGGAAAAAATATAGTTGTTGATGATGATGGTATTACTATTAGAAGCGGTATTAGAGGAATATTAAGCAATCATAATAGCACTTTATCAGTTAGTACGGTAGCTGAAATAGATAAGGTAGATTTATCAACAGGTAATATTGAAGTTAATGGTTCTCTTATCATTAGGGATAATGTTGCTCCTGGATTTTCTATAAAAACAGAGGGTGATATATATGTTCATGGTAATATTGAAGATGCATATATAGAATGTGCCGGTAATTTGATAGTATCCGGAGGCATAATAGGAGGTCCTAATAGTACAATACATGTTAATGGAAAGATGTATTCTCAATTCATTAGAAATGCCAATATAATATGTAAAGGAGATGTATTGGCTCAGCAGCTTGTTAATGCTGAAATAGCAGGAAATGATAGGGTTATTGTATTGGAAGGTAAGGGCGTTATTATTGGCGGAAATGTTAAGGCTTTGAATGGTGTTTGGGCTAAAAGCATAGGTTCTATGAGTGAAGCAAAAACTACTATTACAGTTGGAAGAGATGCTGAAGCTGATGCAGAGTTTAAAAACATTGTTGCAACAGTGAAAACCAATAAGGAAGAAATGAGTAAGATTAAATCCCTTTTAGGTACAGAGTATTTTAAAAATCCAAAAGCCTTTATAGAGAGAATACCGCCTAACAAAAGAGAAGGTATAAAAGATATACTCAAAAGAATTACAAATCTTGTAAGAGAGACTGCCCAATTAGAGGCTAAAAGAGATGAAATGAGTGCAGAATTTGAAAAATTATACCATAGCAGCATTACTTCTATGGAAGGATTTTTCCCGGGAGTTACTATATATATTTCGAGCATGAGAAAATATATATCTAAAAAAATCTCAGGTACAGAGTATTTCTATTCAAAAGAGCTTAGAGATATATCTGAAAAAGCTCCTAAATTGCTGCCTTTAGAGGAATATGATTTCCCTAGAGAAATAAAAAAGGATTAATCTTTTAATAGGGTTATACTTGTTTATAATATAAAGAATAGATATGCAATGTAATAAAAATGCTTTATAATATATTCTGAGTATAGCTTAATGCTCTATTTATATAAAATATGGCATATAATCTTTTATATAAAAAAAAGACAAGATCTATATAAAGTCTTGTC
>NZ_JH994111.1:1247469-1332531 GCF_000316195.1 Brachyspira hampsonii 30446 | reverse complement strand
TTTTTTTATAATATATAATTTTTTATATTGAACAAACAGGTGATTGTCTCACTCTTATTTTTACTGCACTTCCTTCACCAAATATTGAGTTCATATATTTTTTATATTCTTCGACTCTATTTACAGGAATTAAAGCCTGTATAGTTCCTGCAAATCCTCCTCCATGTACGCGGCATGCTCCTTCGCCTTCTAAGAAATCTTTTGTAAGTGCAAGACCTAAAGCAACTCCCATATTTTTTGAGCTTGTAACAGAATAACAGTTTTGTAAGTACATAAAGCTTGAAAGTCCGGATTCATTCATAAGTTTTATATATGTATTTATATCATCTTTTTTAAGTGCATTTATTTGATTAATTACCCTTTCATTTTCCTCTAAGAAGTGATAAGCTCTCATTATGGCTCTGTCTCCAACTTCAGCTCTTAATTTAGAAGCATTATCAATCAATTCTTTTTTAGTTATCTCCCGGCATACTTTTTTTCCAAAATAATTAGCCACAGCATTCATTTCTTCTCTTATAGCAGCATATTCATTTGTAAGACCGCTATGATCTCCCTTAGCATCAACTATCATAAGAGCATAACCTTTACTTTCAAAATCATATTCAACTTTTTCTATTATAGGCTTTTCATTATCTTTGAAATCTATAGACATAATACCGCCTACAGAACAGCCCATTTGATCCATAAGTCCGCAAGGCTTTCCAAAATAAACATTTTCAGCATACTGACCTATTTTTGCTATATCAACTTTACTTATTTTATCATCATTATATAATGCATTCTGTATCTCACCAATCAAAGATTCAAAGCTAGCTGAACTGCTTAATCCGCTTCCTATAAGAACTTTATTATTTAAAGTTACTGTGCATCCTCCTATATTGCCGCCTTTATTTTTTATTCCTGCACAAACTCCTCTTGTTAAAGCATTAGATTTACCGTATTCTTCTTTATTAATTTCTAAATCATTAATATCTATAATGTCAGGAGTATTAGAATAATCAGTATAAACTATTATTTTATTATCATCTCTTTTTGAAACTACAGCAAGCTTATCTAAATTTATAGATGCTGTTAATACGCATCCATTATTATGATCTGTATGATTACCGGATAGCTCAGTTCTTCCAGAAGCACTAAAAACATATATTTCCTGAGTATTTTCTATACTTTCAAAATGCTTTATTGTATCGATTAATCTAGTATATGCTTCGGACATAGTATATGCATCATCTCCGTAAATTAAAGAAAATTTATCATTCATATTCCTTTCTTTTAATAGTTCTTTTAATTGGCTGATATTATACATATTAAATCCTTAGTTTTTGTGATGATATTATGATATACAATTATATTGATTTTGTCAAAGAAAAATATAAAAAATAAAAAACAAAAATAATTTACAATATTTTTATAAATTTACTAAATATTTACTTTTTATGTAAAAAAATAATATTTTTTAATATTTTTAGTAAAAAATATTTACAAATATATAGACTTTTTAAAAGAAATGTCATATAATATTATTATAATAATTGAGTTATTTATGGGGGTCATTTATGAAATTTATGCAAACTTTGAAGTTTAAAATGCCTTTTACTATCATATCATCTGTAGCTGTAATGCTTTTGATTCTTATGATAGTAATAATATCTGCTTCGGCAATATTTATGGAAAGAACTGCTATAAACGGATTTATGGAAACTGCTGATGGATATAGAGATTTAGTTTCTATATGGATTGAAGATCAGGCTGATTTGACTTCTGTTATATCAAAAGAATCTGAGTTTTTAGATTATTTTCAAAATCCAAATCAAGATACTTTATCTATAGCAAACAGTGAATTTAATGAACTTTTAAAAGAATTGGAATCTCATTTTTCAGCTTTTGCTTTAATAGATTTGAATGGAAAAGTTGTTTTGGACACGGCTTCTAATGAACATTTAAATACTGTAAGTCAAAAAACTATATGGAAAGAGCTTCAAGATAATAATTATAAATATTCTATTGAAGATGAGATTTATTTATCATCAGTAACAGGAAATTATGTTATAGGTGTTTTAGCTGGAGTATTTGATGCAGATTCCAAACCTGCTGGGGTTTTATACGCTGAATTAAGATGGGATTCTTTTGTTCAAAAATATTTTTCTGAAATAACTATAGGAAAAACAGGCAATATATATATAGTTAATGAAGATGGAAGAAGAGTAGCGCATAAAGAAATAGATAAAGTTAATACTATATCAATAGGTTCTAAAAACGCTTTGTCTGCTGCAGCTTCTCAAAGAAAAGGTTCTTTACATTATGAAGATGAAGGCGAAAAAATAATGGCTTTTTCAAGACTAGAAAATATAGATTGGATAATGTGCGTTACTATGCTTGATAATGAATTTTTTGCTAACAAAAATACTTTAATAAAAATAACTATAGCGTTAAGCATATTACTTCTTTTTATTACATCGCTTATAGTAGTAGTGTATGTTAATAAAAATATATCAGGAGTTCTATCAAGAATAGCAAATGATTTAAATAGACTTGGAAATGGAGATTTAACCGTATCTGCACCAAGTAAATTCCTAACTAATAAATATAAAAATCATGAGTTTGGAATAATAGCTAATGGCTTTAATAATACTATAGAAAAATTAAAACATATAGTAAGCGATATAATGGATTCTTCTAATAATATAGAATTAACTTCAAAAGAATTAGAAAGCGGAAATAATGATTTAGCTTTAAGAACTCAATCTCAGTCTTCATCATTAGAACAGACTGCAAGTTCTATGGAGCAAATGGCATCAACAATAAAAAATTCTGCTGAAAAATCAGTAATAGGAAATAATATGATGAATGATTCAAAAAAATCTGTAGAAGAAGCAGGACTTATAATAGACAGCACCACAAAAAGTATGGAAATGGTTTTTGAAGCAAGCAGAAAAATAACTAATATAACAAAATTAATAGAAGATATTGCTTTTCAAACTAATATATTGGCACTTAATGCATCAGTAGAAGCAGCCCGTGCCGGAGAGCAGGGCAGAGGTTTCTCTGTTGTAGCTTCTGAGGTTAGAACATTGGCTCAAAACACACAAACTTCTGTTAAAGACATTACTTCTTTGATAGCAGATTCCGATGAGAAGATAAAGATAGCTGCAGAAGCGGCTAGAAAATCTCAGGAAATATTTACTGATATAAAAGATAAAATAGAAAATACAGCAAATATAATGAGAGACATATCTACAACAGCAGTAGAACAGCAAAGCGGAGTTGAACAGGTTAATCAGGCGGTACTAAAAATGGATGCAAGCACACAGGAAAATGCTAGTTTAGTAGAGCAGTCAAAAGAAGCTAGTATAACTTTAAGCAGCGAAGCACAGAAATTGATAGATGCTGTGAGTTATTTCAAATTGTAAAACTCTATAATATTAAAATTATATTCTGAAATGGGCTTGAGTAATCAGGCTCATTTTTTATTTAACAAATATTATTAATTTAAATGAATTAATTTTCATTATAATCTCTGTATCCTCTTTCTTCCAATAATTTTTTTGTTCTTTTATCCCAATTTTTATCATCGCTTATAACAGATACATATTTTAATCTAGGAGCTGTTTCCTTTGAAAGCATATCTATATTAAAGCATTTTATATTTTCTAATATTAGAGTTCTTATTCTAGTATGATTTAATATAGAGTCCATATTTTCGAGACTTCTTAGATTAGTTAAAATAACTTTTGTTAAATTTTCTAAATTACTTAAATTAGGGATTTCTTTTAATGATGGGATATTATTTAATTCCAATGTTTTAAGTGTTTTCATTTCAGATATAAAATTAAATGATCTTATATTTTTTCCTTTTTCAATATAAAGCTCTTCTAATTCAGGAAGTTTTTTAGGCATTTCTTCTTCATGAGAAACCCCTGTAAGAATAGCTATTTTTTTCAAATTAGGATTTTTATCAAAAGATTCCATTCTAAATATACCGGCACCTATTTCTCTTATAGTGCTTCTCATAGATAAATAAACATCTTGTTTTAAAGTAAGTCCGTTTTCTATATACATACTTTCCAAATTTTCTATATTATCAAGAGGCTTCAATTCCATATCTTTTGGTAAATCACCGTATAGATGCAGACTTCTTAAATTGATAAGTTTAGAAAATATTGATATATTTTTTAGCGGATATTTAAGTGATGCATGATATATAAGATTTCTCATTTCAGGCAAGGCTGTAAGCAAATCATTACCGCTTATATTATTTTTGTTACTTTCATTTTTTTCTGATGATATATTCACAAAGAAATCTTCTCTAGTTTTTAAAAGTTCATTTAGAGTAGGGATATTTTCTTTTTTTATTCCTATATCATCTATAAAAAGAATATGCTTTTCTTTTGAAAGCCCTAAATCAAAAATAGCTTGACTATCTAATTCTGATATTTTTATTTTTTTCATCATAATTATTTACCGTATTCAAAAATATAAACCATTATAATACAGGAGCTATAATTCTGCAAGCTGAATTTCTAAGTCTTACAAGCATTGGCTGTTTAGAATACTCCTCTATAGTTACTTTATGAGAATTGAGAATATCTTTTTTAAATATATCCTCAAATTTTTTAGCAATATCAATGTCATATATAACTGCATTCATTTCATAATGTAAATAAAAACTTCTTATATCCATATTACAAGTACCGCATGATACTATTCTTCCATCCATAACACAGAATTTGCTATGCAGAAAACCTTTTTCATATAAATAAATGTTTACTCCGGCATTAAGTAAAGGTTCAAAATATGTCTGAGCTACCCACCAAGGAACTAATTTATCAGGCTTTCCTGTTATCATAAGGTTTACATCTACTTCAGATAATGCAGCATTTTCTAAAGTTCTTAAAAAACCGTCATCAGGCACAAAATAAGGACTTTCTATATAAATGCTTTCTTTAGCCTCTTCTATCATTTTTGAATATACTTTCTGTATGCTGTCCCACTTTGAGTCTGCTCCTGAAGTTATTATTTGAACCGGAAGAAATTTATCAGTGAAGGATTGCGGAAATAGATCTTTTCTTATAATTGAAACTTTTTCTTCGTTTAAATCCTTATCTGCATATTTTATTTTTTTGAAATGCTTATGCTTATGTTCTTCTATATTAAAGATTTCTAAATCCCTTCCTCCTGCATTATACCAATCACATACAAAAACATTCTGTATAAGATTACATGAATCTCCTACTATTCTCATATGCACATCTTTCCAAGAATTAAAATGTTTCCCTCCGTCTATATATTCCTGTCCTAGATTCATTCCACCCATATATGCTACAACACCATCAACTACAACGATTTTTCTGTGATTTCTATAATTAACAAATCTAGTCCATAATATAGAAAAAGGATCATGATAATATAAAAATTTTATACCATTTGCTTTTAGCTCTCTTCTATATTTTCTGCTTATTCTTTTTAGTGATCCTACACCGTCAAATATAAGCCTGATTTCAACTCCCTCTTTTGCTTTTTTTATTAGAACATCTTTTATCCTATTTCCAAGCCTATCACTTCTCCATATGAAATATTCCATATGTATAGTTTTTTCTGCCAATTTCAAATCCTGAATTATAGCATCAAAAAGTTTATCTCCTTCATCAAAGACATAAACTTCATTTTGAACTGTTATAGGAGAGTAGCCGCTTTTTATTGCAAGCTTAACTAAATTGATATTTTTGCTGTAATTGCCCTGCATATTATCAAGTATTTTTATTTGTTCTTTCAGAAGCGAAGAAAAATAATTTTTTATCATATCTTCCGGGAGTTTAGCAGAAATTTTCTTTTTTGATTTTTTCCAATCCATACCAAGAAATATATAGAATATTACTCCAATATAAGGCAGAAATACTAAAACGGTTAGCCAAGCTATAAATGAGTATGGAGGTCTGTTTTCAAGAAGCATTTTTATAGCTATAGAGACCACATACAAGAAAAATATAATAGTTAATGTATAAAATACCATATTGACCAATACTATTTTCAGTTTATTACTATTAATAATAAAATAGAAAATGATAAAAGTCAATTGATTAATATTAACATAATAATAAATTTTATTAAAGTACTTGACAAAAATCATTAGTAAGTTAAAATAAAATCACTTCCGAAAATATTTGTAATGAAGGGCGTTGGTTTTTGGCAGCAAAAACTGACACTCTTTTTTTTATTTAATAGGAAAATAATAAAAAAGTATTTATATGAATAAAAAAACTAAACCTCAGAAACAAAAAGAATACGGCAGAGAACCTAAAAAAAAGAAATTTAAAAAAGATAAACCAATTAAGAAAATAGATAATAATATAATAGATGAAGCTGTATTGTTTAATGGTATAAAAGATGTTTTAGAGGAAAATAATATATATCTTCTTGATTTGAAGGTAAGAGCTATTTCTGATAATAAGAAAGTATATGCTGTTATCTTTAAAAAGAAAGAAAGTGTATCTCATACTCATTGTATAGAAACTACAAGAAGGATTCAGGATTGTATAAAGGCTAATGGTTATGATGAGGGAGATTATACTATAACAGTTTCTTCTGCGGGGTTCAGATGGAAGTTTAATGACAGATATGAATTATTTGAAGATATGCCTATAAAAATAAAATATAAAAGCGGCGATGAGTTTATTACTGCTTATGCAATGCTGAAAAAGGCTGAAGATGACTATATTATAGTAACTGTAACTGATGAAGATAATGTTATTAATGAAAAAAATATAAAAATATTAAAAAAAGATATCATAAAAGCAAGATTAAATTGTTAATATTGATATACTATAAACATGTTTAATAATAAAAATAAAAAAATGGAGAGTCAAAATGTTTGAAAATGTTGGAACTTATTTACAGCAGCTTTCTGATGAAAAAGATATTAGTGTAGATCTTTTGAAAGAAGTTATAGCATCTACTATGGAATTAGCTTTAAAGAAGAAATATGGCGATGATATAAAATTTCATATTCATTTTGACAATAAAAATAATCCTACTGTATATAAAGGTGCCAGCGTTGTAGAAGAAGTTAGGAATAAAAATAAAGAAATATCTTTGGAAGATGCTAAGAAATTGGATCAGGATATTAATTTGGGCGATGAAGTATTAATACTTGTAGATCAGGTTGAAGCATTTGGAAGAATAGAGAGTACAGTAGCTAGAACAGCATTTTTCCAAAAAATTTCTGAATTAGAAAAAAATATTATATACAATGAATTCAAAAGAAGAGAAAATCAGCTTGTAAACGGATATTTTCAGAGAGAGCATAGAGGAACTATTTATATAAATTTAGGAAAAACAGAAGGCGAATTGCAGAAAAAGGATCAGTCTCCTAGAGAACATTATACATCAGGTGATAGAATAAGAGCCTATATATATAAAGTACAAGGCGGTAAAGATGAAAAAGGTAAGGAAATACCTACTAAAATACTTCTTACTAGAACAAAGGCTGATTTTATAAAAAAGTTATTTGAACTTGAAATACCTGAAATAGCAGACGGTACTATAGAAATTAAAAATGTAGTAAGGCAGCCGGGCTTAAAAATAAAAGTTGCTGTTTCTTCTAATAAGCCTGAAGTGGATCCTATAGGAGCTTGTATAGGTCAGAAAGGTATTCGTATACAATCCATTATTAAAGAAATAGAAGGCGAAAAAATAGATGTTGTAAAATGGTCTAAAGACATAAGAGAGTATATTGCTGAGGCTATAACTCCTGCTAAGCCAATAAGAATTATTATTACGGATCCTGAGAAAAAAGAGGCTATGATTATTATACCAGATGAGCAGCTTACTTTAGCATTGGGAAAAAGCGGTTATAATGTAAAATTAGCCTCTCAGCTTACAGGATATTATTTTGATATAAAAACTGAAACAGATATAAAAGAAAATCCGGAATTATTAAAAGATATAGTTCCTTTGAATCAAATATTCTCAGATAATACAGAAGAAACTGAGTCTACTGATGAAGAATTAGAAAATACTGAAGTATTTGAAAGTAATTTGTATTCATTGCAGGGTATTGATGAAGCAATTATAAAAACGCTTATAGATAATAATATCAATTCTATAGAAGAATTATATAATATGTCGGCTGAAGACATTATAGAAAAAACTAATCTTGAAAAAGAAATTGTTGATAATTTAATGCTTGTAATGAAAGATGTTGTTGAGGTTGTAGAGGCTTCAGATGATGAATATGAAACTACTTCTGAAGAGGTTGTTGAGGAAATTGAAGTTTATGAATGCCCTAATTGCGGATCAAGTATTACAGAAGATATGACTAAATGTCCTAAATGCGGAATTGAGCTTTCTTTTGAATAATTGAGTTATTTATATGAAATGCAGTGTTTGCTATAGTAATAATTATACTGAAATAGGTATTATAAAAAATATATGGTATAGTGATAAAAAAGTTTATCAGTGTAATGACTGCAAATTATATTATATTGAGCCGCCGACTGAAGATGAAATGAATAATTTATATAAAAATGAATATCATAAATATTGGCTGTATCATAATGGAAATAATAAAATAAAAAATAAAATATTTGAATATGCCAAATTTAGAATTCGTTATTCAAGAAGTTTGTCTCAATTTAAATTTGTAAATTATTTATTTAATGACATTAAAGATAAGCATAATATTAAGGTATGTGAAATAGGTGCTTTTGATGGACTTTTATTGAAGATATTTAAAGATAATGGTTTTAGTGTCTATGGATATGAACTTAATGATTATGCTAGAAACTATGCTGAAAATAAATATAATATAAAATTAGAATCAGATTTTTTGAGCAGCAATGAAAAATATGATATTATAATGCTTTCGCATGTTTTAGAGCATTTTGTTAGTCCAAGAGATATATTATTAAAAATAAAATCTATGCTTAATGATAATGGGTATCTCTATATAGAAGTTCCCAATTCTCCTATGTTGGAAGATGTTGATAATAATATATTAATTGATTGTTTGACTACTGAACATACTGTTAATTTTAATCCATATAATTTAAAAATGTTATTAGAAAGTGTTAATTTTGAAATTATAGATATAAAATACAGCAATTATAATGTTAATAAAAATAATATTAGCTTAAAAGCTGATATATTAAAAGGCAATATACCAAATTTAAAAAATATTATACCATTTGCTGTATTTGGTATAAAGACATTCATTTTTCCTAGTTTATCATTTATTAATTATGACTGTGAAAATACTAAATGGAGTTATGGAGAAAATATTAGGCTTATAGCAAGAAATATTTGTTAATTTTGTATTATAATTACCAAATTTAAAAATCTATTATTATAGTCTGTATTTATTGATTATAAAAGATAAATATTATATTAAAAAATTTAAAAAATCATATAAAAATTCATCATTATCTTTGACTTTGTAAATATAATTTTCTATATTATTATTTATAAAGAAGATTATAATTTTATAAAGGTTATTATAATGAAAAATAAATTAATGATTAAATTTTTGGCTCCTTTCATAATATTTCTTTTGATTTTATTCATAGGTATATATATTTTTTATAAGCCTTTATATAAATCCAGATTTTTAAGAGAAAAGAATCTTCAAGCATTAGAGGCAAAGACTAGAACAGAAGGTTATGTTGAAGTTTTGAAAAATACTATTTATGTTATGGATTCATATTTATCATCTAATCCTAATTGGGTGGAGTTTGGTAATTTTATAACTAATGTTCAGAAACTTAATGAAGGGTATTTGAATGTATATTTTGGTAATACTACTCCATATCCTCAAGGCGGGGTTTTTATTAATACATTAGAAGTTTATCCGCTTACTTATGATCAAACTTCAAGAGATTGGTATAAAGATTCTGTTGCAACTAATAATATAATGATTAGCGATCCTTATATAGATTTTGCAGTAAATAAACTTACTATTACATTTGCAAAGGCTGTTTATACTAATGGGTCTTTGAAAGGAGTATGTGCTATAGATTTTGCAAATATAAATACTATATCTGAAAGTATAAAGAAAATTTTTGAAGATGAAATTTATATAGTTTCAGATAATGGTATTTTTATGACTCATGATAATAAAGATTATATACTAAATGAAACTAATAATTTATTTACATATCCTATATTTGCTGATTTTAAAAATAATTTATCATCGCATATAGGGGATTTAGATATCATAGATAATGAATGGTATTCTATTAAAAAAACAGATAATGCTCCTTGGATATTAGTATTCAAAGGAAGTGCTGAAATGTTTTATTCTCAATTTAGATTTCTTATGATAAGTTTGTTTTTATGTATATTATTTCTTATAATTTTAGAATTTCTTTTGGTTGCTAGAATAGTAATACCATTATCAAATAATCTATACCATGCTATTACAGTAATGACATTAATGCAAGATGGAAGATTCGACAGCCGATTTGATGATAAAGATTTAAAAAGAAAAGATGTTTCAGGCGTTTTGGCAAATTCAATCAATGATATGCAGCATATAATGCATAATATTGTTTCTGAGTTAAAAGAAAATATATCATTAATTAATAATTCATCAGAAAAAATATCAATGGGTATAGATAACTTATCAGACAGAACATCTTCTCAGGCAGCAGCTGTTGAAGAAATAACTAGTTCTATAGAAAATCTGCTTTCAGCCATTTCTAATACTTCAAAAAATTCTTATAATGCTAAGAATATGAGTTCTAAAGTTACTGAATCTACTCAGAATGGAGTAGCGGCAGTTAATGAAATATCAAATAATATGACTGAAATTTCAGAATCTAGTAAGGAAATATCAAATATTACAAAATTAATACAATCAATAGCTTTTCAAACTAATATATTAGCACTTAATGCAGCAGTAGAGGCGGCTCGTGCTGGTGAACAGGGAAGAGGATTTGCTGTAGTAGCTTCAGAAATAAGAAGTTTAGCTCAGAATGTTAATGAAGCTGCAGGAAATATTACAAATATTATAGAAAATACCGTATCTAAAATAGAAATTGGTGATGAATCCGTAAAAAAATCTTTAGATATACTTGTGGAAATAGAAAATTCCGCCAAAGAAGTTTCTGATATACTAGTCAATATATATGAATCTACATCCGAAGAAGAGGAGAGTGTAAGACAGATTAATACATCTATGAATGAATTAAATAAAATTACTCAGGAAAATGCTGAATTAGTTAATAACAGTTCATTGCTTGGAAAAGATGTTGTTAACGGAACTAATAATCTATATTCTGAATTAGAATATTTTAAATTAGACAATAATTTTAAATAAATAAAATAAAAAGAGTATGATTTTTATACTAATCATACTCTTTTTATTAGATTATTTATTGATTATATTTTTAAACTTTTGATGATTCCGCAAACTTTATCTATTTCATTCAGGCTTATATCTTTATGAGTAACAAATCTTATTTTATAATCTCCAAAAGAACTTGCTTTGATTCCTTGTTCTGATAATTTAGATAATATATTTGATGAAGGCTCTTTAGTATCTGCTATTACAATATTAGTTTCTACATTGTCTAAATTAAGAGTTCCAATTCCAGACTCAAGTATTGCTTTTGCTATTTTTTTTGCTTTTTGATGATCTTCTTCTAATGACGGTATATTATTTTCTAAAGCATATATTCCTGCAGCAGCCATAAGTCCGATTTGTCTCATTCCTCCTCCTATTAATTTTCTTATTCTAAATGCTTCATCAATAAAATCTTTATTTCCGCATATCATAGCCCCCATAGGAGAACCTAAGCCCTTAGACAAGCAGAAAGTTATTGAATCAGTATTTGAAGATATTTCTTTTACTGAAACTTTGCTTGCTATAGAGGCATTGAAAACTCTTGCTCCGTCCATATGAAGATGAATATTTTTTGATTTAGTGAAGTCATATAATTCTTTTAATATTTTTATAGGATAGACAGAACCGCCATGTCTGTTATGAGTATTTTCTACTTCTACTATATTGACAGATGACATATAGTAAGGCTGCTCTTTAATATAGTTTTTTACAATATCTTTTGTTATTATTCCTCTGTCAGCTTTTACAGGAAGAGGTATAATACCAGCCAAAGATGCAACTCCTCCAAGCTCATAATGTATTATATGAGACTCTTCTTCTAAAAGTAGCTGTCTAGTTTTTCTTCCTAATATCATCATAGGTATTAAATTACCCATAGTGCCGCTTGAAACGAATATCGCTTTTTCTTTTCCTGTTATATCACAAGCCATTTCCTGAAGTTTATTTACTGTAGGGTCTTCCATATAAACATCATCTCCGCATTCTGCATTGTATATTGCTTTACGCATTTCTTCGCTTGGTTTTGTAATAGTATCGCTTCTTAAGTCATAGATTTTCATTTTAATTGCTCCGTATATGAAAAAATTTTAATGCAATAATTCTAATTCTTTTTTTGTAAATTACAACTATTAAAAAATAATTGAAATAATTTATAATTTTATCTATAATAATTTAGTATTTTATAATTTTTTATATTAAGGATAAATAATCTATGATAAAGAGATATACTAGAAAAGAAATGGGAGAACTTTGGAGCTTGCAAAATGAGTTTCAGGTTATGCTTGATGTTGAAATTGCTGCTTGTGAGGCTATGGCTGAAATAGGAGAGATTCCTCATGAGGCAGTAAAAAATATTAAAGAAAAAGCTACTTTTACAGTAGAGAGAATTGCTGAAATAGAAAAAGAAACTAATCATGATATAATTTCATTCGTAACAGCTGTTCAGGAAAATGTAGGCGAGGGCGGACAGTATATACATAAGGGCTTAACTTCAAGCGATGTTAAAGATACCGCATTGGCTGTGATGATGAAAAGATCTGCTGAAATAATACTTGATGATTTAAAAAGATTATCAGAGGTTTTATTAAGAAGAGCAAAAGAACATAAATATACTCCTTGTATAGGAAGAACACATGGTATACATGCTGAGCCTATGACATTAGGATTAAAATTCATATTATGGTATGATGAAAACGAAAGAAATATAAAAAGGGTAGAGGAAGCTAAAAAACAGGTTTCTGTAGGTAAAATTTCAGGAGCAGTTGGTACTTATAGCAATATCGACCCTAGAATAGAAGAGATTGTTTGTAAAAAGCTAGGAATAGAAGCTGATAAAGTTTCTACTCAAATAATACAAAGAGACAGGCATGCTCAGTATCTTACAACTTTGGCAATAGTGGCTAGCTCATTAGAAAAGTTTGCTACAGAAATTAGAAATTTACAGAGAACAGATATAAGAGAAGCAGAAGAATATTTCAGCGAAAAACAAAAAGGTTCATCAGCTATGCCTCATAAAAGAAATCCTATCACTTGCGAAAGAATATCAGGTTTAGCAAGAATTGTAAGAGGTAATGCATTAGCTTCTATGGAAGACATTACACTTTGGCATGAAAGAGATATAAGCCATTCATCTGTAGAGAGAGTTATACTTCCAGATTCTACTATTGCAGTTGATTATGCTATTAATAAATTTATTGATATAGTAGATAAACTTTTAATATATCCAGAGGCTATGAAAGCAAATATTGAAAAAACAGGCGGTTTAATATTCAGTCAGAGAATATTGATAAGTTTAGTTAATAAAGGTATCGACAGAGATAATGCCTACAGATGGGTGCAGAGAAATGCAATGAAAAGATGGCTCAACAATGAAGACTTCAGAGAGAATGTTCACAAAGATGAAGATATTACAAAATATTTAAGCTCTCATGAAATTGATGACTGCTTTGATTATGCATACTATCTAAGAAATATTGATGTTATAATGAAAAGGTTTGGAATATAATTTTAATTAAATAAAAGAATGATAATTGATTATAAAATAATTGGTTATCATTCTTTTTTATTGCATTAATTTTAATGATTAGACTTGTTTCAAAACTACTTGACAAATAACTTTATAAGTTTATTATTTTATGCTAAATTAAATAATATTAATTATGATTTAATTAAATGTTTTACATGTTGTATAAATTATATATTTAAGCTACAAAATGCAGTTCTTTTGGTTCTTTTATAGCAATAAAAGAACTGGGGTTTGGGGCAAAGCCCCAACTATAATTTAAAAATATTAAATAAAAATTTATAAATATTAATAAATTTAGTTTTGAAACAAGTCTATTATACTTGTTTCATAATTAATTATGATAATACAGCCGTATACAAGAACAAAATTTCAACATTATATATTTAGTTAATTATGATTTTATTTTGCACTTTTATTTTTATTATACTTTTTATTTAAAACTCTGGAAGAACAATCTAAACTATAATCAGCAAAATCCTGCTTGTCTTTCATGTGATATGCAAGACCTGCAACCATTGCGGCATTATCAGTTGTGTATTTTAAAGCAGGAAGATAACATTCAAAGTCTTTAGAGTTACCAAATCTATCTCTCAAATAACTATTGCATGCCACTCCTCCGGATAATGTAACTCTTTTAATACCGCTTTTTTCAACATATTTTAAAGTCTTAATATATAAAGGTTCTATTGCACTTATTTGAAAAGCTGCTGCTATATTTTCATTAGTTGCCTCATAACCTTCTTTAAGATATTTTTTTGTAGAGTAAACGCATGCAGTTTTAAGTCCGCTGTATGAGAAATTAAATTCATCTATGCCGTTTAATAATACAATAGGATATTTTATCGCCTCTTTGTTTCCTTCTTTAGCTAATCGGTCTATTATAGGACCGCCCGGATACCCTAAATTAAGAAATTTTGCAACCTTATCATAAGCCTCCCCAACAGCATCATCTAATGTAGTACCTATAACTTTATATTCTCCGTAATCATGAACTTCTGTTATTATAGTATGTCCTCCAGATACTACCAACGCTATATATGGAAATGCTATATTGTTTGTAAGATGAGGAGAGTAAATATGAGCTGCTATATGATCCAATGCTAGTAATGGCTTATTTAAAGAAAAAGCTAATGCCTTTGCACTGCTTACCCCAACTAAAAGAGAGCCTAATAGCCCTGGTCTGTTTGTTACTGCAAATAAATCTATATCGTTTAAAGACAAAGATGCATCTTTTAATGACTTATCTATTACATAAAGAATAGCCTCTAAATGTTTTCTTGCAGCAATTTCAGGAACAACCCCCTGAAAATCCTTATGAGCATCTATTGATGAACTCAATACTGAAGATAATACATTATTTCCATTTTCAACTATTGAAACTGAAGTATCATCACAGGAAGTATCTATACCTAATATCTTCATAAACAGCTTTCTCCGATAAAATAAGAAAATATTTATATAATATATATTTTTTTATATTATTTGTAAATAGCATATTTTTTAATTATCTTTATAATTTATTTTTATAAGCTTCAAATCGGCAGATATCATAAATAGAGAAGGAAGCAGTATTAAAGTTAAAAGTGCTGCAAATAAAAGTCCGTAAGCCATAGACATAACCATAGGTACTATCAAATCGGCACGTCCCCCTATACCATAAACAGTTGGAAGAAGTCCGAATATTGTAGTTATAGTCGTAAGAAATATTGCTCTGAATCTGTCTCCAGCCCCTTCCACAACGGCATTTAATACATCTTGTTTATTATGTATATTTCCTCCTTCAAGTATTCTGTTTATTAAATCAACCATTATAATACCATTATTTACAACAACACCTGCAAGTCCTACTATACCAACAGCACCTACAAATGACATAGGCATTCTATGAGCTGCAAACCCAAGTATAACGCCGATTATTCCAAAAGGTATTATACCAAGTATCATAAAAGGCTGAACGAATTTATTAAACTGAAGAAGAAGTATTACATATATAGCTATTATGGCAATTAAATATCCCCAAGCAATACCTATTATAGAGCCTCTTGTTTCTTTAACTTCACCTGCAAACTCTACGTTTATATTAGGATAATCTTTAGCTATAGAATTAAAATAATCCTGCATTGCATAAGTTACTTGTATGGCTGTATTTTTTCCCTGTTCTATATCCGCAGTCATAGTTATAGATTTTTTTCCGTTATAGTGTCTTATGCTTGACTGATTGTTTGTAATGTATATGTCTGCTATATCTTTTAATTGTATAAGTCTGTAATATGTATTTGGTATTAAAAGATTATTCAGTACATTAGTATCATAAGTATATTTTTTATCTAGTCTTACTCTAAAGTCCAATTTATTTTCAAATTCCTGTATTGAAGTAGCTACTATTCCAGAATAAGCTGCTCTTAATTCTCTAGCTGCATAAGCTACATTAACTCCAAGCTCAGACATTCTGTCATAATCAAATATTACTCTCAATTCTTCCTGTCCTATTTTATCGTCATCATCGTAATTGACTACTCCGTCCAAACTTAAAAGATGTTCTTTCATTTTATCTTTTACTTCTTTAACCATAGCAGTATCATTACCTATTATTTTTATATCAACTGCTTTTCCGGGGTTTATTGGAAGTTTCGTATTAACTGTGATAAGCTCTAATTCATCTTTTATTCCGCTTCTTTCTATAGCCGCATTCAAATCATCAACTATATCATAAGCTATTTTTTCTCTGTTATTGGCTGGAACTAAATATATCATAGTACCCGCAATATTGTCCATCTCTTCTGATATCTCTACAGTATTTTTATCTAATTGCTTTCCAAGTAAACTATAAACTGCTACTATATCATTTGTATTTATTGTTTCATATATAATATTTTCAACTTTCTGAAGATATTTTTCTGTTTTGTATATGGAACTTCCAATACCTGTATCAATATTAACAACTATAACATCAGCACTTGTATCATAAACTAAAGTAAACTTTGAAAATATTGATTTGGCTATTAAAAGAGTGATGAAAAGTGTAACTATAAAAAATATAAGAACAATATATCTAAACTTTAATGTAAATCTTAAAAACTTAATAAAAGGAATTTTTAATTTATCAAATAATTTATCCTTATCAAAATCAAGCGGATTTTTAAAATTAAATCTTTTTCTTTTATGTTCTCCAGTAAGTTCTTCTTTAGTAATTAGGTTATTAGGAAGAAGCAAAACAGCCTGAAAAATACTCACCACTAATGCTACAATAACAACTCTAGGATACTGATTGATTAATCTTCCCATAGTACCTGTAACAAATATTATAGGAGCAAATGATGCAACTGTTGTAAGAGTAGAAACAAGCATAGGCATAAATACTTCTCCTACAGCATTTTTTGTAGCTTCAAGACCTTTTATACCTCTTTGATGATAGTTAAAAATATTCTCTGATACTACTATGGAATTGTCCACTATCATACCAAGTACAGTTATGATTCCTCCAAGAGATATTATATTAAAAGTTATTCCAGAGTATGTCATATAAATAAGTGAAACAGATATAACTATAAGCATACCAAGAGATGTAAATATTGCACTCTTAAAATCCAAAAATATTATAAGTATTATAAATATGATGATAAAACCTGTTATAATATTTGAAGAAACTGCATTAAGCAAGTCTGTAATAGTTCTTGAGTTATCTGCCATAGGAACTATTTCTATATTGCTTGGAATAGTAGATTTATTTTTTTCAAAATATTTATTAACATTATCAATAGTTTTTAATATATCAGCATCTTCTTTTTTTATTATGTTTATAGAGTATCCATGTTTGCTATTAACTCTCATATATACACTTTTATCGACGAATAATTCTTCAACTCTTGCAATATCTCCTATTCTTACGGGCTGTCCATTAAATATAGAACGCACTATAACATTTGTAATAGATAAAGGGTCTTGAAATTGCCCTGTAGTAACAAGCAGTTTATTTTTATCTTCTAACTTATCACTTTCTGAAGGCTTCATACTTCCGCTTGTAGAGCGTATATTTCTTAAAGATAATGCCTGTATGATTTCTGTTAATGAAGTATAGTATTCTCTTAATTTGTAAGGGTCTGCTAGTATTTGTATTTCTGGATCCGTTCTTCCATATACCTCAATATTTGCAACTCCGTCTACATATTTTAATTCTTTCTCAAACCTTTTGGATATGTCATAAAGTTCTTTTTCGCTTCCTTCCTGTCCTTCTTTAAATCTTATACCTAAATTGTATATAGGCATTCTGTTTGCATTTGCTTCAAAAATTTTTATCTCTGAAACATCTTTTGATACATTAGGAGCATTCTGAAGTCTTCTAAATATTTCATCTTTTACAGGTCTTGAATCTTTTAAATTCATATCTATTCTTATAGTAAGTATGCCTGCATTTTCTATTATTATAGAATAAAACTCATCAATACCAGCTATAGTCTGAAGCTCATCTTCTATTGGTATCATAGCATATTGTTCAACATCTTCTGGAGAAGCACCAGGGTATATAACCTGCACTATCATAACATCAAAGTTTGTAGATGGGAATGCCTCTTTTTTTATATTAAGATAAGAGTATATTCCAACTGCTAAAGTTATTAAAATGATTACATTAACTAATAATCTGTTTTTTGCAAATAGTTCTATAATTTTGTTCATATATTATTTTCCAATACAAAATTAATTTATTAAAATTATTTTCAATAAAAATAATAATTCTCTAATTACTAAGAAGCACCAGAGAATTATAGTCCATTACCGTACTTATTATCATGTATTCAAGATTTAAAAGCTCCGCCCTTGCCTGTGCTAAATCAAGCCTAGCATTTATTATCTCATCTATAGGAAGACGCCCCTGTCTGAATTTGGCATTTTGAGTATTTATCCTTGATACTATAGCATTAACTTCTAGCTTTTTATTTTCAAGCATTTTTTTATACGCTTCAAACTCATCATAATAAGTACCTATCTGCACATCAAAATCCCTATTAACTCTGTCAAAATCAGCAGCAACAGCATTCAAAGCAGCATAAGCATCTTCCATTTTAGCTTTGGCATCTCGTCCGCCTATAGGATAAGAAAACATAAGCCCTACAAAATAATCAACATTCGTCATAGTAGAAAAAGATTTAAAATATCCGCTGTCGTCCAAACTAGATAATGATACGCTTCCTACTATAGACAAGTCTGGCAAGGCATTATTTTTCATTATAGAGAGTGCATATTCGCTTCTTAATTTTAATTGATAAGCCATTTGCCCCTGAGCACTTTCTAAAAATGGAACTATATCCACTTTGGCATTAATAGAAGTTTCAAGTGTCTGAGTCCAATCATCTTCATTAGGTATGATATTTTCTTCTGGTATGAAGAACTTTATATTTCTTATAATTTTTTTAAGCATCAACTCTGATTTATCTTTTGCTTCTATATATTTTAAAGTTTGTCTTCTTGCATTCTGATAAGAGTCATTATCTATAACTCCGCTTGAATATCTTCTGTATACTTGATTTTCAAAACTTCTAGCTTCTCTAATCATAGCATCATACAGAGATATTAATTTTCTAGCCATTATCCATTGATAATATATTTTCTGGTAAGAGGTTAATACGCTCTTGTCATCTATCATTCTTTTTAATTTGGCTATAGTAAGCTGATACTCTGCATCTTTAATTGGATATCTGTCTAGTTTTCCGAAAAAGTCTCTTAATATTGGCTGGGCAATTTGTATTTTTATACTTGGAGAATAATATTTAAAATCATTCGTACTCATATTCGGTAATTTTCCGTTTACTGTACCGAATGGAGTATCTACAGGGAGAGAAATATCTCCTGTTTTGAAATCTCCAAAGAAACTGTCATGCTTAATCTCCACAGACCATCTTGTTCCAGAGTAGGGTATAAGTCCGCTGAATCCTGCACCTATTCTAAAGCCGTTATAACTAAAATCTGATGTTGGTATAAAACTATATTCATCAAAATGACTTTGCTTTCCTATAGCTCCTGCCTGCAAATCAAACTTTACATCTCCTGAACTTTTTGCTTTAGTTAAATTATTATATGCATTACTCTCCTGAGATGCTGTTAATTTCATCTCTGGTATTAAGATTTTTATTCTCTCCATATATTGAGTATATGGAAGTATTATAGTGTTTGTATTATTAGTTTGTGCAAAAATAAAAAAATTAAAAAAAACTGAATTTAAAAATATAATGCATATAATTTTTCTTAACACTTTCCAACACCTATTAAAAAATACTATATACATTTTATTATTTTTGAGTTTTTTATCAAGGACAATAAAATTACTATTGTATGATAAACTACATTTTTAAGTTTTTGTAAATTAGATTTATGTAAAGTTCATCCATTTGATAAAACTTGTCTCAAAACTAACTTTATCTATAATTTGCATTTCAATTACTTTTGAAACAAGTCTATTATTCTTAACTTATGAATTCAAAATGAATAAATGAATATATGTAACTACTTATTAATTAAAGATAGAAATCCACTTGTATATAATTAATAAAAAATTGTTTGTTATAATACACTTCCATTCTCTCGAATGTCAGGCACTCGCAATTTTTTATCGAGGCACTCAGAGTGCGAATAGGGTATCGAGACTGAAGAAAAATATGGATCAATAAAAAATAATCCCGCTTTCCTATATATTAAGCTCAAAAGTTTTTCGCCTAAATGCTCTGTCAAGTAAACTTGCAGACGCTCAAAACTTTTTCACAGTAGGGTATCGAGACGAAATTGCATCTCCCTGTCAAAAATTAAATCCCTCTTTCCTATATCGCTAATAAAAAAATCTCGCTTTAAGGTGCTGACAACTGAAGTTATCAGCGGCTCGATTTTTTTTACAGCCAAGACAAATGTCTTGAGTAGGGTATCGAGACGTTTGGGGGGTTAGTGGCTCACTTTATAATCCCGCTTTCCTACATTACCGAAGGTACGCACAGCGCGAGTAGGGTATCGAGACCAAACCTATTCATTTAATGCAAGAGTTAGATCCCGCTTTCCTACATTGCCGAAGGCACGCAGAGCGTAGTAGGGTATCGAGACCGGCTTTTTTGAGCCTTTATATTCTTTTCACATTAATATGTAAGTTACATAAAACTGTCAAAGAACATTAAATAATATAATATATTTTATATTTTTTGCAATACATAAAATATATTTTTTTATTAATAATTAAATAATATTTCTATATATAATAATTTATTATTATATAATTACTTTTTTTGTATAAAATTATCACACTTTAAAATCATATTTTTTTAAAATTTTTCATTTTTATATATTAAATACTTCGATTTTTACTTTTTTTTATTTTTTATCTATAAAAATCATCTCATTTTTATAGATAAAAAACTTTATTTTTATTATAATATATGGCATACTTAATACATAGAAAATAATCTGGGTTAATGAATGCATAATACACAAAATTAATAAATGAAATTAGTTTTTAAATCAGTCTTTTATTTCATTGATTTCTATTAAACTATCATCTATTTTTAAAGACGGGCTAGATTTTAATATACATACTATGCCATTATAGTCAGATATTATATCTTTTATTTTGCTTCCAAAATAATCTCTTATTTCTCCCACTTTATCACCTTTTTTAATAGTATCTCCTGTTTTTACGAAAGGATACCACATTCCATTGCAGTCAGCTTTTATTGAGCCTGTATAATTCAATATAACTTTTTCTTCTGTATTTTTTATTTTTTCATTAGAAAGCATATCAAGATAAATCATAATATTTTTTATACCGTCATAATGAACTTGTGTATTGTATTCATCTAATATTCCATTTCCGCCTGTTTCAGTAAGTATAGAAGGAATACCTTTAAAAGCTAATCTGCTATAAGCTCCGCCGTATTTATTATCTTTGTTCATTTTCGTATCTATTATGTATTTTATATTATATACTTCAGCCATTTTTCTAGATATACCGTCTGTTATTTCATTTTCTACTATAGGAACATAAATACAGTTAGCTATTGATTCTGGTATGTCTCCGCCATGAAGTTCTATGCAGTAATCAACATCATTTAAAACTTCATTCCAAAAATAATAATTCATAGCTTCAGTATAGCTGCCATCTTCTTCACCTGGAAAAAGTCTTAATGGATTTTTATTATCATTTGGAACAATGAAAGCTCTGTTTTCCATAAAAGCAGGAATATTAAATATTGTAGTTATTATCAATCTGCCGTTTATTTCTAATTTATTTGTTTCTAAATCATTTAATAGTTTTATTGCGGCTTCTATTCCTGTAAATTCACTTCCATGCATTCCTCCTATAACAGCCAAAGTTTTATTATTATTGTTTGTATTTCCTTCAACATACGCAATAGGAAATATTATCTCTTCTCCTGTACTTTTACATATAAATTTTTTAATTTCTTTTTTTATTTTATTCATTATTTTACTCCATTTTTAATTATTATTTATTTTTTTAAATAAACTTTTTATAAAAGGCAGTATAAAAATACTTCTGCCAAAATAAAAAGCTAGTAATGCAATCCAAAGCCCATTATTATTTAGATAATCAAAACTCGCAAAAAGTACAAATAAAAATAATAATAAACTTAAGAAAGTCGATATAAACACAGCTTTATTAAAAGAAGCCCCTGTAAATATACCGTAAAAAGTAAGTCCTATTGCTGATACAATAGGGTATAATGCTACCCAGAAATAATATTTATAAGAGTAACTTAAAACTTCAATATTATTGGTAAATAAATTGATAAAAGTTTTATTAAAAATTAAATATAAAGCAGTTAATAATATTACAAATATAATACTATATTTTATATTTTTTATTATTGCTGCCTTTAATAAATATTGATCTTTAGCCCCAAAAGCTTTTCCGCTATAAACGCTTGAAGTATTAGCTATTCCATCAAACATATATGATATTATAGATTGTATCTGAAGAAGTATAGAGTTCGATGAAATTAATATAGTACCTAAAGATGCACTTTTTGAGGTAAAAATATTTATTTGTGCTATCAGACATATAGTTCTAAGCATTAAATATAGATTTGAAATTAAAGATTTTTTCATTTTAGATAGATTAGTAAAATCTTTTAAATGAATTTTTCCAAAATTACCATATTTAATAATAAAAAATATTCCAATTAAAAAAGAAGATATTTGAGATATTAGAGTAGCAGCTGCTATTCCAAATACTCCCATAGATAATGTTATAGCAAAAAATACATCTAATGTCATATTTAATACATTTCCGCTTATCTGCATTGTTAGGGAAGCCTTTATTTTTCTCTGTCCCATAAGCCATCCTAGCATTACATAGTTAGACAGTAAAAATGGTGCTCCCCATATAAGCACATTATAATATATATTAAATGCATTGAAGGCTTCTGTTTCTAAATCAAAAGTTATTTCCGTATAAAAAGTAATAACCTTCTGAAATATCAGTATTAGAAATGATATAAATAATGCTATATACAATGGCTGAAAAAAAGCAAAAGCTCTATCTTCAGTTTTTCCTGTACCCAAAGCCATAGCACTAAATGAAGTAGTATTTACTCTAAGAAATCCAAACACCCAATATATAGTATTAAAAATAACACTTCCAACTGATACTCCTGCTATATATGCTGGATTACCTAATCTTCCTGCAACTGCTGTGTCTACTGCTCCCAAAAGAGGCTGAGTCATTGTAGATATTACAAAAGGTATTAATATTTTTATATAATCAGAATCTTTTATTAAATTTTTTATATTGTTATGCATCTTTTTATTATAAAATTATACTGCCTTTTGTATATATTTTTCTTCTTTTTTCAAATCTTTGGATATATTTACTATATCAAATGCTTTTACCGAATTAAGCAGTTCAATTGCATATTCTGTTTTTACATTATTAAGTTCTTTTATATCATCTACTTCTTCTACAATATTTCCGCTATTAAAGAATAATACCCTATCGCATAAATATGTTATCGTAGATAAATCATGCGTTATGAATATATAAGAAAAGCTATATATATTTCTTAAATTCATTAAATAATCCATAATCTGAGTTTGAGTAGAAACATCTAATGAACTTACTGCTTCATCTAATAAAATTATTTTTGGGTGAACCGCTACCGCCCTTGCTATGCAAATTCTTTGAAGCTGTCCTCCGCTTAATTCATGCGGATATCTATTCAAAAAACTTTCATCTAATCCTACATTATTTAGAAGTTCTATAGCCATATTTCTTCTATTTATTTTGTCAAGTTCTTCTCCTGTATTTATGGTATGGACATTAATAGCCTCATCTAAAGCTCTCATAACTGTAAATCTAGGATTGACAGAAGAGACATAATCTTGAAAAACAACACTGATATCATATCTTATTTTTTTATTTCTTTTATTTTTATATTTATAGAGATCTGTACCGTCTATAGTGATTGTTCCATTTTCAGGTCTTTGAAGCCCCAATACTACCTTTCCTAAAGTGCTTTTACCGCTGCCGCTTTCTCCTATAATTCCAAGACATTCTCCTTTTTTTAAATAAAAGGAAACATTATTTAATACAGTCTGTCTTTCCTTTCCAAAAACTTTTTTTTGATTTTCTTTTCTAAAACTTACTTTAATATTTTTAGCCTCTAATATTATTTCATTATTTATCATGATATTTTATCTCCGTAAACTATTTCATTAAATTTTTTCATAACAGACATTCTCTTTGATACTAAAGAGTTTGTATAATCATCTTTACTATTGAATATTATATCTGCTACAGAAGCATTTTCTAATATTTTTCCTTTTTTCATTACTATCATCTTATCCGATATCTTTGATAATATCCCTAGATCATGCGATATAAATAGCATAGAAACTTTATTTTCTTTTTTTATTCTTATAAACTCATTCATAATAGCATTTTGACTAATAGAATCTATCGCAGTAGTTGGCTCATCTGCTATAAGAAGTTTTGGATTTAATGATAATGCTAGTCCTATCATTATTCTCTGAAGCATACCGCCGCTAAGCTGATGCGGATATTTTTTTATTGTGTCTTCAGGATTTCTTATTTTCATTATATTTAAAGTGTCTATGCATTTTTTATATATTTCTTCTTTATTTAAATTAGTATGTTCTGCAAAAGTTTCTTCCATTTGATTATATATTCTATAAAGCGGGTCAAAACATGTCATAGGATTTTGAAGTATCATGCATATATCGTTACCTCTTAATTTTCTTATATTGCCTGCACTTTCTTTTATTAAATCTATATCATTAAAAAAAGCTTTTCCTTCTACATGAAAATTATTATCAAGCAGACGAAGTATAGATTTTATAGTCATACTTTTACCGCTTCCACTTTCTCCCAATATACCTAAACATTCTCCTTCTTTAATAGAAAAAGAAACATTATCTATTATTTTTATATTATTATTTTTTTCTCTAAAATAAACATTGAGATTTTTTATTTCTAAAATATTTTCATTCATATTGAGTCCTATTAAATAAAATTACGCTCTGCTTTCTTTAGGATCAAGAACATCTCTTAAAGCATCTCCAAGCATATTAAATGAAGCTACCAAAAATACTATTGCAATACCAGGTACTATCATTTGCTTAGGATTAGTAGTCATTACATTTTTTGCTTCATTAAGCATAGCTCCCCATTCTGGTATAGGTGCCTGAACTCCTAAGCCTAAAAATGATAATGTAGATATATTTAATATAGCCCATCCTGTATCCAAAGTGGCAAGCACTATCATTTCAGATGATATTGAAGGAACCATATGATTAAATAATATAAATCTGGAAGGAGAACCTACCGTTTTTGAAAATAAAACGAAATTCTTTTCTCTATATTTTAATACATTAGTTCTTATCATTCTTGAATACCAAGCCCATTTAATAAATACATTCGCTATAATAACATTTGCAATATCAACTCCAAGCAAAGCTACAACAGCAAGTATCATTATCTGACTTGGAAATGAAAGCATTACATCTACTATTCTCATTATCACTTCATCAACAGCTCCCTTAAAATAACCAGCAAGTATACCCATTAAAGTACCTAGTGCTATAGTACCAAGCATTGTTAATAAAGATAAAAATAAAGTATATCTTATTCCATATATCATTCTTGATAATATGCATCTTCCAAGCTGATCTGTACCAAGAGGATATTCTTTTGATATACCAGCAAATTTATTTAATATATTATTGGCATAAGGATCATTAGGAGCAATTAATGGAGCTAATATTCCGATTAAAGCTATAAGCAATATAAATACTGTACATCCAAAAGCAATTTTATTATCTAAAAATCTTTTTAACATCTTTATTATTCTCCTATTCTAAGTCTAGGGTCAGCTATTCTTTGTACAATATCAAAAATTAAATTGAAGAATACAAATAAAATACCTGTCATTAATATATATGCTTGTATAACAGGATAATCTCTATTAAATATGGATGCTATACATAATCTTCCTACACCAGGCCAGGCAAATACATTTTCAACAACTATAGTACCAGATATTAACTGAGGTATGCTCATACCTATTGCGGTTATGCAAGACTGAAGAGAATTTTTTAATATATGTTTTACTAATATTATTCTCTGTTTTAATCCTCTTGCATTTGCATACAATACATAATCTTCTTTCATATTTTCAAGCATATTATTTCTTATAAGCCTTATATATGTAGATATATATGTTATTGATATTGTTATTGCAGGGAGTATAGCATGAGCCCAAGTACCATTACCGCTTGTAGGAAGTAAGTCTAACTTTATACTTACAAACCATATTAAAAGAAGACCTATCCAATAAGCCGGCATTGCCGTTGTAGAAAATACTATAAATCTTATTAGTCTGTCAAATATACTGTCTTTATAAACCGCACTAAAAAAACCTATTGGCAGACTTAAAACTATAACAAACACAAGTGATAGAAATGCAAGCTGCAAAGTTGCAGGTAACGACCTTGCTATTTCTCCAACAACTGTTCTTGAAGGATTTGTATAACTTACACCTAAATCCAATTTTAAAAAATCTAATATCCATCTAAAGTATCTAACAAAGAAAGGGTCATTTAAACCTAATTCCTCACGCATTTGCTCTATAGCTTCTTCTGAAATAATAGGGACCTGCTGTACTCTTAAAACTACCTCAGCAGGATCTGAAGGTATTAAATTAATAAAGAAAAAACTTAATAATGTAATGCCGAATAAAAGCGGTATTGTAACTAATATTCTTTTTATAATATATGCTTTCATAATACTAAATCCTATAAGATATATTAATTAAAATACATAAGCCAAAAAGGTACTTCATATTGTGTTTGTGCAAATTGTACATTTTTTAAATCAGAAGTATAAACAGCTTTATTACATTCGTATGTTAATGGTATATAAACTGCATCCTCATGAAGCCTGCTTAAAACAAAGTTATACAGTTTCTTTCTCTCATCATCATCTACACTTAAAAGAATTTTAGTTATAGCCTCATCTATTTCTTTTTTATCATGAAGACCTTGCTGAGCAGCGTAATCACCATATACCCTTTGACGCATAGCAGCTAATGATGACTGAGGATCATAAGGAGAACCCCAGCAAATATTAAATACCATATCAAAATTACCTGCTTTCATATTATCTCTGTAAGATTGTTCTTCTTCACCTGTGATATTAATATCAACACCTATCTTTTTATATTCAGCTTGCAAATACTCAGATATAGTTTTTTCTGTTACACTGTCGCTGTTATATAAAATATTCAAACTTAATTTTTGTCCGTTTTTTTCTCTTATGCCATCGCTTCCTTCAATCCAGCCTTCCTCTTCTAATAATTGTTTTGCCTTTTCAATATTATATTCATATGGTATAAGATTTACATCACAGTATGGAACTGTTTTTGAAAATAATGTATCTGCAGGAGGTTCTAATCCGTAGAATATTCCATCTGATATAGCTTTTTTATCTGTGGCATGCTGTAATGCTTTTCTTACATTATTATTGGATAGTATTGCATGAGTCGTATTTAATACTATTTGTCTTGTAGATGTAGGTGCTGATAAAGATGATACAAATTTAGAATTATTCTTATATTTGTTAATGGCATCAGAATCTATCATGTTTTTGCCGAATATTAAATCTATTTCTCCTTTATCCAAAGCCAATAATCTAGTCTGATTATCAGGTATAACTTTTACTCTTATTCTTTTAATTTTTGGCTTTTCTCCCCAATAATTAGTGTTTGCTTCAAAAACAGCATATTTATCTGTTTCATATTCTGCTAAAACATAAGGACCAGTACCTATATATTCAGTAACACCATTTTTGGTAGAACCGTTTTTCATAGCCTTTGGAGATATCATAGCAAATGGTCTTGTAACTCCTAATTCTGTAAGCATAGGGTAGTAAGGTGATGTCAAAGTAATCCTAAATGTATAATCATCAACTGCTTCAACTTTATCCAATATATGCATCATCTCAAGCCAAGTATGTCTGTCCTTATTTTCTATGATGGCATCAAAATTAGCTTTTATAGCATTAGCATCACATATCTCTCCGTCAGAGAAATAAACATTTTTTCTTATATTGAATGTATAAACTTTACCGTCATCACTTATATTCCAACTTTCTGCTAGACAAGGTTCATATCCGTTTTCACCTATATTAACTAATGTTTCATAAAGCATTTCCTGAGCATACATTTCTCCAGCATACAAATGAGGATTTAAATCTCTTATATCCCTATAATTTACAAATATTAATTCTTCATTATTTGCTTTTCTGTCAGCTTCTTTATTATCTGAGCTGCCGGAACAGTTTAGAAATACTATTGAAAATAGCATCATCAAAAAAATTTTGTGTAATAAATATTTTTTCATAACTTTCACTTTAAATCTCCATTATTTTATTATTTTTTGTTAGTATATTCTAACATATTGTTTTGTTATGTCAATATTTTGTTAGTCTATACTAACTAAATATTGTGTTTACTAAATTATATAGCAAGCTATATAATACATATTCTACATTTTTGTATATAATTAAATTTTTTATATATAAAAAAACTATTAATATTTTAATGTTAAAAATAAATTTTCTTTGACAAACTATATTTTTATTGTAATATTGTTTTATAAAAAATATAGTAGATTTGTTTCAAAACTACTTTACAAGATTATATATATAAATTTATTAATTATAAAAATATTTTTGAAACAATTCTAGCAATTATCATATATATATGGAAAAAGAAGAAAAAAAAGATTTAAGAATAATAAAAACACAAAAACTTATAAAAGATTCTCTCCTTGAGCTTTTGAAAAATAGTTCATTAAAGGATATAAGCGTAACAGAAATATGTGAAAAAGCAATGGTAAACAGAGTTACATTTTATGATCATTTTAATAACAAAGAAGAACTTTTAAACTCAATTATAGATGATATAAAAGAGGATATTATAAAGGAATTAAAAAAAGATAATTCTATATATGATTTTAAAAAGAATCATAGAAAAATATTAGAAAAAGTTCTTAATTATTTTGATGATAACAGACAGTATTTTAATGTATCATTAATAGATTCTAATAATACACTGTTATTTGTTTCATCACTTTATAAAATATTTTTAGAATATTTAGGTGAAACTATGAAAAGTAAAAATGCTGAAAATACAAAAATAATGTCTCAGTTCTTTTCTGGCGCTTTAGTTTCTGTGATACTTTGCTGGGTAAAAGATGACAATAATAAAAAAATAAAAAAAGAGGATTTACTAAATAATATATGTGCATTATTGGATAAATCTCTTAAATAAAATATAGTTTACATAATATTTTTACAATTCTATATTGATAATAATTATTTTTTATGTATACTAATATATACTATTATTATAAAACTAAAATCGGATTTTTATTATATGGCAAATGTAGGTATTATAGGTGCAGGCGGTTGGGGATTAGCACTTGCAAATATTTTTTCGGAAAAACATAATATTAATGTTTGGGTTCATAGTGAAGAAAGCTATAAAATATTAAGCACAGCTCATAGAAATGATAATTATCTAGAGAATATAGAATTAAATAAAAATATAAATTTCACAATGGATATTGGAGAAGCTGTTAATGATAATGAAATAATTATAATAGTAACACCGTCTTTTGCATTTGCAGAGGCTTGTACCAATATAGAACCTTATATAAGTAATGAACAAATACTAGTATCTGCAACTAAAGGACTTGATAGAAAAACAGGTAAAACTATGAGTGAAGTTGCAAGGAGTATAATATCTGGAGATTTATCTATACTTACACTTTCAGGACCTTCTCATGCAGAAGAAACTGCTAAGGGAGTGCCTACTGCTGTAGTTGTAGGAGGTGAAAAAGGAGTTTCTGAATATGTTAGAGATACTTTAACTGTCCCGCCAAAGTTTAGAATATACAATTCTACGGATCAGAAAGGCGTTGAAATAGGAGGAGCTTTAAAAAATATTATAGCCATTGCAGGAGGTATAGTAGACGGTCTTCATCTAGGTGATAACACAAAAGCAGCACTCATAACAAGAGGACTTCATGAAATAGTGAGATTTGCTTTAAGTAAAGGTGCTAGAATAGATACAATGTACGGACTTTCTGGAATAGGGGATTTAATAGTTACTTGTTCCAGCGGTTTAAGCAGAAATAACAGACTTGGACGGGCTTTAGCTAAAGGAAAAAAATATGAAGATGTAATAGCAGAAAATCATGGACAGGTTGCTGAGGGAGTATATGCTACTACTGCAGCTTATGAATACGCCAAGAAAAATAATATTTATATGCCTATAACAGAAGCAATATACAATATACTTTTTAATAATGCTGATATAAAAAATACTGTAAAAGAACTTATGAGTAAAGAAGCTAAAAGCGAAGGATTTTTCTAATTAATATATTATAAAAAATAAGGAGATACTATGATAGCATCTCCCATTATCTTAATTAGAAATACAGTATTAGTTTAAATACGAATCTCTTATGTCTTTAAGATATTTTACAGATCTTTTTAACCCTTCATCCTGATCCTTAAGAAGTTTTTCCAAATATTCATTAGAAATTTCTTGAGGATAATAGTATTCTAAAGGCTTTATTTCATTGTATGGATAAGGCTGAGGATGTATTTTAAATGCATTTTCTCCTACTTTATCTACTCCGCCTACACCGGGAGCTCTTTTAAACTGTGCACAATATGGGTGGCATGATTCTATATTAATTCTTTTTAGAGGAGATTTATTATATAAAATATCATATATTTTTTTTATATCTAAATTACCTTCACCTATAGGTATTCCGCATACAACATATTTATAAACATCTTCTGGATCTTCTATTATAATATGATCTTTAGCATGTGTTGAGAATGTATATGGAGCCATATTATTAGCAGCTTCTATTGGATCTTCCCAAGCCATCATAGAATTACCAAAATCAAATAATAAACCTATCCAAGGACTTGATAATTTTTCAATAACCCAAACTAATTCTTTAGAAGTTTCATATTCATGATTTTCTAAAGCTATTTTGATTCTATATTTTTTTAAAATAGGTATAATTTTTTCTAACTTAGGTATTGCTTCTTCGTATATTGAAGTATCAAAATATTGTCTAACCTTGGCAGGATCATATTTACCGCCTGCACCAGATTCTTCAGATATTACAGGATCCTTCGTTGGAATATATGTTCTTACAACTTCTGCATCTAATATATGAGCCACTTTCAGAACTTTTTCTAGATGCTCAAAATCTATGCCTTTTGTATCTACTTCTATATATAACCCTAATTTGTCACATAATGCTCTAACTTTCTTCAAATGATTAATTTCATCTGTCTCTAAAGTTCCCCAATTAGGATCTAAATTATAATCTTTTATAATATTAATTTGAACACCATCTAGACCAAGCTCACTTGTCTTATTAATAAAATCAAATATATTCATTCTTTTATTTTGAAAGAATAAATGATAACTTTCTGTTTCTAAACCTAATTTCATTCTTGAACTCCTAATTTTTCTTTTCTTTTAATCATTGACAAAAGTAAACTAGATATTAATATTCCAAGTACTGAAAAACCTGCCATTATAAAAAATACTATTCTATATCCAGCAAATCCCGGATTATTATCTAATATATTACCGTACAATGTAAAAGCAAACATTTGAGGAGAATATCCAAATATACAAGCTATAGACATAGCAGCACCTGATATTTCTTTAGGTACTTTTACTTCATCAATAGGGGCAAAAAATACTGCTCTCATAGAAAATATTATAGCACCATAACTTAATGTAAGAACCATACCTATGTAAGGATTAAATTGTCCATGAGGAATAAATGTAAAACCTATTATTGCAATAGCAGATAATAAAAATGCAAATCTTAAATATTTAGTAGGTGAGTGGAACACTTTATCTGATAATACACCGCCTATAGGGCCTCCTACAATTTTTAATCCATATTGATTTATTACACCATAAGCACCAACTAAAGCCACAGGTATGCTGTATATATCTTTAAGGAAAGGTATAAAATAAGTTAAACCGCAATATACAGAATATACACTAAATATTGTTAATGAAACTACCCAAATTTCTAAACTTTTTACTGCTTTTATAACACCTTGCATAGCTACTTTATCTCTTGAAACTTTATTTCCGCTTTCATCTTCTAATTTTACAACATCATCTTCTAATAATATATATGACAATATACCAGCTAGTATAACAGCAGCAGAGAAGAATATTATACCGCCTCTTAATCCTGCAGAACCAGAACCTAACAATGTAAATACACCTAAAGCACTATAAGCAATAACTACATCCACAATACCTCTTCCAGCTTCTAAGAAGCTAAATAATCTTCCTTGTTCGCTGCTATCACCCAATAATCTTACAGATTTTAATAATACAGGCCAATATATAACTTCACCAAATAATGATAATAATCCCCAAGAAATCAATATGCCGTAATATGGCGGAAATGTGGACATATATAATCCTACCAAACCAACACCAATAAGTCCAATAGGTATTAATATTCTTTTTGAAAATCTATCAGATATGTAAATAGAAAAGAAATTACCTATGGTTTGTACGAGTCCGTAAACAGATAAAGCAAATCCTATTTGTGTATGAGTTAAATTCATAAATTCCTGCATAGGTACATAAAATGCATCTTTTAACGATGACAATTTAAATACCGTTCCGCCTCCAAAAACTAGAACACAAAATGTGAACCATTTCTTAAAACTATTTTTTACAGCTTTTTCTTCTTTTGACATAAGTACTCCTTATTTTTATGATAAATTGTATTTATCTGAAATAATATTTGATTTTGTATGACTGTTGACTGTTGACTGTTGACTGTTGACTGTTGACTGTTGACTGTTGAACATAAATAATAATCCTATATTATTTAATATAGTTAAAATTATTAGTTTGTCAAATTTATTTATTAGAAAAATATAAAATATTAAATTTTATCCATATCAAGAACTTGCTGAACAACATTTTTTAATATAACAGAGGCTTTAGCATTTTCTAAATCTTTAAACTCTAGTATTACATAAGTTATATTGTCTATATCTAATCTAAATTTTTTAGCTTCAGAATTAGGGTCTCCAACCTTTACAATGCCCCTATAAACCATCCAGCCTTTTAATACTACATTAGCATATCCATTTTCTTTTAAATCCACATTAAATGTAAAATAAGGACTTTTGCTCTTATAATATCCAGCCCTATCTCTCAATGTAATGGCTTTAGGTAAAGAAGTTGTTTCCTTATTATGTATTTCTTCTGGTATAGCTGCCATTTGAGTATTTGTGCTTTTACATGATATAAAAATTAATATAGATAAAACAATTAATATATATTTCATACTATACAATATATGAATTATTTTGATAAATTCAAGATTTTTTTATACTTGAAAGAATATTGCATTTAGTATATTATATACTTTACTTTAATATTAAAAATAAATGAGGATACATATTTTGAGTAAAAAATTAGATGAAAATAGAATTAAGGAAGGAGTAGGCGGGCAGGCGGTTATCGAAGGTATAATGCTTAGAAATAAAAGCCATTATGTGGTTGCTGTTAGAAAGCCCGATAAACAAATAGATTTTATTAAAGCTGCTATTCCTGAAAATAAGAATAAATTAACTAAAATGCCTTTTATAAGAGGAGTAGTTAATTTTGTAGATATGATGAAATTGGGATATAAAACTTTGGTATTTTCTGCAAATACTGCAGGTATTGAAGAAGAAAACAATAAAAAAGATAATAAGCCTAAATCAGAAAAAAGTGAAAGCATAGCTATGACTTTGAGTATGTTAGTATCTTTGGCATTTGCAGTGGGGCTTTTTATCGCTTTGCCTTATTTTATAACTACGTTTATAGGAATAGATGAAAAAAGTAATTTTATTGTATTTAATCTAGTGAGAGGATGCATAAAATTATCTATATTTGTTTTATATCTTCTTGTAATATCATTTTTTAAAGATATAAAAAGAGTGTTTGAATATCATGGTGCAGAACACATGGTTGTTAATGCTTATGAACATGGATTAGATCCTGATTCAGGAAATATAAGAGATTATACTACTATACACCCTAGATGCGGTACTACATTTATGTTTTTAGTATTAACAGTTTCAATTCTGCTTTATATGTTTACAAGCTATTTTGTATATACATATATATATGCTTCATATACTCCGCTTAAAATAGTTGGAAATTTAACTGTGCTTGCTATCAATATAATTTTACTTCCTATAGTTTCTGGTATATCTTATGAAATACTAAAATTAGGATTTAAATTTTATAATTTTCCTCTTATGAGACTTGCTATACTTCCGGGTTTAGCTCTTCAAAAAATAACTACTAGAAGACCTCAAGATGATGAAATAGAAGTAGCATTATTTGCTTTATCTAAACTTTTAGATACATCAATCGAAAAAAGAACTGAAGAAGAAGTACAGGCTGATATGAAAAAAGTCTTGGAAAATAATGATAACACAGCAGAAGAAAGATTATGCGTATAAAAAAGAGGCTTATAGCAAACGATAATTATTATGAATATTCTTCTAGCTATATAAAAAAATATATTTTTATTATAGCAGCTCTTATATTCATTTTATTATTTGTAATTATTTTTGTGCATATTAATTATAGGATAGTTCCTTCAAAATCATATATGAGAAATGACACTCCTTTACTTGATGCTAATACAGTCTCTATTACTAATAATAATGGGATATATTATACAGGAGATTTTACTAGTATTCCAAAATCTATACATATAAATGAGGATATGGTAGAAAATTTATATTTATATTTATTTCATGATAATCATATAATATTTTGGAAACTTTATAAATATGGACTAAAGAGATATTTTTCTTACTATGCTTTTAATATACTTGATGGAGATTCTCAGTCTTTTATTATAAAAGAAAAGGAAAAAGATTTTTTAGATTTTTATGATAATTTTGTAAGAGCTCAATTTAGAAAAAATGTCGGCGAATTCAATATTGAAATTCCAAGTTTTTATAATACTAAGATAAATGTAAAATCCTTTATAAGCAATTTGATTAATTCTGAGTATTCATTTAAGTTTACTAATTTTACAGCCTCTATGGTAAATTGGAAATATAATAGAGCATTATATACAGCATTTTATTATGGTATTCCTAGAGGATATTTAGTTGTTCCGGGAAGTGAAAATGCTATAACCGATACGAGTTCAGTTATAGCTATTAATACAGTTGGAAGAAATCCTTCGAGATACACTCATAATATTACAGCTGCTTTAGTTTATACTTCTTATAACACAGAGCCTATTCCGGTATTTATTTATGATTCTAAACCTGAATCACAGAATTCAAAAATTATTAAATTTCTATTTAATAAAAAATGGTATGTATATAAAAATTTTGAATCGCATGAATATAAAGATGTTATAGATTATTATTCTAAAGAAGAAGGATTCAGTTTTGTATTTACAGTTACAGGAAATTATTTATACGATTCTTTTGGTGGTTTCAATAAGATAGATATGGAAACTGCTAAAGGAGTATTGGACGGATATTTTACTATAAATAATGAACAGTTTAATATTAATGGTAATGCCGTTAAAGAATTTGTACATAGTGTATTTTAAAAAGGGTATTATATATGTCAGATAAAAAGAAATTTGAAAGGTTATTTGAATTATATACTTCATTGATGTTAGATGGGTTAGTAGATAAAAATAAATTTATGTATCAGAATAAAATTTCTTTAAGAACATTTCAAAGGGATATAGAAGAAATACAGCTATATTTACAAATAGAGCTTATTTTAGAAAATGATAGATATACTTTAAAAAAGGAAGATTTAAAGAAATTAAAAAGAGGCTTTAATTTTGATAATGATAATCTTAAAAAAAATGTAGATATACTATTTTCTGTATTTATAAAAAAGGTAAGTTCAAATTTATCTTTTATACCTCATTCAACAATATCTAAATTATTACCTCAAAATATAGATGATGATTATTATGATGTTATTGTAATTTCAAATAATGAGATAAATAATATATCAGGGGATAGTGAAAGTATAGAAAAATTACTTTCATGTGTTAAAGATTTAAATGATATAAGTTTTGATTATTATATTCAAAGCAGTAATATTAATTATAAAGTTAAGGCTATAGCATATCTTATTTATTATTTTCAGGGTATATGGTATTTAGTTGCTTATGATAAGAAATATAAAAAGATAAAAACTTATTCTATAACTAGCATATCTAATATAGAAGTAATGCAGAAATTAAAATTTAATAGCAATAAAGAAAAAGAAGAATATTATAAAGAATATAAAAACAGAATTAATAATAGAGAAAAATTGATAAAATTAATAGAGAAAAAAAGAAGTATATATTGGAGTGATAATGAATTAACAAAAACTACTATTTGTTTTAATTCGGATGTTGCTCATTATTTTAAAAATAGAGATTACGGATTCAATCAAAAAATAAAAAAGACATTAGAAGATGGTTCTATAATAGTTAATTTTGATTTTTCATCTTTTACAGAACTAAGAATATTTTTAAGTCCTTGGTTAGGTTCTTTTAAAATAATATCACCAGAAAAATTTAATAAAGAGTTTATAGAACATTTGAATAATGCTTTATCTGTAATGCAAAGTGAATAAAAAGAATTTATATTACAAAAATATAATAAAAGCAGGTAAATAATTTATACCTGCTTTTATTATTTAACTTACTATTTATGATAAACTATAAAGCATATCTCCGTAAGTTGGAAGTTTCCAATATTTTTTAGAAACCGTTCTTTCTAATTCATCTATTGTAACTCTCATATCTTCTAAACATGCAAATATTTTATCTCTTGAAAAATTAGCATATTTTGAAACATCTGTAATTTTTTTACCTTCTGCAATGTATTCTTCTAATTTTGCCAATTTACCGTATAAATCTGAAATAAGTTTATTAAGTTTATTAATTAAATCGCTTTCAACATCAAAATTTACTTTTAAATTATTTTTCTTATCAGCAATATTCGCAAGTTCTCCGCTGTATTCTATAGAAGAAGGGAGTATATGCTTATAGACCATATCTATTAATGTAAGAGCTTCTATATTAATTTCTTTAACATACTCTTCCATTCCTATTTCATATCTTGAATGTATTTCAGCTTCTGTTAGTACTTTATGTTTTGTTAATACATCTATATTTTTTTGAGATATAAAATGAGGTAATGCTTCTGGAGTTGTTTTTAGATTAAATAATCCTCTTTTTTCAGCTTCTTTTACCCATTCATCAGAATAATTATTTCCATTATAAATTATTCTTTTATGTTTTTTAATAGTATCTCTTATAAGTTCATCTAAATCTTTTTCAAAATTTGAAGACTTTTCTAATATATCAGCAAACTGTGATAAAGCTTCGGCAACTATAGTATTTAATATTATATTAGGTCCTGATACTGAGAGACTTGAGCCTACCATTCTAAATTCAAATTTGTTTCCTGTAAATGCTAAAGGAGAAGTTCTGTTTCTGTCAGTAGAATCTTTAGTGAGTCTTGCTAAAGAATTAACTCCCATTTCCATTTCAACCTTTCCCTTTCCCTCATAATCTTTAGAATGTTCCATAGATTCAAGCACTTCAGTTAATTCATCGCCAAGGAACATTGATATGATAGCAGGCGGAGCCTCAGAAGCACCAAGTCTATGATCATTGCTTGCACTTGCAGTTGTAACTCTAAGCAAGTCCTGATATTCATCAATGGCTTTAATTATTGCTACTAAAAATAGCAAAAACTGTTTATTTTTAGCAGGATTGTCTGTAGGATCTAATAGATTCATTCCTGTATCTGTTGCTATAGACCAATTATTATGTTTACCACTTCCATTTACACCTGAAAAAGGTTTTTCATGAAGTATACAAGCTAAATTATGTTTTTCAGCTATTACTTTCATAAGCTCCATTGTAATTTGGTTTTGATCTGTTGCCATATTTGTAATAGTAAACTCCGGAGCTAATTCATATTGGCCAGGAGCTACCTCATTATGCTCTGTTTTAGCAACTATACCTAGTTTCCAAAGCTCAATATCAAGTTCCTTCATAAAGGCAAGCACTCTAGGTTTAATAGCACCGAAATAATGATCTTCTAATTCCTGACCTTTAGGAGGACAGGCACCAAACAATGTTCTTTTACAGTATCTTAAATCAGGTCTTTGTAAATATAGTTCTCTGTCTATTAAAAAATATTCCTGTTCAGCACCAACAGTAGTAAATACTCTATTAACATTATTATGACCGAATAATTTTAATATTCTTTTTGCTTCCTTTTCTATAACCTGCATTGAACGAAGTAGGGGAGTCTTTTTATCTAATGATTCTCCGCTGTAAGAACAAAAAGCACTAGGTATGCATAAAGTATCATCTTTAATGAAAGCATAAGAAGTAGGATCCCATGCTGTATATCCTCTAGCCTCAAATGTAGCTCTTAATCCTCCTGAAGGAAAACTAGAAGCATCTGGCTCGCTTTGAACTAATTCTTTACCGGTAAACTCCATACGAGTTGCACCGTCATCTGTTTGAGCTATAAAGCTGGTATGTTTTTCTGCAGTTACACCGGTCATAGGCTGAAACCAATGAGTAAAATGAGTAGCCCCTTTTTCTATAGCCCATTCTTTCATAGCATGAGCTACTACATTAGCAACTTCTAAATTTAAACGCTCTCCATTTTTTATGGTTTTTATAAGTTTTTTGTAAATGTCTTTAGGGAGTTTATCCTTCATAACATTATCATTAAAAACCATACTACCAAAAATTTCTGGTATTTTTTTCATTTTATATATTTCTCCTAAGAAATTTATTATAAAAATTATAATACAATATTATATCATTACTTTAAATTAATTCAATATTACTATTAAGAGTTATAAGAAAAAAATAAGAATTTTACAAGTTTTCATGTATTAATTGTTTTAATTTGTATAATGCTTTTAATAATTCTTTTCTATCTATATTATTTCTAGCTGAAAACAAAACTTTTATATCATTAATTTCAGAAAGCGACATATAATCACTGCTTGCAATTCTTTCATAAATATATTCAATAGTCTTTAATATAGCATCATCATAATTATTGAAGTTAAAGTATTCATCAGGCAAATTCCATATAAGTGCTTCTATTATAGGCGGAGTAAGTTCATTAATATGTTTAATTTCAGAAGAGAAAGTAAGGAATATATGTTTAAATATTTTTATTAAATTAATAAAATTGGATCCGCAGTTATGTTCTTTTTTATCAAAATTTTTATTATCTAATTTTGGATAGAAAATTTCATTTTTTTCATTACTATCTGTAACCAAAGCACCTTCAACATTATTATCCAAATTTTTAAATGATGGTATTAATACAATTTTTTCATTTTCATATTCTAGAATCAAAGATGATGATGTGTCATTAACTTTATTTGAATATAAGTCATCATTTTTAATTAATTCCAAAATAGAAGATTTGAATTTTCTAGTATCAGATGCATTATCATCTAATATTAAAAAAACATTAAGATATTCCATGTAAGTTACATCTGTTCTATTTCGTTTTGAACCAGTTGGAATAATAGAAATATTGTTAAACTGCTTATGAGATGATATTAATTTAGATATAAAATCCAACTTTTTTTCTATTTTATAGTATGGGTAAGCTGTAGAACTGCTTACCCATTTATTTATATAATCATATAAATCTATATATTCTTTCATTTTTTAATTTATACTCTTTTCAAAGCCGCAGCCAATATTTTATCTAAAGGAAGCACTTCATCAACACCGCCTCTAGCTATTGCTTCTCTAGGCATACCAAATACAGTACAAGTTTCTTCATTTTGAGCTATATTATAAGCACCGGCATCTTTCATTTCTTTCATACCATTAGCACCGTCATCACCCATACCAGTAAGTATAATTCCTATAGCTTTGTTTTTAGCATAAACAGCACCGCTTCTGAAAAGTACATCTACAGAAGGTTTATGTCTCGTAACAGGCTCTCCGTCTCTAACTTCTATATAATATTTACCGCCTTTAACCTTAATCATAGTATGTTTAGCACCTCTTGCAAGTACAGCCTGACCTCTTCCTATACTCATACCGTCTTCAGATTCAGCAACATCAATTTTTAGAATACTATTTAATCTCTTAGCAAAAGAAGTAGTAAAATGTTCAGGCATATGCTGAGCAATAACTATAGGCGGAGCAGATGGAGTAACATTTTTTAAGCATTCTATTAAAGCTTCTGTACCCCCTGTAGAAGAACCTATAAGAATAATTTTATCCATAGGAGTTTCTCTTGAAGGTGTAAGAGGAAGAATAATATCAGCAGTATTTTTTTGATAAACTTTAAATCCAGCGGTTTTAGGAGCTTCCAAGCTGATAGGTGTTCTTTCTACTGTAGGAGTCGTATCAGTAGGCATAGTAACACCATGTTTTCTATAGAATTTAGCTCTGTTTGCATAAGCATTTTTAATTTTTTCAACTAAATCTGTAGCTAGTTCTTCAACACCATCTCTAACATTAGCAGATGGTTTTATAACATAATCAAAAGCACCTATATTTAATGCATCTAAAGCCAATTCTCTATGTTTATCCAAAAGCGAACTAAACATTATTACAGGGATAGGGTTATTAAGCATAAGTTTTTTAAGATAAGTAATACCGTCCATTTCAGGCATTTCTATATCCAAAGTAATAATGTCCGGTTTAAGATTTTTTACCTTATTTTCAGCTAGAATTGGATTTGCAGCAGTTCCCACCATTTCTAAAGCAGGATCTGAGTTTACAATTTTAGTAAGTAACTGTCTAATTAGTGCGCTATCATCAATAGCTAATACTTTAATTTTTGTAGCCATATAAAATCCTTAATTATTAATATATTAAAACAATGTAATATCTGATTTTTCTTCAAGTTTATGCTGTAAATTTTTAGAGTATTTAATTTCTTGTTCAGCTGAAAATTCTTTTGTCTTACCTTCTAATTTTTTCATAAGCACTCTATTTTCTGTATTGAAGAAGAATACTTTTCTAGGCCAATTACCGCCTATATCTTCACTTACTATAGGTATTTTTTCATCTGCCAAGAATTTTTTAGCAAATTGTATATTCTTATCAGGTACTTGAAGTATATTACTAGTCATACCTGAAAGTACATGTCCGCCTCCGAATATTTTAGCTGTAAGATTTTCCTTTTTTCCTCCTAATTTGATAATTTCGTTTATAAGAACCTCCATAGCAAAAACACCATATCTAGTATTATTATAATCGTCAGCCGGATTTTCCCATTCTCTCATTTCAGGAAGCATAAAGTGATTCATACCTCCGAATTTTAATTTATTCTCAAACAGGCATACAGATATACAACTGCCCAGAACTGTTTTTATTACAGCAGGTTCTTTCGAAGCATAGTAACCACCTATATATATTGTGATTCTTTTAAAATTGCTATTGGCTGCTGCCGGAAAATCAATCATTATTATCTCCCATAATTAAATCTTTTTGTAGATATTGCTTGCTACATATTTAAATTTATCAGATACACCGAATAAAGTTTCCGAGTGTCCTATAAATACTAAACCGTCATCTTTCAAATATCTATGAAATTTATTAAATAATTCCTTTTGGAACTCTTTATCAAAATAAATAATAACATTCCTACAAAATATTAAATCAAATTGAGTATGAATATCAAAATCTTCATCTTTAAAATTTAATTGTCTAAAAAATAAATTCTTTTTTAGAATATCCTTTACTTTATATAATCCTTCTTTATCGCCTGTACCTCTTAAAAAGTATTTTCTTAATATGTTATCCTGTATTGGATCAACAGATTCATCTTTATAAATACCAGCCCTTCCATGAGCTAATACATTAGTATCTATATCACTAGCCAAGACTTTTATATCATATTTATCATAGTTGGAACCAAAATACTCATGCAAAGTCATTTGAATAGTGTAGGGCTCTTCTCCAGTTGAGCAAGCTGCTGACCATATTCTAAGATTTTTAACTTTTCCTGCTTTAAAATTTTTTTCCCATTCTGGAAGAAATGTACTTTTCATATATTCAAAATGCTTATTTTCTCTAAAGAAATCAGTTTTATTAGTAGTAACAGCATTAACAAAATTTGTAAGTTCCTCATCTTTAGCATTTTTAACAAAATCTATATATTCTCTGAAAGAGTTCATTTTTAAAGCTCTTAGTCTCTTACTTAATCTCGAAGTTACTAAAGCTCTTTTATGACTAGTCATTTGTATTCTAGTTTTATCATAAATAATTTTAACTAATTCATTAAACTCAGCATCGCTTAAAGCAGGCATATGCTCATTTATATCTTCCATTTTTATACCTCAATGATATTATACTGTTTGATTATTGGCATCATTAGATTTTATAATTTCTTCTATAGGAAGAACCATAATAATCTTATTTTCTAATCTAATAACATTAGAAATTTGAAGTCCTCTCATATTATCAATAGGGGTTTCTGTCATCTGACTTTCATAAACTGTAATAACATCGCTTACCATATCAGCCAATATACCAAATTTTCTATTAGTAGTTGATATTACTATAATAACATCATCTTCAATAGAATGATCATCTCTTCTATCTAATCCGAATCTTATTCTTATATCAACTATATGAAGAATATTACCTCTCAAATTCATAAGTCCTCTCATAAATTTAGGACTGCCTGGAACAGGAGTTATATTAGTTACACCTACAATACCTTCAATACTCAATACATCAAGAGCATATTCTTCATTGTCTATTTTAAATACTAAAAATTGCTGGCTAGGTTCAATAGAAATATTTTCATCATGTTCTAAAGATGTACCTCCAACCTGAGGTATATTAGCTGCATTTATTTTTTGATTATCTAACATATTACAATCCTTTATTTTACGCCGTTATTTATTTTTCCTTGTAGAGACATATTTACTAGTCCTTGTATATCTATAATGAGAGCTATTCTTCCGTCTCCAAGTATAGTACCTCCGGCTATTCCTGCATGTTTACTGAATGCTGAGTCTAAAGATTTAATAACTACCTGCTGCTGATCTAAAAGTTCATCAACAAAAATAGCACATTTTCTATATCCAGCTTCAACAACTACTACTATACCATCATCTATGTTATCTACTTGTGTTTCTATTTCAAATACTTTATGGAGTCTTATTAAAGGCAGATATTCATCTCTAATTTTTATCATTTCACCTTTGCCTTCAAAAGGTTTTACCTGCTCATTTTTTACTTTTATTTGTTCTATGATAGAAATTAGAGGCATAATATATATTTGCTTACCTAAAGCAAAAGTAATACCTTCAATAATAGCCAAAGTCAAAGGAAGTTTAACTATAAAGGTACTGCCTTTACCTTCTACAGATTTAATTTCTATTTTACCTTTCATTTTTTCAACATTTGCTCTAACAACATCCATACCAACACCTCTTCCGGATATGTCAGTTATTTTATCAGCAGTTGAAACTCCAGGGTAGAATATAGTTCTGTATATTTCTACATCAGAATATTTACCGTCTTTTGAAAGCAGTCCTTTTTCAATGGCTTTACTTAATATTTTTTCTTTATTTAATCCATTTCCATCATCAGCTACCTCTATAACAACATGTCCTTCTTGGTGTGCTGCTGACATTGTTATAGTACCATACTCTGGTTTTCCTCTAGCTATTCTCTCTTCTTTAGTTTTTTCTATACCATGGTCCATGGAATTTCTTATCATGTGTTTGAGAGGATCAGATAACTGTTCAAGCATGTTCTTATCTATCTCAGTAGTTTCACCCTTAAGAACTAGTTTAACCTCTTTATGTAATTCTAAGTTTAAGTCTCTAACATATCTATGGAACTGGTTGAATATAGGACCTATAGGCATCATCCTAATATTCATAACTTCTTCTTGTATTTGTCTTGAAGTTCTATCCATTGAACTTACAGCTTCTTTAAGTCCATTATCAATATCTAAACTTTGAGTAAGCTGCATTATTCTTGACTGAGCTATAACAAGTTCTCCAATTAAGTTCATTAAACTGTCTAATTTTCTTGTATCAACCCTAACTGTTGAAGGAGCCTGAACTTTAGCTTTATGTACTGCCGGCTGAGCCTGAGCATTATTAGCAGGAGCATTTTCGGCAGGCTTTTCTTCAGCCTTAGGAGCCTCTGCCGGTTTAGCTTCTTCAGCTTTAGGAGCTTCTGCAGCAGGTTTTACTTCATCATCATCTTTAATATCCGCTTTTGTATTTACAATATTAATATCATTGTCATCTATTACAAACAAGAAAATATTTTGCACCTGTTCATCTGGAGCATTAGTATCAAAATCCAAAGAAAACTGAGTGTAGCAAACATAAGGATCTTCAAGATTTAAAATAGTTGGTAAATTATTACATTCTATTTTTAAATTATTAATAGTACCAATAGCTCTAAGGTCATTCAAGAACATAAGAGGGTCTATACCATTATCAAAAATAGTAGCTTTAAATCCCATATCAATATGGAAAGAATTAGAGCCTCCGCTAGATGCTGCTGCTTCTGATGGTTTGGCTTCTTCAGCTTTAGGAGTTTCTGCTGGTTTAGCTTCTTCAACTTTAGGAGCTTCTGCCGGTTTTGGAGCAGGAGCTACTGCAGCAGGATCATTCCCATCGGCTATGGCTTTAATCTTAGCCTTTAATGAATCTATATTAGTAACACCATCTGTTTCACCCTTACCGTCTACAATATTTTGCAGCATAAGTTTAACAGTATCTAAAAACTCAAGAAGTACTGTTATCATTTGCGGAGTTACATCCAATTTACCGCTTCTTACCTTTTCTAATAAATTTTCTGCAACATGGTTTAACTCACTCATAGTAGTGAAACCAACAGTACCCGCTGAAGATTTAAGAGTATGAGCACTTCTGAAGATTTTATTTAAAAGGTCTTCGTCACTTTTATTATCCTCTAACAAAACTAAATCATTTTCTAAACCTTCTACAATCTCTTTAGCTTCGCTTAAGAATATCGAAATAAATTCATCACTATCAAACATGTATTACACCTCTACCTTTGATAAAATTCTTATTAAAAAAATAATAATAAGATGGTTGGACATTAATTTAAAAAACGTTTAACAACGTCCAAAAGTTGAGTCGGGTTAAATGGCTTTACTAGCCAACCACTTGCACCTGCGGCTTTACCCTCCATTTTTTTCTCATCTTGAGATTCTGTTGTAAGCATTAGAATAGGGGTATATTTATGCTGATCTACCTTTCTTACATGCTTAATAAATTCTATACCATCCATTTTTGGCATATTAAGGTCTGTTATTATCATATCAACATTTGGAGTTTTACCTAGAACCTCTAAACCTGTAGTACCATCATCTGCAGACACTACAGTATAACTGCCCTTTTTCAAGGTATATTCAACAGATGCTCTAGCTGTATTTGAATCGTCTACAATTAGTATTGTTTTAGCCATACTTTAACCTCTTATATCATTAATTATTTTTATCGTTAATTATATTTAAATATTCTACAAATAAATTATCCATGCCTTCTACTATAAGGTTTTTTTGATTTTTCGCAAGCTCTTTTTTCATAGCATACAATATTTGCAAACCTGCTAAATCCACATGGGCAGGACCTTCACAATTAAATTTTACAGTTATATCTTCGTTATAATTAGCACTTTTTATGACATTCTTAAAATATTTACCCATAGTTCGTATATTAAGATTATCACTTATTTCTATAACTGACATAAATAAATACCTCCATTACTTTTATTAAAACATAGTAAAATCGCCGCTATCGGCACCCACATCTATACTTATATCGACATTTGGTGCATCTTCTCCAGATAAAATACTATTAGCAATAGCTCTTTCTTTTTTTATTGTATAAGAATTAACTATATCCAAATATTTATCGCTTTCTATTTTCCAATTATCTATACCTAATGATTGATAATATTCAGTTTTTTTATTTCTTATAACATTTCTCATGCTATTAAAAATTTCTATTATTTCATTAATTTTAGTTAGTAATGTACTTAAAGAACTTAAATCTACTAAAGTTTTATCTATAAGTCCAAATAATTCATCAGCATAGCTATCTAATCTTTTTATATTATTATTAATGATATATTTTGACTCATCTAAACGTTTGCTTACACTTTCTGTCATAGATTCTATAAAAGAATGCTCGCTTGACTGCTGATTAATATTTGATTTAAATTTATTGATTGAACTGAAAATAGCAGATTTAATATTATGGAACTGCTCCAAACATCCGTCTACTGTTTCTGTAATGTTAGTAGCTATTGATTCAACGCTTTCTATAGAAAAAGTCTTAGAATTATTAAATATATTACTATTTTTTTCAAGTTCTATTTTAGCTAAAAAGTTAATTGAGTTAAAAGTTTTAGCAATATTTTTTGTTTCTAAGAACATACTTTCTAATTCTTCTATTGAATCTATTATAGCTATATTACTGTCAGATATTCTGTATTTATTAGTTAAAAATAATTTAAAATTTTCTAAATAAAGTTTAATAAAGCCCATATATTCATTAAATAGGGATTCAGAAACTGTAAAAGGAAATTCCGATTTACCTGTTTCTCCGCCTATCATATATTCCACTATAGTGGTTCTATCTGATGTAATATCAGTTAAAGCATCTTTTAATCCTTTTAAACTTTTATAAATATCTGAGTTAGTAAGATCTATTTCTTCATGTATTGATTTGAAATTTTCTATTATTAAAGTTAAAACAACATCATCAAATGTAAGCAAATCTAATAATCTATGCTCTAAAGTCTGATTTTCTGTTTTCTCTAAATCTTCAGCACCCATAGTTTCAACTTGAGAACCATAATAATCTATAAAATTTCTATTTTCATAAACTATAGAATTTATTGATTCAACTATGTGTTCAGTCTGCTGCCTAACTATATCCTCACGAGGAAGAACCATCATTACTTCAAATATAAAGTCATAAGTGTTATCGACTCTTGATATTATATCTGATATTACATTAGAAAATACTGCAAAAGAATTAACCATGTTATTATGTTCTTTATCAAGCTGTTCTCTCATGATTGTGAAATTTTGTCTTTGCAGCTCATTAGTTTTTAGTATTTCAGTTTTAAATGATTCAAACCTTACAAATAATTCCTTACCGATTCTATTCATTTGATCTGCCTGTTCATTTGATGTTTCAGACATTTTTATTATGTTTTTAGATATTTCTCCGAAAGCCTTACCGCCGGCACCATATTTAGATGATATAATAATTGCATTCAATGAATAAACTTTAATTTGATCAGCAAGCATTCTAATTTGTTCTATAGAATCCATAATATTGCTTGTTTTGCCTACATCTTCAACTAAGGAATCTGAAAGCTCATTATCCTGTGATATAAAATTCTGCATTCTATCGAATGATCTAAAGAAGTCTTCCTGATTTTCGTCCAAATCATTTGAAAAGTTTTTTTCACCTTTTTCTTTGTTAGTAAAATATGAAAGCAAATTATTAGCTTTTTCATTTTCATTTTTCATTTCCTGTTCTATCATAGGAAACTTTTCACCTATAAAACTATATACTCTTCCTACTTCTTCAAGAAAAGAGTTAATATCTTTTACGGTTGTTTCTAATATTGCAGAATAGTCAAGGATATCCTGCTTTATATTATTGTCTATAATACTAGTTGCTGCCACTTTACATTATTTCCTAACATTCTAAAAAATTATATATTACAATATAAATATAACATTTATTATTGCTTTTTGCAAGTAAAATTTTAATTACACAATAATTTTACAGTAAAATTATATTTAATTAAAGCTTTTTAATATTGTTCAAAAATTTTATTTTTCAGGTATAGATATTTGGAAGTGTAATAAATCCTATTTTGTGATTCTCTGTTACCAAATCCAAAAGTTCTTCTGCTTACTGCAAGTATTGGAGGAGCCTGTATTCTCTTAGAGATAGCCATACCCATATATTGCTTCCACCATCTTTCTAAATCATCTACAAAGTCTGCTCCGCTATTAAAATATTTTTTTAATATTCCTTTTTGGCATCCTATTTTTTCCTCCAGCTTTCCTGATATATAAAATTCTAGTATATCTTCCAATATTGCCCTGTTCCAAGATTCCATTAAAAATTTAAACAAATAATCATGATAATCATATTTTATTGGATCGCCCTTGCCTTCATCAACAGCCTGAGCAGTTGAAAGTTCCGCACTAGGTACAATATTTATAGTGCCTTCAGGTATAATTTCCTTTTTAAATACTTCTTTGTTAACATAATTAGCCAGACCGTATATCTGATACTTCCATAAATCTGCTAAACATGCAAAAAATCCTGCTCCGTCTCCATACATAGTTGAATATCCTACCATAGTTTCAGTTTTATTGGCATTGCATGTAAATACACCGTCAAAACTAGCAGCTATAGCAGATAATACTCTTGAGGATCTGTCTCTTGCCTGTATATTTTCTATAACAAATGATGATACTTTTAAATGATCTTCTTTTCCGTCTTTTATAATAGGGGAGCTTTCTAATTGTTTGACAGTATAATCTACAGACTCCTGTATAGGAACCACCATATAAGCACAGCCTAAATTATCAGATAAGCTTTTAGCAAGATTTTTAGTTGTATCAGAATTAAATTTACTAGGCATATTCACTAAAAGAACATTATCTTTTCCTATTGCATTTACATACATTGCAGATGATAAGGCAGAATCAATACCTCCTGATACACCTATAACTACTTTGTTAATTCCAATAGATTTCATAAATTTTCTAATTCCGTAAATAACAGTATCATATATTAATTTGTATTCATTTTCTTCCTTTATTTCTATGGATTTACCAAATGATTTATTTTTTACATCAATATCAATGAAGTATAAATCTTCTTCGTATCTTTTTCCTGTTAATAATAAATTGCCTTTATTATCGTAAATAGAACTTCTGCCATCAAATGTATATACTGTTTTACCATTATTTTGTATTCCTACATTATTAACATATATAAGAGGAGTATTATGTTTACTTGCTATTTCTCCGTACATGCTATGTCTTTTAATGTCTTTTACCAAAGTATATGGAGAACTTGATATATTAATAAATAAATCTACATCATTATTGGAATTTATAATGTCCATAGGTGAAAATAAATAATTCTTACTCCATGCATCTTCACATATAGTCAAACCTAATTTTATTTTTTCTCCATTACATTCTATATCTAATGGCTTTAAATATTCTTTTATATCTTTATTGTTTTCAAAAGCTAAATCCTTTAAACTAAAAAAATGTCTAGGATCTTCAAATTCTTTATAATTAGGAAGCAAAGATTTTATTATAAAAGGATATTCAGTAGTATTATTATGTATTAATTTGCCGTCTTTAGATACAAACATGGCATTATATTTTCTAAGTCTTCCGTCAAAATTCTTTTTATTTTTATCAGATGCAACATTTCCAAAAATTACATATATTCCATTTGAAGATTTTATTATTTCTTTTCCAAGTTCCTCACATTCTCTTATAAATGACTCACTTTCCCACATATCCCCAATCATATATCCTGAAACACATAATTCTGGAAATATTACCATATCTGCATTTTCTTTTTTTGCTTTACTTATAAAACTTATTATTCTTGCTGCATTATCACAAGGCATAGATGGTATTATTTCTAATTGAGAAACAGCTATTTTCATATCAAGTAACTCCAAATAATTTAAATAATTAATTTATAAAGAAAAAATATAATAAACCGTTATATATATTATAATAAAAATTATTAATTTAGTCTACAACTATAATACAATTTAAATAGTTATATTTGGTGTATGAGAAGAAAAGATTTTATATTTGAAGACAGAGAAGAAATATATAATATGCTTAATAGTATAGAATTCGGAGTTATGGCTTTACCTGATAATATACCTTATGCTGTACCTATAAGTTTTTGCTATGAAAATTATGAAATATATTTTCATGGAGCTATGGCTGGAAGGAAATATGAAATTTTGAAAAATAATCCTAAAGTATCTTTTAGTGCTTCAAAACCATATTCATATATACCATCTGAATTTTTAAATGGTAAAATGATACCGACACAGTTTTTCTTTTCAGTTTTTATAGAAGGTGAATTTCAAACTATAGATGATATATCAAGAAGAAAAGAAATTTTATACAAAATAGTAAGAAAATATGAACCCAATAATAATAATTTATCTATAGACAATAAAATATTTGATTATGCACAAAAAAATATGCTTGTAGGCGTTATAAAAATTAAAAATATTACTGCAAAAGCTAAATTTGGGCAAAATATATCAGATGAGGAGATAAAAATTATAATAGATGAACTAAATACAAGATCTAAAGACATTGATATTGAAACTATAGATATGATAAATAAACTAAGAAAATGAAAAAAATAACTTGAAAAAAGTATTATAAGTGATAGAATAATATAATAAAATAATCTTTTTTTATTCTAAAAAACTTTAGATATAATTAAATTATTAGTTAAGGAAAAAATTTAATGCAAACAAGAGTATATAAAGCAGGTTCCATAGTATATTTCACAGGCGATACCTCAGATAGAGTTTATATATTAAAACAAGGTCAGGCTCAAAGTATATTTTTATCGGAAGAAACAGGATATGAAACTAGGGAGCTTATTAATATAGGAGAGTTTTTTGGGGTAAAAAGTATACTAGGTACTTATCCGCAGGAAGATACTGTTCAGTGCTTAACCGATTGTGTTGTTATTATCATTACTTATGAAGAATTTGAAAGTTTGATTGAAAAGAATAAACCTATAATAATAAAAATGTTAAAGGTATTTTCAAATCAGCTTAGAAGAATTAATAAAAGAGTAAGAGAACTTGTAGAAAATGATATAAGTGAGGAAGGTCAGGATCCTTTAGAGGGATTATACGGAATAGGGGAGTTTTACTTTAAAAATAAAAAGTATAGAAATGCCCTTTATGCTTATAAAAGATATATACAATATGCTGATGAAGATTCTGCTTTTTATAATACTGTAAAAGAAAAAATTGAAGAATGTAAAGAAGAATTAGATATTACAGATGATAGCGATATAGCACCGCCTGTTTCAAATGCTCCTGTTTCAGCTCCTAAAACTCAGGCTAAAGCAGCAATTAATGATCCTGCATATAATAAGGCTGTTGAATTATATAACAATAATGATTATATTAATTCATTAAAAGCATTTAATAATTTAATTAAAAGCCCTGATACTGCTGTTGCTGAGAATTCTATATTTTATATGGGTAAATGCTATTATAATATAAATAAGTATGATAATGCTTCAACTGTATTATTATCAGCGATAAAAAAATATCCTAAATCTTCAAATGTTAAAGAGGCTATACTATTTTTAGCTAAGAGCTGTGAGGGCAGCGGAAATAAAACTAAAGCAAAAGCATATTATCAAAAAGTTATTTCAATGCCTCCTATGGATAATTTCTCAAAAGAAGCAAATGCAAGTATTTCAAGACTGTAATTTTATATAAAAAGAAAGTAAGGAACAAATATGGATAATAATTTAAGTTCTCATACAAAAAAATACAATACTGACGATGTTATATTTCTGGAATATGAAAGAGGAGATAAATTCTATTTAGTTCAAAGCGGATCTGTAAAAATTACCAAAGTTATAAAAGATGTTGAAAAATTATTAGACATAGTTTATCCCGGTGAATTTTTCGGAGAAATGGCTATATTAGAAGATACCACAAGAAGTGCATCAGCTATAGCAAATGAGCCTACAGTGCTTTTGGAATTAAGAAAAGAAAATTTCCAAAATATATTGGCTAACAATACAGTTATGGCTTTGAAGCTGTCAAAGACTTTTGCTAAAAGAATATTTGATGCCAAAAGAAGACTTTTAATACTTCAGTTAAATGAAACTGATTTGAGAGTATATGACTGTCTTTTACTTCTAGCAGAACTTCAGAATATACCTAGAGATCATTATTATGAGCCTCAGGAATTGAATGCCACTATAAATGATATAGCTAATTGGTGCGGTGTAAAGGTGGTTGAAGTACAGAAAGTTTTAAATACATTGGTAAAAACAGGTAAAATAGATATTAGAACTAATACAATTTATGTTAAAAACTTAAAAGAGATTCAAAGACAAATCGATTTAAAGAGAAAGAAATCATAATAGTAAATAATTTTAAATAAGTTAGCTGATGACTGATTATTGCAGTTATCAGCTTTTATTTTATATTTATTTTTATTAATTATTTAAATATATTCACTAAAAACATATATTAATAATATAATAATTTACAATATAATTATATTAAAATATATAATAATTCTTTTTATCATCTATAATAAAATATTTATATTTACAAAATAATATAATTAATGTATCATATATAAAATATTTTTATTAAAGAGGTTTATATGAAAAAAATTGTATTAATGGTAGTACTGTATACTTTATTTAGTTTTAATGCTTTATATTCTGGAAAAGCTGAAAATGCAGCACAATTATTATCGTATATAGTAGCTGGTGATACTGAAGTGGTTTTATAGCTTATAAATGATAAAAAAGTTGATATAAGTGCCAGAATAGAAGATGGTCTAACCCCATTAATGTTTTATATCATTTATAAACAAGATGAAATATCTAAAATACTCATAGAAAAATGTGCTAATATCAATGTAAAAGACAAGTCTGGATTTACCGCTCTAATACATTCTATAATGTATAATAGAGCAGAAATATCCAAAATCTTTATAGAAAAAAAGCTGATGTAAATACCAAAATATCATTAAATGAAAATGGAGTATAATTGATAGAAGCTGGAACCGATCTTAATGCTAAAGATAAAGATGGAAACACAGCATTATATTAGACTTGTTTCAAAACTAATTTTTTATAATTTTGTGGGGACTAGCCCCCACACCCCCACTTCTTTTGGTGACCCAGGCACAGCCCGCCTGCGGCGAGAAGCAAAAAGACTGCATATTTATATACTAAGACTATATTTTATACAACATGTAAAACATTATTTTTATAATTGATAAATTATAAAAATTTAATATACAATCTTGTCAAGTAGTTTTGAAACAAGTCTATTATGCAATAACTAAAAATAACAGTAAAATAACTAAGTTGATTTATGAAAAAGGCGGTAGATTCTAAAAATAATTTTTATAACTAACTTTATAATATTTTTTAATTACTATTTTTATTTTTCATTAGTTCCTAATATTATTCTATGTATTAATATGATTAGAATATTGTATATAAGCAAAGCTATAAAAAATATTTTCATTATTAACATGAAATTTTCAAAAGTTCTAAGCCCATTTCTTAATGAAAAATATACATAAGCAAATATAATTAAGTATCCGTAAAATGGGGTAAATAATTTATAAGCAAGCCCATAGTTAAATGCAATGACTGTAAAGCCTAAAGAAAATCCAAAAATTACTGCCTGAGGAATCAATGGAATAATAGCTTCATATCTGTTTGTAAATTGTATTAATACTATTTGTTTTGCAAATACAATTAAAAACGCTGACAGACAAATAGAAGCAAATATAAAAAGTGCAATAGAATAATAGAGTATTTTTGTTTCTTTGTTTTTATTATTATCTTTTTTGGCTATTAAAATATAAGAAAACATAACTGAAGCTATTGGAGTTCCTATATAAAAAAACATTTTTATTATTAATGATATAGTAGAGTAGTATCCTGCACTTGTTTTATCTAAATATCTATTAGCCATTAACACATCGCTTAATGATATCCAATTAAATATAAAATTTATTATAGCTATATGAATTATATAACTAAAGAATATATAAATTTTTTGCTTTGAGAAATATGTTTTTATTTTATTTAATATTGTAAAGTAGGGGAGATTAAGTTTTTTTAATTCTATTATATTTATAATAAAATATAGTAAAGCAAATGCTGTTACAGTGATAACTGCTTTTTCTAAAGTAAGACCTGTTATGATGAAATAAACTAGTAAAACTATTTTTGATATGAATGCTGCTATTAGATTTGCAGTATAATCATAGCCTATATAATTATTAATTCTTAATATAGATTGAGAAACTATAAATAGTATAGTAGCAAATATTGCAATAGACATAATTAAAAGAGAGCTATAACTATTTATATTAAAAAGTATATTAATTAATGGTATAGATAATATATAAAGAACAGATATTATAATTGCAATAGTGTATCCGTAAGCCCAATAAGTATATGCATCTTCATCATCTTTATAATTATGCATTATATAATAACTAAAGCTTGAAACTGTTAAAACTATTATAGAATATATATTTGTAATACCATTATAATGAGCAAAATCCGATATTGATAAACTTCTATTGACATATATTGAAGATACATAATTTAATACACTTGCAATACCGTTTATTAATACTAATAAAGCATAGTTAATATAATATGAATATTTTTTGTATAATATTTTTATTTTGTTCATATTATATTAACTTTCATTGTATATAATTTTTTTATCTTCTTCTTAGGAACCATATTAATATGCCTAATATACCAAATAAGCAAGGCAAACCTATTTGAGCAACATATCTTATAAAATTAGTTTGAGTAGTAGTAAGAGTAAGATTTTTTATGCTTGCTTCTTTTGGTCTTATAGTAATTTTCTGTCTGGCTTCCAAAAGATATGCAACAGTATTCATAAATAAATCTTTATTTCCAGCAAATGCTATGTCCACAGACTGACCTTGTTCCGGATTAATATATGCATTCAAAGCAAATGTAGCATCACCGAAAACAACTATTCTTGCCGGTTCTTTTCTGCCCTCTATTTCATAAGTACCGCTTATAGCCAAAGGCACAGGACCTTGTATATCCGTTCTAGGATTGAATCTTGCTCTTGATAAATCAAAAGTAGCTTCTTCTTTTCCATATCCCTGAGGTGTAGTTGTAATTATATCTTCAAAGCTGCCGTTATATTTATTTTCTCCGCTTAATATGCTTCTTGCAACAACTAAGCATGCAAATACATTTCCTTCTTTTAATGTTTGAGTAATAGGGTGTGAAGTATATTGAGGTACTATATTAACAGGTATAACAACACTTGAAGCAGTATCTATTATATAATCATTTTTAGTTTTAAATCCCCAATCAGATAAGAAAGTACCCAAATTGCAATTAAATTTACTTCTATCCATAAAGCTGTCATATAAAACAAGAAGTTTTCCTCCTGTTTTTACATAATTATTTAATTTATCTATTTCAAAATCACTGAATGTTTCAACCGGTGCCGCTATTACTATTAATGATGCATCTGTAGGAATATTTTCAAGTATAATATTCAATTCTTTTACTTTATAATTTTCATTTTCTAAATAAGTTTTTACATAAGACAAACCTTCTCCGCCTCTGTCTTGTATTTGTCTTTCTCCATGCCCTACTGTGAAGTATACTGTATAAGATTCTGTATCAAGTAAAGTATATATTGCCTGAGTAAATTTTTCTTCTCCTACAAATAGAGGATCTGAAGTTACTTTAGACTGAGTTGTTAAATCTTTTCTATATACCCTAACTTGTTTACCTTGTCCGTAAGTAAATACTATTTCTCCAACCTGAGTCATTTGATATTTACTTTTAGCAGAAGGTTTTTCTATAGGGTTAATATATTCTACGGATATATGTTTATTTATTCTTTTATATTGCTCTAATAATAAATCAGCTCTCCAATCTGCTGATGTAGGATCAGTACTAGGTGCTCTAAGTACAACTATAGAAAGAGGACTGTCTATTCTAGATAATACATCAGTAGTCTGCTGAGATACTGTATATGATTTATTTTGTGTCAAGTCAAATCTTATAGGGAAATTTATACTTATGATGTATAGACCTACAAGTATAGCAAGAATTATTATTAATGATAATATACCGAAAAAAGCTTTATGTACAAACCGCATCTTCAAAAAAGATACTATTTGTTTTCTATCTACTATTAATGTAATAATTGTTATAACAGCAGATATTGCAAGTACAATCCAAAAAACTGTAGTAGGTCTTTGAGTTACTGCATAAAAGAAAATCCAAGCAAAAAATAATAATACCCATGAAGCTAATGTAGCTATTTTTAAATTAAATTTCTTATTTGACATTTAGTAAAAATCCGTTATTTTTAAAATTTTAAATTAATTTGAATAAGTATTATATATAAATAACGATAAATTTCAATAGTTATGTTTAGTTATGCTTATTCCGAAATATTATCGGCTATTAAAAAAAATACATAAAACAATATTTTTAATTTATATCTATTTATTAATTTATGATTTTGATATATTATATTTTAATTAAAAAAATATTTGGGAGCATTTAGAAGTAATATGAAAAAAAGAATTCTTTTGTTAGGAGCCACAGGTTCTATTGGTACTAATACTTGCTCAGTTGTGAGGGAGTTTAATAATGACTTTGAAATAGTAGGAATGTCTGCAAACAGTAAAATAGATATATTGAGAACATTATGCGAAGAGTTTAAGCCTAAAACTGTAAATATAGCTGATAAGAATGCAGAAAATATTTTTAAAGATTATGACTTAGCAAAAAATATAAATATTCATGAAGGAACTATTGCTGATTTTGTAAAGCATACTGATTTTGATATATTAGTTAATGCTCTAACCGGATATGCAGGATTTCTACCTACAGTGGAGGCTATAAAAAAAGGTAAAACAATCGCATTAGCCAATAAAGAAACATTAGTTGTAGGCGGAGATATAATAAACCAATTATTGAAAGAGCATAATGCAAAATTAATACCAATAGACAGCGAGCATTCTGCAATATTTCAAATGTTAAGGCATTTTCCTAAGGAATCTCTTTCAAAAGTTATAATAACAGCATCAGGCGGTCCTTTCTTTAGAACTCCAAAAGAAGAGTTAAAAAATGTAACAGTTGAAATGGCTTTAAAACACCCCACTTGGGCTATGGGAAGTAAAATAACTATAGACAGTGCCACTATGATAAATAAGGGCTTTGAAGTGATAGAGGCACATCATTTATTTAATTTGGATTATGATAAAATAGAAACCATTATTCACCCGCAAAGTTTAATACATTCTATGATAGAAATGAATGACGGGGAAATTTATGCTCAAATTGGTAAAAATGATATGCGTCTTCCGATACAGCATGCATTAACTTATCCTGAAATTAGAAATACTCCTTTTGAAAAATTAAGATTATATGAACATTCAGAAATAAATTTTTATAAAATGGACTTTGATAAATTTGTAATGCTTAGACTAGCTTATGAATGCGGAAAGAAAGGAGGACTTTATCCTTGCGTTTTAAATGCTGCTAATGAAGTATGTGTATATTCATTTTTGCAAAAGAAAATTCGTTTTACTGATATATTTAATATAGTATCAAAGGTATGCGAAATAAAAATAAATGTTCCAGCAACAATAGATAATATTATAAATATGGACAGTGAAATAAGAAAAGAAACGGCTTGGATGATTAACTCTATTTCAAAATAAGAATTATTAGAAAGTACAATATTTATAACTATATGATATTATTAAGTTATTATATAGTTGATAATTTTAATCTTATAATATATGATTATCAAAAAATTATTTAAGGAAATATTATGCGTTTATCGAAACTATTTATGCCTACATTAAAAGAAGCACCAAGTGATGCAATAATAGCTTCAAACAAATTAATGTTAAGGGCAGCACTTGCAAGAAAAATATCAAATGGTCTTTATTCATATCTTCCTTTGGGAGTGAGAGTATTAAATAAGATATCTAATATAATACGGGAAGAAATGGATGCTATAGGCTCTAATGAATGCATAATGCCGATACTAGTTTCTAAAGAATTATTAACACCTTCTGGAAGATGGGAAAGATTTAAAAAAGAATTATTCAGATTAAAAGATAGAAATAATGCTGACATGGCTATGGGACCTACACATGAAGAGGCTTTCACTATAACAGCACAGAATGAAATACAATCATACAAGGATTTACCTTTAACTTTATATCAAATACATACAAAATTCAGAGATGAGATAAGACCAAGATTCGGAGTTATAAGATCTAAAGAGTTTATAATGAAAGATGCTTATTCATTTCATATAACTAAAGAAAGTCTGGATAAAACCTATAATGATATGAGCAAAGCATACACAAAAATTTTTAAAAGAATGGGACTTGATACAGTAAGTGTAAAAGCAGACAGCGGAGCTATGGGAGGAGAAGGAAGCGAAGAGTTTATGGTATTAAGTGAAGTAGGTGAGGAAACTATAATTTTCTGTTCTAAATGCGGATACAGGGCTAATGTTGAAAAAGCTAATGTAAAAGAAGATGAAAAAGTTAAATTTTATACTGATAAACCATTAGAGGAAGTAAATACTCCAGATATAAAAACTATAAATGACTTGGAAAAGTTTTTTAATACTTCTTCAAAAAATTTTATAAAAAGTATAATTTATAAAACAGAAGAAGGAGAAATTATACTAGTTGCCATTAGAGGAGATTTAGAAATAAATGAAACTAAACTTTCTAATGCATTAGGGGGACTTGATATAGAACTTGCTGATGAAGATACTGTAAAAGAAGTTACAGGAGCTAGAGTTGGTTTTGCTTCTCCTATAGGATTAAAAAAGAAAATAAGAATATTTGCCGACTATTCTATAAAATCAGTATCTGATGCAATAGTCGGAGGTAATAAAGATGATACTCATATAAAAAATGTTAATATACAAAGAGATTTTAATATTGATGTATGGGGTGATTTTAGAACTGCAAAAGAGGGTGATAAATGTCCTGAGTGCGGAGAGACTTTATATCAGAAAAAAGGATTAGAATTAGGACATATTTTTAAACTAGGCGATAAATATACTGAAGCCTTTAATTTTAAGGTATTAGATGAAAACAATAAAGAAATTACTCCTATAATGGGATGTTACGGAATAGGTGTCAATAGGGCTTTGGCTTCTGTTATTGAACAAAATTATGATGATAAGGGGATAATATTTCCTATAAGTGTTGCTCCTTATGAGGCTATAGTTGTTGCTATAGATAAAGAGGGAGAAGAATCATTCAAAAAAGCAGAAGAAATTTATAATGCTCTTAATGATATTAAAATAGAAACTATGTTTGATGACAGAAAAGAAAGACTAGGAGTTAAACTTAATGACTGCGATTTAATAGGTATTCCTATGAGAATAATAGTTGGTAAAAAATCACTTCAAAGAGGTGTAGTTGAATTCAAACTTAGAAAATCACAAGAAAGTATTGAAGTTAAAGTTGATGAAATAATTGAATATGTAAAAACAAAAAAACAAGAATTATTCAATGAGATAAACAGTAAATTATAATGAAATTCAATTATGAATAAATGAATAGGGAAGTTATTATAAACTTTCTTATTCATTATTTTTTTTATTAATATGGAAAATATAGAAATTGTAAATGATATTGATAATAATATAATTAATTCAATTCTCCTTATATCTTCAAAAAGTGAATATATAAACTTATCAGAAAATAATTTAAAACAGTATATAGAAGATAAATATCATAATGTTATAATTATAAAAAATAATAATGAAATAAAAGGTTTTTTAATTTATTTTTTGCTTGCACCAGAAATAGATATAATATTTATAGCAGTTTATCCAAATAATAAAGGATATGGCAGCAAATTATTATCATATCTATTTGATGATGCAAAGACGAATAATGTAAATAGTATCAAACTAGATTTACATGAAAATAATATAATAGCTAAAAACTTCTATATAAAAAATGGTTTTAAAAAAATAGCTTTGAGAAAAAAATATTATGATAATAAATTTAATGCTTTAATTATGGAAAAAGAATTAAATTAATTTTTTAATGAAATATAGAATTAGTGGAATTTCTTAAATGCCAATATACAAAGTACAGCAAATATGATATTAGGCATCCAAGCTGCAATAAAAGGATTCATATTTCCAGCTTCCCCCATAGATCTAAATACCATAAGTATTGAATAATACATTAAAGCAACAATTATAACCATTACCAAACTTATAACTAGTACACTTTGAGTAGAAAACTTAGAAAATAATGAAGCAAGTAAAACAATAATAAAGCCTGAAAAACAATATGATATTCTATAATGCAAATCTGTTTCTAATCTGGAAGTATTCATATTAATTTCTTTTTGTAATTTTATAATACGAGCTTCTTCAGTTAAACTCATAGAATCTAAAAGAGGTCTTCCATAAAAATGTTCCGGTCTTTCTAAAACTTCTAAAGGATAATTATTTATTTTTTCTACTTTTATTTCTTTATTTTCACTGAATGTGGTTAATATACCATCCAAAACATACCATTTTCTATCTCCATTATTCCATTGTATATGAGGACTTGATATTCTAAATCTAATGCCTCCGTCATCATTCAATTTTATTACAATAGTATTTTTCATATATTGTTCATTATAAAAATAAGTTTCTATAAAATATAAATAATTATTTCCGCCGAAAAGTTCCCAAGGACCGCTTTTAGTTGCTTGTCCATAACCATTTATAGTATCATTTGCTATAAAAGCTTTTTTGTTTGATGGAGCTGCTACAAACTGCCAAAAAAATACTAAAAATAGACATAGACCTATTACAATAACAAATACAGGCATAGAAAATTTAAATAAACTTATTCCAGAATTTTCAATAGCAAGCATTTCTTTATTTTTTACAAAAGTACCAAGTACATAAGTAGATGAAAACATTAATGCCACTGGAAATATATAATATATATTATGAGGAATCCTTAGTACATGATACATAATAATATATCTTAATAACTCTGGGTGCTGAACATAATGTGATAATTTACCGCTTAATTCAGCTATTGTAACTAATACGACAAACAGCAGCAAAGAACCAAAAAAGAAAGATAGAAATTCTTTTAATAAATAAGCATTTAATTTCTTCATTATGTTAACTTACATCTATGCCATATTCTTCATGAATTTGATTTAATTCTTCAGTTATAGCGACATGAAGCTCTTTTATTTTTTCAAGCAAAGCAGAAGGTTTTGACTTACTGCTTTTTCCAGATCCGAATATCTTACTTATTTTTCTCTTAGCCTGTACAAGAGTTTCAGCTTTAACTTTAGGATCTGGTATAAATTTAGAAGCATCCATTCCAAGCAATGCTCCCATATAAAGCATACCTTCATATCCGAAATTATTATCTATATCAGGACCAAATGATTTTATTTTCTCAAAATTTTCCTTACCATTTTGCATACATTCTATTGCAGATGAATATAATTCGCTTGCTTTATATTGAAAGAAAGGAATAAGTCTGTCATAATTTTCATCAGGATATATGTTTGCCAAATCTTCCAAAGTCCAGCTTAATCTCAAAGAACATAAAGCCTTTTTTAAAGTAGGAGCACTGTCTTTTCCAATATAACGATATCCGTCTAAAGCTAAAAAATAACTAGCGGCACCTTCTAAAAGTGTTCTATTTTTTGTAAAATCTATACTATTTCCAAAAAATTCTTTCATATATGAAGCTCTTTGCCTTGAAGTGTCTGCAGCTTCATCTATTTTTTTATGATCTATTAAATTAAAATCTTCCTGAAAAGCAGCATATAAACAATGCGGACATACTACTACAACATATATTAAAGGATAAACTGTACCATATTTTTTACTTTTTTCATAAGTTCTTCTTAAGTCATTCCTTAATTTGCCGGCAATAAGTCTTCCTCCGCCTGTAAGAAGCATTTCATGATAAAATTCTCCATTACATACAGGACATGTTCTTGGGTTTTTCTCTATAAACGATACTTTTGGTTGTTCATCACTCATAAAAAATCCTAATATATACTTATTTTTATAACATTTATAATATAAAAATGTTAAATCAATTATCGGTTTATTTTAATTTTTCAATATCACTTATATTAATCTTTGTAATTCTAAGTTCATTAAATATATCATTATAATATAATATATAAAAATATGGATATTGTGCTGACTTCAATCTTATATTACCTATACTTGTTCCTAAAACTGATAAATCTATCACTCTATTATCTATAAATAAGTATTTATTTCTATTCTCTTTTGTGTATAAAACCATTATTTGTGAAGCATAATCCAATGTGGAATCTAATGAAATTATATTTTCATCTTCAGAAACTATTATTCCATTAGTAAATACTCCGTCATAAAATCTGGTATAATTAATAGTATTAGGATTATCTTTTGTAAGATAAACTATATTAAATCTATTATGCTCTTCATGAGAAACAGAATAAATACTAGAATTAGTTACTATTGCCATATCATCAAAAAATTGAAAAGCTGTATTAGTTTTCCTAGAACCATATAATATATTACCTGTCTCATATTCATGCATATAAAGAGCATATCCGTCTTTTTCAGCAACAGGATAAACACTATCTACTATTTTGTTAGTATAAATAAAATCCGAAAAGAAATTATCTCTATAAAACCTAGATACAGATAATATACCTCTATTATCTACAAAAAATAATGTAGGATAATTGAATGCCGACATGACTAGTTTTAAATCATTGATCTTTCTATTTTGTCTTATATCCATAGTATAATTATTGAAAGTGCCGGAATTATTATTAGCATATAATATTTTATTTGCTTTATTATATGATACATGTACATTTCTATTGTTTAATGCTATACTTATAAAATTACCAAGTTCTCTATTATTATCTAATATAGTTCTTGTAAAATTACCGTCTTTTCCTGTAACATATACCGCTGTATTTAGAATATTATCATAATATGCAAAATGCACATTGTTATGTCCATCTATAAATAATTCGCTGATATAAGGTTCTTCCCTTAAAGATGCTACAGACCAAGTATATAAAGATTCAAAACCGCTCATTCTTACATAATGCTCTGTAAGAGGAGGAGCATCTTTTTTTATTTCTTTTTGATATTGTGCATTTAAACTTGTAAATAATATTATAAAAATAATTAATACAATAAATGCACTATTTCTTTTTAGATTTTTTAACATCTTCTATTTTACTTACAGCTTCAATTCCTTCTTCTTTAGGTCTTATAAATCTGCATTTTATAACATTTCCTTTATCGTCAAGTAATGCTTTTATATGAGAATAATAGAATATACAATGTTCTATATATGCATTATCATCAACAATAGAACCGTAAAGATAACTAACACCTTTAATAAGAACATTAGAGCCTATATTCACAGGGTGATTATCGCTTCCTGTAACATTAACCCCTCTCTCCAATGTGGTATTCTTTCCAATATATACATTACCCTTAATCTGATTGCCTGAATATATTTTAACATTATCATCTAATATAAGTCTCTGATTTTCCAAACATGATAAAAGAACATTATCTCCAATGTATGCATTTTCACCTAAATGAACATTTCCCTCTATTTTAGCACCATGTGATATAGTAACCCCATAATTAAGTGTAACATTCTTTCCTATATAAGCACCTTTTCCTATATATATATCTAAAGGTTTTTCATCTTTATCTCTCTCAAGTATCTGTTCTACTACCGTATCATCTATAAAAAAGTCCTCTCCGTCATATATAGTGATTATATTTTTAAGTTTATTATAAACATTAGATCTGGCTATTGATTCCATCTCTTTAAGAACAGTTTTATCATTAAATCCTAAAACGACTCTGCTGTCTTTAGGCATATAGGTAGATATAGACAAATTATTATTTACAAAAATCTCTATTAAATCGGTAAGATATAATTCATTTTGTGCATTATTAGATTCTAATTTTTGTATAAGCTCTTCTAAAGGCTTCATTTTAAATCCGTAAATGCCGGCAACATATTCATTAAAATTATCTAATAGTTCATCTTTCTCATAAGAGAATTTTTCATCTTTATAAACTTTATAAAGCTTTTCATCATCACTCATCGCAAGTATATCTTTATATTCAATAACTCCTATAACATTGCCTTGAGAACCTTGTCTGTATTTACTTTTTTTACCATCGTATGTAAGACCTCTGCTTCTAAGTATTCTTCCATAATAGTTGCTTCCCTTAGGTCCGTCATACTTGGCAGTCATAACTATCATATCAGTTTTAGATTTCAAAAATTCTTCATGGAATTCCTTCATAGTTTCAGAGTCAATAAGTCCCATATCAGCATATATAACATAACAGTATTTTATATTTTTTAAATCACTCTTATCAAGTCCAACTTTTACAGCATGTCCTGTACCTCTTTGCTCTTCCTGATAAGCAAAATTTGTATTAGCCTGCTTTCCAACAGCATTAGCAACATCAAGAGCTTTTATTCCAACAACTATTGTGATATTACTCTTAGGCATACCATTTTTTACAGCAAGTCTAACTCTTTCTATACTAGGAATTCCCCATATAGTATGAAGCATCTTAGAGGTAGAGCTTCTTATTCTTTTACCATGACCAGCAGCTAAGATTATCACCAATGTGTCATTTTTTGAAAACTTAGATGATAATGAAGCAAGAGCATTCTCAATTTCAACCACATTTTTTTCCATAGGTAACTCCTAATTATAATATTTATTTTTTATTTTGTTTATTTGTATATATTTGTTCAAATACAGGTTTTTTTATATTGGCACTTTTAGAGTAGAAATCGGAATTTACAGTTTTATTATTAACTTGCGGATTATTACTTTTAGAATCTATATTTTCTTTTGCTTTTAAAATATCTTCTAAAGTATTTTTTTTATAATTATTTGCAAGAGCTGCATTTTTACTATCTAATTCTAATTTATCATTTTTTTTATTAGAAGAATTGAAAGTTTCATCTTCTTTCAGCCATTTTCTAAGCACTTTAGCCACAGATTCTGCCAATTTATCTAACTTCTGTTTAGCTCTTACATTTCCTCCAAGATTAGAGTCTTCTTTCATGATGAATTTATAAAGCTGCATAGCCTTTATTATATTTTTTTTCTCAAAATTATAATAATCAGCGACTTTTTCTATGCCTCCATAATAAGAAGCTGTAAGATAACATCTGTAAGCACCTTCTATATCTTTCTGATTAAAAAGCTCATTACCTTTTCTAACTAAAGCACTTCTTGTAGAATCTTTTATTTCCATGTTCTCCATTATATACCTATAATAGAAAACTGCAAGTATTAATTTAATAAATATATTATGTTAAATGAAGTTATATTTTATATTTATACAAAGTATGATGAATATTATTGAAATTATTTTTCATTGAAGTTTTATGTTACATACATAAATATTTTTTGAATATAATTTTTTATTGAATATAAAGTAAGCATTATACAGCCATATATCAAAAATAACAAAAGAAATCCCGCTTTCCTATATCGCTAATAAAAAAATCTCGCTTTAAGGTGCTGACAACTGAAGTTATCAGCGGCTCGATTTTTTTACAGCCAAGACAAAGTCTTGAGTAGGGTATCGAGACAGAAAAACAATAGGTTGTTCTTTTGATGAATCCCGCTTTCCTACATTGAGTAGGGTATCGAGACTTTATCTAGTATATACCATAATGAAAGAAATCCCGCTTTCCTACATTACCGAAGGTACGCAGAGCGTAGTAGGGTATCGAGACCTTTAAATTTATTCTTGTATAGCGATATAAATCCCGCTTTCCTATATTACCGAAGGTACGCACAGCGCGAGTAGGGTATCGAGACTGGCTTTTTTGAGCCTTTATATTCTTTTCACATTAATATGTAAGTTACATAAAACTGTCAAAGAACAATAACTAATATAATATATTTTATATTTTTTTGCAATACATAAAATATATTTTTTTATTAATAATTAAATAATATTTCTATACATAATAATTTATTATTATGTAATTCCTCTTTTTTGTATAAAATTATCACACTTTAAAATCATATTTTTTTTAAAATTTTTCATTTTTACATATCAAATACTTTGATTTTTACCTTTTTTTTATTTTTTTTATTATAAACTATAAACTTTTTTCACTTTGTAATTCATATTTCATTTCTCTTATTATACTGTATCCAAGAGGTATTGCCAATATGAATGTAAGTAAATCGGAAAATGGCTGAGCTATTTCTATTCCGATTAAGCCAAAAAATTTAGGAAATATATAGATAATAGGTATAAAAAATATTCCCTGCTTAGCTACAGCCAATATAGAAGCTCTTATAGTTTTTCTAGTTGTTTGAAGCATCATACTAGATAATGTTATAAATCCCCATAAAGGAAGACTAAACGCCTGATAACGAAGTGCTCTGTATGCTGTTTCAAGTAATACATCATCTTTATCATTAAATAAATGTACAATTTGTGCTGAATTAATAAATATTATAAATGCAAGTACAAAAAGAACAAGAGTTGATATTTTTACACAGAAATAAAAAGCCTTTATAACTCTGTCATATTTTTTAGCTCCATAATTAAATCCGCATACAGGCTGAAACCCCTGACCAAAACCTATAATAGCAGAATTAGCAAACATAGCAATCCTATTAACTATAGACATAGCAGCAATGGCAGCATCTCCAAAGGCTGAAGCTGATGTATTTAAAAATGCAGTTGAAAAACTTGATATACTCTGTCTGCAAAGGCTTGGAAGTCCGCCTACTATAATCGCCTTATATTTTTGAAGGCTAGGGGAGAAATCTTTTAATTTTATAGGCAAAGTACCCCATACATTAGTACCTATTAAAAGTATACAGAAACCCACAAACTGACTTATTATAGTACCAATAGCTGCACCTTTTACCCCCATAGAAAAATGAAATATTAAAATAGGATCTAATATTATATTTAAAATCGCACCTGTTATCAAACCTATCATAGCAAACAAAGCATTACCCTGAAGTCTTAATTGATTATTAAGAACTAAAGAGGCTGTCATATAAGGAGCACCTATAAGAATATATTTCATATAGCTTATAGAATATGGAAGTATAGTTTCTGTAGATCCTAATAAATATGCTAAAGGCTTAATAAATATTATGCCAAATATTAGTATCATAAACCCTACTATCATAGCAGATAAAAAGCCTGTTGCCGCCATCTTTGAAGCCTCATCTGTTTCTTTAGCACCTAATTTTATAGATATATAATTGCCTGAACCATGTCCGAAAAAAAATCCTATAGCCTGTATTATTGCCATCATTGAAAATACTATTCCGACAGCTGCAGTTGACTGAGTGTTAACCTTACTCACGAAAAAAGTATCTGCCATATTATAAAATGATGTTGTAAGCATACTCATAATTGTAGGTATACCCATTTTTATAACTAAAAATTCAATTTTTGATTCTGTTAATTCTTTAAATTTTTTGTTTTGTCTTTCAGATTCTTTTGATGCCTCATCATCACATGCATTCATAATATGTCCTAAAAATTATAATTTTTAATAATATATAACTTTTTTATATTATTTCAATATGATTTTTTTATTTGACTTTTTTTGTTTTTCTAGTAGGATATTAACATAATATTTAGGATATATATGATGAGTAATAATGTAGAAAACTTTATAAAAAAGCTAGAAAACAAAGATGAATACACATTCACATTAGAAATATCACCTCAGGCAAAATATGATTTAGGGTACATAGAAGAAAAAATAAATAAGGCAGACATATCAAATTATATAGATGCATTTGTTGTAACAGATTCACCATTTGCTAATTTAAAAATATCTTCAATACTAGCAGCATTGCAATTACAGCAAAGATTAAATAATAATAAACCATTCATAACAACTCAAACTATGAGAGACAGAAACTCTATAGCTATACAAAATGATTTAATAGGTGCAAATTATTTTGATATAAGAATGGTACTTGCAGTTACGGGAGATGCTATAGCTAACGGCAATCAAAAACAGGCAAAAGCGGTATTTGAAGGTAATTCTCAATTATTAATAAATATAATAAAAGATTTAAATAAAGGAAAAAGTCTTGGAGAGTTTGCTTTTAAAGAGCCATTGAAACATATATATCCGTTTTGTGTAATAAATAGTTATGCTAAAAATAATGATACATTGAAATTAAGACTTGCTAAAAAAGCAAATTCAGGAGTTAAAGCTATATTTACTCAGCCTATATATGAAGCTGAAAGATTAGAACTTTTCTTAAAATGGATAGATGAACTTCCTCTAAAAGAAAAGCCTATACTAGTGCCAGGATTTTTTCCTGTACTTAGCTACAAAACTGCATATTTTATATATTATAAACTTGCTGGTGCTTATATACCAGAAATCTGGCTTAATAAATTAAAAGAGGCTAGTGATAAATCTCCTGAAGAAGAGAAAAAAGTTGCAGTAGAATTATCAGCTAACCTATTTAACAGCATGATTAAAAAACATAAAAAAATGCATATAATGAGTATGAATAATTATGATTTTGTTGTTGAGCTTCTTAAAAATATTTAAAAATTAAATAACTATTAATTAGCAAAATAATAAGAATCCTCACAAAATGAAACTATAGCAGCGGTGCTTATTTCAGGATCCATCATATAGCTATCTGTTAGAGTAACATTAAACTCTTCAGGTTTTAACTGATTAAATATTATCCTGTTGCCGTACATATTAGTTAATGCTTTATATCCGAAAGAGTACCTGCAGCCTACATGTTTTCTTTTACCATTATTTTTTAAATTAAGTAAATTATCCATGTTAGTTTGAAGTATATCAACATAATTCTCTATAATATTTGTTCCTATTGCATTATAAAAATAATAGTCTTTATAATCATCATTATCATAAAGTCCTTTTAAAAATTCATGATATTTAGTACCAAGACTTACAAGAGTAAAGCCTATAGTATCTTCTTCTTTGTCAAAGAAATCAACTATAGAGTTATACGGCTCTTTTTCCATACGCTCTAAAGGTATTTCTATTTTTTCATCTTTTAATTGATTAGTTTCATCATCAACATCATATATATAAAGTTTATCATTTTCCGTAATCGTCTTATAAAATCCGTAAATCATTACAGGTTCGATTAAATTATTTTCTATGATATTATTTTTCATCTCTTCGTATTTAGGTTCTACTTTTGTTTTAATCATCTCATTATATTTTTCCATATCCTGATTTCTAGCAGAATATCCGAAACCAACTCTAAAAAGCCTTATTTTATTAATCATATCAAAGGCTTCTTTTTCTATATCCTTATTAAACTCAAAAACTTTTCTTCCATAGAAAGGAGGTTTATTTATATAATGTTGATGATTTTTGTGATTTATTTCTGGCATAATTCTTTCCTTTGTTGCTATGCTCGAACTTGCCGAAAGTTTCAAGCAAATAAATTTGCTTGAAGGCTCGTTCTCGCTTTTGTTTATTATTATTGCTAATTTGTCGCCTCAGCCTATAAAGAGCTAGCGAGTAAACTCACTAGCTGGCTTCGGCTCACTTTTGTTATTTTGCATACTTGTTCAAACTCGCCGAAAGTTTCAAGGCTCGTTCTCGCTTTTTTATTCTTATTACTAATTTGTCTCCTCAGACTATAAAGGGCTAGCGAGTAAACTCACTAGCTGGCTTCAGCTCACTTTTATTTATTATACTTGTTTCAAAACTACTTGACAATATTAATTATAAAAATTATTTAATTTTCAAATTATAAATATGATATTTTACATGTTGCATAATTTAGTATTTTAGTATGGAAACATGCAGTCTTTTTGCTTCTTTGTGCCACACCGAAGGCGGACAGCGTCACAAAAGAAGTGGGGTTTTGGGCAAAGCCCCAACTATAATTTAAAAATATTAAATTAAAAATTTATAAATTTAGTTTTGAAACAAGTCTATTGTCATTACCTAATTGGTATAACTCACCGAAAGTTTCAAGTAAATAAATTTGCTTGAAGGCTCGTTCTTACTTTTTTATTCTTATTACTAATTTGTCTCCTCAGCCTATAATAAGCTAGCGAGTAACTCACTAGCTGACTTCGGCTCACTTTTATTTATTGTTTGCCGCTTGTATAATAAAAATAAAATTAATAACTATATTCACTTTCTTTTTTATTATTACTAATAAAATATTAATTATATAATTAACTTTTAAAACTGTAAACTAGTAATAAATTATTTTTCCTTATCTCTGTCAGCTATTATTTCTTTTATTGCTAATATATCATCAAATCCGTCTTTACAATAAAATATTTTAGCAGTATCTCCATAAACTTTTTTGCAAATATTTTCGACAAAGTCCTTAGTTAAAGCAGCTCCTCCAAGCAGAATTGGTATCTTTAATCCTTTATCTCTAATGTATGCAAGATTATCTTTCATAACTTCAGTAGATTTTACCAAAAGCCCAGACATACCTATACAATCTGCATTATGTTCATGATAGGCTTCTAAAAATTTTTCTATAGATACTTTAGTACCAATATTAACAGTTTCAAATCCATTATTTTTTATAATGATTTCAACTAAGTTTTTACCTACATCATGTACATCTCCTGCAACAGTACCAAGTATTATTTTAGCTGTTTTCTCCTGTTTCTTTTTCTCCAAAAATTCTGATAAAAAGTCAACACTCTTTTTCATAACTTCAGCAGAACCCAAAACAAAAGGAAGCTGTATAGTACCTTCTCCGAATTTTACGCCAATATCCGCCATAGTAGGAAGAAGTATTTCATCTATTATAGCCTGAGCAAATAACTTTTCTCCTCCGAACTCTTCACTGTTTTCTTTTACTTCATTAAGCAGAACCTGCATATCTTTCCACTCACCGTCAAGCATAGCATCTCTTATGGCTTCTCTTATAGGTTTTTTTATATTTTCTTCAGTATTTAATTCTTTCTTTTCCTTTTTGTCAGAGAAATGATTTATATAATTTATAAGAGGCTCTTTACTGTTGCTTTTGTTATATATTAATTCTCTTGCTAATTCTATTTCTTTTTCATCTATTTTCGACAATGGAAGTATTTGAGCTACATTAACTATTGCAGTAGTGAGTCCATGATTAATAGCTTCATATAAAAATACAGAGTTCATTATTTTTCTAGCATCTTCTTTAAGCCCGAAAGATATATTAGATACTCCCAAACTTATAGAACATTCAGGATATTTTTTTGATAACTCTTTTATAGCATTAAGAGTTTCAACTCCAGCCAAAAAACTTTTTTCATCACCGCTTGCAAGTGTAAATGTAAGAGGGTCAAATATTATATCATGAGGAAGTATTTTATGAACATTAACAGCACGTTCATACATTCTCTCAGCCATTTTCAATTTATCTTCGCATGTGAAAGCCATTGATTTTTCATCTATTGTAAGAAGCATAATAGAAGCACCGTATTTTTTGGCAAGAGAACATATCGCATCAAATTTTTCCTCACCCTGTTCCATATTGGCAGAGTTTATTATTGGTTTTCCTCCGTATACTTTTAAAGCTGCCTCTATTACATTAGGTTTAATAGCATCAATAACTAATGGCAGAGAAATTTGCTTAACATAAGATGAAATAATTTTTGTAATATCTTCTACTTCATCTCTGCCAGCCCAAGCAGCATTGACATCTATAGCATGGCTTCCAGCTTTTACCTGTTTTATACCAACATCAAGCATACCGTCCATATCACCTGCAATCATAAGTTCTCTGAATATTTTACTTCCTGTAGCATTGCTTCTCTCACCAATCATTAAAGGTGCAGGATTTTGTTTTATGCTTACAGTATTAAATAAACTTGCGATATAAGGTATTGGTTTTTCCAATGCTGTTTTTTTAGGTTTTACTCCTTTTACTTTTTTTGCTAACTCTTCTATATGGAGCGGAGTAGTACCGCAGCAACCTCCTATAAATGAAAGTCCGTCTAATTCAAAAAACTTACTATTAATATCTGCAAATTCTTCCGGTGTCATGCTATAATATGCTTTTCCATCTCTGTTTTCTGGAAGTCCTGCATTTGTATGTATTGATATAGGAAGACATGATATTTCTGAAAGTTTTTTTATATGTCTTGATGCCATATCCGGACCTGTACCGCAGTTCATACCTATAGAAAATATATCCAAATTAGAAAGTATAGTATATGCTGTTTCTATATCAGTACCTAAAAGCATTGTGCCTTCTTTTTCTATTGTTACAGAAACCATTATTGGTATTTCTTTATTCAATTTTTCTGCTGTATCATTAACTGCAATTATAGCTGACTTTAACTGCAAAACATCTTGAGCAGTTTCAAGAAGTATTATGTCTGCTCCTCCTTCTATTAATCCTCTTGCAGCTTCAATGTATCCATTATACATTTCATCAAAAGTAATTTGTCCTAAACTAGGAAGTTTTACACCAGGTCCTAAACTTCCAGCAATAAAAATATCTCTATTTAAATCCCCTTTAGAATTAGGATTTTTTAAATATTCTTCTCTAGCTTCATTAGCTATTAATGCAGCTTTTTTAGCTAATTCATAAGTTTTATCTGCAATGTCATATTCACTTAAAACCCAAGGTATAGCCCCAAAACTATTAGTTTTTATTATATTGGCATTGGCATTTAAATAATCCGTATGTATTTCTTTCATTATATATGGAGCAGTTATATTTAATATTTCATTACAGCCTTCTACATTATTGCCGTTTATAATCCAATCTTCTTTTTTTATGTCTTTTTTTTGAAGTTCTGTACCTGTAGCTCCGTCTATTATCAAATACCGTTCTTTTATAAGCTCACTTAATTTTTCTTTTATATTATTCATTACTTATGCTCCAATATCTTATATAAAAAATACATTTCGTATATTTTAATATAAAAAGTCAAATATAACAAGTTTCCATATTATAGTTTTGATTGATAATAAAATAGTATTATATAAAAAATACAGCCTATGCTATTTATATTTACACATAGGTTGTATTTTTTATGTTTTGGATTATCATAAAAATATATGTAATATATACATATATTAATTATGTCTGGTCTTGCAAATTTATACATAAAATTATCACTATATTTCTTTATTGGTATGCATCAAGCAATAAAATCCGCTATTTTTATAATAATATTACTTATTCATCTAATTTTCTATATTATTATAATATATTAATAATAAATAATCAGTTTTAATATGCTCTATATTGTATTGACTATTATTTCAATTTTACTATAGAGTGGCAGTATTAGAATCTGTATTCATGTGAAGTATTATTAGTAAAATAAAATAATTTCTCATGAATCATTTTATTTTTATAAATATTTATAATTAAATAAAATATATTGTTTACTTATTGACTTTTATCTTTTATAAGTTATACTAACTTAATTAGCTGAATTTTTAATATTATAGTTCTACTAATTATAATTATTTAACTCAAGGTTTATATGGGCAAAATTAATTGTTTATTTTTAATAACTATACATGTCAATAATGTAGAAAAATATTTAAAAATGTATATAAATAGTATTATAAATCATACATTTACTAAATTTAAAACTATAGTAATCGATTATTATTCTAATAGTAATTGTAAAGAAACCATAAATTTATATAATGATAATAAAATAATATATAGATATGAACAAAACAAAGGTACATTATTGACAGGGAAAACAGAAAGATTAGAAGAAAAAAAAGTTTCTTTCTATATTGCAGCTAATAATATATATAATAATTCTCTATTAAATGAAAAAATTAAACATAATTTATATGATAATTTTTTCAAATCAGATATAGTAAAAAAAGCTAGTATATATATATATTATACACACATAATATTATCTAATAATATTATTAAATATCTAATATCTTTATATTTTCTTAAAACATATAAAGATATTTATGATGAATTATATAATTATTATTTAAAAACAGAAAAAAAACTAAAAGATATAAATAATAAACTACTAACTTATCTCTTCTCTATAATATTGTATATATTTTACACAAACATTATAATATTCTCTATTAATATAAATGCTAAGAATACTTCAGAATTTAATTTTGTGATAAAAAAAAGAGTATAATATTATGACAAAATTTAATCCCTTGATATCAATAATAATACCTGTTTACAATGGTGAAAACTTTATAAAAGATTCTATAAATAGTGCTCTTAATCAAACTTATAAAAATATAGAAATAATAGTAGTTGATGATGGCTCCACAGATAATACTGCCAATATTGTGAAAACTTTTTCAAATAAAGTTGTTTACATATATAAGGATAATGGAGGAGTATCCAGTGCTTTAAATCTTGGTATAAAGAAATCAAATGGAAAATACATTTCTTGGCTTTCTCATGATGATTTATATATTAATACTAAGATAGAAGAACAAATTAATGAATTAAATAAACTTGAAGATAAGAATACTATAATATATTCAGGATATGAGCTTATAGATGAAAATAATAATTTAATAAGTGCAATTGAAATATCTTCAAAAAATGAATATAGATATCTAAATAACGGTCTTTATGCTGCTATAATGTACTATTTGTATGGATGTACATTATTAATACCAAAAGATATTTTTTATAAAGTATCATTCTTTAATGAAGAACTTAAATATTGTCAAGATTATGAATTATGGTTAAAAATTTTTAAGAATAAATATAAAATAAGATATATTCCAAAAGTTTTAGCCCAGTATAGATTACATCAGCAACAAGACAGTGCAACAAGAAAAGCATATATGGTATCAGAAGCTGAAAAAATATTTATAAATGCACTTTCTAGTTTTGATAAAAATGATTATAAAGATATTTTTTATAATAAATATAATGTATTAAGAATTATGAAAAATATACATAAAGACTTTCCAAATTTAATAGACTACATAAATAAAGAACAGAATATATTATTAGAAGAAAATAAAAAATATATCAATGATAATAATAAAATATCTATAGTAATTTATATAGATAATGATTTAAGTAATTTAGAAAATGTCGTTGATTCTGTTTTAAAACAGAACTATATTAATATAGAAATTTTATTTATTACAGATGATAATTGTATAATAAACCAAATTGATACTCTATTAAAAAATATAAAATACAAAATAATTCCTACAAATGAAAAAGAAAATATTTTTAATTTTATTGAAGGTGATTTTATACAATTTCTAAGATCAAAAGATATTTTATTAGAAAATAAATTTAATATGCAAATAGAAGATTTTAAAAATAATCCTCATATTAATGTTTCATATAGTAAATATTATATAGTAATGGATAATAAAAAGAAATACTTAAATAACAATACATATAAACTTGATAATTTGAAACAATTTGAAAATATTGTATTTTTATGGAACGAGAAAATTTATATACCGCTATATACTTTATTAATAAAAAAAGAAGCTTTAAAAAATATAAAAATGATTTATAATAATGATTATTTAATTATTGTTGATTTAGCTTATAATAATTATTTTAACTTTATAGATGAATATTTAGCTTGTAGTTTAGACGATAAAGTTTATAAAAAGGAATTAGAATCAATTGATATTAAAAATAAATTAATAGATATAAATTTTGAAGCTTTAAAATATAATAAACTTTCAAATAAAATATTTTATATATATAATAATTATAGCTATTTAATTATAAAATTTTTAGGAATAAAAATAACTATAAAAAGGAGCAATAGTATATTTTATAAATTACTGTTACATTTTTCTAACTGTATCAATAATTAATAAAAATACTAAAAGGATTAAGTAAAAAATGAAAGTAATGACTATACTTGGTACAAGACCTGAAATAATAAAACTTACCCAGGTTATAAAAGAATTAGATAAATATACCGAGCATATATTAGTTCATACCGGACAAAATTTTGATTATGAGCTTAATGAAGTATTTTTCAATGATTTGGAATTAAGAAAACCTGATTATTTCCTAAATGTAGCTGATTCAACATTATCAAAAACTATAGGAAATATTATAGCAAATGCTGATGAAGTTATGGATAAAGAAAAACCTGATGCATTACTTTTATATGGTGATACTAACTCATGTCTTTCTATAATACCAGCAAAAAGAAGAAAAATACCAGTGTTTCATATGGAAGCTGGAAACAGATGTTTTGATGAAAGAGTTCCTGAGGAAATAAATAGAAAAATAGTAGATCATTTAGCAGATATTAATTTAGTAATTACTGAACAGGCCAGACACTATTTACAAAGAGAAGGTATAGCCTCTGAAAGAATTATAAAGATTGGTTCTTCTATGAAAGAAATATTTGAAATATATAAAGATAAAATTAATAATTCAAATATATTGGATAAATTATCATTAGAGAAAAATAAATATTTTGTAGTTAGTTCGCATAGAGAAGAAGTTGTTGATATAGAATCTAATTTAATATCTTTAATAGAATCATTAAATGCATTATCTGAAAAATATGATTATAAAATAATATTTTCAACTCATCCTAGAACTAGAAGGCTTCTAGATAAATTGGAAAACATTAAGGTTCACAGTAATATTATTTTTTCTAAACCATTCGGATTTTTTGATTATATAGCATTACAAAAAAATTCTTTCTGTACTCTTTCAGACAGCGGTACAATAACAGAAGAAAGTTCATTATTAAAATTTCCTGCTGTAACTATAAGAAATGCTCATGAAAGACCTGAAGGCAATGACGAGGGTACATTAATAATGTGCGGATACAAAAAAGATAAAGTATTAAAAGCTGTTGAAGTTGTTACAGAACAATATAAAAATAATATGATACCAAAAACTGTAGAAGATTATAATGTTGATAACTTATCTATGAAAGTTGTTAGAATAATACTTGGATATACAGAATATGTTAATGAAAACATTTGGAGGAAAATATGAAATGGCAAAATAAAGGGCATGAATTTGATGAAATAGGAAACATTTTCAAACAAAATAAAGATTTATTATTATTAGGAGATATAGATAAAGCATTAAAAATGAAAGAATGCTTAAGTTTTTTAAATGCTGATATTTCAATTCCAACAAAAGATGCTATGGATTCTCTAGAAATAGATGTTTTAGGAAAAACTATTCTAATATTTGGTGATTATCCTAATATAGAGGAGTTTCTTATTTCTAAAAATTTAATAAGAGATATTAATTATTTTGTGATATATAATTTTTATTCTAAATATTTCTATAATTATGAAAGTAATTTTATAATGAAATATTTATCAATATTTGCATTGTATGCATATGATAAAGTATATATTTCAAGCAATAATATAATTACTACAACAGTTTGTAATTTAAACTGTAAATCTTGTCTTAATTTTAATCCGTTTATAAAAAATAAAAGACATAATGAGTTCGAAAGATTAAAAAATGATATAGATCTATATTTTAAAAATGTAGATATGGTTGGTCTTATGCATATTACGGGCGGAGAACCTTCTCTATACCCAGATATAATAAAATTATTAATGTATATTAATAAAAATTATAGGCATAAAATTATAGATTTGGTTATGCCTACTAATGGAATAAGAGAAATATCTGATGAATTACTAGAATCTATAAATAGTGCAAATATGACAATTCAAGTAGATAATTATTTAGAAGCTGTTCCTGAATTTGAAAAAATATATATAAAAAACTTAGAAAAAATAGAAAAATATGATATAAAAGCAGATATTATACCAGCAGGAGAATTTTGGAATTGGGCACAGGCATACCCTCCAAGATATGACTATTCTAAATTAGATAATGATGAAATGATAAAAAGATATGATTATTGTGGATCTATGTTTTCTGAAATAAGAAATGGAACTATATCAGGATGCTGCTATCATAGTTTTGCTGAAACGGCAGGTATAGTAGATTATGATGAAGATTCTCTTTTTGATTTAAAAGGAAATGTAAATAAAAAAGAATTAATAGAATTTAGATTAAAATATTGCAAAAAAGGATATACAGAATTTTGTAAAATATGTAATGGTCTTAATCCCTTAAATAGAAAAGTAGTAAAACCTGCTGAACAGACTAAAGGTATTTTATCTTGGGATGGTAATTTCATAGAAAAAGATTATATACCTGTTGATATATTAAAAATACCTGATTTTAGTGTGAAAATTACTGTTATAACTCCAACTTATAATAGAGCTGATTTTTTACCTAAAACAATAGAAAGCATATTAAATCAAACTTATACTAATTTTGAATATTATATATTAGATGATGGTTCTACTGATAATACTAAAGAAGTGGTAAAACCTTATCTAAAAGATAATAGGGTAAAATATTTATACCATGAAAATTCTGGAGAACCAGAAACAGTAAATTGGGGTTGGTCTTTAGCTAAAGGAGAATATTTTACACAAATAAATTCTGATGATATAGTAGATAAAACTTTATTTGAAGAAATGATTAAGGTATTAGATAATGATGATAATGCTGTTGTTGCTTATTGTGATTATAATATTATAAATGATAAGAATAAAATAATAGAATCTATAAAAAGCCCTGATTGGAATTTTTTAGAAGCTTTATCTAATTTTTCATGTTATGCTGCTATGGTCGGAACTTTTATAAAAAGAAGGAAATTTGTAAATTGGACTAATATAAGAACAGATAAATATTCATATATTAATGATATAGAAATGTATTGGAATATGGCTTTATATGGAAACTTTATACATATTCCTAAAAATTTAGTTAGCTGGAGAAAACACAAAGGACAAATTTCAGTAAATAGGCCAGACTCCATTTATGAAATAACAGATTGGTTTAAAGAATACTTTTATAAATCTAATATACCTAATGAAGTTTTTAATCTTAAAGACACAGTTGCAAATAGAGTAGTAATCTATGCAGAATCTTTATTAACACTTTATAATTTTCCAAAAACTATAAAAGATAAAATTAAAAGATATTTAAAAAAAGAGTTAGGATTAATTAAATTTACATGTTTACAAATAGGTGATAATGATTTAATAGGAAATAAATTTAATGGTCATAATTTAGGAATATATCTGCGTGAAAACAAAATAGAATCAAATCATATAGTTAATGATAAAAAATCTGATGATGAACATACTTATGTATATAATCATGCTTCTAATTATGTATATAACCATGATTATAATAATATTACAGAAAACTTAATTAAAAATTCATTGCTTTTAGATTCTGATATATTACACTTACATTTAATACATAATACAAACTTTGATATAAAATATTTACCAATTATAACTAGATTAAAACCAGCTGTCATTACTTTGCATGATGCTTATTACTTAGGAGGTCATTGTGTACATCATTTTGATTGTAATAAATGGCATGAGCATTGTCATGATTGTGAATATTTGGATAAACCTTTTGCTATAAAAAAAGATGATACAGCATTTCAATTTGAAATAAGAAAGAAATTTATACAGGATTCTAATTTATCAGTTATCGTGGCATCAAAATGGATGGAAGATAAAGTAAAGGAATCACCTATTTGGAAAGGGAAAAAAATATATAGAGTTCCATTTGGAATAGATCAAAATATATTTAAACCTAGAAATATTATAGAAGCAAAAAAAGAACTTAAAATAGATGAAAATTCTATTGTTTTAATGTTTAGAGCTGAAAATAATATATTTAAATGTTTACCTCTTATAAAAGAAGCATTAAATAAAATAAAATCTAAAAATAAAATAACTTTAATAACAGTTGTTAAAAAAGGTTTATTGGAAGAATTTAAAAATAATTTTAATATATTAGAATATGGTTGGATAGAAGATGATTCAATGCTTGCTAAATTATACCAAGCTTGCGATATATTTTTAATGCCGTCAAAACAGGAAGCTTTTGGAATGATGGCTATAGAAGCTATGAGCTGCGGAAAAATGGTTCTAGCTTTAGAAGGAACTGCTTTAACTGATGTTATCAATGCTCCTGAATGCGGTATAGTATGCAAAGAAAATGAATATGCTGATAAATTACAGTATTTTATAAATAATTTAGATGAAGCAAAAAGAAGAGGAGAACTTTCTCTAAAATTTGCTGAAGAAAATTACAATAAAAATCTATATGTAAATAGAATTATAGATGTATATAATAATGTTATTAAGGAACATAAAGTTGATATTGAATATCAGCCAATTTTAGAACAATTGAATAAATATTATAATACTATAAATGTTAATGATGAATCTGATGATGACAAAAAGGTTAAGAAAGATTTTACATTTGGAATATATATTAGCAATGATGAGAAATATTTTATTATTGGTATTTTGGGTATAAAAATCACTATTAAAAAGAAGAAGGTAGAAAAATGAAAAAAATTCTAATATTAGGCGGAACAGGAATGCTTGGCAATACAGTTGTTAAGCATTTTATGAAAAATAAAAATTATGATGTTTATTTTTCATATAGAAATGAAAAAGTAGCTTTTGATAATTTTGATAAAAATAAAGCAATTAAATTTGATTCTCTTACTGATGATATAAATAATTTAAATACGGATTTTGATTATGTTATAAATTGTATTGGTATTATAAAGCCTTTTATGTTTAATAATATGAGAGATTCTATTTTAATAAATTCAATTTTTCCTTGGAATGCAGCTGATTGGTGTAAAACCAATAATATTAAATTTATTCATATAACTACAGACTGTGTATTTGATGGACTTAAAGGTAAATACAATGAACTTGATGAACATAATGCATTAGATGAATATGGAAAATCAAAATCTTTGGGTGAACCTAGAGGAAAATGTATGATATTGCGTACAAGTATAATAGGTGAAGAAATACATAAAAATGCTAGTTTAATTTCTTGGGCTAAATCTCAGAGAGGAAAAATTGTAAATGGATTTTTAAATCATTTTTGGAATGGTATTACAACAAAGCAATATGCAATAATTTGTGAAAATATAATAGAAAATAATCTTTATCAAGAAGATTTATTTCATATACATTCTAAAGATATAGTAAGCAAATATCAAATGTTAGAGTATTTTAATGAAAAATATGATTTGAATTTAAAAATAAAACCGTATATAACTAATCCTATATGTGATAGAAGTTTATCATCTATTAAGGAATTATGCTTTAAATTAGATATACCTACAATAAAAGAACAAATAAATAATTTGGAGTGATTGTTATGTTTAAGGATAAAATTTTATTAATAACCGGAGGTACCGGATCTTTTGGTAATAAAATGCTTAGATATTTTATAAATAATACCAACATAAAAGAAGTAAGAGTATTTTCCAGAGATGAAGAAAAACAAGATAGAATGCGTACAGAATTAAAAGATGATAGAATAAAATATTATATAGGTGATGTTAGAGATTATAAAAGTATAAATGAAGCTTTAAGAAATGTTGATTTTGTATTTCATGCTGCTGCTTTAAAACAAGTACCTTCTTGTGAGTTTTATCCTATGCAGGCTGTACAAACTAATATAATAGGTTCAGGGAATGTAATAGATGCTTGTATTGAAAATAAAGTAAAAAAACTTGTTATGTTATCAACAGATAAAGCGGTTTATCCCATCAATGCAATGGGCATGACCAAAGCAATTATGGAAAAATTAATGATTTCAAAATCAAGAACTTTGCAAAATAATGATAATATAACATTATGTGCAACTAGATATGGTAATGTTATGGCTTCTAGAGGTTCAGTTATTCCATTATTTATAAAACAATGCAAAGAAAATAAACCAATAACTGTAACAGACCCTAATATGACAAGGTTTTTAATGTCATTAGATGAATCGGTAGACTTAGTATTATTTGCTTTCAATAATGCTGTAAATGGAGATATTTTCGTTCAAAAAGCACCAGCATGCACTATCATGGATTTGGCCTTAGCTATTAAGGAAATATTTAATCCAAATGTAGAAATAAAAATAATAGGTACTAGACATGGTGAAAAGACTTATGAGACTTTAATAAATAAAGAAGATATGATTAAATCTGTTGACATGGTAAATTTTTATAAAATACCAGCAGATAATAGGGATTTAAATTATGATAAATATTTTATAGATGGTAATATAGAAGTGGCATCTAGAGAAGAATATAATTCAGATAATACCACTCGTTTAAATAAAGAACAAGTAAAAGAAAAGCTTTTATCTTTGGATTATGTAAAAAATGAACTTTAATATTTTTTGATTTAAATTTATATATATGTTATAATTAACGAGGTTCAAATGTTAACAACACAACACAACACAACACAACACAACACAACACAACACAACACAACACAACACAACACAACACAAAATAAAATATTTCTTTATAAATATATTTATAGCCAGAGCATAAATTTATGCTCTGGCTTTTTTATTTTAAATTAATTTAAGGAGATATAAAAACTATACTAAATTAAATAACAAGATTTAATAATGAAATTAGATGATAGATTTTTATTCTGAAAATATACAATTTTTTTGGTGAAACAATAAAGTATTTTACATTAATTTATATTTAATTGAATATTGTAATTATAAATGTTCATAAGTTATGAAAATCAGTTTAATAATATGAAATCATAAATTGGAGGAAAATTAACTATGTATCAAACACAAAAATTTGAATATTTTGAAAGTGAAATAGTAGAAAAAATTAATAAAGAACTTTCTTATGAAACAACTGGAAAATTACCTGCTAATTTAATGACTAATGCAGAAAGGAAATTTGTAAATGGAATAATTAGAACTATTAAACCAAAAAAAATTTTAGAAATTGGAGTTGCTGCTGGAGGAGGAAGTGCTTTAATATTAAATTCTATTAAAGATTTTGATAATTCTAAACTATATTCTATAGATTATTCAAAATATTATTTTGCTGATAGTACAAAAGAATGCGGACATTTCGTTTATGAGCATTTTAATAACTTAACAAATAAATGGAAATTATATACAGGTGGAGTTGCAGCTAAATTTATAGAAAAGATAGGAGGAAATATAGACTTATGCATATTGGACACAATGCATTTATTACCAGGAGAGATTTTAGATTTTTTAATGGTGTTACCGTTTTTAAAAAAGAATGCTACAGTTATAATACATGATGTAATATTATCTCATTTTGATCCCTTTTATTATCCTATGTCATCTTGTAATATGCTATTTTCTTCATTAAAAGGTGAAAAATATACTATAGAATATGATAATGCTAGAAATTTATTTTCTGGCATAACTAATATAGGGGCCGTAAGACTTGATGATGATATACTTGATAGAGTTACTGATTATTTTTATCTACTTACAAATCCTTGGAGTTATATGCCAACAGAAGAAGATTTCTTTTACATAAAAAAAATTTTTAGTAAATATTATAACTATAATGTTAATGAACTATTTAACAGTATTATATCATTTTTCAAAATGAAAGATAAAGAAAATAAAATAAATAAATTAAATAAGGATATAGAAAAAAATTATACCCAATTAAATAATAAGATAGAAGAAATAAATAACAAAATAAAAGAAAATAAAAACTGGATAAGATTATTTGGAATTTATAATAATAAATATTATATATATGTTTATATATTAGGTATAAGAATAACACTTAAAATCACTAAAATAGCTTGGTGGATACCTGTAAAAAAATGGAGGGATAACTTTAGGAATAAATTTATTACAGACCAGACCAGAAATAATATGTAAAAGAAACATATATAACTATTGTAATAATATAATAATAATTAAGAAATTACAACCTATGCACCAATTTTATATTGTTGCATAGTTTTTTTTATTTTAAATATTTAGTATGACTATATGTAATAAAATATACACTACATTTATAAATCAAATGAATAATACATTCTTTCTATTAAATATTTAATGTTTAAAATGATTTTAATTTAAAGGATTAAAAGATGAATACAAAAATAATCGATGATATAGTATGGTGGATACCTTTTAAAAAATTAAGACATTCTGTAAGAGAATTAATTTTATATTTTATTGATATGAATATTAATAACAGAAAATATATAAATGATAAAATTAAATATTATAATGAAAATATGTTTAATGTAAAATAATTATTAGGATATGCCAATGATTAATTAATAATTTAGATAAACATAATAAAATAACTGTATTTGATTTTATAAATAGAATAATAAAGTTGTATAAATACAAATATGACAGTTTAAAATATATTAATGAATATGAAATAGAATTATCAAAATTAATAAGCGATATTATAATGATACAATAGTTTTTTACAAAAACATAAAATTGTAATCTATATTCATATACAAAAACTATTTTTGATAATGTGTGGAATATAATTATAGTTGTTATAGTTATATTTTTTGATGAATATCTTTATCATAATTGGCAAAATAATTAATATGAAGCTTTTCAAGAACTATGCTACAAAGATAATATATAATATAAAATTTGAATTATATTATAAATTTATTTTATAAATAGTAACATAAATTTTTTTGATTTAAATTTATATATATGTTATAATTAACGAGGTTCAAATGTTAACAACACAACACAACACAACACAACACAACACAACACAACACAACACAACACAACACAACACAACACAA
>NZ_JH994111.1:1243777-1247354 GCF_000316195.1 Brachyspira hampsonii 30446 | reverse complement strand
AACAAAATAAAATATTTCTTTATAAATATATTTATAGCCAGAGCATAAATTTATGCTCTGGCTTTTTATTTTTTAAATTAAAAAGGAGATAAAAATGATAATATCAAAACCTGAAACATACGAAGACAATATGGTTGATAATATTAATTATATTTTAGATGAAACTAGTGCTTCTATAAATTCACATTATGGAAAAGCTCCAGCAAGTGAGATGACTATAATGCATAGGAAATTTTTAAATGGAATAATAAGACAGAACAAACCTAAAAAAATATTAGAATTAGGTGTATCAGCGGGAGGAAGTTCAGCAATAATATTGAATGCCATAAATGATATAGATAATTCATTTTTATATTCTATAGATTATTCTGATAAATATTATAGGAATCCATCAAAAGAAGTTGGATGGATTGTAAAAGAAAAATTTAATAATATGACAAACAAATGGAAATTATATACTGGTGCTACTGCAGCAAAGTTTATAGAAGAAATAGGATATGATATAGATATATGTTTATTAGATACTATGCATATAAATCCTGGAGAATTTATTGATTTATTAATAATATTACCATATATGAAAAAAGGCGGTATTATAATTTTACATGATACTTCAATGCATATATACCCTGGATTAGAACATGTATATACTAATGGAGTACTTTTTAGTTGTTTAAAAGGTAAAAAGTTTAATATTAGTGAGTCAACTATAAAAGATGTTGGAAATATAGGAGCTGTAATATTAGATGAAAATATTATGGAATATGTGTTTGACTATTTCTATCTTCTAACTTTACCTTGGCAATATCTGCCAAAATTAAAAGATATAGTTGATATAGAAAATATATTTTCTAAACATTATAAGAGTCATCTAGTTAAATTATTTTCAAATATTTCTTCATACTATTATGATATGCTAGAAAAAGGTGAAGTTAAAAATGATAAAATAGAATATCTAGACAATAAAATTAATAGACTTGTAAATTCTATAGCTTGGTGGATACCTATTAGAAAATGGAGGGACAATTTTAGAAATAAAATATAAAAAATAAACCTATGTCGCGATGCAAAATTGCAGTATAGGTTTATTTTTACATATCAACTAATTAATAAATATTTTACACATTAAATAAAATACTTGTTTTTTAAAGTATTAATTTTACAAAAGAAAAAAGAGGATAAAAATGAAAACAAATTTTAAAGTTATGATTTTAAGTCTATTGTTAGCAGTTGCATGCAGCAATTCAAATAAAGTTTCAAATAATACAAAAACAGATATTAATATACCTCTGTCTGAAAATGAAAAATTATACGATTATGAAGCAGTATATTTAATGTCAGATAATGGAGAGTATATAAGTTCTGCTCTAACATATAATACAAATAATTTAGGTACTATTGTTTATACAGACTCTAATCAAAACTCAGTAACATTTAATGTAGAAAGAATAGGGGAGCTTGATGAAGGAAGCATATCAGCATTTTCTTATGATAATAATACTTTAGAAGGAAATATTCCAAGTGTATTGTATCCATTTAATGCTAAAATAGATAATAAAGAAATAACTTTCAAATCAGTAAAAAGTTCTATTACAGGGGCAAGAATAATTGAATATTCATATACAAATGTTTCTCCTAACAGTGATAATATATTTGAATACAAAAATGCTATATTTGTATTGAACAATGAAAATAACTCAGAAATTATAAACAAAATCAATATAGATATAAATAAAGATCTTGGTATAACTGATGCGGATTCTTTTAATGATTTAGGAGCTTTATTAGAAAAAGAAAATATAATAAGCAATAAAATGAATGCTTTTTATGATGAATGGGTAAATTCTGGTTATATAGCAAACACATCAGAAGATTTAAGCCAATACGGTATAAATTATTTAAGCGAAAAATTTATTTCAATAAATAAATTCATATATTCATACACAGGCGGAGCACATGGAAACTATGCTACAATATACAGTGTATATTCATTAGAAAACGGAAACAAATTAAAAATAGAAGATTTAATATCTGACTTAAAAAACGAAAACTTACTTAATTTGATAAAATATAAACTCTTAAAAATAGAAGGAAGAGATGAAAACTCATATTTTGATTTGAATGAACTTTCATTAGAAAATAACAATTTTTATATAGCACAAAATGGTTTAGTATTTACTTGGGGAATATATGAAATAGGACCTTATGCTATGGGAGATACTAAAGTATTAATTCCAAGCGAAGAAATAAAACCTTATTTAAAAGACGAGTACAAAACAATATTTTAATAATAATTGTTTTAATATAGTAAAAAATATAGAGGTAATTATTAATTTAATTGCCTCTTTTTTATTTAAACTGCTTTACTATTTATAAAAATAGTTTAATATATAAAAAACTTTTAGAGGTTATACATGGAAAAATTTGATGTTTGTGTAATTGGAATAGGTACAATAGGTTCATTTGCTTCATATTATTTATCGAAGTTAAATATAAAAACAGCAATGATTGATTTATATGCTCCTTCTCATGATCAGGGTTCATATCATGGCGATACTAGAATATTTAGAATAGCTTATGGAGAAGGTGAAAAATATATTCCAATGTTAAAGAGAGCATTTGATTTATGGGGAGAATTTGAATCAGAGACAAATACAAAAATGTTTGAAAGAATTGGAGTTATTAATATAGGTCATAAAGATTCTGAATTTATGATTAATACATTAAGCAGCTCCAAAGATTACAATTTAGACTGTGAAATTATAGATAGAAAAGAGATTGAAAAAAGATATAGTTTTTTTGTTCCAGAAGATTTTTTAGGCGTTTATGAAAGAAATACAGGTTATGTATATAGTGATAATTCAGTGATAACAGCGAGTAATGAAGCTGTAAAATTCGGAGCAAAAACTTTTTACGGAAGTGAAATAAAAGAGATAAAAAAAACAAATGACTCTTATATAATAATATCAAAAGACTATGAGTTTGAAACAAAAAAAATAGTTCTATCAGCAGGAACTTACTCAGATGAAATATTGAATTTATTATTAAAAATTATGCCTTTACCTTGCATACCTATATACAAAAAAAGAAAAATATTTTCTTGGTGGGAAAGTGATGTATATACTTATGATAAACTTCCTGCTTTTACATTTGAAATAGACGGAGATCATTATTATGGTTTTCCTAATGCGGGAGATGGTTTTAAAATAGGTAAAAACTTAACAGGACAATATTACAACAAAAGAGAAGAGAGGGTTGATTTTGGAGAGATAGAAGATGATAAAGATGAAATAGGCGAGCATGCTAGAAAATTTATGCCTTATATAGGAAAATTTATAAAAGGTAAATCATGCAGTTATCCTATGAGTCCTGATGAAGATTTCATTATAGATTTTTTAAATAATGATATATTATTTTTCGGCGGTATTAGTCATGGCTTCAAATTTGCACCTGTTTTAGGTGAAATTGCTGCAAAGGCTATTACATATAAAAATTTCACATTAGATGAAAACTTTACTCTTAAGAGATTTAATCAATAAAATAATAAACAGAACATAATAAAAAATAGAATAATTAT
>NZ_JH994111.1:1024298-1243335 GCF_000316195.1 Brachyspira hampsonii 30446 | reverse complement strand
TATTGATTTGATTATTCTATTTTTTATTATATAATAGTTGACTTAAAATAAATAATAAACTATACTAAAGACATAAGCTAAAATACTTAAGAAAAAATATCTTTGAATATGTTTCGAGTTTTATATCGGAGGTATTTATTATGAGTATTTTTAATAGCTTAAAACTTAATTGGCATTTCATAAATAACTGCAATATGCATTGCAAGTTCTGTTATGCCTCAAAAGATATCTGCAATATAGATCTATTTAAAATAGCATCTATACTTAAACCTTTTAAGTATATTAATTTAGTAGGCGGTGAGCCGACTATATACAAAAACTATATTCCTTTATTATATTATCTAAAGTCTCAAAACCATATATTGAGTATAGTAAGCAATGGTTCAATGCTTTTAAAAGATAAATCTATACTAAATGCCACTTTGGAATGCTGTGATGTTATTGGTTTAAGCATAGACTCATTAGACAAAGAAACATGCCTAAAAATTGGAAGAAGTATAGGAAACAGCAGCACTATAACTGAAAAAGAATATCTGTACTTAACTTCAAAAATTAAAGAAAGCGGCAAAGAGTTAAAGATAAATACTGTAGTTAATAGATATAATTACAAAGAGAATCTAAACTCATTCATAGAAAAAACTCTTCCTAACAAATGGAAAATATTTCAGGTTCTTCCTATAGAAAATCTTAATTCCTGCAAAGAACTTTTAATAAGCGATGAAGAGTTTAATTATTTTCTCAATACCCATGCAGCAAATGAAAGAATAATCTACAGTGAAAACAATAATAACATGACTTCTTCCTATATAATGCTTGATGCTAAAGCCAGATTCTTCAACAACATTGATAATAAATATATTTACTCAAAAAGTTTATTAGAAGATGATGCTGATTTGTATGAAGAGTTTTTCAAAATGAATTATAGTATTGATAAATATTATAACAGGTACAAAAAAGCTAATTAATTGAAATATAGCGGCTTAGGTTTATGATTTATAAAAGGAGAAACAAAATGGAACAATTATATTATGAATTTGATAAACAAAAATTAGAAGAAGCAAGAAAAAAATGGGTAAACTTTTATAATAAAAATTCAGGTGATATAGAAAAAGCATTCTTATATTTTAGCGGTGAATTTATTAATAATAAAATAGATATAGGTGATTTTTTGCAGTTAGTTAATTTTATTATAAGAGAATTTCAATTTGCTGAAAATTCAATAGCATTAAATCAATTATTAGAAAAAGGTATTGTAAAAATAAAAGAGCATTTTGAAACCCAAGGTAAAAAAGCAGATATAAATATATATGAAATACTTATATATATTTATTATACTAAATATGAATCTGATAAAGCATACTCAACAGCAAAAGAATTATTAGAAATTGATAAAAACAATAAAACAGCATTACTATCAATTGCAGGATATGAAGGAGAAATAAATGATTATAAATATGAAATAATAGATGCAGCTATAATAAATAATATGGCATTCTATTATACTAATAAATATGAAGAAGGATATTATGAAGATGAATATAATAAAATTAAAGATAAAAAAGTAAAAGAAAATATAAATAAGTCTAATACCGAAGACTATTTTAATAAAGCTGAAAAATATAATAAATACCTTATATCCTACTCGAAGGATATATATGATTTAATGGAAAGATACAATAAAAATACTCATATTTATATATGGTGTTATCATGCAAAATTATGGCAGCCTTATTTACCAATGGTACAGAGTAATTTGGGAATATTATATAAAATAAAATATCTAAAAAATAAAGATATAGAAAATTACAGAAAAGCTGAAAAACTATTTCAAGAAAGTATAAAAAATTATGAAAACTTTTATGGAAATGTTCATCCATATATAAAAGATCCAATTATTAATTTAGTCTCTCTTTATTATGAAAATGAAAAATATAAAGAAGCTCATGAAATAATATATAAATATACTGATAAATTGCCTAAGGATTCTGATTATTTTATGCTACTTGGAAGAGCTATATATAAAAAAGAAGAAGGCAAAAGAAATGCTGACATAGCGTTAGAACATTTAAAAAACTCTATAAGACTGCTTAATTTTATAGATGAAGGTTCTTTTAAATATGGTATGACTGAAGCTTTTAGAAGTATAATGATGATATATGAAATGCAGGAAAAAGGTTATATTCATTATGATGCTGCTAGAGAAAATTTAGAACAATTATATATTTATCATTTAAAAAAACTAGAATTTAGTATACCTGCTGTAACAATAGCATTTGATATAAAAGCATACGAACTTTGCAGTAGTATAGCTAGTTATATAATCCAATGTGATGATTATGATTTGGATAAAGATTCATATACAATAATGTTAAAATATTTATTAGATTCTTTACATAGGGCAAATAAAGATAATACAGAAACTCTAATAGATATTTTTAACAAAGATGATTTTAATAATTATAAATTGATTATTAAACTAATAAACGAATGTGCTGAATCTGAAGTTCTAGAAAAAGATACTGATATAAAAAACAAAAATGTATTAATAGATATTTATGAGATTATGAGCAACACAAGAAAAGAACTTATAGTTATGCGTTTATTTGATTATATAGAAAGTGCAGAAACATATAGAGGTAAAAATAATAAATGGAAGGGTAAAGTTGTAGATATACAATATTTAAATAAAGATTATACTTTATGCTATCATTTTAATTCATATAGTAAAAAGTATAAATTAAAAGATGGATATATAGCAATTAGCCAAATTAGAAATACATTAGTACATAGAAAAAATGAACATAAAGTAGAACAATTTATAGAACATAAAAAAAATGCTTTAAAATTTATTAATGAACAATTCAATTCTATAATAAAATGTCTATTCAATGTAATTATAGAAAACAAATTACTTACTGATGAAGAATTTAGAAGCGATGAGTTCTAATTAAATTTTTTATAAAGGTATTAATTATTATTTAGTTAATAACTTTATATTATTTAATCAAATATACTTCCAAGTGTATCCTTTTTTCATCTCTAAAATCTCTTCAACAGTACCTTTAGCAATTATCTCCCCACCGTTAATTCCGCCTTCTAAACCTAAATCTATTATATAGTCAGCAGCTTTTATAACATCAGGATTATGCTCTATTATTATGACGCTGTGTCCTTTTTCTACCAATTTGTTTAAAGCTATAAGAAGTTTATTAACATCATCAAAATGAAGTCCTGTAGTAGGTTCGTCCAAAATATAAACTATATGCTCATCACCTTGTTTTTTTGCTAACTCTGTGGCAAGTTTCAAACGCTGTAACTCTCCGCCTGAAAAAGTATCAAGCCTTTGAGAGAGTTTTATATAACCAAGCCCAACTTCACTCATTATAGAAAGTGTTTTAGTGATTGATTTATCAAAGTCAAAAAACTCTATTGCCTCATCAACTGTAAGTTCTAATACTTCGGCTATGTTTAGAGATTTGAACCTTACGGATAAAGTTTCATCATTGTATCTTTTGCCTCCGCAAGCCTCACAAACTATTTCCATGTCGGATAAGAAGTGCATAGCTATTTTTCTTATGCCTTTGCCTTCGCATATATTGCATCTTCCTTCTTTTCCGTTGTATGAGAATCTGCCTGCTGCGAATGCCTTTGCTTTTGCAGTAGGAGTCTTTGCAAATATATTTCTAATTTTATCAAATACTTTACTATAGCTTACTAATGTACTTCTAATAGAACCCACTATTGAAATTTGGTCAACTAATATAGTGTCAGAAACAATGCTAGGTATTTCAGCACTTTCAAATTTAGAGTATTGATTGAGTCTTCGTTTTTTTAGAGCAGGGTAGAGTGTATCTATTATTAGTGATGATTTACCGCTTCCAGATACTCCTGTAACAACCACTATTTTTTTTAATGGTATATCAACGCTGATATTTTTTAAATTGTTTGTAGAAACATTTTTTAATTTTATGCATTCAGTCTCTTCATTTCTTACGGCAGTTTTCTCAAATACTTTTTTTCTCTCGCTTAAATAATCCCCTGTAAGTGAATTATTAGAGTTTAATATATCATAATATTTACCTTCAAAAACTACTTCGCCACCGAAAGCACCAGCAAAAGGTCCCATATCTATAATATTATCTGCAGCTTTCATAGTATCTCTGTCATGCTCTACTATTACAAGAGTATTTTTTAAATCTCTTAATTCTTTTAATGTATCAAGCAAATGACTTGTATCTCTAGGGTGAAGTCCTACAGTAGGCTCATCTAATACATAAAGCACTCCTGTAAGTTTAGAGCCTAACTGACTAGCAAGCCTTATTCTCTGTGCCTCTCCTCCTGAAAGTGTAGCATATTTTCTACCTAATGATAAATAATTTAATCCCACTTTATCTAAAAAACTAAGCCTTGTATTTATTTCTTTTACAGCTTCTTTTGATATTGTATTTTCTCTATCTGTTAAAAGGTTAGGAAGTTCATCAAAGAAATTAATTGCTCCTTCAACAGTCATAGCACATACTTGGCTTATATTTTTATCTTGTATAGTATATGCTCTCATTACTTCATTTAACCTTTCTCCATGACAAGAACTGCATTCCTCATCAACAAAAAATTTACCAAGCGATTTATCTTTCCACTCTGAATAATCTTCGCTTGTAACATCATTATTGGAATGCCAAGCAGTGATAACATTTCCTATAGCATAATCACCGCCAAAAAATACAGTATCTATCACTTTTTTATCAAGTTCATTAAAAGGAGTTTGATATAAATCTTTTTTTGTTATGCCGTTTCTTTTTAATAATCTGAATAAAGAATCAGTATAATGCTTTCCATGAGTAGAAAACATATTATGAAGAGCAGTATCTAATGCCCCGTCAAATAAAGGCTTTGTATTGTCTTTTATTGCCAAATCTATACTGAATGTAGGCTTACTTCCAAGTCCTTTGCACTCTTCACAGTATCCCCAATGCGAATTAAATGAAAAATGCCTTGGAGTAACTTCAAAATCAAATAATATACCATGAAGAAGACATGCTGGAAACTTTGTATGGAAACTTTCTTTTATAATTATTCCATGTGAAGCCTTTATATGCACCACTCCGTTTGATAAATCCATAGCCCTTTCAATAGCATCAGCAATCCTAGCTCTCTTATCTTTTCCAACAACTATTCTGTCAATTACTATACCTACGGAATATATATCTTCTTTTGATAAAGATTTAATCTCTTCTTCGGTGATATCATCTATAACATAATCATTATTATTAATCTGCATTCTCACATAACCAGCTTCTCTTGTTTTTTCTATAATCTTTTTAATATCTTTTGCATCATTATCATCAAAAGTAAATCTATGATTAAATGAACTATGATACAGAGGAGAAATTATAATAAGTTTATGTAAGTCCATAGTATCAATAATTTCAGTTGCAAGTATAGAAGGAGTTTCAGCTTTTAGAGTATCTTTATCATTGCAATGAGGACAATGAGGTTTTGAAACTCTTGCAAAAATTAGTCTGAAATAGTCATAAATCTCTGTAACAGTGGCAACAGTAGAACGCGGATTTCTGCTTACATTCTTTTGATCTATTGCTATGGCAGGAGCAAGTCCTTCTATCTTTTCAACATTAGCATCTTCAAATCTTCCTAAAAATCTTCTCGCATAAGTAGAAAGTGATTCAACAAATCTTCTCTGACCTTCTTTAAATATAGTGTCAAATGCAAGAGAAGTTTTTCCGCTTCCTGATACTCCTGTTATAACATTAATTTTATTTTTTGGTAATGTTAAACTGATATTTTTAAGATTATGTTTATTAGCACCTTTTATTATTAATGAAGTATTTTCTTCTTTTTTTGCTTCTTCTGTTTTAATAATTTCTTTTTTCTTTTTTGAAGGCTTTAATATTTCTTTAAGTTCTTTTGCAGTTAGTGATTCTTTTACTTTTATAATATCTTCTGGCTTTCCTTTAGCAACAACTCTGCCTCCTTTATCTCCGCTTAAAGGTCCCATATCTATAATATAATCAGCACATTTAATAACATCCAAATTATGCTCTACAACTAAAACAGTATTTCCTTTTTCAACAAGTCCGTCTAATGCTTTTAATAATTTTTTTATATCCTCAAAATGAAGCCCTGTAGTAGGTTCATCTAATATATATAAAGTATTTCCTGTAGATATTTTATGAAGTTCACTTGCTAGTTTTATTCTCTGAGCCTCTCCTCCAGATAAAGTAGTAGAAGGCTGTCCCAATTTTATATAACCAAGTCCTATATCTTCCATTATTTTTAATATTCTTGTTATTGAAGTTATGCCGTCAAAAAACTTAATAGCCTCTGAAACACTCATTTCAAGAACATCATATATAGTTTTGTCCTTGTATTTAACATCTAAAGTTTCTGCATTAAATCTTTTACCGCCGCATTCCTCGCAAGGCACTAATACATTAGATAAAAACTGCATCTCCAGCTCTATAACTCCAGCACCCTCGCAAGTAGGACATCTTCCTGTTTTTACATTAAATGAGAATCTTCCTTTATCATATCCTCTCATTTTTGCAAGTTTAGTAGCAGCAAATAAATCCCTTATAGGAGATAAAACTTTTGTATAAGTTGCAGGATTGCTTCTTGGTGTTCTTCCGATTGGAGACTGATCAACTTCTATAACCTTATCAATATTTTCAAGTCCTTCTATTTTTTCATGACTGCCTGCTGTTAAAGTCTTTCCATAAAAATGATTATGCAAAGCACGCATTAAAATATTTTCAACTAAAGTAGATTTACCGCTTCCAGAAAGTCCAGTTACAACAATGAATAATCCCAAAGGAAACTCTACATCTATGTTCTTTAGATTAAATTGATTAGCACCTATTACTTTTAAAAATTTTCCGTTTCCGTCTCTTCTTGTCTTTGGTATTTCTATATCATCATCGCCGCGTAAATATTTTGCAGTGTAGGATCTGTCAGACTTTAAAAACTCTTCATAATCACCAATGCCTACAACTTCTCCTCCATTAACTCCTGCATTAGGACCTATATCAATTAAAAAGTCAGACTCCTCCATAGTTTCTTTATCATGCTCTACAACTATAACGGTATTATTTTTATCTCTTAATGTTTTTAATGACTCTATTAATTTTTTATTGTCTGATTGATGAAGTCCTATTGAAGGCTCATCAAGTACATATAATACACCTTCAAGTCCGCTACCTATTTGAGATGCTAGCCTTATCCTTTGAGATTCTCCTCCTGAAAGAGTGGGGGAGGAACGCTCTACTGTTAAATATGTTAATCCCACTTTCACCAAAAATGTTAATCTATAAATAATCTCTTTTACTATAGGAGCACCTATTATCTCTTCATTAGGTTTCAATTTTAATTTAGTAAAATAATCGTATAAATCTTCTATAGTCATTGAAGAAAAATCGGCTATTGTCTTACCATTAAATTTAACTGACAATGCATCTTCATTGATTCTTTTCCCCTTGCATTTAGGACATTCAACTTCGTCCATAAAATTAGCATAATAACTATTTTTATAAGTTTCATAGTCATATTTTAATCTGTCTAAAATACCCGGTACTCTCTCTTCTACGAGTTTGCTATGATACCAGAATCTTTTTCTCCATTTTACTTCTTTATCAGTGCCATAAAGCAAATATTTTTTTTCTGTTTTAGTAAAATCTTTCCAAGGCTTTTTTAAATCTATTTTATAAGTTTTTGCAATAACTTCTAGTTCATCAATACCATATTCCATATCAAAACCAATATGATCATCTACAAAACATGATAAAGCCCCATCATAAATATTTAAATTATCATCTCTTACAATATGCTTCTCTGTAAATACATGTTCAACTCCAAGCCCTCCGCAAACAGTACATGCCCCCATAGGGTTATTAAATGAAAATAAATTAGGCTCGATATCTGCAATAGAGTGTCCGCAGTTAGCACAGGATCTTTCTGTAGTATATAGTTTATAATATTTATCTATTTCAAACTGCTTACTCATTTTTATTTTTTTCTTTTTAGTTTTTGTATCAGCTTCATTTGCTTCAATGTTTTCTATATCATTATTGACTTCAAGTGCTTCATTACTTTTTTCATGCTCTTCATAAAATGCTACAAGTCCCTTTGTTATTCTTATAGCTCTCTCAATATCATCAGTAATTCTTGACAAATATTTATCTTCAACTTTTATCCTGTCAATAACTATTTCTAATGTATGCTTCTCATATCTTTTAAGTTCTGGTATTTCATCTTCATCGAATTTATAAACTATATTATCAATTCTTATTCTAGGATATCCTGCAAGTTTTACTTCTTCAATTTCTTTTCTATACTCTCCCTTTCTATCTCTTACAATAGGAGCTAAAACCAAAATTCTTTTTTCTGCAAACTCTCTTAATACACTATGAGCTATTTGATCTTCACTTTGCTTTGAAATTTTATGTCCGCATTTTGAACAGTAAGGAACACCAAGCCTTGCAAATAATAATCTAAAAAAGTCATAAATCTCTGTAACGGTGCCTACAGTAGATCGGGGATTTTTATTAACGCTTTTTTGGTCTATAGAAATAGTAGGGGATAGTCCTTCTATATGTTCAACATCCGCCTTAGCCATAACTCCTAAAAACTGTCTTGCATATGCTGATAATGATTCTAAATATCTTCTTTGACCCTCTTTAAAAATGGTATCGAATGCCAGAGAACTTTTTCCGCTTCCTGATACTCCTGTTAAAGTGGTTAGGGTTTTATGTGGTATTGACAGCGATATATTTTTAAGGTTATGCTCTTTAGCTCCTCTTATTTCTATAGAATTGTTAGCCATTAATCTATCCTCAACAAAAAATAAAAAAGTCAAACTATTATAACATGAATTCTATATAAAAAAAGGTTTTACTGATATTAAATATTAGTAAATAAATAATATTAAAAAAGATACCGTAAAATTATACGATATCTTTTATATTTTTATTGTTTTTTATAAATCAAAATACTATATGAATTTTAAAATATTTAGACCATTTTCTTTCTGAAGTTCCTTCTTTATTAAAATCAAATTTTAGTGAAGTTTGAAGATACTGCGGAATAACATTAAATCCTGCTTCAATCTCTGTACATTTTTTATAAATATGTTTACTATATTCTAATGAAAATCGTTCCTCTTTTAGTTCACCTTCTAAATATCCATTATTCAAAAACATATTTATATACGGCTTCATAAAATTAACAGCATAAAGATTTATATTTTAATTTTTAATCCATTTATCAAAATCTTCTTTTGAAAAAGATAGTTTTCCCTTTATATTAGCAGAATATTTATATGAATCTTTTTTTTTATAATCATTGCTTTCATAACTAGAATTTCCAACTCCGCCATAAACACCATATCCTTTAATATTCACACCAGCATTTAGATTAAAATTTCTACTGTTTTCTTCTAATTTTATTTCTTTAGTATCTGAAACAACAGAAACTGACTGAGCTCCCATATTAAAAGCTATCTGAGTTATTATATAACTCAAATCTCTTTCATAACATTCAGCAAATGAATTAAGAGGATAATAAACATTTTTATATATATTACTTTTTATAAAATATCCGTTTTCAGTTATATCCGACAAAGGATAAGGTTCATTATGCAAAGGTTTTACATAAATATTTTTCAAATCAGGATTTCCAATTTCATATATATCAAAATTATTTTTTATTACCGATGTATTTTTAGGATTTCTGTCAATACCAAATTTAGTTAGTTCATCTAATAATAAAATTTGTTCTTTATCACTCATTTTTTTTACCTTTATTAAAAAAAGATTTAAATTTTGATTCAGCTTTTTCAAAAAAACTTATTTTTTCAATATCATTATTAATGCTGCTATCACTATTACTCCTATAATTATGAAAGTCTTTTTTGAAGTTTTTTTTTTATTATTTATTCTACTTCTTATTTGACTAAATCTATTATAATCGCATCCTATACCCTCAATAGTCTCTTTTATAACTTCTTCAGATGTATTTTTATCCCATACGATTAATACTATCCTATATCTGCCTTCAACATCTTTCTCGGGGTGAATCATAGAGCAAAAAAACTCTTTATTATTAAGTAAAGAAATATCATCTCCTGTAATTTCTTTAGGAGGGAGCTTTGAAAGTAAATTATTTATAGCTTTCTGCTGTTCTTCACCTGTTATTTTTTTACCGTCAAGAACAGTATCATGAGGACCTTTATCTTTACCTTGAACTGTAGCAACTATCATTTCATACACTCCTCAAAAATATATGTTATTAAATCTTCTCTAGGATTATTTTTAAACTCAAAAATTTTACAATAAACTCCCAAACCTCTTATTTCATTTTCTATTTTATTAATATCTGATACTTCAGCCCCTCTGGTGCCTATAGTTATAAGTGTAATACCTCTTTGCTGACATTCATTAATAGAATCTATAATACCCATTTTTATTTTTTTGTCTTTATAAAATTCTCTGGCATCAAATACATAACATCTAATATTATGAGATAAATTTCTAGCTTCTTCTGTATTAGTGAAAGTACTTTCACTTCCGCTAGTATTAATAATTTTTATTATTTTTCCTTCTACATTAGAAGTAATAGTATCATGTTTAACAGTTATCGTATGTCCTGATGGAAAACCTTTATCTTCTAATGATTTCATTACAGTATCTTTTCCTGCTGCCTGTTCTCCTAATAATAAAATAGTAAAATCGGCATAATCATCTTTATTTGCTGGTTTGAATGTAGCCTTTTTATAAGCAGCTATTCCTATTCCTGCAACAGCAGCAGTTGCTGCTGCAGCAATGACCGCAGTTGCAGCTCCTCCAGCAGTTGCAGCTCCTATAGCTGATCCTATTGCTCCTATAGCTCCTATTATTAATGGTATTGGCATAATAATCTCCTTTTTTATTTATTTTAATCAGTACAATATTTATACTGAAGTTTTTTACAAGACTCCATATTTAATTTATAAAATTCTTCTTTAGAATATTTTTCCTTAAAATATTTATCATACATCAAATCAACCCTGCAAATTTCAGGTCTTGTTTCATATATTTTGCATAAATTAGTTTGCTCATCTAAATAAATACATACTCCATTGCCTTTATCAAATTCTTCTAAGGTAGGTATATTAGTAATATGTCTGCAGCATTCTCCGCAAGATGTACAAGGAAATTTATTCAATTAAACGGCTCCTAAATATCATATATATATTATTATACAAAAAAAAAACAAAAGTCAAGCATTCTTATAAAAATTAATATGTTTATACACATAAACAAGCGACATATTTTTTAATTAATACTTATAGAAAATATTAATTTAAATACAAATTCTATAAATATATTAACCGCACGCAGAATGAAGCTAAAAAATAAAGCTGATTTATAATTCAAATTTCACAAAAATAAAATAATTCTCTAACCGTGCGTTAATGAGATTATTAACATAATCAAAGCTAGGGCGGGGGCTAATAATTTATAATTAGACTGTAAATATAATTTTGATTATAATAGCAAAATAAAATTAAAAAACCTAATGGGCGGGGAATTGTAAATAAAATAACCTTGAAAAATATAAATAAATATACTATAATAGGAATATAATAAAATCTCAGGATATATAATGACATTAACAAATGTAGTAACAATCAAAAGCAAAAATGGAATGCATCTAAGACCAGCAGGTGTTCTATCTCAAATATCAAGCAAGAATGAATATTCAAATATAGGTATATTCTTACTTTATAATGGTGTAAGAGCAGATGCAAAAAGTGTATTTAATATTATGGGGCTTGGAGCATTTCAAGGAGCCAATCTAATATTAGAAATAGAATATGAGGACGGAATGGAAGAAATAGCTAAACAAGCTGAGAAAGAATTAATAAATTTCTTTGAAGAAGGATATATTCACGCTGAAGTTCCAGAAGATGACTAATATTTTATCTATTTTCAACATAATAAAAATAAAAGATAAGGATATTTAATGATTAGTTATTTCGTAATAGCTATGTTGGCAATATCTATTATTGTAGTCATGATTTTAACAATCAAGTTTAAAGTTCATCCCTTTATAGCTATGCTGTTAGTGGCAATATTTCTAGCTTTCACACTTCATGTTCCATCTAATAACGATACAAACTATATAACAGAAATATCTGCTTTAATTGGAAAAGGTTTTGGTAATGCTTTGGCAAGTGTCGGTATAATAATAGTTTTGGGAAGTATAATAGGTAATATATTAGAAATGTCCGGTGCTGCTTTAAAATTGGGTGAGATAGTATTAAGAATAGTGGGAAAATCTCATCCGGCTTTGGCTATGAATATATTGGGTTTTATAGTATCAATACCTGTATTTTGCGATTCAGGATATTTAATACTTACACCTTTAAGAAAAGCTGTTGCCAAAAAAAGCGGAGCTTCTCCTGTTGCATTATCAGTTGCATTATCTACAGGACTTTATGCCTCTCATGCCTTAATCCCTCCAACTCCAGGTCCGGCTGCCGTTGTTAATCTATTCGGACTTGAGGCACATTTATTAACTATAATAATTATAGGCTTAATAGTTGCCATTCCAACCTCTTTAGTAGGAGCAATATACGGAATATTTATTTCAAAATATATAAAAAAACCAAATTACCCTGATAAATCTCCAACTTATGAAACTTTAATAAGCGATATTGGAGGACTTCCTTCTGCTTGGAAATCACTAGCACCTATAGTAGTACCGATAATATTGATGGCGATTGGAAGTATTGTTAGATTTGATTCTTTCAGATTAGGAAGCGGAATAGTAAGAAACATATTTATATTTTTGGGTGAGCCGTCTATGGCGTTATTTATAGGTTTTTTATTTGCTCTCTTGCTAACTCATAAATTTAATAAAGAAGAAATATCTATGTGGATAGGTGATGGTATAAGAGCTTCCGGAAGTATATTAGCTATAGTTGGAGCAAGCGGTGCTTTTGCAGAAGTATTAAAATCTACTGAATTGGCAAAAATCATACCTGAATTAGGACATATATTCGGAGAATTAAATATGGGATTAATACTGCCTTTTATTATGGCTTCAGCTTTAAAAATAATATTAGGCTCATCTACAATAGCAGTTGTTACTGTAGCTACACTTTTTTCTCCTCTCCTTGGAACATTAGGATTTAATACTCCTATATCGCAAATTTTAGTATTGATGGCTATAGGAGCAGGCTCTATGATAGCCTCACATGCCAATGACAGCTATTTTTGGATAGTCGTAGAATTATCCGGTTTAAAAATAAAAGATGCATATAAAGCTAGAACCTTAGCTACTTTTGTACAAGGTATTACTGCTTTAATTATTATAATGATACTAGCTTTCTTATTCAGATAAAAATATTGGAGGAATAATGCTTAAAATAAAAATTATTAATAAATCTAAAAATCCTTTACCTAAATATCAAACATCTGGTTCTTCAGGACTTGATTTACATGCTAATATAGAGAATCCTATTACTTTAAATAAAAATGATATAGTATTAATACCAACGGGACTTTTTATAGAAATACCTGAAGGCTATGAAGCACAAGTTAGAAGCAGAAGCTCTTTAGCATTAAAAAATGGTATTTTTTGTTTAAACTCTCCTGCCACAATAGACAGTGATTATAGGGGAGAGCTAAAAATAATATTGGCATCTTTAACTGATATACCATTTACTATAAATAATGGTGATAGAATAGCCCAAATGGTTTTTGCTAAAGTTGAAAAGATATCATTTGAAGAAGTCTCCTCATTGTCTGATACAGAAAGGGGAGAAGGAGGCTTTGGAAGCACAAATAAATAACTATTGATATAATTTATATTTTAGTTTATAATAAATTTATGAATATAAATAAAATACTTTTATATATTGCAATATCATCATTGTCAATAATTTCCTGCGGTCTTCCAGATGTTACAGGGGTAACTCTTGAATTGAATCAGCCTTATATAACAAAAGTTATACCAGGAAACAATAAAATAACAGTAGAATTTGAAGCCCAAAATAATGAACCATCTTTTAGCGGATATAACATATATTTTGGAGATAATACATATCCTAGAAAATATAGATTATATAATCAGCAAAAAGCATTGCCTACATTAATAGAAACAAAATCCACAGTTACCAAGAAATACTCTTTTACTATTGAAACAGGAGCTTATTTTTCTACTAATAGTTCGGATATATCTACATTAAAAGATTCTGATTTAAATAATGGCATACCTATATATGTTTGGGTATCAGCATATCAGATAACTCCTCAATTAGAAAGTTATTACTATTATGATAATTTTGTACAGATGGGAACACCAAGACCAGATGCACTAAATCAAACTATAAATACTGATACCACTATCAATTTAGAAGGAAGAGATTTAGCTAGATTAATAAATAATAATGGAGTATTATATTTTCAAAATGTTAATAATACAAGTATGATGATGGTATCAGGTACTTCTTTAGATGATGTTGTGGTTCCTCCGGAAAATGGATATGGAAATATTGATTTACAAGTTAAAGCTAACAGACTTTATTTAATAAAAATAACAGAAGGAAATAATGCCTATTATGGTAAAATATATGTAAGGAGTGTTAATGGTACTAGCAGTATCATAGCTGATTATTGCCGTCAAATTTCTGCTAATATCTTAAGTTATTAATTATGAAAAAAATAATCATATTTATAATACCAATTATTTTTTTATTCATTTCTTGTAATGAGGAGCTTATAACTATAGTTGATGAATATAATACTCCATATAATATTTATGCAATACCTGGTAATAATAAAGTAAGTATAAGTTTTTGGTCTGGTATAATAGCTTCAGATTTTGCAGGTTTTAACATATATGTTGGTACTTCTGCAAATTTTGTACAGCCTAATGATGCTATAAAAAATGCACAGCAAGCACTTCCAACTGTAGCAAGCAGCAATCATACTAGAACAAATTTTATAATAGAAATTCCTAATTATACTTTTAATAATGATAATTTATATTATGTATCAGTTACTGCTTATGGTACTAACAATCTAGTTGCTAATAAATATATAGAAACTATAATTAATTCTGTGCTTCCTGTAGTACCAAGACTGGAGGGTACAGGAACTGGAACAACATTAACAGCAAATACTACAGGTGTTGGCACAATGGATCCAACTACTGGAAAAGTAACTCCTAGTTCAGGTTGGAAAGTGCAATATTTTGGATATCAAACTAATTTCAATACTGTAGTTAATGTTACAAATAATACAGATGACTCATTTGATAGTGAAGCTGTATACTCTATTAATGGGCTTTATATATTCAAAAATGGAAATCAATTAGCAAAAATTTGGATTACATCAGATAATTCTTATCAGTGGGCATATCAATCAGATGCTTCAAAATGGTGGGGAATTTAAATTTATTAAACATAATGTTTTAATTTATTATTTTGCATTTGAATATAAATGTAATTAATTCTCTTCAATACATAACATTTCAATTTTTATTTTTATACAGCTAATATTAAAAATACATCTTATAATTTTTATATATAGTTTTTTATATACCAAAATTCTTTTTAAACTATATTGATTAGAAGATTACTATATAGTCCACACAACTTTTTTTGATTCTAAATATGAAGTACAGCACATACTAAGTACACCTTAGACTAAAAGCTATATTCTTACAAGCTAGGATACACTTCTAAAAAATGTATGTTTATATATTAAATAATTTTATACTAAATCTTGTCAAGTGCTTTTGAAACGAGGCTATTATATATAACTATATGCATGCATAAAATTGCAGAAAGTTTAGTACATAGTTTTTTGTAATCTAATATAAAGCCATATTATTAAAAAGTTAGCCATTTCTATTAATACAAAAATAAGGGTCTATAAGTTATATTCTTACAGACCCTATTTAATAAAGATAACAATCAAACTGTCTTAAAATTGTCCTCTTGACTGCTTATCCTTCCATGCTTTTATAATTCTTTCAACTTCATCTCTTGAATATGAACTATTTTTAACTATCTCATCTGGTTTCCAGCCTTCTTTATACATTCTAATTATAAACTCTTCTTTCTTGCTATCTATTTTAGTTGTTCCTTTTTTAGAAGTTTTAGTACCTTTATCAGACATATATTTATCAGCACTATCAAGTAAATCTTTCAAATATCCAGCAACATATTCAGCTCTCTTTAAATTCTTAACGATGTTATTATCATAATCATCATACTGATTTTTCATACGAACAAGATTTTCTCTCTGATTTTGTATTTCGTCTATTATGACATTAAGCTCTTCTAATTTAGAAATAAATAGCTGAACTTTCTTATCATTCTTATCTATTTTAGCCATATCTCTTTCTAAAGAGTAAATCTTATCCATAAAGTTCTTTCTAGTATCTTCAACTTCTACCATAGCCTCTTTTATGCTGTCAATCCTTTCTAAAATAGTTTTAGATTCTATCTCTGATTTTCTTATCTGCTGTAATATATCATCAGCATACTCTTCTTTATCTTTAATAAATGAAAGTTTATTTTCTATTTGAGATGCTATATCTATAACAACCTGTATTCCTTCCTCAGTCTGCTCTATAATAGCATTATTTTCAGCTATATTAACAAATCTGTCTTGAATCTCACCAGACATTTCCATTAACATATTTACTTTTTCCTGAGTATCCTTTAAGCTGTCTTTTTCTTTTTTAAGACTTTCAGCATAATCTAATATCTCATGATGCATTTTCTTTAAGCTGTCAAATTCAGACATAGTCTTATTCATTTCAACTGTTACAGATTTAGTATCTTCAACCAAAGCATTCAATTTAGAAACATCATTTTTTATAGACTCTGCCATTTCTTTAGCATTATTAAATACTTTTACAGTATTCATATATCTTTCCATGTCTTTAGCTATACTATCTATCTTAGATTTCATAGCTTCATATTCTAAAGAAATATCATTTGTTTTTACATCAAGCATTTTATCAATAGATTCAACTGCATCATCTAATTTTAATTTTAAATCATCAGTTCTATTGTCAAAATCTTTAAGTATGATATTTGTCTTTTCATCATAGCTTAAATTAATACTTTCAAGTCTTGCATCGATTTCAGAAGAATATTTAGTTATATCTTCTTCTAAAGCAGAAACAATATCTTTCATATTTGTAATTCTTTGATCATACTCATCTAAATTATTAGTATGAGCTTTAATTATCTCTTCTTTTGCTTTCTGTATATGTTCCTTAGCATCATTCATCAAAAGCGATAATGTCTGCTCTAAATTAGAATTAAGTCTTGCTATATATTTTTCATATTTCTCATTAGCAGATTCTTCTATACTATGAACATTTTCTTCTATAATGCTATTTGCCTCAGATATTCTTTCATTAACTGCTTCTGATATAGAATCTCTTAATGCTGTTAATGATTCTGAAAGACCTTCATAATGTGCTTTCAAAGCATCAAACTCTGAATTCTTTTCTTCTAATAAACTATCCATTCTACTAGAAACATTCTCTATTATAGAATCAAATTCAGTAACTTTATTTTCTATAGTAGATTTAGCATTATTAGACAACTCTTCTAATCTGGAATTGAATTTCTCTCCTTGAAGTTCTATATCCTGAGAGTATTCATTTATTTTATCTTTCAATTCCAATGCTTTCTCTTCTATCATAATTTTTAATTTTTCTACTGAAGGAGCAAACTCATTTTGTAAATTATTCATTTGCTCCTCAACAGCTTCAAGTTTTTCTTTATTATCTTCAACAGAAGTTAAAAACTCATCTTTAATACTTAAAGCCTGCTTCAAATCAGAAACAACATCTTCAACCGAGTTAGTTATTTGAAGTTTAGTATCATCTAATTGAGTATATAAAGATTCTATTTTTTCATTATAGTCTTTATACGCTTCTTCAAATAATTTTGAGAAATCTTCATGATTTTTCTCTTGTCTGTCAGTATAGAACTTTTCAGTAGTTAAATACATCTCTTTTAATTTAGCAACCTCATCATCATGTATGGTTCTAATTTCATCAACTGCTTTTTCTCCTTCCATATTTACAGACATTTTTAATTCACTGATAAACTCTTCCTGATATGTATCTATCTTCTTTCTAAATTCAATAATATTATCTTCAAGCTCTTTATTCATATTATTGAAAGCATCGGTTATCTTGTTATTAATATCATTTTCAATGCCTTCTATAGCACTTCTTACATCAGAGAATTTTTCAAATTTTTTCATCTCATTATTAATAAAATTCTGAACTATAGTCATTATATGAGGCGTCAAATCATTAGTTTCTTTTACTATAGATTCATTAAAAGAAGAAACTAAATTATTAATATCTTCTCTCGCCTTAGCCAAATCACTATTATTTTCTTCAGTCATTCTATAAGACAATGAATTAATATATTCTTCAGCTTCTTTTACTTTATTGCTGAATGCTTCTTCTTTCTCAGCTATCTTTGATGAAGCAATATCTGCAGCTTCTGATACAGCACTTGTTAAACTTTCAAGTTTATTTTTTATATTTATATCAGAATTTTTAACCATATCCATAAGCGCTTCTCTCTCTCTGCGAACAGTTTCTACTTCCTGAGATATATGTTTCTGAGATTGGCTTAACATTCTAAGCTCATTTTCCTGCTCTTTAATATTGGCTTTCATAGCATTTATGAAAGAATTTATATCATTTTCTGCTTCATCTATTTTACTGATTATACCTTTTAATCTATCATTTTCCAATAGATCTATTTCATCTTTAGTATTTTCTACTTTGTTATTTAAATCTATAAGTATTTTTTCAGCATCACTTCTTAAACTGTCTACTTCAGAAATTATAGCATCCTTATAGAAATCTTTTATTCTATCAGCTGAAGCATAAGCATCTTCAAAATGAACTATTCTAGCTTCTATACGCTTTCTGAACTCATCATTAGATTCTTCAAATACTTTTATAATATCATCTCTGAATGAATCTGTAAGATATCTCAAATCAGTATCCATAGAATCATTTTGTATGCTTTCAAACATTTCTGCAACCTGTCTTCTCTCATCTTCAATCATAGCAATAACATCATCTCTGCTTATAGTATCAAATGAAATTTTATTTTTCAAAGCTTCTATGCTGTCAATGATATTAATTTTCTCCTGATTAAACATACTCATAGTTGCATCTTGTTCTTTTAGAAGCTCAATTATTGATCTTCTAAAACTAATAAACTCATTCAAAAGTCTGTCTCTGTCACCTTCTATAGTATTCAAAGCTTCATCAGAATATATAGTTCCGCTTTCATATTTGAGTTTAATATCATCTATTTCAGCCATCAATCTATCTCTTTCAGCCTGCAAAGCCTCTGCTAAGTCTTTGATATTGGCTATTCTTTCATTAAACTCATTTCTAAATCCAGCCATTTCATTAGATATATTTTCTTTATATCTTTTGATGCTTTCAGAAAAATCCTGCTCCAATATTTGGAAGTCATCTCTAATCTTAGCTCCATATTGCTGAGCCATATTAGCCAAATCATTATTATTAGGAACAGAACCTAATATTTCATTTCTTAAAGAAACAAATTCTTCTTTAAGCTCATCTTTCAAAGTCTCTTTTTCTTCTACAAATATCTGGCTTACATTCTCTAAAGTAGGCATATCACTAAGTATATCTTCTTTCATCTTTAAAAGCTTAGCTTCAACAGAATCCTGTTCTTTAGAAAGAACTTCAGCAACAGCTTCAACAGTGGAGTAGTTTTCCTCTATATTCTTTCTAAATGATTCTAATGTTTCATTTATTCTAGTTCTTTCTTCCTCTATCAATTTTTCTACATAAGAACTATCTGCTTTTATAGTTTCTGCATTTTCAGAAATTTCTGCTTTTTTATCATCAATAGAAGATGTTATTTCCTGCTTATAACTATTAATAAGTTTTTCTATTTCTTCTTTTGATACAGAAACATCTTTTATATTATTAATTTCTTTTCTTATCTCTTCAAATGAAGATTCCAAATCTGACTTTTCCACATCTAAAAGATTATTTAAATTGTTCAAATAATCTTTTTTAAGTTCTTCAAATCTCTCTTCAGCTGATATATACTCAACTCTTACAGCTGATTTGAAATGGTCAAGTTCATCTATTAATTTTGCTTTTTCTTCCTCAAACATTTTAGCAAAATTTCTATTATTTTCTTGATTGTTAAGCAGTTCATCTCTTAACTCATAAAACTCATTTGTTATCTCTTCTTTTTCAGATACGAAAAGATCTGCAAGCTCATCCATATTAGGAACTGAATCTATTATTTTATTTTTAAACTCTTCAAAACTATTCAAAAGCTCTGAATCTTTATTTGATACCTCCTCAGCTATTCTAAAATAAACCTCTTTTCTAAACTCATCTATTATATTAAGAAGTTCTTTTTTATCTTTAGCCAATTCATTAGAAAGTTTCAAAGTATTGGTATTAAGCTCATTATTTATCTTACTTATATAAGATTCCAAAGCTTTTATTTTTACATCTACACCTTTATTAGAACTGCTAATATCATCTTTTATAGAACTAATATTATTTTCTATATAATCTAAAGCATTTTTCTCCTCTGTTTTCAAACTATTTTGAAGATTAATAACTTTAGATTTTACTTTATCATCATAATCATCTAATATAGAATATAATTTCTCTCTATATTTAGCTAAGTCAGCACCTAAAGATCCTTGATTATACTCTAAGTCTTTTATTCTACTATCAAACGAATCTATTTTTGAAATACTTTCTTCTAACTTAGAATCAACATTATTTTGTAATTCTAACTGTTTATTATAGATATCCTCTTTAAGAGTTTCTATCATAGATTTTATTTCAGAATAATCAGTATTATCAGATGTTATATCTTTAGCATTATCTAATGTATTTGTTATAGAATTAAGGCTGGAAGATTTCCAACTATTCAAATCATTTTGCATAGCTTCTATTTTATCTTTAAATTCTGCAAATGAGTCATTGAATTGAGATTCTAATCCTCCTTTTAATACATCAAAATTATCAGATATTATATTTCCATACAATTCTACAAGTTTCTCTTCACTAGACCATGCATCTTCAAAGAATTCTATTCTTTTTTCTATTCTATCTTTAAACTCTTTAGTATCTTTTTCTATATTATCAGCTAAATCGTTTTTGATAGATACTATACTGTCATTGAAGTTATTAAATATATTATCAAGCTTTTCTTCTAATATAGATATCTCTTCCGCACTAACATAAGATTTAGGCAAAGAATCCATTATATCATTTAAATCTCTATAAATTTCCTCTTTGCTGTCCAATATCTTATCTTCTAATTTACTAAAATTAGATAATTGAGGTATAACTGTTTCTTTAAATGATTCTAAACTTTCATTAAGATATCTAAAGTTTTCATAAACATCATTAATATTCTCATGAGTTATATCTGAATCATATTCATTTGATAATTTATCTTTTAATTCTCTCAACTCATCAGAAAGTCTTATAACTTCATCATTTAAACTAGTATCAACACCTTTTACCTTATCTTTTATAACAGATAAATCTTTTTCTAAATCCTCTATTTTCAAGAAATCATTTTTAAGAGAATTGAATGACTCTTCTAATCTATTTCTCTCCTCAATTAAATCATTATAACTATGATTATCTTTTATAGAAGAAATTTCATCTTTAAATTCATCTATAGTATTTGATATAACAGATTTATATTCCAATAAAGAAGATTCCAAGCCAGAAATACTATCTTCATTGTTGCTGATTTTAGCACTTAAAGTTTCAAATACATCGTCTATTGCAGATTGTATACGCAATTTTTCTGAATCAATAAAAGCCTCAGCTCTTTCATCAGTGCTGATTAATATATCGTCTTTCAATGAAGCAAAAGAAGATTTTAACTCATCAACTTCTTTCAATAATAATTCTTTTTCATTGACATAGAACTGAAGTATATTATTTTTATCCAATACAGCATCTTTTATCTCATCTATTGATTTATCAAAATCTCTAGTAAGAGTTGAATACTTATTATCTATTTCTTCTTTAACTTTATTTATCTCATCAATAAGAGATACTTTAACATTTTCTATATCTTCTAATATATCTGTTACTGAAGAAATTTTCTCACTGTACTCTCCAAATAAAGACAATATATGCTCATTATTAGATATAAATTCACTTACCTGAGTTTTAAATCTTTCATCTATATTAGATTTGAAATACTCAAATTCTGAAGACAATTTATTTACAGAAGTATATAATTCTTCTTTTTCTAAATCTATTCTATCAGAAATATCTTTTGCTTTATTTTCTAATTGAGTATTAACTACTAATAATGAATTTTCTATATTATTTAATTTTCCTCCTATCTCTTTTAACCCATCATAATTAACATTATCTCTAAATTCATTATAAAGCTCTAATAACTCATTTCTAATATCTTTCAATGAAGAAGTCTGCTCCTCTTTGAGTTCAGTTTCATAAGCTGACATCTTATTAACTATTTCTTCTTCCTTATTAGATATTAAATCATTTATCTGCGATTCCAAACTTTCTATAACATCTCTTAACTTATCATCAGAATCCTCAATCATTTTAGATACAGCATTATTGATGCTTTGATTTAACATATTAAGTGAATCATTTATCATAATATCTAAATCATATTTATTTTTTTCTATATCTTCTAAAGTTTTGGACATTTTATCATTTGAATATTCTTCAATTTTAGTTATAGATTCATTAAATCTTGTTTCTAAATTCTCAAAAGAAGATTTAAATATATTATCCAAATCTATTTTAGATAAGTTCATTTTATCATATAATTTAGATTCTAATTCTGAATAATATTCTCTCAAATATTGTTCAAGATATTCTCTTCCGCTCAATAAAATACTATATACTACTTCTTTTCCTTTTATCTCTGAATCATCTAAATAATTAGATATACTTTCTCTAGCTTCTTTTAACTGTTTGACTAATTCTTCAATACCATTTTCTTTCCAATGAGATATATCATTATCTATAGACTCTATTTTATCTTTCAAATAATTAATAGAGCTGTCTATTTTTATATTATTAGAATTTCTAATATCATTCAATTCTTCTTTTATATCAGCTGAGAAGATATTTTTTAATTTACCGCTGTCTGACCAAGTATCCTCAAAATAGCTAATACGCTTTTCCAATCTATATCTAAAGTCTTTATTATCTTCTCTTATTTGATTGAAAAGATTAGTTAATTCTTCTTTTTCTTTAATAAATGTCTGCTCTATTACATCGCTATTTTCAGATTTAGCAATTAAATCATCTCTAATAAAAGATAGTTTATTATCCAATTCTTCTTTTTCTTTAGAAAGAAGATTTTCTAATTCAGAAGATTTATTAATGCTTTCTTCTATTTGTTCTTTAACCTCATCAATTCTTACATTCAATTTAGCAACATTAGATGTGAGATTATTTAATTCTATAGAATACTCATCTAAATCCCTTACTATATCATCTTTTATTCTATCCTCAAAATCAGATAATCTGTCTGATAAAGCCTTAACCTCATCTTTTAATAGTATATCAACATCAGACATATTCTCTTTTAATTGATATAAATTACTTTCCAAATTTCCTAATTTGGTAAAATCTTCTTTTATAGTATTAAAAGAATCTTCCAAAGCTTTCTTTTCTAAAGCTAACTGTTCTATTGTATTATCCTTTTTAACAGTTTCTATCTCAACTTCTAAATTATCCATTTTTTCTAATAAATTGAGCTTATCAGAAATAATAGTATCTTTTAATTTGTTAACCTCATCATCAGTCATATTTAATCTTTCAAGGACAACACTTGTAAACTCTTCAAATATATGCTCTATCTCTTTTTTCTTATCATCAAATAAAGCAGGTACATTTTCATTGTCAAATTTCAATGATGATTCTTTGAAAGTTTGGAAATCATTTTTTAGTTTTTCAAGTTTCTCTATAATAGTATTGTTTTCATCATTATGTAATGATATTAATTGATCCTTATCTATTACAGAATTTTTCATAATATTAATTGCATTATTTAAATCAGAATTTAAATCTGCATATTTTTCTTTTAAATTAGAAGTCTCATTATCTAATTTTTCATTTACAGAATGAATCTTTTCATTTAAAACAGACATATATTTTTTGAATAATATAGATTCTGTTTCTTTACCTAATTTGTCAATAGCATCTAAAACTTTATTGCTTGTTTCTTCTTCAAATCTAATTACAGCATCATTAAAACTGCTTTCCAAATTATCAAAAGATTCTCTTACCATATCATCTAATTCTTCTTTAGCTTCGGTAAGCATATTCATTTTTTCTGCTATTTCAGTATTCAATTTATCAGAATATTCTTTTAAATATTTATCTATATAGTTTTTCTCATTATTTAAATGTTTAGATTCTGATTCTTCTCTAGCTCTTTCTATTTCTTCTTCTACTAATTTAGAATAATCTTTCAAAGAATTCAAAGAATTATTATAGGTATCATTTATCAAATTAGAATAATGCTCATAACCTGATTTCATATCATCAATAAATTTTTGATAATCATCTGATAATTTATTTTTTTCTTCTTTTCTATAATTTTCTATATTTTTTATTTCTTCATTATATCTATTTGAAGCTTCATTAAGCATATTATACAGATTATTAAAATTAGTATTTATTTCATTATTAAGTTTTGAATCTGTATCAGATAATTTATTTTCTATATCTCTTATCTTTTCATCTAACTTATTATATATGCTTGATTCTTTTTCTTCTATTTTTGATAAAATATCAGATAATATTTTTTCAGCTTTAACATCTGAATTATCTATATAACTTGAAATACTATTTTTAGCTTCTTCTAATTGTGCCAATAGCTCATTGATTCTTCCATCTTTCCAGCTTATAATATCGCTATCCATAGAATCTATTCTTGATTTAAGCTCATTCAAATATTCATCTCTGAAGGAAGTTAAATCAGAATTCATAGAATCCATTTTATCCTTTAATTCGTTGATAGAATTTTCAAATTTTAATTCTGTATATGATTTAATATTTTCTATCTCATCTCTTATATCAGAGGAGAACAAGCTTCGTATTCTGGCATTATCAGACCAAGAATCTTCAAAATATTCTATTCTTCTTTCAAGTCTTTCTCTAAACTCTACATTATCATTTCTAACTTTATCAAAAAGACTCTCTAATTTTTGTACTTCATCATTAAATAATGTTTCTATATTATCATTTTTTCCAGATATTGAAAGAATATTATCTTTTATTAAAGATAACTTACTTTCTAATTCTTCTTTATCTTTCAATATAGTATTTTCTATCTCAGAAGATTTATTCAATGAGTCATGAATATTTGATTTTATAGATTCTATATAATCATTCAATGTGTTTACATTAGAACCAAGCATAGTTAAATCATTTGAATAATCTTCTAAATCTTTGGAAATATCTTCTCTGATTTTAGAGTCAAGTTCTTCAACTTTTGAAACTAAGCTTTTAACTTCATCTTTTAAATTTATATCAACATCTACCATATCATCTCTTAATTGATATAAATTATTCTCAAGATCTTCTAATTTAGAGAAGCTATCCTTTATAGAATTAAATGACTCTTCTAAAGCATTCTTTTCTAAAGTCAATCTATTAATAGTATCATCATCTCTTAAAGAGTACAATTCATTTTTCAAATTATCTATTTTCTCTAAGATGAAAGACTTATCTTCATATATTATATCTTTAATATAATTAATATCGCTTTCTGAATTATTTACTCTGTCTAATAATGCTTCACTGAATTCCTCGAAAGCATTTTCAATTTTTTTCTTCTCATCATCAAATAGAGAAGGTATAGATTCTTTATTAGTTTTCAATATATCTTCTTTGAAACTTTCAAATTCTTTTTTAAGCTCATCTACTTTTGAAACTAAAAGCTCTTTTTCAGCAGACTGCATTTCTAACAATTCGTTTCTATCTAATATTGAATCTTTTAATACTTCTAATGAACTATCAAAATCTTTACTTAAAGATTCATACTTTTCAATTATAGAATTAATATCACCATAAACTGTATTATTCAATGAAGTTATATTAGAATCAATTTTTTCTGTAATATTTGACAAATCGCTATCCATTCTTTCGTTCATTTTAGATACTTCATCTTCTATCTTTTTAGAGATAGAGTTTAACTGTTCATTTAGATAAATATTGTATTCATCTTTATCAAATACAACTGCTTTAGAATCTTTTTCTAATTTTTCAATGACTTCTAAAAGTTTATTATTAGATTCTTTTTCAAATTTAGATATAGCTTCCTGCATATTCAATTCTAAATTATTAAATGAATCTTTTATGATATTATCCAAATTATCTTTAGCTGCATTCAAAGTATCAATTTTTTCTGAAACTTTAGCATCTAATTTATCAGAATAGTTTTTCAAATAATCATCAATATAGTTTTTCTCATTATTCAAATGTTTAGATTTTGACTCTTCTATTGATTTCTCCATTTCTCCTTTAACTAAATCAGAATAATCTTTCAAAGAATTGACAGAGTTATTATAAGCTTCATTTATCAGATTAGAATAATGATTATAACCAGATTTTATATCTTCAATAAGTTTTTTAGAATCTTCTAATAATTTATCTGCTTCTATAGTTCTATAATTTTCAATATTTTCTATTTCTTCATTATACTTAACTAAAGCATCATTAATCATATTATGAAGGTTATCTAAATTTACTGCTATATCATCATTAAGTTTAGAATTTGTTTCTGATAATCTATTTTCTATTTCTGCTATTTTTTCATCCAACTTACTGTAAATATTATTTTCTTTTTCTTCAATTTTAGATAAAACTTCAGTTATAAGTTTATTCTTTTTATCTTCTGTAGTATCCAAATAAGCAGATATATCTCCCTTAGCAGTTTCTAATTGAGCCAATAAATCATTGATATTATTTTCTTTCCAAATAGAAATATCATCATTCATGGCATCTATTTTATTATTCAAATCATTAAGATAATTTTCAAATTTGATTTCTGTTTCTTTTTTTATCTCTTCTAGCTCATCTCTCATTTCAGAAGCATACAAACTTCTTAACTTTGTACTATCTGACCAAGTATCTTCAAAATAAGTTATACGCTTTTCTAATCTGTCTCTGAACTCTATATTTCCATTATGAACTTTATCAAATAATTTCTCCAATTTAGAAACTTCTTCATTAAATAATGTTTCTATGCTTTCATTTCTTCCAGTCATTGAAAGAAGATTATCTTTTATTGAAGACAATTTATTTTCTAATTCTTCCTTATCTTTTAATATAGTATTTTCTAATTCTGATGATTTATTTATAGAATTAACTATATCATTCTTAATATTATCTATATCAGAATTAATATTATTCAAACCTGAAGCGAATTCTTTTTCAATATTTTCAAACTTATCAGATATATTAGATACATCATCTCTCATATTTTCTCTTAATTCATATAAATTCTTTTCCAAATCTTCTAATTTTGAAAAATCATTTTTTATTGAATTAAAGGATTGCTCCAATTCTTCTTTTTCTAAACTTAATTGAGTCAATGCATCATCATCTTTTAAAGAATTAATATCAGCTTTCAAACTATCTATTTTATCTAATAAAGAAAGTTTATCCTCAGAAATAGCATCTTTTATATAATTAATATCAGTTTCTGAAATATTCACTCTATCTAATAAATTGCTTGTAAACTCTTCAAAAGCATTTTCAATTTTTTGTTTTTCTTGCTCAAATAGAGCAGGTATATCATCTTTATTAGAACTCAATACTTCTTTTTTGAAATTATCAAATTCTTTTTTAAGTTCATCTATATTTCCGGCTAAAAGCTCTTTTTCAGAATTTTGAAGTTCTATAAGCTCATCTCTATCTAAAATAGAACCTTTAATTAGCTCTAATGCCTCTTCAAAGTCAGTGTTTAATGCTTCATATTTGTTTTTAACTTCTAACATATCACCGTCAAATTTAGAAGATACATTATATATTTCATTATCAATTTTAGTATTTATTGAAGCTAAATGCTCCTCTAATTCTTTAATATATTCTTTATAATTTACCAATCTCTCTGATGCTTCAGATTCTAATTTGGCTATAACCTCACTTACTTTGCTATCTGCATCTTCATTCATTTTAGCTATAGCATCATTCAAATTATTATTCAATTCTGCAAATGAATCTCTTACCATATCATCTAATTGATTCTTGCTCTCATTTAATGCATTTATTTTATCATCAATTTGACTTTCTACTTTTTCAGAATAATCTTTCAAATACTCATCTATATAGTTTTTATATATATTTTTGTCATATACAGCTTCTTTTCTAACATCCTCTATTTCTGATTTTATTCTATTTGTATATTCTGATAAAGAAGATAAAGAATCCTTATAAGCTGAGTTTATCAATTTAGAATAGTAATCATATCCTGATTTTATATCTTCTAAAAGTTTGCTTCCCTCTTCATTTCTATAATGTTCAATATTTTGTATATCTTCATTATATTTAATTATTGCTTTATCTAGTTGTTCTTTTACTTCTTCTAATTTATTGTATGCATCATCAGATACTTTAACATCTAAAACTGATAATTTATTTTCAACATCAGCTATTTTAGAATCTATTCTATTATAAATAGCATTTTCTTTTTCTTCTATTTTAGAAAGCAAATCAGAAATTAATTGCTCTTTTCTATTCTCTGTTGATTCTAAATAATTTATTATATTATTTTTTGCTGACTCCAATTCTGAAAGAAGCTCATTAATTTTTCCATCTTTCCAGCCAGATATATTTTCATCAATAGTCTCTATTCTATTTGATAAATCGTTAAGATAATTTTCAAATTTCAATTCAGTTTCTTTTTTAACTTCTTCCAATTCATTTCTCATTTCAGCAGCATACAAACTTCTGATTCTTGTACTATCAGACCAAGTATCCTCAAAATACTCTATACGCTTAGCCAGTCTGTCTCTAAACTCTATGCTGTCATTTTTGAAATTATCAAATAAATTTTCTAACTTTTTAACCTCATCATTAAATAAAGTATCTGAAACTTTATTGTTAGATGATATTAATGACAAATTATCTTTTATAGAAGATAATCTATTCTCTAATTCCTCTTTATCTTTTAATATAGTATGCTCTAATTCTGATGATTTATTTATAGAATTATTTATAGCATCTCTAATTACATTAATATCAGAACTTAAATCTCCAATATTATCGCTTATACTATCTATATTAGAAGATATATCTCTTATATTATCATCATTTTCTTTGATTTTATTTTCAAAAGAACTAAATTTATCAGATAAACTTTTAACCTCATCTTTCAAATCTAAATCAAAACTATTAACATTATTTTTTAATTCATATAAATGATTTTCTAATTCTTCTAATCTTGAGAAATCATTTTTTATAGAATTGAAAGAAACTTCCAAAGCCTGTTTATCTAAAGCTAATTGAGTTATAGTATCATCTTCTCTTAAAGCCTCAATTTCTGATTTCAAATTGTCTATTTTTTCTAATAATGAAATTTTATCTTCAGAAATTATATCTTTTATATAATTAATATCTCTTTCAGAATCATTTACTCTATCTAATAAAGTATTAGTAAAATCTTCAAATGCTTTTTCTATTCTATCTTTTTCTTCATCGAATAGGGCAGGTATATCATCTCTATTTGCAGTTAATATCTCATCTTTGAAACTTTTAAACTCATCTTTAAGCTCATCTATTCTTTCTGATAAAAGCTCTTTTTCAGAAGTTTGTAATTCTATGAGTTCATCTCTGTCAAGTATAGAGCTTTTTATTATATCTAATGATTCTTCAAAATCAGCATTTAATTCTTTATACTTGTTTTTCAAATCAGATATATCATTATCAAATTTTGAAGATACATTGTATATCTCATTATCTATTTTCGCACTAATAGCTCTTAAATTTTCTTCTAATTCAGACACATAATTTTTATAGCTGAAGAATCTTTCTGATGCATCTTTTTCTATTTTTTCAAGAGCACTATTGATTTTAGAATCGGCATGCTCATTAAATTTCAATATAGCATCATTTAAATTAATATTGAGAGTATTAAATGACTCCTTTATCATATCGTCTAATTTATTTTTACTGTCATTTAATATATCAATTTTTTCATTAACTTTATTATCTAATTTAGCAGAATATTCTTTTAAATACTCATCTATATAATTCTTTTCATTATTTACATGTTTATTTTCAGATTCTTTTCTAGCTTTTTCTATATCAGCTTTTATTCTATTAGTATAATCAGCCAAAGATGATAATGAATCTTTATATGTAGTATTTATAAGTTTAGAATAATAATCATATCCTGATTGTATCTCACCCAATAATTTACTGCCTTCTTCAGCTCTATGATGTTCAATATTCTTAATATCTTCATTATATTTATTTATAGCTTTATTTACTATATTCTCAACCTCTTCCAACCCTCTAGCTATATCATCAGATACTTTTCCATCAACTGCAGATAATCTGTTTTCAATATCTTCTATTTTGGCATCTATTCTGTTATAAATAGCATTTTCTTTATCTTCTATTTTTAATAATATATCAGAAAGGAATTCTTCTTTTTTTCCTTCAGAAGATTTCAAATAATCTTTTATGCTTTCTTTAGCATTTTCCAACTGTTCTAATAGATCATTAATTTGTCCATCTTTCCAGCTGGATATGTCTCTATCCATAGCATCAATTTTTTCTTTTATGCCATTAATATATTCATCTCTCCAAGCAGAAGCATCATTATTAACAGCCTCTATTTGAGATTTTAAATCATTAACATAATTTTCTAATTTTATATCTGCCTCTGATCTTATGCTCTCAAATTCATCTCTTAAATCAGCTGCATAAAGATTTCTAATTTTTCCAATATCAGACCAAGTATCTTCAAAATAATCTATACGCTTTTCTAATCTATCTCTAAATTCAGCATTATCTACTTTGATATTATTAAATAAAGAATCTAATTTTTTTACTTCGTCAGCAAATAAATTTTCTATATTCTCATTTTTGCTCAATGCTTTTAAAAGATTTTCTTTTATAGATGAAAACTTATTCTCCAATTCAGAAGATTTATCTATAGAGTTTTTTAAATTATCTCTAATTTCATCTATATTGTAAGATAAGTTATTAAATCTCTCATCAGTTACTGTCTTATGCTCAAATTCTTCAAATCTATCAGATAATGTTTTTATATCATCTTTGAAATTTAAATCTATATCTTCAATATTATCTCTTAATTGATATAAAGCAGTCTCTAAATCAGATAATTTAGCAAAGTCATCTTTAATAACATTGAAAGAATCCTCCAATGACTGTTTATCTAAATCTAACTGTGCTATAGTATTATCTTCTTTTATAGATTCTATATCTCTTTTTATGTTATCAATCTTTTCTAAAAATACATTTCTATTTTCAGATATAACATCTTTAACATAGTTTATATCATTTTCAGAATTATTCATTCTATCCAAAAGGCTAGAAGTAAAATCTTCAAATGCTTTTTCTATTTTTTGCTTTTCTTCTTCAAATAGAGTAGGTATATCTTCCTCATTTGCTTTTAAAAGCTCATCTTTGAAAGAATCAAATTCTGTTTTCAAAGTTTCTATCTGCTCAGATAACATATCTTTTTCAGAATTATGTAATTCTATAAGTTCATCTCTATCAAGTATAGAAGACTTTATCATATCTAATGCCTCATCAAAATCAGAACTCAAATCTTTATATTTTGTTTTTACATCAGATATTTCATTATCTAATTTTGAAGAAATATTATATAGCTCATTATCTACTTTAACACTTATAGCTCTCAACTGTTCTTCTAATTCAGATATATATTTATTATCATTATTCAATCTTTCTGATGCTTCTTTTTCTAATCTATTAACAACAGAATGTATTTGAGTATTAGCTTCCTCATTAAATCTGTTCATAGCATCATTTAAATTCGTATTAAGAGTATTGAAAGACTCTTTTATCATATCATCTAATTGAGTTTTGCTTTCTGTTAAAATACTTAACTTATCATTAACATGAGCTTCAATCTTTTCTGAATAATTTAATAAATAGTCATCTATATAATTTTTCTCATTGCTTAAATGTTTTTCCTCAGCTTCAGTTCTGGCTCTCTCTATCTCTTTTTTAATATTTCCAAGATGAATTTCTAATTCAGACACAGCATCTTCATATATTTTATCTATCATAATAGAATATTCTTCATAATCTTCTCTTATGCTATTGCCTAAATCTTCCAAGTCAGATATTATATTTTCTGTTTCAGCTTCTCTATGATGTTCTATTCTTTTTATTTCTTCATCATATTTTGCAACAGACTCATTTATTCTATTATGTATTTCTTCTAAACTATTTCCTATTGCATTATTTAATTTTTCATCTACAGAAGAAAGTTTATTTTCAGCTTCTGAAATTTTTTCATCTATACGAGAATATATTTCATTTTCTTTCTTTTCTATATCATTAATCATATCAATGAAAAATTGGTTCTTTTTACCTTCTGAAGTATTAATAAATTCTTCTATTCCTTTTCTAGCTTCATCTAACTGAGAAAGCAAAGTATTTAAATTACCATTTTTCCAATCATATATATCCTGCTCTATTAACTTCATTTTTTCTTTCAATTCAGAAATATGATTGTCATATTTAATATCTGCTTCTTTTCTTATATTTTCAACTTCTTCTCTTATATCAGCAGCATATATACTTTTGATTTTAGTATTATCAGACCATACATCTTCAAAATAAGACATACGCTTTTCTAATCTATCTCTGAAACTTTCATTATTAGAAGTCAAACTTTCAAATATAGAATCCAATCTATTTTTTTCTTTATTAAGCAATTCTTCTATTTCATCTTTATCTAAAAAAGAAGACATATTCTTTCTTACAGCTTCAAAATTATTATTAAGTGATTCTAAATCTCTATATAATACGCTGGAATCTTTTTCTATTTTTTCTTCCAAATTATTTTTGAAATCTCTTAATTTATCTGATAAATCTTTAACATCATCTTTTAATCCGCTGTCTATTCCTTCCATTCTATTTTTAAGAATGATAAAATCTTTTTCTAAATCAATTATCTTATCAAAATCATCTCTTAAAGCAGTTACTGAATTTTCAAGCACAGCTTTTTCTTCAGATAAAACTGTAACCGTATTATCATCTTTTATATCATCAACATCTTTTCTTAAAATCTCTATCTGTGATATTAAATGACTTCTCTCCTCAGATAAAACATCTTTAATATAATTTATATCGCTTTCATTATCTGTGAGTCTCATAAGTAAATTTTTACTAAACTCATCAAACATATTTTCTATTCTTTCTTTTTCTTCATCGAATAATGCAGGTATTTCTACCTCATTAGTTCTTAACATTTGATCTTTAAAAAGCTCAAATTCTTCTTTTATATCCTCTATCTGATTTTTCAAAAACTCTTTTTCACTGTTTTGAAGTTCAATCAATTCATCTCTGTCTATTATAGAAGATTTTATATTATCTATAATACTATTAAAGTTTTCATTAGTATCAGATATATGAGAATTTAAATCATTAATCTGCTCCAATAGAGTTTCTTTAATATTTTCTATAGTATTGCTTAAATCATTAATCTGCTCTAATCTATTATTATGATCATCTAATATAGCAAGTACATTTTCATTATTAGAAATTAATTTATCAGCTTCCTCTCTTAATTTATCATCAACATTATCTTTCAATGATATAAACTCATTTCTTAGATCCTCTAATGTTAAACCTATACTATCTCTAACTTCTGCTGCTGTATTAGATATAACTTTATTAGCATGCTTTTTAATTTTAGCAATATACTGTAATGCTTTTTTATTATTAGCTTTTCTTATTTTAGCCAATATTTTAGAGAATCCGCTGTACAAAGTATTGAATGAACTGTTTAATTCTTCATTCAAGCGATTAACTTCTTCATCTATTTTAAAAGATGCTTTATTCAAATACTCATCTATATAATTAGCTTCATTAGAAAGATGTTTAGCCTCAGATTCCTCTCTTGCTTTTTCTATTTCATCTTTTAGACTATTAGCATAATCATTTAAAGAATCTTTTTCTTTATTATAGAAATCTTCAAGCATATTAGTATACTGCTCATAATCTCTTCTTATACCGGCACCAATATTTTCTATATCATGAATTATATTCTGACTTTCTTCAAATCTGTATGTTTCTATCTCTTTTATCTCATCTTGATATTTATTTATAGCATTGTCTATTAATTCTCTAAGCTCATCTAACTTTTTAGATGCATTTTCCTCTACACCAGCAAATATATCACCACTCTTTCTATCTATTTCCTCTTTTTTGGAAACTATATAAGAATCTATTTCTGATGCTTTAGAATCAATAATAGACTGCATATTATTAGCATTATCAATTATTTCATTAATTCTTTCGCCTAAATTCTCTATGCGAATTTTATATTCATCACTCATTAAAGAAGCATGATGTTTTAATTCTTCATAATCATCTTTTAAATTATTAGAATACTTTTCAAGCATAGCATTATATTCTGCACTTATAGCATTCAAATCAGCTCTTCTTTCATCTAGTACTCCATCTATTTTCTTATCTAAAGAATTATATTTATCTTCTATATCAGACATTAATGCTTTTTCTTTATCCTCAGCATTTTCATATACTTTATTTATAGTTTTTTCAAAAGTATCTCTTCCGTTTTCTACTCTATGCATTATATCTTCAATTTCATCTTTTATTTTGTTCATGCTGTCTCTTTTTTCATTCAAAAGAGTATCAAATGCATCTGTAGCCTGACGAAGTTCATTATGAAGCATGTCAACAACTTCTTTTTTACTTTCCTCATTGAATTTAACATTTTCATTTATAGCTAAATCCATTTTGTTCTTAAACTCATCAATAGAGTTTTCTATATTGCTTATTAATTCATCATGCCTTTTTTCGCTTTCATCAACCTGATTTATAACAGAATCAATACTGTCAGTTATAGCTTTCATTTTTGTTTGTTCATAATCATCTAAAACATTTTTTAAATGAGATTTCAAACTTTCTATATATGCATCGCTGTAATCTGATATTTCTTTTTTTATACCATCTATTTTTTCTTCAGTATCTTTTATTCCTGTGTCTAATTTTTCATTAGCTATGCCTATTAAATCATTGATTTCAGAGGAAGATTTTTCTAATATCTCTAAACGCTTTTCTAAATTTTCTTTTATATTATACTCTGTATCTTTGCTTAAAGTATCTATATCAGAATAGGCTTTATCATATTGTTCTTTCAAACTTGATAATTTCTCATCAATAGCACTCAAATCAGAAGAAGTATTTTTGATATATGAATCAATATTCTGCTCTAATTCGCTTTTTACAGAAGAAAATAATCTTTCTATTTCATTAACTCTATCATTAGCCTGTGCTTCTAAATCTTTATATAAATATTCTTTTTGTAAGTTTAATGAATCAAGTATTTCTTCCTGCTTATTATTAAGAATAGATATTATCTCAGAAGTTTGATAATGAGTTTCATCTATTTTATCTTTTAAAAGATTAGTTTCAGTTTCAACATCATTTCTAAGCTCATTGATTTCAGCTATTAAAGAACTTCTTGCTTTATCTATAGAATACTCCATATCATCTTGAGCTCTAGTTAATATATCATCTTTCAATTTATCTATATCGTTAACTATATCCTCAAATCTGCTTTCAGCTTTAAGCATAGTTTCTTCACTCATACCATCTATAGATATGATTAAATCATTAAGTTCTTTAGTTTTATTTCTGTAAAGAGTTATTACCCCATCATCTTCATTTTCAAGTACATTTTTTATATGATTGGAGAAATTTTCTACTTCAGCTATGAATCTATTATTTATATCATCTTTTAATACAGAGAACTCACTTTCTAATTGATGAGCTTTTTCTGCATAATCTTTACTTATATAATCTGCTTTATCTTTTATATCATCTATAGATTTTTCCAAAGAATGAGCTTTCTGTTCTATAGAATCCAAAAACTCCTCTTTATCCTGACTTATTTTCTCAAGTCCTTCTTTAAGAGTAGAGTAGAGCATCTCTTTAGTTTTTTCCATCTCATCTTTGAATTCTAATACACTTGACTCTGTTATAGAATTAAGTCTGTCATGTATAGTATCTCTCAAATTATTTAATTCTGTCTCAAGTCCATCTTTAGACTGACTTAAAGTTTCATAACGATTTTCTATATCTTTAGATTTAGTATCTATCTCATCAGCAAATGATGAATACTTGTTTATAAGCTCATCTCTGCCTTTTTCAAATAATTCAGCTAATTGTTCTATATTATGACGGGCTGTTCTTTCAGCAAGCTGAGTAAGCTGATTAGTAAATAATTCCTCTTTTTTAGCAACATGAAGCTTAAATTCTTCTGTAAGAGCTGATATTTTCTCTTTTTCCTGTTCTGCCATAGTGCTGTAATGGGCATCGCGGGCTAAAAGATTAGTAGTAAGAGCATCAAATCTCTTATAAAGTTCGCTTTCAAATTCATTTAATTTAGAATTATAAGATTCAATTAATTTATCTTGTATGGATCCGACATTCTTTTCTAATTCTGTCATCTTTGCTTTAACATCGGATATTCTTTTATAAGTTTTTTCTATAGTATTTCTTTCTTTTAATACAGTATCTACTTTGTTTAATATTTCTAAATAAGCCTCTTCAAGCGAATCAACCTGCTCCTGATACTGAGATACTGCGGCTTTATAATCTTTGTATGACTCAATTCTTTTATTTAATTTGGCAAGGTCTTCTTCCATAGATTTGCTTATAAAGCCAGCTTTTTTAACTGCTATCTCTAAGTCTATAGCATTATCTCTCACCTCAGAAATTTTCTCTTCTACAATACCTTCCAAAACAGCTTTTTCTTCAGCAAACATTTCATTAAAATTATTATTGCCGTAATTTTTTTTTCTATTGACTACGCTATATATACCGATAAGTAATAGAGGAACAACAAATGTTAGTATTAATTGAAGAACAGGGGTCATAAAAAAACTCCGTAAATATAGTATATTAACATAATTCTATATTATGTTAATGTATATGTCAATAGTATTTAAATGTTTTAATTTATCAAGATGCTAAAATTCGCCTAAAATTCTAATTTTTTCTATATTATCATAATATTTTTTTATGTAAACTGCAAATTTACACTTTGTATATAAATGATATTTTATGTAAATTATTTATACTTATCATTTCACTATACGAATTAATATTTAGTTTAACAATATAGAAAAATATTTTATTATACTTGATATTATATTTTTTTATAGTAAAATATCTTAAGTTTTTTAACAGATGTCGATATTTTAAAGAATAGTTTAAAAATATTCGGAGATAACAATGAAAAAAGTTATTGCATTTTTATTGATGCTATATTTCCCTCTATTTTCTCAAAATAGCATAACATTCCCAGATTATATAGAAGATTTGCAAAATAAATCTCCTAAAAAATCTATAGAGTGGTTTAAGAAAAATTCTTATTCTGATGAATATGGTGTAAATGAATATGTATTTGATTTTTATAGGGGAGTAAGCAGATATTTATCATTTGTAAAATTTGGAAGTGCCAGAACAGAAGTTAATAGAGCAGCAAGTGATTTTAGAAAGGCTTTAGAACTTCCTAATGACCCTGTATATTCTTATAATGATAGAGCTTTCCTATATTTAGGCGGAATACTTACTATATTACCGGGAGACAAAGAACTTCCATCAAGAATATTTAAATACTATGCTGATAATTGTACAACTTCAAATCCGCACTATCCTACTGCAATATATTGGAGTATGTATTTAAGCTATATTACCCCAATGGTTTATGAAAGCTATTATGAAACTTTGAATATACTGTCAAAAAATCCAAATAATAAAATATATGACTATTTTTCAGGTGAAAATAAAACTATAAATGAAATGATGAAAAAATTACAATCTCCTGAAAATATGACTCAGAAAGTTTATGAATGGACTACTTCCAATATGGATGTTTACACATTAATCAAAAACTCTATTCCTATACTTCCGGAAGAAGAAGGACTTTCTGTATTTACTGCACAGGAATTCGATACTTTTGAAAGATATTCTCCTTCTAAAAATATTGATGAAATAGAAAAAGAAATAGAAAAAAATGAAGATGCTGAAATGGATTTAGTACAAACTGAAATAGAACCGGAAGAAAAAGAGGAACTCGACGAGCTTCAGGATATAGCTAAAAGCGAAATAACTCCTGAATATCCTTCAAATAGAAAAATAAATTCAATAGAAAAAGAAATAGTAGATGAAATAGTTATAGATGATCCTGAAACTGTTGAATATAAAACTAATATACTAAGAGGAACAAAGGAGCAAAAAGATATTCCAGAGCCTACAAATATAGAAACTATAAATGAAACTTTATATCCATTAACTATATTGATAGATAAAAATCCTAATAATGGTCCTATAAATATTGATATAGAAGATTATTCGTTTAATACTGAAGTTTCTACTAATTTTGTTATAGAGGTTTCTGAAGGAATGTATGAAGCTTACATATCTTTTGCTGATAAATTATATACTAATACAGTAAAAGTTGAAAAGGATAAATATAATCTATTTTCTATAATAATAGAAGATCATAATACAGAAAATGATATAAACGAGCTAAAAGAGGAGATAAAAGAAGAATTAATTAAAGAAGAAAATAAAAAAGAAGATGTTTCTTTAACTGTAGGCAAAGAAAATACTCCTGCTAACAAATATGATGGAAACGCTGAAAATACAAGAAACATAATAAGAGAAGTATTATCAAGACCCGCTAAAGTGGCAACAGAATGGTTTAATACAAATCCTTATAATGAATATATGGGTATCTCAGTAGAAGAATATACATACTATAGAGGAGTTGCATATTATTCAAGATTTTTAAATGAAGGAAGAATATCATCTGAATTTGCTGCTCAGGCTAAATCAGATTTAACATTTGCTTACAATAAAAAAGACAATTCTAATCTCTTAATGAGAACAAGACTTTATTTAGCTGCTGTTAATCTATTTGCTTATAATAATTTATATGAAGCTGATAAATTGTTTGCCGAAGTAGGTTCTTCTTTAACTGAAGATCATAGATATTATCCTACTGTTATTTATTGGAGAAGCAGAATAGGTACGGCAGATGATGCTAAATTAGCTGAATTTTCAAAAATACTTTCATCAAAACCTGCAAATACTCAAATATTGGACTATTCATCTACAATGTTTAAAGATTTGTCAGCTATGCCTTCTTATGAAGAAAGAATAACAGGAATTAGAGCAGTTAGGAATTCAAAACCTATATATGATCCGCCAAATAATGTATATAAAGCAGGAAGCAGCAAAACTCAGGAAGTTTTAAATTAAAAAATAAAATAATTAGGATTAGTGAATATGTTGGAGATAAAAAAACCTAGAGGTACAAATGATTTTTTCTATGATTCTTCTAAAAGGCTTGAATATATAGAAAATAAAATAAAAAATATAGTAAAACTTTACGGATACGGCAGAATAAGAACGCCTTTATTTGAGTATACAGATCTTTTTACAAGAGGTATAGGCGAGGGTACTGATATTGTAGGAAAAGAGATGTTTACATTTGAAGATAGAGGAGGAAGATCCCTTACATTGAGACCGGAGGGCACTGCTTCTGTGGCTCGTGCTTATGTTGAAAACTCTATGCAAAATGAGTTTGCTATAAATAAATTATTTTATTTGGGAACTATGTATAGAGCAGAGCGTCCTCAAAAGGGAAGATATAGAGAATTTAATCAGTTTGGAGTTGAGTGCATAGGGAATTCATCTCCTTTGATAGATGCTGAGATTATACTTCTTAATATAAATGTATTAAAAGAATTTGGTATTAATAATGTGAACCTTTTAATAAATACTGTAGGCTGTTCTAAGTGTAAGCCATCTTATAATAATGCATTAAAAGAGGCTATTGGAAGCAGAAAAGATGAGCTTTGCGAAACATGTCAAAAAAGATATGAAGGTAATATATTAAGAATATTGGACTGCAAAAATGAAAAGTGTAAAGAAACAATAAAAGATATACCAAAATTCTATGATTATGTATGTGATGAGTGTAAAGAGCATTTTGATAAATTATGTGAAGAACTTACAAGAATAGGACAGCAATTTACTGTTGATAGTATGCTTGTAAGAGGACTTGATTATTACACAAAAACTGCTTTTGAAGTTCAAACAAATGCTTTAGGCGCTCAAAGTGCTATACTTGGCGGCGGAAGATATGATAATCTCATAGGAATATTTAATAATGGAAAAGATGTTCCTGCTGTAGGAAGTGCTATGGGTATTGAAAGGCTTTTACTTGTACTAGAAAATCAGAATAATATTATAACTGATAGACTTGACGCTTTTATTGTGGCATTCAAAGAAACTGAAAATGAAGTTTTAAAAGTAATGCAGTCTTTAAGGGCTAATAATATAAGCTGTGATTATGATTTTGCTGTTAAATCCATTAAAAGTCAATTCAAATCTGCTAACAAAAGAAATGCTAAATATGCTGTTGTTCTTGGAGAAGATGAATTTAAAAGAGGAATGTGCAAATTAAAAAATATGGATAGCGGAGAAGAAAAAGAAATATCTATAAATGATATACATACAAATATAGAAAAATAATTATATAACATAAAATGAGAAAATTATGAAAAAGCTATTTATTATATTAATTATTCTTGCTGCTGTGGTATCTGCTTCATCCGTAGCATTTATTCAGTATATGATTAGCCCTGTAGGCGGAGATGATGAAAAAGTATACTTTGAAATAAAACAAGGTGAGGGTGCTTCTACAATAGCTAAAAAATTAGAGCTTCAGGGTCTTATTAGAAATTCTAAAATATTCATAGCATTTGCAAAATATCTAAAATATGACAGAAAACTTTTAAGCGGATATTATGAAGTTAATAGAAATATGAGTATGATAGACATTATGAAGCATCTTAATAGCGGAAAACAAGCTATGGTAAGACTTACTATTGCCGAGGGAAAAAATATTTATGAGATAGGTACTTATCTTGAAGCTCAAGGCTTTACTACCAAAAAAGAATTTTTAGAAGTTTGCCATGACAAAGAAATATTACAAAAATACAATATTCCTTCTGACAGTGTTGAAGGCTATATATTTCCATCTACATATTATATAGTTAAAGGAAATCCTACTAAAGTATTAGTTACTTATATGATAGATTCGCTTTTCAAACAATTTCCTGACTTAGAGGAAAGAGCAAAAAAAATTGGCAGGAATGTACATGAAGTGCTTACTATGGCATCAATAGTAGAAAAAGAGATGGGACCTTTAGATGACCCTAAACTTATATCTTCGGTGTACTATAACAGATTAAATATTGATAAAAGACTAGAGGCCGACCCTACAACAATATATGCTATGACATTAGTAAAAGGTGATTATATAGAAAAACCAAATCTTAAATATGCTGACCTTCGCATGGAGCATCCTTATAACACATATAAAAACACAGGTCTTCCTCCGGGTCCTATATGTTCATCTGGTGCTAAGGCTATAGAGGCTGCATTAGATCCGGCTGATACCGATTATATTTTCTTTGTTGCTGATGGAACAGGAAAGCATGCTTTTTCAGTTACTTATGAAGAACATGTAGAAAATATTAATAGATATATTTTTAAAAGATAAGTTATTAATTTTTTTAAAAGGGACTTATATATAAGCCCCTTTTTTTCAATTATTTTCTTTTATCGTCAACTAAACCCATTAAATTTCTTACTTCATACAATGTTTTTTCAGCCACTTCAGAAGCATTTTTTGCTCCTTGTTTAAGTACATCATAAACATAATCTTTATCATTAGAATATTTATTGATATTTTCTCTTATAGGCATCAATTCATTATTAATGTTTTTGGCAAGCATTCTTTTACATTGTACACATCCTATAGAGGCATTTTTACAGCCTTCACATATTTCTTTTTGCTCTTCTTCGCTTGAAAATATTTTATGATAACTGTAAACATTACATATATCAGGATTACCGGCATCAGTTTTAAGCTTTCTATTTGTATCTGTCATAGCTTTCTGCATTATCAATTTTTCTGTTTCTTCAGCAGTTAAAGATAATGCTATATGATTATTCAAAGACTTACTCATTTTATTTTGTCCGTCTAAACCCAATATTCTTAATACTTTTCCATGATAAGTATTAGGCTCTTTAAAATATTCACCGTATCTATTATTAAACTTTCTCACTATCATTCTAGTAAGCTCTACATGCTGTTGCTGATCTTCTCCAACAGGCACTATATCTGGGTGATAAAGTAAAATATCAGCAGCCATTAAAGAAGGGTAGGTTAATAATGCTGCATTAATGTTTTCAGCATTCTTTCTTGATTTATCCTTATACTGAGTCATTCTTTCAAGTTCTGCTACAGGTATAATAGAATTAAATATCCAAGCAAGTTCTGTATGTGCCCTCACATCAGATTGTACGAATATAGAACATTTATTGGGATCAAGACCGCATGCTAAATATTCAATAGCAGCTTCTATTATTCTTTTTTGCATTTGAGAAACATCATATTCAATAGTTATAGCATGATAATCAACAATACAAAAAAATCCATAATAATCATTAAGTATATCAACCCAATTCTTTAAAGCCCCAAGATAATTACCAATATGAAGAGAACCTGTCGGCTGTATCCCGCTTAACATAACTTTTTTTGACATATTTTAATCTCCATTTAATTTTTTATTATTTCTAGCAGGTAAGTGCCTTACTTAAATAAATTAAATCACCTGCCTGTATCAGCTCAAACTAATTTTTTATTATTTTTAATAAAAATTCTAATATTATAGAATATTTTTATTCCGCTTTAATACTAGCTATTAAGAAACCTTCCTCATTTGCTTTCAAATCACTCACATTAATATATATGAGCCTTTTATCTTCTGTTTCTATTAATAATTTTTTATTTAAAGGATTTAATTCCTTTATAAAAGCAGGTACATTATTAAATACTAATTTGGTTCCTACTTTAGGCAAATCTTTTTTAAGAGAACAATAAGCTTTATATTCATGAGCAAGACAGCACATAAGTCTTCCGCATTGTCCTGATATTTTCATTGTATTTAAAAGCATACCCTGTTCTTTTGCCATTTTTATAGTTATAGTTTCAAATTTTCCTTTTATTACTTTACAGCATAATTCTCTTCCGCATATTCCGCATCCGCCTATAGACCTAGCCTCATCTCTTACGCCTATTTGTCTTAATTCTATTCTAGTTTTGAAATGTGCTGCAAGATCCTTAACTAATTCTCTAAAATCTATTCTCTCCTCAGCTATAAATTCAAATAAAAGTTTAGCTCTGTCCAAAAAATAATAAGAGCTTATTAATTTTAAATCTAAATTATGATTACTTACTTTCTCTTTGCATATCTTAAAAGCTTCAGCTGCATCTTCCATATTAATTTTATATTGTTCTAAATCTTTTTCATCTGCTATTCTTAAAATATTAAATATTTTATTTTTATTATTTTTAGTTTTTATGTTATTATTTTCTTCCTTAGCAGCAATATCTTTTAATTCTTCAGATATCTCCTCTTCAGTTTCATTTTCTTCTTGTATATCTTCATTATTTTCTGATGAATTATCAGAATTTGTATTATTATCCTCTTCCAATAAGTCTGAATCTATATCCTCAAAATTTAGTACATGTCCTATTTCTATTCCTTCATCTGTTTCTATAACACAGGCATCTTTTACTTTTATATTTTCTATATGCAAATGTTCAAATTTCCCTATATTGGAGCCTCTGAACTTTATATAAGCTATATTTTTTACCATTTATATAATATCTCCGCTTAATTACAATAAATTATAATATTTAAAGTTACTATATTTTATTTTTAAGTTGATATTATTGCAAGTATTATTTTTAATAATAATGTAAAAAATATCAATTATTAGACTCTAAAATTAGTTGCTAAATATTTCATATAGTATATGATATAATCTTAATAATATATATGCAGTTCATTATGAAATTATTTTTATTATTTCCATTATTTTTTTTTATGATATCATGTTTAACTGCACCGGAAATTTATTTAAACAATAATGCTTCATATTGGAAAGAATATGTAGCTAATAAATCATCATCAGATATTTATCAAAATATTTATAAATTTGATAAAAATGCCAACTTGGATTATATTGTATATGGTTATAAATCAAAAATAAAATATAAATTATTTCTGATGAAAGATCCAGATGAAGCATTTTATTATAAAAACTCTACATTAAAAAGTTATATTATAGAAAGTCTGCCATCACTCAATTTATATGAAGATGCTTTAAAAAAAAATGATTATTCTACACTATATATGAATTATTATTTTAATAGTACATTTTCTGACAGAAGTATTTATTTGCCTATAGGTTTAGCATTCAAATCAGGTAATTTATATATAGCAAAAACTTATGGAGAAGATTATAAAGACAGATTATCTCATTGGCTTAGAAAAAATGGTTACGGAATGGGTAAAGAATGGATACCGGCTATAAATGTAGATTGGAATTCATATCCTATACCTATGGAGCATGAAATTGATTGGAATAATTTAGAAATTATAGGCAGATTATTCTAATATAAGTATTAAATGTATTATTAGTTTTATTATATAGTTATAATATGCTAGTAATAATATAATAATATAGTTATTTTTTTCCATTTATATTTTTTATTTATTCATTAAAATTATATATATAAATTAGGAGAATGTATATGGAGAAAAGTGCTGTTTATGTTGATATACAAAATAAATATCACAAATCAAAAAAAATAGGGGAGCTATACTCTGCAATATCTCATGGAATAGGTGCTTTGCTTGGAATTGCTGGACTTGTTCTCATGCTTATCAAAATAAAAATGAATCCTATACCAATAATTATTTATGGAGTTGGAATAATATTTTTGTATACATTCAGTTCTTTATATCATTTCTTTCCTGACGGCAATGTCAAACAGATATTCAGAAAATTCGATCATATAGGAATATATGTGTTTATTGCTTCCACTTATACTCCTGTTTGTATATTTTCACTGCCAAAAAATATAGGCATACCAATATTATCAGTTATATGGTCTTGTGCTTCAATAGGAATATTATCTAATACGGTAATAAAATATAAAAATATAGTTTTGAGGCTTATTTTATATATATTGATGGGTTGGATAATTATATTTGCTTTCAAACCTTTAATGAACAGATTTTATATTATGCATTTAAATTGGCTTATATGGGGAGGAATATTCTATACTATAGGAGCTTTTCTATATGCTTTGGGTAAAAAATGCAATGATAAAACTAAGCAATTTACTCATGATATTTTCCATATATTTGTATTAATGGGATCTTTTTCTCATTATTGGTTTTTATATAGTTATGTTATAAATTAATGTCTTTACTTTTTTAAGTTTTTCTATATTATATTTATCATAATAATATAAGAGGTTATTATGGTTAAAGTTATTGATATAGAAGAATTTTTAAAATTGGCAAATTATGATGAATTACCTATCATAGATGTACGCTCTCCGATAGAATATAATCATGCCCATATTCCAAATGCCTATAATGTATACTTATTTAATGATAAAGAAAGAAAAGATGTAGGAACTATATATAAACAAATAGGAAGAAAAGAAGCCATATTAAAAGGATTAGAGTATGTATCTGTTAGAATGACTGATATATTAAAATCTATAGATGAAATAGCAAAAAAATATAATTCTAGCAATAAAATACTTATGCACTGTTTTAGAGGAGGAATGAGAAGCGAATCTACTGCTTGGCTTTGTTCAAATTATGGATATGATGTTTATATTCTTAAAGGCGGATATAAAAGATATAGAAACTATGTGCTGGCTTCATTTGAAAGAGATTATAAAATATATTTGCTTACAGGAAGAACAGGAAGCGGAAAAACATTGATATTAAATAAATTAAAAGATATGGGCTATAATGTAATAGATTTAGAAAAAATAGCAAAACATAAAGGTTCAGCATTTGGCTGGATAAATGAGGGAGAACAGCCATCTCAGGAACAATTTGAAAATAACTTATCTTATGAACTATTAAAGTATGACATTGATTCTACAATTTGGTTTGAAGATGAAAGCCTGCTTATAGGCAGAAGGGCAATACCTAAATCTTTATTTAATAAGATGAGAGAAGCTAAAAAAATCATATATTTAGATATACCAAAGGAATACCGAGCTGAATATATAGTTAATACATACGGAAAATATGATATTGAAGATCTTAAAGAATCTATTATAAAGATAAGAAAGCGATTAGGAGGAGAAAGATTAAAAGAATCTTTAGAGCTGCTTAATAATGGAAAGATATATGAATGCGTACTTAATATGCTTTATTATTATGATAGGGCATACAGACTTAGTATAGATGAAAATAAAGTAGTATCCATAAAATGTGAAGATAATAATTTTGATAATATAATACAAGAAATATTTAAAGAAATTTAAAATGTTAAAATAAAAAAGCGATAGAAAATTACTATCGCTTTTTTATTATTATTTAATAAAGATTAAAATGATTCAAATCCATCAGAAGTATCTTTAGAAGTATCAAATGTATTTCCAAATTCATTGTCTTTTACTGTTTTAGCAGGCATTTGAGGCATTTTTTCTTCATGATGTTTTTTAATAGGGCTTTTTAACTCTGGTTTTGAAGGTTTAAAAGCAGAACTTGATTTTGATGATGCAGGTTTATTTTCTTGAACTGCTTTTGCATCTGTAGTTGGAGAAGATTTTTTTCTTTCTACTTTTGTTATATTCCTCTTAGTATTAGCGCCTCTTAATTTGAAGAATTCCATAGCAGTTACCAATTCTTCAGCTTGTGAGAATAAAGCTTCAGAAGCAGCAGTAGATTCCTCTACTAAAGCAGCATTTTGCTGAGTAGTCATATCCATTTGAGTAATAGCTATATTAACTTGATCAACACCAGCCTGCTGTTCCATAGCAGTAGAACTTAAATCCTGCATAATTTTTGCAGTTTCTTCTATTTGAGTTCTCAAATTTTGGAATATTTCTTTAGATTCTCTTGCAGTCTCTGTAGCAGCAGCAATTTTTTCCTCAGAATCTGCAACTAAAGTAGTAATATCTTTAACAGAAGTTTGAGTAGTTTGTGCTAAGTTTCTAACCTCAGAAGCAACAACCGCAAAACCTCTTCCTTGTTCTCCAGCTCTTGCCGCTTCTACTGCAGCGTTAAGTGCAAGTATATTAGTTTGGAATGCTATATCTTCAATTATTTTAGTAATAGCACTAATTTTAGAACTTGATTCATATACTGCTTCAATATTCTGAGTACTTTCTTCTATAATTCTGCCAGCCTCTTCAATAGCTTTTTTAGAACTAATCATCATATTATTACCTTCTAAAGTATGTTCAGCAGAAGATTTTATTGTAGAAGCTATTTCTTCCATAGAAGAAGCTGTTTCTTCAAGTCCTGAAGCCTGATTTTCAGTTCTATTTGATAAATCTATATTACCTTGTGCCACTTCATTAGCAGATGCTTTTACAGTATAGGCACTGTCATATACTATTTTTACTTTTTCATTTAATTGATCCAAAATATTTATTAAAGCAACAGCAATTTCGCCAAACTCATCTTTTCTATTTTCAAATCCCGGAGGAGTAGACCAACTAAGATCCCCTTTTGAAAGTATAGTTAAGTCGGCAGCAAGAAGGTGTAATATGTTAGTTATTCTGCTTATATAGAATACTATAACTATAGAAGCTATAATAAGTATTACTATTGTACCTATAACAGCATATCTTTTCATAGCATTTATATGAGCAAACAACTCATCAGATTCTATACTCATAACAACAGACCAGCCTGATACAGGTTCTCTATAAAAAGTAGCTATAGAGTCTTTACCATTAAAAGGAGATTTAAACTCATAATATCCAGATTCATTTTCAACAGCATATTTTATATAATCAGCATTTCTTAAAACTTCACTTCTAACATGCGAAGGTACTGGGTCAGCTATAACCCATCTTTCAGGATCTACAATAAATGGGTGTCCTGTATTTCCAAATTTAACAAGATTCAATTCTTTATCTATAAATGCCAGCCAATCTATCATTGTTGATATTGCACCAACTACATTTCCTGATGCATTTTTTACAGGTGAGAAAATCTTTACTACATATTTAGTATTATCAGCAGGTGAAAGATCTACTGAAGAAAGAACAGCAGACTGACCTGACATAACCTTTTGCCATACTCCTGTTCCGGCAAAATTTCTTGTAGTTGAAGAATTAACAACCTTACCATCTAAACTATCAGATACAACATTTCCATTGGCATCTAATACAACAATACCTTGTATATTACTATTATTTGCCACAACATTTTTAAGACTTGCTTCAAGAAGAGTCCTATTTTCCGGAGTTCTATCTTGAAGGAATGTTATTAATTGAGGATACCCTCTACTTATGGCTTCAGATGTATATATTGACTGTTCTAGCCATACATTTATCATTCTAGAATATACCTTGGTAGTAGATTCAAAACCAAATATGGCAGAACTTCTAATACCTTGAGAACCTATTCTAATAAGAAGTGTAACCAATATAATTGTCATTACAGTAACAAGCAACATTACAAAAAATGGTATTTTTACTTTCAAGGATTGCAATTTTCTCACTTTCAAACTCCAACATTATTTTACGAATATATTATAATACATATATATAATAACAATATTTTTTCTGAAGTCAAGATATATTTTTCATATATCGTAATAATTATCGTATATTTTTTATATATTTTTATCAATCAATAGGAATTATGCAATTTTTTATTGATTTTTTTTATTTTCAGCTTCGCTATTTCTTAAATAAAGAGGGAGTAAATTGAAAATATTATCAAAGTTATTGGACTTTATTCTTGGCATTGATAATTTTATACTATTAGAAGCTCTTATTATATTGAAAGATTTATCCAAGTTATTTATTTTATAGTCTTTTAAATTTTCTTTAAAATAATCTTGATTTTTATAAAATCCATCTCCGCATAAAGTAATATTTTTACCTGAACTTTTAATAGAATTAATTATATCTATAAATTGCTGATAGGTGAGGTCGGTATTTTCTGCTATTTTTTCATCATTATTGTATATATTAGCATAGATACTGCCTTTTCTAGCATCTATCATAGCAGCTTTTATACCTTCTTTTTCAGAAATATTTTTATATAAAGTTTCTAAACTTGAAATTCCAACTATAGGAATATTTCTAGTATAGCAAATTGTTTTTACTGTTGCAAATGCTATTCTCAATGCAGTAAAAGATCCAGGACCAATACCAAGTACAATACAATCTATTTTATCCAATGGGAAATTATTTACTTTTAGAAAGTTATCTAAAACAGGCAGTATTTCCTCATTATGATTTCTAACATCTTCTTTATTGTATTCTATTATTGAACCATCTTCTTTTTGAATAGCTATAGAAAAGCTAGTAGATACTGTATCGAATGCTAGTATATTCATGACATTAAATCTAATACTAAACCTTTAAGTCTCATAACCTTATTGGCTATGGCTATATGGTTTTTCTGCTCTGTCATAATTAATTTATATAATGAATCAAGTTCTTCATTAATTTTTGAAACAACCTGATATTCACGTCCTCTTCTCATATATGATGATACTATTCTTATTCTGTATGCATCTTTTACTAATTTGTCTGTTAATGATCTTATCAAATCTCTAAATTTTTGAAAATCTTTTATATTGGCACTTTTTTCTAGCATGTTTCCAGCATCGTATATTTGTCTTTTTAATTCATCTAATTCATAAGAGTATCTTTTTATTTCTTTTTCTTCTTCAAGCATTGTTGCAAATGGAGATGATGATACCGCTACTTTCATAGAGGAAGCCATTGAAGCATCTTGTGAAGTCATAAGTATACTGTTTAAATTCATCTCTCTGTTTCTTCTGTCTTGAACTCTCATTTATTTTTCTCCATAATTTATTTCTAATATATTATGTTAACTTAACATGAATCAGATAAAATTTCAATATATAATAAATCGTATTTTTATAATTTTGCTTTACTATTTTATTTATCATTAATATATGTATTACTATATAGTATTTTAATAAAATTCTACTTTATTGAAAAAAAAAGAAAAAGATTTATAATAAGGCAAGTTATTTATTTGCGGACATTTTATTATGAACAAAGATGAAATTTTAAAAAGATATAATTTGATAGAAGATAATATTAACAGAGCAAAAGAAAAGTATAATATAAATTATGATGTAACTTTAGTAGCAGTAAGTAAATATTCTTCTATTGAAACAATAAAAGAGTTCTTATCATTAAATATAGACTTGCCATTAGGAGAGAGTAAGGCACAGAGTTTGAGGGATAGGGTAGGTGAGGTAGGTAAAATAAAAAACAATGTAAAATGGCACTTTATAGGACGTATACAAAGCAATAAAGTAAAATACATAGTAAAATATGCGGATTTAATACAGAGTGTAGATTCTATAGAGATAGCAGAATGTATAAATAAAGAAGCATTAAAAAATAATAAAATACAAAATATACTGCTTCAGTTTAATATAAGCGATGAAAGCCAGAAGGGCGGATTTACAGCAGATGAATATATAGGGGTATATGAGAATATTATAAAAATGAGTAATGTATCAGTAAAAGGATTAATGGCAATAGGAAAAGATACTGAAGATACTAATATTATAGAAGAAGAATTTGAAAAACTTAACATAATATATAAAGAAATAAATAAAAAATATGATAATACTTTATCGATTCTTTCAATGGGTATGTCATCGGACTATGAGTTAGCCATAAAGCATGGTTCAAATATGGTTAGAATAGGCAGCAGCTTTTTAGGCAATTCCTAAAGTTTTTTAAAATAAAAAAATCAAAAATGATGTCATTAAGTTAGGCTATGGGATAATACTAAAATATTTTAATAATAAAATTTTACTAAGCATTATTACAAGTATCATAAGCAAAACAAACTATATTAACATAATACACATAAAAAATATATGCCTGAAATAAATAATGGTATATGCATTATTATATATTAGTCTTGTTTCAAAAGTACTTTAACACGAAATTTTCATAATTTATCAATTATAAAAATAATGTTTTAAAATCTATTCCATTTTTAACAACACACACTATAAATATTTATACTATCTATAATGACATAATATAATTATACTAAAATTACTATAAAATAATAATGAGGAAAATATTACGTTTGAATAATAAAAATCAATATCACTGAAAACGTCTTGGTCTGTCTATTGTTATTAAATAATTCCAAACATAGTAAAATATAGTATCTTTTGTAGTAAAGTTTTCTACAGCTTCATCTTTTTTTAGTTTTATCATATTATTAGAGAAAGCCTCATCTTTTTCTAATTCTTCTATTTTTAAGGATAATTCATCTGTATGTGCCTTTACCTTAGACATAAGTTCTACGGGAAGATTTCTTTCATAGTCTTTACTTGTTAAAGTTTCTAGAGCATATTCTATCTTGTCTGGTGTGATCCTTGCTGATATTTCTTGTTCTCTTTGAGATTCTGTATTTAGTATATTTTCAGTCCAAGTATTGAACTCATTAATCCATTCTTTATACATATTACCGTATTTATCAGATTCTAAAGTATAATCATTCCTTATATCAGTTGGAAGTATATTGAGGAAATTATTATATCTTTTTTCCATAGCGTATATAGATCCGCCGTCATTTTTGCATGATATAATTATTAAACTTAATATTAAAAAAAGTGTTATTTTTTTCATTAGTGCATATCCGTAATTTTATTTTTCTTTATTAATGATAGATTATACTATAATATATAAAAAAGTTCAATTGTTAATGAAAATTGCTTGTATAAATATTATGTATTGACTTTTTAATTTTTTTATTTATAAAAACATAATCTATATCTATTGCCATAATGATAGCTTTATTATCAATATCATAATAAAGTCTATAAAAAATAACATGCTTAAGTTAACATAATATACATTATCGGAATATAAATTTATTCTTTTTACAACTTACAGCTTTTATCATTGATATTGAATATCCAAAACTTTATACCATATAATAATAAATATAATAATCATCAGCTATACTTTAAATATTTCTCAATTCTACTACTGCCTTTATTTATTATTAATAACTATTCATTTAGCATAGATTTATTTTTTCCTTTCTTCTTACTTAGAGTCATTGTTTATAGTAATGACTAAATTATCACACATACACAAGACTTTTATTAATTATTTAATAATTATAACAGCTTATTTTTATTAGACTTGTTTCAAAACTACTTGACAAGATTACATATGAAAATTTCGTAATTTTATAATTTATAAAATAATGTTTGATATGTTTTATAAATTATTGTTTTAGTATATAAATATGCAGTCTTTCGCCGCAGGCGTACTTCATATGCTTCTCGCCGAAGGCGTACTTCGTATGTGCCACACCGAAGGCGGACAGGCGTCACAAAAGAAGTGGGGTTTGGCACGACTGTGTGCTTCGCAGCAAAGCCCCAACTATAATCAAAAAAATATTAAATTAAAAAACTATAAATATTAAAAATTTGAGTTTTGAAACAAGTCTATTATATAAATCATTATAAAGACTTAATAATTACCATATTACTATATATTATTTGCAGCTTTATTTTATAGCTTATATTTTCTATTTTACCAATAATATATTATACTTGTCTCAAAACGCATATTTAGATAAAATTACTGTAAATAAAATTATATTCTATATTTCTAATATTAACCGTTACTAACTGTATGAATTTACAAAATTGCAGTAGCTATAATTTGGTTTTGAATATTAGACTTTCTTAAAATTTATTATTTTATATTAAATCGATAATATTAATTATTGTATATAAATCCTCAGTCCTTTGCCTAGCATAATAACGCAAAGTAAGGCATGCTCACCGTATAAAACAACTTGGACTCGGATGAATTGTTATAAGCAAAGCCGCATTATAAATTTTCAATACTATAATTATCATAAATAATATTAAAATAGTTTTGAAACATGCCTATTCTTATCTTGAAATAATACTATATTAATATACTTATTTCAAAATTAATTTTATTTATAATTTAGGAAAGTATTCCCCTACCCACTTCGCGTACAATACAAAAATTATTATAAAAATTAGACCGCTATTTATTAAACAGCAGCCTAATTTTATGAAATATTATTAATATTTATTTTTTAGATTTAGCTTTCATAACTTCTTCAGATGTTAATACTTTATCTATATAAATTTTATTATATTCAAAATAATCAAAGTCAAACATTTTGCTTTTTGATAATGATGATGCAGAAGAAGAAAGATTTCTTGCATTAATCCATATAACATCATTATAATATCATTAGTATTAACTTCCCCTGAACTACTAACAGAATTAAAATTTCCATTCCATGCCAAATAAATATTATTTTGAAAATCCAAAACTTATGTTTTAACTTGCTGATTATTCAAATCATATTCATCGGCGTCATAAATAATAAATCCTCCAGGTGCCAAAGGCAATCCTTTACTAGTATCTGTTAAATAATAATTTTTTAATGAAAATATATTTGCTAAGCATTATAATATATATTTACTAAAATTCAATAATATTAATACAAGTAAGTAAAAATTCTCTAGTTTGGTATTAAAATTTCGATATTAATAACACTATATAGGAATATTTTAAATTAATTATAAAAGGCAATATTTATATGAAAGGCAAGCGTATAATAATAATAGGTGCTGGTTTATTGCAAGTACCTGCAATACAAATAGCTCAGGAAATGGGACTTTACACAATAGTTTTTGATTATAATAAAGATGCACATGGAATGAAAATAGCTGATTATCCTATGGTAGTTTCTACTAGAGATGTTGATGGAAGTGTAAGAGCGGCTAGAGATTTAAGTCAGAAAATGGAAATACATGGAGTTATAACTGTAGGTACTGATGCTTCTTCTACTGTTGCTGCAGTTGCCAATGCTTTAGGACTTCCTGGAAATAGATTTGAAGATGCTTATGCTGCGTCAAATAAAATAAGAATGCGTGAAAGATTCAAAAAGAACAATGTACCTCAGCCGAATTTCTTTCCTGTATGGAATTATGAAGAAGCTATGGAGGCATATAAGCATTTAAATACTCCTGTTGTTGTTAAGCCTGCTGATAATATGGGGGCCCGCGGTGTAATGAAAGTATCAAGTGAAAGCGATATATTAGCGGCATTTAACAGAGCTAAAAGTGCTTCGCCTTCGGGGGAAGTAATAGTAGAAGAGTTTATGGACGGTCCGGAACTATCTATTGATATGCTTATATATAATGATGAGATATATGTTACAGGAGTTGCTGATAGAATAATAGAGTTTCCTCCATTTTTCATAGAAACCGGTCATATTATGCCTTCAGCATTAGAAAAAGAAAAGATAGATGATGCTATAAATGTAATGAAAGCTGGTATAAAAGCATTAAATTTGAAAATTGGAGCCGCTAAAGGTGATATTAAAGTAACAAAAAATGGTGCTATGGTTGGAGAAATTGCGGCAAGATTATCCGGCGGATTTATGAGTGCCTATACCTACCCTCTTTCTACAGGTGTTAATCTAATAAAAAATGCAATAGAAATAGCATTAGGAAATCCCCCAAGCGATTTAAAACCTAAATGGGATAAAGTTTCCGTTGAAAAAGCATTTCTTCCTGGTACAGGAATAATAGAATCTATTGAAGGGGTTGAAAATGCTAAAAAAATAGAAGGTGTTAAAGAAGTATTTATAAAAACAAAAACAGGAGATATATTAGTAACACCTACAAATAACTTGGAAAAAGCAGGTAATGTTATAACTGTAGGAAAAACAAGAGATGAGGCTGTAGCAATAGCAAATAAAGCTATAAATGCTGTTCATTTCAAACTTACAGATGAAAAAAGTATAACAGTAGAAGAAATAAAAAGAATAGCTCAGGAAAAATTAGCATCAAAACATAATGCAGATTACTTATTTGAAGATAATATAGATGAAAAAACAGGACTTTCAAATTATTCATTTAATCCAAGTATTATACATGAAGAAAAAGAAGTTAAATTAGAAACTACATTATTTAATACTCATGTTTCTCAGCCTGTAATTATAGATACAATACATAATTTAACTGAAGTAATAGACGGCATAATGGATATAAGAGAATATTATGAAACTGTAATGGATAGTGCGTCTAATTGCGAAGTATTGGCTATATTAAATGATTTTAATAATGAAGAATTATTTGAATTATCTGTAAAAACTGTAAAAGATAAAAAAAGAGGTATTATTATGATTGATGGTAATAATACCCAAGATGTTTTACTTCAAAGATTAAGAGAATCTGAAAAAAATGGTGCTTGTGCTGTTGGAATAGATTTCTCATATTGTTATAATATTAACTCCAATAATAAGATACATATAAGAAGCGAAAAAGAATTGTCAAAATTGATAAAAGAAATAGATATACCTGTAATAATTAAAGGGATATCTAATGAAAATGATATACATCATATTAATTCAGCACATGCAAATGCTGTATATTTTTCAAATAATAATAGGTATGCATTAAAAGGTATGGAAAAAGTTGCCGATACTATTAATAGAGTAGCATGTAATTTGCATAATAGTCATAAAATGCAGTTATTATGGCTTACTGAATCTCCTAGATATGGGGCTGATGTATTTAAATATTTTATGTTAGGAGCTAATGCAGTTGCTATAACAGAAGAAAGTTTTATTTCGGCTATAAGTAAAGGCAGAAAAGGACTTGAATATGCTATCTATTCTAATAAGATAGAATTAGAAAAAATGATGAAAGTATTTGCTCAGCCTAAACTTAAATTTAATAATGCAATATGGCGAAAAAATTAGGAACTATTTATGGAAGATAAACAAATAAACTTATCTAAATCATATATATACGGCTTTTTTGCCGCTATGATATGCACTTTGATATATAGTGCTGTAATTATACCTATATACATATTATTGATATCACCTAATATTCAGAATTTTTTTGTTTACTTATTGTATACTCTTGATGTTTGGGTATGGATATGGATTGGAATATCAATATTATATGCTTTCATTATAGTATTAATGCAGCCTACTAAAAGTTATACGGGTATTTCTAAAACAATAGAAAATTTACTTTTTTTTCTTGTTACTTCCGTCATACTGATATTATCTATTAGTTATGTTCCGGAAATACAAAAATTATTGTATAAAAGAGATTATACTTTTTACAGCAGTATATTAGCTATAGGGTTGTTTTTTATATCTATACAGTTATCATATAATTTGAAAAAACTTATTATATTTATGTATAAAACTATATTATATAATTTAGGCTACAGTATAGAAGATGATATAATACAAGATGATGAAAATAGCGATTATGAAGTTGTTAAAATGGATAAATCAGAATATGAAATATTTTCAAGCACTATCAAAAATATAATCGCATTTTCACAAAGATATAAACATGCTATAGGTATTATAGGTTTTAAAATATCAAATGAAAGCTATATAAGAGAAGAATATGGAAATACTGCTTATAAAAAATTAGAAGATGAACTTATAAAAGCGATAAAGAAAAATGCAAGAATAGGTGAAAATCAATGCATGCTTTATGAAGGTATTATATATTCTGTAATTTTTGCAAATGAAGAAGAGGCTTGGAAAGCTACAAAAAGATATTTTAAGGCATTGAAAAATTATAATTTTGAATACAATGATGAATCTATAGATATTAATGTATCTATAGCTGTAAGCGGATTTGATTTTTCTCATAATATGTCAAATAAGATTTCTGTATTTGTTATTAAAGACAATATGATGAAAAAAATCAAAGATGCTTTAAATGAATCAGAAGAAACTGGAAGTCCAGTTATATATTATGAATAAAAGGGATAAGAACCGTGGAAGCTTCATTAATTGTAATATTAGTATTAATTGTTTTATTAGGTTTTGCCACTCAATATGTTATAAAGAGCGGCTCATACCCTATTAAACTGAAAAAAATTGTTCAGGCTTATAATGAACAAAACTATGATGTAGCCATGCGGGAGATTAATACTTTAGACCCTAAATATAAAAAAGATGCTAATATATTATGGATGACTGCTAATATGTACTATAAACAACAGCAATATATATTGGCTATGGCAGCCCTTCAAAATATGATAGACGGAGCTTATTTTACAAAAGAATTAACAGAATTGAATGTAAGAGAGTTTTTAGCAAAAATATATGAACAAACAGGAAACAGTAAAAAAGCTATAGATGAATATGATATGATTACTAAAATTAGGGATCAGGATTATGATTCATTATATAAAGCAGGACTTGTATGCTATAACTATGAAGAATGGGTTCAGGCACAAAAATATTTATCATTAGCTGCGGCACAAAATGACAGCAATCCTCAGTTATTATATATGTTGGCATTTTGTTTTTATAAAATTCGTTCATATCATGCTGCTCAGCAAAATATAGAAAAGGCTATTTCTTTAGATAATACAAACCCTCAATACCATTTGCTTTTAGGTGAAATATTATCTTCAAGCAGAGACTTCCAAAATGCAATAAAAGAATTAGAAATAGCTTATGAAAGTAATGAAGTATCTGATAAGGATACTATATCTTTGAATCTTGCTAATTCTTATTATGAAATTGGAAATTTCAGTAAAGCAAGAGAATATTACGGACAAGTTTTAACTAAAGAAAATATACCAAATGAAAAAGTTGTAGATGAAAGATATAGATATGCTGAAACTTTGGTAAAAAATAAGCAGTTTGAAGCGGCTGTTAAACAATGGGAAATAATTAAATCTGTAAGAAATATATACTTGGATGTAGATCAAAAATTAAAAACTTACAGTTCTATTATTGCTAATAATGCATTCAGAACTGCATTAGAAATGGATATTATAGAATATCTTGAAAAATACTTCTATAGAATATTAACATTAAACGGATATGTAGTTACAGATCATACTAAAAAATCTGACACATTAGTATTCTTTGTAACTATTAAGAAATTTGGTTCTGAAGGACAGTCATATAAGAGTACATTTGCATTAGACACTTCTGGATATCCTATGCGTCAGGATACAGTGGATCAGTTTATGGAATATGCAAGACAATACAAAAGTGCTCACTCTTTCTTGATAAGTATAGGAGATTTCGCACCTAACTTGAAAGTAGATGATACTGTAATGATTATTGAACCTGAAAGATTTGAAGCTATCATTGAAGGTGTTATATCATTCAGCGATTAAGAAATTAATAACTCATTTATTATACTCATTAAAGAAAAAAGGTTATGATATAATTCATAACCTTTTTTGTTTTTATAAAAATAAAACGGATTACTATTAAAAAATAATAATCCGCTTAATTTTTTATTTTAAGGTATTATTTAATTATAAACCTAATGAAACAATTACAAAGTTTTTGATAGTTGCTTGAGAACCTGCTTCTTTAGAGATTTCATCTATCAAGCTTTTAATAGTGATTTTGTTGTCAGTAAATAATTTTTGATCTATAAGAACGCTTTCAGAATACCAAGAATTCATTTTACCATCAACAATTTTTTCTATCATGTTTTCAGGCTTACCAGCATCTCTTACTTGTTTTTCAAAGATTTCTTTCTGTTCTTTAACAGCATTAGGATCTATTCCTTCCCTATTCAAAGCTAGAGGTTTTTCACTAGCAACATGCATAGCTATTTGATCTGCTATTTCCTGACATTTGCCTTTAGGTTTAACATCAAATTCTACTATAGCAACAAGTTTATTATTGAAGTGAGCATAAGTACCGAAGAATCCATCTGTTTTCATAACTTTAGCTTCAGCAAGTACAGTTTTTTCACCCCATTTTTGTATGCCTTCATTTATCATACCTTGAATAGTGTCGCCATTAGAAGCTTTGGCATTTAGAACTGTTTCTACAGATACATCATCTAAACCCATAGCAGTGTTAGCAATTTCTTTAGCTAAATTGATGAATAATTCATTTTTAGCAACAAAGTCAGTTTCACATTGAAGTTCTATACAAGCAGCTTTAGTTCTATCATCATTAATGCAAAAACCTATAGAACCCTCTTTAACAGTACGTTCATTTTTTTTAGCAGCAACAGCCGCACCTTTTTCTTTAAGAAGGCGAATAGCTTTATCCATATCGCCGTCAGTTTCCTGAAGAGCTTTTTTACAGTCCATTATACCTACACCGGTACGCTCTCTAAGCTCTTTAATAGTATCCATACTAATATTTGCCATCAATTTTTTCCTTTTATATTAAATATTTTATTATTAACAAATTATATTAATTATTCATCATCTTCCTGAGAAACACCATATTTTTCAGCAACAGCCTCAGCAGCTTCTGTAGCACTATTATCATAAACTTCTTCAGCAGGCTCTTCAGAAGAACTGTCATGCTTAGCTAATGTTTCTTTTCCTGCTTCATTCTGACCTTCTATAACAGCAGAAGCAACAACACCTGCAAATAAACTTATAGCTCTTATAGCATCATCATTTCCAGGTATAGGATAGTCTATAACTTCAGGGTTACAGTTAGTATCAACAACAGCAACAACAGGTATTCCTAATTTTCTAGCTTCGCTTACAGCAATAGCTTCCTGCATTGGATCTATTACAAAAAGCATATCTGGTAAGTTTTCCATATCTTTAATACCAGCAAAGTTTTTTTCTAATCTTTCTTTTTCTTTAAGAAGCAAAATAACCTCTTTTTTAGGAAGTTTATCAAAAGTACCGTCAACTTCTTCTTTTTCTATTTTTTTAAGTCTGGCAATACTTTTTTTGATAGTAGCAAAGTTTGTAAGCATACCTCCTAACCAGCGGTTATTAACATAATACATATCACATTTTTCAGCAGCTTCTTTTATGCTTTGAGAGGCTTGTTTTTTAGTACCAACGAAAAGAACATTTCCGCCGTTTCTAGCCATTTCTTTTACTGCTTCATGAGCTTTTTTAACATAAGTTAAAGTTTTCATAAGGTCAATGATATAAATATCATTTCTCTCTTGGAAAATAAAAGGTTTCATTCTAGGATCCCATTTTCTAGTTGGGTGTCCGAAATGTACGCCTGCCTCTAAAAGGTCTTTCATAACTGGTAATGACATAACATATCCTTTAAAATAAAAATAGAGTACCGATTAAGGCACCCTATCCATAAATTTCATATATAAACATTAGCAGTATAAAAATCATAATGCTTTGATTACTAAATTAAGTAACAATGTCTTTTTTATATTCTATATTTTTAGAAATTATAAAATAATTTAAGAACATTTTGCTATTATGGAAAAGTTTACCAATATAATCGGCTTACCATATATTACCATAATATAAAAAAAAGTCAATTATAAATATCAATTATTTCTAAAAAATAAAGCTGCACATCCCAAAACTCCGGCATCATTTCCTAAAGAAGCAGGTTTTATTTCAACATTGTTAACCATCATTCTAAGCCCATAATTTCTAACACCTTTATTAATATGCTCTATCATCATATCAAAATCTTTACAAAGTCCGCCGCCTATAAGAACCAAATCCAAATCAAGCATATTCAAAGCCTGTGCTATAGACATGCCCAAATAATAAGAACATTCATCAATAGTTTCTTTAGCAAGTTCATCGCCTTTTTTTGCAGCATCAAATAAAGCTTTAGCCTTACCTTTATCTAATTCTTCATAAGTTAAAGTTGTAGGAATAACACCTTTATGAATTTTCTGCTTAGCCATAGCAATAAATCCTGTAGCAGATGCATATCTTTCTATACAGCCGCTTGAACCGCAATTACATTTATCACCGTCAGGAACTACAAATACATGACCGATCTCACCAGCTCCGCCCAAAGAACCTGTAAATAATTGCCCGTTAAGTACAAATCCTCCTCCAACTCCTGTTCCAAGAGTAATAAACATTACAGACTGATAAGCCTTTTCTTTACCGCTTCCATATTTTGCCTCTCCCAAAGCAGCCATACTAGCATCGTTAGCTGTTCTTGTAGGCAAATTAAATTTATCTCCAATATCTGAAAATTTTAATCCTTTAAGTCCCGGTATATTTTCAGCTCCTCCCATATGAAGTGTTTCTCTATTCATAACACCAGGACAGTCTATTCCTAAACCCACTGCTTTATAATCATTAGGCATATTGCTTTTTAATTTTTCAACAAATTCTGTAATAACATTTTTATGTTCCTCTGTTGTATGACTAGGATTTACATCAAAATTATCTTTATATAAAATATTGCCGTTTTCCTCTATAACAGCTCCTTTCATAGATGTTCCGCCAATATCTATAGCTATAACTGCTTCTTTCATAATTTAAAACTCCTAGTTTATTTATTTTTCATATATATAATAATTGTAGTATTAAGAATATAAATTGTCAAGGATAAAAAATAAATTCTAACTATCTCTGTATTCGTCCTGAAGCATCTCCGTTATAAACAGTCATAACCTCATCAACAGTTACAATATTAAAATCACCATCAATAGAATGTTTCAAACAGCTTGCAGCCGCAGCAAACTCTAATGCTTCTCTGTCATCTTTTCCATTTAAAAGTGAATATATAAGTCCGGCAGCAAAACTATCTCCGCCCCCTACCCTATCCACTATTTTTATTAAATACTCTTTTGAAAAGAAATACTCTTCTCCATTATAAAGCATACAAGACCATAGATTTTCACTTGCAGAAATTGAGCCTCTTAAAGCAATTCCAACTTTTTTTACTTTAAATCTATTTACTATTTCTTTAGCTACATCTTTATATCCTTCATGAGATAATTTACCCTCTATAATATTGCTGTCCTTTGCTTTAATACCAAATACTTTTTCAGCATCTTCTTCATTGGCAATACATATATCAACATAAGGCATTAATCTGCTCATAGTTTCATTAGCTTCTTTTGATGTCCATAATTTTTTTCTGTAATTCAAATCTAAACTAATTGTAATATTTTTTTCTTTAGCTTTTTTGCAAGCCTCAATACAGACTTCAGAAACATTTTTACCAAGTGCCGGAGTTATTCCCGTAAGGTGAAACCACTTAGCTTCATCAAAAATTTTATCCCAATCAAAATCTTCTTTAGTACACTTAGATATTGAGGAATTAGCCCTATCATATATAACTTTAGAACCTCTTTGACTTGCTCCTTTTTCAAGAAAGTATATCCCTATTCTTTCTCCGCCAAAAACTATATTCGATACATCAACACCATATCTTCTTAACTCATTAATACAGGCTTGACCTATATCATTATTAGGAAGTTTAGTAACAAATGAAGCATCAACTCCAAAATTAGACAAAGCAAAAGCAACATTAGCCTCGCCTCCTCCGAATCTTACATCATAAGAATTAGCCTGTACAAACCTTAAATTTGAAGGAGGAGAAAGCCTTAACATTATTTCCCCAAAAGTAATTACTGAAGCCATATAAAAATCCTTTGCTTTTATCACATAATTAACATAATTCAATTAACATAATAGTACATTATATTTATAATTATTTCAATAAAATTCTATAAATAAAAAAGAAAGGAAATAAGAATTCCTCTCTTTTTTAATGCTCTTATATAATATTAAATTAAAATATTCTTATAGCAGTTTTATCAGGCGGAGTATAAAAATCTTTTTGATTAGTAAGCCATCTTAGATTAAATCTTCTAAATACAATATTATAAAGATCATTACCTGAATTTTGAGGCAAGTTTGATTGTCCACCCTGTTCCTCACTAAGAGTAACTATTGTACCGTCATTTAATCTTGCCAATGCAGCATATCCAGCTCTTCCAGAATTTAAAACTCTTTGTTTTTCCCAAGAAGCACCTTCATCATAACTTATAAAAGCAGTTAGGTTTCTTCTATCTGTATTAGAATCCAATGCTAAATGTATAAGCCTATTCTTATCATATCCCTCTAATGTAGAAGTAAATAAAATACCTTCTGCATTACAATTAGCATCATAAAAATTTCCAGTAGGTGTAAATTCTTCCCAATCAGCTCCCAAATCAGCTTTAGATCTAAACCATACCCTTCTATTGCCTCTTTGTCCTGAGCGTACAGATAATAAAATTCTTCTGTCATTTAATTGAGTAATAACTTTAGGTTCATCTTGTGCACCTGATTTTCTTTTAACTATACTTCTAACCGTCCAAGTATTGCCATTATCAGTAGAAACTATAACAGCAGCTGCTCTTGTATTATTATTCACTCCTTTTCTTATAAGCATAGCCCCCATCAAAGTGCCATTAGCAAGTCTTGCTCCAGTACCCGAAGCTGCAAATCCTCTGTCATAACCAGACAATAGACCCTGTCCAAAACCATTAACATTTCCTTCAGCAAGTTTCCAATCACTCCAAGTAATTCCATCATCTGTACTCCTTGATATCATAATTTTAGATTTACCGCCTATATTTTGAGCATATCCTCCGCCTGCAACACATAAAACTACTAAATCACCATTAGCACATGAAAAAAATAGTGAATCCCCATGAGATTCTAAATTATTATTAGCAATTGGAGGAATAATTATCTCAGATCCCCAGCTTTTACCGCCGTCTGTACTTCTTCTTACAACAATATCTATAGGCTTTGAATTAATAACACCAACATCAGAATAACTGTCTTTTCTATAATCCGCAACTGCTATTATTGTATTTTTTTCTGAAACTGTTATTCCAGGTATTCTATATATATGTTTAGGACTATTTTCACTATTATTATTTACCTCACTTGTAAAAATTATAGTCTGCTCCATGAAAGGTTCAATTTGTTCTTCAGGCTCTAAAAACCATTCAGGTTCATCTTCTCCAATATCAGGATATTCTATAGGAGTTATTGCTACCTCTTCCTCTGTATTTGCACTGATGACTTTATCATCCGGATAAAAAGGATTTAACCTTTTAGAACATGAAATTATACCGAACATTAAAAATGCAATCAGTATACAAAATAACAAAATAAAAAGATTGATTTTCATTTTTTTACATACCTTTCCAATAATAGATAATAGACTTGTTTCAAAACTCAATTTCTTAATACTTATAGTTTTTTAATTTAATATTTTTTTAATTATAGTTGGGGCTTTGCCCCAAACCCCACTTCTTTTGGTGGCCCAAAGAAGCAAAAGGACTGCATATTTATATACTAAAATAATAATTTATACAACATATAAAACATTATTCTTCAATTGATAAATTATAAAAATTTTATATATAATTTTGTCAAGTAGTTTTGAAACAAGTCTAATATATTTTTCACAAATAAGTAACTAAAACATAACAAAATATAATAAAAAGTAAAGATTTTTTTTCAAAATATTTTTTTTATTGACTATAACAAAAAAATTATTAACATTATATAGTGATATGAGTAATTTTATTGGAGTTCACATGTTAAAAAAAAGAATATTTACATTAATTGTATTATTAATAATTATATGTAAGACAACATTTACACAAGTAAAAGGGGGTTTTGAAGCAATATTTAATGTTCCATTAGGTATGGGTATAACTATTATTCATAAAAATGTAGAAGTTCAAGGTAATCCTAAGGGTAAAGTCAATTTTCAAGGAGGTATAGAGGCAAATCTTGGGTATATGTTTCAAATAAAAGAAAAAATGGGATTTAGTTTATTAGGAGTGATGGGATACAGCTATACCGAAACTAAATATTCTAAATATAATGATACAGTAAGGTACAAATTTATAGATAATGATTTGTATTTTGGAATAATGCCTAAATTTAATTTTTATTCTTGTTCAATAGGATTAAATGTAGGATACAAAATTACATTAACTCCAAATTCTTCATATTACACGCCTGAAATAGGCAATATAGAAATAAAACATGATATATATGCAAGACTTTATATAAGAGCTGTATTTGATTATTCATTCTTTGTAGGTATAGATTCAGCAGTTAATTTAGGTTTTTATATAGGATACGACTTTGGAAATTATTGGTCTCAAACAAGCAGATACTTAAATGTTGTAGAAAATGAAACATTCGGCAATGTGGATATTGGAATACAATTTGGATATAGATACGGACCTAAATTCTAATAATAAATAAAAAAGCCTGAATCCTAACTGAATACAGGCTTTATTTTATACAAAATATATTAATTATACTGACATATTATTATTGAATGTTATCCTTTTATTTTCTTCAACAGACTCTAAAACTATACAGTTAGCTCCTATAATAGTATTAGCACCTATAGTGGTATTTCCGCCAAATATTGAAGCATTAGCATATATTGTAACATAATCACATACTGTAGGATGTCTTTTCTGACCTTCCAAAGATCTGCCATTAGTCAATGATAATGCTCCCAATGTAACACCCTGATATATTTTTACATGATTGCCAATAATAGTAGTTTCACCTATAACAATGCCTGTTCCATGATCTATAAAGAAATAATCGCCTATTTTAGCTCCAGGATGAATATCTATACCTGTTTTTGAATGAGCAAATTCGGATATAGTTCTAGCTATTAAATATTCATTTTGTTTATAAAATATATGTGCTATTCTATAATGAAATATCGCTCTGAATCCAGGATATGTAAATATTATCTCATCATAAGATTTTGAAGCAGGATCTGACTGATAAAAAAACTCTAAATCATGTTCTAAACTTACAACAATATCATCAAGCTGCTCTATAAAATCTAGTAAAGAAGAATCATTAGTAACTATTTTCATATAAAGTTTGGCTATATTTTTTTTGATAATATCCCTATTAGGACTTTCTCTAAAAAAATTAGGAAACGCATAATCTCTTATAAGTTTAACTATATCCCTAATATCCTTTTGATTAGGAAGTTCATTAAAAGTCTTTAATTTCATAAAAGTACACCATTAATTCCAAGAATATCTTTCACCCGTATCAGGCAATATACAAAGCATTTTTATTTTTTTATCATTACCGGTAATTTGCTTAGAAAAATCTATGGCAGCATAAACACTAGCTCCTGAGGATATTCCTACAAATAAACCTTCATTTTCACATAATTCTCTTGCTGTATTTATAGCATTATCATTAGAAACATCTATTATTTTTTCTATTACACTTAAATCCAAAATTTCCGGCACAAAATTAGCACCTATTCCCTGTATTTTATGAGGAGCAGCATGGCCTTTAGTTAAAAGAGGCGAAGATTCTGGCTCTACTCCAATAACTTTTGCATTCTTATTATTATCTTTTATATATTTTCCTATTCCTGTAGCCGTACCGCCTGTTCCAATTCCAGAAAATATATAATTTACATCATCAATATCTTTAAATATTTCAGAGGCTGTTGTAAGATAATGAGCCATAACATTAGATTTATTAGTAAATTGACCCGGTATAATAGAATCAGGAATTTCTTCTTTTAATTGATTAGCTCTTTCAACTGCAACATTCATTCCTCCATCAACCAATTCTAATTTTGCCCCATAATCTCTTATTAATTTTCTTCTCTCTTCAGACATCGATGAAGGCATAACTATTATAACATTAAGTTTTAAATATCTTCCAATAGCAGCCATAGCAATACCAGTATTTCCTGAAGTAGGCTCTATTATAGTAGAACCTTCTTTTAGCTTACCTTCTTTAATTAGGTCTGTTAATATTTGTTTTACTGCTCTATCTTTTACTGATCCTGCCGGATTAACCTTCTCTACTTTTCCATACAATTCTATATTACTGTCTAAATTGAATTTTGTTTCAATATTTTTCAACCTTACTATTGGAGTATTTCCTATCATATCAAGTATATTATTATAAATCATATTAATGCTCCTTAATAATATTATAATGCCTATTAGTATATATCAATGTACTAATAAAAACAATACACTATAACATCAAATTAATCATTTAATATTTTTAATAATTTCTTTCAAAACTTTCCATATTGTATCAACCGAAGATATACTTAAATATTCTTTAGGTGTATGAACATTATAAATATTAGGTCCCATACTAATAACATCAACATCTTTTAACGCTTTCTTTAATATACCGCATTCCAAACCAACATGTACAGAAGATACAGAAACATCTTTACCTGTAACTGTTTTATATGCTTTTACAGCTATATCTCTTACTTTTGAATTAGGGTCATACTCCCAAGCGGGATATCCATCTTGATATATAAAATTAGAATTTGTCATCGAAGATAAAGCCTTAACTCTTAATACTATTTCATCTGATGAACTTTCTACTGAACTTCTAATAAAGATATTAAATGTCAATTTATTATTTTTTTCTTTAAGAACACCATTATTAGCACTTGTCTGTACTAAGCCTTCTATATCTTTACTCATATAAAAAACTCCGTCAGGAGATAGCATCATAAAATTTATAACATTATTAGTTAATTCTTTTTTATAGCATTCTTCTACATTTTCAGTATTTGAAACAAATATCTGCATATTAGGGTCCGCAATTCTATATTCAAATTTTATATTTTTAGAAAGCTCTTCTATAATATTTTTTACTTTATTTGTATCTTCTGCCGTAACAATAGCATAAGCATTTTTAGCTATAGCATTATGAACAGAACCGCCATCTATATATGCAATATTTATATAATCTTTCACAGAATACAAAACTCTTCCTAATATTTTTATAGCATTGGCTCTTTGTTTATTAATCTCCATACCAGAATGTCCGCCTTTAAGTCCTGTAACCTCTATCTTTAATGCAGGATAATTATTTGCCTCTCTCTCTATATTAAATTCAGATATAGCATTAATACCGCCTGCACTGCTTACCCAAAGAATACCTTCAGCTTCAGAATCTAAATTAATAAGTGTTTTACCATTTAAATGCTCATCTGTAACAGAAAATGCCCCAGACATACCATCTTCTTCATCGGATGTAATTAGAACTTCTAAAGCAGGATGAGGTATATCTTTAGAATCAAGCAATGCAAGACCATAAGCAACAGCGATTCCGTCATCTGCCCCCAAAGTAGTATCATTTGCCCTTAAAACATCTCCTTCTACTATTAATTCTAAAGGATCTTTATCAAAATCATGTTTAGACTCATTAGTTTTTTCGCAAACCATGTCCATATGTCCCTGTATAATAACAGGTGCTATATTTTCATATCCTTTTGATGCTTCTTTCTTAATTATTACATTATTTTCTTTATTCTGATATACTTCTAAATTTCTATCTTTAGCAAATTGCACTAAAAAATCACTTATCTGCTTTTCATGTTTAGATCTTCTAGGTATTTTACTTATTTCAGCAAACCATCTGAAAACTTCTTTAGAATCAAGATTATCAAAATTATTTAAAAACATATAAACTTCCTCCAAAAACTACTATAATAACAAAATTCAGTTATTAATCTATATTTATATACAATAAAAAACAAGGGATTTTTTCTCCCTTGTTTTATAAATAATAAAATATAATCAACTTTTAATTTTTATCATTTTCTAAATAAGCATAGAAAAATTTATGTTTGCCCAAAACATCATACTGCACATCTTTCAAATTAGGATTAACAAGTACAGGCAAAGTATAGAAATATAGAGGTATAATAGGCATTTCCGACATAAACAAATCTTCTGCCTTATGAAGTATAGGCATTCTTACATTATTATCCCCTGTAGAAGATGCCTCGTTAAGCAAAGCATCGAACTCTGTATTATTATAACCTTCTACATTTTGAGCACTATGACTTAAGAACATACCTAAAAATGTCATAGGATCATCATAATCTCCAACCCAAGCATTTCTAGCAATTAGATAAGACTTATCTAAACGAGTTTGCTGAAATACTGCCCATTCTTCACTTGATATTGTACTGTCTATTCCTAAATTATTTTTCCACATCTGCTGAACAGCTTCAAATATAGAAGTATGTTCTCCTGGATTAGTTTTAAAATCTAATACAGGAAACCCTTGACCATCAGGATATCCTGCTTCCGACAATAATTTTTTAGCTTCTTCTACATTTTTTGTATAATCTTCTCGTTTTACACTATAATAATCACCGCCATTAGTTCTAAAACTACCATTAACATCTGATATCAATCCCGGTACAAGTGCTGCTGCTGGTATCTGTCCGCCTCTTGTAACCTGCTCTACTATATAATTTCTATCTATAGCCAAAGATAATGCTTTACGAACTCTTACATCTTTTAAAACATCATTAGTATTATTCAAACTATAATAATAAAGAGCTAAATATGGTTTTATTTGCAAATATCCTTCCTCTTTTAAAGAATCCATATCCTGAGTAGGAACTCTGTCAGAAAAATATATAGAACCTTCTTTAATGCCGGCTACTACTGAAGTTCCATTATCCATTAGAATAAATACTAACTTTTTAGGAACTATAGTTGAAACATTCCAATAATTAGTATTGACTTCCATAACTATTCTGTCATCAATAGATCTTTCAGTCATTTTGAAAGGACCATTTCCTATATAAGTTTCAGGATTCATAGTCCAAGTATCAGGATTAGCTTCTATAATATCCTCTCTTAAAGGAAAATAAACAGGATAAGCCATAAGCTGATCGAAATATGGAGTAGGAGCTTCCAATATTACCTCTAAAGTATTATCATCTAAAGCTGCAACTCCCAATGAATCAACAGGCATTTCTCCTGCTGTAATCTTTTTAGCATTTTTTAAAGGCTCCATCTGATAACTATAATTAGCAGCTGTTTTTGGATCTGCTGCTCTTCTCCAACTATAAACAAAATCATTTGCTGTTACAGGCTTTCCATCTGACCATTTAGCATTACTTCTAATATGAAATACATATTTAGTTCCGTTATCGCTAATATCCCAGCTTTCAGCAACTCCTCCTACTATCCTGCCGTCTTTATCCTTATTAGCAAGCCCTTCAAAAGCATGTATTATATACATACTTCCGTCTATTGCTGAATTCAATGTCGGATCTATTGTTTGAGGCTCTGGCCCAACATTGAGTCTCAATACTCCTTCTTCATATTTAGAATTTCCGCCTCCGCAAGAAATAGAGAATATAAATATAACTATAGAAAAAATTGCATATTTTAATAATTTAACCATAAAATAGATCTCCAAAAAAATAGTTTATATATTCTATCACAGCATAAAATTTCAGTCAATGACATAGATATTATTTACATTTATTAAATTTAATAAAATATACATTTGTATTAAATAATTAAAAGTCATAATATATATTGTAAATTTTTTTAATAGATGTTATAATATAACTTAATACAGTAATATCATTTTTAGAAATCATAAAAATATAATATTACTAACTTTTGTAATAATTTTAAGGTTAATTTTATTAAAACAAATTTAAATTAAATTTTAAGGAGTTAAAAATGGAAAAGAAAAAAGAATTTAAAGTTGCAGTTGCAGGATACGGACATGTTGGAAAAGACACAGTAAAAACTATTATAGAAAATAATTCTATAATGGAAAAAAGAACCGGAATAAAATTAACCATTAAAACCATTTTTAGCAGAAATATTGATAAAGTAAAAGATGATAAATTTTTAGATAAAATTGAAATAAAAACAAAAGATTTAAATGATATTTTAAATGATAATGATATTGATATAGTTATAGAAGTACTTGGCGGAATGGATACAGCAAAAGAACTTCTTATGAAGACAAATAAACCTGTAGTTACAGCTAATAAAGCACTTCTTGCTAATTGTTTTGGTGAACTTATAAAAAATAGAAAAACAGATATAGCTTTTGAGGCTTCTGTTGCAGGTGCTATACCTATAATAAAGGCTATGAAAGAGAGTTTAGTTTCTGACAGAATGGAAAATGTTTATGGCATATTAAATGGAACTTGCAATTACATTTTAACTAATATGACAAAAAATAATTTAGATTTTAAGGATGTTCTTAAAGATGCTCAAGATAAAGGATATGCTGAAGCTGATCCAACATTTGATATTGATGGAATAGATACCGCTCATAAATTATGCATACTTTCATCTATAGCTTTCTGCAGTGTTATAAGTTTCGATAAGATATTTATAAGAGGTATAAGAAATATTATATTAGATGATATTGTTTTTGCTTCAGAGCTTGGGCTTACTATTAAATTAATAGCAGAAGCTGCATTAGATAATAATGATAATGCTTATATATATGTCATACCTACATTACTTAATGCTGATAATATGCTTTCAAATGTTGATTATGCTTTTAATGCTATAACTGTAGTTGGAGACCGCTCTGGAGATACTGTATTCTATGGTTCAGGAGCAGGAGGAAGACCTACAAGCAGTGCTATAGTTTCTGATGCTGTTACTTTGGCTAGAAATAGTTTAATTACTGATGAACTTAGAATACCAATACTTGGTTTTGTAGAAGAAAATAAAGAGCTTAAAGTAAAAGATTTCAAAGAAAAAAATGAAACTTTTTATGTAAGATTTAAATCAAATAATAATAATCTGCTTGCATTCAATGAGGCTTTTTATGATATTAATATTGAAAAAAGCGTAGAAAGAAATGGAAATTTAATGTTTGTTCTTAAAGATGTTAACATTAATTCTATAATTAAAGCAATAGAAAGTGTTGAAAAAATAGAGGATATATTTATAGCGAAAATAAAATAAGTTAAAATATATAAAAACAAATAATGTTATATAAAGATAATTATATATGCATTATTTGTTTTTTATTTTAAATCCGTACTTTATATTAATAATGAATATATTTTTTAATTTATTAACACATAATTTTTTTACTATATATTTTATTTAACGCACGTTAAATAAAATCTTAGTTTATAATTTAAATTGCAATTATTAATTAAGCTATATTCATAATTTTATTCACCGTGCGGGAGTATATATCATAAATTTAAAAAAAATTGGGCGGGCAGCTAAAATATGAGTTTATAATTTAAAAGAAAAATAATATTATAATTCTATAAAAAGCAGAAAGCCTATAGGGTGGGATTATAAAATAAATCAATAAGTATTAAAGTACAATTCTTTCACTCCCCTCTCTTCTTACTAATTTTTCTCTTTCTAATGCATTTAATATAGGAAGCACATATTTTCTTGAAAGTCCTGTCTTATCTCGTACAGATGATATAGTTATTATATCATTAGTTTTTGTATTTTGCATAATAATTTTTTTTATTCTATTATAAACATCTATATGGTAATATATACCATCATCAAGATACACAGCTTTTTTTGATAATGATAATACTTTTATATCTTTCATTCCATTAGTAAATGTTTTTATAATTTTTTCATCTAATCCGTTTAAATCTTCTTTTTTCAATTTTTCTAATAATAATTTCTGAGAATTATTCAAATCAATGTTTTCACTATATTTTTTATATATGTTATTAAAAGGCATTATTATTTTATTTTCAACTGAATAAGCTATGAATACTTTTGTAAATGAATTATTAATATTTAAATAATTTCTTATATCTTCAAAACTTATACCCTCTTTTTTATTTTCTATTAGATTTTTTAACTTTTCTAATGAACTATTTAAATAATCCTTTTTAACAAAGAAATTTGCAGCTTTAATAGCATAATCAGGCATCTCTCCCTTAGCTTCACAATAACCATTAACCGACATAAATAAATCATTATATTTTTCTCTTTTTACTTCTCCCAAAAACTCACTAGCATTATCAATAATTCTTTTTCTAATAAAAGGAGTAGTTTTTTCTCCCCAAAATATATTGCCTGCTGCTATTATACTGCTTCCACCTTGGCTTATTAATATTCCTCTTTCTTTCCAAAATACCGATATAAGCTCATTAAATTTTAATCTTATAAATCTGCTGTCTATTTCTTTATTATTTTTATTATATTTGTCAGCATTATCATTTGAATATGTTTTATAAATAGGTATTATTTGTGCAATCAAGCATTCCGTACCTACAGCAAATTCCGCATTCTTTATTTTTTTAAGATATTGTGCATCGTTTGTATTTATAAGTTCTAATATTATTTCATCTGTTGAAAATATTTTTTCTTCTTTACAGCATAATAAATGACCTCTTCTTATTTCTTCTTTTTTTATATTTTTTATATTTAAAGATATTCTTGAAGAAGGATAAACAATTTCTTTATTTTCATGATAGGATTGAATATTTCTTATTAAAATTTCTTTTCTGCTTGGATAATGTATTAAAGTATCATCTATTTTTATATTACCGCCTCTAAGACTTCCTGTAACAGTAAGTCCTGCTCCTTTTATAGAAAATACTCTGTCTACATAAACATGAGTCTTTATATCATCTTCATATTTTTCATTTGATAATATATTAGTTATTCTCTCTTTTAAATAGTCTATATTAGTACCATTTAAGGCTGATACTTTTACTATTTCTATATCTTTATTGAATATTCTATAAAGATTTTTTTTAATATCTTCTTCATTTTCTTTTAATTTATTATCATCAACTAAATCAATTTTATTAATTACGCATATTATATTTCTTATGCCAAGAGATAAAGCCACTTTAGCATGCTCTTCAGTCATATTCATCCAACCTTCATTGGCACAAACTACAAGCATAACTAAATCCAAACTCCACATACCAGCAACCATATTTCTTATAAATCTCTCATGTCCTGGTACATCTATTACACCTATTGTAATATCATCATTAGGCTTAAAAAATCCAAAACCTAAATCTATGGTCATCTCTCTTTTCTTTTCCTCTGGTAAACGCATCATAGCGATACCTGTAAGTGATTTAATTAATTCTGATTTACCATGGTCAACATGGCCTGCTGTCCCTATAATTCTATTCATATGAAGCTCCTACTATTACTATGTCACATGTAATGGTGCCTACTTGGTCGCCTACGCCTATAAATAACAAATAAATAAATTTATTTGCTGGCTTCGGCTCACTTGTTTATTGCTATGTCCCCCATAATGGTGCCTACTTGGTACCTACACCTATAAATGGCAAATAAATAAATTTATTCACATATCTTGCCATTGTATGGCTAGATCACTTTTTTTATTATCATATATTTTATTATTACTAGTGATAAACTCGCATATAAATAACTAAAAACTTATTTCATCAGTTATAAGCTAATAATTTATAACTTAAAAAGCAATTCTTATTTTTACTATTTTTTAAGCTGCTCTATTTCATTATAACATTTTTCTTTAGCTATATCAAAAATAGTTTTACCTTCTTTGTTTACTGCTGAAGTATCTGCACCATATTCTATAAGTAATTTTACCAATTCTATATTATCTTTTTCAATAGCCGTAAATATTAAGTTTTGAGTTTCTTCGCTGTAATTATCCATTGTACTTTTAGAATTTACATCCGCTCCATTCTTTATTAAATATTCAGCTATATCAGTAGTTTTATTATTAAATGTTTTATTAAGCAATGAAAATTCTATATTTCTATAATCCGTATAATTCATAGCAGGATCAATACCTTTAGATACTAAATACTTTACTATATCAATACAATCATTTTCAACAGCCCTAGCTATTACTGGTATACCATAATAAGAGTTTTCAATATCAGCACCAGCCTCTGCAAGAAGTTTAAACTTTTCTGCATCACAACTATTATTAAAGAACTTATCTATTATAGTTATTGTTTCATCTTCGCTATCTGGAAGAGGATAATCTCTGTAAGCAGCAGCACCAGCATTTAGCAATTCCTCAACTATTTTTGTACTGTTTTTATTAGTAGAATATACCGCACATGATAAAGCATCGTCTTGTTCATAACGCATTATATTAACATCAGCACCATTTTTTATTAATTCTTTTACAAGTTTTAAATATCCCCTATAAGAAGCCTCCATTAATGGAGTATATCCATAATCAGCACGTTTATCTATATCTGCTCCGTAAGAAATCAATTCAATGGCCTTTTCTTCTGTAGGAAAATAATTACATGCAAATATTAATGGCGATTCATCAGCATATACTGACTGCCAAGCATCTAAAGAAGCTGTATCTTTTACAGATTCAAGTTCTTCAATAGCAATTAATTCATATTCATTTAATTTTGTAAGTAATTCATATATGTCATCTTCATTAGATGCATATCCGTCATAAATATCATCTGTATATAAATTATTAGTTTCTAAAATATTTTTATTATCATTATAAGTATTATCAATGATATAATTGGTTTCCATATTGTTAGTTACTGAATTATTAATTTCTGAACTATACACATCTTTTTTATTTTTACTGTCATTACAGCTAATGATATTAATAAATATCAAAGTTATTAAAATAAAGCTCTTTTTCATATATCTCTTTTATCTCCTTATTGTAAATAATCAGCAAACACATAATACTTTATACCAAGAATTATATTAGTTTTTTATTTATTACTAGCTAACTCACTTAAAAAATAATTATCTTTTATTTTTATTAAAACTTCTTTTATATAATTTATATCTTCATCATTTATAGTTATTACATATATAAGCACTGAATCTTTCTTTACTTTTGGTATAATAGGCACATCTAAATTATGCATAAACTTTATTACAGCCTTTATATCTTTAGGCTTAAAACTTATTGCATAAGACGGATAAAAAGTATCAGGCATAGCACCGCCTCCTGTTTCTATATCCTCTTCAATGACTTCAAATCCGTCAATGTTTTCTGTAATTTTCAAAGCCTTTTGTTTTATTATTTCCTTATCTATACTCAATAAAGTTTCACAGTATCCTTTGAAATTACCTTCAGTATTTAATCTTTTTATAAGGCTTTTTTCTAATATTGATAATACAGTTTTTCCGCATCTGAAAGTTCTCATAAGAGGGTGTTTCGATATTTTTTCTATATATTTTTTCTTTCCTACTATAATACCAGCCTGCACACTTGAAAACATTTTATCCCCAGAAAAGCATACTAAATCAGCACCGCTTTTCAAAGCAGATTTTATATGTTCTTCTTCGCTCATACTTTCATCAAATATACCGGCTCCCTCATCATAAACTATTGGTATATTATCAGGTATAGTTTCTCTTAATTTTTTTAATGAAGGAGATTTCACAAACCCTCTTATTTTAAAATTAGAAGTATGCACTTTAAGTATCATAGCTGTATTTTCTGTTATAGCATCTTCATAATCTCTAATATCCGATATATTAGTAGTGCCGATTTCTACAAGTTTAGCTGATGCCTCTTTTAATATATCAGGTATTCTGAATCCTCCGCCAATTTGTACTTGCTCTCCTCTAGAAACTATGACTTCTTTATCTGAAGCCAATGCCTTTAATATCAAAAATACTGCAGCTGCATTATTATTAACTACTAAAGAGGCTTCTGCTCCTGTTAATTTATTTAAAAGAGAATGAACAAAATCTCCTCTTATTCCTCTTGCCTCATTATTAATATTATATTCAAGATTATTACTGTTTATATTTAATTCTCTTACATTATCCCAAACTTCTGCATCTATTGGAGATCTGCCTAAATTGGTATGCATTATAGTTCCTGTTGCATTTATAACTTTTTTTATTGGAAGATTTGCTTTCTTTTTTATTTCAATTTCACATAATTTAATTATATCTTTTTTATCATATTTTAATTCAGGATTATTTTTTAATTGAGTTCTTAATTTTTCTAAAGTATCTCTTATAATATCTGCTGCAATAGGACGAGAAATAATTTTATGATATGGTTTTATAGCTTCATCTTCTAATACTGCATTAGTTTGTATTAGATTAAATTTATTATTCATAATTAATGTCCGTAATAAAAAATGAAATGATATTCTTATCGGAAGAGGCAGGAGTTGAACCTGCCAACGCTGCTATAGCGTCCAACGCTTTTGAAGAGCGCGGAGCCCACCGGGACTCATCAGCCTCCATATATTTTAATATAATATATTAATTCTTAGTTTATGTCAATTTTTTAGTATACATGGTATTGGTATATTACAATAAAAATATTATAATATTATATGTATATATAAAAAATGCACTTTAAAATTTTTATTAATATCATAAAATATATAAAAATGTTTTGGAGATTAAAAATGGATATTAAAGATGAAATAAAGGCAGAATCTAATTTTGATAATTTTTTGGCATTGGATATCAGAACAGGCACTATAATAGAAGCAGAAGATTTTCCAAAAGCTAAAAGACCTGCTTATAAATTAAAAATTGATTTCGGTAAATTAGGTATAAAAGTATCATCAGCACAAATAACAAAATTATATAAAAAAGAAGATTTGATAGGAAGACGAATAATTGCCGTAGTTAATTTTCCAAAAAAACAGATAGCCAATTTTTTCTCAGAATGCTTGGTTTTAGGTGCTGTCAAAGATAATGGTGAAGTTGTATTATTAACTACAAAAGAGGAATGTGAAAACGGTACAGTTATAGGATAATATTTGCTATATAAATCATAATATAGAAATAATACGGAGAATAAGATGGGCTTACTTAATAATGAAGACATAAAAACATTGGAATCATTTAATACAGATGGTGGCGGATATTTTTATAAAATGCTTAATTATTTGCAAGAGTTTATTGAAAACGGTGTAAAAGAAAATAAGTTTACATTAGAAGAGGCTAAAGAGGATTTAGACATAGCATTATGGTATTCTTATGCCTGCAATAATATAGGCGATTATGAACATTATTATATGGCTAAAGAGTTTATGAAACACTCTGAGAAAAATGCAAAAGGATGCGGAACTTGGTATTATAGATATACTGTTGCTCTTATATATTGCGGTAAATTAGATGAGGCTTTAAAATATGCTGAACAGGGTGTTATTGAAAAGCCTGATTATCCTTGGGGCTGGCTTGAACTTGCTAAATTAAGACTTCATTTTGGAAATAAAGAAGGTGCTGTGGAAGCTAATAATAAGGGATTAGAACTTGTACCAGGTGATTATGAGTTTTTAAGGCAGGCTGAAGAGATAGAAAATTATTATTCTATAGAAGCATTAGAATATCATTATATTAATGAGGAAAGCGATAAAAATTTACTTAAAGGTCTCGATTACGGAGAGGAAAAATTAAATACTATAGCTTATATATTATGCGATAAAGAAAAATTACAGGCTATTAAAAATATTATTAATCCTATAGATTGGGAAGCGGATAATCCTTATTGTAGTTTTAAATTTTATTTTGAAGATGATTTGATAGGCGGTATATTTTTAATGAATGAAGCTGCTATATCAAAGTTAGATAAAGAATTAATAAAGCAATCTTTAGAAGAATTAAAAGATGTAAAAGAAAAGTTAAAAGTTGAAGAAAAGTCAAAATTAACATCTGTAAGATTCAGTATCGATTATACTATAGAAGCTGAATTTAAAAATGAACAGACCAATAAAACTTTTTCAATTAGAAAAATGTTTAATAAAGATTCTGAATATAAAAAAGTTGCAGATGAAATTTTTGATTCTTACGGAATGCCTTTAAGTCCATATTTAGAGGAGCTTCCTAATATTGTTACTTTGTATAAAGAAGAATACGGATTTATGTATTATGCTGAATGCTGGATAGATGAAGGAACTATAGTAAAGCATACCGGAATAGTTGGAAGCAGCGGAGAGGTTAAAGAATATGAATGCGGGAATCCAAGAGAATATAAAATTTTTTTAGATGATTTTTATAAAGAGTATAATGATTATAAAAAAATTGATAATGAGGATTGCTATTATTTGATTTTACAATTTGAAGCAGAAGATTTTGAGAATGAACTTCATGAAGAATATGCTGATGCTTTAAATAAAATAGGAAATGTTTTAAATTCAGTTTTGACTTGGAATGGTGTTGGTTATTTAAATTCTTGGAATGCTGGTGAAACTGAAAATATAAGAGGAAAACAGTTTATTAATTTCTTTTCTGTAGTTGTAGATGTTGATATTGCTTTTAGGCTTATATTAAATGAGGTTATAGAAGAAATTAAAGACGATATAAATTGCGAACATATAAAGATGGCTTATGTTCCATATATAGATAATGGAGAAAATTTTACTTTAATATATTCATCAGATGAAAGCTCAGAATTTTATATTTGATTTTTATATAAAAATACCATAGTGTAAAATTTTATAATTGTTTTTATATTTATAAAAATATAAATATAAAATTAGTCTAAATATATTTTTAAGTATTGAGTTTACTTATATTAATTATTTTTTCTTTTTCCATTCGGATTTTTAGAAGTTATATTTTTATGTACATTTTTCTTTTGAGGCTTTAATTGTTTTAATTGATTAATTTTTTCTCTTATCTCAATAGCTTTTTCAAATTCTAAGCTGTCTGATGCTTTTTTCATCTCTTTTTCAAGCTCTTTTATATAATCATCGCTTTTCTGTTGAGGGTCAATTTTTACTCTTTCATTAAATCGTCTGAAATCGAAATGAAGCTCATAAGATGTTTCAACTTTCTCTTCTCTTTCTATTATATCCTGTATTTTTTTGATGATTGTTTTAGGAGTAATATTATGCTCTTTGTTGTACTCCATCTGTATTTTTCTTCTTCTCTCTGTTTCATCAATCGCAACTTTCATAGCATCGCTTATAGTATCCGCAAACATTATAACTCTGCCGTTTGCATTTCTTGCGGCGCGTCCTATAGTCTGTATTAAGGTAGTTGTATTTCTTAAAAAACCTGTTTTGTCAGCATCAAGTATTAATATCAAAGAAACTTCAGGTACATCAAGCCCCTCTCTCAAAAGGTTAATGCCTACAAGTACATCAAATGCCCCAAGCCTTAAATCTCTTATAATTTCAACGCGTTCAACTGTCTGAATATCAGAATGAAGATAACGAGTTCTTACTCCGTTTTCATTTAAATATTTTGTAAGGTCTTCAGCCATTTTTTTTGTAAGTGTTGTTATAAATATTCTTTCATTGTTTGATACAGTCTTTTTTATTTCTTCAAGTATTCTGTCTATCTGTCCGTCAATAGGATACACTTCTATTATAGGATCAAGCAAACCTGTAGGACGAATTATCTGCTCTACAACCTGACTGCTTTTCTTTAATTCATATTCTGCAGGAGTGGCACTGATATATATTGTATCATTAGTAAGTTTTTCAAACTCTTCAAAAAATAAAGGTCTGTTATCAAGAGCCGAAGGAAGTCTGAAACCGTACTTTACTAAAGTCTCTTTTCTGCTTCTGTCTCCGAAAAACATTCCTCTAATCTGAGGAACACTCACATGCGATTCATCTATAATAGTTAAAAAGTCTTCAGGGAAATAGTCTATTAAACAAGCAGGTCTGTCCCCTTCTTTTCTTCCGGATAAAGGACGCGAATAATTTTCTATACCGGCACAGTATCCAACCTCTCTAAGCATTTCCAAATCATATTTAGTTCTTCCATATATACGCTCTGCCTCTACTAATTTTCCTTCGGATTTAAATTTATTATACTGCTCTTCAAGTTCTTCCTCTATTAATTTTATACCTGCTGCTAACTTCTCGCCTCCTGTAACAAAGTGTTTTGCTGGATATATTACTACCCTATCCTGTTCTGCTAATTTTTGTCTTGTTATGGGATTGATTTTTATTATACGCTCAACAGTATCACCAAAAAACTCTATCCTTATAACTTCATCAGAATAAGCACTCATTATTTCTATAGTATCGCCTATAACTTTAAATCTTGCTCTCTCAAGCACATCTTTAACTCTTTCATATTGAATAGATACTAATTTTTCGATTATCTCATCTCTGTCATATTCTCCGTCTTTTTCTATTGCTATATAAAGTTTTCTATAATCTTCAGGAGAACCCAATCCGTATATACATGAAACAGAAGCAACAATTATAACATCTCGCCTCTCAAGAAGCGATGTGGTTGCTTTAAGTCTCAATCTGTCAATTTCATCATTAACAGAAGCATCTTTGTCAATATACAAATCTTTAGCAGGTACATAGGCTTCAGGCTGATAATAATCATAGTAAGAAACAAAGTATTCTACGGCATTATTAGGAAAAAAATCTTTAAGCTCCCTATAAAGCTGAGCTGCCAAAGTTTTATTATGAGACATTACTAAAGTTGGTCTATTAGCTTTTTCTATTACATTTGCTATTGTAAAAGTTTTTCCGCTAGCTGTAACTCCAAGCAGAGTTTGATATTTATTTTTATTTTCAAGCCCTTTAACTAGAGAATCTATTGCAGTTATTTGATCTCCTGAAGGTTTGAAATTTGATTCTAATTTAAAATTCATTTTTAATTATTAATAAAAATTAACAGTTCTAGTTAATACTACAGTTTTATTATCAAAGTCAGTAACTTCAGCCTTAAATGTATATTTTCCTCTTTTAGGAACAAAAATACCGCCCCTATAAAAATGCGAATCTACTCCATACACTTCTTCAAAAGTATAATTCGGAGATATATAATATACATTATCTCTTTTTATGAAATATGTAAAATCATAATCTCTTACAAGTTCATCATTCATAAATATTTTTACTCTTTTAAGCCCCATAGGTATTCCGCCTAATAAATCATAAGCTTTAACAAATAATTTTATTTCTCCATTATAACTCATAGGCATTTTATCTTTTATCTGTATAAGTCTGTTTTCAGTTCTTAAATATATACCATGAATTAGCGGTGCTTGAGTTGAGCCTTTATCTATACTTAAATATTCTAATGGATCTACTACTAATCCCTCTTTCATGTTTTCTATAGTTAAATGTAAATGTGCTCCTCCGGATCTTCCGCTGTTGCCTGTGAGAGCTACAACATCTTTTTCTGTTACTTTAGCATAGGATTTTTCTATACTACCTGGTTCTATATGATAATAATAACTTCTTAAATTATCAGGGTGTTCTATCATAAGTACATTTCCAACTCCATAAAGAGGTCTTGTGGGATCTTCATCTTCATCAATATAATAAACTATCTCTCCGTCTTTTACAGGATATATTTCCATTTTATGTCCGCCAAAGTCAACTCCGTTATGGAAATGATCCGTTCTAAACTCTCCGAATGTACTTGTTATTCTTATTCTGTTGGGGTCAATAGGCACCCTCGCAAATAAAAATGAAGATATTATAAATAATAATAATATATATTTTTTCATAGCTTAACCCTCTTGTATGTATAAATCATTCTGTCTGTTACAATCATATATTCATTTTCTAAATTTGATATATCGAGATTGTATACCCAGCCGTCTAAATATTTTTCAAATACAATCTCTTTAGTATGATTATCATATATTAAAACTACACTTTTTGCTTCTTTAGATATACTCATAATAGTAGAATTAGTTTCAGCATTTAATTTCATATTAATTGCATTCTGCATATTATATTTTTCTAAATTAATTCTTTTTATTTCATTACCTTTATTTAAAGAATACAATACAATATCCCTATCAGCAAGCATAAAAGCAGTCATCGATTTTTCACTTATATAACTAGATACATGTCTTCTTCTGTTAAGTCCGGTATCTAAATACCATATAGTATTACCCAAAGCATCATAAAGAGTTATATATTCAGGTCTTATTCCGCTTACCGCTAAAGCAAAACTTCCATATTCGCTTATTGCTACAGACTTTACTATATTTATTTCACTAAGAATACTAGATATTGCAAAAGATAATTCTCCGTTTCTATTTATATATGCTATATCTCCGCTTGAAAAACCTGCTATATAATCTCCTGTATACAAAGCAAAAGCACCATCAGTTATTATCTCGCCATATTGTATATGTCTGCTAAGCGGATTATTATTAAAATCAAACATTTGTATCTTTGAATTGTCGCTTGAATGATATATTATCCTTTCAGCATAAGGAGCTATTTCAGGATAAATTGAAGTATTGGTACGCCATATAATTCCGCCCATATTATTGTATGCGTCTATATAATTTCCATATCTTTTATATATGATAAAATTCTGATTATTTAAAGTTGCTAGTTCTCCTCTTGATAAATTAGTGCTGTATATTGTATCTCCATTAAAATCAAAATAATGAATTATACCTTCAGGCTTTGTAAAAAAATTATGTTTGAATATACCGTCTATATAAAAATTTTCATCATGTGATGGTAAATCTGATGAATCGCTTTTCTTACTCCAAACATTTACCATATTGTATTCATCATTAAGTCTGTGAGTACCAAAGAAAAATATAAATAAAACTATAAAAGCTAAAGCACTTATTATTGTTAAATACCTAATAAATAAAGGTTCTATCTTATGTATATTTTCAAATTCTATTATTGATTTTTCTTTTACTTTCATTTATCTCCGAAGCTGTATAAATTATAACCTAATATTTTTATTTTATTTGAGTAAGAGTTTTAGTATTAAATGAAACAGGCTTTTCTAAAATACTTAAAGGATCAAATGTCATATTTCCGGCTCTCATTTCCCAATGACAATGAGGACCTGTAGACATTCCTGTAGAACCAATTAATCCTATTATCTCACCTTTTTTAACATACTGTCCTTCTTTTGCTATCAATTTTGACATATGAAAATATGAACTGTATACTCCTTCTCCATGATCTATAACTACACAGTTGCCCCTAACAAATAATTCTCTTGATACTCTTACAACTCCATTATTAGCAGCTATTATAGGAGTTCCGTTTGTATTTGCTATATCAAAGCCCTGATGATATCTTGCATAGTCTTTAGTGTATCCTCTGAAAGCTCCGAAACCTGATGAATATCTGCCTTGAGAAGGCATTATATAAACTTTATCTGCATAATTAGTAGGCGTATAACTAATATAAACTTTTCCATTTAGCAATTCTTTCTCTTCTCTGGATTTTTGCGGATTGCTTATAATATTTTTCATAGTAGAAGTTACACCAGGTATTTGCTTTGGTTTTGGAGGCGGAGGAGTAAAATCTAATTGTATATCTATAGCAACATTCAATACAGTATTATCTTTTAATTTAATATCAGATATAAACTGATACTTTTTATCCTGAGCTCCTACATATATACCGAATATACTTTTATAAACTTTCATGTTTCTGTCAGCGTCTTTTACTTCAAAAAACTTCACTATAGGTCTTGCACTTCCCATAAGTTTTGAATTTTCTATTTTTATTTCATCTTTGGAAGCTATAAATATAGTAGATACTTTGCCGGCATAGAATGGAAAAGGATCTGCATATATTTTTATATCATTATCATATTTTTTGAAATCTTCTAAAGAATTAAAAGCATTATTTCTAGTATACATAGCACCGTTTATTAGAACAGCATTATTATTGCTTACTTTAATTTTTGTATTTGGCGCAATATAATAATATTTATTTCCTATTTTTATTTCAGCAAAAGCATTTTTTTCAGTTTCTATAATATCATTTAATAATATTTCATTAGAAGTTTTTATATCAATATTGTTTCCTCCTCTGCTTAGAGAAGTATTTCCCAAATATTGAATAGTATTTTGAGAATATAAAGATAATGAAATTAAAAATATGATGCTGATAATATATTTCATAAAACCTCCGAAATTATTATTCTATTATTTATTTTATATAATTATTTTTTATATGAAGACTTATCTAATTTTAATAAATGTTCTTTTATATCTCTATTTGTAGGGGCAAGCTCGAAAGCCTTTGTTAAAAATTCCTTAGCTCTTTCATAATCATTTTTTTTGAGGAAAGCCCAGCCTAATGAATCCAAATATGCAGGATTATTCGGATCTATTGACAATGCCCTTCTAATTTCTTCTATTCCTTCTTCTATATTTGTTTCAGTATCTGCTAAAATAAATCCCAAAGAGTTTCTTGCATTTGCACTGTTAGGATCAAGATTCACAGCTTTTTTCAAATGCTCTATAGCTTTTCTTATATTTCCTTTTTTATAATAAACATACCCTAAAGCAGCATGTATCTGAGTATTTTCAACACCGGAAGATAATGCATCTATAAGTTCAAATTCTGCTAAATCATACATCTCTTTAACAGCATATATATATCCTACTATTATATGAGCCTGCATGAGTCTAAGAGGATTATCAAGTCTTCTCATAATTTTATCAAATACCTGAAGAGTATTATCATAATCCTGAATTTGTGCATAGGCCAATGCTAAATGGTATCCAGATTCAACATCATTTTTTTCGGAAAATATTTTTTCTAAAGAGTCTATTGCCTCTTTATAATTTTCATTTCTAAAAAACTTTATCCCGTCTTCTAATTTACTTCTGCTAGAGCCTATACTCATATATACTCCCTAATATATATTTGATTGTTCATATATTGTATATTTATAATGTAAAAATCTCAATATATTTTAACTAAAACTTTAACAAAAAAATTATGTAAAGTATTATATTAAAAATATATTATTTGTAAAGTTAAAAATAATCATCGCATAGAAATTGCAGAAAAATTGCATAGAAACAGATATTGATTTCATTATTAAACTATGTTATAATAACCGAACAGTTTAATTTTTATGGAGGTCAATTATGCCACGTGTTATAAATAACGATTGTGTAGCTTGCGGATCATGTATTCCTGAATGTGCATTCGATGCTATTAGTGAAGGAAGTATCTATGTGATAGATCCTGACAAATGCACTGATTGTGCTGCTTGTGAAGCTGTTTGTCCAAGCAATGCTATACATCCAGCTTAATTGCTGCTGAAGGCATATCTGGGGTGGGTTTTAATAATATTAGACCTGCCCTATTTTTATATACTAGTTTAGGGAATAATATTGATAAAAAATACTGAAGCATTTATACTCTCATACAACATATACAAAACATCATCTATAATAGCATCTTTTCTTACAGATAATTCCATAATGCAGGCAATATGTCATAAAGCAAAAAATAACTCAAAAGCTTTCGGATCCGATTTGGAAAGCATATCAAAATTAAATATAAATATATATGAAAAAAAATATAATCAGCTGTCTATATTAAAAGAATCTTCTATTATAAAAAATTATAAATTGTTAGAAAAATCTATATATTCATCTTTAGCCGTATTCTATATCAGAGAAGTGCTACTATACTGTGCTAAAGACTTTGATAATAGATATTTCATTTTAATGGAAAAAACATTAAATGCTTTGGAAAGTTTGGAAGAAAATTACAGCAATGATGATAAAATAAAAAAAATCTATATAGATATTTTAATGCGTGCATTTGAAATGAAAACTTTGCATATAGCAGGAATATCACCTCATTTAGATAAATGTACAATATGCGGAAAAAATAATGATTTATTATATTATTCTATATTGGAAGGCGGATTAATATGCCGAAAATGCCGAAATCTAATTAAAGATTCTATAAGTATAACAGAATATGACATAGTCTTTATGAAAATAATAAAGCATACATCTCTAATAGAAATAATATACAATGAAGATTTAAAAAAAATATATAATGATTCTATAGACAATCTAAAAGATATAATGAATAAATCAATATTCAATCATATAAATAGAATAATAAAAAGCAAGAAAGTATTAGAAGAAATTTTACTTACTTAATATATCAAATATTTCTTTTGTATTATTTACTATATATGAAGCATTTTTAAACTCTTCGTCATTTCCAAAACCATATTTAACAGCAATAGAATCAATACCAACATTCTTAGCAGCATCTATATCATCTATTCTATCTCCTATCATTATAGTTTTGTCTTTTTCAAAATTTTCTTTTTCTAATGCTTCTTTCAATACATCTAATTTACTTTTAATTTTTCCTCCTAGTATAGGAGCATAAAAATTAGTAAAAAAAATTGTCATAGAAAAATGTTCAATTATTCTTAGAGCTGATTCTTTAGGTTTAGCAGTAGCCAAAAATACTCTATAATTATTTTCATACAATGTTTTAATCAAATCATATATACCATCATAAAGTGTGCAGTTAAATAAACCATCATTGCCGTTATAATCTTCTCTGTAAAACTTTATAAAATCAAGTGATAATTTTTCATCATCTAAACAATATTTTTTAAAACTAGCATCAAGAGGAGGACCGATAAATTTTCTTAAAGTATCATTATCAGGAATATTGATATTTAAATTATATAGCTCATTTATTTTTTTTATTCCATATAAAATACCATTCATTATACCCGGTGCTGAATCAGTAATTGTCCCGTCAAGATCAAATAATATATTAACATATTTAGGCATAAATAAATCTCTCTTTTTATATGCACTTTATTTCTCTACAAAAATATATCCTGAAGCAGGTATAATCTCGAAATCTTCTTTAGTTTTATCTTTTATAGCTTTAAATAATAAATTTATTCCCAAACTATCGCTTGATATATGTCCGGCACATACAATATTAATATAATATTTTCTGCACTCATCTAGAAGTCTGTCCGATATATTCATCATTACAATGGTACTTACACCAGCCTTTGATAGAGCCTCAATCATTCCTATATCAAAAGACGCCCCTCCTGTCATATCCACTATAAATTTTCCTACTTTAGATTTATTAGAACCATTAAATATTTTAGGAGGATTAAATCTTTTAGCAGATATTTTATATTCGTCTATAGTATATAAAATATCAATAATATCTGATAATGTATATGCATTTTCTTTTTTAATCTTTTCAGTTAAAAAAGATTCTACAAAATTATCAGCAACAGTATGCATACACATATAATTTAATTTAAGAAGTCTTGCAGCATCCACATCTCTATAATGGTTAGAAGAAAAAACAGAACGGCTTACTTCATTAAGTCTTTTATTAGTTAATCCTTCGGAAACATTTACAGCAACATCATGCAAAGCATTTTTTCAGCCTGCATAGTTATAACATCATAAAAATTAACAAATCCATATCCATTTGGATGATGTGTTATAACTAAATCGATATTATAATTCTTTTCATTTAATCTATCAGCCAAAAGTAATTCAGATGTCTGCATATCTATACCGCATAGAATTTTTTTTATATCTTTATCTTCAGCAATATTTAATATTCTAGTATCTGAATAAGGATTAAAAAGAGTGTCTTTATCAAAATATTCTCTATTTTTCTCATCTAATTTATCATAATTTTTTTTTATATTGTTAAGCTCTTTTTCTACAGTTTCCCTTCCTCTAGGATCAGCATCAATGGCACAATCTATAGCTGCTCTGTAAAAATCATTTATTTTTAAAGACATATTATCTCCTAATCACTACTCTTCATTATCTTCTTTTCTTTCATTTTTAGGTTCGCCTCTATATTTTTCAGTCTGAATCATACCATCTTGCTCAAAGAATGTAATAGCTTTATAACTTTGTCTTATAGAAAACTCAGCATTTCCTATAAGCAGTTCTACACCCGGAAGCATTTCTTTACCGGCACTTACTGTAGATTCAACTTTTTCTATTTCCATTTCCTGAATTAAAGCTTCTCTATTTAATACTATTTCTTCTCTTCTAGTATTAGCCTGTTCTAACTGTTCTTTATAACTTTGAAGCTGCTCTTTTTTTTCATCATCAAGTTTTTTAAGTTTTCCAGCCTGTTCAAGAGATTTTATATTTCTTTCGGTTTCTTCTATAGAAATATCTAATTCTGCTTTTTCATTATCTAAATCATCTACTGCTCGTCTTTTTGCTGGGCTTATTCCTGTTTCTATATATGTTTTAGCACCTGCTTGAGAACCTAATACTTTACCATTAACCTCTCTTAATGCTCTTAATCTTCCGCCGCTTGCTGAAGCTCTTTTACCTATAAGTATTATTCTATTATCAGCATCAATATTGGAATTAAGTATCGCCTCAGTAACTACAACATTATTTCCAGCTTGAACATTAGAGAATTGTATAAATTTAGCTATAACATCTCCTCCTGCTATTACATGACTATTTTCATTTCCTTGAATACCAAGTTTGACCATAATGTCTCCCTTAGATTCAAGATCACATTTACCAACAGTTCCATGTACATCAATATTACCTTCTGCCTTAATAGAATAATTATCGCTCACACTTCCTTTAACAACAACGCTTCCTATAAAATTAATGTTTCCTGTCTCAGGTCCTACATCTCCAGCTACTTCAAATATCGGTTCTACACTTAAAAGTTTTCCTTTAAGTACAACCTGTCCGCTTATAGAAGCTATAATATAGTCACCGTCTTCTGAAAGCTCAACATTATCACCAACTATTTCTTTGATTTCAATATCTTTTCCGCTTTTTGTTTCTATCTTTACTCCTAATACGGTTCTTCCAGCTTCCCCATCTGTAGCAGGAGTTTTTCTAGCTAATTTCTGACCTTGCTCTACATTCTCAACTATAGTTAAATCTTTATAATCTATGCTTTGATCTTCACCTATAAATTTAGGAATTACTTTTTTATTTACATTTACTAGATATTCTATTTTGGCATTCTGTCCATTCACAGGAGGACGGCCTTCTGCAGCAAGTATAGGTATATTGAAAGTACCTTCCTCTAAACATTTTTGTACATTTTCTTCTTGAAAGCCAAAAGTTACACCGCTGTTTTCAAGAAGTTCTTTAACATCTTGTAAATCCATTTCTCTTCCGCCTTTAGAAGGCTTAGTAACTGTAACATAGGCACGCATTTTATCTTCTGTTATTGTATAGCTGATTTTGGCATTATTAACAGATTTAGATATATCCCATTCAGCTATTTTTTTATATTCTCCTGTCTGTTCATGAAGCATTTGTTTAGCTAAATGAGAATCATATTCTTTTATACCTGCATCTATTAATTTTTCTTCCAATGCTGTAATATCTTCTATTTTTTTGCCCTCTCCTACAGGAGGATTAACTTTTAAAAATACACCGTCTCTCTTAACTCTTACTATTATTTCTGTATCTTTATTTACTACTACTTCTTTTTCTGAATTTCCTTCATATACCTCTTCATAATTATCAGCTTTACCCACTCCCATTTCAGATTTATCATAGGTAATATGGGTATATCTTACCAAAAAAGGCTTAGCTCCTATATTGAAAAAGCCCTTGCTGCCGTCTTCAAGAACTTTGTAGCTTAATTCATAAATAGGACATTGAAATATAGCAGCCGCTTCCTGCATACCTCGCTCTAAAGAAGCAACCGATAATTCTACTGAACGAGTATTTTTATTATTGTAAATATCTTTATAAAAATCACTTTGCAATATTTTTCTTTTTAATTCATTCATAAAAATCACCTATTTTTATAATAATTGTTTTTTTATCTCAGAAAGACTATATTTTAACTGCTGTATAGCTTTTGTATGAATCTGTGATATTCTGCTTTCTGAAACATCCAATACTTTGCCTATCTCTTTTAAAGTAAGATCATCATAATAATATAGTATTAGAACTTGCTGTTCTTTTTCCGGAAGTTTTTTTAATGCTGCTATTATTTTATTTTTAACATCTTCTCTTTCTGCTAAATATTCCGGATTAGTTTTGTCATTAGATTTCAATGTATCTATTACTGATATTTCATTGGAATCATCACCTACATACCAAACATCGCTTAAAGAAGTAGGAGAAGCCTCTATATACCTTTTCATAGTTTCATTATATTTGCTTATTGGTATTCCAAGCATATCTGCTATTTCCTGAGGCTTAATATTTCTGCTTAATCTAGCTTCTAATATTTCCCTTGCCTTTTCTATTTCTTTAACATCTTTACGAATAGATCTAGGAAGATAATCTAATTTTCTAAGTTCATCATATATTGCACCTCTAATTCTAGTAACTGCATAGGTTTTGAACTTAATATCTCTGTTTGGATTATACTTATCAATAGCATCCATAAGCCCAAAAGATCCAAAGCCCACTAAATCCTGAAATTCAATATGCTTATGAGATCCCATATTAAAAGAGATCTTATTTGCAACATATTTTACTAAAGGAGAATATTTAATAATTAGAGCCTCTCTTATATGAGGGGAAAGAGTCTTTTTAAACTCCAACCAATATTCCTGCTCATTCTCATTAGTAATATTTGGTATTTTATCTTTTTTATTCATCTTCATAATATTCACTCTAGTTATTAATTTTTTGCTATATAATTATTATAGATAATTTCTTAGTTTAAAATTATCTATTTTTATCTTGTATCATTATTATCGCAGACTTAGTAACCTTTTTAGGCATATTTTTCAATAAATCTACTATTTTATTCTTTGTGTATTCCATATTGATAAAATATTCATAATTAATTTTATCATTAGGTTTTAATCTATCTATTACGGTCATTTCATCAGAATTATCATTAACATACCAAGAATCACTTATATCTCCTGATGTAGGTTCATTATCATTAGTAATATTTGCTATTTTATCTTCATCTCTCATAATATTTACCCTAACTATTAAATTTTTTATTTTAATATATCTTATTTATTATCTTCTTCATCTTTAGCCATCATAGTTCTAACAGCCTTAGCAACTTTTTCAGGATCCTCTTGAACTTCTTTTCTCATTTCATTATCAGAAACTTTTTTATCAGGAAACATACTGCTTGTACTGCTTGTAGTGCTGTAATTTGTACTGCTGCTAGCAGAAGGTTTACCTGATATTATATCTCCTATATCAGCTCCGGAACTATGATAATCTGTATTAGGCTTTTTATCAAGATTTATTGAATCTGCAGATATACTAATATTATCAGGATTGAATTCATCGCTTGCCTTATCTGCATTACCAGCAGAATTATTATTTGTAATGGAATTATCATCTATTGGATTATAATCTATATCCATATTAGTGCTGCTATTACTGCTTTCTATAACATCTCCCAAATATCTTTTTAAAAGCGTTCCTATTAAAAACAATATACCTAAAGTTATAAGACCTGACAGCAGTCCTTTAAGTAAAGATATATCTATTCTATTCTTATACATAACAGATAATATAAATGTTACAATAAATGCTAAAATAGATATTATGCCATCTAATTTCCCAAAATTAGATGAAAAATACTGTTTTACTCTTTCTGCTATATTATTCATAAATTACCTCTGCTAACATTTATCATTTTTTACTTACAAAAGATAATAAAGATTCCATAAACCCTCCGAATCCTTTTACTTCTCTGTTTTCATCGTATTCCATGTCAATTATTCTTTTTGCTATATTATATATGGACATAGAAGCCTGACATTTATTATCATACTTATAGAATGGAAGCTGCTGAGAAACTGCATAAGGAATAGTTTTATCTTCCATAACATGTCCTAAATATTTCACATCCATATCCAAATATTTTTTACTTACCATAATAATTTTATCTCCAACTTCCTTTCCTTCAGAAGCCTTTGTAACTCTATTAACCAATATTTTTATATCAGCATTTGCATTTTCAGGCGCCATAGATTTTATTACACCATACGCATCTAATATGGCTGTAAGTTCAGGAGTTGTAACTACTATACTTTCATCTGAAGAAAGCAAAAAATACAAAACATTATCAGAAATTCCAGCGCCTGTATCAACTATTATTATATCAGCATCATTTAAAGAATCCATGCTATTAACTAATTTAGTCAAAGCTCTTCCTGAAAGATTAGCCAAAGAGGAAAATCCAGAAGCTCCTGCTATATATCTTATACCATAATCTGTTTCAAGTATAACCTCATGTATTTTTTTCACACCCTTAATAACATGATACAAATTATATTCCGGCATATTTCCAAGTATAACATTAACATTACCCAATCCAAGATCTGCATCAATTAAAAGCACATTCTGCCCAAGCTGCTGCAATGCTATGGATAAATTAATTGCTATATTAGTTTTACCTACACCGCCCTTACCGCTGGCTATACTTATTATACGCTGGGGGCGTTTATCTTTTACGCTCATCATTTTTCTTAATTCATCGGCTTGATCTTTCATAATATATTATAAATTTCCTAATTATTTTTTATTTTTAATGTCCAAATAGACCTTCTATTATTTTATAACCATATTTTTTAGCTGTAGATATGTCCTTAGGAACACCCTGTCCATGAGTTATATAAGTAATAGGTAATTTCTTTTTAGTAATAGCACAAATTGAAGAAGCTAAATAATCTGTTTCATCAACTTTTGTAAGTATTACACCCTTATAATTTGTAGGTTTAAATCCGTTCAAAATCTTTAAAGCATCTTTATATTTTGCTGTTGCACTCATAACAAGCTGAATATCCATATCAAATCTTCCAACAGTGGTAAAATATTTTGACATAGCAACTATATCTTCAGCTCCTTTAGGGGATCTTCCCATAGTATCTATAAATAATAATGAAGAACTATCCATCTTTCTTATCTCTGCTCTCAAAGCTTCAGGAGTGCTGGCACTTGTAAACGGTACTTTCATTATGCTGGCATATCTTTGAAGCTGATCTACTGCTGCTATTCTATAATTATCTATAGTTACAAAAGAAACTTTTTTACCGGATTTCATATACTGAGCTGCTATTTTAGGTATTGTAGTAGTTTTTCCTACACCGGTAGGTCCTACAAAGACTATGATTTTTTTCTTAGCTCCAACTTCTATACCATTGGCAAGTATTAATCTTTCAGCAAAATATTTTTCTACCTCTTCTCTGATAACATCTTTAGATTGAAAAAATCTTGCATTACTTGATGTAAGTAAATATTCTCTCAGCTCTAATAATATCTCTTCCGGAAACTCTCTGTCTCTTAAATAATTAAAGCTCTCTTCCATTCCGTCAGCGATACTTGTATTAGAGTTACTTTCAATATCATTTTCTTCATCATCATAATTTGATTCTTTTATATCATCATTAAAATAATCTCTGACAGTATTTTTATTTTCTTTTAAATTATTTTCTTCATTACTGTTAAGTTCTTTATGTTCTCTTATTCCTCTTAGTTCTCTTCTATTTTCTTTTATTTCTTCTATTGCATTTTTTATTTCATCTTCCTCAGAGGAAATAGAATAAGAAGTTTTATTTTGATGTTTTAACTCCTCATAAGCATTAGAATTATTAGAATTATTTTTATTTAAATTTATATTAGGAATATTAGTTTCTAAATATTCTTTTATGATATCTCTTATCTGTTCCTGAACCAATTTTTTAACATTATCATCTACAGAGTTATTAATATTATTCTGGCTATTATTAGTATTATATATATTGGCATGATTATTCATAGCATTATTATTATTAAAGTTATTCATAAAGCTATTATCATTATTATTAGTAAAATTGCTGTAATTATTAATAGGAGAAAAACTATTATTATTAGAATAATCTGAAAGCATAGGATTTCTCATATTAGCAAATGTAGAACCTTGAAAATTAGAATACTGATTATTAGTAAAATTAGGTAATGGAATAAAATTATCAGCATTTTTTTCTCTTATACTATTACTATTATCTTCTGCCTTTTCTTCAACAACCTTTGAAGTATTATTATTGCTATCATCATTTAATAATTCTTCAGGAATATTTTCATTTTCTGCAGTATATGAATTTTCCTGAATAGAAGAACGAGCGGAATTATTATTAGAAGAATGATTATTTCTATTTGCACTCTTTTCTTTTAATGCTTTAGTTATAGAAACTATTCTGTCTGCCATTTCGCTTGCATCTATAGTTTCAGATGAATGCTTTTTCATTTCTATTCTATCGCTTAACAGCTTGCTTCTATACATATCATCTTCATCTTCTAAATAAGAATCTTTATCTTCATTTATAGTATTATTTTTTCTATCATAAATAGAATTATTAAGCATTATTCTAAGCTCATGCTCTGTTTTAGTTCCAAGTCCTAAAAAACCGCCGACTTTTACATCTTTACTAGTTAAAATAACAAAGTTGCCGCCATATTCTACTCTAGCTTTGGCAAATGCATCATTTTTATTCTTACCTCTAATAGTTCGTATATCTACCATTTTGTAACTCCTATAATCATCATTCTATCACTTATATTTTTTTATACATTTCAGGGTATTATCCATTAGAGTATGCGGTTTATTATCATTGCATAGTAATACTTCTATAACATTACCATTGCAAAGCATTCTTCTAAGTTCATGTTCTCTTTTCATTATAACACCTAAAAAACCGCCGGCTTTTATATCTTTGTTGTATAGCATAGTAAAATTCCTGCCATATTCAGCATCGATAATAGCATCAGTTTTATTCTTACATTTTATAGAACATATTTCAGCCATATAATACTCCTAATAAATATTTATATCTCTTAATCTTTTTTTTAATATTGTTCTAGTATGCCGATAGAAACTTCAAACTCTTTTTTAATCATACCAAATATGTTTTTTCTTTTGCTCTCTCTAACGCTGATTATAAAATAGCTTTCACCGTATTTGTCTCTAGCTTGTTTTTCAATTTCTTCTCTGTTTTTTCCAAAAATTTTAATAGTTTTCATACTATAACTCCAAGTAATATGTTATTATTTATATCTTAAATTGCCCAATTAGGCCTTATTTTATGCTGGCAATACCTTGTACATTATAACCCTGAGCTATTTCAGTAGTTGCTATAACCTTATACTTACCAATATTTTTAGCTATAAACTGATAAAGCGGTCTTCTTATTATAGGAGAAGTCAAAAATACTATATCATCAACCCCCGAATCGCTTACAAGTTTAACAGCATCTTTTATATTCTTAATTAAGTTCTGCATACTTTCAAAACTCATAGCTATCATCTGTGAACCTTGTAAATTACCTGTATTAGCAAGATTCTGAGCTATATTATTTTGAAGCTGCTGACTTAAAGTAATAACTCTAATATTTCTGTCTTGATCTGCAACCATCTGAGATATTTGAGATGCAAGTCTGCTTCTTACAAGTTCAGTAGCCTGTTCGCTTCCCATAATAGCTATAGCATCAGCAACACCCTCTAATATAGCAACACTGTTTCTGATAGGCACTTCCTCCTGAAGAAGATTCTGAAGAACTTTCTGTATATATCCGAGAGGGCTTTCATTATGAGGTTTAGCTGCAAGCACTTCAGATACAAGAGCCTTGTGGTCATCTTTAATAAGATCAAGCATATTCTGCACCTCTTCACGACCGATAAGAAGACTAGCATTTCTTTTAATAGTTTCACTGAAATGTGTAGCAATAACAGAAGTAGGCTGAAACAACATAAAGCCTTTTTTCTCAGCCATATCTTTTTCATCAACTTTAATCCAATATGCAGGAAGTCCGAATGCAGGCTCTCTTACTTTCTCACAGTCAGGAGAAGGTCCGTCTGGAGAATTAGCATTCAAAGCCAAAAGCATATTAGGACGAACGAACCCCTTAGCCATTTCAGTACCATTTATACTTACTGTATATTCATCAGGTTCTATTACGCTGTTATCAACAATACGAACAGGAGGAACAACAAGCCCAACCTCTAAAGCAAGCTCTCTGCGAATCTGACTTATTCTATTGATTAAATCTCCTCCCTCTGATTCCAATGCCAAAGGTATAAGAGAAGCACCAACTGAAAGCTCTATCTTTTCCACTTTTAAGAAAGGAGTAACATCTAAAGGTCCTTGATGTACCTGTTCACCTGCATCTGTTTTTGTACCGTCCTCATTAAGTCCAAGCTCCTGCTGTTCTTTTTTCAAAGCATATCCGGCTAAGAATAAAGCCAAAGCTATTACAAATAATGCAATTTTTGGGAATCCCGGTAAAAGCATTAAGAAGAATGCAAAACCAGCACCAATAAATAAGTTTTTAGGCTTAGCAAAAACCTGAACTGCAATCTGAGTAGACAAATTATCTTCGCTGCTGCTTCTAGTTACCAATAAACCTGTAGCAAAACTCATAAAGAAAGATGGTATCTGACTTACTAAACCATCACCAACAGTAAAACGAGTATAAGCATCAACTGCCTGAGCGAAAGGCTCTCCTCTCATTGTCATTCCTATGATAAGTCCACCTACTATATTTATAACTGTGATTATAATACCGGCTATAACATCTCCCTGTACAAACTTTGAAGCACCGTCCATAGTACCGTAGAAATCACTTTCGCCTCTAATCTTTTTTCTCTTTTCCTCTGCCTCTTTATCTGTGATAGCTCCAGCCTGAAGTTCGCTTTCAACCGCCATCATCTTTGAAGGCATACTATCTAATGCAAATCTAGCTGCTACTTCTGATACCCTTGTAGCACCTTTAGTGATTACAACAAACTGCACTATTATAAGAATGATAAATATTACAACACCTACAACTATATTTCCTCCAACTACGAAGTCAGCAAATGAGGTTATCACCTTACCGTTAAAGTTAGCTCCTTCAGTAAGAATTGCCCTAGTTGTAGATACATTTAAAGCAAGTCTGAATGCCGTCATAACAAGAAGTACAGAAGGAAATACACTGAAATCATTAGCACTTCTTATACTAAGAACCATAAGCAATATCAATAATGATACTATGATATTTATTATAAGCAAGAAATCCAATATTATAGATGGTAAAGGTATGATAAGCATCATAATTACCATAACCGCACCCACAGCAAACATTATATCACTATGTCTGCTTAAATTTGAAGGCAGTTTTATATTATCTAAAATTGATTTAGCACCATTCATTGTTGCCACTTTTTATTCCTCCTATATAGCCCTTGCCATTTTTTCATTTCGTATTCTATATACCTCGCCAAGTATTCTAGATACAACATGAAATAGTTTCTCAGGTATATACTGTCCTAGCTCAACATTATAGTATAACTCACGGGCTAAAGGTTTATTCTCTACTATTTGTACATCATTTTCCTTAGCTATTTCTTTTATTCTTAAAGCTATATGATCAGCTCCCTTAGCTGTTACTATAGGGGCATAGTCGCCATTTTCATATTTCAAAGCAACCGCAAAGTGAGTAGGGTTTGTAATAACTACATCTGCTTCAGGTACCGATTTAAGCATTGTTCTGCTTACAATCTTTCTAGCCATCTCCTGAAGCTGACTTTTTACCAAAGGATCCCCTTCCATCTCTTTAAACTCTTCTTTCATCTCATGCTTTGTCATTTTCAAACTATTAATATACTGTCTTTTTTGGAAAAAATAGTCGAAAGCAGAAACTATTATCATAAATATAATTACTTTAGCCAGCATTTCTAAAACTATAAAGAAAAATAAATTCATAGACTGACTCAACCCCATACTTACCATATTGAATAATTCAGAACGTTTTCCATATATAGTAGTAAAGGTAAGAAATGATATTACTATCATTTTAAAAAGTATTTTTGCCAAGTTCATTAAGTTCTGAGATGATATAAATACTCTTTCTTTAAAGTTTGACCAAGTAGGTGCTATTCTTTTAAAATTAGGCTTTAATTTTTTTGTAGTGAATAAGAACTGAGTCTGAGCTAAATTAACACCAACACCAACTACCAAAGCAACAGCCATGATTATACCAGCAGTTTTTGCTATAAGAACAAATATTTCTAGAAGCATATCTGTATATGCTGCATTATTTATTGAAGCATCAGCATTAGAAATCTTATTCATTATACTAATGAAGAACTGTACAACTGTATGAGTAAAATATGTAGTTAAAAGAGCTATTACGGCTATTGAAACCGCTAAAACAAGAGTCTGATTTATTTCTGCTGAGTTAACTACGCGTCCTTCTTCCTCTCTGGCTTTTCTTTTCTTTCTTTCTGTAGGAAGCTCAGTTCTGCCCTCATCTTCAGGAGAAGCAAATAATGTTAATACATATCCTCTGCCTGTAAGATGCAAGTATTTTCTGTATAACTTAGCTTTGAATATAATAAACAATTCAAATATAGAAGAAAGTATTTTTTTAATCATACCGTTCCTCCAGATAAGAAAGTTATTATATTATTAACATCTGCTATAGTAGTTTCCAATACCTTCATAAAATTAGAAACTAGTACAGGTATCAAAATATAATAAGCAGCTATACCTACAGCTATCTGCATAGGAAAACCAAGCATTAAAATATTCATCTGAGGTGCTGCCTTAGCTAATAGTCCCAAACTTAATGATAATAAAAATAAAGTGAGCATTATAGGCAAAGATAAAGAAAGAGCAATAGAAAATAAAGAACTCATATAATATATCATTCTATCTATAACACCATTAAATGATGAAGTAAATACTGCCTTTGAAGCATCACTCAATACAGGCATAGCTTTAAAACTGTAAAATAAAGTTCTAATAACCCAGCTAGGACCGTCTATGGCTATAAATAACAAAATAACAACTAATGACTGTAATTGACCTAATACAGGTAATGTAACCTGAGATATAGGATCAACAGTTTCTGATATACCAAATCCCATCTGTATTTCAAAGAAATTTGCCATAACTTGATACGCAGCAAATATAATTGCCATTAAAAATCCTATCAATATTCCTATCAAAGCCTCATTTACCAATGTTAAAAAATATTCAACAAAAGTAGGAGCTGCCTGAACATTAATATTAGCAACTAATGGAAATATGGCTGCTGTAGCAATAAAAGCCAAAGCCATTTTTATACTATTAGGAATAACATTAGAAGAAAATAATGGAGCTACCATGAGTATGGCAGCAAATCTTACCATAATGAGCAGGTAAATCTGAAAAAAATTCACAAAATTATCCATTTTTTATTCCTATTATCCCTAACCTATTATAAATATTGATTATCTAGCTATACTAGGAAGTATGCTGAATAATCTAACAGTAAAAGCACTAGTATAATTAAGCATCCAAGAAGCTAGAATATATATTACTGCTAACATAGCTATCATCTTAGGAACAAATGTTAAAGTCTGTTCCTGAATACTTGTAGTAGCCTGAAGTATTGAAATTATCAAACCTACAATAATTGATACCCCCAAAACAGGAGCAGAAAGCAGCATAAATACCCATAAAGTTTCCTGAACCAAAACAATAATCGAAGTATCACTCATAAAATTTCCTTAAAATTTATTAACTATATAAAGTGCCAAATATATTTCTATTTTTATTGAAAACTCTGTACTATCTGAAGTATCAAAAGCTTCCATCCGTCTACCGCAACAAATAAAACTATTTTAAGCGGTAAAGATATCATAATAGGCGGAAGCATTATCATACCCATTGCCATAAGTATGGAAGCAACTACCAAATCTATAACTATAAATGGTATAAATAAATATATTCCCATTTTGAATGCTATTGTAAGCTCATTAATGATAAATGCCGGTATGACGACTATAGTAGGAATTCTATTTAAATCATCAACTGTCTGAATCTCTCTAAGTCTTATATTAGTATTACTGATACTTAAGAACAAATCTAAACTCTTCATACCATTCTCACCGCGTAAAGAGTTAAACATAAACATTCTTATAGGCTGTATGCCTCTGCTGTATAATTCATTAACACCTATAGTACCATTTAAATACGGCTGAAGTGCCTCATTGTTTACCTGTGTCAATGTTGGCATCATTATAAAAAATGTGAGAAATAGTGAAAGCCCCATTATTAATGCTCTAGGCGGCGTCTCTTGTAAAGACAATGCTCTTTGAACAAAACTTAATACTATTGAAACTCTTATAAAACTTGTTGTCATTATTATTATAGATGGAGATAATGACAATATTGTCAAAAGAAATAATATTTGAAGTCCCAAGCTAACCTGCTGAGGTGTCTGAGCTTGGGTAACATTTAATCCTATTGTTGGTATTGGTATTTGGGTATTATCTTGAGCGTAAGCTGCTGCCGGTATAAGTAAACATAATACCAAAAATACCATTAGTAACTTTCGCATATTAAGAACTCCAATTTTACAAATTTTTTCTAATTTTTTTTCTTCTAAAAACGATAATATTTACGGCTTCAATAAAGTTAACATATTATTATAAAATAGTCAAGTATTATGTTAACTAATTTACAACCCATTATAATAAATTTTATCAATCATACAATATTTACAGTATCAATACACTATACAAATTTTTTTATACAGTATAGAACTAAATAAATAACCCCATTATATAACAGTCATAATAAACATTATCAATACAAAAAAAACTCTTTATCCTACCTTCTATAAAAAAACCAAGCGATTTATACAGTTTTAAAGCCCTTTCATTATCAGTTCTAACTGTTAATTCTATCTTTTTCATAGAATTTTCTTTAGCATAATCTAAAGCATAATTAATAAGTCTTTTAGCTATTCCATTACCCCAATACTTTTTTAATACGCTTATACCTAAATTTACTCTATGCTTTACTCTTTTTCTATCAATGCCTCTCAAATTACATATTCCGATAATTTCACAATCCATCTCGCATAAAAACATCTTAGTTGTTATGCTTTTTTGTATATTTTGTAAAAACTCCTCCTCTTTTTTAACATCCAATTCTCTTTCATTAGAATCAGACATCATAAAATTTGTTTCTTCAGACACTTTTACAATATAATTTATAACTTTTTCAGCATCTTCTATATGTGCTTCTCTTATATTACACATGAACACCTGCAATATTAGTTATCGGATTTTATTATGTAAACTATAATATGATAACTTATTTTTTCTTATTTTTCAATTGAATTTTTAGAATTTTATATTATTTTTAATATATATACAAAAATTGTAAAAATATATTTTTTTATAATTAAAATATTATTAATTTTACTAAAAACATTATATTTGGTTATAATAGTTATATATGTATTTTTATTGTGAACTTATTTTACTAAAGGAGAAAAAATAAGTTATTATTTTAATAAACAAAGCAATTATTCATTATTATCAGACTCCTAACACTATTATTGATGGGCTTATGGTTTTCCTAATCATAAGCCCATTGTTTTATTTTAAGTATATAATAATTTTTTATGAAATATATCTTAAATAAATAAAATTAGTTAAGGTATAAAGAAATGAAAAAGAGACTATTATTAATATATGTTTTGATACTAATGAATATGTTGAAAAAAATCAAATTATTAAATATCTTCGAATGTACAGAAATCACTTTATATAAAACCAATAATTCATTTGTATAAAAATCGTCAGTAAATAATTATGATATACAGTTTGAAATAAAATACGGAAAAATAACAATATCTAAAAATGAAATATCAACTTTAATGTCTGGTACTGAAAATGATATGAAAGCTGATTATGATATATTACTTTTTAACTTGCTAAATTAAATATATTTTACTGTTTGTTTTCTATTATGTTATATATAGTATAGCTACAAACGTCATTTGTTGCGCTCTTAAGATATATATATACAAACCCATTACTTTCACTCTATGAAGTCAAATTTCATAGAGTGTTTTTTTATGAAAAATATAGTAAAAAAATATGTTGATTAATTGAATAATTGTTTGTATAATATTATAAACATATATATAGGATAAGTACATTGAAAAAACTATTAAAAAAAATATCAGACAAATATAACAGCATTAATATAGAGCAGTTCAAAAAATTTTATATAGTATCATTGATATTAATATTTTCAGTAATAACTATAATATTTTCTTTTTTAGTTGCTGATATAGTCATGCAGCCTGATGTACAAGCTGTGGAATTATACAAACCTACAATACCAACAAAAATATATGATATAAAAGGCGAAGTAATATCTGAATTTTTTACAGAACAAAGATCATTAGTTGAATATAAAGATTTACCTCCTCAATTAATAGAAGCAATAATATCTATGGAAGATAATAATTTTATGTCCCATTTTGGAATAGATATTATAGGAATATTCAGAGGTACAATAGGAAACATATTAACCGGAAAAAGAGCAAGAGGTGCAAGTACATTAACTCAGCAGGTTGCTAGAAACATAGTATTAAAATCTACAGAAAGAACCATAACAAGAAAATTGAAAGAGATATGGGTTACTTTCCAAATAGAAAAAAGACTTACTAAAGAGGAAATAGTAACTTTATACTTCAATCAAATCTATTTCGGACACTCGGTATACGGAGTTCAGGCAGCAAGCAGATTTTATTTTAATAAAGATGTACAAAATTTAGATTTAGCAGAATGTGCAATGCTTGCTACACTTCCGCCTGCTCCTAATGCATACTCTCCTATTAATAATCCAAATATATCAATAGCAAGACATAAAGTTGTTCTTAACAGAATGGCTGATTTAAAATTTATAACTAGAGATGAAGCTAATAAAGCACATAAAGAATTTTGGGAATCTTATACAGGAAAAATCGGAAGAAGAGGATCAACTGCATATAGTGCCTCAATAGACAGAGCGCCTTATGTTACTGAATATGTTAGAAGACAATTAGTAGATAAATACGGAGAAAAAGCATTAAAAGAAGACGGACTAAAAATATACACTACTATAGATATAGAAAAACAGGAAGCTGCTCAGAAATTATTGACAGAGGCTCTTACAGAGTATAACAATAAATATGAAGGCGGCTCTATGGATATAATTAATCTTTATAATAGTGAAACCATAAACAAAATGAAAATGATTTCTGTATTATTTAATCTTCCTGAAAATACAGCTTATAATAAATTTAATATTGCCGTGAGAGATACTTTAAATAAGTATAGCACTTTACCTTTGGCATTAATATCTGATATATTTGGAATGGAAGAAGTTAATGATATAACTATGGAAGTAATGAAAGCTGATGAGGCAGAACTTTCAAGACAGATTGAAGGAGCTTTGGTTTCAATAGATCCTAGAAACGGATATATTGTTTCAATGGTTGGAGGTTCAGGATTTACGGCAAGAAACCAATTTAATAGGGCTACTCAGGCAAGAAGACAGGCTGGAAGTGCTTTTAAACCTTTTGTATATGCTGCTTCAATGGATGTTACTAATTACAGTCCTTCTACTATTGTAAGCGATGCTCCTATAGGTTTTGTACCTGAAGAAGGTGAAGATGGAGAAGTTTGGATACCTAAAAACTATTCAGGAAATTTCAAAGGAGATGTAAGTTTAAGATATGCATTAGCGGCATCATTAAATATAGCTACTGTTAATGTACTTAACTATGTAGGAATTACAAATGCTATAAGATATGTAGAACCTATATTTAAAGCTGAGCCTGATTCTGATAAATCTAAAAGAATGTTTAATCATGATTTAACATTAGGGCTTGGTACAGGACTATTTACTCCTTTAGAACTTACAACAGGTTTTGCTGAGTTTGCTAATGAAGGTAAAGAAGTTAATCCTATACTTATAAGATATGTTACTGACAGATACGGAATAGTTATGGATAATTTTGAAGAAGAACTTAAAAAAGAGGTAACATTGAGCGGAGGACCTAAGCAGGTTGTAAGCAAAGAAGTTGCGTATATAATAAGCGACATATTAATGGGGGTATTAAGAGGCGGTACTGCTACAAGTGCTATGTACGAAGCTAAATTTACAAGAAGAGGGGCAGGAAAAACAGGTACTTCCAATGATTGGAAAGATGCTTGGTTTGTAGGATATACTCCTGAACTTGCTACAGGTATATGGATTGGATTCGACTCATTTAAATATTCTTTAGGAAATAATCAGGTTGGAGGAAGAGTTGCTGCTCCTATATGGGGTAAATATATGGTTGAGGCATTAAAAGAGGTTAAGCCTACTTGGTATACAAAGCCTGAAAATGTTATAAGTATGCAGGTTTGTGCTATAAGCGGTAAACTTCCGGGTCCTTCATGCTACAGTTTCCAAACAGATTTATTTGTAAAAGATAAAGTACCTACTGAAACTTGTAATGTATGTTCTCATTATTTGGAAGATTCTAATGAACTTGACAATATAATAGATTCATTCCTTAATTATTAAAAAGGTTTATGAATGGATAAAAAATTAATAGAGAATATAGATTCTAAGGTTCTAAGATATAAAAATATACTTGCAATACCTTCTATACATTCGAGGGTTTATTTTGCTTTGGCTGTAAGGGAGGCTTTTGAAAAATTTAAACCGGACATTGTAGCAATAGAACACCCTGCTAATTTTGCAGATTCATTAAGAGAGGCTGTAAGCAGACTTCCTTTTGTAAGTCTTATAATAAGAGAAATTGAAAATGAAGCCGTTTATATACCAATAGATCCGTCTGACTCTATAATAGAGGCTGTTCGTCTTGCTATTGATGAAGAAATACCGTTCTTTCCTATAGATAAAGATATTACTTCAATAAACTCGAATTCTCATTATCTTATGCCTGATGATTATGTTATGAAAAATATAGGACTTGAAAAATTCTATACTGAAGTAAAAAACAATTATATATTTCATAAGGATGAAGCAGATGAAGAGAGAGAAATATTCATGGCTAAAAACATTCATGAACTATCTAAAAAATATAATAAAATACTTCTTGTTATAGGAATGTCGCATTGGGAAAATATCGTATCTATATTGCAAAAATTAGATAATGAAAAATTAGACAGCAAAGCAAAAGAAGAAATAATAAATAAAAAATTTTCAGAAGATGATGAAGAATATATATATTCAGAGCCTAAAATATATAATGTACATAAAGAATCATTAAATAAAATGCTTGGGGAATTCCCATTCACAACTTATATGTATGAACTATATAGAAACGGAGAGCTAGAAAACTTTGATAAAATTAATATTATAGAAACAATATTCAAAGAAGCGAAGATGAGATATAAACTTCCAATCTCATTACTACAGCAAAAAAACATGATGAAGTATTTAAGAAACTTATGTCTCCTTGATAATTATATCATACCGGATTATATAGATATGCTTACAGCAGCAAAATGCATGATAAATAATGATTATGCCCTAGAAGTTATGGAAGGTATGGAATATTATCCGCATTACACTGAAGAAGATGAGAACTACCCTACTATAAAATTAAATAGAGATCCAAGCACTAATGGTATGGAAGGCATGCTAAAAGACAAAAAAATAAAACTTCATAAATATGATAATGTATGGAAAACATCTTTTAAGAAAGTTAATGTTACAACGCGTCCTAGTGAAAAATATGAAGGAGAATGGGAAGATGTTTGGAATAAAAGAACAAACCTTCTCTCACATGTACCTGAAGATATACTAATGGAAAAGCATATGAATATACTTAGGGATAAAATAAGGAATATGCTTACAGAGGATAAAGCAAAAATAGAACCTTTCACGGTAAGCATCAAAGATGGTATTGATATGCGTGAAACTATAAGGAACTATTATAAAAATGAAATATATGTCAAAGAAATTCCAAAAATCAAAGGAAATATTGGACATATGGTTGTAATATTTGATGATGAGCATGATGAGGATTATGATTGGAATATAGTTTGGTACAGCGAAGCACATGATGATAGTGATTTAATACTTTATTCTACAGAACCGGGAAACACTTTAGTTGGTCCAGGAATATCAAAATGCTATTTCGGAGGTTATGCTTCTTTAATGCCGCCTCAGGCTCCGCATGATGTTTGGAGAATATATCCTCAGTTAAAAAAAGAAGGGATAGTTAGAAATTATGCTGACTTACTTTTATACACTGCAATCATATATTCTGTAGACAAATATTTAGGTTATGTTGCTCCTACTCCTCCTTCAAATATATTAAAAGAATTTGCTAAAAAGAATTCTGTTGAAGTAGTTTATGTTCCTCTTACTACTTTTTCAAGTGAAACTTTAAGAAAGTTAAGACATTTCCATGTACTTGGAAACAAAAGACTTAGAAAAATAGCTGATGATTATATAATATAATTCTTATCTCTAAAGGCATACCGTTCTAAATTAGGGGGTGGGTGGGTTGGCAGAATAGATAAAAAATATATTTAAATTAAAATCAATATGATAACAAAAAATTTAAATTAGATTAAATAATATATTATTATTTTTTTGTATGCAGCATTTTAATTGATATTAAATGCTATGAACTTATTATTTACTTATTTACCTATACAGAAATTAGCAAATATTTCATTAATTACTTCTTCAGCATCAACTTTTCCGCTAACATTTCCAAGTATATTATTTAATATATTCATCTCTTCAGCAACTTCATCTAATGAAAAAGATAATTTTGATTTTTCTATACATACCTTAATCTGTTTGAGTCCATTTTCTAAATACCCCCTTTCTCTATTATTCACATAAGTTTCCTTATTAAAAATTTCCATATCAGATTCAGAAACATAATTTTTTAAGGCTGATATCAATTCATCTTTTCCAGATTTTGTTTTTGCACTTATATTGATGATATTATTTGATTCTATTTCTTTATTAAACTTTTTATTTTCATCGCTTTTATTAAGTATATATATAATATTTTTATTTTCCAATGTTTTTAAGAAGTCTATTAAATTAATATCATCTTCATTTGCTATATCGCTTCCGTCAAACACAGCAAGTATAATATCAGATTCATAAGCACATTTTTTTGCCCTTTCAATTCCTTCAAGTTCAATATCATTATCAGCATTTTTATGAAACCCTGCAGTATCCATTAAATAAAAAGGTATATTCTCAATGTAAATATTTTCACTTAAAAAATCTCTTGTAGTACCTGCTATATTTGATACAATAGCTCTTTCTCTATCTAATATCATATTAAATATACTGCTTTTACCAGCATTAACTCTGCCCAATATAGCAACCTTTATACCATTAATAAGATTTTCAACTTTTTTAGAATTAGATAAAATATTTTCTATATCTTTTTTTATAATCTCAAAATTTTCTATTAGCTTATCATAAGAAAAACTTTCAGTATCATCTTCAGGGAAATCCAATTCTCCGTAAACAAGCATAAGAGAATTCTTTATATTTTCTCTAAGTTTATCAATTTCTCTTGTAAGTCTGCCTCTCATTTTGTATATGCTAGCCTCAGCCATAAGTTTATTATTAGAATCTATTAAATCATGTATAGCCTCAGCCTCGCTTATACCTATTCTTCCATTGATATAAGCTCTGTATGTAAACTCTCCCCTATTAGCTGCCCTTGCTCCATTTCTCATCAATACATTCATAATAGAATCTATTACTACAATACTGCCATGAGATATAAATTCTATTGTATCTTCAGATGTGAAAGTATTAGGAGATAAAGAAGATAATACTATAACCTCATCTATGGGAATATTGTTTTCATCTTTTATTAAAGCATAATAACTTTTTCTATGTTCAAAATTATTTATATTCTTATTTTCATTATTAGCATAAAAACATATTTTTGATGCTATTTCTAATGCCATGCTTCCTGACATTCTTATTATAGCTAATGCACTTTTTGAATATGGGGTTGATAATGCCGCTATAGTATCTTTTATATCATATTCATTCATATTTTACTCTTAACTGTTTTCCTGAAGATGAGCCATTTTCTTTTGAAGTTTTTTCTGCTCTTTTAACTCTTTTCTTAATTTTTTCTTTTCTTCTTTTCTTATCTTCTTATTTTCTTTTTCTTCTAATTTTAATGCAGTATATAAATTGCCGTTTTTTATTATATAATCAACACAAAAATCATAATCCTTATGCATTATTTTAAGTTCAGGAATCTGTTTGGCAAATTTTACATAATCGGACTCTTCAAACATTTTTATTATATATTCGCTTTCATTAAATACATTTTCTTTAAATAATTGATTTATTTCGCTGGTAGTCATATCTTCTATATTAAATCTGAATCTTTTTGTAAGATACCTTTTAAATATAAATGTCAATTCAAAATAATACTCTGCATATTTATTTTCATTATAATAAGTATTGCAGTCTATGAGTTTCAAGGCATTCAATGCTTCTGTATCTTCTTTTATATTTATTTTCTCATTGAATTTTCTTTCTATATATTTTACTACAGCAAAAATAAGTATTATTATTCCAATAACAGCAAAAACTATAATCGCAGCAAATATCCATACATACGAAGGCATAGGTATACCAATAGTACCTTTCATAGGAGGCAAAGTCTCTCCGTCAGAAAAAGGATGAACCAATATGGTTATGTCTTCTCCATTAAGTTCTCTATATTCATTATTATAATTATATGAAATCTTAAAAGGATATATAACAAATTGCCCTACATCATAAAAGCCTAATTTATATTTTATGATTCTTTCTTTATATTCTCCATCATCTCTAGTTTTATTTTCAACAGATATAATTCTGCATTTATTATCTCTATCATCAAATGATAAATCTTCAAAATTATATTCTATATTATTTTTAGAAAGTATTCGAACCTCATAATCTATGGTATTTCCAATAACAACATTGACAGATGAAATACTGCTCATAGCATTTATTATAGTATTTTTATCTATTTCCTTAGAACATGATATTAATAAGGTAAATATCATTATAAATAATACAAATAATTTTTTCATGAAATTAAACTAATCCTATATAACCTGTTATTTTCTTCTTGCATTTCTATTTCAAATAAGTAATACGGAGCTTCAAAATAATCTCTAAATTTTCCGCCCCATTCTATCATGGTAACTCCATTCTCTCTAATTTTGTCCTTGAATCCTATATCGTCAAGCTCCTCTTCTTTTTCAAGCCTGTATAAATCAACATGTCTTAAAATACTTTCTTCACCATTTAAAATTATATCATACTCATTTATCAAAGTAAATGACGGACTGCTAACAATATCTGTGCTTTCAAGAAATCTGGATAATACTCTTACAAATGTAGTCTTTCCAAATCCTAGATTTCCCTCCATTATAACAATATCACCATCTTTTAAGATATTTTTAAAAAATTCAGCAATTTTTTCTATACCTTCAAGACTTATATTTTTCTCTTCTTTAATAATTTCTTTTTTCATATTCAACAGTTTAAATTATAAAATAATAATAAAAAATAATATATTATAGAGTATTATTTGTCAAATATTCTTCATCGTCTTTTTTTGAATTACATACCGCAAGCATCTCCATAATAGCAAATACAGATATTAACCTCAATGCAAAATTGCTCATATCAAGTCCAGCAAGCATAAATAAAGTAAATACTATCAATTTAGGACAATAATATCTTGATACCAAAGAACTCATAAAAGATGTAAATAAAGTCATTAAAAACATTATAATTACTACAAGATAAACAGTAAAAGGTAAATACATAACAATACCTAAAGCACCAAAAAATGACACTACAATCAAAAAGAAATAATTACCAAATACTAATATTGCTATTATTGATAATATTACCATCATTATAATAAAAAAGAATGATTTATTAATATTTTTCATAACAACTTTTTTCATAAAAAAAAGTATATAAGCTATCATTAATATTAAAAATGAAAAAGATGATAATTTACTCATATATGATGATATAAAAGTAGATATATAATGAAAAATATCAGTATCTATTATTTTATTTGATGATATTAAAATATAATTAATATTAGATGATGCTAAAGAAATAAGCATAAAAACATATATTCCTCTATCTAATTCCATTATATTATTTGATTTTATTATAGAATGAAAAATTTTAATTGTGAGAATGAATATTGATATAAAATATAATAACTCTATATAATTATAAATATTAATTTCTATAGCATAAAGTCTTAGAGTACCTGATATTATAAACAATATACCAAATACAGCCAAAAAAGGTTCTGAATTAAATATGCAGTTGTAAAATTTATAAAATACTAGAAGAAAAAAAGATATTAATACAATATAATCTAAAATAAATGTAATTAAATATATAAAAGAATTATTATCAATTATTAAAGATCTGAAAAATAAATAGTTAAAAAATACAATAGCAATCAGTAAATATGACCAGAAATTATATGCATCTACAAAAGAAGTATTTTTATTCATTTGAATCATTAACTATTACCCAATTATTATATTGTTATAATAGTAATATTTTTATAGAAAAATTGCAAGAATTTAAAATACATAGTTTCCCTTAGAATCTATTTTAATATTTAATTCTTTTTTAGTTTTTTGGAATATATCATATCCTTTTTTTAAATTTGACCAAAAGTTTATTAAAGATTCATCATAATATTTTTTATAATAATCAAAATTTCTCTCTGTCATTTTAAATGGAAAAATATAAACAGGTATTTTATTTTGTCCATTATCTTTAGCATATAAAGCATATAAATATATTTCTTTTATTTTATCATCAGTCATGGGCATGCATCCTATTGTAACCTCAGCTCCATGAATAAATATATCCCCTCCTAATCTTAAGGCATTACTTTTCTTTTTATCAGATTCATTAGGATAATTAATACCCAAAGAAAGATAGTAGCTGCTTGCAGGATTAAATCTGTCTATATAATAAAAACCCTCTGGAACCTGCAAATCTCCTTCCATTCTCTTAGGACCTAGTATGCCGGATTTTGCTGCTATATTGTATGAGGCTATTTTTTTATACGATGCGTCGGATTTATTTTTTGCATATATCTCTAATATGTCTTCCTGCTTGTATGCTGTTATTAATACATTAAGATTTTTTAATTCTATATTATTATTTTTTAATGTGTTTTTTATAATTTCATCTTTTTCTTTTATTGCTGTTCTTACTCTGCTGTATCTTTTCTGATTATCTAAAAAATCGCCTGCAAATAAAGAAAAATTAATCATATTAAAAATAATAATAAAAATAAAAACTTTTTTCATAATATACTCCCCCAAAGTTAATATCGTAATAATAAATATTTTCTTGATTAAAAATATATTTTACTGTATTATTACTGCATTAAATAAAAAATTTTAAGGAGTAAATAATGTTAACTTTTAAAACCATTAGTGATAAAGAAATGCAGCATATAATGGATACTAAAGAAGTAAGTGATGATATAAAAAAATCTTCAGAAAATGTTTTGGCTATATTCACTCAGGATTGGTGCGGAGATTGGAAAGGCTTAGAAAGAGAATTAAAAGCAAATGAAGAGAAATCACCTATAGATATTACAGTTTATATTTGTATGTATAATGAAAGTCCTCTATATGAACCTTTCATGAATTTTAAAGAGAATGTATGGAATAATGATTTAATACCATACTTGAGATATTATAAAAACGGCTCATTTGTTAAAGATACTAATCATCTTCCTTTCCAAAGATTAATAAAAGCATTTGAATAATAAATAAAAAATATTTAAAAATAAAAATGTTTAAAATAGAAAAAGCGGGAGTTGAAAATATTGAAGATATTTCTACTCTCGCCAAAAATATATATTTGAAATACAATTCTAATTTAGATACAGATGAAGGGATTAATAATGTATTAACTTTTATATCAGCTAATAATATGAAATTAAGATTTTTTATGCAAGGCTCTTTGATGCTTATTGCTAAAAATGAATATGATATAATAGTTGGAATGCTTGAAATAACTGATTTTGATCATATTTCTCTTTTTTTTGTAGATGACAGATATTTTAAATTAGGTATAGCAAGCAGTTTATTTAATGAGGCAAAAAACATTTTAAATTCAGATAAGTACACTGTAAAATCAAGTCATTATGCATATAAATTTTATAAAAAACTAGGATTTATAGAACTATATAATGATATTCAAGAAGAAAACGGAGTACATTTTCATTATATGATTTATTAATATACTTATCTCAAACTAATTTTATTTATGATTGCGAAACGAACAATCATTGAAAAAAAGTCTGACAGGTGAAATAGACGGATATTTATATATTAAAATGACAAATACCAAATATATAAAACACTGAATCTTAATTTTAAAAATTTAATTATTTTTAAAATAATTTTCTCAAATACTTTTGAAACAATTCTAATATATTAATATCAATCCTTATAATACTTACTATAATATTCGTAGCTTTTAATAACTCTCTCTACATAATATTCAGTCTCTTCAATATCAATAAATCTTCCTGTACGATACATATTATTAGTACCATACTCTGCTTTCCATCTTCTTCCGCGTCCTGAACCTGCATTATAGCTTGCCGCTACTAATATATAATTGCTTGCCTTTTGACTGCTAAATAACCAACCCAAATGAGAGATTCCCAAATTAATATTTTGTTTAGGATCCGTTAAATCTAAAGGATTATATCTATATCTAGCCTTTTTATTTTCAGCTGCAGCAGTTGAAGGCATAAGCTGCATAAGTCCCATAGCTCCAACCCAAGATCTAGCCTTAGGATCAAACAAACTCTCCTCTCTCATTATACCATATACAAATGCAGGCTCTATCTTATAATATTTAGCCTCTGGTACTACATACTCATCAAAATATCTAGGATACACTTTTCTTCTAAGCTCATCTGGAAGCAAGTCTGTATTGTCTGAATATGGATATCCAAAATATTTGCCTATATTTGCTGATATCTGCATAAGCCTTTTTGTATTTTCTGAACTTATAAATATTTTCTCTGCAAAATAATATAAAGGATATGTTACCTGTGTCTTTTTAAATATCTTATCGAACTCAGTATATGCATTGTCATAATCACCGTAATAATACAATATTATTGATTTGTTAACTTCTCTTCTAGTCTGAAGTGATAATTCATTAAATAAATCTTTCTCGCTTCTATTGGCATATAAATCCTTTACAAATCTATTTCGCATAAGAATATTTTTAGCCATTGCCCTAGCCTCTTTAGTAAGTTCATCTTCTTTGCCTGTAGAAATATAATTTAAAAATTGTATCTTATTAAGCATCTGCATAGATTTAGTAAAATTAGAATCTGAATAATATTTTTTAGCCTCATTAAAATAATAAGTATTACTAAGCTCAACATTAGCTACCATCTCACTATCAGCAAGACTCAAAGCTCCTTTAACAAAATAATGACTTTTACTAGTTAAAAGACTCTGCATCAAATATTTATCTCTTATATCATTATCTCCAAATTCTTCAGCAGCCCACATATTCCAAGATAAAGCAAAATCATGCCTAAAATTAGGATACCTTGCCTCCAAAGCCTTAGTAGCAAAATATGTTTCTGTCTTATTTTTTAATTTAAACGCCTTTCTTAAATATGATTTTAAGGCTAATTCCGTCTGCCAGCTTTTAGGAAATATTTTCATTACATTTGTAAGATAAGTCTTTGCCTGAACAAGATTATTTCTATTAAGGCTCAAATTTACAAAATTATTATATATTCTAGGAACATAATCATCTCTAGGATACTCTTTCAAAAAAGTATTATAAAGCTTAAATGATTTATCATAATCTTTCAATTTATTATAATTATCAGCCGAGTAATAAAGTCCTAATCTTCTATGAGTTTTATTATTAGCATTTGATAAATATTCATCAAATAAGGCAGCAGCATCTCTTCTATTTCCAGATAGCTGTTTAATTCTAGCCATGTAGTATGTAGAACTTGCTTTATAAGAGTTATTATCATATAAATCCTTAAAATAATTTAAAGATGCTTTTCTGTATCCTGCTTCATAAAGTATAGCTGCTGTTTTAAATTTTAAAGCATTAGCAAAAGAAGAAATATCCTCAGAGAAATTATTATTATAATATATAGCTGCTTCGCTTAATCCGAATCTGCTTAAAAGCTCATAAGCTATCATTCTAGCTTTATTAGTATCATCTGTACTTCTTAAAGCTCTTATTCCTACAAACTCCTTAATCCATTTTTGAGTCTTTCCATTAAAAAAATTACTTACAGGATAATCATCTCTGTAAAACTCGGAAAGTGCTTTATACTGCTCAGCATAAGGATATAATGATGAACGGGGATATTCTTTCATTAATAATGAATATAAATCTATTGCCTCATTATACATATTAGTAAGAAAAGCACTCTTAGCTCCGTAATATATAACATAATCCCTTATAATCATATCATCTTCTGTATTCATTATATTTGTAAATTGATTATATGCTTCTAAATATTTTTCTCTCTTATGAAGCTCCAATGCTGTGCCGTAATTTATTTTACTTTTAGATATAATATTCTTTTCTAATGATATATCCTGAGCACCTAATATAGATGTCATAATAATAACAATAATTTCAAAACAAAATGTAAATATTAAAATTCTTTTATTAAAGATTCTGAAAATGTTTTTTTTCATTTAATAGCAGCCTAAAAATAGTTTTTTATATAGTAATTGTTATTGTATTACTTTTTTAATTTTTTGCAAATAAATTTTACATTTTCATTACATTTTTAATACATTTATACTTTAATCTTTATAATATTTACTATAATGTTCATAACTATTGATAACACGTTCCACATAATATTCAGTTTCTTCAATATCAATAAATCTTCCTGTACGATACATATTATTAGTACCATACTCTGCTTTCCATCTTCTTCCTCGTCCTGAACCTGCATTATAACTTGCAGCTACTATTATATAGTTGCTTGCATTTTCGTTTTTAAATAGCCAGCTTAAATGTCCAATACCTATATTAATATTTTGCTTCGGATCTGTTAAATCTAAAGGATCGTATCTGTATCTAGGATTTCTATTTCCCTCTTCAGCTGTTGCCGGCATTAACTGCATAAGACCTGTAGCCCCAACCCAAGATTTAGCCTTAGGATCAAATGTACTTTCCTCCCGCATTATAGAATATACAAATAATGGATCTATTTTATAATATTTTGCCTCTGGTAAAACATATTCATCAAAATATCTTGGATAAACCATCTTTCTAAATTCATCTGGAAGTAAATCAGTGTTGTAAGAATAAGGATAATTAAAATATTTTCCTATATTAACTGATATTTGCATAAGCCTCTTGGTATTGCCTGAATCTTTAAAAATTTTTTCAGCGAAATAAAATAACGGATAAGTTACTTCTTCTGCTTTCTTAAATATTTTATCATATTCTGTATATGCATTATCATAATCACCATAATAATATAATAATATAGACCTATCAGCTTCATTAGTAGTTTGCAATGATAATTCATTAAATAGATCATAATCACTTTTATTAGAATATAATTCTTTTACAAATTCATTTTGCATAAGAATATTTTTAGCCATATCTCTAGCTGATTTCATAAACTCATCTTCTTTTCCCGTAGATATATAATTTAAAAACTGAATCTTATCAAGCATTTCCATAGATTTAGTATAATTTGAATCAGCATAATATTTTTCAGCTTCATCAAAATAATAAGTATTACTAATTTCAACATTTTTAATCATTTCATCATTGGCTAAGCTCAAAGCACCTTTTATAAAATAATGATTTTTACTTGTAAGAAGTGTTTTCATTAAATATTCATCTCTTTTTTCAGTATCTCTAAACTCTTCAGCCGTCCACATATTCCAAGATAATGGAAAATCATGTCGGAATTTCGTATACCTTTTCTCTAATGCTGAAGCAGCAAAATAGGTTTCAGTTTTATTTTTTAATTTGAATGCTTTTCTTAAATATGATTTTAATGCTAATTCTGTCTGCCAGCTATTTGGAAATTTATTCATAACATTAGTTAAATAAACCTTTGCCTGAACTAAATTATTTTTATTTAAACTTGTATTAACAAAATTATTATATATTCTTGGAACATAATCATCTTTAGGATATTCTTTCAAAAAAGTGTTATACAATTCCATTGATTTGCTATTATTTGTCAATTTAGAATAATTACCTGCAGAATAATAAAGCCCCATTTTTCTATATGTTTTATTATTGGCATTAGATAAATATTCATCATACAATTTAGATGCTTCTTGCCTGTTTCCTTCTGCTTCATTTATTCTAGCCATATAATAAGTTGAGTTTCCCTTATTGTAATTATTAGAATATAAATATTGGAAAAGTTTTAATGCAGATTTTCTAAAGCCGGCATCATACAGCACTAAAGCAGATTTATATTTTAAATTATCATCGAATAATAATATTTCATCTTCGTAATTATTGTTATAATAAATAATAGCTTCAGTGTTTGTTAATTTAGTTATAAGTTCATAAGCTATCATCTTAGCTTTATTGGTATCATCAGTATTTCTTAAAGCTCTAATACCTACGAATTCCTTAATCCACTTTTGTTTCCTACTATTAAAAAAATTACTTATAGGATAATCATCTTTGTAAAACTCAGCCAATGCCTTATACTGCTCTGCATAAGGATATAATGGAGAATTTGTATATTCTTTCATAAGCAATGAATATAAATCTATTGCCTCATCATACATATTTGTATTTAAAGCACTTTTAGCTCCGTAATATATAATATAATCTTTAATAATTGAATCTTCATCTCTGTTTATTATATTTGTAAATTGATTATATGCTTCTAAATATTTTTCTCTATTATATAATTCTAATGCAGTACCATAATTTATTTTATTCTTTGAAGTGATTTTTTTCTTTAATGAAATATCCTGTGCAGTTAAAATAGAAGCGACAACAACAATAATAAGAGAAAAAGAAATAATAAGCAGTATAAATCTTTTATTAAATAGAATTTTATTTTTCATTGAACCTCATCAAAAATAGTTTTTATATAGTAATTATTATTTTATTATTTTTTTCATTTTTTGCAAACCAATTTTACATTTTGACTTACTATGATGATTATATATTTAATTAAAATTTTTATAAAAAGTAAATAATTTTCTTATTATTTTTTATATATTTAAACAAAAAGGAGGGAAAATGAATTTAACAGAATTAAGAGATAAACAAAAACAATTTTTCAAAAGTTCAAAAACATTATCATACGATTTTAGAATAGAACAATTAAAAAAATTACAATCAATGCTTATAAAGTATGAAAGAAATTTTATAGATGCTCTGTATAAAGATATGCAGAAGTCAGAATTTGAAGCTATAGGTACAGAATTATTTTTTGTAATGGAAGAGATTAAAACATTCATAAAAAATCTTAAAAAATGGATGCATAACAAAAAAGCAAAAAGAAATATGGTAACTATAGATTCAAAAACCACTATAATAAATAAACCATTTGGAGTATCATTAATAATATCGCCTTGGAACTACCCTATACAATTAACTTTTCTTCCGCTTGTAGGTGCAATAGGAGCCGGCAATACCGCTATAATAGCACCTTCTCAATTAACTCCTACTGTATATGATGTAATATATAATTCTATAAAAGATACATTTGATGAAGAATATATTGCCGTTGTAGATAAAAGTATACCTCCGGAAAATGTAAGTAAAATAGAATATGATAAAATATTTTTTACAGGCTCTCCAAGAGTTGGAAAGATTATTATGTCAAATGCTTCAGAGTTTCTCACACCTGTAACATTAGAGCTTGGAGGAAAATCCCCTGTTATAATTGATGATATAAAAGGAAATAATTTTAATAAGGCTATAAAAAGAATTATATGGGGAAAGTTTATAAACTCTGGTCAAACTTGTGTATCTCCAGATTATATACTCATAAGAGAAGATTTAAAAGAAATATTTTTAAAAGCATTTAATGAAGAAATAAAACTATTTAATGAAGAAAAAAAGCTCCATAGAATAATAAATGAAAATCACTATAAAAGATTAAAATCATATTTAAATGACGGAAAAATTATTTACGGCGGTGAATATGATGATAATAATTTATCTATTTCTATAACATTAGTAGAACCTAAAGATTTAGAAACTAATATTATAAAAGATGAAATATTCGGCAGCATTTTCCCAATACTTTATTATAAAACAAAAGAAGAAGCCAGAGATATAATAGAAAAAGTATGTCCTAATCCTCTTGCTATGTATATATTCTCAGAAGATATTGATTTTAATTATTACTTTATAGAGAAAATAAGTTACGGAGGCTGCTCTGTTAATGATACCATAAGTCATATACTAAATTCTAATGCCCCATTTGGAGGAGTTGGAAACAGCGGAATGGGTAATTATCATGGATATTATAGCTTTAAATGTTTTTCAAAAGAAACTACCGTTTTAACTAAAGGATATGGTTTTGAACTAAAAACAAAATATCCGCCTTATTCTACAAAAATTAAAGAAGTTAATTTATTATATAATTTGGTAAAGAAATAATTTTATATATAAAAATTAGTATATACCTAAACAAATATAGTTTATCAAAACTAATTTTTCAAATTTTAAATATTTGCAGGGCTTTGCCCACCACGCTGTGTGCTACGCAGCACCACAGTTCTTTTATTGGTATAAAAGAACCAGGCACAGCCCGCAGTCGCGAAGAACTGCATTTTTAGCATAAATTTATGTATTATCATATATTTAATACATGTATCTAAAATATAAAGTTCTAGTAATTACATTTTTTTCAACTTTGACGAAGTCCGCCTGTGGTGTGTGAGGCAAAAATGTTTATAATTCTATATAAAGTGCATCAGTATAATAACAAAAAAAGGCTTGCATTAAAATTGATTAATACAAGCCTTTAATTTTATCTAGTTATAAATTTTATTTTCCCCAAACATCAGGTTCAAACTCTTTATTAACTCTATTATAATCAACAATATCAATGCCATTATAGTAGAACTTCAAAATTTCTTTGTAGTCTTTTTTTACCTGAGCCATACCATAAGCACCCCATTGACACATACCTACTCCATGTCCGCTTCCTTTACCAGTAATTATTATACCATTATCCACTTTTTTAATAGTAAAATTAAGTGATGGCACTAGTTTAGGAGAAAGTGTGCTTCTGAAATCTCTTGAAGTAATATCGCTGTCATCTATTTTTATATTAGTAGCCTTTCCAGACTTAGGGTCAGTGCTAATACCAATAGAAGATTTTTCGCTTGCATGTACAGAATAATTAGCTAAATCATTATTAAGTTCATTATAGCTTAGTGCATTAGTCCAAGGTTTAATCTGAGCATTGCAGTAAGGACAAGAAACACCTTCCAAATAAGGCACAGCAACACCGAATACATTTTCTGCACTGTCAGTATGTCCGCCGCATAAAGCACTGAAGTATGTAGCTATAACTTTGCCTTTGTAAACAGCGATTTCATATCTTGTTCTGTCAACAGCCTGTTCAACAGACCAATTCATTTTTTCTTTGCCATTATAAACCTGAAATTTTGTAGTATTATCAACATCAAAAGGAAGTTTATTAGCATTTTTTAATATATGATACATTGCATAAGTACGGGCTGCAACTGCCTGAGCTTTTAATGCTTCCATAGGCCAATCTGGAGACATCTCATGAGGTAAAACCCCTTTAACATAGTCTTCAATATTAAGCTCATTAACCACTATCATGGTATCATTATATGGAATAAACATTAAAGAACCATAATATTCTTTTCCATTTAAAGTAAATCCGTCCTGTGTTTCAAATACTATACCCTCTTTATAAACACCCACTTCATTAACTTTTAAACCTAATCTGTTTTCTACAACCATTACAGTTTCATTAGTTAAAGCTGATATTATTTCGCTTTCATATTTGTAATTGTACGCTTTATAAGGACCTTTGATATTAATAGTATATGGAGCTTTTACATCTGTTAATTGTACTCTGATAATATTTTGATTTGCAAATGCATATATACTATTCATTGCCAATAATACTAGCAATAAAAAGAAATACTTTTTGACTCCCATAATTTTAACGCCTCCTTGCTGTAAATAAAATTATTCGCTAAAATTATCGGTTATTTGAAAACTTGCTTTACAATATAATTTTATATAGTTTTCTTAAATTGGACTTGTTTCAAAACTTAATTTCTTAATATTTATACTTTTTTAATTTAATATTTTTTTAATTATGGTTGGGGCTTTGCTGCGAAGCACACAGTCGTGCCAAACCCCACTTCTTTTGTGACACTGTCCGCCTTCGGTGTGGCACATACGAAGTACGCCTCGCTGTGCGTGCCTTCGGCAGGCGAGAAGCATACGAAGTACGCCTTCGGCGAAAGACTGCATATTTATATATTAAAATGATAAATCATACAACATGTAAAACATATGATTTATTTAATAATTAATATTATATAATTTAGCATAAAACAACAAACTTATAAAATTATTTGTCAAGTACTTTTGAAACAAGTCTATTATACTGCAGCAAGTTATTTAATTTTTTATAAAAAAATAATCACATAGATATGATTATCTTACCTTCTATACCGCCTTTAGACATAGTTTTAATAGCTTCCTCTGTGTTTTCAAGACTAAATACTTTAGAAAATATTTTAGGCTTTATATTTTTATCTTCTACTATTTTTGTAATTTCTTTAAGCTGTGCTCCGTCAGCTCTTACAAACATAAATCTATACTCTTTTCCTTCTTTCATAGCTTTTTTATCGTACTTAGAGCCTGCCAAAGAAAATAAAGTTCTTTTTAAGAAAGGAAACTGATTCACTTCAGCAAATTTTTTATTAGGACTTGTTCTTAAACTTAAAATACGACCACCTTTCTTTAATACTGATAACTCTTTATCAAACTCTTTTGCACCAAGTGTATCTATAACATAATCAGCTTCCGAAACTAACTCCCAATAATTTTCTTTACGATAATCAATATATTTATCAGCACCCAAACTTATAAAATGCTCTTTTGACCTCTCATTACCAGAAACAATAACATTAAGCCCGAAATATTTAAAAATAGGAACTGCCATCTCTCCGAAACTTCCAGATCCTCCTGTTATTAATACAGTTTCTCCAGATTTAGCCTCTAATTCTTCTTTGAGTGCCTGATAAGCTGTAAGTGCTGTAAGAGGTATTGCTGCTGCTTCAATAAAATCGCAATTATTAGGCATAGATGATAAAAACTTACTATCAACTGCCGCATAATTAGCAAAAGCACCTATTTTTGATATGGGCATACGAGTATAAACTTTATCGCCTACATTAAAATCTTTTACATTTTTACCTATCTTTTCAACCACACCGGCAAATTCATTTCCTAGTGTAAGAGGCATTTTATAATCCTGTATAAGTCTTACACTGCCTGTTAGTATTAATATTTCAAGTGGGTTTACTGCAGCTGCCTTTATATTAACCAATACTTCATCATCGGTGATTTCTGGTATTTGTATATCTCTAATCTTTATATCAATATCTTTTGAATATTTGTCAATTTGTGCTGCTATCATAATGTCTCCTAAATTTTAATTTGAAAGATTTTATAATATTGTTTATAAAAATCAATATAAAATATTATGCAATAAAAAAGATGAACAGAATAAAATCCATTCATCTCTTAAAAAATATAATAATAATTTATATAAAATAATTATTTAGTATAAATTTTGCCGTTATGTTTTTCTTTTATTTTTTGAACCGTATCAGATATCATATTAACAGATTCCATAATATCAGCAAACACATCAGGCTTTATAGACTGTGCACCATCACATAAAGCATGCTCTGGATCATTATGCACTTCTATTATCATACCATCAGCACCTGCAGAAATAGCCGCTAATGTTAGAGGAAGCGCCATCCATGATTTACCGCTTGCATGCGAAGGATCTCCTATAACAGGCAAATGACTTAAACGTTTTATTGCAGGTATCGCACTTACATCAAATGTATTTCTAGTATAAGTTTCAAATGTCCTTATGCCTCTCTCACATAACACAACATTTTCATTGCCTTGATTGAGTATATATTCGGCACTCATAAGCCATTCTTCTATAGTGCTTGATAAACCTCTTTTTAAAAGTATAGGCTTTTTTAATTTTCCTACTTCTTTTAAAAGTTCAAAGTTCTGCATGTTTCTTGCCCCAATCTGAATCATGTCCACTGTATTATCAAAATCTTCTAAATGCCTTATAGATACAATCTCACTTACAATAGGTATTCCAACCTCTTCTCTTGCAAGTTTTAATATTTTAAGTCCGTCTAAAGCTAAACCCTGAAATGCATAAGGCGAAGTTCTAGGTTTGAATGCTCCTCCTCTAAGTATAGAAGCACCAGAAGCCTTTACACTTTTAGCTATATTAATAACCTGCTCTTCACTTTCAACAGAACAAGGTCCTGCAATAATTGTAGGCTTTCCCTCCCCTATTTTTACACCGCTTACATCAACTACAGTGTCTTCTTTTTTGAACGCTCTGTTTGCTCTTTTAAATGGCTCCTGCACTTTTAATACTTTAGATACTCCTGGCAAAGATGAAATTAAATCTCTGTCTATCTTTGAAGTGTCCCCAACCATACCTATTACAGTGTAGTCAACTCCTACACTCTTATTAATACCAAGACCTGCACTTTGAAGTCTTTCTATAATATTATTAATATGTTCTTCTTTAGCATTCGGTTTCATTACCACTATCATAATATATTCTCCTTAAATAAAATAGTTAATTAAAAATTGATGAACTTAAATATAAAAATTGCGAGTGTCTGGTATTCGTCAGAATACCAGAGCCTTAAAACGAGCAATTTTTATTAGCAATAATAGAAGTATCTCAGACCATTCCTATTACAGTGTAGTCTACTCCTATACTTTTATTTATGCCGAGACCTGCCTCTTTAAGTCTTTCTACAATATTATTAATATGTTCTTCTTTTGCATTTGGTTTCATTACCACTATCATAATATATTCTCCTTAAATAAAATAGTTAAAAATTGATGAACTTAAATATAAAAATTAAGTATTAATAAAAGTTTAAATATATAAATTTGTTTTGATTAGAAAAATAGATACTCTGGCGCCTTAAACGCCATAATAGAAGAAGTAATAAGCGTAAATGCTTTTGAAATTAATTGAAAATAAATTACCATTCATAGTAATAAATTATATACAAAAAATATAAAAAGTCAAGTATTTATAATTTTTTACTTTTAATAAATAAAAGCATCTGCAAAAATACAGATGCTTTTATTTAATATTATGCTAAAGATAAGGCAACTTCCATCATATTTGTAAAAGTTTTCTCTCTCTGTTCAGCAGTTGTAGCCTCACCTGTAACAAGAGAATCAGAAATAGTAACCATACAAAGAGCATTAACTCCAGCATAAGCAGCATTCATATATAAAGCAGCAGCCTCCATTTCAACAGCCAATACTCCCATTTTAGCCCATTTCGGTGTTGCATTATTAGCTCCGTAAAACACATCAGATGAAACTATATTGCCTACATGATAATTAATTTTCATATCATCAGCTTTTTTTACAGCATTCTTTAAAAGCTCATAACTAGCTATAGGAGCAAAAGTTCCAGGAAGTTTATACTGAGAAGCATAATTAGAATCAGTGCATGCTCCCATTCCTATAACCAAATCACCTATATGAAGTTTATCAGATAAAGCACCTGCCGTACCAATACGAATCAAATTCTTACAGCCGTAAAAATGAATAAGCTCATAAGAATATATACTGCAGGAAGGCATTCCCATACCTGTACCTTGAACTGAAACTTTTTTTCCTTTATAAGTTCCTGTAAAACCAAACATATTTCTTATAGAATTATACTGAACAACATTCTCTAAAAAATTTTCAGCTATAAATTTTGCTCTTAGAGGATCTCCAGGTAAAAGTATAGTTTCAGCAATATCGCCTTTATTGGCAGCTATATGAGGTGTGGCCATAGTGTTTTACTCCTTTATTTTATTTTTGTATTATTATAAATATTAATCTTTTTTATATCAAGCAAATAAATTAAATAATATTTTTATATAAGTTCAATTTTACTTATTTATTTTTACATCAGCTTTTTATTAATTTCAAAATTGACTTATAATTTGTTTTATAATATTATTTTTATACAATCAAAATAATATTAAGAAAAATATATGTATAGGAGCTCTTGAATTAATATATGAAAATAAGATTAGCAAATATTGAAGATGCCTCTCAAATTCTTTCAATATATTCTCAGTATATTGATACAAACATAACATTTGAATATAAACTTCCAACTTTAGAAGAGTTTAAAAATCGTATAGAAAATATTATAGAAAAATATCCTTATTTAGTATGCGAAGATGACAGTAAAAAAATAATCGGATATTGTTATGCAAATAAATTTCTTGAAAGAGAAGCATATAATTGGAGCTGTGAACTATCTATATATTTAGATAAAAATAATATCAGCAGAGGAATAGGTAAAAAATTATGCTCTATCATTATTGAAATTCTTAAATATCAGGGAATAAAAAATATTTATTCAAAGGTTACAGTGCCAAATACAAAAAGTGATAAACTACATTATTCATTAGGTTTTAATCTGATAGGAAATTATAACAATATAGGATATAAAAATGGCAAATGGCATAGTGTAAGTATCTTTGAAAAAGAACTTATTTTTGATTATGATAATCCCAAAGATATAATACCAATAAAAGAAATAAATGAAGAAAAAATAATTTCATTTATAGAAAATTACAAATAAATAATAATACATATAATATATAAGGAGATAGTATAATGGAGAAAAGAGAATTAAATGAAGAAGAAAGAAATGTAATAATTTTTAAAGGAACAGAATACCCCTTCACAGGTGAGTACAATGACTTTTTTGAGGAAGGTATTTATTGCTGCAAACAATGCGGTGCAGAATTATACCGCTCTGAAGATAAATTCAAATCTCATTGCGGCTGGCCTAGCTTCGATGATGAAATAGAAGGTGCTGTTAGAAGAACATTAGATGCAGACGGATATAGAATAGAAATAACATGCAATAATTGCGGCGGACATTTAGGTCATGTATTTACAGGAGAACATCTTACAGAAAAAAATACAAGACATTGCGTGAATTCTATTTCATTGATATTCAAACCCAAAAAATAATTATTAATTTTAAATAAAAAGGACTTATATATTTTCATATAAGCCCTTTTATTTTTCTTATTATTGCTAATAAAAATTATCCGCTAAAATATATAGAAAATAAATTTGCTATACGCTCACAATTTTTATATTTAGCTTTCTAGTATCTTAAAATTATTATTTTTTCTTCATAATGTTATTGTAATCTTTAAATAATGAAGAAACAACACCACCTAAAGCCAAAAGTCCTAAAAGGTTTGGTATAACCATAAGCCCATTAAAAGTATCTGCTAATGACCATACCAAATCAACTTTTAATGCAGAACCTAAAAGTACAAATCCAACAACTAATACGGCATACACCTTTTTAGCTTTTACTCCAAATAAATATTTTATATTCTGCTCCCCAAAAAAATACCAGCCTATTATAGTAGTAAATGCAAAGAAAAATAAACATACAGCAACAAATATAACACCAAAATAACCGAATCCCAATCTGAATGCTTCCTGAGGCAAACCTACCCCTTTTAAAATTTCTGGTATATCAGCTGCAGATGTTAAAGGATATATTTGAGTTTGTAAAATATTTGAAGTAAGTATAACCAAAGCAGTTAAAGTTACAACGATAAAAGTGTCGAAGAATACACCTATCATAGCAACAACACCTTGTTCGCATGGATGTCTAACTTTAGCTAAAGCATGAGCATGAGGCGTAGAACCCATACCAGCCTCATTAGAAAATAATCCTCTAGCTACACCAAAACGCATAGCCTGCTGAACACCTATTCCTAATCCGCCACCTATAACTGCCTGAGGATTAAAAGCAGCTGTAAATATTAATGCTATAGAGCTAGGAAGATTTTTTATATTCATCATAATTATTATTAAAGAACCTATTATATAAAATAAAGCCATTATAGGTACTATCTTTTCTGCAAATGATGCTATTCTTCTAAGTCCTCCTATAAATATAAATGCTGCTATTAATGCACAAAATATACCTACATATATAGGCTTAATTTGAGGAAAAGCATTAACAAAAGCTCCGCTTATAGAGTTAGACTGCACCATGTTTCCCATAAAGCCCAAAGCTAGTATTATAAATATAGCAAATAAAATAGATAAAAACTTTCCGAAAACTCCTTTATAAGCAGCCTGTATATAATATGCAGGTCCTCCTATAATATGACCGTCATCAGTTGTAGTTTTATATTTCTGACCTAAAGAAGCCTCTACAAATATAGTAGCCATTCCCAAAAAAGCTGATACCCACATCCAAAATATAGCACCTGGTCCTCCTGATATTAAAGCTGTAGCGGCACCAGCCAAATTACCTGTACCAACCTGAGCTGCAATTGCCGTAGCAAGAGACTGAAAAGAACTCATTCCCTCTTTATCAGCAGCTTTTCCAGCTAAAGAAAGACTTCCGAATGTTCTATCCCAGCCGTCTTTAAATTTTAAAATCTGCACGAATTTAAATCTTATAGTGAAATAAATTCCGCTTCCGCATAATAAAATTATTAATAAATAATCCCATAAAAAACTGTTAACTTTTGCTACTATAGATGACACGGTATCCATAATAAACTCCTAAAATTTTATTAATAAAAAAATACAAGCATATATTATTTAATTTTATTACTACAAAAAAATATTATCTTTAATAGTAATTAGTAAAATATTATATCATAAATGCTATTTTTTTGGTATAGTAAAATTCATATTATTTAATATAAAAATTAATATTAGACTTGTTTAAAAACTATAACTATAATTTTTTTGATTATTTTTAATTATAAAATGATGTTTTTTTGATTAATACCTTAATGCATAAAATTATAACCTTTTTAATAAATAAAGTGTTATGTAATATATAGACTTATTTATAATTTTATTTACAGTAATTTATATAGAGTATTTTTTGTTTTAAATGTAATATAATATTATATAAATAAGATATAAATATGCAGTCCTTTTGCTTCTTTGGGTCACCAAAAGAAGTGGGGGTTGGGGCAAAGCCCCAATTATTAAAACTATAAATATTATTTTTAAATTTATTATATAATAACATCACTATATATACGTACAAAATTGCAACAGATATATTATATATTTAAAATAAAATAAAAAGATCTTAAAATTGTCTGTAAAGAAATTTTTAAACAACTCTAATATTCATAATGCTAATATTTTTTATTGAAATATATTATTTATATTGTAAAATATTAATATGAATATTTAACTATCTATTGTTATATATTTATATTAAGGATTTTTATTTTGAAAAAAACATTTTATATTATATTATTATCAGTTTTATTTTTTATTTCTTCATGTAAAAAAGTTAATTTGTTAAGTCCGTCAATAATACCTCCGCCAACCGAATTTCCAAATAACGGACAAATACCCCAATATCCAATACCAAGCCCAGCATTGTCGATACCTCCTGATAAAATAGAAGAAAAATATATAACAGTAACCCCTGAAATAGTACAAAATGGAACAGTATTTGGGGGCTACAGCAGAAGATTTAAATTTAATAATGAATGGCATATACTTGCTACTAATGAATACCAATATGATCCGAATACTAAAAGACTAAGCCCTACAGGTAAAGGAGCAATATTAAAAATAGATAATAATGGAAAAACTATAACAAAAGTATACGGACTTTCATTATCTGAAGATTTGGAAAAAAAAGAGTACTGGACTAATCTTAATTCAAAAAAAGTAATAATGGAGCCAAATAGAGTAACAATTCCTACAGCAGGAACTTATGGAATGATAATTGAAACTCTTCAAAAAAAATATGAATATAAAAATGTAAAGAATCCAGTAAATAATTTTAGATATATATCAGAAATTTATCTTAATGTAAAGGGCAAAGCCACTTCAGATTTAATAAATTGGGCTGACTCTCCTGATACTCATAAAAAAGTATATAATATGCCAAAATTAAATTTTGATAATCCTAATTTTCAGGGAAGAATAGGTACAGCCAATAGTGACTTGGTACTATTATATTTTGAAGGTAAATTTTTATTATTTATACAGCCTACAATATATGATTATTATAAAGACGGTTTTATTCCTCCGTCTAATGAAGATCTTTATTTAGATTCTAAGTATTATTATACATTAGATTTAGGAAAAGATTCATCAGATCCTAAAAATTGGGTAACTAATGAAACGCCTTGGGGAAGAAGATATCGTATTAATTATTTTCGTTATGATTATTATAAAATGTATGTATCAGGAGGAAGTACATCTAAATATGTATACAATGCTTCTGACGGATATTGGTATCATAGCTCAGAAGCCTCTTATTCTCCAGACCCTTGGGATGGAATATGGGGAACAAAAGACGGTATTAATTGGGAAAGGGAAATGAGTTCGGCACCTTTAAAAAATGCCCAAGATATTGCATATTTCCTCAAAGAAAACCCTTTGATTACATATAAAGCAGCAGATGACGGTACTCCTTTTGAACCTGAATTTACAGAACTTAACGGTATATATTACAGAACTTTTAATACCACATACCCAATACCACCTGTAAAAGAAATTATGGAAACAGCAGAAAGATTTGAAACTAATTTTACTATAACAGAAGAACATATAAGAAATTCTGGTATTTATCAAATTCAAATGTCATCTGTTCACCCTGATAATGCTAAAGAATCCGATTGGATTACAATAGTGCCTAATAATCAAATAACTTCGTCTACAGCTTGGGAAAGCGGCGGTGCAGCTTTATTTACTTTTAATGGAAAATTAGTTCGTTTGGTGGATTATGACAGAGAGTTTAAATTGAACACTCAATATGAAGAGGCATTAAATTTATCTAAGCAATATTATAGCTTGCTTGAAACCGGACCAATATCAGAGTATAAAAATAATTGTTATTACTTTCTATATTATAAAGCTATGGCAGATATGATTAAAATAATTAAAGATAAAAGCAATGAATATTTTAAACCGGATAAGGCTTTTACACATTATACTTTTGAAATTAATTAAAAGTTAATTAGTATAAAAATAATTAATTTTAATTCTATATCAATACAGAATATATATTTACAGTATTATTTTTATACATAAACCATATTTTGATATATAAAAATAATACAATCATAATATATAGCTCTATAAGATGTTATTTTTAATATAATATAATTGTACAAAAATAAAACATTTTTAAGTATTTATTTGGCATATTTTTTGCATATATAATAGTGTTCAGTAATCAAATGCTGAAACAAAATTATTTAATCAAAAATTAAATAATTAATTTATAAAGGAGTGAGGCGGTATAAAAAGCCGTCTATTAATTAGAATATGGATTATAATAAATATACAATAAAAGCCCAAGAAGCTATAAATGAAGCTGCAAATATAGCTAACGGCGAAGATCATAATGAAATAAAAAGCGAACACTTACTTCTAGCATTATTAAAACAAGAAGACGGACTTATTCAGCCTTTAGTAGAGAGAATAGGTGTTCCTATAAATACATTAATAGATAAAACTCAAAAACTAGTTGATGAAAATGTAAAAGTAACAGGAGAAAATGTTCAATTACATTTATCTACTAATGCAGGTAAAATTCTAGCAAAAGCAGAAAAAGAAGCGAATGCCCTAAAAGATCAATATGTATCTACAGAGCATATATTCTTAGCACTTGCTGAAGCTGATAATAAAGCAGGAGACATGCTAAGAAAAAATGGAATATCTAAAAAAGAAGTTTTGAGTGCATTAAAAGTATTAAGAAACGGTCAAAGAGTTAATAGCCAAGACCCAGAAGCAAAAATGCAGTCTCTTGATAAATACTGCCGTGATTTAACAGCATTAGCAAAAGAAGGAAAAATAGACCCTGTTATAGGAAGAGATGAAGAAATAAGAAGAGTTATGCAGGTATTATCAAGAAGAACAAAGAATAATCCTGTACTCATAGGAGAGCCGGGTGTTGGTAAAACAGCTATTGTTGAAGGACTTGCAAGAAGAATAGTTTCTCAAGATGTACCTGAAGGACTTAAAGATAAAAGATTATTAGCTTTGGATTTGGGAGCATTAGTAGCTGGTGCTAAATTCAGAGGAGAGTTTGAAGAGAGATTAAAAGCTGTTATTACTGAAATAGAAAAATCAGAAGGTAACATAATATTATTTATAGATGAGCTTCATACTTTAGTAGGAGCAGGTGCCACTGAAGGAGCAATGGACGCTTCTAATTTATTAAAACCTGCATTGGCAAGAGGCGAATTAAGAGCAATAGGTGCTACTACTTTAGATGAATACAGAAAATATATAGAAAAAGATAAGGCACTTGAAAGAAGATTCCAGCAGGTTTACTGTAAAGAGCCTACTGTTGAAGATACTATTTCAATACTTAGAGGCTTAAAAGATAAATACGAAGTTCATCATGGTGTAAGAATAAAAGATGATGCTTTAGTTGCTGCTGCTGTATTGTCAAACAGATATATAACTAATAGATTCTTACCAGACAAAGCTATTGACTTGGTAGATGAAGCTGCAAGCCAATTAAAAATAGAAATAGACAGTCAGCCTACTGAACTTGATAAATTGGAAAGAAAAATATTACAGCTTAATATAGAAAAACAGGCTCTTTCAAAAGAAAATGATCCTGCTTCTAAAGAAAGATTAGAAAAACTTGAAAAAGAATTATCCGAGCTTTCTGAAGAACGCAATGCTATGAAACTTCAATGGGATAATGAAAAAGGAAGAATTGAAGAAACTAGAAAATTAAAAGAAGAACTTGAAGAGCTTAATATAAAAGAAACTCAGTATACAAGAGAGGGAAATCTAGCAAAAGCTGCCGAAATAAAATACGGTAAAATTCCAGAACTTCAGAAAAAACTTGATGAGGCTTCTAAAGCAATGGAAGATGCTAAAAACTCAGATAAAAAAAGATTATTAAGAGAAGAGATTTCTGAAGATGATATAGCTAGAGTTATATCCGTATGGACTGGAATACCTGTAAGTAAAATGCTTGCAAGCGAAAAACAAAAATACTTACAGCTTGAGGAAGTATTACATAAGAGAGTTGTGGGACAAGATGAGGCTATAACTTCTGTTGCTGATGCTATTAGAAGAAATAGAGCTGGACTTTCTGATGAAAATAAACCTCTTGGAAGTTTCTTATTTATAGGACCTACTGGGGTTGGTAAAACTGAGCTTGCTAAAACTCTTGCCGACTTCTTGTTTAGTGATGAACATGCTTTGACAAGAATAGATATGAGTGAGTATATGGAGAAATTCTCCGTTACCAGACTTATAGGAGCTCCTCCGGGATATGTTGGCTATGATGAAGGCGGACAATTAACAGAGGCCGTAAGAAGAAGACCTTATTCTGTTATACTCTTCGATGAGATAGAAAAAGCTCACCCAGATGTATTTAATGTACTTCTTCAGGTATTAGATGACGGAAGACTTACAGACGGACAGGGAAGAATAGTAGATTTTAAAAATACTATTATAATAATGACTAGTAATTTGGGTTCTGATTTGATTCTTGAAGCTGATAATACTAATGACATAAAAGAAAAGATTCAGGAACTCTTAAAAATGTCATTTAGACCGGAGTTCTTAAACAGAATAGATGAGATAATAACATTTACTAGACTTGACAAAAAATACATTGCTGAGATAGTAAAAAATCAAATAAATAGAGTTGCTAACAGACTTAAAGATAGAAGAATAAGTTTGGATGTAAGCGATGAAGCTATAGATTATATTGCTGATATTGGTTATGATCCTCAATTCGGAGCAAGACCATTAAAAAGAGCTATACAAAACTACATAGAAAATCCTCTAGCAAAAGAAATGCTGGCTGGTAAATATTTAGAAGGAGATACCATAAAAGTAAAAAAATCAGGAGACAGTTTAGTATTTGAAAAATAACATTTTACATATTTAATTTCATAATCATAAATAAATGGCTTGCTTTTAATTTGAAGCAAGCCTTTTTATTTTTATACTTAAACATATAAATTAATTACTTAAGCATATTCAATTTCTATTAATGATCTCAATGCACTTTTAGCTTCATTTAAAAATCTAGGATTAGGATCAACTTTATAATTCTCCCCTATTTTAAATACTTCCATACCGCTTTCAGATTTCAATTTCAAGAATATAGTATAGTCTCCCGGATTTGAAGATATAGCATTTTGAAGACATAATAAATCCATATCATCAAATATATTTTTATTCATATATAATGCTAATTGCTTCTTACCGCTGTTATTATGTTTTACTCCAATGCTATTATTAGGTCTGCTTGTAAATGCCTCATTAGAAACAACATTATCAGATCTTTTAATATCATTTTCTTTATTAGAAGTATTTTTAAATGGAGCATCATTTTTATTTACAGAAACTCTCTTATTTTCAGATTTCATTTCTGAAGATGCTTCTCTTTTTATATTATCTCTTTTTACTTCTTTAAGTTTAAGATTTTTATCTTTTAAGAAAGAATCTAATAATTTTATATCAACTATATTATTATATATTTTTTCTGAGAATCTATTTTTATCTCTTCGTCCTTTTATTAATATTCCTGTTTGTTCTTCTAGTATATCTCTAAATTTTTCTATCTGAGCATTGGCTGTAATATAAAATACATATTCAGTAAATATATCCATAACCTTTAATGTAATCATAGGAGTGTTTTTCTTTGTAGTTGTTTCAATAGCTGACATAACAACACAAGGAAGTAAAAACTCATCTTTATCTTTAAGATTATCAATATCCAAAGTATTATGGAAATATTTATAATCAATTTGAGAAACATATCTTGCAAAAGGATGATATCTCAATGAAAACCCTAAAACTTCTCTTTCATTTTCCATTAAAATATTAGAAGCATATTCTACTTGTTTTTCTATCACCAAAGAAGCACTTCCGCTGTCATCTTCAGACATAGAATCAAAAAGCATAGTCTGACCTGATAAAGTTTCTTTCTGATAATTAGAAGCATGAGCGAGTATTGCATCAAGAGAGGAGAGCAATGCACTTTCAGTATGTCCGAATCCTGAAAAAGCACCGCATTTAATTAATGTTTCATAAACTTTTCTATTGACCAAATGAACATCAACTCTTTTCACAAAATCTTCTAAATTTTTGAATTGTCCGTTTTTATCTCTTTCCTCTTGAATAGCTAAAGCAGCATGAAGTCCTACACCTTTAACGGCATGTAAAGCATAAACTATTTTACCATCTTTCTGAGAAAATAAAGCATCGCTTTCAAAAACGCTGGCTGTAACTATTTCTATGTTTTTCTGTTTAATTTCATTAAGATATAAAGATATTTTATCAGTATCAGCTATAACCGTATTAAGAAGTGCAACATAATATTCCATAGGATAATGAGCTTTAATATATGCTTCCTGATATGCAATTAAAGCATAGCAAACAGAATGCGATTTATTGAAACCGTATTCAGCAAAACCTTTCATAGTATCAAATAAATAAGTTAATAACTCTTTATCATAACCTCTTTCAAGTCCACCCTTAATGAATTTCTCTTCCATAGAGTTCATTTTCTCTACGATCTTTTTACCCATAGCCTTTCTTAAATCATCAGCTTCAGCAGCAGTAAATCCGCCTATAACTCGGCTTATAGCCATAATCTGCTCTTGATATATTAATACTCCCTGACTCTCTTTAAGTATAGGCTCTAAATCTGGGTGCTTGTATACTATTTCTTTTCTTTTATTTTTTCTGTCAGCATAATCTTTATCCATTCCAGAGTTTAAAGGTCCCGGACGAAATAATGCTACACTTGATACTAAGTCATCAAATCCTGTAGGTCTGATATTTATAAGCATCTGACGCATACCAGCACTTTCAAATTGGAAAATACCGCCTGTATCAGCTTTCCTAAATATTTCATAAACAGCTTCATCATCTAAAGGAAGTTTATCTATATCTATTTCAACACCATATCTTTCTTTTATATCTTTTACAGCATCTTTTATGAGTCTCAAGTTTTTAATACCCAAAAAGTCCATTTTTATAAGACCCGCACTTTCAACATAAGTCATTTCATATTGGCAAGCTCTAGTACCTGTTTTAGAATCCTGATAAACCGGTGCTAAATCCATTATAGGATGCGAAGATATAATAACTCCAGCCGCATGCAAACCTACATTTCTAACTAATCCGTCAAGCCTTGTAGATATTTCATACATATTTTTTAATTCTCTGCTGCTTTCTATTTCTTTAACCAAAGCAGCACAATCAGGGTGATCATATATATCTACAACCCTTTTAATATCATCAGGTATACTTTTAGCAAGTCTGTCTGCAGTAGCTAAATCTATATTCATAACACGGCAAACATCTCTTATAACAGATCGTCCTCCCAAAGCTCCGAAAGTAGCTATTTGAGATACATTATCCTTACCATATTTATTTGTTACATAATCTATTACAACTTCTCTTTTATCATCTTGAAAGTCAACATCTATATCGGGCATGCTTTTTCTTTCCGGATTTAAAAATCTTTCAAAAAGCAAATTATAATCAAGAGGATTAACTTTAGTAATTCCTGTAGCAAATGCAACTATTGAACCAGCCGCACTTCCCCTACCCGGACCTACAGCCACATCATGATTTCTTGCATAGTTAATAAAGTCCTGAACTACAAGAAAATATCCTTCAAATCCCATCTTAGCTATGACACCCAATTCCATATCAAGTCTTTCCATAGCTTCTTTTGGAATATTATTATTATAATGCTTATTAAGACCTTCTATACACATCTTCCTTAATGCTGTAGTTTCTGTCTCTCCATTAGGAAGCTCATAATTAGGCATATAATAAGTTTTAGTCATTATATTTAAATCTTTGCATTGCTCTGCTATTTTTACAGTGTTTTCAAATGCTTTAGGAAGTTTTGCAAATGACTTCATCATCTCTTCTTCTGTCTTTAGATGAAATTCATTGCTTGGAAATTTATATCTTCTTGGCGAATCTAAAGTAGCTTTAGTCTGTATCGCTAAAAGTATTTCATGAGCTTTAGCATCTTCTTTTGATACATAATGCACATCATTTGTAACTACCAATTCTATATTATGATGTTTAGCTAATTGGTATAATGCACTATTTAAAGACTTTTCTTCCGGCATATTATGATCTTGAAGTTCTATATAAAAATCATTTCCAAAAATAGATTTATAATATTCAGCTAATTTTGAAGCCTGCTTATAATCTTTTTTTCTTATTGCAATAGGTATTTCTCCTCCCATGCAGGCTGATAAACAAATTAATCCCTTATTATATTTTTCTATTAATTCATGGTCTACTCTCGGTCTATAATAAAAACCTTCAGTATATCCGAATGTTACTAATTTACATAGATTATTATATCCTTCTTTATCTTTAGCAAGAAGAATCAAATGCATGGCACTTTTTTCTTCAGAGTTTTCTAGTTTTTTATCAAATCTTGTTTTAGGAGCAACATATACTTCGCAGCCTATAATAGGAATAATCCCTTTATCCTTAGCTTCAGAGAAAAATTCCATAGCACCGAACATGTTTCCATGATCAGTCATGGCTATTGCTGGCATACCTAATTCTTTAGCCCTATCTATTAACCCCGGTATAAGTCTCTTAGTTTTATCCTTTTTAGAATATAATGACTTAATACGGGCTGCCCCATCAAGTATTGAATATTGTGTATGTACATGCAAATGAACAAATGACATATTAAACCCCTATTTGATGCTATTATTTTATATCATTTAAGTTAAATATCAAGTTAAATTTAACAAATATATAAATAGTTTTTATTTATCTACTATAAATATTTACGGTATTTAATTTATAAAATTAATATACACTATACAAAGAAATAAATAATTTTTTTATTTTTTAAATTTGACAATTTCTCTTTTAATACTATAATTTCAATTAGATTTATTTTTTAATTGAAATAATAATCAATTATGTTATAATTAAAATATAAAAATAAAATTTAAAAGGAAATATACATGGCTACAACACCTATAAAATTTATGGACGTTAGATTCATTAATCCATTTATTGTATCTTTAGTATCAATATTTAAAGAGATGGCTGGTCTTACTATGGAAAAAGGTACTTTAGTTAAAGGACAAGGTCGTAAGCTATTCTCCGGATATGGTGTTGCTATAGGAATTGTTGGCGATGTTAATGGACAGGTGCTTTATGAATTTCCTGAAAATTTCTCTCAGCTTCTTACTGAAAATCTTACAGATAAAAAAAGAGGTGAATACGACTCTGAAGATGAATTTGAAGATATGATGAGAAGCGTTATCAATGAAATGGGAAATACTATAAGCGGTCTTGCAATTACTAAATTAGCTGAAGAAGGTATTAGTTGCGATATCACTCCTCCTATACTTTACTTTGGAAAAGAAATACAAATTATACCTAAAAATTTGCAAACTATAATTATTCCTTTCCAATCTTCTCTAGGATTTGTAAGTGTTAATATTGCTATGGATGCATAATAATATTAAATGATAAAAAATATCATATATATATTTATAATATCTTTATTATTATCATCATGCAGTAATACTGTAAGCAACAATATTGTACATACTAATGATATAGTAATAAAGCCGGATATAAATGATAAATATAAAATCACTCCGAATGCTCTCAGATTAAAATTATTATCTGAATATACAGAAACTCATTATGGCAGTAAACTAATATATTTAGATAATCCTCAAATAATAGTCGTACATTCTACAGAAACTCCCAATCTAAGTATAGCCGTAAATATATTTAAAAGTGATACTTTAATAGGGAGACCCGATATAGAAGCAGGAGGCGAAGTAAATGTAGGAACTCATTTCTTAGTTGATTTTGATGGTACTATATACGAAAATACTCCTATTGAATATATAGCAAGGCATACTGTAGGATTTAATTATACTTCTATAAGCATAGAAAATATAGGTTATGCCGATAAATTGACAAAAGAACAATTGGAAGCTAATGTAAAATTGATAAAATATATAAAAAGCAAATATAAAAGTATAAAATATATAATAGCACATTATGAATATAAAGATAAAACTCTCCCTCATTATTCTCTATATAAAGAATTAAATACAAAATACATAAATCCGGGAAAAAGAGATCCTGGTACTAATTTTATGAAAGAATTAAGAAAAAGAATTTAAATAAAAATATAAGGTTTATTATTTATGGAAATACTATTAGTTTATTTATTTGAAATATTTATCATTATTATTTTGATTATGCTCTCTGCTTTATTTTCAGGCAGCGAAACTGCATATACTTCTATTGATGATGTTACTTTGATGCGTTTAGTAAGAGAGAAAAAAATAAAGGAAGAAGATAAAAAGTATTGGGAAAAATCAAGCTCTATGATACCTACCCTATTAGTCGGCAACAACATAGTAAATATTTCAGCAAGTTCAATCATAACCGTATTTGCTGTGAGACTAGCAGATATTCTGCCTAATATATCTACTAATTTAATGGTTACAATATCTACTGCTACAATAACAATACTAATTATAATATTTGGAGAAATACTTCCTAAAGTGATTATGAGAGTTAATGCTGAAAAAATGATGCCTTATCTTCTATACTTTATGAAGTTCTGTCATTTTATATTCAAGCCTATAACTTTTTTAATGGATAAAATAACTACTTTTATAATGAATTATTTTGTACCTAAAAGATTAAGAGATGCTGAAAAAAGAAGTGCATTATCAAGTATGGACGACATAACAACTATAATACATTTGGGGCATAAAGAAGGAATAATTAAGGAATATACTCATGAAATGCTTACAGGTGTAATAGATTTCAGAAATAAAACTGTAGAAGAAATAATGACTCCAAGAGTTGATATGGTATGTATTGAAGCTGAAACTGATGTAAATGAAATAATAAAACTTACTGTAGAAACAGGGCTTTCAAGATTTCCTGTTTATGAGGAAACTGTTGATCATATAATAGGAATTTTTCATACTAGAGCTTTATTTAAAGAATATGTTAAAGGAGGCGGAAAATTAAATAAAATAAAAAAGAAAGCCATTGATTATATAATGCTTCCATATTTTGTACCTGAAACTAAGACTATAAGCAGCTTATTTAATGATATGCAAAAGAAAAAACTTCAGATGGTAATTACTATTGATGAATACGGCGGAACTGCAGGACTTGTTACTATGGAAGATATAATAGAAGAAATAATGGGAGATATAGAAGACGAAAGCGATAAAAAAGAAGCTGATGTAATAAGATTTAAAGGTAAAAGAATTATAATAAATGGAAATGCTCCTATAGAAGATGTTAATAAAACTTTAAAACTGCAATTAGAGCATGAAGAATATCAAACTATAGCAGGATATGTAATTGATATGTTGGATCATATTCCTGAAATTAATGAGCGTTTCATACTTAAAGGATACAGGGTGAGAATAATGAAAGTTGAAGACAGAAGAATAGTTGAAATGGAATTCACCCCTCTAAAATATACAAGAACAAATGAAAATGAAAATACTGATACACAAGAAACATCTGATTTAGAAAAAAATGATTTAGAAATTTTAAATGAATAAGATAATTATAAAAATAATTACTAACTAGGAAAATAATTATGATAAAAAAAATAATCTTTGCTTTATTTTTAATATTACTATCTTCATGTGCTGATAATAAAGAGGAAAAAGAAAAAAATCCAGAACCTCCTAAAAGTATTAAATTAGTATTTACAGGCGATATAATGACGCACCCTACTATTGTAAATGCTTTTGAAAGCAATGATGTTTTAATAGATTTAAAAGATTATTTTCAAGGGGACATTGTATTTGCTAATTTAGAATTTGTTGTAAATACAAATAAACCTCCTATGCCTTATCCAGAATTTAATGGCTCACTAGATTATTTAAAATATTTTTTTAATTATTTTAATACTTTTTCAATAGCAAATAATCATGCTTATGATCAAGGAGCACAGGCAGAGGCTGAAACTGTAGCAGAACTTCACAGAAACAATAAACTAACTTTAGGAGGCTCTACTAATTCTCCTAGTATAAGCCCTATTATAACAAATATTAATAATATACCTTTATTCATATCGGCATATACTATGCTTGATAACGGATTAAGTCATAAAACAAATAAAAATGGACATTTCTATTTTATGAATTTCTTTCCAAAACAGGAAGATTTGCTAGAAAAAGTAAAATCTGATTTAGCACTTGCTACAAACAATGAAATAAAAATAATATCTCTTCATTTCGGATTAGAATACACAACATATCCTGAAGAAAAAACAATTGAAACTGCAAGAGCTTTAATAGAAAATGGAGTTGACATAATAGTAGGTCATCATCCTCATGTTCCAAGACCTGTAGAAATTTATGAAGGAACTAATCATAGCGGAATAATAATATATTCATTGGGTAATTTCATTGCAAATCATAAAGGAAGATATCCTCATCTAGATATAGGTACAGTTGTATCATTAAAAATCAATGAAAATAAAGAGATTAATTTTTCTTATGTACCAACTTATTATGCTTTCTTTAAGCAAAATGGATTTGAGGTAATAATGAAGCCTATAAAAGAAGACCCTAATATTAATATGCCTGCTTTGGCAAGCAATTATGTATACAGCACTTATGATACTAATGCCATAAAAAAAGGTTATGAGCTTATACATAATTTTTACTCTCCTCTTACAAATGATAAAGTAAAAACTATGTTTGCTTACAATATAACCAACATAAGTATTATATCTAACAATAGTTTAGCACATAATTAATATTTATAAATGTCTTAAGAGGATTTTTATGATAAAGATAATTCCTCCTATATGGTTTGTAAATAGAAGTTCTTATAATAAAGTGTTCAGCAATTATTTTAATAAACTTTCAAATGATGATAAAGAAGAATATAAAAAACTTTTTGAAGAGCCTATAATATTTAAAGGTTTTTATGACATAAAACCGATTAATGATTATAAAACATTATATTGTAATAATATAGAATTAAATCAAAAATATTCTTTATTAAAACTTCAAAAAGATTTTAATTCTGGTAAGAAGATTGAATTTCTATTCTTTTACGGACATACTAATGATAAAAAAGAAATTAATAAATCATCATTAAGTCAGTGGTATATTAAAGATTTTATAGAGAATGATTTGACATTTAACTGCATGGAAAAATATATGATGTACAATAAGGCATTATTATTTGATGATAAAGACACAGCGAATGAAATTTTGAATACCAATCAGCCTAAAGCTATAAAAGAACTTGGAAGAAAAGTTAAAAATTTTGATGATGAAGTGTGGGATAAAATGAAATATAAAATAGTATTTATAGGCAATTATTATAAGTTCTCACAAAATACTGAATTAAGGAATTTCTTATTAAGCACAAAAAACAAAGTATTAGCTGAGGCAAGTCCTTATGATAAAGTATGGGGAATAAAAATGAAATACGATGATGAAAATATAGAAAATCCATTTTGTTGGAAAGGAGAAAATTTATTAGGCTTTGCTTTAATGCAAGTGAGAGATGAAATAAAAAGAGTATATAAAAATTATGATTTGATAGATTGGACTAAATTCATAAATTATAAAGACATATAATTTCTATTAATTATAATTTTTCTACTTCTTCTATACTCAAGCCTGTTAATTCGCTAATAAGATTAATATCCATATTTTTATTTTTCATATTTTTAGCTGTCAATATTTGATTTTCTCTTATACCTTTCTCTATACCTTTCTCTATACCTTCTTTTATACCTTCTTCTCTTTCTCTTTTAAGCATTAAAGTCTGCCCGTATAAAAAAGCATCTCTAGCATTATAAACTTCCATTTCTTCTTTACTTGATATAAATCTTTCATATTTATCTATTACTTTAGGCATAATACCATTAACCTCCTTTAATTTATCTTTTACTTCTTCTAAATCTTTAACTGTAAAAAACTCTATCCAAGATAATATTTTATTTTTCTTAATATCATCTGTATTTGAATTATGTAATATTTTTATAAATCTTGGTATTTCTATAATATGCATTTGAATAATATCCAATGATACATTATGATTTTGAGTATCTATGAGCTTAAAACATCTATGAGCTTTACCTTCATCGTAAAAGTCCATATTAAAATTCACAAAATTAATACTTATAACCTGGCTAATAATATCATAAGATTCATTTTCATTAAGTTCGCTTACTATATTTTTTGATATATAATAGTATATTCTCTTTACAAAATCAATATTTCCAGAAAGCTGTATTTCTATAATAATTTTTTTATTATCTTTAGTAATTGCTTTAACATCTAAAACAGACTCTTTAAGATTAATATTTTCAGGTAAATTATGAGGATTTATTATTTCTAAATTATAAACTTCTTCAAAACCTGAATCTCTAAGTACACAATTAACTATATTTTCAAGTATGTCTTCATTACCTACAGAGCCTAAAAGATAACGGACAAAGTAGTCATTCATTCTATTTATATTTCTCATAAACAGATTATAACAAAAAATAAAACAAAAGTAAATATTTTTTATTTTGTAAGGAGTTTTATTATCTCTTCATTTTTTCCGTATTCTATGGCATAATACAATGCATCATAATTACCATTTTTTATATTTTTATCAGCACCAGCCTCTAAAAGCATTTTTGTCATTTCTAAATTTCCGCTACGACAAGCCCACATTAATGCAGTCTTGCCATTATTTTGAACATTAACATCGGCATTATTTTTAAGAAGCACTCTTACAGCATTAATATTATTATAATAAGCTGCTTCTGTCAATGCGGTATCATCATTTTGATAATTTACATCTGCACCACTATCAATCAGCTTTTGTAAAAAAACTTCATTGGTAGAATACACTACCGTATTTATCAATGGAACATTACCGCTAAGTAAAGTTGATTGATTAAGATCACAAACTTTTAAACTTTTATTCAAAGAATCAGAACCATTTTTAAGTAAAATATCTGCTATATCATCATGTCCAAACATATAAGCATAAATCAAAGCATTTACATTATTGCTATTTCTTTTATTTATATCAGCTTTATTTGCAATCAAAATTTTTACCGTTTCTTTATAGCCTTTCATAGCAGCATACATTAAAGGTGTTTCTTCATTTTCATTATCTCCGTCATAAGATATATTAACATCTGCTTTATTTTTTATTAATAGTTTTACCATTTCAATATTTTCTTTTCTATTATACTCTAAAGCACAAAATAATGCTGTTCTTCCTCTAAAGCCTTGATAATCAATATCAGCCCCATAACTTAAAAGTAGTTTTACCATTTCCATATTATTATTATCAACTGCAAGTATCAATGCAGTATCTCCATCATTTACTACAGTATTAACATCTGCTTTATATTTCAAAAGAAGCTTAGCCATTTCTATATTATTATCCATAACTGCATGTGATAATAATGTAAAATCTTCATAATCAAGATCATTAATATTGACATTATATTTCTTAAGAATATTCTCAGCTTCTTTAACATTACCTTCATTCACATATTCTCTTAATCTTTCATAAGCTTTAGTTTTATTATCCGTTTGACTGTATAAATACAGACTAAATAAAAATAAAATAAATATTAACTTTTTCATAATTCATAAACCTCTTTAAATTATTAAACTTTTATTTATCTTTAAAAAATACCATTACAATAGGAGCTATAAAAGAAAAAATAAAAGAGTAAATACCATAAACATAAATAAAGCTGTATATTTTATTATTTCCAATCACTGCCTCATTTATATTAATATTGTTTTTTAATATTTTTATTATTGATTTTATATTTTGTATTGTTATATATACTAAATTAACAGCTATTATTATATTAAGAACTGTTATAGAAATTTCATTTATTTTATTTTCCGAAATAATCACTCTGTATATGCTAGTACTTAACACTAATATATTAAATAAAAATGCTAGTATAGGAAATATTATATACATTGATTTTGTTATTATTCCAGCTTTATAGTCAGCTCTTACAAAGTATAAAGTAAAAACAGATAAAATTAATAATGCATTATAAATTATAAAAGATTTTGTATTGTAAAAAGGTCTTATTGGTTCATATAGTAATGCAAAAAATAAAGCGAATATTAAAAATGAATATAAAAATAATAACCCTCTTGAAATATATATTGATAAAACAGTTTTAAATCTATTTTGCACAAAGAAAAATATAAAAGGTATTAGAGAGAAAACAAATACAATAGACATAAAAATAAGTTTTTCTATTAACGGTTCTAAATCATTTACTATATAAGCTCTAAAAGTAAATTTATCATATAAAAAAACAATGAATACCCAAAATACAAATGCAATAATTCCTGCTATTGTAGAAAATACAATTATATCTCCTATCTTAGTAAAACTATTAGATGTATTATTTTTAAAATTGTTATCAGCTAAAAGTATTATAATAAAAAACATTATATAAGATAATATACTTTTATTAATCATTATATTAGACATAAAAAAATCAAGCATATCAGGTATTGAATCTTTTAAAGGAGCTGAAGTAAATATACCAAGCAAAAGTAAGAGTAGAAATGATAAAAATGTTATTAGTATTGTTCTTTTATTAACATTTTCAAAATTACTGTTTATACTAAATAAAAATGAATAGCAGAAAAAATAAAAAAGTTGAAAATAAAAACCATTAAAAATCATATTGTAAATTAATTTTTCAGCATCGTATGTAGTATCAGATAATAATATATATACATTAGCAGGAATAGAAGAAATTATCATTAATATAAATACTAATATGAAATATATTATTTTTTTACTGCTTAAATTCATTAACTTATTTTCAGACATTTTTCATAACCTTTATTATTTTTTATTAATAATTGACAATTGATTATAATCTATAATTATAAATTGTAAAGTATTTATATGCTTGACATTATTGAATATAGATAATATGTGAAAATTTAATAATCAAAAAAATTATTCATATCATTGAAAATTTCTCTCATACTTCCTCTTAAAATTTTAGCATTAGGAAGCGATTGAATGAATTGAGTACCGTAAGTTTTTGTGTAAAGTCTTTTATCAAGAACAAATACAACACCTCTGTCATCTTTGCTTCTTATAAGGCGTCCGAATCCCTGTTTGAACTTTATAACAGCAAAAGGCAAAGCATAATCTAAAAATGCATTTCCTCCATTTTCTTCAATGTATCTGTATCTTCCTTCGCTTATAGGATCAGTAGGTACAGCAAAAGGAAGTTTTGGTATAATAACTACTTCTAAATTTTTGCCTGCTACATCAACTCCCTCCCAGAAAGAATCTACTCCGTATAGTACATTATTGGAAGATGCTTTAAACATATCAAGTAAAGTATGTCTATGTACAGAAGCAGTCTGAGCCAAAGCATTTATATTTTTAGATTTTAATTTTTCAGCAGTGTTTTCATATACATTTACAAGAGAGGCAAAAGATGTGAATAATATAAAAGCCCTTCCTCCTGTGATATTACATACATCTAATAATACCTTTGAGGTGAAATCATTAAAAGTATCAGAAGCCACATCAGGCATATCAGTTGCAATATAGAGTCTTGCATTATCTTCATAATTGAAAGGAGATTCTAAATATATTTCTATTTTTTTATTTTTTTCTATATAATCAAAACCTAATCTGTTTGAAAAGAAATTAAAACTCTTAGAAACAGTTAAAGTAGCTGAGTACATTGCCACAGTATCAAATCTTGAATATAGAAAATCATTTAAATTCTTTGCTACTGTTACAGGTGTTAAATGCCAATTAAGAATAAGATTTCCTTTTTTTGTGAGCCTTGTCTCTACCCATCTTATATATTCGTCTTTTTTATAATCTATTACAGAGTTTAACGATACTAATTGTCTTTTAAGCCTCTCCAAATAAGCATTAGACATTTGAGCAATTTCTTCATAATCAAAATCTTTTTCAATAGCAATATCAAAAAACTTTTTATATAATTTATCACATATATTCACAAGGGAAGTCATTGAAAGTACCATTTCTCTAAGAGGCTTTAATCCGTCATTTTTCCAATGATTAGTGCTTACAAGCTCTGGACTTATTCTGAATTTATATCCTAGTCCCTCTTTAGTCTGTATATTTTTATGACAGTAATTTATAAACTCTTTTGATTTATCTTCAACAATATTCCTAACCCTTGAAGTTAAATCATGTGCTTTGTTTATCAAATCAAGTATTTCATCGTATTCATGCTTTTCAATTAATGCTTTTTTTTCATTGAGCATATTGTTAATACTTTCTATAACCCCAAGTCTTTTATTTTTCTTTATCCTTGAAATATAGAAAAGTGCCTTTAATATTCCGTTTTTACTTCCTTCATCACCGAAGTAACTTGAAGCGGAGTTTTCAAAATTATGTGCTTCATCGATTAACACTTTTGTATATCTTGGAAGAAGACTATATCGTCCTGCAGTTTCAGCGTATAAAGATAAATCTGCACAAAGTATATGATGATTAACTATCAATAATTGAGCTGCATTCAACTGCTTACGCATTTTATAGAAATAGCAGTCTTCTAAATATTCGCATTTTCTATGAGTGCAGGTATCAGTATCGCAGCAAACCATTTCCCATAATTCGCCTTTGGGTTTGTATCCTAAATCTGTTATAGAACCGTCTTTAGTTATATTAAGCCAATGATCTATATCTTCAAAGAAATTTATCTGCTCTTCAAAATCTAGTTTATCAGTATCATTCAAAGCATCTTTTACTTTTTTTATGCATACATAATTATTTCTGCCCTTAACCAAAGCATATTTGACATTCGGAGCAATTCCCCCTATAATAGAAGGTATATCCTTTGAAATAATCTGCTCCTGTAAATTTATAGTGTTTGTAGAAATAACTATTCTTGTTTTATTTTCTTTTAGCCATAGTAAAGCAGGTATTAAATATGCAAAAGATTTTCCTATTCCAGTACCAGCTTCCGATATTAAATGTTTATTATTATTAAATGCCTCTATAGTAGCTTCAACTAGTTCAGTCTGTTCCTGTCTGTATTCGTACTTTTTTAATAATTGACTTAAAAGCCCATTTTCTGTAAACATATATAAAGCATCGGGAGCATCTATAGTTTTTATATTTTCTGCTTTTATAGGCTTTACAACTTCATAATAATCATCAACATCATTATTAACTATATAAAAACCTACTCCTGCATTGTTTCCAAGTTCGCTTGCTATTGCTAAATCTGCTCTTGACGGAGTGAGCTGTCCAGATGGGTGATTATGAATTACAGCATCAAATTCTAATGATAATGATATTATTGCTGGTACAGAGTCTTTATTTCCCCTTGCCATAACTTCTATATAGTCAAGTATTCCATAAGCATTAAAATTTATTCCAAAATATACTTCATTGCCATAGGCATCTACTATTGCCTTTCTCATATAATTAATTGCATCTATGGAAAATACATTATCTATTTCTTTTGCATAATTATTATTCATATTAGTATAATAATATAGTATATATCGAAATCTTTGTCAATTATTAATTTCATATTTAAAATGTAAAAATAAACAATTAGAAGATTCTAACTTTCATATAAAAACACTGTAATTTTCATTTGTAATATTTATCTATTCATTGTATAATATATTAATTAAAATTTGAAAACAAATTAAAGAGGAAAATTACAAATATGGCTGCAGAAAAAACATATAGCTCGAAAAACATTCAAGTTTTGGAAGGATTAGACCCTGTTAGAAAGCGTCCTGGTATGTATATCGGTTCTACAGGTGCTCAAGGTCTGCATCACTTAGTATATGAGGTTGTAGACAATAGTATAGATGAAGCTATGGCGGGATATTGTAAGAATATAACTGTTACTATAGAAAAAGACAATATAATAAAAGTAGAAGATGACGGAAGAGGTATACCTGTTGACATGCATCCTAAGCTAAAGATTTCCGCTTTGGAAGTTGTTATGACCAAACTGCATGCCGGCGGTAAATTCGATAATGAAACATATAAAGTATCAGGCGGTTTGCATGGTGTAGGTGTATCTGTAGTTAATGCTTTGAGTACAGAGCTTATTGCTGAGGTAAGAAAAGACGGTAAATTGTACAGACAAGTATATCATAGAGGAGTTCCGGAAGAGCCTGTAAAAGAAGTAGGAACAAGCACAAGTAACGGAACTACTGTAACATTTAAAGCTGATGCTGATATATTTGAAACTACAATATATGACTATAAAATTCTTGCAAACAGATTAAGAGAATTAGCTTTCTTAAACAGAGGAATAAGAATAACACTTACAGACAAAAGAGAAGCTGAAGTTGTAAGCAATGAATTCTACTATGAGGGCGGTATAGAGATGTTCATTACCCACCTTAACGAAAATAAAAAAGCATTGCATGACAAGCCTATTTATCTTCATAAAACTGAGGATAAAACTGATGTAGAAGTGGCTATGCAGTATGTTGATGCTTATAATGAAAATATATTTACATACTGTAATAATATTAATACAACAGAGGGCGGTACTCATTTAGTTGGATTTAGAACTGCTTTAACTAGAGTTTATACCGATTTTGCCAAAAAACTTGAATTAGATAAAAAAAATAAAATAACATTTATGGGTGAAGATACAAGAGAAGGACTTGTTGCTGTAGTATCAGTAAAAATACCTAATCCTCAGTTTGAAGGACAGACAAAAACTAAATTAGGAAATACAGAAGTTCGTGCTGTAACTGAAAAACTTGTAGTAGAAGGTTTAAATGACTATTTCTCACAAAACCCAAAAGTTATAAAGGCTATATTAGAAAAAATCATATCTGCTGCACAGGCTAGAGAAGCTGCAAGAAAGGCAAGAGATTTAGCGAGAAGAAAAAATGCATTAGAAAGCGATTCTTTACCGGGAAAATTGGCTGACTGTTCAGAGCAGGAAGTTGATAAATGCGAAGTATATCTTGTAGAGGGAGACTCTGCAGGTGGTACTGCCAAAGGCGGAAGGGATAGGCATTTCCAAGCTATTTTACCGCTTAGAGGTAAAGTTTTGAATGTAGAAAAAGCAAGACTTGATAAAATTATAGATAATGAAAGTTTGAAGCCTATAATAGCAGCATTAGGATGCGGTGTTGGTTCTTCATTTGATATATCAAAGATAAGATATGGAAGAGTTATTATAATGGCTGATGCTGATATTGACGGCTCTCATATAAGAACTTTGCTTTTAACATTCTTCTTTAGATATATGCGTCCTTTGATAGATTTAGGACATATATTTATAGCTGTTCCTCCATTGTATAAAATAAGTTTTGACAAGAAAAATTTTGTATATGCTTATTCAGATGAGCAAAGAGATAAAATATTATCTGAAAATAAAGACAGAAAATATGATATACAAAGATATAAAGGTTTAGGTGAAATGAATGCAGATCAATTATGGGAAACTACTATGAACCCAGAGACCAGACTTATGTATCAAGTATTAACAGAGGATGCAGAAAAAGCAGATCAATTATTCTCTATGCTTATGGGCGATGAGGTTAAACCTAGGAGAGATTTTATTGAATCTAATGCAAGGTATGTTAAAAATTTAGATGTTTAATTGCATATTTGTAAATAGCTCTATTTCAAATGTATGCTAATTACATATTTAAAAAAGGAGACAATTATGGATAATAAATACGACTTAATTATAGTAGGAGGCGGTCCGGGAGGAATTGCTGCTTCTGTTGAGGCTTCTATATTAGAAATAAAAAAAGTTCTTTTAATAGAAAAAGGAGATAATCACTCTACAACTATCAGAAAATTTTATAAAGATGATAAAAGAGTTGATAAAGATTATAAGGGTGAGGCTTTAGATTTAAAGGGAAACATAAAATTTGAAACTGCAACTAAAGGAGATGTATTAGACTTATTCAGCGAATGTCTATTTGGAAATTATATAGAGGCTATGTTTAATACTGAAGTTGAATCTATTCAGCAAAACGGAGAGTATTTAGAAGTAAACACTTCTGATAATAAAAAATATATATCAAAATATGTTGTAGTTTCTATTGGTAAAATGGGAAGACCGAATAAACCTGATTATCCTATACCGGCTAGTCTTAATGCTGTAGTAAATTTCAATATTTATAAATGCAAAGAAAATGAAAAAGTTTTGGTTGTAGGAGGCGGAAATTCAGCTGTTGAGTACGCTTATTTGTTAGGAAAAGACAATGATGTTACAATCAACTATAGAAAAGCTGAGTTTACAAGACCAAATGAAAAGAATTTAGAAACTATTAAAGAAGATATAGCAAGCGGAAAGGTAAAAGCAAAACTTGGTATTGATATAAAATCTATAGAAGATAAAGAAGGAAAAGTATTAGTACATTATACCGATGATACAGAAGATACTTACGACAGAGTAATATATGCATTAGGAGGTGTTGCTCCTGTAGATTTCTTAAAAAGATGCTCTATAGAATTAGATGAATCTGGCGTACCTAAGGTTAATGAAAACCATGAAAGCTCTGTTCAAAACTTATTTATAGCTGGGGATATACTATATAAATCAGGCGGATCTATTGCTAAAGCATTAAATGCAGGATTTGATATAGTTAAATATGTACATGAATTAATAAAAAATTCTAATAATTAGGAGTTAATTATGTTAAAAGTATTGGTAGTTTGTGCAAATGGAACAGGTACTAGTTTGATGATGAAAGAAAAAGCCCAAATGGCTTTGATAAAATTAGGAATAGAAAATTTATCAATTGATCACTGTGATATGAATCATTGTAAAACAGGCGATTATGATTTAATTTTCTGTCCTAACAGTTTTATTGATGATTTCAAACATACAGAAGAAAACGGTACTAAAGTAATAGGAATAAAAAATATATTATCTGAAGAAGAGTTTAAACAAAAACTTGAATCTTCCGGATATTTAGATGAATTAAAACATAAATAATTATTAATTTGCTGCATAATTCAAAATAATTGTATTATGCAGCAGTATATCATCTTTCTATATAATAAAAATCATTTGAAGGTATTCTATTTCCTATTAATTTCTTATCAAAATTATATAAAAAATTATAATAACTGTTCAAAGCAAATTTCATTTTTTCACCGCTATAGAAAGTAAGCCCCATTCTATTCATACCATAAACTGCAGCTTTAGCATTAATTATCATAGATGAATCCTTTATCAGAGTTTCTACTTCATTTTTATTATTTAATATATGATAAGTAGATTTTTCATATTCTCTAAGCACTTCATTAACTAATACCCTATTATGATTAATAAAAGTATTTTTCGCAATAAGAACTGCTACAGGATAATTCTCTATATATTTAGACATCTCAACAACTATATGCACATCTTTATTTTCAAGCATAGCAGAAGACACGAAAGGTTCAGGTAATATAGCAATATCTGCATTTTTCGATGCAACTGCTTTTGCTAAATCAGGATTACTTAAAGAATAATTAATATTCACTTTGGGCAAATTTTCCTTTGATATTAAATACTGGAGCATCAAATCTGGTGCTGCCAATTTAGTACCGCAGTATACAGTTTTATTTTTTATATCATTTATAGTCTGTATTTTTTCATTTGCTGATACTATAAAAAGCTGCGTTTCTGATATTATAGCAATAACTTTATAATCTAATTGTCTGTTAAAAATTATAGCTGCCATATTGGCAGGAATTGCCGCTATATCAGCCTCCCCTTTCACTATTAATGACAGCATATTATTAGGAGCATTTACAAAATGAATATTTACTGCCTTATAGTCTTTCATCATTTTTAATCCCCCTATTCCAGTAGGACCGTTAAGAAGATACATTTCCTGAGTATAAAGACTGCTTATAAAAATAAAAAGTATTATGAATATTAACTTTATTTTTTTCATTTTATTTTCCTATTTCTAAATTTTATAAATACAATTTCTTTGATACTATATAATCATAAACTTTTTCTGTTACAAAATACCTGAATCCTTTTTTTTCTTTTATTCTATTTCTGATAAGACTTGATGATATATCTATACGAGGTGCCATTATAATTTTAATATTATATTTATCAATATTTGCTTTATATAAATTTTCATCATCTTCCCTATTCACAACAGTTATATCTGATATAGCAGCAATTCTTTCAGGTTCTCTCCATTTATCAAAATCTTTTACCAAATCGGCACCTATTATAAGTCCGATTTTTCCTTCAATATCATAATTTTTATAAAGATAATCCAATGTGTTTATAGTATATGAAACTCCTTCATTATTAAGCTCATATTCATCTAATAAAAATCTTTCATCATTTAGTATTGAAAGTTTAAGCATATTAAGTCTATCTTCATTTGATGCCTCACCGCTTATATTTTTATGAGGAGGAATTTTTGTCGGTATAAAAATTACTTTATCATAATCGCAGTTAGTTATAACAGTATCAGCTAATATTAAATGACCTAAGTGTGGAGGATCAAAGGTACCGCCTAGAATAGCTATTCTCATAATTTATAAAACCTATATTTAATTTTGTCATACATTTTAATATTTAGCTTAATAATTTGCAATAATAATTTATGATAGATTAATAATTATCAAAATAGGCTTAATTTATACATTGAAATTAAAATATTTATTTAATATTAATTATCAGGGTATAAAAGTTTATAATCTTTTTTCTTTCCAGCCTGAACATAATCTTCAGGAATTACTTTCCAATTATTAAGTTTTTCAACTGTGATAGCTCCATTTTGATCTTCAAACCAATTTATTATATAATATCTTAAATCTTTATCTGTAGATTTTAATACCAAATCCATATTCTGTAATGTTTTTAAATCTATTGCTGCACCTTGAGTAAGATGTCCGCCGCCGCCGCTTCCTCTATAAGAGTTTATAGCAACTTTATATTCTTTGTCTAATTCAAAATCTCTTCCATCAGAAAAAGACTCTATAATAACTTTATCACCATTAGCTCTAGTTACATCAACAGTATAATTTAATCCTGCAGCACTCTCATAGTTATATGAAGGTGTTATTGTATCATAAGAATTATATCTGTTATTAAATATTAATTGCCCATTAGAATCTTTCTTGAAAGCTATTAAATGATCATTAATATCATTCATAGTATTAAACCATCTTCCATAAGAATATTCCATAATATCTTTAATCTGCTTTCCTGTCAATTTCATAACATAGAAAAAATTCTCATAAGGATATAAACCAAACATATCTTTTACTTTTATTATGCCATTATTCAAAACGGCATCTTTACTTAAAGGAGCAGCAAAAGATATATCTGCCTTTTCTCCAAGTTCTTTTTCAGCTATTGTAAACTGTAATTGATGTATTAGGCTTAAGAAATAACTGTCTCCAAATATAGCCTCATCTGAAACTAATTTAGTATTTAAATTACCTATATCTCTGCTTACCCATTTTTCTATATTAGACCTTGCATCAGCAAACTTTTCTAAAAATTCCTTATCTGCTTCAAACTGAGAAGGATCTAATAAATCACCATTAAACTTTATATTCCAAGTTTTATTATCTTTATCATAAATCATAGAAACATCAATAGAAACTATATATCTTGCCGCATTAACTCCTCCATATATAGGAACTATTTTTCCGCTTGGACTTTTAACCGTTTTTGTCTTCTGTCTAGTTATATCATCATATCCAAGTCCGCTCCAGCCTTGATGATCATGCCCTACTAATATAATATCAAATCCGTCTACTTGTTCTGCTACTAATTGGCTTGCATTTTCATTTTTATAAGTTTCTTTATCTTCATTATGATTGGCTCCAGAATGAAAGAGACCTATAATAATATCAGGATTTTCTTTATCCTTTATTATTTTTATCCATTTTTTGGCTGCCTCTATCATATCCTCAGCTTCTAAACCTTCATATAATACTTTCGGAAGCTGTCTATCTATAGCAGGTTCTGTAAGACCAAGTACAGCTATTCTAACTCCGTTTTTCTCTGCAATATGATACGGTTTAAAATAAGGTTCTTTATTTTCTTCATTTATTAAATTAGCTGCTATAATTGGGGCTTTTAATTCTTTTTCTATTTTATCATAAACATTATGACCAGCCTCTATATCATGATTGCCTATACAAACAGCATCATAATTCATATAATTTAAAACCTCAGACCATATATGTTTTTCATTAGTAGCAACAAAATTATAATAATAAACTGTAGGCTGTCCCTGAAGAGAATCACCGTTATCCAGAAGTAAAACTGTTTTTCCTTCATTTCTCAATTTTTTAACATAATAAGATACATGAGCCATAGAAGTGTTTTTTACTTTATCTGTAATAAAATTATATGGAAAAATCATACCATGAATATCTGTAGTTTGAACTATAGTAAAATTAACTTCTCCTTCAGGATATATTTTATTATTATCTTTACAAGATGATGATGATGTCAGTAATGCTGATAATATAATTCCCATTATTAAATATCCTTTTTTCATATATGTACCTCAATATATTATTAAGTATAATACAAATATGATAAAAAAGCACACAAATTATTCTATTTTTAAAACTTTTTTCACTATATCTATATTATCTGTTATAAAAATTATAGAATTAAATACATAATATGATGTAAATATAATAAGAACTATAAGAAAAGATCTTTTAAATATAGTTCTTCCTTTGCTCTCTTTATCTTCAGTCCAAAATAAATCTATAATGTCTTTCTTTTTCTTTTTATTTAAGGATTTATTTTTCTTATTATCTTTATTTTTTTCTTCTTGTTTTTTAGGAATCAGTCTAAAAATTAAAGATATTATAATATATATAATACATGCAAATATAACGAAATTGAATATCAAATAAAAAGTCATTATTTGTTCTATATCATTTAAATTAAAGTTTTCCATTTTTATCTCCTTAATTATAATTTTTCAAAAATAACAAGCTATAGTCTGTTTATTTAGTAAATCTGTATATTCTGACTTCCAATAATGCGGATCATTAATTTCTGTATATTTTACATTATATATTTCTATTTTTGAAGTAAAAGGCTTATCTAATAAAATAAATAAATGCTCTTTATCATTAAATCCTCCAACTGATATTTTTCTTATTTTATTTCCTGCTTCCAACTCGCTATACAATATTTTTTTTAATTCATTATTTAATTTAGAGAGTTTGTTATCTTTTATAATTTTATTTAATTCTTTAATTTGCTGTTGTTTTTTCATTAAAAAGAATATAATATTTCCAAAATAATTATTTTATACTTTTATAATATAATTATTTTGTATTTTGTAAAATATAATATTATGTTATAATTTACAAACTTTAATTGTATATGTTTTAAATTAAAATATTATTTAGGAGAGAATATAAAATATGAGTAATGAAAATAAATCAAATGCTTTAATAGAAAGAAAAGATGTAAAAATAGATGATACTTGGGATTTGAGTTTATTATACAAAACTGATGAAGAGTTTGAAAAAGATTTTAAGCTAATGGAAGAGTTTTCAAAAGATGTTTCAAAGTTCAGGGGAAAATTATCTAATTCAGCAAATGAATTAAAAAATATATTGGATAGTATAATGAAAGCCTCTATAACTTTAGAGAAATTAGGTTCTTATGCTTTTTTAAGACAAACAGAGGATTTAACTAATAATGATTCTAATGTAAAAATGGCTAGATTTGCAAAACTCTCTTCAGAGATTTCCGCCAATTTAAGTTATTTTGACCCTGAATTAATGAGTATAGATGATGAAAAGATGAATAACTTTTTGAAAGATGAAGTATTAAAAGATTATTTAATTTATTTAAATAAAATACTAAAATATAAGCCTCATACATTATCAGAAAAAGAAGAGAGAATATTAGCTCTTCAAAGTGAATTATCTTCAACTGCTTCTAATGTATTTGATACTTTAAATGATGCTGATTTAGATTTTGGTGAATTAGAACATAATGGAGAAAAAACACCATTAACACATGCAACATTCTCAAGTTTTCAAGAAAGTCAAGACAGAGAAATAAGAAAAAATAGTTATAATCAATTTTATAAAGAATATGATAAACATAAAAATACTTTGGCAGAACTTTATGCAAGTCAAATCAAACAGGATATATTTGATGCCAGAATAAGAAACTACAATAGTGTTCGTGAAATGGAATTATTCGGTGACGATATACCTGTAAGCGTTTATGACAGTTTAATTGAAAGTGTGCATAATGCCTTGCCTGCGGTTCATAGCTATTATGAATATTGTGCTGGCAAATTAGGTATTACTGATTTCAGACAGTATGATAAATATGCACCTGTTGTTAAAGATATTAAAATACATCATACATTTGATGAGGCAATAGAAGTTTTAAATAAAGCATTATCTCCATTAGGTGAGGAATATGTATCTACTCTTACGAATGGTTTAAATTCAAGATGGGTTGATAAATATGAGAATAAAGGTAAATCAAGCGGAGCATTCTCTGCAGGATGCTATACATCAGAGCCTTATATATTAATGAACTTTAGAGATGAAAGTATTGAGTCTGTATTTACATTGGCACATGAGGCTGGACATAGTATGCATAGTTATTACAGCAGAAAAAATAATCCTTTTCAGCATCATGATTACAGTATATTTGAAGCAGAAGTTGCATCCACTTTTAATGAAAAACTTTTATTTCATTATTTAATGCAAAATGAGAGTAAAAAAGAAGTTAAGGCATTTTTACTTAATAAGGATATAAACGGATTTGTTGCTACAGTATTTAGACAGACTATGTTTGCAGAGTTTGAGCATATCATTCATAAAGAAGCTGAAGAGGGTAACCCTACAACATTAGAACTTATAAGAACAGTTTATAAAGATTTACTTAAAAAGTATTTTGGAGATAAAGCTGTATTTGAAGAGACAAGTGATTTAGAGGCACTTAGAATACCTCATTTTTATCGTTCATTCTATGTTTATAAATATGCCACTGGTATGTCAGCTGCTGTTGCTTTATATAATGGAGTGCTTGAGGGCAATGCTAAAAATGATTATACAAACAGAGATAATTATTTAAAATTTTTAAAAAGCGGAGGAAGCAGGACTCCTATAGAGAATTTAAAAGTTGCTGGTGTTGATATGACAAAACCAGAAGTAGTAGAAAGTGCTTTAAAACTTTTTGCTAAGGAGGTTGAGGAATTGAAGTCATTAAACTAATTTTAATGAAAATAATAAAATATGAGTTTTACTAAAGTTTATTTAGATATACTGAAAGAAATTAATAATAATCCAATATCTATAAATACATTAGTAGAAAAATATAAAATTACTGCTAGGGCAATAAGATATTATATTGATAATATAAATAATCATTTAAAAAAATATTATATGCCTGAAATATACCTAAAAAATGGTAAGCTGTATTTTAATTTAGATGATGATGCCTTAATTTCTTTTATTGAAAAAATACCAATGAATGAGTATTTGTTATCGCAAGATGAGAGAAAAAAATATATTTTATTTAATTTTCTTTTTAAAGAAAATATCACTATATCAAAGTTGGAAAAAAATATTGGTGTTAGCAGAACTACTATAAAAAATGATATCAATGATTTAAAAGAATATATTAATAACTTTGAGCTTTATTTTTATTTAGAAAATAATAAAATAAGATTAGGCGGTAATGAAAAGAAATTAAGGCATTTAAAATTTTTAAATATGATTCAATATATTAATATGGAATCAAATAAAATAAATTATATAAATACCGTATATCCAAATGAAAAAATGGAATTATCAATATTAAAAGAATATATTAATCAAGCTGATATAAATATTATATGCACAATCATAATTGAAGTAGAAAAAAAGTTAAAATCAAATTTTTCTGATAAATTTAAAAATATAATGTCTATATATTTAATAGCAACTTTAGAGAGAATAAATAATAATCACATAATAAAGAAAAAAAATAATGCAGCTTTTCTAATTAAACTTCCAGAATATAAAAAAATAAAAATAGTTCTTAATAATTTTTTATTTCAAAACAATAAAAATTACAAATATGAAATACTTCATTTAACAGAATATTTCTTAAGTGAATATTATAATGAACATTTCTATGAAAATAAAATAATTTCAGAAAAGTTTATATTAAAAATTTTAGAGGATATGAATATAGCAATAGAAGATGAGTTAGTAGAAGAAATTACTAAATATCTTTTACCAGCTATATATAGAATTAAAAATAATTTTTGTATAGATAAAAATTTGGATTTTTATAATATAGATGCAAATGTATTTAATATGGTTAAAAACAGCATAGAGAAGAATATGTCATATCTCTATGAACCTTTAAGAGAAGAAGAAATTTATTATATAGCAAAGATTATAGAAAATTACACATGCCAATATGATAAAATTTCATTAAAAGAACTTATAAAAATCATATATAAAAACCATAATGATAAAAAACTTTTAATAGAAAAAATTAAAAGGAAATTTTCAAAATTTATTTATGATGATATAAGAGATAGGTTTGATTACAATATTTTAAATTTTTTAAAAAAGCAAAATATATATATTATTAAGAATAATACATCAATAGAAAATATTTTAAATATCTTTTTTAATGATAAATATATCAATAATAAAAATATTACTATTTTAAATAATACAGTAAAAGAATTCGGACAGTATTTTTTTATAAAAGAAAAAGTATTTCTTTTTAGTAATATGTATATCAATATTAATAATATTGATAACAAACCTTGTATACATTTAATAATTTCTAAAAAATCAATTATTGTTAATGATAAAGAAGCTAATATTTTATTTTTTATAATAGTTAATAATAAAACTGAACATTTACAGATAGCATCGCAGATAATGAAACTTTCGGAAGATAATAATTTTATGAAAGAAATCATAAATCAGGAAACCCCTGAGAAAATTATTTTATCAATAAAAAAATATTACAGCCCTACAAAAAAATTCAAAAAAAAGTGAAATATTATTTATATTGATTTTTCATTTCTTATGTGATAAATAGAATTCAATCTATAATAAACTAATGTATCGAGGTATGTGATATGAATAAAAAAATAAATTTTTGGGAGTTTTTTCAAGGTTTAGGAAAAACATTTATGCTTCCTGTTTCTTTGCTTGCTGCTTGCGGTATTATGCTTGGAGTAGGAAGTTCTTTTTCTAGTTCTGTAACAGCAGAAATTTTACCATTTTTGAAAATACCTATCATAAAAGTATTTTTTGAGTTTATGGCAACAATAGGTTCTTTTGCTTTTTCTAATTTACCAGCTATGTTTGCCATAGCTATACCATTAGGTCTTGCAAGAGCTGATAAAGGTGTTGCTGCTTTTTCAGGATATGTAGGTTTTGTTGTATCATGTTTATCCGTTAATTTTTTATTAAAGGCAACAGGTACTTTGGCTTCAGCAGAAGATATGAAAAATGCTGGTCAGGCTATGGTTATGGGTATACAAAGCATTGATATTGGTGTTTTAGGCGGTATTTTAATAGGTATTATAGTTGCTAAAATACATAATCAATTTCATGAAATTAAACTTCCTGATGCTTTAGCTTTTTTTGGCGGAGCTAGATTTGTTCCTATTGCTACTTTAGTTATAGTTGGTTTAATAGGTTTACTAATACCTTTTATATGGCCTACTTTCAATAAGTTAATCATTGGAATAGGTAATTTAATAGGAAAAGCAGGTATTTTCGGACCATTTTTATTTGGAACAGGAGAGGGATTATTAAGACCTTTCGGGCTTCATCACATACTTGTAGCTATGATAAGATTTACTTCTGCTGGAGGAGATGCTATAGTTAATGGTGAAACTGTATCAGGTGCTTTAACTATATTTTATAAAGAGTTTGCAAATGGTATTTTGGATCCTAATGTTACTAGATTTTTATCTCAGGGAAAAATGCCTTCATATTTGTTTGGTCTTCCAGCTGTAGCACTTGCCATATATCATACTGCAAGACCAGAAAATAGAAATAAAATAAAAGGATTATTAACTTCAGGAGTAATAGCTTGTGTTATAGGAGGTATTACTGAACCTTTAGAGTTTATATTTTTGTTTATTTCACCTATACTTTATATATTCCATTGTATTATGGTCGGACTTGGTTTTATGACTATGGGTATATTAAAAGTTGCTATAGGAAATACTGATGGTAATTTAATTGATTTTATAGTATTTGGTATTTTACAAGGTACTAGAACTAATTGGTATTTGGTTCCTGTTGTTGGAGTTGTTTGGTTTGCTGTATATTATTTTGTATTCAAATTTGCTATATTAAAATTTGATTTAAAAACACCAGGAAGAGAAATTATTAATGATGGTGACAGCGTAAAACTTGGAGGATATGATGAGGAAAGAATGCTTAAAGCTATTGGCGGAAAAGAAAATATAGTATCATTAGATAACTGTATCACTAGACTCAGATTGGTTGTTAAAGATATGGCTTTAATAAATGAGGAAGAAATAAAAGCTACAGGTGCTATAGCGGTTGTTAAACTAGATGATACTAATCTTCAAATAATTATAGGACCTCAAGTACATGTTGTAAAAAATAAATTAGATAAACTTATAAAAAGCTAATTCTATTGTATAATATTAAAATATTTATCTAGGATTAATATATGGATTTTGATACAATTATAAATAGAAAAGGTACATACTGTACTCAATGGGATTATATTAAGGATAGATTCGGAGTTAATGATCTTTTACCTTTTACTATATCAGATATGGATTTACAGTCTCCTGAGGAAATTATAGATGCTTTAATAAAAAGAGTAAATCATAAAATATTCGGATATAGCAGATGGAATCATGATGATTTTAAAAATTCTATAGAATTATGGTATAAAAAGAGATTTAATTTTAACATAAATAAAGATGATATCGTATATAGTCCTAGTGTTATATATTCTGTATCAAATTTCATAAGAATGAAATCTAGTATTAATGATAATATATTAATATTAACTCCAGCTTATGATGGATTTTTTAAAACTATAAAGGCAAATAATAGAAATATATTATCTTCTTCTTTAATAAAAACAGAATCAAAATATGAAATAGATTTCGAAGATTTTGAAAAGAAGTGCAGAGTATCTAAAATATTTCTTTTTTGTTCTCCGCATAATCCTGTAGGAAGAGTTTGGGATATTGCTGAACTTAAAAAGCTAGTGGATATTTGTAAAAAATATAATGTATATATAATATCAGATGAAATACATATGGATATAGTATACAATAAAAAACATATACCAATACTTTCTGTTGCTGATTATGATAATATGATATTATGCACTTCTGCTTCAAAAACTTTTAATATACCTGCTTTAGGTGGATCTTATCTATTTATAAGAAATAATAAAGATAGAAATGAGTATTTGAATATATTAAAAGATAGAGATGCTTTATCTTCACCGCCAATATTAGCAATAATAGCAACTATGACGGCTTATAACAAATGCGATTATTGGGTTGATGAACTATTAGAATATGTAAATAGTAATATAAATTATATAATTTCTTATTTGGATAATAACATACCAATGCTAAGATCATATATGCCGGAAGGTTCATATTTTGCTTGGGTTGATTATTCTAAATTAAATATATCTGAAGAGGTTTTTCAAAAATATTTAGTGGAAATAGGTAAGGTTGCTATAATGAATGGATCTGTATATGGTGAAGAAGGAAAGACTTTTTTAAGAATTAATTGTGCTTGTTCAATAAATAAAATAAAAGATTGTATGAGTAGAATAACTAAGACTATTGAATACCTGAAATCAAATAATATAATAAACTTATAATTAATCATTCTTAATACTAGTATTCTCTTATATATCAGTATTTTTTATTATAAAGTATAATACTTCTATTTTTTTTTATTTAATGTATAATTAATAATGTAAATAAATATTAAGGAGACATTATGGAAGTTTCAGATAGAAGTTGGGTTGTTACATTGCTTTTGGCAATATTTCTTCCTTTTCATAGATTCTATGTTGGAAAAATATGGACAGGTATATTATATTGGATTACTGCTGGAGGTTTTGGTATATGGTATATTATAGATATTGTGATGATATTACTAGACAAGTTTACTGATAAAGAAGGAAGAAAATTAAGAAAATAATAAATAAAGGTTAGTATTTTAGTATACTAACCTTTTATTAAATAATTAAAAATCTATTTTATTATCACACCTTTTTGAGGTATATTTAAAAGTTTTATTTCACAGTTTATTTTCTTTTTATTGAAACTGCTTTTCATCGCTTCAGAAACTTTTTTAATTATCTTTTCATCATTTTTTACAAGTGAAAGTACAGAAGAACCAGCTCCGCTTATTGTAACCGAATACGCTCCTGCTAGTTTTGTATTCTTAAATAAATCTTTTAACCCCGGTATAAATTTAGCTCTGTAATCCTGATGCAGTTTATCATCTGTAGCAACTTCAAGTAAATCAAATCTGCTTGTAAATAATGCTGAAGTAAGAAGTGCCGCCCTTGAAATATTAAATACAGCATCTTTAAAAGTTATTTCTTTAGGAAGTGCATTTCTAGCAGTTTCTGTACTCAAATAAAAATCAGGAATAGCAACTACCGCTTTTAAATTTTTAGGAGGTTTTATTTTTACATATTTAAAATCCTCATCTTTACGAACTACACCAGATACAATACCTCCTAATATAGCAGGCGATACATTATCAGGGTGTCCTTCAAGCTGAACTGACATATTTAATATATCATTTTCAATAGAAAGTTTATTTCCAAGTATATAATTAGCAGAAAGAAGTCCTCCTATGATAGCCGCCGAACTGCTTCCAAGTCCTCTTGAAAGCGGTATTCTATTTATACACTTTATTATATATCCTCTATCCGGCTTTAACTTTAACCTTTTATATACCAATTTCATAGCATCAAGTATCATATTATTATCTTTTGATATCTCGTTTTGACCCTCTCCTATTATTTCAAATTCTATTTTTTTGGAATTATCATTTGAGTATATATGTACTTCATTATATAAATCTAAAGCAAGCCCTACACTATCGAATCCAGAACCAATATTTGCAGATGTAGCAGGTATTTTAAAAGTTACAAGTTTTTTATTTTCAGATTTATTCATTATCATATTCCTATAGCATTCCTTATTTCTTCTATATTGTTATCAACTTTTATAGGCTCATTACAGATTTTAATTGCATTGTCAGGATCTTTAAGTCCGTTTCCTGTTAATACAGAAACTACAGTATCACCTTTATTTATTTTTCCAGCTTTACGGCTTTTTATTATACCAGCAAGAGAAGCCGCAGAAGCCGGTTCAGCAAATACACCTTCTTCTACTGTAAGCATTTTATAAGCCTCTAATATCTCATCATCAGTAACACAGTCAATAAAACCTTCTGATTCATTAGCAGCATTAACAGCGAGTTTCCAGCTGGCAGGATTTCCTATTTTTATTGCAGTAGCTAATGTCTGAGGATTCTCTATTATTTTATTCTGTACTATAGCAGCACAGCCTTCAGCCTCAAAACCTATCATCTTTGGAAGATTAGATATTGTTCCATTTTCTTTATATTCTTTAAAACCCATCCAATAAGCAGTTATATTACCAGCATTTCCAATAGGCACTGATACATAATCAGGAGCTTTTCCTAAAACATCACAAATTTCAAATGCTGAAGTCTTTTGTCCCTGAAGTCTGAAAGGATTAATAGAGTTTACTAATGTGATAGGATATTTATTTGTAATATCAACAACAGCCTTTAAAGCCTCATCAAAATTTCCTTTAATAGCTATAACTTTAGCACCATACATCAAAGCCTGAGCTAATTTACCCAAGGCAATATTTCCATCAGGTATAACAACTATACAATCTATACCGCTTCTAGCAGCATAGGCAGCAGCAGATGCAGAAGTATTTCCTGTAGAAGCACACATTATAGCTTTAGTATCTCTGCCCTCAAGTGCTTTAGCAACAGCCATTACCATACCTCTGTCTTTAAAAGAACCTGTAGGATTAAGTCCGTCATATTTTAAATATAATTCTATATCTAAATCCCTTCCTATCCTCTCTGCTTTTATTAAAGGGGTATTTCCTTCATGCAAGGTTATTAATGGGGTTTTATTTGTTATAGGTAAATATTTTCTGTACTCTCTTAAAAGTCCTTTCCATGATTTCATAATTTTATCCTTTTTTGATTTAATTAAAAATTACACTCGATAGTATTTAATAAGCATATAATATAAATAATAATTTTTCAAGTTATTAACTAAGATAATAATAAATTTATAAAAAACAAGAGAATTAATTATTTTTTAATTCTCCTGTTTTTAAGATAGGTATAAACATGTATATAAATATTTGATAGCTTCTAATTAATAATTTTATTCATCTAAAGTAATTAAAACCTCTCTAGGCTTACTGCCGTTTTCAGGTCCTACTATACCCTGACGCTCCATTATCTCTACTATTCTTGCAGCTCTATTATATCCTATTTTTAAGCGTCTTTGTAAGAATGAAGCACTAGCCTTACCTGTTCTAGCAACCAGCTGAACTGCATCCTCCCAAAGCTCTTCATCAAGTATATCTTCTTCATCAGTATTTTTATCATCAGCATCGCTTCCCTCTAAGGCAGCAATCAAGCTCTCATCAAACATAGGAGACATTTCTCCAGATAAATAATCAACAACTTTTTTAACCTCGTTATCAGATACGAAGGCTCCCTGCACCCTATCAGGCATTTGACTTCCAGAAGCACAAAATAAAGCATCACCCTTACCCAATAACTGTTCGGCACCTGACATATCAATTATGATTCTTGAGTTGGTTTTATTAGGTACTTGGAATGCTATTCTTGTTGGAAGATTCGCTTTAATAACTCCCGTAACTACATCAGCAGAAGGTCTTTGAGTTGCTATTATCAAATGTATTCCAACTGCCCTACTCATTCCAGCCAAGCGAGATATTAAGTCCTCAACTTCTTTTGAAGCCACAACCATCAAGTTATGAAGCTCATCTATAACTAAAACTATATATGGAAATAATTCTAAAGGCTCTCCGTTAAATTCTGTTTCTCCTTCTTTTAGTAATTGTCTAACCTTTTCATTATATGTCTTAACATTTCTTACGAAAAATCTTTCCATTCTCTCGTATCTTTTTTCCATTATATCTACAATATATCTTAATACTATAGTAGCTTTCTTTTCATCGGATACTACAGGAGACATCAAATGCGGTATGCCGTTATATATGGAAAGCTCTACTCTCTTTTTATCTACAAATATAAACTTAAGTTCATCAGGTCTGAATTTATATAAAAGCGAAAGTATTATAGTAGAAAGACAAACACTTTTACCAGAACCGGTAGTACCTGCAACTAATAAGTGAGGAGCTTCTGACATATCGGATATAACATTATTTCCATATATTCCCTTTCCAAGCACAAAAGGTATATCCAATTTTGATTGTCTGAAATCAGTGCTTTCAAGTACATCTCTTAAGAAAACTGCATTTCTCACTTTATTAGGTATCTCTATTCCTATGACAGATCGTCCTGGTATAGGTGCTATTATCCTTACACTTTCAGAAGCTAATGCCAATGCTATATTGTCTGTAAGGTTGGATATTTTTGACACTCTTATTCCGGATGCAATCTCTAATTCATATCTAGTAATAACAGGACCTCTTGATACTCCTGTTACCTTTGCTTCTATATTAAAATCTAGTAAAGTATGTTCAAGCTGCATGGCAGTCTGTTTAATAGATTCCATCATAGCTCCATCATTTACAGGTATAGATCTATTTAATAAATCAAAAGGCGGATGCTTATAATGCTTATCAACATATTTAGTATCAAAATTTGATTGTATACGCTCTCTGTCAAAATTTTTAATTGATTTAGTACCTATAACAGATTTCATAGGCTTTAATGTATCAACTGTTTTTTGAGATTCTATATTTATAAATCCTGCTTCTTCCTGAGGAGCATTATTTATATGAGCGGTATTATTATCTATTTTATTATCTGCTTCATTTATTTCTTCTGATTCTTTTAATATTGTACTATCAATTATATTATTATTCTCTGTAGTTTCACTTATACTATTATCTAACATACTATTATCTAAATTATTATTAGATTCTGATAAGTTTTCATCGTTATCTATATTATCCACCCTATTTACAGTTCTAGTTTTTAATCGTATATCTTCTATATTGGAATCTGCATTATAAAGCTCTTCTTCATCCAAATCAAACTCATCTATTTTATTGTCAGAATAATTATTATGATGATTATTATAATTTGGTATATGATCTTCTCTATTATACACTCTTTTTGATGCATATCCCATAGAAAATTCAAATGCTTCTTTTTTATTACTGCTGCTGTTTATACTATTTCCAATATTATTTGAAGTTAAAACATATTCTTTTTCATATTCTTCTTTTTTAGTTTCTGAAATATTATCAATATGATTATGTACTTCATATATTTCATTCAATTCATTTTCTTTATTTTTTTTATTCTCTTCAACTAATCTTTGCAGCTTTTCAAAACTATCCTCTGCCTCTATATTTTCATTAATATTTGCTTTTTCATTTGTATCAGAATAATCATATACATAATTTTCATAACTTTCTGCATTACTATTAGCTCTTATATATTGATCTTCAACATTATATTTTGAATAATTATTAATAGAATCATCATAAGCAGCTCTCTTAAAATCCGATTTTTTTAAATAATTAATATTATAATCAAGCCCTTCAAATTCCTTATAATCATTATTTTCTGTTTCTTTTAATTCCTCATTTTTTTTTTTATTTATGAAGTCATTGTAATAACTTCTATAAAACTCATCTTCCATTTCCATACTGCTGTTATGGATAGGATTATTTCTATTAGCTTTTTCTTTTCCAAAAACAACTTCTGCCAAAGTAAGTCCTAAATCTTCTTCTCTATTTTCTAATGCATTTACATTTATTCCGCCATTAAAATGCATGTTTTTTAATTCATTTGTAAGATTCTCAGCTTCTTTACTAAATGGATTAGATGAACTGAAAAAACTATCCTCAGATTTATTTCTTCTCAATAATGTTTCTCTGTATTTTTTTTCATCAAAATTATAATTGTTATTTTCTACTTTCTCTATAAATGGTACAGTTTTAAACTCTAACTCTGAAATTTCTTTAGTATAGAATAAAGGAACATAATCTCTGGAATATATTTTTTCTTTATTATCAGTCTGATGAGTGGTTTCAGTATTTTTCATTGATTTTATTTCTAAATCTTTTATCCCATTAACAACTTTCTGCTCTATATCTTTGATTTTTTCAAAATCAACATTTCTAACCATATTTCTGAAATAATTAACTAAATCCATTATAGAAACTTTAGCAAATACAATAGCAGTTATTACAAGTCCGGAAATTACTATCATAATAGCACCGGTATTTCCAAATATTGATACTAAAGAACCTCCTATAAACTCACCTAGCATTCCGCCTTTATTATAAAAATCTAAACTTCCTAAAAATATATTTAATAATATACTAAGAAGTATCATCAATATGGAAGAGGATAATGCAGATATTAATATTCTATCAGTAGAATTTCTTAATATAATATTTACTCCTGCATATATAAAAAATGCAGGTATTATATAAGAAGCAAAACCAAATGCTAGAAATGAATAGCTTGATATATAAGCTCCGAATATACCTAATAAATTTTTAATTTCATTATTTGAATTTAAATCTTCCATATTCATACTAAAATAGGAAAGAAGAAGTATACCAGCAAATAAAAGACATAAGAAACCCACTATATCAAAAAAAGGATTTCTATTTTCATATTCTTCCTGAATATAATCATCAAATTTTTCATTCTCTGATTTATGTTCAAACTTTTTTTGTTCTGCTCTTTTTTGTATTGTTAATTTTCTTTTAAATAATTCCATCATAATAAAACTCCAATACTTAAAAAATCATACCTGCAAAAAATAGAAAAAAACTGCCATTCCGGCTATAAGACAATAGAATCCGAAATAGAAAAGTTTACCCTTCTTCAAAAAAGAAAGAAGAAATTTTAAAGCTATAATACCAAATACAAATGCCGTAAAAAATCCTACCAAAGCATAAGTAATATTAAAATCAGCAATATCTTTTATTGATAATAATGAAGCTCCGAATATGGCAGGTAATGATATTAAAAAAGAAAATCTTCCTGCTAAATCTCTATTTAATCCTAAAAACAAAGCGGCACTTATAGTCATGCCGGATCTTGATATACCAGGAAATATTGCAATTGACTGAGCTAATCCTATTATAAATGCATTCCTATAGGTCATAGTAAATACATCTTTTAAATCATCGCTGTAAGTGTTTTTATCTAATTTTCTAGTAAGAAGAAGTATAGACCCTGTTATAATAAGGTTAAGTCCTATTCTTTGTAAATCCAAATTGCTTAAATATTTTTCTAATAATAAGCCTACTATAGCAACAGGTATAGAAGCTATTATCACCATTAAAGATATTCTAAAGCCTTCGCTATTTTTACTAGCATTTTTAACATCTTTAAGTCCTGAGAAAAAACCTGTGATAGCATTTATTATATCTTTACGAAATATTAAGCATGTAGCTAAAAATGTACCGAAATGAAGTGCAACTTCAAATGACAGTATATTTTCTGCATGAAAATTTAAAAAGTATTCTGTCATTCTTAAATGACCGGAACTTGAAACCGGCAGAAATTCTGTTATAGCCTGAACAAAACCAAGTATTACAGCCTTAATCATTAAACTACCCCATTGTTTACATAATATCTGTATAATTTTCGGATAGTTTAAAAAAAGCAATAGTAAAAAATTATGTCAACTATGTTATGATAATCTAGAATAATGGCTTATAATTAGAACATCACTCCAAAATAGTTTCAACAACAACATTATATTCATTAGAACTATAGCTTTCTTCTAGTATATAAGCCTCATTTGTTAATTGTACGGCTTTGTTAACCTCTATATCATTGCTTCTCAATACTCTAAATAATGATTCATAAGCCCTTTTTAAAGCATTTTGGGTGAGCATTTGTCTTGTATAAGCATTAAGATTTGCAGTTTCAGGCATTTGTATAGAAGCATTTGCTCTGAAAAATTTATCTTCCACACTACCCTCTTTTTTTAATTTATTCAATATTTCCAAAGTTTTATTATATACGCTGCTGTCTTTAACACTTATTTCTACATAAAAATTATCATCTTTTTTATATTCTTTTATATCAGATATATCCTCATTATCAAAATCTATTAAATTATTATCCTTTAAAGATACAGCAACTATATTAAAATCCGTTCTATTTATTATTGATGAAGTTTCCTTAGCTATATAATAGTATATAGAATCTATTGCTTTAGATTTGCTCGCTTCAAAACTTACATCTGTGTAAACTTTTGAATAGAAATTACCTTTTTTAATATTATTTCCTGAACATGCCATTAAATAAAATAATGATAAAATAATGATAAAATACAGCTTGTTTTTTTCCATAATTTATAATAAATTATCCTTTTGTAATATTAATTATTTTAACTTTATTATATTAGTAATTGTAAAATAAGTATATGGAGATTTCATATTGAATATAAAGATATTTATATTGTTATTAAGTGTTATTATACTTTCATCATGTCAGAAAAAAGAGGATAATTTTTTAGAAGATATGGCTTCTTTGGATAAATCATATATGGATACATTATTAATAATCAGAGATGTTAATAATCCAAATAGAAAAGAAGCAATAGAAAAATTTATAATTATATGGAATGAGTTTAAAAAAAAGTATTATAATTCAAATACAGAGGATCCGCAATGGAAGGCTGATTTTGATTCTTTGCAGGATATACTTATAAGATCTCATTATTATATATCAAGCGGAGAAGATGAAAGTGCAGGATATTCTATACTGCATGATATTAAATATGTACTTTCAGATTTAAGAAAAAGAAATAATGTTAATTGGTTTTTTGATAATTTGAACTCTATATATAAAATAGCATACAGAGTAGGAGAACTTTCAAAAATATATGCAGGTTCTAATACTACGCTTACACCAGAAGAGGAAGAAAAATTGATAGTGGTATATTATCTTCTTGATGCTGCTGTAAAAACTACTATATCAGAATTTGATAGAAGTAATATTCACCTTCTCCATCTATCTCAGCAGCAGCTTGGCACTTTAAAGCATAATATAGAAACTATAGATGATTTAGTTAAATCTATAGGAAATGATTTATTCTCAAAAAAATACAGTAATCTTTCTAATATATCAGAAAATATTTTAAATATATATTTTAACTCACTTCAAATAATAAGAGGATAATTAAGTATAGTGAAAGGATTTTGCATTTTAAATAAACCAAAAGGCATAACCTCTTTTGATGCCATAAAAAAAACAAAAATAATATTAAAGCAAAAAGAAAATATATTAGAAAAAAGAGTAGGACATGCAGGTACATTGGATCCTTTTGCTGACGGAGTATTAATACTAGCATTCGGCAGATATACCAAATTATTTTTCTTATTTGATGATTTAAATAAAGAATATATAGCATCAGGAGTATTCGGAGAAAGCAGGGATACTGATGATATAGAAGGAAATACAATTAAAGTATCAAATAACATTAATAAATTGAGTTTTGAAGAATTAGAAAATATTATAAAAACAAATTTCAAAGGAAATATAATACAAAAACCTCCTATATATAGTGCCAAAAAAATAAATGGCAAAAGAGCTTATGATTTAGCTAGGGATAATAAAAGTTTTGAATTAAAAGATATAAATGTTTTTATAGAAAAAATAGAATTATTAGAATATGATTATCCATATTTCAAAATAAAAACTTCAGTAAGCAAAGGAACTTATATAAGATCTATAATAAGAGATATAGGAGAAATAACAGGAAACTTTGCCTATACAAAAGAATTAAAAAGAGTTTCAATAGGAAATTATAATATTGATATGTCTTGTAATATTGAAGATATAAGTAAAAATAAAATATTGTCATTCTTTGATATGTTTAAAAATTTTGATAAAACAATAATAGAAAATACATCAGATATAAAACAGATATTATGCGGCAATACTAAAACAATAGAAAATATAAAAATAAACAATAAATATATGGCATTAACAGATAATAAAAATAATCTTCTTGCAATAATTGAAAAAAACAACACTGATAAAAATAATAAATATGCTTTTATAGATATTGAATAAATTTACATATTCCAATAATTTAAAACAAATTAACATAATATAAAATCAATATTTGATTTTTTTTGTAATAGGTATATTATATTATTTAATAAAATTCTATAATAAAGGTTTCTATCATATACTATGAATATTTTAGTTATAAACGGTCCTAATACAAATATGTTCGGTGCAGCTCAGACTAAAATTTTTGGAAATATTACATTAGGAGATATTGAAAATAAGATTAAAGAAGCAGCATCAGGCAATGCAAAAGTATCGTTCTTTCAGTCAAATCATGAAGGAGCTATTATAGACAGAATACATAGAGCCTATGATGAAAATATAGAATATATAATAATAAATGCAGGTGCTTATGCCCATACATCTATAGCTATAAGAGATGCTTTTTTGGCAACCAATATACCATTTATAGAAGTTCGTATGAGTAATGTTTATGCAAGAGAAGATTTTAGAAGTAAAAGCTATTTATCAGATATAGCATTGGGTGTAATTACAGGGTTTGGTGATAATAGTTATATATTAGCCCTAGCTCATTTATTATCAATGGAAAAAAGAAATAATAATTAAATATATTACGGAGTTTGAAAATGTGTAAATTAACTTTAACTGAAAGCGGAGAAAATAAAAAATTCAATTATGATGCAAGATTAGAAAGATTATTAAAATTAACAAATGAAAATATTCTTATCACAAAAAATGAAAATATATTCTATCTTACAGGTTTTAAAGGCAGTGCCGGCTGGCTTCTTGTCAGTAATGGCAAAAAATATCTATTTGTAGACTCAAGATATTCTGAGCATGCCTCCAAAGTTACACATAAAACTACTGTTATACTTGTGGCTGTAACTTATCAAGATGCTGTAGCTGAATTCTGTAAAGAAAATAATATTAAAGAAATACATGTCGCTAAAAACGGACTTTATCTTTCTGATTATGAAAGTATAGTTGCTTCTATGGTTAACAATTCAATAAAAATAGCAATAAGTAAGGCTGATATAGACTCCATAAGAAATATAAAAGAAAAAGAAGAAATAAAAATAATAAAAGATAATCTTAACAGAGCAGAAAAAGCAATGACTAAAATGCTTGCATTTGTAAAAGAGGGAGTAACAGAACAGGAATTAGCAGCAGAATTAGAATATCAAATGCGTAAAGAAGGAGGAGATAAAACTGCATTTGATACTATACTGCTTTTTGGCGAAAGAACTTCACTTCCTCATGGAGTACCTTCTGAAAGAAAATTAAAATTAGGCGACAATATACTTATGGACTTCGGATTATCCAGAGACGGATATAAAAGCGATATAACAAGAACTTTCTTCTTCGGCAAAGGAAATAACTTTGAAGAGATGAGTAAAATATATAATATAGTAAAAGAAGCACATCATAAAGGCATAGAAGCAATACATTCAGGAGTGTTAGGAAAAGAAGTTGATAATGCTGCAAGAGAAATAATAAAAAACAAAGGTTACGGTCAGTATTTCGGACATGGATTGGGACATAGTGTAGGACTTGAAATACATGAATCTCCTAGACTTTCACCTCTTGTTGACCATGTTTTAGAAGGCGGATGCGTGGTTACAGTTGAGCCTGGAATATATGTACCAAATTTAGGCGGAGTTAGAATAGAAAACATGGTAATAGTAACTAAAAACGGAGGAGTTTCTATAAATGATACTCCTACAGATTTAATAGTTTTATAAAAATTATATTTAAATAAATAAAAGGCATATAGTTTTCTACATGCCTTTTTTATTAAATTTTTTTAATTAAAATAAATATTCTCCAAATCTAGGACCAAATCTATAGCCTATTTGAATACCTACATCTAAATTTCCATAGTTGTCTCCTGATGAAACACTTGAATCTGATATAGCCTCATTCCATTTAAAGCCCCAATCATAACCTATATAAAGCCCTATATTCAAAGCATTATTATCATCAAAAAAGAAAGAATAATCAAAAGTACCTTTTATATATGTTCTAGGCTCAATTTTAGTTTCTGCCTTTAACTCAGAACTAGAATTTTTTAATGAAGAAGAAGAAGCTAATCCAAATTTTACTCCGGAATTAATACCTATAGAAAATCCTTGTATATTAAATTTAGGATAAAAACCTATATAAATATCATGCACATAACTTTTAAAATTAATATCATTGCCATGCGAATAACTGAATCCCGTAAAACCATATCCCAAAGAACCAAGCAGACTTACTCCCATATTTTCTCTTATATTAAACATATATCCTATATCAGCCTCTACTCCTATTTGGAAATTTCCTCCATTATTAAATTTTGAATATGGTTCATAAATTGTTACGCCTGCCCCTATAGGTACATTTGCTATTATCTCAAATCCACCTATATTGGCATAAGAAATTTGACTTAATAACATCAATAATAAACTTATAAATATTATTTTATATGATTTGAACATAATCATTTCTCCATATAGCTTAACTGATTAGTAACATTATCATAATATTTTATATATTTGTCAAGATCCCTTTCGCATTTCAGTGCTATAAAATTTACTCTTCTGTTTTTGTAAATATCATTAGTATATTTGGGCATTATATCGCTATAAGGGAAAATTTTAACTCTTTTATAAGAAAATCCGTAAGAAAGTATAACATCTCTTATAACACTAGCCCTTCTCTGTGATAATTTGAAGTTAATATCCCCATTGCCTTGACCTATAATATCAGCATGCCCTTCTACAATTAAAATACAGCTTTTATTATTACTCATAAAACTAATAACTTCATTCATAACATATACATAGTCTTCTACATTATAAGGTTTTTCTTCATTTAACCTGTAATATATTTCTTTATCAGTATCAAGCATTGTTCCTATTTGCGTTTCAATCAAATTCATATTACTGCTTGTATTAAATTCATAATTGCAAGGATCTATTTGTTTAGCAGGTCTGTTCCAAGTAAAATATAATCTTCTTTCAGGTATAAAACATGAGATTAAAATAAAAGCAATTAATAAAATAAAAAATATCTTTAAATATCTCATAATACTTTCCTATTAAAACCTTATGTTTATAGGTATAAAAGAGACTGCAAATTGTTTTGTAAATATGCCGTACTCAATAGCAAATGATTGATAAAATATATCAAAATGAAAGCCCACTCTCATATCATAAAGCTGATAAGACATTTTATCCTGAGAATTAGGTATATACAAATCATTAACTGTTATTTCATGCCCAACAATATTAGCATAGCTTCCTATACCATTTACTCCAACTTTTGATTCTAAACTTCCATATATGATATCAGCCCCCAAAGAAAAATAAGCAGCTAAATACTGTATAACAGGCACTTTATCCTGCATTTTAAATCCGAATACTAATTTAGGACTCAAAGCAAAAGTTTTCCACTTTGATTCTAAAAAGGCATTTCCATTGAATACTACACCTGTATCAGTTCCTCCTCCATAACCTAAATAAAGAGGCACATATATATTTCTATTATTGGCAGCCATTTTTAAATTTCCTTCGTCATAATTAAAATCGAATCTTAAATCTCCGAAGAAATATTTAGTTCTAAAAAGATAAGCCTTTAATGAAGCACCTATATTCCAGCCTAGAGATTCTATTTCAACATCATTTACAACAGCACCATAAATCTCTTTAAATCCCAAAGCCATTCCTCCTCTAAGAGTTAAAGCCAAAGGTACAGGTCCTAGATTAACCTGCAAATAAGCATTAATATGAGGTATAGGAAGTATATCCAAAGCATTAGCTAATGAATCATAATCATTTTGAGATGTAGGAGGATTTACTATATCGTTTATATGAAGCAGAGGTACATCACTGTATAAATTAATTCCGAAACTTCCTATAGGCGTGTGCATAGGTATAAGAAGTCCTGTATTATTTCCGGAAGCTGCATTAAAAGCCATTTTATTTTTTAAAGCATTAATAACCACTGTAGCCGTCCCCTGCTGCATATTAGCAACTTCTAAAAATCCTAATGTAGTACCTACTAAAAGTATAACTGATTCATTCGTTGTAGTATCAAGAACTTTTTCAGGATTCTGAGCTATTGTTATAAGCTCGCCTAATGTAAAACTTTTTATACCGTCATCAAAAAGTTGATTCATCTGTTTGCTTTCTGTTAAAATATTCAATGTTTCTTTTGGTATATTATTATACATTCCTGCAGATTCTATATAAGCATTAATAAAAGTTTTATAATCAATAGTTGGAATAATCTGGGAATATAAATTGATGCCTAAAACAATCATCAAAGAAAATATTATATATATTTTTTTCATAAGTAAAACAAAATAAGTATGAATAAATCCATCAATAAAATAATTTTGCATTATATTTGAATATTAATTTAATGCAAGCTAATATAAAAATAAAATTGCATTTAAACAAAAAATTAATAATGATATATTATTTATTAATATTTAAACTCCACAGTATAATGCGTAACAGCATCATCGGGCATAATGTATTCTCTGTTATTCATTAAAATCTCAAGCATATCAGCCCTAGCATCATATTCCATACCAAGAAGAACATCTTTTATATATCCTCCTTGTCCATAATTAGCTGAAGTATCCCAATAAGTTCCGTCCCTATATTCTTTTGCTGTTTTTCTCAAATCATTTATAACAATAGAATATTCTTTAATAGTATTATACATATATTCTATTTGAGTATAGTCTACAAGCTGCACTGCCTTATTATTAATATTAAGCATAACTTTCTCACCGCCGCTCTGCCATACCATTAATTTATCTGTATAATCTATAGGAGTGATAACTGTCCAATCTTCATCTTTATTAGGCTCTTTATCTTTGGTTAAAAACTGATTAAGCCCGGCACTTTTTATATGAGCTTCTGTAATAGTAAAATATTCCTGCCCACTATTATGAGCAGCTCTTATTTCTTCATAAGGAGGTATAGGAACATAATAAGTTTTGTTATTGATTGTATAAGTTTCATAAGAATTGTCAGATTTATAATATCTTCCATTATCTAATCTTACCCAATTAGGCTCTTCAGGAGTTCTTATCCTATTTTGTATATAAGGCAAATCTCCTCCAATATATAATACATTTTTAGCATTATCATAAGCTGAAGAATTAGGCTCTGCTTGCCAGGTTATGCCATCGCTGTTTGACCATATAGTATTATCATTTTCAAATTTTTCATATTTAGGCGTCCATTTATTAATAGAAGGGTCATTTTCATAATATACCATTTCTACTTTTGTAACATATATTTTATCTTTATCATATCGAATATTAAGACTTCTTCTTTGTCCCCAAGGCGTATTAATCTTCTCCCAATTAGAACCTAGAGATGTATCTTTATTTTTATCTATTCTGTAATAAACATTTTTACTTGTTGTAAATGCTCCCTAAATTTCATTTCGGCATCCGCTTGGATTTTGCTCAGAAAAATCTTCTTCTAAACCTATTAAATATATATAATCTTTAAACTCTACAATTTTATAACTGCTAACACCAAATCTTCTTTGAAAGCTAGCATTAGGGTCTGTACTTACAGAAGGAAGAGTTTTATAAACATTATCACTAGATCCCTCCGTTGTCCAATTTATTAAATCTGATGATGTTCTTACTTCATTATCAAAAATTATGCCTGTGCGAAATGAATGATAATTTACTTCACCGTTACAGTCTGTAGTAGTAAAAGAACTTGAAGAATATTAATACTTTCCATAATAATAATCTTCATATAAAACTCTGTTTTCTTCTATGACATTCATTTTTAATAAATGATTATATCCTTTACTATTTTTATCATAAACTACTATATTTCCGCTCTCATCTATTTGAAGTATTATGTCTTAAGCTTTTTTATTTAATGTTTTGCTTTTAGGGTCATAATCATACATATAGTCAGCTAATATATACCATTTTCCTTGATATTTGAACTTTCTTCTAAAACTTCCGAAAACTTCACCGTATTTAGCAGGCACTGGGTTTACATCTATTTTGCTTGGTATTGTGTATTCAGGCAATCTAAAATCTGTTGTAGGAGGTATATGTGTAGGGCTTAAAATATTAACCTTTTTACAGGACATTATTATAACTATTATTAAAATCAATAAAAGGAGTAAAAAATACATTTTCTTATTAATAAAATTCTTTTTCATAATACAATCCTATTACTGCTTGATATGAAATTATTATTACTAAAAAATTTTATGCAAATTTTTTTGATATTTTATAATAGAGAAACTTCATATTATTGGCTTGGCATATAATCAGATATTATTTAATAACAAATCATACCTGCTCGCATTCTATAATATAAATATGATTTTTTCAACTTTTATTCTATATTTTTTGTATACTTATAATTAAGTACAATAATATAATACATCTATTTTATAATAACTCTAATAATAACTAATATTGATTAATTAATATATTTGCTTTATAATATAAAAATACAGTTTCAAAATTATTATATATTAAAAAGAGAAATTTTATTATGCCTAAATTATTAATATCAAGCGATCTTCATCTCAGCCTAGAGGAAAAAGAATATTCTCTTTCTGTGCTGGATGAGATAATAGAATATGCAAAAGATTATGATGCCTTAATGCTTCTTGGCGATACTTTCAATACTTTTGAAGATTTGCAAGGATTAAAAGATGTGTTCTCAAAAAAAATAGAGGATTATCAAAAAGATGTATACTTGCTTAAAGGCAATCATGAGAATTTAAAAGCGAAAGGCATAACATTAAATAAATTAAAATTCCCAGATAATTTAATAGTAATAGAAGATATAACTTTTTTTAATATTGATAACTTGGATATTATAGCACTTCCCTACAGTGAAAAATATATTATAGATAATGATATAAATAAAAAAATAGAAAATCTAAATGCTGATAACAGAATACTAATAGCACATGGAATAGTAGAAGGTACATTGTGGGCTATAGAAGAAAATGAAGAATCAGCAAGCATACCAATAGATATAATAAAAAAAATAGATCCTAATATTGCAGTAGTTGGACATATACATAAACAGATGGAAGTTAATATAGAAAATATAGAAATAATATATACAGGTTCTGCAAGAGTTTGGAGAAGAACTAAATCAGAAATGGGTATAAGAAGATGTTTGGCTATTGATACTGAAAATAATTCAATAAAAAAAACATTTATAAATATCAAAAATGCCGGAATATATAGAGTGTATGAAAGCAACATTTACAATATATCAAATTTAGAACAGAAAGCCTCTGAATGGGACATAAATGATATTATAGATATTAATATTTACGGAATAGCTGAAGATGAGAATGAACTTGAAGAAAAAATAAACAGCATAAAAAATAAATATTCAAAATATGTAAGAGACTTTAATATAAAAACTTCGGATATATTTTTACTTGAAAATGCATATAATGAAAGCATTATAAAAGAGTTTTTATCTATAGCAGATGAATATGAATTTAATACCAATAATGAAGAAGATTTAGAAATAGTTGAAATTGCAAAAAGAATAGGCATAGAAAAACTATATACTGCATTACAAAATAATAAAAGATAATAATTAAAAATATGGAAAATAAAAATGATATTAAATTTAAATAAATTCGGAAAGTTTAAAAATAAATCTTTTGAAATATCAGATAATCTCACATTGTTTTACGGAGAAAATGAATCAGGAAAAACTACTATATTTGATTCTTTGATGTTATTATTTTCAGAAAACAAAAAAACTTCATCATTCGCCAAGCAAATAAAATTGAGATACGGAGATAATATAGATATTAATACCGAACCTGAAATAGATGAAAATATAAAACTTCATCCACAGTCCTATAATAATTTATATTCAATAAGACAAAGCGAAATAATATTTGAAATGTCGGACAGTAAAAAAGACTCTAAGGATTGGGAAAGTGAGATAAAGAAAAAATTATTTGCTTCAGATATAGATGTAGGAAAAATAATATCAGAAATAAAAGCTGAATATTCAGGAAAATCTCAAAATGCAATACCGGCACAATTAAAAAATACAAAATACAGAAATGAAGAAATAGAAGAAGAACTCAGTAACTTATACAGCAAGGCTAATACAGAAGTTAATAAAAAAGATAAATTGAAGGAACTCGATGAATTATTAAAAGAAAGCAGCAATATATTAAAAGAAAAAATTGATAATTACAATAAATTAAATGCATTAAGAGAAGAAAAAAATAAAGCAAAAGAAAAAAATAATTTATTAAATATCAATACAATGATTCATGAATTTAATAAAAAAGATAAATTTATAAATGAAAATATATACCTTCAAAAAGATCATTCAAAAACAATTAATGAACTAAGCGGAAAAATAGATGAAGGCGAAAATAGAATATCATATTTAAAAGGAAAAATAGAATCTCTTCAAAAATCTTCAGAAGAAAAAAATAAAACAGATTATCAAAGCATAATGATAAGAATAGATAAAGCAATAAAAAAAATAGATGAATTAAAAGAAAAAAATAATAAGATACCAAAGATAGTTTTTTTAGCTGCTGTTGTTTTAATATCAGCATTACTTAGTTTATATTTTAAAAATCCATATTGGTTTTTAATCATACTTCCTTCTATACCATTTTTACTCATAAAAGAAGGAAAAAATGACAAGTCTATAAACGATATATTAGACTCGCTTCCGGAACTTGATATAAAAAGTGATAATTTGGAGATGTCAGATTTAAAAGATATGCTGTTAAGAGAATTGGCTAAAATAGAATTGATACTTGAACAAAATAACGATGAAGAATTAGAAAATTATAAAAAAGAATTACAGGAAGCGGCAATTAATTTAGAAAATCATCATAAGGAATTAAATAATTTCTTTGATAAACTTAATGTGAAAAATAAAGAAAATTACTATGAAATAAAAAGCAATTTTGATAATGTATATAAAAGCACTGAAGAGCTATTTAAAAAACTAATGATAGAAGCAAAAAAATTCGGATTTAAAGATATTAAAACTTTAGAAGCTAATTGCAGCAGAATATTAAAAGAGCTTGATGAAAATGGAATTAATCCTGATGATTTTAATGAAATGGAAATGAAAGCATTAGAAAATAAATTAAGAGAGCTTGAAATAGAAATTAATTCTATAAAAGAAAATATGAACAAAGTTATGTCTAATGCCTCATATATTCAAGGAGAACTTAACAGCAGCGATGATGTACATAAAAAAATAATAAATCTTGAAAGTGAGTTTGCAGAAAATAATGAAGAAATAAAAAATTTAAACAAAAAAAAGAAAGCATTAGCACTGCTTGAAAATATGCTCTCAAAAATAAATAAAAAAAATGATGATATATTTAATTCTCTTTCAAATGATGCAGAGCTTTTATACAATCATATAACAGGAAAAAATTTATCTGATGATGTAATTTCAATGTCCGGATTCGATAAAAATAAAATAATGGTAAAAGATAAGAATAATGAAATGAGAAATGTGGAATTATTATCTTCAGCAACAAAAGATGCAGTTTATATAGCTATGCGTCTTTCTATACTTTCAAAAATACATGAAAAAGGAAGATTAATACTATTAGATGACCCTTTTATAACTTTTGATAATAATAGAACAAAAGAAGCATTAGCATTTATAAGAGAATATTCAAAAAAATATAATATTCCTATAGCAATATTTACAAAAGATATATTTATAAGAGATATCATGAAAAATTATAAAGAAGCTATTATACATGAGTTATCTTAATATATTTATTATCTTTAATAGTATTGTATTTTTATCAATTTCTTTATAAAATATACTTAATAATAATATTATACAAGTATTGGCGGAATTATGAAAAAAATAGGCGTATATATAGACTTAGAAAATGTATCGCATTTAAGCTACGAAGTTAATTTTGAACAAATGCTTAATAATATATTTTTATTTTATAAGAATAATTTAAAAGACAAAGAGATAGTTTACTCTATAAAAAAAGCTTATGGCGATGCAAAATCTATAAAAAAATATTCTAAGAAACTAAGGGATATGCATATTGATATTATTTATTCTGTGCCTGTTAATAAAGCAAAAAACATGGCTGATATGATATCATCAATAGATGCATTTGAAGATTTTGTAATAGACAAAAAAATAGATATAGTAATATTTGTAAGCAGAGATGTTGATTATACTGTGGTGATGGATAGACTTTCAAGATACGGTGCTATTGTTGGAATAGTTACAGTATTTGATAATGCTAAAAGAAATATATTCAAAAGCTCATGCAGCCATATATTTAAAATTGAAGATTATAAATCAGCAGAAAAACATGAAAATGAATCTAAAAAAGAAGAAAATAATATTGATAAAATAGAATTTTTAACTTTCTTTTATAATAGAGTATTGGAAATGTACAATATACAAAATACACAAACTGTAAAAATTTCAATATCAGATATATGCAACAAAATCAATGAAGATTTTAATCTTGAAAGAGGAAAAAGTGCCATAGAACAAACACAGTTCAAAAAAATGAAAAATGTTCTTAAATATCTAAATAATAATGGAATAGAAACAGAAACAAATAATGATGATTTTTATATTAATGAAATAAACATATTCAAAAATATAATGTCTAAAATTCTAAATCTAAGCAGCTCTGAAATAAGCGAAAAAAATTTTATATTAGCATTCAAAGAAATAGTTTCTAATTATGAAGAAAATGCTGTTATTTCTCTTGCTAATACAATGAATGAAATTAATAAAAAATTCAAAATAGGAAATAATTCAAGTGCTGTAAAAAATACAAAATTTAAAAAACCAAGTAAATTTATAGATTATATAATTAAAAAAGATATTCCTATTGAACTTACTAATAAAGGAAATGCTTTTATAATGAAAGATAAAAACAAAGTTTTGGAAATATTAGAAAATATATGTAATGAATAGAAAAAATAATACAGAGGTGAAATATGTCAAATATAACAGTTATCGGAATGGGATTAATGGGAGGCTCTTTAATAAAAGCATTAAAACTAAGCAATCAAAATTATCATATATATGCCATAGATACAAATAAAGAAAATATACAATCAGCTTTAAAATACGGATATATTGAAAAAGGATATTTTAATTATGATAATATAAAAGAACTTATTGAATTATCCGACATCATTATGATATGTACACTTCCTTTGATAGCAATAGATATTATTTGTAAATATAAACATTTAATTGATGATAATAAAATACTCTCAGATTTCTGCGGAGTAAAGACTGATATTTTTAATAATACAAAAGATAAAAAATATATAGGTCTTCATACTATGGCAGGAAAAGAAAAGGGAGGATATATTAACTCTTCTGAAACTATATTCAAAAATTCAAATGCTATAATAGTGAATAATGAAAATGCAAATGAAAGCGATATTAAAATAGTAGAAAAACTCTCAAAGGATATAGGCTGTTCTAAAATTATAAGATCAACAGCTGAGAAACATGATGAAATGATAGCTTTTACAAGTCAGCTTATGCATATAATAGCCTGCGGTATTGTTAATCATGATCATTTTTTATCTTCACTTGGTTTTGAGGGAAACAGCTTGGGAGATCATACAAGAGTAGGTACAATAGATTCTAATATGTGGAGCGAATTATTTTTATACAACAGCGATTATTTATACGATGCTTTAGATAAATATATAAAATGCCTAGATGATTTTAAATATGCTTTAAAAGATAAAAACAGAGATGAGTTAAAAAAATTAATGGATAATTCAAATACAATAAAAAATGAATGGATTGAAAGAAAGAAAAAATAAGATTAATTGTATGCCCCCTAAAAATAGGAGGCATAAAAAATAAATGCTTTCTTAAATAATAAAACCGTATATTTAAAAATATGTAAAAAGATATTACTATTTGACATTATAAATAATATTGCTATAATAAAATAATATTATTTATGTAATAATATTAATAATTGCCTCGGATAATAAAAAATGAAAGTTATAAAATTTCTGAAAAGAATCAATAAAGAAAAAGAATTAGATATATCAGAATACAAAAATAGATATGTAGAAACTAAAAAAGATAAACTTAAGTTTGATAAAATACTTCAAAAGTCAGTTTCTATGGGACTAGTAATGAAAAAATCTAATATACTAAAACTTACCAATGAGGGAAGAGTATATTTAGAAAGAGAATTAAGAAAATCATCTGAAAAAGTAAATAGCACATCAGAAAGTAAAAGAGACAGAAGAAATACTAAAAAAGATGAAAAGTCTAGTAAAAAAACAAGCATACCAAAACCAGAAATAAAAGTAGATATTAACAATGCCAAAAAAGACGCCGATATAATAGCAAAAGCCTATAATGTACCAACAGATTTCCCAAAAAAATGCTTGGAAGAGGCAAAACTTTTACCAGACAGTATGGAAAATGTAGAATTAGAGTTTGACAGAATAGATTTGAGAAACATAAAAACTGTAACAATAGACGGAGCAGATTCAAAGGATTTTGACGATGCTATAAGTATAGAAAAATTAAATGACGGATATAAATTAGGCATTCATATTGCTGATGTAAGTCATTTTGTGGTTATGGGAAGTGCTTTAGACAGAGAAGCGAGAAAAAGAGGAAATAGTGTTTATTTGATAGATACAGTTTATCCGATGTTTCCGCATGAACTTTCAAACGGTATATGTTCTTTAAATGAAGGTGTAAGCAGATTTACAATGACGGTATTTGTAACTATAGATAATAAAGGCAATATTAAAGAAAGCACTTTTCATAAAAGCGTTATAAAATCTAGCAGAAGATTAACTTATGACTATGCCCAAGATGTTTTGGACGGCATAGAACAAGATGAAGATTGGCTTGTAGAATTATTAAAAAATGCTGATGATGTAAAAAAAATACTTCTTCAAAAAAGAATAGAAAACGGCAGTATAGAGTTTAATCTAAATGAAACTCAGATAATATTAGATAAGGGAGGAAACCCAAAAGACTTTTTTATCGGTGAGAGAAAAGAAACTCATAAGATAATAGAAGAATTGATGCTTATTGCCAACTGCGAAGTGGCTAAAAAATTAAAAAATATAAAAGGCTCTATTTACAGAGTGCATGACAGTCCTGACATGGAAAAGCTTGATACTTTCACAAGAATAGCATTTAACAGAGGCTACAGACTTACAAAAGATGCAGACGGCAATTTGGATTTTCATTCATTTATACAGTCTATAATGGGAAAGCCAGACGAAAAATTACTTCTTACCCTACTCCTTCGTTCTATGAAACAGGCTATATACGATGTTAATAATATAGGTCATTTCGGTCTTGGTTTTGAATACTACACTCATTTCACTTCGCCTATAAGAAGATATACTGATTTGCTTACTCATAGACTTTTAAAACTTTCATTAGAAGGTATAAATAATTTAAAACCTACTATGCAGCAGTTTTACATTAACTCTGCACAGTGGTGTTCAAAAACAGAAAGAGTTGCAGTTGAATGCGAGAGAAGTTTAGCAAAGGTAAAAGCTGCAAGATTTATGAAAGATAAAGTAGGAAATGAATATAACGGAATAATAAGCGGTGTTACAAATTTTGGAATATTTGTTGAAATAGAAGACAGAGGAATAGAAGGCTTAATAAGATATGCAGTATTAAAATCGCATTACAGATACGATGAAAATGAACAGGCAGCATATAGCGAAGAAGATGCTAAATGGTACACATTAGGAGACAGAATAAGAATAGTAGTTTATAAGGTTGATATTAAAGAATTATTCATTGATTTTATACCAGCAAGCGAATTTGATAATAGTTTTGATGACAGAGATATAATAGACAGCAGGGATTTTTTAAAGAAGAAAAAAAATAAAAAAGAAATATATTCAAGAAAATCTCATAAATCATCTAAAGATAGAAAAAGAGGATCAAAAGACAGAAGAGATAGAAAAAAGAAATCAAAAAAGAGAAGATAATATTTAATTAATTGATATAAAAGGCTTTCTTAAATATAATAAGTTAAGCCTTTTATTTATTATATAAATACATCATAGCAGTAAGCACAGCACCTCCCAAATTTCTAGCCTTATCAGAAATGGTAAAACAATTATTATATTCAGATTTTCTAGGATCAATATCCGCTATTTTTAAGCCCTTATGCACTTTAAAACCATCTTTTATGATGCCTCTCAAAAGACCGTCAAAACTAGCAAGCACTTCTATTTTTTGGTTATTATTGTTTATATATGCTATAACTTCTTTTTCTCTTACAAAATCGCCTATATTTTTTATGTTTTCAATAATACCATCAGCACTTGCATGTATTACCCTTTCAGACTCTTTTCCGCCTATATTTCCCGGTATTCCTGTGTTTGGTATTGCCTCGCCTTTGGTATACATTCTTCCAAGATTATGACCTCGCATAGTTTCTATAACAATATCACAGTCTTTACCAGCTGTAAACCCGGGACCTAATGCTATAGTATATTTTGCCATAGATTTATTAGTACCTAAATTCTTTTTGGCTATTATCGCATCAATTAAAAATACAGGCTCAACATGATTTAATATTTCACAATTAGGATCAATAAGAATAGGTATCTTACTATAATTTTTATCTGCAACTATATTAAGAGCTTCTTCATAGCTTTTCACTAAAACAGCTTCAATATCTTCAACTCTGCTTACACCATCATAAACAGCCTCAGATAAGGCTACTTTTCTTCTAATTGAAGAGGGGTATTGTGTTTCTAATAATATAATCTTAAAATGAGCCTTATATAAAGAATACACAATACCAGTAGCTAAATCTCCAGCCCCTCTTATAATTACAAGTTCATCATTAAATAAACTCATAATAAATTATTTTGAATAAGGAGTATTTTTAAGCGGAAGTTCTGTTTGGAACTCACCATTAAATTTGTAATATGCTAAAGCAACAGCAGGAGCAGTAGGTATACTAGAAATCTCGCCTATACCAGTAGCTCCGTAACCATAAGGAACACCTGGTTTTTCTATAATTATACTTTCTACATCAGGAGTTTTATCAGCTCTGAATAATCCTAATGTACCAAATTTCACTTTAGGCACGCAATTTTCAAGCGGGAATTTTTCTGTAAGAGCATAACCCAAAGACATAACAACACCGCCTTCAATCTGACCTTCCAAAGCTATAGGGTTAATAGCCCTTCCTATATCATGGGCTGCTATAACTTTATTTATACTTCCATCATCATTAAGAATACATACTTGAGTAGCATAACTATAAGCAACATGCGAAATAGGATATTCCTTATCAACACCCATTTTATCAGTTATAGTAAGCCATTCACCATAAAACTCTTTGCCTTCCAAATCTTTTAAAGTTTTTCCTTTATCAAGCTCTTTTTTAAGATCCTCACATGCTCTTTTACAAGCCTCACCTGTAATGAGTGTCTGCCTTGATCCTGAAGTAGTACCAGAATCTGGAGAGGTAGCTGTATTAGGCTGATGAACTATTATCTCATCATCATTCAAATCAAGAGTCTCTCCTGCTATCTGATAAAGTACGGTAGCAATACCCTGCCCTATGCAAGAAGCAGCAGAATATACATGTACTTTTTCATTTTCTACAACCACACGAACTCTTCCTGTATCTGGAAGTCCCATACCAACACCAGAGTTTTTAAATCCGCATGCTATGCCTACATTTTTATTATTATAAAATTCATCTTTAACAGCTTCTAAAGTTTCAATAAGACCTGTAGCCTCATCAGCTATTTGATAATTAGGAAGTATCTGACCAGGACGAATAGCATTTCTATATCTTATCTCCCAAGGATCCAAACCGCACATCTCAGCAAGTAAGTTTATATTCATTTCTGTAGCAAAACAAGATTGAGGAACACCAAAACCTCTAAATGGTCCTGTAGGAGGATTATTAGTATAGAAAGATTTACCTTCTATATCTATAACCTGATAATTATAAGGACCAGCAGCATGAGTACAAGCTCTTTGAAGTACAGGACCAGATAAAGAAGCATAAGCACCTGCATCCGTAATTAAAGTAGCTTTCATAGCAGTAAGTATACCATTTTCATCACAGGCAGTTGTCATATCTATACTCATAGGGTGGCGTTTAGGATGCCAATTAATACTTTCCTGTCTTGTAAGTTTAAACTTAACAGGTCTCTTTGTTCTGTATGCCATTATTGCAGCATAATGCTGAACACTCATATCTTCCTTACCGCCGAAACCACCGCCTACATATTTATTTTCTACTACAACCTTATCAGGCTCTATTCCCAAAGCCATAGAAACTTCTCTTTTAGTATCATATACACTTTGATCGCTTGAATATATAAAAATTCCGTCTTCATTAAAAGGCATAGCAATAGCAACTTCAGCTTCCATAAAGGCATGCTCTGTCCAAGGTAGTTCATAATGCCTTGTAACTTTATATTTTGATTTTGCTATTACCTCATCAGCATTTCCTTTAACTAATCTTTCATGAGTAAGTAAATTGCTTTCTCGCTCTTCATGAACTAAAGGAGCATCTGCTTTCATAGCCTCTTCTGGATTTTTCACTAAAGGAAGCTCTTCATATTCTACTTTTACTAAATCCCTAGCCTTTTTAGCAGTGTCTTCATCTTCTGCAACAATCAAAGCTAGTCCATCAGCTATAAATCTTGTAACTTCGCCCTCACCTATAAGCACGTCCCAGTCATGGAAAATATGACCTATTTTTTTAGCACCCGGTAAATCTTTAGCTGTTATAACATCAACTACACCTTTTAATGCTTTTGCTTCGCTTATATCTATTTTTAATATTTTGGCTCTAGGATATTTAGTTCTAACAGCAACACCATAAAGCATACCATCTATTTCAACATCGTCGCAGTATTCACCTGTACCTAAAGCTTTTTCCTTAGCATCTACTCTTGCAATATTTCTGTCGCCTAATTTTACCTTTCCTTTATAATCTTTAACATCAATGTTTTCTCTTATCATTTTAGCTGCTAATTCTACAGCATCAATGATTTTTTTGTATCCTGTACATCTGCAAATATTATTTTTTATAGCCGCAGTTATTTCAGTTCTTGTAGGATTATTATTTTTATCTATCAATCCCTTAGCACATATAACCATACCCGGTATACAGAATCCGCATTGAACAGCACCGCATACAGCAAAAGCATAAGAATAAACATCTTTTTCTCTTTGAGTAAATCCTTCTATAGTCTGAACACTTTTTCCCTGAAGTCTTCCTATAGTTTGTATACATGCTTTAGTTGGTTTTCCATCTATCAAAACAGTACAAGTTCCGCAAGCTCCTTCAGAACATCCGTCTTTCACAGATTTGCACTTGCAGTCATTTCTAAGAACATCCATTAATTTTCTGTCTGAGTCAAAACTCATTTCTTTGCCATTGATAATAATATTGACATTCTCTCCCATATAAAATACCTCCGTTTTTTAATTACAAAACAAACATAACAATGAAATTATATATCTCACTGTTATGTTACATGATAATCAATATAAATTCAATTATTTTAATATTAAATATTTATAATTATTAAATACACTATCTACTATAGTGTAAACACCATTTTTATTTCCGCCAACTTTATAAGATTCTTCTTTTCCGTCTATTCTAAGTTTAGCATTACCATCTTTATCTAAGAATAAGAAACCATCATTTTTAGAATCTTTCATATCTGCCTCAGTAGCAAATAATGTAAACTTATCTTTATAAGGAGCAGAACTATAAGGACAGAATGTTTCACAGTTTCCGCATTCATTACACATATAATCAACATGTATAATCTGTGATATTTTAGCATGTCCGTCAACTTTAACTGATATATTCGCTCTGTTAGGACAAACCTCAGCACAGCTTTCGCATATATAGTCGCATGTTAAACATCTGTTAGCTTCAGGTTCTTTTGATACTTCTTTCAAATTACCTTTTTTGCTGTAAGAAATCTCTTCAGTAGAAACAGAAGGCAAATCAGGAGCAACTGCTTTTCCCAATATAGCTTCAGAAAGAACTTTAGCATCTCTTATAGCCTCAACTATAGTAGCAGCCCCGTAAAGTCCGTCTCCAGCTATATAAACATTTTTGAGAGATGATTCATTGTTGGAATTGCATTTTGGTCTTCCTCTGTCATCAACTTCTATGCCGTTAGATTTATAGAACTCAGACTCAATCTGCTCTCCTATAGAAGCTATAACTGTACTTGCAGGAACTTCTACTGTTTCATTAGTTTCAACAACATTTCTTCTTCCTTTTTCATCGTAATCTGATAATTCCATTTTCTTACATAAAAGTTTTCCGTTTTCAACTTTAACAGGTGCTAATAATTCCATAAACTCAACACCGTCTTCTAAAGCCTCTTTAAGCTCTTCTTCTAAAGCAGGCATATATCTTTTAGTTCTTCTATAAACTAGTCTTACATTTTTAACACCTTTATTTTTCTTAGCAGCACGGGCAGCATCCATAGCAGTATTACCGCCTCCTATAACTACTACATCTTCTCCTAAATTAACATTTCCGTTAGTTTTATTGAACTCTTCTAAGAATTTAAGTGCATTGATAGATTCTCCAGCTTCAAGTTTCAAAGGCATGTTTTTATGAGCACCTATACAAACAACAGTATAATCATAATTTTTAGCAAACTCTTTTATATCTTTTATCTCTTTTCCAAGTTCAAATTTTACTCCCATTTGTGTGCATAAACTCACATCATTTCCAATCTCTTCAGCTGTTATTCTAAAATTAGGTATAATATTAGAAACAACTCCGCCAGCTTTTTCCCTCTTATCAAATACTGTAACTTCTACCCCAGCACGAGCCAAGAAGAATGCCGCAGAAAGTCCAGCAGGTCCAGCCCCTATAATACCAGCTTTTTTTCCTATAGGAGCAGCAGGTTTTAAAGTGGATATAACATTTTTATAACCAGCTCTGGCAGCATCTAATTTGCATGCTCTTATACTTACAGGCTCTTCATAGAATTGTCTAGTACAAGTATCCATACAAGTATGAGGACATAATATACCTGTGGCAAAAGGCATAGCATTTTTTTCTATAATAACTTTGAAAGATTCATCATATTTGCCTTCAGCATTAAGTCTTATATAAGTAGTGAGGTCTTGATTTATAGGGCAAGTTTCCATACAAGGTGCAGTATAGCAGTCTACTAAAGGTACTTTTTTCTTAATTTTTCTGCTTGCAAGAGGTTTAATAGGTTTAATATGATGTTTATCTCTTTTGCTTGCTTCAACTATTTTTTCAGCTTTAGAAACATCAACTTTTGTAAATGGTTTATATTCTTTAAGATTTTTAGCTATTTGTTCTGTTCTTTGATAACCGCCTGTTTTTAATAAAGTAGTAGCGATGGTTACAGGCCAAATTCCTGCATCTATAACATCATTAATATTGAAATAATCACATCCGCCAGAGTATGATATTCTTAATTTTCCGTCAAAATCTTTACTCAATCTTGAAGCAACTGTCATAGAAAGAGGGAATAAAGATTTTCCAGACATATACATCTCTTCAGAAGGAAGTTCTTTCTGCTTAACATCCACTGGGAATGTATTAGTAATTTTAACCCCAAATAAAAGAGAATTATCAGAAGCCAATTTTTGAAGTCTTTGAAGCATTGGAACTGCATCGCTGTACTGCAAATCGTCTTTAAAGTGAAAATCGGTAAATGATATATAATCATAACCCATTTCATCTAAAGTCTTTCTAGCATATTCATAACCCAAAAGTGTAGGATTGCATTTAACAAAAGTATTTAATTTTTTTTCTGTGATTAAATAAGAAGCGATTTTTTCTATTTCAGTAGGAGGACAGCCATGAAGAGTAGATAAAGTAACGGAATTACATACATCAGCATTAATTTTATCAATATCTTCTTTTTTGAAGTTTTTGAATCTGTCAATATTATCATTAAGCCACTGTATACATTCTTTAAATATAGGAGTATTAGAAGCGTCTTTTAAGCCTTCAATAAAATTATCAATCTTTTCTAGTTTAATGCCTTCATAATCATATCCTACAGACATATTAAACTGAAAACCGTCCATATCTCCTAAGTCCCATTCTTTAGCTATAACTTTTAAAACCACCCAAGCCTTAACATACTCATCAAAAGCCTGAGGTACATAAAGCTCTGTTGACCATTCGCAGTTATAACATTCATCATTAGCAGCTATACAAGGCTTAGCAACGCATTTGCTTAATTCCTCTCCGTCCATTTTCTGCACCGTTTTAAGCTCAAAGAATCTGCTTCCTGTATAGTATGCAGCTATTATGTTCTGTGCTAACTGAGTATGAGGTCCTGCAGCTGGTCCTATTGGTGTTTCTAATTTTCTTCCAAAAATTTCATAATATTTAGATTTATCAGCTTTAAAAGCTCTTGAAATACCAAATACTTTACCTGTCTTTTTCTCTTCCAAAACCCAATTCATAAGATTTCCGAAAGGAATGGGTGTCATTACATCGCTCATATATTATTCCTCCAATTAATTTTACTGTTTATCAAAACATTAAAGAATTCTATATAAAATTAATTATATAGAACTCACAAATGTTAATTTATTATTTTATTTATTAATCTGTTTCCAAAGTTTATCAGATTCTTCTCTTATTTTAGCATAAGCAGCTTCTTCATCTATTTTTGTAAGTTTTCTGTCTCTCATTAATACTTCTCCGTTACAAACAGTAGTATTAACATGTCCGCCGTTCATGCCAAATAATATATGTCCGTTAATATTTTTATCGCTTAATTCTGTATAGTTTTTATAATCCATTATAATAACATCAGCAGCAGCTCCTTCTTTTAGTACGCCTAGAGGAGTTTCAAAATAACGGTTAGCTATTTTAGCATTATTTTCAAAAAGCATCTGAGGTATTTCTCCCCAAGCAGCATTAGGATTGCATAGATTATGTTTATGAAGAACATTAGCTACTTTGTATGATTCTGTCATATCATGAGTATATCCGTCAGTACCCAAACCTGTTAATATACCCTTTTTCATTAATTCCATAGTAGGAGGACATCCGCATGCATTACCCATATTGGATTCTGGATTATGAGAAGTCATAGTATCAGTATCTTTTATCAAGTCCATTTCATGAGGATTAATATATATACAGTGAACAAGTATAGTCTTAGGACCTAAAACTTTGAAATCATAAAGTCTGTCAACTATTCTTTTTCCATGATCTTTAAGACAGGCATGTAAATCTTCTATACCCTCTGCAACATGTATATGACAGCCTATGCCTTCAGGTAAATCTTTCATACATGCTTCCATAGTTTTATCGGAAATAGTAAAAGAGGCATGCATACCCATCATACCTTTAATCATATCGGTTTTATCAGCCATAGCATGCTTAATAAAATCAAGATTTTCTTTAACAGAAGCCTTAGATTTAGCCTCTCCGTCCCTATCAGAAACCTCATAGCAAAGACAAGAACGAACGCCCATAATTTTAGCAGCCTCTTCTATGGCAAATAAAGAACCTTCAATATGTCCGAAACTAGCATGATGGTCAAATACTGTAGTAACTCCATTTTTAATAGATTCTATATAAGTAGCCATAGCACTTTGTTTTGTTTGCTCTAAAGTAAGATTTCTGTCTATAGTCCACCACATTCCGTCTAATATTTCTAAAAAGCCTTTAGGATTATAGCCATTTATACTAAAGCCCCTAGCCATAGCAGAGTAAATATGTTCATGTACATTTATAAATGCCGGCATGATTATTCCGCCTTTAGCATCTATATATTCAGCATCTTTATATTTAGCTTTCAAATCCGAAGTTTTTCCCACTTCTTTTATTAACCTTCCATCGCAAAGAACAGCACCATCTTCTATAAATGCTTTAGCTGAATCTCTTGTGATTAATTTTCCTCCGCCTATTAACAGCATAAATGCCTCCTAAATTTATATTATAATAATTTTTATATACATTTTAATAGGATATTAAAAAAAGTCTATTTGTCAACAATTTTCAAAAAAAATTTAGATTTTTTCTTGAAAATCTAAAAAAAAATTAGTATACTATAATCATATTAAATGGTTATATAATTAGCCATTAAGGAATATTTTTATATTTTATGGAATCTAATATAATACTCGAAACTCTAATAAATGTAGCACATGGCATAGCAAGACAATTCGGCAATAATTGCGAAGTATGTATTCATGAATTAAAGGAAGATGATTTAGATCATACAATTATTTTTATCATTAATGGAGGCATTACAGGCAGACAAGTAGGAGAAGGCGCCTCAAATGTTGTAATCAATACTATAGAAAAGCTGAAAAAAGGAGAACCTATAGTAGATCATTTATCTTATCTTACAAAAGCATCAAATGGAAAAATATTAAAATCTTCAACAGTTTTTATAAAGGATATGAATGGTAAATACAGATATATACTATCTATAAACTTTGATATAACTAATTTAATGCCTTTTAAAAGCGATTTAGAAAGTCTTTTGAATACAGAAGATAAATCAAAATTAGAAGAAATTCCAAACAGTGCTCAGGAGCTTATGGAGAAGTTAATAATCAAAAGCGAAGAATTGGTAGGAAAACCTGCTTCTATAATGAATAAAAATGAGAAAATAAAAGCTATAAAATTTTTAAATGATTCAGGAGTATTTTTAATAACAAAATCCGGAGATAAAGTATCGAATCATTTTGGAATAAGTAAATTCACTCTATATAATTATATAGATTCAAAAAAGGAGGAAGTAAATGAGTGAACTTAAATGGGCTGAAAATAAGATGCCTAAAACAGATGATAAAAATCTGCCAATAATGTCTATTGAGGAAGTAAAAAAAGCAAAAGCATTTCATCAAAGTTTCCCTCAATATACACAAACACCATTATCAGAATTAAAAGAAATGGCTAAATATCTAGGCTTAGGAACTGTAAAAGTAAAAGACGAATCATACAGATTCGGTCTTAATGCTTTTAAAGTATTAGGCGGTTCTTATTCTATGGCTAGATATATAGCTCAGAAAATGGGAAAAGATGTAAGCGAATTTCCTTATGATGTACTCACTTCAAAAAAATTGAAAGATGAATTCGGTCAGGCTACATTCTTCTCAGCTACAGACGGTAATCATGGAAGAGGTGTTGCTTGGGCTGCTAATAAATTAGGACAAAAATCTGTAATTTTCATGCCTAAAGGTTCAACAGAAACAAGATTAAAAAATATTCAGGCTGAAGGTGCCACTGCTACAATAGAAGAATACAACTATGATGAATGCGTTAGAAAGGCTGCTGCAGAGGCTGCTAAAGTACCTAATGGTGTAGTTGTACAGGATACTGCTTGGGAAGGCTATGAAGAAATACCTGCTTGGATTATGCAAGGTTACGGCACTATGGCATTAGAAGCTGATGAACAATTCGGAGAAAGACCTACACATGTATTTGTACAGGCTGGAGTTGGTTCTTTGGCTGGTGCTATGGTTGGATATTTCTCTAATAAATACAAAAATAATCCTCCTGTAATGGTTATAGTTGAAGCTGAAGCTGCTGCTTGTTTATATAAGGGTGCTGAAGCTGGAGATGGAAAAATAAGAATAGTAGAAGGTGATTTAGATACTATAATGGCTGGACTTGCATGCGGAGAACCTAATATCACTTCTTGGGATATACTTAAAAATCATGCTGACTGCTTTATAGCTGCTAAAGACATAATTGCTGCAAGAGGTATGAGAATGCTTGCTGCTCCATTAAAAGGTGATCCTCAGGTTGTATCTGGTGAATCTGGTGCTGCTCCTTTCGGTGCTTTGGCTACTATTATGCTTAAAGATGAGTATGCTGAATTAAGAAAAAAATTAAAACTTGATTCTAATTCTAAAGTATTACTATTCAGCACTGAAGGAGATACGGATCCTGAAAGATGGAAAAATATCGTTTGGGAAGCAAAAGATAGATAATAAAATTTAATTAGAATAATAAAGAAATTTAAAATTATAAATTTTTTAGGAGAATAAAAACAATGAGTGCTATTTCAAAAGAACAATTTGAACAAATAAAAGCAAAAGCTGAAAGCTATAAAGCTGATATGACTAAATTCTTAAGAGATATAATTAGAATTCCTAGTGAATCTTGCGAAGAAAAAGGCGTAATCGAAAGAATAGCTGAAGAGATGAAAAAAGTAGGATTTGATAAAGTAGATATAGATCCTATGGGTAATGTTTTAGGTTATATGGGAAGCGGTAAAACTTTGATAGGTATTGATGCTCATATAGACACTGTAGGAGTAGGAAATAAAGATAACTGGAATTTCGATCCTTATGAAGGTTATGAAAATGATGTAGAAATCGGAGGAAGAGGAACTTCTGACCAAGAAGGCGGCATAGTTTCCGGTGTTTACGGTGCTAAAATAATGAAAGATTTAGGTCTTTTAAATGACAAATATCAAGTTGTTGTTGTTGGTACTGTACAGGAAGAAGACTGCGACGGATTATGCTGGGAATACATTTGTAAAAAAAGCAATATCAAACCTGAATTCGTAATCTCTACTGAACCTACTGACGGCGGTATTTACAGAGGTCAAAGAGGAAGAATGGAAATAAGAGTAGATGTTAAAGGTATTTCATGCCATGGTTCTGCCCCAGAAAGAGGAGATAATGCTATATACAAAATGGCTGACATACTTCAAGATATCAGAAGCCTTAACGAAAATGATGCTAAAGATTCTACAGAAATCAAAGGCTTAGTAAAAATGTTAGAAGAAAAATACAATCCTCAATACAAAGAAGCTAATTTCCTAGGAAGAGGTACTGTAACAGTTTCTCAAATATTCTATACTTCTCCAAGCAGATGTGCGGTTGCTGACTCTTGTTCTATTTCTTTAGACAGAAGAATGACAGCAGGTGAAACTTGGGAAAGCTGCTTAGAAGAAATAAGAAACCTTCCTAATGTAAAAAAATATGGTGCTGAAGTATCTATGTACAATTATGACAGACCATCTTGGACAGGTTTAGTTTATCCAATAGAATGCTACTTCCCTACTTGGGTAATTCCAGAAGATCATGCTGTAACTAAAGCTTTAGAAGAAGCATACAAAGGCTTATATGGTACAGAAGAGAGATTAGGACCTACTCCGGAAATAGAAAAAGAAAGAAAAGCTCGTCCTCTTACTGATAAATGGACTTTCTCTACTAACGGCGTATCTATCATGGGAAGAAACGGAATACCTTGTATAGGTTTCGGACCTGGTGCTGAAGCTCAGGCTCATGCTCCTAATGAAAAAACTTGGAAGCAAGATTTAGTAAACTGTGCTGCTTTATATGCTGCTGTACCTACTATCTATTGTGCAAATAAGTAATTTAATTATAAAAAAATAAATTTAAATAAATAAAAAAGGATGAAAAATATGGGTATACAAAAATACATATCAAAATTAGACAGCCTTGAATTCGGCAAAATGTATCAAAATGATTTCTTCTTAACTTGGGACAAAACTTTTGATGAATTACAAGCAGTTTGGACTGTTGCTGATGCTTTAAGATTCTTAAGAGAAACTAACACTTCTACTAAAGTATTTGATTCTGGTTTAGGTATTTCTCTATTCAGAGATAATTCTACTAGAACTCGTTTCTCTTTTGCTTCTGCTTGTAACCTTTTAGGTTTAGAAGTTCAGGACTTAGACGAAGGTAAAAGCCAAATAGCTCATGGTGAAACAGTTAGAGAAACTGCAAATATGGTATCATTCATGGCTGATGTTATAGGTATCAGAGATGATATGTACATTGGTAAAGGTCATGAATACATGAAAGAAGTTTCTGCTTCTGTAAGACAAGGATACAATGACGGAATATTAGAACAAATTCCTACTTTGGTAAACTTACAATGCGACAGAGACCATCCAACACAAATGATGGCTGACTCACTTCACTTCATTCATGAATTAGGCGGATTAGAAAACCTTAAAGGCAAAAAAGTTGCTATGACTTGGGCTTATTCTCCTTCTTACGGCAAACCTCTTTCTGTACCTCAAGGTGCTGCTGGACTGTTCACTAGATTAGGTATGGATGTTGCTTTAGCTTATCCAAAAGGTTATGAACTTATGCCGGAAGTTGAAGCTATTGCTAAGAAAAATGCTGAAGCTGCTGGTGTTAAATTGACTATCACTAACAGTATGGACGAAGCTTTTGAAGATGCTGATGTTGTTTATCCTAAATCTTGGGCTCCTTTTGCTGCTATGCAAGAGAGAACAGACCTTTACGGTAAAGGAGACACTGATGGTATTAAAGCTCTTGAAAAAAGATTATTAGAACAAAATGCTCAGCATAAAGATTGGTGCTGTACTGAAGAAAAAATGAAAAAAACTAAAGACGGAAAAGCATTATACTTACACTGCTTACCTGCTGATATTAATGATGTTAGCTGTAAAGACGGAGAAGTTGCTGCTTCTGTATTTGACAGATATAGAGTTCCTCTTTACAAACAAGCTAGCTACAAACCTTATGTTATAGCTGCTATGATTTTCTTATCTAAATTTAAAGACCCTCAAGCTATATTAAGCAAATTAGCTTCTGATAAAAAACCAAGAATATTTGGATAATATAAATAATAAAGATGGTAAGCATCTATAAGATATATAGTGCTTACCATTTTATATCTATTATATTGTGAAAAAAAGCACTTTTTACAATATAAAAAGAATTTAATTTTTGATTTAGGATATAAAAATGGAAAATAAAAAAAGAATTGTTATTGCTTTGGGCGGTAATGCATTAGGTGATACACTAGCTGAGCAAATGGAAGCTGTAAAAATAACTGCTAAAAACATAGTGGATTTGGTAGAAAATGGCTGCGAAGTTATAGTTGCACATGGAAACGGACCTCAAGTTGGATTTATTAATAATGCTATGAATGAATATACTGCACATCATAAAACAGGTAATGATATACCTCTTTCTGTTTGTGTTGCTATGAGTCAGGCCTATATAGGATACGATTTACAAAATGCTATTATGGAAGAGTTCTCTAACAGAAAAATAACAGTTCCGCCTATAGCTACATTAATTACTCAAGTAGTAGTTGATGAAAATGATCCTGCTTTCAAAAATCCTACTAAACCTATAGGTCAGTTTATGACTAAAGAAGAGGGAGAAGAAAAAGCCAAAGAATTAGGCTGGGTAGTAAAAGAAGATGCAGGAAGAGGATACAGAAGAGTTGTTGCTTCTCCTAAGCCTGTTGCTATTGCTGAAAGTACTGCTATAAAAGCTATGCTTAATGAAAAAGCATTAGTTATATGCTGCGGAGGCGGAGGAATACCTGTGATAAGAATAGGTAATCACTTAAAAGGTATGGCTGCTGTTATAGATAAAGACTTTGCTGCTTCTGTACTTGCTAAAGAACTTCATGCCGATATGCTTATCATATTAACTGCTGTAGAAAAAGTTGCTGTTAATTTTGGTAAGCCGGATGTTAAATGGTTAGATTCTATGACTTTAGAAGAGGCTAAAAAACATTGCGATGATGGTCAGTTTGCTCCGGGTTCTATGCTTCCTAAAGTTCAGGCTTGTATGCAGTTTGTAGAAGCAACTGGAAAAGAAGCTATGATAACATTGCTTGAAAAAGCTAAAGATGCTATCAATGGAAAAACAGGTACTAGAGTTATAAAATAATTTTTGGTATATAAATAAACTAGATATTTATATTAAATTAATAATATATAAATTATCTAGTTTATAAATGTTTATAATATCTTGATTTTTATTATTAATATATTATAAATATTATCAATATTTTAATTAAATAATAAGCTGAGGGATATTTTATGGAAACTCTAATTAAAGAATTAAAAAATTCTGTATCAAGAGTAGATGCTTTTGACAAGATAACAGGAAGAACTAAATATTTAAATGATATTGATTTTGGAAAAGAAGTCCTGCATGCCAAAATTGTTTATTCTACAAAGGCAAGGGCTAAGATATTAAAAATAAATATTCCTGAACTTCCTGAAGGTTATTCTGTAATAGATTATAGAGATGTTCCGGGTAAAAATGCTGCCACTATGATTATATCTGATTGGCGTCCTTTTGCTGATGATAATGTTAGATACATTGGAGAGACAATACTCCTTATTGTAGGTCCTGACAAAAATGTGGTATATGATATAGCAGAAAAAGTTACAATAGAATATCAAGATTTAGAGCCTGTATTGAATATAGATGATTCTAAGAAATTATTAGGCGGTCCTATATACGGAGATGATAATATTTTTGTTTCATTTAAAGCGGGATATGGAGATGTTGATGAAGCATTTAAAAAAGCTAAAACTATAATAGAGGAAACTTATTATACCCCATATCAGGAACATTTATACATGGAAGTTAATGGAACAGTAGGTGTTTGGGAAAATGACGGCGTAACTTTATATTCATCTACGCAATGTCCTTACTATGTACAAAAAGCTGTTGCTCCTGTTCTTGGTGTAGAAGAATCAAAGGTAAGAGTAATATCCCCCACTATAGGCGGAGGATTCGGAGGAAAAGAACATTATCCTGATATACTATCTGCCGCTGTTGCCGTTGCCGTACATAAACTAAAAAAAACTGTTAAACTTATATTAGACAGACAATTTGATATGGCTTATAGTGTAAAAAGACAGCCTGCTCAAATCACAACTAAAATAGCTCTTGATGAAAACAATAATATTACCGCACTTGATATAATTTCGGATATGGACGCTGGTGCTTATGAGTCAAGTTCCAGAGTTATTATGCAAAGATGTACTTATACTGCTGCCAATGTATATCATTTCCCTAATGTAAGAGTTTTGGGAAGATTGTACTGCACTAATAATGTACCTAGCTGTGCATTCAGAGGATTCGGCGGACCTCAGGCAATATTTGCTATAGAAAGAACTATGGATAATATAGCAAAAAAAATAGGAATTGATCCTATAGAACTTAAAAGAAAATACTTTGTAAAACAAAATGATCCTACAATAACAGGCGGTATATTCCATGATAATATAATACTTCCTCAAATGCTTGATTTAGCCTTAAAGGAATCTGATTATGAAGAAAAAAGAAAAAAATATAAAGATGATATGTACAGAGGAATAGGAATATCATGCTTTCTGCATGGATGTGCTTTTACAGGAAGCGGTGAAAGAGATATAATTAAAGCCAAATTAAAGTTAAAGAAAAAAGGAAATAAAGTAACAATACTAACATCAAATACAGAAATAGGTCAGGGACTTCATACTACATTCAGAAAAATAGCTGCTTATAACTTGCAAATACCATTGGAAAATATAGATATATCTGTGTATGATACTAATATAATACCAAATACAGGTCCTACAGTGGCTTCCCGTTCTGTTATGATCGTTGGATATTTAATACAGGAAGCATGTAAAAAATTAAAAGACAGATGGAATGAATCTGAAGAAATAGAAATAATAGAAGACTATAAACACCCTGCACATTTAATAGATTGGGATACCTCTGCTTTAAGAGGAGATGCCTACCCTACTTATGGGCTTGGAATAAATGTTGTTGAAGTTGAAATTGATAAAGTTACATTAGAAGTAAAAATAGTAGGTGTTTGGGCGGTATTTGACTGCGGATATGCTATAGATGAAAAAATAGTTGAAGGTCAAATAAAGGGGGGTGTTGCTCAGGCACTTGGATGGGGGGCTTTAGAAAACATAGTGAATAAAGATGGAAAATTCTTACAGGTAAAAATGTCTGATTATATGATACCGACTTCTTTGGATTTGCCTGAAATAAAGTCGTATATCATGAATGAACCTTATCAATATGGTCCTTCTGGTGCTAAGGGAGTAGGAGAAATTACTTTTGACGGGGCGGCAAGTGCTTATGCAGCTGCTATGGAAAATGCTTTGAATTATCATTTTAGAAAAATACCTATTCTCCCTGAAAACATAGCGGAGGTGATATGATGTCTATAAAATTTAAAGTAAATGGAAACGAAATTAATACAGAATTAGATCCTTTAACTAGGTTAATAGATTTTATAAGAGATGAATTAAAACTTACTGGTACCAAAGAAGGATGCGGCGAAGGAGAATGCGGAGCTTGTGCTGTACTTATGAATGGAAAAGTTGTCAATTCATGTTTAATACCTATAATTTTATGCGAAGGAAAAGAAATTATAACTATAGAACAATACTCAGAAACAGAAAAAGGAAAAATAGTAACAAAAGCTTTTATGGAAGAAGGTGCTGTACAATGCGGTTTTTGTACTCCTGGTATGGTTATGTCTTCTGAAGCTATTTTAAATGATACTAAAGGAAAACCTACAGAATACCAAGTAAGAAAAGGATTATCAGGAAATCTATGCAGATGCACTGGATATGATCATATAGTAAGTGCCGTATTAAGAGCTTCTGATATGGCTTTTAAGGAGGGTAAAAATTTATGGCAGTAACTTTAAAAGCTAAAAATATTAATGAAGCATTAGAATTCAGAGCAGCAAATGATTCTGTAATTTTTGCAGGAGGTACTGATTTGATGGTAGAGCATTTAAGAGGAAGTAATTTAATAGCTAAATTTAATAAACCTATATTATTTATAAATGATATAGATGAATTAAAAGGCATAAATGAAGATGAAAATAATATTATCATAGGAGCATTAACTACCTTCGATGAAATTATTAGATCTAGTCTAACTCCTCAGGTATTAAAAGACAGTGCCTTAGGAATAGCAGGTCCTCCCATTAGAAATATTGCCACTATAGGAGGAAATATATGCAATGCCTCCCCTTCTGCTGACAGTTTGCCTTCTTTATATGCTATGGATGCAGTTTTAGTATTAAAAAGTAAAAATTCAAAAAGAGAAGTAAAAATAAAAGATTTTATTACCGGAGTAAGCAAAACTATATTGAAAAATGATGAAATACTTACTCATATAATAATACCAAAGAAAGATTATAAATATTCCTTTTATCGAAAAATAGGAACTAGAAAAGCTAATGCATTATCTAAACTTGCCGTATGTGCATTAGTTTGCAAAGAAAATGATAGGTACCGATTTAAAATAAGTTTTTGTACATTAGGTGTTACAATTACAAGAGATGAAAGTATAGAGGAAAAATATATTGTTTCAGATATAAAAGAATGGAAGAACAATATTAAATCTATACAGGAAGCATATTCTTCAATTATGAATCCTAGAAACAGTGCTAGGTCAACTGCTTTGTATAGAAAGAAATGTGCTTTAAATTTAATTGAATATTTTTTAGATGATATAAATCTATAAAATAGAATAAAAAAATTGGAGTTAATTATGAGTACAAATGAAAAAACTCAAAGTGCTTTGTTCGAATACGAAGCCGTTCCAAAGATGTCGCAGGCTTTTCCGCTAGCTATTCAGCATGTAGTTGCTATGATTGTGGGCTGTGTAACTCCTGCTCTTATAGTATCTTCTGCTGCCGGACTTAAAAGCGGAAGCCCAGAACAAATACTCTTAGTTCAGTCATCTTTGGTATTTGCTGCTATCTCTACAATAATAATGGTTTTCCCTATACCTATTACAAAAAATTATCATATAGGTGCCAGACTTCCTATGATTATTGGTGTTAGTTTTGCTTATGTATCTACTATGCAGTCTATAGCAAGAGGTCCTGAAGGTACAGGTCTTGGAGTAAGAGGTTTAGCTATTATATTTGGTGCTCAGGTAGTAGGAGGTATAGTTGCCGTTATATTCGGACTTGCTGTTGAAAAAATAAGAAAATTATTCCCTCCTCTAATAGCAGGTACTGTTGTATTTACTGTTGGGCTTTCTTTATATCCTACTGCTGTTAGATATATGGCTGGAGGAAGTACATTATACAGTATAAACGGAGAGGTTGTTCCTTTTGGTTCTTGGCAGTATTGGGCTGTTGCGGGAATAACACTTATTGCTGTTATTTTCTTCAATCAGTTTACTAAAGGCTTCTTGAAACTAGCTTCTATACTTATGGGATTAATTATCGGATATATAGCTGCATTTTTCTTTGGAATGATTAATTTTACCAGCGTAGTTAATGCTGGTATTTTCCAAGCTCCTAAATTACTTCCTTTTGGTATAGAGTTTGATCCTTCTGCTGCAATAGCTATAGCTCTTTTATTTGCTGTAAACTCTGTTCAGGCTATAGGAGACTTCTCTGCTACTACTTCAGGAGGTATGGGAAGAATGCCTACTGATAAAGAGTTAAAATGCGGTATCACTGCTTATGGACTTACTAACATATTATCTTCTATGTTTGGCTGCTTGCCTACTGCTACTTACAGTCAGAATGTTGGTATAGTTGCTACTACTAAAGTTGTTAATAGAATAGTATTTTTAATTGCTGCTGTTATAATATTAATAGCTGGACTATTCCCTAAATTCTCTGCTTTGCTTACTACAATACCTTCCTGCGTACTTGGAGGAGCTACTATAATGGTATTTGCTTCTATTGCTATGACAGGTATTAAATTGGTATTCACTGAAAATATGGGACCTAGAAATACATTAATAGTAGGTCTTGCTGTTGCTTTAGGTATGGGTACTGTTCAAGTTGGAGGTGCTTTAGATACTTTCCCTGCTTGGGCTAAAACTGTATTTGGAAGCAGCCCTGTTGTTATAGCTACTTGTGTTGCTATTATACTTAATGTTGTTCTTCCTAAAGAAGAAGCTAAAAAATAATTAAAAATATTTTATATATAAAAGCATAAGTTATTTATTATGACTTATGCTTTTTCTTATATTAAATAAATATACTTTAAAGTAAATCTTCTCTGGTATCTATATCTTTTAATTTATTTTCATCTATAGTATAAAAGAAACAATCTTCAGCATTTTTTTTTATAATTCTCAATGCTCCGTTATCATGCTCTAAACTCAAAATATCATTAATATATTTAGTTGAAAATACAGCTGGATTTGATGGTCTTTCTCCTGTGAACATAGCTCCTATATTCTTATGACTGTAATAAAAATATTTAAGCATATTAAAAATATCATAATCTTCTAAAAAAGGCATGTCGCATACAAAAAAAGCAAATGAGTCAGCTTTGAGTTTTAAAGCCTCATTAATACCTAGTTTTATAGAAGAGCTTATACCTTCATCATGATTATTATTATATACCGAAATATAATCTTTATTTTCAAATGTTTTATTTATTATTTCATCATATATACTTACTGCTATAACAGAAGTTTCTATATTTTTTAAATCATCATCTTCTTTAAATAATTTTATTACATCTGATATTTTATTGACAGTGTTTTCAAATAATGTTTTATTATTAAGAGATTTGAATTTATGAATTAACTTATTTCCGCTGAAACGCTCGCTTTTACCAGATGCTAATATAATGAAAGCTGTTTTTTTATATGTAATACTATTATTTTTTGTAAAATCATTTAAATATAGTTCTATATTACTGCATTTAAGTTTATTAACATAATATTTATCTGCAATATATTTAATAGTTTCTAAATCCACTATGCTTTCACTGTCTATTTCACTGCATAAATTATATCTGAAACAAACCTCTTTAAACTTTCTTTTCAAACTATGAAGTCCCATAACCACAACTATTTTTTCTATTTTTTCGTATAAAAAAGCTGGTATGACAGGCTCTTCATCATTAGGTATTTTTATTGGATAATACTTTGCTCCATCTGCCTCTATAAAAATAATATCAGCTAAATCAATAGCATTCTTTAATTCATCATATCCTGCATACATAAGTTTTTTATCATCATACTCTTTTCCTAATACAATAATATTATCATTATCAAAAGAATGAGCATTAATAGTTTCAATATATTTCTCAGGTTTAAAAATTTTTGCTGTAGTTGTGATTACTACCTTTTTATCTTTATAACTTTCTGATAATTTTTTTATATAAGAAGTTTTACCGCCGCCGCCGCATACAATAATAATTTTTGACATAATCAGCCTATAGTTACTTCTCCTGTAGGCAAATCTATTATACCGTATTTACCTTTATTAATAGAGCCTATACTCATAAATAAAGTAAGATAACCTACTCTGCCTATAAACATAAGTATTATTAATATTAATTTGCTCCATATTGTAACTGTTGGAGTTATACCTAAAGAAAGCCCTACCGTACTTATAGCTGATACTGCCTCAAAAAGTATAGGCATCATACTATTTGATTTTTCTATATAAAACATAATAAATGAAGCAAGTACAGAAATAGCTATTGCCAGGGTAACTATAGCAACAGATTTATTAACTGTATCATCTTTTATCTTTCTGCCATTAACTACAATATATGGCCTGTTAAAAATTGCTGTAATTACTGAAAATATAAATACAAATAAAGTAGTAGTTTTTACTCCGCCGCCTGTACTGTTTGGAGAAGCACCTACAAACATTAAAAATATAACAACTCCTATAGTAACACTGCTCATAGAATTGTATGCAATAGTTTCAAAACCAGCTGTTCTAGGACTTACGCTTTGAAATAATGAAACTAATATCTTCTCTTTCAATGGCAAATCCTTTAAAGAATTTGAATATTCATTAAAAAATATAAAGGCACTTCCTAATATTATCAAAATAACACTTGTATATATAACTATTCTAGCCTGAACATCAAATACATATCTTTGTCCTTTTACCTTATTTACTATAGCCCTAGTAATAGTAAGCATAACAGGATATCCTATACCGCCTAGAGTGATAAGAAGCATAATAGTAACATTAACTACAACATTTGCAGAATATTGATGAAGATTATCTGTATAAAGCGAAAAACCTGCATTACAAAAGGCACTTATAGAGTGAAATACAGAAGAAAATATACGCATTCCTAATTTACTGTCAGTTTCCATAACTGTAAATAAAGAAACAGCTCCTAATAACTCTATAAAAAATGTTGATAAGAATATTACTTTTACAGTTGACTGTATTATATCTTTATTTTGAGTATTAAACATCTCTAAAGTTCTAACTCTATCCTGAACGCTTCCCTTATTTACAGAAAATAAAAGCACTATTGCCGATATAGACATAATACCAAGTCCGCCTATTTGTATAAGAATTATTAATACAACTTGCCCGAATAAAGTAAACTCTTTAGAAACATCTATAACACTAAGCCCTGTTACACATACCGCACTTGTTGCTGTAAATAAAGCATCAACAAATGATAACTTACCGCTTACTGTACTTAAAGGAAGATACAATAATAAACTTCCTAATGTTATAACAAATATAAACGATGCTATAATCATTTGATATAATGTAAACTTAGAATATGAAAGCCTAAGCCAATTTATTACTATAACCAAAAAGAAAAGTATTGAACCTGCTATAGTCCATATAATTCTATTTGCATATATATCATAGTATTTTTTGCTGAAGAAATTAAGAAGTAAAAGTCCGACTAGCTGAATAATCGGAACTACTATATAAAGTTTTCTAGGTGCTATTCTTATTTGATCTATGAGTATAAAAATAAAACATATTGTTATAATATTAATTATTTTATCATAATTTGCTATATAAAAATTATCTGCATTAATTTGTCTTACCTGCATTAAAAGCACAAATATTGCAAATATAGAACCTGCTATAGCTATTAAATTTGAAATTCTCCTTAAAAACTCATCTATCGCCTGAATGATAGTTTTATTAGGATTAGTTTGATTATTAATCTTATTACTAAAAATATTTTTCATAATTAATATTTACTCTTATCATATTATATATAAACAAAAACATTTTAATATATAATAGACTATATGTAAATATATAATTTTGTTTTTTATTGAAATCTAAGCATGTCTATTAATATCAAAATCACCTCTTGCCCCTGTAAGAATATATCCAATATTTTTCATACTGTTTCTCAAACTTTCAACACCCTCTGCAGATTCCGTTCCTGTAGCTATTTTATCATTGTACAATAAATATTTTTTTCTTACATCCATAGGAGATAAATTCGGCATAACAACATTAGACCCATGAAGTATACCCATTTCTCGTCCGCCTTCTTTTATAGTACCTAATGCTGTAGTAGCAGGTATCAAGGCTAAAGGAAAAATTAATCGAAGTATGCTTATAAGTATTAATGTAAGTTCTAATTCACCTTTTTTTTCATTGGCAAAAGGAGTATCTTTATGGGGTAAAAAAGGTCCTATACCTATCATCTCAGGCTTAATTTCCTGCATAAATACAAAATCATCAGCAATATTTTCTAAAGTCTGATACGGACTTCTAACCATTATGCCTGTACCTGTTTGAAAGCCTAACTTTTTTAAATTTCTTAAACATTCTTTTCTATTATCCAAACTCATATCTGCTGGGTGAAGTTTTGAATAATGAGTATTATCAGAAGTTTCATGCCTTAATAAAAACCTATTAGCTCCTTTTTCTTTTAATACTTTATAGTACCCTTCTTCTTTCTCTCCTATTGATAATGTTAATGCACAGTCTGGGAATTTAGTTTTAATTGCATCCACTATATCAGACATTATATTTATATTATAATAAGGATCTTCTCCGCCTTGTAAAACAAAAGTTCTAAAACCTATCTCATAGCCAAGTTCGCAGCATGATAAAATATCTTCTTTATTTAATCTGTATCTTTCAGCATTTCTATTGCTCTTTCTTATTCCGCAGTATATACAGTCATTTTTGCAGTAATTGGTAAACTCTATAAGCCCTCGCATAAAAACATACTTTCCGAATATTTTATCTGCCTTTTCTCTAGCCTTCACCCTAAGATATTCTTTTAGTTCTTTTATGCTCTCTTCTTCATCTTGAGTTAATTGTTTTTTATTAATATTATTATCGTACTCAAAAGATGATAATAAAACTAGAGCATCATCATGAGATATGCTCTCTTCCTTATCTATTTTGTTAATAATTTCTTTTGCTTTGTTTATATCAATCAATTTTCTCTTCCTCTAATTACACATATTAAAATATATATCATAGCTCTTCTATTTCCTTTACACTAAGTCCTGTAATATCGCTTATCAATGCTATATCTATATTTTTATTTTTCATATTTTTTGCAGTTAATATTTGATTTTCTTTTATACCTTTCTCTATACCTTTCTCTATACCTTTCTCTATACCTTTCTCTATACCTTTTTCTATACCTTTTTTGAAACCTTCTTCAATGCCTAATCTTCTTTCTTCTTCTAACATTATCTGATTACCATATAGATAAGCCTCTCTTTTATCATATTCATTCATCATCAATCTATCTTTAATAAAGTTATTGTATCTTCTTTGCACCTCTTCCATTATAGGTTTTTCTTTGACTAACTCAGACATAATTACCTCCCTATTATCTTTTTTTATAGTGAAAAATTTAAGCCAGCAATCTAAATCTTTATTTAATAAATTGTTTTTAAATTTTTTGAGTTCAATTATATGTATCTGCAAATGGTCGGTAAGAAGTCTATTACTATTAGTATCATAAATCATATAGCAGGAATGTATATTGTTGCTGTCATCTAAATTGAAATTAAGAAGATTTATACTTATAACAGGAGTTAGTGCATCATACTTTTCACCATGCTTTAAAAGTTTGCTGTAATTAGAAGCCCAATAATATAATATACGCTCTGGAAATCTTGAATTGCCTTGAAGCTGAATCTCTATTATAACAACAGTACCATTTTGTGTAATGCATTTTACATCTACAATGGTTTCCTTATCTTCATAGTTTTCCTTATAATTAAATGTAGTAAGTATTTCAACACTTCTAAAAGTTTTCATATTAGCGTCAAGCATTGTAGAATTAATAAAATCAAGTAATATCAAATTGCTGTCTTTAGATGAGAATAAATATCTCATAAAATAATCATTCAAAACATTAATATCTCTTCTCATAATATAATTATACTAAAATAAATATAAATGTAAAGTTATAAATGAAAATCTAGTTAAAGCTAAAAAATATATTTTGTATTTTAAATATTTTATTACTAATTTTATATTATATAATTTAAATATATTTCACACCATTAATTTTAGCTATAGTCATACCATAATTCGTTATAGGTACATTCTGCTCTTCGCATATTCTTATTCTATTTAAAATATGCTTTCTAGTACCCATACAACCTCCGCAATGTATTACCAAATCATATTTAGACAAATCATCTGGAAAATCATTGCCTGCCGCATAATCAATATCAAAGTCAAAACCAAATTTCTTTTTTAAAAGATTAGGTATTTTTACCCTTCCAATATCTCCTTCCAAAGGAACATGAGTACAGCTTTCTGCAATTAATAGTTTACTCTCTTTTGTAAGATTATCTATAAAGTCGGCACCTTTTTTATATACTTCTTCATTTCCTTTGTATCTTGCAAAAAGCACTGAAAATGATGTTAAAAGGCTTTCCTCTGGTTTTAACTTCTCTACTTCTTTGAAAACTTGAGAATCTGTTATTATAACTTTAGGAGGCTTGCTTAATGCTTTAAGAGCTTTTTCAAACTTATCAAAAGTAGAAGCCATAATCACAGCTTTATTGTCTAAAATATCTCTTATAGTCTGAACCTGAGGAAGTATAAGACGCCCTTTAGGTGCCTGAATATCCTGAGGCATAACAAGCATTACAATATCATCTTCTTTAATTATATGCCCTGTTATACTAATCTCTTCTATTTTTGGAATTGATGATTTTATAGCTTCTATTAGTTTATCAATATTAACTCTATTATTTGCACTAATTGAAACAACTTCTAAATCAAACATTTCTTTTATATTCTGTTCTATATTTTTATAATTATCATTTAAATCTATTTTGTTTAATACAGCTATAACAGGTATCTCCAAAGCAGCAATCTCATTTTTCCATTTTAATTCAAGTAAATAATCATTATTAATAAAAGAAGCATCAAATACAAGTAAGGCAATATCAGCAGATTCCATAATCTTTCTAGTTTTATGTATTCTTAAAGCTCCAAGCTCACCCTCATCATCAAAACCAGCAGTATCAACTATGGCACAAGCTCCTATACCATTTATCTCTATAGCCTTTTTAACAGGGTCAGTAGTAGTTCCTGCAGTATCAGAAACTATTGCTACATCTTGATTTGCAATTGCATTTATGATGCTTGATTTACCTGCATTTCTTCTTCCAAATATTGCAATATGTGTTCTGTTTGAATTTGGTGTAGTATTCATTTTTTATTCCATTTATTTATATTATAATTAATAATATTAAAAAAATTTATTTGTTTCTCATCTCTAAATATAACAAATAAAATAAACCGAGCAAATAAAATTATATTTTTCTGCTCGGTAACATAAATCGATCATAAATTAAATCAATAATTTATCCCCAATATATTAAAATTTAAAATCTCTTCTTCCCTCATCTATTCCTTTTAAAGCATCAACTAATTTCATTTTTACCTTTTCATTAGGAACCCTCTCTATTTCATTTGCCATAACTTTATCTATAGATTTTCTAGTTTCTTCTTTGGCATAATCGTTTTCATATTCTTTTAATGTTATTATAGCATTAGCCTGACAGAAATTTTTTATTTGTCCGCTCTTAGCAAAAGCCATAAATCTGTCTCCTGTTCTTCCTTCTCTATAGCAGGCAGTGCAGAAGCTAGGTAAATAACCTATATCAGAAAGCCATTTAATTATATCATCTAACGAACGGTTATCAGATATTTCAAACTGTTTTGAATTCTCTTCTTCCTCTTCAACATATCCGCCAACACTAGTTCTTGATCCTCCGCTTATTTGAGAAACTCCAACCTCTAATGCTTCTTCTCTTGATTTTTGGCTCTCTCTTGTAGAAACTATTATTCCAGTATAAGGAACAGCGATTCTTAAAACAGCAACTATTTTTTTGAATAAACTATCTACTATAGCATTAGGAAAACTTTTAACATCAACATCATCAGCAGGTCTTATTCTAGGAACACTTATAGTATGAGGACCGCATCCGAAAGTATCTTCCAAATGTTTAGCATGATAAAGCATAGCAGTAAAATCGTATTTATAATCATAAAGCCCAAATAATACTCCTATACCCACATCATCGATACCGCCTTCCATAGCTCTGTCCATTGCCTCAGTATGATATTCATAATTGCTTTTAGGTCCGCTTGGGTGAACTTTTTCATAAGTAGGTTTATGATAAGTTTCTTGGAATAATACATAAGTACCAATTCCTGCATCTTTTAATTTTCTATAATTTTCAACTGTAGTAGCAGCAATATTAACATTAACTCTTCTAATAGCTCCATTTTTATGCTTGATGCTGTATATTGTTTTTATAGATTCAAGTAAGTATTCCATACTAGCATAGTCTGGATCTTCTCCTGTTTCTAAAGCAAGTCTTTTATGTCCCATATCCTGCAATGCTATAACTTCAGCTCTAATTTCGTCCTGACTTAACTGTTTTCTTGCTATATGACCATTTTTAGCATGATAAGGACAGTAAACGCAGCCATTAATACAATAATTAGATAAATAAAGAGGTGCAAATAAAACTATTCTCTTACCGTATATCTCTAATTTGATTTTCTTTGCTATTTCAAACATCTCATTTTCAGCATCTTTATCATTGCAAAGAAGTAAAGCCAATGCTTCTTTAGGTTCAAGCCCTTTCATTTCATTAGCTTTGTCTAATATTTCTCTAATATTATAATCGCCATTTTCTACTTCGGATATTGTTTTTAGAATTTCCTCATCGTTGATAAATTCATTTGCATTTCTAGATTTTGAATCATACTTAAATAAAGTTTCTAGAGACATAAAATATACTCCTATTAAAATTAAAATGTTTAGGTATTACTTTTTACCAGCATAAAGAGCTTTAGCAGAAACATTTTCAAGCATACCAAGTTTGCCTGTTAAACTATTAATTTTATCTATAGGAGCATTTAATACTATGCTTATGATATTTATATTTTCTTCTCTGTAAGGTATCCCCATTCTTCCTATAACAAAATCACTATAAGTATGCAGTATTTCATTCACCTTTGCCGCAGCATTGGTGTCTTCAATTATTATACCTATAACAGCAATTCTATTATTTTCCATAAACTAACAAAAAAGATAAATATAATTAAAAAATATATTCCTTTATGATAAACATTAACAGTTATTCACTTAGGCAATTCTTATTATAAAACTATAAGTTTATTTTGTAAATAGCTTTTATTAATTTTTTATAATTATTTTTCTATATGGAAAAAGCTAACAACATTTTGAAGTTCTTTAGCATCATTATAAAGCGATATAGAAGAAGCTGTTGACTCTTCTACTAAAGCAGCATTTTCCTGAGTAATAGAATCCATTTCCATAACCGCCTTATTAACCTGAGCTACACCAGACTGCTGTTCCAAAGCAGCAGAACTTATATCTTTTATGATATTTGCTGTTTCTTCAATTTGGTCTTTTATTGATATAAATAATTGTTCCTGACTCTCTACAATTTCATTAGCTTTATTAATTTTTTCATATACCTGATTAATCAATTCTGTAATGTCTTTTGCTGAAGTCTGACTATTTTGTGCCAAACTTCTAACCTCGCTTGCTACAACAGCAAAACCTTTACCCTGCTCTCCAGCACGAGCTGCCTCTACTGCTGCATTAAGTGCTAAAATATTAGTCTGAAAAGCAATTCCTTCTATAACTTTTATTATATCTTTAATTTTTTCACTGTCATTATTAACTTCATTCATACTTTTTACTGTTTCTGATACCACTGAAGATGCATTTTCTATAGCTTCCTTACAGCTGTTCATCATATTATTTCCTTTTACAGAATTATTAGTGGCCATTGATATTGCTGAAGATATTTCTTCCATAGAGGATGCTGTCTCTTCAAGATTGGCAGCTGTATTTTCTGCTTTTGTAGCTAAGTTCTTATTTCCAGAAGCAAGTGCATTAGCTGCCTGAGACATCTTATCAGCATTATTCAAAGTTGTTTCTATTACTTCTATTAATTTATATTTCATATTATGGAAAGACTGAGATAGTTCTCCAATCTCATCTTTTCGCTTTATTTTTCTTCCATGCATAATAAGTTTTCCATGCTCTATTTCTTTGGCTTCCTCAACTACAATTCTAAGAGGTTTTATAATGCTTCTAGTAAATAAGAATACAACCAAAGTCATAAGCAGCATGGATATTACAGCTATAATTATACTAGTTATAATTATTGATTTATTAATTTCATAAATTTCATCTTTATCCATAGCATAAGCAACTACCCAAGGCTGAGAAGTCATTTTCTTATAAAAACCTTCTCTTACTCCATATTTTAATTGTCCGGATATAGAAGTACCCTGTATTATATTGGCATATTCACTTGGAGCCTGTTTATTTATTTCTGCCGGATCTGTATCCATTACAACTATAGATTTATTATTAACGATTACTATTCTTCCTGTTCTTCCTAATTGCACATTACTAAAATATGCATCATATATAGACATTATTTTGATAATAGAAACTAAATAACCTACCAATTGATTATCATAACTAAGTATTCTTACACCTAAAGACATTGTAAGCTCTCCTGTAGCAGCAGATTTAGAGATATCTCCAAAGGCTATTTCTTCTCCTGCTAATAGCTTAGTCATCATGGCCGGTCTTAGATCCATAAAATTTCTGCCTATTAACTGAGAGTTTCTATCAAAAACTATTACGCCGTCAGTATTCATTATAGAAATATTTTCAATAAAGTTATTATTTTCTATAAATGATGTGACATCCAAAAAAACATTATTACTATAAGCAGCGGCATTTGAAAAGAAATTCTTAATATTAGCACCGCTTGTATATGATTCATTAAGCATAATCTGAGCATTTAATATAGAATCAAATAAATTAGCATAACCTTCTACTGTATTTTGAAATCCTGTATTAGTGCTTTCAGTTATTCCCTTATTTGCAAAATATACTGAAACAGATAACAAAAAACCTAGCATCAATATAGACATTAAACTAATAACTATAGGAAGTTTAAAAGACAAACTGTGTATTTTATTCATAATTTACTCCTAAAATCATTTTTACATAGAAAATATTGAATTGCATAAAATAAAAATGAAACCTAACATATTTTAGTATAATAAAAAAAAATAATAGTGTCAATAAATTAAAATAATTTTTATATGATGCATAAATAAATATGATTAATACAATTTAATTCTAAATTATTCAAGACATATAAAAATTTAAATATTATTTTAACTAATTTTAGTTTTTCATAGAATTAAAACACATCTAATACAATAAATATTGACAAATAAAGGCTTATAGAGTATAACTTCATTTATTATAATTTGGGATTTATATCTATGTTAAGATTGGCTGTAATATTTGTAATTTTATTTTCTTTTAATCTTTATTCTCAAAATATTGATGATAAACCAATGAAAATAAATAAAAATTACTTCACTGATGATGGAAATTTAAAAAACAATAGAAACTTATCGGTTTATGCTATTAGAAAGATTAGATTTACTGATAACTCATCTTATGAAATGATAATATTAAAAAATAATAATTGGTATTATTACAGTTTATTTCAAATAGAACAAAATAATAAATACAATTATATTGGCACTATTGCTTTTAAAAGCTTTAATCTAAATACAGAAGGTCTTATAGGAAATATAGTTTATAAAGATAATTTTTTTACTATAGAACATAATATTATGCTAAATCTAAAAATGTATATAACATTCAAATATAATGATGATAAACAAATATATTTGGATAAAGCTAGTATGATTGTGGAACTTATTGATAATAGTGATTCAGCAAATACTAATGAAGTAAAAACAACCTCTAAGCAGGTTAATGGAAATGTAGTGCCTAATAAGATTTTATATAAAGATGTTACAATGGATATGATAACTAAACTATTAAGCCTTGATATATAAATATTAAACATAGAGCTGTAATAGTATGAGAGTATTTTTAGCATTAAACTTAAATCAAGAAATTAAAAATAAGTATTCTAATATACTTAAAATAAATGAAAAAACAGCAGAATTAAAAAAAGTCTCAAAAGATAAAATGCATGTAACATTAGTATTTTTTGACAATATAAAAGAAGAACAAATAGAATTAATAAAAGAAGAAGTGATAAACTATTCACCTACTCCATTTAATATAAAATTTGAAAATATTTCATACTTCACAAATAAATTCAAAGATATTAATGTCATATTTATAAAAGCGGTAAGCAAAGAATTAGAGAACTATGTAAAAACTTTAAGAGAAAAACTAGATAATATAAAAAATCTTAAATATGATAAAAAAGATTTTAAATCCCATCTAACTTTAGCAAGAGTTAAAAAAGTTCATGATAATGAGAAATTAAAAGAAAATATTGAGGAAATAGAATTTACCGCCTCATCTTTTATAGCTAATTCTATAAGTTTATATTCAAGCGACTTTCATAATTATACAGAAATTTTCACTATCAATTTTTAATCATACAATTAAATCAATTATTTACATTTTTATTAATTAAAGTATAATCTAAAAATAAACATAATAAATAATTTTTTATTAAAATAATAAAAGATAATAAAATTAGAAAGGTAAATTAATTTATGAATAAAATAAATAAAATATATATAGGATACCCTCCATTTGAAAGCGACAGAGGAGTAGCATTATTATCACAAAACAGACAATTTCAATGGTTTAAAAGCCCAACATATATTTATCCTGTAGTACCAGCCACTGCAGCAACTATGATAAAAAATGCAGGATATGATGTAGACTTTGTTGATGCTATTGCTAGAAATATGACAACAGAACAATGGTATCAATATTTAGATGAAAAAACACCTGATTTATTATTTTTTGAGGTAAAAACTCCTGTTATATATAAGGCGTGGAAAATAGCTGATGATTTGAAAGCTAAATACCCAAATATGATAGTTGTTATTGCAGGAGATCATGTTACTGCTATGCCTGAAGAGACTATGAATAATTGTAAAGTTGACTATTTATTGATGGGGGGAGATTATGATTTTCTTCTTTTAAACCTAATAGAATATCTCAATGGAAAAGCACAATTAGAAAAAGGCATATACTACAGAGAAAATAATAATATAAAAAACACAGGCTTTTTTGAATTAAGACATGATTTAAAAAGCCTTCCATTTATAGATAGAGATTTAACTCAGTGGAAAAGATACGCCTATGATAATGGCAACTTCAAAAGAATACCGGGTACTTATATAATGGCTGGAAGAGACTGCTGGCATCATAGATGTACTTTCTGCTCTTGGACAGGAATATATACCAATTTCCGTGCTAGAACTGCTGAAAATGTTGCTGATGAGGTGGAGTTTCTTTATAATAAATACAATATCAGAGAGATAATGGATGATACAGGATGCTTCCCTGTAAAAAAATGGCTTAATGATTTTTGTAATTTCATGATAGATAAAAAGCTAAATAAAAAAGTTAATATAGACTGCAATATGCGTTTTGGTGCCTGCAATGAAGATGAGTACAGGCTTATGAAAAAAGCTGGATTTAGATTTCTTTTGTTTGGACTAGAATCTGCAAGTCAAACTACATTAGATAAGCTAAAAAAAGGAAACAAGGTTGAAGAGATACTTCCTTCATGCAAAGCAGCATCTGATGCAGGGCTTTCTCCTCATATCACGGTAATGCTAGGATATCCTTGGGAAACTGAAGAGGATATTGAAAAAACTTATGAGCTTACTAAAAAACTTCTTCTTAAAGGTTATGCTAAAACTATGCAGGCTACAATTATAATACCTTATCCGGGTACTGAATTATTTAATCAATGCAAAAAAGAAAATTGGCTTACTACAGAAAATTGGGAAGATTATGATATGCGTAGTGCTATAATGAAGACCGATGTCGGTGAAGAAAAGATAAAAGAATGGGTACAAAAACTTTATAATCTTAGCTTTACTCCGCAGTTTTTGATGCATAAAGTATTATCTATCAGGGATTTAGATGATATAAAATATTATTTGAGAGCATTTAAAAAAGTTTCAAAAGGGCATTTAAAAGACTTTGAATAATTTTGTTTTTATTATAAAATATATAGAATTATTAATCATAAATTTAAATTAAGGAGTTATTTATGGCTAGAGTGAAATTCATGGAATATGAAGAAGCTACAGGTAAAGTAAAAGAAGCTTTCGATTATCAATTAAAAAAAAGCGGCAATGTTACAAATATGAAAAAAGCATTATTAAATGATTACGCTACTTATGAAGCATTTATGGGTTGGTATGTTTCATTCGATAGATTAGTAGAGGTAGTTGGAAAAAGAGCAGCTATGATATTGGCACATTCTGTTTCTACTACTAACGGATGTATGCTTTGTTCTTTATTCTTTATCAGAGATTTAAAAGCTATAGGAGATGATCCTAAAAATCTTAAACTTGATGAAAAAGAACAATTATTATCACAATTAGGTATGCAGATGGTAAAAGATCCTAATGGCGTAACTGATGAACTTATGAATAATCTTAAAAAACATTTCAATGATTCTGAAATAGTTACTATAGTAGGTTTTGCTGCTCAGATGATGGCTACTAACAATTTTAATGCCGTATTAAAAATAGATTTAGATGAATCTTTAGTACCTATACAAGGCGAGTTTGAAAAAGAAACTTGGAGAGCAAAAAATAATTAATATTTAATTATTTATAAAATAAAAACAAGGGGAATAATTCTCCTTGTTTTTTTATACCCATCTCATAATTTATGAAATGGGTACGAAATTAGAGATTATGAATTATGTTCTTGTGCATCCAAATTGCCTACGAACTTATCAAAAGTATAAAGATTTCTTCCTTCTAAATTACCTAAAATTTTAATTTTTTTAATAATATCATTAAATAATTCTTCTTCTTCAAGCTGCTCTTCAACAAACCATTCCAAAAACTTCAATGTAACATAATCTTTGCTATCCATTGCTATGCCTACTAATTTATTAATGCAAGAAGTGATATACTCTTCATGTTTAATTACTTTTTCAAATAACTCTGCAACAGAATTAAAATTACATTCAGGAGCTTTCATCTCTCCCATTATAGCTTGTCCGCCTGCTTTATTGATATATTCTCTAAATTTTTCCAAATGTGTATGTTCTTCTGCTGAATGATTATATAGGAATTTGCTGCAGCCTTTAAGCCCTTCTTTTTCGCACCAGCCAGCCATATTAAAATATAAATTAGCTGAATAATGCTCTAAATTTAAATGTTCATTTAATAATTTTACTGTTTCTTCTTTTATTATAGACATAATAAACTCCTTTTTTAGATTTAACTAACATTATTTTATAATACTCTAACATTTTTAACAATAGATTATAGACCATAATAACATACTAATATCATATTTTTTAATGCAATATTTGTATATTATAAAACATATATAACATTTATATTTAAATTAGTATTTTTATTTGAAATATATAGATTTTATTAATTCATTAACCTCATTAATAAAATAAATAATAAGAATAAAAATTTATTAAAAGCATTATAAATATAACAAATTTATTTTATAATAGACTTGTTTCAAAACTCAAATTTTTAATATTTATAGTTTTTTAATTTAATATTTTTTTGATTATAGTTGGGGCTTTGCCAACCGCTCTGCATGTTTCGCAAAACCCCACTTCTTTTGTGACGCCTGTCCGCCTTCGGTGTGGCACATACGAAGTACGCCTCACTGTGTGTGCCTACGGCAGGCGAAAGACTGCATATTTATATACTAAAACAATAATTTATAAAACATGTCAAACATTATTTTATAAATTATAAAATTACGAAATTTTCATATGTAATCTTGTCAAGTAGTTTTG
>NZ_JH994111.1:932893-1023998 GCF_000316195.1 Brachyspira hampsonii 30446 | reverse complement strand
AAACAAGTATAATAAAAAATATAAAAAAACTCTTGATTTTTTGTCATTATCTAATAAAATATATGCATTACAATTTTACAAAAATAATAATTTTATTAAGTGGAGAAATAATTATGAGTTTCAGAGAAAATAGTTCTTTAAGAAGCGACAGAGTATTAAAGGGTGATGAAAGAGCACCAAACAGATCATTATTCTACTCTATGGGATATACAGATGAAGAATTAAAAAGACCTCTGATTGGAATTATTTCTGCATATAGTGAAATTGTACCTGGACATATACATCTTGATAAACTATCTCAGGCTGTTAAAGCAGGAGTCTTAATAGGAGGAGGAACTCCTATACTTATACCTTCTATAGGTGTATGTGATGGAATAGCTATGGGACACTTAGGAATGAAATATTCACTTCCTTCAAGAGAGTTAATAGCTGATTCTGTTGAAAGTATGGTTATAGCTCATGGTTTAGACGGAGTTGTTCTAGTACCTAACTGCGATAAAATAGTACCTGGTATGATAATGGGACTTTTAAGAATGAATATACCAGGAATAGTAATAAGCGGAGGAGCTATGCTTCCTGGTGATCATGGCGATGAGAAAATAAGTTTATCGAATATATTTGAGGCAGTAGGAGCAAAAAAGGCTAATCTTATAAACGATGCCGAATTAGAAGAATATGCACAAAATACATGTCCAAGCTGCGGTTCCTGTGCTGGTATGTACACTGCAAATAGTATGAACTGTCTTTCTGAGGCTTTAGGTATAGCACTTCCAGGAAACGGAACAATACCTGCTGTATATTCTGCTAGAACTTTGCTTGCTAAAAAAGCTGGTATGCAGGTTATGGAATTATTGAAAAAAGATATAAAACCATTAGATATAATAACTCCGGAATCATTTAAAAATGCTCTTGCTGTGGATATGGCATTGGGCTGCTCTACAAACAGTGTTCTTCACCTGCTTGCAATAGCAAATGAGGCTGGCATACCAATAGATTTAAAAACTATAAATGAAGTAAGCGACCGTACTCCTAATTTATGCCATTTAGCACCTGCAGGGCATAACTATATAGAAGATTTATACAAAGCTGGAGGAATACCTGCTGTTATGAAAGAGCTTGATAAAGGCGGATTTATAAATACTTCTCTTCTTACTGCTACAGGTAAAACAATAGCTGAAAATATAAAAGATGCTGTTAATAAAAATAATAATGTTTTAAGAAATATAGAAAATCCTTACAGCAAAACAGGAGGAATTGCCATACTTTGGGGAAATATAGCTAAAGACGGCTGCGTTGTTAAACGTTCTGCTGTTGCTGATGAGATGCTTGTACATAAAGGACCTGCAAGGGTATTTGACAGTGAAGAATCTGCAATAGCTGCTATATATGCAGGAAAAATAAATAAAGGCGATGTTGTAGTTATAAGATATGAAGGACCTAAGGGCGGACCTGGTATGCGTGAAATGCTTAACCCTACTTCTGCTCTTGCTGGTATGAAATTAGATAAAGATGTTGCTTTAATCACTGACGGAAGATTCTCAGGAGCTTCAAGAGGTGCTTCTATAGGACATGTTTCACCAGAAGCTGCAAGCGGCGGAGAGATAGCCTTTATAAAAGAAAATGACATCATAAGTATAGATATTCCTAATCATAAAATCAATTTAGAAATCTCTGATGAAGAAATGGAAAAAAGAAGAAAAGAGATTCCTATTAAACCTTTAGAAGAAATTAGAGGCTGGCTTGGAAGATATAGAAAACTTGTTCAGTCTGCTAATACAGGTGCTATATTAAAATAATTTTTTAATGAAAATAAATTGATGCTATAGTTTATTTCTTTAACTATAGCGTCAAATAAAAGCACTAATAATCTAAAAGTCATAACAAAAAATTAATATTACAGACTGCTTGGTTCCTATCTTTTAAGCCAGGATAAAAATTGTTTAGTTTATAGCTGATATAAGCATAGACTAAATTTATTTTAAATAAAAATTTTTTATAAGGAGTAAAATATGATTATTAATGGTTAATTTTATAAAACAAAACATTAGAATAAAAACAATAAATAAAATAAAAAATAATATAATTATAAGGATTAAAAAATGAGTATAGAAAATTTATTTTTAACAAACTTTAGTATAGGAAGCGATGCTTACAAAGATGTATATGATATATGTTCAAATTACGGAAAAAAAGCTGTAATCATATCGGGTAAAAAATCTATTCAAGCATCAATAGAATTAATATTAAATAATATAAAAGACATAAGTATAACAGGTATGCTTCATTACGGCGGAAATTCAACTTTTGAAAATGTTGATTTACTTAAAGAGAAAAAAGCTGTAATAGAAGCCGATATGATATTTGCAGTAGGAGGCGGAAGAGCATTAGATACCTCAAAAGTTTTAGCAGATATGATGAATAAACCTATATTTACATTTCCTACATTAGCCTCCAACTCTGCTGCTGTTACCTCTATATCTGTTGTTTATGATAATGATGGAAGCTTTAGAGAGATGTTTAGTTTGAAAAGACCGCCTTTACATACATTTATAAATACTGATGTTATACTAAACTCTCCGGAAAATTATTTTATAGCTGGTCTTGGAAATGCACTTTCTAAACAGTATGAAGCATTATTCTACACAAGAAATGAAAGTTTAAATTATAGAAATTTCTTAGGTATTGAAATAATAAAAAACTGTTCTAATGATATATTAAAATATTATTCAGAAGCTGTAAATGATTTTAGAAATAAAAAATCATCAGATGTTCTAAACAGAGTAATACTTCATATAATATACACAGCAGGATTAACTTCTGTAATGGCAGGATATAATTATAATATATATTTGCATAACGGATTAACAAAATTAAAAAGAATGGGAGAAAAATTCCTTCATGGAGAATTGGTAGCTTATGGAATATTACTTCTTCTTACTATGAATAAACAATATGATGCAAGAGAAGATATTTTTAAGTTTAATAAATCAATGTCGCTTCCAACATGTTTAAAAGATATAGGAATAAATAAAGCAAGTTTAGAAGATGATGATATTAATACGGCATTAGATACTAAGTACATAAGTTCTTATGGACTTGACAAAGAAATGGTATTAAAAGCTATTATTGATTTAGAGGAATTCAATAATAGTAAGTACATAAAATAAATAAAAAATATATAAGGATAAAAAAATGAAAACATTAAAACAAATAAGCAATTTCTTTGGAAAGTATATGGCAGTAATTGTATTAATAGTAGCAGCTGTATCATTATTTTTTCCAAAAACAGTAAGCTTCATAAAGACAAGTTATGTTAACTATCTCTTAATGATAGTAATGTTTGGTATGGGGCTTACATTAAAACTTGAAGATTTCAAAGTTGTATTTACAAGACCAAAAGACATTATAATAGGAGCTATAGCTCAGTTTACAATAATGCCTTTGCTTGCATATTTGCTTTCTATTGTATTCAAACTTCCTCCAGAACTTGCTGTAGGAGTTATACTTGTAGGTACTTGTCCTGGTGGTACTTCTTCAAATGTTATGACATATTTAGCAAATGGGGATGTGGCATTATCAGTTGGTATGACTTCTGTATCAACAATACTTGCTCCTTTTGCTACTCCGCTTCTTACACTTTTATATGCAGGACAAAAGGTTGATGTTAATGCTGTCAGCATGTTTATATCAATAGTTCAGGTTGTTATACTGCCTATAGCTTTGGGATTTATAATAAATAAATTCTTTTATAAGTTTACAAGCAGTATAAAAGAAATACTACCATTAATATCTGTACTTGCGATTGTAGCAATAGTAGCTGCTGTAGTATCTGCTAATTCACAAAGACTTATGCAGGTTGGTTATTTAGTTATAATAGTAGTTGTTCTTCATAACTGTTTGGGATATTTGCTAGGTTATCTATTAGGAAAATTATTTAGATTAAGTAATTCAAAATGCAAGGCAGTATCAATAGAAGTAGGAATGCAGAACTCAGGACTTGCTACTTCTTTGGCAGCAACACATTTTGCCTCTATGGCATTAGCAACAGTACCTGGAGCAATATTCAGCGTATGGCATAATATATCAGGTTCAATAGTAGCGAATATAATGGCGTCAAAAATAAAAGATTAGCAATTATAATAATAAATAAAAAATGCTTAAACAATGGACTTTAATATAAAAAAGCCCATTGTTTATCAGCACTCCCAATAATAAAAAGTCAATTAATTTATATATTATTCTCTTACCCTATTAGAAGCGTTACTTATATTAAGTTTATAAAGCTCATCAATAAATGAAACAGCAAAACTAGCAGGAGCATCTGTCTTTTTTGAAGCCATATCTCCAGCATCAGCCATTATGCACATAGCAGAAGAAGCAGCAATTAAAGGATTTGATACCGCAAGCATAGCAGCAGTAATGGCAGTAGAAGTACAGCCCATACCTGTATTTAAAGGCATTAAATGAGAGCCCCCATTTACATATAAAACTCTATTTCCGTCTGTTATAATATCAGTTTCTCCGCTTATGCTTACAACTGTATTATACTCTTTAGCTAAATGCTTACCAGCTTCCAATGCCATATTAACATTAGCAGTGCTGTCTACTCCTTTGGTTTTGATACTCTCACCAGCAAGTACCATTATCTCAGAGGCATTTCCTCTTATTACTTTTGGATTATAATTTTTTATTATATCTATAGCAGTTTGAGTTCTTAATTTCGTAGCACCTGCTCCTACAGGATCAAGCACGAAAGGAACATTTTTTTTATTTGCTATAGAACAAGCACTATGCATAGCCTCTATAGAAGTTTTTGTTAAAGTACCTATATTAATAACAAGAGATGAAGCTATAGAAAGCATATCTTCAAACTCTTCCTTTTCAAATGTCATAACAGGTGAAGCCCCCACTGCAAGCAAGGCATTAGCTGTAATTTGCATAACAACATAATTTGTTATATTATGAACCAATGGGCTTTTAGCTTTCATATCAGTAATTGCTTTAAATATTTCGTCTTTTAATGTACTCATTTTATTACTCCTTTTATTATAGAAAATAAATAATTTAATACTTTTTATTTTTAAGCTTAGATATTAAGTTTATATACTTATCAATTAAAATAAAACTATTCTACACCAAAAATAAATATGCAAAAGGCACTGCCAAAACTAAAGAAAATATTATTCTCTCTATCCATATTATAATGATATCTCTTATTCTGATTGGAATGTCTGTAGCAAGCATACAAGGAATAGGTGCTGCAAAATAAAGTATTTCTGAAACGCATACTATAGCTATTACACTTTTAGCTAATTGGCTTGAATCCATAATAATGCTTGAAGAAGAAAACATTTCTACTATAGTAATAGAACATGCTTTTGCAACAGTATAAGCCTCTTCTCCCAATCCTAATAATTTAGTAAAAGGAAGAAATATATAACTTACAAAATCAAACAAAGGGGTATAATTAACTATCAATAATCCTATAAAAGTTATAGCCATAAAATTAGGCATTATTGATATTGATATTAATAATCCTTCTTTTAAGTTTTTTAATATATTGTCTAAAAAATTATTTTGTTTATCAGCTACTTTTACACCCTCATCTAATGCCTTTTTAAAAATATTACCACCTGTAAATTTTGCCTCTTCAATTACATCTCTATTCAAATATCCTTTATCAGATTTATTTCTCAAAGGATAAAGTCTAACTGTAATTGCTGTAACTATAAATGTAATAGCCAAAGTTCCCCAGAAGTATATATTCCATTTATCTATAACTCCAAGAGTTTTTGCCACAACAACCATAAATGTAGTTGATACTGTAGAAAAACCTGTAGCTATTATGCATGCTTCTTTTGTAGAATAATAACCTTCTTTATAAACTTTGTTAGTGATTAGAAGTCCCACAGAATAACTGCCTATAAAAGAAGCTAAAGCATCTATTGATGACATACCAGGAGTTTTCCAAATAGGACGCATTATATAACGCATAAATATTCCAACAAAAGCCATAAGCCCATAATCAATAAGAAATGATAAACATACAGCCCCTATCGGAATTAAAACTGCAACCTGTGTTAATAATCTGTAGGAAAAAGGAAGCATATTTGCTTTATGAAAATCAGCAGGTCCTAATTTGAAATAAGCCATTATAACAAATGGTATTGCCAATAGTTTTATAAATGAAAATACTATCTCTGTTTTATTTTTATTCCAAGATTTACTTATAAAGGGATATACTCCCCCCAGCATAGTGATAATTATACCGTAATAAGGCTCTACAAATGGAATCTTTCTTATAAAACTCACTAAATGATCTATTGGTATTGATTTCACGCCATTAATATTTATTGTTATAAAAAACATAAAAACACCAATAGCACTTAAAATAATAAATTTCAAATATGATGATCTGCTGTATTTAATTGTCAAATCATTGTCTTTTAAAACATTTTCTGAGTTTGAAACATTATTCATAAAAATTTCCTTAAATATAAATTAATAATTTAGAGAAACCTTAATGAAAATAACTAGTGTATAAAAATGAGAAAATGAAAATAATATTAGAAAACTTATAAAAATATTTCCCTACACTGGCATTATCCAACAGGTTATAAGGGTCTAAGTTCATCTATAAAACTTAATAAATAAAACTTACTCTCAGCCTTTTAAAGCTCCCCTAATTTTTATATATTATACAATAAAATTATAATTATTTCAAATAGAAATATAATTATTTTTATAGCACTATACAGCAATTTATATTAATTATATAAAATAAACATCAAGTTTTGAATATTTTTCTAACTATTTAAAATATTTAAAATTTTCAAAAGATATATTTCTAACAAAATTATTTTTAATTACTGAACCTTAATATTTTTCATACGATATTGATTTTATGCTTTATAAATATAATTGCTAGAAATATTTTGTAATAATTTAAATATTAATAATCTTTATAGGAAGAAGCCTTTCCAATTCTGTTTTTGATACCTGAGTGTTTCCTGTTATAAGACTTAACACTTTTATATTGTTTTTTTCATTTAAAGCATTGTAAATATATTCTAATGAATAGGCTTTATTATAATTTTCCAAAGGATATATAACATTAACATGATTCTCACATACAAACTCTTTTTCTTTGACTATTGCTGATTTTATATTGATATTTTTATGAGAGCCTGTTATCCTATTAACTGCTATAACATTATTTTTGATTATCAACTCTTTAGAAATATTTCTTATATACTGAAGTTTTCTCTTATTCGGTATAACTATTTTTCCATTAACTATATTTGATGAATATATTAAAGGGATAGAATTATTTTTATCTTCTGTAAGATTTTCTTTATATTTATTCCAAGCAATACTTCCTGTTTTTACAGCATATCCTATATCTTTTAAACTTACAGTATTTTTATATGCATTGTTTAAAAAAGTTTTATCTTCCGTAAATATTGTAATACTATTTTTTGAGAATATATATTTTTTATTTTTATGATTATTAGTTTTTTTGAGTATTAAAAGCATAACCTTTTGATTTGCCATATAAAAATTATCAGAGCCTTCCACAATATGCAAGTATTCAACACTGCTGTTATTAATTATATACTCTCTTAGTTTACTGAAAAAAGCCCCATTATTCATAGAAGGAGGCACCACATAAGCTAAATATCCTCCATCTTCTAAAAGCTCTAAACCTATTTTTATAAATATAGAAAATATATTAATTCTTCCGCTTATTATATCAGAATATTTTTTCTTTGTTTCTCTGTCTGGTTTAAACTCAAAGTAAGGAGGATTGCCTATAACATAATCATATTTAATAGATTTTTCTGTATCTGTTTTCAAAGTATCAGTGCATTTTATATCAGCATTATTTATTAATTTTTTTGAAATGGAAACTAGATTTTCATCTATCTCAAAACCATAAAGACTAGCATTATTAAAATATTCTAGGCATGATAAAAGAAACTCTCCGCTTCCGCATGCTGGATCTAATATTTTTACATTGTCTTTTTTATCTGAAATGGATATTAATTTTTTTAAAAGCAAATCTCTTATACTTTTAGGCGTAAAGTACTGCCCTAGTTTTTTTCTTTTTTCTATATCAGTATTTTTAAGATAATCAAAACTTTCCTTTGTATACTCTTCCTGCATCATATCTCTCTTGCAAAATTATAAACTATTACAAAACTCTATTACATTATTTTCGCATTTTATTCTATCTTCATGAAGAAAATAATCTATTTTTGCATTAGCATTTATAGTTTTATTCTGTTCATAAGCTCGTCTAATATACACATTAAATCCTCTGTCAAATTTATATGCAAACAGATTATTTTTGCTTTCTTTTTTCATTTTATTTTTAAAATTATCTTCAAGTTTCTTTATCTCTTCAAAAAATTTTATTAACTCATTTCTCTCATTCATAGGAAGAACATCATCTCCTATAAAGAAAGTAACATCGCCTCTTCCGTAAGAACCGAATATATAAATAGCATTTGATTTAGGTAAATTACTATTCCACATAGGACTAGAAGATTTACCGCTGCTGTATTTTATTTCTATAGCTATAATTTTTTTGGCTGTAAAGATTAGAAAGTCTGGAAAATTCTGACTGCCGTAAGGCTGACATACAAAACAGTTTTCCATACTTTTATCTTCTAAAGCATAAATATTATCTATTATTTTATCAGAGCTTTTATCCAAAATATTATTTTTTACAGATGAAAGTATATTTTTTATATCTTTATCAGAAGACATTCTCCTGTTAAATCCATAGCGTTTCAGAGAAGCTTCAAATCTGTCTTCAAACTCATTGCCCTCTTTACTCTTAAGCCATTCTTTCTTATTCTTTTGTATATCTATAAAAATATCACTAAGCATTTTGACAATATATACAAAAAGCTATTTATTGTCAAGTTCATTAAAAAAGATATTATATAATAATTTTATATTTATATAATACATACTATACAAAACAAGAATATTAAAAATAAAAATTATAAAATAAAAATTTAAATAATGTTCAAAATTACTTGAATAAATATATTTATTTTATATACTATTAGTTATATAAAATAAAAAATGGAGTGTGAAAATATGAGTAAATATAAAGATTATTCAAATGTATTTAAAAAACAGTATGAAAATTATATAGGAGGTGAATGGGTAGCACCTAAAAGCGGAAAATATATTGACAATATTAGTCCTATTAACGGTGTTGTAATTAATAAAGTACCATTCTCAAATGATGAGGATATAGATTTCGCTCTTGATGCTGCTCATGCTGCAAAAGATGCTTGGGCTAAAACATCTCCTACAGAAAGAGCTAATATTCTTATAAAAATAGCTGAAAGAATAGAAGAAAATCTAGAATTATTAGCTTATGCTGAAACTTGGGATAATGGAAAACCTATAAGAGAAACTTTAAATGCGGATATACCATTATCAGCAGATCATTTCAGGTATTTTGCAGGTGCTATAAGAACACAGGAAGGAACTATAAGCGAAATAGATGATGATACTATAGCATATCATTTCCATGAACCATTGGGAGTTGTAGGACAAATTATACCTTGGAATTTCCCTTTACTTATGGCCGCTTGGAAAATAGCACCGGCTATGGCAGCAGGAAACTGTATAGTATTAAAACCTGCAAGCCCTACTCCTGCAAGCATACTAGTTCTTATGGAAGTTATAGGAGATTTAATACCTAAAGGAGTATTAAATGTAGTTAATGGAAGCGGCGGAAAAATAGGTAAAAAATTGGCTACAAGCCCTAAAATTTCTAAAGTAGCATTCACAGGATCAACAAGCGTAGGAAGACAGATAATGCAGTTTGCTACAGAAAATATCATACCTGTAACATTAGAATTGGGAGGAAAATCTCCTAATATATTCTTTGAAGATGTTATGGATGAAGATGATGACTTTTTAGATAAAGCTATTGAAGGACTTGTTTTATTTGCATTCAATCAGGGAGAGGTTTGTACTTGCCCTTCAAGAGCATTAATACATGAAAAAATATATGATAAATTCATGGCTAGAGTTTTAGAAAGAGTAAAAGCTATAAAAATAGGAAATCCTCTCGATATTAATACTATGATGGGAGCTCAGGCAAGCGAAGATCAAATAAATAAAATCACAGAATATTTGAAAATAGGAAAAGAGGAAGGTGCTGAAGTTTTAATAGGAGGAGAAAGAAATATATTAGAAGGTGAATTAGCTAATGGATTTTATGTACAGCCTACAATATTTAAAGGTAATAATAGTATGAGAATTTTCAGGGAAGAGATATTCGGACCTGTTTTATCTGTAACTACATTCAAAACTGATGAAGAGGCTTTAGAAATAGCTAATGACACTATGTACGGACTTGGAGCTGGTGTATGGACTAGAAATATAAATAAAGCGTATCGTTTTGGAAGAGGTATTAAAGCCGGAAGAGTTTGGACTAATTGTTATCATGCTTATCCTGCCCATGCTACTTTCGGAGGATATAAACAATCAGGTATAGGAAGAGAAACTCATAAAATGATGCTTGATCATTATCAGCAGACAAAAAATATTTTAGTTAGCTATTCTCCTAAAAAATTAGGCTTCTTTTAATAATATTAATAATTAATCATAGTAGGGATTGCATTATAAAATGTAATCCCTTAATAAAATAGGAGTACTTATGAATAATAAAATCATAGCAGATGATAATGCTTTACAATTAATTAAAGAACTTAAAGAAGAAAATGGAAATATAATATTTCATATATCATGCGGATGCTGTGATGGTACTATGCTTTTATGTGCTGAAGAAAAAGATTTTAAAATTGGGGAAAATGATATACTTCTTGGAAATATAGAAAATGTGAAAATATATACTCATAAAAATAATTATAATAATTTTGAAAATCATACTATTTATATAAAAGCTCTCATAGGAAACGGAAGCGAATTTTCTTTAGAATATGGAAGCGGTAAAAAATTTGTTTTAGAATCTGAAATTAATAAATAAAATTATGTTAACTATATAAACATATTATAATTATTTAATTTACATTATAAAAAATATCAATTATTTTATATAATAGACTTGTTTCAAAACTCAATTTCTTAATACTTATAGTTTTTTAATTTAATATTTTTTTTAATTATAGTTGGGGCTTTGCTGCGAAGCACACAGTCGTGCCAAACCCCACTTCTTTTGGTGGCACAGGCACAGCCCGCCTGCGGCGAGAAGCAAAAGGACTGCATATTTATATACTAAAATAATAATTTATACAACATATAAAACATTGTTATTCAATTGATAAATTATAAAAATTTTATATATAATTTTGTCAAGTAATTTTGAAACAAGTCTAATATTCAAAATAAAATTAAAAGATCATGAAATATTATTTTACTATACATACGAACCAAATTAAATAATCTACATTATAAACATAAATAAAAGCTATTTTTCATATATTGACTGTTATTATCATTAAATATATAATCTCTTTAATACCTATCAATAATAAAAATTAAAATTATGAAGAAAATCATTGCAGTAATATCTTTAATCATACTATTAGTAACATCATGTCAGACTCTGAATATTGTCATACCAAATGATGTAAGAAAAATGCTTGCCAAAAATATTGATGAAGATAGAAGCATAAACCCTATTTACAGAGAGTTTAGAGCAGCATGGATATCATCTGTAGCTAATATTGATTGGCCTTTGAAAGGAGCAAGCGAATCTGAACAGAAAAAACTTATTCTAAAACACTTAGATACATTATATGAAAATAATTTTAACGCTTTATTCATACAGGTAAAACCAGATGCTGGTGTAATATTCAAATCAGAAATAAATCCTACTACAAGATATTTTTTCGGCTCAAAATCAAGTGATGAAAAAGATGATTACCCATTTAAAACAGATATGCTTGAATTTATAATCGAAGAGGCTCATAAAAGAAATTTAGAAGTTCATGCTTGGTTTAATCCTTACAGAATGTCTTTAACTTATGATAAAACTAAAAGCTACGAAGAACAATTCTCAAAAAAGAATTTTATTCACACTTATGTTTCCAATAATTTAGAGCCTATATATTGGTATGATAACAGACTTTATTTAGATCCCGGTGAACCTATAAGTGCAAAATATATAACAGATTCAGTTATAGAAGTAGTTGAAAAATATGATGTAGACGGTATACATTTCGATGATTATTTTTATCAGAATGCCTCAAGAGGAAAAACTTATAAAGATTGGCCTGATGAAGCAAGTGCTGAAAAATATGGTGATAAAAGAGGATACGATATTACAAATAAATCCTATGATGATTATGGTGTAAATGGGCTTTATGCTTGGAGAAGAGATAATATCAACAGACTTGTAAGCGACTTATATAAAGAAATAAAATCAAGAAAACCTTATGTAAAATGGACTATTTCACCTGCAGGAGTGTGGAGAAATAAAGAAAAATTGTCTGAATATGCGGGAAGCAAATACGGAAGCGATACTAAATCATATAATCCTAATTTTGATGCTTTGCATGCTGATGTTCTTTTATGGATGCTTAACGGAGAAAAAACTTCTAGTTTGAATAATGCTTCAAGAAAAGACGGATTAAATAGAATGTATATTGATGCATTAATACCGCAAGTATATTGGAGTTCACAGCATAAAACAGCACCTTTTGACACAATAGTAAAATGGTGGGTTAATGAAGCAAAAAAAGCAAATAATGAAAAACTTGCCGACATATATATAGGACATGCTTTATACAGAATGGGAAGTGCTACTAATATAGAACCTTGGCAGGATATTGATTTAATGTCAAAACAAATAAATTATATTAGAGATGTAGGAAAAGGATATATAAAAGGCTCTTCATTTTTTACAATGCATAACATGTATAGAAAAGACAGAGATACAGGAAATTTTGGAAATGATGCTGTTAAATATATAAAAGAAAATAATTATATATTTAAAGCAATAGTACCTACAATGAATACAATGAAAGATATGAATAAACCTCCTTTGAAATTAGAAAATCCAAGCATTAAAAAAGTTTTTGGAGGAATCGAAATAACATTCACAGATCCTAATGAATACAAGCTGGATAAATACGGACATCTTCTCCCTTCATATTCTTCATACTATGCAGTATACAGAGAAACTATAGGAGAGAGCGGAATAGAATTAATAGACAAAATAAGAAGAACTAATTTTACTGCAAACTCAAAAGTAACATACAAAGATAAAACAGTAAATTCAAAGCAAACTTATATATATTATGTTACAGCTTTGGATAGAATACATAATGAAAGCGAATACCTTACTATAATAAATGATTGACAAATCTTATACAATAAATATACTTATATAATATGATATTAGAAAATTTATACTATACTGATTATTATAAAGATCATTGGAATAAATACGGAATTTTATTCTCGGACAAATATTTTGAAAATGAAAATAAAACTATACTAAATGATAAGTACTATATTATACATAAAAAATATTCAGGACATATACATCAAAAAGATATTATAGGATATGAAAGAAGCATATACTGTAATCAGGATAATAAACTTATTTATAATTACAGAAGCGATGATGCTAGAATGTTTAAAATAATTAATCATAATAATCATGAATATTTTGTTTTTAATAGAGATTTATCAGGTTTTTCGATAATAGATTTAAATGAAACTGATAAAGAATTTAATTTTTATTATAATAAATCAATAAACAAAAACGGCATTATTGTTTTTATGGACGCACTATATCATAATAATAAAATTCTTTTTCACATATTTTATTTATCAAAAGCAGATAATGGAGCATTTAAAAGAATATTTGATTATCTATTATATGACTTTTCTAACGGCATACAGAACAGTCAAAATTATGTCAACTTTATAGATATAAGAAAAACCATACTAGATTTATACAATTATGAATTATATTTCACTTATAAAGCATATTTTGATAATAATACAATAATAGCAGAAGATCTATCTAACGGTAAAAAATTTAATATAAATTTATAAATTAATTTAAAGCCTTATTTCTCATTAATATCAAAGCTAAATCATCAATACCGCTTTCTTCATCACTATACAAAGAATAATATATTCCATTAACATTCCAATATGCTATATACTCTTTTTCATCATTTGTTTGTATTGTTATTTCTATATTTGTTTCTCCATCAATACTTTTTCTTTCTTCTTTAAGATTATTAAAAAATGAAAGTAAATCATTTAATTGTTTTGAAGCTCTGTAATAATAGTTTATATTTTTATAATCAAAATTAGCCTCAGCAATAGTTTTATTAACAATAGCATATTTAACATTCATAGCATGTTCAGGAGCAGGAACACAGTAACCTAAAACTGCAAAAGATTTTGTAGAGTCTATAGGTACAATATCATACTTTTTATTATTAGTACATGATATAAACAATATAGTAATAAATAAAATTAAAAATGAATACTTTATAATATGCATAACTATCCTTATACTAAAAATTAATAATATAATAAAGATTAAATCATATTTAATAAAAAATCAATTATCTGCTTCTAAGTTTAGGGTGAAGTATTTTATCAAGAGCAAATCCTAAAAATGCAAATGACATACCCAAAATTGCAATTAAAATTCCAGGAGGTATTATCCACCACCAAAGCCCAGAAAGAACAGCAGAGCCTTTCATAGCATCATGCAGAATCTGTCCCCAAGTAACTATTGAAGCATCGCCAAGTCCAAGCAATGATAAAGAAGATTCATACACTATAGCAGAAGGTACAGCCAAAGCCATAGAGGCAAATGAAAAAGGCAAAAGTAATGGTGCTAAATGATTAAATATTATTCTGAAATGACTAGCACCAATAGTTCGTGCTGCCTCAATATAGGTTTCTTCTTTTAGCTGCATAGCCATAGAACGAACAGTCATAACTGAACCAGTCCAAGAAAAAAATATCATCATCGTTATCATAGTCCATATACTAGGCTTGAATATTGCACTTATAACTATCATCACAGGAAGAACAGGTATTCCTATAAATATCTGATAAATAAACTGCATAGCATTATCAACAAAGCCTCCGAAGTATGCTGATATTATTCCATACATAACACCTATTATAACCGATATAAAACTAGTGGCTATTCCTATAAATAAAGCCCATTTAAGTCCGGATACTAAACCTGAAAATATATCTCTTTTCATATTATCAGTACCCATTATGCCGGACATAGAACCTACCAATACAATGTAAGGATCTTCAAAACTAGAATTATCTACTGCAAATTTACCGCTCACTTCAAATTTGTAAATGCCTTTCAATGCCTGAAAATTCTTTGCCATATCATCTTTTTTAGTATTAAAAAGTATTTTCATAGGATTGGTTGTTATAGTATCAATCTGCCTTGCAAGTATTCTAGGTACAGAATCTCTGTAAAATCTAAATATTCTATTTTTTGAATCATTAAATGATGATATTCTTAAATCTCCGCTTATATTATGTAAACTATCTGATAATGTAATTATCTCCCCATCTGGTCTTGTAACATTCCAAATTAAACCTGTAGAACCATTAACATTGGCATGAAAAATTAAATCAACCGGAGATTTATCAAATTTATAATCGTACTCAAATACCGCTTTATAATTTAATTCTCCGTCTATATAATTAGTTTCAACACTTATAGGCTTTATATCAGTTGTAATAGCTGACTTTTCTTTTTGAAAAAAGTTAAGCCACTCTGGTGCTGCTGAAGCGGGGTTGTCCTGCCAATATGTGATATCTCTCCAGCGTTTAGGAGCTTCTTTATAGGTTAAAAGTAAAGGCTCAAGCAATGACACCATAATAGCTAAAACAAGTATGCATAAACCTACAACTCCTGTTTTATCTTTTTTGAACTCTTCAAAAAATTCTATTAACGGAGCAAGTTTTTTATTTATACTATTTTTCATTATAACCTGCCTCCTACTTTTATTCTAGGATCTAAAAATCCGTAAGATATGTCAAGAACCACAAGTCCGAATTGATAAAGTGCTGTAGTTATAGCTAAATTTCCCATTAAAACAGGTATATCATTTTGCTGAACTGATATCCAATAAAGATTGCCAAGACCAGGCCAAGAAAATATCCCCTCAAATATAATAGAGCCCGCAATAGAACCAAGAAGACCTAATAATGTTATAGTAACTATAGGAGGAGCAGAACTCCTTAATGTATGTCCCAGCAAAACTGACTTTTCTGATATTCCTCTTGCACGTGCAGCCATTATATAATCTTCCTGCAAAGCAGATAATACTATGTTTCTTACTACAAATGAAAGCCCCCAAAAACCTATCAATGTTAATGTAATCAAGGGTAAAGACATATGCCATAACATATCTAAATAATACATTATACCAGTAGGAACCGGTATTGAATGTACTCCTCCTGAAGGAAATAAATTAAACTTATATACAAACACCATTATAAGTATCATAGAAAGCCACCAAGTAGGCATGCCGTAAACTATCATGGTAATAATGCTTGTGGTTCTGTCAAATAATCCGCCTGCTTTTCTAGCCTTTATAAGTCCTATTATAAGCCCTATTATCATCTGTATAACTGATGCTGTTGTAAAAAGTATTATAGAACGGGGAAGTGCTTCTCCTATTATTTTTATAACATCTCTATTTCCATTAGAATCCATCATAATAGAAGATTTCCCAAATTGAAAAGTTATTGTATTAATACCTCTTATAAATATTCTCTCTCCTATACTTCTATTAAGCCAATATATATCATAGTAATATGCCCTTCTCTCTTTGATAAAATTCTCAACATCTTCAGTACGCATATTGCTAAGTCCTCTCACTTCAGCATTTATATTTTCTTCAATCTGTGCCTTGAGAGTTTTCTCACTTACAGTATTAAATATAGCAGAAGACATAAACATAAGTATTATAAACATGATTATGCCTTTCAAAATTCTTTTAATGACAAAATAAGTAAACATAATACAATCCTTTCAAAGCATTATACTAAAAATAATAAAAATTGTAAAGTATTATTATGTTAATTTAATTATGTTAATTATTTATTTTTTATAGATATTATTTTAACAATACTCTGTTTTTTCATTAAAAGAAGCTGTTTTACCTTCTTCAATATGCTTATCCATAAGAATATTAACTATTTCATCAGCACGATTATTTTCTTTATTATTTGAATGACCTTTTACTTTTATAAAATCTATATTATGTTTACTTGATAATTCAATCAATTTAAGCCAATACTCTTTATTTTCAACAGGTTTCTTATCGCTTTTTATCCAATTATTTTTCTGCCAAGAATATATCCATTTGGTCATACCATTAACCAAATATGCACTGTCGCTATGAAGCTTGATATTATGAGAATGCTTAAGCCTTTCAAGTGCCTTAATAGCAGCCTTCATCTCCATTCTGTTATTTGTAGTATTATCCTCACTTTCACCAATCTCAAGGCGAAGATTATGTTTTTCACTTATGAGTATTGCAGCCCAAGCACCAAGTCCAGGATTACCTCTGCATCCGCCGTCTGTGTATATAATAATATTATCTTTTGTCATGAATTTTTTCTTATACTTATTTGAGATTTAAAGAAATTATGAAGCCAATAAATCAATTAATTTAGTATTTATATCTTTTATTAAATTTTCTTTAGTATAATCTTTTTTTGATACAGAAAAACCAGAAGCCTTAGGATGTCCTCCCCCTCCGAAACTCTCAGCAACCTCTCTAATATTTTTAGAACATCGGCTTCTAATACTTACTCTAAAATTATCTTCATTTTCATGAATAATAAAACCTATAAATACATCTTCCATCTGAATAAGTGTATCAGAAGCACTGACCGCAAGCTCTTTAATATTAACTCCGCAAATAGTATCTTCCAAACATATATAGCCTATTTTTCTGTCATAGTCTATTACCATTCTTCTGTATATTTCCATTAAAGCAGATACATCATTTTTAGTATATCTCTTTCTCACAACATTGCCAAGATTTTCCTGTATAATTCCTACTTTCATTAATTTAGAACCATAAAGTAAAGTTCTCTCTGTTGTATTGCTGAATATAAAACTTCCTGTATCAGTACAAATACCGCAGTAAAGTAATGTTGATATTGAATTGTCAAATTTATCTAAATAATCCTGAAATATATCAACTATTATCTCGCAAGTAGCACCTGCAGTGGTATCATCATAAAACATAGTAACACCATTAATATTTCTAACCTTATGATGATCTATAAATATCACCTCATTATATTCATTTAATATATTAGAAATCCACCCAATTCTATCTATATCCCCAGAATCAAGAACAACCAGAACATCTTTTTTAGGAAGATTATTTTCATTAACTTCAAAAATTACTTTATCAACAAACATTACATTATGCAAATCTCTTTGCATTTTATCAGTATTTACAACATAAGCATTCTTATTAAATATATTTTTGAGAATTAAAGATAAAGCAAGTCCTGAACATATACAATCGCAATCAGGATTTCTATGTCCTGTAATAGTAACATTATCAGCCTTTGATAATCTTTCTATAATATCTTTTTTTGATACAGTTAAATTATGTTGTTTATCTTCTTTATTGTTATCAGACATTGATAAGTCCTTAATTCATATTTTTATACAATATTAATTATCTTCAGGAATTTCTTCTGGTATATTTAATTTATTTATATCAGTTAATACTTTATTTGTTTCTATTAGATTTTTATCATAATGAAATGTCAAATTGGGTACATACCTAATAGTAAGCTGTTTTTTAAGATAGGAAAATATTACTCCCTTAGCACTATTAAGCCCATTTAAAACTTCATTTTGTTTATCTTCACTCAAGCATACAAAATATACTTTAGCATTCTTTAAATCTTTTGCAGTATCTACTTTAGTGATAGTTACAAGATTATTTTTTATTCTAGGATCTTCTATCTCTCTCATTATAATCATAGAGAGAGTCTGTTTTATATTTTCATTTACTCTAAGTATTCTATGTGAGTACATATTAATATTTGCTTACTTTACTATAGAATTATTAACAGTATTAGTTAAATCATCAAGCTCATCTTTAACAAAAACTTTATCTATATCAACTAAAATAATCATCTGCTCATTAGCTTTAACCAATCCCATTATATATCTGCTGTCTATTCCAACATGCATATCAATATCTTCTTGAATATTTTCACTATTTATACTAAGAACATCCGATACAGAGTCAACAACCAAACCATATTTCTTATCCCCTATTGCTACAACCACAATTACGCAGTTTTCAGGATTCATAGGTTCATCAAAATGAAATCTTGCTCTTAAATCTATAACAAGGATTATAGTACCTCTCAAATTAATAATACCTTTCAAATAATCAGGACAGTTTGGAATTGGAGAAGGCTGCATAAAATTTAATATTTCCTGAACTTTTAATATATCTATTCCGTATAATTCGTTATTTATCTTAAATACAAGTATTTGATTTGTTGGTATGGCATCTATCATGTTAACTCCTTTAAATCGTACTGCAAATTATAATATATAATGTATATAAGTCAAGTAATTTTATTTTCTTTGATAAACATTTTATATTATATTTAATAAAAATACAATATATCTAATTAATTATAACAAAAAGTGTAATACAAATACGAATTATTATTTAGTTATTATAATTATAATATTAATATCATAAAATAAATCAACAATATTTTATCCCATTAAAATGTCAGTTATTTTGAAGTTCTTTAACCTTATTTTTTATATCTACAACTATTTCTTCAATGGAAGTTTTATTAAGAAAGTCTATTTTTTTACCATAATTTTCTAATAATGCTTTTTCATCTTCGGTTTTTAAGGTTTTAGCAGATATTATTCTTTTAAGCATATACATCATTAATGCATGATGAAGTTTTAACTTATCAAAATCTAAACTCCCTCTTAAAAAATAAAATTTCATATTTTCTTTCTCATCGGACTTAAAATTCTGATTAACAGCATTATTATATGTTTCTTTATCTTCAGGATTAGTAAGTCCAACTATAACACAGTATAAATTTTTTCTGCCCTTTAATTTACTGTAGAATTTTTTTATACCTTTAGCAGATGAAAGTTTTCCGGCATACAAAGCACCGGCAAATAGTATAAAATCATAAGTATCTAAATTTTGAAATGTTACATTATCAATATTATAAAGATCCCCATGAACTTTATCAGCTATCCATTTAGCATAAGTTCTTGTAGTACCATATTTACTTTTATAAAGCACAGCAATTTTATTTGACATAATATTTTCCTTCTATAAATAAATAAAAATTGTTCGCCAAAAGTCTCCGCCAAGGAAACTTGCCGGACGCTCACAATTTTTAATATTTTACTTCTATAAATAAAAATTGTTCGACTAAAATATCTGTCGAGTAAACTTATTATATACTAAGAAGTTTTTTAATTATAACTTTTCTATTTCTTCTATGCTTAATCCGGTTAATTCACTAATGAGATTAATTTCCATATTTTTATTTTTCATATTTTTAGCTGTTAATAATTGATTTTCTTTAATACCTTCTTTAATACCTTCTTTAATACCCTCTTTAATGCCCTCTTTAATACCTTTATGAAATCCTATTTCTATGCCTTCTTTTCTTCCTTCTGCTCTCTCATACTGAAGCATAGCAGCCTGTCCGTAAAGAAAAGTATCTCTTTCATTATATGCTGACATTTCTTTTTCATCAGCTACAAATCTTTTATATTTATCTATTACCTTGCTCATAATTGTATTTCCTCCTATGAGTTTATTAATATCTTTCTCTAAATCTTTGGTAGTAAAAAAATCAATCCAAGATAAAAGTTTATTTCTATTATATTCATCTATACTAGCATTTTTTAATATTTCTGAAAATCTTTTAACCTCTATAAAATGTATCTGAAAATCATCAAGTCTAAGACTAGGATTATGAATATCAGCAAATGTTAAACATTTATGCTCTCTTTTTATATCAGTCTCGCTTCCTATATCCAAATTAAAATTTATAAAACTAATGCTAATCATCTGACTTATACCAATATATAAATCACTTTCTTTTAATTCAGAAGCTATATTTTTTGCTATGTAATATAATATTCTTTTTATAAAATTATTATTTCCAACTAACTGTATTTCAATAAGTATCTTTTTACCGTCTTTGGTTTTTGCTTTAACATCTAATATTGATTCTTTTAAATTCTCATTTTCTGCCAAATTATAAGGATTAATAATTTCAAGGTTTCCTACAGACTCAAAACCTACATCATTTAGAACAGCATTAACAATATTTTCTAATATATCTTCATCGCCTTCAGTACCAATTAGATATCGTACAAATAAATCATTAAGTCTGTTAATCTCTTTCATAATTTTATTATACTAAAAATAATTTGTTTTGTCTATATCAAATATTAGCAGCATAAGAAACTACACCATTAACTATTTCTTCTCTCACCTTTCCGCTTTCTATTAATTTTTTTAATAATTCATCTACTCTCTTTTCATCTTCATTAAAACTTACCGCTATCATACGAGAAGTGTCAGGATGTCTTATTAATAAATTTATTATATCTTCTTCAGTAATTTTTTTTACATTTCCTTTGGCATTATCAGATACACTAGGGACATCTATTTCAATATCGCAGTTGGCGTTAAAATATTTTTTCACCTTTTCTAACTCTTCATCATTCAATGCCTTAGCTTTTTCATCAGCTGTTCTTCTAGTAGCTGTAACTAGCTGAACTTTATCCGGTTTTATTTTATTTACTATTTTTATTATATCATCAAGTTCTTCTTTGCTATCATTAATACCTTTAAGCAAAAATACTTCAAGCCAATACTCGCCTTTAAAAACTCTTCTAAACTCTATAAGTCCGCCAACCATTTTGTCAAAATCAATTTCTTTATTAGGTTGATCTATTATCTTAAAAGTATCAATATTTCCAGCATCAAGAGAAGGTATCACCAAATCTGCCATAAGCAAATCAGAACGCATTTCCTGTTTATATAGCAAAGAACCATTGGTTATAATACATATTGGAATATCAGTTATCTGCTTTATTTCATAAATAAGTTTTTTTAAATCTTTGTATAAAGTAGGCTCTCCAGAACCAGCAAATGTTATATAATCAATATTTTTATTATTAAGCAAAGCCTCTTTTAATTCATAAATTATCTCATCTACAGAATAAAAATTCTGAAGAGATGTTCTAGTATTTTCTTCAGAACCTAATTGACAGTATATACAATTATAACTGCAAGTTTTATGTGGTATAACATCTATTCCCAAAGAGTTTCCAAGCCTTTTTGACATAAGAGGTCCGAATACTCTTTTTGTTTTAAGTTTTGATTTATTTTTATCTTGATTAAGAAGCAAAGGCTCTTTTGTTTGCTTGGCCGTATTATCATATCTCTCTTCATTAGCTTTATAAAATGCATTTATTACCTTATCAAGCATATCTCCCTCCAAACTAAATACTGACAAAGCAAATATCTCCGGCTCTTCATAATGAGTTTCTTTATTGTTTTTATATTCTTTTTTTACAGTTTTTTCTATAGATTTTACTTTTTCTTTTATCTCATCTTTTTCAAGCATATCTGTTTTATTTAGCACAATAATAGACTTTTTCCTTATTAATTCTTTACTATATTGCTTTAATTCATTTCTCAATTTTTTATAAGTATCAGCAACATCTTCATCAGTTAAATCTATAACAAAGCATAAAGCCCCAGTTCTTTCAATATGCCTTAAAAAAGTAAGACCAAGTCCAGCCCCTTCACTAGCTCCTTCAATAATACCCGGTATATCAGCAATAACAAAACTTCTTTCATAATCCAAATAGCATACTCCCAAATTAGGAGTAAGTGTAGTAAAAGGATATGATGCAATTTTCGGATTGGCTCTTGTAAGTCTCGCAAGCAAACTAGATTTTCCAGCATTAGGCATACCTACAAGTCCAATATCAGCAATAAGTTTAACTTCAAGTCTTATATTTAACTTTTCTCCTTCTAAGCCATGCTGTGCATAATCTGGTGCCTGATTTGTGGCAGTGGCATAAAATTTATTTCCTTTACCTCCCTTGCCACCTCTTGCAACAGTATAGCTTTGTCCGTCTTCAAGCAAATCAGCCAATATATTATTTGTATCTTCATCGTAAATAACTGTGCCTATAGGAACCCTTATAACTACATCATCTCCCCTTTTACCGTCGCTTAGCCTAGCTCTTCCTGGCTCTCCGTCTCTGGCTCTAAATCTCTTTCTGCTTTTTATCTTACCAAAACTATTTATTCTAGCATCAACTCTTACTATAACATCTCCGCCATCGCCGCCGTTTCCTCCATCAGGACCTCCCATAGGTACATGTGCTTCTCTTCTGAAACTTACGCTTCCTGCTCCGCCATGTCCTGCTTCTATATAAAAACTTACTACATCTATAAATTGATCCATTTTCTTATTACCTTGTATAGTTTAATTGTTATTTTATTTATAAGGATTATTTATTATATTATAAAAAATCATTTTAGCAATGCTAATAAATATATTATTTATTAATAAAAATAGAATTTTTATGATGCTGTGTTCTGAAATATATAAAAATATTAATTATCTTAATTTAATTATAATATCAACTCTTCTGTTTTTTCTTCTTCCATCTGCTGTATCATTAGAAGCTATAGGATCATCATCGGCAAAACCTTTATAAGATAATTTATCATGTTCAAGATTAGGCAGCATATAGTCAGCAACTGATTTCGCTCTTTTTTCAGATAATTCCTGATTATACTCTTTTCTTCCTGTATTATCAGTATGTCCCTCTACTATAATTTCTCTATCCGGATAAGTTTCTTTGATTGCTCTAATAATGTTGTCTATAGTAGTTTTTGCTTCTGGTTTTAAAGTATAAGAATCAGTATCAAAAAGAATCTCACCAAGTCTTAATACTAAACCTTCAGGTACTGTATCTATAGTAACATTATCATCATTATAAAGATTATCTTCAAGTTTCTTTCTGTTATAATCTTCTTCTTCTTTTGTTATTGTATCATAAATTTTGTATGTACTTATAATATTCATCTTATACTGCAAACTAGCATAAGACAATTCTTTTCCGTAACCAAACAATATTTGATATCTTTCCTGCTGAGATATGGGAATATTTTTTTCCATATCCCAAAGAAATGTACCATAATTAAAGCCGTATATTCTTTCAGGATAACCTTTTCTTGAAAGTCCTGCCTGAAGTAAATCTTTATCCGTCATAATATGATATTGTATAACAGCATTTCTGCTTCCGTCATCATTAGTTTCAACATTCGCAAATAAATAATCTGAAGATAATGCCATTGTTAAATTAGGTGCATTATTTACTTTAACAATTTCTATAGACTCTCTATTCCATGATTCAGTAAGTTTTATTTCATTATCAGGAAAAGTAGGTACATGCCTTACATTAGGCATAAAATAATTATACGGCACTTCAAATTTACCATTAGTATGAATTATAAAATCGCTTGTATATTCTTCATCAAGATGAAAAACTTTATCTCCTTTCATCATTCTAAATATTTTAAATACGCCGCTTACTCTATACCCGCCCTTAGGAGCTATGGCAATAACAGTCAAATCAACAATGTTTCTTTCTTTATAAGTGCTTGTTAATATACCATTTTCATAATATTCTACATCGGCTGTTTTAACTGATTCTATTCTTTTTCCTTTTTCTAAATTCCAATAGAATCTATGAGTTATTTCAGAATTTAAAATATTAAAAATTAAAATAGAAAATATAAAAACAAATAAACTAACTCTTTTCATAAAATAAATATTCAATAAATTATTTTTTACTTTTAGCACTTTCTTTTCTTAATTCTTTTATTCTTCTCTTTTCCTCTTTAATTCTCTCTTTCTCTGCTTTTCGTTCTAATTTTAATCTTTTTCTATCTACTTTAACTGTATTAACCTTATCTTTTTCTATATCCTCTTCAGTTTTTTCTGTTTTGAAAGAAATTACTAATTTATAAAGCTGCAAGAATATATACTGCAATTCTTTAATTCTTCTATCCATTGTCTCCATATTATGACTGCTGGTACTAGACAAATTAGATACATTTTCTATTGAATTTACTAATTCTTTCATCTCATTTTCAGCCGTATTTACTACATTAACTACATCTTCTGCTAATTTATCCACACTAGAAATATTCTGACTTACCGCTGAACTCATCTGCATTTGTTTAAGAGAAAGCTCCTGTACATCTTCTGTAATATTATTCAAGTTGCTGATATTCATCAATATCTCTCGTCTTCCTATATCAAGTTCATCATTAGCACCTGATATTGTAGATATTAAATCGGCAAGAGTATTGGAGCCTTCCAAAATCTTTTCCATAGACTCAGAACTTTTAAATGCCAAAGATACTGTATGATCTATAGCCTGTGTTGTTTCCTCAATTATATCATTAATAATTTTAGAGTTCTCGCCTGTATCCTCTGCTAATTTTCTAATCTTATCAGCTACAACTGTAAATCCGCGTCCATGCTCTCCTGCATGTGCCGCCTCTATAGCAGCATTCATTGCTAAAAGGTTTGTCTGCTCTGCTATATTATGTATTACCTGTGTAATATTAGTTATCTGTTTAGAATATTCTTTAATACTTTGTATAGAATCTACTACTGATTCTCCTATATTACTTCCGTCTTGTGCTTCTGTATATAGAATTTTAGCATAATCATTTGCTTTAGTTGCTCCATGGCTTACTGTTACAATATTAGCCATCATTTGCTGTACCGAACTGCTGGTCTTAGCTACCGCCTCTGACTGCTGCTTCATTTTATTATTAATATCATTAATATTATCTAATAATAACTGCACTGTTTCATTAACTGCTGTGAATCTAGTTCGCTGCATAAAACTTACTCTGGCAGCATTAGCTGAAGATTCTGCTATTTTATTGGAATTAGCCAATTCTGTTTCAAACTCTTTATAAATAGTATTAAAATCGCTGATACTTATACTAATAGAAGCTCTCATGTTCTGAATATTTCCGGTTAAAGTATAAGCATTATTTTTAACACTTACTATAATATTTTTTACTTTATCTAAAAACTTATTAAAAGAATGTACTAATTCTCCGGTTTCATTATTACTAATAACAGGAAGTCTGATCGTTAAATCACCTTCACCTTCGCTTAACCCTTCTGATACATTCTTAGCAAATACTAAAGTTTTTCTCAAGGAAAGTATTAAAGCTAATATAACTAATAAAAATGCAAATAGACCTATATATATTGCTATAGAAACCTTTATTATGGTATTTCTAAATAATTGATTTTCATAAGCAATGTTATGCTCCCACAGATTTATAACATTTAAATTATTAAAGAGAGCATATTTTATAGCAAGCATATTAGAATCTTCAAAAGAAATAATATTCAAATTTACTATACTGCTTCTATAGTTATCAGGCTGACTATTTTTTATTTCTATGCCAACTGCACTTCCGCCTAAATCTCTTTGAAAATTACCTATTAATGAAGGATTATTAGATGCTTTGACATTATATAAATCATCTGTTAAAAATATATTCAAATTCTTATTAATATCATCATTTGAAAATGCATCCAAATATACAGAACTTTTTACCTCTAAAGCAATAAATCCTATATTTCTATTGTTAAGTAAAATAGGATTATATATATAAAAAGTATCTTCATTAGGAGTTATATCTATCAAAAAATTAGTTTCTGAGAATAATTTAGCTGAATAATTAGCAGCTAAATTTGGTCTCAAATTTGTACTAATATTGGCTAAATTATTTATATCATATTCCCAATTTATAGATAAATTATTAATTCCATTGGTATTGATATTGATATTAACATTTTCAAGATCAACTAAGTATATGTATATAGATGATATATTATTATCATTAGCATATCTAGTGCTTAAATAAATAGATAATAAATCAGTATAATTATTTAAAGTATAATTATTTCTATACATCATATTCATATATGCTATTATATTATCAGATATTGTAACATATTTTCCTATTGAATCTGAAATATTGTTAATAAAGTCATTAGCATAACTTTTTTTCAATGTAATATCATATTCTCTGTCATAAATTATCTCAGATCTGTAATGCATACCATTAATTAAAGTAACTATAAATATTACTATAGCCATTGATACCGGCAAGAAATTATATACCATAGGAAGATAATATTCTCTTTTTCCTGTTTTTTTGTATAATGGTCTTACTAATATATTAAAGATTATAGAAGCTACGGACATAGCCACACTAATTAAAAATACAACCATTATAAACCGTATATTAAATATTTCAAATAAACTAATGCTTCCATCTAATATATATATAGCATACGAAATAATTGCCACTAAAATTACAGCAATACCAGATTTTATGACATATATTTTTCCTAAAGGTATAGACTTTCCTCTTTCAACCTTTAGACAATCAAAAAACATACTTACAGCTATAGATAAAGCTAAAAAGACTATAAATATATATATATATCCTCTTAATGAACTTGAAAGCTCATAAATTGTTTTCAATAAAATCGAATATGAACCAACTGAAACTGAAGCTACTATAAGAAATCCAATCGGTATATAAAATTTTAATCTTTTTTTTAATCTATCTTCATTTACTTGAAAAAGCATATTATACAACCTATAAAATATTTTTATACTATTAAACTTATCGGTATAATACTATTATTATTTAGAAATAATATCATCAATTAGACATAGTTTTAGCCTTAGAAACTGCCTCCTCTATAGAACCTACAAATCTAAATGCCTGATCCGGTAAATCATCATAATCACCGTTACATATACCTTTAAAACTTCTTATAGTATCTTCTAGTTTTACATATCTTCCTTGAAGTCCTGTAAATTGCTCGCCTACAAAGAAAGGCTGACTCAAAAACTGTTCAATTTTTCTTGCTCTTGATACTATTAATTTATCCTCTTCTGAAAGTTCATCTGCACCAAGTATAGCAATAATATCCTGTAAATCTTTATATCTTTGTAATATATGCTGTACTCTTCTTGCTACATCATAATGTTCCTGACCTAATATGTTAGGATCCAATATTCTGCTAGTAGAAGCTAAAGGATCTACTGCAGGATAAATACCTTTTTCACTAACCTCTCTTGACAATACAGTAGTAGCATCAAGGTGAGTAAATGCTGTAGCAGGTGCCGGATCTGTAAGATCATCTGCAGGTACATAAACTGCCTGTATTGAAGTAATAGAGCCGTTTTTAGTAGATGTTATTCTTTCCTGTAATGCTCCCATTTCTGTTGCTAAAGTAGGCTGATATCCAACGGCTGAAGGCATACGGCCTAGTAATGCTGATACTTCACTTCCTGCCTGGGTAAATCTGAATATATTATCTATAAATAATAATACATCTAAACCGGCAGAATCTCTGAAATATTCAGCCATAGTCAAAGCCGATAAAGCAACTCTAAGTCTAGCTCCAGGAGGTTCATTCATCTGACCATAAACAAGACAAGTCTTATTAATAACCCCAGATTCTTTCATCTCTGACCATAAATCATTTCCTTCTCTAGTTCTCTCACCTACACCAGCAAACACAGAATAACCTCCATGCTCGCTTGCTATATTATGTATAAGCTCCATTATGAGAACTGTTTTTCCTACCCCCGCCCCTCCGAAAAGACCTGTTTTACCGCCTTTAATATAAGGAGCAAGCAAATCTATAACTTTAATACCTGTTTCAAATATTTCAAGTTTAGGCTCTAATGTATCAAATTTAGGAGGCGAAGCATGTATAGACCTGTATTCTTTAGCAGATATAGGCTCCCCTTTATCTACAGTCTGTCCCAATACATTAAATATCCTTCCTATAGTCTCTGTTCCAACCGGCACCATTATATGATTACCGGTATCAAATATATCATCTCCCCTTGATATACCATCTGTAGATTCTAAAGATATAGCTCTTACTCTGCCTCCGCCTAAATGCTGCTGTACTTCGCAAATTATATGTCTTTGAACACCTTCTATTTCTTTATCTATATAAAGTGCATTCAATATGGCTGGAAGATGTCCTTCTTCAAATTCAGCATCCAAGGTAGAACCTACAACCTGAATAACTTTTCCTCTTTTTCCTTCTACCATAAAACATTCCTTAATTTTTTTTTATATATTTTATACCTATTAAGAACTTATTCAAGTACTTTAACCATTTCTTTATGAATTTTTTTATTACTTGCTATATATTGTTCTTTAGAAAATATATTATATTCTTCCATATTTATGTTGCTTACCGTGCCTCCTGCCCGTTTCAATATAATAGTACCGGCACATATATCCCAAGGTGAAAGTCCATACTCAAAAAATCCGTCCGCTGCCCCTTCAGCAACCATACATATATCAAGTGCCGCAGAACCGTCTCTTCTTAGAGCTAAGGAACTTTTTACCATATTAGCAAAATCTACCATTCTGTCATGAAGAAAATCATCATCAACATTAACATTATAATAAAATCCTGTTATTATAATGGATTCTATAAGTTTATTACTGCTGCTTACTTTTATAACTTTATTATTTTTATATGCTTTTGATTTTATATGGGCTTTATAAACCGTATTAGTCAAAGGTGCATATACTACACCTAATATAGGTATTCCCTTATAAGCAAGCCCTATTGATACACAGTAAAAAGGATAACCATGTATAAAATTGCTTGTACCGTCTATAGGATCAACTATCCAAGTAAATTTTTTACTGTTATTATCTTTAGATTCTTCTCCATAAAAACCAAATTTAGGATAGCATTTTAATAAATATTCTTTTATCTTCTTTTCATTTTGTAAATCTACTTCAGTAAATAAATCAGTTTTACCTTTCTTTGAAACTTTTTTTGGACATCCGAAATATTTTAAAGAATATTTACCTGCTTTAATTGCTATACGCTCAGCATCTTTCAGACACTTATTTAATTTTGATTTAGGGAGATACTTTATTTCATCCAATATGTTATCATACTCAGAAAAATTTGATTTTTTCTTTTTACTAAAAAAAACATTTCTAAAAATATCTACAATATTATCTAACATATTAACCTCCAATAAATTCTTTAATCTATTTTTTACTTTCTGGTTCTCTGAAAAGCAAAAGAGAAGGATTATCTTTTATTTTTTCACTAAATACTCTTAAATTATCAACTATTTGATTAAAGTTAGTATGCATCTGAGGATCTTTCATTATGGCTCCTACAGTACCTTTTCCTCTCTCCACATCATTTATAACATAAGATAAATCTCTTGCAATGCTATTCACATAAGATAAAGTAGCACTTACATTTGATATAGAATCATTAATATTGGTTTGATTATAAACTATAACAGCGGATATCAAATTTATAGTTTGAGAAAGATTGCTTACAACTGCTGATAATTCTTGGAAGTTTAAATCCTTACCTATATCTCCTATAGAACCTAATGTAGTTTCTATACTAAACGGTTCTACACCTTTAACTATTGTATTAGGAGCCATACTAGTCATACCGGTTGTGTTTATGGCAGGAGGAGATACCATTATATATTTTTCTCCAAGTCCTAATCCTACCGTTTGTATAGAGAATCTAGTTCCTACCGGAATTATAACATTTTTATCTGTAATAAATAAAGTTACTCTAATAGTACCATCAGGATTTATAGCTATTTTTTCGATAAAACCTATTTGAATTCCGCCGCCTCTATATGAGACCTTACCATTTTCCTGCAAATCCCCTATAAAAACATAATCTACATATATTCTATATCCATCGCCTTTAAGTTTTATCTTGCCTAACAATATTATAGCTCCTACAAATATAATAAATGTAGCAATAAAAAATACGCCTAATTTAATTTTATTTTTCATAATTTTCCTATCCTAAAATTATATTTTATTTATTATTATTGTATAGAAATATATTAATCCTTTGGTCTAATACTCTCTATATCCTCTCCTTTTTTTGCTATACTGCTCATAAAGAAGAATTTTAAATGAGGATTATCTGTTTCATACAAATGATCCGGATCTCCGCCCTCTATAATTTGTCCTTTATACAGCATAACAACTCTATCAGACATTCTAAATACGCTAGTCATATCATGCGTAATAACTATACTAGTAACATTAAGAATAGACTGCATCTTTACTATTAAATCATCTATAACCCTAGACATAACAGGATCTAACCCTGTTGTAGGTTCATCATAAAGCAGTATTTCCGGATCCATTGCTATAGCCCTAGCCAATCCTACACGTTTTTTCATTCCCCCAGAAAGTTCTGAAGGCATTTTATGTTCTATATTAGGCATTCCAACCATTTCAAGAACTTCTGCAACTTTTTCCTTTATTCTTTCTTCAGGAATATCTTTCTTTATCCTTCTAAGTCCGAAACTAACATTTTCATACACATTTAATGAATCAAATAAAGCAGCCCCTTGAAATACCATAGCAAATTTTTTTCTTACTTCTGTAAGTTCATTATCAGAAATTTTATTAATATCATGTCCTTCTACTAATATAGTACCGCTGTCCGGCTGAAGCAATCCCATTAAATGCTTTATAAGAACGCTTTTACCGCATCCGGAATTTCCTATAACAGATAAGGTTTCACCTCTATTTACTTTAAGATTAACACCATTAAGAACCTTCTGGGTGCCGAAGCTCTTATGTACATCATTTAATTCTATTATATCGCCCATATTATAAAGTTACCCTCAAAATTTTTATAATATCATCTGTTTTAATAAAATAATTTCCCAAACTAGCAGGAATCAAAACTGTTTTTCCGATATTAAGCTTAATAATATTATTTGCAATATCAGATTCTATAGATCCTTTTCCATCAACAACGATAATTAATTCAAAACTTTCTTTGCTGGTTTTTGAAGAATAATATCCATTTATAATATATTCTTCTGCTGTAAAATAATCATTAGAAAACACTGTATTAATTTCCAATTTTTCATTTTTTAAACGGTTTTTTTTATCAGATTTCAAATCGAAGGCATTAATATCTTTTATAACATTAAATGAATCTTCTATATGAAGTTCTCTAAATTTGCCGTTCTTATCAACTCTATTCCAATCATAAAGCCTATAAGTTACATCGCTAGGAGTTTGTATCTCAGCTATAACAGCATTGCCAAGTATTGCATGTATACAGCCACTAGGTATATAAAAAGCATCTCCTTTTTTTATATCAAAATAATTGAACATACCTTCTATATTTTCATTGTTATTAAAAGATTTTATTAAATCTTCTTTTGAAATATTTTTTTTAAGTCCAATAAGAAGCTTGGCATCGCCGTAAGTTTCCATAACATACCACATTTCATTTTTACCATGTTTGTTATGTCTTTTATTAGCATATTCTTCATCTGGGTGAACTTGTATTGATAATTTATCTTTGGCATCTATTAATTTTATAAGCAATGGGAAATAATTATCCTTACATTTTGTTCCCAAAAGCTCAAAGCCGTATTCCTTTACCAAATAAGATAAAGTTTTTCCTTTTAACTCTCCATTGGATACAATATTATTGTCATTAGGCAAATCACAAATTTCCCAACTTTCACCTATAGTCTTATTTTTATCAAAAGGTTTTGAATATACAGAAGCAAGATAATTGCCGCCCCAAATAACTTCTTTTTCTATTTCTTTAAATTCTAATAAATACATAGTTCAATTATATAAGATAAAATAAATAATTCAACACATTATAATCTAAAATATTTTTTTATCAAACTATTAGTTATAGTTTTTAATTTGTTATTAAAAAGCAAATCATCACATAAATAATTTACTTAAAACATTATTAAATTTATACATATATTCCACAAAATCTGTATAAATACATATACATTTTTAGTAAAGCTAATTCTGCAAAATTAATTAATATACAATTTATATATATATATATTATTATATAATAAAAAATTTTACAAGTTTTTTATAAATTTTACTAAAACATACAATTTATAAAAAGTTTGTAAAATTAACGAATAAATAATTAACTTGACAATAGTGTTATATTAAATTATAATCTTATGAAGATAATTATTTTAAATAAAAGAGGTTTTTTATCTATGTCAAAAGAATCATATAAAGATAGAATGGAAAAAGCAGTTTCAAGTTTACAAAACGATTTAAAAGGTATAAGAACAGGAAGAGCTAATGCTTCTATATTGGACGGAGTAAAAGTAGAGGCTTATGGAAGCAGTATGCCTCTAAAACAAGTAGGAAATGTTTCTACCCCAGATTCAAGAACTATTATGATACAGCCATTCGATAAAGGTTTAGTAAGCGACATAGAAAAAGCTATATTAAAAGCCGATTTAGGTTTTAATCCTTTCAATGACGGCGGAAATATAAGAATAGTAGTGCCGGAACTCACCAAAGAAAGAAGAGAAGAATTAAAAAAAGGTGTAAGACATAGAGGTGAAGAAGCTAAAATAGCTGTACGAAATATAAGAAGAGATGAAAATGATAAAATAAAAAAAGAATTAAAAGATAAAACTATTACTGAAGATGAATCAAAATCTCAGGAGAAGAAAATACAGAACGATACAGATTCATATATAAAAAAAATTGATGAAATGATTACTGCAAAAGAAAAAGAATTAGATACTATATGATTACTGATGAGCCGAATATACCTGTACATGTGGCTATAATCATGGATGGCAATGGGAGATGGGCTAAATCTCATCATAAAAGCAGAAGTTTTGGACATAGAGCTGGAAGCGAAAATGTAATTAATATAGTAGAAGCATGCTGTGAATTAAATATAAAATATTTAACTTTATATGCGTTCTCCACAGAAAATTGGAAAAGACCAGAGGAAGAAAAAAAAGCATTATTTAAATTATTAAAAGAATTCTACAAAAAAGAAATTAAAAGACTTATTTCAAATAATATTTTAGTAAAACATATAGGCGATATTACAGCATTTCCAAAAGATACTATAGAAACAATAGAAGAAACAGAAAAAGAAACTCTTGAAAAATGTAAAAATCCAATACTAACCGTTATATTAGCTTTAAATTACGGCTTCAGAGATGAATTAAAAAATGCTTTAAAAAATATATGCTATGATGCTAAAAATAATAAAATAGAAATAGAAAATATTGATGAAAACTTTATTCAAAATTACCTATATACAAAAGAAATACCAGATCCGGATCTTTTGATAAGAACTTCAGGAGAATACAGATTAAGTAATTTTTTAATGTATCAGGCATCATACAGCGAATTATACTTTACAGATATATTATGGCCGGACTTTTCTAAAGAATATTTCAAAAAGGCTATAGAAGAATACTCAAATAGAAATAGAAGATATGGAGGTCTATAAAAATTATGAAAAAAAGGCTTATATCTGTATGTCTGACATTGCCGTTATTTCTTATTATAATGTTTTATGATAAAGTTATATATTTATTTCATTTGGCAATATTAGCTATATCTATTTTAAGTGCATCAGAAATATTCTACATGGCTAAAGTGCATAGGCAAAAGAATTTGAGAACTGTAATAACAACTATGATAGCTATGGTATTAGGCTATATTATAACTATATGCGATGTAAATGTATTTAAAGGCGATTTCTCCAATCTTTATAAAATAGTAGAAACTAAAGACCCTTCTATGGATTTATCATTGGTAATGGTTTTTGCTTTGATAGCTGCACTATTTATCATTAATATGTTTAAAGTTCATGTGTCTACATTTGAAGAGAAAGGAAGGGCTATATTAACTGCTGTTTTCTGCTTTATATATGTTGGTTTAGGAGTATGGCATATATCACTTATGCGTTTTATGCCTAGCGGAAAATATTATATAGTATTCATTTTATTATGTGCTTGGTTCAGCGATACAGGAGGATATATTGTAGGAAGAAAATTTGGAAAGCACAAATTATCAAATAGTGCTTCTCCAAATAAAAGTTATGAAGGTTTACTTGGTATGTTTATATTTACTATACCGCTTTCAATACTATATTATTTCTTATATTCAAACGGATATTTATCTTTTTTACTTGGAAAAAACATACCTAATTTCTCTTTTCCTCAATTAATGTTATTAACTGTAATATTTACATTTACAGGCTTTTTAGGTGATATGGGTGAAAGTTTAATAAAAAGAATGTATGACACTAAAGACTCAAGTAAGTTATTTCCGGGACATGGAGGAGTATTCGATATATTCGATAGTGTAATACTTACTGCCCCAATATCATACTATGTATTCCTATTAATACAATAAATAAGAATGAATCAGAATTAATGCATATATACAAATGTGATAAATACAATTTTTTGTATGCAATGAAAATAAATATTCTGTAATTTCATAATATTACAAAAAGAATAAAATTACATAATAGACCTGTTGCAATTTTGTAAATTTATACAGTTAACTTAAAAATATAGGATATGATTTTATTTACAGTAATTTATATAGTATTTTTTGTTTTAAATGTAATATAACTTTATATAAATAAGATATAAAAATGCAGTCTTTTTGCTTCTCGCCAAAGGCGTACTTTGTATGGGTCACCACCGAGTAGGTGCCTATTCGGCAAAAGAAGTGGGGTTTGGCACGAATGTGTACTTCGTAGGCAAAGCCCCAATTATTAAAACTATAAATATTATTTTTATATTTATTATGTATAATATCACTATATGTATGTAAAAAATTGCAACAGGTCTAATAAATAAAAAAGGACTCAACTATTAATAGTTAAATCCTTTTTGTTCATACTTACTTATATGTTAATCAATATCAAGCACTATAAACTATATCTCCGTCGATTATAGTTTTTAATATCTTAATATCTTTGATTTCTTTAGTGTCTACTTCAAATATATCCCTGTCTAAAACAACAAAGTCAGCCAATTTATCTTCTTCGATGCTTCCTTTAATATTATCTTCAGAAGACATATAAGCACTTCCCATAGTATAAAGATAAACTGCCTCTTTTACTGTAAGTTTTTCCTGAGGTATCCATCCATTTTCAGGCCAGCCATTTAAATCCTCTCTATTAACAGCACAATGTATCCCTTCCATAACACTAATATCATCAACAGGACCTGATGATCCGAATCCAATATGTACTCCCATATCTTTGGCAGTTTTATAAGCATAACAAGTAGAAGATTTTTCTTTACCTACCCTATTTTCAACAATATGCATATCATAGTGAAGGAATATAGGCTGATAATATATACCCACATTCAATTCCTTCATTCTTTCAAATAATTGCTTATCTGTTATTTGAGCATATACTAAACCATTTCTTCTATATTTAAAATCTTTGGTATCTTTTATTTTTTCTATTGAGTTTAATGCCATATCAATAGCACCATCTCCCGTAGCCTGTATAGCTAAAGAATAGTCCAAGCTATTAGCATATTCTACCAATTCATCAAGTTCTTCCTGTTTATACTGTGTAACGCCTCTGAAACCTTTAGCATCATTATAATCATCTCTTAAAAGTGCTGTCCTTGAACCTATACCGCCATCTATAATAAGTTTTATACGAGCCACTTTGAATCTTTCATCATTAATATATTGATAATAATAATATTCTCTAAAATCATCTATATCTTTTTTATTGATAAATTGTGCCTGCTCGCATACTCTGATTTTTAGTTTTTTCTCTCTATGAAGTTTTTGATAAGCATCTATAATTTTTCTATAATCAAAATCAGGTAAACTTCTCAAATCATCTGTCTGTACAGAAGTAATACCCATTTTGAAAAATTCTTCCTGAGTATCTAATATTATTGATTTTAAAGTATCTATTTCTAATGACTTAATTTTTGATAAAATTAATATCATATCCTTAGAACTTATAAGTCCGTTTTCAAAATCTATACTGTCAGATTTCATTTTTTCAGTAACACCGCAAATTTCAAGTGCCTTACTATTTGCAACTATCATTTCACCGCATACTCTTCTAAAGGCTACAGGAAATTCACTAGATATGCTGTCTAAATCATTTTTATTAAGCATTCTTTTCTCTTCAAAATAATCCTGATTCCAACCCCAGCCTATAATCCAGCCTTCATATTTTTCAGCATTTTTAGCTAATTCAATAACCTCTTTTATAGATTCGCATTTGCTTAAATTAAGCATAGTATTAAAACGGGCAAAACCTACAAAATTAACACAGCTGTCATTAAATCCCGGTATAACAGTTTTACCCTCCAAATCAATAATATCTTCAGCATCTGAATATTTTTTTAATACTTCTTCATTAGTGCCCGCAAATGATATTCTGCCGTTTTCAACAGCTAAAGCCTCATAAATACTGTCATTTTTATCCATAGAGTATATTTTGGCATTTTTAAAAATTCTCATATTTGACTCTTCCTCCATTTTATTTTACTTATAACATAGATTTTATACTGTCTATCTCTTCATTAATTAAAAGCCATTCATTTTCTGTTTCTTCTATAAGCTTTTTTACTTCCAAAAGTCTTTTGCTTTTTTCGTCATCATAATTTACAGATGTCTCAAAAAACTTTAATATCTCAGCTTCTTCTTTTTTATAATCATCTATTTTGTTTTCATGTTTTTTAAGCAAAGACTCACATCTCGAAAGCCTGTTTCTAATTTTTTTTCTCTCTTCATAATTATTAGTATTTTTATCATCGCTATTTTCTTTAACATTACTTTTATTTTGATACTCTAATTCTTTTTCTTCTTCTTCCAAAGCATCTAAACGAACTCTATATACATAAGCCTCATAATCTCCTGAATAAAGAGAAAGTTTTTTATTTTTTACCTCTATAATAGTATCAGCAAGCAAACTAGCAAAAGTTCTGTCATGCGAAGTGAAGAATATTGTTCCGCCGTAATCTCTTAAAGAAGAAGCAAGTGCCTCAACAGTTTCAAAATCCAAATGGTTAGTGGGCTCATCCAATATAAGCACATCAGCACATTGTGTAATAGCAGCAAGAAGTGAAAGCCTAGCCATCTCTCCTCCGCTTAAAACCTTTACATCTTTATTCACATCTTCACCAGAAAATAAAAAACTTCCCAAAAGAGTTAAAAGCTCCTGAGTCAATAATCCTTGTTTAGCATTCTTTTTTAGATAGGATAATACTGTATCATTTGAAGTTACATTTTTATATGTATCCTCTCCGAAATATGATATCTTTATGCCATAAGAATAATTATAAGTACCAAATAAAGGCTCAAGTCTGCCTGCTATAGTTCTTAAAAAAGTAGTTTTACCTTCTCCGTTTTGTCCTAGAACAGCCACTCTGCTTCCTCTAGGTATTTCTATTCTTCCGCTTTCAGCAACTATTTTCTCTCCGTATCCTACAGCCAAATCATCAGATATAAGAGCAAAACCTTTTTTTTCTGGAACTTCCGGAAGTTTTATCCTAATATTTTTTGCAGGGTGAGTAATTTCTATAGTTTTTAATTTTTCTATCTGCTTTATGCGAGACTGTACAGCTTTTGCTTTCGTAGCTTTATATCTGAATCTTTCAACAAATCTTTCTAAATGTGCTTTTCTCTCTTCAACATTTTTATTATACTTTTTTATTGTATACTCTTTTTCTTCTTTATATTCAAAATAGTCTTCTATATTACCGGGAAAATAAGTTATTTTGCCGTTTTCCATTTCTATAGTTTTTTCACAGGTTGTTTTAAGAAATTCTCTATCATGCGAAACTATTAAAAAACCTCCGTTATAATCTGTTAAAAAATTTTCCAAATCTATCAATGTATTTAAATCCAAGAAGTTTGAAGGTTCATCGAGTATTAAAAAATTAGGTTCATAAAGCATCATCTCAGCAAGTTTTACACGCATTCTATATCCGCTTGATAAACTTCCCAAATTATTATTAACTTTTATATGATCTATTCCAAATCTGCTGGCTATTTTAGAGCATTTCCAAGATTCTTTTGATGTAACTCTTGTAAGATAATCTATTACCTTCTCATTATCATCAAAATCACCCTGCTGACGAAGATAACCTATTTTTACATCATCAGAAAATATTATATCTCCGTCATCAGCCTCTTCAAGTCCCATAAGGATTTTCAAAAGGGTAGTTTTTCCTGCTCCGTTTCGTCCTATCATACCTATCTTTGATTTCTCTTCTATAAGCAAATTGACATTATCAAGCAGAACTTTATGAACAAATCTTTTAGATATGTTAACTATATTTATAATACTTTTAGCCATATTTCATTTTTACTTAAATATTTTTATTTATTATTAAGCATTAATTTTATAATAATTTTAAAAAATATTCAAATATAAAAATTAAATAATTGTATTAATTATTCTTTTGAAATTTCTATGAGTTTATACACTAAACTCTTGAAATATTTTCCTCTCTCTTCATAATTTTTAAACATATCAAAACTTGCACATCCTGGAGAAAGTAAAACAGTATCTCCACTTATTGATATTGCTGAGGCATAATAAAAAGCATCAGTAAAATCTTTTATAATAATCTTATTCTCAAAATGTATCATCTCATTAAGAGCATCAGCAGCCTCTCCTATAAGTATTAATTTTTTTACTCTGCTTTCTATGATATTATTTAAAGAAGTAAAATCTATATTCTTATTTCTTCCGCCCATTATAAGTATAATATCTTTATCAAAAGATTTTAAAGCACTCATTACGGAATTCATTGATGTAGCTTTTGAATCATTTATATATTTTACCCCATTTATCTCAGCAACTAATTCAACTCTATGTTCTATGCCTTTGAAATTATTTACAGTTTTTTCTATTATATCTACTGGTATTTTATCTTTTAAACATATTAAAACCGCTGCCAATATATTTGCTATATTATGTTTACCTATTAATTTCCTATCTGCTATAGAAAATAATTTTTCATTCTCATAATATATATACTCATCTTCTTCATTATAATAAATATCTGCAAATTTACTTTTTAATGAAAAAGTTAAAAGCTTCATTTTGCAGTTATTATTAAGTTCATTATACCAAATATTAGTATAAATATTATCATAATTTAGTATAAGAAAATCATTTTTATTTTGATTAATAGCTATGTTCTTTTTTGTATTAAAATAATCATCTATATCTTTGTATCTGTCAAGATGATCTTCAGCAATGTTTAGTACAGCAGCTATATGAGCATGAAATTTCTCCACTGTCTCTAATTGAAAACTAGAAAGCTCTAGTACAATATCTTCATCAGGCTCTATAGTTTCAATCTCTTTTGAAAAAGTATTTCCGACATTGCCTACAAGTCTTGCCTTTTTATATGAACTTATTATTTTATGAACAAGCGTAACAGTAGTAGTTTTTCCGTCTGTGCCTGTTACTGCAATATAATTTCTATTAGGAAGAAAATTATATGCAAACTCAATTTCACCAATTATTTTTATTTTTCTTCTTTTAGCTTCTTTAACTATAGGTATAGTATGCGGGATACCAGGAGAAATTATTATAAGAGTTATGCCGTCTAAAATAGATATTTCCTGATTTCCAAAAAATAATTTAACATTTTTATCTTTTAATTCTTCTATACTCTCTTTGAGTTCTTCTTCTGTTTTACTATCACTTAAAGCATATTTAATATTAGCATCAAAATTGATATTAATATCATATAATATATTAGCTATACTTACTCCGCTTCTTACAGTGGCACCCAGTATCAAAATATTTTGTTTTTTTAATACTTTTATATATGTTTTATTCAAATCGAGAATCATTTTTAACACACCAAATAATTATTTTTTATATACAACTTATTATAACAAAATAATGATAAATTTAAATAATATATTTTTAAATTTGAGGTATATATATTTCAGCACTGGAATATAATACAGCTTTTCCTGCTAATTTGACACGATTTCCATTAAGACTACAATATAATACACCGCCTCTTTTAGAAGCTTGAAATGCCAAGATATCTTTTTTGCATAACTTATATGCCCATAAAGGAACAACATGACAATGTCCTGAACCGCAAACAGGATCTTCATAAACATTCAATTTAGGAGCAAAACTTCTTGTAACACAATCATATTCAGAACCTTTAGAAGTTATATGTAATAAAAGTCCCTGAAGATTTTTTACCTTTTCGATATTAATATTTGCCTCAAAAACTTGATTTTCATTTTCAAGCACACATAACAAATCTCTGCCGATATATGCTTCTAAAGGTTTAAATCCTATAGCATGTTTCATTTCATCTGTAACATCTATTTTTGTTAATTCATAAGCCGGAAAGTCCATTTCATATAAATCATTATTTTTAATAACATTTAAGACTCCGCTTTTAGTTTTGAAAGATATATTGTTTAATTTATTATCAAGCATATTCATCAATATATATGCTGACGCCAAAGTAGCATGTCCGCATAAATCTATTTCGCCTCCAGGAGTAAACCATCTAAGTTCATAATAATTATTATTTTCTAATACAAATGCAGTCTCAGAAAGATTATTCTCTTTTGCAATATTAAGCATCATATCATCTGAAAGCCATTTATTTAATAAACAAATAGCAGCTGGATTTCCTCTAAAAACCTTATCAGTAAATGCATCCACAATATATTGTTTGAATGAATAATTATCCATTCTATATCCCGAAAAAAATTATTTTTATAAAGACTCATTATAACAAAATAATGATAAATTTAAATAATTTATTTTTTATTATATCAAAATTAATACTTACATAATAAATCTATATATTCATTTCTTTTATGGTATCATTTTCAATATAATATATAATACCAAATATATCATTAAAAAAGCAATTATTATTATTTATAACTGCGATATTTTTTAAAGTACTATTTTTTATATTATAGCTATTAACACTTATACAATCTTTATTAAAATCCAAAGATATTAAATTATCCTTATAAAAATATAACTTACCATGCACTTCATTATTTTCATCTAAACTAAATAAATTAATATTAATAGATTTATAACTTTCTAAATATCTATACTCATTATTATAGCTATTATCTATTTTTATATCATCTATATTATAGAACATTAATTGATTATAAATAAAATCTTCATCATTAAAATTAGTATTATCACAAGCCAAAACAAATCTTTTTTTATCTATAAAAGTTAAAGGTCTATCCCAATTATAACTGCTTATATATTCATTAACAACATCAGTTTGGCATTTCTCATATAACATTAGAAACTCTTCAATATTAAAATATCTTATACAGTCAACAGGATTCCATACCCAGCCATTAGAAAGAAAATGTTTATAATCTTTTGATACTAATAAATTGCTGTGAAAATAATCTATACCAAACTCTTTTTTATCTCTGTTTATATCAGTTATCATCTCTTTAGTTTTTAAATTTATTATATTAAGAGTATTCCATTTAGTTTGAGTGATAAGATGTATTTCATCATTAATAATACAAAATTCATTAGAATAGCTTGAATATTTAGAACAGTAATCCTCTCTTTGTAAATTAATAATATCCAATGTTTCTATATTTACAACAGCAGAGTTTAATCCTTTCTCCTCAGTTATACATATATAAGATACATTAATTTTAAAACTGTAACTTCTTCTTTTGAATTTATATTTTCTATTTTTTTTAACTCTTTATATGAATTATCTTTTTTATTGTACTTTATTAATTCTAAATCATCAGTAAGTAAAAAATATTCTTCTAAGTTTTTATCATTTAAAACAGCATTATCTATCATAGTATTTATAATAAAATAAAAATCAAAAATATCAATAATAGTCTATACACCCCGCCCGCCAGCCCCAATTTTTTATTATTAGATTATAATTTCTATTTATAAGCTTCTATATGTATAGTAGGTTCTATATTTAATTTTTTTCTTATCTCATTTTCAAATGTACTTACATTATTATGAGCTTCAAAAACAGTCATGTCTTTAGGAAAACGCATATGAAAAGTTATTTCGCTATGATCTCCGTAAGTATGTATATGAAAATGATGTAAATTAGCAGCATTATCATTAATATTAAGCTCTTTAGCTATATCATTGATACTTTTAATAATCTCTTCTGAAGGATACTCTCCTATTAAAGGTTTTACACTAGATTTAATAACATCAAAAGCAGCATAAAATATTACAAGAGAAACTAATATACTCAATACTCCGTCTATCCACCAAAAACTTTTTCCGAACAAAATACCTACTAATATAATGATAGAAGTAACACTATCGCTTCTATGATGCCAAGCGTCCGCATATAATGATTTAGAACCAGACTTTCTATATCCCCATAAAGAATACTGAGCTAAAAGTTCTTTAACCAAAATAGAAACCACCATAGCAACTATTGCCATTGTAGTAAATGAAGCCGTTTTTTTATTCATAATATTTTTTATAGCCTCAGAGAAAAAACTATAACCAATAAATACAAGCATAATACCAACTATAAAACTAGTTATAAGCTCTATTCTTCCATGTCCGAATGGGTGTTCCTTATCTGGAGGTCTTTTAGAAAATATGCCTCCTATTATAACTATAACACTGCTTATACAGTCGCTCAATGAATGCCAAGCGTCCGCCATAATGGATAATGAACCTGTAAAAAGTCCTACTATATATTTGAAAGCAAATAATAATATATTGATGATAACAGATACTACACCTTCTATTATCATATATTTTGATTTCTTTTCATTACTAATATGATTCATTTTATAACCCCAAATTTAATTTTTTTAATCTTTTAAGGATAAAGAATTTGATATAAAATGTCAATTATACAAATATAAATTGTTGTTTACAGATTAGAATGTTTTAACTTTATATAAAAATATTATAACTTATATATGAGAATACAAAATAAAATTAAGAACTTGATAAAAGTTAATTTTTTTGTTAATATAGTTTTGTATGGTTTACATAATTAAAAATTAATAAAAAATATATACAAAAAAGGAGAATAAATAATATGTCAAATATAGCATTTTTATTTCCAGGTCAAGGTTCGCAATGTGCTGGTATGGGTAAATCTTTGTATGATAATGTTGCTGAGTCTAAAGCAATATTCGATAAGGCAGCAAATATATTAGATGATGTAGATATAAAAGCATTATGTTTTGAAGGAACAGAAGATGATCTTAAAAAAACAGAAAATACTCAGCCTGCTTTGGTTACAGTAGGTATTGCAGTTTATGAAGCATTAAAAGCAAAAGGAGTTAAAGGTAACTTATTTGCAGGTCATAGCCTAGGAGAGATTACTGCTCTTTCTGCTGCAGGATACATATCATTTGAAGATGCTGTAAAAATAGCAAGAACAAGAGGTCTTCTAATGGCTAAAGCTGGTGCTGATGCTCCTTACGGAATGGCTGCTGTGCTTGGATTAAGTTATGATGATGTTGCTAAATGTATGCCTGAAAATAAAGAGGTTGTTGCTGCTAATTATAATTTAAAAGATCAAATAGTTATATCTGGTTTATTAAGTGCAATAGAAGCTGTTACTCCTAAACTTCAGGAGGCTGGTGCTAAAAGAGTATTGCCTCTAAAAGTATCAGGAGCTTTTCACTCTCCATTTATGAAACCTGCGGCTGATAGTTTAAAAGAGTTTTTAGAAAAAATAGAGTTTCATAAAAACGATAATAAAGTTTTATCTAATGTTACAGCCGAAGTTCATGAATTTGATTCTATAAAAGAAAATCTATACAAACAAATGTTCTCTACTGTTAGATGGTACGAAAGCATGCTTAATATGCAAAAACAAGGTATAACAAAAGTATTTGAATGCGGACCTGGTAAAGTTTTAGTTGGTATGAGCAAAAAAATCACTCCAGATATTGAATCTGTCTGCGTGTTTGATATAGACTCTTTAAATTCTGCTTGTAATTAATTTTAATAAAAAATAATAATATGAAGACAGGATTTATGATTATTTCCTGTCTTTTATTTTGCATAAAATTTTAAAAATAAAAAAGGACATATAAAATAAATTATATGCCCTTTAATTTTATACTATATTTAAATTAATATTATTATATTACAAAATTATAGTTTACCAACTAAATCAATACCTGGTTTTAAAGTTTTAGCACCTGGTTTCCATTTAGCAGGACAAACTTCGCCGCCATGTTCAGCTACATATTGAGCAGCTTGTACTTTGCGCAATAATTCATTAGCATCTCTTCCGATTCCCATATCATGTACTTCATAAGCTTTGATTTGACCTTCTGGATTTACAATGAAACTTCCGCGTAAATCTTGTCCAACTTCATCTACAAATACTTCAAAGAATCTTCCTAATACTCCAGTTGGGTCTCCAAGCATAGTGTATTTAAGATTAGCTATAGTTTTTGTAGCATCTGCCCAAGCTTTATGTACGAAATGAGTATCTGCTGATACTGAATAAACTTCACAATTAATTTTCTTTAATTCATCATATACGCTATTTAAATCTTCTAATTCTGTAGGACATACAAATGTAAAGTCTGCTGGATAGAAGAAAAATACACTCCATTTACCTAATACATCTTTAGTTTCAACAGTTTTGAATTCACCATTTTGATAAGCTTCAACTTTGAAATCAATAAGTTTTCTATTAATTAAACTCATATTATAACTCCTTTATTCATGTTTGTATATTCTAACAATACACTAAATAATAGTTTTTGTCAAGTAAAAAAATATATATATTAGTAAAAATTACTAAAAAATATAATTATTAAAATTATTTAATATATTGCAAATATTATATCATTATAAACTATAATAAATAAATTATCAAATTATTTATAACTTTTATTTTTTAATTGATGAACTATTCTCTCAATAAAAAGTTTTATATAGCTAAAGTCTGTTGCTATATTCAATCTTATAAAGCCTTTATAATCCTTTGAAAACCATTCTCCGAAATCAACTGCTATTTTACAATCATCTTGTATTAGCTCTTTTACTCTATCCTTATCTGCAACTTTCCTTAAATCTATAAAAGGCAAATATGTTCCTTCTAAAGGACTAACTATTATATCAGGAATTTTATCTTTTAATTCATCTCTAATGTATTCATAATTTCTTTTTATAGTTTTTAAAAGTCCGTCAAGCCAATCTTCTCCGTATCTGTATGCTGCTTCTGCTGCTGTCATACCTAACACACTTAATTCTGTTCTATTAATTGTGTTAACATACTGCTTATAAATTTTTCTCATATCGGCATCTGGTATAATGATATGCGAATTTAAAAGACATGCTAAATTAAAAGTCTTTGATGCCGAAGTTAATACTATAAGCCTGTCAATATATTTATCCTTATTTTTAATAGAAAGTGCAGAGATAAAAGGACGAATTCCTAAGTTTATATCCTGATGAATTTCATCAGAAATTATATAAACATTATGCTTTTTGCATATATCAAAAGTTTTATCAATCTCTTCATCAGTCCACACTCTTCCCACAGGGTTATGAGGATTGCAGAATATCATCATTTTAACATTATTTTTTACAATGTCATTTTCTAATCTCTCAAAATCTATTGTAAAAACACCATTATCATTTTTCAATCCGCATTCAATTAAATTTCTATCATTATCTTTAACAGCATTATGAAAAGGATAATAAACAGGTGTAAGTATAATAATAGAATCTCCTTTTTGAGTAAAAGCATTCACAAGCCAATATATAGAAGTTACAACCCCTGTAGAAAATTTTATCCATTCTTTTTTTAAATCAATATTATATCTTTTTTTCTGCCAATCAAAAAATGCTTCAAAATAGCCATCCCATAAAACAGTATAGCCAAAAACTCCATGAGATACTCTTTTATTCATAGCTTCTATAACTTCATCAGGAGCTTTAAACTCCATATCAGCAACCCACATAGGAAGAAGTCCTGCTGTTTTAAATCTAATATCTTTTTCTGTTTCCCATTTCTCAGAATTAGTACCATCTCTATTTACTAAATATTTGGAATTAAACTCTTCTATAGTCATAAAATTATCCTTAAAATAAATACTAAATAAAATCAATATTAAATATAAAAAATAGTCTGTATACAAAATAATATATACAGACTATAAAAATTATAAATAAACACAATTTACTGTTTTATACTGTTATTAGAATTATTATTTTTACTTGCTGAGTCCATTCCAGAAATACTATACCTCATCTCTGTATCAGCCATAACATTTTTCATATTATAATAATCCAATACCCCAATATTTCCTTTTTTAAGAGCCTCAGCAATAGCAAGAGGAAGCTGAGATTCAGCCTCTACAACTTTAGCTTTCATCTCTTCAACCTGAGCACGCATCTCCTGTTCACGGGCTATAGCCATAACTCTTCTCTCTTCAGCTTTAGCCTGAGCTATCTTTTTATCTGCCTCAGCTTGGTCAATCTGTAAGAAAGCACCAATATTACTTCCAACATCAACATCAGCAATATCAATAGAAAGTATCTCAAAAGCAGTACCTGAATCAAGCCCCTTAGCAAGTACAACTTGAGAAATTCTATCAGGATTTTCTAAAACTTCTTTATGAGAAGCAGAACTACCTATAGTAGTAACTATACCCTCTCCTACTCTTGCAATAATAGTCTCCTCTCCAGCTCCGCCAACAAGACGATTAATATTAGTTCTAACTGTAACTCTAGCAGTAGCCTTAACCTGTATACCATCTTTAGCAACAGCAGCAATCAAAGGAGTGGCAATAACTCTAGGAGAAACAGAAGTTCTTATAGCATCAACCAAATCCCTTCCAGCCAAATCTATAGCAGCAGCCCTCTCAAAGTTCAAATCCAAAGAAGCCTTATCAGCAGCTATCAAAGCATCAGCAACAGCAGTAGGATTACCACCAGCCAAATAATGTGCCTCAAGTTCATTAGTACCTATCTTTAAACCAGCCTTCCATAACTTTATTTGATTTAATACTATAAGCGAAGGATTAACTCTTCTAAGACGCATAGTAATCAATGTTATCATATTTATTCTTACACCAGAAAACAAAGCCGTAATCCAAAGTCCCATAGGGAAAAAATGTAAGAAAATAAATAAAAGTATCAGTATTACTACAATACCGACAAACATAGGAATAATTGGAATATAACCAAAATCAAACATATATAAACCTCCTAAAAATATTATTAATTATGTACATAAGTTCCTATATTTTCACCGGAAATAGCTTTTGTGATATTACCGGCTTTATTCATATTAAATACTCTTATAGGCATATCATTATCATTAGCCATGGCAAAAGCTGTCATATCCATAACTCTTAAATTCTGATTAATGGCTTCTTTAAAAGTTATATCATTGTACATTTTGGCATCTTCATTCTTTTTAGGGTCCTTATCATAAACTCCATCAACATTAGTACCTTTTAATACTATAGAAGCACCTATCTCTAAAGCTCTAAGTATAGCTGTACTGTCAGTTGTAAAATAAGGATTAGAAGTACCGCCTGCTATGATTAAAACATTGCCTCTCTCTAATATGCGAATAGCCTTGTCTCTTTCAAAGCCTTCTATCATTCCTTCTATATTAAAAGCTGATAATATTTGAGTAGGAGTGCCTGCTGCCATAAATCTGTCTTTTAGTGCTATTGCATTCATAATAGTAGCAAGCATACCCATAGAATCAGCAGTAGCCCTTACCATACCTGTTTTATCAGATAACTGCATACCTCTGAAAATATTTCCGCCCCCTACAACCACAGCTATTTCTGTATCATTTCCAGCCTCTTTCATCTCTAATGCTATTCTATCAACAACATTATTATCTATACCGTATTCTTTTTGACCAAGTAAAGCTTCTCCTGATATCTTAAGCAATACTCTTTTTTTCATTATTGACCTCTTTTTATAAAGTTAATTTTTTGAATTATACTATCTTTTTACATATATATCAAGATTTAATAATAGACTTGTTTAAAAACTAATTTTATTTATTAATTGCGAAACACATATTCGTGCCTTCGGCAACTACCACTTTTTTTTGCTGCCGTAGGAAAGGCATCTACTTGGCAGTGCTGCATACGAAGTCCGCCTTTGGGTCAGCAGGTATTGGCGGGTGATGGACTGCATCTTTATATACTGAAATAATAATTTATACAACCTGTAAAATATTTTATGATTTATAAATTATAAAAATTTCGTATATAATTTTACCAAGTAGTTTTGAAACAAGTCTAATTTATAGAATATTGAATATTTTTTAAGTATCATAAATCTAATTATTAATAATCATATTTAACTTTTTCTAAATGATACTATAAACTGCTTAATATTTAAATATAATAAAAGACTAATACAATATTTTTATCACTATTTTATAAAGCTGCTTTAATTATTCATAAGCGAATCTTTTTAAAACTTCATGACTAAGCCTATAAGAAGTCCAATCTGACATCTCAATCGTATTGAGTGATAAATAAAAATCAATACTAGATTTATTCCAATCCAAACACTGCCAATCAAGTCTTTCGCATCCTCTTTCAACTGCAATTTTTGCCACCTCTTTTAAAAGTCTTTTTCCATATCCCAATCCCCTATAATCAGGTGTAATATATAAATCTTCTAAATATATTCCAGCCTTTCCCAAAAAGGTAGAAAAATTATGAAAAAATAATGCATATCCTATTTCAATATTATTTTCTAAGGCTATTAAAACTTCGCATTTCTTTTTTTCAAATATCCACTCTTTAAGTATATCCTCAGTCGCACTAACCTCATGCTCTAATTTTTCATAACAGGCAAGTTCTTTTATAAATTTTAATATTACACCAACATCTTCAATAACAGCAAATCTAATATCAAATTTCTTATCACTCATTTATAAACCTTTTGCATTATTTTAAATTATTAGGATTCAAACATTTAAGACTGTCAATAACAAATAATCCGTCTTTTCTTATCAATTTATCATCAAAATAAATTTCGCCGCCGCCATACTTTTTAGTCTGTATACATACTAAATCCCAATGTACTTTAGAACTATTTCCATTAGGAGCTTCATCATAACAAGCACCCGGTGTAAAATGGAAACTTCCCATAATTTTCTCATCAAATAATATATCTTTCATAGGCTCTGTAATATAAGGATTAACTCCTATGGCAAACTCACCTATATATCTGGCACCTGCATCACTATCCAATATCTTATTTATTCTATTTGTATCATTGCAGGAAGCATTAATTATTTTTCCATTTTTAAACTCAAATCTGATATTCTCATAAGTAAATCCGTCACTGTATAAAGAAGGTGTATTATAAGATAAAATACCATTAACAGAATTTTTTACAGGGGCAGTAAATACTTCTCCGTCAGGTATATTAAGCTCACCTGCACATTTTATAGCAGGTATATCTTTTATAGAGAAAGTTAAATCGGTATCTTTTCCAACTATTCTCACTTTGTCAGTTTTATTCATAAGTTTTACTAAATTATCCATAGCTTTAGACATCTTAGAATAATCCAAATTGCAAACCTTAAAATAAAAATCTTCAAATTCATCTGTACTCATAGAAGCCTGCTGAGCCATGGCTGATGTAGGATAATTCATAACAACCCATTTAGTATTTTTTACTCTCTCTTTCATGTGTACCGGATCAAGATAAAACTTTTCATATATAGCATGATTTTCCATTTTTACAGAAGAGTTTTCTGCACTATTCAAGCCGCCCCATATACCAACATAAGCATCCATCTCTTTCATAAGCATCAAATCAGATTTAGCCCAAGTTTTCATCTGCTCTTCATTACATTGCTTCAATAACTCTCTAAGTATATGAGGATCATGATTCCAAACAAAAGGACTTGCTCCTATTTTATAAACTTCTTTGATAATAGCATTTACTAAATTTCTTTCTTCACCCTCTCCATAAGATTTTATAAGTATTTTTTCACCTTTTTTTAATTTGCATGAATAATTAACTATAGTTTTTGCTAATTTTTCTATTCTCACATCTTTCATTTTTTATTTCCTTGATTTAATAGTTATTTGTTTTATATCAGTAATTTTATATAATAAAAAATAATAATCAATATATAAATAATAAAATACTATAGAAAAAATATTATTTAAATATATAATTTATAAAAAATAAACTTGGATTATAAAATGAAAAATAGTATATTATTTATGTTGTTTATAATTATATTAAGCTCTTTAGTATATGCTGAAAATAATGCAAAAGATGTTGAAGGCTTCTGGGCTATGCCTGAAAAACCTAGAGGAAGAATGAAAGTAGCCAAAATAATAGTTATCGATAATAAAGTATATGCTTACGGCATAGCATTGCATGATAATGTAAAAAGTACATTGGATATACATAATCCCGATAAATCATTGAGAGATAAGGATTTAAAAGGATTAATATTTATATATGATATAGTATTCCAAGACGGTGAGTGGCAGACAGGAAGAATATATCATACAGATCAGGGAAGCACATACTATGCCAAAATAAGTTTATCAGAAGACAAAAAAACATTATTTCTGAAAGCATCATTAGATAAAAAAGGCATAGTAGGAGCTACAGTAGAATGGACTAGGCTCTCTAAAGAAGAATCCAATAAATATACAGATATTCCTGTAAATAAATTAAGAACTATAGAAGGAAAAGGAATATAAGTATCAATTACTTTCTTCTACAATTTCTGCTTTGCTAAAATTATATATACCGAATATATCATAAATAACATTAGTCAATTTTGCATTTTGCATTACAGTTCCGGAATAATAATATATTGGTATAATAGCCATATCATTCATAGCAATGCTTTCAGCCTCATGAAAATACATACTTCTATCTGAATCATTTTCCGCAATAGAAGCATCTAATAAAGCTTTATCAAATAAAGTATTATTATATCTTCCCTCATTAAGTACATATCCTGTTTTTACCAAAGATAGAAATGCAGCAGGACTATTATATCCTCCAATCCAGCCTTGTCTTGCCATATCAAAGTTTCCATCTCTTCTAGTTTGAAGAAGTACAGCCCATTCCTCCTGCCTTATAACCATATTTATATTTAATGCTTCTTTTAACATAGCTTGTATGCTTTCTGCAATAGTAATATGAAAGCCAGGATTTGTTATGAATTCAAACACTGGAAAATTTTCTCCATTAGGATAGCCAGCATCTGCAAGTAATGCCCTAGCCTCTTCTACATTCTTTTGATAATCTTCACTTTTTGTAGAAAAATATCCCTCTTTTTTATATCTAAAATCATTTGTACTATCAACATCTTTTATATTATAAGGAACAATAGCAGCAGCAGGTTTTTCTCCTCCTTTCATAATATTATTCACTATATATTCCCTATCTATAGCTAGAGAAATAGCTTTCCTCACTCTAGCATCATTAAAAGGCTCTTTTCTATTATCAACTTCGTAAAAATAAAGTGATATATTAGGTACAGCTCTTGCAATACCTTCTTTTAAAAGCATCTCTCTATCATTTATAGGCGTATTATGATAAAAATATATTTCTTCATTTATTATTGCAGACATCGCAGTATTATCATTATCTATAAACTCAAAATTAATAATATCAGGCTTAATCTCTTTATAATTCCAATAGTCTGTATTTTTACGAACAACCAATCTTGCATTATGATCCCAACGAACTATTTGAAAGGCTCCGTTTCCAACCATAGTATTAACATCTAAAGTCCAACCGTCCTCATTTTGACTAACGATATCTTCACGCAAAGGTGTATATGCAGTATGTGCCACCATCTCCAAAAAATAAGGAACAGGATATTCTAATTCTACATATAAAGTTTTATCATCTAATGCTTTAACCCCCAATGTTTCTTTATCTTTTTTACCCATCATTATATCGCCGGCATTTTTTATAACATCCAAAAGTATTGAATATGAAGCTCCGTTTTTAGGGTCAACTATTCTCTTCCAAGCATATACAAAATCATTGGCCTTTAAATCAACTCCGTCAGACCATTTGGCATTGCTTCTAATATTAAAAATATATATTGTATTGTTATTAGATGATGTCCAGCTTTCGGCAGCTCCTGGTATAATATTATTATTCTCATCTCTTATAGTTAAATTTTCAAATAAATGTGTTGTATATATCATAGCATCTACTGCTGAATTGATTGTAGGATCTATTGTCTGAGGCTCAGGACCTACAGAAACGGTTATTTCATTTAAAATATTTTTTGGCTCTTTATGGCATGACAAAATAAAAATAACATACAATAAACAAAATAATTTAATTAATATATTCTTTTTCATAAATAATATTCCTAATATAAAGTAATAATTATAGTATCGAAAAAAAATATAATTAACTAATTAAAATATTTTAATTTTAGATAGTTTCATATATTAATACTTTTTCATTATCTATAATGCTCTTAAAACTATCCTCTATAGCATTATAATCAATAATATCAGCAGAATAAATTAAATCACTTTCTTCAAAATCATCTTTTATTCTTGATATCTCATTTAATGATAATTTGGCATTAATATCTATAACTATATCAATATCTGAAAATTTTTTATTTGTTCCTTTTACTCTTGAACCAAATAAATATACTTTTCCATATTTTATATGTTTTTTTAGAATATATTTGATAATTTGAATTTCATTTTCAGTCAGGTTAATCATTCATTGTTTTCCTCTAAATGTTTCAAAAGGGATTTTGCATAAGGTAAAAATGCTTCTGCTTCATTAAACACTTCTTCAGAAACTTCATTTGAATAAATATGAGAAGTCGAATTTCTAGCATCTTTAAATCTTATCCATTTTTCAACATCATCTATAAGTAAATGCTTAGCTGCCAATCTGAATAATTCTTTTTTAGTTATTCCGTTAGTTATATCTGGATTTATATTCTCATTAAGCCATCTTTGTATAAATTTCCAACTTTGTTCAAAAGCTATTTCAAAGTTTTGTATTACTCCAGCTCTTATTGTAAGTATTAAATCTTCATCATCTGTTTCAATTCTATCATATACATTGATTGATTTTTCTAATGCCATTATCGATTTTTTCAGACTATCCAAATTTAATATCATAAAAACCTTAAAAATAGGGCATCTTTCATAAGAAAAGATACCCTATCAATTTTAATATTTATTATTTTTATATAAAAATTATTTCAATGCAAGGTTATAAGTATCCATAGCTATAGCTTTTTCTTCATCAGTAGCTATAACATAAAGTTTAATAGGAGCTCCGTCTTTTTCAAAACTAGCACATCCTCTAGCTTTAGAGTTTTTATCAGCATCGCATTTAATACCAAGTTCATCTAAACCTTCTAGTATTCTTCCTCTAATAGAAGCACTATTTTCACCTATACCGCCTGTAAATACAATACCATCAACATGACCAAGAGCAGCCATATAAGCACCTATATATTTTTTTACTCTATAGCAGAACATAGTAATAGCAAGTTCAGCTCTTTTATTAGTTTTAGAAGCTTCTTCCAAGTTTCTCATATCATTGCTGACACCAGAAACACCTAGAAGTCCGCTTTTTTTATTTAAAATATTATCCATTTCTTTTGCAGATAAATTTTCTTTAGCCATAACAAAAGTAGGAACAGCAGGATCCATATCACCAGACCTAGTACCCATTACCAAGCCTTCCAAAGGAGTTAAACCCATACTAGTATCAATAGATTCTCCATTTTTTACAGCAGTTACACTAGCACCATTACCCAAATGGCAAACTATAACATTAGCATTAGGTTTGTTTTCTGCTTTACAGAACTCTCCGTAAACATATTTATGAGAAGTACCATGGAAACCATAACGACGTATTTTATATTTATCATACCATTCATAAGGAACAGCATACATATAAGCATAATCAGGTATTGTTTGATGGAAACTAGTATCAAATACACCTACCATTTTTACATCTTTTAATATTTCTTTACAAGCAGCTATACCCTGCAAACCAGCTGGGTTATGTAAAGGAGCTATATCGCAGCAAGCCTCTATAGCTTTTACAGCTTCATCAGTGATTAATGTACTTTTGTTGAATGCTTCACCGCCATGAACAACTCTATGACCTACAGCAGATATTTCATTCATATCAGATATAACACCAACCTCTTTGTCTGTTAAAAGAGAAAAAATTAAAGACATACCAGCTTTATGATCTGCAACTTTTTGTTCTAATTTTTTTTCTTTGCCTTTTTCTACAGCTGTGTGTTTTAAAGCACTTGTTTCTTCGCCGATTTTTTCCAAAAGTCCTTTAGCTAAAACTTTTGCCTCAGGCATAGCGAATAATTGATATTTAATACTTGAACTTCCTGAATTGATTACCAATACATTCATAAAATGACTCCATAGTTTTGATTATTTTATTTTATAATTATACCATACTCAGTATATTTATCAATGAATTTTTATTTTATTATCAATAAATAAAGGCTTTAAATATTTAAACATATTTAAAGCCTAAAAATCGTATTTTTTATTTATTTATTCCTGCTTTTCTACCCACATAATAGTATATCTGTCAAATGATTTACTTCTATCGGCAAGCCATATAGTATCTTTCTTCACTTTAGCTTTTATAGTAATATTTTGTCCTACATACTTAGCATATTCATCAAAAAATTTTTTATCAAAATAATAATCTCTCTCTTCTGTAGTTATAACTATCTCAGGAAATATTGCTGTACCTACCATTCTAATAGTACCCGTAATCTCCTCTTTCTTAGCAAAAAGCATAAAGAAAAAAACCAGCATAAAAATATAAGAATATTTTATGATGTTTTTATAAATTATTTTCATTAATTCTCCTTATTTATAAATTAATATTCTTTAATTTTCCCGTCCTTATCAAACAATATATGTCTTTCTTTAGAAATATAAAAAATATCATTTACTGTTTCATACATTTTTGATGCCTGTACTGACGATGCTTTAGGAGTTGTAATATTTATAGAAGTTGGATTATCGCCTATATAAGTATCATTATTTAACGCAAATTCAAAACCATTTTGAAATTGCTTTGTTACTAAATTACCAGACTGAGTCAAACTTCCATTATAAACTACTAATGCACCCGGATATAAATTAATATTATTATTTTCTTTTTGTACTTTTATTTCTGCTCCTGCAACTTCTCCATTATTTATTCCTTCAATCCATTTAAATAATAAATCGTCCCAACTAGATGCCCCTATAAAACTTACATTTTTTAAAACTCTATCTATATCAGTATCACTAGAAAATTTTGCTATATTTTGAAATACAGAAGAATTTTGAGCATTTTTTTGATAAAGCCAATTCATAAATACTGATACTGAAGGATAATTAGCGAATAAATATTTACTAGTAGGATTATTAGGAAAAACATTTTCAGTTGGAAGATTCCAAGTATAGAAGCAATAATAACCGCCCATACTATTAAATCCATCTATTCTTGAACTAACTTTTAAAGGGCTAAATAATATAGAAGTAGATTCTGAAAGAGCTTCATTAAGCCAAGTTGACATTTCTCTTCCATTTTTTATATAATTGACATTAAAATTAATTAAATGCTGTAATTCATGAAGTATTGTACTTGACATATACTCAGGGTCTTCATTAACTATTTCTATATCCATATATAATATCTCAGCGTTATTATTTTGATTCAATAATAAATCTGCACTATCAAAATAACCATTATATATAGCAACTGAATGACTATCATTCAATTCTAATAGCAAAATTATAATTTTACCATTCTTATCAACATCTGTATGTTCTCCATATATTCTAACTTCTTCAGCATAATTATTATTAAATACATTCGCTATATAATCCACACTTTCAGGTTTATATCCGCTCCCCTCCATAACATATACAATCAATTTATCATACTCTGCTACTTTATAAAAATTACAAAGTTTATTTTCTTGCATCCTATAGTAGGCATAAAAAGTTTTTTTTTCCATACTTCCGCTGGGATATATTAATCCTCCGCTTGATTCTATAGGGTTTGTCACATTATTCCTATTACAAGAAATAATAGATAAAATTAAAATACTAATTATAAAAAGTATTTTTTTCATAAATATATTCTCCTATTTTAATTTAATATTCCTTGATATTTCCATCTTTACCAAATAATATATGTCTTTCTTCAGATATATAAAAAATATCATTTACTGTTTCATACATTTTTGATGCCTGTACTGACGATGCTTTAGGAGTCGTAATATTTATAGCAGTTGGATTATTGCCTATATAAGTATCATTATTTAAAGCCAATTCTAAAGAGCTTGATAGCTTTCTAGTTAATAAATTACCAGACTGAGTCAAACTTCCATTATAAACTACTAATGCACCCGGATATAAATTAATATTATTATTTTCTTTTTGTACTTTTATTTCTGCTCCTGCAACTTCTCCATTATTTATTCCTTCAATCCATTTAAATAATAAATCGTCCCAACTAGATGCCCCTATAAAACTTACATTTTTTAAAACTCTATCTATATCAGTATCACTAGAAAATTTTGCTATATTTTGGAATACAGAAGGATTTTGAGCATTTTTTTGATAAAGCCAATTCATAAATACTGATACTGAAGGATAATTAGCGAATAAATATTTACTATTAGGGTGATTAGGAAAAACTTTTTCAGTTGGAAGATTCCAAGTATAAAAACAATAATATCCATTCATGTTCTTAAATTCAAATATTCTTGAACTAGCTGTAGCCTCATTAAATACTACAGAAGTAGATTCTGAAAGAGCTTCATTAAGCCAAGTTGACATCTCGCTTCCATTTTTTATATAATTAACATTCCAATTAATTAAATGCTGTAATTCATGAAGTATAGTACCTGACATATAATCTGCATCTTGATTAACTACTTTTATATTCATATATAAAATCTCACCATTATTGAGCCTATCTTTCATTAAATCAAAATAATGAAAAAAACCGTTAATATTTCCTCCAGTATAATTTTTTATATCATACAATACAATTATTATTTTATTATTACCATCAACATCTGTATGATTTCCATATATTCTTATTTCTTCATCATAATGTTTATTAAATTCACTTACTATATAATCTATATTTTCTTTTCTATAACCTTCATTTTCTTCAATATAAATATCTAATTTATCATATTCTGCAATTCTATAAAATTTGGCACTAGCACTCAAGTCTTCATTTCCAGCACTATCAATAGATAGAATTCTAAAATTTCTGCTGTACATACTTGAATTAGGGTATGTTAATCCTTCTATTAATTCAATAGGACTTGTAACATTATTCCTATTACAAGAAATAATATATAAAATTGAAATAGCAATTACACAAAGTATTTTTTTCATAAATATATTCTCCTATTTAATTTAATATTCTTTAATATTTCCGTCTTTATCAAATAACACATGTCTGTATTTAGGTGTATAAGGCTTATCACTTGCTGTATCATACATTTTTGATGCCTGTACTGATGATGATTTAGGAGTTGTAATATTTATATAAGTTGGATTATTGCCTATATAAGTATCTTTATTTAAAGCGGCCTGATATCCATTACCTAAATCTTTTGTTACCAAATTTCCTGATGACTGAATACTTCCGCTATAAATTACTGCTGCTCCTGGAAATAACGGTATAGTAGATTCTGAAGGCTGAACCTTCAAATATGCTCCTGCAACTTCATTATTTTTTATACCATCAATCCATTTTAATAATAAATCGTCCCAGCTGGATGCCCCCGTAAAACTTACATTATTCAAAACTCTTTCATAATCTTCAGAAGATGAGTATTTTGCTATATTCTGAAATACAGAGGAGTTATTATTATTTTTTTTGTAAAGCCAATTCACAAATACTGATACTGAAGGATAATTTGCAAATAAATTGTATAAAGGAAGATTCCAAGTGTAGAAACAATAATAACCGCTCATATAATTATTAAATTCATTTATTCTTGAACTAACTATAGTTGGGCTGAATAATATAGATGTAGATTCTGAAAGAGCTTCATTAAGCCAAGTTGATATTTCTCTTCCATTTTTTATATAATTAACATTATAATTAATTAAATGCTGAAATTCATGCTGTATAGTTCCAGCCATATACTCAGGATTTTCATTAACTATTTTTATATCCATATATAATATCTCTGCATTATTATTTTGATTCAATAGTAAATCTGACCCATAAAAATAACCGGTAGTAACAGAACCTGAATAACTAGCATTCAATTCTAATAATAAAATTATAATTTTACCGTTATTATCAACATCTGTATGTTCTCCATATATTCTAACTTCTTCAGCATAATTATTATTAAATGCATTCGCTATATAATTCACACTTTCAGGTTTATATCCTGAGCCCTCCATAACATATATAATCAATTTATCATATTCTGCTATTTTATAAAAATTATAACGTTTATTTACTTGCCACTTATAGTTAGCATAAAAAGATTTCCTTTCCATACTTGCAGCATCAGGATATGTTAATGAACTGTCATAATTCACCCCTAAAACATTTGACACTCTTTGACAAGAAGATAATAATGACAATAAAAACAGCATAAAAAATATTTTCTTCATAAAAGTATTTATTCCCAATTATATATTTATAATAAAAATAATCTATTATATTAGATAAAAAAAGTCAATAATAAATCAAATAATATTCACATAAAAAAATAATATTATTTTTTTATTTTATTTTCTTTTATTTTTTACAAAATCATTATAGAATTAGATTTAATATTTATATAATTTTAAAAATTTTTGGAGATTAAAAATGAAAAAGTTAAGTTTAATAATAATATTTATATTTTTATCAGCTTTAGTAGTTAGTGCCAATACAATAGAAGATGAAGTATTAAGATTAATAAATTTAGAGAGAAGCAAAGAAGCCCTTCCTCCTCTTCCAAACAATCAAAGACTTCATTCTTTAGCATTATATCATGCTGATAATATGGCCAAAAATAAATTCTTTAGCAATACTGATTTAGACGGTTTAGATTCAAAAGCAAGACAAGTAAAATTATATCCTGAAATGGTTGGAAATATAAGTGAAAATATGCATAAACTAGATGTTATACCATTTACTGATAAAAAAGCAGCTGAAAGCATTGTTAAAGATCTTATGAAAACTCCTGACAGTAAGAAAAATATATTGAGTAAAGATTATAATGCAATAGGAGTTGGTGCTGTAAAAAGAGGAGTTGGTGTTTATACTACAGTAACATTTGCTAATATAGTTGCTGAATCTGTAGATTTTTCACCTACAGCTAAATATGGAGATGAAATAACTGCAAAATATAGAATATTAAATGGTGCGGCATTTACTGATTTTAAATTAGCCATAGAGATGGCAGATCCCGAAGCTAGAATCACAGGAGATGACGGAAAGACATATATAGGAAAAGTAATATACGATGTTAAAGATATGGGAAATTCTATATTAGGAAGAACTTTCAAAGCTGAATACGGACAAGGAGATTATAAAATTTCTATTCTTTATAAAGGTCAGCATTTCTTAAGCAATGTTAGAACTATAAAAGTTGAATAGTAGTTAGCAGTGATAAATAATGAAGTTTAGAAGAAGATTTAATATAAAAAGCGGGATAGATTTAACTCCTATGATAGATATAGTATTTAATTTGCTTATATTTTTCATGGTGGGTTCAACAATTATAGTTACACCGCAAATAGAAATAAGCCTGCCTAAATCTACATCTGCAGTAGGCTCAGAAAAAAATGATACCGTAGTGATAAGCATATCAAAAGATGGAGAAAAATACATAAACGGATATTTATCTGAAGATATTGAGGCAGATCTGAAAAAATTAGCAGACACAGAAGGAGAATTGGAAAAACCTGTAGAGATACGCTCAGATCAAGATGTAAAAACTCAAACTTTAATATCTGTTATAGATAGCGTGAAAAATGCTGGTTTTACAAGACTTAGTATAGCAACTGAAGAACAAAATCAAAACTAAATAATTTTATTAATTTTCATCTTTTAATAAAAAATGCTTAGTTTTAATAAACTTAATTATTAAAACAGCTATTTTTATTTTTTTATTTATCTATATCTAATTTATTCATCTCTAAATTGTAATGAATATAGGTATTGATATTTTCCGCCTCTTTTCATCAATTCTTCATGAGTACCTGATTCAGTTATCTTACCATCTTCAACTACACATATATATGTAGCATTTTTGATAGTAGAAAGTCTATGTGCTATAACAAATGTAGTTTGGAGGTTAATAATTTCATTTAAAGCCTTTTGAACATACATTTCACTTTCAGTATCCAAAGCACTAGTAGCCTCATCAAGTATCAATATAGAAGGTCTTTTAACTACAGCTCTTGCTAATGCTATTCTTTGACGCTGTCCTCCTGAAAGCATTACACCTCTTGGTCCTATATGCGTGTCATATCCATTAGGTAATTTCAAAATAAACTCATCAGCATGTGCTATTTTTGCCGCCCTTACCAAATCATCATCTGTAGCATCAGGATTAGCATATAAAATATTTTCTCTTACAGTTCCATAAAATAAAATATTTTCCTGAGATACTACCCCTATTTGATTTCTCACACTTCTTGTATTTAACTCATTGATATCAATTCCATCGAACCTTATAACTCCTTCGCTTGGGGTAAATAGTTTCGGTATCAAACTTATCAAAGTAGTTTTACCGCCGCCTGAATTACCAACGAAAGCAACTACATCTCCCTTTTTTACGCTAAAACTTATAGGTCCCAAATGAAAAGGTTCTGCATCGCTTCTTCTAGGATACTCAAAATGAACATTTTCAAAAGTAATAGAATGTTCTATCGGCTTCATTTCTTTTTTAGTTTTATCATCAACATTTTCAGCAGGTAAATCTATAATCTGAAATACCCTTAAAGCTATCCCCTTAGTCATCTGTAAATTTATAACTATACCAGATAAATCTCTAACAGGGGTTGATATATTAAGCATATAAAGTAAAAATCCCCATAAAAACTCAAAAGGCATCTCTCCTTTAAATATTAAAAATCCGCCGTAAGCAAGTATAACAAGCATAGCTACTATCATAACTAACTCTGTCATAGGTCTATTTAAAGATGTTAGCAAGCTAATCTTTCTCATTAAATTAATAAGCTCACCATATAAAGTTTTATATCTTGAAACTTCGGTATCCTCTTTAGAAAATATTTTTATAACCTCTATTCCTCTTATATCTTCCTGAATAACAGAAGTTGTACTGCCTAACAAATTCTGCTGTGCTGTAACTCTTGTTCTTATAAGTTTAGATACCTTATCTATACCCAAAGCTATTAAAGGTGCAGCCACAAAACAAGCTATAGTAAGTTTTACATTTAATATAAGCAGCATAGCCAATGTAAGTATTAAAGTTAAAGGAACTGTAATCATATTAGGCAATGTACTAGATAAAAAATTCTCTATTGTTCCTGACTCATTGATAACTCGGCTCATTAAATCGCCCTCTTTTTCCTGTTTAAAATATGCAATATCAGTATTCATAAGTCCTTTTAACATATCAGCACGAACATCTTTACCTATTTCTTGTGCCGTAAAGGCAAAAAGAAAAGTTTTTACATAGTCAAAACCAACTCTAAATAAAACATAAATAAATCCTATTATAATAATAAAAGCAAACTGTGCCATTATGACTGGATTTGCTATAGAATCAGCCGATAAAAATTGCTGGGCTATATCTTTTGTACTTATATTACCAAATCTTGCCGCTAAATCAGCAACAAATGGTATTTTATCCAAGATATCAACTCTTTTTCCACCTGTTATAGCTATAGCCATTTGTCCGAAAAACGGAGGAAGTATATTTATTATTGTATATCCAACACTTAGTATAAAAGATGGTATAAATAATTTTTTATGACGCATTGCATAAGAAAACATTCTTCTATAAGGATGCTTTTCAACTTTTGTATAATACTTTTTCATATGTTCTTCTGTAACAGCACCATGATCAAATGGTCTGTTATCTTTTTTAAAGAATTCTTTTAATTTTTTTATAAGCATAATTTTATATTCCTAGTATAATCTTATATTTGTTTATTCGTTAAATATTCTATATTAAAATATTTTATATTTCAATATTCTATTAAATTCTCGCCGTATTCCAAACGAAGTTTTCTATCAGCCATATTAGCAATAGAAACAGAATGAGTAACAATTATCAAAGAGGCATTACTTTGCTTTGTCATATTCCATAATAATTCTCTTACTACCTCAGCATTTTTTTTATCTAAATTTCCAGTGGGTTCATCAGCCAATACAACACTAGGCTTATTTATTAAAGCCCTTGCAATAGCAACTCTTTGTGCCTCGCCTCCTGAAAGCTCACCTATTCTATGCTCCATTCTATCTTTCAAACCAACAGTTTCAAGAAGGTTCTCAGCTTTTTCTCTTGCTTCTTTTTTATTATATTTAAGCATTAAAGATGGAATCATAACATTTTCTAAAGCACTAAACTCACCAAGTAAATTATGAAACTGAAATACATACCCAAGAGAACTATTTCTAAAATGTGCTAATTGTCCCTCATTCATTTTGCCAATATTATTGCCCAATATATATATACTGCCGTCTGTAATATCATCTATTCCGCCTATTAAATTTAAAAGAGTAGTTTTTCCGCTGCCTGATTCTCCTGTTACAGCAAGTATTTCATTTCTATAAACTTTTAAACTTATAGATTTTAACACTTCTACTTTAGGAGGTCCGGCATAAGTCTTTTTTAAATTTTCTATATTAATAAGAACTTCTTTATTATCACTCATATCTAAGTACCTCCGCAGGTTTATATCTGCTTGCTATATAAGCAGGTATTATTGCAAATAAAACAGAAAGTAAGAATGAAATACTAGCAACCATTATAACCTGAGAAGCATGTATTATAGAGGGAAGTCCTCCGCTTACATAATAAATATCTGATGGGAAAAAGTCAGGAACTATTGGTATTGATATTCCGGCACTTATTTTTGAAGGAATAAACCAAATAATATTAACTATAAACTGCATTATAATTCTTAATCCTTCCAAAGCCTCATTAACATAATTAGCAAGTAATATACCGCATATTACACCTAGTACAGTACCTATTAAACCGATTATTGCTCCTTCCAAAAAGAATACTTTAGCTACATTTGAAGGTCTTAAACCTAATGTCTTTATTATAGCAATATCTCTCCTTTTATCTTTAACAAATATTATCTGACTTGAAGCAATATTCAAAGCCGCTATTAATATTATGAAAGAAAGTATCAAAGCAAGCATTAATTTTTCCGTATGCAAAGCCTGAAAAAAATTCCTATCAAAAAGCATCCAAGGCATAACATTATAAAACTCTTTTAAATCTGTATCAATCTTTTTGGCAACTTTATCCGCTTCAAAAAAATTTCTTACCTTTACAGCAACGCCTGTAACAGCATTATTGTAACCAACCATCTTCTGACCTGTAGTAAGAGGAACTATCACCATTTTACTGTCATATTCATAATAGCCTGTTTTATAAATACCTTTAATTGTAAAAGTAGTTTTCTGAGGTCTAAATCCTCTTTCAAAACTTCCTGAAGCTGAAATTATATCAATAGTGTCTCCAATAGATAAAGCATAATCCTTTGCCATTTCAGATCCTATTAAAGCATCATTAGTCTGCATATCTTTATTATTGCCTTCAACAAAATTAAAATATTTTATAAAATCTTTATCAGTTGTGAATATTCTATCTTCAAATGAACGGACTGTTATAAGAGTGGTAAAACCATAAGAACGCATTATACAAGGCAAAACTATATAAGGATAAGCACTTGTTATCTCTTTATTATTCATTATGTTGTCAACTACATATTTATAATCAGTAAGAGGCTGATCGCTGTAAGCACTGATATTTATATGTGCTCTCATTCCGAGTATCTTATCTCTTATATCGTCTTGAAAACCATTCATAACGGAAAGTACAGTAATCATTACCATATCCCCTACTAGTATTCCAAGTACACATATAATTGTAATAATAGAAACAAATGAAAATTTCTTTTTGGCTCTCAGATATCTGACGCCAAGCATTAACTCTAATCTCAAATTATCTCCTTCAAAGTAAAAAATTCATATCAATATAATCTAAAATATTATATATTATATATAATAAATTTAAACCTATTAATTAATATGCAATAAAACTTTTATAATGATAATTAAGACAAAAAATAATTTATATTTATTTTTTTACAAATAGAAGTTTAAATTTTAATATAATTTTTAATAGAAATGTTTTTATATTATTATAAGACATATTAATGTATTTTATGGCATTATTATAATCTTTTAATTTATATCCGCAAAATCCTATATAGAAATATATTTTTTTATCAGCTTCTCTATGTTCTATATATTTGTTAAAATCTTCTAAAGATTCTCTATAATTTTTTAATTTAAACTTTACCTCTCCTCTTTTGCAGTAAGTAGGAAAATAATTAGGCTCTAATTCTGCACATATATTAAAATCATATAAGGCACATTCATATAATTCTAATTCCAATTCTGAAACACCTCTATTATAATATGCCTTATAATAATTTTTATCTAATACCAGAGCCTTGTTAAAATATTCTAAAGCTTCTCTATGCAATTTTAAATCCTGATTTATTATACCAATATTATTATAAGCATATATATTTTTGGAGTCTAATTCTATAACCTTATTAAAATATTCTAAAGCCTCATCATAATTTTTTAAATTGTATTTTGATAAGCCCATATTATAATATGCTTTAGTATAGCGATCATCTAATAGTATAACTTTCTTAAAATATTCAACGGCTTCATCATACAAGCCTAAATCATTTTTTATCAATCCTATATTATTATATGTATGGACATTCGGAAAAATTTCTATGGCTTTAATATAATATTTAATAGCTTCTTCATACAAACCTAAGTTATGATTAGCTAGGCCTATATTATTATAAGCCTGAATGCAGTTGTTATCCAATAATAAAGCCTTATTATAATAATTAATAGCTTCTTCATACAAGCCTAAATTATGCTTAACCAACCCTATATTATTATAAGCATTAATATATTTAGGATCTATTCTAATAACATTTTCAAAATCATCAATAGCCTCTTCATACATTCCCAAGCTGCTCTTGGCTAATCCTCTATTATTATAGATCTCTACACTATCACCATAATAAAAAATTAATTTATCAAAATATTCTAAAGATTTCTTATAATCAGCACTATCAAAAGCTTTACTGGCTAGTTCCAATAAATTATCTATACAATTCATAATAACCCCAAATATTAAAGCTATAACTTAATACATTAATTAATATATATAAATGCTGAAAATAAACTGCTTTTAATGTAATGCATCTGTAAAAATTGTATAATAGATTTTATATTTTTCAACTATTTTTCAAATTATATTCAATTAAATTCTAGTATATTTAATTATACTTATATTAATATCATTATGAAAAAATGTTTTTAATTTATTAGAATGAAATAAACTTGTATCTATTTGAGGAAAGAATCTGTCGCAATGATAATCTTTATCTATATGAGTAAGATATATTGTATCAGCATAGTCCAATGCCTTTTTATAAATTGATTCTCCGCCTATAATAAATATTTGATTATTTTTTTCTAAAAGTAATTTTGAAATTGAATCTTCAAAAGATTTTTCATAAAATAGATTATCATACTTTTCTGATAACTCAATATTTGAACGAGAAGACACAACAATATTTTTTCTATTTGGAAGAGGCTTTGAACCTAAAGACTCAAAAGTTACACGTCCCATAACAACTGCATATCCTGTAGTTGTACTTCTAAAGAACTGCATATCTTCTTTAATATGTCCCCAAGGCATAAAACCATTCAAACCTATACCATTTTTTGAATCAACCGCTGCAATTAATGAAACTATCAAACAGCAACCTCCGCTTTTATTGCCGGATAATACTTATACCCTTCTAATCTGAAATCTTCATAAATATGACTAAATATATTAGGACGATTTTCTATAGATAATTCAGCTGTCTGATTGAAAGGCTCCCTTGAAAGCTGAAGTTTTACCTGCTCTATATGATTATTGTAAATATGGGCGTCTCCAAAAGTCATAATTAGCTCTGAAGCATGAAGTCCGCTATGCATAGCTAAAAGTCTTGTAAGTATAGCATAAGAACTTATATTAAAAGGAACCCCTAAAAATAAATCCGCAGAACGCTGGTATAAATGAGCTATAATACCGCCATTTTTATTAACAGAAAATTGGCACATCATATGACATGGCGGAAGATGCATCTTATCTATCTCCCCTACATTCCAAGCATTCAAAATAATTCTTCTGCTTGTAGGATTATTTCTTAATGTATTTACGATATTTGATATTTGATCTATTTTATTTCCTTCTTTAGTTTCCCAAGCTCTCCATTGCTTTCCATATACAGGTCCAAGTTCTCCCATATCATCAGCCCATTCGTCCCATATATGAACATTATTTTCTAATAAAAATTTTATATTTGTGGATCCTTGCAAAAACCAAAGTAATTCTATAATAACACCTTTCATAAATACTTTTTTTGTAGTTACGATTGGTATCTTATTACCTTCAAATTTAAACCTTAACTGCGGTCCGAATATTCTTCTTGTACCTACTCCTGTTCTGTCTTTAGTTTCCTCGCCTTCTTCTAACACTTTTTTTAATAATTCTAAATAGTTATGCATAAATAATCCTGATACTATATCTATATTGTTATAAGGTCATTATTATATATGTTTAAAATATTTTATCAATATTCTAATATATAGCTAGTAATATATAGATACTTTTTTCATTTTATAATAATTATTACGATACTATATATTATACTAAATAAAGGGACTGTCAATGTATAAAATATTTATTGTATTATTATCTATATCAATTATATTCTATTCATGTAAAAAAAATGAAATCATAAGCATAGAAAGAGGTGTAGTTGATTATAGATTTGTAGGAAGCTGGAAATTAATCAATGGAAATGAAAAATACACATTCTTCAATAATAATAAAATAGAATATACAAGTAGTAATGGTCAGGAAAATAAAATTTACACTTATGAATGGAAAAAAGAAGGAGATAATTATTATTATAGACTATGGAATAATGAATTAGACAGCTGGTCAGATTTTCCTATCAAATATATTAACACAAATACAATAAAAATATACTCAGATTTCTTTAAAAAAAGTTATATTTAAGATATAATATATAAAAATATTAATGGATATACAAAAGTGGATTTATTAGTTATTATATTTTTCATAGCTATTATCATAATATTTATATTAATGTTTGGAATACTATTTTTTGTATCAGGTATAGGTAAAATAATAGATTTCATATCAATGATAATATTTAGAAATCATGAAGATTGTCCATTTTGCAAATGTAAGAATTCCATGAGAATAATAAAAACATCATCAGGATATAAAAAAGTTTGTAATAAATGCAAATTTTCTATAGAGGTTGATAAAAATAATGATTAAATATAAAAGATTACGAGGGGAGGGAATCGAACCCTCATGCCTAGGGCGCTAGATCCTAAGTCTAGTGCGTCTGCCAGTTCCGCCACCCTCGCTTAATTGTTATATATTATACATTATATAATTTTTTTTGCAAGAAGTGTTATATGACTAAAATTCAAAAAATTAAAAAAATTTTCAAGAAATTAAAGAATTTTTTCTCAGAAGATATATATTCTATAGATCAGAATATTTTCAACCCCATGCAAAAGTTCTTTGTAAATGCATACAAAATACTAGTTTTTGCTGTAACAGACTTTTTTAAAGATGACTGCACTATAAGAGCAGCTGCTTTAACATACCTTGTAACATTATCATTTATACCAGCACTAATAGTAGGACTTTTCATATTGAGAATATTCAATATATATCAAAATATATTTGTTTTCATCTTTGACTGGATGGAAAAAAACGCACCATTCTATGAACCTATGGTAAGACAAATACTTAATATAGCCGATAACACCAATTTAGCAAGCTTCGGACTTATAGGTATTATATCAACTATAGTCAGTGTAGCATTAATACTTCACAGCATACAAAAATCATTTATAAAAATATGGCGTGTAAAAATTACTACTTCAATACCTAGAGTGGTTGCTAACTATATAGCATTACTTTTTCTTATTCCTGTACTTATAGGTATATCATTCACTTTAATAACATATACATCTATAAATCTTCATTATCTTCCAGCATTATTAAAAATACTACTCTCTTGGGTTACTCCTATAATATCAACATCTCTCTTAGTATTATTTTTATATGTACTAGTACCGCAAACTAAAGTAAATTGGTCTAATGCCACAATATCTTCAGTATTAGTGGCAATAGCAATAATAACACTATTTAGTGTGTATTTTAAGCTTAACATAAATGTAAAAAATTATAAACAAATATTTGACAGCGATAAATATAAAATAGAATACATTGTAAAAGAAATAAATACAGGCAGCACAAACAGCATAATGACAAATGATGCTAATATATATCAAACTGAAAACATAGAAAATACGGAAAATATTAATGAGATTACTAATGCTGATATTAATATGCTTCAAAAAAATGATAAGATAGATGTTGATAATATTTCAAGTATAAAAATAGAAAGAATAAGTTATATTATTATACAAAATGCAGGTACAGGAATAAGTGCCGCTACTTATGAAAAGAAGCCAATAGAAACCAATATGCTTGAATTTCAAACTTTTTCACCAAATATATCAGAACAATTATTAAAATATAATTTTCAAATAGATGATGTAGTTACAATAAGCAGTGAAAATAATATGCTTACTAGTATAGCACCTGCAGAGTTATCTTCGGCTAGTTCATTTGCACAAATACCTGTTTTACTATTATTGCTTTATATAGTTTGGATTATAATATTATTTGGTGCTGAGCTAACATATTCTATACAATATTTCAGATCTTACGGAGTTGATAAAAATAGTGTAAAACTGTCATTTGCTGAAAAAGAGGTTATAGCATTAGAATTCATGCATATAATAGCTTCTAGGTTTATAAATAAGAAAAAAGCCATAACTATGTATGAATTAGGAAGAGAGCTTAGAACAGCCCCAACAACTATTACAGAAATATCTGAGCCATTGGAAAAAGCTATGTATATAATAAAAATATCAAATGGTTCAAATATTTCGTATTCTTTAGGCTGTCAGCCAGAAACTATTACTATAGGAGATATTTTGTATTCTCTAAGAATGTCCGGCGGATTTAGAAACAAAAGTGCAAATAACTATGATAAATATAAAAATTTAATATACAAAAACAAAGAAATTCCAAAAAAAGATTATAATACTAACTTGCTTCATTTAGTAAATAGTAAAATAAAAAGTAAAACAAATAATAAGTAATAAAGTTATCATTGAGTATTATTTATACGCACGGTAAATTAAATTCAAAAATATAAATATATTAATAATATAATTTTCACTATGTTTGAAAATAGATTCTCCGTGCGTTGTAAAAATAAACAATCTAATAAAAACTAGGGCGGGGGTTAATAAATTAAAATAAAGCACAAAAACAAATAAAATTTAAATTGCCAAATTAAACAATAAGTATAGAGGGTGGGAATTAGAATAAAGCAAAAAAAATTATTCTACCATACTCCCTTAATATTAGACTTGTTTCAAAACTCAAATTTTTAATATTTATAGTTTTTTAATTTAATATTTTTTTTGATTATAGTTGGGGCTTTGCTGCGAAGCACACAGTCGTGCCCCGCTCTGCGTGCTTCGCAAAACCCCACTTCTTTTGTGACGCTGTCCGCCTTCGGTGTGGCACATACGAAGTACGCCTCGCTGTGCGTGCCGACGAAGTCCACCTCGCGAAGCGTGCCTTTGGCAGGTGTCGGCAGGCGAGAAGCATACGAAGTACGCCTGCGGCGAAAGACTGCATATTTATATACTAAAATAATAATTTATAAAACATGTCAAACATTATTTTATAAATTATAAAATTACGAAATTTTCATATATAATCTTGTCAAGTAGTTTTGAAACAAGTCTAATAATTACTAATATTTAGAATTTCTACAAATAGTATTATATGTATAAAAAAAATAAACTTAGATTTATAAATTTATAAAATAATAATATTGCATAATATTTTTTTGTAAATATTATTGACATATAATATTAATTATTATAGAATGACAGTATTGTTTTTAATAGTTGGGAGTTAAATATGTTATCCGTTATCCATTATCCATTATATCTTTAACAATTATTAATATTACATCAATATTCAAAAAAAATCAATATCTCTTCTTAAGGTATAGAAAATGATAAACTATAAAGAAATAACTTTGAAAAAAAATTCTATTCTATTTATATCAGATCAATCTCCAAATGATAAATTCTATATTATAAAAAAAGGAAAAATTCTGTTTGAAAGTTATTTTGCAGATAATTTTCAACATGAAAATAAAAAAGGTGATATTATAGGTATAATAAGTGCTGTTCTAAATGAGCCGTATTTCTCCACAGCAAAAGTAATAGAAGACATAGAAGCATTTGAAATTGATGTTAGAGAAATAGAAAAAATCGATAATTCTGAAATATTAAATAAAATATATAAGCATCTAATAGACATAATGGAAATATGGGCAAAAAAATATTATTATTTCTTATCAAAGTATGCAAAAATTGATGCATCTTCTAAAGTCAACATAGAAGAATTAGCTAAAGCATATAAAAATGCAGGATTTGATGATGCTGTTTTAAAAATTTGTGAAAACAATAAAAATATAGAAAAAAGCATGGGAAAAATAAAAAAAATAGAAGATCCCAAAGAAATATCTAAAGGAGTTTTCAATTATAAAAAAGGAAGCTGTATATTTGCTGAAACTTCTTTAAGTGAGTATATTTATATTATTAAATCTGGTTCTGTTGGTGTATATAGCTGCTTTAATGGTAAAATTATAACTAGAGTAATATATTCTGAAAATGATATTTTTGGATACAAGGATATATTTGGTAAAAAATTAGTAACTACAACAGTTATGGCTATTGAAGACTCCATTATCAAAGTTGTAGATAAAAAAGAATTTGAAAATATGATACAAACTGATAAGTCTTTAAGAGTATATCTCATAAAGATGATGTCTGCTAGAACATACAATACAATATTAAGAATAAAGGCTATAAATATTAGTAATATCATATTAAAAATTTTAACAGTTATAGAAGGTCTGGTCAAATTAGAACTTTTATTTAAAAGAACAAATTATATATCATTAGCATACACAATAGATGATATATTGAGTATGGTTTTTATAAATTATAATGATTATGTTGAAAGAGAAATAAAGAAAATAAAAAGCATTAACATTACAAATGAAAAAAATATTATAATAAGCAATGTTAAGAATTTCTTTAAAGAATATGATAGATATAAAAAAAGAAATTCTGAAAAAATAGAAAAAGATTTATTTTAGGATTAAAAATGATAAATTATAATAAAATTCAATTTAAAAAATCGTCTATAATATTTATTGATGGACAGGAAGCAAAAAATTATTTTTATATAATAACTAAAGGAAGCATAATATCATATAATTATTTTACTGAAAACTACGACATATATCATAAAAATGGAGATATTATAGGTTTAGTTAATTCTGCTATAAATGCCCCTTATTTTGCAACTTCAAAAGCAGAAGAAGATAGTGAAGCTATAGAAATAAATATAGCTGAATTAGATAAAATTGATAATGTAAATATAATAGAAAAAATATATAATCATATATCAACATTAATGGAACTATGGCTTAATCAATACTATTTTATCTTTAGTAAAGAAAAAAATATAAACTGTAAAAAAGAAAATACAATATTAGAAATGGCAGAAATATATAAAAATAATGGATTTGATGATGCCGCATTAAAATTATATAATAAGTACATAGAGCAAAATGGAGAAACTGAAGAGTTAAAAAAGATTATATCAAAAATAAAACCATCAAATACAGCATGTCTTGTAATAGAAGGTATATACAAATTAGATAAAGGAACTTGTATATTCACAGAACTAGAAACTACAGAAAAACTATATATGGTTATGTCTGGAAAAATAGGAGTATACAGCATATTTAACTCCAAACAAATTACAAGAATTATATGTTCGGATAATGAAGTGTTCAGTGGATATGCTTCTAATAAAAATAATGATTTATTATTAACCACAGCAATAGCATTAGAAGATACAATAATCAAAATATTAAAAAGAGAAGATATGTTAGAATTAGTAAAAACAGATAGAGCATTGAGAGAATACTCTATAAAGTTTTTTTCTATGAGAATATACAATATTATGAGAAGCATCAATAGCTTCAAAATAAAAAATATAATTGGAAAATTCATGTTAGTATTAGAAAGCATAGTAAAAAAAGAAATTTTATTTAAAGAAACCAATACTTTAAATCTCAAATATAATGTTTATGATATATTGAGTATAACAGGCGTTCAATATAATGAATATTCATCAAGAGAAATTAAGAAAATAAAAACAATAAAAATTGATAGTGATGGAAATATAATGATTCCTGATATAAAAAAATTTATGAAAGAGTATGATAGATTTCAAAAAATCAACTTCAGCAGAACTGAAGATGAATAATATTTTTATCTAATACACTGTGCTGCAATATAATAGAGTTGCTTCAAAACTCAATTTATAAATTTTTAAACTGTAGTTATAGCTTCACATTTGTGCCGAGCTCTGCACTGCTTATTTTGCGATGCTGTGCGTGCCGACGAAGTTCACCTCGCGAAGCGTGCCTTTGGCAGGTGTCAGCAGGAGAGAAGCAGGAAAAATCCTCCTACAGCGAAAGACTGCATATTTACATACCAAAGCAATTATTTATAAAACATGTAAAACATTATTTTATAAATTATAAAATTACTAAATTTTTATATATAATCTTGTCAAGTAGTTTTGAAACAAGTATAATAGACCTGTTGCAATTTTGTACATACATATAGTGATATTATTATATAATAAATTTAAAAATAATATTTATAGTTTTAATAATTGGGGCTTTGCCTACGAAGTACACAGTCGTGCCAAACCCCACTTCTTTTGTGACGCTGTCCGCCTTCGGTGTGGCACATACGAAGTACGCCTGTGGCGAAAGGCTGCATTTTTATATCTTATTTGTATAAAATTATATCACATTTAAAACAAAAAATAATATATAAAACTACTATAAATAAAATTTATATTATATATTTTTAATCATAACTGTATAAAAATACAAAATTGCAACAGGTCTAATAATCCGCATTATGTAATGTGATGTAAAGAAATCTAAAATTGTTTGTAAATTACTTTTGAAACAAGTATTATAAAAAATAAAGCCCCAGTAAAATACTGAGGCTTTTTATTATAAACTTAATTATTATTTATAGGCTATTTATTAATACATACCGCCCATTCCGCCGCCAGGCATTGGAGGCATTGGTTTTTCAGGTTCTGGTATATCAGTAATAATAACTTCAGCAGTTAATACTTGACTAGCAATAGAAGCAGCATTTTGTAAAGCACTTCTAGAAACTTTAGCAGGATCAATAATACCAGCTTTAAGCATATCAACCCATTCATTAGTAAGAGCATTGAAACCCATATTGCCTTTTTGTTTTTTAGCTTCAATAGCAACAACAGAACCGTCTAAACCAGCATTTGTAGCTATCATTCTTATAGGCTCTTCTATAGCTCTTTTTACTATATTAACTCCAACTTGTTCATCAGGATTTTCTAAAGTTAAAGATTCTAATTTATGCTGAGCATGTAAGTAAGTAATACCGCCGCCAGGAATTACTCCTTCTTCAACAGCAGCACGAGTTGCAGATAAAGCATCTTCTACTCTAGCTTTTTTCTCTTTCATTTCTACTTCAGTAGCTGCCCCTATATTGATAACAGCAACACCGCCTGAAAGTTTAGCAAGTCTTTCTTGTAATTTTTCTCTGTCATAATCGCTGTCAGTTTCTTCTATTTGTTTTTTAATAGCAGCAACTCTAGCTTTTACATCTTCTTTGCTTCCAGCACCTTCAACTATAGTAGTATTTTCTTTATCTACAGTGATTTTTTTAGCTTTACCAAGCTGTTCAACAGAAGCATTTTCAAGTTTCATACCTAAATCTTCGCTGATAACTTGTCCGCCTGTTAAAATAGCTATATCTTCAAGCATAGCTTTTCTTCTGTCGCCAAAACCAGGAGCTTTAACAGCACATACATTTAATACTCCTCTCATTTTGTTAAGTACCAAAGTAGCCAAAGCTTCATTTTCAATATCTTCAGCGATAATAATGAAAGGTCTTCCAGTCTGAGCAATTTTTTCAAGTATAGGAAGAAGTTCTTTCATGTTAGAGATTTTTTTATCATAGATAAGAAGTAAAGCATCTTCTAATTCAGCAGTCATACTATCTCCGTTAGTTACGAAATATGGAGAGATATAACCTCTGTCAAACTGCATACCTTCTACCAAAGAAAGACTAGTTTCTAAAGATTTAGCTTCTTCTACAGTGATAACGCCTTCTTTACCAACTTTTTCCATAGCATCACTGATTAAAGCACCAATTTCTTTATCATTGTTAGCAGAAATAGTAGCAACCTGAGCAATTTCTTCTTTGCCTTTAATTTGTTTAGCTTCAGATTTGATATAAGCAACTATTTCGCTAACAGCTTTTTCTATACCTCTTTTAATAAGCATAGGATTAGCACCGCTAGTTACATTTTTCAAACCTTCTTTAACCATAGCCTGAGCTAAAACAGTAGCAGTAGTTGTACCGTCGCCTGCAACATCATTAGTTTTAGTAGAAACTTCTTTAACTATTTGAGCACCCATATTTTCAAATGGATCTTCCAATTCTATTTCTTTAGCGATAGTTACACCATCATTTATTATAGTAGGAGGACCGAATTTTTTGTCTATTACAACATTTCTTCCGCGCGGTCCTAAAGTTACCTTTACGGCATTAGCTAAAGCATCAACCCCACGCATGAGGGCTCTTCTAGCTTCTTCATCAAATAATAGCTGTTTTGCTGCCATATATTTTCTCCTTATAAGTATTATTAAATTAAATTATTAGCATTATTAAACTTTTAAAATTATTTCATTTTAAAATTGAAACAATTATACATCAAAAATTAAATATTTTCAAGTATATATATATTAATTAGATAAAAAAAGCATTGATATAAAAAATACCAATGCTTTTAAAAAATACAGATAAATTAAAGCAAACCTAATCTGCGTTCTTTTTTGATTTTTCTTTTCATTCTTTTAAGAGCTTTTTCTCTTTGAAGTTTTTTTTCAAGAGAAGGTTTTTTATAGAACTGTTTTTCTTTAAGGTCTTGTAAAATACCTTCGTTTTCACAAGCTCTGCGGAATCTTTTAATAACGCTTTCTACTGGTTCGCCTTCATTAGCGAATACTCTTACCAATTAACTCACCTGCCTTTTTATAAGATATTAGCGGCGAAGGGACTTGAACCCCTGACACTGCGGATATGAGCCGCATGCTCTAACCACCTGAGCCACGCCGCCAAAAATAATAAGCCTATATTTTCGGCTATTAGCGGGGGCAGGACTTGAACCTACGGCCTTTGGGTTATGAGCCCAACGAGCTACCAACTGCTCCACCCCGCGATGTAAATTATTAAAATATTAAAAGATTATACATGCTTTTTTTAAAATGTCAAGCATTTTTTATATAAACTTCATTAGAAACTCATCGGGTTTTAATGCCTCGCCCGATTCAAATAAGCCTATTATGTACTTGTTTATAAATATCTTTTCTTTTTTTATGCGTACTTCAGCAAATAAATCTTCATCTCTTAATTTTGATAATAATCTTGCTGCCTTATCTCTTTTCCAATTAAACATATCCATTAAATCTACTATTCTTACATAAGGAGTTATGAATATAATATAAAATACATTAGAATCTGCAAGTTTTTTAAAGTTCTTATTAAGAAGCAGTCTAGCCTTTAACCGCATCAAATCATTTTGAACAAAACTTATAGTATCTACTGCATATAAACATATACCCCTTAAAAATTTAAGGTATCTTATTATAGATTCCTCATTAGAAGAATTATCACTAATAGTAGCTTCAAAAAATTGATACGGATATAATATTGGTGTGTCTAATAACTTCAATTTATATGAATATATATTAAATACAATCCTGCATATTATAAAACTGTTGGAATACTCTTTTACATATTCATAAGATACTTTTTGATAAACTAATAATTTTAAAAGAGGATCTAAATCTAAACTATCTATATATTTTAAATCTTCATCATAACTTTTATCTATGATAATAGTCTTATCTTCAAAACTGCTTACTATATTTGAAAGAATAGAAGAATTATATTCTTTTTCTGAATACTCCTTCAATATCCTAAATTCTTTATGCTTAGAATGATATTCCTCTAATATACTATATGATATCATACCAATATCTTTATACTCATAATGATTGGCAGGATTTAATATCAATGATAATATACTTAGAAGATATTCCGAGTTCTTCAATGAAATACATGACATTCTAAAATCATAATAAGCATGCCAAGTTTTAGCAAGCTCTTTTAAAATATTTACATTATCAAATACTTCTATATTAAATCTATTATACATATAAATATATTATCATAAAAATATTTAATTCTCAATAGAAATTTATACATCATAAATTTGTTAGACTTGTTTCAAAACTAATTTTTTATAATTTTATGGATAATAGCCATACAAAGCATACAGTAGTGCTGCACTCTGCCTACTTGCAACATCCCACCTTCTTTTGTAATTCTCTACCACTACGGAAATACAAAGTTCTATCGCTATAAATACCTAGTAAGCTCCGATTTTGCGTTAGGAAAAATAGTATACATATTAATATACTAAAACTGTAATTTATACAACATATAAAACATTATATCCTCAATCTTTTATTTAATAATTTTTATACTTAATATTTTAATTAACTTTTGAAACAACTCTATTTTAATAACTTTGACAAATAATAAATACAGTATATAATATAATTAAATATGGCTTAAAGGTTAGCAAAATGACTCCTCGTGAACAGATAGTAAATGCTGGAAAAAGATTATTCAAAAAATACGGATTCAAAAAGGCATCTATGAGTGATATAGCTCTAATGGTGCATAAATCAAAAAGCAGTATTTATCATTATTTTAAAAGTAAAGAAGAAATATTTTTTGCAATAGCCGAAAATGAAGCTAATGATCTAAAAAAAGAATTATATGAAGCAATAAAAAAAGAAGATACCGCAGAAACAAAATTAAGAGCATATATTCTAACAAGGCAAAAAGGTTATATAAAACTAGCAAATCTTTACGAAGCACTTCACAGTGAAATATTTGAAGACTTTACTCTTATAGAACATATGAGAGCACAATATCATAAAGAAGAATATAATACTATAAAAATGATATTAAGAAGCGGAGTAAAAAAGGGGTTGTTTAATATAGATTTAAGACTTGCAACTGAGGCGGTTCTTGCAATAATAAAAGGTTTTGAATTAGAATGGGCTAAAAACAAAAATTCAGAGCTTTATGAAAAAGATTTAGATACTATTGTAAATATTATTTTCTATGGAATCGTTAAAAGAAATTAAAAATTATAATAAAAACTTTTTTCTATATCCTCTCACATATATAACATACATTACATTATTTTTTGCTGTTGGTATAGCTATAGCATTCAAAACTAATAAATTTCTTAATATTTCAATTATTATAGCTTTTATATTTATAATTTTATCAATAGTATCAGAATTAAAAAATAAATTAAATATCTCTATAATAATACTCATGTTTTCATGCTTATTTATAGGATATAGTTATACAATTATTAGATACTATGATATATTAAAAAATCCTCTTAGTAATTTTGACAAACCAATAAAAGCATACAATGCCAAAATATTATCCTATGACGGAGTTATTGGCTTCAGAGATAGATATATTGCTTATGTGGATAAAGTTTATGATGGAACTAATTGGTATGATTATGCAGGAAATATAAGGCTTTATAATAATTCATTAAAAACATTATTTATTAATGATGAAATAACGGTATCTTCAAAAATAAATTTATATAAAAACATATTAACTAATGATGATATTTACAATTCAAAAATAATAATTGAAGTTTTAGCTGATAGAATGCTTTATGGTGCAGCAAGTATATACCAATATAATAATTTTGTAATTCAGAAAAACGGATTTTCTATTATTAATTATATAAATGCTTATTCTATAAAAATAAGAAACATAATAAAAAAGTCATTAGGTTCAAATATGCATGCTATACCCTACTCCATAGCTCAAGGAATAATGATAGGAGATAAAAACATAATACCTTATCATATAAGACAATATTTTATAGATGCAGGAATATCTCATATACTTTCTATATCCGGTCTTCATATTTCAATGATACTGTCAATTTTATTTTTAATGCTATCATTCTTTCCTATAAACTTTTATAAAAGAATATTAATATCAACAATAATAACCATAATAATATATCCGCCTATAACATTATTTTCTGTTTCTATAATAAGAGCAAGTATAATGGCATTTTGTCTGCTTATATCATATTATTTTGACAGAAATAGAAATTCTATTAATGCATTATTTTTATCAGCCTTAATTATATTACTACTAAATCCTAATTCTATTAAAGATATAAGTTTTCAATTCTCGTTTTTAGCAACACTTGGAATAATTATTTACTATCCGATATTCAATTTTTATATAATAAAAAACATAAGAAATATCAATACAAACAATAAAATTACTTTATTAATAAAAAATATTTCTATAAACCTATTAATATTTTTATCTATAAATATATTTGCACTTATAACCGTAATTCCGCTAAGCATACATCATTTCTCAATACTAAATATGACTTCTATAATATCCAATATATTCGCCGTGCCTATATCTTTTATAATACTTTCATCTTCGCTAATAACAATAATAACATATCAAATATATACACCATTATCAATTTTTCCTTCTAAAACAACAGAATTTTTTTCAGAACTTTTAATAAACTTGTCAAATAAATTCAGCAATATAAATTTCCTAAAATATGAATTAAACTTAAACTTATATTCTGCAGTATTTATAACATTTATAATAGTATTTATAGGAATTTTAATAAGAATAAAAATGAATAAATTAAATGCTTTATAATTGAAAACTTATAAAAATTAAATAATAATTTAAATTTAAAACAAAATTTACTTTGACAATTATATATATTTTAGTATAATTCAAACTATGAATAAATATATTTTAATACATAAAATAGTTAACGCTTCTATATTTATGCTTTTTCCTATAGCAGCATTTTACATTATAGAGCATAATAATATAAAAACAGGAATATATGAGGCTATTTTTATTATAGTAAATACTATTGAGATATTATTATTTATTTTATTTACAATAGTATTTTTTAAATGTGAATGGGGTACAAGAAAACAACATGCTTTAGTAAAGGCAGGTATTTCTTTTATTGTATATTTACTTATTATTATAATGACTATAGCAGCTATTTTTTAACTTAAAGGAAATCATCAATGCAGAATTTTTTGCAGAAATTTTTGATGTCTGTATATACAATATTCGGATATATTTTTTATCCTGTAATATTTATAGCTTTTTCAATTATGATGATATTTAATAAACCTATCAGAAAAGGGGCTTTATCAAGATTAGGATTTATATACCCAAAGGAAAATAATAAAAACGCTGTATGGATACATGCTGTAAGTGTTGGTGAGATAGTAGCCGTTAAAGAAATAATATTTACTTTGATAGAAAAAGGTTATTCCATTTATTTATCAACTACTACGGTAGGAGGATATGATATAGCTAAAAAAAATTATGGGGATAAAGTAGAATTATTTTATCTTACTTTAGATTATCCTCATATGATTAATAAACTTATAAATTTAATTTCACCTGAATATGTAATGATAGCAGAAATAGAAATATGGCCTACACTAATATATTCGCTTCATAAAAAACTTATACCTCTATATATGATCAATGGAAGAATAGGAAAAAAAGAAATAAAAGGATACAAAAATTTTAAATTCTTTTTCAAGCCTTATTTTAATATGTACACTAAAATATTAGCTCAAAGCAATATTGATAAAGAAAATATGATATATATAGGAATGCCTGAATCTCTTATAACTGTTACAGGAAATTTAAAATATGATATAACTTATTTTGTAGATGAAAAAAAAATAGATGATTTAGAAAGCATGATACCAGTAAATAAATTCGTTATAGTAACAGGCAGCACACATGCAGGAGAAGAAGAACTTATATTAAAGGCTATAAATAAACTCGCAATTAAAGATGAAGTATATATGGTTATAGTACCAAGAGATATAAGCAGGGGCGAAGATATACAAAAACTAGCTAGTAAATTAGGTTATGACATGCCCCTTTATACTGACTATGATAAAACATCTGAAGACGGAATAATTATAAACACCATAGGAGAATTATTAAATTGGTATAAACTCTCTGACTTAGTTATAATGGGCGGCACATTTATGGGTACTATGGGCGGACATAATATATTAGAAGCTATTTATTTTAAAAAAGCGGTTATAGTTGGAAAATATATGTATAATTTTATAGAAATATACGAATATATGAAAGAAGCTGTACTTACATGTGATGATAAAGAAAAACTTGCAGAAACAATAAAAGAAGCATATCAAAATGAAGAACTCAGAAATTATTTGGCTGAAAAAGCATATAATTTACTAATACAAAACAAAGGTGCATCTCAGAGAACTATATCAATTATAAATAAGCATCAGGGTATAGTATAATTATAAGCATGTTTTCATATTGACTTTTATATAAAACAATTTATACTAGCATTGGGTTTATGAAGATTTGTGAGATATTTATACTTAAAAAATTTCTTTATTTATCTTTGCAATTTTTTTTATTAATTTATTTTTTTAATCTTTTATTTATACTAAATTATTTCATATATCTATCATAAATATCAAAGTTTAAGGAAATAATATGAAAAAAGTTATTGTACTAATTAGCTTACTTATAATGACATCGGTATTAGCTTACTCTCACTCTTTAGGTTTAGGTCTTTACATTCCATTAGGAGGAAGTATTCCTAGTTTATATCAAAATGATAATTTAAATCCAGCTTCATCATTAAGTCCAAAATCAGCATTTGAAATGGGTGTAATATTTCAGCCTAGAGTTAATTTTAAAATGAGTGCAATAAGTTATAATTATATATCTTTAGGAGTGGATTTTGGCTGGTATAGAGATACATTTAAATTTCAAACTAGTACAAAAAACTTTACACATCAATTTGACAGTATTATGACTGGTATTAATTTAGAATGGCGTCCTTTAATATTTCAATTAGGTATAGGAGGAGGTGTTAAATTTCCTCTTTCAGGAGCATACTTAGAAAATAACAATGGTACCAAATTAAGCGGAGGCGATTTATACAGCAGATTTAATAATACGATTATACCATATGTAAGACTTTATACAGGTATAAATTTGGTTGTTTTAAGTTTATCATTCTATGTTAATTTTGACATACCATACTATCAGATAAAAGATAATTTAGCTTTATTAGGGGAAGGATATAAATATAGCGGAAAATTAGCTTCTGTTGATATAGGTGCTCAAATAGGTGTACATTTAGATATATTTGAATTTGGAGATAATGGAATATAATATATAAGTTTGACTCTTTATTATAGAAATCATATTAATTTTAAAAGTTTTATAACATTAAAAAAAATATTCTAAATTATTACTCAATTCATTAGCATTTAAGGAATAAATATGAAAAAAAGTATTATACTAATAACTATATTTATAACAACATCAGCATTAGCATATTCTCATATTTTTGTAATGAGTTTATATGTTCCATTAGCTGGAAGCCGTCCTAATTTTTATCAAACTGGTATTTTATCAGAGTATTTAACAGAACAGGCAGAATCCGCATTTGAAGCAGGAGTTATATTTCAGCCGTCAATTTATTTTACAATAGACAAATTCCATTATGTAGTATTAGGAGTAGATTTCGGCTGGTATAGAGATACATTTCAATTTCAAGACTTCACACATGAATTTGATAGCATTATTACTGGACTTAGTCTTGAATGGAAGCCTTCAATATTCCAAATAGGTATAGGAGGCGGTGTAAAATTTCCATTATCTGGTAAATATTCGAGAGGAAACAATTATACATTATTAGATTACAATGCTTTATCATCAAGATTTAATAATCTAGTTATACCTTATGTAAAACTTTATACTGGTGTAAATTTCTTTTTAGTAAGTTTATCATTCTATGTTAATTTTGACATACCAACCATACAGATAAAGAATAATTTAGCCTCATTAGGCGAAGGATATAAATATAGCGGAAAATTAGCTTCTGTTGATCTAGGTGTTCAGATTGGTATACATTTACCTATTATAGAATTTGGCAAAAAGAATTATTATTATGACTTTAGAAATAACATATAGCATTATAAAAATTTTGTACAATTAATTTATTAAGTATTTAAATCTATATTTGAAAAATTAGATTTGTTTAAAAATTAATTTTATTTATAATTGCACGGCAAATAGCCAGCACATCACAAAGTCGTGCAAACGAAGTAGATATTTGGTATAATGAGAGTAATCAATCTCCTGAAGCGTATCTACGAAAGAGAGAAGCATGCGAAGACAATTAGGTAAAATCCTCATATTTATATACTAAAATAACAACAAAATATAATATATATTTTTATAATTGATTAATTATAAAATTTTTATATATAAGCCCATCAAGTAGTTTTAAAGCAAGTATAATATATTATTTTGTAAATATTTTTATATATCCATATCTTTATATAAACTTATAAATTCACTAGCAGCATATAATGAACCTATGACAAGTACAGGTTTATTATTTTTATTAATTGATTTTATATCCTTAATAGCATCATGAAAAATTGGTATATGCTTAACATTACTATTATCTTTAAAATATTGATAAGTTTTATAGCTATCTGTTTCTTTATGAGATACATTATCAGGGGAGCTTAATATTATTAACGAATCATGTCTTTTTAATACATCAGCCATATTTTTTATATCCTTCTGACTTAAAGGAGCAAATAATATTATGATGTCATCATACCATTTATATATAGTATTGAGTATTCTTTCTAATGATTTTGAATTATGAGCACCGTCCACTATTATATCAGGATTCCTATGCATAAATGTAAGGCGTGCATTTATATTAAAATCTTTTAAAGACTTTATAGCTTCATTAATATTTTTTTCTGTATGATTATTATCCTCTTTAAGAAGCAGATTTAATGCTTTAAAAGAAAGAGAGATATTTTCTGCCTGATGTTCTCCGAGCAAAACAGTTGAAAAGTTATATTTTTTATTATTATCAATATAATTAAATTCTAATTTTTCATTACTGTTGAGTATTATTTCAGCATCAAAATCTTTTTTAAAAATATATAATTTGCAATTATTTTCTTTTGATATATCCTCTATTATTTTTATAGAATTTTCTTCCTGACATGCTGAGATTACAACGGAATTAGGTTTTATGATTCCTGCTTTCTGTGCAGTTATTTCTTCTATAGTATATCCCAATATATCCATATGATCATAAGATATTGATGTAAGAATACTTATATAGGACTCCACTATATTAGTACAGTCCAATTTTCCGCCTATACCAACTTCAATACATGCATACTCTACGCCTTTTATAAAAAAGTAATATAATCCCATTATTGTGAATATCTCAAAGACGGTTATATTACTATATATTTCATTATTATCTACAATATTCTTTATTTTTTTTGTTATATAGAGAAAATCTTCTTCGCTTATCCATTCTTCATTTATAGATATTCTCTCTCTTTCATTAACTATATGAGGTGATATGAAAGCTCCAGACTTATAGCCTATAGATGAAATCATTTTAGACAATACTAATGTTGTAGATCCTTTGCCTTTTGTTCCTGTTACATGTATAACTTTAAAAATCTGTTTGTATCCTAGAATATTTAAAATACTTTGCACATTGTTTATATGATTAAAACTATTTTTATGCAATGTCTTTTTACCCATAAAAGAGTATATATAGTCTAAAGCTTCATTCATATTCTCCATAATTGTTTCCATTATCTAACATATTTTCTTTGTATCTTTCAAATGTATAAGAATATCATATTTTAAAAAAGACTGCAATATAAAAGAATAAAATCTATTAAATAAAATTTACAGATTAAATTTTTAATATAATTACAATATTTAGTGTATATACTTAAAAGAACTTTAATTTTATATCAAAATATGTTTTTATATTTTTCATTATATATATTATTAAATTTAATATTATACTTGTATTCAATAATTTACATTACAAAATAAATATATATACTTTTTACTTAAATAAAAACACAATATATAAATATACATTATATTAATATAGATAAAATTATTAATAACTTGACAAAATACAAATCTAAAATATTATATAATGTATAAAAATATAGAATTGGAGGAGTAATGTCCAATTTAACAAAAGCAAATAAAAATATATCAAATTATAGAAGACAAAACTATAATAATTTATCAATGGTATCCAGAACTTGCAATGGTTTAGGTAATTTACTTACTAATGCTGCTAACAATTTAGATTATCAAAATCGTAAATATGGATTAGAAATAATATCTGTTTACGATAAGCCTCGTATAATAGTTAGAGATATGGAATCTAAACTATTTGCTAGAAGAGATCTTTATTACGCTCAAGAACGATCTATCAATAATGAAAAGCTTATTTTAAATACTGCAGGGACTATTTTAAAAATAGTAGGTCTTGTTTTAGACAGATTTAATAACAATACAGTGAAAATCAGCAATACTTCTTCTGTTTGTATTCCTGAAAGTAAATCTGAAATATTTGATTTATATCCAAAACTCGATGAATATGGTAAAGTAAGATATTCTATTAAACACTAAAATAATTTTTCATTAAAATCTTAGTTCTATATTTAATTATAAGTTAAATATAGAACTTTTTATTTTTATAAAAAAAGATAATATGTTATTGACAAAATATTCTATATAGCTATACTATAAATAATTAAGTATACTATTAACAAAAGTTATAGTATACTAATTAATATATCTTGTACAAGATATATTAATTAGTATTAATCCTAAGATACTAATTAATTCAAAATACTAAGACAAGGAGTTCCTATGATTAAATATAAAACATATAATTATAATACAAATACTATTTCCAACAATATGTTACCAAGTGTACCTTATCAACAGAATATCAATTCAACAAATTATAATACCAAACCAGAACAATATTTAATGAGTTCTCAATATTCCACTTTAGATCCTAAAATTGTATCATATGTTTCAATTGGAGCTTCAGTTATTTCTTGTGGGTTAAAAATATTTTCATATCTGTACAATCCTAATCGCAGATATGTAGAAGAAACATTTATAAGAAAAAATCATGAAGTAACTGTAATAAGAGATATAATTACTAAGCTATTTGCTTCAAAAGCTAATTTTTATGATCAAGAAAGAAATATTAATTCTACAAAAAATGCTTTAAATCTTGGTGCTGATATTTTTAGTGGTTTATCATATATTTGCAACAATTATTGTACAAATAACCTTATAAATCATAATAATTATATTCCATATCTTCAAAATGGTTATAATTTGAATTTGATTGGATATGATTATTTTGGAAATCCAGTGTATGGAATGAATTGAGTTTAAATTTATCAAATAATTGGTGCTGCTTTTTTAATTAAAGGCAGCACTTTTTATTTATTAAGTTTATTTTAATAATTGAAAAATATCGTATATAGTATAAAATATCATATCAATTTTTAGTATTAATTTGAGATTTTATCGGAGGAAAAAGAATATGAAACATACTTTAGAAGGAGCATATACTCCTAAAAATATTGAGGACAAATTATATAATTTCTGGAAGGAAAACGGATTTTTTCATGCCGTTATGGATAAAAATAAAGAGCCATATTCTATAGTCATACCTCCTCCAAATGTTACAGGCGTACTTCATATGGGACATGGACTTAATAATACGCTTCAGGATATACTTATAAGATTTCATAGAATGCTAGGTAAATGCACTTTATGGATGCCGGGAACCGACCATGCAGGTATTGCTACGCAGAATGTTGTTGAAAGAAGATTAAAAGCCGAAGGCAAAAATAAATATGATTTGGGAAGAGAGGCATTTGTTAAAAAAACTTGGGAAGTAGCTAATGAACATCATTCTATAATAGTAAAACAATTAGAAAAAATAGGCTGTTCTTGTGATTGGGAGAGAGAAAGATTCACTCTTGATGAAGGATTAAGCAATGCTGTTAGAGAGGTATTTGTTGAGCTTTATAATCAGGGTTTAATATACAGAGGAAAATATCTTATTAACTATTGTCCTAGCTGCGGTACTGCTTTGGCTAATGATGAAGTAGAACATGAAGAGGTGGCAGGAGCTTTGTATCATGTTAAATACCAAGTAGAAGGCACTGACGAATATATTGAAGTAGCAACTACAAGACCTGAAACTATTTTGGCAGATGTTGCTATTGCCGTTCACCCAGATGATGAAAGATATGCACATCTTACAGAAGAGAATGTTTTGATACTTCCTATAGTAGGCAGAAAATTAAGACTTGTAAAAGATACTTATGTTGATAAAGATTTTGGTACAGGGGCTTTAAAAATAACACCAGCCCATGATCCTAATGACTTTGCTATAGCTCAAAGACATAATTTAGATATTATCAATATATTAAATCCAGACGGTACATTCAATGAAAATACCCCTTCTAATTATCAGGGTAAAACTGTAAAAGAGGCAAGAGCTTTAATTATACAGGAACTTGAAAAATTAGGTGCTTTTGTTGGAAAGGATAATATTAAACACCAAGTAGGACACTGCTACAGATGTCATAATGTTGTAGAGCCTTATTACAGCGATCAATGGTTTGTAAAAATGAAGCCCTTAGCAGAAAAAGCATACAAAGCTGTTAATGACGGCAATACAAAGATTTATCCAGAAAGATGGATTAATACTTATAATCACTGGATGACTGATATTAGAGATTGGTGTATAAGCAGACAATTATGGTGGGGGCATAGGATTCCTGTATGGTACTGTGATGACTGCGGCGAGATGATGGTGTCCAAAACTGATATTACAGAATGCTCTAAATGTAAATCTAAAAATATTCATCAAGATGAAGATGTGCTTGATACTTGGTTTTCTTCTTGGCTATGGCCTTTTTCTACTTTCGGCTGGCCTGAAGTTAATGAAGAATTAAAATATTTCTATCCTACTACTGCACTTGTTACAGGTTATGATATATTATTCTTCTGGGTTGCTAGAATGATTATGGCTGGAGTTCATTTTATGAATGATGTGCCTTTTAAAGATGTTTATCTTAACGGACTTATAAGGGATAAAATCGGAAGAAAAATGTCTAAAAGTTTAGGCAACGGTATTGACCCTATAGAAATTATTGATGAGCATGGAGCTGATGCTTTTAGATTCACTTTATCATTCATAACTTCATTAGGAGGTCAGGATATTTGGCTTGACAGAGAACTTTTCAAAATGGGAGGAAAGTTTGCTAATAAAATATACAACAGTGCTAAATATATTTTCGGCAACATTGAAGATAATGCCAATATAAAAGATTTAGATAATTTTGAACTTGAAAATAAAGATAAATGGATATTATCAAGACTTCAGAAAGCTATTGATGATACAACTAAAAAATTAAAAGAGTACAGATTTGATGAGGCTTCTCAAACTATTTATAAATTTTATTGGAATGAGTTCTGCGATTGGTATATAGAGATAAGTAAATTTGATTTAAAAGATGAAAGCAAAAAAGAAAAAACTATTGCTGTTCTTTTATATGTCATTGAAGAGTCAATGGCTATGATTCACCCATTTATGCCTTTTATCACAGAAGAGATATATTCTAATTTACCTAAACATAATATTGATTCAAAGGCATTGATGATTAGAGAATATCCTAAAGCTAATAGTAAATATATATTTGAAGATATAGAAAAAGATTTTAACTTAATTCAGGATATAGTATCTGGAATAAGAAACTCCCGTTCATCATTTAATTTGCCTCCTAACAAAAAACTTGATGTTATAATAAGATACACTTCAGACTATTTCAAAAATACAACAGAAAGCTATAAAGATATTATATCATCGCTATCACTTACTGAGTCCTTAAATATAGTTTCTTCAAAAGATACTCAAAGAAATAAAGGAGCTTTTGTTAAAGTATTTGAAGGCGGTGAGATAAATGTTAATCTTGTTGGCATAATAGATTTAGAAGCTGAGAAAAAGAGATTGGAAAAAGAGGCATCTAAATATAAAAAAGATTTGGAAGCAGTAAACAAAAAACTTTCTAATGAAAACTTTATGAGTAAAGCTAAACAGGAAGCTATTGATACAGAAAACAGAAAGAAAAAAGAGTTTGAAGATAAATTAAAAGGTATAGAGGAAGTTTTGGCTTCTTTATAATTTTAATGCTTAAATAATATTTTTAATAAAAGTAAAATTAAAAACTTGGCTTATATTTTTGAAAAATGTAGGTCAAGTTTTTATAAATTTATTACTTGACAAATATTTTTAGTTTTTAATGCTTCCTGAACTATAAATAATTTAAATTTGAGAGTATCTTTTTACTGATAGTAGTATCCTTTTATTTGTTTTATGTTCAAAAAATATTATAACAAGGATACTAGTTTTTTATATATAAAAATCTCAAAAACTTACACTCCTAAATAAATTTTAAATATTAGCATATTTACTTTTATAAAATATAGAGTATAATTATTAAAAAATAATTTTTATGGGTGTAAAATATGTGTAATTATAAAATAAATTTTTCTAATCCGATTCATTATGAAGATATTAATAATCTAACAACTAAAAATGGAATATATTACATTTTTTTCAAAAGATATGGTGAAGATTATCAAGTGCATGATATACCATTATATATAGGTAAAGTATGTAGAGAAGATAAAAAAAGTAAAGGAATACAAGAAAGAATTAAAGAACATTTTTCTTTAAATGATGATAAAATAAATAATTACATTCATAGTATTATGTTTTATCCAAAAGATAATCAAGGTATCATTACATTACAAGGTACACAAGATAATATAGAATTATTACCAGCTGTTTATGTAGCATATTGTGAATTAGATGAAAGTGAGGATATAGAAAAGATAGAAGCAGCTTTAATATATGATAATAGAGATAAATTAATTTTAAATGAGAAAGGAAAAGAATCTTATAATAAAGGTAATATAATTATAGATATTGAAGGTGAAACTTATGGATTAAAATCACACACTAGTTTACAAAATTAATCTTTTATTAAGAAATCTATAAGCTTTTTCTAAAGTATATAACAGAATTATTATTTTTATATAAATATCTGTAGTTATGATATATTGATTTTTTATATAATTTTTATTATTTAAATGATGAAATATTTTAATTATTTTTATAGTGGGTTTTACATCCAACTATGAATAAATTATTATCTTCAATATAGTATACTAATCTATGTTCATAATTTATTCGCCTAGAATATAATCCGTTTAATTCACCTTTTAATCTCTCTGGTTTTCCTATACCAATCAATAAACCATTTCTTTCTATATCTTTTATGAGATCATTAATTTTTTG
>NZ_JH994111.1:766884-931925 GCF_000316195.1 Brachyspira hampsonii 30446 | reverse complement strand
TTTTTTATCGTTCTTTTGAAAATAAAGATAATCTTCCCAAGCTTTGTCATAAAAAATTTTATTCATTTAATAACTCTCTTTTATGACCTAATCCAGACTTTAATTCCAAATATCCCTCTTTTAAAAATTTTATATTTTCTTCATTGTAGAAATTATCATTATCTGTGTATAATTGTTTATTTACTTCTATTTTAAATGGAATTGACTGAGTATTTATAGAAGTTCTCAAAAATATATTAATTGCTGTATTAAAGTCTAAGCCTAAATCATTAAAAAGTTTATCGGCTTCATTTTTTAATTTATCATCAATTTTAATAGTTACTTCTGACATATTAAACTCCATTATTATTTAATGAAATTATATCTGTAAAAATATTAAAATACAATAGCATAAACACTAATTATACAATTTCAAAATTACATAATCTAATATTTAATTATATAATTCATTTGTAATAACGAAGCTTTACAAATGTTTATCAAATTTTCATGTATTTTATTATTTAATTATTGCTCATCTTGAATATATTATAAACATCATCTCTATTAAATCTCACAAAATACTTGAAATCGCCGCCAAGCATACATTTATCAGTAAGATAATTTAATACTTCATCACTTTGAATGCCAATGCCAAGCTCTTTAAAGTTTATAGGCATATTTATCTCTTTAAAATACTCTATAGTCTTCTCTATTCCTTTTAAGCCCGTATCATCATCTATATTCCATACATTTTTAGAATATTGTATAAACCTTTCCTTTTTATCTTTATAACAATACTTTGTCCAAGAACCCCATATACTTGCAAGACTAGCACCATGAGCTGTATCAAATTTAGCTCCAATCTCATCAGCAAATCTATGTGTTATAAAATCAAAATTATTTCCAAGCCCAGTAAGTCCATTATGAGATAAACTTCCAAGCCACATAAGTTCACTCATAGCATCATAATTGTTTTTATCTTTCATAGCTATAGAACCATTTTTTATTATAGTTCTTAAAATAGCTTCGGCTATGCTGTCAGTAGTTTCATTGATACAATCACTATATCCAAAATATCTGTCAAGTGTATGCATCATCATATCAACTATACCGCATGCTATTTGATAGTATGGAAGAGTCATAGTGAAATACGGATTCATTATAGCAAATGCAGGTCTATTAAAATCTGAATGAAGTATTCTTTTTTCTGAATCTGTTTTATTGGTAAGTACAGCAGCATCACTCACTTCGCTTCCAGAAGCAGATATTGTAAGTATGCAGCCTATTGGAATGCTTTTAGAAAGTATTTGCTTATTTGTAAAAAAATCCCATACATAAATATCTTTATTTGCTAGTGCATGTGCTATTGCTTTTGCTGTATCTATTACGCTTCCTCCTCCTATAGCAAGTATAAAATCTGCATTAAAATCTGAAGCATTTTTTACTGCCTCTAGAGCATGTTCTAAAGAAGGATTAGCTCTTACACCTCCGAATGAATAATAGTCAATATTATCATTTTTTAATATATTTTCAATTTTCTCTAAAATTCCATTTTCTTTTACACTTTTGGAACCATATACTATAAATACTTTTTTAGAATTTAAATTTTTTATTTCTTTTGAAACATTATTTTCTGAATCTTTTCCAAATATTATTTTAGTAGTATTATGAAATATAAAACTCTGCATTAACTAAACTCCTATTTATTAAATTTATAAAAAACTCAATCAATAAATATCAAAACTATTTTTAGTATTTTTCTTTTTATAATCATAGTTTATTAAAACATAACTTATTTTATTATTATCTCTATATATAAAACATAAAAAACTATCATGATTAAAAAAGAGAAATATTTTATTAAATTAAACAATTTTGAAACAAGTCTATTATATTAATCTATAATAATTATTTCAATAATTTATTTATCAAAATCTAATTAAATAAACAGGCTTGTTTAAAAATTACTTGACAAAATTAACTGTAAAATTATAAATAAATTTAGTTTTTAAACAAGTATATTATACAGATTTGTTAATTATGTAATTAAGTGTCTTATTTATTCTATGCTATGTATATGTTTACTTTATTTTTATATTTGTTATAATCGCTCTCTATTAAAATATTAATTTTTAAGGAAACATAAATGAAAACTTTATTAAAAACAATCTTTTATTTTGCAGTCTCGTCTGCATCGGTATTTGGTATGTACGGCTTTAGTAATGATTGGATGGATTTTCTTACAGACAATAATCATCTTAGAGCAAGAACGGATCAATTAGGTTTTGTATTGGGAAATGGTACAGTTAAAGGCACTTTGGGGTTTAAGGCTGATACAGGTTATTTTGGTAATATAATGAGTTATATCAATGGCGGTAAATTATCATTAGATGCAACTGTTTCTTTAGGTTTGGCATATACTTCGGACATTATAAGTGCAGGACTTGGATATAATTATACCTATATAGATTCTTCTTTAGATGTTCACACTCCTGTTTTTATGATTAATGCTATGAATGATAGTTTAAGAATATGCATACCTTTTCAAATAGCAGATGCTAAAGACAATTCTGATTATTCTGCTTTTAGTACAACCAGTGAAATTCGATATTATACAGGAGTAGATTCTATTAATGCAGTCAGACTTTATATCAATTATGGCAAAAATAGTTATAATGCTAATAGTGCTTCTTCTTTTGGATTGGAGTTAAGATTTTATTTTCTTCCAACTACCATTAACAGCGTTTGGATTAATCCTTTTATAAAAGTGCTGTATTATTCATCATTAGATGCAAAGGGTAAAGATGTTATTAATAAAAATACTGATACTTTGGTGAATATACAGTCCTATGATAGAATACTATATACTTCGCATAATGCCAATGAGGTAAATGAAGTATATGAATCTAATCCTTATATTTTAAGAATAACACCTGCATTGTCATTGTATGCTGATTCTGATATAGTTAGTTTATATTTTGAACCTAGTATAGGCTATAAAATAATATATGACGGTAAAAAATCTAGTAAACTAGATCATGCTCTTACTTGGGGAGCTTATTCTGAAGTGAGAATATATCCTTTAAAAGATTTAGAATGGTATTTTGAAATGGGTGTAAACTCTTCAAATAATCCTATACCTGTTAATTTTAGATCAGCTACAGGCATTAATTGGTACTTGCCTCAATTATAGATTATAAGTGTTTAATTATTTTATGGGCTTTGTATATTAATTTTTTTGATATACAAAGCCAATTAAAATTAATCTCTAATCAGAGTATTAGGGTTTCTATTTTTATATAAAGCTATTGACACAATTAATGTTATAATCTCGCTTATAGGAAGAACTAAAATAAGACCTAAAAAACCTAATATATTCGGCAAAGTTAATATTAATAATACTGGTAAAATTATAGTTCTTAAAGCGGCAATCAAAGCAGAAGCTCCAGCCTTTTGAATAGAAGTATAATATGCACTCATTATTATATTTATTCCAATGCATATGAATATTGGTATAGATACCCTTACAAAAAACATAGCATCTTGAATAGTTTTTGAGTCTATATTTTTTAATAATGCATTCACTAATATACTTGGATTTATAAGTAATATTATAGAAGCTGATATTGATACTGATGAAACGAATATTATTCCTATTTTTAGAAAATCTTTCATTTTGTTTTTATTTTTAGCCCCATAAGAAATACTGATTAAAGATGATAAAATTTCTCCTATATCAGCAGCTATTATTATAAAAAATGTAATTATATAATTTACAGCTGAATAAATAAGTATTCCGTTGTTTCCTAATATTTTGTATGCTGTTATATTGAAAAGCCAAACTATAATACCAGATGAGATATTACTTAAAAACTCTGAAAATCCATTTAATGCTGCTTTAAATATATGAGAGTATCCTGCATATATTTTTATGATTTTTATTTGGCATTTCGGATTTAAAAAATATGATAATCCTATTATAAATGAAATAATATATGAAATAGCCGTAGCCCAAGCAGCACCAGACAAACCTAATTTTAATATTATAATAAATAATGCATCTAATATTATATTTACTAAAGATGATGTTATAAACATTAATAATGCAAACTTTGGAGAGCCATTAAGTCTTATAAATTGACTAAATACATAAGTTATCCCCCAAAAAAATACAGCTATGATAATACCATTAATATATTCTAATGAAAAATTATATATGTTTCCATGTGCTCCAAATAATGGAAGCAGTTTTTCTTTGAATATATAAATTAATATTAATATAGGAGTAGTTAAAGTTACAATGCTTATTAAAGTTTGAGTAAATATCAAGCTAGCACGCATTATATTATTTTGACCAATGCACTTTCCTGCTATTGCAATAGAACCTAATGTAAGCATAATATATAAAGCAAATGATATTGATGTTATAGGCCAAACAATACTTATAGCTGAAAATGCTTCTGATGATATAAAATTAGCTACAAATAAGCCGTCTATAAATACTGCAGAACTTTCTGCAAGCATTCCTAACATACTTGGAATTAGATAATTTATAAATATTTTTTTACTGGAGTTTTCTTGTAAAGTTTTGTTATTAAGCGACATAGTACACCTCTTAGATTGGTATATAGATTTTAGATAATATTATTAAAGTTATAGAAATTATTAAATTTAGAATACTTTTGTGATTGATTTATGTATAAATAATATTATATTGAGTTTTAAAATTAAAAATCCTAACATTTATCTAACCCTATTATAGTCTGATTATGTACTATTTACTATAAAGCATTTTTATTATCATGTCAAGCATATATTTAATGGTTTTATAAAGAAATAAAATATTTTAAATAATCATTTAGAAGATATTATTTTTATTATTTCAATAGTAGTTTCTAAACTTTTATAAAATGATGATAAGGGAAGAAACTCATATATAGAATGAAAATTATGAGCACCAGTAAAATAATTCGGAGTAAGAAGCCCTCTTGATGATAAAACAGATCCGTCTGTACCGCCTCTCATAGATAAAGTTTTAGCCTCTATATTAAGATTTTTCATAGCCTCATACATAACATCTATTGCAAATCTATCTCCTTTTATAGAATCTGCAATATTAGAATATACATCTTTTATGGTTAAGTCTATCTTTGCTTTTGGAATTAATTTCTGATATTTATTGACAGTTTCTTTTATTTTTAATTTCTTTTCTTCATAAAGAGCCTTATTATGATCTCTTATGCTTAATCTTAAAGATACATTTCTCTGATTTCCGCTTATACCATGAATCCAAATATAGCCTTCCTTTTTTTCAGTGCATTCTGGGGTTTCTTTTCTGTCAAATTCATTAGCTATATCTATTGCTATTAATATAGGATTAACCAATACATTTTTGGCACTCATAGGATGAGCAGTTACACCTTCTATATTTATAATAGCAGATGCAGCATTAAAGGTTTCATATACTATTTCTTCTATTTAGCATGAATCTATTGTGTATGCAAAATCTGGTTTGAATATATTTAAATCTAATTCTTTAGAGCCCAATAATCCAACTTCTTCATCAGGTACAAATGCTATGTGTATGTCTCCATGTTCTATATTATTTTCTATAATATATTTTAATGCTGACATTATAGTAGCTATTGCTGCTTTATTATCAGCTCCTAATACATTTTCTCCATCAGAAAATATAATATCTTCATTAATATAATTTGTTATTTCATTGTGGTCTAACACTTTAAATATTATATTTTTTTCTTTATTAAGATATAAATCATCACCTTTAAAAGTTAATATCTGAGGATTTACATTTCCATCAAGCCCTATGTCAACAGTATCAAGATGTGCTAAAAAACCAACAGAATGAACATTATCCTTATTTTTTGGAAGAATTGCTGTTACTGTAGCATTATCGTTCAATATAATATTTTGTAATCCCAAAGTTTTTAAATCATTGGATAAAACTTCAGCAAGTTTCATCTGACCTTCAGAGCTTGGAATAGTATCAGAACCTCCTTTACTCTGACTTGGTATTTTTACATATTTAAAAAAGCTGTCTATTTGAAATTTTTTAATATCTTCATTACTAATCATTTTTAAACCTTTATTATAAAATATTAATGAACAGGAGGATAAACATATCCGCTGTTAAATCCAATAGGTATATTTAATGCCCAAAAACCATAGAGCATTATTAATAAAGCAATAAATATTCCTATACTGTATGGTATCATCATTGAAGATAATGTACCTACACCTGTTTTCTTACAATATTTTTGACAGTAAGAAATAATCAAAGGGTAAAATGAAAACATAGGAGTAACAATATTCATAGCAGAATCGCTTACTCTGTATGATGCCTGAGTTAATTCTGGAGATATACCAACAGCCATTAGCATAGGCACAAGAACAGGAGCCATTATTGCCCATTTAGATGATGCAGAACTTATTAGTATATCCAATACTCCTGTAAGAAGAATAATACCAGCAATAGTTATTTGAGGAGGCATATTCAAAGATTTTAAAAACTCTGCACATGATATTGCCATTAATGTGCCTACATTTGAATTTCCAAACATATATAAAAACTGTGCACAGAAAAAAGCAAAAGTTAAAAATGATGCAAGATTTTTTATACTATCAGCCATAGCATTGCTGAAATCTTTTGATGTTCTAAATTTATTAGTTAATTTTCCGTATACAAATCCAGGTATAACTAAAAATAAAAATATTACAGGAACTATTGCCTGCATAATAGTGGCATCAGGAGTTGTCAATTGTCCGTCTGGAGCTCTTAATAAAGAGTTTTTGGGTACAAGCAAAGCTATTAAAATAATAATCATTGATATTAAAATTAATACAGCAGTTTTAAAAGCTCTATTTTCTTCTTTAGTTATTAAAGATATATCAGTATTTTCTGCAGTAACTCCCTCATCAATAGGCATAGTTCTCCATAAAAAAGGTTCTACTATTTTATCTGTTACAAACCAGCCTACTAGTATCACAGCAAATGTAGAAGAGAAACTTAAAAAATAATTACATAAAACATTAACTGTATATGTAGGGTCTATCATTCTTGCTGCATTTTGTGTGAAACCCTGCATTATTGGATCTATTATAGAAGGAGTATAGCTTGCTGAATGTCCTCCAGCCAATCCTGCAAATGAAGCTGCAATTCCTGCGAGCGGATGCTTTCCAAAAGAAAAAAACATCATAGACGCTACAGGCATCAGTATAACATAAGCTGAACCTGAACTTATATGGCTTAATATAGATATAAACATAACTGCAGGAGTTAGAGCTTTTCTTGGTATTACACTTGATATTTTTATTATAATCATTCTAATAAATCCGCTGCCGTTTGCTACTCCTATTCCTAATAGACTTGTTTCAAAACTCAATTTCTTAATACTTATAGTTTTTTAATTTAATATTTTTTTAATTATAGTTGGGGCTTTGCTGCGAAGCACACAGTCGTGCCAAACCCCAGTTCTTTTATTGGTATAAAATAACCAAAAGAACTGCATTTTCTAGCTTAAACATACAATTTATACAACATATAAAATATTTAATTAAATTGTTATTAATATTATTTAATTTAGCATAAAATAATAAACTCATAAAATTGTTTGTCAAGTAGTTTTGAAACAGGTCTAATAAATATTTTACATCTAAATTATTAAACCTTAAACGAGATTATAGTTTATCTTTAAACTACTATCATAATATATCATTCAAAATATATTTTCTCAAATTATCAAAATTAAATTAATTTCCTATTTTTTTCAAAGCTTCTTGCTTATTCTGTTTAGCCTTTTCATAATTTGCATCTATCTCTATGGCTTTATCATAATCATTTATAGCTTCTTCATATAAACCCATACTATATTTTGTAAATCCCCTATTATTATATGCATCAGCCAATTTTGGATTTAATTCCATAACTCTATCATAATCTTTTAAAGCTTTTTCATAATCTGCTAAATTATAATATGAAAGTCCCCTATTATAATAAGCATTTATATTATTATTATCTAATTCTATTACAATATCATAATCTTTCACAGCCTCATTATGAAGCCCCATATTATTTTTAACAATTGCTCTATTATAATATGCATCGATATATTTAGGTTCGATATTAATTGATTTACTAAAATCTTCTAAAGCATCTTCATATAAACCTAATGCACTTTTAGCATTTCCTCTATTATTATATGCATAAAAATATTGAGGATATAATTCTATAGCTTTATCAAAATCTTTTATTGCATCTTCATAGAGCTCTAAATTATATTTTGCTGTTCCTCTGTTATTGTAAGCATCAGTATATTCATCATATATTTCTAATGCTTTATTTATATCTATTATAGCATCTTTATACAAACCCAATCCTATTTTGCAAGCTCCTATATTATTATAAGCATAAGAACTGTTGGAAAGTTCTATAACTTTTTTATAATAACTAATAGCTTCTTCATAAAGCCCCATACCCCTTTTAGCATCCCCTATTCCATTATAAGCATATACTTCTGTATCATCTAATTCCAATGCTTTTTTATAATCTTCTATAGCTTCAATATATTTTTTTGACATTAATTTTATAAATGCTCTGTCTATATAAGAATCTACATTATTACTATCTAAGACAATAGCTTTATCAATATCTTTTAGAGCATCTTCATATAAGCCTAGATTACCTTTAGCAAAACCTCTGTCATTATATGCTCTTGAATGAGTAGGTACTAACTCTATAACTTTATCATAATCTTTTATAGCTGCTTCATAAAATCCAAGATTACATTCACAATTTGCCCTATTATAATAAAGCTCTCCATAGTTTTCATCTATGTCTATACCTTTACTATAATAATTAATAGCCTCTTCAAAAAATCCTAATGCCTGTTTAGAAAGACCTAAATAATTATATATTTCAGAATTATTACAGTCTTCTTCTAATGCTTTAATAAATAATTCTGATGCTTTCTCAAACTGAGTTTCTCTAAATAATTGCAAACCTTCTTCAAAATATGACATTATGCTTTCCTTAATTAATAAAAATTGTTTATTATTGCTAGCTATAAACTCGCTTAAAAGAGCTGACAACTAAAGTTATCAGCTGCTCGTTTATAGCTTTAAAATTAGTATTAATTATAATTTATAAATAAATACTTTGACAAGTAAACTTGTTAGACACTTACAATTTTTATTTTAAAAATTAATAAAAATTGTTCGCCGAAAATCTCTGACAAGTTTACTTGTCAGAGACTCATAATTATTAAATTGAAATATAAAATAAAATAATATTTTTGCAAGAAATTTTATATTATATTTTTGGATTTTTCATTATAAAATATAATACAAACAAATAAAAAAATTTATTTTATAAAATAGATATATAAAAATTTATTAAGATATTAATCTAAAATTAAATTATATATACAGGAGATATAATAAAAATATAAAGGCAATACTAACAGCTTATATTATAAAATGCAAACTTGCTCTTCATAAACTTCTTTCGCTTTAGAATAAAATTCAGCAGCCTTTTCATAATTTCCATCAATAAATTCAATATTACCTAAATGGAAATAATCACTGGATTCAGGATTTTCTTTTATTTTATTTGTATACTTTTCTCTGCTTTCTTTCAAATTAGGATAATTATCTTTCAGAGTTTTGCTTCTAAGGTTTTTAAGTGCTAAAACTTCAGGAGTATCAACAGGATACATAGCTAAAGCCTGCAAATACATATTTTCTGCCTTCTTATAATCTTTAATTTCATGCAAACAAACACCATAATAATGATAATCATTATGATCAGCCAATTTATTATCTACTAATATCTTATAAAAATTCATAGCTTCTTTATAAAGTTTATTTCTAAAGAAGTAATTAGCCATATAAACTAAAGCAACTCTGTCTTTAGCATTAATTTTAAGTACATTTTTAGCAGCTTCCAATCCTTTATCTTCTTCTTTAAGCATAGTACATAAAGATAAAAATTCATAATAAGGATTAAGATTTGATGAAGTATATAAAGTAATTCCTTTTCTATAAAGTTCAAAAGCCTCTTCAAGTCTATATTCTTTTTTAGCAATAGCCCCTAAAATAAAATAGGCTTCTGCTGCCATCCAATATTCCAAAAAAGTATTTAAAAATATTTTAGCATGTTCATAATCTCCGTTTTCAAATAAAGAAACAGCCACTTGTAAATATGCTTTCATATCATCAGAAGTACTTAATCTCATACTTCTTTTCAAAGCTTCTATGGCCTCTTCATTTACTCCTTTCTTTAATAATTCTTCGGCAAGATTACTTAATTTCATTGCTTTAGTATTAGTAGACACGTTCATACTCCTTTTTATTGAATTGGTCTTACATAAACTTCTTCAGAAAAACCGCTTTCTATATTTCCGCCCTCTCCGCCTATAGCTGTAACGGTAAAATAATAAACCTTTCCTTCTTCAAGTCCTTCTATTGTATATTCATGTACATTCTCTATTACTATAGGTGTATATTGTGCTTCATTATATTCACCTGATTTAGTTCCATAATAAATTTTATATCCTGATATATTTTCATGAGAGCCATTCCAACTTAGCATAACAGAAGTTCCGCTTACAACATTAACTCTTAAATTAGAAGGCACCAAAGGTTTTGCAGGATTATGATAATCTATAGAAACACTATTTAATATAGGTGTAACATTTCTATCAACATTACTCTTCAATACCGCTCTAATCTGAATATATCTAGTCATTGTATTTGTCATTATATTTGTATAATTTTTTAAAGGCTCCCAAGCTATATTAACATCTTCAGGAGCAAAATAATAATCTGAAGTTCTATAATACAAATCTATATAACTTCCATTTGTAGAATTTCCAGCATAATTTATTGAATCAATAAATGTATTCATATTTCCAAAATCTATAACTTTACTTATTATCTCTCCGTCTGAAGTATAATTATATAAATTAAAAATCTGCTTATAACGAGGCGTAAAATAAAATGCATCTAATCCGCCTATAAAGCCATTTCCTAAATATAAAGGATCCAATTTTATATTATCAAACTCTATATTATAAGGAGAACCTGTTGCATCTCCGGTACTAGTCAAATATACAACCTGCTCTTCAAGTCCGTCTATATATTTCACTAATTTTCCTGTAGAAGCATTGAAACTTACACTATGATGTCTCCATTCATTTTCTTTCAAATATTCTCCCTCAGATAATATAACATTTGTATATACTCCATTATAGGAAAATAGATTATTAAACTGCCAAACTAATCTGCCATTAACAATATTAGCTTTTATACCTGAAGATTTTGTAACACCATTTTCATTATATATAGCAGTTTTTGATAACACCTGAGAGTTCATTCTTATTTTATAAGGATTCAAATAAAACTCTAAAGTAAAACTTGTCATAGTACCATCAAAATTATGAGTACCATCTCCTACATAATAATCTATTTTTACATAAGATTTAATGTTATGGAAGAATATAGCATCTCCTCCATTAGCACCTTTTATAGCTTTAATGTCTTTACTATATATAAGCCCCTGTAAAATACTAGAATCAAGAGCTGTATCACCTTTTAGATAATTAAGTGCCGAGTCGCTATCACTCAATATATAACTATTAGTAATATTATTTAATGTAGTATAATAAATATTATTTGTGTTTGAAAAAACATCATAAACAACAGCATTTAAATTAGCTGCAAAATATAAAACAAAAGCCATTAAAAAACCTATATAATGCATTTTCAAGTCCCAGTTATTATTATAATTCTTTAATACTTATTCGGATATTTTTTAAATATCATTATTAAAAATATAATAAAAACTACAATGTATATTTATATAGTTGTAAAAACTATAATTAAACTATATTAATAAAACTAATCAAAAAAAGATTTGTTATATAAATAAATAATAAAAATATACTAGGAGCAATTATGAAATTATCATTTGTATTTGCATTTACTTTATATATAGGCAGTATTTTATTGGCTGATACAAGAATAGATTTTTTTTCTGCTGTAAATAGAGGTGATATAAAGTCTGTAAAAGAATATATAGAAATGGGAATAAATATAAATTTACAAGATGAAAGAAAAAGAACTCCTTTAATGATAGCTGCATATAAAAATGATGTAAAAATGGTTAAACTTTTAGTTGATAATGATGCAAATGTCAATATACAAGATGAGAAATTGAATTCTCCTTTTCTATATGCAAGTTCAAGAGGAATGCTTAATATAATAAAACTAATATACAAAAAAGCTGACACGAGAAATGTTTTAAATATTTTCGGATCAAATGCATTAATACTAGCATGCGAAAAAGAGCATTTAGGAACAGTAAAATTTCTTCTTGAAAATACTGATATAGATGTTAATCATATTAATCATTTATCATATACAGCATTATTAGAAGTTGCCATAGTTGGCAATGACAGTTTAAATTATGCTGAAATAGTTAAGATTCTATTGGAGCATGGAGCCGACAAGACTATCAAAGATAAAAACGGACATGATGCTCTATATTATGCCAAAGCAAGAAATTTAAAAAACATAGAAAAACTATTAGCGGAATAATAAAAATAAAGGCAAAAGCCTAAAAAATAAGACTTTTACCTTTATTTAATAATTTATCAAAAACTATTAGTCTTTTTTTACTTCCTTACCTGTTGCAGCATATCTTTGCAATTGAACAGTAGCAGCCTTAGGATTTTTAACTACGCAAGGACCGCCTACACAGCCGCCATTACAAGCCATAACCTCAACAAGATTAGGAGTATCAGCAGTAATAGGAGTTTCTCCTGCCTGAACTTTTCCATAACCTTTTAACTGTTTCATACCCTCTTTATCAAGTCCGTTAATCACAGCAGCTTTTAATTTTTCAGGGTGTTTTAATCTTACTTTAACAGCCTCAGCAACACCGCCGCTCATAGCGTATTTTCTTCCTGAAGCAGTAGGAACTGTTTCTATATCCAAATCAGGCTCCTTTGATACATCAGTACCTGTAGCTATAAATAAAGCATCAAGCTCTTCCATAGATAAACCATAATCTACCAACTCATCATCTAAACCTTCTCTTCTCTTTGCAAGACAAGGTCCTATAAATACATTAATAGCATCAGGATCATCTTTATGCATCATTTCAGCCGTATAATGCATAGGGGTTCTAGTTTCAGATACGCAAGGAATAAGTTCAGGTACATGCTTTCTAACAGCTTTTACATAGGCAGGACAGCATGAAGTAGTCATCAGTTTATCCCCTCTTTCCATTCTCTCTTCAAACTCAGCAGCCTCTTTATCGGATGTAACATCTGCCCCCAAAGCAACTTCCCATACCTTATTAAAGCCTATTTTTAATAAAGCACTTTTTAATTGTCCAGGCTTAGCATTAAACTGTGAAGCTATAGCAGGTGCATACATTACATTAACCTTTTCATCTGCCTTTAAATGCTTTAAAACATCTATAAGCTGACCCTTATCCATCATAGCACCAAATGGACATTCTCTCATACAGTTTCCGCAGAATATACATTTATGATAATCTATTACTTCTTTACCATACTCATTCTTATTAATAGCTCCAACAGGACAAGATTCTTCGCAAGGAACAGGTATATAAATAATAGCATGATAAGGACAGTTTTTTAAACATAATCCGCAGTTAATACATTTACTGCTGTCTATATGTGCCCTTTTTTCATCTAGTATTGTTATAGCATCTTTAGGACAATTAACTATACAAGGTCTAGCTAAACAAGCCTGACAAGCATTAGTTACCATAAAATTAGCCCTTACACAAGCATTGCAAGCCTCATCAAGAACTGTAAGCATAGGCCAAGTAGGTTTATCTCTTTCTAATGCTAATTTAGCATATCCGGATAATGGTATTCCGCTATCCTCTTTACCCTCAACACTTATTCCAAGTCTTGCCATAATTCTATTCTTTATTATCTCTCTGTCATTGTGTATACAGCATCTTATAGATTTGCTATCTCTAGGTATTATCTCTATAGGTAATTTATCAATATCTTCTACAAGCCTGTCTTCAATAAACATCAATGCAATCTTTACCAAGATATCTTTTTTTAACTGAGAAGCGTTATTATTAATATTCAATTTTATACTCCTAATTTTTTAAGTGATTTTTGGTTTAATATAAACGCATAATTGATATAATTATAATACGAAGATTATTTTTTTCAAGTATGACATAAAAATAATATATACATTTTAACATCTTATTATAGAATAAAAGTATTATAAGCAGATAAAACTTTTATTTATATAATTTTATAAAAATATCTGTATTTATAATAATACATTTTTTTCAAAACTAATTTTATTTATTAATTGATGGACTTGCATTTAATAATATTTACTTATTTGCAGCCTTTATGCATTATAATAAAGTCTTCATTTGATGCCTGTAATGATAAGCTCATATACTACACACTCGGATATACTTAGTAAAATACTATATATTTATATACTAAAAACAGAATCTTATACAAAATATAAAATATTGCATCATAATTTTAAAATTAAATAATTTGATACTTAATCTTGTAAAATACTTTTAAAATAAGTACAATAGTCAAAACTTAATTTGATATTAGTTTATCTCTTAATTCATTATAATTTTTACTCATAATATCATACCAATAATCCAATTTATCATTATCATCACCATTTATATCTTTAAAGTAGAAAGGCTCTAAAAATCTCACAGTTATCTTTTTAAATGGAACAATCTTAATGCTTCTGGCTTTCATAATATCTCTAGTACCATATATAACAACAGGAAGAACAGGTATATCTGGGCATCTTTCTGATATTTTTAATATCCCCCTTTTAGGCTTTTTTATTTCTCCTGTAGCACTTCTTGTTCCTTCAGGATAAATAACTATACTTATATTATTTCTTAATCTGTTTTCCATATCATCTATAGATTTTACAGCACCAACCGTACCTCTTTTAACAAATATATAATTGGCAAGAGACATACCAAAACCAATTAAAGGTACTTTTCCATAAGTATCCTTTGACACAAATGCAAAAGAATTTTTAAATATACTAAAGCATGCAAATATATCAAAAGCACTTTGATGATTAGGAGCTAATAAGTAAGTTTTATTAGGATCATAATTTTCTTTTCCTTCTATGTTAAAAGAAATAAATGCCATTTTCATAAGCATTCTACCCCAAAATTTAGCCATAGTATGAACATATTGCGAAGCTTTACTCTTGGAAAATAACCTGATAAAAGGATAAATTGAAAAGGCTGCAATTATACACAATAATGTAAAAATAAAACTTAATAAAAAATAAATTAAACTAAATAATATCATAATAAGTAGTTTATTATAAAAATAAAAAATTATCAATATACAACTTGATATATTAATAACTGTTTGTTATAATTAATTAATATTTTTTTATTTTTAATTAAATTAATTAATAATTATGAATAACAGTAAAAAGCAACAAATAGGAATCATAGTTAATGTTCTTAGAACTGATACTGATGTAATTTTAAAAAAAATAAATACTATAATTAAAAAATATAATATAGAAGCTATAATAATAAATTATGATATATCATCTTATAATAATGTAAAAAAAAGCAGCAAAAGAATTAAAAAATGTATCAATGCTGATATCTATAGGCGGAGATGGTACATTACTTTCAGCTTTAAAAATAGCAATAAAATATGATATATCTGTTCTTCCAATATATAACGGTACATTAGGTTTTATCTCAGAAATACCTCCTGAAGAAGCATATTTAATATTAGAAGAATATTTTGAAAATAAAAAAACATTATATGAAATAGAGCCTAGAACATTATTATCTATAAGTGTTTATTCAAAAGAAAAAGATACATATAGAGAACATCTTGCTGTTAATGAATTAGTTCTAAGTAAATGCGACGGCAGAGCAATACATATAAATATTATAATATCAGGTAAACTAATATCTTCAATAGTGGGAGATGGCGTTGTAATAGCAACCCCTACAGGTTCAACTGCTTATGCTTTAAGTGCAGGAGGTCCTATACTTGCCCCAACAATTGATGCTATGTCTTTTGTACCTATAGCACCTCATTCATTAACTTTCAGACCGCTTGTTATTCCTAAGAATGATAATATAGAATTGGAATTGACACAAAAATCATTAAAGGCTATGATAACAGTAGACGGATATGATATATGTCAGTTTAAAAATAATGATAAAATAAAAGCAAAAATAAGTAATAAGAACTGCTATATATTTCAAAGTGCAAACAGGCTGTTTTATGATATACTTAGGAATAAACTTAATTGGGGTAGATAATGCTTAAATATCTAGAAATTAGAAATTTTGTATTAATAGATAAATTAAAAATAAATTTCAGCAGCGGTTTCAATGTACTTACAGGTGAAACAGGAGCAGGAAAAAGCATTATAATCAGTGCATTAGAGCTTATAACAGGTGAAAAAGGTTCTACTAGAATGGTTGGAGCTAATGGAGACAGATTAATAGTTTCAGGAAATTTTTATCTTCAGTCATCTGCAGATATTGTAAAAAATAAATTAAAAGAATGGAATATAGAAATAAATAATGATGAGCTTAATATAAAAAGAGAAATCACAAAAGACGGAAAAAGCAAATCTTTCATCAATAATGTAGGTGTTAAAGTAGCTGAATTAAAAGAACTTGGAGATTTGATAGTAGATATACATGGACAGCATGAACATCAGTCTCTTTTTAATCCGGCAAATCATTTAAACTTTTATGACAGTTATTTAAATATTGATGAAAAACTTGAAAATTATAAAAATCATTATAGTAAACTCATAAAATTAATAAAACAATATAATGAAATATATCAAAATAAAAACAATATTTTAAAAGAAAAATCTTTTTTAGAATATGCAATAGATGAAATAGAAAAAGCTAAATTAAAGCCAAATGAAGATGAAGATATAAAAAATGATATTACAATGATGTCAAATGCAGAAAGCATAGCTTCATCTCTTTCTTCTATTAATAAAGATATATTCGGAAGCGAATCCGGAGCTTATATAAAATTAACTAGAAGCATTTCGGCATTACAAAGCATATCCAAATATGATAATAGACTTTCAGATATTGCATCGCAAATAGAAGGCATAACATTAAATCTTGAAGATATAAAAACTGTTTTAACTGAAATAAGATCCAAAACAAAATTTGATCCTGAAGAGCTTCAATCTCTTAATGAAAGACTTTTCTTCATTAATAACTTAAAAAAGAAATACGGTTCTAATATAAAAGAAATAATGTCTTATGCCAAAGAATCTAAAGAAAAATTAGAATCTCTAAATTTCTCTGAAGAGGATATTGAAAACTTAAAAAAAGAAATAGAAGAACTAAGAAAAAAAACTTCTGTACTTGCAAAAGAGATATCGGATATAAGACATAATAGAAAAGAAGATTTTATAAAAGCAATAGAAAATGAAATGAATGATTTAGGAATGTCGTCTACAAAATTTGATGTTGAAATAACTTTAGATGAAGATGATGATGGTATACTTAATATAGACGGTGCCAATATAAAAGCTAATTCTACGGGTATTGATAATATAGAATTTATAATAGCACCGAATAAGCAGAGTATGTTTCAGCCTCTTAGAAAAATTGCATCAGGCGGTGAAATATCTAGGATAATGCTTTCACTAAAAAATGTACTTTCTTTAGGAGATTATTCAGAAACATGCGTGTTCGATGAAATAGATGTAGGTGTTGGGGGGAGAATTGCTGAAGTTATAGGCGAAAAAATAGCTGCTCTATCAAAAAGAAAACAGGTGCTTAGCGTTACTCACTTGGCACAAATTGCAATATATGCTAATAATCATTTTAAAGTTACAAAAAATGAAGGCGATGATATTGTTACATCAACTATTGAAGAACTTGATGATAGTATGAGAGTTAATGAAATAGCAAGAATGATAACAGGAAAAGAAATCACAGAAGCAAGCATCAAACATGCCGAAGAAATGCTAGAACATGCAAAAAATAATATTTAAATAATAATAAAAGATGAATAAGGCAAATACTTTCAAATAAAGTTTAATAAATAATTATATTTATTAATAAAAATTTGCAAAAATAAAGTTTTTTATAATTAAGTGCTAAAAATATTGATTTTTTATATATATTTTAATATACTTCAAATATAGTTTAGTAAAATTATTTAATAAATATTTTCAAGGATACGCAAATGTATACATTAGGAATAGATTTAAGCACACAGAGTATAACTTTAAGTATTATAAATTGCGATAATTATAAAAATGAGTTAAATATTTCTGTAGAATTTAATTCATTAGAAGAAATAAAACATTCAAAAATGAATAAAAATACATTGCTGATAGATTCAAACATAAAAGGAAAAGCAGAACAAGATATAAATATATTTTTAGTGGCATTGGATAAATCACTATTACAGCTAAAAGAAAAATTTAATACAAAAGACATAAAAGCAATACAAATATCAGCTCAGCAGCATGGACATGTCTATCTTTCAGAAAAATATAAATCAAATATAGAAAAATTAAAAGACAAATCATCAATAAATAATAGTTTATCTGAAATATTAAAAGATTCATATTCTTATGATTATGCTCCTATATGGAGAACTTCATGTACTCATAAAGAAGCTGAAGAGTTAAGAAATGCTGTAGGCGGAAAAGATAATATGATAAAAATAACCGCTTCTAATTCTCCGCTCAGATTTACAGGTGCTATAATAAAATACAATTTTGATAACAATCCTGAATTATCAAAAAACACATATAAAATATTTTTATTAAACACATTTATAGCATCAATACTAACAGCAAAAGATAATATACCTGTAGATTTTGGAAATGCTTCAGGAATGAGTTTAATGGATTATACGAAAAGAGAGTGGAATAATACTTTATTAAATACTGTATCAAATGATTTAAAAGAAAAATTAGGGAATATAAATGATCCTTCTAGTTTCGCAGGATATATAAGCGAATATTTTGTAACAAAATACGGATTTGATAGTGAATGCATAGTTGGTATAGGAAGCGGGGATAATCCGCAAACAAAGGTTTTGTATAAAGGCGATATATTATCATTAGGAAGCAGTTTTGTCTATATGCTAAATATTGATGAAAACAGCAGAGATTATTCCGGAGTATCAAATGCTATGTATGACGGAATAGGAAATCCTTTTATGATATTCTGCAGAACTAATGGTGCTATATTATGGGACGAAATAATGAAATTATATACAAGAGATTATAAAGAAGTTACAGAATCTTTAGAAAAAAATATTGATAATATTCCTTTAATTTTATGGCAGAAGGAAAATGAATCAGTACCTATAAGCATGGCATTTCCTATAAAAAGATTCCATGAAACTCCTTCTTTTGATAATGATTATAAAGGCATAGTATTAAGTTCTTTGGGTTTAGTAGCTTTATACTCTGAAAAATTTACTTCCAAAGATAAAATGGATCTTGCTGTTACAGGAGGACCTACAAAAGACAAAGAAATATTAAAAATAATAGCAAATATCTGGAAATGCCCTATAAGAATACTTCCTTCAGGAGGTGCTTCACTTGGTGCTGCTTTATCTGCCATATTATTATTAGGAAAAAAAATTTCATTAGATGATATAAGAAATTCTTTAATTGATGATACAGTAATAGAACCTGATGATAATCTTGCAAATAAATATCATGACTATATGATACTTTTAAAAGAAAAATTTAATGAGATAAATAAAGGCATATTATAAAATAATATAACTCTATTATAATTAAAGCTTTTTTCTATAAGCCATTATTCTGTATGTATGCATTATTACTATAATAGCAATGACATATCGGCGTTCCTATAAATGCTGCATTACTATATGTACTATTATATACTCATGCTATTTTTTAACATAATGCTATTTCTATAATTGTATTTAATATACACCTTACCGATACCTCTTTCGACAAATCACATAACTATGTATTTCCTTTTAATAAATATGGATACATATTTAAAATATATTTTGAATTTAATTCTAAAATTCTTTTATTCATAAATTTTAATCTTTTCAGTAAAAGTCATACATCGTACTAGTTTATTTGATATAAAAAGCATGCTTTCATCTATGTTTTTTCATTATTTTTTCTCTTTATTTTGATAGGTATTATACTTTCGATTATTGTGATAATTTAAATTATGAGGAATACACGCTTTTTTTTAACTAAAAAGTATGAAACATATTTTAAACATTTTCATAAAGCAAATTTTAATTGACAGGAAATAATTTTCAATTTATAATCAATTATATGCAATACGCATGGAGGGGTATATATGAAAAAAGTATTGGTTATATTATTCTTGTTTAATATTCTTTTGTATCCTAAAACTTTAGATGAATCGTTATTTTCCGCTGTAGAAAATAATAATATAAAAAAAGTTAAATCATATTTAGAGCAAGGTGCAAACTGTAATGCATTAGATTCTTATGATAGAACGGCTTTAATAAATGCTTCTGTAAGAGGATATGATGATATAGCAAAATTACTTATAGAAGAAGGTACTGATGTCAATATTAAAGATAAAGCAGGTGCTACAGCATTAATGTATACTGCTAGAAATACAAATTATGAAATGGTTGAATTTTTATTAAAAAATGGTGCTGATGTAAACATTAGAGATACAGCAGGAGAAACTGCATTATATTATAGTATTGAGCATAATAGTAGCGGACAAGAAAATGAAACAGAAAATGCTATAAAAATACTTAATTTATTAATTAAAAACGGTGCTGATATAAATACCAAAAACGATGAAGGAGCATCTCTTCTTGATGCATCCTATAGAATTTCAGAATCTTTTGATAAAAATAAAGAAATGTTTAAAATATTAGTTGAAAATGGTTTTGATTTAGAGTCAAGAATAAATGCCAAAACACATTCTGAACATAGCTCAGTAGAAACTCCCCTATTACTCTCATTAGATAATGAACATCCTGACTATAGATATTATTATTATAAAAATGAAAATTCATCTGCTGCAGAATTTTTAATAAATAATGGTGCAGATATAAATGTAACAAATGAGGATGGAGAAACACCTTTAATGTATGCTTCCAAACTTCATAATATAAAAGTGGTAGAACTTCTAATACAAAAAGGTGCAGATATAAATGTAACAAACGAGTATGGAGAGACTCCTTTAATGTATGCTTCCAGAATTCATAATATAAAAGTAGTAGAACTTTTAATACAAAAAGGTGCAGATATAAATGCTTTCGATGATTATGGAAATACAGCCTTAATGTATGGTGTAAATAATTTAGAAACAGTAAAATTATTAGTTGAAAACGGTGCTGATGTAAACTCTCAGAAAGGAGGAAGTACTGCTTTAATATTAGCATGTAAGCCTAGTTTGGAAATAAATATAGACGTAATAAAATATTTAGTTTCAAAAAATGCTGATATAAATGCCCAAGATAATGAAGGATACACAGCTTTAAACAAAACTCTTACTACTATGCCAGACTTTGAAATAGCTCATTTTTTAATAGAGCAAGGTGCTGATCTAAACATAAAGAATAAAAACCAATATACTCCTTTGATATATCTTGGTATGCTTGAAGGTAGTTTTTATAATATAAGTTTTCAGGAAAATCGTATAAAATTAGCTCAAGTTTTATTAGAAAAAGGTGCAGATATTAATGCTCAAGATTATAATGGATACACTTCTTTAATGTGGGCTTGTACAAGAAAATCTAATGAATCATTTGTTAAATTTCTAGTAGAAAAAGGAGCCGATGTAAATATAGAAAATGACTATGGAGATACTGCTTTAGATATGGCAGAGAATCTTGAACTTAGAGAAATTGCAGATATTCTAAAAAAAGCTCAAAGAAATGGAAACTAAATTTTTATGATTAAACTTGTAACTTTATAGTTAATTTAGTATATACTGCAAATTTTTAAGTTTGTTAAAAACTAGTTTTTATATTTTTAATATTTTCGGGGACTAGCCCCCGAACCCCCACTTCTTTTGGTGACCCAAAGAAGCAAAAAGACTGCATTTTTAACTAAAATATAATTATTACAATACATTTAAAACTTATTTTATTAATAATTAATAATACTTTATATTATTTATAATTACATTTATTAATAATTCAAAATTGACAAATTATAGTTGTTTAGGTATAATAAAGTTATGAGAAATATTAATGTTTTAAATGACTATTTTGTGAGATATTTATTCTCATCTCCAGACAGTAATTTAATACTGCTCGACTTTATTAACTCTTCTAATAAAAGAAAAACCTAATTAAAATAGACTAATTATGAATGAATATGATAAAAGACAGGCATATTTATACGGTAATCAAATAATGCTTGAGGAAGAAAGAAGATTAGGAATAAAAGAAGGTATAGAACAAGGAGAAAAAAATAAAGCAATATCTATGGCTCTTAAACAAATGCAGAAATAAATTCACTTGACAGATTTTCATTTAAATAATATAGTATTAAACTATAATTTAATTTTTAAAGGAAACATTATGCCTACATATGAATATAAATGTGAAAAATGCGGACATGAGTTTGAAGAATTTCAATCCATAACTGCTGAAGCTAAAGCCGTATGCCCTGAATGCGGAAGTGAAGCTAAAAGAATGATATCTTTAAATAGCGGTATCATTTTTAAAGGAAAAGGATTCTATGTTAATGATTATAAAAATAAAAGCAGTTCTAGTTCATCAAGCAGTAATTCCGATAGCTCCCCTACTAAAAGCTGCTGAGGAGTTAAATAATCGCTTATAGGTTATAAGCACAAAATACATTTTATGATACAATCAATTTGAAAAAAATAATTAGCTGATAGCTTATTAAAAATAATGTTATCAGCTATTATTATTTTAATAATATTAAAAAAGGTTATTAATTATTATAATATGGCTAAAAAAATATCTATAATGAATGTTTCAGAAGATGAATTATCTAAATTCTGTATAGAAAATAATTTCCCTAAATTCCATGCATCTCAAATACTTAATTGGATATACAAAAAATATGCTGTAAGTTTTGATGATATGAGTAATATACCTAAGAATTTAAGAAATTTATTAGATGAATATTATTTTATTCATAATTCAAAAATAGAAACTATATCAGAAGATGAATATGGCACACAAAAATTACTTATTTCTCTATACGATAAGAAAAAAATAGAATCGGTAATATTGAATAAAAAAGACAGAGTAACTTTCTGCTTATCATCTCAGGTAGGATGCGGATATGGATGTGCTTTCTGTGCTACAGGGAATATGGGACTTTCAAGAAATCTTACTGCTGATGAGATACTTGCCGAATTTTTACTTATGAGGGCTGTAACTAAAAAGGTCAATTCCATAGTATTTATGGGTATGGGAGAGCCTTTAGCAAATACAAAAAACCTTTTTAAAGCAATAGATACCATAAATTCATTTAAAGGATTTAATTTAGGGATAAGACATATTACAATATCAACTTCAGGAGAAGTTGCTGGTATAAAGCAGTTAATAGAAAGAGATTTAGACTGCAGATTAGCTGTTTCTTTGCATTCATTAAAAAATGATGTCAGAGATAAGATTATGCCTATTAATAAAAGGTATCCTATAGAAAATCTTATGGCGATACTTAAAAGATACAGCAGAAATGGTAAAAGAATGATTACTTTTGAATGGGTTCTTATAAAAGATATTAATGATTCAGTTAATGATGCATACAGACTTGTAAATTTGAAAAAAGAATTTCCTTTCAAAGTTAATGTTATCCCTATGAATCCTGTGGAGCATGCCCCTGAATTACAAAGACCAAATAAAGATATTATATTGAGATTTAAATCAATACTGAAAGATAATGGAATAGAAGTCGTTGAAAGATTTAAACAAGGTCAGGAAATATTAGCAGGTTGCGGACAATTAGCTGTAAAGAACATGTAAATTAATATAGTATTTATTATTTATTTAAATGATAGTATAATAGAACTTATTTCTAGCAAATTAAAGAGTAATAATTTATGGAAAAATTTAATAGTTCTCTATTCAGTAAAAAATATGAAGGATACAATTTAGAAAAAGAAATATGCATTATCAATAGAGGAATAATAGAAAATGATATATATGCATTGGACTTCTTAAGAGAAGCCAATTATACCTACAATAGAGATAAAGAATATTTTTATTCATTATATAAAAAATTAGAAAGCAGCAATAATTGCGGTATATACCTAATATTAACAGCAATCTTATTAAAAAATGAAGATAATATGGCTAATTTGCAAATAGCTGATAAAAAAATAGATTTGCTAATGCATAAAATGTATGATTCATATTATGTTAAATATAATATTGTAGAACATATAGGAACTCCAAACAGCATTACAGTGATAAGTGATGATATAATATATGAAGATGACAAAAGATATGATCTAATAAAAAGATTCCATGTGAAAAAATCAGCATTTGGTTATTTCAGTGCTTTAAAACCTTATGCCCCATATCATATAAAAATAGCACCTAGTAACAATGATATAGAATTTATAAAAAGATCAATATTAAATAATTATAGAATATATTACATTTTATTATTATCAGATTACTCAAAAAAGGCTAAAAAACTTCTTAATATAATATTGAAAACTAATAGTTATAAAGCATTAATCTATTTACTTTTAATAAGAAAAGAAGGATTTGCAACAACATATCAAGAGAGCTTAGATTATTTAATTAATCTCGATGTAACTTTAGCTGATATTCTTATATCTTATATATTCTTTTATTCTTATAATGATAGGATATCATATTATGATTCGTTTGCAGTTCAAATAAAAAATATAGAATTTAATAATTTCTTTTATTCTCTTATTAAAAAGAATTCAGAATATTTTGAAAGTTTATTCAGCAATAAAAATTTCGTAAGAAAAATTACTAAAAACAGTAAAAATTTTATACCATTTTTAAATGAACTTTATAGTAAAGAAATAGATTTCGGCTCAAGCAAAATACTATGCTTACTTTTAGAAAATGAATCTTCAAATATTAGAAAAGCTGCAATAAAAATAATTAATCGTAAGAAAAAAGAATCTTATGAATATTTAAAAGGTTTAAATAGTGATTTAGCCAGAGATATATTAAAAAAATGGAAAAATAAAAAAATAATTAATTCAGGTTTTAAAGACATTGACAGTATAGTTAATTTTGTAAATAATAACTATGATAAGAAATTTGAAAAGAATTTATTATGTTTAGATGAATCTTTACTATACGGAGTAAAGAGCAAAAATTCTAATCAAGCTATACCTATAATTATAATAAAATATATATATTTAGAATATTCAAAACTTAAATCTCCTACAAAAATAAAAGATTTAGATAAAATAATTTCATATTTTGATTTTAATTCTTTTATTAATGTAATAAAAAGTATATATGAAAGATGGATATTTGAAGGGGCTAATACAACTTATAAATATGTAATGATTCCATATTTAGTATATGAGCCAGAATATAAAATAGAGAAAGTGGCTTATAATTTGAAAGAATGGTGTGAATCAGGAAGGATATCTCTCGCTAATTATGCCATATCAACATTAGCTTTTAATGGAAGTCTTTATTCTCTTATTCTTATTGATTATATATCAAATCATTTTAAATACTACCAAATAAAAAATACTTCAAAATTAGCATTTAAAGCCGCTGCAAAAAAATTGGATATTTCTGAAGATAAATTATCTGATAAAATAATACTTGATTTTGCAATAGATAAAGATGGAAAAAGATTATTAAAAGATGATTCTTCTTCTTTCACTTTATATATAAATGAAAAACTAGATATTGAAAAAATATTTGATAATAATAAAAAAGAATATATATCAAAAATAGATAAATATTATAATATAAATAAAGATTTATTAGATGAATTTTACAGTATAAAAAATAATATAAAAGCTACATATAAATTTCAAACATCAAGATTAAGCAAAGCATTAATGACAGGAAAAAAATGGCCGGCAGATGATTGGAAAAAAATATTTACAGAAAATTATATTATGAGTATATTAGCAGATATATTTATATGGACTATATATAATAAGAATGATAAAATATTAAAGCAAGTAAAATACGATAGGAAATCAAATACTATAAGAACATTAGATAATGAAGAGTATAAATTAAACAAGCAGTATAAATTATCATTGGCAAGTCCTGTGGAAATGAGCAATGAAGAGATAAAAAAAGCTAAGCAATTATTAAAAGATTTGAAAATAAAACAGCCTTTTAATCAAATGCAGAATATTAATTTCTCTTTTGGAGATGAAGATATAAAAGAAAACATTATAGTAAAATATAGAAATAAAGAAGTGAAACTAAAAACTTTTAAAACTTTAATTGATTATCTTGATATGGAATTAGATTATGAGAATTCGTATATAGTCGGATATAAAATTATAGACACATCTATATCTGTCGGGGTAAAAATTAATTTAATGGGAATGGATAATGCAATAGATGATAATGACATTATTTTATTTGGAGATATTGTTTTTTATACTGTAGATAATGATGAAGTATTTTCATATAAAAACATAATAGATCCTAGAACTTCATATATAAGGTATGTAAAGTATATTATGTTTAATATAGATAATTATATTAAAAAGAATATTAAAAAAGAACAAAAAACACTAAAAAAGAAATAGGAGAGATTCATATATAAAATGAAAGCTATCATAGTATTACCAACATATAATGAAAAAGATAATATAGAAAAAATGCTTAACAAAGTATTATCATTACCTGAATATATAGAAATTTTAGTAGTAGATGATAATAGTCCTGATGGTACTGCAAATATTGTAGAAAAGTATTTATCCAATAATAGAGTACATTTATTAAAAAGAGAGAAAAAAGAGGGATTAGGACCTGCATATATTGCAGGCTTTAAACACTCATTTCAATACAATCCTGATTATGTAATAGAGATGGATGCTGATTTCTCTCATGATCCTGATTTTGTAATTAAATTTATAGAGAGAATGGAAAATGAAAAATTAGATTTAGTAATAGGGTCAAGATATTGCAATGGAATAAGCGTTGTAAATTGGCCTTTAAGAAGACTTTTTCTTTCATACTATGGAAATAGATATGCATCATTTGTATTGGGGTCTAAAATTATGGATATTACAGGCGGATTTAAATGTTTCAGAGTATCTGTATTAAAAAATATGAACTTTGATAATATACTTTCAGCAGGATATTCTTTTCAAATAGAAATGAATTATTCTTTTGAAAGTAATGGCTACAAAGTAGAGGAAGAACCTATAATATTTTATGAAAGAAGAAGCGGACAATCAAAGATGTCTAAAAATATTATAGCAGAAGCATTATTTAGAGTGGTGCGATTAAGATTTAGAAATAAGAAAAAATATTTTAATAATCAATCAAAATAAATATTATTTAAACTTTGAAAAAATAAAAATATTTTGAATAAAAAAATTTATATACGGCATTTTTTTATTAGATATACAAAAATAAATAAAATTGTTTCAAAAGTACTTGAAAAGATTATATATAAAATTTTTGTAACTTATTAATTAATTATATAAACAATTATTTTTATACATAAACATACAATATTCAGCATCTGAGGTCTATATAAATAAAAGTACTTTTGAAACAAATCTAATAATCAAAATACAGTAAACAATTCTGAGTATATATTAAAATCTGTATATTATAAAAAATAATACATATCAAGCAATAGAATTCTAATCCAAACTAGAATGAAATTACTAATAAATACTAACTAATAATTATAAGTTTATAATTCTATTTTACCGCCTATACTTCTAAATTGATCTATAAAATTAAAAGATGATTTATTTATAGACTCAGCATCATCTATAATTATATTACCATCTGAAACAGAAGAAGCAACGGCAAGTGACATAGCTATTCTATGATCATTATGAGAAGTAGTGTTTCCTCCTGTAAGTTTTTCAACTCCTTCTATCAATATTTCATCTTCAGTTACTTCTATCTTCGCACCTATTTTTAAGAAACTATCCATCAAATCACTCATTCTATCACTTTCTTTATATCTTAATCTTCCGGCATTATATAATCTGGTTTTACCTTTTGCTGTAGCGGCAAGTGTAGTAATTATAGGACCCAAATCCGGAATATTAGCCATATCTATATCAAGTGCATTTAATCTGTTTACTTTCTTTATTGTAATGGAATTATCATCATTATAAGAAACAGAAGCTCCCATAAATTTTAATATATTAAGTATTTCCTTATCACCTTGAATAGAATACTTATTAAGCCCATATAATGTAGTCTCTCCCCCCAAAGCACCAGCAGCAGCAAAAAAGGCAGCATGCGACCAATCTGATTCTACTTCATAATCAATGCCTGAATATTCCTGATTACCATATACCTCTATTATATTATTATCATGCCTTAGTGTTTCTATATTTGCAGCTTTAAGTGTTTTCAAAGTCATCATAACATAGGGTTCTGACTCTAATTCTCCATCTATGATAATATTAGAATTACCATCAAGCAAAGGCAAAGCAAATAAAAGTCCGCTTAAAAACTGACTGCTTAAATTTCCAAGCACTTTAAAATTAGAAGCTCTTAATTGACCTGATATCTTAATGGAGTCTTCTAAATGAATAAATTCTAATCCTTCCTCATTCCATATTTTTTTATAAACTTCAATAGGTCTGGAAAATAATTTTTTAGACCCAGTAAAAGTGCAAGTTATTCCCAATGCTGACATTATTGGAATTAAAAATCTTAAACTGCTTCCAGACTCTTTAACATCTATAGTTAATTCTTTTTTATAGTCTTTTTTAGGAAAAACTTTAAGACAATCATCAATAACTTCTAAATCAGCAAAATTAGAAACAGCATTTTTTGTAACTTCTACATCAATACTTACATTGTCAATCCAATGCTTTATTATACTTGGCGTTTTAGCTAATGATGATGCTATTAAAGATCTATGAGCATCACTCTTACTCATTTGAATATAAATAGATCCGAAAATTTCTGAAGGTTTAACAGTCAATAACATAATATAACTCCAATAATTATAAATTACTGCAATATAGAATCAACAAAACTTTCAGCATCAAATTCTCTGAAATCATCAACTTTCTCTCCAAATCCTCCATAGTATATAGGCAGCGATAAATAATGAGCTATGCTTATTGCTACTCCCCCCTTAGCAGTGCTGTCTAACTTAGAAACTATAGCCCCCTGTATATCCAAAGCATTAGTAAATACCTTAGCCTGCTCTATTCCATTATGTCCTACATTAGCATCTAATACCAATATAGGTACAAATTTAAACTCAGTAAATCTCTCTGTAGCTATTTTTTTCATCTTCTCAAGCTGTCTTACCAAATTTTCCTGATTATGAAATCTTCCTGCAGTATCAACTATAACTATATCAGCATTAGTAGCCTTTGCTTTATCTAATGCCGAAAATAATACGCTTGCCGGATCTCCAGCCTGCTGTCCTTTAACTATAGTAACAGAAAGCCTATTAGCCCACTCCTCTAATTGTTCTATAGCTGCCGCTCTGAATGTATCTGCTGCTGCTAATATTACTTTATGATCTTTCTTTAATATATTAGCTAACTTTGCTATTGAAGTTGTCTTACCTACCCCATTAACACCAACTATAAAAAGTATTGTTTTATCTTTAAGTTCTATTTTCTTTGAAATGAATTTAGATATTAAAATTTCTCTTAAATGTTTTTTAGCTTCAGAAGGATCCTTTATATTCTCTTTCGCTATAACATCTCTAAGTTTTGAAATAATATCTTTTGTAGTTTCAACCCCAGCATCAGCTGTTATTAATGTATTTTCTAAACTTGCAAAAAACTCGTCATTGATTGATGAAGTATTAAATAATGATGATAATGAAAATTTACTTTTAGAACTTGTTAATGAGACTTTAGGCTTGCTTTTAGATTTTTTTATCAAAATAAGAAGTATAATTAAAATAATTACAATAGCACATGCTATTATTATAATATTCATAGAATTCATTTTATTCATTTCTCCAATTAAAAAATTTATTAAAAATATTATATAAACTATTAATATTTTTTCAAGTTATTATTATGATAAAATAAAAAGCATTGATAATAATATTATTATCAATGCTTTTGCCTCTATAATAATTTTTGATTAGTTATTGATTAATTAAAAGCTTGGAAAGAACTAGCTGTAGCATTACATAAAGGGCATTTAGCTGGAGCTGAACCTGCTTCAACATATCCGCAAACAGGACATAGATAATAAACTGTAGGTAAAGTTTTATTAGCATTTAAATCCTGCATAGTTTTATTATATAATGCAGCATGAGTTTTTTCAACAGAAGCTATTCTATTCATTAAATCAGAAACATTTTTATTATTTTCTTGTGAAGCAACTTTGCTGAAAGCCGGATACATTTTTGTATACTCATAAGTTTCGCCTGCTATACCGCTTTTTAAATTATCAGTATCAGTACCAGATTTAATAGTATTGATTGTAGCTGTTAATGCTTTAGTAGATAATTTAGAAGATAAAGCCATATCATTTAAAAGCTTAGCATGTAAAGCCTCTGCTGCAGAAGCGGCTTTAAACATAGCAGCAACACTTTTATTTTGAGTTTTTTTAGCATACTCAGCATAAGTAGCAGATGCATTCATTTCTCCGTTATAAGACTGCATCATACCATCTAAAGTAGACTTAGCTGTTTGTCCGTATACAATACCAGCAAAAATAAATAAAAATAGAATAAATGAAGTAAATTTTTTTATCATGTTTTTTCCTTTTTTAATATAGTGTTTTTTATTTTTTATATGCAGAGGCAACATATAGATTATAAAACATATTATATAACAAAAAAGTAAAATAAACAAGAATTTTTTTTACAAAAAAAGTACAATATACTAAAATAATGTTAACATATACTAACTTTAATATAAAAATATAATAATTTAAAATAAAAAAAGGCAGTAAATTTTACATTTACCGCCTTATTTTTAAATATTATTTAAATTACTTTTACTTTCTCATTTTTTCAATAACCTTAGCTAATATAGATATACCCTTATCAATATCTTCAGGTTTAGAATTAGTATAATTTAATCTTAAAGTACCTAAGCCCCTCTTAGCCTCATAGAAAGGTTCTCCTGCTACTACAGCCACTCCGTCATCAGCAGCCTTTCTTGAAAGCTCTACAGCATCTATTCCTTTAGGAAGAGTAGCCCATATAAACATACCACCCTCAGGGTGAGTCCAATGCATATCTTTAGGCAGATATTTATCCATAGCCTCAAGCATATAATTGCATTGTCTGCCGTATAAATCTATTATTTTTTTGATATGAGCATCATAATCATTATCTTCAAGATACTGACTTACAACTACCTGAGCAAATGTTCCTGTATGCAAATCTATAAGCTGTTTATAATCTTTCATTTTAGTATACAATTCTTTTTGTCTGCATGCAATCCATCCAAGTCTCATACCCGGAGCTACTGTCTTTGAAAAAGTACCCATTAATATAGCCTGCTCTCCTAAATATGTACCGAAAGATTTTTGATGTTCTCCTTTAAATCTTAATTCTCCGTAAGGATTATCTTCAACAAAAAATGTATCTTTACCTTTCATAATTTCAGCTATTTTTTCTCTTACAGCATTTGTATATGTTATTCCTGTAGGATTTTGGAAATTAGGTACAGAATAAAAAAACTTATGATTGTATTTATTCATAGCATCTTTAAACTCATCTACATCTGCTCCATCTTCATTTAAGTTAACAGTATGAATATTAGGATTATATAGATGAAATGATTGTAAAGCTGCCAAATAAGACGGATCTTCAACTAGAACATCATCATTAGGATCTATTAAACATGAAGAAATAATATCTAAAGCCTGCTGAGAACCATTAGCTATAAGTATGTCAGAAGCTTCTATATCCATACCTTGTTTTTTGTATCTATTTGCAATGAACTCTCTTAAAGGTCCGTATCCCTCAGTGCTGTTATATTGCAGAGAATAAGCACCTTTAGTTTCTAAGACTTTATTTGCTGCTGCTTTAATCTCTTCTACAGGAAATGATTCAGGATTAGGCAAACCTCCGGCAAATGATATTAAATCACCTTTAGCCGCTACTTCAAGCATAATTTTTACAAAACTGCTTTGAAAATCTTCTTTTAATGCTCTTTTTGATAATCTTAATTTCATAATAATATCCATTTAAAAAATTTGTTATATATTATACACTACTATTAATAATAATGCTATATTATTTTTTGATTTTTTATCAATATATTATTTTCTTAAAATAAATATATAAAAAGGGAGATTTTTGTAATCTCCATAATTGTTATCAAACTAAAATATTATTATATCTTCCAATTTGGGAAACGTTTTATAACAGCAGAAATAATGTCAGTTTTATAATGCTGTTCTAAATTTACTAATTTTTGGAATTCGCCAAATATTATTTTAACATCTTCTTCAGACTCATTCTCTATAAATTTAAGCAGATAAGCCTTATCAAATACTAAATCATATACAACTTTCAAAAGTTTTCTAGCCTGTGCGGAAGTTTCTTTTTTATCAAGCATTTTTGAAAGATGCGGTATTATACTAAGCAAGCCTATCATAAGAGAATTTTTATTTATATTTATATCTCCTGCACTCTCGTCATAATACTCGCCGTCAAGTATTTTCTGAGCAAAATAAACAAATGATTCAGGACATTCCCTATAATGAAGAAATATATCATCTATAGTTTTGGCAAGCATATCTGTTTTTCCGTCTTCAAATAATTTATTGACTATAAGATAATTATTTTTAACCTGAGGAGAATAAAGCATTTTAAGTATTATGTTATAATAATCATCTCTTCGGCCGTCCCAAATAGCTTTTATAAATTTCTCTCTATAATTAGAAGAAGGAAGTACCTCATAAACATGAGTATAATCATCAATATCTTTAACAATATCTGAAAGCAAAGGTATGCTGCTGTCTGTATTAGACTGGCTTCTCAAATATATAGTACTTATTATTCTCTCATCATTAGGAGCATTTTTATCCTTAGAAATACGAACAAAATAATCATTCATCTCTTTAGCTTCTTCAGAGTTTAAATTTGGAGTGTAAGTTAAATACTCCATATATATCTGATATCTCTCAAAGAAATTATCAGTCTTATTGAATTTAGATAAACTTTCTGCATCATAAGTTTCAGCTTCTTCATTATAAAGGAAAGTATTTTTATCAAATTTAACTGTAGTAGAAGCTCTTACAGATTTTTTTGCACTTTCAAGCCATTTAGCATAAGCTGATTCAGCAACTACAATATAAGGCTTTGAAGTTAATTCCTGCTTTAAATCTTTTGTAGTTATTGTCTTTTTATATTTTAAAATAATAGTTAAAAGTTCTGTAGGATTTTCTTCTGCTATTTTTTTAATTTCATTAAGTTTATAAGCCTTATAAACATTAATATCATCATCAGGTAATGTAGTAAGAGACTGTATAGCCATATCAAATGTCATTTTTCTTACTTCTTCCTGAGATACAAATTTGATATTAACATTATTTATATCTATAGATTTAATCTTACCTGCTCCGAAATTTCTATGCATAACATATTTATCAACATCATATTGTATGTACTTTTCAAATACTTCTATACAATCTTTAGGCTTTTTGTTAACATTTGTAATATAAGATATCTCTTCTATCTTTTCAAAAAGAGTATGATTAGGATATAAAGCCTTATAAACATCTACAAGCCTATGTCTGAAAAATTTAGCCTTTTTATTATTCTGTGCTACTATATCCTGCTCATAATTAAGCAAATTTTTAATAGTCTTTAAAGCATCATTATATCTGTTATTTTTAAAATAATAGAAAAATATTATCTTCCATACATCTATCATTATGTTAGAATCTACAAGAGCTTTTAAAGAATTTTCATATTTAAGCAGATAATTATAATTATCAGGTTCATATTCCAATACTTTTTTAATATCGCTCTCAGCATTATTTCTTTCTCTCATAAGATTTCTTTCAAAAGCAATCTTATAATAATGCACCGCACTGCTTATATCTCCGGCCATTTCTTTGGTATGAGCTATTTTTTCAGGAAGCTCCGGATTTGAAACATCAAATCGTATAAGTCTTTCCCAAATTTCTAATGCTTCAGAATCTCTATTAGTGCTTTGATAATAGCTAGCCAAATATCTTAAAGCATAATCACTCTCATAATATTCATCTAAAATCTTTTGAGATATAAACTCAACTATATTCCATTTTTTAGCATTTTTAAAAATACCTAAAAGTTTTTCTAGGCTCATCTCTGAATAATTTTCAATTTTTAAATTTAAAAATCCATTTGCATATAAAGCTGATATATGATTCGGATTTTTCTCTAATTGCATCTTAGCAGTTTCTATAGCAGAATTTATATCATCATTGTCATTTATATCATTGAGAATACCTGATAAATCAACAAAATACTTAGCAGTATAATTAAGAAGAGGTTTTCTCGTAAATGTTTCTTCTGAAAACACTTTTTCTAATTTTTGTAGAGCTTCTGACATATTATCACTCCTTATCTAATATTTTTATGTAGTATTGCAGCAATTCTTTATCTATTACAGCCATCTTTCTGCCCCATACCTTAACTTCTTCAATATCAGAATCATTCTGTCTCATAATGAGATAAGTAGTTAAAAATGCGTACGAAGATAAAAGTTTAGGTGCGGTAATTTCTCTAAGTTTTACCTTTCTGTAATCTGCCTCCAATCTGGAGATGTTTCTTCTAAGATCAAATTCCTCCTGTTCATTTAATGGTCTTTTAACATCCAATATGTTCATAAGTTCTCCATAAGCACTCATCCATAATATTATCTCTTCTTGGCTATTGTTATGAACACCTCTTTTGATTATTATATCTCTGATTTCTCTCAGTATTTCTATACTTATATTCTCAAATTCTATACTTAAAGGATCATAAAATAACGCCTCTCTTATATACATCTTACACTTTTTTTCATCGCCCAATTTATCATAAAGCATAGCAATATAACTTAATGTTCTTGAATTATACGGCTCTACAACATTCAAATATTCATAAGATTTTAATGCCCTAGAATAATCCTTTAACTCTATAAAAGCATTAGAAAGTAAACGCAATTCCTCCGTGCCTTCAATATCATTAGTACTTCTCTGCATTATCAACTCTATAATCTTATTATATACATAATAATGAATAGACTTAATTGATATTAAATTTTCATCATAAGATTTTCCATGTATAAATACATTGAACTTCTTATAAGTAGAATCTAAAAGTTTGCAGTATTCTATACTGTTTCTCTGAGCGGTTTTAAGCTTATCAAGTCTATTAATCCAAAATTTAACGCAGGATATATTTTCATATAGATTGGCACATTCAAAATCTTTTGACATAATCCTATCAAAGTCTTCCATAGACTCTTCAAATAAACCCTGCTTTAATTTAGTTTCTATAATGTTGAAAATATCTTTAACAGACTCTTTTCTAGAAAATAATTCCTCTTCCATTATATTTAATATATACTACTCCCTTAAAGCTAAAAAACGTACAGAGATATATACGCATGTTACTATAATATAATCAAATAACCCCAAATTGTCAAGAGAAAATAATACTATTCAGAGTAAAAAATTATAAAAATACATTAATTATGTTATATAAGTTTTATAGATTTAAAAACCATGATGAATGAAATTATTATACATTATAATATAATAAACTCAAATTGTCAAGAGAAAATAATACTATTTAGAGTAAAAAATTATAAAAAATATTAATTATGATATACAAGTTCTCCGGATTTAAAAACCATGCGGCATAAATTATTATCCATACTATAAAGTAAAAAATTAAGATTATTACAATTCCATACTATAATATCCGCTTTTTTACCAACTTCTATACTTCCTATTTCTTTACCCCTATTGATAGCACATGCAGCATTTATAGTAACAGCATTCAATATCTCTTCAGGTTTAAGCCTATATATAATATATGCAAGCTTCATTATAAACTGCATATTAAAAGAAGGACTAGATCCCGGATTATAATCTGTAGCCAATGCTATAGGAACTCCTTTATCTATCATATATCTAGCTCTTGCATAAGGCATATTCAAATAAAAAGAGGCATTAGGCAAAAGAACGGCTATTACATCCTGATTTTTTATAACATCTATGGATCTGTCATCAGACATAATCAAATGTTCCGCACTTATTGCATTGAACCTTGCTGCTAAATATGAACCTCCGCTAGTTTCTAATTGATCTGAATGAACTTTGATACCTAGATTATATGACTTGGCAGTATCGAGAACTCTATCTGTTTCCTCCATATCAAGTCCGCAATTTTCACAAAACACATCACAGAATTCGGCTATGCCCAACTTAGATATTTTAGGAATCATCTCATTACATATCAAATTTATATAAGAAGCTCTGTCATTTTTATATTCATCAGGTACTACATGCCCGCCCATAAATGTGCTTACTATATCTATTTTATGATTATCATTAAGTTTTTTCATAACTTTTAATATCTTTATTTCATCTTTAACCGTTAAGCCATATCCGCTTTTACCTTCTACTGTGGTAGTTCCATATTGCAGCATTTTATCCAATATTGGTATTGATTTCTTATAAAGTGAATTTTCTGTCTGATTTCTAGTGTCTCTAACTGTTGATAAGATTCCATAACCTGATTTTATTATATCAGAATAACTCATATGATCTATGATTATATTATACCTCTCATCTTCTCTTGAACCTCCGTATACAAAATGTGTATGGCAATCAATCAGACCAGAAGTAACTAATGCTCCATTAGCATTAAATGTTTTTCTAGCTTTTTCTTTAATAGAATCTCCTACATACTCTATTATACCATTCTTTATGCCTATAGAAGCATTATTATATACTTTTATCTTTCCTTGCTGCTTACCATATAACGGAGCATTTCCATGGGCAGTTACAATAGAGCCTATATTTTTTATAATGATATCTAACATAATGTACTCACATTTTAATCTTGCTTACTATCTATATATTAACAGAAAAGTTATACAGATTGTAAGATGTTATTAACATAATAATTATTAACAAAATAATAAATAGCTTATCAACTATTTTAGAATTAATTTTTTTATTTATGAATCTTCCTAATATACCACCGCATATTCCTCCTATAATCATTACTAATAGATAATGCATATTAACCTTTGAAGCGTCTCCGTCAGCAACACTTATAAACACATTTGAAATTTGAGAGAATAATATAATATAAAGAGAATTTTGAGCAGCAACTTTAGAATCCATGCTAAAGAAAAAATAAAGAAAAGCTATATTAAAAGGACCTCCGCCTATGCCTAAAAACGATGATAAAAGACCAAGAACTAATCCTATTATCACGCATAAAAATATATTTTGTATATGCATAGATTTTATTTTTTTATCGCCCATATTTTTTACTGTAAATGCTAAAGTAAAAAATGTTAATACTATCAAAATAGATGATTGAAAAACACCAGCTATATTTTCACTATTAAAAAATGCTATAAGATATGAAAAAAGCATCTTTCCAAATATACCGCCTATAATTCCTCCCAAAGCCAAAGGAGTTGCTACCTTAGAATCAACAAGACTATCCTGTTTTATCTTAGATACAACAAATGTATATAAACTCATAGATAGAACAGTACAAGATGATAAAAAACTTATCTTACTTACTTCAAGCACATTCAAAGAATCAAGAACAGGCTTTATTATAATGCCGCCGCCTATTCCGCAAACAGTTCCTATTACAGATGCCAATAAACTTACAATCAAAAAAAACACTATCATTTTTCTATACCAAGATATTCTATCAATTTATCATAATCTGTATTAAGTATAAGATGCTTTGGAAAATCTATGGACATCAATAATTCAATGGAATCTTTAAAATCTCCTACTTTATACTTTGAATGAGCATCAGAAGTTACTACAATATTAGTTTCATATTTTTTACAAGCCAAAGCAATTTCACGGCATACAGGACTGCTTCCTTTCCTAACTGTAAAAGATGATGAATTAATCTCTATTAGTTTATTATATTCTTTGCATAATTTCACTATATATTCAATGTCAAATTCAAATTTAGGATTTCCAATATGACCTAAACAATCAATATGAGGATTCTTTATAATCTCAGCATATCCATTAGTATGTTCTTTTTTATTCAAAGGCTGTATAGAATCCTCATGATATGAAGCTATAACAAAATCTAAGTATGCTAACACATTTTCACTTAAATCTACTTTTCCGCTGTAATCTACTATATTAGCCTCGCATCCCCTAAGAAGTCTTACACCATTAATATAATTAGGCAAACTATGCATAGCTTTAAAATGAACTAATTTGGCACCGTCACTGGAAGCAGGTCCATGATCTGTAATAGCTAAAGCTAAAAATCCTTTATCTTTAGCTGAATTTAACATTTCATCAACTGTGCTATAAGCATGCTCGCTTACTAAAGTATGAGTATGTAAATCAGCTATTATATTCATAATAAATACCTTATTATAACTTTGACTTAGCTATTTTTTCTATTAATTCTATAGTATTATCAATGCCTATAAAATCACTATTCAAACAGACATGATAATTTCTAGCATCTCCCCAATTTTTACCGGTATAGTAATTATAATGTTTAGCTCTAAGTTTATCTCTTTCTTTTAAGATCTTTTCTATATTTGTACTGTCTAATTTATATTCATTAACTGCTCTTTTAATTTTACTCTCCATATCAGAATAAATAAAGACATTAATACAATTATCCATACCCTCCAAAATATGATTTGCACATCTTCCTACTATAACGCATGAATGTTTAGAAGCCACTTCTTTTATAACATTACTCTGTGCAAAAAACATAGTATCTTGCAAAGACTCGCCATTACCAAATACCATATTGCCAGCATAAGAGCCTGCTATAGCAAAATTAAAAAGAGAAGCCCCTGTTAATTTCTGTTCATTTTCTTTAATATATTCCGGAGAAAATCCTGTTTTATCTGATGCCATTTCTATTATAGCTTTATCATAAAAAGGTATATTTAAATCCTTAGCAACCATTTCTCCAATATATCTTCCGCCGCTTCCGAATTCTCTACTTATAGTTATAACAATATTTTTACTCATATAACCATATACCTCCAATATATTCTGTTAATAGTTTACCAATATTATCTGTATTTGTCAAATTTAAACTACTTCTTTTCTTATATTAAAGTATAAATCTTTTAGAATATTTATCATTAATTTTTTATAAGTAAAACATACAGAACTTTATTATTAATAAAAAAAATTTTTACTAATATAAAAATCCGTTTTAAAATAAAAATATGCTATAAAAATAAAAGGACTTTGACTTTTTCGATATTTTATATAATAATCAGAAGAAATCCGAGAAAGTTTTTTCTCTTGCATTTTCATCTTTCATTACACCTATATCATATAAATATCTAGTAACTGCCAATGAAAAACCGCCTTTTATAGGAGTTTTAGGATATAATATTATTATAGGCACTCTCTTTTGAACAGATAGCATAACCTTTTCTTCATCAAATAGTACAGGTCCTAAAAGAACCAAATTAATATCAAGAGAAAACTTTGCCGTTACCTTTTTTATTTCTCTGTATAAATTGATAGCCCAATCTATATTTTTTACTTTATTTACTATCAAATACATCTTATCTGTCATATTATTGACATAAATCATCTTCATAAGTCTGTAAAGATCTGTAAGAGCTGTAATTTCCGGATTGGCAACAAGTATTATATCATCTGACATTTCATAGAAACGCATCATAGGCTGAGTAATACCTGCAGCATAGTCTATTATAACATAATCATAATCTTCAGCTAAAACCTTTAAATCTTTAGCAAGGTTTGACAAATTAAAATCATTCTCAAACTGAACAAATCTCTGTATATTAACTCCGGCACTAATAACATCTATACCATACTCACTTTTTATAACACAATCTTTTAATGTGAGACTGCCTTCAAAATATTCCTGCAATTTAGACTGCGGTTTTACATGTAATAAAATAAATACATTTGAACAGTTAATATCTATATCAAAAACTAAAACTTTATATCCTCTTGAAGCTAATTCCGCCGAGAAATTAACTGAACATAAAGTTTTGCCTGCACCGCCTTTTCCGCTAGAAAAAGATATTATTCTTCCCATAATTATTGTCCCGTATACAATTTTAATACTTGAGCCACTTTTAGACGAACATTCTCATCCCAATCTAATATATGCGGCTTTAAAGCTTTAATTACAGTAGTTTTATCGGAATTTTCTACATTTTTTGCCAACTCTTCAAGAGCTTCTAGTCTTTTTTCAACTTCTTCGCTTTCTAAAAGTGAAAAAATTTTATTCATAGTTTCTTCCTTAAAATCTAATAAATAACACTATACTCATTATATATTATACATCATATAATATTTTTGTCAAAATAAAACTATTTAATTAAATTTAAAATATAAAATATTAATATACATTAACTTTCATATTCAAATAAATATCACTGCATCTGAAAAGGTTTTTCTTTCGTAAAATCAGGATTATAATTATCAGAACTTTCCATTTCCTGAATAAATAAATTTTCAAATCCTAAATCCAAAGCATAATCAACTAAATCATCATACTCTTTTTTATACAGCTTTCTATTTATATTTTCAAAATTACAAGCCTTAAATTTGGGATTATACTGAGACATTAAAGATATAGCCGTATTTAAAAAACCTCTCTCTTTAAGTTCTATTAATACATCATAAGAATCAGACTCATTATTCGGAAGTATTAAATGCCTTATTATTATACCGCTTTCAGCAATCCCTTTTTCATTAACTACTAAATCCCCTGTTTGCTTTTTCATTATTTCTATTGCATTTATTGCCGTACTAAAATAATTTTCAGCCCTAGAATATTTAAAAGCCTTATCATCAAATACATATTTTAAATCAGGTAAATATATATCTACAATACCATCTAAACAATCTAATAACTCTTTAGTATCATAACCATTGGTATTATAAACTATAGGAAGATTAAGCCCTTTTTCTAAAGCTATTTTTAAGCCTTTTAATACAGGATAAATAACATGCGTCGCACTCACCAGATTAATATTTTCTGCACCTTGTCTTTCTAAATCCAAAAAATAATCTGACAAAGTCTCAGCATCAATTATATCACCCAATCCTTCAGAACTTATTTGATGATTCTGACAAAATACACAATTTAAATTACAGCTTGAAAAAAACACAGTGCCGCTTCCGCCATCTCCTACAAGCATAGGTTCTTCTCCAAAATGAAGTGTATGAGATGCTGTTTTTATATGATTAGTATCTTCAAAAATTTTGCATCTTCCTATCTTATTCTTATTTCTATCGATGCCGCATATATGTCCGCAGCAAATACATTTATCATAAAGAAGTTCTGCTTTTTCTAAGGCTTCATCTATTTTTTTTAAATGTTTTTCATTATAATTCACAGTATATTCCAATAATTTTTAATCTATATATTAACTTTTTTAAATTATAATCATTTATTATTTTCTAAATATTTAATAGCCCATTCACTCATCAAAACAGGCGGCTGATATAATTTTGACTCATCTACTTCAAATTTACTATTATGATGAGCTATATTCTTTTCTGTCATAGTAGAAAATAATATAAAAGCTCCGTCAATCTTCTCCAAATAATCAGCAAAATCTTCACCAGCCATAGATAAACTATAATGAGATGCTTTTTTAAATCCAAGTTCATTACAAACTTCATTTAACTGCTCGTATATTTTAGCATTATTAACAACAGGTGCTCCCCTTCTTTTTATCACAACTTCAGCTTTGGCTCTGTTGGCTATGGCGATAGATTCTGCAACCTCTTTTATTCTTTCTGTTATGAATGCTCTATTCTCCTCACTGAAAGTTCTGAAAGTGCCTTCGATATTCACTTCTGTAGGTATTACATTATATTGAGTTCCGCCATGAATCATACATATAGATATTATAACAGGATCTGTTGCAAGTATTTCTCTGCTTTTTATATTATAAATACCCTGTATTATTTGGCTTGCTGTAAGAATAGGATCAACAGAAAGATGAGGATATGCTCCATGCGAACCTTTTCCTATAACTTTAATAAATATCCTGTCATTAGAAGCCATTAAAGGACCTTCTTTCAATATAAACTCTCCGCTTGGAGTATCCGCAGACAAAGTACCTATATGTGTTCCAACTATAGCTTTAACTCCATTCAGTAAACCTGAATTAAGCATATTATGTGCCCCTACAGCCAATTCTTCTGCAGCCTGAAATACAAGTCTTACAGTTCCTTTCAGCCTTGATTCATTTTCCTTCAAATAAAGTGCAGCACCTAAAAGACAAGCAGTGTGCACATCATGTCCGCATGCATGCATATTTCCGTTTTTAGAAGCGTATTCGAATCCTGTTTCTTCCTGTATAGGCAAAGCATCCATATCTGCTCTTATGGCAGCCACATTATCTCCGCTTCCTATATCGCAGATTAATCCGCTGTCAAGTGAAGATTCTTTATAGGAAAGTCCTAATTCTTTTAATTTATTTGTAACATAATTTTTTGTCTGAGGAAGATCTGTTCCAACTTCAGGAATTTGATGCAGATCTCTTCTCATAGAAACTATAATATCATTTAATTTTTTGTAATCCATTTTATCTGCCTCGACAATTATTTTGTATTAGTATATAAATAAAAATTATTAAGTCAATAATTTAATTGTATATAGATTTATTTTTATGACATATCAAACTAAAAATCATAATACTTAATAATGAGTATTGCTACAAATATTATATGCCTTTATAAAATTAATATTATGATAAATACGCACGGTAAATATATTTTAAATTTAAGCTAGTTAATAATTCAGTAAATAATTATAAACTAATTCTTATTTATCGTGCGGTGTCAATAACAAAAATTTAAATAAAGCTAGAAAATTATATTTGATTGATAAGATAATAAGCATTAAAATATAAATAAACGCAATAAATAAAAATGGGCGTGGAATGAAAATATATTTTAAAACCTTATTACAATATCTGCCCTATAAAAATAATTTTTAAGAAGGTTCTATTACGAACATAGTAGAGATCATTTTGGCAAGCATATTATCTTCTTCATCTCTTAGAGTAGCTTCTACTATGATTAATCTTTTACCGGCACTTATAACCTCTCCTGTTGCTATTACTTTTTTAGAAACAACAGGCTTTAAAAAGTGTATTTTCAATTCAGAAGTTACTGTTTTATATCCCTCCTCAAGCATAGTAGCAGCGGCATGCCCTCCGGCCGTATCTGCAATAGCTGAAACCATACCTCCATGCATATATCCCAAATATTGTGAAAACTCTTTTTTATTCTCACATGATATTACAGCTTTTCCCTTTTCTACATGTTCAAGCTTCATTCCAACAAAAGATAAAAAATCCTGAGATTCAAATCTCTTTTTTATTCTTTCAAAAATTTCTTTTTCTGACATCTTAATAACTCCTAATATAATTTTAATCAATAATTTATTTTGTATTGTAAAATATTCAATTTATATTTTTATCAATCTTGCAAATTTCATTAACATATAACTTATATAACTATTATAAATATGCTTTTATTATTTAAAAATTCAATTAATATTATAGTAACTGAACTTGATATTAATAAATATATTTTGTAATTAGAAATTTAATTAATTTTTTATTATTAAATTATCTATAGAAAATATTTGATATTATAAGTATAACATAAAAAAATATTAAAGACAATATTTACTATTTTGACTATACAAATGAATAAAAACTATAAAAAACAATAAATAAAGCCAAGTATAAAACTATACTTGGCTATAATATTTAATACAATATTCTAAATAAAAAATTTATATATATAATTAATAATAAACATAGCAAATAATATTACAGGCAAAAAATAAGTTACATAAACTCTGGAAAATTTAGGAAATTTTATACCCAAACCAGAATCTACTTCATTAATGAAATTATCCCAGCCCCATCCATATTTTGATACACAGAATATTATTATATATATACCTCCAAGCTCAACCAAATTATAACTTACTATAAAATCAAATAAATCTAAAAAGCTAGTATTTTGTCCCATAGGCTGTATGAATGATAATACATTAAAACCTAAAGCAGTAGGAAGCGAACATATAAATACTACTATTCCTACTAATATAGAAGCCTTATTTCTAGGCATATTAAATTCAGACATAGTAAAAGCTATTAAATTTTCAAATACAGTAACAACAGTAGTTAATGCTGCCATAGCTAAAAATAAAAAGAACAATGTTCCCCATAATCTAGGCATAGGCATTGAATTGAATATATTAGGCAATGTTACAAAAGCTAAACCAGCTCCCTCACCTGGATTAACTCCAAATGCAAAACAAGCCGGAAATATAACAAGCCCAGCAAGAAATGCTATCAAAGTATCTAATATCACTATTATTATAGATTCATTAGTTAAGGATCTTTCCTTTCCTATGTAGCTTCCAAATATAGTCATACTACCAACACCTATTCCCAATGTAAAAAATGCCTGACCTAAAGCCGCATATATAACCTCAAAAAAATTCTCTACTCCACCATTGACCATTTTTGATAAGTCAGGAAGCAAATAGAATTTTATACCCTCTATGGCACCTTCTAAAGTAACAGATCTAATTATTAATACTATTACTATAACAAATAATGATGACATCATAATCTTAGATGCCCTTTCAACCCCTTTTTGCAGTCCTTTAAAGCATATCAATATTCCTAAAAATACCGCAATGAATAAGCTGAAAACCATTATCGCAGGATTTGAAAGCATCTTGCCAAAAAACTCACCTATACCCTCAGGTGTAAGTCCCAAAGTAACTCCTGAAGCCATATAATAACCATAAGTAATAGTCCATCCTGTAACACTAGTATAGAACATCATAAGTATTAAACAGCCTAGCATTTGAACATAGCCTATTAAATGCCATTTAGAGCCTTTTTTCTCTATTACCTTATATGAACCTGCAATATCTTTTTGTCCTGCCCTTCCTATACTAAATTCCATTATGAGTATAGGAAGCCCTACAATAGCTAAACATATTAAATATATAATGACAAAAAGAGCTCCTCCGTATTTTCCTGTTATATAAGGAAATCGCCATATATTGCCAAGCCCTATAGCACATCCGGCTGATACAATAATAAAACCAATTCGATTAGATAACCTCTCTCTTTTTTCATTATCCATATAAAACCACTCCATAAAGTTTATTAATAATAATATTATACAAAATTTATAAATTACTTCAAGTAGTAATTTATAAAATATTAATTTTTTATTTAATTTTTTGTTATATAATACAATAGACTTGTTTCAAAACTAAATTTATAAATTTTTAATTTAATATTTTTAAATTATAATTTGGTATTTGCTGAGAAGCATGCGGTGCGTACATACGAAGTACATATTTTGTGCAGGCAGGTTTAGGCAGGCGAAGGACTGCATGTTTATATAATAAAAATAATAATTTAAACAACATGTAAAACATTATTTTTATAATCTATAAATTACAAAATTTTTAAATATAATCTTTCTAAGTATTTTTTAAATAAGTATAATTATCAAACATATAATTATAAAGCAATAAAAAAGGGTTACTATAATTAATAGCAACCCTTAAAGCCATATAATATATAAATTAATGTATTACAACTACACGAACACTGTTTTCCTGCCATCTTCCCTGCCATTTGCTTCCGCTGACAAGTATAGCAATATCTCCATGATTAGCTAAATTATGTTTGATTAATGTATCTTCAAGTATATCAATCTGTCCGCCATGACTTATACCAGCACTGAAATTCAAATCTTCAGGCATGAGTATAGTATAAACATTATGACATATAGAAAGTCTGTTACATAAATCAGTATCAGCAGACATAAAAACTATAGGCGTTTTAGGTCTTTTTTTAGATAAATTTTTAACAGTATGTCCAGATCTTGAAAGAGCAATAATAACTTTATTATCTAAACAATATGATAAATAAGAAGCACTGTCAGTTAAAGCATCATTAACCCCACTATCTAAATAAGACATATTTTCATGCAAATCTCTTATAACAGATTTTTCTGCAGCCTCTACTATAGAAACCATAGCTTTAACAGATTCTATAGGATAATCTCCAGAAGCAGTTTCAGCAGACATCATAACAACATCAGTACCGTCTAAAACAGCATTCGCAACATCACTAGCCTCAGCTCTTGAAGGTACAGGGCTTTTTGTCATACTTTCAAGCATTTGTGTTGCTATAATAGTGATTTTTCCTATATCATTTGCCATTCTTAATATCTTTTTCTGCCAAACAGGTACTTCTCCAAATGGTATTTCTACTCCTAAATCGCCTCTAGCCACCATTACACCGTCAGAATGCTTTATTATATCTTCTAAATTCTCAAGCGATTCAGTATTTTCTATCTTTGAAACAATACCAACATCATTAAGATTATTATCATCTAATATCTTTCTAAGCCTAATAACATCTTCAGCCTTTCTTACAAAACTCATTCCTAAATAATTAACTCCATTCTTAGCAGCAAATAAAGCATCATTAACATCTTTTTCGGTAAGAACTTCTGTTGTAACATGTGCCCCCGGAAGATTAATACCCTTACTGCTTAATATAGTACCTCCTGTTATAACCTTACATACAACAAGTTTTGAAGCCTCATCACTTGATTCTACTATAAGCTGTATAGTACCGTCAGATATTAGCAGCATAGAACCAGATTTTACATCATGAGCTATATTGGAATGTGTTGTAGGTATTATACTTTCATCATTAGTTTCTTTATATCCGCTAAGTTTTACTATATCACCTTCTTTTACAGTGATAGGTTCTTTCAATTTACCTATTCTTATTTTAGGTCCTTGCAAATCTGCTAATATTGCAACAGGTTTTTTTAACTCACTCGATACTTTTCTTATTATATTTATTCTCTCTAAATGCTCATCATAACTTCCAAAAGAAAAATTTAACCTGCATACATCTGCCCCATTTTCTATAATCTTTCTTATCATATCTTCATTAGACCATCTTGGGCCTAAAGTTGCTATTATTTTTGTTTTTCTCATTATAAAGTATCCTTTCAATTCTTATTTTCATTCAAAATTAAAATCAAATATATGTTTAAATATAAAAAAATAATTCAATAATTAAAAATAATTTTTTATTTTTATAAAAAAAATCAATATATTATAATTTCTACTTTAAAAATATATAATATAGTATATAATATTAGTATGGATAAAATATTAAAAAATTTAATTAATACTCTGATAATAATCTCAATTATATTATTATTTTCTTCATGCAGTCAAAGAACTAAAACTATAACTCTTACAAATATAGCAGTAGATGTGCCTGAAGATTTTAAAGCAGGATTCTTAGATGGTACAGTTGCCATTGATAATACAGTGGCATTCAATGAATCTTATGGAGTAGAAAGAAATACCGCCATATATACTGTTGCATATACAAAATATAAGCCTATATATAATGGAGCTGTAACTTTAGAAAAAGCAAGAAACGATATAGTAAATGGATTAAAAAACAATCAATTTATTAAAGAATTTGAAATAGTTAATGAAGGACCTGTAGAAGGACCAAACAATTCTTATAAAATTTTACTTAGTTTTTACTATGGTCCTAATAAAACTTATCATAAATCTTTTTCAATGGTTCATGAAAACGGACTGCTTCAAATAATATGCATGTACAATGCTAATAGCAAAAAAGATGATAGAGAAATAGAAAATATTATTAAATCTGTTAGAATTGTAGATTCTTCTAATACTAATAATTAAATATATTTTTTTACTATATTGGAAAGTTCTATAACTTTATCTATAGATAGAGTCTCTCCTCTTATATTGCCGTCAATATTTGCCTTATTAAATATTTCATCAATATATGCTTTATCTATATTCAAATATGGTGAGCTAATAAAATTATTTCGTATAGTCTTTCTCCTATTATGAAATAAAGTCTTTGAAACAGATTTAAATACTTCAATTATGTTAATATCAGCCTTTTTAGGTATAATACTAATAACTGATGAAGTAACCTTTGGAATAGGATAAAATACATCTTTTGAAACATTAAATTCCAATTTAATATCAGACATAAAATTCGCAAATAAAGTTAAAGAGGAATAGTTCTCAGTATTTTCTTTTGCTATCAGTCTTTGTGCAAAATCGCTTTGAACCATAAATACAGCATAATTCCATTTATCATAACATTTATATAAAAGCCATTCTATTATAGGACTTGCTATATTGTATGGTATATTTCCATATATATCATATTTTCTTTCCGAATCATCAATATTAAATGTTAGTATATCTTTATGTATTATATTGATATCATTAAACTTTTCTATTAGATGGTTATATAAAGCATTATCATATTCTACTATGGTAAGATTATTTTTATATATAGAATAAAGCATATTGCTTAAAGAACCAAGACCTCCTCCTATCTCTAATGCATATTCAGATCTTGTCAAATTATTTGGTATTGTATTTGCAATATTATATGCTATATTCTTATCGCATAAAAAATTCTGACCTCTATTTTTATTAGGAAATATAGACTTGCATTTCAAATATTCTGTAACTTCTCTTTTTGAATATAAATTATCTAACATCTCTAGGAATTCTGGCCATTTGGAATATAACATATAGTATAAGGAATGCAAATATAATAACAACAATGATAACACTAATCGTTATATGAGATGCCATTAACATTAACATTACAAGATAATTTATTAAAACTTTATAAACTATAACAAATAATAAGGTGCCTAAAATACCTGTAATTCTATTGTAGAAATGAAATTTTTCAGTAGAGGCTGCAAGTCTGAATCTGAATGAATAATATGCTATTATCATAAATAAGAATAAATAAGCTATAGGTTCTATATTCTTAACTAAAAGTTCAAAATTAATATCTTTATCTGAATATCCAATTTTTTTAATTTCCTTTCTTAATGTAAATAGCTCTAATAAATTAACATATTTTAAATCTATAGAAGTATAATTCTTAATAATATTTAATGTACTGTATGATATATTAATAGGAATAACTCTGCTAATAGAATCATTATATATATATTCATTTTTATTAGTATCAAAATAAGCCTTCAATATTATATTTTTAGCATTATTTGTAGAATTAAAAGAATCAGCTATTTTTCCATATAAAAAATTATCACATCTTACAATTTTCAATTCATCATCTAACTCTATAAGTGAAATATCGAATATATACAGACTATTTTTAAATACAGCACTAGTTGCTGAAGACAGCAAAACATTCTTACTTAACATCAAATTTATACCATTATGACTAAAACCAGAGGAATATTTCAATAAATCAGGATTATCAATATACGCATCTCTAACCTCTTGTGCTTCTTTAATAAAGAAATCATATCTGCTTATAGCATCTCTTATAATAGAATAATAGTTATTTATTTCGGCTATATTAGGATAATTCAAATAAAGATCGGAAATATTATCATAAGACCTCCATAAATATCCGCTTTCATACATATCAATAGCTTCTGATAATTTAGCATATATAGATGCTTCCTGAGGAGTAAGATTACCATAATACAAAGGCTTTTTATTCATAGCTATATTAATCCTATTCATATAATACAATGCCATAGGATTATTATTATCCAATTCCAATACCTGACTAAAATATCTGCTCGCTGAATTATAATTAGATAAACTGAACTCTCTAGTACCTAAACTCATTAAATTAGTTATATTATTGAATTTTTCCTTATGAATCTCAGCCTCTTTAAGCATCTTTTCTTTTTGTATAGATTTGATGAGCAGAAGAGTATTTCCATCATTTTTATCATAAAATAAAGCTTCTTCTGCTAAACTAGATGCAGCATCCAAATTTCCTGATATCAATTCTACTCTTGCTGCTTCATATGCCTCATTTTTCAGCTTTAATTCATATTCATAATATAGTTTTGCTTCTCTAATACTGTTATATTCTCTCAGTTTAGAAATAAATATATTAGTGAATGAATAATCGTATACTGCATAAAAACAAACAAGTAAAACAATTAATCCTATAGGATAAGCTATGACCTTTGATATACTTTCCTGATGCCAATATTTAGCTCTAAAAAATGAAAAATAAACTGATAATGCTATTACATAAGGTATATAGCTTTTAAAGAATACTAAACTATACAGAACATAGGTAGAAAGAGCATAATCCTCTCCTTCTCCTCTTCTATACAAAATATATACAAAAAGTATAACAAATATACTTAAAATACTAAGTAATAGAAAACTTATTATAATACTCTTTGTAATACTGCTTTCTTTTTTCATGAGTCTATATTTTCTTCAATAACTTCTATTTCCTCTTCTATAATTTCCTGAGGTTTTAATTTAGGTTTTTCTTCATAAATATCCTGAATAACCTTTTGAGCTAAAATTTTAGGCGATAAAACCGTAAAATTATTCAAAACTATATCAAAATATTCTAAAGCTTCCTCATACTTTTTCTGATAGTAATAGCAAAAACCTATTTCATAATAAGCCCAAGCGACATCTTTAGCATAATTTTCTCTATCAAAATTATCTATTATGTACTGATAATAGGCTATAGCAGTTTTATAATTTTTATTACCGAATTCAGTATACCCTTTTTCAGCTATTATTTTAGGATACTGTTCTTCCTCTACAGAAATTTTAACAGCTGAAGCACATGAAATCAATAAAAAAACAACCGCCGCTAAAAAAATAAAATCTTTTTTCACTAAAAATCCATTATTTCTTTATAGTATATACTTCATCTCGTACAGGCAAACTTTTACGCAAAGTCTTAAGGAAACTTCTCAAATCACCCATTTCCTTATAGTCATCGCATTTTTCTACAGTTCGTCTTGCTACTGTAAAATACTTATACATTTTTTCTTCGCCAAGTTTTTTACGCCATTGCTCTTGGGCACATTTTACTCTTAGCAAATATTGATTACCATCTATACCGCTTACTTTTCTGAATAAAACACAATATCGGCAATTGGCACAATATATACCTGTTTCTGACAATTGTTCGTTTTGTTCTTCGCTCATAAATACTTACCATAAATTATATTTTTTATAATAAGAGTATAACAAACTTTAAAATTAAAGTCAAGATTATAATGTATTAATAGTGTTAATATAAATATAAGATAATCTTGGTAATATTAATAGGAAAATTTCAATTTTTATGAAAAAAATAAAATTATTTTTTATTACTGCTAATTAAAAATATTACGAGAATAGTAAAAGTATGAAAAAAATAATATTAATAATGATTATAATATGCAGTGCATATAGCTACACCTATTCACAAGAGCTAAATTTTCAGGATATATACGAAAAGATAAAGGAAAAATATTCAGAAATGTACCCTAGAAAATTTGAGGCATATATAGATGGTAAAATAGTACAAAGACAAATAGATACTATTCCTGCAAAAAGTTATGTAAAAACTAAAGATGATATAAAATTAAGATTTACTTTTGAGAAAGGATATAAGCCTACAATAATACTTGAAAATGTGGATAGTTTTTATAGAAACATGTTTTCTGTATTTGAGGGAGCTTTGGAAACTATTGGATTTTATACTTTAGTTGGAAATGATAATAATTATAGTTCTATATCCAAAAAATTTACTTTTGAAAATATAGAAGATAAAAAAGATGAATACAAGATAACATTGAGAGCAAAAGGAGAAAATGAGAACTATAGTGTAGCTTACACAGTAAACAAAGAAAATTATATAATAGAAAGAGCCGAATATTATAATAAAAACTCTAGAATATATGATGTAAATATTTCGTATCAGGAAATAGAGGAATACACTTTGCCTAAGACAATTAAATATAAAAGCTCTGACGGAAAAGTTAATTCTGAAATAGAATTTGTTGATATAAAAACTTATAAATAATAAATGGATAGAAAATTATGAAAAAAATATTATCAATTATAACTTTACTAATATTAACTATGCCGCTTTACTCTATTGATGTGCAGAGTTTATTTAATCTTTCAAACAATGGAGAAATTGTTTATTATAAAAGCGATAATATAAATAATGCTGAATATAGTCAGGCTGAAAAATTAAAATCCGAACTTCAAGCTAAAGGATATGAAGTATATTCCATAGTTATTGCTGATGTTCTTCCTAAAGAAGGTAATGAATTTATAGCATTAATGTCTTCTGCTCAGGGAGATAAAATATCTATATACAATAAAGATAATGAAGAATTTTCTTATAAGACAGATAGAATAGGAAAAAATGCCGCTATAGATTTAGAAAATTTTTATGATAAAAAAAATGAAATTGGAATAATAAAATACTATATCATAAATGATGACGGACAGGATAGAGACATATATATGTATATGTTTAGGATAGATGGTGCTAGTATAAAATTCATTGCAGATGTAGTTTTTTATAAAGAAATTAATTCTATGAAAAGCTCTGTTATTACTCAAATGGATAATATCTTTGAAGATATTGATGGAGACGGAATATATGAAATGCTTGTAGAATCGAGAGAGATAGTAGGCGGAAGCAATGAAAGAGTGGAATATCAAATTTACAAATTAAGTAAAAGTAAAGGTAAATATGAATGCATTATGTCATCTTGGCTTGAAGAAACACCTGTAGATTTATCAAGATATTTCAGAAAAAGAATAGAAAAATAATCAGCATATTGTTTAATTAAAAATATTACCTATTATTGTTGCTAAGAAAAATTGGGGTGGGAATTCTAAATAGTTTTTTTAATTTTATTCTAAATCCCACCCTATAGTCTTATTAATTTATTTTAATATTTTAACTTTATTTTTCTTAAATACTTTAAACAAAAAAGCACACCCACCCAAGTGTTATTTAAATTTTTAGAATATCAACCGCACGAATAATAAAAACTAGTTAATAATTTAAACTGAATAATTAACTATATTAAAATAAAAATCTATTTACCGTGCGTATCAATAACAATAAAATATAAAATTATAATTTCATAAAGCAGTTTTGAAATAATTATAATATTTAATTATTTTTATTAGCAGAATTTTTAAATATGGACAAAGCATAAAGAACAGCTGCCAATATTATTATAGCTAAAGTAATAGCCCTATTCAAATTAACTTCTTCTTTATAAACAAAAATTGCAAGCAAAGTAGCAAATAAAGGTACAAAAAACTGAAGAAAACCTAAAGTAGAAACTTGAAGATTCTTTGCTGCCTTAGCATATAAATATAAAGGTATTCCCGTAGCAATCCCTGCAAACATTAAAGCAATCCAAGTATGAATAGGCTGAGAAGATGCCGGGAAATATATTTTACTTAAAATTATAGACGGTATGATTATCGCAGCCGTTTCCAAAAATAAACTCTCCCAACCTGAATATATAGTTATCTTTTTGAATAAACCATATATTGAAAAAGTAAGCCCTATAAAAAAAGCCATTACAGGCGGTTTTCCAAGAGTGATTGTTTGATATATCATACCAATAAACATTAAAATAATTGCCGAATATTCTAATGCTGTTTTTTTCTCTCTAAAAACTATAATACCGATTAATATACTTAAAATAGGTGCTATATAATAAGCAAGCCCCGCTTCAAGAACATGCCCAGAATTAACAGTATAAATATATAAATACCAATTTAACCCTAAAAAAATGCCCGCTATTATTATAGATATTAAAGGCTTAGCACCTCTGTATAAATTTGCTTTTTTATATATAATAATTATCAAAGTAAATACAAAAGTAGTTATAACTCTAATTCCTAAAACAAAAGCAGAATCAAAATTCTGAACAGATTTCCAATAAAGAGGAAGAAGCCCCCACATTATATATGCAGCTGAAGCTAGTAAAATAGATTTATTATTATTGTTTGACATAAATATATCCAAGATAATTTTTTGCATGCAATAATAGAATTTAATAAAAATATTTTCAATACATACTTTTTAAATATTTCAAAAAATTAAATCTTACATTTATTCGTATATTAGACCTGTTTCAATAAAAAATAATTATGTTAATATTTTATTAAAGAGAATTTTCATAAAGTAATTGATTGTCAAAGTGTTATTGCGTTGAAAAAATATTTTTTCTTTTTGATAAATTAAGAAAAATATATAAAAAATACATAATGACAGACCAAGAAAACTATATTTATAAACTATGCTTTTCTTATTCTATATATTTCAAACAGTATATTTCAGATATTTATATCTTTATGTTTATAGCATTTTTATATTTTTAAAATTTATTTCCTCTAAGTTTTTTAATAGTATCTTTTTTATTATCGCTGTCAATTATAGCACTTCCAGCAACAAGGAAATCAGCACCTGCATCAATTACACTATTACAAGTATTAAGATTAACTCCGCCGTCTACTGCAAGAATTATATCTCTATTACCAATCATTTTTTTAGCTTCTTCTATCTTTTTTAATGATGATTCGATAAACTTTTGTCCGCCGAATCCCGGATTAACACTCATAATAAGTACATAATCAATATCATCAATAATAGGCTCTATAACATCAGCTCTAGTATGCGGATTAAGCACAATACCCGCTTTAATATTATGTGCTTTTATTTGATAAATTAATCTATGTATATGAATATTACCCTCAAAATGAACGCTTATAATATCGGCACCAGCCTTAGCAAAATCATCAATATGCTTTTCTGGATTTACTATCATAAGATGAGCATCAAGAGGTATTTTACTTACCTTTTTTATATCCGAAACAACTTTAGCACCAAATGTAATCTGCGGAACAAATACTCCGTCCATTATATCCAAATGAAGATAATCGCTTCCTGCCTCTTCAAGTTCTTTTATAGTATTTTCTAAATTTGAGAAAGATGCTGTAAGTATTGAGGGAGCTACCATAACTCTATTCATAATTTTTCCTTTATTTATTATTAGTTAATTGATAATTTTTATTTTGCCTATTTCTTTTTATAGCACTTCTTACATACTCTATTTTATCCAATGCTTTTTTTGCAGCATTAGTTTCTGCTTCTTTCTTGCTTTTACCTATACCTAAAGCAAATGTTTTATCATTAACATAAACTTCAGCTTTAAACATATCATTATTATTTTCATCATGGAATTCACAAGATTTATATATAGGACTAGTTTTATGTTTTTTCTGTATAAGTTCTTGAAATATAGTTTTATAATCTTTGTCAAAGTTTTCAATATCCAAATTACTAAGTCTTTCTTTATAAGAACGCATAACAAATTTGTACGCACTTGTAATGCCAGAATCCAAATATATTGCTCCGACTATGGCCTCAAATAAATCCTCAAGCATATTGTCTCTATACCTACCACCTGAAGCTTCTTCGCCATGTCCCAAAAGCAGAAAATCTCCAAGTTTAAGCTCTTTTGAAATATCAGCCAAACTCTTTTGAGATACTAAAGAAGATTTAACTTTAGATAATAATCCCTCTTTACTGCTGTTGTATTTTTTAAATAGATAATCTGATATAACAAGAGAAAGCACAGAGTCTCCTAAAAACTCCAATCTCTGATTATATTTCATTTTCTTTTTAGATTCATTAGCATAAGTTCTATGAGTTATAGCCTCTAACAGATAAGCTTTATTTCTAAACTCATAATTTATAGCCGATTGACAATTATTTAAGATTTTATCTATATTCATAACCATATCTGCCTAACAGTATTGTATTTATAATACAATGAATAAAATAACAGTCAAGAAAATAATATAATTTTTTAATATTTTTTAATAAATAAAAAGTCTATATATAATTTTATTTTAAGTTAAACATATATATTTTTTATCATATTTTTAATTATGTATTAAAACATTGTCATACACACATAGTTTTATACACAAAAATATGAAAAATATATAAATCAATATATTTAATATAATTTGACTAATTATTTTTTTATTATAGAATAATTTTACTATGGAAAAAATTATAAGAAAAACGGCTTTAACTATAATATATGCATTGTTATTATCTATAATAGTAATTTCAATTATATTCATACCAAAAGGCTATTATTTTTATAAATATTGCAAAGAATATATAAACAAACCATTTTCAAAAGACGAATTATCCATAAACGAAGAGAGAGCTTTAAAAATATATGACAGAAACTCAATACTAATATCAACTATATTTCCAAAGCATGGCGGATTTTTTGAAGAGGTTAAATACAAAGATTTATCAACAAATTTAATTAATGCTGTAGTAAGTGCAGAGGATAAAAACTTCTTTAATCACAACGGTATAGACTATAAAGCTATAATAAGAGCATTTTTATCAAACTTAATGAGCGGAAAGGTAGTTTCTGGAGGAAGTACAATCACTCAGCAGCTAGCTAAAAGTATAATTCCTCGTGAAAGAACATATATTAATAAGTTCTATGAGGCACTTGATGCAGTAAGACTAGAAAAAAATCTCACAAAAAAAGAAATACTCACTGAATATTTAAATAGAGTATTTTTTGGAAACAACTGCTATGGAGTTGGTGCTGCAAGTGATTTGTACTTTCATAAAAAAGTTAATGATTTAAATAATAATGAATCTGCAATGCTTGCTTCTATAATAAAGTCTGGTACAAAGTTTAATCCTTATAAATATGAAGAGAGATTAAAATCAAGAAGAATATATGTATTAAGCGAAATGAAAAATAATAACTTTATCACAGAAGAAGATTATAATAAAAGTATTAATGAAAAATTAAATATTTATAATGATAAAGATAAATATACTTTCAAAGCTCCTCATTTTACAATGTATGCTAGAGAATCATTAGAACAGTTAAAATATACAGGAGTAACAGAATTAAGAACTACATTAGACTATAATATGCAAAAAGAAGCGGTTTTGGTAATAAGCAATTCAAGTCAGTCTCTTCATACATTTAATGTACGAAATATTTCATGTGTGATACTTAATGCCAAAACAGGAGAAGTGCTTTCAATGATAGGCTCTATGGACTATTTTGATGCAGAAACTCATGGGGCAGTGAATGGAGCAACTGCATTAAGACAGGCTGGAAGTACATTAAAACCTTTTATGTATGCATATATATTTGATAAAGGAGAATCCCCTGCCTCTGTTATAGCTGATATTAAAACTTATATTAATTCCCCGGGGGGAGATTATATACCAGAAAACTTTGACCATAAATACAGAGGTCCCGTTACTATAAGAGATGCATTAGCTAATTCACTTAATATACCAGCTGTAAAATGGCTTGCAAGATACAGTATAAGAGATTTTCAGAATATACTTTTAAAATCTGGATTAAGCTCTATAGATAAAAATCCAGACTATTACGGATATTCTTTGGTGCTTGGAAGTGCTGAAGTTCGTTTAATAGATTTAGCCTCTGCATACACAATATTTCCAAACTCTGGTACATTTATAAATCATTACTCAATAACTTCATTAAAAAAAGCAAACGGAGAAATTATAACACTTCCTAAAAAAACAACTAGAAAAGTCATATCAGAAGAAAGTGCCTATTTAATAACAAGCATACTCTCTGACAGAAATGCAAGAATGGGTTCTTTCAGAAGTTATAAAGGAATAGTATATCCATTTTCTATAGCAATAAAAACAGGTACATCAAAAGGCTCAAGAGATGCATGGGCTGTAGGTTATACTAAAGATTATATAGTGGGTATTTGGCTTGGGGATTTTGCAGGAAGTGAGATGATTAATATAACAGGCGGAAATGGTGCTGTACCTATACTTTATGATTTATTTACTATGCTTAATAAAAGTCAGAAAGAAACTAAATGGGATAAACCAGACACTATAGTAAAAAGAGAAATATGTCTTATAAGCGGAAAACTTAGAGGAGATTTCTGCAAAGAAACAAGAGTTGAAGAGTTCTCACATATAAATGTTCCTAAAGAAGAATGCGATGTTCATAACTTATATATAAAAAATAATTCTGACGGTTCTGTTACAGAAAAAGTTTTTATTAATCTTCCTAATGAATATAATGGCTGGATAAGAGAGCAGCAAATAGAACGCCCTACTTCAGAATGGACAAAGGTTAATAATATATATGCATATAACAGAATGAAAAATAATAATCGAAATAGTAATTTGGAAACTATAAATCAAGAAAAGAGTTTTGATTTAAATTCAGCTGACAGAGTTCAAATGAATGTAAATAATATCAATACTTATAACACTTTATCTGAGATAAAAACTGACAGCGGCATAAATAATATAAAAGAAAGGCTTTCGATAAAAGAGCCTACTGATAACTCCGTATACAAAATAGATTCCACTCTGCCTATAGAGTATCAAAACATATTCATATCATCATACATACCAAAAAATATTGTAACTGCTACACTATTTTGCAATAATGAAGCTATAGCGAATATTAATGACTTAAAAAAAGAATACATAAGATGGAATCTAAAACAAGGTGATTATACTTTTTATATAGAAGCAAAAACTGAAGAAGGAGAAACTGTAAAAAGTCCTTCTGTTAAAATACATGTACAGTAAAAAAAAACAGTATTGATAAATTTTTTAATACCGATAATATTTATAGTGAAATATGTATTTTTATGGAGTTTTATTTATGTTGAATAAAAAAATTATTTCTATACTATTAATGCTTTCTATAGCTTTCTCTTTGCAGTCAGCTTATAAAAGCAATCAATATATGAAAGTTATAGATGTTAAAGGAAGAGTAAAAATATCTTCCCAAAAAGCTATAGTAAAACCTGCACAAAACGGAGATTTATTATTTAGTAAAGATAACATTTCTACAGAAGGAAATTCATCTCTTACTTCATATTTGGAAAGTAATAATATATTCAAAGTTAAAGAAAACTCTTCTTTAAATATAGATGAATCTTATGATAAAACAGGAAATACAAAACTCCATTTAAATAAAGGAGATTTTTTAATAGCAGTTTCATCTAATGCTAAACCAGACTCTATTATAGTTTCTACTTCAAATGCTAATATTAAAGTATCAGGAGTTGCTTCAATATCATACACAAATGGAAACACAAAAGCACAATTCATATACGGAGACGGAGAAATCAATGGAACTAAAGTTAATCAGTTTATGGAAGCTAATATAGATAATTCAAATAAACTATCTATAAAAGATATAGAATTAAATCAAGATTTAACTAATACTATAAATGAAATAATATCAATGCCTTATGTTGAAACTGTAGTTGATGAAAAAATAGATATTAATAATATCAAAAATCAAATAAGTACTGAGACTAATACTGCAGCAGAAACTATAGATTATGTGGGCAATACAAATGAAAATATAACTACATTCATTATTACTAATGAAACAAAAAGATAATTTTTAAATATATAAAAATAATTCCGATATACTATTAATGAAATATTTTAAAGAGTTAGAAAATTGAACAGTAAGACAGAAGAATTTTATAAGAAATTTCAATATTGTATTTCATCTGATAAAGAAATAGCTAAAAAAGAAGAAGAGATATTAGATAATATAATAAATATGTCTAATAAAGAAACAGCATCTTATATGAGACAGTATGCAGCAAAATTAGCTTCTTACAGAAAAAACTTTTTAGATTCAGAAACTGCAGAACTTATATGTAAAATACTCATGGAAATAAGTTTTGTATTAAGAATACAATATATTAATTATTTGAAAGATAAAGAAAATAATACATTAAAAAATGATGATTATGATATAAATAATTTATCTAAAATACTTCAGATTCTTATATCAGAAATAGCGATGATAATATATTCAAAAGAATATGAAACTAATAACATATTTGATAATTTTTATGCTTTAAAATCTAATACTATAATAGGGCATTGCCTAAGAATATTTTTTATGATAATTGAAGCAACTTGCTTCTTCAATAAAAAACTCAGCAAAGGTGCTGCAAATAAAATGAGAATTGACTTCAAAAAAACATACTATAAATTCTCAGAAAGAATATATAAAAGATATAACTTAAACAATACAAATACATTAGATTCAAATGTAAAATTAGGTGTAAGAAAAATAGAAAACAGCACTATTTCGGAAATTGCTATAGGAGTATTAATGCATGATATTTCTTTGGATAAACCCAAAGATTATATACCTATACAAAGCGAAGAAAAAGATAATCATTCGATAAAAGACTATGGGTTTGCTAAATATTTTATGCGTGGTAATGAGGGAGTTGCTTTAACTGTATCGCTTCATCATGAATATTATAGTCATGGATATGGACTTTTTACAGAATTATATAAAGCTGTATTAAGAAGAAACCCTAATCATAAAATAGAATACATAGTATCTTATGATTATAAAGATATATTAACATTGCAAAGTCTTACATATCTTCCTGCCAAAATGCTTGAAGTAATTGATGTTTATGATACTCTTACAATGGGTATGAATAAAACTCAAAAAGAAGCTATTTCTTTTATGATAGAAAATTTCTTGGAAAAAGAGATAATGCTTGACCCTATAATTACAGATATATTTATAGAATACTTAAAAGAAATCAAAAAAGCTAAACTATAATAATTTAAAAATAACTTTTAATAATTTCTTTTATGCCGTCTTTATCCAATTTATAAATTTGTAAAAGCTCATTTCTTGTAGCAACTTCAAAAAACTTATCAGGTAAAGCATGAATTTTTACACTTTTAAATATTTCATTATCAGACATTAACTCCAATATCGCACTTCCAATTCCTCCTTTTTTCATACTTTCTTCTATTATCAAAACTTTATCAGCTTTTCTAATCGTACTTAAAATAGTTTCCTCATCAAGAGGCTTTAAAGTAGAAAGATTCAATATTGAACAATCAAAATTAAGTTCATCAGCAGCATCAGCTATATCAATGAGTGTAGGACCATAACTAATAATAAGGTTTTTTTGTTTATTATATTCTCTTACAATATGTGCCTTTCCTATTTCAAAATTATCAGATACAATATTTTTTTTCAATTCTCTTATAGATGCTTTATTATACCTCATAACTGTAGGACCTCTATATTCTATACATTTTTTTATCATATCCCTAAAATCTTTTTCTCCAACCGGAGCCATAATTGTTATATTAGGTACAATTCTCAAAAAAGATACATCAAATACACCCTGATGAGTATCTCCATCTTCAGGAACAAGCCCTGCCCTATCTATCATAAGTTTAACATTAGCATTCATTATACCAATATCATGTATAACCTGATCATATCCTCTTTGCAGAAATGTAGAATACAAACATACAAAAGGTATTATACCATTTTCAGAAAGTCCTACAGCAAAAGTAATAGCATGCTGCTCGGCTATTCCTACATCAAAGAATCTCTCTTTAAAAAGTTTAGCATATTCAGTCAAACCTGTACCTGATTCCATAGCTGCAGTTATAGCAACAATATTTTTATTTTCTTCAGCTGCTTTTATTATACATTCGCCTGCCAGATTAGAAAAAGTTTTTGAATAGGATTTATTTTTCAATTCTCCTGTTTCTATATTGAAAGGAGCTATGCCATGAAATTTAGCAGGATTTTCCTCTGCTATTTTATATCCTTTACCTTTGATAGTATTAACCTGAACTAATCTGGGACCTCTTATTGATTTTACTTTCTGAAAAGTGCTGATTAAATCTTCAAAATTATGCCCATCAACAGGTCCGAAATATTTAAATCCCATTTCTCTGAATGCAATTCCCGGAGCAACAAAAGTCCTTATAGCTCCTTTACCTCTATCTATAAATTCATTAGCAATATCTCCGAAAGGCAATGCCGATACAAATCCCCTAACCTTCTCTGATGCTTCCTGAACTAAACTATCATTTAATGTTGTATTTAAAAACTTGGATACAGCACCTATATTTTTGCCTATAGACATTTCATTATTATTCAAAACAATTATTATATCTTTATTTGTATTTGCAATATTATTCATAGCTTCCAAAGCCATTCCGCCTGTCATAGCACCGTCCCCAATAATAGCTATAACATCACCCCTAAGTCCTAAAATTTCTTTTGAACAAGCAAGACCGTAAGCAAATGACAATGAAGTAGATGAATGTCCTGTTTCCTCAATATCATGCTCTGATTCTATCCTTTTGGGAAAACCGGATATACCGCCGTAAGTTCTTAAAGTATTAAATTTATCTTTTCTTCCTGTAAGAATCTTATGAGTATATGATTGATGGCCTACATCAAATATAAAAGCATCTTTAGGGGAATCAAACAAATAATGCAGTACCAAAGTTAAATCTACTACGCCTAAATTACTGCCTAAATGTCCGCCTGTATTTGATACATTTTTTATTAAAAATTCTCTTATCTCTGAAGATAATGATTTCAATTCTTCTATATTCAGTTTCTTTATATCAGAAGGAGTATTAACATATTCTAAGTACATATAAAGCCCTAAAATTAAAGTTATAAACTTATATTATAACCATAAAACATTTTATTTCAATATACCAGAAATATATAAATTACAAATTCATGCTTGATTTTTTTTATATACATGATATAATCCTTTCAATTTGTAAAGAACAGGATAAAAAATGAAAAATATATTTCTTAAGCACAGGATAATTTTTTATTTGCACACCTATTATATTTACTTATTTAAATTTACGAATTTGGAATTTTTTAAAAGGAATAAGGTTGTTATCTTTAACAATTTTATTCCTTTTTTTTATGCCGAATTTCAATAAAATAATTAACTATTTTTTAAGGGAGAAATAATGAGGAACTTTATATCTATCAAAGAGTTATCAAAAGAGGAAGTTATTGAAGTATTAGATGTAGCTAAGGAATTAGATAACACTGATAGTAGAGAAAGAAGGAAGATTATGGACGGAATGATAATGACTAGTATATTCTTTGAGCCTTCTACTAGGACAAGATTATCATTCACATCAGCCGCTTACAGATTAGGATGCAAAGAATTAGGATTTGATAACCCAGAACAAAGTTCCATAAAAAAAGGAGAATCTTTAAGAGACACCATAATTATGGTTTCTGCATATTCAGATATTATAGTTATGAGGCATAGTATTGATGGAGCTGCTAAATTTGCTGAAGAAGTTACAAACTGTCCTATTATAAATGCTGGAGATGGTGCTAATGAACACCCTAGTCAAACTCTACTAGATTTATACACATTAAGAGAAGAATTAGGAAGTATAGAAAATAAAAAAATTGCTTTTGTAGGAGATACAAGATATGGAAGAACTGTTCACTCTCTAGTAGATGGCTTAATGATGTTTAATGGAGAGTTTTATTTTATATCTCCTGATGTTATACAAATACCGGATTATGTATTAAAAGAATTGGATAATGCTAAAATAAAATATAAAAAACTTAGCAACTATGAAGAAGTATTAAAAGAAATAGACTGCCTATATATGACTAGAATACAAAAAGAAAGATTTGATGATATTAATGAATATGAAGAAGTAAAAAATGCATTCAGAATATCAAAAGACGATATTATAGGAAAGTGTAAAGATGATATGATAATACTTCATCCGCTTCCAAGAGTTGATGAAATTAATATAGATTTAGATGATACCAAATATGCTAAATATTTTATACAGGCTAGAAACGGGGTGCCTACAAGAATGGCTATGATGGCTTTGGCTACAGATGTTATAAAATCTAAGGTAAAAAGAAAAGAGATGAATTATGAGGTTGTAGAAAATAAAGAAATAGTTTGTCCAAATAATAAATGCGTTACACATTTTGAAGAGACAAAAAATAGAGTTGTGAAAAAGGGATACGGAGATTTCTGTTATTACTGCAATAGAGAAATAGGTAAATAAATTATTAAGATAAATTATGATAATCAAAAATGCTAAAATACCAAACAATGAAAAAATAGTTTCTATAATAATAGAAAATGGAAAAATAAAAACTATAGATTCTGATAACAACTTTGAAAAATATAAGTCTGATAATAAAACAGATGATATAATAGATGCTAATTTCAATTATGTGATTTCAGGAATAATAGATCCACATACACATATGAGAGATCCAGGACTCACTCATAAAGAAGATTTTAATTCCGGAAGCAAAGCATGTGCAAGAGGAGGGATTACAGTATTTTTGGATATGCCTAATACTATACCAAATACTATTTCAAAAGAAAATCTCATTGCCAAAAAATCTATGATGATTGGAAAATCTTATGTGGATTACGGCTTTCATTTTGGAGGAAGCAAAGCAGATAATACTGATGATATAAAAAATATTATTAATGATGCAGCATCAACAAAAATTTTCTTTAATGCTTCTACAGGAAATATGCTTGTAGAAGATGATAAAATATTAGAAAAGTTATTTGAAGTTTCAAAAATAGTTACAGTTCATGCAGAAGATAAAATGGTTGATAAGGCAATAAAAATAGCAAAGAATACTAATACTCCATTATATTTATGCCATTTATCACTAGAAAGTGAAATTGATTCATTAAAAAAAGCAAAAGACTCAGGAATGATAATTTATGGGGAAGTTACTCCTCATCATTTATTTTTAAATACTGAAGATGTAAACAAAAATGATAGAAATAAAATGCTACTTAGAATGAAGCCTGAATTAAGAGAAAAATCAGATAATAAAGCATTATGGAAAGCGATATCAGATGGTACTATAGATACAATAGGAACAGATCATGCTCCTCATTTGATAAGTGAAAAATTAGAAAAACTTACATTCGGCGTTCCTTCTGTTGAACATTCGCTTGAATTGATGCTTAAAAAAGTTAATGACAATACTATAGATTTAAAACTGCTTACAAAAATTATGAGTGAAAAAGCAGCAGAAATTTTCTCTATGAAAGAGAAAGGATTATTAAAAGAAAATTATGATGCTGATTTAGTAATAATAGATTTAAATGACCATTCAGAAATAGAAGAAAAAGATATAATCACTAAAGCAGGCTGGTCTCCTTATATAGGTTTTCAAAGAGGAGGCAAAGTTTTAACTACTATAGTACGCGGAAATACAGTATATGATAATGGCAAATTCACAGACAGCTTCATAGGAAAAGAAATAACTTATAATAATTAAAGCTATATAAATGATAAGCTGATAACTTTATTTGTAAAATATAAAGTGTGTGAATAAAAAAACTTTTTTACATTTCATTATTTACAACTTTATATATGTGTTTTTTGGAAGCTTTTGCCATGATAAAAGTTGATATATTTTATTAATAATTGATGCCAGTAATAAATTCACTAGAAACTTATAATATGATTAATATATAATTCTTATTAGTTAGTAATATTAACAGCAATAAAAAATTATTATTGATTTTAATTTTTATACATTATAATATTTCTCTTATTAAAAAAATAATGAGAGGAATTAAAATGATAAAAATTTTTATTACTATTTTATCAAGTATTATAATTCTAAGCTGCACAGCAAATAACAATAACACAGCAGCAGAAACAAAACTAACAGATTATTCAGACAAAAATAATTGGCTTAATATCCCTTCAACATCAAATGAAGCAGATGTATTTTATCTATATCCTACAACATGGAGCAGAGCAAATTCAAATGACAGTATAGTATGTCCTATAGACTATGAACCTATGAGAAAAACAGTTACAAATTCTATGCTTGAACAAACAGGAATATTTGAAGAAACAGCAAATGTGTATGCTCCATTTTACAGACAGGCTGATGCTTTATACTTGATGAATACAAATAATAATATTAGTAAAGAAGAACAGGATAAGTATTTTTATTCTTCACCAAAAGAAGATGCAATAGCAGCATTCGATTATTATATTAAAAATTATAATAATGGAAAACCGTTTATATTGGCAGGGCATTCTCAAGGAGCTATGATGATAAAACAAATACTCATAGACTATTTCAAAACAAATGAAAATTTAAAAAACAGAATGATAGCAGCATATATATTCGGATATTCAGTTACAAAGAAAGATTTAGATGAAAATCCTCATTTGAGATTTGCAAACGGAGAATATGATACAGGAGTAATAATTTCTTATAATACAGAAGCGCCTGATTTTAATGGATATAACCCTACACTTCTTGAAGGAGCTATTTCAATAAATCCTATATCTTGGACATTAGATGAAACTCTAGCTGAAAAAGAACAGAGTTTAGGTGCAAATATATCACATAATTATGGAAACCCTAAATCCAACATAGTTACAAATGCAGGAAAGCCTTCAAAAATAGCCGATGCCAAAGTAGATAAGGCAAGAGGTGTTGTAAAATGCAGCACTATAAATGCTGATGACTTTTATGTAAGAGGCGGAGGAATTTTTGAAAAAGGTGTTTACCATGTTTATGATATTGCTCTTTACTATTATGATTTAAAAGAAAATGTAAAAAAAAGAGCGGGGGCTTTTTGGAAATAATTATAAAGGAATAAAAATGGACAGGATAATATATCCTTTATTATCCTGTCCGCAACATGGTTTATAAAATATAAATACGATATTGTCAAAAATTAATTAGCTACGAATTCTTTTCCCCTCTTGTCTAAAACATTCAAACTTATAGCATTAAGTCTTACAGTCTCATAATTGTCTATCTCTAATATTTCTACAACTCCTACAACCTCTATCCAATCCTGAGGATTAGGTATATTGCCTTTATAATCAAATTCAAAACCCGCAACACCATCATATCCGCAGCAGCCCGGACCATATCTGAATACAAAATTAAGTTTCTCTCCCGTATCCTCATCTGTAAATCCGTCGTATATGCCTTCTAATTTTATTAATTTACCCCTGTAATCTTCAGGATTCAAATAAACATCATTACATTGATTTATAAACATTCTCTCTTTTATTTCTATGATATTATTCATATCCAAACTTGATGTATCTATTTTATCCTGTTTAAGCTCATTATTATCAGAAGATTTGTTTTGAATACCGCTATAGTCGTATTTCTTCTTTGGTATATCAACATAATTTTTTTCTATATCAAACCAACCGTCATTGTATTCTTTTTTTGAACAAGAAGAAAATGCTAATAATACAAAAAATAAAAATAGTACTTTTTTCATAAAATATTCCTCCTTTTTTTATTTTACACCTAATCTTATAAACCTTCCTACAACGGAAAATATTAAAAGCATAGCCAAATTCACCATAACAATACATGCCCCTGTAGGATATTCAAGCTGAAAAGAAGCTATTATGCCTATAAAAAAGCAAAATACAGATAATACAGCCGATGAAATTACAACACTCTTAAAAGTATTAAATATACGCATAGAAGTTAGTGCCGGAAATATTATCAAACTTGATATAAGCATAGCCCCCATCATTCTCATACCTAATACTATAATCAAAGAAGTGAGTATAGATATAAGCATATTATAAAATTCGGCATTTATTCCAACCGCACGGGCAAAATTCTCATCGAATGTTACCAAAAATATCTTATTATAGAAAAGAACATAAAGCACTATAACTACAATACTAACAGCAATACTTATATAAACATCGCTCTTACTCATAGCAAGTATACTTCCAAACATATAATTACATACATCTGTATTTATGCCTGTTTTCACAGTAATAGCAATAATACCCACAGCCAAAGATACACTTGATATTAAAGCAATAGCAGCATCTCCTTTTATTTTACTGTTTTCGCTTAACCTTAAAAGAAGTATTGAAGCTATAGCAACTATAGGTATTGAAAGCTGAAGCGTAGAAAATCCAAACATAAGTGAAAGAGATAAAGCCCCAAATCCTACATTAGAAAGCCCAATACCTATCATAGAATATCTTTTTAAAACCAAATTAACGCCTAAAAGTGCAGCACATAATGATACCAATATACCAACTATAACTGCCCTCACAATGAAGGTATATGAAAAAAGTTCCTGAATCAAAGCAATCATCTCATATCCTCCCCTGATATTCTTTTATATATATCTGTTTTTATATAGTCCTCTGTACTTCCAAAGAAAAGAATATTTTTATTTATATGAAGTATCTTATTAGAATATTTAACCGCATTCGATATATCATGAGAAACCATTATAATAGTGACCTCATTATTCAATTTCTTTATTAAATTATATAAATCAGCAGTAGCTATTGGATCAAGTCCTGTAGAAGGCTCATCAAGTATTAATAATTCTTTAGCAGAACATAATGCCCTAGCCAATGCCACTCTCTGCTGCTGTCCTCCTGATAAATCTTTATATGACTTATTTTTTAAATTTTCTATATTAAGTTTTTTCAAATTATCCAAAGTTATTTTTTTATCTTTAGAAGTATAGAAAGGAAGAAACTTCTTCTTATTTAACCTGCCAGAAATCACAACTTCAAATACACTTGCCGGAAATGATTTCTGCACTATTCCCTGCTGAGGAAGATATCCCACTTCATTTTTCTTTATAATATCAAAAGAAATAGTACCTTTTTTAGGCTTAATTAATCCTAGTATAGTTTTTATTAAAGTAGTTTTACCTGAACCATTTTCGCCTATTATTGAAAGGTAGTCTCCTTTGCATAAAGAAAAATTGATATTGGATAATACCTCATTATTGTCATAAAATACTGATAAATCTTTAATATTCAACATCAATTTTTCACCCTTTTATATTAATTTAAGCCTTTTTTCAAACTCTCTAAATTATCCATCATTATAGATAAATATGTAGCTCCTGAATCAAATTCCTCTTTACTTATATTTTGTCCTGAATGAAGCTTCAATTTTTCTGCACCTGTCTGTTCAATTAGTGTATTTGCTATTTTTTCATTGCTCAATTCTATATAATACAAATAAGGTATATTATTATCATTGATATAATTTATCAAATAGGCAATAGTTTTCGGACTAGCATCAACCTGACTGCTGCATCCATTAAAAGGTGCTCTATATTCCAATCCATATTCTTCTGCCAAATATCTAAATGGAAATCTATCTCCGAATACTATATTTTTTCTTTTAGAGGAATTTACTGCATTTCTTATTTCATTATCTAAAACTGTTAATTCCTCATTATATTTATCAGAATTTGATTTATATATATCAGCATTATCAGAATCAATTTCAGATAAAGCATTGCATATTGCACTAACCATTAACTTAGCATTTTTAGGAGAAGTCCATATATGTTCATCATAAATGCCTTCATGTGTATGACTTTCTTCAGAAGCATCTTCATGTTCATTGTGATTAGCCTCTTCTTCATGATTATGATCTGCATCATGCTCCATACCTTCTACAATTTCTTCATCTAATGCTTTTACATAATCTATAAGTCTAACTATTTTTTTCCCATTAGTATCCATAGAAGATACAACTTTTTCAGCCCACTCTTCACTTTCACCGCCTATATAAATAAATACATCGGCATTTTGTATATCTATAACATCTGCAGGGGTAGTATTAAATGAATGAATTTCTATACCGGGTTTTACTATCATTTGTAAATTTACATTATCTCCGGCTATATTTCTCGTAAAATCATATATTGGAAATATTGTAGTTACAACTTTTATTTTATTGTTTTCTTCGTTTGCAGCAGTGCCGTTTGATGACTTATTAGTATTACATGAAATAGATAATACTGATATAATAAAAATTAAAATTAATATTTTCTTTATCATAATAAAAAATCCTTTATATTAAAAATTATAATAGTAATGTAAAATATAATTATTAAAAATAATAAAGGATATAAAATCAATTTGTAAGTTTTACCTTTAACTTAATAGGGCTATTATTCAAGTAAAATATCTTTTTTCTTATTCCTAAGAAAAATATGCATAAAACTGCTAAATATATTATTACTGAATTATATATATTATGAAATTTTATTATTTTGCTTACCGTTTTTACTATAAAAAATATTTCCATACAAGTTTCACAATCTGCATTTAAATGATGATTATGATGATGTGAATGATAAATTATATAAAATGCTGGAAAAACATATATGGATATGATAAAAACAAATAATATTAATACTAATCTCATAATAATATTATTATAATTGATAATAAATAATTGTCAATTATAGTGAATATTTATTTTTATTGTTCAAATAAAATAATAATATTTCCCATTATAATTCAATATATAAAACAGGGCTGTCTATACCTGAAAATATAGGTATTTCTATTAAAAATGCATCTTTTAAATCATAAACATTAACATCTTTTATATCATCATAAGAAGAAAGATAACATGAACTTACTGTAGGTATATAATCTTTTGAAACTATTAATTTCATTTTCATAGAACTATACATAGATTCATATTCACTATATTCAGATGTATTTTGAGAATCTTTAAAAGGCATAAATGAGAATTTATTTCCATTTCTTACAGGCAGCAATGAATTTATATCTTCTGTTATATCTCTTTCTTTTATAACACCATTTACATAAAGACCTATTTCATTATCATTATTTATATGCTTGAATTTAAAATTTCTAGGATAAGAATCTCTAGCTTCATTTTCCATATCTTTCAATATTTCTTCATAATAGTAGTCAGGAACAGCATTTTCATAACCTTCCGAATATGCTGCCAATTCTATTAAAGATTTAGATACAGTAACTATTGCCACAACTGTTACATTTTTATCTTCATCTATAGTTACATACTGTGTATAATCTAAACAGCTTACAAAAAACAAAGAAAGAAATAAAGTAAGTACAATATTTTTCATAAAAAATCCTTAATTTTTTTAATATATAATATCACAAAAATAATAAATAACAATCTAATATTATATTTTACTATTGATATTTATTTTATGATATATTAAAATCAGTTTCAATAATGATATAAATATTTTCGGAGTTATTATATATGTCAAAGTTGATCGATAAAAAATTATCAGATTATATTAATGATGTTGATAGTTCTCTTCCTGCTCCGGGAGGCGGAAGTGTTATGGGAGCTGTAGGAAGTTTGGCTTGTGCATTAGCGGGTATGGTTGGATATCTTACTGTTAATAAAAAAAAGTTTTTAGAATTATCTCAGCAGGAACAAGATAACTTTAATAATGCTATAGAAAATATAAGAAATATTAAATGCAGACTAATGGAGATAGTAGATAAAGATGCAGAAAGTTTTAATGCTTTTATGGAAGCTATGAAACTTCCTAAAGATACTGAAGAAGAAAAGACAAAAAGAAAAAATGCAATATCTGAAGCTGCCAAAAAAGCTATAGATGTTCCTTTCAATGCTTTAAAATCATGTTACGAATTGATGCCGTTTTTTGAAACAGTGATTAAATATGGAAACAATAATGTTATTACAGATATTGCTTCGGCTTATATTTTAGCATTTGCATGTGCTAAGGGTTCTGTACTTAATATTAATATAAATATACCTCTTATAGAGGATAATGTATTTTTAAATGATATAAAAACAAATACAGAAAAATATATAAACACTGTGGAAAATAATTTTTATAATATAGAAAAGCAAATATTATTATTTAGAATATAACAATAAATAATATTTATTATATTCTTTTTATATGAAATTATGTTATAAAATGTAAGATTTGTTATACAAAATTCTAATTTTATTTTTTCATATTGATATTTTATTCATATTATGATAATCTTTCAATAACAACAAGGTTTATAAAATATACATTGGAATAAAAATATATTAGATTATCTTTATTTTTAATCTAATTTATATAAATGATTTTTATATTTTATTCTTTGACTATATTTTTATAATTTTATTCTTCAAAATCTCTTTATTCTTAACTTTAGTTATATGTATTCTTTTAATAGGAGGTTCGAATGAGTATAACAACTAAACACATGATATCCTTAAGTGAAGAGGAAAAAGAAAAAATCAAAGAATTTATTAAAAAGGAAGGAAAATCAAAAAGACTTATTTCTAGGGCAAATATCATTTTGGCATTAGATGAAAAGAAAAACACAGGACTTACACATACTGATATAGCTAAGCAGTATAATGTTACTTATCACACCGTTGTAAACATTATTAATGAATATGTGAAATCAGGGTTAGATGAAACACTAACATACAAAAGAAATCCTAACAGCAATAGAAAAAAGAAACAGGCCAATTAAAATGAATGATATTTCTATGTGCGGGAAGAAAGTATATTTTCTGAAGCCATCTTTAGAACTCTCGCACATGAAAGTATATCGGCATCTATATCTTTAAACATATATTCTACATTCTCATATATATTACTTATCAAATTAATACCGAAATCTATACCTTTATCAATACTTCCTGTCATAGCTAAATCATCTGTAATAACCACACCATTAAATTCTAATTCATTTTCTAATATATCAGCATATTTTCTTGACATACTTGCAGGAAGTTCACTATCTATATATTTATTTTTTATATGTGATACTAAAACCATTTCAGCACCTACCTCTATACCGCTTTTAAATGGTATAAATTCACTTGATAATAATTCATTGGTAGTTTTATCAATTATAGGAAAATCATCATGAGAATTAACTATAGTATCTCCATGACCTGGAAAATGTTTTAATACGCTTATGATCCCAGCATCTCTTTGGGCTTTTACTGTATTTGAAACCATTTCTGAAACTATATCTGCATTAGTAGAAAAACTTCGGTTATATAAATAAGAATTTGTATCGCTTGGTATATCGCATAAAGGTCCTAATATTACATTAATGCCTAAATCTAGTAAAAACTTTGATTTTTTGTATGCTATATTATATGCATATTCAATACTATTTGAATCCCCTATATATTTAGGTGAAATATCTTTAATAGGGTCAAAGTCTATGCGGTTGACTTCGCCTCCTTCCTGATCTATAGAAATTAACATATTTGAGTTAACATATTTTCTTAAGTCGCTTGTCAATTGCTTTAATTGCTGTTCATCTTTTATGTTATAATCAAAAAGTATTACCCCCATTATATTATTATCTTTAAGAGTTTTAATTGTTTCTTCTGAAAGAACTTTATCCTTTATTCCTACCATAAGTAAAAGTCCTCTCCTTTCTTTTTTACTCATTTTAGATACTTCATCTATATAGTAGCTTAAGTCTGGGTATTTTTCTTTTAATTGCTTTATATATATTTTTTCATTTAATATATTTGATGTTGTTTTACATGCATAGACTATAAATAAAATTATTATAAAATACAATACAGCCTTTACAATTTTTTTATTAATTTTAACAGTTTTGAACATAATACAGTATCCGTTTCTTTTATATTATTTTCTATAATATTTTTTAATTTATTTATATCTTTATAATAATTAGATGAAAGTACATTAACGGCATAATTAATAATATTTTTATCATTATTAATATAATCGGTCATTATAATGCCTTTAAACTTCATATTATTAAATAAAAAATCTCTATATTTATAATTATCTTTTATATGAGACATAACTATAATATCAGTATTAGCTTTTATACCAGCTAAAAAAGTTTCTCTATTATCAATAATACTTTCTATATTTTCTATATTTTCATCTATATATAACTCATCATTATAGTATTTTGGAAAATATTTTACTGCTGTTATAAGTCCGCTGTCTTTATATGCCTTTACTGTTTGGTATATAAGATTAGAAGCTAGTATTTTATCATCTGAGAATATATGCTCTTTAAGATGCGATTTTTCACTACAATAAGTATTACATATCGGAGATAAAATCATATTAATGCCTACCGACTTTAATTTTAATGCTCTTTCAGATGCTATTTTGTATGCATACTCCTCGCTTTTTCTCTCGCCTATATAACTAGAAAAAACTTTAAACTTCTTATCATAGTATAAATTATAAGTATTTTTATAATCCTGATCTATTGCTATAAGTATTTTTCTTTTAATCTTTCTCTTTATTTTTTTTATTATTTTATCAAGATTTTCAATATCCAAATTATCTATATTTATTATTATGCCTGATATATTGGTTTTATTTATTATATCTATCAAATTATCATCATAATTTTTTACTGATATTATAAATGGTATTTCTTTTTTATTTTTAATACTTTCATTATTTTTTAAGACAATATTAAAATTATCATAAAGATAAACAAAAATAAAAAACAAAATTAATAATAATATTGAAATTATAACAATGTAAATCATTATTTTATTATGCTTTATTCATATAATAAATTTTATTATTTATTAAAACCATTTACTTAAATATAGAACTAAATAAAATTTTAATTAAATTATATATCTTAATTTATAATTTTTCTATTTTTTATCTATAGACTTGTTTCAAAACTAATTTTTTATAATTTTGTGGGGACTAGCCCTACGAAGTACACTGCGTTGCCACACCCCCACTTCTTTTGTGACGCTGTCCGCCTTCGGTGTGGCACATACGAAGTACGCCTCGCTGTGCGTGCCTTCGGCAGGCGAGAAGCTATATCCTCGACAAGCTCGGATACGCTTCGCGAAAGACTGCATATTTATATACCAGAACAATAAATTGTACAACATATAAAACATAATATTTGTAATTTTCAAATTAAATAATTTTAATAATTAATCTTGTCAAGTAGTTTTGAAACAAGTCTTATATATAAAAAACTGTTTGTAACAATTCCTACCAATTATTATAAATATCATGCTCTCACAAGTTTTTTATTTTTTCTATACTGAGTCCTGTTAATTCACTAATAAGCTCAATATCCATATTTTTATTTTTCATATTTTTAGCTAATAAATATTTTTCTTGTTCTATACCTTTCTCTATACCTTTCTCTATACCTTTCTCTATACCTTTCTCTATACCTTTCTCTATACCTTTCTCTATACCTTTCTCTATACCTTTCTCTATACCTTGCTGAAATCCTATCTCAATACCTTCTTTTCTTCCTTCTGCTCTCTCATACTGAAGCATAGCAGCCTGTCCATAAAGAAAAGTATCTCTTTCATTATACGCTGACATCTCTTTTTCATCAGCTACAAATCTTTTATATTTATCTATTACCTTACTCATAATTGTATTTCCTCCTATGAGTTTATTAACATCTTTCTCTAAATCTTTAGTAGTAAAAAAATCAATCCAAGATAAAAGTTTATTTTTATTATATTCATCTATACTAGCATTTTTTAATATTTCTGCAAATCTTTTAATCTCTATAAAATGTATCTGTAAATCGTCAAGTCTAAGATTAGGATTATTGATATCAGCAAATATTAAACATTTATGCTCTCTTTTTATATCAGTATCGCTTCCTATATCCAAATTAAAATTTATAAAACTAATACTAATCATCTGGCTTATACCAATGTATAAATCACTTTCTTTTAATTCAGAAGCTATATTTTTTGCAATATAATACAATATTCTTTTTATAAAATTATTATTTCCAACTAACTGTACTTCTATAAGTATCTTTTTACCATCTTTGGTTTTTGCTTTAACATCGAGGATTGATTCTTTTAAATTCTCATTTTCTGCTAAATTGTAAGGATTGATTATTTCAAGATTATTCACAGATTCAAAACCAACATCATTTAAAACAGCATTAACAATATTTTCTAATATATCTTCATCACCTTCAGTACCAATTAGATATCGTACAAATAAATCATTAAGTCTGTTAATCTCTTTCATGATTTTATTATACTAAAAACAAACTATTTTGTCAAAAATAAAACATTAATTCAAATACTTAATAATATTCTCAGCAATATATACAGCATCCTCCTCATTTAAAGTGCTGTATAATGGAAGAGTTATTTGATTTTTGTACATATTAAAAGCATTTTTATAATTATTAATATCATAGCCCAAATCAATATAAGCCTTCTGTGCTGGAAGAGGCAGATAATGAACATTTAAAGTTATTCCAATTTCAGACATTTTATCTATAAGCAAATCTCTATCATTTTCTTCAAAATCATTTATTCTAATCAGATATAAATGATAAGAAGACTCACTAAAACTATCCTTAAAACTAGGAAGTATTATTCTTTTATTTTTAGATAAAATATCATTATAAATACTTACTATTTTTTTTCTGTTATTAAGCATAGAATCATACCTTTTAAGCTGAGATAAACCTATGGCAGCATGCAAATCGCTCATATTAGCTTTATATCCTGCCAATTCAATACTGTATCTCCAAGCCCCTCTGCCTCCTTTACTTTTATCCAAAGCACTTTTATTTTGTCCATGAAGCGATAATATAGAAAGCTCTTTATATATATCATCAGCATTGATACTGCCTATATCATTAAAAGATAAAGCCCCTCCCTCAGCAGTTGTAATATTTTTAACAGCATGAAAAGAAAAAGAAGAAATATCAGCCTGAGATCCTGTTCTTTTTCCTTTATAAACTGCCCCTATAGAATGAGCAGCATCAAGTAAGAATAATGGTCTTTTTAATTCTTTTTGATATTTATTTTCTGAAGCATTAAATAATTCTTTTTTACTTTCAAGTATTTTTATAATGCTGTCATAATCGCATGGCTTTCCTCCAATATCCACTGCAATGACTGCCTTAGTTTTATTTGTTACAGATTTTTCTAATTTTCCTAAGTCTATATTAAAATCATTAGTATTAGCATCTATAAATACAACTTTAGCTCCAAGATGAACAATTACATTTGCAGTTGAAGCATAAGTATAAGCAGGAACTATTACTTCATCACCATCGCCTACTCCAAATATTTTTAATGCAAGCTCCATAGCGGATGTGGCACTTGATAATAGTTTTACTCTTTTTACATCTATATATTTACAAAGCTCTTCTTCAAACTCTTTATTAACTGGTCCTGTAGTTATCCATCCTGATTTTAATACTTTAACTACTGCTTCTATTTCACTGTCTGTTATATCCGGAGGTGAAAATGGTATTGATTTATTCATAAGTTTTTCCTCTATACTTTATATATAGCTTAAATTATATTATGTTTACTTTACATAATTATATAATATACAACATATAAAAATAAATCAACAACAATTTATTATTATTAATAACTTCTCATATACTTAATATTTTAATATAAGTGATAATTTCTTAATCCACACTCATATATTAAATAATTATTATCAACAATAAAAATTAAAAAAGTATATCTATAATAAATAAATTCACTAATATCATTTGACAAAAAATTATCATAGGTATAGTATTTTTAACTAATAAAAAATAAATTAGCGGTGTTGTATTATGCTGAGTATAGAAAATCTAATTATAATAATTATAGGCTGTTCAATAGCAGGTTTTGTGGATGCTGCAGCAGGAGGTGGCGGACTTATAAGTCTTCCGGCATATTTAATAGCCGGTATTCCTCCGCATACTGCATTAGCTACTAATAAATTCACTTCAACATCTGGTGCTATAGTTTCTGCTTTTACATTCTTCAAAAATGGTAAACTTACAACTAAACTAATAAAGTTTTTAATACCTATGACAATATTAGGTTCTATCGTAGGTGTACAGGTTATAGTATTAATAGATGCTAAAATATTGCAGCCTTTAATAATGATACTTATTTTAGCAGTTGGTATTTATACTTTATTTTCTAAAACCTTTGGAACCGATAACCTATTTGATGAAAATAATTTAAAAAGAAAAAATTATATAGTAGGTATGTTTTTTGCTTTTCTTTTAGGGTTTTATGATGCCGTATTCGGACCCGGAACAGGAAGTTTTTTAATAATGTTTTTTGTGCTTTATTATAAAATGGATTTTCTTCTTGCATCTGGTAATGCCAAGGCTTTGAATCTTACAAGCAATTTATGTTCATTAATAATATTTGCAATAGAAGGAAAAGTTAATTATATGGCTGGAATATTTGTTATACCTTTTATAATGATATCCACCTACTTTGGTGCTAAGTTTGCAATTAAAAAAGGAATAAAAGTAATAAAACCAATATTTGTAACTATATCACTACTTACTACATTAAAAATATTAATAGATATAATGAGATAGAAATATAGTATATACTCAAATTTTTAAGTTTGTCAACTGATGTCTTTATATAGAATTATCAACTTTTTTGCCGCACACGCTCTGCGGTTTTATCCTTCGGATACGCTTCACGAAAAACGCATATACTACAGCTTAATATTTTAAGAATATGCAGCAAAAGTTGTATAATACTCTAGTTTTATGTTAAAAATATAAGACTTGTTTCAAAACTAAATTAAGAAATATTTATACTATTTTAATTTTTATTATTTTTGTTTTTATAAATGTGGCTTTGCCCCAGACCCCACTTCTTTTGCCGAATAGGCACCTACTCGGTGGTGCCCCAGGAAAAGTCCGCCTGCGGCGAGAAGCAAAAGGAATGCATATTTATATATTAAAACGATAAATTATACAACATATAAAACATATAATTTATGTAATAATTAATATTATATAAATTAGCATAAAATAACAAACCATTAAAATTATTTGTCAAGTACTTTTGAAACAAGTCTATAGTCTTTTTGATTATTTTTTGATCATATAATATGCCCCCATTCGGTCACAAAAGAACTTTATATTCGGTGCATTTGCATACTTCGTAGGACTAGTACCATAAAATAGTCAAAATACAAGAAACTAATTTTTTACAAACTTAAAATTTTTTTAATATAAAATAAGTCCATATTTAATAATTATAAATTATCTTTCAAAAGATTATAAATCTTAATCATAACATCAGCAATTTCTTCTGGGCTGTCTTTTTCTGTATTTATTTTATATCTAAAAAATTCTCTTTCATCTTCTGTTTTTATAAATTTATAAATATATGCATTATCATTCTCTAATGATTTTAATTTATTATATATAGCTTTATATCTTCTTTCATTTTCATCAACTTCTATATAAACACATAAATCAAAACTATTCCAAGTATGATTATCTAAATAAAGACCTACAGCACCATTTTTAAATAAAAATTTAATATAATGAGAACTACCATCATAATTATTAATATTATCAATAATATCATTTTCATTTATTATATAATATTCTAATTCTATATTACTTTCTAAATATAATAACATTTTTTTTCTAAATTCCAAATAAGGTTTTATATACTTAATAATATTATTCTTTTTTATTTCTGACTTTTTATTTTCAAGAAGTTCATTAACACTATTAAATATTTTTATATATTCATCAACATCTTCTACTGTTTGTATGTCGTTAAAAAGGTTATATTCCAATAGTTTTTGTATTTTTTCTCTTGTCATATCAAGCTCCTCTGTATTATTGCTTATCATATTGGCATTATGTATAGTCTGTATCATAGCAGATTTCAAAAGCCTATAATCTCTTATATATTTATTATCATTATCTAAAATATTATCACTATGAAGAAAAGAATATTTTTTATTTTCTAAAATATTCTCAAGCCATAAAGCTATATCGCTATGTTTTAATGTTTGAAAATTATCTCCAAGTTCCTTTTTTGATTCTTCTGATAAAGTAGAAGCCTCATAACCTGAAGGATTGAGAAAAATCATATATAAATTTTTGTAATTATCTTTTTTCTTATTCTTATAATAATCATCTAATTGATTTGTCTGCTCTGAAGCATATATTTTATTTTCTATAATAATTGCAAACTCTTTTTTATAAGATATAAATAAATCTATTCTTCTAGTGTCTGCTTTTTCTTCTCTTTTTATATTTATATATGAATGCTTTATTTCTTCTTCAATGTTTTTTAATCCGTAATCCCAATTAAATTTATTATGCAAATATAGTAAAAAATCTTTAACAAAACTTAATTCAGTATTTTCTCCATACTTTATATTTATTTTAAGAAAATTGGCGAGTAAATTACTATTATAATTCTCATGTCTTTGTAAATTTACTGCCTCAAATATACAAAACTGAGGAGGATATTTTTTCATTTCCTCTTTTACTTCTTCTATTATTATTTTAATTTTAGAGAAGATTTCATTTAATCTATTTGTTTTTAATTCTTCTTCCTCTAAAAATGATTTATGTATAGACTTTATAGTATTTTCTAATGCATTATATTTTTCTTTTTCATCTTTTTTAAATTCATTTATTAATGTTAATAATGTATTTTCAATAATTTCTGTATTCATATATTAAGTATAATAATCAAATATAAAAAAAGCAATTAATTTAATATTAAAAAATTATGATTGACATTTTATAATTTTTATAATAGAGTAATCGGCATGCGGAGCGGGTAAACGCGGTATTTAAGTAACTAATACTGAGGAAAGTCCGTACCTCTAAAGGGCATCATGCAAGCTAACGGCTTGAAGACGAAAGTCTATGGAAAGTGCAGCAGAAAATATACCGCCAATTTGGTAAGGGTGAAAAGGCATGGTAAGAGCATACCGCATTTGTGGCGACATGAATGGCAGTGTAAACCCCATGAGAGGCAAGAGCAAACAGAAACGGATTGCCCTTTTCCTAAGTTTCAGGTGGCTCGCTGGAATATTATAGCAATATAATATCAAGATAAATGTTTACCTTAAATGACAGAATACGGCTTATAGCTCCGCTTACTTTTTATAATTATACCTTTTAAAAATTAAAAATAGTTAAATAATATTGTTATTTTTTTATTATGAATATATTATTTATAAATCATAAATAAAAATTGGTAAATAAATGGTAAGCATAATCATCACAACTAAAAACTCAGAAAATTTTATCGCTGATTGTATAAATGCTGTAAAAAATTCTAATTATAAAGATACTGAAATAATATTGGTAGATAATAATTCAACTGACAGAACAGTAGAAATAGCTAAAGAATTAGGTGCCAAAACTTTTATTAAAGGTCCAGAACGATCTGCTCAAAGAAATTATGGGGCTGAAATGTCAGGCGGAGAAATAATAGGATTTTTAGATGTTGATATGACTTTATCAGAAAATGTTATAACAGAATGCTTGGAAATTTTTGAAAACAATAAAGATGTGCAGGCTATTTATATACCTGAAAAAATTTACGGAAAAAGTTTTTTTAATAGAGTAAGAAGTTTTGAACGTTCATTTTATGATGCTACTGTTATAGATGCTGTAAGATTCTTCAGAAAAGAAGCATTTATAAAAATAGGAGGGTTTGATTTAAACTTAAATGGTACTGAAGATTGGGATATAGACAGAAGAATAAAAGAAACAGGAAAAACTGACATAATAAAATCCCCATTATATCATCATGAAAATCATACTCTAAAACAATATATAGTAAAAAAAAGCTATTATGCTTCAAATTTTGACAACTACTTCAAAAAATGGGGACATGATAAAACTACTAAAAAGCAATTTGGAATATTTTATCGTTATATTGGTGTTTATATAGAAAATGGCAAATGGAAAAAACTATTAGCCCACCCTATTTACTCAGTATCTATGTACTTCTTAAGATTCTTAATAGGCATTGTTTATATACTTTCAAAATTTAATATATCCAAAAAAGAAAATGTTTATAAGGATAAAAAATGCTAAACTTAGCTAGTAAAAAATCATTAATAACACTTTCAATAATAGCAATTATAATAGGAATATTTTTAAGATTTTATATATACAATAAATCAGTACACGGATACCCTATAGGACTAGATGGAGAATATCAATTCTATCAATTACAAAAACATCTTAATGAAAATAGATTTCCAGTAGAAGGTGTTTTTCTAAATACTCCAGATACATATTATAGTGAAGAGAATTCAAGAGTTCCCGGAGGATATTTTTATTTATCATATATGCTGAAATATCTTATAGGCGGAAAAACTTATGAAGGAGCAAGATTTATCAATATGCTCATTTCTATACTAGCAAGTATTATATTTTTTGTTTGGCTTTATAAAAGATTTTCGCTAACCACATTTAGTATTATGTTAATGCTTATGTCTGTTAATGTATACTTTTTAAATGCTGGAAATAATATATATAATCCTCATAATCCCTTAATACTATCTTTTATTTTTTTACCTGTACTTTTTGAATATTTATATAATGAAAAAAAATTCATATATGCTGTTTTGCTGTTTCCAATCTTAGCATTATCAGCACAATGCCATTTTTCAAATTTCTTTTCTCTAATTCCATCTCTTATAATATTTTTAATAATAAAATGGAAAAAAGATACAAAAGAAAATATAATCCCATTGTCTATAGGAGTATTCATATCATTTCTCACTTACCTTCCTTATTTAATATATCAATTTCCAAATAATTTTGAAAGCATATCAAAAATATTTGGAAGAAAATCAGAAATAGATGCAGTTAATATAATACAGCCGCCTCAAATTTATTCAATATTTCTTTTCACTACAAATGAACCTGGAAATAAATATATAAATGGAATAAAAGATATAATAAACATTTATTTTGGAAGCAATCCTTTATATATTTTTACTTTTATATTTTATATATTATCATTTATATTTGCTTTGACAGCCTTAGTTTACGCTTATAAACATTTCTTTACTAAGAAGATGTTAACAGATAATGATAAAAAAACAGATACATTAAAAGATTTATTATTATTCTATATTATATATGTGATAACTTCTATAGTATTCTATATGCTTGCCAATATAGGAGCTGGAAGACCGCATTATTTTTATTCATCATTTACTTTAGGATTCGTACCTATAATATATTTTATAGAAAATATAAAGTACACAAAAAATAAATATATAAACTATATTTGCTTATATGCTTTATTAAATATTATAGCTATTTTTATTTATAGAATATAATTAAATAGAATATAATTAAAACTTTATTATACCATTAAAAAATTGTTTATCTCTCCATTTGATAAAGTCTTCAAATGTTGTAATGTTATTTTGTAAAACGGCTTTATAATATTCCATACCAATTATTTTTATATCATCAGGAGTTTCATATTTTAATTTCAATATTATATTTCTTTTCTCTTCAGTAAGCATGTTTATTATATCATAAGCCACTTTTTCAAAATATCCGTCATAATAAGATCCTTCTAGTATATGGATAATATCAATCTGCCAAATTTCATCTTCACTGTATTCATAAAATAAATGCCACTCTATACAATGCTCATCTGTATATATTAAATTTGTATATGTGATTTTTTGTATATTTTCATTTGAAGCTATCTTAGATATAGCATAAAAACTTTTCTCTATATTTAATTCAGATGTATAAACATGAAAATCAATATCTTTATTTTTCACTAAAAGTCCCATTTTTAAAGAACCTACTAAATTAACTCTAGCACCAATATTTTTAAAAGCATTTTCAATATCAAGCTCATTTATAATATTAAATGCTTTATTCTGATTAGTATTAGAAAGTTCTATAATTTTATCAATATAATTATTCATAATTTAACCCCAAAAAATAAATATCATATTTAATAAAGATAAACTATTTTATTTTATTATTCAATAAATAATATTAAAAATATAATTATGTAATAAATATAAAATAAGAAGTATTAATTTAATATAAAGTATTACTTATATTTTTTTAAACTTTAAAATCTTCAATATATTCACTTTTAACAACATTTTATATTCTTGACAATTTAAAATTTTATAGTATAAAGAATTAACATAATATTAACTGTATTTATTAATTTGAGGCAATCAGATGAAAAAAGGTAAAAAGTCAGAAATAAAAAAATTAAGAGTGAAAAAACATAAAAATCTTTTGCTCGTAAAAAGCGACAGTGAAGAAGATAAAAGAAAGTTAGAAACTATTAGAGATATACTCATAAATAATGATGAAGATAAGTCTAAATATGATTTGCATAATTACTTTTTGAATAATAAAGGAGAAGCAATTTTTAAACATCTTCCTTTTTTTGATATATATGAAAGACATTTTTCAAAATATAGAGGTAAAGATATCAATATGATGGAAATCGGTGTAGGAAGCGGCGGAGCTGTAAAGATGTGGAGAGAATATTTTAAAAACAATAACGCTAAAGCTAATGTTAATATATATGCGATAGATAAAAATCCTAAATGCAAACAATTTGAACAGGATAATATAAAAATATTTATAGGCTCTCAAGATGACAGAGATTTTTTAAAAGAAGTAAAAAATAAAATTCCAAAATTAGATATTTTAATAGATGATGGCGGACATAGAATGAATCAGCAAATTATAACTTTTGAAGAGATGTATGAACATATAAAAGATGACGGACTTTATTTATGCGAAGATGTTTATACTTCGTATTGGCCAAATTTTGGAGGCGGTTATAAAAATCCTAATTCATATATAGAATATACAAAAAATTTAATAGATTATCTTAATGCATATTGGGCTACAGAAGAAGATGATTTATTTCCAAATGCTTTTACAGACAGCACCTACTCTATTCACTATTATGACGGCATAGTAATAATAGAAAAAAGAAAAAGAGATACAAGATATAATGATATATGCCAGCAAGCTATCATAGGTAAAACTAAAGAATGATTAAAATTAGATGCTATTTCTAATAATATAAAAACTTTTTATAAATTGAAAATATTGTTTGTATAATAAAGAATCAAAATCTGCATTAAAAATTATTATAAATTGAAATATTAGACTTGTTCCAAAACTACTTTTTTATAATTTATATTCCGATAATAAGAAATAGTTTTATTATCAGCAATAATAAAATTTTAAAGCTATGAAGCTAAAAATTGTGAGAGTATAGAATATTTATCAAATTAAGCGAACAATTTTTATTGAAAATATGTAGCAAGAAAAAATAATAAAAGAATTTTAGATTATTACGAAAATAGAAGCGATATAATAATCATTTCTATATTAAAACAGGAGATAAAAATGAGAGTTACTGAACAATCCCAATTAAATGGATCAGTTAGTGCAATAAGAAGAAATAAAATGGAAATGGGAGCTTCTAAAACAAGGCTTTCCACTGGTCAAAGGGTACAGTACCCTCACCAGAATGTTACAGCAACTATTAACTCTATCTACTATAGAACAAGAATGTCATCAGTAGACAGATATCAGAACAATATAGTTGATGGTAAAGAAAGATTGAGTGTAGCACATGATTCTATGTCAGCAATAAGAGAAGCATTAAACAGAGCTAGAGATTTAGCAGTACAAGGTGCAAACAGTACATACGGTGCTGATGACAGAGCTAAAATGGCTATGGAAGTAGAAGAAATGATAGAGAGAATATATGATATATCCAAAACTCAAAGTAAAGGAGAGTTTATATTCTCAGGAACTAGTATTAAAACAGCACCTTTCAGAGCATTTTACGGATATGATGAAAAAGCAGGACGCTCTATAGTACAATCCGTTATGTATGAAGGCGATGGAAATGCTCAAAATAGAGAAATAGAAAACGGACAAGTTATTAATATAGCAACTCCTGGTAATTATGCTTTCTGGGGTACTGACATGGAAATAATATCTACAACAGATGCTTCAACTTATATTGCTGCTGAAGATCAGGATATTATGATAGATGATATGGTTATCAATATTAAGCAAGGTGATAATATTGAAGCTGTAGTACAGAGAATAAATGATGCTAATGGAAATGTAAGTGCAAGCATAGGAGATTTAAAAGGCGGAGAAAAAGTTATACAGCTAAAAACAGGATCTCCTCATAAAATACTTTTACAGGATTTATCAGGAGGCACAGTTTTACAGGATATAGGATTAGTAAGAGAAGGTGCTGCCAATAGTCCGGAAAATAATTATGAACCTAGCACTTTAGTAACAGGAAAAAGCATATTTGAAAGTTTAATCTATTTAAGAGATGCTATGCTAAATGATGATGTAAGAGCCATAGGGGGCGAAGCGTTAGGATATATAGACAGTTCTTTAGATAATGTTGCCACTGTTCAGGCTAATGCCTCTTCTAAAGTAACAAGACTTGATATGGGTTATACCAGCTTTGAAGATCAAAAACTTGCTATTCAAGAAGCTTTGGCTAAAAATGAAAATATAGATTATGCTGAAGAGATTATCAATTTTAATATGTGGGAATATGCTCATAATGCTTCATTACAAACAGCCGGAAGATTATTAGGCAGAACTCTTATGGACTATTTGAGATAATATAAAAAATAAAATGCTGACAATATAAAATATTTTTAATGTATAAAAGGAAATAATTTTATGCCGGAAATAGAATCTAGGATATTAGGAAAAATAGAAGTTTCAGATGACTCATTATACCATCTAAATGGTACTATACTAGCATTTGAGGACTATGATGAATTTTATCTTGTCAATATGGATGAAGAAGGAACTTTTAAAATACTTCAGTCTAAAGATAATAAAAATGTATGCTTTATACTTATAGATCCGTTTTTGATATTTAAAAATTATGAACCTGATGTGCATGATGATGATATAAAATATTTAGGTATAGAAAATAATGAAGATTTATACCTTCTTACTATTGTCAGCATTCCAAATAGCGATTTTAAATCTATGAGTGCTAACTTAGTAGCACCTGTAGTTTTTAATATAAAGAATCATAAAGCTAAACAATGCACTGTCTCAGGCGATAAATATACAACCAGACATTCAATTCTTTTAGAAGATAATGACTCTTCAGAAAATGTCAATACAGAGGAAAGGAGTTCATAACAATGCTTGTACTTTCTAGGAAAATCAATCAAAGCATAGTAATAGGAGATAATATAGAAATAATGCTCGTAGATATACGAGGAGATCAAATAAAACTTGGTATTAATGCTCCTAAAAATGTAAAAATATTCAGAAAAGAAGTTTATGAGGAAATAGAAAGCCAAAACTTAGAGGCATCAAAAGAAGCTACTGCTGATAAATTGAATATTTTGAGTAATTTTGTTAAAAATAAATTTGGTAAAAAATAGTAATTAAATAAATATTATTTTCTTAAAATTCTTATAAAATATAAACTTCATTATTTTTATTAAAAAATATAATAAATAATATCACTAATAGACTTATTTCAAACTAATTTTATTTATAATTGTTGGCAATAACCGCATCACTCTAAATACTTATTAGACATGTTGCAATTTTATACATACATATAGTGATATTATTATATAATAAATTTAAAAATAATATTTATAGTTTTAATAATTGGGGCTTTGCCCCAAACCAAACCCCACTTCTTTTGCCGAATAGGCACCTACTCGGTGGTGACCCATACAAAGTACGCCTTCGGCGAGAAGCAAAAGGACTGCATATTTATATATTATTTATATAATATTATGTTACATTTAAAACAAAAAAACAATATGTAAAATTAATATAAATAAAATTTATACTATATATTTTTAATCTTAACTGTATAAAAATACAAAATTGCAACAGGTCTATTGTACCAAACTACTTCTTTTTAGATGCTATCCGTAAAGTAAGTCGTACCTACAGAATGTGTCAGCATTGAAAAAGACTTCATATTTATATACTAAAATATAAGTTTTAATCAGCTTGTAAATGGATTGATCAATCCGCCGTTTTTTATTAAATTAATAGGCGTTAAAATGATATAAGATATCAGGAAATTAAATAATGATATTATGGCTGAAAATATTAACAGCATGTTATATGTTTCTAAAATTCTATTAAAGAAATGATTTATAAAAATAGGAATATCAAATTTCAAAAATACTTTCAGTATAATAAATATTGTATTTAATATTAATGACAAAGCAAATATCACTATAATACCTTTTGAAGCATGTGAAATATCAGCAGGACTTAACTCCATATGAGAAGCTATTGCTATTGATAAATATAAGAATATCCAAAAAGTAATATTTTTAAAAGAAGAATACTCTACAACATTTTTTATAATATTAATAAAAATATTATAAGTATATACAAATATATTTGATATTGTATAGTAAAATATTGATAATATATCAGAATTAAATACTTGTTTATATTTTATACTAGGGATTTCAAAAATATTATTTTTTAATTCAGGAGCTAGTAAAATAAATAATAAATAAACTATTAAAGTACCAATAATAATCGGCCCTACCCCTATAAAAAAATTACCCATTTGCTGATACCAGCTTCTTGAATCATAACTATGAAGAACATAACCTATAGTATCTGATTTTGTATTAAATAATTTTATATCATTGATTTTATGTTTGAATAATAAACAAAATAAGGCATGTGAAAGCTCATGTATAGGAGTACCTATCCAGCCTGTAATATAAACTTCTGTCTTAGAGCCTAATGTTTTAGCAAATATTCGCCTAGTAATAGAAGAAAGAACATATAAAATAAATCCGAATATTATGATACTTCCGAATGATCTGAATAAATCTATTATAGTTTTAGTTAATATAATAACTATAAAATAAAAAAAATCTTTTATCATTTTTAATTCCGTGTATGAATTTATCGGAAGAAAATGTCTTTTAATTTACTCTTAAGCTTATATAAAAATATAAATAAAGTATGCACTTGAAAAAATAGAGTTTATACTATAAACTATTACGACGATTAAATTATTTACATTATTAAATAATATCTGTTTTGTATTATAGTATAATGATAAGTGGAGAAAAAATGAAAAAAATAATATTTATGATGCTATTAATATTAAACTCTTTTGCTTTTGCTATAGATGATATAATAGATAAAGATAATATGCATAATTTAATAGAAGGAGTAACCTCAACAAGATTCGGCTCAGATAGAGTAAGCACCATATATGATTTTGCTCCGCTTATGAATCATAATACCCCTTTTAAATTAGGAGTAGCAATATTAGATTTATCACATATAGTTGATAATAGTCATACAAATGCTGACGGAAGCAGAAAATTAGCTTTTTTGCCTAAAGGTTTTGTAGGATTAAGCTACGGTATATTTGGATTCGGATATCAATTTAGTTTATATAATGATCTTAATAATAAAAACAGTCCCATTGCACATAGTCATTCATTTTCTTTCGGTTTTGCTACAGATAAATACAGATTATCATTACCTGTTTCTGTTTCTGTAGGAGATCCTTCATATTATGGAGGAAAAATTTCTGTAAGTACAACGCCTAAATTTTCTTTTATGTTTAGGGGCGGTTTATTAGATGAATTTACAATGTCGCTTCATTACGGTATACAGCTTTCTAGTGTTACAAATGATGTAGGAGGAACAAAAATAGCTCCTATGGTATTAGGAGGTTCTTTATACGGAAGTATAATGCTTACAAGATTTGATAATTATCCTGTTCAAATAAGTCTTCCTGTAAAATTAGGTTTCTACTATGGTATAGGTGCCAGATGGGCTACTATAGATGCAGGATATGCTGAAGATGCTTCTCTTAATTATTTATATGATGATGCTGGTGGAAGATCTACTGATAGTATGTATTTCTACCTATTAATGCCGGCTAAATTTGAAGCTAAATTGGGGGCAATATATACCTATGTAATGCCTAGACTTATGTTTGAGGGTAAAATATATAAGGTGGACGGTGAATATAATTTGCATTATGGCGTTGAAGGAGAAATTCGAGTTACTTTGGTTGAAAATTTTACATTCGGTTTGACGGGATATGCTGAGGGTCAGGGAATAATGAGAAAAAGTGCCGACTTTAATATATATAATGCATTCGGCGGCGGATTGGATATTTGGGGCATTTGGCGATACTAATTAATTTATCAGAATTTAAATATAAAGCAATATACTCTATTATAAGTATATTGCTTTTTTATATAAAAACTTAACTATTCATAATTATTACTGATAATATTATATTTTAGAAATTTATAATAATCAATTACATTTTTTAATATTTTTTAATAATTATTAAAAAGTTATTGCCTTTATCATACAATTTATTATATTATTAATAGATGATTGTGATAAATAACTACAATATATAGTAATTAATTCACATAAAATATAAAGGTAAATTAGTGCAGAAAAGGAGGTATATTATGACTAAATTATTTAATATTTTAAATAACGAATGTACTTTTCTTAGTGATGAAGACTACGGATCATTAATAAGCGAATATTATGAAATAATAGGTAAATACATATAAGAATTACATTATTTGTTTCTCCTTAAAGCCTATGTAATAAAACATGGGCTTTTTTATTATAATTAATTTTTATCAGCATTTATATATTGACAATAAACAAAAATACATATACTATATATTAATATAGATTTCGGAGGTAAAATTATGAACTTAGAAGAAAAACTTGAAGCGTACTATAAAAACTCTCCTATAGAAGATGATATGAAGAAATGCGAATCTACAAATGATTTTAGTAAAATAAAAAAGAATTCTTATGACTATTTTTATGGTAGAGATGCTTTTTTGCAAGATTATTTTTCTATAGAAGATGAAGCATTAAAGAAAAGATATGAACATTTCGTTAAGATACTTCTTTACGGAAATGACAAGGAAGGAGAAGGTGGAACTAGATATGTTATTCTTGATTATATAGTAAGTAAAGATTTTGAAAAGTCGCTCAGATATATGGCTTACGGATATGAGAAAAGACATAAAGAGAATGTAAGAACTCTAAATGGTGAAAGTTTAATATATACAGTTTTTGAAGACTTTAATAAATACTTCAGTAAAGAGTTTCAAGAATACACAGATAAATATATTGATATTATTAATAACAATGACAATAAAAAAATACTTCATAAAATGGGAAGAGATGCTGTAATACCATTGATTGCAATATGTTCTGTTATAAAAAATAATAAAGAATGCGATGAAAAATATATAAATGCGGCTATAAAATCATTTGATGTTTTTCCTAATCTTTATGACACTTTAAATGTAATAGCTTCTCTTTTAGATAAAAATGAAGATATAAAAAATAAATTTGTAGAAGTGCTTAATAATAATGAAGAATATATTATTGATATGAATATTGAAATTGGTCACTATTTAAGATTATTAGATTACAGCAATCCTTATAAAGCTAAAGATAAATTCCTAATGGCAATAAATTACCCAAACTCTTTTATATTTATAGCTAAACATTTTGAAGATTATTTTAATTATGAGTTTATTTATGGGGCAAGAGATTTATATTTAAACTATAGAGAAGATTTTTATAAAATTTATCACTTAGTAGGAAATGACTTAAAAAATGATAGAAACAAAAGAATATTTATAGTTCTTAGCGGCGTTTTATTAGAGCATAATGATAATAAAATAGACACAAATAATTTAAAAGTAGCAGAACATGTATTACAAACTATAGTGAATAAATTTACAGAAGATAATTCGGATAGATATAATAAAAGACCAGCATTTACAACTACAGAAAAAATAGAAGAAATATTTGATAAAGATAAAAATAAACTTTTTTATACGCTTATAGATTATTATACAGACAAAAAAAATATATACGATTTATACAGCAGATATGACAGGAGTCCTGATATTAGACTTGAGACAGAACTTTATTATTTATACTCTTTATTTAATTATGATAGTGCAGAAATGAAAAACTATAAAAAGTTTGCTATTGATATTTTTAAATATTTACCAATTCATCTTGGAATAAGAAAATATATAGAAGTGCAGGCATCTATAGGAAGTAAAACTTTAAAAGAAGTTATCGATAGTTTATTAAATAATAAAGAATTAAATATTACATTAAAAGAAATTTTACTATCATACTATTTTGATTATGCGGGTGATTTTTCAAATTATTATTATGATTATGGCGGAAAATATCTTCCTACATTATATAAAGAGCTTAGATGCGTAGATGAAAATAATAATGTTATTATAAACAGTGTAAAAGACGAGTTATTTAAAAGCTATTTTGAAGATATAACAAATATTTTAAATGATGATGAGTTTATAAAAGATAATATAGCAGGCTATAAAAATACAGCATTGGATATATTAAGAACAATGTATAATAAATATAATTATGAAAATTATCATTTGATTTATACAGTTCTTGAAAATACAAAGAGGGCAGAAGTAAAAAGATATTGTATTAAAGCTATTTCTGATAATGAATCTATTACAAGAGAATATGTTGAAAAGATGTCAGAGAAAACAAGATCATCAGAACTTAAAGGGGCATTAAAAAATATTATTAAGAATTGGAATCTTAAAAAATACGGTGATAATTTCAAAAGTATTGACGAGGCTTTGGAGTTTATTGATACTTATTACAATACAAATTATGAAAAAAATATTAAGTTTTTAGATGATATTCACTTAACAAAGGTTTTATACAATAATGGAAAATTGGCTGATGAGAGAATATTTAAATATATTATTATGGAATATATGAACTTAGTTGAGCCTACCAGATTAAAAGACTGCGATATGCTTACTGAGATTCTTGATACTTCTTCATTTACAAATGCTTTAGAAATGTTATATATTTATTGGAAAGATTCTAATTACGAGGCTAATAAAAAAAATATTTTAATACCTTATCTTTTATATTCTGATAATTCAAAGATAGATAAAGTTTATCCGCTTATAAAAGAGTTTGCTAAAGGTTCCCGCACTGTTATGGGGGCATTTATTGTAAAATGTATTGCATTAAATGGAAAAAGCTATGCATTAATATTGGTAGACAGCCTCACAAGAAAAGCACCTACTGCAAAAATAAAAGAAGTAGCAATAGAGACTATGGAAAATGTTGCATACTTACTTGATATGACAGCCGATGAGCTTTCAGACAGAATAATACCTAATTTCGGATTTGACAGAAAAGGTGAAAAAGTTTTAAGCTACGGAGGCGAGGCAAAAAGAACATTTACATTATCAATAAACAATGATCTTGAACTCACAATAACAGATAATGACAAACAAAAAATAATAAAATCACTCCCAGCTCCAAACAGCAAAGACGACAAAACAGAAGCTGATAATGCCAAAAAAGAATGCACTGCTCTCAAAAAAGAAATAAAAACTTTAATACAGAGTCAGAAAATAAGACTTCAGAAAGTATTATTAAACGGCAGAAAATGGACTTATGATAATTTCAAAACTGTATTTGTTGAAAACCCTATAATGAATCTATTTGCATTAAAACTTATATGGGGCGTTTATGATGAGAATAACAATTTAATAGAAAGTTTCAGGTATATGGAAGACGGCACTTTCAATACGGTTGATGAAGAAGAATACACTCTCAAAGAAAATGCTTTAATAACTTTAGTGCATCCTTCAGAATTAAACTCTGACATTATAGCAAAATGGAAAACTCAATTATCAGACTATGAGATATTGCAGCCTATAGAACAGCTTGATTTCAAATATTCTGATATTAAAGAAAAAGATATAATCGAAGATAAAATTACTTCTCTTAATTCCAAAAAAATAAAAGCAGGCGTATTGATGTCATTAGCAAATAAATACGACATGACTAGAGGCGAGACTATGGACGGAGGAAGTTTCTGCGAGTACATATTAAAAGATACTTATCTTAATATTGCTGTTCATATCTCATTTGATTATATGTATTTTGGAATGGATGCTAATGAAGATGTTGAGTTTGGCGATATAGAGTTTTGCGAGATAAATGACGGCATTGAAACCATAATTAATCCTCTAAAAGTAGAAAAAAGATTTGCTTCTTCAATTTACAGTATAGTAAAAAGCGTTTTTGGAGATTAATTTTATTTAATCATAACGCACGGTAAATAGATTAAAAAAATAAACTAGTTAATAATTTAGTAAATGATTATTAACTAGTTTTTTATTTATACATTAAAAAAAAATTTAATTACTTATTTTTGATAATAATTCTTCTCTCTGTTTTTCCCAATATTCTTTGTATGAAATAGTATCATTAAAAATCATAAATTTTTTATCATCAGATAGTTTAAATTTATCTTTAGAAAAGTGTTTCATATCATCTAGTAACTCTATGGCTTTTGATTTATTAGTATTTATTAAATTATTTATAATATTAACTTCTGACAATAAATATTCATGTCTTTTCTTATCAATTTCTTTATCAATATTTGAAAGTAATTCTTTTATCTCATTCTTATAATTTTCATCTGGTATTTTTTTATAATATTTGTTTCTATCATTATAAGCATCAAATACATATTGGTAATTTGAATAATTCATATCACTATTAAGAGCATTTTCAAAATTAATAAAAAAGTTTGTAGACATATTATCATATAATTCTTTTTTATATTTTTTCACAGTACCAGCCTCATTAATATCAGCTAAAGGATAAATATATTTTAAATATAGTGAATCATTTTTATTATAGGCATCATCAAATTGTTTATTTTCTATCAAATTTGAAATTTCATTACTTGATAAATTAATATATTCAATGTTTTTCTGCCTATAATTATTAGCATATAAATATCCATATACTGTAGGAAGACCAATTAATATTAAAAGCACTGACAGTAAATATAAAGATGATTTTATTAAATTAGTTGTATAAAATTTAAACCTAATATTAAATAAATAATGATAACTTATAAACCATATTAATGCTGTAATACCAGTTATTACGGAAGCAGGCAATATAGATAAAAATATAAATTTAACTATTCCAATATTATATGCATTAGCATCTGCTAACATTGATATAAAAAAAGATATTATAAAAACTATAGGTAAAACTACATTCATTTTATCATAATATCCATATAAGCTTCTTAAAACATTATCTCTTCTGTAACTTTTATATTTAAAATATAAATTAGTAAAACGTAAATTTGTATTATTTCTATTTTTAAATATGATATCATCATAGCTATATGACCTATAAATATTTTCTGCTACTATTTTAGGTATAAATTTTACATCATCATCATTGTTATTATTTACTATAAATAATGTTCCTATGGTTGGATTATTAGAGGCAACAGTATAAAAATCAGAATTGTTATAAAGCTTAATAGTACATTTAGCATTACTATCATCTATATTCGGACATTGATAATCTGCTGAATACTCCTCATTAAGCCAAGCTTCAAATGTATCTAAAGCATATTGATATAATTCAAGCATATAAGAAACTCTGCAATAAGATTTAAAAGATGAACTTATACCGTTAATTAAATGCTCCTTATTTTGCTTATTATTTTCCGACAATATTGACTTGGAATCATTAATCATTAATTGCTCTGTTAAATTTATATTATTATTTAGAAGAATCATATTTTCTTTAACAGCAGACATTTTTGTTCTGGCAGTATTTTTTAGTGTGGGTAAAGCTTCATAAAATTTTTTTCTTTTATCTTCTAATGCTTTTTGTTTTTTACTATATCCTAAAAATGCTCCTGCAGCGGCTGCTCCGAGTCCTACTAACGGATTTATAAAAAAAGCAGATAATACTCCTATTCCAGCAACTGCATTTCCTAAATCTATCCAAGGCGATGCTAATCTATCTATTGTTGCAAATATATCATCAAGCTCTTTTTTTATTTGTAAAAACTCTTCATCATTCAATAATTTATTAGGCATTTATTTATCTCCATTACTTTAATAAATTGATTAACATTTGGGATATTGTCATGTTAAAATTATTAACCATATTTAAAAGTTCTGTTCTATGCTTTATTTCATTTTCATTTATTGTATCTGTAGGTATACTTAACACTTGCTGAGCAAATAAATTTAAATTGTTAGAAATATTATTAAGCATATTAGAAGTTAAATTAAAACTATGTTTAAATTTTTCTAAATCAATATCTGCTTTTTTCATCAAATATTGAAATTGTTTTTCTATTACCATCATATCTTTTTCTATCTCTTTCATACTTACAACTGCTGATGCTATAGTTCCCACTATTCCGCCTGCCTGCTGTGAATTATTTAATTCATTTAAAGATCTGCTAAGTTTATTATTTACACTAGTTAATTGATTATTGATATCATTAGATGTATTTTCATTCATAATATTATTACTCCTTAAAAAATTAATTTGCAGCTATTTTAAAAACTAATACTGCTAGAAGAACTACTATAATAATTCCTATTCCTCCAACTATTAAAAGTCCCCATTTTAAAAATTTTACTATACCCCTTAATGAACTATTAGCTTCTAAAACTCCATTCTGTATGCCGTTAAGTCCGCCTACAACCAGTAATAATGCATCCTCAAACCAGCCTACTATTGGTATGACATCAGGTACTAAATCTACAGGTGAAACTGTGTATATTAATGCTAATATTAAAGGTATCCAAGGTACTATTCCAGATTGGGCAGGTTTGTTTGAATTATCATCATAGTTATTGTAATCGTTCATAAAAAACTCCTGTAATTATTTTTTGCAATGCCGAAAGAGATGGCATTAATATATTTAAGTATTTCCAAAGATTGAAATAAATTTTTGCTAGTTATTTGATAGAATGAGTTTATAAAGTTTAGTAAGATATTATAATGCGATGCGATGCGATGCGATGCGATGCGATGCGATGCGATGCGATGCGATTAAACAGCATAATTAAATAAACCTTATATTAGTATCTTTATTAATTAAGTATATACTATAATATTTATTTGTCAATATTTTATAATAATTTTGTATATTTTATTATATAATTAATAAAAAAGCTCATCATATAAATGATGAGCTATTAAAAAATTAAAATATTAATTCTTAATTTCTATAAGGAGATATATCCCTTAATCTTGCCACAATCTTTTCTATAGCATCAGCAGCATACATTATCTCATCCATAGTATTATCCAATGAGAAAGAAAATCTTGTAGAACTGTGTGCATATTCAAAAGGCACTCCCATAGCTTGAAGTACAGGGGAAGGTTCTAATGTACCAGATGAACAGGCACTTCCGCTTGAAGTACAAATTCCATACCCATCTAATAAAAGGAGTATGGCTTCGCCTTCTATATTTTTGAAACTAATATTCGCTGTATTGCTTACTCTATTAGCATTCTTACCATTTATTTTAACATCAGTTATTCTTTTTAAGACTTCAGCCTCTAAAGTATCTCTGAGTTTAGCAGTATGCTCTATAAATCTAGGAAGTTCAGCCTTAACCATAGAAGCAGCTTTGCCCAAACCAATAATATAAGGAACATTCTCAGTACCAGCACGGCGTCCTCTCTCCTGATGCCCTCCTGTTAAAACAGTTCTTAATTTAGTACCATTTTTTATATATAAAGCACCAATTCCTTTAGGGGCATGAATTTTATGACCAGCTATTGTAAGCATGTCAATATATGATTCATCTTTCATATTAAGAGGCAATTTACCGGCAGCCTGAACAGCATCAACATGAAATACTGCCCCAGCATTTTTTACTATCTGCCCTATCTCTTTTATAGGATAAATAACACCTGTTTCATTATTGGCATACATTATAGATACTATAGCAGTATTTTCATTAATTGCACTTTTAAGCTCATTAATATCAATATTACCGTCATTATCTACAGAAAGATAAGTAACTCTATAGCCATGTCTTTCCAAATCTTTGCATGTCTCTATAACTGCAGGGTGTTCTACTTTTGTAGTAATAATATGATTCTTAGTAGGATATGCTTCTATAGTTCCCCTAATAGCCATATTATCACCCTCACTTCCGCAAGAAACGAAACATACTTCTATAGGTTCGCATCCTAAAAAATCTGCCACTTCAGCTCTAGCCTTTTCCATCTCTTTATGAACTGCCCCTGCAGGAGTGTACATACTAGAAGGATTAAAATACTGATCCTTAAAATAAGGAAGCATAGCCTCCAAAACTTCAGGATATACACTAGTTGTGGCATTATTATCCATATATATAATTTTTTTATCTGACATATACCGCTCCCATCAAACACCAACAACTTCTAAATCTTTACTTACTAGTTCCTGCAATTTAGGCTCAACAAAACCTTTCAAAGTATTTTTTGAAGAAGCACAAGCTGAACAAGCTCCCTTAAACTCTATCATAACTTTATTGCCATCAACATCTACAAGTCTGCAGCTTCCGCCGTCCATTTTAAGCATAGGATTAATAACTCTCTCCAAAGCTTCTTCTATCTTTTTAATTTTCTGAACGGTAGTCATCGGAGCATTTTTAGCCTCTCTCTCCATCTCAGCTAACTCTTCATTAAGTATATCTTCAATTTTAACTTTACAAGCTCCGCATCCGCCGCCTGCTTTAGTGTAGAAAGTAACTTCATCTACAGTTTTTAAGTTATTTTCTCTAATTGCTCTTTTTATTTTAGTATCTGTTATACCAAAACATTTACAAATAATAGCACCCTCATCATGTTCATCATCTTCAGTGGCAATTCCTCTGTAATTATTAATTGCCTTTTCTAAAGTTTCCATTCCCATAACAGAACAGTGCATCTTCTCTTCAGGAAGACCACCTAATTCAACAGCTATATCTTTGTTAGTAATTTTGGCAGCTTCATCAAGAGTTTTACCCTTAATCATCTCAGTTAATATACTGCTGCTTGCTATAGCTGAAGCACAGCCGAATGTTTGAAATTTTGCATCTTCTATGACTTCACTATCTTTATTAATTTTTAATGTTAATTTAAGTGCATCTCCGCAGACAATACTGCCTGTCATAGCTTCTGCATCGGGATTTTCTATCTCCCCTACATTTCTAGGATTTATAAAATGATCCTTTACTTTATCTGTATATTCCCACATGTTCTTACCTCCATCTAAGTTAATAATTTAATATAAATATATTAAATTATTTTGGAATATAAAAATATTTTTTATTTTTTAAATTATTTATTCATCTCATCTAAGATTTGTTTTATTGCAGCCTGACATCCGCCGCATCCGGTGCCGGCTTTAGTGGCATTAGAAACTTCTTCTACTGTTTTTAATTTTTTTGATTTGATAGCATCTCTAATTTGATTTTCAGTTACCGCCATACAAAAACATATTGTCTTATCAGCCATTTTTAGATTCTCCTATTTATCTAATTAATTTTAAGAAATAGAAAAACATGAATCTACACATTAATCTATTTTATAACCTTCCATTGTTAGAATATTATAACATTTTAATAAATAAATATCAAGTGTATTTTATATAATTTATTTTTTATATACAGATTAGTGAATTAAGAAAAATGGATAATATATTCAAAACTTAAAATATTAATTTTGATTAACTGTTTCTATTAAAAGTGCTTGTGATTTATAATTGTCAATATTTTCTAAATCTATTATTCTAAAATTATCTCTTACAGCATAAAATCTTATATTGGCATTAGGAGCAATATCATCTTTCATTTCTGATATAGATAATATTAAATCAAATACCTGATAATGATAATTTTCTTCAAGAACCTTTTTCAAAGACATAAACATTTTTAAAGATAAATTTAAAACATGTTTTATGTCTAAGCTGTTTGCTATATATATCTCATTATTATCCCATTCAAAATTAGAAAGATTCTCTATATCTGCAGGAGCTTTACACATAGTACAATCTGACTCATTACTAATAACCCAATATTTTTCATTTTTATAATTTTCTCTTTCAAATATAGAATAATAGTTTTTTAATTCTATATTTGATAAATCAATATCTGAAATAATCTCTTTCATCTTTGCATTAGTAATCAATATATTAACCTCTTAATCTACATGATATTTTTTATTATTATAAAAATATTTTATTTATTTTCAGAGTCTTTAAATAATTCATCAGCAATATATTTAACTATCTTTTCTCTTACATCTCTGCCGTAATAATCAAATTGCTTCTCTCTCATTTTTACTAAATTCTCTCTATTATTAGCAACAAGCAAATCTATTTTATTAAATATATCATCTGTAGAACTAGTATCATACCCTAATCCATTATTATCAATATATATAGGATTTCCCTCTTCCTGTCCAGGTAAAGCCCCCATAGATACAATAGGTATTAAACAGTTAATAGCTTCTATAATAGCTGTAGGACCGGATCTTGTTATTAAGATATCATTCTCATGAAATAATCTAGGAAGCTCTTGTGTGTATCCTATTATAACAGGCTTATTCTCTTTTGAAGAATATACTTTATTTAATGTATTAAATGTTTTTTCATTTCTTCCGCATACAACCGTTACTTCACATTTATATCTTTCATATAAACCATCTATTATATAAATAAGTCTTTTAGTTCTTTCAGAATTGTTGAGAAGAAGTATTTTCAATGTATTATTAATATTTGTATTTTTTACAACCTCTTCTTTACTTTTAAATGATGAAGAGAATCCTTCTCTTACAGGCAAGCCGAATGTAATAATTTTTTCCTTATCTACACCATTTTTCATCATATATTCAGAAGCCTCATAAGAAGGACTTATGATTTTATCTGCCCTATTATCAAACCATAACTTACTTATTGTAATTAAATCTGTTATTATAATGAAAAATTTTATATTTATATTTTTCTTCTTTAAGATATTCAAAAGGCTGCCGCTGAACATTGGGTGAACATTGATGATTATATCTGGCTTATATTCATCTATAAGTTTTAAAAATTTGCTTTTAACATGAAAAGCATTATTTTTATTGATAATATCTCTATTTTTAAAAGAAAATTTAAAAATTCTGTACCATAATTTTGGTGCATATTTTATGCAGCTATTATAAAGCCTTTCTGTCGCCATAAGAGCCCAATTTCCGAGTGTAAAACCATTCACAACTTTGCATTCTATTTCTTCACCATACAATGATTTAAAACCTTGTAAAAGTGAAGTATGAACACTTTTGTGTCCATGTCCTGTATATTCCGACGATATAATAAGAATCTTTTTCATAAAATACCTTCTCAAAAAATATATCTAATAATTATACTTTAATTGATTCATTTGTCAATAATATCAAAATATTATAATAAAAAATCCTAATACCATAATGATACTAGGATTTTTTTATTTCAAATAATCATTTATAAAATTAGTTATTAATATTATCAAAAGGATTGTAAGTGAGAGAAGTAGGCTCTGCTTTAGAAATATAATTTTGTGTTTCTTTTTTATTTTGAGCTTCCATGTATTCTCTTCTGGATAGAGAGATTCTTCTTTTACTTTTATTAACTTCTCTTACAACAAAAGGATAAGTTTCTCCTACTTTTAGAACATCTTCTAAAGTGCTACCTTTAGGAATTTCTACCTGAGAAACATGCATATATCCTTCCAAATCATCTTCTAAAGAAATAATGGCACCTGAATCAACTATAGCTTTTACAGTACCATCAACTATAGAACCTTGAGGATGTGCTTTTTCAAATAATCTCCAAGGACTGTCTTTAGTGTGTTTATAACTTAATTTAATTCTTTGCTTATCTCTGTCTATAGACATTATAACCATATTAGCTTCTTCGCCTTCTTTTACATAGTCTTTCATATTAACTATATTGTTTCTCCAATCGAAGTCGCTTATATCGCATATTCCTTCCAAGCCATTAGGAAGTTCAAATACAGCAAAGTTTTTAATGATTCTTTTTACTTTACATTTTACAGCAGATTTAACAGGAAAATCTCTTTCAACTGTATCCCAAGGATTTTCTTTAACCTGCTTTAATCCTAAAGTAAGTTTTCTTTCAGCAGCATTCATATCAAGTATTTTACACTCTAAGAAAGCACCTTTTTTAACGAAATCAGCAGGATTGTTAACATGAGAATTCCAACTTAAATCTGAAACATGAACAAGTCCCTCTATACCATCAGTAACTTTAACAAAAGCTCCGAATTTTTTGACATTAGTAACTTCACCCTGAATAACATCGCCTATATGATACTGCTCAACAAATTTGCCCCAAGGATCTTCATCTAATTGTTTAATACCTAAATCAACTTTTTTGTTTTCTTTATCAATATGAAGAACTTTAAACATTCTCTCTTCACCTTTTGATATTATAGATTTAGGATTTACAACTTTATCCCAAGACATATTCGGTATAGCAAGAAATCCGTCAAAACCCGGAGTGATTTCAACAAAAGCTCCGAATTTCTCTATATTTTTTACCTTACCATTAATAATATCATTTTCCTGAAGATTATTTAAGAATGTTTCTATTCCGGCATTTTGAGCTTCTTCTAATAAAACTCTTCTTGAAACTACAACATCTCTTCCATTTTTCTTAATTACTCTAAACTCATATTCTTTACCTATATAATCAGATTCTTTAATTCCTCTAGCCAAATCTATTTGAGAAAAAGGACAGAATGCCTGATGTCCCATTATAGATACTTTAAATCCGCCTTTAATAACCTCTTTAACAACTCCTGTAACTGAGGCATTATTTTTCACAGCATTATCTATTAATTCCTGAGATTTTCTCTTATCTATTTCACTCTTAGACAATATAACATAACCTTTATCATCTTCGCCTGAAACAATAGCTTCTATTTCCTCTCCAATAGTAGGTTCTTTATCAAATTCACTTCTTTTTATTTTACCTTCAGATTTAGAATCAAAATCTATAAAAACATCAGTGTCATCAAACTGCACTACTTTGCCTTTAACGATTTTGCCTCGGCTTAAAAATGTATTATCACTTTCTTCTAAAGCCTTACGAAATTCAATTTCATCATTTGATAAATTTTTATTATCTTCCATTGTTCCTTCTCCCTCCTGTACTTTGACAGGTTAAAAAATATCTAATATTTAATTAGATTTTATATTAAAAATCACATTAGCGATTTTTTCAACAACTTCATCAATAGTCATGCTGGTAGTATCTATTATATTTGCATTTTTAGCTACAACAAGCGGACTATCTTCTCTATTTGAGTCAAACTCATCTCTTTTTCTTATACTCTCGCGAATATCTTCATAACTGATATTCTTACCCTTAGATAATTCCTCATTATATCTTCGTTTAGCCCTTTCATCTAAAGAAGCATCCATATAAAACTTATATTTAGAATCTGGGAATACCACACTGCCTATGTCTCTGCCATCTACCACATAATTACCGCCTTCTGCTATTTTTCTTTGCAGAGATACCATATTCTGCCTTACAATGCTTATAGAAGAAACTTTAGAAACAAGATTGACAACTTCCATACTTCTTATAGCCTCTGTTACATCTTCATTATCTAAATATATTCTGCCGGCATTATCAAAGTTAATACTTAAATTATTAAGAGCTGATATGACTTCATTATTATCATTTATATTAATATTATGTTTGATCATATATAGGGTTACGGCTCTGTACATAGCTCCTGTATCTAAGTATTTAAAAGATAATTTATTGGCTAATAATTTAGCTATTGTACTTTTACCTGCCCCGGAAGGACCATCTAAAGTTATTATTTCGTATGTACTTGACACCTATAACCTTTTTTTTAATTAATATAATTTTCTATAGAGTATATCATAAATAATTATAATTTGCAAATATTTATTTTAATAAAAAACAAACTTTACTATATTTTTTAAATATTTTCTAATAAATAATGTATACTATTAGTGTAAATAATACTAATAACTATAATCATAAATTTAATAATTCAAAGAAAATAAATTTTAATTGCAAATAATTTCTTATATTTTAATATATACATAAAATTAATACAATAGACTTGTTTCAAAACTACTTGACAAATAATTTTATGAGTTTCTTATTTTATGCTAAATTATATAATATTAATTATTAAATAAATCACATGTTTTATATATTGTATAATTTGTTATTTTAATATATAAATATGCAGTCTTTCGCCTGCCGACACCAAAGGTGGACTTCGTCGGCACGCACGGCGAGGCGTACTTCGTATGTGCCACACCTGCCAAAGGCACGCACAGCGAGGCGGACAGGCGTCACAAAAGAAGTGGGGTTTTACGAAGTACGCAGAGCGGTGCACGACTGTGTGCTTCGCAGCAAAGCCCCAACTATAATCAAAAAATATTAAATTAAAAAACTATAAATGTTAATAAATTTAGTTTTGAAACAAGTCTAATATAAAAATATATACTTAATCTTGTATTATAGCTAAACAAAAAAATAAATTTCTACTCAAAAGATTTATATTTTTTTATAGAAAAAGTGGCAACTCTTTTAAATTTAGTTATTATTCTAATAATTCCATAAAAAAATCCAAGCCCATAAAAAAAGTGCGTAATAAAAAACATAAAAGGATATATGATTATACCAAAAATTTTTGATATAAAGCCTTTATCACATAAAGAATATACGACTCCGGCAAAAAAAGTCATTATTATGTAAACTGATAATGGAAGAAAATAAAATTTCAATATATCTAATTTATAAAAATGATAAATACCTAACACTATAGGACTTAAAAGTATATATACTGCAAATAATGAAGGTAAAATAAATATCAAATTTTTAACATTAAAATCTCTGAATAACTGCTCAAATCTGCCCCTCCCATAATTAAGAAGCATTTTTATATATAATTTCAAATTCGCTCTTGGAGGTCTTTCCACTATTATCTTCGGATTATATATTAATTTGTATCCAAGAGAAAGTATTTTATCTATTAGAGCATTTTCCTCATTTGGGTATAATTTTTCATTAAAAAGCCCAGCCTCAAATAACACATTTCGTCTTACAAACAAATTGCAAAGTATAACATCTCTATCAGTACCCTCTTTCATATCCCCATCATTAGATTTATATCTATTTGCTATAGGACCTACAGCATAATAAGATTTCATACATTTATCAATATACATTTCTGTAATTGAATTAACTTTATGAATAGCAGGTCCCCCTACTACTGCAACATTTTCATAAGTTTCAAATATAATGCTAGCTTCTTTTATATTATCAGCACTTACAATAGAATCATTATCTATAAAATATACAATATCTCCTGATGATTGTTTAATACATTCATTTCTCTGTACTGTAGGGTGAGTTCCTTCTGCTTGAAAGATTTCAATATATTCCTTAGGGTAATTAGACAGATATACCCCTTCTAATGTTTTTTCTATATTTTCACCAACTCTGTGCGGTATTATAATAGTAAATTTCAGCAAGTTTTACATTCCCATATATCTAATATATGCCGTTCTTAATTGGGCTGCCATTTCCTCAGGGCTTGTAGGATTGCAAGGTGCCCAAGCTCCCGTTTCAGAAGAAGCATTGAATTTTTGTTTTTCCTTACTTCTCATAGGAGGGAAAAATTCTATATGATAATTCCATATATTGCTGTAATTAAATCCATCATTAACAGGGGCACTATACATACACATCATATATGGAAACTTCATATCAAATAATAAATCTAATGTAGAAGCAGCCTTTTTTAAAGCATCAGCAAGAGATAAACTTTCTTCTTTATTAAAATCAGTTATTGAAAGTGTTTTCTTTTTAGGCATTATCATTATACCATAAGGGTATTCTGTAGCAAAAGGAAGGAAACATATAAAATGATCATTTTCAAAAATTACCCTTCTATTATCTTCAATCTCCTGCTCTATCATATCCATAAAAAGATTTCTGCAATTAGTATTATAGTAGCTTGAAGCCATTTCTATTTTTCTTTTAATTCTCAAAGGTATCCAGCTGTATCCGTATATCTGTCCATGAGGATGCGGCATTGTAACGCCTACAACTTCTCCTTTATTTTCAAAGGGCATAATATATTTTATTTTTTTGTTTTCTGCTATAACTTTCATTCTTTCCTGCCATAAAGCTACCAATTTAGCAATATGCTCTACAGGAAGTTCAGGTAAAGTAGTATTATGATCCGGAGAATATAAAATTACCTCGCATTTACCTATAGAAGGGGCTGTTTTAAACATTCTGCCATTATCTACTTCATCGGGATAAGGAGGCTCAAAAGATAAAGCAGGAAAGTCATTATCATAACAAAGAACCTCATAATTATCCGGTACTTTTCCGCTGCCGGGACAAAACGGACAATAGTCTTTAGGCATCTGCGGACGAGACTGCCTATGACTAGCTATCATAACATAATCTCCAAGCAATGGATTATAACGCAATTCTGCCATATTTATTTCTCCTATTATTGATTAATATCATTGTATCATTTTTTAATATAAATCTATTATATACCTTTTTTGATAATAAACAATACATGAAACATTTATAATTGAAAAATATAAAATTATTATCATTTCCACTGCTTATAATAAAAATTGTTCTCTAAAAGATTATATAGAATAAATTTTATATATTTTTAAAATTTCTGTATTTATCTTCTAAGTTTTAAAGAAGTTTATATACAGCAATAACAATAAAATATTATTTATTAAATGGGCATCCATATTTTGACATTGCCTCAATAACATTTTGAACATTATTAACATTATTTTCTATGGATTTTATCAGCTTCTTCTTTAGTTTATTAAAAAATAATTTGATGATAGTATCTAATATAAAATTATTACATTTGATATATTTAAATTTACTAAAATCTTTATTATATAAAAAATAAATATTTATTAATTCATATAAATTAAGCTTAAAATATTTCTTAAGCATCTCTCTATATTTGAAAGAAGAAATATACCAGCAAATATTATTTATGAGTTTTCCGCATGAAATTTCTATAATAAAATCGTATATGTCTTTTTTATCTCTCATAAATAATATTGGATATATTGGATTTTTAGAGTCAAATTCAAAAGATTTAATAACTTTCATATTGTAAATTTTTGAAAGTATTGAAAATGCACTTTGATCATGTCTATTTTCAATAAAACCATCTAAATTAGGGATCTTTGATGGGCTATCATCTACTAAAGAAAAATCATCATAAAATACCTGAAGCCATTTTCTTACTAATTCCATATTGATGTCATTTTTTTCTAAAATAAAAAAAGTAGCCGGTCTTTGAAATGTATCTGTAATATTTTTATCATCTAAAACATTAAAATAATTAAATAAGTCTGATTTAGTATACATTTTTTCATTTATACTCATTTCAGAACACATATTCTTATTTTCAATAACAATATCTAAATACTCATAAAAACGATTTATACCTTTTTTGCTTAAGTAACATCCTATATCAGCATATAATAATATATCCCCATACTCAATTTTTTCTAAAGTCTTTAATACAACAAAAGGCTTCCAGCACCAATACCCAAACCCTCTTATATCTGACTTTAATTTGTCTTTTAAAATTTTATCAAATTGTTCATCTTTTGGTAAAGTATATTGATTATATATATAAATATCATCAAAAATGTTAAACTCTTCAGCCTGATGTAAAAATCTAAGCGATGAAGGATAAAGATTAAAACTATAAAAAGATAATAAATATATTTTTCTATTTTTATACATGAAACCACCAAATATATAAAATATTAACGGTAATTAATGGTATTAGTTTAAAATATATTAATAGACTTGTTTCAAAACTACTTGACAAAATTATATATAAAAAAATTAGTAATAGTCAATTATAAAATAATGTCTTACATGTTTTATAACATATTATTTTAGTATATAAATATGCAGTCTTTCGCCTGCCGACACCAAAGGTGGACTTCGTCGGCACACACAGTGAGGCGTACTTCGTATGCTTCTCGCCTGCCGACACCAAAGGTGGACTTCGTCGGCACGCACAGCGAGGCGTACTTCGTATGGGTCACCACCGAGTAGGTGCCTATTCGGCAAAAGAAGTGGGGTTTTGCGTAAGCACGCAGAGCGGTGCACGACTGTGTGCTTCGCAGCAAAGCCCCAACTATAATTAAAAAAAATATTAAATTAAAAAACTATAAGTATTAAGAAATTGAGTTTTGAAACAAGTCTAATGTATAATATTAACATCTTTTATATCACAACTAATCGTGTATTCATGACAAAATTTAGAATCCAAAAAATTCCATTTTTTATCTATAAATTTCACTCTTCCATTTAAATAATAATTAAGCGTATCCTGATCTTTAAATGTAAATATAGGCATATTATCTATAGTATTATAGAATTTATCTTCTAAATTATCTTTTATCCAAAGTTTATTATTTATCATCAAGAAGCCTGCATTAAAATATTTATCTGATTTACTAAAACCTATAGAAGCTTTTACTTCATTTATTTTATCCATAAGATCTTCTACTACATAAGCATAATAATCTGACATATCATCTAAAAATAATTCTCTTAAACTTGAATTAATTATCATATCGCCATCTAAATATACTATCTTATCAGCATTTGGTATTAATGACGGAATAGACAATCTAAACCAAGTGGAATTGGCTTTCATATTGTATTTTGAAATATATTTAAAAATTTCTTCTTTAGGTTTAATAAAGTCTATATGGCATTCTCTTATTTTCTTTAATGATAATATCTTTTCTATGTTAGAATTATTAATATTTTCAGATATTATATATATATTAATGTTTTCATCATCTTTTGAATTTGAAAGTAAAGAAGCTATTGCCGCTGCCATATACGGAGCATAAGCATCATTTGAAGCAAAACATACATTTATATCTATCATACTACTATATCCATAATAAAAAATATAATTATATAAATAAAAAATGATATACCATAAATATTATATATTACTATAGTAAAAAAACAACTAAACTATATCCAAAGGCATTTTTCTATTTGGTTTTGGAAACTCTTTATTTATAAGTGCTATATCTTCATCATCGAGTTTAATTTTTTGAGACTCTATATTTTCTATTATATGTTTTTTGTTAGAGCTTTTAGGAATAGCTATTTTATTATTAAACCCCATAATAAATGCTAAAGCTATTTGAGAAGGTGCAGCATTATGTTTTTTTGCTATGCTTAAAATAGTATTATTTTTTAATATATCCTTACCTAAATTACCAGCCTGAGCCAAAGGACAATAGGCCATCAAAGCAATATTTCTCTCTTCCATATAAGGAGCTAAAGAATAATCTGCCCCCCTAGAGCCTAAATGGTACAATACCTGATTAACTGTACATTTATCGCCGTATTTTACTGCTTCAAGTTCTTTCATGTCATCAATATCAAAATTAGAAACGCCCCAATCTTTTATAAGCCCTTCTCTATTTGCTTCTTCCATACATTCTACAGTCTCACTTAAAGGTACTCTTCCCCTCCAATGAAGAAGATACATATCCAAATAATCTAACCCCATACGATTCAATGAGGCTTCCAAACTTTTAAATAATTTATCTCTTCCAGCATTATGAGGATACACTTTGGAAACTATAAAAAGTTCTTCTCTTTTGATATTTGATATTTTTAATGCATCTCCGATTATAGATTCAGCCTTTCCTTCTCCGTACATCTCAGCAGTATCTATAAGCCTTACCCCATTTTCTAAAGCAAAAGCTATAGCCTCAGACTCTTTTTTAAATTCCGTTTCAACTTCACCCATACACCAAGTGCCTATTCCGAATTTAGGCATTATATTTGAAGATTTTAAAGTATAATTCATAAATAATTCCTTAATAATTCTTTGATTTTTATAAAATATTATTCTTTGCTTATATACAAAGTCCTTGAAGGGAATGCAAATCCTACTCCAAGTTTATTAAACTCATCTATTATTTTATAATTTATATCCTCAACTACTCTTACAAACTCATTATACTCTGCTGTATTTACATAGTATATTACTTCAAAATTTAGAGAAGAATCTGCAAACTCTATAAATCTGGCACTTACGAATTCAGTATCATTAGTTTCTATAATTGTCTTTAAAAGTTCAGGTATCACTTTTAATTTCTCTAAAGGTGTAGAATACTCAACTCCTAACATCATATACTGTCTTCTCTTTTCTAATATTCTATAGTTTTGTATTCTTGAGGCAAGCAAATTAGTATTTGATATCAAAAGCTGCTCACCGCTGTTTCTTCTTATACGAGTGGACTTTATACCAATATATTCAACTACCCCTTTATCAACATCTATTTGTATATAATCACCTTTCAAAAAAGGCTTATCAAATACTATAACAAAATAATTAAATAAATCGGCTATTATACTTTGTGCAGCAAAAGCAACTGCCACACCTCCAATACCAAGTCCGGCTATAAAAGTATTAACATTAACACCTAAATTTGAAAGTATAGTTAAAAAACCAATTATCCATACCAAAGCCTTTAATATAGTGATAATACCGTCAGATATTACAACGCCTTTTTTATTAGACAGATAATTATTACTGAAATTGCTTATAATATCGCATATAAACATTATTACAAATATTATTATAAGTACAATGAGTATTCTTATCCAATATGTTCCAACCTCTTTACTAAGTATTAACCCCACCCTTCCAAAAGATAAAGATATCATAAATATAATAGGTCTTACTCTTTTTTTAATACTATTAACAAGCTCTGATAAAAATGGGCTTTGAAATTTTGTATTTACTTTTAATAATATCTTCATAAAAAATATTAATATAATATTCATTAGTATTAAACTAATAATAAATACAGATAAAGATATTAAGTACCTTAATAAACTATTATTCCAAATAATCGTTTCTTTTAAATACTGCATATATTCTCCTAAAAGTTAAATTATAGGCTAATTCTATTATAAAATTGCATTTTTTTAAATAAATAAATTATATTTATAATAAAATATTGATAATTTTTTGACATAAAATAAACAATATATTACAATAATGTAAAATATTTTAATAAAAGTGAGGGTAAAAATGAAAAAGATTCTTATTATTTTTGTCATCTCTGTTTTAGCTATCGCATGCGGCGGTCAAAAAACAGAAACAACTACTGCTAATGATGCAGCTAATAATGCAGAAGCTGCAACATTAACTATTGATTTCCAAGCTATAATTGGGGATACTAACAATACCACAATAAGCAGCAACTCTTATTTAAAAATTACAGGTTCTTATGGAGACATAGACGGTAAAATAGATGCTGCTACAGGAGCTTCTGTTCCTACTAGAACACCAGACTTATTAAACAAATACAGATCTGCTGACAACAATGTATTAAATAACAGAATAGAAGTAAGTATGGGACAATTCTTATTATTTGGTACAGCTAATTCATCAAGATATATTGATGACGGTATGTCTGGTTCCGGTATAGCTCAAAGAACTGTTGATGGTACTACAGGTCCTAAAGTTACAGGTACAGGTATTACAAAAGGTGATGACGGAGTTATTACTATAAGATTTGTACATGCAGGCGGTAAAACAGTTGATCCTTATGTATTTGAAATGAAATCTGATGCTAATGGAGTATTCCAAATCGGTGCCGGTACTGAAAACTTCAAAAGAAGCGAAACTGCTCTTACAAATGATTTTGATTTTAATACAGATTCTGCTCTTTTAATAGTTGATAAAGCTAAAGAAGGAAATCCTTATTGGAAAGGTGATCTTCAAGCTACTTTTGAAAATAATATAATAAAACTTAATGGTACTTTAACAGAAGTAAAATAATATAATTTAATATGATTAAAAAAAGAGCATGGTATTTTTACTATGCTCTTTATTTTAAATAATGGAGTATTTATGAATATAAAAAAAGTAAAAATAGAAATATACATACCGGAAGAATACACTCAAAAATTAAGAGAAGCATTGAATGATATAGGGGCATTAGGTGTTGGAAATTATGATAATGTAATGTCTGTAACAAAAATTACAGGTTATTGGCGTCCTTTAGAAAATGCTAATCCTTTTGACGGAAAAGTTAATGAGATATCAGAAGCTCCTGAAGATAAGGTAGAGTTTTCAACAGATGCCAAAAATATAGAAAATATTATAAAAGTTATGAAAGAAGTTCACCCTTATGAGGAGCCTGTTATAAATATTATCCCGCTTTTAAATGACAGATTCGATGTAAATTTAAACTATTGATTTATAAAGAAAATATATCTTTTATAATATAAACAAAATCATTCTTAGGAAACTTATTTATATTGACCACATTTTCTATAGCATCGGCAAAGTATAATTTATTATTACTTGGCAAATATGATACAGTGAATATTTGGGAATTGCTGTTTAATAATTTTTCTTTAGTATATCCGTATTCAGACATTTCTATTATTCTGCTTGGTATATTATCTCCATAAAAAATAAAAACTGCATGATTATATAATTTAGCTTTTAATATTTTATCTTTATTATTATTGGCATTATCTTTTTGAAAAAGTTTTTGATTATCATCAACATATAAATCAAATATTTCATTTATCTCATTTTTTATATTATTAAGTACAGCCTCTCCGTATTTGTCTATATCAACTAAAAAGAAATAGTATGCATGTATTATAATAGATTTTTTATTTTTTATAACATCAGCATTTATGAAAACTCTTGAAGAGTTAATAGAATACATACTATATCCAAAATATTTTAATCTGTCTATTATATTATCTTTGCTTACCGTTTTATTTATATTATGTTCCAATACAGAATTATTTTTGATGAATATTAATTTTCTATTATTAATATTAGCAATATCAAGATATAAAAAAACTATTGTGATTATTTCAAGTATTATTAATGTTATGATTATATATATTTGATTATTGTTATAGATTGAAAAGAAAATTAAGTTGGCAAACACTATGGCTATTACACCATAGATGCTTGCCCTTAATAACTCTTTTTTGAAGGAGAACAGCTTATTATTGTTCATTATTACTAACTAAATTATTAATTATCTGTAAGTTGTTACTTCTTGATAAGCTCTAACCGCTCTGTCAATTACAGCCTTTGTAAAGCTGAGAGATAATTCGGCTTCAGCAATAGCATTCATCACATCGGATACATCAACCTGATCTGGTCTAATGCCTGCCTGAACTATTATATTATCTCTGTCAACCTGCTTCTGATTTACAGTATCAATAGCATCGCTTAACATTGTTCCAAAATTACTTATTAAATCATTGCTTGAACTTCTTCTTAATTGCTGAGCAGGTCCGTAATGTCTAGGATCTGTAGTTTTAAGTACAAATCCGTAATTATCACCCACATTTCCTGTTTTTGTAGTAGCACTATAAGAGTTCATTACACTATTAATATTCATAAAATATCCTTACCATTATAAAAAATTAATATCTAATAATATTCAAAGCACTTCCAAACATAGTTTTAGCAGACTGAATCATAGTAGAGTTTGCCTCATAAGCTCTTGAAGCCTCCATCATATCAACCATTTCTGTAACAGGATTGACATTAGGCATTTCCACATAACCTGCTTTTTCACCATATTTTATGGCATCAGGGTGAGAAGGATCATAAACAAATCTAGTTGCAGTTTCCATATCCTTTTCTATGCTGAATACTCTTACTCCTGTACCTACATTAGGCTGCAAAGCCTCTGGTAAAAACGGACTTCTATATTTGTTGCCGTCATCTCTAGGCTTGAATATTACTCTGCTTCTTCTAAAAGCTCCGCCTTCTGTTGTTCTTGTTGTATTAACATTTGCTATGTTATCTGCTATAACATCAAGTCTGGTTCTCTGTGCTGTTAAACCGCTTCCTGATGTATTGATAATTGAAAATATTCCCATTTCTGTTACTCCTTCAAGAATTTAAGCAGTACAAATTAAGCATTGCCTATCATTCTTCTTATTTCTCTATATTGAGCATTTACTATTTGTGTAAACATTTGATACCTTAAAGTGTTTTTAGCTTCTTCTGCCATTTCTTTATCTATATCAACATTATTTTTATCATTTCTATAGCTAGTATCATAATCTACTGTAAGAGTTGGTGCAACTTGCTTATAGTCCATAGGCATATTAAAAGGAAAATGTCTGGAATCTGTTCTTTTAGCTTCCATACCATTATAATTTTCACTATCCAACGCCCTTGCAAGCTGATATTCAAAAGTTACATCACTTCTTTTGAAATTAGGTGTAGATACATTTGCTATATTATCCGCTATAACTTCAGCTCTAAGTCCGTAAACATTTAAAAGCTTTTTTGCTACTGTCATAGTTTTAGCATAGGTTGTATCAGCAAACATACTCATAGTTATAAGTCCTAAATTATAAAATTATACTTACAATTATTTTCGGTTTTAATAAAAAGTGCTTTAATATTTTTTTGGGATTATATTATGTAAATTATATAGGTATATTATATTGTTGTTCTAAATATTCTAAAAAATACGGAAAATCAGAATATGGATAATCAATTATACTTTCATAATTATCTAATGGTGAATTATAATTTGTTAATTGCCTATATTTATTTATAGCGTCTCTATGCCTATTAAAAATAGTAGAATGTTTTTCTTTTATCATAGATTTAATATTATCCTTTATATTCTGAAGATTAGAAATGCATTCTCCATTTTCAAGATAGAATTTCATCCAATCTTCAAAGCCTCTATAAGAAAATATAAAATAATAATCAATGTTATAATTATTTCTATTTATAGTTTCCATTACATCATTTTTTAATTTATTAAAAGCATCTAAAGGACCCTTATCACAATCTGTTATCATAGCTAATATATAATTAGAATTATCATTCACTAATGCAAACTGATCTTCAAGTTTTAATTGTACAATTTCTAATATTTCATTTATTGCTTTAGAAGCCTCATCTGCATTTTTATAACGACCATCTATCTGCTCAAAATCTTTATTAAAATTAGGATATTTTCTTATATTATCTATTAATTCTAATTCACTAGGATTACAAATATAGTCTATTATTTCTCTATGATTCTCTAATAAAAAATATAAATATTTCTTCTCATAAATACCAGTTGAAAGACATATTAATTTATTTTTTTTACTTTCTTTTAAAAGATCAGGTATGGTAAAACTCATTTACAACTCACTATTATTATTAACATACATTTTTATAGGTAAATCATAAGCTCTAGGAAAATATTTTGCACCTAATTTATTATTTTTATAATTTTCAATTAAATTTTCTTTTTTTAATCCTTTTATATCAGAGGCAGAATAAACATAAGTCTTATTATCTTCTTTTACAACAAATTTAATTTGTTCTAAAAGTAAATATTTAAACTCCATAAGCACTACATCATGAGTAGTCATAAATAACTGAGCAGTTTGTTCAATCTCTTTATATCTATTTTTTTTAAATAACAAAAATGCTGTTTTTATTAAATCAGGCTGAACTCCGTAAAATTCATCATGTAACGATAGAGAACCGTTTTTTAAAGACTTTACGATATTGTACATATGAAAAGCATATATTTTAGTCCCATCCGATTCTATCTCATCAAACGGAGCTTTTTTACCATTTCTATATGAAATAACTTTTTTACGTTTTTTTATAAAATCATTATTTTTACTGCTTAAAAATTCTAAATTCTTTATTATAGAAATAATAGCTTTTTCTTCTTTAGAAATATTTTTCTTTGATTTTATCCCATCTTTTTTTAATGAATCCATAGATTTTTTTACATCATAAATATTCTGAGTATTTTCATATAATTCAAAAACAATATTATCTATGCCAACATCAGCTATTTTTATTAAACTTATATAAAATTCTAATAAATTAATTTCATCTAAATCATTATATATTTCATTAAAAAAAGTATTAGTAAAATCGGGAGTTTCTAAATAATTGATACCTAAATTAGTAGATAATATAGAAGTCATAAGTTTTCTATATTTTACTATAGTATCAATTTCTTTTTCTTCTTTTGTATAAATATTCATTAAAAATAATATAAATGTTTCATCAGAACGTATTCCACTTTTTTTATCACTTGCTATTTTATTTTTTATCAAATCATTATTTTTTCTTTCAAAAACTATATTACCATTTTCTGTAAGAATTTCTTTTGTAATTTGTATGCTTTTCTTATATTCATCATCTATTTCTTTATTTTTTACATTTAACTTGTAATTATATAATGAATACTCATTTTTATTTTCATTCAAGACATTAGAATAAAATTCTATTTCAAATTTAGACTCTTCATTTTCTCCATAAATAATATTAGGTTTATACATATTATATAAAAAACTATTATTAACATTGGACAGACATAAATTTAATACAGCCTCAAATATATTGGTTTTACCTGAACCATTATGCCCATAAAATAAACATAATTTTGAAATATAATCATTATTTATCTTTAGTACAAAAGGATTATTATTAATACTTTCCTCATTATCATAATTTTCTGGATTTATTCTAAAGTCTAATTCTATTTTATCATAAATAGATTTATAATTTTCTACTGAAAATTTAACTAACATTTTTTATATAATAATCCTTGTCTTTTATTCAAATAATAGAAATTAGTATACATTTTTTTGAAACTTTGTAAATACCAATTTTTACATTATATTTTTATTTGAAATACAAACTATTCATGACTTCTTTAGCAAATGATATTAATCTATCGCTTATAGCAACGGTAGAAGATATTGTCAGTATTATTGATTCTTCACCTTTACCAACTACAGCTATGGCATTAAAGAAATCATTTTTATTTATCCTAGAAGTGAATATATACTCGGCAAATAAATCATTATGTTTTTCTCTTTTTTTTATAGATATAGGAGTAATTATGGAGTATAGCTCTCCTCTTCTATCTCTAAATCCGTCAAAAAGCTCTTTTATAGCCTTATCATCGTATTTTTTATCGCTATAACTTATTATTATTGATATTCTTTTATCAGGACTTTCTATTTTTAATACTGAGCCGTCTATAGAAGCATCAAAATTTTCTGGAACTAATAAATTAAATCTGTCTGGATTAGCTTTAATAGGTACTAGCTTATCAATATGAAATTGAGAACTTTCTTTTAAATATTTTGTATTATTAATTCTATTTATAATATTTGAATCATTTTTATTTATAGTTAATGCTCTCTCCAAAATATCTAGTGATTTATCATAATCGTATATAGCCTTATATGCTACAGACATATTAATCATAGACAAAACATCATTATTATCTATTGATACAGCCTTTTGGTACTTTTCTATAGCATCATGATGTTTACCTTCCATAGAAAGTATTATACCATACTGCCCATAAACACTAGAATTAACATCTCCTAAAGATATCAATTTTTCTATAACATTCTTTGCTTCTTCATATTCGTATACACTGATAAGAGCTTCTATCTTGTTTTCAAGCAAATCTTTATCATTTTTGATATAATTAAGAGCATTATTAATAAGTTCTATTACAGATTTATAATCCTCTTCTTCATAATATATATCCGATAAGACTAAATAGCCGTATTTATATTTATGATCTTTTTTTATCAGCTCTAAAGCTAGCTTTTTAGCATAAGAAATATTATTTATATCTATTAAATTATTTATCTTTTCTATTACAATATCATTACTTTCTTTTATAATCTCTTTAATTTCATCATCAGCATTAATATTATTTATAGTTTCGCTAGCTAACATAATTTTATCTCCAATTAACTATAGTAAAGCCTTTATCCTTATTTTTTAAAGCATAATCTTTTAATTTTTTATCTGGATTAACGCATACTTTAGTGTCGGCAAAATTAAAAAGAGGTAAATCACTTATAGAATCACTATATGCTATATTTTTATTGCTATGATGCGGAAAAAAATGCTCGGTGAATAATCTGTATCTTTTAGCAGCACCATAACAATTCTTACCGTACATATATCCTGTATATTTTCCCCTGAAAGTCCATAATTCAGTACCCATACATCTGTCAAAGCCTAAATTTGATGCTATATACTTAGCATAAATTTCAAAACTTGCTGTAACCATAATTAATGTATAGCCCTGTTTTTTTAATTTATTTATCTCTTCTAAAGCATCTTTATAGTATAATTTTGGTACAATCTTATCAGCAAACTCTTTTCCTATACTGTCTCCAAATTCTATATTTATATTTGTAAATATATGAGCTATTCTATACTTCATACTTTGATTATCTATTATTTTAAAGCAAAATAATAAAAAATAAGGCAGCAAAGCTATATAATGTATTATACTTGAAGGATTCTTTTTCAAATAGAATATCATAAATGGAAATATAGAATCTTTATTTAATATAGTTTTATCCAAATCAAAATAAGCAACTCTCATCATAAAGTTTATTCTACTACAAAAAAATCATTTGTCAAAGGAATTTTATAATTTTAAACTGCAATTAACCAAAAAATTATGTAAACTAAAAAATCACTTGACTATAAATAAAAAATTTAATATTATATATTAGATTTAATATTAATTAATAATAATTATAAATAATATCTTATTAAAGATAATTTTAGGAGACAATATGCTAAGAAAATTAGTAATATACGGAGATGAAAGACTGCAGAAAGTATCAGAAAAGATAGAAAAAATAGATGATGAAATACTCACTTTAATAGATGATATGTTTGAAACTATGTATAAAGAGAAAGGCGTAGGACTTGCTGCTGTTCAAATAGGTGTGCTTAAGAGACTAATAGTAATATCTGTACCTGATTTTGATGATGAAACAAAACCGGATTTTAAGTTGGCTTTAATAAATCCGGAAATAATATGGCATGGAGAAGAAAAAGAAATATTGGAGGAGGGATGCTTATCATTTCCTGAAATAAGAGATGATGTTGCTAGATATACTCAAATAAAAGTTAAATATATGGATAAAGAAGGAAATGAACAGATACTCGATGCTGAAAATTATATAGCTAAAGTGCTTCAGCATGAGATAGATCATACAAACGGCATATCATTTATAGACAGATTAGAATCATATCAAAAAAGAAGGTTAAAAAGAGAATTAAAAGAACTTAGAAATAATACTGTTAGAGAAATAAAAAAAGTACAAAACAGAGAAATGTTAAAAAATAGCTGATTAATTATGATAAAAAATATAATATTCGATTTAGACGGAACTTTAGCAGATTCTATATCAGACATATATAATTGTGTTAATGCATCTTTGAAACATTTTAACTTAGAAACAATATCAATTGAAGATACACATAATTTTGTAGGAAATGGGGCAAAACTTCTTATAAAAAGAGCTGTTAATAAATACAGTCATGATGAGAAAATAGAAGAAGAAGTATATAAATACTATATAAAATACTATGAAGAGCATTGTGTAGACAGCACTAAAGCATATAATGGAGTTTATGAAACTTTAGAATTATTATATAATCATAATATTAATATGTTTGTTATAAGCAATAAACCTAATAAAATGGCAATAAAAACAGTAGAAAAACTAAATATACTAAAATATTTCAAAGCAGTTATAGGAGATGGTATTTACGCATATAGGAAACCTGATCCAAATATATGGTACAATTTGAAAAAAGAGTATAACCTAATAGAAGATGAAACTGTCATGATTGGAGACGGAATACCGGATTATGAATTTGCATGTAATTCAAATATAAAATGCTTATTAGTATTATACGGAATAACAAATAAAAATATTTTGTTAGAATTAAAAAACAATTATTATTTAAATTCATTCAATGAGATTGCCGATTATATAATTAATAAAAAATTTTAATTTAAAAAATTATATACTTGACAATACTATAAAATATTTGTATATTAGAATGTATTATTTATTAGTAATCAAAGTAAGTATTAATTTAACAGTAAAAACATGAAAAATAACAAATTTAAGTACACCAAAATTCGAAAAAATAATAATATTTTTTCTAAAATAGAGGATATTCTATTTAAAATCAAATCTCAATTTGCTAAATCAAATAGTATTCAAAGAATAAGAACAACTTATGTACATTCTACAAGATATACAGGTAAAAAAAATAATATTTTTATATCAATAATCAAGAAATTTTCGCTGGCTGCAGCATCGCTGTCATTATTTATAATTTTATCTAACTTTTTAATAATGAATATACGCCATACTTCCAATGCCGCAATTCTTCCTAAAGATAAAATGCCTGTTAGTGCTGCATATTCTAAAGTATTAGATGAAATATCTCCTGAGGAAGTGAGTTATAATACCTCAAGTATATCCGAAGTTCCTACTGTAACATCAGCAGTAACTTTAGAGAATGCTACAGATATATTTTATAACTATATAACCTCCGATAACACTTTAGTTGGAGACGGAACTATAGGAATGAAATATGATGAATATATAATAGAAGAGGGAGATAATCTTACAGTAATATCAAAAAAAATAGGTGTTAATTTAGATACATTAGTAAGTGTCAATAAGATGAGTAATGCAAATAGATTAAGACCCGGACAAAAAATTGTTATACCTAATCGTAACGGATTATTATATACAATGAAAAAAAATGAAACTATCGAAGATGTTGCAGAAAGATATGATGTTTCATTGAGCAGAATTCTTAATCTAAATAAAATATCTGATACTTCTTCCATAGAAGAAGGTGATGATATATTCTTACCTGGCGCTAAATATACATTAGATGAAAGAATAGATAAGTTCGGACAAATGTTCAGCATTCCTACAACTATAACTAGAATAAGCAGTGTATTTGGATATAGAGTTCACCCTATCACAGGGGTAAGAACTAAACATATGGGTGTTGATATACCTGGAAGACTCAATACTCCTGTATATGCAGCAAGAAAAGGAAAGGTAATATTCGCAGGATACAGCGGAGGATATGGAAATTTAGTAATAGTAAGACATGATAAGGGTTATACTACATACTACGCACATCTTAACTCTATTACTACAAGATCCGGTGCTACTGTAGGAGTTGGTGTTATGATAGGAAGAATGGGAAGTACAGGAAGATCTACAGGAAGCCATTTACACTTTGAGGTTAGAAGAAATGGTGTCGCACTTAATCCGGCTGACTTTATACCTATAAAGAAATTTCTAAGAGGAAGAAGATAAAAACTGTTAAATTAAAACTAATTAGAGGGATTCTTTTCAAGAGTCCCTCTATTTTTTAATATTGATATAATTTATATATTTTTATTATATACTATTTACAATTATATTTATTTTTGTATAATACTTTCATTATGAATGACATTATTAAAGTAATAAACATATTAAATGAAATACCAGAACCATTTTCTGTAGATGGAATAATAAAAACTTTTGAAGCTAGTACTAAAGATTTTGTAAAAAGTTTTGCAATATATTTTCATAAAGATAATACTGCAGAATCAAGATTATGGTATGTATCAGAAAATAAATTAGTTATCAATGAAAAAGAAAACAATAGAGAGTATATATTATCTGCAAGAGGAAATAGATTTGGTTCTATAATAATAAATACAAATAAAAAGAAAAATGAAATATTAATACTTATTAATTACCTTGCAATAATACTATATAGTGAAAAATTATCGTTTTTAGCAAACAGAGATAAACTTACAGGACTATACAACAGAGGATATATTATTAAATATCTTCAAGAAAAAGAGACTTCAGATGAAATATATTCTATAGTAATAATAGATTTAGATAAATTCAAGCATTATAATGATACTTATGGTCATAATATAGGAGATCATGTATTAAAATTAGCCTCAAAAGTGATGAAGGATTCTCTAAAAAGAATAGAAAATAAATCTGTACTCGCAAGATACGGCGGAGAAGAATTTATAGTTGTATTTGATATACAAGATAAAAATGAACTTTTTAATGCTATGGAGAAAATAAGAAAATTTATTACAGAAACTGATTTTTCTACTGAAGAATATTCCCTTAAAGCAACAGCTTCTTTGGGAGGAGCAATAAAAGAAAAAAATACAGAATTAAGAACATTTATAAATAAAGCGGATCAATCACTATATAATGCCAAAGAAACAGGAAGAAATAAGTCTGTAATATTAGATTTATAAATGATTAAGAATCAATAATCTTAATAGTTAATAAAAAAGTCACTTTTATTTAGCTTTATAAAATAAAGCTAAATAAAAGTGGGAGATTATTTATGAAAAATACTATATATTATAACCATTCATACATAGTATGGTAAAAAATAAAATGAAAAATTTATACATCTTTAATTAAAACAATATCCTTATCTTTAATAACAGTATTTCCCCTAGGTATAACACTTCCTCCTTCTCTTTTTATCATCACTACCAAATTATTTTTAGGGAGATTTAAATCCTTTAATTCCTTATTTTTCCAAGGGTGATTACTATTAATATTAACCTCTCTTAAACTCATATCATAATATTTTGTTCTTTTAGCATTAAGTATTACAATATCTCCTTTTTCAATAATTGTATTTCCATGAGGAATAATAGTATCCCCTCCCCTTTCTATTGTTACTATGATTGAATCTTCTGGAAGCTCTATTTCCATTATAGGTCTTCCAATCCAATGGTGATTATTTGGTATTTTCACTTGTATAAGCTCCATATCTGAATCATCTACATAGTCGTTAAAAGTTTTAAGTACATTTTCTCCAGAATCTACAAGATCCAGCTTTTTGGCTATGAGAGGAAGTAGTGTACCTTGAAGTAATACGGATAAAATAGCAAGTACAAATACTACATGAAATATATCATAGCTTATAGAATTATTATTAACTATTACAAATATTGCAAATACAATAGAAGCTGCCCCTCTAAGTCCAGCCCACATAACAAGAATCTGTTTTTTTAATGAAACTTTAAATGGCGTTAATATGGAAAATACCGCTATAGGTCTTGCCACAAATGTTACAAATAATGCTACATATAGAGCTGTAGGAGCTACATTGAATATTCTTGAAGGAAATGATAAAAGCCCTAACAAGAAAAATAGTACCATTTGCATAAGTCCTGTAACTCCGTCAAAGAAATGAACCAAAGTAACTTTATTCTTAATCTTGCTGTTTCCTAATACTATTCCAACTATATAAACTGTTAAATATCCGTTTCCGCCTATAGTAGAAGAAAGAGAATATGAAAGAAGTGCCACTGCTAATGTGAATATGGTATCTAATCCGTTTACAGGAAATTTAAATTTCCTAAGCATATTATAAGCTAAAAATGATACTAATGCTGCAACTATCAAGGCAAAAACTATCTGGGCAAAAACCATATACAAAATAGAAAGAGGACTAGTTAAAGTTCTTCCTATAAGTCCAAGAAATATAACTGTAAGCATATATGACATAGGGTCATTACTTCCGCTTTCAAGCTCAAGCAATGAAGCAAGTCCATCTTTAAGGTTCAAATTTCTAGAACGAAGTATTGAAAACACAGAGGCTGCATCCGTTGAACCTATAACAGAACCTATTAAAAAACTTTCAAAAAAATTGAATTTAAGAATATAATGACATAAAGCTCCTGTTATCATAGAGGTTATAAATGTTCCTATAAAAGATAGAAGAAATGCCTTATTTGCAACGGGTTTTGCTGCCTTCCAATTAGTACCAAATCCGCCGTAAAACATTATAAATATCAATGTTATAGTACATAATTGTTCAGCAACCTTATAATCGTCGAACTCTATTTTTAAAAGCCCATCAGTACCAAATATCATACCTAAAACTAAAAAAAGCAAAAGAGACGGAACTCCAACCTTAGTTGAAATTTTACTCACTATTATACAAAGAATAATAATTATAGAAGAAAGCAGTATTGATATATTCATAAAAATCCCATTGTGTAAATAATATTTTAATAAAAATATAGATTATAATAAATTGATAACCTAACAGTTATTTCAAAAAACATATTGATTATTAAAAACAAATATTTTGATGTATGCCATTATATAAAAAAATATAATATTTGTCAAAAATATTTATATTATAATAAATAATTGAAATTTTACTTATTTTAATTTATGATATAAAAATCAAAATACTATGGACGGTTTACTATGAAAAATATTATTTCCATAATTCTAATATTTATTTTAATGATTTCTATAATTTCCTGCGGAGGCGGTAATAAAGAAACAGAACAAACAGAAAATACTCAAACTAATCAAACAGAAACTAATAAAGTATATATCAATCCAACAACTACAAATGAAAATAATAATACAGATATTGATATTAACTTTGATACAACTAAATATACCAATGAATATATTCAAGGTACAGAGTTAGACCCTATGCCTACAGGATATAAAAAAATAGATGAAATACTTAATGAATATAAATATAAAGCACCAATATACGAAATATCAAAACTAATAGCAGAGGAAGGACTAGAAGGAAAAATTACTGAAATGACAAATTTTGGTGATAAATATATATTTAAAGATTCTACTCCTTTATTTTTGGCAGTACAATTCGGATACAATGATTTAGCAAAAGAGCTTATAAAAGAAGGTGCTGATGTTAATGCCAGAGTAGATGATATGGAAACAGAAGGCGGTGTTGATATGCTTTACTATGCTGTTAGAAATAATAATCCTGAAATGACTAAAATCTTAATTGATAAAGGACTTGATAAAAATAGAGATTATGGTTATGAATATTCTACTTATTTGACAGATATTGCTATTGGCAACAACAATCTTGATATACTTAAACTTCTTGTAAAAAGAGGAGATTCAAAAGAAACTTTAATTCCAGAAGCAGTACGAGAAAATAACATAGAAATGGTTAAATATTTATTATCTATAGGACAAGATATAAATGCTCAGATATTTTATGACGGATTTTGGGTTGATTCTCCTTTGAAAGTAGCTGCTGAAAACGGATATATAGAAATGGCTAAATTTTTAATTGATGAAGGAGCTAATTTAAACTCAGCTGATGATTATATGCTTTATGCGTATAATAATTATGATATAACTAAATTATTAGTAGATAATGATGTTTTTAACCTTAATACTAATACAACTAGAGAAGAAGCTATAGAATTAGTAAAAGATAGCAAATATTATGAAATAGAAAAATTATTATCAAGTGAAGATTCAAATAATATAGACGGATATGATGAATTAATGAATGCTGTATCTAAAGGTGATATGAAAGCATTAGAAAAACTTATAAAAGATGATACTGATTTGAATAAACAATATGATAAGATTACACCTCTTGGCTTAGCTGCTGCTAGAAATGATAAAGAAATGGTTAAATTTTTAGCAGAGAAAGGCGCTGATATAAATTTAGAAGACGGATATGGATATACTCCCTTAATAATAGCAATGAAGTATCGTAATATTGGTTTAGTTAAAGATATTATTGATTTGAAGCCTGATTTAAATGCTATATGTTCAGCAACAGGAGATACTCCTTTAACATATTTAGTACGTGAAGTTTGGTTTGGGACAGATGCTTGTTACTATATGATAAAAAACGGTGCTGATGTAAATAAAAAAAATGATAACGGAGATACTCCATTAATAGTTGCCGTAGAAAATGTTGTTGGAAGTTATGGTATGTTAGGAGTTATTATAAATATGGGAGCCGATTATAACATTAAAAACAAAGAAGGAAAAACAGCTATGGATATTGTTATAGAAGAAGATGACAAAGCAGCACTTCATCATTTAAATAATCCAGACACTTTAGAATACTATCTTACTATATAAATATAAAAAACAATAAAATAAAAAAGTGCATGCATTATATATGTACGCACTTTTTTATTAATATTCTATAATTGAAATTTCACTCATTTTAATTTATAATGCGAAAACAATAATACATACATTGGGTACTATATGAAAAATATTATTTCTATAATTGCAGCATTTATTTTAGTTATTGCTGTAATTTCATGCGGCGGTGGAAACAGCGGAAATAAAGAAACAAATCAATCAGAACAAAATACTCAAACTAATCAAACATCACAAAACAACAATACACAAGTTCAAAATACTCAAAATAATACTTCAGCTAATCAAAGTAAACAAACAAATAATCAAAAAGAATTCTTTGATATGAAATATGTATATAAATGTGTTAGAGCAGATAAAACAAAATTTGATGAGAAGCTTAAAAAATTAAGAGAAAATAATGAATATGCAAAAAGAAATTTTGATTTTCTAAATAGGAAATTTGCCAATGATGATGAAAGAAAAAAATATTCTATAGAGTTTATATCAAATGTTAATCATTCTACTTTTGAAGCAGACTTCTATAGACCTGATGAATATGATTATTATGCTGTTGAATATTTATATGTTGATCAAAATTTAGCATTAAAAAAAGCAAGAGAAGAATTATTAAAATTAAATAAAAAAGATGCTGATGTTTATTTAGCATTATTCTTATCTCATTTTGCCTGCGATTCGCTTTATTATTTTGAAGAAGAGAAAAAATATTTAACAGAATGGAAAAAAGCAGGCGGCAGTAATATTGCTATGATGATGAGAAAAAATGATAATGAGAGTAGTTATATACAAAAGATGAATTTAATTAATTATATAATAGAAGCTCCTGATTCTTTAAGAGCAGAAAAATTAGCTGCTGATGCTTATAAAGATAATTTCTATAGATACATTGTAAAAGATAATGGATATATAGATTTATTCAATGAAAATAATTATTCTTTAACTTCAATTGAATTGGAAGGTACAGCCCGTTTATCTTCAGTAGAAATAGCAGGAGAAATAGGCAATACAAATATAATGAACAAATATATAAAAACTTATGTAAATAATAGATTATCTAATGATGATATACGAGACTATTTAGAATATTATCAAAATTATTACAATATTAATGCCGTTTATTGTTATGATGGTTGGAATAACCTTAATTTACTTGAGTTTAAAAAGAATACATTTTTAATTGAAAGCACTATGAACGGATTAGTAAATATGCATTATTATAATCCTGAGTTCATAAAAGATAATTTATATGCTTCATTTAAAGAGATAAAAAATTATAATTTCAGACTTGGAGATATAGATAATGTAGAATCTGCCAAAATTAATTCAATTTCTACAAATGATTTGAAAGATTATACTAAAGACTCCAAATTTATAGATTCAGGAAACTTTGATATAGAACAATATTCATCTTATATGGCCAGCAACATATATTATCCTTTGCATAGCGTATCTTTCTTCTTATGTGATATCAATAATGACGGCAAGGATGAATTAATGCTTTCAGGCGAATATACAAGTTCTGCAGGAAGAGGCGGTATAGCACATTATACTTTACTTTTAAAAGATAATTTGGAAGTAGATTTTGATTCAGAAACAGGACTGCTTATTAATAATCCTGATTTTCAACATTTGGGATGTACTCAAAAAACATACACAGAAAACGGCAAAAATAAAATGCTTTTATTGGATACTCTTAATAATGAAGCATTTGATATATTCGTTGATAATAATGAAATAAAGAATGCAGAAGTTTTTGATTATATTACATATAGTTATCAGCCCAAATTGGAATGGAAAGGAAGCATACTTAATGGAGTACCTGAAGGAACTTTAAAAACTGATGCCAGCTTTGATATGTCTAAAGCAGAGAATGCATCAGATAAAGCAATAGTATCCGACAGAACTTTGCGAGTAGCTGACAAACTTATAAGCGATACGTATTTTGCTAAAAGGTCTACTTTGGATAAACAAGGTCAGGAAGAATTGTTGGAGCAAAGAAGAGCAGAAATAAAAGCTATTCAAGAAGCAAAAGGAGATATTAAATTAATAGAAGCTGAAATGCTTAAGATTTTGAATATACAATAATTTTTAATAGTTTCAATAAAAAGTGTATGCATTATATGTATGCACTTTTTTATCGTTAAAAATATCTAAATTTAATGAACTTTACTTTTATAATTATTTTTTGTATAATAATACTATGAAAGATTTGGATAGATTAAAACAAATATTAAATGAACCTGTTACAGTTGATAATTTAAATAGAATCAATGACTATTTTATACGCTATCTATTTTCGCATTCAGGTAATGAAAATATAGTTTTAAACTTTATTAATGCAGTATTTAAAGATTTAGATTTTGAAACTTTTAAGAAGATAGAAATATTAAATCCTTTTAATATTGCAGAAAATTATGATGAAAAAGAATCCGTGGCACCGAAGGTGGGCAGACACCTAGATATTAAGGCTACTACAGAAACAGGAATAACGGTATTAATAGAAATTTAGGCTAGAGGTAATGAAGATTTTATCAAAAGAACTCTATATTATTGGGCTTATAATTATAGTTCTAGTGTAAATAGAGGTTCTTTTTATGATGAATTAAAACCTACTGTAAGTATAAATATTACAAATTTTATATTAACAGATGAAGATAAAGTACATAGCTGTTATGTTTTAAAAGAATTAAACAATAATAAAATTCTAACGGATCATTGTAAATTACATTTTGCACCGAAGGTGGGCTGTGCCTTGAACTTCCTAAATTCAATTTAGAAGATATTAATGAAAGAGAAAATTTAGACAATATACATAAAGAATTTATTTCTTGGGTAAAATTTTTTAAGTGGGAAAATATGTCTGTTTTAATGAAAGAAAATACTATATTTGAAGAAGTTGAAAAGAAATGCCATACTTTCGTCAATAATACTTCTGTAATGGATAAATATAAAAAGCGTGAAATAGATGCATATTTCTTTGATAGGAGTATAGAATTAGATCTAAAAAAAGCCAAAGAAGAAGGTATAGAACAAGGCGAAAAAAATAAAGCAATATCTATGGCTAGAAATATGAAAAAAGATAAAGTAGATTTTAATACAATCTCTAAATATACAGGATAAGTGTAGAAGAAATAGAAGAACTATAAGAGTGTTTTAAGTTCTACTAAAAATGACCAAAATCAATTTATAAATATTTCAGTCAATAAGTTTGCCATATATATAAATAATTTTGAAACAACTCTATTATATAGCATTAATATTCAAAATAACAATTTATAATACATAAATAAAAAAGGCTTTTCACATATTATGAAAAACCTTTTTTTATTATAAATTATTATGGCACTACATAACCAACTTCTTCTTCACCATACATATCTCTATACTGTACTTTTACATTCAAAGCCCTAAACTGTCCCGACTGAGCTAAATTTTTAAAACTATTAAAATATATGAAATATCTTCCAAAATCTATATTCTTCATTTTGTTAAGCTCACCGGTATAATTTATAGAGTGATCAGCATTTATAATATAGCCATAAGTACTTTTAGTCATTAAATCCAAGAAATAATTAGATTTATTCGTACCGATATAAACTTGGTTTAACGATACAGCGTTATTTTTAGCGAAACTTGCCACATCATTAAAATTCATCATATCAAATACTCTGTCATCAGGACTAGTTACTGAAAAATGTATAATAGCAGTTTTCTTGAAACTATTTCCTGAAAGTCTTACAGCTTCATAATAAGCATCATCTAAAGCTGATATTCCACCTGTAAAATGGAAAGCATTAGCATTTTCAAGTATTCTTAAATTTCTTGCATCATAATTATCAGCCTTATAAACTTGATCATTATAATGTATAACTAAAACTTCATCATTATTAGTTAAACTCATAGTGAAGTTGCTGATTTCATCTTTTATTTTACTTTCATAAGGTTTAGCAGCAAGACTATCCTCTATCAAATATATAAATCTGTACTCATGCAATTCAGGAGCATCATAGAAATTAACTTTATGAGCTACAGTTGAATTCTCAGTAACGAAGAAATTTTCCGGAGTTAATCCAATAACAGGATTCATAGCTCTGTCTCTTACTGTAACAGAAGCTACAACAACAGGAAATCTATTCAAATACTCCCTGTCTACAAACACATCCAAGTTAGCATAATACTCTTCTTTTCTAGTATATACATCTATTCTTCCAGACATAAAATCTGTCAAATATATATTTCCATTAGCCCCCTCAGCAACAGAAGTAGGAGTTACAGTATATCTCTCAGAATTATTAAATACTGTAAAATCAGATTCAATTATATCATAATAAAAAACTTTGCTTCCATCAGCTATATAAAGGTTTCCATCTCTGGCAAAAGATAAACCTCTAGGCTCATTAAATAAATTATGTCTGATAGTTTGAATATAGTTACCGCTCAAATCAAATTGCTGTATTCTTTTATTACCCATATCTGCAACATAAATATATTGCTCATTAACCGCTATTCCGGCAGGAGAAAAGAACTCTCCTTCATTTTCACCAAGTTTTCCAAAACTAAATAAGAAATTTCCATCAACATCAAATACCACTATTCTATTATTTCCTGTATCAGAAACATATAAATTACCATCTTTATCAAGAGCAACTGAAGAAGGACCAAGAAGCTGTCCATTACTTACACCAGATACTCCGATATTTGTAATATAATTATGATTAGAATCATATTTTAATATTTTATCTTTTTTTGTATTTGCTATATATATATATCCGTTTGCATCTATATCAAAACCTCTAGGATTTTCCAACTTTTCATAAGGATAAACTTTAGCTACAAACTGAAGTACATTTCTCCACCAGCTAGTCTGCTGTTTTTCTAACCTTTTTCCATGAGATATCTTGCCAATTAAATTTCCGTTAATATCAAATTTTTTCAAAGCAGAATCACTGTAATCCAACACATATAAACTTCCATCAGGCATTACTTTTATCTGTATGGGCTGATTTATATTTTTTCTAAAATTAAGATTAGTAGAGAACGCTTTTAAATATATAAAATTACTCAAAGTATCCTTTTTCTCTTCAACGACATTCGCCGAATCATATTTATTAATTTTAGAAAGTATTATAGGATCTTCATAACCCATTCTGGTAATATTAAGCCATTCATTAATCGCCAAAGACATATATCCTGCTTTATATAAAGCCTTACTATACCAATATCTTATGAACTTGTCAGTAGGATTTGTATTAAGAGAGTTTCTAAAACTAGCTATGGATGCATCATATCGTTCCTGATTATAATAATGCACACCTCTTAATAACTCTCTGTATGAGTCATAAGTTTCTGTGTTTACATAATACGGAGTTTTGTCGAAAGTGTATGAAAGCGATATAGTCATTAAAAATAAAACTATAACCGCTAGAAGTTTTATTCTCATAAATCCTCTTTTATAGTTTGTGATATTTTGCTTTATAATAGTGAACAAAAGCCCGCTATCGGGATTGAACCGATGACCCTCACCTTACCATGGTGATGCTCTACCTGCTGAGCTAAGCGGGCAGTTTTGTAAAATATTATAAAATTACAGAATAAAAAAGTCAAGCAAACTAATTATTTTTTAGTTATGTTAACTTTACTTTATATATCCTATAATATTTTTAACATAATTTTGTGTTTCCTCAATGTTAGGAATCCTTTTAAGTCTGTCGACCAAATTAGGTCCTGCATTATAAGCAGACAGAGACAAATCAAGTCTTCCATCATATCTGTTTAACATTTGAGATAAATACTTGCTTCCAGCCATAATATTAGTATACGGATCTTTAAGCATTTCTTCATCTGTAATACCCAAGCCTACACCAGTTTGCGGCATTATCTGCATCAAACCTACAGCACCCTTATGACTAACAGCATTTGGTACATAGTTTGATTCCTGTTTTATAACAGCTTTAATCAAATTCTCCGGCAAAGAATATTTTTCAGCTGCCTCTTTAATTATATCATCATACTTAGTAGGGAAACTTTCTACTGAAGCCTTTTTATATGCATTAATAGCCTTAGCAAAATTATTTGTATTTCCTTCATAAACTCCAAAAGATATTTTTCCTTTAAAAGCATCTGAAGAAGTATCTCCATTAATAACTTTGCCATTATCTAATTTTTTATTAGTATCATTAATAACAGAACCGTCCAAATTATTATTAGCTTCTACACTATTAACTTTATTTTCAGCCATAGCTTCATTTAAATGTTCAGCAAATGGTTTTGAAGGAAGCGGAGTATTAATAGGAGCAAATCCAAGTTTATTAAAAGTTTCCTGAATCTCCCCTATTCTTGCTTGTATTCTTTGTACAGATTCTATCATAATAATACCTCTTAATATTCATAAGCATCGCCGGCAATATACTCTTTTTTCCATTCATCCAGCTTAGCTTGTTCTTCTTTATTCATCAATTTTTTATATTCTAACAATTTCTTTTCTTTCAAAAGTTCAACAGCCCTTCTCTGTCTTGAAGCCTCCTGCAAAACTTCCTGCCTTTTTCTAAGCTCCACACTTATTTCAGCCATATTATCTTCATGAATAGTTATCTGTGAGTTTAAAGCCGTTATATATTCTCCCAAATAAATACTCATAGTAAGCATTTCATTATCATCTTCAATACTATCTACTATCCTTATTCCATCATTAATTTTTGAAATGCAGCTTTCTTTTCCATCTTTTTCTTTATTATATAAAGCAGAAACCTCAGCTACCTCAGCCTGTTTTTGCTTTTCTATATTTTTTCTAAGTTTATATAAAGGCTCAAGCTTAAAATCAAATCTCTTCATACTAAAATAAATCCAACAATTTTTAATTTATCTAAAGTATAACAACATCATTATTAGCATATTCTACATTGTCGGAAATATTTGTTCTCTCTTCTGCTCTTTTTACATCTCCGCTGTTTACTAAATCTTCTTCTATCTCTTCCTTAGAATAGAACATAGATAGAAGAGCCTCTTTACTGTCAGCAAAACTTGAAACCTCATATACATCTTGCTGCAAATATCTATCCATCATAGGCTTATAATCAATAGCTCTGTCAACATCAGGCATACTGCCCTTAGCATAACCGCCAATCATTATAAGTTCTTTAGCCTCATTATAGTCAGCACTCATCTTTAAAAATTCTCTTGCTGCCTTTTTATGCATATTGGAAACTACTTCATTCATAATCCTCGATATGCTTTTATTAACATCAATAGCAGGAAAATGCCCTCTATTGGCTAAATCTCTTGATAAAACTATATGCCCGTCTAATATACCTCTAACAGTATCAGTAATAGGTTCGTCCAAATCATCACCTTCAACTAATACATTATAAAAAGCAGTAATAGTTCCTTTATTAGAAGTACCAGTACGCTCCAAAAGTTTAGCAAGTTCAGAAAATACACTTGGAGTATAACCTCTGGTTGTAGGAGGCTCGCCTCTTGAAAGCCCTATCTCTCTTTGAGCCAAAGCAAAACGAGTTACAGAGTCAACCATAAACATAACATTCTTGCCTTTATCTCTGAAGTATTCAGCTATGGTAGTGGCAGTATAAGCAGCACGCACTCTCAAAAGCGGAGCATCATCGCTTGTAGCAACTACTAATATGCTTCTTTTTAATCCCTCTTCTCCAAGGTCTCTTTCTATAAAATCTCTTACCTCTCTTCTTCTTTCACCAATTAATGCTATAACATTAACATCAGCATTAGTATTTCTAGCTATCATAGACAAAAGTGTAGATTTACCTACACCCGTACCGCTCATTATAGCCATACGCTGCCCCTGTCCTACAGTAAGAAGTCCGTCTATAGCTCTCACCCCTGTCTGTATATGCTTTTTTATTCTAGGTCTGTTCATAGGGTTTACAGCATTATGCGATACAGGAACAGGTGTTTCATAAAAATTATGTCCGCCCCCTGCAAGAGGTTTCCCTCTGGCATCGAGAACTGTACCTAATATCTCATCGCAGCACATGACAGATAATGGTCTTTCAAAAGAATAAACCATATTACCGAAAGTTATTCCATTAACAGGTCCGTAAGTAGCCAATAATACATCTTGATTTCTAAAACCTATAGCCTCAGCATCAACATAAGTATTATCATTCATATATATACGGCACATATCGCCAAGCCGGCAGAAAGGTCCTTCGCTAATTACCAATGAACCTATAACTTCTTTAACTTTTCCGTAAGATTTTAATAAAGCTACATCATCAACTACTTTTCTATATTTCTCAAATGTCTTTTTTACTTCTTTATCAAAATCTACATTTTCATCTTTAACCATCATATTATCAAGCCCTAAAATAAATTATTACAAATTAGAAACCTTTTATAGGCTCTACTTCTTTAATAGCAGTTTCTATTTCATTTAATTGAGTATTTATTCTAGCATCAATATCTCCGAAGTCAGTTTCTATCATACAGCCGCCTACATCAACATTAGGGTCTTCCAATACTGTTACACCCTCAATCTTATCAAGCATTTGATAAAACTCATCTTTATGTCTAGCAGAAACTTCCAAATCATCAATATTAACTCTGATAGTGATTTTTGTTCTTCCTTTAATTCTCCTTAAAGCTTCCTGAATATTTCTAATAACTATACCTTTATCTCTTTCTGTAAGCATTTTTACTACGCGTTTAGCTATAAGTACGGCTACTTCAATAACTTGAGATTCTGCTGCATCTATTATTTCATTTCTTTTATTAATAGTTTCTGCCAAGATTTTTTTCATCTTTTCTGTTAATTTTATTAAATCATTATTGCTGTCAGAGAAAGATTTTTCAAAACCTTCATCATATCCTTTTGCATAACCTTCTTTGTATGCTGCATCTTTTATAGATTCAGATTCGCTTTGTATTTTTTCTTTTTCAGCATTAGCATCTTGTATTATTCTTGAAGCATCAACTTTAGCCTGCTCAGAAATAACATGTGCTTCATTTTGCTTGGATTTAAATATCTCAAAAGCCTGTGTTTTAGCATCTTCAATAATTCTGTCTGCCTCATCAACGGCCTTTCTTCTCATATCTCTTAGATCTTCTTCCCATTGGGCTCTAAGTCCTGCAATCTCAGCTTCAATCTCTTCAATAGAAGGACCTTTGTATTCTTCTTGGGCCTCTTCATAATCTAATTCTTCCTGCGATTTATGATGAGGTACAGCAATATTTACTTTCTGAGTAAGTTCAACAATACTTCTGGATTTAAAAACCTTTTCTGGCATAATTTACTCCCAATTATTATTATATTATTATCCTAAAAAATCACACAACCATTTCATCTTCACCGGCACGGGCAACAACGATATCACCTTGCTCTTCAAGCTTACGAATAATATTAACGATTTTCTGCTGAGCTTCTTCAACATCTTTAAGACGAACAGGTCCCATAAAGTCCATATCCTCTTTAAGCAATGCCGCAGCGCGTTTGGACATGTTTCTGTAAACTTTATCCTGAGCATCAGTATCAACACTTTTAAGTGCCTTAGCCAAATCGCTTGAATCAACCTCACGAAGTACCTTCTGTATAGCTCTGTCATCAAGCAATACAATATCTTCGAATACAAACATACGCTTCTTAATCTCTTCTGCAAGTTCCGGATCATCCTCTTCCAAACTCTCAATAATACTTTTCTCAGTAGATCTATCAACACTGTTAATAATTTCTACTATAGAGTCAATACCGCCGGCAGAAGTAAAGTCTTCACTAGCAAGAGTAGAAAGTTTTCTCTCAAGTACCCTTTCAACCTCTCTTAAAACTTCCGGAGATGTTCTGTCCATTATAGCAATTCTTTTAGCTACATCAGGCTGAATCTCTGTAGGCAAAGCTCCCAATATACTAGCAGCTTTCTGGGCTTCCAAATAAGCCAAAATAAGTGCTATAGTCTGAGGGTGCTCACCCTGTATGAAGTTAAGCAAGTGTGCAGGGTCTGTACGGCGTATAAAATCAAAAGGTCTTACCTGTAATGAAGAAGTTAATCTATTGATTATATCGCTGGCTTTCTGACTACCCACAGATCTTTCAAGCAAGTCTCTTGCATAATCTATACCGCCTTGAGTGATAAAGTCCTGAGCTATCATCATCTCTTGGAATTCTCTAAATACTGCATCCTTATCAGCGGATTCTATATTTTCAAGTCTCGCGATATCAAATGTTATCTGCTCTATTTCTTCCTCTCTCAAATGTTTAAATATTTCACTTGAAGTTTCCATTCCGAGAGATACTAAAAATATAGCAACTTTTTGACGGCCGCTTAGCACTCGTTGTTTTTTATCTTTTTCTTTCTCTGCAGGCATAATTTACTCCTAATTTTTATTATACTCAATTTTATTATTTACATTAATTAGCTTTTATCATCAGCCATCCAAGTACGAAGCAACTGAGCAACATCATCAGGTCTTTCATGACTTACTCTTATAACTTCGTCCATAAGTTTCTTACGAGCTGCATCTTCTAAACTCATTTCGCTTATAGGCTCTTCATTAGCATTCATCATAGCCTGTCTGCGCATTTCCATCTGTTTGCGTTCAAGCTCTTCTTCTCTAAGTCTGCGTCTTCTAGCAAGTTCTTTCTGTATAGCTCTTATTGCTAATGCTAATACAAACAGTATAAGTAAAGAAATCATTGTTATGATTAATGTCTTTCTTATAAATCTGTCACGCATAAGTTTGGCATCTTCAGCATTAAATCTATCCCAATGGTCAAACTGAATATGTGTTACACTTACTTGGTCTCCTCTTTTCAAATCGTAACCAATAGCAGCCTGTACCAATGATGTAACATTTCTTATCTCCTCTGTAGTTACAGGGTGATACTCTCTCACATAACTATTTCCATTAGTTATGATAGGATCTCCATTCTGATCATAAGCCTTAGTCCATCTTCCGTCTAAAGCAACTGCAGCAGATATTTTTCCTATTTGATAACTTCCTTTCTTGATAGCTTCATATCTTTTGCTTAATTCATAATTGTCCTGCGAATCAGTTTTTGTATATGTCTGCCATCTGTCGCTTTTATCTTTATATCCCGGAGGTACATTCTCTTCAGCACCTGCAGCACCTTGAGGTATAAATTGCTGACCTTTCCAATCCTCTGTTACTGTACGGCTTGATACTTGAACCTTATTAGTAAACTGACTATCATCATAAGGTGTTGTAGGATCATCTTCTTTCAATATGATTGGAAGAACTAAATTATTTGTTATACTAACATCGTCCCATATAAGTTCTAATGCTATTGTTGTTTCTACTCTGTTAGTATATATTCTTCCTAATGTTTGTCTTATTTTATTTTCTATCTTTTTTCTTTCTCTGTCAACTATTTTTAACTCTTCCTGAGCTACTTTTAATTTTAAATTTGCAGCTTCATCTGTAAAGTCAGTTAATACATAACCTGTACTGTCTGTAATTGTTACATACTCTGGTTTTAATTTATCAACACCCATTGCTATTAATTGCTGCAAGCCTCTCACTGTTTTAGGATCTCTTAAAATATCCTCTTTAAAAGGCTGTGCTCTAATAACTACTGATGCTGTAACAGGTGAATCTATATCTGTTAAATATTCTTTTTTAGGAAATGCCAAATCAACTGTAGCTTCCTGTACAAAGTCTAATTTAGTTAAAAGCTGAGTTATAGCTTTAGTTAATGATCTTCTTTTATTAATATCAAGTTCAACATCTGTTATACCGATACGAGGGGCATCAAATAATTCCCAGCCGTCAACTCCTGTAGGCATTCTTCCCTCTTTTACTAATTCTAATTCTGCTTTAGCCTTATCAGCTTCGCTATTAAGTGTAATGAATCCGTTTCTGTATTGATATCTTATGTTATTTGCATCCAAAACTGCTATAACATTTCTAGCATCTTCCTGAGTCAATGGCTGCTGAAACAATAATGTTCCTGTTCTTCTTGATGTAAGCATTATTGTTGCTATTATTGCTCCTAGACCTATTACTAAAATACCTATTAAAACGGCTTTTTGCAATGTTGTTGTTTTAGCAAAAATATTCTTTATTTGACTTGTTAATTTATTTATAAAGTCCTGCATTAGAAACCACCTAATAAAAGTTATCTTTAGAATTTATCGGATATAGTTATGTTTACTTTATGAAAAAATTATGAGGTTACATAACTATTTTTCTTTTTTTATGAATATTAGTTTACATAATTATTTTTGTCAACAAGTAAACATAATATTTTTCAAATTTATATTGGACTTTTTAGAATTTTTTCTTAAATTTAATCATTTAATATTAATGTTATTATAGACTAACATTTTTTTATAAAATTCTCAGCTAAACTCAAAGAAAATAACACGCTTTGTTCCCTTACTGATTGTCTGTCACCTGAAAATATATTTTTATAAGCCTTAATATAGCCCTCTGCTGCTATACATATCCACACCAAACCAACAGGTTTTTCATCGCTTCCGCCTGAAGGTCCTGCTATTCCGCTTATTGCTATTGATATATCACTTTTCATTATTTTTCTAGTATTTTCTGCCATTTCTAATACGCATTCTTCACTTACAGCTCCGTATTTTTCTAATGTCTGCTTCTTAACATTTATAATCCTATGCTTAATTTCATTGGAATAAGTTACGAAAGAACCTTCAAAACATTCAGAAGAACCTGCAACTGATGTTATGCTTGAAGCAAATAATCCGCCTGTACATGATTCGGCTGATGTTATCTTTAATTTTCTATTTATTAAAAGTTTTACAACTTCAATAGATTTTTCTTCTATTGATTTTGATTCTATGGCTTTCATTACTTCATTTATTTCACTTGTTTCATTATTCATAATTAACACCTAAATTTTAATATAATATAATTATAAATATTTTTTATTCTTTGTCAAAATTATTTTTTATATATTATAATTTTTAATTTATATTGTAAAATTTTTTTATTTCATCTGCAGTTTTATGCAAATCATTTTCATTTATTCTTCTATGCTCTTCTCTTCTAAACCAAGTAAGCTGTCTTTTAGCAAAATTTCTAGTTCTTTTTTTTATAAGCTCAACAGTATCTTCTAAACTCATAGATTGATTAATTAAATAATCATAAATCTCCTTATAACCAATAGCCTGCATTGATGTATAAGTATTATTTATTCCCATATCAATAATTCTTTTTACCTCATCAAGTAAGCCTTTTTCAAACATTATATCAACTCGCTTATTAATATTATCATAAAGAGTTTCTCTATCAATATCGATAACATAGCTTAAATAATTCAAATCAATTACAGGTTTTCTTAATTTTTTTAACTCAGAGAATTTTTTTCCTGTATTATAATAAACTTCCAAAGCCCTTACAACTCGTCTTGCATTAAATCTGTCTATATTTTCAGCAGCCTCTTTATCTATACTCAAAAGTTCTAAATATAAACTTTCAAGTCCGTATCTATCTATTCTTTTATAAAGCTCTTTTCTAATTTTTTGCGAGGATTCCTGATTATCATTTTCTTCATCAAAAATACCATACTTTATAGCATCTATATAAAAACCTGTACCTCCAACACCGAATATAGGAACATTATCTATGCTGTTTATTACATTTTTAAATATATCAAGGTATTCTTTTATATTAAAATTGACTGAAGGTTCTAATATATCTACCATTTTATAATTGTATTTTTTTATTTCTTGATTGGAAGGTTTGGCAGAGCCTATATCCATATATCTATAAACTTGTATGGAGTCTATAGATATTATGGCGGCATTATTGAAATAGTTATCTATTAATTTATGGGCAAAACTGCTTTTACCTGAAGCTGTTGCCCCTGATATAAATACTATCTTTTTCACTATTTATTTATTCATCTTTTTTCTTTGAAGATTTTTTCTTCTTTTTGGATTTTTCTTCATCTTCAGAATAATCGTCATCATAATCATCATCGGCATCATCTGAATCGGAAGCTGCATATTCAGAATCATTTTCCTCTTCTGAAGAATCATCTTCTGAAGCATATTCACTTTCATCATAAGCAGCCTCAGAATGTTTAAAAGGTGCTTCTTCATCTACAATCATATCTACACCTTCTTCATATTCATACTTAATTTTTCCGTCAAGTATGTTCTTCATAACAGTAGGTATATATTTTCCGCCTCTGTATTTAGTTTCACCTTTAAGAAGCGTACCGCCGTTTTTAGCTAATTCAATCATAGCTTTGCTAAGTTCATAGCGGTTTCCTTTATATTCTATAAGTTTCTCTAACGGTATTATACCCATATATTAAACTCCATTATATATAATTTAAATTTATAATTTTGAATTGATTGCTTCTTCTAATTTTTTATAAGCTTCTTCAATATCATCATTTTCTATGATAACATCAAATTGATCTTTATATTCTAATTCTCTTTTGGCATTCCAAATTCTGAGTTTTATACTTTCTTCAGTTTCAGTTCCTCTATCTTCTAGTCTTTTTTTTAGAATTTCCATAGAAGGAGGAGTTATGAATATATAATTAGCCTCTATTCCTTTTTCTTTTATATATAAGGCACCTTGAATATCTATATCTAGTATCAAAATATTATTTTCATCATCAGCTTTTTCTAATTCCCTAAATGAAGTTCCGTAATAATTATCATGAACTAATGCCCATTCTATGAACTCTCCATCAGATATCATAGCCTCGAATTTTTCTTTATCTATGAAATAATAGTCTTTACCGTCAACTTCATTTTCTCTTTTAGTTCTAGTGGTATGCGAAACACTGAAAACTGCATTCGAATGATTAGCCATATACTTCTTTATTAAAGTAGTTTTGCCGGCTGCTGAAGGGGCTGTAATAACAACGATATTGCTCATAATACACCAAATATAGAATTGCATCTTATTATATTATATTAATAAAAATATTTCAAGTTTTATATTAAAAATATTCATATATTTACACATCTGCTACTAATATATCATACATATCATACATTAAATAAGCTAGTTTGCTTAAAAATTTATTTCTGCATAAAACTATTATATTAATTGATATTTATTTATTTTAATGTATAATAATTCAAGTTCAAAAATCAAGGGGTTATTTTATGTCAGAAGTTAGAGTTCGTTTCGCTCCGTCTCCAACAGGTTTTTTACATATAGGAAATGCCAGAACTGCATTATTTAATTGGCTGTATGCCAAAGCTATAAAAGGAAAATTAATTTTAAGAATAGAAGATACAGACCAAGAAAGAAGCACTAAAGAAGCTGTTGACATGGCTATAAAATCATTAAAATGGCTTGGAATAGATTGGGACGAAGGTCCTGAAGTAGGAGGAGATTACGGTCCGTATTTTCAGTCTGAAAGACTTGATATATATAAAAAATACACTGAAAAACTAATGGAAGAAGGTAAAGCATACTATTGTTTTTGTACTTCCGAAGAATTAGAAAAAAAATCTAATATGCAGAGAACTCTCAATCAGCCTATTATTTATGACGGCAAATGCAGGGATATACCTTTAGAAGAGGCTAAAAGAAGGGTTGCTAATGGAGAGCCTGCTAAAATAAGATTCAGAGTTCCAAAAAATCAAACAATTACTTTTAATGACTATGTAAGGGGCGTTGTAAAGACAAATAGTGATGAAATAGGTGATATCATTATCGTAAGAGAGAATGGATTTCCTACTTACAACTATGCTGTTGTTATAGATGATATGCTTATGAAAATTTCTCATGTAATAAGAGGAGAAGATCATATATCAAATACTCCTAAACAAATACTTATATATGAGGCATTAGGTTCTGAAGTTCCTAGATTTGCTCATACTTCTTCAATACTTGGTAATGACAGAAAAAAATTATCAAAAAGACATGGCGCTGCAACTTTAATGGAATATAAAGATGAGGGATTCCTCCCTCAGGCTATGAGAAACTTCTTAGCATTGCTTGGCTGGACTCACCCAGATGCTTTAGAGACTATGGTTGATGATGATATGATTAAAGCTTTTAAATTAGACCGTTTCTCTAAAAGTCCTGCAATCTTTGATACTGCTAAATTAAGGCATTTGAATGCTTGGCATATTAAAAATACAAATTTAGATGAAATTACTGAACTATTCATACCATATCTAGTAAAAAGCGGATTTTTAAAAGAAAATTATACTGAAGAAGAACATGCTTGGGCTAAAAAATTAGTATCCGTTATAAGACATAACTGCGTTGTTTTATCAGATATTGTAAAATATGTTCCTGTTTTCTTTGAAAATGATTTTGAACTTACAGATGAAATGAAAGAAGCTGTAAATAAAGAAGAAAGCAAAAAACTTCTTCAATTCATTAAAAATGACATAGAAAATACTGATGAAATCACTGATGAATATATGAAAGCCCTCATTAAAAAAGCTCAGAAAGAAACAGGATTAAAAGGTCCTAATCTATATCACCCAATACGCTATGTATTAACAGGAAGTGCCGCAGGAAGCGAATTATCTCATATATGTGAGCTTCTGGGCAAAAAAAATGTTCTATACAGATTATCTAAATACATTTAATATAATTGGGGTAAAATATGATTAATGGTAAACCTTTAATACTTGCTGTAGATGATGAAGAATCTATTAGGAATCTTATTAAATATACTTTTGAGCCTCATGATTTTGAAATCGTTACAGCAGAAAATGGTAAATCAGCTATAACTATATTAGAACATAACCCTGTTGATGTTATTATTACAGATTTGCTAATGCCTTCTATGACAGGGCTTGCTCTTATAAGAGAAATGAAAAAAAGAAAAAGTTCTATACCTATTATAATAATTACAGCTTATGGTAATACTGAAATGGTAAAAGAGATTATTGCCGAGGGTGTTTTCAGACTAATAGAAAAACCATTGGATTTTGACATATTAATTCCTATAGTAAATGAAGCTATAGAATATAAGAAAGATCAGGAAAATAAATAATTAATTTCATTATAAAAATAAAAAAGGCTTGAGTTTCATAAAAAACTTAAAGCCTTTTTCTTATTATATTCATAAGATTCTATAATGCTATTTTAAATAATATTTATTAATAATATATTTTATAATAGAGTTATTTCAAAACTATTTTAATAACTATTTATAGCAATTAAAAATAGTATATTAGAATACAATATTCAAAAACATTTATTATTATAATAGACTTGTTTCAAAACTATTTTTATTTATAATTGCGGGGACTAGCCCCCGCACCCCCACTTCTTTTGGTGACCCAAAGAAGCAAAAAGACTGCATATTTATATATTAAAAACGATAAATTATACAACATGTAAAACATACTATTGGTATAACAACTAATATTATACAATTTACCATAAAATAACAAACTCATAAAATTATTTGTCAAGTACTTTTGAAACAAGTCTAATAATTTAGCATAAAATTGTTTGTAAAGTACTTTATACTTTTATAAAAATATTAAAAAATTGACATAATAAGATATATGATATATAATAAAATATATGTATAATTTTATTATTCTAAACTATAAGTTTGAGGTTGATAAAAAAACAATCATTCCATTTTGCTTTTATGGAGGAATATATGTTCCTATTAGGTAAGTTATATAAGAAAGCGAAATTTCCAAATCAGCCTTCTTCAGGTTCACCATATACAAACTTTAAACATATCAATGATGAAAAATTATACAATGACAATGAATATGCATTGGAGTTTTTAAAAAATAATATAGATGATGGTGCTGTAAACACAAAAAACATTTCATATCATGCCTATTGGTACGGAAAAATAAATGAAAAACATGTTTTTTCAATAAAATCTCTTTTATGCACTCAAAATAATAAAAAAGTATACTTATGGATTGATAAAAAGACTACAAAAGATAATTTAAATAACAAATATATTAAAGAAATAGAAAATTATATTGAAATAAAAACTTACAATCCTAAAATAGAAATAAAAAATACATGCTTTGAAAAATTTGATTATATATTTAATCAAAAAAAAAATTTACCAGCTAGAGCAGATGCATTCAGATTATTAATACCATATAAGTATCTACTTGAAAACAAATATGATGGAATAATATATTTTGATTTAGATGTATTATTTTTAAGAGATTTTTCTAATATACTAAATAATAGTTTTTGTTATCAGTGGGAAAAACAGCCTTATGCTAATACAGCAATATTGTTTTTTAATGATAAAAAAATAATAGAGAAAACTGATACTTTAATAAAAATACATCAATCTGTTTTACCTTGGGTGATATTCAATTATTCAAATAAAGAATTAGAAGATTTGACAGTGCTTCCTTGTTCTTATTTTGATCCTATTTGGAATATAACAGATAAAACTAAATACGACTATCCAATATTATCTTTTGAAGATTTTTTTCAAAATTATTCTGGAAATATAACATCATATAAAGAATTCTTCAGCGGATGTTATGCATATCATTGGCATAATCAATGGAATACGAAAGCAGAACAAAATTCATTATTTAATAAATTTAATGAAGAATTTGATAATATACTAAAAAATAATAAATAGTTATAAATAAATAATAATAAAAGGCTTGAGTTTATTAAAAACTTAAGCCTTTTTTATTTTCATAGCAAAATATAACAAATCAATCAAAAAGATTCTCTATCTTTTCTCCTGCTTCATCTAATGCCTTTTCAGCCTTTTCACCAGCTTTTTCCATATTTTCTTCGGCTTTATCCATTGACTTTTCTATCTTGTCAGTAACTTTATCTATACTTTTTTCAACCTTATCATCTTCACAAGATACAAAAATCATTGAAAATATTATACAAAAAATAAAAATAATTTTTTTCATAAAGTTTTCACTCCTAAAATATTTTATTCTGCTAATGAACAGTAAAGTATAGCCCAATAAGTATTTTTAGCATTCTTATATATTCCAATGCCAATATGAGTATAATCCATATCTAATATAGAAGAAGAATCGCTTGGGTCTTCAATCATAGCTTTGAATATACCGCTTGCTGTTTCATATCCCGTTCTTATAGATTCTCCGTAATAAGCTACTTTTATACCATTTTCTAAATATACAGTATGCATTTCTCTTCCGTCAGGTCTTTTAGATTCAAAAACTTTTGATATCTCTTCTGCTCTAATAGCTGCTACTTTTTGCAAATCTTCACTTGTTTGATATGCTTCAAGCCCTGCTCTTTGTCTCTCCTCATTTATTAACTTAAGAAGTTTTGCAGACTGCTCAGGGTCTTGAGAAAATAAAGGCAATGCTAAAAATAAAATACTAAATGTGATTAAAATAATTTTTTTCATAATAAAATCCTGAAATATTTATATAATATATAATCATGATTAATCATAATCGTAAAAGACTTTATACTATTTTTACATCAAATAGCCGCCGCTTTTTTCTAAAACTTCAGCATATTTTTTTACTCCCGTATTAACATTCATAAAACTCTTATCATAACCAATAGCTCTTAATTTCTTTAAATCCGCCTGTGTATATTTCTGATATTTACCTTTCAAAGCATCTGGGAATGCTATATACTCTATTTCAGCTGATTTATAAACTTCTTTTAGTGCCTTAGCAATCTCTACAAAACTCTCAGCATTTCCTGTGCCGCAGTTGAATATACCGGATTTATTTTCATTCTCAAAAAAGAAATTATTAACAGATACAACATCATCTATATGTATAAAATCCCTAAGGAAATTCTCACTTCCTTCAAATATTTTCATTCTCTCCCCTGCTTTTATCTGATTAAACAAATGAAAAGCAACAGAAGCCATTCTTCCCTTATGATTCTCCTGCGGTCCATAAACATTGAAATATCTAAGTCCTACAACCTGACTTTGAACTTTATTTTCTTTGAATAATTTATTTAAATATCTGTCAAACTGATATTTTGAAAAAGCATAAACATTCAAAGGATATTCATTTTTTTCATTCTCTTCAAAACCATTTTCACCATTACCATATACTGAAGCACTTGAAGCATATAAAAATCTTATTTTCTTATCCAAACATACATGTAAAATATTTTTTGTATATTCATAATTATTTTTCATCATATATTTGCCGTCTGTCTCCATAGTATCAGAACAAGCTCCCTGATGAAATACAGCCTCAACTTTATTATCATTTACAAATGAATTTAAATAATCCGAGTTAAAATCTTCTTTATCAATATAATCTCTGAATTTAATTCTATTTAAATTCTTATGTTTAGAAGCGTTTTTCAAATTATCTACTATTAATATATCATCAATCCCTAAATCATTTAATCCCCTTACTATATTAGAACCAATAAATCCGGCTCCTCCTGTTACTATAATCATATTAAATCCTCCGATTCTTATAATTTTATTATTAACTATTAATTTTTTTTATAATATTAGTAGTAGAATATCCATCAACAAAATCAATTAATACAGTTTCTTTTGAATATTCTCTTCCGACAACATTTTCTATTTTATAATCGCCGCCCTTTACCAAAATATCCGGTCTTACTATTTTTATAAGTTCAAGCGGTGTATCTTCATCAAATATAGATATATAATTAATGCATTCTAAAGCAGAAAGAACAATAGCTCTGTCAATTTCATTATTAATAGGTCTGTCATTTCCTTTTAAACGCTTTACAGAATCATCACTATTAAGTCCCAATATGAGTAAATCCCCAAGCTCTCTAGCCTTCTGCAAATACTCAACATGTCCGCGATGAAGTATGTCGAAACAGCCGTTTGTAAATACTATCTTTTTATTCTCTTCTCTATATTTATTTAATACAGTGTCTAAATTATTTCTTTCTATGAGTTTTTTATTTATCATTATTGATTTATTCCAATTTTTATATTTATGATATTAATTATATCATGTAACATATTAATAACAAGAATCAAAATAAACTTAATAAATAATTAGTTAAACTTTATATTCTAAAAAAGAAATAAGCTCTATATGATAAGTATCAGCAAACATATCTATAATATTTAAATCTGATAAATTATAATACTCTTTTAATAGGTTGACATCACGGGCAAAAGTCATAGGATCGCATGAAACATATATGATTTTTTTAGGCTTAATTCTTATTATTTCATCTATTACTTTTTTATTAATTCCCTCTCTAGGCGGATCTAATATTAAAACATCAATATTATAATTGATATTTTTTAATGTTATTAAAGCATCTTCATTTTTTATATCAAAACCATATTTATTTGCTATAAGTACAGAATCATTATTTATCTCTGAAGAAATAAATCTATAATTATTATTAAAACTTTTTATTCTATTTTCTAAAGCTGCTGTAAAAAACCCGCTTCCTGCATAAAGCTCAATTATGCTGCTGTCATTATCATTTAAATACTTAATAACATTATATTGAAAATCATCAAGGAGATATAAATTACTTTGAAAAAATGTTTTATGCCCTATTGGAATATTACCGTATTTAGTTTTATAAAGTATAGTGTCAGCTCCGTAACTTTTAATATTTTTATTATACTTTACTGTTATTCCTTTAAAATATTTTTCAAAAGGCTTTATATTTATTTTTTTATTAAGTTCAATAAAAGCAAGAGCTTCGATGTTATTATTTTCTATAGCATAAATATTTCCTGTTATATTGTTTTCAGATGCAAAATTTTTTATTCTTTCAAATAAACTCTCTTTTAAAATAATGCATTCATCAATATTTACAAAATCATTGCTTTTAAATCTATAAAAACCAATTTTGCCGTTATGGGCTATCATATTAACTCTAAGTCTGTAATTAAAATTTTTACTGCAAATTATTTTTATCTCTTTGTTAAAATTAATATTTCTAAGAGCATTTAAAACTATATTCTTTTTTATATCTAATTGCTTATTATATTCTATATGATTAAATAAACACCCTCCGCATATACCAGCATACTTGCATTTTGGTTTTATTCTATACTTAGAAGATTCTATTATTCTATTTATAGATGCATAAGAAAATTTTTTGCTTTCTTTAGTTATAGTAATATCTAATATATCGCCTTCAACACTATGGACTACAAATATAACCTTTCCGTTTTCATCCTTTGCAATTCCATATCCGCCGTAAGCAGTGTCTATAATTTTAACTTCCATAAATTTATATCAAAGTTTATCTATTTCCTCTATAGTTAATCCTGTATTATCTCTTATAAATTTTACATCCAAACCTGATTTTTTAAGACTTCTAGCTATAGATAATGCCTTATTTTTTTCTCCTTGTTCTATACCTTGTTCTATACCTTGTTCTATACCTTTTTTCATTCCTTCCTCAATACCCTTTATACGCTCTTCATTAAGCATTAGAACATTAAAATAATCTCTCTCATAATTAGTGTATCCATTATACAAATCATTGCTATTAACAAATTTATTATATTCATCATATACTTCTTTCATTATAGGGTTTTTCTTCACTAATATTTCCATAGTATCCTCCAATTTATCTTTTGAATTTAAAAACTCAAACCAATCTGATAAATCTTTATATAAATTATTATTATTAACAAATTTTTTCAATTCAAGAAAATGAATCTCCAAATGATTAGTTAATATATGATTGGTTTCTAACTCTTTAATAAAATAACAGCTATGAGGCTTATCTATATCTTTTATCAAATTAAAATCAAGAATATTAATACTTATCACAGGTGTTAAATCTGAATATATATCTTTAGATTTTAAATTTGTAAAATAATTTTTAGCCCAATAGTATAAACTTCTATATATAAATGAATGATTACCTATTCTTTGTATTTCTATTATGATAGTTTCGCCTGATTTAGTTTTAGCCTTAACATCTGCTATTGATTCTTTATCAAAAACATTTTCTTTTAAGTTAAAAGTATTCAAAACTTCTATATCTTCAAAAGGCTCTTGATTAGAGTCTATTCTCACAGAATTAATGAGATTTTTTAATATATGTTCATGTCCTTCCTTGGCAAACATATAACGCATAAAATAATCATTTAAAGGATTAAAAGTTTTTGCAGTATTTAAATTTTTTCTCATAAATATATTATACTGAAAATCATAAAGTTTGTCAAAATAATATTTTAATATTAAAAATAATCAGAAAAATAAACCTGTTCTTTCGGTATAATAGATTCCAATAAATTTATTCCTTTTAAACTAGATTCTATTCTTCCTATTTTGTACAAGTAAGAAGGAGATTTATAACTCATAAGCATTGTTGTAAGAGTTTGAATATTCATTCTTATAATATATCTGTCTTTACCATTTCTTTTATATTCTTTATTAAGTCTTTTACAAACAGTATTTTTATTCTCATCCCAATAAATTAAAAAACTTCCGTTATTCCATTTAGCCATATTATCTTTTATTATTAAATTGATTTTTTTATTTTTAGGCTTTCTTAAAAAAGGATAATCATTAATAAATGCCTTAACATCAGTAATTCTTGCCATTATATAAGGTCTTATGGTTTCTTTTATTTCGCTGTCCTCAAGCAAAAATGCTATAGGCTCATTAGTATAATTATAACCTTGAACTTTATCTACCATAGAGAAATGTGCCGATATATAATTCCAAAGTCCGAGTCTCGCTTCAAAATTAAGATAAACAAGTTCTTTTATATGAAACACATCATTTTCTATAACATAAACCAAAAAACCTTTAGCCTCTTCTTTTTCATCATAATATATTGCAACTATAGTATCATCTACTTCCCATCGCCAATACTCTTCCCATTCTAAATCTCCTCTGATTAGAGAACCATGTCTTGTATTAGAAAATTCATTATAAAGATTTATTAAATCTTCGCTGTCAGAAGAAACTCTCTCTACCCTTCCCCTATCTGTTATGTTTTTTGGAAGCTGAGTATCTTTTATTTCAAAACTCATCTTATCAGAAATAATTTCCCAGCCCTTTCTTCTATAAAATGGTATTGAATAAGGATATAAAACAGATATAGTTTGACCTTCCTTTTTCATATTCTCGATACTCTTTATCATTAAATCATTCATAAGTCCGAGATTAGAATATTCAGGATAAGTAGCAACCCCGGTAACTCCTCCCATTTTATATATAACCCCATGTATATTCATTTTCATAGGATAAACAGCAATTTGAGAAGCTAACTTTTCACCGTCAAACCAGCCCAAAACTTTAGCCTTACTTAATACAGCAGATTTTGCCTGTTTTATTTCATCAATATCATAGCCTAAATTTATAAGCTCATTATTGCTCACTTGAAATGCATATCTTAATAGATTGTTAAAATCATCTAAATCTTCTAATGTTAAATATCTTATTCTAAATTTATCTTTTTTCTTCTTGATTATATTATCTTTATTATTATGAACGCTCATTAATTTTGTACCTATTATCTTACATAATACATAGTTAATATAAATAAATTGCCGTCAATTATTTTCTGAATTTTCTATACTTGCCATAAATAACTCATCTGAAGGAAGAACTAAATTTTCAATATTATCTTCTTTTCCCTGACATAATTTAAAGAAATCACAAAACTCGCAATGTCTTCCAACCTTTTTATCAAAAGCTCTGTCATATCTTATATCATCAACTATCTCATCAAACCATTCTCTTAAATAATTAATGGATTGAGGAGTAAACTCTATAGTATCTAATTTGTCATCTTCAAAATGATAATAAGAACCGCTTGTAACCTTACATTTAAGTCCGTCCAATATACAGGCATATAATTTCAGCTGTATTGTCTTTCTTTCTCTCTCCTCGTTATCTTCACCGACATCATAATACTTTGTTGTTTTATAATCTACAATCTGTAATGTTCCATCAGCAGATAAATCTATTCTGTCTATTCTTCCAAATAAAATATAATCCCTAACCCTATTTTCCATATAGCTTTCTATTTTATAAGGTACTTTCTGTCCGAATGAATTAAAGAAATTAGAAAGCATATAAAGACCTCTCTCACCAAGTTCCTTCTCTTCTTCCCTGCTATTGAAAAATGCCCTTATACCGCTTCTTTTCCATACATTTCTGAATATATTATATAAATTATCTAAAGTTCTTTCTTCAGCCCTCTGTTCATAAAACTCTTTACAAGCTAAATGTATAGCATTACCAAATATAAAATAAACATTAACACTTCTTTTTTGTTTTTTAAAAGGTTTTTCTATATAAGTATATCTATACTTTCTAGGACAAAGCAAATATGTAGACATGCTGTATTCACTAAATCTTTGTAACTTCTTAGCTTCCATAATTTTTTATTATTACTAATAAAAATTGCCTGCAAATATACTTGCATGACACTAACAATTATTTAAATTATTCATTATTATTTACAGATTCTTCTGAAGTATATTTATTGAGCAAAGCTTTTATATCGGTATCAGTAGTAAGCTCCACAGGTTTTTTACCTTCTATATCGGCTATATTGGCATCTGCATTATTTTTCAAAAGAATCTCTACAGCTCTATAACTATCAGAAGCAGCAGCAAAATGCAAAGCAGTCCAACCATCATCATCTTGAATATTAACATCTGCCTTATATCTAATTAATACTGCTATAACTGTTACCTGATTATTCATAGAAGCCCACATTAAGGGAGTAGTACCTGTACTGTCGCCGACATTAACTATATCTATACCTGAGTTTTTTGCAGCAGCAGATTCTAATATTGTAGCAACTGCATTTGGATATCCCCTTGCTGAAGCAATATGAATAGACATAGCATTATCTATATTATCTTTAGCAAGTACATCGGCACCATAGCTCAAAAGCATACTCACTATATCCGCATATCCGTAATATGAAGCAAGCAAAAGAGGGGTCTGACCATCAGCATACCATTTATTTTCTCCATTATTATTTTCTTCATCAATTAATATTGTATCAGCAGGAAGTACAGGATTCATATTGATCCTTTTATGAGATAATAATTCTTTTACCACTAAAGCATTATCAGATTTAACTGCCAAATGTAGTGCAGACCAGCCTTCAGAATTAGTGCTATTAACATTTGTTCCTTTTGATAACAATTCTCTGACTTTATTAATATCACCTTTTTCTATATAATCAAAAAATTCATTGTTGGAGTTGGTAAGTGTATTATTTTCCAAAGTTTCGGAATTTGTCATATTTTGTGAATATAATATAAAATTAAATAAAAACAAACTAACCGCAACAAACATTTTTTTCATAGAAATACCCTCAACTATATTATATTTTTATAAAATTATAGTATATATTTAAAAATATACAACAATTAATATAATAATTTTCATATTTTACTACTTGATATATTATAACATATAAACTAATATATCTAAATATTTAAAAAAAGGAGATTCTTTTTATGAATAAGTATAATAAAAAACACTATAAAAAGTTGATTAGTAAAATTAATTTTTTTTATTTCTCTATTTTTTGTATTATGTTAATTAGCTTAAATATTAAAGCATATTCTCAAACTACAAATACCAATGATATAAAAAGATACGGACAATTATCAGCATCTTTAGAAATGGTCGCTTACGGAAGAATGAGCGATTTAATAGAACAGACAGGAAATGAAGATACATTAGGAGTTTTATTATACGGAGATTTGCATTACATAAAAGAATATAAATATGCATCAATAGAAGCAGAATTTAATGCCAGATTCTATGAGCCATTATCACATAAAGCAAGATTTTATCAAAACATGTCTCCTCCTGTTTTTGATTTCTCTAAAATGAATATATTTATCAATTTTAAATATGTAGGAATAAGAGCAGGAGTTCTGGAGCCGTACACAAAAAATATACCCATGACATCATACTTCCCTACATTATTTTATTATCACACCGTAAGCAGCAATAAAGCAACGGTACTTTCAGGACCAAGAGACATGCCTATAGGTTATGAAACACAATTTATACCAAGATATGATACAGGTTTGATGGTAGAAGCAAATTTCTTTGGAGTTTTTATTGGAGTTGGTTTAATCAATGGAGAAATGGGACTTGATGCCAATTCATCTAAAGGCTTAATGGCTAAAGTGGCATACAGCAATGATTATATTAATACAGGTGTAGCAGGCATTATTACAGAAATAGGTTCTCAGCCTATTAAAGAATGGGGCGACAGTGTTAATGCATTTTTCTATTTTAAGAACGGAAGAGACGGAAGATTTACGGTCGGAATAGAAGGCTTTTGGTTCAGACATGGTATAAGAGTGGATAATGAATATTTTCCCGGAGAAGCAAACACAAATACGCCTAACTTCAATAATGGATATTATACAGATTTTTCAGTACAAACTTTTAATGGCGGAAAACCATATTATGGTATGAGCGGATTCATATTTTTTGAGGCTAGAAGATTATGGAAATTCGATATAACTGCTCATTTCGGTATACATGATAATAATATATTTTCTGATGCCGAAGATATTTATCAGCTTAAATACAGAGCTTTCTTAAAAATAACTTTTAATGTAACTGATGACTTTAAAATAATGATTTCAGATACATTTACTTATGATCCTGTATATAAAAATAATTATCAATATTATGAATTAGAAAATAGAAATCAGGTTGGGGTTATTTCTTATAATGAAAAAAACGGACATTATACTGTAGATAATGATTTTTATTTAGGGTTAAGTTTTAAATTCGGAGGAGTATGGGGTAATAAATAAACTATTAAAAATAATTAAAAATAAAATCTTTATTTTTTTATTATATAGTTTATAATACTTCGCATGAAAAGTATAGATTTAAACAAGATAAATAGAATAGTATTCAAATTCGGTACTAATGTTTTGAGAAATGATGACGGTTATATATCTTTAGCTAGAATATATTCATTTATAGAAGCCATTGCCAAATTTCATAAAATGGGAAAAGAAGTTTTAATAGTTACTTCAGGAGCTGTGGGATTAGGTGCTAAAAAAATTAATGCCGTAGATTTAGATGAAGTGGCTTTAAAACAGGCTTGTGCCGCTATAGGACAGTCGCAGCTTATGTCAATATATGAAGACGGATTTTCAAAATTTGATATAATCACTGCACAAATACTTCTAACCGAAGAAGATTTCTCCAACAGAAGAAGATATTTAAACTTGCATTCTACTTTGAGTATGCTTTTAAAATATAAAGTTATACCTATCATAAATGAAAATGATACAGTATCAAGCGATGAGCTTAAACAATTATATGATGTTACCCAGATAAGTTTTTCTGATAATGATAAACTTTCTGCCTTGGTAGCAAGCGAATTGGATGCGGATTTACTTATAATACTATCAGATATAAATGGGCTTTATGATGATAATCCTAAAACCAATCCTAATGCTAAATTCATACATGAAGTATTTGAAGTTACAAAGGAAATAGAAGATTTAGGACTCGATGCTTCAAAAGGCGGAAGAGGCGGAATGAAAACAAAACTTCAGGCTGCTAAAATAGTTACAAGATCCGGATGTGCATTATTCATAGCAAATGGTAAAAAACCTAATGTACTTAATGATATTTTTGAAACAAAAGATAAAACAATATTCTATCCTGTTGAAGAGCATGATGAGCTTTCTACAAAAAAAAGATGGATTGCTTATGCCACAACAATAATAGGTAAATTAATGGTTAATGCTGGAGCTAAAAAGGCAGTTTTAGAAAAAGAATCAAGCCTTCTTCCTATAGGTATAACAAAAGTAATTAACACTTTCAAAAAAGGCGATATTGTAAGTATAATAGATGAAAACGGAAATGAATTTGCTAGAGGGATAATTAATTACAATTCTAATGATGTAGAGAAAATAATTGGACATCACTCTGATGATATATTAAAAATACTAGGCTATAAAAATTATGACGCTGTTATTACAAGAGATTATATAGTATTATTATAATATAGTTCTTAATTGATTGGCGGCATCTTCAGGAGTAATAGAATTGATAAATACTCCGCTTCCCAATTCATAGCCTGCCAATTTACTCATTTTAGGCATTATATCTAAAAACCAATGACTTGAATTTTTATATTTATTTTCAAGTGTAGGCAAAAGAGTATGAAGCACATAATTAAAGCTAACTTCACCCAAAAGTTTATATAATCTGTCGAATATATCTTTTAATATACTTGAAAAATCCAAAATATTAGAACTAGAAACATGTATAATGCTGTCGGCATGCTCTTTAGGAATGACATATATCTGATACGGAGATCTTGAAGCAAACGGACATATAGCTATAAAGTTTTCATTTTCACATATTACCCTTTCATTTAAAGATTTTTCTTCTTTTATTATATCACAGTATACGCATCTTTCATTTTCAGTATAATATTCTAAAGCACCGCTAATCTCCTCGTACATTTGAACTGGTATAAAAGGAGTTGTTATAATCTGAGAATGTGAATGATAAAGACTAGCTCCTGCCTCTGGTCCGAAATTTTTAAAATAAAGACTATACATCATATCTTCATTTTTTCCTAAATCCTTAAGCCTCATCATAACAGCTTTAAAAATATAGAAAAAATCTTCTGTTTGTGCATGATAAAAATTAAAATAATGATTAGGATGTTCTATAATTACATCATGAAACCCCTTAGAACTGCTGGCATGAAAAAGCTTATTTTCTTTAGGCAATTCATTCTCATGAGTTTCAGATATTATAGGGTATTTATTAGGTACAATTCTAACCTGCCAAATTTCTTCTTGTTCAGCATAAACAGTATAAACAGGATCCGGAGTTTTCATCTCATGCCCTCTGCAAAAAGGACAACTGAGCTCAGAATTAACTATATGATTTTTATCTAAATTAACATAATCACTAGGTCTTCCTGTTCTCTCAGATGAAATAATTACAGACTGCTTTGTTACAGGGTCTTTACGAATATGCGGCATAAAAATATCAACCTATTAATCTTTTTATCTTATCTTTAATCTCTGTAAGATTTCCTGATTTTAATATATAGCCGTCAGCATTCCAAACAGAAAACTCATGTCTGTAATTGTTATATGCTGTACATATTATGATAGGTAATTCTCTATGTTTTTCTCTAACCTTAGCCAAAAAATCCAAGCCGTCCATTTTAGGCATTTTTATGTCTAAAGTTATTAGATCAATATGAGGAGTACCTTTATCAAGCATTTCTAAAGCTTCCTCCCCGCTATCTGTGGATACAACATCATATCCTTCATCTTTAAACTCTTCTTCAAAAAGAGTTCTAATGCTTTTTTCATCATCTAAAACTAAAATTGTCTTCTTAGCCATAGTATTCTCCAAGTATCTTATATTCATATTATAATAATTGAGTTAAAAAAGTCAAATAGAATTTTTTAATTTGATTATTACAATTATATTTTTTATCAATAAACGATTATAAAAAAACGGCATTTTATACTACAATTTTTACTTTTTTTCACTTTCTATAGATTTATTATAGCTTGCAATAACACTTTCTATAATACCGCTTCTAAGTCCCTTTTCTTCCAAAACCTCAACTCCCTTTATAGTAAGTCCTCCAGGAGTGCATACACCATCTTTTAATTGAGCAGGGTGCTTTCCTGATTCCAATACCATAGCTCCTGTTCCCTTAAAAACCTGTGCTGCCATTTCTATAGATGTTTTTCTGTCTATTCCCATAACAACTCCTGCATCGCTCATAGCTTCTATTAATATGTACATAAAAGCAGGTGAACAGCCAGCCATAGCATTATAAGCATGTATTTCTTCTTCTTTAATTACCTTAACCATTCCTACTTTTTTCATCAATTCTACAACACCATTCTCAACAACCTTATTTTCTGTTTCAACAACAGATGTAAAACCATTACATGTTTTAACAGGAGTATTAGGCATTATCCTCACTATTCTGCTTCCGCTAAAATATCTGGATAAGTCCTTTTTAGATACAGAAGCAGCCACACTTATAATAGTAGCACCAACCTTAATAGATGATGATATCTCAGCAGCAACAGCAGGAATCATATAAGGCTTTACTGCCAAAAATAAAACATCTGCTTCGCTGGCTACTTTTCTATTATCAGTATAAACTTTTATTCCTAGATTCTTTTCAAGATAATCTTTCTTTTCCATAGTTTTTACGCTTGCTACAATATTGGTATACTCTATTCCGGATTTGATAAAGCCTTCTATTAAAGCTCCGCCCATAGCTCCGGCACCAATAAATCCTATTATCATATTAACTCCTTTTTATATAAAAATTAAAACTTATATAAAATAATACCAAAATATAAAAAAATGTAAAAATATATTTTATTAAACTTTCATAAATAATTATATTAATTTATTATTTTAGAACATACTTTATTCATATTTTCTAATATATTTATACATTACAAGCCTCCAATATATAAATTAAAGCTGCATAATCCTTAGCTTTAGACTTATTTTAAAACTAATTTTATTTATTAATTAATGCAAAGCCTACCCATATTGTAACATATAAATTTACGGCCATAGGAAAGATAAATACTAGTTGGTGCCACATACTAGGTAAGTATGACCCTATGTGCAGATAAAGTATACATCACTAATAATTCTTACATCAGCAGTTGTCAGGTAAATAACTATCTATTTATACACTAAATCAACAGATCGTACAATTTTATAAATAATATTTTCAAGTAGTTTTTAAACAACTCTAATATAAAAATAGGGTATAAAATTAATCTCTCCCATCATTTTTAAAAATAAAATAATTATTTACTTCTCTACTTCTCTTTTATATTTAATCAAACCCTCTTTTAGAATTCTCATAGCCTTTTTCAAATCTTTTGAATCAATTACATAACACATTCTTACCTCATTCTTTCCAAGTCCTTCAGTAGCATAAAAACCTTCAGCAGGAGCAAACATCACAGTTTCATTATCAATATTAAAATCTTTAAGAAGCCAAATAGCAAAATCCTCAGCATCCTTAACAGGAAGTTTAGCAAGAACATAAAAAGCCCCCTCAGGCTCTCTCATAAACACCCCATCCATTTTTGTAAGCTCCTCAAAAAGAATCTTTCTTCTGCTATCATATTCTTTTCTTGAAGATTCAAAATAATCCGCAGGCAGATCGTATAAAGCAGATGCCCCTATCATTTCAAGCGTAGGTACTGATAATCTAGCCTGACATTCTTTAAAAATAGCCTCCATAAATTCCTTATTCTTACTAATTATACACCCTATCCTAGCTCCGCATGCAGAAAATCTTTTCGATATAGAATCTATTAGAATAACATTCTCCGCTATATCATTGTAACTTCCAAAACTTATAGCCTTTTTATCCCCATAAACAAATTCTCTATATACTTCATCACTTATAACAAAAAAATCATGTTTTTTAGCCAAATATGCAATATCATCTAATTCCCTTTTTGTAGATACAACCCCCGTAGGATTGGAAGGGTTTGAAAATAAATACCCCTTAGTTTTTTTTGTAATACTTTTTTCTATTATATCACGGCTCGGCAAATGAAATCCATCTTCAGCATAAGTTCTAATAATATTCCTTTTTATATTAAGTATATCATAAAAGCTATTGTAATTAGCATAATAAGGTTCTGCCACTAGCATCTCATCGCCTTCATCAAATATTGCAATCAAACTCAGAAGTATCGCCTCGCTTCCTCCATTGGTTATTATTATTTCATCTTCCTCATAATGAAGTCCTAATCTTTTATAATATGCCTGAATTTTTCTTATGAGTTCTTTTGTTCCTCTTGAATGTTCATATTTAACTGTTTTCATATTGCAATTAGCAATGGCATTAAAAAATACACTAGGCGTCTCTATATCAGGCTGCCCTATATTAAGATGATGTATTTTTATTCCTCTTTTTGCAGCTTCTTCAGCATAAATATTTAATCTTCTTATAGGCGAAGCTTTAAGCTGCTGTACTCTTTTAGATAGATACATGATAAACTCCAATTTGTTATATACATAATAAATAAAATTTTAATAATATAAAAAATTATTTATTAATAATAAGTAATATTTTAATATATGCTATATAAAAAAATAAAGGAGCTATAAGATAAATTACAGCCCCTTTTAATTCTCTTCATATTCATAAGACTATTATTTATCTATTTCCCTATACTTAATCAACGCTTCTCTAAGTATATGCATAGATTTTCTCAAATCATTCGCATCTAATGCATAAGAGATTCTCACTTCATCTCTTCCTAATCCCTCAGTGGCATAAAAACCTTCGCCCGGCGCGAACATTATAGTCTCTCCATTAATATTGAAATCTTTTAAAAGCCAAATTATGAAATTTTCAGCATTTTTTACAGGAAGTTTAGCAAGTACATAAAAAGCACCTTCAGGTTCCTTAGCAACAACACCTTCCATAGTAGCAAGCTCTTCAAATATGATCTTTCTTCTATGATCGTACTCTTTTAAAGCCTCGTCGAAATAGTTATCAGGCAAATCATATAAAGCAGCAGCTCCTATCATATCCAATGTAGGAAGACATAATCTAGCCTGACATTCTCTAAATACAGCTGTCATCAATTTTTTATTTTTACTTATAAGACAGCCCACTCTAGCTCCGCATGCTGAAAATCTTTTTGATATAGAATCTATTATAATAACATTTTCTTCTAAATCTTTATAAGTACAAAAACTAATAGCTTTTCTATCTCCATATACAAATTCTCTGTATACCTCATCGCTTATAATATATAAATCATATTTCTTAGCAATATAAGCAATATCGTCTAACTCTCTTTGAGTATAAACAACACCTGTAGGGTTAGAAGGATTAGCAAGCATAAATGCTTTAGTTTTAGGAGTAATATGTTTTTCTATCTCTTCACGGCTAGGAAGATGGAAACCGTCTTCAGCATAAGTTCTTACCGCATTATATTTTATATCATAAACATCATAAAAACTTTTATAATTCGCATATAAAGGCTCAGATACTAATATTTCATCACCCTCATCGAATATAGCAAGCATAGCAAAAGATATAGCCTCAGAACCTCCGCTTGTAATTACTATATCTTCTTCCTCATAATGAGCACCTAATTTATCATAATATGCTTGAATTTTATTAATAAGCGGCTTCATACCTCTTGAATGTTCATATTTAAGAGTTTTTCCGCTGTATTTAGATATAGCTTCAAAAAATATCTTAGGTGTTTCTATATCAGGCTGACCTACATTAAGATGATATATTTTTATACCTCTTTTTACAGCGTCTTCAGCATAAGGATTTAACTTTCTAACAGGTGAAACTTTTAATCTCTGAATTCTTTTAGATATATCCATGATGGCTCTCCGTAATTATTATAAATAGTAATTTTTTAACTAATTAAATATATACGAAACATTAAAAATTGTCAAGATATTTTATTTCATTATTAATAAATAAATAAAAAAAATCATTAAATACAACATTATCTGTGAATAAAAACTATATTAAAATTATATAAATAACATTATAAAGTGAAAAAAATAGTATTATAATTATTAAATTACAATAGCTGTAAATTATTTTTTTATGTAAGTCAATAAAATATTAAAAAATATTGATAAAAGATGTTTTTTGATATAAAATGACCGATAAAATAAAAAAATGAATTTTAGGTATGCATATAAAAAAAATTATAACATTAATAATCGCAGCTGTTTTACTATGTATTCCGCTATACCCTTTCGGCGGAAAACCAATTACAATAGAAAAAGTAAGACCTTATTATACAACTGAAGAAAATGTAAAAATAGACATATTTGTATATACTAATTTAGGAGATAATACAAATTATAATTATTTATGCTTCGCAGTAGCTGATGCGGTTGCAAATCAAATAGAATATAATAAAACATTAAGACTTCAGTCAGAAACTAACTACACAATTATTCCTGTAGATTTTGAAAAAGCATACGATTACAAAGTATTTAAATTTACAAACATAACTTATACCAGCAGAAGCGAAGGGAGCAATATAACTATTATCACTAATTATGAAACCACAACTTATACTAATTGGGGAGATGTAAGAAGTAATGTTCAATTAATTACTCCAGATACTGAAGGTTTTTTCTTAGAAACCAATGAAATGCTATTTGACTATAATGGAAGTAATGTAATATTAAAAGGCACCAATGATTTTATCCAAAAAGTAGATATAGGTAAAACTTACTATGAATATTTCGGAGATGATATAAAAAAATATATATTCACTAGAGATTCTGATATAGCTATATTCGGCTCAATAAAATATGATAGACCAAATATAAATGTTGTAACATACATAGCATATATTAAAGATAGAAAAATAACATCGTATTCCATAACGATACCGGAAGCAAAGATTGACGAGCAAATACCAAATTATGCATTGGAAATAGCAAACAAAATAAGTTACTTAGATAAAACAGGAGTTATAGCAATAGATGTAAGTCCGGAAGATGCTTTTGTATATGTAGATGATGTATTTATAGGAAAAAGCGGACAAACATTATATGTGCCGGCATTAACAACAAATAATCACAGATTCACAATAAAAAAAGAATATTATGAAACCATAGATACTATGCTTTCATTTGAAAAAACCAATGAAAACATTCTTCTTAATTTCAAATTAAAAGAACTAAGTGAAAGTGCAAGGGTTCAGATAAATATACCCGGAGAAGAAGAAAGTTCTGTAGTTATTAATGGAATAAAAGAAACGCCAACTAATGTAATAAATAGATATTTCGGATTCGGAACATATTCTATAAAAATAACAAACACAAATTATATAGATTATTATGGAACATTTACAGTAGACAGTACGAACTCTCTAGTTCTCACACCTAATATGAAAAAATATCATGAACCTACTTTAGCTGACAAAATATTTAAAAATTATGAAAGAAACACAAAAATATTTTTAGGACTTACTATAGCAAGTGCCATATTCACAGTCGGAACATATATATATGCTGGGGAAATATTAGATTCTACTATGGTTAACTATTATGATCAATATAAAAATGCCGCTAACAGACCGCCTATAAATTTAAATAATTATAATACAGCGATGAATATATATATAGCTGGAATGGTAATAACAGGTGCTTTTGCTTTAACTACCGGAGTATATTATATGCTTTGGATAAATGAAAGCAATTTTTCTGTTGAGGAACTTTCATTTAATGCAGATTACAGCGGAGTTAACCTCATGTATGCCTGGCGGTGGTAGCTTCCTACATAAATAAAATTCTAAATTATATTTGACAAAACATTATTATTTACTATACTACTAACATAATATATAATTTTAGGAGTTATAATATGCTTAATATAATTTTTATAGGAGCTCCCGGAGTTGGAAAGGGAACTCAATCTGCCTTAATAGAAAAAGATTATCACATATCACATATTGCTACAGGCGATATGTTAAGAGATAATATTTCAAATGGTACAGAATTAGGAAAAACAGCTAAATCATATATGGATAAAGGTGAATTGGTGCCTGACAGTTTAGTAATTGATATGCTTAAAGACAGAATAAAAAAAGATGACTGTAAAAACGGATTTATGCTTGATGGTTTCCCTAGAACTATAGAACAAGCTAAAGAATTATCTAATATATTAGAAAGTCTTAACTATAAAATATCTGCGGTAATAGATATATATGTTTCAGAAGAGGTAATCATAGAAAGATTATTAAAAAGAGGCCGTGCTGATGATAATGAAGAAACAATTAAAAACAGATTAAAAGTGTTTGAAAATCAGAGCAAGCCTGTATTAGATTATTATAAAGATAAAGCAAAAATAATAAAAATAGAAAGTATAGGCACTCCTGAAGAAGTGTATGCCAAAATAAAAAAAGAATTAGATGTATTATAATTTATAATTATTATATTTTTAGGCTATGATTTATAATCATAGCCTTTTTTATATGCAAATTATTTTTATGATATATATTCCGAAAATATAAAAAAGAAATATTATCAGCAGGTTTGTGTATGTCTGAAGAAAAAGAGATAAATAATAATAATGAAATTGAAAATACTGAAGCTCTCCCTAGAAAAGCTGTTAAGAAAAAAATGATAATAAAATCTAAAAATAAAGAAAATATCAAAGATTTGGATTTATCATCTTACGGAGCAAGAAGACAGGCTAGAATATATGCTGTTATGTCATTATATTCCTATGAAATTAATGATAGAAAAGAAAATATAGATGAAATACTTAGTTTTGATTATGATAAAAAAATACCTCAAAATATATTTGCATTCACTAGAACTTTGGTAGAAGGAACTATAAATAATTTAGAAAGAATAGATAATTTAATAGAAAAATATTCTAATAATTGGGATATAAAAAGAATACAATATGTAGATAAATCAATTATTAGAATGTCAATATATTCGCTAATATTTTTGAAAGATATACCTAAATCTGTAGTAATAGATGAGGCTGTAGAAATTTCTAAAATTTTTAGCGATAAAGATTCTTATAAATTTGTAAATGGGATTTTAGATGGTATACAAGAAAAAGACATACAATAAAAGATTAGCCAAATATAAAAATATTCAGATGATAGTTTTTATATTATCTATAGGGGCATTAGGTTTAATAGCTATAATATCTTTAAATGTAGCAATAATACAGGGAAAAGTAAAACTAAATTCTCAAATTGTAGATGATTATACTTTGGCTAAAGAATATTATAAAAATAAAGATTATAATAAAGCCAAATCCATATTGAAAAAAGAAATAAGAAACACAATAGATCCTAAAAAAGAATATGAAGCTAATATACTTCTAGGAAAAATATACAATGAAACTAAAGATTATGATGATGCTATAAAAGTATTTAATACTATGACAAATTCATTGTATTTAGATGAGCAGTTAAAACATAATTTAGGAATATCATATCTCAAAAAAGAAATGTATGATGAAGCTTTAGTATCATTAGAAACTTCATTATCAATAAACAGCAATTATATACCTAGCCTGCTCACATTGGGAAGATTTTATATGGAAAGAGATCTGCCTCGTTTGGCTAAAGGATATTATGAGAGAGTTTTAAATTTAGAAGAAAATGATGAGGCTTTATTTTATGTAGGATTAATAGCACTTAATGAAGGCTTCCAAAGTGTTGCTTATGATACTTTAACTAAATTAGTGAGAAGAAGCAAAGGAGAATATGCTGATAAGGCTGCTACAATATTAGGTGATATATATGTAATATCCGGAGATACTGACAGTGCTATAGAAATGTATTTGAAAAGTTTGGCTAATTCAGATACAAAACCAGACTCTATAAAAAGACTTGTGAAAATATATGAGCAGGTTGAAGATTATGACGGCATAAAAAAAGTATATGAGCAGATATTAGAACAAAATCCTAATGATGTGGATACAATACTTGCATTGGGTGAATTATATGAAAAAGAAAATGCTTATGACAGGGCTATAAAATATTATTTAAAATTGGTAAAAATGAAAGATTATACCAATACTTATGAAGCTATAGGTTTGCTTGCTAATGCATACTACAAAGGAAGTATGTTAAAAGAATCAGAATCAAATTATAAAAAAATTATAATGGCTGATAATAAAGATGATTTATATAAAACTGCATTGGAAAGACTTGGAGATATCACATACAGACAAAAAGATTTTATCTCATCTTTAAGATACTATCAGGAAATATACAGCATAGAAACTAATAATGCAATATTTATGCCTAGACTTGGAGAATTAGAATTATACTATGGAAACTCTGATAAAGGAATAAAATTATTAAAAGACTCTATTGCAGAAGATGTTGGAAATGCCTTCCCTAGCAGAACATTAGCTATTTATTATGAAAGTATAGGTAATAATAATGAGGCATTAAATTATTATAATTACACTCTTTCTAAATACCCTAAAGACAGAGAAAGTATATACAGAGCAGGAATGCTTTATTATAAAACTAAGAATTATGAAAAATCAAAAGAATCATTACTAATAGCTGCTAATGATGAAAATAATACTACATTGGTAAGAGAAAATGCTTGGATAACATTGGCTACAATGATGGAAGAAATACGCTCTTATAATGATGCTTCTGCCTATTACAGACAATTAGTAGAGATGTCTCCTAGTGTTGAAAATTACATGCTTTACGGTTCATTTTCTTATAGAAGACTTCAATACAATGAAGCTATATATGCATATAATGAAGCTTTAAATTTGGCATCATCAAAAAGGGATATGTTTGATATTAATTTAGTTTTGGGTAAATGTTATTACAGAATGAATGAGCTTGATAATGCTGAAGAAAGTTATAGAAATGCTTTAAGCTATGACAGCGGAAATTCTCAGGCTAAAGACGGTTTAAGACAGGTACTCAGCAAAAAAGAACTTATGTATTAATACTTATTATTGCTAATAAAAATTGTTCGCTAAAAATATATAGCAAATGACTTTGCTATAGGCTCACAATTTTTATATTTGGATTTTATAGTATTCAAAAAC
>NZ_JH994111.1:737999-766548 GCF_000316195.1 Brachyspira hampsonii 30446 | reverse complement strand
TCAGCTAAAAATATATAGAAAATGAACTCACTATATATGCTTACGACTCTTATATTTGGTTTTATAGTATTTTAGAATTATTATTTTTTATTATTGCTAATATTACTAATAAAAATTAATTATATTATAACTTTTTAAAGAGATAAATTATCTAAAAACAATGATACAAAAAAGCCGTACTAATTATCAGTACGGCAACAATGAACCGGTGACGGGTTTCGAACCCGCGAGTGCAGGAATGAAAATCCTGTGTGTTAAACCTCTTCACCACACCGGCATATATTATTAAAGAACTAAAGTTTGATATGAGCCAAGAAGGGTTCGAACCTTCGACAACCGCCTTAAAAGGGCGATGCTCTACCGACTGAGCTATTGGCCCGGTTATTTTCACATTCTCTCAAATGTTTGTATATAATACTATATTATTAATTTTTTGTCAAGTAGAAAATAGATTTTTTTTCCATTAATTAAATATATTCCAAGGATTATTTAAAGGCAAATCAGCTTCAACATATATTTCTTCATCTTTTGTGGGATGAGGAAATTTAAGACTTTTAGCAAATAAAGCCAAAGGTACATCATTTCTATCATACTTTATATAACTTCCGTACTTCCTATCGCCGTATATAGCATGACCTATATTAGCAAGCTGAACCCTTATCTGATGGAATCTGCCTGTCTCTAATTCTATTTTTAATAAACTTAAATTTTTTATTATATCCTCTTTTACAACATTATATTTTAATTTGGCTATTTTGGCATTTTTTGTATTCTCAAAAACAACCTGAGATATATTACCCAATTTATTTGTTTTCTTAATGAGATAATTTTCAAGTCTACATTCTTTTTCTAACAGTATACCATTAACAACAGCATAATAAGTCTTTTCAAATTTTCTATCTCTTATAGCTTCGCTTAATCTTGAAGCAGCCTTTGATGTTTTGGCAAATACTATTACTCCTGAAACAGGTCTGTCCAATCTATGCACAAGTCCTAAAAATACATTTCCTTTTTTATTGTACTTTATTTTTATATAATCTTTAACATTCTCAAAAAAAGAAACATCACCTGTTATATCGCCTTGTGTAGGTATATTAGGGGGCTTTACAGCTGCTATTATATGATTATCCTCATAGAGCGGATTAATATAATTACTCATTTCTTTTTCTATATTCATATTATTTGCCATTATTATTTATTAAGAGTTATATAGTATATTATTGATTATTATATAAGCGGTGGGGGGATGTGCCTAGTCAGGGAATCGAACCCTAGACACAAGGATTTTCAGTCCTTTGCTCTACCAACTGAGCTAACTAGGCAAGTGAAGATTATTATAGCATACAAATAAAAAATGTCAAGCAGTGATTTAAAAATTATTACAAAAAATATTTTTTTTGGTTTATAAGGTATATATTTTGACAAATAGCGGTATTAAATATATAATGTACAGAAATTTTCACTATTTCTGATTTATAAATGCAGTCAGAATATTATAATTTTATCATTTTTTATGCAGGTAATATATGACAAAGAAAAAAGACAGAATAATAACATTTTCATTAATAGTTGTAATTATAATATTAATAAATGCAATAGCAAATCAATTTACTCCTATGATAGATTTAACCAAAGATAAAGTTTATTCTTTGAGTAAAGAAAGCAAGAATTTAGTTAAAAATTTAAAAGAGCCTATGAGTGTAAAATTTTTTGTTACACCAAATTTACCGCCGCCATTTTCTACTTATGAAAAGTATATAAAAGATTTATTTGAAGGATATAAAGCAGCAGGCGGAAAAAATATTAGCTTTGAAGTGATAGATGCATCAAAACATTCAGATTTAGCCAATCAGTACAGAATAAATCCTACACAAATAAGCGTATTAGAAAAGGATCAAACTCAAACTAAAGTAGCATATATGGGACTTTCTTTCATATATGGTGATTCCATAGAAACAATACCATTTGTACAATCCACTGAAGGTTTAGAATACAATATAGATACAACAATAAGAAAAATGATGGATAAAAATGACAGATTAGCAAGATTAGAAAATAATTTGAATGTTTATTATGTATCTTCAAAAGAAATATATGATCTTCTTCCTATAGGGGCATTTGAGCTTATACCAGACTCTATTATGAAGGCTGTTGCTGATGCTAATATAGATTTAATGAATAAAGTAAGATTTATAAATGTAGATATGTCTAACCCTAGTCCCGAAAATGAAGAATTATTAAAAAAACTTAATGTTAAAAAAATTGAATGGGACGATATAAAAGATCCTGATGGAAATATAGTAGCAAATAAAGGAAGTGCTTATTTTTCATTAGTTTTAGAAAACGGCGATGATATAAGACAGCTTTCAACATCATACATATTGTATGGAGCCTTTGATGAAATAAAAAATGAAATTTCAAAGAATATAGACAGTATGCTTGGACTTAAAGCAACCATAGGATATGTACAAGGGCATGAAGAAGCTAATTATATAACAATACCGCCTCAATTCGGAGGAAATCCTAATGATGCTTATGACAGTGTAAGCGAATATGTAACTGAAATACAGGGCAATTATAATTTTGAAGCTGTTGATATCGCATTGAATGATATACCTTCTAGCATAGATGCATTGATTATAGCAGGAAGTAAAACTGCATTCAGCGATTATGAATTATATAAATTGGATCAGTTTATTATGAGCGGAAAGCCTGTATTATTTATGCTTAATGGTGTAGAGATAAACCAAGATGATCCAGCTGCTCAGATGTATGGTCCTAAACTTATACCTGTTACAAACAGACTTAATGAAATACTTAATAATTATGGATTTACTGTAGCAGAAAATATGATATTTGATGATAATGCATATAAAGCTCAATTACAGCAAGGTATGCCTGAACAAAAAATGTACTATATACCTTTGATAGCTTCTGAAAATATAAATGCTAAAAATGATATAACTAAGAGTATTAATCTTCTTCTTACACCTATATCATCAGAAATTATAACAAATACAAATAATACAGATATAAAAGTTACCCCTTTGATTTATACTAGCGATAAAAGCTGGGTTGAAACAGAAAACTTTGCATCTTCTATGACAGGAATGCCTCAGGATTCAAGCAGATTATCAAAAAGGCTTTTAGCAGCTTCATTTGAAGGAAAAATGAATAGTGCATTTGCTGGAAAAGATATACCTTCTTCAACAAATGCTCAAAATAATATTAACAGCAGTATAAACAGAATAAACTCTACTACAAGCGGAAGAGTTATAGTTGTTGGTTCTTATGAAATGGCTAAAAACAGTGCATATACTGCTAATAAAATATTTCTGATGAATTTAGTTGATTATATGGCAGGCGATACAGGACTTATGAGCATAAGAAGAAAAGGTGCTGTATTTAATCCTCCTTATCAAGTACCTGAAACAGTTAAGCTTTTTGTAAGAGTAATAAATATAGTTATGCTTCCTGCGGCTGTTATAGTATTTGGGCTTATGTTATGGAGTTCCGACAAGAAAAGAAGACAGAAAATCTTTGAAAAGTTTAACAGCAAAGCTGAATAAATAATTTTAATGCTTTATAATTATTTTTCGCTTTGACAATTTACACTCTTTTGTTATAATAAAATCATGAAAAAAACAAAAGATATTAATGTTTTAAATGATTACTTTGTGAGATATCTATTCTCATCTACAGATAGTAATCATATACTGCTTGACTTTATTAATTCAATAATGCTTGATTCTAATATGAAAACTTTTAGAGCTGTTGAAATTCTTACACCTTTTAACTATAAAGAAAATTACGAGGATAAAGAAACTATTGCAGATGTAAAGTGTATAACTCAAAACGGTACTGTTGTTATAATAGAAATCCAACTTCAAGGCAATTCAAGATTTCCAGAACGAATATTATATTATTGGGCTTCAAATTACAGTAAATTATTAAAGCATGGAGAAAAATACGATGCCTTAACTCCTGTAATTAGTATTAATTTACTTAACTTCAATTTAGATAATTCAAATAATATTCATTCATGCTATATGATTTATGAAACGGTTAATAATAGATTATTGACAGATCATTTACAAATTCATATAATTGAACTCAAAAAATTTCAATATAATTTATTACAGCCGGATTTAAACTGTTGGCTTAAATTTTTAACAATGAAAGAAAAAGATAATAAGGAGCTTATTATGTCAGATTTAGTAAAAGAAAAACCCATAATGGAAGAAGTACAAAAAAGATACAATAACTTTATTAAAGATAGATTAATGATGAATGAATACAACAAAAGAGAAGCGTATCTGTACGGTAATCAAATAATGCTTGAAGAAGAAAGAAGATTAGGAATTGAAGAAGGTATCAGAAAAGGAATAGAACAAGGAATAGAACAAGGTAAAAAAGAACAGCAAATATCTATAGCTAAAAGTTTTAAGAATGCCGGCATAGACATAAAAATTATAAGTGAAAATACAGGATTAAGTATAGAAGAAATAGAAAAATTATGATAAAAACTGATAGTATATAATAGCAGTTTTTATAAACAAAATGAATAAAATAAAAAAATATGGCTAAAAAAAATAACACTATATTCGTATGCGATAATTGCGGAGAAAGCACAATTAATTGGATGGGTAAATGTCCTTCATGTGGTTCTTGGAATAGTTTAAAACCTTTTACAGAGCCGTCTCAGGACACTAGTAAATCCATAAGAGAAAGAACTTCGGCATCAGCTAATACTGACAAAGCATCATTGACTCCGCTAAAAAAAATAAAAACTAATGATAGAACTAGAATATCAACAAATATAGATGAGCTTAACAGAGTATTAGGCGGAGGAATAGTACAGGGAAGCGTTATATTAATAGGCGGAGAGCCGGGAATAGGTAAATCTACCCTACTCCTTCAAACTGCATCTAATATTGCTAAAAATGAAAAGGTTTATTATTTCACAGGAGAAGAATCTCTTGAACAAATAAAATTAAGAGCAGACAGACTAACATTAGAAGATTCTGACTTCTTAATATCTTCAGAATCGAATTGTGATAATATAATAAACACTTTATTAGATGACTCTCCAACTCTTGCTATAATAGACTCTATACAAACAATATACAGTCCATCTACAAATAGCATAGCAGGATCTCCAGCACAAATAAAAAACTGTGCTTGGGCTTTGATGCAGACTGCTAAATTAAAAAACATAACAATATTTTTAGTGGGACATATCACAAAAGAAGGTACTATAGCAGGACCCAAGATACTAGAACATATAGTAGACTGCGTATTATATTTTGAAGGAGATGATAAAGGAATATACAGAATATTGAGGGCTGTGAAGAATCGTTATGGTGCTGTTGATGAAGTTGGAATATTTGAGATGGCAGAAAAAGGATTAATGGAAGTAAAAGATCCTTCAAGGGTATTTACAAGAGGCATTAATGAATCAGTATTTGCTGGAAATGTAATAACTCCTGTTATAGAAGGAAGCAGAGTATTTTGCGTAGAACAGGAGGCATTAGTAGGAAGCAGTGCATTTGGATATCCTAGAAGGCTTACTATAGGTTATGATCAGTACAGACTACTCATAATAATAGCGATACTAGAAAAAAGGGCACATTTAAATCTTTCAAATCAAGATGTATACATAAACATAGCAAACGGACTCAATGTCAAAGAAACCGCAAGCGATTTAGCAATAGCAATGGCAATAGCTTCAAGTATGTCAGGTATATCAATTCAGAGAACTACTGCCTATATTGGAGAATTGGGGCTTTCTGGCGAAGTAAGACCGGTTAGATTTATAGAAAGAAGGATAAAAGAGATGCAGAAATTCTCTCTTAAGGAAGTATACATATCTAAGAGGGCTGTAAAAGAAATTAAAAATCCTGGTAATATAAATATAATAGGCATAGATCATATATCTGAAGCTGTTAAAAGACTTGGTATTGGAAATTAATAAAAATTTACGAATCAAAAAAAGACTTGGGCGGGTGTGCTTTTTCTAATTAAACTAAATTAGAATTTCAATTAAAGCTTTAAAGAATAAAGGGCGGGGTATGTAAATATATTTTTAAATATAAAGTTCTTTTTAAAAACCCACCCCTTATACTTTTTAATTTAACTGAATATAAAAGTTTTTATTAATTTTTTTAGCCAATTTATAAAAGCATGCCCACCCAAATTTTATTAGGCTTTTTGATTTATTTAACGCACGTTAAATAAATATATATTTATAATTTAAATTTTGATTTTTAATTATTTTATATTAAAAATTTTGTTTACCGTGCGGTGATAACATCAATAATTTAATAAGATTTTTTGTACTCTGCATTTTCTAATTAAACTAAATTCAAGTTAAAGCTTCAACGAACCTAGTATGTAAATAGTTAATTATATAAATTATTATTATATATTCGTACCTAATTTACTTATATAAATATCCTTAAACTCATTATCTATTAACATTTTTATAAATTTCACACCAAGTTTATTTAGTTCATCAGCAGTTTCAAAATAAAAATTATCTATATTATTACATTGATGAGCATCTGAATTTATAGTAATAGGTATATTCTTCTCTAATAATTTTTTTATAATTCTTTTATTAGGATAATGTGCATTCAAATTATTTTTGTTCATTAGTTTAGTATTTATTTCGACTATAGATTTACTTTTTTCAATAGCATCTATAACTTCATCTGTCTTTTCTATATACCAATCTTCTTCTTCAGTAAAATATTCTTTATTCAAATTATATTTTTTCACCAAATCTAAATGCCCTATAATATCCGGTTTCTGATTTTCTATCATCTTTATAACATTATCATAATATCTAAAAATAACTTCTTTAATATTACCAAAATGATTTATAGTTTCATTAAAAGTTTCTCTCGACATATCTATAGGAAAGTACGAATTATGACTATCATCAATATAATGTACAGAACCTATTCTATAATCAAGTCCCATTTCTTTATCAGTATCCTTATTTAAATTTGAATAATAATCACCTTCTATTCCTAAATAAATCTGTATTTTATCTTTATAAATCTCTTTTGCTTTTTTTATATTATTTAAATATTTAATAGTATTTTCTTCAGACATAGAAGTATCATCTATATAAAAATGAGAATGCCCTGAAAAACCTAAACTGATTAATTCTTTATCTATAGCATATCGTATATTTTCTTCAACTGTATTTTTGCCGTCGCAGTATATAGTATGTGTATGCAAATTTGATATGTATTTCATTTATATTCCTTATATAATAAAATAAAACAATAATATAAATATATATTAAAAAATATTTTTTTAAATACAAAATTGAAAATATTTGACAAAATAACAATTTAATATATAATTGTCTTCATTAATATTTAAGCTCGGGTGGTGGAATAGGTAGACACAACAGCTTGAGGTGCTGTCGGGTAACACCGTGCTGGTTCAAGTCCAGTCTCGAGCAAATATTTTTTATTCAATATTTCTAATACTATTTGTTTTCTGAGTTATTATCCTCATTAGTATTTTCTATTTTATTTACTATAACCTTATCTATTCTAGCACCGTCCATATCAACTATTTCTAAATTTAAATTTTTCCATTCTAGAGATTCACCCTCTCTAGGCACATGCTGTAATAATTCTAATATTAAACCGCTTATAGTATTATAATGGTTGGAAGCATTTTCATCTTCTATTTCAAAATACTCTAAGAAATCATACATTGCACATTGCCCGTCTACAAACCAACCGCCATTCTTTCTTTCTCGAATATCCTTACTGTCTTTTCCTTCAGTTACAGAACCTACTAAAGCCTCAAATATATCGCTTTGAGTAATCATTCCGTCTATATTTCCAAACTCATCTGATACAAGTCCTACTTTAGTTTTATTCTTTTTCATCTCTTCAAGAACCAAATAAACTTCCATATTATTATGAAAGTAATTAGCTTTCTTCACAAATTTTTCTATTTTAGTCTTTGAACTATTCAATTTATCAAATATATCAGTTACTCTTACAATGCCTAAAATATTATCCAAATTTTTATCAGCAACAGGATAAGCAGAAAAAGAATGTTTTGATACTATTTTTTTTATCTCATCATTACTCATATTGACATCTAAAAATACTATATCATTTCTATGCGTCATTATAGATTCTATTTTTCTGTCTCCCAAAAAGAAAGCTCTCTCTATAATATCCTGTTCTATCTCCTTAACTTCTCCGCCTTGTCTTCCCTCTTCTATCATAGATTTTATTTCTTCTTCAGTTATAGGAGTTTTATCATCTTTTATTCCTAAAACCCTAGAAACTAATAATGCACTATTAGATAACACCCACACAAATGGAGCACCTATCTTAGAAAGTATTGTCATGGGAGCTGCAACAACTTTTGCTATTCTTTCAGGCATTACCATTCCTATTCTTTTAGGTACAAGTTCTCCGAATATTAATGTAAGATATGTTACTAATGCTACAACTAATACCTGAGCTATTACAGAAGAATAAGATGAAGGAACATTTATTTTGATAAGTAAATTGGCAAGCTCTTTAGCAACAGTATCTCCTGAGTAAATACCTGTTAATATACCTATTAAAGTTATACCTATTTGTATTGTAGATAAAAATTTATCAGGATTATCTGCTAAAGTTAATGCTGTCTTTGCCCCTTTATTTCCTTCTTTACTGTCTTTCATAAGTGAAGATTTTCTTGCAGAAATTACTGCTATTTCTGACATGGCAAAAATACCATTTAAAAGTATTAAGACTATTATTATTATTATATCCATTTTAATTTATCCTTAAAAATAAAAAAATATTTATTAGATTTAAAAAATTGAAAAAGAAAATAATACGACTTTAGATATGGGAGTATTAAAATATTTGTATAAAAAGAGTAAGTACTGAAAGTATTATCCTCAATAAAATTATTTTCTATTATTGCTGATAAAATATATTAAATTTTTAAAGCGATAAACGAGCAGCTGATAACTGACGAAAAAAATTGTTAGCTATTTGTAAGCGAGTTTATCTTTAGCAATAATGAATGTACATTATAATATAATATAAATAAAACTTCAAGTATTTGTAAATAAAATTTTACTATATAATATTAATTTGTTTTTAATAATCCATTTACTTGTTTCAAAACTAATTTTATTTATTAATTGAGTGAGCTAGCCCAATACCTACGAAGTCCAGATATAGTATCAGCAGGTAAAAGACTACATATTTACATACTAAAACAGCAAATTATACAACATAGAAAACATTATTTTTATAATTGATAAATAATGAAAATTTAATATACAATCCTGTCAGATATTTTTGAAAAAAGTCTAATAGACTTGTTTCAAAACTAAATTTATAAATTTTTAATTTAATATTTTTAAATTTAGTTGGGGCTTTGCTGCGAAGCACACAGTCGTGCCAAACCACAGTTCTTTTATTGGTATAAAAGAACTGCATTTTGTAGCTCAAACATACAATTTACACAACAAGTAAAACATTTAATTAAACTATAATTAATATTATTTAATTTAGCATAAAACAATAAACTTGTTATATTATTTGTCAACTACTTTTGAAACAAGTCTAATATAGTGAATTTTATTACTATTTATTTTGTATAAAAATAAAAATTCATATATTACAGTATTTGCAGCTTTTGAGGCTGGAAAAGTTGATAAAATAACTTTTAAATAATTTTAATTATTAAATAAAACATTGACAAAATAAAATCATTTTAGTATATTATAAAAATTAAATAATAATTAAATTTATAATAAGGAAAATTTGATGAGCGATAAAAAGGCAAAAGCTATTTTACTATTATCCGGCGGCTTAGATAGTACACTTGTAGGAGCTATATTAAAAAGAGAAAATATAGATGTGCTTGCTTTAAGATTTGTTACGGGATTAGAATATTCTGTGATAAAAGAAGAATTACTTGAAATATATAGTGAAGATCCTGCTAAAAAAGCTGCTGATTTTCTTAATATACCAATAAGATTTGTATCATTAAAAGATGTTTATTTAGATATGTTTTTAAATCCTAAATACGGATATGGAAGTGCCATTAACCCATGTTTAGACTGTCATATATTAATGCTTAAAACTGCTAAAAAAATAATGGAAGATGAAGGATTCGATTTTATAGCGACAGGAGAAGTAAAAGGACAAAGACCTATGAGTCAGAAATCTCAGGACTTGATAAATGCTATAAAAGAAAGCGGACTTGAAGGAAGATTATTAAGACCATTATCTGCTAAACTTTTACCTATAACTAAAGCTGAAGAAGAAGGACTTATAAACAGAGAAAATCTTTATGATATATACGGAAGAAGCAGAAATGTACAGATGAAATTGGCAGAAGAGTTTGGCATAACAGACTACCCTATACCTGCAGGGGCTGGATGTTCTATAGTGGATAAAGGATATGCCAGAAGATATAATGATTTAATTTCTAATAATGGTAAAGATATACTTAATATAGAGCTTATGCAGTATTTGGCTATAGGAAGACATATAAGAATGAATAAAAATGTTAAACTTCTTCTTGGAAGAAATGAAAAAGAAAATGATGCTTTGGAAAAAAGAAAAAGAGTAAACTGTATAATATTAAAACCTAATTATAATAGAGGACCTTTAGGATATTTAGAAATATATGATGATAATGCAGAAAATATTGATAAGGATATAATATATAAGTCAGCTATGATAATGGGATATTTTTCAAAAGAGGAAAATGAAATTCTCTCAATAACAGCATCATACTATAATGATTGTAAAGAATATAAGAACGAAGTAATACAAATAAATAATAAAGAATCTAAAAATACTAAATTTGAGCAGATAGTTTAAAATAATAATACCCTTTCAAATTATTCATTCAAAAGGGCATCACTATAACTTTTAGGATATTTTTATTTAACTTACTTTCTTATCGGAATAAATATAACTATCTTTATATGCTGGTATCTTTTTTATTTCAGCTAAAACTTTCTGAGCTTCTTCTCTAGTTTCATATCTGCCTACTTTTAATTTATACATAGTTTTTCCATCAGACATAGTTTCTTCTTTTATGAATGCTTTTGGGAATTTAGCTTTTAAACTATCTCTAGCAGAATAAGTATTATCTTTGTCATAGCCTACAGCAACCTGTATAAAGTATATGGAATCTGATGAAGAACTTCTAGTATAAGGCACAGTACTCTTTTCAGGAGCTGTTGTCTTAACAGGAGCTATACTAGCCATTTGCTGAGGCGGAGTATATGTTGTGTTAGGAGCTAATCCTGCTGTATCTTTTTCTTTAATATTTTCATTGATAGCATCCAATTCAGAAGCCAAATTCTGAGTATATTCATTGTATCTGTCTGCAGAAGTATTTCCTTCTCTGATAATGCTGTTATTATTAACTGAAGCATCATATTCACTTAATGCTGTAATCTCATCATTAGGCATATCCGCTGTACTTGTTTCTGTTGATGCCATATTTTCACTGTCCTGAGCATTTCTCATTAAAGCTGCAATAGAATCATCGGTATTATTTGCATGAACAGGTTTTGAACCGCCTAAATGAAAACCTAATACAAATATAAATAAAATTAAAGCAACAGAACTGATAGAAAATATCAATAATCTTATAGGGGTAAAATTAACTATATAAAGAGTTTTTTTTCTGCCAATATTGTAATTAATAGAAGATCCTTTTTCTTCCATGTTTGGATTTTGATTTAACTCCATAATACCTTCCTAATTTTTTAGAGATTATAATTAAATTATTATAATCTTTCATGTTGTTTATTAGAATATCGGCATTGAATCTATTATTTTTAACATCTCTTTGCATTTTTAATCTTTTTCTTGCTTCAGTTTCTGAAATATTTCTAGTTTTTTTCATTCTTTTAATAATATCAGAAGTTTTGGCATTGACATATATTAGGCTGCTGCATATAGAAGGAATTTTACTTCGCATAATAAGTGCCGCTTCTATAACGACATCTTTATCCGTGCTTTCTACCATCTCTTTTACTTTACTTTCTATATATGGATAATTAAGTTCCTGAAGTCTTTTTAATTTTTTAGCATTGCAAAACACTATATCGCCAAGTTTTTTTCTGTCTATATTATTATTTTCATCTAATATAGATTCTGAGAACTCTTTTACTATATTATCTTTATTATCAATTAAAGCTCTATGCCCTATTAAATCGGCATCAATATATAAAGCATTCATTTCCTTAGCAAGCATCTTAGAAAATGAACTTTTTCCGGAGCATATAAGCCCATATACTCCTATAATATTTCTTTCCATACAATTCTATTTATAATTAATTTACAGCATTAGCATTGGTATTAGTGCTTTGAACTGTATTTGTTATATAAGGCATTACTATTTGATTTAAATTAACTTTATTCAAAAGCCTTCCGTCTATAAGTTTAGCCAAAGAAACATTCTCATCTGCTGTTATAACCTTTATCATACCTACAGCACTATTATAACCTCTAGCAGATAAATCAGTTCTAGGAGCCGATGTATCATAAAGAATCAAATTCATATTATTAGTTACACCCTGCATTCTTCCGGCATTGATGTATATATTATCATTATGAATCTTTATAACTTTTGAATAGAAAGGAATACTATTATTTATAACCCTTCCTGCCATAACAGCAGCCCCCATTATTTTTTCTCTGCCTCTAGTCATAACAGTAAAATTAGTAACAACTTTCTCACTTTTAACATCCACTAAATCTAGCATTATAGTAAAAGTATCATTATTCTGAAAAGCAGAACCTCTTAAAAAATAATCAGCATTTCTTCTATTGAATTCTCTATATAAATCTACTGTATCATAATAATTTGTATACATTTCTAATACTTTAAATCTTCCAAATTGAGGAAGCACATAAGCTAATGTCTGATATAAAGATGTATTCAAAAATAAAGGACTATCTTTTTGTGCCGTAATAGTGTCTGTTATTGCAACTGTAAATCCAGGAGTATCTATATTATATTGTTCTATTCCCCAAGATTTTGAAACTATATTTTTATCTAATCTTCTTTTATAACTATCATATTTATATATAATAGATTTTTCTTCAGGGTTAACATTTTTTGCTATCTCTAATTCTTCTAAAGATTTCTCTTCCAAGCCCATTCTTCTATAAACATCTGAAAGCATTAATCTTGCATAGGTATTAGCAGGATTTAATTTTAACATATGTTTTAAATATGCCTGAGATCTTATATTATCTGCAAGTCTTGTATAGTAAGAAGCCAAATTTCCATAGTATAAAGCAGCCCTATCCCTCTCATAATCAGGAGTAGGATTAGTATGCAGCAATACTCTTTCATAAGCAAGTCTTCCAAGCTCATCTTCAGGCTTAGTTCTAAGGTAATTTATATATGAATTTTTAGCCCTCAAATAATTATTAGCTCCCTCATAAACATTACCTATATAATAATATTTAGAATTATTTTTAAACCCTGTATCAGGCATATATTCTAATATAGCAATAGCTTCATCATATCTATTTAAAGAAATAAACACATTAGCTTTTAATATTTTTGCATCATTATAATTGGTATAGTAAAATAAGGCATTATCAATTTCACCTAAAGCCTTATTATAATCCTTATTAAGATAATAATAATTAGCTAAATTATAGTAAGATTCAGCCATTCTAGGATTATTTGTCATATTCTCATTAAATAGTTTTAAAGCAGCATTACTGTCTCCATTAGCAAGATACAAATATGCCAATGAAACAGTAGCCTCAGGTCTTACCCTATTGATAACCCTAGCCCTCTCATACATATTCATAGCTGTTTGATAATACCCCGCTCTCTCACTGAGAAGACCTTCTGCATAATTAGCTATATAATTCTTATTATCTAATTGCTTTATAGTATTAACAGTTGTTCTCGCTTCTGAATTTCTATTATTCATAAGCTCCATAAGAAGCTTTCTTTCAAGCAATCTATAATTTCTTGAGTGATATCGTTCAGCATCTGCTATTAAAGTTTCAGCCATAGCAAAATTATTAAGTTTTATATAATTATCTATCAATAATAGGTATAAATCTAAATCGCTAGGCTTAACATTAAGAGACTCTAATATTCTTATGGAACTTTCATAATTTCTTTCATTATACAGTTTCAAAGCATTTTCTGCAGTATTTTGAGAAAAAGCATGAAAAACCAATATTTGAAAAATAAAAAGACTTAACAATAATCTTTTTTTAAAAATATTTTTCTTCATATTTTAAATAACACCTTATCTCATAGTATTTCTTGCCTGTATTTGCCTTCTTAAAAATGCTGGTTTTTCCAAATCATTATCAATAGTAGAAGTTTCGCCAAATATAGACATTTTTGAACCCATTTTATTATGCTTATCCATATAATCGTCTGATACTATATCAAATGGATTTTTGTGATAATCTGAATGGGGATTATTATGTTTCTCCTCTTCTTCAAAACGCATCTCTTCTGATATTCTTTCTTTTGTTTCATATCTATGAGCATACTCTGAATTATTATTAACTATAGTTCTATTAAATGTTTCTTTAATACTTTCATTATTATTATTTTCTTCTTCATTATTATTGTCAATGATACTCTCACTTAGATTATTAAACCTATTTGATTTAGTTATTATAGGTTTTTTAAGGTTTCTGATATAATTTTCAAATTTATATTCTTTAGTTTCTTGAACTTTATCATTATTATTTGAAATTAATACCTTTTCTTTAACTTCCTCTTTTTCTTCTTCTATTATTACCGCTTCATTTTTTTCTGCTGATGCTTCTGATACTTCATATTCTTGAATATTACTTTCTGAATTAATATTCAAAGCTTCAAGTTCTACTTCTTTTTCTGCCTCAGGTTCTTTTACTATTGTATTTATATTATCTATATCAACTATATTTTCAGCTATATTCTTTGATGATACTTTGCTGTCAGCTATAATCTTTTCAGTTACTTCTGCTTTATTAATTTCATTTTTACTGCTGCTTATATCATCTTCTTTTTTATTATCAGTCTTAACATCAACGGCAGGAGAATATGCATTATTAGCAGATACATCATTAGAACTATTAGAATTGTTATTATCTATAATTTCAGTTTTATTAACCGATGCAGATTTGTTTATTATATCATTAGCATTGGAATCTAAATCTTTATTATCGCTGTCATTTTTTGAGTTTGCATCAAAACCAGTAGCCACTATAGTAACAATAATTTCATCTTTAAGCTCTTCTTTAGGACAAACACCAATTTTTATATTAGCATTTTCATTGGCATAATTATTGATGATTTTACTTGCTGCTCTATATTCTTTCATAGCAAAATCTTTAGGACATACTATATTAGCAAGTATACCTCTTGCATTTTTGATGCTTGAAACATCTAAAAGCGGATTTTCAAATGCATTAGTAATAGCCTTTTGAAGTCTTTCATCACCCTTTCCAACTCCTATACCTAAATGAGCTCTGCCATTAGAAAGAGATATCATAGTTTTTACATCAGCAAAATCTACATTTATAAATCCTGTCTGAGTAATTATATCAGATATTCCCTGAACACCCTGTCTAAGTATATCATCTACAACTGATAAAGCCTCTTCATAGCTGTAATCGTCCATATCTACCATGTCATACAGATTTTCATTAGGTATTATTATAAGCGAATCTACTACTGTAAGCATTTTATCTATACCTGCTTCAGCACGGCTCATTTTTAATTTACCTTCATAATCAAAAGGTTTAGTAACAACACCGATAGTTAAAGCACCTACTTTTTTAGCGGCTTCTGCTACAACTGGGCTTGCACCTGTTCCTGTACCGCCTCCGAAACTGCTTGCAATAAATACTAAATTAGCTCCATTTACAAGCTCTTCTATTTTGGCAATATCTTCTCTTGCAGCTTCAGCACCTCTTTCAGGATCAGTACCAGCACCTAAACCTTGAGTTACCCTGTCTCCTAAAACAAGTCTTGTAGGAGCATTTGAACGGGATAATGCCTGAGAGTCTGTATTCATAGCTATAAACTCTACATTCTCTAATCCCTCTTCTATCATTCTATTTACAGCATTGCATCCGCCATTACCTACACCAATTACTTTAATTACTGTATCTAATGATGAAGAATTATTATTAAATGACATCTTTTCGCTCCCTTTATTGTTATCTGCCAATTCTATGCGATACTTAGGATTCATTGCAACTCCCCTTGCGATATAATAGAATTTTTAATTAAAATTCCTTTAATTATAAAATAAATTCATAATAAACATATTTCAATAAACATAATTATATTAACATAATTGTCAAATTCCGCAAGTAGTAAAAATAAAAAAAATATGTTATTATGTTAATCGGATTTTTTTATTTTTTTATTATAAAAAATGTTATGTTAATTAAATATTTTTAAAATGTTTGAGTTATTATATATTTTAATATATACTAATAGAGAATTAATACTATTTACAATAAAAGAGAAATTTATGAATATACATTTACATACTTTCGGATGCCGTCTTAATCAATATGAAAGCGAGAAAATATCTTATGAATTAAAAAACATGGGAGCCAATATTACTGAGCTAAATAATGCCGATGCAATAGCTATAAATACCTGCACTGTTACCAATGACAGTGATAAAAAACTCATGGCATATTTAGAAAAACTTGGAGATATATCTCAAAAAAAAGTATTTCTAATAGGATGCTATGTTTCAAAAAAAGATAAAGATTCATCTATTATGCAAGATAATATTATACTAATACCAAATGAGAAAAAAGAAGAGGCTTCAGAAATAATATTCAATACCATGCATAATAACTCTGAAAATAAAATAAATAATCCAATATTCTTTCCTCAGGAGCAAAGCCGTGCATATTTAAAAATACAGGACGGATGCGAAGTATTCTGTACATACTGCATAGTTTCAAGGGTGAGAGGAAGTCATAGAAGTGTAGAGCCTCAAAAAATATTTGATGCTGTAAAAATGGCTAGTGATTACGGATATAAAGAAATAGTATTAACAGGGCTTAATTTGGGTTCATACAACTATAATAATGAAATCAGCTTCTATAATATACTCACTCAAATATTGGAACATTCCTCAAAATACGGCATTAGAATAAGGCTTTCATCTGTAGAACCGCTTTATTTTGATGATAATCTTATAAGCCTATTTAAAAATGATGATGTACTTTGTCCTCATGCACATATACCGCTTCAGTCTGGAAGCAATAAAATACTTAAACTTATGAATAGAAGATACACGAGAGAAGATTATCTCTCAGTTACAGAAAAATTATATAAAACTAATTCCAACATGGCAATAAGCAGCGATGTAATGGTAGGCTTTCCTCATGAAGAAAATACTGATTTTAATGATACTTATGATTTATGCGAAAAGTCAAAATTTATAAAGATTCACATATTCAGATATTCAAACAGAGAAAACACTCCTTCATCAAAAATGGACGGACAAGTCGGATACAGAACAAAATTAAAAAGAGCTAAAATATTAAACAGCCTAAATAATAAATTAAAAGACTCATACTACAAAAATGCTGAAGGAAGAGATTTAAAAATAATAATAGAAAAAACTTTATCAGACAATAACTATATAGGAACAAGTGCTGAATATTTAAAATGCAAACTTTATAGCGACACTAATCTAAACAAAAAAGAGCTTGTATCTGCAAAGGCATTAAAATATGAAGGCGGCATAATGATATCTCAATAACTAAATAATATTATTTATATATTTCATTATCTTGCATAAAACTTCATCTTTATAGATTAATTTAAAATACAAATTATAAAAATAGTTTGAATATTTATCAATTCATATCTGAAAAAAATACATTATGTCTAAATTTTATTATAAAAATAATATATGATATTAAAGCATGAAAAATCATACCTAACCCAAACATAATAATAATAGTATTCATATTGAAGACAATATATCCTTTCAAATATAAAAAATACACAAAACCATAATAAACAAAATTAATAATTATAGAATTAATAAGATTATATAATGTCTTACCATAACCTATAAATATATTATCAGGTATAATTGACAAAGCATAAAATATATAAAAAGGCGCCAATTTTAATACTATTAAATATACATCATTATGATTTTCAATTCTCTCTATATATTCAAAAAATATATTTGAAAATAAAACTGCTGCTGATGCTAAAATGGTTATAAAAAATATTATCCTAAAATAATTCCAAAGCTGATTATCATCTTTATATTTACAATTAGTTCTTATAACTTCGTTTAAAGCAAGCACAGGCATCAATAACCAACTCCATATAAAATTATTTGCTATCCAATAATTACCCTGCTCCGCTACTAAATTAACCATTTTTACAATCATTAAAGCATATACTATATTATCAACAAGAATTTGAAGTGCTGAAAATATTCCTATTTTAAAATAGGAAATAAATATCATCTTATCTTCTCTGTTAAACCATGATAATTTTATTAATCCATTTTTTATTAAAATAAAAATACCTAATATTCCCATAAACAAATTTATAATCATATTGGAATAAGCAACACCAAAAACATTAAATTTTAACACCAAATTAATATCCAATAAAATAATAAGTAATGTTTTTACAAATGCAAATATTATAAAAACTTTATACAATTCTTTAGACACTATTACTATGTTTATTGAAGTAATAATAAAACCAATTACAAATGCTATAGTTTCCAAATTTAAATACTTCGTAACAGCTTCAATATCAGTTTCATTAACATTCATAAATACTATCATACTTTTTGATTTTATATAAATTACTATAGAAAATAAACAATACAATACAAAACCGATTAAAAATGTTTTAAATGTTACTTTAGCAAAATCTTCTTCAGAATGATTTTTTATCACTCTATTAAATATTGCATATAAAGGTATATGTAAAAAAGCAAGCAATGTTTCATTTATTAAATCAAACCATTCAAGATGTCCCATAATATCAAATGATGAAGAATCAGTTGATATTGAAACTATAATAGTTCTTATAGTTTCATATAATGCCGGAAACAAAGATAGAAATATCAGTGAAAAATATAATTTATAATTAAAATTTTTAAAATAAAAAAGTTTTTTAATCATAAAATATCCTTATTTTATTGAATAGACCTGTTGCAATTTTGTACATACATATAGTTATATTATTATACAATATATTAAAAATAATATTTATAATTTTAATAATTGGGGCTTTGCCCCAAACCCCACTTCTTTTGTTGGCACAAAGAAGCAAAAAGACTGCATTTTTATATCTTATTTTGATAAAATTATATTACATTTAAAACAAAAAATAATAGATATTAAATTACTGTAAATAAAATTTATAATATATTTTTAATATTAACTGTATAAAAATACAAAATTGCAACAGTTCTAATATTAAAATAATTAATAAAATTATTTTTTAAGTTTTAATAATAATACTTCTATATATAGTATATCATAATTAATAAATATTAATAGTTATGCAATTATTATTTATTAACAAAAAATAAGAAAAAATGAATATTAATCTATAAATTAATAAAAAATATATATAAATATTTAGGAAAATAAACATTTATATTTTTGATGCTATAACTTAAACTTTTTAGAAAATATATACGAATAAAAATACCTTTGAATTATACTTGTTTCTAAAGACTAGATATTTATATATTGAAATAACAATTTACACAATATATAAAACATTATTTTTATAATTTATAAATTATAAAATTTTATTCATAGTTTTTTAATCATTAATATAAATTCTCTCTATATTGGTTTTATTATTTTCTCTCTTTACCTGAAGTTTATAAATTTTATAAGAAGGATTTTGAAAATCTTCTCTATAATGAGCCCCCCTGCTTTCATCTCTCTCAAGCATACTCAAAGCAATCATCTTCACACTTTCAATAATCAAATAAATTTCTATAGAACCATCTTCAATATTTTCTTTTATACTATAATTGCCTCTAATCTCATCAATCTTACTTAAGAAATTTTCTATTTTTTCTCTGCTTCTTACAACGGATAAATTTTCACTTACTAATTCTATTATTTTTCTAAGAACTTCATTTTTTTTCAAACTGTTTTCTTTATCATCTTTTGAAATATCATTAATCCAATCATTAAATTCTTTTTCTATAATATTTAATTTTTTATAATTATTATCAAATTTATTATTTTTAATATATTTATAAGCATCTTTTACAGCATTATGTCCGAATACCAAAGCACCACCCACAGAATTCCCTCCAAGCCTATTAGCACCCTCTATCGCAGATGATAATTCACCAATAGCATAAAGCCCAGCAACACCCGTAAATCCATTGCTGTCTATTTTAATGCCTCCATTACAGCTATGAGCAAAATGAGTTATTAAAGTTTCATCTTTAAGTAAATCAATATTCATTTCATTTTTAAGCCAACCTAAATAAACAGTATAAAACTCTTCTTTATCTTTGTATAAATCTTCAGAATATTTTAGTCTCACTCCGCTGCAAGGTATTTTTAAATCTATTTCACTGCTTTCAAAATCTGTACTAAAAGGTGCATAACTGCTTCTTTCAATCCATAATCTTTTATTTTTATCATTCTCTATTCCTTCAAAAATTAATTTATTATTCTCATCATACATGCCAATACAATATTTAAGAGTATGCTCTCCAAATAAAACATTATATCTAGGCTTTAAATAAGCAGGTATGAATTGAATAAACTCCATATTTTGTGCATAAGCTCCTGCATCCAATGCAGCAATATGACAAGTGCCATTGATTTTTTTAGGATATAAACTATTTTTATAATTTCCTGCTATTCCTCCGGCAGCCAAAATTATTACTTTAGATTTTATAAAGAAAAATTTATCTTTATTCTGAAATATAGCTCCTTAAATTTTATCATTATTCTTTATAATCCTTATTAAAGAACTTCCTTCAAATATTTTTAATCTTTTATTTTTTCTAAAAATTTTATTTGCTCTTTTTCTAGCCTCATTCCAATCATTAATCAAAAAAATATTTCTTGAGTATTTAGCAAAACAAGCAGGTCTTGAATCCTTTCTAAGCCAAGGTTTAAAACCAATTCTTTTTAGAAGATAAACATCTTTTTTAATATTTTTTATATAAGTCTTTATAAGTTCAGGATTTTCTACCCCTTTTCCCATATTAGTTATATCTTCATAATATTTATTATAATCATTTTTATCTTTTGTTACTTGTATACCTAATGTAGCCTTTAAAGGAAAATAAGAAGCTCCAGAACAAATCTTGGCAGAATCAAGAATACATACTCTCTTAAAACTTTTTAATGCTCTCTCAGCAGCAATAAGTCCTGCTATTCCTCCTCCTACAATTAATACATCACAATCAAACTCTTTGTTTATATTCATAGCAATACTCTTATAAAATAATTATTCTGTAATTAAAATATCGGCACTTCTATTTTTATATAATGCCAAAGATACTATCAAAGTAAACACTTCGCTTATAGGAAGAACCAAAACTAATCCTATAAATCCGAATATATTTGGAAGTGTTAATACCAATACAACAGGCAAAATCATACTTCTTAAAGCAGCAACAATCGCAGAAGCCCCCGCCTTTTGAACAGAAGTATAATATGCACTCATTATAATATTGATTCCAACTCCTATAAATGTAGGTATAGAAGTTCTCACAAAAAATAAAGCATCATCAAAAGTCTGATTATCTACTTCTTTTAAAAGAGTATTAACAAGCAGACTAGGATTAATCAAAAGTATAATAGAACTTAATACTGATATAAAAGTAATTAAAAATACTGATATCTTTAAAAAATCTTTCATTCTATTTTTATTTCCAGCACCATAAGAAACACTCACTAAAGGTTCTAATGCCTCACCTATTGAATATGCCAGCATTATAAAAAACATTATTGCATAATTAGCAACTGAATATACTAGTATGCCCCTGTTTCCTGAAATATTGTATGCTGTTATATTAAAAAGCCAAGGAATAAGTCCTGATGAAAAATTGCTTAAAAACTCAGAAAATCCATTAAATGCAGCTTTTAATATATATATCCAGCCTCCGTAAATTTTTATTATCTTCAATCTGCAATTTGGCTTAAAAAAATATAATAACCCCATTAAAAAAGCTATTATCTGTGATATTGCAGTAGCCCAAGCAGCTCCGGAAATACCTAAATCAAATACTATAATAAAAATAGGATCTAAAATCATATTTGCTAAAGATGATATTATAAACATTGAAGAAGCAAATCTCGGAGAACCATTCAGCCTTACAAATTGACTTAAAACATAAGCCATTCCCCAAAAAAATGTAGCAAAAAGTACACCATCTACATAATCCAATGATAATTCATAAACCTCACCATGTGCCCCAAAAAAAGGGAGAAGTCTCTCTCTAAATATATATGCTATAATCAATGGAAAACTTGCTATAGTAAGAACTACAATTAGAGTTTGAGTAAATATTAAATTAGCCCGTCTTATATTGTTTTCTCCTATACATTTTCCGGCAAGGGCAACAGATCCTATAGTAAGCATTACATAAATACCGAAAGATAAAGCTGTTATAGGCCATACTATGTTGATTGCAGTAAAGGCCTCTGCCGATATAAAATGTGCTACAAAAAAACCGTCCACAAATACAGCGGTACTTCCCATTATCATACCCAATATACTAGGTATTGCAAATTTGGAAAATAAATTTATGCTGCTGTTTTCTATTAAAGTTTTATTATTAAGTTCCATTTATTATTCCTTTCAAATAAAAAGAAAATATATAAAAACTATAAAAACATATACTAAAGAGAATTATTAAGACATAAAAATAAATAACAAATTATTAATAGTATGTTTTTTGACTAAATATATTATAGTCATATTATAATTTTATGTCAATATTTTGAGTTAATATTAAATAATAATATTTTAATTAATGTATAATAATGTATAATAATTAAATATTAATAAAAGGAATAAAAATGCAAATAATAAAATACAATATAAAATATATTAAAGAAATTATAAAAATATGGAATGACACTATAAAAGAAGGAATATATTTTCCTCAAATAGAAACATTAACTAATGAAGAAGAAGCAGATAAGTATTTTAGCTCTCAAGACTATACAGGTGTAGCTATAGATAATGATAAAGTTTTTGGTGTGTATATACTTCATCCAAATAATATAGGAAGATGCGGACATATATCTAATGCCTCTTATGCTGTAAGTAAGGAGTCAAGGGGAAAAGGAATAGGAGAAGCATTAGTAAGAGACTCTATGGAACAAGGCAAGAAATTAGGATATAAAATACTTCAATTTAATGCTGTTGTAATATCAAATATCAATGCACATAAATTATATGAAAAAATAGGCTTCAATAAAATAGGTATAGTTAAAAAAGGATATATGAATAAAAATAATGAATATGAAGATATTGTACTTTACTATATAGATTTATAAAATATAAAAAACAAGGAAGATAATTATTAATTTATCAACCTTGTTTTATAATTTTTAATTTTATGCTTTTTTTAAAGGTACAGGAAGGCTTTTTACTGAATTTACTCTTTCATCAGTAATAGCTTTAGTAGGACATTTAGCTATACTTTCATTTGTAACAACATAATCATCATAATTAACTATAGCAAGATAATTGTCAACTTTCATACCGCCTTCTTTTGTATTTTTAACACATATATTACAACCTATACATGCTCTGTCGCAAGCTTTCTTAGCTATAGGACCTTTATCTTTGGATTTACAATAAACATGTATATCTTGAGAAACAGGGTGAATCTCAATAAGTTTCTGAGGGCAAGCTTTAACACAAGCATTGCATGAAACACATTTATCTTCAACTATAACAGGCATTCCTGTTTCTTCGTCTCTAATAATTGCCCCAAATTCGCAAGCGTTCATACAATCATAAAATCCAACACATCCATAAGAACATTCTTTATTTCCTCCAGCCATAACAGCAGATACACAAGTTTCAGCACCAGTGTAAACTTTATTAGTTTTAGCTATACCATTATGTCCATGACAGAAAATATAAGCTCTTGTTCTCTCTTTTTGAGGAGGAGCAACTTTACCTAAAAAATCAGCTACCATTGCAGCAGTATCAGCACCACCTACAGAACAGCCGTCTACAGGAGCCTTATCATCAACTAAAGCCTTAGCAAATTGAGCACAGCCAGGGAATCCGCATCCTCCGCAGTTAGCACCAGGAAGTTTTGCTGTAAGTTCTGTTACTCTCTCATCAACTTCAACTCTGAAAATTTTTGAAGAAAATATTAATAAAACAGCCAATATCAAAGCAATTACGCCTGAAGATATTGAAGCTACTAAAACAGATGTCATCATTTTTATTATCCTTATAAAATACTTCTAACACTCAAAATCATATTTTTATTATTCCGGAGAAACCATAGAAAATAAGTGCAAGTATACCTGCTGTGATAAAAGGCATAGCAGGACCTTTGAAAGCTTCCGGTATATCTGCAGTCATTAAACGCTCTCTTATACTAGCCATTATAACTAAAGCTAATGTGAATCCAACTCCTGCACCTAAAGCGAATACTATATTTTGTATAAAATTATATTTATATAAAACTCCGAATAAAGCCAATCCTAATACACAACAGTTAGTAGTTATAAGAGGAAGATAAATACCTAAAGATAAGTACAAACTTTCACTTGTTTTTCTTACAACCATCTCTACAAATTGTACCAAAGCCGCAATTACTATGATGAAAAGTATAGTTTGTAAAAATTCTATTTTGAAAGGTACTAATATATAATATTGTATCATCCAACTAACAGCAGCAGTTAAAACTAATACGAAAGTAACCGCAATACCCATACTAACTGCCGAATCTAACTTATTAGATACTCCTAAAAATGGACATATTCCCAAAAATTTAGTTAAAACGAAATTATTAACTAAAACAGTTGCTACAAACAATAAAATTAAATTAACCATTAGCTTTTCCTCCTCTAGCATCTATAGCTCTTTTAATAGCAATTAAAGTTCCTAAAGTGAAGAAAGCACCAGGAGCCATAATCATAACAACCCAAGGAGTAGTAATTTCATTATATGCATTCAAAGCGAAAGGCATAGCAGACTCAAAGAAACCTCTTAAAGTACCAACTATATCAAATCCAAGCCAAGAACCATTACCTAAAATTTCTCTAATAGAAGCAAGTAATGTTAAAGAAATAAAGAAACCTACACCGTTACCTAAAGCATCAAAAATACTAGGTATAATTCCATTTTTATTAGCAAAAGCCTCTGCCCTTCCTAATATGATACAGTTTACAACTATAAGCGGAATATACGGACCTAATGCCAAAGACAATGTATAAAACTTAGCTTTCATAACAATGTCTGTCAAAGTAACGAAAGCTGCTATAACCACTATGTATCCCATAATTCTAACTTCATTAGCATAAATCTTCTTAATAAGAGAGATTAAAGCAGAAGAACAAACCAAAACGAATATGGTAGCTACAGACATACCTATAGCATTCATTACGCTGCTTGTAACTGCCAAACTAGGACACATACCAAGAACCTGAACGAAGGTAGGATTATTTTTCCATACACCTTCCATAAATACCTGAGAATTTTTCATAATAATTTAACCTTGATTTAATTAAGATTACACTACTACATTGTATCACAAATCATAATTTTTTCAAGTAAAATTATGATTTACAAGCAATTAATTATATCTAAATTTCAACAAAATTTGAGATTAAAAACTATATTTTTATATATTTTCTCACTTAAAATCATCTCTGATTTTGAAAAATGACATAGCTTCTTCCAATTTTATAGACAATTCCTCTAATTCTTCAGAAATTTCACTTACATCTTCTGCTAATTCAGTATTATTTCTTGAAGTATCTTCCATATTAAGTATATGAGAACTAATGGAATCTATACCATCTTTCTGCAGTTTTAAGGCACTGCTGAAATTGGAAAGTAAAGAATAGGCTTTTTCTAGCTTTTCTTTCATATCATTGAATAATTCTTTAGATTGATTCGTAGACTTAGCTGCTAATTCTATACGCTTCTGGCTCTCCTCTATAAGAGAGGATATATCTTTAACTGAACCCGATGTGCTTTGGGCTAAATTTCTAACTTCATTTGCTACAACTGAAAAACCTCTTCCATTTTCACCAGCCCTTGCTGCTTCAACAGAGGCATTCAAAGCCAATATGTTTGTTTGAAAAGCTATATTTTCTATAACCTTTGTAATATCTTTTATTTTATTACTAGCTTCACTTACTGAATTAGCATTATCAGCAGCTTCAGAAATACTGCTGTCAGCCATCTCTATGGAATTATTAGCATCTTTCATTATATCAATAAGTTCATTAGCATAATTAGTAGTTTCTAATACAGAATTACCTATGTTATTAGTTATGTTTGAAGTTTCCTGCATTTTATAAGAATTATTTTCTGTTTCAGCATGCAGCTTGTTATTCTTTGATGATATCTCTCCAGCTTTATTCTTAGTATCTAAAGCAATACTATTGGCAGTATTAACGGCATTCATTAATGCTAATTTCATATTATAAAAGCTGCACATAAGTACCCCTATTTCATCTTTTCTAACACTGCATGAAATATTATTATTATTAGCTATATGACCATTGGATATATTATCAGCTTCATCTACAACCATATTTAAAGGCAAAATTATAGATCTAGCTATCAATTTACCAATAAAACAAATTATAACAGACATAACAATTGCTATAATTATAACTATTTTTGTAAGTTTATTCTTATCTCCGTAAATTTCATCTTGACTGTAGCTTACTATAAGATACCAAGGAGTATTATTTATAGGATTAAATAAAGATATTTCTGATACATTATTATCATCTACATATTCCAAAATACCTTCCTTATTATCTAAAACATATTGAAAAAATTTATCCTCTCTTTCTCTTATAGTTTCAGGCTTTCTCTCGTAAGCGGATGTACCTATTATATTACTTTCATATATATAGAGTTTATTTGTATCATTATGTGCTATTATATTTTTGTTCTTATCTATAATAGTTATAGAGCCTGTTCTTCCTAATTGACTTGGCATAATATAATCTGATATAAACTTCATCCAATTAATAGAGCTATTCAAAACGCCTACAACTTTTCCATTTTCATCTTTAACGCCTTTCCATATAACACATATAGCATTAAGAGGATTGGCTGAAGATGGCTGAATTAAATCTCTTCCTGCAAAATCATATCCTGTATCTCTAAACCTAGTCCAATCAGATGAATTTTTTCCATAATTTATATGTAATAATTTTCCGCCTATAGAATCGAGTATTATATTAGCATCAAAATTTACAAGAGAATAATTATAAAAAACCTGTGTATCTGAAACTTCTCTAGTAAATTCTTTTAATGATTCTTCTGCCGCCAATTTATTTTCTTCTGTTGGATTGACTAAATATCTTGAAAGATTGGGATCTTTAGAATATAAATCCATAACCAAACGTTTTTCTGAAAAATATAAATCAATCATATCAGAATATGATTTAGCTGCAACTCTAAGACCTTTTATGGCCGTATCTTCTATAGAATTAGAACTGACTATTGTGATTATAAGCACTATAATAAACATGCATAATATAAATGTAATTGAAATTATAAAAGGTATTCTAAAGGAAAGATTATTTATTTTCATAATACATAAACCACATAAAAAATAAACTAAAAAAAATTTAGATATTTTCTTAAAAACTAATTATTTTTTATAGGATATAATATAGTCAAAAAATATAAAAAAATCAAATTTATAATACAAAATTATAATAATAAAATGTAAATCTAATGTAAATAATAAAATTTTATTACTTAAATATGTAATTATAAAAATGATGCATATATATAATCTGTGTGGGTTGCTATAGTTTCTAAATAAAGTATTTAAAATTTTTTAAGCAAAAATTTAAAAATAGTCAAAAAATCTAAAGGGCAGGCAATGAAAATAGGTTAAAAATTTATTTACATACCCCACCCCATAAATTTAAAAATTTTTTCTTATTTGATAGCATATTATTTTTTAAAAAATCAATTTGTAAACATAACACCCACCCAAGTTTTATTTAGCTTCATAATTACCACACCGCACGCAGAGCAAAGTTATAAATATATGTTATATGCCAATTCTAATTTTTATTATATTTGAAATTTTGCTAACCGTGCGTGTAGGGAATTTTTAAATTTAAAAAATCTGGGGTGGTATTCTATAAGTTCTAAATAGAGCATTGAGAAAATGTTAAGCAAAAATTTAAAAATAGATAAAAAATCTAAAGGGCGGGGAATGAAAATAAGTTAAAAATTTATTTACACACCCCACCCCATAAATTTAAAGTTTTTTTCTGATTTGATAGCATATTATTTTTTAAAAAATCAATTTGTAAACAGA
>NZ_JH994111.1:380570-737647 GCF_000316195.1 Brachyspira hampsonii 30446 | reverse complement strand
CAAGTTTTATTTAAATTCATAACTTACATACCGCACGCAGAGCAAAGTTATAAATATATGTTATATGCCAATTCTAATTTTTATTATATTTTAAATTTTATTAACCGTGCGTAGATTAGATTATAAAATTTAAAAAAGCTAGGGCGGGCTTCTATAATTTCTAAATAAAGCATTAAGAAAATTTTACATAAAATATTAAAAATAAGCAAAAAATCTAAAAGGCTGGGAAATAGATTAAAAACTCACTTGCTGTATTTTTTGAATATGATTTCCATTTCATCATTGCAAACTATCATAAGCTCTATATCTTTATTTATAGATAGATCCGCTCCATTTTTTAGTAAGAGTTCAAATATGTAAGCATTTTTCTTTTGAGCTGCTATAACTAATGCTGTATTTCCTTCAGGGTCTGTCATGTTAATATCAGCATTATTTTTTATAAAAAACTCTGCAAGTTTTACATGTTCTTTTTTAATAGCAGACATTAGAGGAGTATATCCGTTTTTTCCTCTTTTGTTAATATCTGCATCATTATCTAATAGCATTTTGGCAATTTTTCTCTTTTCAACAAGAGTTAAAGGAGTATCTCCAAAATCATCTTGAAAGTTAACATCTATTCCTTTTGATATGTATTTTGATACTTTTTCAATTTCTCCGTATGAAACACTATTAAGAAATTTGGAGTTTCTCTTATATTCTTTATCATGATAACTTTTAAAAATGTTAAACATATCATAATTTTCATTTCTGCTAGCATAATATAATGCTCTTCTTCCATAAGCATCTCTTGCAAATACATCAGCTTTATTTTCTATTAAAATTTTTACTATATCAATATGATTATGCATAGCAGCAAGAATTAAAGCACTAGAACCTAATTTAGTTTGAATATTAATATCAGCATTATTTTCTATTAATAAGTTTAATATTTTTTCAGCATTATAAGAAGCAGCACACATCAAAGGAGTAATACCGTCATTATCCATAGCATTTACATCTGCTCCTCTTTTTATAAACTCTTCTGCTATATCAAAGTCATTGTCATTATTAGAAATATATTCTAAAGCTGTATTATTTAAATAATTTCTAAAATTAACATCAGCATTATGTTCTAATAATATTTTTATTATTTCTTTATAATGACTGCGTGAAGCTAAAAGTAATGCATTAAATCCGTATTTCCCGTATACAGCATTATTAATATCAACTCCTTCGGAAATATATTTCAAAACATCATCTATTTTATTTTCAATAACTGCATATAAAAATTTTATTTCTTTAGATGAAGCATCTAATATTAATTTTACCATTTTCTCTTGATAAATATTTTTATTATGTGCTATATCTAATGCAGTTTCTTCATAGTTATTTTTTAATGTCAAATCAGGATTATATTTCAAAAGAAGCTCAGCAAGCTCTATATTATGTCCATTTACGCTATACATCAGAGGGGTTTCTTTTCTATGATCTGATAAATTAATATCAGCATTATTATCTAACAATATTTTTGCTATATCATAAGAACGATAATCACATGCAATTATCAAAGGAGTTCTGCCCCATTTATCTTGTACATTAGGACTTGCATTATATTCAAGTAAAGCTTTAACCATATCAATATTTCTACTTTCACATGCATATATTAATGCGGTACTTTCTTCATCATTATTTTTTATTTCTGTATCAGCATTATTCTCTAATAAAGCTATTACAAAATCAGTTTTTCCAACATAAGAAGCCCATATTAATGCTGTGAAGCCTCTATTGTCCTTTGCATTTATATCTGCTCCATACTCTAATAATATTTTTATTATTTCTCTGCTAGGTTTATTATTTTTAATTAAGGTAGAATATATTAATGCCGTTTCTCCTTTTTGATTTTTATAATTAGGATCATAGCCATTTTCAAGTAATATTCTCACTATTTCAATATGATTTTCACTGCAGGCTATCATAAGTGCAGTTAAATAATTATTTTCTAATGTAGTCTCTATATACATATCAGCTTTATGTTCAAGAAGAATTTTAACTACATCTGCTTTGCCGTAAATACATGCATATATCAAAGCAGTATAATTATGATCGTTAGTCATATTTACAGAAGCATTATAATCTAATAAAAGTTTTACTATATCAGCATTTCCATTATAAGAAGCAACCATTAAAGGAGTATATCCGTCTTTATTCTTAAAATCAATTTCAACATCTTTTTCTGAAGTAACATTTTTATTGTTTTTATTATCTTTATTTTCAATTAATATTTTTGCTATTCCAAAAATATTTATATTTATATAATTATTTTTGTTTAATAAATATTTTATATGCTGAATATCTCCGTCTTCTACAGCATTGAAAAATTCAATTTTTTCTTTATTTGTAAACATCATAAACCTCTAATATCTTTTTAATGCAGTATATCAAAAAATATAAGGTTAATCAATCTAAAATTAAGATATGTTATTAAGCACACCAAACCAAATTTTAATTAAATTAATAATTTCCGTACCGCACGCAGAGAAAAGTTATAAATATATGTTAATTATGAATTCTAATTTCTATTATATTTGAAATGATACTAACCGTGCGTGTAGGGAATTTTTAAATTTAAAAAAATCTAGGGTGGGCATTTATAATTTCTTAATAAAACATTTAAGAACTTTAAGATAAAAATTTCAAAGCAGATAAAAAATATAATGTGTGGGGAATTAGAATAGATTTAAAACCTATTTACATACCCCACCCTTTTATACTTGCTGCGGAAATTGCAAATAATAGCCTTTTGCATATTTCTTGGCTTAATTAGAAATTATAGCACCCACCCAAGCTTTTTTTAGATTTTAGAATTTTATTAACCGCACGATAAATAAATAATATTTAAATGATAAATTAAAAAGTAAAATGTATTTAATTATAGGATTATACACTGCGTGCGTTACATAATATATATGTAGTAAATTGAATTTTTAAGCCATAAAATATTAACATAACTATATTAACATAATATTAGCATATATTTTTTAATAAAACTGAAGAAAAAAATTTTTATTTAACTAAAAAAAATTAATAATTAAAAAGCTATAACCGATAATAAATATGTGTTCAGGGAAGAACACATATAAATAATTCATGGAGGAACCATATGGTTATCAACAATAATATAAGTGCTATAAACGCACAACGCACTTTAAAATTCCGCCAAGTAGATCTTAAAAAAGATGCAGCTCAAATTTCTAGCGGTATGAGAATCAACCAAGCTGGAGACGATGCTAGCGGATTAGCAGTATCTGAAAAAATGAGAACTCAGATCCGCGGTTTGCGTATGGCTGAAAGAAATACTCAAGACGGTATATCTTTCATTCAAACTACTGAAGGATACTTAGAAGAAACTACTAACATTCTTCAAAGAATTCGTGAATTAGCTATACAAGCAGCTAATGGTATCTATACTGATGAAGACAGACTTTATGTACAAATCGAAGTTTCTCAGTTAGTAGATGAAATCGACAGAGTTGCTTCTCAAGCTCAATTCAACAAGCTTAACATGTTAACTGGAAGATTCGCTAGATCTACAGGTGAAAACACTCCTACAGCTTCTATGTGGTTACATATCGGTGCTAATATGGACGAAAGAAAACGCGTTTATATCGGTACTATGAACAGCCAAGCTCTTGGACTTAAAAACCCAGTAGGTCCTGCTACTACAGCTACATTCATCAGTGTTTCTAGCCCAGCTAAAGCTAACTCTGTAATTGGTATGGTAGACGAAGCTCTTCTTAAAGTATTAAAACAAAGATCTGACTTAGGTGCTTATCAAAACAGATTAGAAATGACAGCTCAAGGCTTAATGGTTGGATACGAAAATATGCAGGCTTCTGAAAGCAGAATTCGTGATACAGATATGGCTGAAGCATCAGTTAAACTTGCTAAAGACCAAATTCTTAACCAAGCTAACTTGTCTATGCTTGCTCAAGCTAATCAGTTACCACAAGGTGCTCTTAGATTATTACAATAATTAATATTCAATTAGTTTTGTAATATTAACCATATAGGGGACATTCTTAATTGAATGCCCCTTTTTTATGCTCTAATTAATTATAAAATTTCTTCATATATTTATTACCATATTAAACTGTTTTGATATCTCCCTTTTTATAGCACTTAAATATTGAGATACTGCCGACTGAGTTACATTAAGTGATTTTGCTAGCTCCTCCTGACTTCTGCCCTCTGCAAATAATTTCATTATTCTTTTTTGTTTTGGTGTAAGTATAGCTATTATTAAATTTGAAACCCTGCTGTATTCACTATCAGTTAAAGCATTTGTATAAAGTATATTATCCAGATCATCATTAGTTAATATGCTCTCCCTGCTGTCCGTCCTATCTAAATTAACTTTCCTAGTACCTAAACTCTTATTAATCTCTTTTAATACATCATTACAAAGTTTTTTACAGGTATCATATTTGGAACATAAGTTACACATTAATTAATACTCCTCTAAAATACATAATATTTTATCAAGAACTTCAGGCTTATAATTTTCTGCATCAATATCTTCTAGCTGTCTAATGGCATTCTTTATATCAACACGCATTATAACCCATTCCTCCCAATTAGTTTTTTTGTTGTAAAAATAATCATCCTCCTTAATATTGTCTAATATGTTTTTTATGAGTTTTTTGTAATAGATGTTTTTTTGAAAACTTTTCATATTGTACTCCTATTACAGTATTTTTCTATACTGTATAATAGTACTATACATCAAATATTAATTTATTACAACTATCTATATTGTATTTTTATATATTATATTTAAATGTAATATATAATAATATAATTATATATTACATTTAATACATATAACTTAAAATTTCTATTATATTAATTAAAAATGGTTTCAAAATTAAATTAAACTTGTTTCAAAACTACTTGACAATATTAATTATAAAAATTATTTAATTTTAAAATTACAGAGATGATGTTTTACATGTTGTACAAATTATTATTTTAGTATATAAATATGCAGTCTTTCGCCTGCCGTAGGCACACACAGTGAGGCGTACTTCGTATGCTTCTCGCCGAAGGCGTACTTCGTATGGGTCACCACCGAGTAGGTGCCTTGCCTACGGCACGCAGAGCGTCGGCAAAAGAAGTGGGGGTGTGGCACGACTGTGTACTTCGTAGGGCTAGTCCCCACAAATTATAAATAAAATTACTTTTGAAACAAGTCTATCATATTAGATTTGAACAAAAAATAATATATATAAAATTAGTATAAATAAAATTTATACTATATTTTTAATATTAACTGTATAAAAATATAAAATTGCAACAGCTATATTAGACCTGTTGCAATTTTGTACATATATATAGTGATATTATTATATAATAAATTTAAAAATAATATTTATAGTTTTAATAATTGGGGCTTTGCCCCAAACCCCACTTCTTTTGTGACGCCTGTCCGCCTTCGGTGTGGCACATACGAAGTACGCCTTCGGCGAGAAGCAAAAAGACTGCATTTTTATATCTTATTTGTATAAAATTATATTACATTTAAAACAAAAAAATAATATATAAAACTACTATAAATAAAATTTATATTATGTATTTTTAATCATAACTGTATAAAAATACAAAATTGCAACAGGTCTATTATTTATATATCAAAAAATAAGTTTAAAGAATTATTTACATACCCCACCCTTTATACTTATTGTATTAATTTGAATTTTTTAGCTTTATTTATACTAGATACTTAAACAAAAAAAGCATGCCCGCCCAAGTTTTATTTAATTTGTGAATTTATACATGAAAAAAGGAGGCTTAAAAAATGCCTCCTTTGAAATTTTTTAATTTAAATATTAAGAATCAAGAAAATCTTTTAATTCTTTTTTCTTTGACTGAGCCCTTAATCTTCTTATAGCCTTAGCTTCTATCTGACGAATACGCTCTCTAGTAACTTTGAATACATATCCCACTTCTTCAAGAGTATGAGAGTAACCATCAACAAGCCCAAAACGCATTCTTATAACCTTTTGTTCTCTGTCAGGTAGGCTGTCAAGTATTGAATCAATCTGTTTTCTCAATATTTTGAAAGTTGTAATGTTCTGAGGACTCTCAAACTCTTTATCTTCTATAAGCTCACCCAAAATAGTATCTTCTTCATCACCTATAGGAGCATTTAGAGAAACAGGATCTTTCGCAACATTTCTTACACTTTTAACCCTGCTTTCAGGCCAGCTTAAAGCCTTTGCGATTTCCTGAATAGAAGGTTCTCTTCCATGCTGCTGCATATACTGTCTTAACACCCTTTGAACTTTGTTAATTTGTTCTATCATATGAACAGGAACCCTTATAGTTCTAGCCTGATCACTTATAGAACGGGTAATAGCTTGACGAATCCACCAAGTAGCATAAGTAGAAAATTTATATCCTTTTTTGTATTCAAATTTATCTACCGCCTTGATAAGTCCTATATTACCTTCCTGAACTAAATCAAAGAAATGAAGTCCTCTATTAACATACTTTTTTGCTATTGCTATAACAAGTCTTAAATTAGCCTTAACAATATGATCTTTAGCCTGAGCAATCTTTCTTCTTGATGAATCTATTTTACGAACCCATTCAACCAAAGTTTCTTTATCAATACGAACTTCATCATAAATATCAGCCATACGAACCTGTGCTTTATGAAAGCTAGTTATAACAGCTTCTATAGCTTCAGGAGTAATATTAAAGTCATCTACAAGTCTTATGTATATATCTTTATTACCAGCTTCTATTTCTTTATAATAATTTTCAAAGTCAGATATTTCTTTATAGTATCTTTTTTTGAGTTTTTCAAAATACTCTTCTATCTGATTTATTCTATGCAAATAGAACTTTAACTTTTCAGCTATTCTGTCTATTTCCATTCTGTTTAATCTTACTTTACTTAAAAGTTTTACTATACTATCTTTAACTTCCTGCTGTTCCTTAGTGAGAGCTTTAATAGTTTTTTGAGTTGTAATTTTCTTTATTCTCTTATCCAAAGCAATGTATTTCTCAGCTAATAATACATACTCTTTTTCAAAGTTTTTATACTTTCTCTCTAATTTCCTCTTTTCCTGAGTAGAAACATTATATATCCTAGGAGGTTCTAATATTTCATGTATAGAAACTTTTCCTATCTGTACATTTTTAATGGTATTCAATACTTCTCCTACTACAAGATGAGTATTTAAGATTATATTTTCAATTTCAGATTCTCCTGATTCAATCTTCTTTGAATAATCTACCTCATCATCATGAGTAAGCAGACTAACCTTTCCAATTTCTTTAAGATAAAGCCTTATAGGATCATCATTATTTCCTACCTTATCTTCAACATGTATAAATTTAGCAGCATCATCAATTTTATTTTGATTTTTAGAAAGGCTTTCAAACTCTCTTTTGTCTTCAACGATAACAATTTTTCTTGCAGCTAATAATTGAAAAAGTATATCCATTACATCAGTATCCATATTATCAATGGCACCGTTAATCTCTTTAAATGTAAGATATTTATTTGCATTTCCTTTTTCAAGTAATTTTCTAATCTTTTCATTATTTTTAATCAAAAGATCGCAATCTTCTTCTGTCATCATAAATCACTTCCTTGATGTAATTTTTCTTTTTGCTTATTAAGTAAACTTATTCTGCGAACCGCTTCATACATAGCCTCATCATTATTACTTTTAAGAATGCCTTTTAATGAATTATTTTCAAGCAGTTCTTTTTTTTCATAGTCTATGCAGCCGCTTTTAATTTTAATAATAAGCTCCTCCAATTTTTCATATATATTTTCACTATATAATTTTTGCTTGCTCAAAATCTGCTTGGCTATATGCTCATTTCCTAATACATTAAGAGCATCTTCAACACTTGCATCTTTATTAAGAGTTAAGAGTCTTATATAAAATTCTCTTGTTATATCTTTTTTAATAAGATCTACACTAATTTCTCTTTCAGCCTCTTTAATTAAAGAAGGATTCAAAGCAAGTAAATATATTAAACTATTTTCATAATAAAATTTATTATCTGCATTATTATTTTTTACTTTTTTATCATATTTTATAATGGAAGCATGCTGATTTGCATTATATGTATTTAAATAGTCCTTGTTAAAAGCTTCTCTATCAACATTAAGTTTAGAAGCTATATATGAAATTATCATTTGTTTCTCTGTTTCACTTTTTACAGCATCTAAATATTTATAAAAACCATTAATAATATCTAATTTTTCTGCTATAGATAAGGAAAGAATATCTTTTTTTACCTCACTATCTATAACAAAATCATACCAATTTAGCTTATTATTATGCAATATATCAAACCGGCTTCTGCTATAAACTGTAAAAAATTCATCTAAATCTTTAGTTTCTTTTATACATAAAATAGTCAATTTTAAATCAGACTTTAGCAATGTAATTACAGCAGATTTAGCGGCTTTTATTCCAGCTTCATCGCTATCTAAAGCAAGCACCACATTTTTAGTATATTTTTTTATTTCTCGTGCATGTTCCTCTGTAATTGCAGTACCCAAAGTACCAACAACATTTTTTATCCCCATTTTATGGCATGCTATAGTATCCATATAGCCTTCAACTAATATTACTTCATCTTGCTTCATTATGTATGATTTAGCTATATTTATTCCATATAATGAAGATTTCTTTTTAAATATTAGGCTTTCTTTAGAATTCAGGTATTTAGGCTCTTTACCATCTATACTTCTTCCTCCGAAACCTACTATCTCCTCTCGTTCATTTATTATAGGAAACATTATTCTATTAACAAATGTATCATAATAATGATTAGGGTTATTCTTGCTTACACTAACCAAACCCAATATATTCATATTATTTACTGTAATTTTATTCTCTATTAATGCATTCATTAAAGCATTCCAACTAGGAGGTGCATATCCTATTTTAAACTCTTTTATAATGGAGAATGGTATTTTTCTTGATTTCAAGTATTTTTCAGCATCTTTATAGAAATAATCACCATTCTTATCTTTTAAAAACAGGCTTTTACCAAAAAAGTTGCATGCTATTCTGTTAATTCTTCTGCTTTCTAAATATATTTTATCTTTTTGTGTAGTTTTGGCAGAGAAAAATCCGCTTACATCAACTGAAAATCTATTGCCTAAATACTGCACAGCCTCTTTGAATGATTTATTCTCTTTTTCTTTAAGGTATGTAATAACATTTCCTTTAGCCCCGCAGGTAAAACATTGATACACGCCTTTAGAATCATCAACCGACATAGAAGGATTAGTTTCTTGTCCGTCTTTATGAAAAGGGCATTGTACAGTATATTGACTTCCGCCTCTATGTATTACTTTATATCTATCACTTAATATGTCAATTAAAGATACCCTAGACAATAGATTATTTAATTTTTCAATAAATAAATTATCCACAATAAATAAACTCAAACTTTAATATTTATATATTAATCGGATATAGAAATATTAAAAATTACATATTATCCACATAAATAAATATCCATAAATATAAAAATATTTTAAAAAAAGTCAAGTATTTTTAATATTAGAGCCATTTCAAAACTAAATTTTTAATATTTATATTTTATAATTTATTCAATATTTTTTAATTATAGTTAGGGCTTTGCCTACGAAGTACACATTCGTACCAAACCCCACTTCTTTTTCCGACGCTCTGCGTGCCGTAGGCAAGGCACATACTCGGTGGTGACCCAGGCACAGCCCGCATGCGGCAAGAAGCATACGAAGTACGTCTCACTGTGTGTGCCTACGGCAGGCGAAAGACTGCATGTTTATATACTAAAATGATAGTTTATATAACATGTAAAACATCATATTTCTAATTTTAAACATTAAATAATTTCATATTTAATGTTCTCAAGTACTTTTGAAACAAGTCTATTTATTAATAAAACTATATAATTCAAAATCGATTTATTTTATATATTTATTACTTGACAAAATTTTGTTTTTTATTATTATAGTATGAACATGTTTTGCGGAGACCTACAGTGCGTAGTTATTTTGAAAAAAGTGAGAAAAGAAGAAGGATCTTAAACAAAATAAAATCAAGAAGGATTATTATAGATAAATTTAATATACCATTAGGCATAGTACCTAGTGAATATGTTTACCCAATGGAGGGTACAAAAATAGAATTAAAAAACACTGATAACGGTGATATATATTCATACAAAATATCCGTTTCAGCAGAAAAAATATTTTCATTATATATAAAATTATTAAAATTATTCCCATCTTACGGTACTATGGTTATAGAAAGAATCAGTGAGGATGTTAATAGGGATTTCGATGTTCTTATGAGCGATCCGGATATCTCATTAAATGAAATAAGAAAAGTATTTAAAAGATATAATGAATTATGGATTGAATGCGGATTCGTGGGATTTGGCGTTATAGACGAGCTTACTGAATTTGAAATATTTATAAATTTAAATAAAGAAATAGAAATTAACACATCATATAAAAATATAAAAAAAATTAACCGTATACTAAATTCATATAAACTCTTTAATGATGAAGTTTCTTTTATCAGCGACTATGAACATATACATTATTCTTTATCATCTATAGTGGCAGATGAGGGATGTTCTGAAAACTATGAATATATTTTTGATTACTATGATATCATAAATAATCTAAAATCAGATTATGGATTTACTACTGTCAATTTAAATGATTTAAATAATATTATAAAAACGCCTAAATGGTGGAATGTTACGGTTAAGGGCTTAGGAAAATGTCAGAAAAGAACCTTTATGTCTACATACTATATAGTAGCAAGCACAATAGAAGAAATGGAAACTTTAATAGATGAAAAAATGAGTGATATGAAAGTAGACTACTATTATATATATGATTTTTATAATGTAGATCCTAATAATTATAACTATGAAAATGTAAATGTTGCTGATATTCATAATGTATCTTTTGAAAAAGCACCTTTTGGTATATGGGGACAATCTGATGTGTTTATATGCAAAGCTAAAAATATAGCTTCATATTATATTAATAAAAATTATGCAAGAACATACTAATAATAATTTTACAAATGCTTTAAAAATAAAAGAACATATTAAATATCAATTTAAATATTGTCCTTATTGCGGAGAAAAAGATACTTTTATTTTTAATGATATAAAGATTTTTCAATGTTCAAAATGTAAAAGAACATATTTTACTAATCCGGCATCAGCTGTAGGAGTTATAATAGAAACACCAAATGGAATAGTATTCGTTGAAAGGAAATTCGAACCTAAAAAAGGCTATATAGATATGCCGGGAGGTTTTTGCGAGCCTTATGAAAGGGCTGAAGATACTGCTGTTAGAGAAGTTTTTGAAGAGACAAATATAAAATTAAATGATATACATTTTTTTATGAGCGGAGCTAATGAATATATATATGATGGTATTATGTATGTTACAACGGATATATTCTTTTATTCAAAATTAGATTATATACCAGATGCTGCTGCGAATGATGATGCTTCAAAAGTTATTTTTATAAGAAGAGAAGATATTGATTTTGAAAAAATAGCTTTTGAATCTGCAAAAGATGCTTTTTCTTATTATATTAATAATTTTTAATTTTTTATATGACAAATAAAAAACAAATTGTAGAAATAATATTAGCTTCATTAAGTGCCGTTTTAATAGCCGGATTTATTAGAATATTTTTCTTTGACACATATATTGTTACTAATAAATCTATGGAGCCTACTTTTTTTGAGGGAGATCAAATACTTCTTTTAAAAAAGAATTTTATATTTAATAGAATTAAAAATTTTGATGTTGTAGTATTTAATTATGATGATACAAATCTCGTAAAAAGAGTTATAGGAATAGAGGGCGATAAAGTAGAAATAAAAGAAGGCGGACTTTATTTAAATGACAATCTTATAGAACATGAATATTATATATTTTCAAGCGAAGATGACGGACTCTATATTGTAGGCAGTAATCAGTATTTCGTTTTGGGAGATAATATAAAGGTAAGCGAGGATAGCAGATATTTTGGGCTTGTAGATGAAAAAGATATAAAAGGTCAGGTTATACTCATATTCAGCCCTAAAAAAAGATTTCAGCTATTTAATAATATTTTTCATCATAATAATATTTCAGAATAAAATTATTATACAAATATCACCTGCACCAAAAACATATAAATTATAGTTCCTGCTCCTATACTTATTAAAACATTTCTTTTTATTACATGCAAAATTATTATAATTGCTATAGATATTAATTCCGGTAAGGCATAAGGAAATTTTATAATATTTATATCTTTCAAACAATATATCACAAGAAGTGCTATCATAGAATAAGGAAGCACTTTACCTAAAAACTGTACATATCTATTTTCAGATAATGATTTATTTATTATGATAAAAGGAAGAAATCTTAAAAAAGCGGTTCCAATTACAATCATCAAAGCTGTTATAAATATTTCTTTATTATTCATATATTTTTCCATCTTCATTATATTTATAAATTATACTTATAGATATGAATATCAATACCATAGCAAGTATTATGAATATATTAGTTTTAAATATTAAAATAGGTATAGAGCATATAAGCCCAATCAAAGCACCTCTATGATCTTTACTTTCAAGCCATTGTTCTGTAAATATCACGACAAATAAAGCAGTTAAAACAAAATCAAGCCCTTTAGTATTGAAAGTGATAAAAGATCCTATTAAACAGCCTAACAATGTACCTATATTCCAATACATGTGATCTATGAAAGACACAAAGAAAAGAAAGGCGTTTTTATTAATATTTTCCGGTATATCTGCAGAGCATAGTATAGAAAAAGTTTCATCGCTTAAAGTATATATCAAATAAGGTTTTATAATTCCTGTATTTTGAAATTTTGATGCAAGAGATATTCCATAAAAACCTACCCTTGAATTAACTATTAATGTAAGCATAAAAGCATATAGAGGATTAAAAGGAGCTAAAAATAAATAATTAATAGCGGTATACTGCATGCTTCCGCAATAGGCAAATAAACTTAAAAAAACGGCAAGCCAAGTATCAAGACCTTTAGATTTCATAAGTACTCCATAAGCCATACCCAAAAATATATACCCTACAAGAACAGGTACAGTAAAAGGAAAAGCATATTTTAATGCTGAAATTAAATCATGTTTTTTAGTATTCATATTCTTTATAGTTTTAGTATTTAATGTTGTATTAAAAAAATAATAGGATAATAAAAAAAATATTTATGTCAATATTATTTTTATAATTTTGATTTTATATTTTTTACCTTTTCTTCATCAGTATATTTTATACTAAACTCTGAAGACCTTAAAGCTGTTCCCATAAATACATTTTCATTTCTGTATTCCATTAAACTATTAACTGTTTTATTTGCTGTCATATGATATTCATTAGCTTTTAGAGTATCTTTTATATATTCTATATTTCTTTCATTTATTCCGCTTCCGGGCATTATTATTATTTTATTATTATATTTTGAAACTAATTCTTTTAATTTGATTATACCGTTCATAACATTAGCCTCACCTCCGGAAGTGAGTATTCTCTCAAAACCAATAGATATTATATCTTCGCATGCTTTATTCAAATCACAGCTTACATCTACTGCCCTATGAAAAGTAGCTTTACTATTTCCCCATAAATCTAATAGTTCACTGCATCTTTCTTTATCAACTTTTCCTTCTTTTGTAAGTATGCCGAATACTATACCGTCAATTTTTAATTCCTTCATGAGTTTTATTTCTCTTTTCATTACTTCAAACTCTGTATCATCATAGCAGAAATCTCCGCCCCTAGGACGCACCATTGCATATATTGGTATATTCACCTTTTCTCTTGCTAATTCTAAAACACCGAAACTTGCAGTTGTACCTCCCTCGAACATATTTCCGCAAAGCTCAAGTCGGTCAGCTCCGCCTTTTTCAGAATTTATACAGGACTCTACAGAATCAACGCATATTTCTATTTTGATATTCATAATAATGCCTTTATATCAAATTATTAAAACGCGTAAATTATACTAGAAATTTACCAATTGTCAAAATTATTATAAATACTGAACTTATATATTTAATAATAAAGAGTAGATTTATGAAAAAATTATTTATAATGTTATTAATTAATATAATTTACATATCTGCTTTTGCTTATACTACCAATATAACAAGCATTTATTTTTTACTATTGAAGGAACTATTTACAAATACCCTATTAAAATAAATATACATACTTCAAATCCTGATAGTATTACAGAAAATAAGAAGTCTTATATAGACGGATATTATAAATATAATAGTATTAATAATCCAATACCTATAAGCGGAGAAATGTATAAAAATAACATTAAATTAACTGCCTTTGATTATGATAATTCTGATAAAAAAGAATAATTCAGCTTTAAAATAGATAATAGTCAGTTAAATAATATTATTAATTTAGGAAATGGCAAAAAGAATATTGATTTAAAAGGAAGCTGGAAAAATAAGAGTAAACTATTAAGCTTAAATATACAAACCATAAAACCTTTAGGAGATAAAATATATGATAGTCTTAAACTTTACTTTTATAGTTATTTTTTGTATAATAGTATTATGAGCAGAAGAGATATTAATGTTTTAAATGATTATTTTGTGAGGTATTTATTTTCATCACCAGACAGTAATCCTATACTGCTTGACTTTATCAATTCAATAATGCTTGACTCTAATATGAAAACTTTTAGATCAGTAGAGATACTTACTCCATTTAATTATAAGGAAAATTATGAAGATAAGGAAACAATAGCAGATGTAAAGTGTATAACTCAAAATGGTACTGTTGTAATTATAGAAATACAGTTACAAGGTAATTCTAGATTTCCAGAACGCATACTATATTATTGGACAGCTAATTATAGTAAGCTATTAAAGCATGGAGAAAAATATGATGCTTTAACTCCAGTAATTAGTATCAACTTACTTAATTTTAATTTAGATGATAATGATTCTATACATTCATGTTATATGATTTATGATACTAACGGCAAAAGACTGTTAACAGATCATTTGCAAATTCATATAATTGAACTCAAAAAATTTAAATATAATTTATTACAATCAGATTTAAACTGCTGGCTTAAATTTTTTACAATGAAAGAAAAAGATAATAAGGAGGTTATTATGTCTGATCTAGTAAAAGAAAAACCTATAATGGAAGAAGTACAAAGAAGATACAATAACTTTATTAAAGATAGACTACTGATGAACGAATATGATAAAAGGCAGGCATATTTATATGGTAATCAAATAATGCTTGAAGAAGAAAGAAGATTAGGAAGAGAAGAAGGCATAGAACAAGGTAAAAGGCAGCAGCAAATATCCATAGCTAAAAGTTTCAAGAATGCAGGCATAGACATAAAAATTATAAGTGAAAACACAGGATTAAGTATAGAAGAAATAAAAAATTTGTGAACATCTGGCAAGTTTACTTGTCAGATACTTTTAGTGAACAAATTTTTTTATATATAAAAATAAAGAAATAAAAAATTTGTGAACATCTGGCAAGTTTACTTGTCAGATACTTTTAGTGAACAAATTTTTTATATATAAATAATAAAGAAATAGAAAAACTATAATAAAAAATAGTAATAGTATAGTGGCGTACATATAATATAAACAGAGAATAATTTTTTATAAATAAAAAACTTTTAACTATTAGAAATAAAAAGAGCTTCTATATACAACAATATATAAAAGCTCTTAATTTTTATTTATTACTTTTTAAGAAGTTCTCCTACTATCTCATCAAGTTCTTCAGGTTTTACTCTAGGATCATAGCGTCCTACTATATTTCCCTGTCTGTCTATTAAAAACTTACCGAAGTTCCATCTTATTTTTTCAACACCCTCTTCAGTTGGTTTTTCTGATTTTAAATAAACAAATAAAGGATCTGCATTTTTACTATTAACTTTTACTTTATCAAATAGTTTGAAAGTAATACCAAATTTTTCTTTTCTAAACTCGGCAATCTCTTCAATAGGTTCTTTAGCCTGACCTCCGAATTGATTGCAAGGGAAATCTAATATTTCAAAGCCTTCTTTTTTATATTTTTTATATAAATCTTGCAATGCTGGATACTGCTTTGTAAATCCGCATTTTGTGGCAGTATTTACTATTAATAAAACTTTACCTTCATATTTTTTTAATTTAACATCCTTGCCTTCAGCATCTTTTACAGTGTAGTCATATATACTCATAATTCCTCCATAAATTTTTATAAGTATTAATTATTTATTTTGAAATTATAAATTAGTTTTTATATATATGCAAATAAAAAAGGCATACTCTATAATAATAGAATATGCCTTAAAATTACTCTCTAATTATAAATTATAAAAGAGCTTTAGCAGCATTTAAAGCAGCATCATAATCTGGTTCATTAGTGATTTCTGGAACATATTGTACATATTTAACAGTATTGTCTTTGTCAAGTACAAATACAGCACGAGTTAAAAGTTGTAATTCTTTTAATAAAGTACCGTATTTTCTTCCGAAATCTTTTTGATTATAGTCAGAAGCTACTATATGTGAAGAAGCATTAGCAGCAGCACACCATCTAGCTTGAGCAAATGGTAAGTCAACAGATACTGTTACTACTGTTACTCCTTTTAAAGAAGCAGCTTCTTTATTGAATCTTTTAGTTTGTACATCGCATACTGGTGTATCTAGAGATGGTACAGAAGCTATTATTTTTACTGTATCACCTGCATCTTTTAAAGACCATGGACTTAAATCTGTTTTTACTACTGTAAAATCTAAAGCTTTAGCTCCTACTGTTAATTGAGCACCTTCTAAAGTTTGTGTTGCACCTTGAAATGTAACTGTCATTTTTTACTCCTTCTATTATTTATTAATTTTAATAAAAATTAAATATAATCTTTTATTATTTAAGAAAATATATAAATTATTAGGAAAAAAGTCAATAAAAAAAATGAATAATTTTATTTTTTAACTCTTTCAAGGAGCTTAATCCTAATTAAAAACTCTTTATTGTATTTTATATCTATCTTTATATCTTTTTTTGTGATTGGGTGAACAAAATTAATTTCTTTTGCTATTAAAGCAAAACCTTTCATTTTATAAATATCAGCATTTTTTGAATATATTTTATCACCTATTATTGGATGTCCTATATATGAAAGATGCACTCTTATCTGATGCGTTCTGCCTGTTACTGGTTTAAGCTCAAGTAAAGTATGTTCATTTAATATTTTCAGAACTTTATAATGAGTTACTGCTGATTCTCCTCCATCTTTTACAGGCAATGGTATTCTCCTATTAGGATTTTTTTTGTCTATTCCTATTGATACATCTATTGTACCATTATCTTTTTTCACTTTTCCCTGAACTATGGCATGATATACTTTATTAATGATTTTATTTTTAAAAGATTCTTCAAAATATTGTTTAGTTTTCTCATCTCTAGCAAGAATAAGTATTCCTGAAGTAAATTTATCTATTCTATGAACTAAATATAAACTGTCAATATGATTATATTCTTTTTTTATCATATTTATTAAATTATTATCTGCTTCAATACCTGCTTCTTTATCAATAGCAATGAAATAATCATCTTCATAAATAATTTTCATTTTATATTCACTTTTTTATAATTATTATAATTTTTCTATAATTAAAGATATTCTAGTAAAAAAGTAATTCACATTTCTCAAACTTTCAGCAATAAGAAATATTAATTTTTCTTTTTTTTCTCTTTCTCCCCTTTCGCACATAAGTATAGTCGCTGATAAAATAGTTTGCAGTATGCTTGCTTTTTTTTGATATTCTTTTACAAGATTCATTGTTTCATAATATAATTCATCTATATTATTTAAATTATTATTTATATCGTTATATATATTTGACAAAATATTTCTAAATTCTTCTAATGTATTTTTTAATTCTATATATGCTTTTTTTATATCAGTATTATTATCTTTTTCATATATGCTATTAGCTATATTTAATGCTTTCTTTCTTATATTATCAATAGAAAAATTCTCTATGCTGCCCTCTTCTATAGAATCTATTTTCACAGCTTCTTTAGTAATTCTATTTATTTTCATATTTGAATATTTATCTTTGAATTCATTAAAATATTCCATCTGACTTTCAAATACAAATTCCGTAGGCGGATAATTATCTATATTTGTATTATTATTTCTTATAGCATTAAAATAATATGATTCATAAGTTTTTAATTTATTAGTTTTATTCACCATATATTCATAAGAAAGAGCATGTTTAATATGCCTCTCATAAAAAGGATAGCTATTGTCAAAACCTATTAATAATACTTCATCTAAACCAATATAATGAGCAAAATCTATCATAGTTGTTGCTACGGTGCTTGAAGTAGTAAGACATGATAATTTGGTAAAATCTTGTATATATTTTATTATTCCTAAATTTTCAGAAGAAGTAAATCTTATAATATCAGCATTTATATTTCTAGGTATTATTTTATTTGCCGCTATATCCATAACCAAATAAGGAAATACACTATTTTCATATACAAAATCTAAAGAATTAAAAAATCCTCCGTCTACAGTAATCACAAAATCAGGAATTATGCCATGTTTACATAATACACTGTAACTAGTATCAACGCATATAATAAAGAAATTTTCTCTTTCTTTTTTTATTGTATCTATACTATGCTTCAATGTAGGTCCTGGACATATTAAAAGAGCCTTTAATCCTTTGAATGCATCTTTAAAATGAATTATATCCGATGATTTTTTTATATACTCACTATTAAATATTATATTCTTAGTCCATATATTCTCAAAATACATATTGGTAAATATATTTGATATTTCTTTTTCCATTATATTTAATATCTGAGTATAAAATATATTAGCATTATCCTTTTCTTCTTTGGTAAGCGATGGAAGAAGAACCAAATTAATACCATTTATGCTTTTATAATCAATGATTTTATTTATATAATCAATACTGTCATCTTTATATACAAAAAATATATTCTTATTATCCGTATTGTATATATTATAATAAGAATATTTGAAAACTGCTGCATCTTCTATGACAACTATTATTTTAAGAGTTTTTATGATTTCTTTATTAAAATAATTATCAATATTTTCAATCAGATATTTTAAAGTATATCCTAATCCATATCCATATATTATGAGGAGATTTTTATTTTTATTGATATTTTCTAAAGCTCTTTTTGATTCATTATTAATATTATATTTACTATGTAAAGCTCTTCCATTTTTAGAAATTATTATGATATTATCTTTATTTTTTTCTATTTTGTATGAAGCGTCGAGTTCGCTTTTTTCTTCTTTTAATAAATTATGCAGTTTTACTGATATATTCATCTATTTATAATAACAAAAAAAATATAAAAATCAAATATATAGCACAATATATAATAAAAAATAATTGACAATATCTATAATTATTATAAATTATAAAGATATAACTTTTATGAGGTATTTTTATGTCAACTTCACCATTAGGATATAATACTAAAACAGGAAAGCCATATAAAGTAATGGTTATAGATGATTCTAGTACTATAAGAATAGCTGAAAGAAAGATATTATTATCTGAAAAATTTGATGTAATATTGGAAGCTGACGGCGCTATGGATGCTTTAACAAAGCTTAGAGAAGCAGCAGATAAACCGGATATAATAATGACGGATTTTGATATGCCGCAGATGAACGGAATCGATTTACTTAAAAGAATTAGAGCATTAAATATAGACTCCAAGATAATAGTTGTTACTTCTTATGCCAATAAAGGCGTATTAATGGAGTTCTTAAAATTAAAAGTAGACGGTTATATTGTAAAGCCTGTTCAGCGTCAGACTATGATATATCATTTAGCTAGGGTAATAGGAAGAGAAGATTATTTAAAATAAATTTAGTCTTTAACACTTTTAATTTATAATATCTGATGCTATATTTTCAGAAATAAAATATATTATTACAATAGTTATAATATAAATCATATATTTTCTTCTATATTATAGTATCATTTTGTATATTGATAATTTTATCATAAAATGTTATAATTGTATGAATATTTTTTAAGGATATAAATATATGGCAGTAAAAAAGAATAAAGAAGATAATTCAGAAGAAAGACAATATTCCACACTGACAAAAGATATCTTAAAAAGAGTAGATCATATTTCAATAGAAAATGAATTAAGAGAATCTTATTTAACTTATGCTATGAGCGTTATCGTATCTAGGGCATTGCCTGATGTAAGAGACGGTTTAAAACCTGTTCATAGAAGAATCTTATATGCTATGTACGATGCTAATCTTACACATGATAAACCATATAAGAAATCTGCAGCCACAGTCGGAGAAGTTTTGGCTCGTTATCACCCTCACGGAGATGCTGCAGTTTACGGAACTATGGTAAGAATGGCACAGGATTTCTCTATGCGTTATTTACTTGTAGACGGACAGGGTAATTTCGGTTCTATAGATGATGACCCTCCTGCAGCAATGCGTTATACTGAAGCGAGAATGACTCGTTTTGCAGAAGAGATGCTTAATGATATAGAAAAAGAAACTGTTAAATTTGTACCGAACTTCGATGATTCCAGAACTGAGCCTTCTGTGCTTCCTGCTACAGTACCTCAGCTTTTAGTCAATGGAAGTATGGGTATTGCTATTGGTATGGCTACTAATATGCCGCCTCATAACTTAAAAGAGGTTGTAAATGCTATAGTTTATTATATAGATCATCAGGATGCAGAAATTAAAGATTTGATGCGTTATGTACAAGGTCCTGATTTCCCTACTGCTGGAATTATATACGGTAAAGAGGGAATAAAAGAGGCTTATACTACAGGAAAAGGACGAATAAAGCTAAGAGCAAGACTTGAAGTAGAAGAAACCAAAAAAGACAGAGAGGCTATAATAGTTAAAGAGCTTCCTTACGGCGTTGTAAAAACTAATTTGCATGAAAAAATAGCTGAATTAGTAAAACAAGGTAAAATTGAAGGTGTTGCTGATATTAGAGATGAATCTAGCAACAGAGCAGGTATTCGTCTTATAATAGAACTTAAAAAAGGTGTTGCCACACAAATAGTGCTTAATCAGTTATGGAAGCATACTGATTTGGAAACTACTTTTGGTATTATTAATCTTGCCTTAGTTAATGGCGAGCCTAAAGTTTTAAATTTAAAAGAACTTATAAAATATTTTGTCGACCACAGAGTTGAGGTTATCACAAAAAGAACAGAATATGATTTGAATCAAGCTAGGGCTAAAGCTCATATATTAGAAGGTTTACTAATAGCTCAGGCTAATATTGAAGAGGTTATAAGAATAATAAGAGAAAGCGAAAATACTGATGCTGCAAGAACAACTCTTATGAACAGATTCAAACTTTCTGAAAAACAGGCTCAGGCTATACTTGACATGCCTCTCAAACGCTTAACTGCTTTAGAAAAATTAAAAATAGAACAAGAATTACAGCAATTAAGAGAGTTTATAGCCTACTGTGAGGACTTACTCGCCCACCCAGAAAAAATACTTGCTGTTATCAAAGATGAGCTTAAAAAAATAGCAGAAAAATACGGTGATGACAGAAGAAGCGAGATAATCGGAAAAACTAATGATACAGAAATAGATGAAGAAGATTTGATACATGATGAAGATGTAGCAGTATCTATCACTACTCAGGGATTCATTAAGAGAGTACCAGCTTCAAGTTATCGTACTCAAGGCAGAGGCGGCGTAGGTGTTCAGGGCGGAAAATCTCAAGGCGAGCATTATATAGAACATTTATTTGTTGCTTCTACTAAAGACTATTTATTTATATTTACAGACAGAGGTAAGGCTTTCTGGATGAAGGTGCATGAAATACCTGCTTTAAGCAAGATATCTCAGGGTAAAAGTATTAAATTTATACTTAATTTAGCACCTGAAGAGAAAATTACAAGCTACTTCACAGTATCCGAGTTTGATCCTAAGAAATCTATTATTATGGTTACAAAAATGGGTACTATAAAGAAAATGGAATTAAAGCATCTTGAAAATGCCAAAAAAAGAGGAATACTTGCTTTAACATTAGAAAATAATGATGAATTAGTGGCTGTTTCTGCTGTTCAGAGCGGAGATGATTTTATTATGACTACGGCTTCAGGACTTGCTTTAAGAATCACTGAAGAGAAGATTAGAAAAATGGGAAGAGCAGCAGCTGGTGTTAAAGGTATTGCCTTAGATGATGGTGATGTTTGCGTATCAGGAAATGCTATACATAAGGGTGAATCATTAATCGTTATTACAGAAAATGGTATAGGTAAAAGACTTTCTTCAAAACAGTTTAATGTTAAAGGAAGAGGAGGAAAAGGACAGATTTATATTAAGCCGGATAACAAAACAGGAAATGTTGTCAGCGTAAAAACTGTAGGTGATAAAGATGAGATAATGGTTGTTACTACTGATGACATGACTATAAAAATCAAAGCTGATTCTATACCTGAACTTGGAAGAAATGCTAAGGGTGTAAAAATCGTTAATATTTCTGACGGTGCTAGGGTTAGCGATTTAGCTGTTGTACCTGCTGATAGTGAAGAAAAAAAATAATTTAATATTTATAAGCCTATATTTTTTAATATAGGCTTTTTTAATTAAAAAATTGCATTTTTATAAAATTTTATTATATTGGTAATATGACAAAATGAATATTTGAAATAATTGTTATTTTATTTATTAAATCTTTAATTTTAATTAAATATAATTTTTTCTCTTAAATGTTAAAGAAAAAATTTACTTATTAAATATATAAAAATATAGATAATATTAATATGTTATTTTGAGGTTACATTATGGATACTACAATAAAGCTGCCTTATGATGCTGAAATATTTATAAAGAGTAAATTTCTTAAAGCACAGATAGTAGAAATTGAAAAAATAGATAATATTTTTAAAGTAGAACTTGATAATGAAGTCTTTATCACATTTGATGAGAATGGTAATTGGATTTCTATTAATAGTGAAAAAAGGCTTCCTGAAGATGTTATTCCTGATATAGTTCAAAAGAAAATAAGTAAATTAAAAAGATTTGAAACAAAATATAAATATGAAAATTTAGATATTAATGAAATAAGGAAAATCATTAATTCATATAGAGTAATATTAGATCATTATTTGGAAATGCATATATACAGCAATTAAATCATTTTAAACAGCGAACTATTTTGCCATTAGACATTTCATAAACATTATTGGCATAAGCTGCTATATTGTGTGCATGTGTAACCATAATGATGCTAGTTCCTTGTTTATTAATAGTTGTCAATATTTCCATCAAAGTTTTTGTACTTGCAGGATCAAGATCGCTTGTAGGCTCATCGGCTATTAAGCATTTACAGCCGTAAGCCAATGCTCTTAATATAGCAACCTTTTTCATTTCGCCGCCTGAGAGATTAGATGCTTTAGAATATGTTTTATCTTTAAGAGCAAATAATTCTATATTTTCCTTAGTCTGATTTATTTTTTCTTCTGTAATTTTATGTTTAAAAGATAAAGGCATTAATATATTATCAATAACGCTTATAGTAGGTATAATAACAGGATATTGAAATATATAAGAAAAATATTCTCGTCTAAAACTTGCAAGAACATCTTCGCTAGCTCCATTCAATTTGAAAGAATCATAATATATAGTTCCGCTAGTAGGTTTAAGTATTCCGCCTATTATACTTAGCAATGTACTTTTTCCGCTTCCTGTATGTCCTACAAAACTTATAAAATCGCCTTGATTGATATCCAAACTAATATCTTCGCAGGCATTAAATTGATTAACTCCCAAAGGGAAAACCTTTGATACATTGATTATTTTTATATTCATAGTGTTCCCCTCAAATCATCATAAGGATCTTTTCTCAAAAGTATAGAATTAGAAATAAAAGCTCCTATCATAAATCCTATTATTAATGCAGCATTTGCAAGTAATACTACATAAGCTCCGTTAATTACATCAGAAACTTCTATCAAAGTTAATATATATGAACTATATCTTATATACAATATTAACATTTCTATAATACAAATCAAAAATGATACTAAAGGATATAAAAGACTTATTAATATGGCTAATTTTCTTATAGCTAATTTAGTAGCTCCGAATATACGCAAAGTGGAAAACATTCTGCTGTTCTTTGAAAATATATAAGAGCTGGATATTGCAGAATATAACACCCCTATTATTAATATTCCTATAAATAAAGCGTATATAGAAAACTCTCTGAAGAAAGGTATATTTTCATTTAATAATATTTCATATTTCCATACCAAACTGAATATAGAAGTTACAGTCATAAGCTGAGATAATGAAATAAATATTATTATTGAAAATACAATACTTCCTTTAATAAGTTTTGAAGCATATCCTATAGTTGAATTATACACAATAAAAACCTTTTATTTTTTTTAACCTATTAGCCGTATCTTTGTAAAATAGCTCTAAAACTGAATATCGATATTATCTATGATTACTTAAGCAAATTATTTTTACTACATATAAGAATTATCTTAATGCTCCGAATTCTATTGTATTGAAATTATCTACCTCTTCTATTAAAGGAATAGGATATTCAGACATATCTTTTCCTTCTCTTAAGGTATTGTATATTGTTAAATTAGTTTTTTTCCAATCGGATAATCTTTTTTTGTATTCTTTAGTATAGCCTGAAGTCATTTCTAATACACCATTATTAAGAATAAAGCCTACCAGCATATTTACATTGCTGTTTGGAATAGAATCTCTTACATCATAAGCAACATAATTTAAAGGCATCTTTTCATAATAATAAGCATTAGTAGAACTTTCTGCATATAAAAATATTCCTGTACCCCTTTTCATACCATTTATTTTATATTCAACATTTCCATTTTCTTTAAATGTGTATAAATATCCGTTAGGAGCAAGCACACTTTTACCCTTAACCGATTTTATCCATATACTATTGTATTTACTTTCAGATACTTTAACATTAGAAGCACAAGAGCTTATAATAAATAATAATACGAATATACTATACAATTTCAACATAAGATACCTTATTTAAAAATATTTTTTTTATTTTCGGCATAAAAACTAATTATAATATAAAATTATATTTGTATTAATTTTTCAAAACCTTTTCATTATGAACTATTGCTATTTAATAAAATAATATTTATTATATATTGACATTTTAACACATTATATAAATGGTAAAAGTAATATGCATAATAATGAATCAATATATAGAGAATTAATAGAAAAATTTTCAAAAAGTGAAGAATTTGTAAATTTCGATATAAAAAAAACAAAAAGCATAACAGGACTTAAAGGAGGAAGTGATTCTTTATTTTTTGCTTCTATTTTTAATACAGAAAGTATTTTAATAATCAAAGAAAATGAAAGCGATGCTATGCTTCTAAGCCAATCTTTAAACTTTTATAATATACCTAATTATTATTTTCCTGATTATGATACAGTTCCTTTTACTAAAATGTCTCCTATTACTGATATAGCACAGGAAAGAATAAATATATTGTATAAATTGATAAATAAAGAAAAATGTATAATAATAACAACAATAAATGCTGTAACTAGAAAATTACCAAATAGAAATGATCTGAAAAATCTGCCTATATATTTAAATGTAGGAGATAAATTAGATTTAGATAATTTAAGATTAACACTATATGATTTAGGATATGTTATAGAAAGAGAAGTTGCTGAAAAAGGTACTGCTTCTGTAAGAGGAAGTATAGTAGATATATTTTCTGTGGAATATGATAATCCTATTAGAATAGAATTATTTGATGATGAAATAGAGAGTATAAGATTATTCAACATAGAAGACGGAAGATCTTTCAAAACTGCAGAAAATATCATTATTTATCCTGTGAGGGAAGCGGTATATAGCGATACGGCGGTAAATGAATTTTTAAACAATAACAATATTAATGATGAAATTAGAGACAATATAATAAAAAGAAAATATTTCGCCGGAAGTGAAAATTTACTGCCTATTTTTTATAATGACTTAGAAACTATATTTGATTATTTTGATTATGGCTATATATTCATTGACGATGCTTTAAAATTAAAAAATAAATTTATCACTATTATAGATACTATAAAAGAAAATTTTAATGATATAGATAATATATTTAATATAATAGAAGATATTTATAAACTTTATATTGATAATAATTACTTTTCTGAGATAATAAAAAAATCAATAAATATATCTCCTTTCATAACAGATACAGATATATATAAATTTAACTTTTTAGAGGGTATTTCTTTTAAATCAAGATTAACAGATTTTCTCGATTATGTTAAAGAATATAGAGAAAAAGATTATTTAATTATTTTATCTACAGGTCATAATGATCAGGCATTAAGATTTTATAAGATAATGCAGGATTTATCTCCAATAATCATAACCGAAAATGAAATAGAATATGAAGAAAAAGTATCTGAATATAAAGAAAATAATGACAATAAAGAAATAATAAATAACAGCATAGAAAATACTGAGAATAATAATGAAGATAATAAAGAAATAATTCTTGAAGATGCTAATAAAGATAAAGAAATAAAAAAAGATTATTCAAAAAATGAAAATAATTTTTATATAATAACTACCCAAGCATCATCAGGTTTTATAAAAGATGATATAAAAACAATATTCATAGCAGATTGGGAAGTATTTGGAAGAAAGAGAAAAAAAGTAAGAAAAATACCTAAAGTTAATAAAAACTTAATAGAAACATTTGTAGATTTAAATGTAGGAGATTATGCTGTACATGTTAATTATGGTATAGGAAAGTATTTAGGTCTTACAAGAAAAATGTCCAATGGTAAAGAAAAAGACTATATCACATTAGAATATGCTAAAGGCGATAAACTTTATATACCTGTAGAGCAAATGAACTTCGTGCAGAAATACATATCCGGACATGGCGAAGCTCCTAAATTAACATTGTTAGGCGGAAGTGCTTGGGATAAAATAAAGAGCAAGGCAAGAGAAGATGCCTTAGCTACTGCCAGAGAATTAATAAAACTTTATGCTATAAGATCCAATATCAGAGGAAATGTTTATGGGGCTGATACTCAATGGCAGGACGATTTTGAAGCTTCATTTCGTTATGAGGAAACGGTTGATCAGTTAAGAGCTATTAATGATATAAAAGAAGATATGGAAAGCGGGAAAATGATGGACAGACTTGTATGCGGAGATGTAGGATTTGGAAAAACAGAAGTGGCATTCAGAGCTGTATTTAAAGCTATAATGGCAGGAAAACAATGTGCTATACTCTGCCCTACTACTATATTATCGCAGCAGCATTATAATAATGCCAAAAAAAGATTTGAAGATTTTCCTATTAGAATAGAAGTTTTAAATAGATTCGTTACAAGCAGGCAGGCAAAAAGAAATAAAGAATTATTAAAAACAGGCTCCTGCGATTTAATAGTAGGAACTCATATGCTTTTATCAAAAGATATTGAGTTTAAAAATCTCGGACTTATAGTTATAGATGAAGAGCAGAGATTTGGTGTTAAGCATAAAGAAGCATTAAAAAAATTAAGATTAGAAACAGATGTTCTCACCCTTTCAGCTACTCCTATACCTAGAACTTTAAATATGGCTTTAACAGGGATAAGAGATATCAGTATAATAGAAACCCCACCATTAAATAGAATACCTGTAAAAACTTTCGTTACAGAGTTCAGCGAAGAAGCAGTTGTAAATGCAATAGAAAGAGAGCTAAAAAGAGAAGGACAAGTATTTTATCTTTATAACAGAATAGACACAATAGAATCATTTGCACTTATGATAAAAAAACTTTGTCCTAAGGCAAGAATATGCGTGGCACATGGAAGAATGACAGGGCATCAGTTAGAAAAAATAATGGAAGATTTTATTAATCATAAATATGACATACTAGTATCAACTACTATAATAGAAAACGGCATAGACATACCTAATGCTAATACTATACTAATAGATAATGCAAATAAATTAGGATTATCTGAACTTTATCAATTAAGAGGAAGAGTTGGAAGAAGCGACAGAGAGGCTTATGCTTATATGTTCTATCCAAGCGATTTAGCTCTTACAGAAGTTGCTTATAAAAGACTTGAAGCTATATCCGAACATACAGATTTAGGGGCAGGATTTAAAATAGCTATGCGTGATTTGGAAATAAGAGGGGCAGGAAATATTTTAGGTAAAGAGCAATCCGGTATGATATATCAGGTAGGTTATGAACTTTATACTCAAATGCTTGAAGAAGCTGCCAATGAATATAAAGGCGAAATAAAAGAAGTAACATTCGATACCGTTATAGATTTGAAGCATAATTTATTTATTCCTGACTCTTATATAGCAGATTCAAAAGAGAAAATATCCGCATACAAATTAATAATGCGTTCTCAAAGCGATGAGGATATAGAATATTCCAAAGAGTTTATGACAGATAAATACGGAAAACTTCCTAGAGAATTAGAAGATATTTTCAATATAGCAAAACTCAAAATCATATTAAAAAGAATTAGAATATTATCTGTTATAGAGGGACAGTATAATATATATCTTAAACTTGATAAACTTTCAAAAATAGATACTGATAAACTTGTAAAATTAATCAATACTAAAAATTCAGGAGTTTATTTTGATAAGGATAATCTTAATCAATTAATAATACCTGTTGTAAATGAAAAAGAAAATGATATTGAATGGAAGTTAGAAAAAATAAAAAATGTAATATTAGAAATAGAAAGTGAAAATTATACAGAGAATAGTAATTCACAAAATGAAAGTAACAAAAATAATGAAAATAAAATAGACAATAAAAAAGAAGAACATTCCAAAATGAGCATTGCCGAAGCTAATCTAAAAAATAACAAAAATAATAAAAAAAGAACTATATCAAGAAGATCTCCTAAATTGATAAAAGTAAATAAAAAATAATATAATTTTAACTTATTTAAGCTGCATTAAGTATAATAATATGCTGCAAATTATACTTAATGCAGTTTTTTTTATATTTTTTGATTGAAATTGATTATTTTTGATTGATTTTGATTGATTTTTATAGTTTTTTTTGATATAATTATTAATATAAAGATTGAATGAGGTAAGAATAAAAGTGCTGAAAGTAAGCAGATATGAATTAATTTTTGAAGTTATAAAAGAGAAAAAGAATATCAAAATAGAAGAACTCATTGAAAGACTTAATGTTTCAGAGGCAACTATCAGGAGAGATTTAACATTTCTTGAAAAAGCAGGAAAAATAAGAAGAGTTCATGGAGGTGCTATATTAGTTGATACTCAGGAAGAAAGTTTGATATACAAAAAGGAAATATATTCAGAAGAAAAAGAAAAAATAGGAAAGTTTGCTGCTTCATTAGTTGAAAGCGGTAATACAATATATTTAGATGCGGGAACTAGTGTTTTTGCTATGATTAAATATTTAGCAGGCATAGAAAATATAAAAGTGGTAACTAACGGTTTAAGTCATATAGAGGAACTTTATAACAAAAAAATAGAATCATACTTAATAGGCGGAAAAATGAAAATGCTTACAGGTGCTTTAGTTGGAGCTAGTGCTGTTTTATCAATAAGGAATTTCAATTTTGATTTAGCATTTATGGGAGCAAATGCAATAGATATTAACGGATATTCCACACCAGACAGTGAGGAGGCATTAATAAAAAGCGAAGCTGCTTCAAAAGCGAATAAAACTTACTTTTTATGCGATGAATCAAAGTTAAAAAAGAAAAGTTTTATTAATTTTTATAACTTAGAAGATTCCTATTTGATAACTAATGAAAAAGATATAGATGATAATATAAAAAATAAATTAAAAGGATTATTTATAGTTAATCAATAAAAAGTGAGGGATTATTTATGATATATACTTTAACATTAAACCCAGCTGTAGATTATTATATAGGCATGGATAACTTTGAAGAGGGAGAATTAAACAAAGTTAATAATGCCTATACATTGGCTGGAGGAAAGGGAATAAATGTTTCCAAAGTTTTAAAAAATTTCAATATTGATTCCATTGCTTTAGGTTTTTGCGGAGGATTCACAGGAGATTATATAAAAAAGCATATTAAAGAATATGGCATTAAAGAGAATTTTATATACTTAGAAGAAGATACAAGAATCAATATAAAATTAAAAACAAATAAAACAGAAAGTGAAATAGCAGGAAAATCACCTAATATTTCAAAAGAAAAAGTTAATGAGCTTTTAGATTATATAAAAAATAGTATAAAAGAAAATGATATACTAGTATTATCTGGAAGCGTTCCTAACTCAATAGAAAACAGCATATATAAAGATATTATATCAATATCAAATAAAAATATAAAAGTAATACTAGATGCAAGAGATGAGGCTTTCAAATTTGGATTAAAAGAAGGAGTATTTTTAACAAAGCCAAATAAAAAAGAATTAAGCGAATATTTCAATAAACAAATAGAAACTACAGAAGATATTATAAAGTATGCAAGAGAATTAATAAAAGAAGGAAGTGAGAATGTAATAGTATCTCTAGGAAAAGAGGGATCTGTTTTAGTAACAAAAGATGAAGCATATTTAGGAAATGCTCCAGACGGAAAATTAATAAGTTCTGTTGGAGCTGGGGATTCTATGGTTGCTGGTATAGTTTATGGATTAAGCAATAATTTGAATATAATTGATTCTTATAAATATGCTATAGCAAGCGGAAGTTCTACAGCTTGTTCTGAAGGTTTAACTACATTTGATAGTATGAAGAAATTTTTAGAGAATACAGAAATAAAAAAAATTAATTAATATTATAAATGCTATAAATAAAAAATGGAGGCTAAAAATGCTAAAAGATGTCATAACTTTAGATTGTATTGATGTAGATCTAAAGGGAAAAACAAAATTAGAAATTATAGATGAAATGGTTGATATTCTCTATAAGAATGGAAGATTAAATGACAAAGAAGAGTATAAAAAAGAGATATTAAAAAGAGAATCTCAAAGCTCTACAGGTATGGAAGAGGGCATAGCAATACCGCATGGTAAAACTAAGGCTGTAAAAATTCCGACAGTTGCTATAGGCATTTCTAAACAAGGTGTTGATTATGAATCATTAGATGGCGAGCCTTCTCATTTATTTTTTATGATAGCAGCTCCTGAGAACTCTAATGACTCTCATATAGAGTTATTATCAAAAATAACAACTATGCTTCTTGAAGATGATATTAGAGAGGCATTATTAAATGCAAAAACTAAAGAAGAAGTATTTGATATATTAGTAAAAAATGCTGAAAATGATAATGAGAATTCCTCTTTAAATCAGGAAAATAATAATAATAATGATTCATATCAGGTACTTGCCGTAACAGCATGTCCTACAGGTATAGCACATACTTATATGGCAGCCGATGCTCTGCTTAAAAAAGGTAAAGAACTTGGAATTACTATAAAAGTAGAAACTAATGGATCAAGCGGTGTAAAAAATGAGCTTACAAAAGATGAAATAAAAAATGCCAAAGGTATAATAGTAGCAGCAGATAAAAATGTTGCTATGGATAGATTTGCTGGAAAGAATGTTGATATAGTGGGCGTTAAAGAAGCTATAAAAGATCCTGAAAGATTAATACAAAATGCCTTAAATCAAACAGCACCTATATATCAAATTAATTCTGATGGTTCTTCTTCAAACAAATTTGCTAAAAAGCCTAAAACAGGAGTATACAAGCATTTAATGTCTGGTGTATCAAATATGCTTCCTTTTGTTGTAGGCGGAGGTATACTTATAGCATTTTCATTTATGTTTGGTATTAACTCAAGCAATCCTAATGATCCTTCATATAATGCATTTGCGAAACTTTTAAATGATATAGGAGGAGGAAATGCATTCTTCCTAATGGTTCCTGTAATGGCGGCATTTATAGGTATGAGTATTGCCGACAGACCTGGATTTGCTCCTGCTATGGTTGGGGGGCTTATATCATTAAACAGCGGCGGCGGATTTTTAGGCGGACTTATAGGCGGATTTTTGGGCGGATATATTACTCTTTTACTAAAAAAAGTATTTTCTAAATTGCCTGAAAGTTTGGACGGAATTAAACCCGTTTTACTATATCCGTTATTTGGAATATTTTTCACAGGTGCTATAATGTATTTATTCATAGTTGATCCAATAGCTGCAATAAACTCAGGACTTTCTAATTTCTTAAAGAATATGGGTACCGGAAACTTAATATTATTAGGTGCTATACTTGGTGCTATGATGTCCACTGATATGGGAGGACCTATAAATAAAGCGGCATTCACATTTGGCATAGCAATGATAGCATCTGGCGATTATGCTCCTCATGCTGCTGTTATGGCTGGGGGTATGGTTCCGCCTTTGGGTATAGCATTAGCTACTACAATATTTAGAAATAAATTCACTGCTGATGAAAAAGATGCAGGTAAAACTTGCTATGTTATGGGACTTTCATTCATTACTGAAGGAGCTATACCATTTGCCGCATCAGATCCTATAAGAGTTATTCCTTCTTGTATGATTGGTGCTGCTATTGCCGGAGCTTTAACTATGGCTTTTCGTATACAATTAAGAGCTCCTCATGGCGGAATATTTGTTCTTCCTATAGTTAATAATCCGCTTCTATATTTGCTTGCTATAGTAATAGGTTCTGTTATAACTGCTTTTATACTTGGATTTATTAAGAAACCATCAGAAAATTAACATATATCTTCTTAAAAAAGGCTGTATTCTTATTTAATAAGGATACAGCCGATAACATTTCAAACTATTCTAAATAACAATGATGGAATTTATGAAATCCTAGAGGATCATAATAAACACCTTTAAGTTTAGGAGATACAAGCAAAGGCTCTGTATAATAATATATAGGTATTATAGCCTCTTCTTTCATAAGCATTTCTTCTGCTTTATGCATAGTCTCCATTCTGAATTTCTGATCTCCTGAAAGCATAACCTGACTTATTATATCATCATAAGCCTTATTACTATAAACACTGTAATTATTAGGTGAATAACTTAAGCATAAACTCATAAAGTTTACAGGATCATCAAAATCGCCATTCCAGCCTCCTCTTGCCATTGTAATATTTCTATCATATCTAGTTTGCAAAAATACTGCCCATTCTTCCTGAGTTAATGTAACATCAATTCCTAAATTTTCTTTCCACATCTGCTGAACAGCTTCAAATATTTTTACATGTATACCGGGATCTGCCTTAAACTCCATAACAGGAAAACCTGCCCCATTAGGATATCCTGCTTCAGCCATTAATTTTTTAGCTTCCTCAACATTTTTGGCATATCCTTCTTTAGTTACATCAATATATTCTCCTCCATTTTCTCTGAAATCTCCTTCATAGTCTGATATTCCAAAAGGAACTAAAGCACCTGCAGGCTTCTCCCCTCCTCTTGTAACCTGTTCTACTATATAATTTCTGTCAATGGCAAGAGATAATGCTCTTCTTACTCTTACATCTTTTAATATATCATTAGTTAAATTTAAACAATAATAATATGATGATATTCTAGGCTCTATTACTATAAGTCCTTCTTTTTGAAGTGTCTGTATATCCTGTCTTGGGAAAGATCTTGCAAAATGCAAAGAACCTGCTTTAACACCTGCAACTGAAGCAGTTTCATTTTCCATAAGTACAAATGTTATTTTATCAGGAACTATATCTTCTATATTCCAATAATTAGTATTTTTTACCATTACAAGACTTTCATCTCTGTTTCTTTCTACGAGTTTAAAAGCACCATTTCCTATATAAGTATCAGCATTTAAAGTCCATTCATCTCCGTACTGTTCTATAATATCTTTTCTAAGCGGATAAAATGTAGGAAAAGTTAAAAGCTCTAAGAAATAAGCAGTAGGAGCTTCTAAAGTTACTTCTAAAGTATAATCATCTATTGCTTTTATACCCAAACTTTCTTTAGGCATCTCTCCGGCTGTTATAGCTTTGGCATTTTTTACAGGTTCATGCTGATATCCGTACTGACTTCCTGTAGCAGGATCAACAACTCTTTGCCAAGAATAAACAAAATCATCAGCAACAACTGATTTGCCGTCTGTCCATTTAGAATTAGTTCTAAGTTTGAATGTATAAGTAAGTCCGTCATCACTTATTTCCCAGCTCTCTGCTACACCCGGAACTAATTTCCCATTCATATCTTTTTCTATTAATCCCTCAAATGTATGCATCAAATAGAATACGGCATCTGAAGTTACATTAATACTAGGATCTATAGTATTGGGTTCCGGTCCTGTATTAATAAATATAGATATGCCGTCTTCTGATTTATTATTAGAGCAGGACATAATAAATGATATAAAAATCATAAATAAAATAAATATTTTTTTCATTAATATTAACTCCTAACATTTTATTTTAAATTAAAATTAATCTTCTAAATATGCCATAGCAAAACTATGCTGTCCCATAGAATCATACAAAACGCCTTTTAATTTTGGCGATACCAATATGGTTCATTAGAAAAATATATAGGTATTATTGCCATATCATTAATTAATAATTCTTCAGCTTTATGCATAGTCATCATTCTATGAGATGAATCTGTAATTAATGCTGCTGTTTTTATAAGATCATCATATCTTGTATTATTGTAAACACTATTATTATTAGGCGATGTGCTTAAAAATACCGAAAGAAAATTTATAGGATCATTAAAATCTCCATTCCAAGTTCCGCTTGCTATTTCAAAATTTTTATCAAATCTTTGAGTAAATAAATCAGATAACTCTAACTCTTCTATATTTACATCAATACCTAAGTTTTCCTTCCACATTTTTTGTATAGCCTCAAATATATCTCTATGTATACCATAAGTGGTTTTTAATGTCATAACAGGAAAATCATTACCATTAGGATATCCGGCAAGGATCATAAGTCTCTTTGCTTCTTTAACATTATTCTCATAACTTCCTTTACTTATATCTATATAATCGCCGCCATTTTTTCTAAAATCTCCAAAAAATCCAGGTATGCCGTAAGGTACAAAAGCTGCTGCAGGTTTTTCACCATTTCTAGTGATATTTTCAACTATATAATTTCTATCAATTACAAGAGATAATGCTTTTCTCACATTTACATCAGATAATACTCTATTTGTATTATTTATAAAATAAAAATATGTTCCTATTCTAGGCACATCGTATATATATCCAGATCTTTGCAATGATGCTATATTCTCTATTGGAAAGTTTCTTGAAAAATGAAGCGAACCATTCTTTACAGAGTTCAAAGAGTATTGAGGATCATTTTTTAATATAAACTCTAGCCTGCTTGGTATAACTTCTTTATTATTCCAATAAAATTCATTTTTTTCCATTATAATATTATTATCTATTTTTCTCTCTACAACTTTAAATGCTCCATTTCCTATAAAAGTTTCAGGTTTTTCTGTCCAATTATCTCCATGAAGTTTTATTATATCTTCTCTTAAAGGATAAAATGTAGGGTATGATAAAATTTCAATAAAATAAGCTAAAGGCATATCTAATATTATCTCTAATGTATAATCATCTATAGCTTCAACACCCAAATATTTTGTTTCTATTTCACCGCTAAGTACATCTTTAGAATTATTTATAAAACTATATTGATATGCGAATTTGCTTTTTGTATTAGGATCAAATAGCCTTCTAAAAGAATAAACAAAATCTTTTGCTAAAACCGGATTGCCGTCAGACCAATAAGCATCTTTTCTTAAATGAAATGTGTACACAAGTCCGTCAGCACTTACATTCCAACTTTCAGCGGCAGCAGGTATTACTTTACCGTCTTTATCCTTACCAACCAATCCTTCAAATATATGATTTAAATATATTAAAGTATCTGATGTTACATTTTTACTAGGATCCATAGTATATGGTTCCTGACCTATATTTATCAGCAATGAAAAATACTTCCCTGAAGGAGGACTGTCGGTAATGCTTTCTTCTATTTTTGTACATGATATAATTACAGACATCAGAATAATTATAAGAATATAATATTTTGTTAACATTTTATTATCCAAATGCATTTTACTTCAATTAAGTATATACTCTATAACATTTAATGTCAAATAATATTATTTTATTAGTTTAAAATACTCTATTATATTCTTTAACTCTTCAGATTCATCTGCAATGGATTTATAGTTATCAGAAATACAATTTACAAATTTATAATTATTATTTGACTTATCATCATTTGAAACTTCTAACTTGGAATTATTAGATATCTTATACTGATTATCTTTCAATACATTAATAATACTATTTAAATATTCTATAGTGTTATTATTATCAGCATTCATATCTGTAATTTTATCCGATTTTATATTATTTACAGAATTATTTAAATCTATATTATATGATTTCATTTTATATTTGTTCTTATTAATAAAATTTATTACAGGTATTACTTTTCTATTTATAATATTAGGTATTATAATAATTATTAAAATAATCATCACAGAAATCATAATTCCTATCATTATAAACATTTTACTATTATTTTTTAATACCATAGCCGACGGCACTGCCACCTCAATACCCCAATGAACATTATCAAATAACTCTATAGGCTTTACAATATAAAAATATCTATTTAAATTTTTGAAATTGTATTTTTCTATTATTAAACTTTCATTAGAATTTACAATATCCATTACATTATAATTATTATACGGATGATATAAATTAGTAAAATTTTCTCCTATAATTTCAACATCAGTGTTGCAATAAATAATATTTCCATTCTCATCAAATAAAGTAATAGATATATCATTTTCTTTATAAAAATTCATACTAGCAGAACTCATATCCAAACCAATTATACCTATAATTTTATCATCATTAGAATATATAGGCATTATATAAGTTTGAATCTGCTTATACTTATTTTGCATCTGAACAGTATATATCGGAGTTATGTACATTTCATTTTTTTCTATTGCATTTTCTATAAATGATGATTTTAATTCTAAATTTTCAGCATCAAGTCTTGATATATTTCCGTCTTTATCTTTGCCGATATATATTCCAAATTGTCCGTTTATATTTTTATACAAGCTGTCATTTCTATATATATTATCATCATCAATTGCATTCGGAAGAAAAAGTAAAAAAACTGCTTCAGCATTTTCACTGATATTTTTAGCAAATTTATCCATAAATTTTTCATATATCTTTCTATTTCTTATGCTGCTGCTGTATAATTCTTCTGACACAATTTTTATACTTCTAATGAAATTTAATTCACTATTGACGACATCTTTCATATTCAGCAATTTAACTTCAGATATTTGATCTATTGCAGATAATGACATATCTCTAGAAATATTATATGTATACATAATAGTTATAATACAGCATATCATTATTATAACTATTATAGGTATTATAATAAATAAACTTATTTTAATATTTAAATTATTTCTGCTATTCATAATCTTATGATACTTAAATAAAATAATATTTTCCAATATAGTGTAAAATATTTTGTTATTTTTTGCAATTACTTTTACTTTTATAAAATATATTTTTAAATTTCATTTACATTATTTAAAAATGTTATAATTCTCATTCATAATATTAGACTTGTTTCAAAAGTAATTTTATTTATAATTTGTGGGGACTAGCCCTACGAAGTACACAGTCGTGCCACACCCCCACTTCTTTTGTGACGCCTGTCCGCCTTCGGTGTGGCACAGGCACAGCCCGCCTGCGGCGAGAAGCATACGAAGTACGCCTGTGGCGAAAGACTGCATATTTATATACTAAAATAACAATTTGTACAACATATAAAATATCTTCTCTGTAATTTGAAAATTAAATAATTTTTATAATTAATATTGTCAAGTAGTTTTGAAACAAGTCTAATATTACTATATAGAACTATTTTTAAGTAATTTTTTAAAAGAAATTGTAAACAATGTTACAGTTGTACAAACAGCTAAAAAATCAGCTATAGGTTCTGCAAGAAGTACCGCCATTACTTTATTTTCAAAAAATATCGGTAATATAAATATAAGAGGTATTAATAATATTACCTTTCTTAATATAGCTAAGAATGCAGATATTTTAGCATTTCCTAAAGCAACAAATGTCTGCTGACATGCGGTTTGTGCTCCGAATATTAATGAAGCTGCCATATATATTTTTAAAGCCCAAACAGCATAATTTATTAATTCTTCATTACTTGTAAATATCCTCACGAAAACATAAGGAAAAAATTCAGATATAAACCACATTAAAAAAGAAAAAGAAATACAGCTTATTAAGAGTATCTTAAAAGCAGATTTTACCCTATTTAAATTATTTGCTCCGTAATTATAACTTATAATAGGCTGAGCTCCTTGAGTAAGTCCCATTATAGGAAGAAAAGAAAACTGCATAATGCTGCTTAGTATAGTCATGGCACCAACGGCTAAATCTCCTCCGTATTTCAAAAGCGATGTATTAAAAGATACAAATAAAATACTTTCTGTAAACTGCATTATAAACGGTGAAAAACCTAAAGCTAAACATGGAAGTATTATATTAGGAGATATTTTTAAATTTTTTAATTTCAATTTTAATATGCTTCTATTTGAAGTCATAAAAGAAAGTATCCATATACATGATATAGCCTGCGATATAATAGTGGCAAGTGCAGCACCTCTTACATCCATATTAAATACAAATATAAATATAGGATCCAATATTATATTAGTTAAAGCACCTATCAAAACTGTAAACATACTTGTTTTTGCTTTTCCCTGAGCAGTGATAAAAGCATTGAGTCCTAAAGCTAATTGAACGAATATTGTGCCTATTGAATATATTCTTAAATATCTTAATGCATATATAATAGTATTTTCACTTGCTCCGAAAATCATAAGAAGAGGCCTTGAAAATAATAATAATATTATAGTTAAAGTTACTGAAATGATAATTAATGTCATAGCACAGTTTCCAACTATTTCTTCAGCTTTATTATAATCCTGCCTTCCCATCATAATAGAAGCTCTAGGAGAACCGCCCATGCTGATAAGATATGCAAATGCCGAAACCGCCATTATAACAGGCATTGTAACTCCTACCCCTGTTAAAGCCATTGCCCCAATATTAGGAATATGCCCTATATACATTCTGTCTACAACATTATAAAGTACATTTATTATTTGTGCGGCTATTGCTGGAAGTGCTAATTGAAAAAGCAATTTTCCTACAGGCTTATTTGCAAGATCATTTGATTTTGAATTATTATTATCTAATACTGCTTCATTACTCATAATTATCTCATCTATTATTTTTTAATATAGTTTATATTTTATGATATATAATAAACCTATTTATGTTTTAGTCAAACTTTAAATTATTGACTTTAAAAGTTAATATTATATCATTAAACTATTATATGCTAGGATACTAAAATGAAAAACTTATATGTATTAATTATTTCTATTTTTTTAATTTTATCATGTTCTAATGATGTAAATAATCAAAAAGTTCTTACAATAGTACATGTAAATGACACACATTCAAAAAATAAGGAATTTATTACTATATCAAAAGAAGACGGCTCTACAAACAGATATGCAGGTGCCGCTAGAAGAAAAACTTTTATTGATAATGTAAAAAAAGAAAATAAAAATGTTATAGTAATGCATGCCGGCGATACAATTGCAGGAAGCGTATTTTCTATTGTATATCAAGGTATGGACGAAGCAGAACTTATGAATGATATGGGCTTTAATGTATCAACTTTGGGAAATCATGAATTTGATTTTGGAATAGAACAATTAAATAATATTATAAGTAATAGAAATTTCCCAACAATAGCATGTAATGTTAAAGTAAAAGCAACAGGCGAAAATTATGTTCTTCCATATATAGTAACAAATATTAACGGTATACATACTGCAATAGTAGGAGTTTTGCAAAGTGAAAAAATGAATATAATTCAGGGGCTTGATTATATAGATATAGAAGATGAAGTTACCTCTATAAAAAATCTCTTAGCAGAAATACCATTAAATACTACAAATGATATAACAATTCTATTAAGTCATGCAGGATTCGATACTGATAAAAAAATAGCTCAGGAAATACCAAATACATTTAATATAATAATAGGAGGACATACTCATACTCTATTAGATGCTCCTGTTGTTATAGGAAATACCACAATAGTTCAGACGGGGGAATATGGAGAGTATATTGGAACTATTGATGTAATATTCAAAAATGGAAAATATGCTTATCCTGAATATAAACTCAATAGATTAGATGAAAATATAAAAGAAGATGAAAATATATTGGCTAAAATAAATCAAATGCAGATTGAGGTAGATAAAGAGTTTAATATTGAAATAGCAAAACTTCCTTATGAATTAACTGATGAAAATGTTAGAAATAAATCTACTGCTTTAGGAAATTTTGTTTCTGATATAGCTGCTTCATCTCAGGAAGGTATTGATATAGCATTAATAAATTCAGGTTCTCTACGAGGAAAACTTCCAAGCGGAAAAGTTACATTAGGAAATATGTATGAGTTTTTCCCATTCGATAATTTGATAATACTCACAACTTTAAATGGAAAAGATTTAAAAAATATATTAGAATTATCAGCTTCGAGAAAAGGAGAAGGAGCATTTTTACAGGTTTCAAAAGACTGCATTATTAATTTCGACAGTAATGGAAAACTTTTAGAATCATATATAAAAGGAAAAAGTATAAATGACAATGAAAAATATGTAGTCGCTGTTGCCGATTATATATTTAATGGAGGAGAAAAATATATTGATGAAAGCGGCAAACCTTTATTTCAGTACGGTGAAAATACCATACATACAGGACTTGATATAAGAGATTTAATAATAAAAACTCTAAAAGAATATAAGAATGTTCCAGAGAGTGCCATTGATAATACAGCGCGTATAATATTTAAATGATTTTTTATATAAAAAAGGGGCTGTAATAACAGTCCCTTATATTTTATGTACTTAATAAATATAATTATTTCAAAGCAGATGAAAATTCTATATATCCTGCCTCTTTAAGATAGTTAACATTTTTAAATCCATTATCAATCAAATACTGCACTGTCTTTCCAGAGCGTCCTCCTGTTTTGCAGTAGAACATATATTTTTTATTTTTATCCAATGATAAAAGTTTTTTGCTGTAGCCTTCAGCCCTATAATCAATATTGACAGCATTTTTTATAGTTCCTGTTTCTTTAATTTCTTGAGGTGTTCTGACATCAACTAATATTATATTAGGATCAGATTTCCATAATGATATAAAATCATTAATGGCTAAGCCATTTTTATTAACAACTTTTACATTGTCAAGCTCGTATGAAACTTCATTAGTTTGTGCAGTTTGTGCATTACATACTACTGCTGTTAATAATAATGCGATGATAATAAAAAGATTCCTTTTCATAGGTCTACTCCCTATTAGTATATTTAATTTACTAATTAGACGAATTTAATATATGAAAGTTCCCTAAAATATTAATTTTTTATTATTTTTTGAGAAAATTTTATTTTTTTTTGTACTTATATTCTAAATTTAAATACTTTAATGAATCATATATCAAAATACTATATAATACCTATTATTTTTTAGTATAATTTTTAACTAATCTATTTCTCTAATAACCTTAAAGAAATTATCAATAGTTAACTGAGATATCATATTTTTTTCATAATAGTCTATTATATTATTTTTGAACAAAGCAGAAAGCAAAGCATCTTTATGATTTTCATATATTTTATAAGTTCGTTTATCTTTATCATCAAATAAATCTTCTATTGTAATGAAATTTGGATTAATATCTTTAAGCTGAGTTATTTTCAAACTTGTTCCTTCTGCTAATTCTGTAAATTGATCTGCCGAAATATCACTGTCAATTAATAAAATTGGATTACTAGAAAGTTTAAATAAAGAATCTATTATATCATTTTTTTGTCTTTCATCATTAGGTCTTCCCACCCCATTAATAGGCATAAAAGCTGTATTTATTTCTTTGTTTTCTATATACTCCATTAATAATTTGAAAGCTGTAATATAATTATAATCTGTAATACCTTCAACATATACTATTTTAGTATCTCTCATAATATCTATATGCTTAACTCCAAATGCATTGATAATTTTTTCTAATGTATCTACTTTTCCGTAAGTGGCAGAGAAGTCATTTTCTATTTTTACCCCAATGCCGTCTTGTTTAGGTTCTACTATTTTTAACTCATCTAAATAATTAATATCAGCAAAATAAGGTATTTGAGTGGATGTTATTATAGTAATTCCATTCTCTTTTGCAAACTCTTTTAAAAATTTTCTTAGCTCTTTAATTAAAGGTACTGATAAATGCTGTTCTGGTTCATCAATTATTATTATATCGCCTTTTTTTAATTCATTAGGATTTATTGTATTGAAGAATAAACTAAAAAACCAATTAAAGCCTTCAGATTCATTTTCTAAATTTGTAAGTCCGTTTTTAGTTTCAAAATATATTTTTATAGTACGCTCCTCTAATGCTATTTTAAATTTATATTCATTATCTGATTTATAAAGCTCATTGAATTTCTTTGATACAGTGCTGTCAAAAAGCTTATTTATCTCGCTTTCTGTCTGCTTTGTAAAAGCAACATCCAATAATATATCAGTATAGTTTTCTATTAAATTATTATACATATCCATATTATCAGAGGCTTTGAATAATGAACGCAGAAAATTAGATTTATATATAATATTATCTATTCTAGTTCCATAACATTTTATTGTAAGCTCACTGTCTTTTATATTTTCTCTATGAACATATATATTTATATCTTTACATTCAATTTCTTTTAATATACACAATAATTTTTCAAAATAATTTTTATCAATTAAATCTTCATTAAAATCAAACTCATAATATTTAGAAGTTTCATTTTCTATATAAAATGTTTTATCAAGCAAGCTCACTAATAATTTTAATTTATCTATATTTTCATTTTCTTTGTACTTATAAATTATATCCATTATTTTTGATACGGTATAATCTAATATATCTTCATAAGTGTATTCTTTTTTTGATTTATTATCAAGTTCATAATTATTCTTATAAATATCATAAATTATATTCTCTTCATCTATATTTTTTTTATTATTCTTTTCATCTATGTTCATTTCTCTTCTAAATATATAATCTGTTATCTTTAATAAATAATCTTTAATTAATATAATATCAGTATTAATTTTATTTTCTTCTAATTCCCATACAAGTTTATATTTATATTCATCACCATAGCCTTCTTTTTTTATCTCTATAGCTTCACACTTACCTTTATATATAAGACCGCTGTCTGATTCAATAAATATTTCTAACTCAGGCTTGCATCCTATAAAACCTTCTATTTTAGGGTTATCTATTTTATCATCTATACCCCCTTTAAATGCTTTTTCTATAGCTGAAAGTATATTACTTTTCCCAGTGCCATTGGCTCCTATAATACTTATTAATGCCCCCTGCTCTACATCGCCGTTAATATATAATCTGCCGTATTTTACTTCATTTTCTTTTTCTTTGTCTGATGCCTCTTTGCTCACTATTATAGGATTAATGTTTCTGAAATTTTTTATTGTTAAATATCTCTTCATAAGTTTTATCCTTTGCTTTTATCTATTTATTATTCTTATACACTTATTTTAAGATGCCACCATTTAACTGCATACTAAGTAAGTCTCATCTGCATACTAATGAAGTTATAGTTAAGCATCATGTACAGCCTAAATTAGAATAAGGGCTGCATATTTATATACTTAAATAATATTTTATACAATATATAAAACATTATTTTTATAATTAATAAATTACTAAAATTTCATATATAACCTTTTCAAGTAGTTTTAAAACAAGTCTAATTACTAACAGCTGTAAAATAACAATAAAAAAGGCTCACAAATTATCATAATCTGTAAGCCTTTCATTATTAATCTTTTTTATATTTTAAGTAACTAATACTAATTATTTAGCATAAGCTCCAACTTCATCTTTTATACTTTCTTGAGACATAACACTGTTCATACTGTCTTTAGCAGAACGAACAAAGAACTCTAAACGGTTTATAGTATTAACTTCACTAGCACCAGCATCCATATCCAAATAAAGAAGATTCAAATTAGGATATCTAGTTTTAAGTCTAGTTTCAATACCGCGTGCTATAATGTGATTAGCAATACAACCGAAAGGCTGTAAACAAAGTACATTATTAACACCTTCTTCTGCGAAAGTAGCTATTTCACCAGGTAAAAGCCAAGCCTCTCCGAATTGGTTAGTCATAGCAGTAACTTTAGCAGCATTTTCAGCTATTTGACGAATATGATGAGCAGGTCTGAAACCTTTGAATTTAGACATTATCTGATTAATAGAATCTACTCTTACATCAATAACTTTTTCTGAAAGTTTAGAGCCGTAATATCCAAGGAATGATACCTCTCTTGCATGAGTTTCTTTGTTTACCTGTTCGCTTATAACTTTCTGTACAAAGAAGTCAAATACAGGCGGAACTATTACTTCAACTCCTTTAGCCATAAGCCAATCGCAAACATCGCCATTAGCAAAGTTATTATATTTTACATAAATCTCACCTACCAAACCAGCTTTAGGCATATCCAAATCATTAGTTTCAATAGCATTAAACTCAGCAACAGCTTGTTTTAATAATTTATCAGTAGGTTTAAGAGCAAAATCTTTAGGGTGTAAAGCTATATATTTATTAGCAAGAGCCAAAGCCTCTCCCTTTTTAACCTCACGGGCTGCAGTGTAGTAGTACATTGTAGATATAGCATCAGCATAAGGCATAGCTACAATACCTTCTTTCATCAAATCCATTTTTGATACTTCAAAACCAGGCTGATCATTAGCTACAGTAAGCCCTACAGTTACTACTGGAACATCTGGATAACCAGCATTAATTAAACCTCTTTTTATAAGAGAAGCATAGTTACTAGCACGGCATTGTCCTCCTGTCTGAGTAATACCAGCAGCTATTTCATTAGGATCATACTGTCCGCTTTGAACTGCTCTTATAATATCACCAACTACAATAGTAGCAGGGTAACATATATCTTGATTGGCATATCTTAAACCTAATTCTACAGATTCTACATCAGGATCTGGTAAAGCTATAGGTTCATATCCGCTTCTTTCCAAAAGAGTTTGTATCATGCCGTCATAGAATTGAGCGAATTTAGGAACAAGTATTTTTCTTTTATCATTTTTCTCATATCTTTTAATGATAGTTCTTTCAGGTTTTTCTTTAGGTATGAAATCGCCTTTCATTTTCATACTTTCTATCATAGAGCGTATTCTTAATCTGATACTTCCAGGGCTTGATATTTCATCAACTTTTACCAAAGTAGGACTCTTACCATAAGCATTAAGTATAGATTTTATTTCATCTGAAGTAGTAGCATCTGGACCGCATCCAAAACTATTAATTTGAACTACTTCAAGTTTCATGTCATTTTGTTTAGCAGCCCACAAAGCAGCTTTAAACATTTTATTAGGATAAGACCATTGAGTTAATACTTGTACATCAGCAAGAGATTCATCTATATCAAGACCATCTTCAGTAAGTACATTAATACCGAATGAAGCAATAGTTTCAGGTATTTTATGGTTGATTAATGGGTCAATATGATAAGGTCTGCTTACTATAAGTATAGTAGGTGTCTGAGTTTCTTTGGCATGTTCTATTATTTTTTTGCCTTCAGCTTTTAATTCTTTTTTGATTCTCTCCTGCTCTTTTAAAGCCATTTTGAAAGCTCTGTCAAAATCTTTTTTATTTATTCCAAGCACTTTTACAAAATAAGCTTTACAGCCTTTATATAATAAATCTTCATTCAAGAAAGAAATTGTCGGAGCATCAAAAGGTATGCCGTATTTAGTTAATGGGCTGATAGAACTGTCTATTACATCTGGATATCCTGTTACTACAGGGCAGTTATAACTATTGAAACTTCCGTCATCTTCAGTTTTTTCTAAAACTACAGAAGGATAGAATATTCTGTCTACTTTAGATTCTATCAAATCATATATATGTCCGTTAGCTATTTTAGCAGGGAAACATATATTATCACTCATAACAGTACCAGAACCTTTTTCAGCTATAGCCATACTAGAAGGAGATGATAACTGCACTCTGTATCCGCATTCTACAAGTATAGTAGCCCAGAATGGGAAGTTTTGATACATATTAAGTACGCGAGGTATACCAATAGTACCTTTTATTTCATCTGAATCAGGTGCTAAAGGTCTGTCAAAAAGAAGAGATAGTTTTTTCTGAGTAATATCCATACCATATTTCTTTTCGCCTGTACCTTTATTTGAGAATATTCTTTCGCATTTATTTCCTGTGTAGAATGATTTTAAATCTTTAAATTTTAATCTTGTAACAGTACAAAGATTTTCACATCCTTTACAAGTAAGCTGTTTTCTTTCATAATCATTAGCTTCCTGTAAATTATCCAAACCTACAAATGTAGTATCTTCTTCTTTTGTATTATAAGTATCCAAAGCAAGCAATGCACATCCATAAGCACCCATAAGCTCAGATATATCAGGACGAATAACTTTTTTATCTAAAAACTTTTCTACAGAACGAAGAACAGCAGAGTTTTTGAAAGTACCGCCTTGAACGACTATATGATCTCCTAAAATAGAAGTATCAGTAATTTTTAATACTTTAGTGAAACAGTTTAATGTAACACTTTTAGCAAGACCAGCAGAAATATCAGAAACAGAAGAACCTTCTCTTAATGATTGCTTAACTTTACTATTCATAAATACTGTACAGCGGCTTCCTAAATCACAAGGGCTTGCGGATTCGCAGGCAATATTAGCAAAATCAGCTACTTTATAACCCATTCCTCTTGCAAATGTTTCTATAAATGAACCGCATCCTGAAGAACAAGCCTCATTAATTTCAATATTTTCTATAATACCGTCTTTAATGAATATAGCCTTCATATCCTGTCCGCCTATATCAAGTATGAAGCTGACATCTTTATCAAAAGCCTTAGCACCTCTGTAATGTGCCATAGTTTCAACGATACCTTCGTCCATATTAAAGGCAGCTTTTATCAAGTCTTCACCGTATCCTGTAACGGCAGTTCTTGCTATATTTATTTTAATATTTTTTTCATCTAATTCTTTTTTTATCTCTGTAAGACCTTCAGTAACAGCACCTACTGGGTTGCCGTTATTGTTTCTGTAATGTCTTAATACTACCTGTCCGTCTTCATCTATAATAACGATTTTTGTAGTAGTAGAACCAGAGTCTATACCTAAGAATGTATTTTTACCATTAACAGTAGAAACATCAGCAGCTCTTACTTTATCTTTGCTATGCTCTTCCTGCCACTGTTCATATTCTTCCTGACTTGAAAATAATGCTTCTCTTGTTTTAGAATTAGTTATTTTTACCTCTGCAGAAATATTTTGAACTAATTTAGTAAAATCAGAAACTTTTATTATAGTCTGCTCTTCTGCTTCACCGAAAGCAGCACCTATTGCAGCTGTTAATTCTGGGTGATCAACAGTATACATATCATCTTCTGTAGCATCTAAAAGAGCTAAGAAAGTTCTTCTTAATTCTGGAAGGAATGTTAAAGGACCGCCTGTAAATAATATCTTAGGCTTAATCTCAAAACCTTTAGCCAAAGTATTAACTGTTTGAACAGCTACAGCTTGGAATATACTTTTAGCAATATCAGCTTTAGGAATATCACGGCTTATAAGAGTTTGTACATCTGTTTTTGCGAATACTCCGCATCTGCTTGCCATAGGATAAATAGAAGTTGATTTTTCTGCTAATGTAGAAAGCTCTGAAGGCTGAACATTAAGAAGTGTAGCCATTTGGTCTATGAAAGCACCCGTACCGCCTGCACAGTTACCATTCATTCTTATATCGGCTTTGAAGTTATCATCAAATACTATAATTTTAGCATCTTCTCCTCCGATATCTATTAATGTTCTTCCGTAAGGATAAATCTTTCTGATAGCTGTTGAAGAAGCAATTACCTCTTGTACGAAGCTAACACCTGTCTTTTCACATACCCCCATACCTGCAGTACCTGTCATAGCAAGTGAAAGTTTCAAATCGCCATGCATAGCCTGTAAGTTATCTAATATTGACAATAATGTATCTTTTATGTCGGCATTATGTCTAACATAAGTTTTAAATATCATGTTGTCATTATCATATACAACCATTTTTGCAGTAGTTGAACCAATATCAATACCTGCTTTGAAAATTTTTTCCATAATATCTCTCCTAATTTTTATTATTCAAGTACCATATTATACGAATTAACAAATATTATTTTAGTTTTATGCTTCTTTATATTTTCCTCCGGTATATGCCCGTAGAAAAGAACTATTATAGTATCATCTTTTTTTGCATAATGGACATTATCTCCATTTATACCTATGATACCTGTACCCCTTATACCTTTAACAACTTCAGTTTCAAAGCGAATATCATTACTTAAATTAATAACCGATACCCTCTCCCCATCCATTATATCTGATTTATCAAGAAGAGCCTCATCTATAGTTATTGAATCTCTAAAGTTTAAATCTGTCCTTGTAACTGTAAGTCTGTTTATTTTGGATTTTATGACACTTCTCATCATATATAAAAATCCATAATCATTTTTAAAAATATTTTACCGATTATATTAGAAAATGTCAATATTATAAATATAGATATTTATTAATAATAGTTATTATATACTATTATTAATTATAATACAATAATACATTTTATACATTTAATATGTAATAGTAAAAAATATATTTTTCACTAAAAAGGACTTATAAAAGCATTAAATAAATTTCCGCTAAGATTACCCTCAGCAATTATATCCATTTTAAAAACTTTCTTATTTCCCAATCTATAATTAACATAATCATCTTTTTCATGAACTATAATCTCTAAAAAATCAATTTTACTCATAAACTCCTTAATAAATACTTCCTCATCAATAGTATTTCCACCATTTTTAGAAGAAATATTGTTACCCTCTCTTATAATCTTTCTTGCAGAGTATTCCTTTATTTTTTTGTCGAATTCTTCCTTATCCAAAAATATATCTCTTAAAAAATTAACAGCTTTATTTTTATCACTTTCAGTAGAATCATCAAATGCCATAAGCACTTTTTTATTATTAAGCCATTCAATCTCTTTATCAAAAGAACCTACCATTCTATTATATAAAAAACTCCCAAGAACCTCATCACTATAATAAATAGGCTTTAAATAGTCTCTAAGCATTTTATTTAAATCTTCATCTTTGTAATTATTATCTATAATATCAGCAAGCAAAAACTCTGCTAATTCTTCTCCCTGTTCTTTTTCGTATCTAACTTTCAATTTTACAACAGACTCTCTCTTAATTATCTTTTTATAATAATCCAACTCTTTTTCATCAATTTTCATTCTTACAACTATTTTTTTATTTTTTTCTATATATCCTGTTTCAATATCTTTATATGCAATGCACATCATAAGTACATTTATCTTATCATCATCTTCTGCCCTAGCACCAAAAAATTCAGGAGACCCTATTATAAAAGCTACATCCTTATACTCATCTAAAAATTCACTTTCTTTTTGCAAATAAAACATAATTAAAATCCATAATTGTATTATAAACTAATAATTTATTTTAAAACAAATAACAATAATTGTCAAAAAAAAACTTATATATTGATAATAAACATTTTTTATTATAAAATTGAAAAAAATATATTAAAGGAGTTGAAAATGAATAAAAACATTTTCACAAGCTCTATAGGAGTTATAATAGCAGGTGCTGTTATAGGTGCTATAGCTGCTTGGCTCGCTGTAATGGGAAACCCTGCCAATATGGGTATATGTATAGCATGTTTTACCCGCGATTTGGCTGGAGCTTTGGGATTACATAGAGCGGCTGCAGTACAATATATAAGACCTGAATTAATTGGGCTTGTTATTGGTGCTACAGTTTCAGCAATGCTCTCTAAGGAATTTGTTCCTAAGGGAGGAAGTTCACCTATTATAAGATTCTGTTTAGGCTTCTTTGCTATGATAGGAGCTTTAGTTTTCTTGGGCTGTCCTTGGAGAACTTTGCTTAGAGTGGCAGGCGGTGATATTAACGGAATATTCGGTTTAATAGGCATCATTATAGGTGGAGGAATAGGAGTTTTCTTTTGGAAACAAAATTTCTCTTTAGGTCAGCCAAAAGCTTATAAAAATAAGTTAGTAGGATTCTTGCCGTTAGTTATATCAATAATTCTATTAATTCTATTACTAAAACAAACTAAATTTTCTGAAGGCGGTCCTATATTTTTCTCTGAATCTGGCCCTGGAAGTATGAAAGCTCCTATAGTAATAGCATTAATAGCTTCTATAGTGATAGGATTTATAGCACAAAAATCAAGATTCTGTACTGTAGGCGGACTTAGAGATGGAATATTTATGAAAGATTTCCATATGACTAAAGGTGTTATAGCTTTTATCGTTGCTGCTTTTATAGTTAATATAGCTACAAGCAGATTTAATTTATCTATGGAAAATCAGCCAATAGCCCATACAAATATTTTATGGAATACTGTATCAATGATTCTTACAGGATTAGCTTTCACTTTAGGTGCAGGATGTCCTGGAAGACAAGTTATACAATCTGCGGAAGGAAATATGGACAGTTTTATATTCGTTATAGGTATGTTAGTTGGTGCAGGATTTGCTCATAACTTTAATTTAGCAAGTTCTACTGCTGGTCCTACTGCTTATGGAATGGGAGCTGTTATTTTAGGATTAGTATTTTGTATAATCATTGGTTTTACAATGAAAGAAAATACTGCTGCGTGATATATCTCTTTTACAGCCGTGTGCTGCAATAATAAAAAAAGAGAGATAATGAAGCAAATTTTTGGAAGTAATATAATAAACTTTGCCTCTGCTTTGTATTCTTAAAACTTAATAGAGTTATGATAATACAAGGCAGAGGCAAAAATTATAAAAAAGATTTAGATAAAAATATAATTCTTATAATAAGAATTTTTCTAAACAAAACTTATATAAAAAAATATTATACATCTTTATTTTAATTTAAAAGGATTTTATATGCCCGATACTATAAAAGTAGATACTAGAGGAATGTCATGTTCTCAAGCCTCTTTTCAGGCAAAATGTGCTGCTATTAATAATATAGAATTAAATACAATCATAGAAGTTTTAGTGAGCGGACATTCAAGCTGTGAAAGTGTTATCAGAGGATGCAAAAAATACGGTTATGAAGGAACTTTCAAACATATAGAAAATGAAGATATACTCGTTACTCTAACAAAAGTAAAATAATTAATATCATTAAATATTCTTATAAATCAATAAAAAAGGAGGCATTAAAGCCCCCTTATATTTTCAAAACTAACTTAAATTATTTATTAGCCAATTCATGAGCATAAGCCATTCTAAACATATCAACTTCATTAAATTGTTTAGTAATAAATTGTATACCAATAGGCATATTGTTTTTATCTGCACCGCAAGGTACACTCATAGCAGGTAAGCCAACCAAGTTAATATTAGAAACATAACTGTCAGCCAAGAAACTTAAAGCACTGTCTGTTTGATCCCTAGTGCCTAAAAGCCCTGCAGTTACAGGAGAAGTAGGAGAAATTATAACATCAACATTTTTGAATGCATTATCAAAATCCATCTGCATAAGTTTTCTTACTTTCAAAGCATGCTGATAATGGCTGTAGAAGAATTTTTTACCTGTCATCAAAGTACCGAATAATATTCTAGCTCTAGTTTCAAAAGCAAGTCCTACACTTCTTGAAGTATAATAATATTCATCTAAATTAAAATCACCTTTAGGGTGATATCCGTATCTTATACCATCATATCTTCCCATATTAGAAGCAACCTCAACATCCATGACTGCTGTGTAAACTCTTGAGCCATATTTAGCATTAGGCAAACTAATCTCAACAATTTCGGCACCCTGATCTTTTAATTTGCCTATAGCATCCATAACATTCTCTTTAACATCATGAGATATTAAATCTGTATCATAATACTCTTTAGCAAGTCCTATTTTCATACCCTTAATATTTCCATCTAAATAAGAATTATAATCAGGTACAGGGATATTTAAAGTAGTAGATTCTTTAGGATCAAATCCTGAAATAATCTTAGTCATTAAAGCAGCATCTTTAACATCTTTAGTTAAAGGTCCCACTTGGTCTAAACTGCTTGCCATAGCAACACAGCCTAGTCTAGGAACTCTTCCATAAGTAGGCTTAACACCAACTATACCGCAGAAAGAAGCCGGCTGTCTTATTGATCCTCCTGTATCACTACCCAAAGCACCGAAAGCAAAATTAGCAGCAACTGCAGCAGCAGAACCGCCTGAAGAACCTCCTGGAACATGAGCTCTATTTTTAGGATTTCTAGTAACTCCGTAATTTGAAGTTTCTGTAGTACCTCCCATAGCAAACTCGTCCATATTAGTTCTGCCTATAATAATAGCTCCGTTATCTATTAATCTCTGAACTGTTGGTGCTGTATAAGGAGCTTTATAACCTTCAAGCATCTTTGAAGAAGCTGTCATCAAATGATCTTTATAACATAAATTATCTTTAATAGCCAATGGAACTCCAAGCAAAGGCAAATCTTCTCCGTTATTGATTCTTTCCTGTGCTTTTTTAGCCTGTTCTAATGCTTCCTCTTTGAAAATTTCAATATATGCATATATTTTATCATCTCTTTTATTGTCTTCTTCTATTTTTTTTATGATAGAATCAACTAATGTAGGAGCATCTATTTCTTTATTTTTTAATTTTTCTCTTATTTGAATTATAGTCAATTCATTTAACTCCATAATAAAAAACCTCTCCCATTAATAAAAGTTATTAATTTGAAAGATTATATCATGTATGAATCTTTTTTGCAAAAAATAAATATATTTTTTAAACTATAATATAAAAAAATAGAGAGCCTGCAAAATACAGACTCTCTATTTATTAAAATCAATTATAATTACTGAGCGTTTTCAGTAGCTTGAGTTTCATTGTTATTATTGTTCTCAGTATTTTCATCTTTTGGAGGTTTGATTTCTGGAGGTATTCCTACAGGAACATCAGCAAAATCAAAATAATTTTCATAATATAAGTTTTGGAATCTATTAGCTATAGGCTGCATTCTAAAATTATCTACATAAGAAGCAACAAAGTTAATACTTTTGCCGGCATAAGTAGCATAATAAACAGCTAAAGAAGTATTAGCAGCACTATTGGCATAATTACCATATCTCATAGAAGTGAAATCATCAAAAGTAGTATATCCGCTATTGTGGAATCCGCCGTATTTCATATGGAAACCGCCTAAAGTTCTGCTGAATAAACCTCTTGACATTACATAACCTGGGTGAGCATATTCTTTACCTTCATTTCTTGATTTGTACTGTTCTAATGTGTAATCACCTTCATAAACAGCACTTACAGCAAATAATTTATCTTCATGAAAGAAGAATTTATAAGCCCATTTAGTTTCTTTTCCAGCTAAAGTAGCTTCTTCATTAATGGCATCAGCTCTAACTGTCATACATTTAAATTCATTAGTAACAATGAAATTAAAATATAAAATATTTTCATCTCTTGTGAAAATTTCTGAAACATCATTAGTAGTAAATTTAACATTTATCCATTTCATAGTATGAGGATTATACCATACTAAATCAGGATCAGGATATTTACTAACATAAAATGTACCGCTTACAGGCTCAGCAGCTGCTGAAGAAAAATTAGAAGCCATTAATATTTCATTAACTTCATCAGGAGTGATTCCATAAGGTACTAAATCATTAAACATGAAAGGAACAGTTTGGTATGCATGAACTGATATTGATATAGCTACCAACAAAAACATAACTAGTAATTTTCTCATTTTGTTCTCCAAGATTTTTATTATTTATTATTATACTATTATTGAATAATAAAATCAAATACATTATGTTTACTTATGGATATTTTTTTACACTTTATTAAACATAACTTGATAATAAAGTGATATATATTGACTTTTTCTAAAAAATAATTTATTATATTTTGATTAAAATACATACTTCGCTTCTTTATAGAGTTAAAATTTAATACAAACTCAGAGAAGCTTTGTCCAAGGAGTTAAAAACAATGAGAGAATATGAAATATTATTCGTAACAGAAATCAATGACGCTGTGCATCAAAATGCAAAAGATCATGTAAAAACTATTCTTCAAAACTATCATGCAGAAATTTTTAATGAAGCTGATTATGGTATTCATAATTTAAGCTACCCTATTCGTAAAGTTAATCAGGGTAAATTCTATTATTACCATTTTAGATGCGACGGAAGCAGTTTATCAAGCATTGAAAAAGAACTTCGCTATGAGCTTAGCATATTAAGATTCATAATAGTTCGTTTAGATGAAATTATTCAAAAAAATAAAAAAGAAAACAATAAAGAAAATGTTAATGAAGAAGCTTCTAAAGAGGCTTAAGCAGGTTTTATTATGGCTACAGATTTTAACAGTGTAACTTTAATAGGAAGACTTACAGCAGATCCTGTATCTAAATATTTACCTAGCGGAAGTGCTGTTGCTGAGTTTTCTATAGCAAATAATTATTATGTAAGCAGCAAAAACACTACTGAAGTTAATTACTTTGATGTTGTTGCTTTCGGAAAAATGGCTGAAACTGTAAGCAAATATCTTACAAAAGGAAAGCAAGTTGCTGTGATGGGTACTTTAAGGCAGGAAAGATGGCAGGATAAAGATACTAATACTGCCAGATCTAAAGTGAGAATCATTATGCAGTCTATGCAGATGCTTGGAACTTCTGCTAATGCAGCTCCCGGTATGGATACTGCCTATTCTCCTTCTGCTTCTAGCGGAAATGTTGATTTAGGCAGTTTTGAAGATGATGATGAAGTACCATTTTAATAATTAATAGTATAATTTTTTAGGAGAAAAACAATGGATTTAGAAAATAATGAAAATAATAATAATAACGAAGAAGAAGTAAAAGCTAAAGGTGAAAGAAAACCTCATTTCAATAAAGAAGCTAATGAAAAAGATGGCAGAAAAAAATTCTTTAAGAAAAAAGTTTGCTATTTCTGCAAAAATAATATTGATGTTTTAGATTATAAAGACATTAAATTATTAAAAAGATATGTTAAAGACAGCGGTAAAATTATACCTAAACGCTTAAACGGTACTTGTTCTAAACATCAAAGATTAGTTACTAAAGCTATTAAAAGAGCTAGAAATATAGCACTTTTACCTTATGAAACTAGATATTAATTTTTACTGAAATATAAAAATTATGAAAGCTGCTGTTATTTACGGTGGCTTTTTTATTTTAACTATTTTATTTTGTAATAAAATATTAATAATTAATAAATATAATAATCTCACTTCCATACCTATTAAGCATAATTAACTATAACAATTAAATATTTGATATTATAGAAAAAATATTTATAATCCAAAATAATTTAATAACATATGATAAGGAGTTAATTTTATGGAAGTAAAAATGCCTAAAATAGCATTAGGAGCTTGGTCTTGGGGAGCAGGTTTTGCAGGAGGAGATCAAGTTTTTGGAAATAGTTTATTTGAAGAAGAATTAAAACCTGTATTTGATAAAGCAATTAGATTAGGGTTAAATTTATGGGATACCGCTGCAGTTTATGGAGAAGGTAGTTCAGAGCGTATATTGGGTAATTTTATTAAAAATTTGCCAAATACGGATGATATCATAATCTCAACAAAATTTACTCCTCAAATAGCTGGAAAATCTGATAATCCTATTAAAGAAATGCTAGATGAAAGTAAAAAACGTCTTAATACTAACAAAATAGATATATATTGGATTCACAATCCTTCAGACTTTAGAAAATGGATAAATTATATAATACCAATAGCTAAAGATAAACAAATTAAAAGTATTGGACTTTCAAATTTCAATATAGAACAAATCAAAGAAGCTGAAGATATACTTGAAAAAGAAGGATTAAAAATATCAGCTATTCAAAATCATTTTAGCCTATTAGATAGATTTTCTGAAAACTCTGGTATATTAAAATATTCTAAAGATAAAGGCATTATGTTTTTCTCTTATATGGTTTTAGAACAAGGAGCATTAACAGGAAAATATAATGTTTCAAATCCATTCAAAAAAGATACTGCGAGAGATAAAGCTTACAATTCTCACTTAAAAGAATTAGAAGCATTAATTGAAGGCTTAAAAACTATTGGAAAAAAATATAATGCAAGCCCTGCACAAGTTAGCATTGCTTGGGCTATATCTAAAGGAACATTACCAATTATTGGGGTTACAAAAGTACATCAAGTTGAAGAGGCAAAAGAGTCTCTAAATATTATCTTAAAAGAAGATGAAATTAAATATTTAGAAAAATTGGCAGATGATACTAATATAAAAACAGTAAGAGATTGGGAAGAGAATATGAAATAGTTTTATAATAAATAAAAAACTAAAAAATAATGTTTGAATATTAATTTTTATATATTAAAAGAGGTGTTAAAAAATGAAAGTATTAGCTATTAATGGAAGTGCGAGAAAAGATGGAAATACTGCTATTCTTGTAAACATAATATTTGAAGAGCTTAACAGAGAAGGAATTGAAACTGAAATGATACAATTAGCAAGACAAGTGATAGAACCTTGTAAAGCATGCTGGGGCTGTGCTAAAAAAACTAACTGTGTGCATAGAAATGATAATTTTCAAGAATATTTTGAGAAGATGAAAAATGCCGATGGCATCATACTAGCATCTCCTGTTTATAGTGCAAATATTTCTTCTAATCTTCAGGCATTTTTAGAGAGGGCATCGGTTATTTCTGATATGCATAGGGATAAAAACTTATTTAAATATAAAGCTGGTGCTTCTGTTTGTGCCTTGAGGAGAGGCGGAGCTTTGAATGCTATTGATGCTATGAATCATTTTTTAATTATTCAGGATATGTTTTTAGCAGGATCAAGCTATTGGACTTTTGCTTTTGGTAAAGATATTGAAGATGTAAAAAATGATGAAGAAGGAATAAAAACTATAAAAAATCTTGGTATAAATATAGCTTATTTAATGAAGGCTTTAGAAGATAAAAAACTAAAATAATATTAATTTTTTATGCAAAAAATATTTTCTTATTTTTATTTATTTCTCCGTAATTTTCACTGTGTATTTTTTAGAATAATATAATTTTATAGTTTATGTTTTAATTTTAATTAAACTATTGACTTTTAACAAACTTGTTGCTATAAATGTTATATTACACAAACAAAATATATGATAAAAAACGGAGCAATAATAATGAATAACAATCAATTTAAGGTCTTAAAGTACATTATAATTGTAATTTTTATTACTGCATATACTTCTTTGGCTCAAAATAATAATCTTATAAATTTAAATGCATTTGACAGCTTGAATAAAAATGCAGAAATATCTTTTACATTAATTACGAATAATAATAATCAATTAGCAGTAAAGGCAAATATACCAAACAATTACTATGCCTATTTAGAATCAAAAATAGCAAATAAAATATTATTTTTTGCAGAAAATAAACAAATTAATACAATATACCCAGAAGGAGAAAAATATCATGATGACATTATAATAAAAGGCGAACAAGAGTTTATTTTAGAAGGCATTGATATAAATAAAATTAACTTTATAAAATCTACCTATCAATTATGTTCAGCAAAAGACAATGTATGTCTGCAGCCTCAAAGTAAAGTTATATACGGAGAAGAAATTGATATACCGAACAATAATATAGCAGATGAAAAGCCAGAAAATGCAAGTTCTATAGAAAATTATATAAAAGGAAGCAATAATATATTTATAACATTGATTTTAATATTTGCAGCAGGACTTGCATCCGTACTTTTGCCTTGTACTTATCCATTGCTCTCAATAACAGTGTCTATTTTAGGAACAACAACAGATGACAAAAACAATAAAAAATCAAGTGTATTAGCTTCTCTTTTATTTGCATTGGGAGTAATTACAACATACACTCTTTTGGGTGCTGTGGTTTCTGTTGCTGGATTTGCTTTTCATAAAACTATTCTATTTGGAAGTATTGGATATAATCCTATTGTACTGACTATTTTAGTATTGTTATTTTTATACTTTACTTTTTCTATGGCTGGTTTTTACGAGATTAAAGCTCCTAGTTTTTTACAATCTGCAAAAACAAATGCGTACTCTAAAAAAAATCAGTCATTATTTCATAAATACATAATGGGGCTTCTTGCAGGAATAGTTGCTACTCCTTGTGCTGCTCCTATAATAGCAGTTATATTAGAAATTGGTTTTCTTAATCCTGTATTTGCAACTTTATACATGGCTGTTTATGCTTTGGGTTTTGCCTCTGTATTATTTGTTCTTGGTACTTTTGCTTCGATACTCACCAAAATGCCTAAGGCTGGAACTTGGATGGTATATGTTAAATATATTTTCACTTTTCTAATGATGATAATAAGTTTCTATTATGCTAATATACTTTTCGGAGTTTTAGGATTTAATAAAATAAGTTATATACTTGCCTCTGTTACAATATTAGTATTTGCAGTATTAGTTTACATAATTAAAAATAAATCTGCTATACTGAGTGCATTAGAAATAAAAATATTCGTTTCTGTAGTCATTATATCAATAGCATTAGGTTCTACATACGGATTTATAAAGTCAAAAAGCGAAGTTTCAAATACTATATCATACAATGAAGCATTAGAGCTTTCAAAACAAAATAACAAACCGATATTAATAGATTTCTCTGCTGTTTGGTGTGCAAATTGTTATGAACTTAAAGAGAAAGTATTTATAAATGAAGAACTAAAAAAATTCATAGATGATAATATGATTTTCACTGAAGTTGATGTTGATAAATACAAAAATATTTCTGATGAGTATAATGTTAAATGGCTTCCTTGGATAATAGTTATTGACAGCAACAAAAATATATTATACACAAAGAATTCATTTTCAAGTTTTGATGATGAAATGGCTTTAAGTATAAAAGAAGATTTAGAGAAAATAATTAATAAATAAATTTTGTAAATATTTTTTATCATAGTTTTATAATCTGATTTATAAAAATTGACAATTAAAAAACATATTAGTATATACTGAAAATTATTAAGTTTGTAAATTCTTTTATTCAACTTTTTCCGCCGCAAAAAATTGCTGCCAAAGGCACGCTTCGCGAAAGTGCAAGTATAAAATTAATACTACATCATACTAAAATTATCTTACATGTAATATAAACTATTAAATTTAAGCACACCTTGCAAAAAGCACGTTTCGTCAAATATAGCCTTTTGCAAAACGTATCCGAGTTTATCGATGATATAAGTTCTTTGCGTCAACAAAAGAAGCAGTGTGCGAGGCAAAGCCCTATAAATATTTTTAAATTTATTTTTGATTTTTATATCTGTGATTTTACAAATAACCACACTTTATATTAAAAAAGTAAAAAATACAAACTATAGTTCCATTGAAAAATAAATATTATAATTTACAATATTATTGTAGACTAAATAATATAGGAAAATATTTTATGAATAAATTAGAAAATCAAATATTAAAAAAACATTTAATAGAACTAAGTAATAAAAAAGAAATTCAAAATTTTTTAGAGCAAAGAAAAATAAAAGGAGATAATATAATTCCATATTGTTTTAATATATATACCCTACAAAATTACATAGGAAATTACTCTGTAGAAATATTAAATGATATAACAGATGGTCCAAATGATAATAATATAGATATTTTTTATATAGATGATGATGATTATGATGATATAATTATAAATTTATTTCAAGTAAAATATCATAATGATCAAAATTTATCATCAACTATAGGATCAAGGGATATAAATGATTTTTTAAATAGTATCAAAAAAATATTCATTGATAAAAAATTAAATAGTGTAAATTTTAATGATTTTTTTTCAAAAAAATATAAACAATTTGAAGATTTACCCATTGAAAAAGTACATTTTAATTTATTTCTTGTTACAAATGGTAATGATATAACAGATTTAGATAAAATTAAATTATCAGAATTTCAGGAAGAACATTCTAATTTATTTGAAATAAATGTAATTACTGAATCAAGATTTTTCCTAAATAAAAATAAATTAACCAATAGAACACACATTTTAAATTTAAATACAAAAGATTGTATAACTATAAACACAGGTATATTATCATATATAGTTAATGTTAATACATATGAAATTTGTAAATTATATTCAGAAATTGGAGATGATATTTTAAATAAAAATATAAGAAAATTGTTAAAAACAAGTTTAAATAAAGAAATAGAAAAAAGTATAATAAATGATCCTGAAATGTTTTGGTATAAAAATAATGGTATATCTATTATATGTAAAAGAGCCGAGAAAAAAACTTTAAAAGGACAAACAATTATGGAATTAGAAGATCCATATATAGTTAATGGGGGACAAACAAGTAAAATACTATACAATATTTTTAAAAAAGATGAAACAAATGAAATATTTGTAACTTCTTCTATATTACTAAGAATATATCAAACAACAGATGATCAAAAGATAGAACAAATAGTAATAGGAACAAATAATCAAAACAAAATTACAATGTTTGATTTGAAATCAAATATAAAAAATTTAAAAACATTAAAAGAATATTTTGCGATTAAAAATATATCATTAATAATTGAAAGGAATTCTGAAGAAAACTTATTAGAAAAACACATAATATCTGAAAAATTACTTCAAATATATTGTTCTATATATATGGATATACCACATGAGGCTAAAAGAGCAAAAAATTATTTAGTTAATAAATACTATTCTGAAGTATATAAAAGAGATGATATATATAATGATTTATTAATATCTTTTTACATATATGACTGTATAATTGAAAAATACCAAAATTCAAATTACGAACACGTTCCGCATTCTTTGTATTCCGTTTTATTTTTTATGACAAAAATCTCACCAGAACTAAAAAAAAATTTTGATGAAAATAAAACAATAGAAATATTTAATATTGCTATGGATAAAATTAATAACATAGTACAACAATATAGAAATGATAATATAAAAACTTTTACATACACTAATTTTTTTAAATCTCAAAAATCCACAGAAATAATATTAGAATATATCAAATGATATTTTAATATGAGGCTTAATCCATCATATTATAAATAATGTAATAATAAAATTATTCATCTCAATAACATTAATATGATTATTATCCAAATTATAAATTCACATAAAAAATTATCAACCCACTATATATACCATAATTAGATAAACAAGTACTAATATACATCATTATAAATTTAATATGAGTTAGTCATGCTAGATGTACATCGACAAAGTTCCGCTATGGTGTCGTAATGCATGAAATAGGTAAAAAGAACAACATAAAAATTGACAATTAAAAAATAAATTAGTATAATGCTAGAACACTTTTAATATTTAAAAAATAAATTAAGGAAAGTTTATGAAAAAAATTATGTTAATAATAGCTTTAAGCATTTTAATAAGCTGTAGTAACAAATCTAGTAACACACAAACAAATACAACAGTTAATAACAATACAAACATAACAGTAAATAATAATACTACACAAAATACAAATCAAATTATAAGTAAGCAAACAAATGAAACAATAAAGAAAAAAACAGAATTTAAAAATATATATCCTATCAAACCATATACAGAAGAAGAAATTGATGAGATATTATACAAAACCATTGACACAGAATTAGCAAATTATGGAATATCTGATAATTCCAAAAAAGAAAGAAGAGAAGAAGAAAAACAAAGAATGCAGAATATTAAAGATTTACTTTTGGAAGGGATAAACAGCGAAGATGAAGATGGAAACAGTATATTAATGCTAATGCAGAAACTTGACTATAAAAATTATGCTTATAATGATTTAGTAAAATGGCTTGTTGAACATGGCATTAGTTTAGATGATACTGAAATACTAAATTATAATTATACTGATAAGATTATAGATTATTTATTAGATAGCGGAGTTAATTTTGATTATAATACAATATATAATAAAATTGACTTAAAAAATAATAATTATAATTTAATATCAAAATTGATTAAAAAGTTAGAATCTGCAGGTTATTATTTTTCTGATATAGATTATCAATTACAAAGCGACTTATTATTTCAGTCCATTTTAGCTGATAATTTGGATTTAGTAATATTATTTTTAAAACTTGGTGTTGATATCAATTCCATAAACAGAATGCGCGATGGTTATGTGGGAACTCCTTTAATGTATAGTGCCTATTATGAAAAGTATGATATTATGGATTATTTAAAAGAAAAAAATGCGGATATTACTATTCACTGCTTTCAAGATACAGAAGAATTAGAAAGTATTCATACTTACGATCCTCATATATCTTTTGTATTGATGGAAAATTTTCCTGTTTTAAGTCCTACAAATTTGATTAATACTGTTATCACTGAAAATAATAATGCAGATTTGATGATAAGAATATTAAATAAAATATCTCAAACTTTTAAATTTGCAGATACAAGCTATATTTATTCACCTGCCTCACAAACTGAATTTACAAATAATAATGAAAAATATATTTTAATACAAAGTCATATATTAAATGAAGAATATGTAGAAAATCTTATATCAATGGAAAAATATGTATATGATTTTGAAGTAAACGATAAATATTTTAATTATGTAACTATATGGAAAAGAGATAAAAACGATGAAAATAAATCAGAGTTTATAACAGGTTTTTATCCAATGCAAAATGATGACTACTCACAAATTTATGATATTGCTTCATCAGGAAATTATATTACAATAGAAGCAACTGATGATGGAGTATATTATTATACATTTATAATAGAAAATAATGATTTTTATTTAGATAAATTTTCTTTCTCTAAGTATAATCTATCAGATACTAAAGAGGGAAAAAACGAAGAGCATTATTATAATTACAAAACAGATGCTGCCAAATTTAATCACACAAGCAGAATAAAAGCTATTGATTTAGAAAGAGGTTTCTTTAATAAGTTAATAGAAGAATACAATAAATAAAAAATAATAAAGGGCTTTAGTTTTCAATTAACTCAAAACCCTTTTTATATTATGTTACCTAATAAAAAATTAAATTTCCTCGCCGTTCTCTATTTTTGTGAGAAGCCCAACTCTTCTCTCATGTCGTCCGCCTTCAAACTCAGCATCAATCCATTCTTTTACTATCATTTTAGCTAAATCAACACCTACAACCCTAGCACCGAATGCTATTATATTAGAATTGTTATGCTGTTTAGATAATTTTGCAGAATAAGGCTCACTGCATACAGCGGCTCTTATACCTTTAACTTTATTTGCCGCTAATGATATACCAATACCTGTACCGCATATTAAAACGCCGCCTTCATATCTTCCGCTTGCCACCTCATCAGCAACTTTTTTCCCATATATAGGATAATCTACACTTTCAGTAGTATGAGTTCCAAAGTCTTTTACCTCATGCCCTAATTCCTCTAAATATTTGATTATCTCTTTTTTTAATTCAACAGCTGAATGATCACAGCCTATAGCAATTTTCATGTTTTTATTTCCTTTTTATTATATATTTTTCTATCTTAAATCTATAACAGCATTATAAAGCAAAACCAATTATAAGCTATAAGAAAACTCCAATATAGCATAAGTTTTATTATCTTCACTATCAAACTTTAATAAAATCTTATCATCAATTACAGCCTTCTTTACAACTATAACATTGCCCAATGCTGCAGGTACTCTGTATTCTATTCTTATTCTTTTATAATAATCATCTACATAATCTATTGCCATATCAATATATCTGGCATTATTAACATGATTATTATCATCTATACAATATTTTTTAACTTTAAATCTATCAACTTCTTCTAATAAAGAATTATCAGCCTTTATTTTTCTAGGAAGATAATTCATTTCTTGTTTTTCATCAAATTTATAATTTTCTATAAATGAAGACGGTACTCTAATTAAAGCTCCGCTTGATAAATCTACAAATCCGCCAATAGCATAACAAACCGCAAGCTCATTATCATTTTCATCATATATAAAAGTATTCCTATACCCATAAGCCTCATTGCATTCATATACATAGGTTCGTATGGTTACTTTATCACTGTATTTAGGAAGTTTATATATATCTACTTGTCTTGATACTAAAAACATGCTTATATTATTTTCATTAAAATATTTAGTAAGCTCTATATCAGAATCTAATTGAAAAAAAGAACAATCCTGCATCATATCAAATATAGATGAAGCCTTAAGAAGTCCATCTTTATCAATTTGGCTTGTACCTACAATAGTTTTCATTTCGTACATATAAAATAACCTTTTATTATAATTTTTTTAATTATTATAATACTAAAAATATAATTGTCAAAGTAATTATAAATGTATAATTTTATATATCGTACAATTAGATGATTATTTATATAAATAAAATTATTAAAGTGTATACATATTTTTTATATGCATGCTATTTTTATTGTAATAATATTTTATAATTGAAATTTTAATTATTTTAATTTATGATATAAAAATCAGAATACTACGGACGGTTTACTATGAAAAATTTTATTTCTATAATTGCAAGCATTATTTTAATTACTGCCATAATTTCATGCGGCAGCGGAAACAAAGAAACAGAACAAACAGAAAATACTCAAACTAATAAAACAGAAACTAATAAAGTATATATTAATCCTACAACTACAAATGAAAATCATAATACAGATATAGATATTAATAAAACTAACTATACTAATGAATATATTCAAGGTACAGAGTTAGATCCTATAGCTACAGGATATAGTAAAATAGATGAAATACTTAATCAATATAAATATAAAGCACCAATATACGAAATATCAAAATTATTAGCAGAGGAAGGACTAGAAGGAAAAATTACTGAAATGACAAATTTTGGTGATAAATACATATATAAAGATTCTACTCCTTTGTTTTTGGCAGTACAATTCGGGTACAATGATTTGGCAAAAGAGCTTATAAAAGAAGGGGCAGATGTTAATGCCAGAGCAAGCGATATGGAAACAGAAGATGGTATTGATATGCTTTATTATGCTGTTAGAAATAATAATGTTGAAATGAGTAAAATTTTAATTGATAAAGGACTTGATGCAGGCAGAGATTATGGTTATGAATATTCTTATTATTTAACAGATGCAGCAATAAACAATAATAATCTTGATATGCTTAAAATACTTGTACAAAGCGGAGATATTGATTTGAAATCAAGCTTAATTCCTGATGCCATAGAAAAAGATAATATAGAAATGGTTAAATATTTAATATCTATAGGACAAGATGTAAATGCTCAAATATTTGCAGATGGAGATTGGATTAACTCTCCTATAAAAATAGCAGCTCAAAATGGTAATATAGAAATAGCTAAGCTTTTAATTGATAAAGGAGCTAATTTAAACTCAAGCGATGATTATATATACAATGCAATAGATTATGGTAATTATGATATAGCTAAATTATTAATAGATAATGATGTTTTTAATCTTAATACTAATACAACTAGAGAAGAAGCTATAGAATTAGCAAAGAAGAAAAAATATTATGAAATAGAAAAATTATTATCAAGCGAAGCTTCAAATAATATAGACGGATATGATGAATTAATGAATGCTGTATCAAAAGGAGATATGAAAGCATTAGAAAAACTTATAAAAGATGATACTGATTTAAATAAACAATATGATAATATTACACCTCTTGGCTTAGCTGCTGCTAGAAATGATAAAGAAATGGTAAAATTTTTATCAGATAAAGGTACTGATATAAATTTAGAAGATGGATACGGATATACTCCTTTAATGAAAGCAATAGATTATTATAATATTGGTTTAGCTAAAAATATTATTGATTTGAAGCCTGATTTAAATGCTATATGTTCAGCAACAGGCGATACTCCTTTAACATATTTGGTAAATGCCAAGAAGTACGGCGGCGGAGCGGATCTTTGTTATTATATGATAAAAAATGGTGCTGATATAAATAAAAAGAATAAAGAAGGAAATACTCCATTAATGATTGCAGCTGCAAGTTATAGTTATGGTATTGTGGGAGTTCTTGTAAATATGGGGGCAGATTATAATATTAAAAACAAAGAAGGAAAAACAGCCATTGATATTGCTTCAGCTAGAAATGATAAATCAGCACTTCATCACATGACTAATCCAAGCGATTTAGAACATTATCTTAGTTACTAATAAATAATAAAAAAGTGTATGCATTATATATGTATGCACTCTTTATTATATATAATAATTTTAATAAACTTTACTTTTATAATTATTTTTGTATAATAATACTATGAAAGATTTGGATAGATTAAAACAAATATTAAATGAACCTGTTACTGTTGAAAATTTAAATAGAATTAATGATTATTTTATACGCTATTTATTTTCACATACAGGTAATGAAAATATAGCTTTAAACTTTATTAATGCCGTATTTAAAGATTTAGGATTTGAAACTTTTAAAAAAATAGAGATATTAAATCCATTTAATATTGCTGAAAATTACGATGAGAAAGAATCTATAGTTGATATTAAAGCTACTACAGAAACAGGTATAACTGTTTTAATAGAGATACAATCGAGAGGAAATGAAGATTTTATAAAAAGAGCTTTATATTATTGGGCTTATAATTATAGTTCTAGTTTAAATAGAGGTTCTTTTTATGATGAATTAAAAGCTACTGTAAGTATTAATATTACAAATTTTATATTAACTGATGAAGATAAAGTACATAGCTGTTATGTTTTAAAAGAATTAAACAATAATAAAATTCTAACAGATCATTGTCAATTGCATTTCCTTGAACTTCCTAAATTCAATTTAAAAGATATTAATGAAATAGAAAATTTAGATAATATACATAAAGAATTCATTTCTTGGGTAAAATTTTTTAAGGGGGAAAATATGTCTGTTTTAATGAAAGAAAATACTATATTTGAAGAAGTAGAAAAAAAATGCCGTATATTTATTAACGATAGTCCAGTAATGGATAAATATAAAAAACGAGAAGTAGATACTTATTTTTTTAATAAAAGTATAGAATTAGATATGAAGAAGGCTAAAGAAGAAGGTATAATAGAAAATCAAATATTAATTGCAAAAAATATGAAAAATAAAAATATGGATATTAAACTTATTAGTGAATTAACAGGCTTGAGCATAGAAAAAATAGAAAAACTATAATAATAAATAAAAAATATTGAAGTGCATGCATATTTTTATATGTAGCACTTTTTTTGTTAAAAATATTTTATAATTGCAATTTCAATCATTTTAATTTATGATACATAAAAATACTTATGGACGGTTTAGCATGAAAAAACTTCTTTCTATTATAATAATACTTATTTTAATAATTACACTTATTTCCTGCGGCGACGGTAACAAAGAAGCAAATCAAACAGAACAATCACAAAATACTAACTCTCAGACTTCATCGTATAATCAAAAAGCAGAAGCTAAAAAAGAATTCTTTGATATGAAATATGTTTATAAAGGTGTTAGAGTAGATAAAGCTAAATTTGATGAAGAGCTTAAAAATACAAGAGAAAATAATGAATATGCAAAAAGAAATTTTGATTTTCTCAATAGGAAATTTGCCAATGATGATGAAAGAAAAAAATATTCTATAGAGTTTATATCAAATGTTAATTATGATCCATTTAGTGAAACATTTTCAAGTTGGGATAGATATAATGAAGATCTTACAGATTATTATGCTGATGAATATTTATATGTAGAACAGAATTTAGCATTAAAAAAGGCAAGAGAAGAATTATTAAAATTAAATAAAAAAGATGCTGATGTTTATTTAGCTTTATTCTTATCTCATTTTGCTACAGATTCGCTTTATTATTTTGAAGAAGAAAAAAAGTATTTAACAGAATGGAAAAAAGCAGGCGGAAGTAATATTGCTATGATGATATCAAAGTATGATGATGACGCTTATAGTAATAAAATGAAATTAGTTGATTATATAATAGAAGCCCCTGATTCTTTAAGGGCAGAAAAATTAGTAGCTGATGCTTATAACAATGGTTTCGCTAGATATATTACAAAAAATACTGGATATATAGATTTATTTAATGAAAATAATTATTCTTTAAGTTCAATTGAATTGGAAGGTACAGCTCATATAGCTTCAGTAATGGTAGTGCCAGAAATAGTCAATACAAATATAATAAATAAATATTTAAAAACATATGTTACAAATAGACTCAGCAATGATAAATTATATTTTGATGATACGGAGTATTTTAGAAATTATTACGGAATTGATTTTATGGAGTATTATGATGGATGGAATGGACTTAGCTTTCTTGAGTTTAAGAAAAATACATTTTTAATTGAATCAAAAGTAAATATGCATTATTATAATCCTGAGTTTATGAATGATCATATATATGCTTCATTTGAGGAGATAAAAACTTATAATTTCAGACTTGGAGATATAGATAAAGTAGAATCTGCTGAAATTAATTCAATTTCTACAAATGATTTGAAAGATTATACTAAAGGCTCTAAATTTATAAGTTTTGGTAAATTTGATGAAGAAAAATATTTGGATTATATAGATGAAACAATGGGTTGGCGTATATATTTTCCATCTTTCTTCTTATGCGACATAAATAATGATGGTAAAGAAGAATTAATGCTTTCAGGGGATTATGATTATGGCGGAGGAAGAGGCGGTACAGTGAATTTTACTTTACTTTTGAAAGAGAATTTGGAAGTAGATTTTGATTCAGAAATAGGAAAGCTTATTAATAATAAAGATTTTCAAGATTTAAACTGTATTCAAAAAATATATACTGAAGATGGTAAGAATAAAATATTTTTATTAGATACAAATTATAATAAAGCATCTGATATATTCATTGATAATAATGAAATAAAGAATGCAGATTATTTTGATTATATTACTTATACTTATCAGCCCAAATTGGAATGGAAAGGAAGCATACTTGACGGAATGCCAGAAGGAGCTTTAAAAACAGATGCTAGCTTTGATATGTCTAAGGCAGAAAATGCATCCGACAAGGCAATAGTATCCGATAGAACTTTGAGAATGGCTGACAAACTTATAAGTGATGCGTATTTTGCTAAAAAAGAAACTTTGGATAAACAAGGCCAGGAAGAATTATTGGAGCAAAGAAGGGCAGAAATAAAAACCATTCAGGAGGCAAAAGGCGATATTAAAGCAATAGAAGCTGAAATGATTAAGATTTTAAATTTACAATAAAATAAGTCAATCCCTTATATTTTAATATTTCATTATATTAATAATATAAGGGATTAATTTAAATATATAAAAAATTTAATCTATGATATTTTTCAAGTCCTTTATTATAGTATCTATATTAGATAACTGCAAAACTGAATAATTTTTAAGCTTATTTGCTATATATAAAAGTTTCTTAGTTTTTTCTATATGATCATAACTAAATAGTATAGCTATAGGTACATTTAAAGCTCTTGCTATTTTATTTAAATTTGTTATCGATATATTTCTTTTTCCTACCTCAACACTTTGAAGATATTTAGCAGATATTCCTGACATTTCTGCTATTTCCGATATAGTCTTAGTCTGCGATTTTCTTATAGCTCTTATATTCTTTCCAACAGAAGATACAAGCTCATCATCTTCTCTCAATATCTCTTTATTATTATTATTATTATCTTCTTCTTTATTGTCACTAAGTATATTATTATAAAAAGGTTTCTTTAAATTAGTTGTAAGCATATTCAAACCTCCGCATTATGTTTGTATTTGTCAAACATACCGTCTTCCCTAAAACTATAAAAAGAATTACCGGCAACTATAATATGATCTATCATTTTTATTTCTACCATTAGAAACGCCTGATATAAAACCTTTGTAATTTCAATATCCTCTTTTGACGGCTTGGATATACCTGATGGATGATTATGAGATATTATGACATAACTAGCACCTAATGATAATGACTTTTCTACTAAATCTCTTGGATATATAGTAGCTGAATCTATTGTTCCTCTGAATATATGCTCCATAGATATGAATCTTTTATTCACATCTAAACAAATAAGAGAAAAAGTTTCAAATTTTAATTTTCCTAATTTTATAATTAGATAATTAATTAAATCTTTTTTCTTTATATGAGGAGAAGCAATTTTTAAACTGCTAAGTAAATAATATTCCAAAATAGAAGGAATACTTTTTATCAAATTAATCTTTTTTGAATTAAGACCTTTAACTTTTGACAATTCTTCTTCTGAAGCATTGACAATATTATGCAAATTGTAGAAATTATAATAAAGTTTTTCTACTATAGTATTAGCCCTTTCTAAAGATATACCATTCGATATAATTGAAGCTAATATTTGCTTTTCATTGATAATATCTGCATTAGTATTTTCTAGGGCATTACTAAATTTTGTATTATCATTATAAAAATCATTATACATAAACATTTCCTTAATAAATTATAGTATAGCCCTAGTTAAACAAATTCTTTTTAAAAAATAAGCCATTTATTAAAGAAAATAAACAGTATATATTTAACTTTTATAACTTTTTTAAAAAAATTATCATTATTACAAAAAATTATACAATTCAATAGTATAATGTATATATTAATTTTATTCTTCCGCTTGCTTCAGCACCATTACTCTCACCAATACCCGCATCTTCTATTACAGCATAGAAAACTTTAGTTTCTCCTTTTTTCAAAGTAAACCCTTGAGTATATTCTACAATTTTGGTACTATTAGCTCCATTTATATCCTTAAAAATAAAAGCATCTTGATTACTGTCATAAGTAAAATTAATACTTGGAGAATCATAATCTGTTATGACAGCTTCAGTTCCAATAGATATACCTTTCTTATCATACATAGAAATTTGACAATCCAAAGATATACTAATACTATTTTTATCTTTATCTTCATACTCTATATCGAGAGTATAAATAGTAGAAAGAATACTTTTAGTTTCTCCGATATTTACTTTAAATAAAGAATCAAAAAATAAACTAGGCTTATCTTTTGAAGCTATAGTATTTAAAGTTTCTGTACCATTGATAGTATTAGCTATTCTCATATCATACCTAAAACCTGCATAATTTAAATATTCATCGCTTCCAATAGTTCTGTCATTAAAACTTTTAGCACTGATATTTTCTATTTCTAAATTCTGAACCTGCAAAGCTATTTTATTTTTCTTAACAGTTTTTATAGGCATATAAGGAGATCGTCCTGGACTTCCATTACTAGCAATATTTCTTGATAAATCTATTTTACCGCCTTCCACAATAGGGGCATAACTATTATCATTTGCTATAGATGAAGTACACCAAGGATATATCTCTATAGTACCGTCAGAATGAACTATTCCTACAGGATCGTATTCATAAAAATAAGTAAAACCATCAACAGCAAATTTCACTTGACTATTTAAAGTAACACTATCCGCACTAGCTTCCCAGCCTAATTCAACAGCTCCCCATTCAACAGGAGCAGGTATTCCAAATATAGTTTTCCATTTTGTAGGGACTGCAAATGCAAATACAAGTTTTGAGTAGCTGTCTATTGCTATTAAATAATTATCAGTATCAAGTCCTGCACTTCCTGTAAATCTATAAAACCAAAATCTTTTTAATCTATCGCTTTTATTGTATGCACTTGAAGAACTGAATGTGGGATTCATATTCTTATACATATAGTATTTTACTTTACTTACTGTAAAACCTGCAGCTTTTGTATTAGTTCCGTCATAATAATATTCATTTCTTAAAGGATCATTTATCTTCCAAGTATCATCTTTTATAAGCATATATGTAGGCTCATTTTTTAATCCGAAAGAAGCAGCTATAACATAATCATTATCAAGATCAAGAGTAAATCCCCTATAATTAGGATCATTCCAAGCTTTTGATACAGCATCATAAACAAATGGATCTTCATCTGCACTTAAAATACTTTCTCCGCCAATATCAGGTTCTGCTGTATTGTCAGAAGTGCTATTATTTCTCGACATTTCCTGATAATAATATCTAGGATTAAAATGGCTATTGCATGTATTAAATAATATTAAAATAAAAAGAATTGATAATATAACAAATAAAGCCCTTTTCATAAATAAATCTCATAAATAATTTTTTCTTAAATAATTATACTAGTAAAAGAAATTAAGTAAACAATATTTTTATTGATTATTCCACTATTATTGTTAATTTAACATAAAAAAACGCCCAAGACTTTGATTAAACAAAGCCTTGGACTAAACACTATATTAAAAAACTATCATAATGTAGCAAAACTATATAATACCCGCTATTCTTCCTGCAATCTGATAGAAAGCAAAGCTCACTATCCAAGCAACAGACAAAGTATAAATTACTAAGAAAGGAATCCATTTATTACCAATCTCTGCCCCTATAACCCCAATTGCAGCAAAACAAGGGAAATAAAGAAGTACAAAAAGAAGTAATGTATATGCCACTATAGGATTAAATACAGGGTCATTCTGTAATGATTCTGTAAGTACAGCCTCATCTCCGTCTTCTATAGATTTAATCTGTGCTATAGTAGAAACTAATACCTCTTTGGCAGCACCTCCAGCAACAAGTCCGATACCTATTCTCCAATCAAAACCTAAAGGCTTTAATACAGGCTCTATAAATGTACCTATTTTTCCAGCATAACTATTTCTTAAACCTTCTGAAGCAACTAATCTATCATATTCAGCGGTAATAACCTCTTCATCATTGGCATCTAATCCCTGACTAATAGCCAATGATTTAGCTTCCTGCATAAGTCTTGCATTATCTTCATCTGTAGGTTTGTACTGAGGGAATGTCATTAAAGCCCATATTATAACAGAAGCAGCAAACACATAAGTACCAGCTTTTTTAATATACATCCAGCCTCTGTCAAACATATGTCTTAATACAGCCTTAGCTCTTGGTATCCTGTATGGAGGAAGTTCCATTACAAAAGGAGTTTCCTCTCCTTTGAAAAATGCTTTTCTAAATATAAATGCCATTATAAAAGCCATCAATACACCAATCATATATATACTAAACATCACAGAAGCAGCCATTTTAGGAGCAAAGAAAGCACCAATAAATAATATATAAACAGGAAGTCTTGCACCGCAGCTCATAAATGTAGTAATCAATATAGTTACTACCCTATCTTTTTTACTCCTTAATGTTCTAGCCGCCATAACTGCGGGAATTGTACATCCAAAACCTAAAAATAAAGGTATAAATGACTGACCATGAAGCCCTAATTTATGCATTATTTTATCCATTAGAAAAGCAGCCCTAGCCATATAACCGCAGTCCTCTAAGAATGAAATTCCTGTAAATAATATCAATACTAATGGAAGGAAAGATAATACCGCACCTACTCCGCCTATAATACCATCAACAACAACAGATTGTATCAAACTGCCCTCAGGAAGCAAACTGCCTACAAAACCAGATAATGCACCTATTCCAGCTTCAAGCCAGCCTTGAGGATAAGCCCCTACCGTAAATGTTACTTTAAATATCAGCCATAATACAACTAAGAATATTGGAAGTCCAAGCCATTTATTTAAAAATATTACATCAGCAGCCTCTGTAAAATTGAATGCCTGTATATTATCTTTATGAACAGCCTCCTGCAAAGCTCCTCTTATATATGAATATCTCTTATCAGCCATTATAGAATCTGTTTTGGCATTCATAGAAGTTTCTAATTTAATTATTTCCTTATTTAAAACTTCTATTACCTCTCCGCCGTTATTGCATTCTCTTCTTATAGAATGAATAGCTCTTTCGTCTTTTTCTAAAGTTTTAATAGCAAGCCATCTTTTATGAATCTCGCTTATATCACCATGCATAGTATCTACAATATTTTTTATAGAGTTTTCTACTTCCTCACCATATCTTATAGCAGAATCTCTATGAAGCTTATTTCCAGAAGTATGCATCTGCTCTATTTTCTCTAATATTCTAACAACGCTTTCATATTTATTTCCATGAACTTTCATCACAGGAAATTTGAAAAGCTCGCTCAAATTCTTTTCATCTATATGAACTCCATTTTTTTCAGCATGCTCATACATATTAAGAACACATACTATAGGAATACCTAATTCTACAAGCTGCAATGTAAGATAAAGATTCCTTTCCAAATTTGTAGAATCTATAACATTTATTATAAAATCAGGTTTTTCATTAAGAAGCACATCGCAGGCAACTACCTCATCTTGAGAATAAGCACTCAAGCTATAAACACCCGGTAAATCAATTAAATCATAAGTGTAGCCATTATAAAGCATATTAGCCTGTCTTTTCTCTACAGTTACACCTGGGTAATTAGCAACTTTATAATTAGCACCGGTTAGTGCATTGAATATAGTTGTTTTTCCGGAATTTGGATTTCCTGCTAAAGCTATTTTAAATTTGGTATTATTAGAAGGAACTTTTGTTTTCTTTTCTATATCCCTTTTACTTTCTATTAAAGCATCATCTTCATCTTTAACTTCTTTATGTTCTATAGGCTTTAATACTCTTTCTTTTTTTATTTCAACATTTGATTTAGCAACTTCTATACCATTAGCTTCAGATTTTCTAAGAGAAATTTCATAGTCCATAATATGAACCTGTATAGGATCTCCTAAAGGTGCTTTTCTAACAACCCAACCCTTTGCTCCCGGAGTAAATCCCATTTCTATAATTCTTTGTCTAATTTCACCGTCAGTGGCTACTTTATCAACAACAAAACCTTCTTCAATATCTAATTCTGTTAATTTCATATTTTCTCCTTTTTCAAAAATAGAAAATTAATATATATTTACAAATTGTTTGTATATTCTAACATTGAAAATAAAATTGTCAATAGAGAAAATATATTTTTGTTATTTTATTACACAAAAAAATAGAAAATTATTAATTATTTTTACTTCCTATCACCATACTTATGGTAGAGAGTATTATTAAAATAGATCCTATAATAATATTAACTGTCAGCTCTTCTTTATATATAAAAATAGAAGCAATAACAGTAGTAGTCGGTTCAAACATATTAAGTATTGATGCAAGAGAAGACCCTAATTTTTTAACTCCATAAAGTAAAAGACCAAGAGAAAATATTGTACATACTAAAGATATTACAGCAAAATTTACAAACACATATAAATTATTAAGTACCTGCAAAGAACCTGTAAACATTCCTGCTATAAAAAAAGATGCAGACACAAATAATGACATATAAAAAAGTGAAACTATGGTATCAACTTCAGAAAAACTGCATCTCTTATTAGCTACTATGTAAGAACCATAAGTCACAGTAGTTATTAATGCATATATTACTCCCAAAAACGATTCCACTTCTACAACCTGAGTAAGCATTACTATTCCTATAACGGCAAATACTATAGAAAGAATTTTTAATATGTTAGCATTTTCTTTAAACATAAATATCATTACAAGCAGAACTATAACAGGATATCCGAAATGTATCATATTGCTTAAACCCGCAGATATATATAATAATGATTTAGATAAAAAGAAAAATGTAAGTCCAAGACCTGTAATGCTAAATATTAATAACTCTATAAACTGTCTTTTTGTTATTTTAAAACTCTTCTTTGAAACTATAATAATTATAAATAAAAAAATTGCCGTAAGAAAATATCTATAAAAAACTATTGAAAGTGAAGAATAATTATATGCTATAATATTTTTAACAAAAATCGGTAAAAACCCGTAAGCAATAGAGCCTATTATAACAAGTAAAACATTTAACATTGAAACCCTCTGTAAATAAAAAATTTAGAATAAAGTATTTGAATATTGTTTGAAATTAATGAAATAAAATAAATTATCAATGCATATATTAACCCTAAAACTAATTATGATTAGTAATCATATATAATATTTTTAATAAATCAATATAAATAACTGCATTATTTTTTATAATTTAATTTATAGAATTAATCTTTATTATTATATAAAAAATAATAAATAAAATTAAAAAATTATCAAATGAATATTTATTTGTCATTAATTAAAAAAATTCTATAGTTATAATTTCATATTATGGTAATTTATTGAATATGCTTTATACTATAGTAAATATAAACTAAAAAATATAATTCTGATTCGCTTTTAGTTAATTATGTATTCTAGCTGTTACATTATAAGAAAGGAGATTATAATGAGTGTATCCATATCTATTGAAAATGCAGTGAAACGCTATGATAAGCTTACAATAATACCTAATCTTTCATTAGAGGTAAAAAACGGAGAATTTTTTACTTTACTTGGTCCTTCAGGATGCGGAAAAACTACACTTTTGCGTATGATTGCCGGCTTTAATACAATAGAAGGCGGAATAATAAAATTTGATGAAGATGTAATCAATAATATCCCAGCTCATAAAAGAAATATCGGTATGGTATTTCAAAACTATGCAATATTTCCTCATATGACTGTCAGAGAGAATGTTGAATACGGATTAAAACTAAGAAAAGAAAATAAAGAATCTATGAAGAAAAAAGTAGATGAAATACTGCATACAGTAAAAATAGAAGAATATCAGCACAGACTTCCTGAAATATTATCAGGAGGACAGCAGCAGAGAGTAGCTTTAGCAAGAGCGATAGTTATAACTCCAAATGTTTTACTTATGGATGAACCTCTTTCTAATTTAGATGCAAAATTAAGAATAGAAATGAGAAGTGCAATAAAAGATATACAAAGACAAATAGGCATAACAACTATTTATGTTACTCATGATCAGGAAGAAGCACTTGCCATATCTGACAGAATAGCTGTAATGAAAAACGGCATTATACAGCAGGTGGGAAGTCCTATAAATATTTATACAAGACCTTATAATGTATTTGTTGCTACCTTTATAGGTCATTCAAATTTATTCTATGCCAGCATAAAAATAGAAGGAAATGATACATATATTTTATTCAGATGCGGATACAAATTGAAGATGAATAATTTATTAGATGTTAAAGACAGTGATGAAGTTGTTGTAGGTATAAGACCTGAAGAATTTTTTATTAATTCTGAAAATGAAGAAGGTATGAAAGCTAAAATTTTATCTAAGACTTTTCTTGGAAAATATACTAATTATTTACTGCATTTTAATGATAATGAAATTATTCCTAATCAGTCAGGCATAGAATATTCTCAAGATTCATCATACACAGAAAGAATGTATGAAAAAGATGAAATAATAATTTTGAAACCTAATGTTAATAAAATTAATGTATTTACAATGGATATGGAAAAAAGCCTTATAAAAGGGGTTAAAAAATATGATATTTAAAAAATTATTTTTCATATAAAAGATAAGCAATTTATATAATATAAAATATAGTATTGCTTGGTTTCAATGAATAAAATAATATAATTTTTTTATATTTTTTAATAAATAAATCTTCACCGTATAATATAAATTATAATTGTTTTTTTACTTTATATATCTTATAATGTTTTTCTACTTATATATTTTTAGATTATAATTTTAAATAATGATTTAATTTTTAGCAATATACAAAATATAAAGGAATAAAATGATATTAGTAGAAAATTTAAACAAATACTACGGCGATTTTCATGCTTTAAAAGGCGTAAGTTTTGAAATAAATGCAGGAGAAATTGTAGGAATATTAGGACCTAACGGAGCAGGAAAATCCACTACTTTAAGAATACTAACATGCTACCTTTCACCTACAAGCGGAAATGCAATTATTGACGGGAAAAGCATATTAAATAATGAAAGAGAAGTTAAAAAAGTTATAGGATACTTACCAGAATCAGCACCGCTTTATGATGATATGAGTGTATTTGATTATCTAGTTTATATGGCTGAAATTCAGGAGCTTGAAAGAAGCAGATTAAATGAGAGACTTAAATATGTTGTAGAGGCATGCAGCCTTAAAGATGTTATATCAAAGTCAATCGGAGAGCTTTCTAAAGGTTATAAACAGAGAGTCGGTATTGCAGGAGCTATAATACATGATCCTAAAATACTTATATTAGATGAGCCTACAAACGGACTTGACCCAAATCAAATAGTAGAAATAAGAGAGCTTATAAAAGAGCTTGGTAAAGAAAAAACTGTTCTTATATCAACTCATATATTAAGTGAAGTTGAGGCTACTTGTTCTAGGGCTATTATTATTAATCAGGGTAATGTTATAGCAGATGCTGACCCTAAACATTTAACTCTAAATAACGGCAAAGAAAATAAAATATCTTCAAGAATAAAATTATCTATTAAAACTAGCGATGATGATAGTAAAATAATAGAAAAACTAAAAAAAATAGAAAATGTTTATGATGTTAAAGCAGAAGATAACGGAGATTTAAAAGATATTACAATATACTCTAATGATGAAGAGCCTAGAGAAAAAATTTATGCTTTCATAAAAAGTACAGATTGGATAATATATGAAATGTTTAGAGAAAGAGAAAATTTAGAAGAAGTATTCCATACATTAACAAAAGGAGATAAATAAGTGCAGTCAATAAGTTATACTATAAATAAATCTAATGTTATATTAAAAAAAGAATTAAGACATATTTTCTTTTCTCCTACAGCATATATATTTTCAGCAATATTTTTAATAGTGAGCGGAGTATATTTCTTCTCAAGATTTTTTATACTTCAGCAAAATGACATGCAGGATTTTTTCAGCATTCTGCCTTTAATACTTTCTTTGATAATTCCTCCTATAACTATGGGATTACTATCAAGTGAGTTTTCAAGCGGTTCTTATGAGCTTATAAGCACTCAGTCAGTTTCTGCTTTGGAAATTATACTAGGAAAATTCTTTTCAGCAGTGATATTTATGCTTTTCGCTTTAATACCTACTATACTCTACCCTATTACATTAAGTTTTTTAGGAAGATTAGATATAGGACCTGTTATTGCAGGATATATAGGAAGCGTATTTCTTATTATGTCTTTATGTGCTATAGGAATATTCGCATCTTCCACTACAAAAAATCAAATAGTGGCTTTAATTGTAGGGCTTGCAATTATGATATCTTTAAATATGTTTTTAAGATATTTAACTTTGCTTTTCCCTGCTTCTGTTAATTTTATAGAGGTAATAAGCGGTGATTATCATTTCGCTAATATAGCAAGAGGGGTATTAGATTTAAGAGATATTATATACTTTCTATCAGTTACAGTAATATTCATATATTTAGCAAATATTATGCTTGAAAACAGAAAATAATTTACGATATTAAAAATTAAAAGAAATTATAAACTTATAGGATGAATAAAATGAACAAAAGTGTTACAAAAATTATAGTTTTACTTATAGCATTAGCAGTAATAAGTGTTACAGCATTTCTAACAACTAAAAAAAGCCGTGAAAAAATAGAGGCAAATAAACCTAGAAAACAGCTTTTTGAACTTAATGAAACTAATGTTACTAAATATGAATTAAAATATAGCGAAGAACCTATTATCGTAGAAAAAATAGATGAAACTTGGAAAGTTGTATCTCCTTCTAACAATTATAAAATAGATCAGTTAGAGGCATTTGCAAATGTTAAAAACTTTAATACTTTGAATATAGATACTACAATAACAAATCTTGCTGAATTAGATTCATTTGGTTTGGAAAATCCAAGCAATGAATTCACTGTTTGGGAAGGCAATAAAGAATATAAAGTACTTGTTGGAAATAAAACTGCAGATGAAGAAAAATATTATGTTAAATATAATGATGAATATTTCAGTGTAGAGCTTGTTTATATAGAAGCATTAAAGAAAACTATTGATATGCTAAGAGATAAGCAAATATTTGATAAAACTATTTATATTGATTCTGTAGTAAAAACAGAGAGCAATATAAGAGATTATACAAATACTATCATAAAAGAAAATAGAACTAATTGGATTGTTGATGGAGTAGATGAAGAAATCAATTTAAATAAGGCATATAGAGATTTTGAAACATTATCATTGGTTAAAGCTATAGGTTTTGTATATGATGAGAATATGCTGAAATATTTAAATAGATTATTCAGAATACCTGATGCAACTATTACTATATACATGGAAGATAACACTCAAACTCAGTATCAATTAGTATATGATAATAATGATAACAGAGTATATGTTAAACCTAAAAGCGGTATAATATACGAAGTAGACTATAATATATATTCGGCTGCTATGCGTGACAGAAGTTATTATATAAAAACTGAAGATGATGAAAAAGAAATGAATGATGAAAATAATCCTTATATGGAAGAAGATGCCATGAGATTAGATGAAAATTTGCAGCAATAAATTTTAATAAATACAGGAGTAAATTATGAAAAAGCAAATACCTAATTTACTAAGCATTAGCAGAATAGTTTTATCACCTCTTGTTATATTTCTGTACTTTTACAATTCCATGATAAGTGCAGTATTAGCATTGATATTTCTCATAATATTAGAAATCACAGATGCTTTAGACGGAGCTATGGCTAGAAAATTTAATATTGTTAGTGATTTAGGAAAAGTGCTTGACCCTTTTGCTGATACGGTATTTCATATAACTATGTTTACAATATTTCTTTATGAAGGTTCTATGCCTATATGGATGTATATAATTTCACTTTATAGAGATATGTTTTCAATGTTTATAAGAATTTTAGGCGGATTAAGAGGTTTTGCTGTTGCTGCTAAATTCAGCGGCAAACTTAAAACTGCATCGAGAGCTGCTGCTGTAGTTTTAATATTTCTCATAAAAATATTAAAACATACAGAAATATCTCTTCCTTATGATCAAATAACATACTACAGTTTATTAGTTGTTACAATAATAACAATATATTCATTCTTTGATTATATGCCTTTAATAACAGGAAAATCAAATAAATAATAATGTAAAAGGCTATTCTTATATTATTTGAGAATAGCCTTCTATATATTAATCAAAACCAATATCTAAATCCGAAATCTCCTGAGAATCTGAAGAATTTAGAAAAAGTCCAACCCGTATGACTAGGATACCAGCCAAAAGTTCCAAAGCCGTCACTTCCTATAGATATTACATTAAGCCCTGGCGAAACCTGCAAAAATATTTCCCAATCCATATCAACTATAAAAGAAACTCCTAAAGGAAGCCTAAAACCTAAACCTAAATTCCAATAATTATTTCCAAACTCTGCAACAGCCTCAGCTCCAGGACCAAAATAAAGCCAAGCATCAGAATTACCTGCTTTTCCTATATTATATTTTAAAGCCCACCAATCAGCATTGGCACTAAGACCAAACCAAGCCCATCCCTTACTTGATATTCCTATATTTAATATGCCGCTAAACATCAATGGAAAATTATCGATTTTACCTGTTACTCCTAAAGAAGCCTGACTTGGAAAACTGAATCTCAAAAAAAATCCTGCCGCAGCACCATTGGGATAATCTGCATATAGTTTAGATGAGGCAGAGAAAAAAGAAATTAAAATCGAAAAACATAAACTATAAATTATTACTCTTTTTAACATATAAACAAAACCTAATTATTTACTTTATATAAATATAAAAAATAATATAAAAAAGTGAAAAATTATAATCAAAATAAAAAGCCCCGCTATAAAATAACGGAGCTGTAAATATTCTAAACTAATAATATCAGAACCAATATCTAAATCCAACTTGGAATGTCAAATGTAAGAAATGTCCTATATTCCAACGATTTCTATGTCTGTCATCAGTATCTCCTAGATAAAAACCTAACAAAGATACGCCATAACTATCAGCATGCAAAACATTAACCACTGGAGCAGGTTCCAAGAATATCTCCCATTGATTTTTAATTAAGAATGAAAAACCTATAGGCATTCTTAAACCAGCATTAATTGACCAATAATCTGAACCAAAAGCAGTGTCAGCAGCAAGTCCAGGTCCTAAATAGAAATGAACATCAGATTCCCCTGCTTTACCCAAAGGTATTTTTAGTCCCCACCAATCCATAGTTAAACCAATACCAAAATATTGATAACCATCATTAAATACATTTGCTACAGCTTGAACACCAAACATCAAAGGTACTCCGTCAAATTGACCTACTAATGTTAAACCTTGATTTGGATATCCAAAAAATAAAGAAGCTCCTATCGCAGCTCCGTCTGAATAAGCAGCTTCAGCTTTCTTAGGTACAGCAACAACTAAAACAGCCATCATAAGAGATACAAGTGTAACCTTTTTTAACATAATATCCTCCGCTTTATTATTTCTTTTTACAATATACTATTTATGTAAAAAAATGTCAACAAGTAGCATAATCATATTTATATGATATGATTATAAAATTATATAATATAGCATAATTTTATTTTTTTATTTGCTGTTTAAGATATGCAGATATGAATTCATCTATATTTCCGTCCATTACAGAGTTCATATTTCCGCTTTCACATCCCGTTCTTAAATCTTTTACCATTTGATAAGGTTGGAAAACATAGCTTCTTATTTGATTTCCCCAAGCTATATCGGTTTTCTCACCTGCTATTTTTTGCTTTTCTTTATCCAATTTTTCTTTTTCTAATTGATAAAGTTTAGCTTTAAGCATTTTCATTGCCATATCTTTATTATTATGCTGACTTCTTTCTGCCTGACATTGAACAACTGTATTAGTTGGTATATGAGTTATTCTAATAGCTGATGAAGTTTTATTAACATGCTGTCCGCCTGCTCCGGAGGCTCTGTAAGTATCTATTCTTAAATCAGCAGGATTTATTTCTACTTCGATATCTTCATCTATATCCGGCATAACACTAACCGCAACAAATGAAGTATGTCTTTTAGCATTAGCATCAAAAGGAGATATTCTTACAAGCCTATGCACCCCTATCTCTGAACGCAAATACCCATAAGCATAAAGCCCCTGAACATAAAAACTTATTTGTTTTATTCCTGCTTCATCTCCGGGAAGTTCATCGGTTGTTTCAACAGTAAACCCATGTCTTTCGCAGAATCTTACATACATTCTTGAAAGCATAGAAGCCCAATCGCAGCTCTCAGTACCGCCGGCACCTGCATTCAAAGTTAAATATGCATTCTTACTGTCAAATTCTCCTGAAAATAAATTCTTTGTTTCTAATTCATCAAAAACTTTCTGCAGTTCTAAGCATTCCGCTTCTAATTCTTTTTCCATTTCAGTATCATTTGACTCTATAGCCATTTCTACCAATTCATATATATTATTGGAATTCTTTATCAAATTTTCAACAGGCTCTATTTTATCAAGAAGAAGCATTCTCTCCTTCATAAGTTTCTGAGCTGATATATTATCATTCCAAAAATCATCTTTGGCTGATATCTCATCTATCTCTTTAACTCTTTTATAAATAGAATCCGGGTCAAAGATACCCCCTTAATATTTCTGATTGTTCTTTAATATTAGATACTATACTTTTAATTTCTGATAATGTCATAAAATGTCCTATTATTGTTTCGATATAAACTCGCTGAAAATAGATTATAACTAAAGTTATAATCTGCTCGTTTATATCTCGGCTATTGTTTCGATATAAACTCGCTGAAAATAGATTATAACTAAAGTTATAATCTGCTCGTTTATATCTCGGCTATTGTTTCGATATAAACTCGCTAAAAATGTATTACAACTAAAATTATAATCTGCCCGTTTATATCTCGGCTATTGTTTCGATATAAACTCGCTAAAAATGTATTACAACTAAAATTATAATCTGCCCGTTTATATCTCGGTTACTCTTTACGATATAAACTCGCTGAAAATAGATTATAACTAAAGTTATAATCTGCCCGTTTATATCTCGGCTACCCTTTACGATATAAACTCGCTGAAAATGTATTACAACTAAAGTTATAATCTGCTCGTTTATATCTAATTGTTTTACAATATAAAAATATTAATACATTAAAATTAACTATATAATACAAAAATGCTATATTTATAATATATAACACTACAAAAAATATAATACTTAAAATAAATATTTTTTATTAAAAATTACTCTTCTGTAGGTAAAATTCTAGTTCCGCTTGATAATTTTAATATATAAACATCAGCATCTCTTCTAGTTCTTTCTTTATAACGCGTATATAAATTTTCTATAACATTTTCAACTTCAGTCTTTTTGAGAAACATTAAAACACCGCCGCCGAAACCTGTACCTATCATTCTAGCTCCCAAAACACCATCCATATTCATAGCCTCTTCAACCAAAATGTCCAATTCTGCAGTGGAAACTTCATATAATTTACTCAAACCGTCATGAGTTTTAAGTATCAAATTAGCTAAATCTTTAACAGAACCCTTTTTAATAGCTTTTACTGCCTGATTAACCCTATCCTGCTCAGCAGAAACATATAATGCCCTTCTTTGCTCCTTGTTCTGCAAGGTTTCTTTAATAAAATCAGCATCTTTAACTTTCAAATCAGACAATGATTTTAAAGAACTTTTCTTTTCTTTTAGTTTCTTTAATGCATTTTCACATTCTCTTTTTCTAGCATTATACTCCCCATCGCTGGAAGTTCTTTTTTTGTTACTATTAATAACAGCCATACAGTAATCACCTAAATTGAAATCAAAATATTCATATTTAAGTGTTTTCATATTAAAGAAAAATAAAGTATTCTCTTTGGCTAAAAATATTGTAACATGATCGCTTAAAGATGTTCTATGAGATGCATATTTAATTTCGCCTTCATAAGATAATTTTGCCATTTCAATAGGAGCAACATCTTTAATATTGTTTATATCTAAAGCAGCAAAAGTTAAACAAGCACATAATGAGCTTGATGATGCCAAAGAGGTATTAAAAGGTAAATCTGTATATACAAATATATCCATACCATGTATTTTATATTCTTTTTCTAAAAGTACAGAATAAACGCCTTTAAAATAAATAGCCCACTCATCTTCTTTATTCTTTTCTAAATCATCTAATGTAAATGATTTTCTAGCTTTAAAAGAATGGGCATATATATTCACTTTATTATCAGGTCTTTTTCTAGCTACTATATATGTTCCTCTGTCTATAGCAGAAGTTATAGTATCCCCATCTGAATAATCTATAAGCTCTCCTATAACTGTAACTCTTCCCGGAGCAAAATAAAGCTTTGTATCGCCTTTATGCCCAAAAACTTCTCTAAATCTTGCTACTATTTTTAAATGTAATCTAGGTATCATACTAAGTCTCTCAAAAATTATCTGTTATAAATATCATAAAATAAAAAAAAATCAATAGTATAAATAATAGTTATTATAAAAAAATAATATTTTATTTTAAAAATATAGAATATAAATCGTAAATTTTTCTTTAAACTAAAATAAATAATTATTAAAATAATTGATTTTGATAAAAAACAATAATATAATATAAATACAAAAGTACAAATACACAGCAGGATTTTATTTTATGGATAAAACTTTATATAATAATTATATTAATATTCTAAAAGAAGAATTAATACCGGCACTAGGATGCACAGAGCCTATAGCAATAGCTTTTGCCGGTGCTAAAATCAGAGAAATAATTGGGAATATACCAGAACATATAACAGTAAAATGCAGCGGAAACATTATAAAAAATGTAAAAGGTGTAACTGTACCAAATTCAGGAGGATTAAAAGGAATAGATACTGCTGCTATTTTGGGATTAATTGGAGGAGATGCAAGTAAAAATCTCGAAGTTTTATCTGCTGTAAAACAAGATGATATATATAAAACAAAAGAACTTTTAAATAAAAAATTCTGCACCTGTGAATTAATAGAAGGAGATGAAAACCTCCATATCATAATAGAAGCAGAATATAAAAATACAAATGCCTTAGTAGAAATAAAAAATTCACATACTAATATTACAAAAATCATAAAAAATGGTGAAAAACTATTAAATTCTGATAATTCTTCAAACAAAAAAGAAGAAGATATAAGAGAAACTCTAAATATAAAAGATATACTCACTTTTGCAAATGAAGTTAATATAGATGATATTAAAGATACTATAAAAAGACAGATAGAACTTAATTACAGTATAGCAGAAGAAGGACTGAAAAATGATTACGGTTCTAGTGTAGGAAAAACATTAATGAAATATTACGGAGATGATATAAAAAATAAAGCTAAGGCTTATGCTTCTGCAGGATCAGATGCCAGAATGGGCGGCTGTTCTATGCCTGTAGTTACTAATTCCGGAAGCGGAAATCAGGGTATAACTGTATCTGTCCCTGTAATAAAATATGCTGAATACATGAAAGTATCTGAAGAAAAATTATACAGAGCTTTAGTGCTTTCAAATTTAATAGCTATACTTCAAAAAAAACATATAGGCAAATTATCTGCATTCTGCGGGGTTGTTTGTGCTGCAACAGGTGCAGCATCTGCAATAGCATATCTTAATGATGCTGATTATAATATTATTTGCAATACAATAACAAATGCATTATGTACAATAGGCGGCATGGTTTGCGATGGGGCTAAATCTTCATGTGCTTCAAAAATTGCTGAAGCCGTTGACTGCGGCATATTAGCTTTCAATTTAGCTAGAGACGGAAAAGTATTTAAAGCTGGAGATGGGCTTGTAAAAAATGATATAGAAGAAACTATTGATAGTATAGGAAGAATGGCTAAAGAAGGTATGAAAGGTACTGATATAGAAATACTTAATATAATGATAGATAAATAAGTAAATAATAATTTCTAAGCTATAGCATTAAATATAATTCTTAATATTATTATTAAATATTATTTTTTAATAAATACTTTTTAATTAAAATAAATAACAGCAATATTTTTTATACTAGATTTATTTTTAAAAAATTGTATAATCTATTGTAAAGATTTTTCGATATATTATGATAACAAATAATTTATAATAATTTTTACATACTAAAGTAATACTTTTCATAAGGGAGGTTTTAATGGCAAGTTTAAGCGATAAAGAAATTAATGCAACTTTAACAAAAATAAGAACTGAATATGAACAAGGTGCTGAAAAATATGGTAATAAAATATATAATGTAAATAGTTTTAATGACAGATACAGAGAAGCATTGCAAAACAGACAAGATTTATCAAATTTTTTAATTGTTGAAATAAAAATTTTAGAGGATATAAAAACTACTTTAAGAGACAGAGAATTAGAGCGTCAGAGAAGAAAAGCTGAAGAAGAAAAAGCTAAAGAAAATTCTTTTATGAATAAAGTAGATAACATGATAGAAAAATTTAAAAGTGCTACAGAAAAATATCCTTTAGAAGACATGCATCCTAAAGCAGATCAGGAAATTTGCCATTTATACGGAGCTTTCAAAGAATTGTATAATTGTTTTTCTGTTATTAGATATTTTTCATGCGGACCTGCAAGTGATTATGTTGTAGAAACTGCTATAAAAGATTATGATAATCAATTCCAAAAATTTATAATCCCTATTGGTGAAAGTAAAGTGCCTCAAATATTTTCTGATTATGTTTTTGCTTTAAATAAAAAAGAGAACTCAAGCAGAGCAGAACAATTCATACTTAAAGAATCAGGTTTCTTTCTTCATGCATTCATTGAAAAAATGAACAACATAAAACCATTAGCTCTTAAAGCAAGCAGCGATGGAGAAATAGTTCTTCCTGATTATTTAAATGTACAATCACCTAGAGTATATAATTTTTTCAAAGGAAAAACTAAAGAAGAAATGTATGATGCAACTATAGCTTATGCCAATGCTATGATAAACGATTTCAGACTGCAAAGTTTCAAAAAAGATGGCCGTTAATAAGTTAATTTTTATACTTTTTTCTTTAATTACATTCATTACATTGTCATTATATTCTCAGACAAATGATGTATTTAAATATGATAGGAAAAATTTATCTAATGCATACAGATATTATAATGCCAAAAATTATAAAAAAGCGGCTGAATTATTTGAATATGAAATAGAATATTCTCCTATTCTTAAAATAGAATATTTTGAAAATTTAGCTAATTCCTATATGAATCTAAAAGATTATACCAATATGCTTAGGGCGGCAAGAAGCGGTATAATAGTAAATAGTTTTTCCTCTAAACTGCATTTCCAAAAAGGATATGCTCTTTATAAATTAGGAGATACAAATAAGGCTATAGATTCTATAAGATATTCTATAAGTTTAAAACCTAATGATGCTTATATGAATAATTTTCTTGGTCTTTTATATCTATATGTAGAAGATTATAAACAGGCTGAATCTTCATTTTTAAAAGCTACAGTTTACAGTCCGAATAATGTAGTATACATGGTAAATCTCGCTGCTACTTATGAGAGAGATAAAAATTTTAGTTCAGCTCTTAATACTTATCAGGAGGCATATAAAATAAATCCTAACTACAGAGGATTAAAAGATTCAATAGATAGAAATAAAAACATATTAGCTAGAATATCAGGAAACACAAATGATATCTCTAATTTATTGGAAGAAAATAAACCTCTTAATACAAATCAAAATAATACAATAATAACATACGATGAAGATGTGGAAGTTAAACCAATAGAAATGGATATAATGGAATCATCAACAAACACTGTAATAAAAAATGATATCATCAATACCAATAATATAATAATAAATACAAATGATACAGCAACAAATACTGCAGATACTAATATCACAATTTCTCAAACAAATACACAGAAAACTAATAATTAATGATATTGATTATATAAAAAATTATTGTATCATTATATCTATCGTAAGGATTTATAAATGCATACAATAAAAAAGACATTAGAAGAGTATTCAGATAGAAAATTATATCAAAATATTAATTTAGCAAATTACATAAAAATATCTCAAAAATGGAATGATATTATGGGAGAAGTGCTTTCTAAAATATGCTATCCGTCATTTTATAGAAATGCCGTTCTCACTGTAACTATAACTGATAGCGTATGGGCTAATGAAATATTTATGAATAGAAACAATATATTCAAAAATATAAAAAAAGAAACTAATATAGAAGTAGTAGAGCTGAAAACTAGAATTGGGGAAGTTAATAATAAAATAACAGAAAATACGAATTATAAAGATAAAAAACAAGAAGAAAAAAAATTAACAAAAGAACATAAAGAATGGATAGAAAATACCATAAAAGAATCTGGTATAAAAGATGAGAGAATGAAAGAAATATTTGCTAATATATTAAAATACGAGGATAATGATGATAAATGATGTATTTATAAAGAAGCTGATTCTGGAATATAAAGCTGCTAGAAGTATTGAAACTTTAAAAGAAATTAATGAGCATTTGTCTAATTATATTTATAATTATCCTAGAAAAGTTTTCGGAGTATTTCATGATGATGCTTTAGAATTCTACTCATATTATATAGAAAGAATAGACAATATAATAATAAAGTATAATGAAACAGATGCCAAATTTATCACTTGGTTTACATATACATTAAGAAGCCATTATTTAAATTTCTTGGATCATAAAAAAAGAAAAGATAAATACAAAAAACAAGAAATATCAATAGATGCTCCATTATGCGGAAAAGAGGCATTAACATTGCATGATGTACTCTATGACAGTAAGTCTTATGTTATGAATGAGTATACTAATAATTATAATGAAAGCGATATCGAAAAACTCTCGCTCAATATGTTTAATTATATAGAAAAAGAATTCAGCAAGAGAGATTCAATAGCATTTTTTATACATAATTTAGAGTTATTTATAAATCTCATAATACAGCCTCTAATGAAATATTTTAATATAAATTATGAAGAAGCATATTCTATAATAGAAAAAGCAAGAGCAACATACATAAAGAAATATAATGAAATAATAAAGCAGCAGGATAAAATAGCAAAAATAAATGCACAAATAGAAATCAATAATAAAAGAGGACTTTTCACCGTACATTTAGCAAGCAAAAAACAAAATTATATTAAGAAACTGCATTCTATAAAAATAAATGTACCTTATGAGTTTATAGCAAAACTTTTAAATATTACAAACAATGCAGTTACAAAGATTATAAATAAAATAAAAACTAGTTTAAAAGAGCATTTTAATAATTTATCGGACTTATAATATGAACAAATATGATTATACAAAAGAAGAAATTATAAACTATGTTAATGGCATAAAAGTATCTGATGACTTTCTAAAAGAGCTTGAATTGAATGCTGACTTACAAAGAGAAGTAAGCTCTCTAAGAAATGATTTATTTCTTATGGAAAATATAGAAGATTCTGATATGCTTAAAGAAGTTAAAATAAAGCCAATTATTAATATAAAAGACAGCATAATTAATTATATGCTTTATTTCAGCAAATTGACTCCATTATCTTCAAGAGGAGAAGAAGATAGTAAAATCAAAGATATTTATGTTTATAAAAATATAGAAATATACAAAAGCAATAATCAATATTATATCAATATAAGCAATATAAAAAATTGGTGCGTAATGGAATACAATGGAGAAAAGATAGTTAATATATTCGGACAAAAAGATAATTATTCTTCAAGTTTAAAAAACGGAAGTTATAACATAAAAGTTGATGACGCGGAAGTTTCAATAAATATAGAATAAATATTATAAATAGGAAAGTGTTTTTAATTATGCCGACAATATGCAAATGGGCTAAAAGCGAAATAGAAATTAAATACCATAATGAAGAATGGTGCCGAATATGCCATGATGAAAAAAAATTATTTGAAATGCTGATACTAGAAAATATGCAGGCAGGTCTTAGCTGGAGATGCATATTAGAAAAAAGAGAAAATATGAGAAAAGCATTTGATAATTTTGATTACAAAAAAATATCTAAATACGATGAAAAAAAAATAGAAGAGCTTTTAAATAATAAAGAAATAATAAGAAATAAAAGAAAAATTAATGCCCTTATAACAAATGCAAATAAATTTATAGAAGTACAAAAAGAATATGGAAGTTTCGATAAATATATATGGTCTTTTACTAATGGAAAACAAATAGACAATAAATTATGCTATGAAGATCCGCTTCCTGCAAAAAATGAATTATCAGATACTATAAGTAAAGATATGATAAAGAAAGGATTTAAATTTGTAGGGAGTATTATTATATACAGCTATTTAGAAGCTATAGGGATAATAAATGATCATTGTGTAGACTGTGATTTTTACAAAAAAACTCGATACGATGAATAAAAAATAAAAACTGAATATTGACTAATAATAATAATGAATTAGAATAAAATAATATAACTGTTATACGGATAAAATATATGCACAAATATAATACAGCACATTTTAAAAAATCAACTATAATTTATATTAAAGATCAAATGCCAAAAGATGTCTTTTACATAATAACAAAGGGCAAAGCCATATCTTATGGTACTTTTAACTATAATGTGGAGTTCAATCAAGGAGATATTTTAGGGTTAGTAAATATTTTATTAAATGAACCTTATTTCTTTAATGTAAAAGCTATGGAAGATGTGGAAGCTATAGAAGTAGACATAACAGAAGTAATTAAAACAAAAAATGAAGAGTTAATGGTAAAAATAGCCGCCAATTTAGATGCTTCATTTGAAACTTGGCTTGGAAGATATTATATGCTGCTTTCAGAAAATAAAGAAATTGCTAATATAAGAACTAAAGAAGAAATAATGAATATGGCAGATATTTACAATAAAAATGAATTTAAACATGTAGCATATAAACTTTATGATGAATATATAAAACTATTTCCAGAGAATGCTGATGATGTAAAAGATAAATTATCAGAAATAACTCCGGTAGAAGAGCCTCAAAAGAATGATGATAATATATTTTATTATAAAAAAGGATATTGTTTATATACTGAATTAGAATATACTAATACCTTGTATATTATAAAATCCGGAGTAATTGGAATATACAATATAATAAACTCCAAGCAAATGACAAGAGCCATTTATTCAAAAAATAGTATGATAGACGGATACAAGCCCGTTTTGCAGTATCTTCCTCTTTCAACTTGTGCCGTTGCTTTAGAAGACACTGCTATAAAAAAAGTAACAAGAAATGAATTAATAAATATATCAGAGCAGGATCCTGAACTTAATCTTTATTATATAAAAATGGTAAGCATAAAGATAAGAAATACAATATTAAAGTTAATGGTTCTTAGCGTAGATGATTTACTATCAAAACTGCTTATAACACTTTATTATATGTTAAAAACAGAAATATTGCCTGAAGATGTTAATTCTATAAATTTGTTATATACATTAAATGATATAAAAACTTTAACTGATATAAAAGATGTAAAACTTATAGAAAGAGAATTAAACAGAGTAAGAGGAGTATCAGTAGGATCGGACGGATATATTAATATAACAGATATAAAAAGCCTTATAATAGAATATAGAAACTGTATTAACAGACTAAGCAATACTCATCATCATAGTATGATGTATTTTTAAAATATGTTAGTATAATTTATATAATCTTTGATATAGAATGCCGTACTAAATAACTAAATATCAATAAAAATTATAAAATAAAAAGCAAAATATTTTACTTTTATATGCAGTTGTTTTATAATATATCAATATAATTTTTCAGGAGTTTTAAATGCCCACTTTAAAAACAAGCATATCAGGAATAAGAGGAATAATAGGAGACGGTTTAGATATAAGAGCTGTAGTGGATTATACTGCTGCATTTGCATGTCTTTTTCCGAAAAAAGCTAAAGTTTTAGTTGCAAGAGATACAAGGATAACAGGAGAATCTATATTAAATGCTGTTGCTTCAACATTAATGGCATCAGGTATAAATGTAATAGATATAGGAATAACACCTACCCCTACAGCATTATATATGGTAGAGAAACTTAAAATACATGGCGGCATAATGATATCTGCAAGCCATAATCCTATAGAATGGAATGCTTTAAAACTTATAGGTAAAGGCGGACATTTTTTAGATGAAAAAGCAGTTAATGAACTTATGAAGCTTTATGATAAAAAGTCATCAAGATTTGTTAAAGCACTTGAAACAGGTACTTATGAAAAAATAGATAATGCCATAGAAGAACATATTAAAAGAATATTAAGATGGATAGATGCAGAAAAGATAAAAAAAGCCAATTTTAAAGTGGCATGCGATTATGTTAATGGAACAGGTTTATTTGCTACGCCTCCACTGCTTAAAGCATTGGGAGTTAAAGAAATTTCTATAAATAAAGAACATACAGGAAAATTTGCACATGTTGCTGAACCTTCCGCTGCTAGTATGAAAAGTTTATCTGATTTAGTTAAAAAAAATAAAGTTAATATAGGATTTACTCAAGACCCTGATGCTGACAGACTTGCATTAGTTCTTGATGACGGCACTATAATAAGCGAAGAATATACTTTAGCTCTATGTGCTAAATATTTATGGCTTGTAGGTAAGGGGAATGCTGCTGTAAACTTATCTACTTCAAGAATGATAGATGATTTGGCTAAAGAAAAAGGATATTCTGTAGATAGAACAAAGATAGGTGAAATTAATGTTTCTTCACATGTTGTAAAAAACAAATTATATTTCGGAGGGGAAGGTAATGGGGGTATAATAGTTCCTGCTGTTACTCCGGGAAGAGATTCACTTTTGGGTATAGCATTGATATTAGAATTAATGGCAAAAACAGGTAAAACTATTACTGAACTTGTAAATGAAATACCAAAATATGAGATAGTTAAAGAAAAATTGGAAGTTTCAAAAATAGATGAAGATAAATTCTTAAAACAAATTAAAGAAGAGTACCCTAAAGCTAAAATAACATCTATTGACGGTATAAAAATAGATTTAGAAGAAGGCTGGCTACATGTTCGTTCATCAAATACAGAACCTATAGTAAGAATTATCGCTGAAGCTAAAAGCAAAAAAGAAGCTAAAGATTTAATTACTGCCGCTATGAATATGATAAAAGGAGTAAAACCTTCTGTAAAACCTGCTAAAGAAAGCAAAACAAAAAAAGAAGTAAGTAAAAAAACTAAAAAATAATATTATTAATAAATATAAAAAACTCTGTAATTATAATTTTCAAAAGTTTTTTATACTTCGACTTTTAAACCAAAAAAGTCGAAAATTTTAAAATGATATTTTTAGCTTGACAAATTCAATATATTTTGTTTTAATATATCATATATTTGAATAATAATTTTTTTGTCAAATATCTATATCTTTATATGCTTCAAAAAGGGTAAATATGGACTTAAATCTTAAAAATAAAACAGCTATAATAACAGGTTCCAGCAGAGGAATTGGTAAAAAAATAGCAGAAACTCTAGCTAAAGAAGGGGTTAATGTTGTAATCACTGCTACAAACTTTGATAAAGCCTCTCAAGTTGCCGATGAAATAAAATCATCTTTCAATGTAGAGACTTTAGCAATTGAGCATGATGCAAAATCCAGCGAATCATGTAAAGATGTGATTGCTAAAACAATAGAAAAGTTCGGCTCCATTGATATACTTGTAAATAATGCCGGCATCACTAAAGATATGTTAGTGCTTCAAATGGACGATAATGCTTGGAATGATGTAATATCTACAAATCTTTCAGGTACTTTCTATATGTCTAGAGAAGCTGCTAAAAATATGCTTAGAGCTAGAAAAGGCAAAATAATTAATATATCAAGCGTTATAGGAAAAATGGGAAATGCAGGACAGGTTAATTATTCTGCTGCTAAGGCTGGAATCATAGGAATAACAAAATCTATGGCTAAAGAATTTGCTCCTAGAAATATATGCGTAAATGCTATAGCTCCGGGATTCATACAAACAGATATGACAGGAGTTTTACCGGAAGATACTGTAAAAGGTATTATGAATATTACACCATTAAAAAGATTAGGCACACCTGAAGATGTAGCTAATTTGGTATTATTTTTAGCTTCTGATATGAGCAGCTATATTACAGGAGAGGTTATAGCGGTTGACGGCGGTATGTCAATGTAATTAAAGCTTATAATGTGCTTATTATTGCACTTTATTAAAAAAAGAATAAATAAATATAAATAACTAAGGAGATTAAAAATGGCATTAATCGATGAAATTAAAGATGTTGTTGCTAATCAATTAAACATCTCAGACAAAAGTAAAATCACTGACACAGCTTCTTTCGTAGATGATTTAAACGCTGATTCACTTGATTTAGTAGAATTAATCATGGAATTAGAAAAACGTTATGAAATCAAAATTCCTCAAGAAGATCAAGAAAAAATTAAAAATGTAGCAGATGCTGCTAAATACATTGAAGAACATAAAAAATAATTATACCATTTAATTTCCCGTAAATAGAATCATATCTTTTACGGGAAATTTTTTGATATAGTTCAAAATCATAGGAGTTTTATATATGAGTGAACGCAGAGTTGTAATTACAGGACTCGGTATAGTAAGTTCTCTTGGAAATGATGTAAAAACATTTTGGGATAACTTGCTTAATGGTGTTTCTGGAATAAAAACATTAAGTAAATATTTTGATCCTGAAAAAGAACAGCTTATTACCAAAATCGGTGCTGAAGCTTTACCATTAGAAGGTGATTATTATTCTGATAAAAAAATGTTAAGAAGACTAGACCCTTTTATCAATTTTGGAATATATGCCGCTCATCATGCATTTAAGCAGGCTGGTATAGAACCTAAAACAGGATTTGATCCTTTAAGAGCCGGCTGTGTTCTTGGCAGCGGTATTGGCGGTATGACTACTCTTTTATCTAACCATCAAATTTTACTTAATGACGGACCTAGCAGAGTATCGCCTTTTTTTGTGCCTATGCAAATAATTAATATGACACCAGGACTTATTTCTATGGAATATGGTATGAACGGACCTAATTACAGTACAGTTACTGCTTGTGCTTCTTCAAATCATTCTATAGGTTTAGGATACAAACATATTAAAGATAATGAAGCTGATATTATGGTAGTTGGAGGTTCTGAAGCTACTATTAATCCTCTTACTATAGCTGGTTTTAATAATGCCAGAGCTTTATCTACTAGAAATGATGAGCCTTCAAAAGCATCAAGACCTTTCGATAAAGGAAGAGACGGTTTTGTTATAGCTGAGGGTGCCGGTATATTAATACTTGAAGAGTATGAACATGCCAAAAAAAGAAATGCCAATATACTTGCTGAAGTTTGCGGTTATGGATTTACTGCTGATGCTAATCATATCACTGCTCCTTTAGAAGACGGTGCTATGGGAGCAAGGGCTATGTCTTTAGCTATTGAAAGTGCTAAAATATCCCCTGACAAAATCAGCTATGTTAATACTCATGGTACTTCTACTCCTGTAGGAGATATTGCTGAGATTAAAGCTATTAAAAAGGCTTTAGGCGAAGATCATGCTAAAAAAATAAAAATTAACTCTACAAAATCTATGACAGGTCATGCTTTGGGAGCTGCAGGCGGTATAGAAGCTATTGCAACTATTATGAGTATGATTAATGGTAAAGTACACCCTACTATCAATGTAGAAGATCAAGACCCAGAATGCGATTTAGATGTTGTTGCTAATACTGCTCAGGATTACAAAATAGAATATGCTATAAGTAATTCTTTCGGTTTCGGCGGGCATAATGCTTCTATAGTATTCAAAAAAATATAATATAAAATTATAAAAATAATAAGCTCTGTTTTTTATGAAACAGGGCTTTTTTATTTGTGCAAAATTAATATTAGACCTGTTGCAATTTTATACATACATATAGTGATATTATTATATAATAAATTTAAAAATAATATTTATAGTTTTAATAATTGGGGCTTTGCTGCGAAGCACACATTCGTGCCAAACCCCACTTCTTTTGTGACGCTGTCCGCCTTCGGTGTGGCACATACGAAGTACGCCTTCGGTGAGAAGCAGGCAAAGCCCGCCTACGGCGAAAGACTGCATTTTTATATCTTATTTGTATAAAATTATATTACATTTAAAACAAAAAATAATATATAAAACTACTATAAATAAAATTTATATTATGTATTTTTAATCATAACTGTATAAAAACACAAAATTGCAACAGGTCTATTTTATTATTCACAAATAAATTTCACTTATATTACAATTTAATTTATATACCAATTTTAATATGGCATAAGATTATAGAATAAAAAATATAATATTAATAAAAAAGCCATGCTTCCAATAGAAACATGGCTTTTCATATAAAATAAATGAAAATTTTTACTAGTTATTCATTTTATTCATTAAGTAAATATTTGTTCTCTAAAAGTTTTAAAGGCTTGCTCAAATGTTTTGCTATAAATCCTACTAAAATTGCAGCTATTATAGTACCTTCCCTAACCCCTTCTAAATGACCTAAAAATGCCAAAACTGTTATTAAAGAAATCAATACTAATACAACATCAAACATAATTTTTGTATTGCCGAATTTTAAAGGAAAAACTTTACATATAGCAAGTACAACGCCTTCACCAGGAGTAGTTACAAGTTTTGCCATAATTTCTATACTCACTCCAACACCTACTAAGATTATCCCAATAAAACATAATACCCACTGCTGAAAATAATTGCTGTATGTTATATCTTTTATCAAAGAACCACTTATATCTATCATTATACCAAATAGAACAAGTGCCGGTATTTGAAAAAGCTGAAATGGATTATATTTTTTCCTAAGAAGAAGTATTTGTGCTAGTATAAATACAAGATTAATAATAATTGTAGTTTCTCCCACAGAAAGCCCTGATATGCAGCTTGTAACATAAGGCACACTTGAAATAGGAGAAGTACCAAGCGACGCTTTAATAGAAAAGGCTATACCTAAAGACATAATATAAAGTCCTATTAAAAGTATTATAGTTCTTTCTATAATATGCTTTTCTAAAATTTTCTTAAACATAAATTAAACTCCTTTTAATGAATTACACATTTCAATCAATAGTTTTTTTAATTTTTCTTTATCTTTTTCTGATAATTTATCAGTAGCTATATTCTCAGCATCTTCAAATATTTTTTCCATCTTCTTTGAAACCTCTTTTCCATTTTCTGTCAAAGATACATAAAGAGATCGCCTGTTTCCTTCTCTTTGTCTTCTCTCTATAAGACCAGATTTCTCCATACCAAGCAGTATGCTCCCTACTGTTGCCTGCTCTATTTCGAGATAGCTGGCTATAGTCTTTTGATCAGCCTCTTCAAACCGAGATAAAAAATATAATATTTTAGGCTGCCCTGATGTAAGCCCTATCTTATTTGCCTCGTACATTACCTTACGGGCAAACATAGAATTGGCTTTCATTAATAAATAATGCAGATTCTCCAATAGTAAGTATCCTTATAGTAAGTATTCTTATAATAAGATAGCTTATTATACACAAAAACAAAAATAAGTCAAGCAAAATATACACCATATAGGTATATTAAAAAAATAAAAAAAGGTATTGACTTTTAATAAAGTTAGAGTATACTAATTGAACAAATTATAAATATAAGCGAGGGGAAATAAATATGTCAGTACAAGAATTAAAAACAGATAATTTTCAAGAAGCTATATCTGGAGATAAAGCAATATTAGTTGATTTTTTCGCTGAATGGTGCGGACCTTGTAAAATGCAGACTCCTGTATTACATAAAATAGCAGATCAATATTCTGATAAAATGAATTTCGGTGCTGTTGATGTAGATGCTGCTGAAGAAGTGGCTGCTAAATACGGAGTGCAGTCTATACCTACTCTAATGGTATTCAAAGGCGGAGAACTTATTAAAAGAGCTGAAGGAATGAAAAATGAAGCTCAATTAAAAGATTGGTTAAAAGAATATCTATAAAGAAAAATATTTTATTTTTAGCCTAATTTTATTAAAAATTAGGCTTTTATTTATTATAAATTGATATATAATTCTCAATTATATTATAAAATTTAAGGTATAATATATGCTTAATACTAATAATAAATTGATAGAAAATATATCAAATGAATTTAATATAGAAAATAATGAATCCGAAAGCATCATTCAAAAATTATTCTCAAAAATAACATCATCTATTTTAAATGGAAATAGATTTTATCTTTATAAGATTGGTATTTTAAGTTTAGATGAAAATGACGATATTATATTAGATAATGAAGATGAAAACTTTGATGAATCATTGGAATCTTTAAACGTTACAAATAATAATATAAAAAACATTTTTTTGGAAAAATCTATATATAAAAGCATATTTAAAAATATAGCTGATATATCAAAAGAAGAAGATGTATATATAAAAGACTTCGGAACTTTTTCAAATAAAAACTTTGAAGCTGATACTCATTTAAAAAATAAAATAAAAGAATTGCATAGTAATGAAATAGCAGAAGACATATTAGATGAATTGGATAGTCAAATAAAAAATAAAAAACTCAGTTATAACAGTGATGATGATGAGATTGAAGAAATTATAGAAATTACAGATGAAAATAAGTATGAGGAAAATAAAGACGAAGAAAATAAATCTATAGATAATAATGTTGTAGGAAATATATGGAAAAATTATAATTCTATAGATTTAAATAGTATGATAAAAAAACTAAATGAAGAAAAAGACATAGAAAATGAAGATGAAAAAGAAAATAATAATGATGTATCCGATAATAATAAAGATGATTATCCTGAAATGAAAGAATATTCTAAAGAAGAACTGCTTGATATTAATCATTTTGAGAAAGAGGATTTAGAGTACAATGATGATAATACAAACAGTAAAGAGTATAGAGAAGAAAATAACTTATTAGAAGTAAATATACAAAAGGAATTATTAAATAATAAAGAAATACAAAACACTAATATTAAAAAAACAGGAAATAAAACTATGAATAAAAACAATGTTAAAAGAAAAAATATGCTGCTTGTAGGTATAATAAGAGTAATACTCATCGTAATAATAATATTTATACTTGGTATAGCATCATCAATATATTACAGCAGTAATAAAGTAATATCTGATAATAGTATAGAAAATAGAAAACTTTATGATATAGTTAATGAATATTTTAATGAAATAGATTCTGCCAACTTAACATATATAACATCAAAAGATATGTATTATTGGGATATAGCAAAAACTTTATACGGAGATGCCACATATTGGCCTTTAATATATGCTTACAATAATGATAAATTCAAAATAAGCAATGTTATAAAAAAAGGAAGCACTATATCATATAGAAATATTCCAGATTTTTATTCTATAAATGATATAAAATATTTAAACAATACATTATCAAAGTCTTATATATATGTTTATCCAGTGCTTACAAATGACAATAAACATAATCATGCTTTATGGGCATTAAAATTATCAGCGTATTATGATTTGAATGTATTTAAAAACAATTCAAATATCATACCAAAAGATATATATACAGAAATATTAAATAATAACAACACAATAAGCACCACATATAATGATCTTATTAAATACGGTCAATTAAATGAAAATATAATTTTATCTATTTTTGATATTATAAAGGAATCACTAGGAATAAAAAAATGAAAGTTGTAACGACAGAAGATCTAATTAATATAGACAAAAAAACAATAGAAAAAATACCATCCATACTTCTTATGGAGCATGTAGCAAGCGAAATATTTTATTTACTTGTAAAAAGACATAGAAAATTATTATATCAAAAGACAGTTTATATTTTCTCATCTGTAGGAGGAAACGGAGGAGATGGGCTTGCAATAGCTAGGTATTTAATAAAAAATGGATATGAAGTGAAAATATATATCACAGGAAATCTTGACAGAGTTAATAAAGATACATATTCTAATTTCAATATATTAAAATCCATGAATATAGATATTAATTACTTAGGTAGCGAAGAAGATGTGATATCAGCTACCGAAAATATAGAAAGAAAATCTATAGTATTGGATTCATTATTCGGTACAGGCGGAAACAGACCATTGGAAGGAATACAAAAAACACTTATAGATAGTTTAAATAAATTAGATGTTCTTAGAATAGCAATAGATATACCTTCAGGATTAGCCTCAAAAATAAATGACTATGACAATGTACATGTTTGTTTTAAAGCACATGAAACTTACACAATATGCTTCGCTAAAGATATCTTCTTTTTATACAGAACTAGAGAATATATAGGAAAATTATTCATAATAAAATCAATATTCCCTAATGAAATACTAAATAATTGGGGATATAAGGCTAAATTAATAGATTATAATGAGAAAATACATATAAATAGAAACTCACTATACAGCAAAAGAGAACAGGGAATGCTTGCTATAGTAGCAGGAAGCAATAATTATATAGGAGCTGCTGTTTTAGCTGTAAATGCCGCTTATAGATTAGGGGTAGGATATATACGGCTGTATGTACCTAAAGGTATAGTTAAAAATATAAGAGATGCTGTAATATCATCTATGCCCGAAATTGTTATTATAGGAGTTGGAGAAGAAAATCAGAAATTCTTCACAGAAAATGACATTGAAATAGTAAATGACATAAATAAAAGCGACGCTTGTATAATAGGTTCCGGCATAGGCAGAGATATGTCTACAGAAATTTTTGTAAACAGCATATTAAAGCAAATAAATATACCTACTGTTATAGATGCTGATGCTTTATATTTAATGTTTGAAAGCACTCTTAATGAACTTAAAAATAATTTTATAATCACACCGCATATATATGAATTTGAAAAACTTACACAAATAAATCATATAGAAGCATTAGAAAATCCGTATCAGGCATTACTTAGATATAGACAAAAAACAAATGCTTCAATAGTATTAAAAGATGCTGTAAGTTTCCTAATGTATGAAAATGATATATATATAAATTATAATCCTAGAGAATCTATGGGAAAAGCGGGTATGGGAGATGTTTTTGCAGGATTTATAGGAGCTTTGCTTGCCAGAAAATTAAATATACTAGATGCATCAAAATTGGCATTGATAATACAGGCTAAATCTTTTAATATGTTATCAAAAAAATTCGGAAATGACTATATTCAGCCTAAAGATTTAGCAAATATTTCATATAAAATACTAAAAAGGATATAAAATTTTGCCTAGAGAAGTTTACGACCCTAAACAAAAAGAATTAGAATTCTATGCTAAAAGAAATATAAAACATCCTGCCCCTAAAAGAGAAGTAAGTATATTTGCAAGAAGATGGTTTATGTTTTTATACGGTACTTTTTTAACATTAGCAGTGATTGGTATGCTTTTGTATAAAAAAGGTTTCTTTAATAATATACCATTATTTGAAGCTTTAAAGCCCAAAACTGATGTAATAGTCAAAATTAATAAAGCAGAATATGTTAATGATGCTGTAGTAACAACTATAGAACTTGAAAATTCCAATTATACTAATTCTGAAAGCATAGAAATACTAAGAGCTTCTTTTTCATTGTACAAATATAGGAAATTAATATTTTCAGGTGATCGTTCTTTTAATAATATAAGATTCCCTGTAGGTCAAAGAATAGGATTTAATCTTAACTTTGATAAAAATTATTGGAAAGAAGCAAATAAACTAGAAATAATACTTCAATTCGATAATAATCTAATCAAAACTAACAGTATAAATATTAGAAAGATAAAAATAAATCAGTAAACTTTAACTATAAAGTATTAAAAATTACTTTTAAAAAATTAATTATTAATTAGAAACAGTATTTGTATTTTCCATAGTTGGAGCAGCATTAGTAGGTGCTGTTAATGGAGATGCTGTCTGCTGCTGAGCAGTATTTGCTGTATTATTAGCAGGAGTATTTACAACATTTTCAAAAGCAGTTTTCTGAGTGCTTATAGCAACAGATATGAGTAAAGCACCTACTATAAATATAGTAGAAAGAAAAGTAGTAGCCTTACTTAAGGCATTTCCTCTTTGGCTTCCCAAAACATTAGCCTGAGCACTTGAAAATAAACCTTCAGCTTTACCGCCTTGTATGATGATTATCAATATTAATAGTACACATATTATAGAATAAACTATGATTCCTAAAGTTAGTAAAGCGTTCATATATATTTTTCCTTAAAATTAATTTCTTATATCATAAAGACTATTTTGTTGCTGAAAATTATATCATTATAAAAAATATTTTTCAAGCATAAAACTATTAATTTTATTGCAGAAATATGGTATTATGTAAATAAAAAAATATTTTTATTAGTAAATTTAAATTTTTTCCGTTAATACTAATAAGGACTATAATATAATGGCAGGTACTTTATAATGGCTGTAAAAAAAACAGATACTAAAAAAACTTCATCAGAAGCAAAAAATACAGGCAGAATTTCATACAAAGAATTATCTGAAGAATTAAAATTAAAATTGCAGCAGTCTGAAGAAAAAATTGCTGAACTTAATAAAAAATATAAAAAAGTAGTAGATATACAAAAAAAGAAAATAGAAGACAAATACAAAAAAATAATAGAAGATTTAGAGGCAAAAAAATCTATACCTGCTAAAAGTCAAAGCAGTAATGCTGAAATAAATAAACTTCAAAAAAGATTAGAAAAATTAGAAAAAACAAATCAAAAGCTTGAAGAAGAAAAAAGAAAAATAGAATTAAAAAATGAAGAACTTAAACTAAAAGCAAAAGAAGCTGTAAAATCAAAAACTGAAACGGCATCAAAAACTGCTAAAACAGACAGAGAAGCTCTAAAAGAAATTAAAGCATTAAAAGAGCAGTTATTAGAATCAGAACAGGAGAAGAAAGAATTAAAAGCAAAATTAAGAGAAGCTGTAGCGGATTTAAAAAATGCTAAGAAAAATACAAATAAGCTGTCTAAAGAAGATAAAGAGCAGTATAAAGAAAATTTAAAAATATTAAAACAGATAGAAAAAGAATCAAAAGCATTAGATAAAAAAAGAGAACTCTTAAAAAAAGAAGAAGAAAAACTTAAAGAAATAAGAGGGGATATAAAAAGTTCCGCTAAAGATATAGCCTCTACAATGAAAAAAAGCTATGTAGCTGACGATGATGAAGATGAAGATTCTAATAATGGTGATTTCCTTTCTAATATGAATGCAAAAACAGAAGAAGGTATTACAAAATTAGCTACTTTATTATGTGCCGCTATGGACGATTACAGAGAGCAGAAAGAAAAAGAAAGAGAAGAAGCTGAAAAAACATCTGAGGAAGTATCAGTCTTATCTGAAGGGGAAGAAAGACTAAACAGAGCATCTGAAGAATTAGAAAATCTAGTTGAAAACAGACTCGAAGACTCTGACAGCACTAAAGATGAAAATTTAAATAAAAGACCTTTCACTATAATAGATAAAATAGAAAATAGCCGCGTGGAAATAAATGAAGGATATACTCCTCCTCCTGGTGGACAGTCTATAGTAGCTTCTCCAGATTCTTCTCAGCAAATAGGACAGGCTCCTCAAACTCAGCAGCCTAATATCACAGTTAAAGTTGAAGCTCCTAAAGAAAGTGCTAAATTGGCTAAGCCTGAATCTCAATTAAAACCAGCAAGTGAAACCCCTACTATGAGAATGAAGCTCTTAGATGATATAGATGATTATGAAAAGAAACTTGTAATTACTTATGGTTTTGATAATATGCCTGAAAATACTTACTATTCTAAATACAAAAGAATATTAAGAAATGCCGCAAGAATAAGTTTATTCGGTAATTTGCAGGAAGGTCTTGAAATGTTCAAACTTATAAGAGATCAGAATATACCTGACGAATATAAACAAATGATAGATAAAAATATACAAGATATTACCTATTATTTAAGAGGATTGCATAGAGTTAGAATGGAATAAATAACAGGATAATAAATAATAATGAAAAAATTGATTATTATATCACTACTATTGATAATACCTATATTATCATGCTCGCCAAAAAGAATAATAGATAGAGAAATAGAAGCTGTTTATGATAAAAAAGATAATTCTTATACTATTACATATCCTGAATATAATAAACAATATCCAAAATTTATAAATTTAAAATATGGAAAAAGTGTAAAAATAAATGACGGAATATTATTAACTTATAATATAGATTCTGATAATATACCAATACAATTAAATATAGAAGTAGAAGAAAACAATATAATAAAAACATTTAATATAGAAAATCCATTAGTTAATAGAAATATAAATCTCACATTATACGCTACAAATTTTAATCCTCCATTGGAAAAAGATAAATTAGACAGACTGTCTGTAAGTATAGAAACAGTTGGAAATATTGATACAAAAGATAAAGTAAAAATAGCAATAAATGAGTATGATGATAAAAGAAAACCAAGAGAAAATATAGCATTGATACTTCCTGAAAGCGGACATATAGCAAAGAGTAATCCTCCATTTGTCATGATTAATAAAAGAACTACTCTTACTAGAATATCAATATCTAAAGAGCTTTCATTTACAACTCGTTATGAATATACATTGAGAAATAACAGCTTCTTCTCAATAACAAATACATTAGAAAACGGCAAATGGTATATAGCCTTCGATGAAAACGGAGATACAAACTTAAGAAAAATCTATCATTTCTTTATAGATGACAGCAGTACAAAAATCATACCTATAACAAATAAAACTTTTAATATAAAGAGACCTTTTGTATTAATAGATAAACAGACATTTGAAATATTATATAATTTACTATACAAAGCAAACAGACTTCAGCCTTCTGTACTTTTAAGAAATATAAATGCATTCAAATCATATACTTCAGCAAATATGGGTAAATGGTCTGTTAATAATATATCATATTCATTAACTGATGATACTAATAAATTATACTTTGAAAATCTTCCCTCTCATGCTATGCTTATGTCATTAAAATCAGCATTTGAACCTAATAATAATTTATTAAAATATGAAATTAAGCAGATGATAAGAGACATAGTGAATTTAGATGAAGCAAAAATAGAAAATTATAATATTATAGATTCGGTTAATATATTAGCTAATTCTCTTCTTATGCCATTTGATTTAATGTATGATGAGTTTTCTCCTGAAGAAATAGTTTTGATGAAGCAGGAATTCATAAAATACGGAGAAACACTTTATAATTATATAACAGAAAATCCTTCAGAATACAGAAATAAAAATACTATAAAATATATTACAACATTAGGCCTAATAGCAATTAATATGCTTAATGAAAATGTAAATCAGGATCAAATTAGAAATTGGCATTATTTTTCTATGAATTATATAAACAGCATGGTATTTTCTATGTTTGAAAATGACGGAAGTTTTAAATCATCAATAAGCGAAGCATTTGATACTATAATGCCAATATTAACTTATGCATTATCATTAAAAAATGTAGGTATATTTGATGCTTTTACTTTTGAATCATTTAAAAATATAGGAAAATATTTATCCATAGTAGGATATCCTTCAGGTTATACTTTACCTATAGGATACACTGCTATAGATAATAGAAGCAAATTAAGATTTGATACAGGTGCTAGAAGTGCTGTTATGGAGCTTCTAAGCAGAATGTATGCTAATCCGTTATATAAAAATTATGCTGTATTTGCACAAAGCGAATCTGCTGAAATAAAATATCTCCCTTATGCTTTAATGTGGAATAATTACTATCTTAGGGATAATGTTAATTCTAATGTTGATTTTCAATATGAAACTTTACTGCTAAAAAAAATACAAACTGCTATCTATAATGAAAATATAAAAGCTCTAAATGCCCCTTATTTAGCTGTATATGCTAAAGGAAGAAATGCTGATGATTCTTTAGGACTTAATCATAATGACAGAATGAGTTTTGTATATTATAATTACGGAGATTCTATAATAGATGAATTAGGTTACAACTTTGATTCTAATAATTATACACTTTTCAAAGATGCTGATTTTCATAATGGAATATCAATAGACGGAAATAAGATAGAAGAAAATATGGGAAGCTATTCTTATATAAAAAATACAACTAATTATTATAAAATGTTCTATGCCTATGCAAAAGCAAATCAAAGATATACATATTCTGTAAATCTTAAAAACTATGACAGAAGATTCTACTATCTAAAACCTAATATTTTAATAATAAAAGAAGATATTGAAGCATTGCCTGATATAACAAAACAATATCATGTTTACGGATATAAATATAAATGGAATGCCAATTCAAAACTTCCTATAACTTTTGATAATGAAGCAAATAAATTTGTTATAGAAGGGGCATACTCTTATACATATATACAAATACTATCTTCAAATGAATTAGAATATAATATTATACAAACGAATATAGGCCAGAGTAAATTATATACTGCAGAAGTTTCAACAAGAGAGAATGTAAAGAAATTTGAACCTTGGATAATTATAAGTACAATGCCTAAAAATAATGTACCTCAGGCTATGAGAAGAAATATTATAAATCCTAATATCACCTTAGGAAATTTCACAAGTACAAATTTAAATTTCAAAGCAGGAAATAAAGAATACTATATAAACATAGAAGATTATATAAACAATTCGGATAATACAAATAAAATAAACAATATACTATATACAGAAAATAGGGAAAATGTTATAATAAGCTCCGATTAATTATAAAGGACTTATTAATGAATATATATATAGCTGATTCATATCAAGATTATACTGTATTCACAGCAAAACATATTCTCAATTTCTTAGAGAAAAAGCAGGAAAAAAAAGAAAAACTTTATATTTCAGTTTCTAGTCAAGATGATACTAAAGATATTTATAGAGAAATAATAGAAAATATTAATAACTATAAAATTAATTTCAAAAATATATTTATATTTCAGCAGTCTGAATATATAGGACTCTCTCCTACAGATAAAAACAGCAAAGCATACTTTTTAAAAGAAAATCTGCTTTCCAAAATAGATATACCTGAAGAAAATGTATTTTTATTTGACGGAAACGGCGATGAATCTCAAATGGATAAACAGCTTGAAATTATAAAAAAAATAGGAAGATTTGATGTTATATGGTATTCACTCACCGCTGATTCCACTTCGGCAGGAAATGAAAGAATGTCATCATTATCATCACTCTTTAGAATAAAAACTTTAAGCGAACACTCTATAAGCGAGATTAAATATAAATTTGAAGATGAAAGCAAAGTACCTACAACGGTATTTAGTATGGGTATGGGCTTTATAGATATGGTTGATACTGTGTTATTAACATCATCTGGAATAAATAATTCCTGCTCTTTAAGAGATTGTTTAGAATATGGAATAAGCAACTCTTCGCCTTTAAGTAAATTACAAAAGCATAGTGATGTTACTGTGATAGCTGATTATGAATCATCTTTGAGATTATCAAGTCAGACAGTATTTATGAAGATAGAAAAAAATATAAAATAAAAAAGGAGAATATACATGAGAATCATTATTACAAATGAAAGCGTTTATGAATGGGCTGCTTACTATACTGTAAAATGTATATTAGACTATTCGGATAAAGAAAAACCTTTTGTATTATCTTTTCCTTTAAGATATATCAATAAATCATATTATCAAAAATTATTATCTTTCTACAATGATAATATAGTATCATTTAAAAATATACATATAGTTTCATCTGGTGAATATATAGATTCAAACATATCGCAGAAATATTTAGAAGATAATTTTTTAAAATTTATAGATATACCTAAAGAAAATGTTCATTTATTTGACAGCAATGTAGTTAATAGAAAAGAAGAAGCTAAAAGAATGGCTAATTTAATAAAAGAATTAGGCAATATAACACTATTAATAGATACATTAGCAGAGGACGGAAGTTTTCTTCTCAATACTCCAAGCTCATCATTAGAAGGAAGTGTAAGAGATAAAAAAATAAGTGAGATAATAAGAAGCTATGAATCTAAAAAGTTTAATATGCCTATAGAGATGTTTCCTAGAGAAGGATTTACTTTAGGTTTTGAAGAGGCTTTTAATGCCAAATATGTACTTGTTATGGCAAACGGATATGAAGTGTCTGATGCTTTGGCTCATTGTGTGGAAGGAGCTATAAGTCAGTTCTACCCTACTTCTGTACTTCAGGAACATAAAAAACTTATAATTGTAGCCGATGAAGAGTCCAGCAGCGATTTGAAAGTGAAAACTTATAAATATGCTAAAAGTTTAGAGAGCAAAAGTCTTCACCCTAAAGAACTTATTAAAGGGCTTTACAAATCTTATTATGCTCTTACAAACATTAAAATATTTGACGGCGAAAAGTTTATAGACGGACATTGTATTGTTATAGAAAATAATGTTATCAAAAGCGTTGAAAAAGAAATAGATGTTGATGCTGTTATTACAAGAATAGATTTGGGAGGAAAAATAGTAGCACCTGGGTATATAGACTTGCAGGTTAATGGTATAGGCGGATATGATATTAATGCCTCTCCTACTGTTGAAACATTAAAAAACATGAATGAAGTTTGTCAGAGATACGGCTGTACTTCATATTTACCAACTATTATTACAAACAGTGATGAATACATGATAAAAATTATAGATTTATTTAATAACATAGAAGATTTATCTGTAATGGGAGTACTAGGAATACATTTTGAAGGTCCTTACATATCGCATGAAAAAAGAGGCATACACAATGAAAAGTTCATAAGAGAGCCTAATATAGATATGATAAAAAAAATCAATGCCTCAAAATGCGTAATGGTTACGGTAGCACCAGAAATGGTAAAAGGAGAAGTTATAGAAGCATTCGCTATGGGAGGAAAAGTAGTATCCGTAGGACATACAAACGGTACATACAATGAGATAAAAGAAAAAATACCTTACGGAATAACTTTTGCCACACATTTATTTAATGCTATGCGTCCTTGGGGTTCAAGAGAGCCCGGTGCTGTCGGAGCGGTACTTGAGACTAAAGACATGTATGCAGGTTTAATATGCGACGGAGTGCATTGTGATTTTGCTTCAGTAGAACTTGCATACAAATTAAAAACAGGTCATATATGTATAGTTACTGATGCCATAGCGCCTGCTGCTGCCCCGGAGATAAAAGAATATATTTGGGCTGGTAAAAAAATACATAGAGACGGCAACAGACTTATTGATGATAACGGCACTTTGGGAGGCTCTTCAATTACCATGAGTCAATCCGTAAGAAATGTAGTTAATCATGTAGGTGCTGCTGTAGAAGAGGCTTTAAAAATGGCTTCACTCTACCCTGCTAAAGTTATGGGCATAGATGACAAATACGGCAGAATAAAAGAAGGTTATATCGCTGACTTAGTGATACTAGATGAAAACCTAATAGTAAAAGGTGTTGTGTTCAAAGGAAACTACAAAGAGTATGACTATGACCATGAATGGGTAACACATGCTTAATTATTAAGTTATAAAATAAAAAGCAGTAATATATATTGGAACGATTTTATTTTGTCGACTGATGTACATTATATAGAATTATCAACTTTTTTGCAGCACAAAAAAGTTGCAAAAACGCAATTACTAGAACTTTATATTATATATATATGTATTAAATGTAGTGTATATCCCTAAATTTAGGCTAAAAATGCAGTTTTTTTGGTTCTTTTATACCAATAAAAGAACTGGGGTGTGGGGCAAAGCCCCACAAATATTTTAAATTTAAAAAATTAATTTTTGACAAATTATATTTGTTTATGTATATACTAAAAATTTTTAAGTTTGTCAATTTTTTATTCAACTTTTTCCCGCCGCACACCACGGGTGGACTTCGTCAAAGTTGCAAAAAGTGCAAATCTAAAAAATAGTACTAATCATGTTTTACATGTAGAATAAATTATTAAATTCAGCCTAAAATATAGCCTTCGCTGCCGACACCTCCTACGGCACGACTGTATGCTTCGCAGGGATAGTCCGCACAAATTATAAATAAAATTACTTTTGAAACAAGTTTAATATAAATATTTATAAAAAGGCTTTGATTAAATATATTTTAGTTAAAGCCTTTTATTTACAAAAAATTAATACCTGCAATTTCATTTTCTAAATTTAATGATTTATTTAAAATCTATATAATATTATATTCCAATTCTAAAATTAGATATACTTAATTTTTAGAATCTCTATCTTTTTTATAATATCCATATCCATATCCACCAAAACAACCTATGGCAAAACTAATGATAAGAGGTAATATTTTTTCTAAAAAAGCTGTATTATTTTTAAACAAAATCATAACTACTAAAAAAAATATTAATAATGCGATCATTATTAATATATTATGAAACCTCTGATTTTTCTTATCATTAAAAACTCTTTCATCATGTTTATTATGAAGTTCTGTCATTTCACTAATATTCTTATCTGTAATTTTATTAACCAAAGGATTAAAAGAACCACTAATTGACAAAAAATCATTAATCTCTTCTATCATTTCAGGCGGTAATTTATCATTATTACTGCTATCCTTATTATCAATAATTTCTTTATTGTTTTTCATATTTGTGTCCATAATTTTTAACTATGCTATTAACCGTAGGTATAATATAACCATTTATTTCATCATTAATTTGTTTATTTATTATATTAGAATAACAAATTCCTATAATCGAATTAAATTTTTTCCTACTTAATTTACTTTTATATTTAAGAGTAATTTCAAGTAATTTTTTTTCTTTATTAATATTCATAATACATACCCTCATATATATATAATATAATAAAATATAATATTGTCAAATTGTATTATTTTATATAAAATGTTTATAAAAAGTCAATGCCTGCAATTTCACTTTCTATAATCAATGATTTATACAAAATCTGTATAATCTTCTGAAAATATGAGTAATCAATATCTTCGCCTTTATGAGATTTTAAATATTTATCCAATACCTGATAGCCTCCTATTTTATATAGCCAAACTTCTTTTGAAACTTTATCAAAATAAAGAGTTTTATTAATGAATAGTTTATTTTCTTTTTCATTATAAGTAGGTTTTTCTATTTTGTTATTTTTGTCATCTTTGTATAAACCCTCTCCTATATCGGCATTCAAATCATTATCTTTCATCAAATGAAGATTGTATAATTGAGTTCCTAGAGAGCTTAATTTTATAAATATATCTTTAGAATAAGTAAAAGGAATTTTAGGAAAATCTATTTTTAGGAAATCAATATATTTAGTTCTGTAAGTTTTATGAAAGAGTATAGCATAAATATAGCCCAAAACCTCTTCAGGCTGGAAATGAGAGCCGTATTTTTTATCAAGAAAATTTCTAAAATTGCGAGTAAAATTTTCTATCTTATCAGCATTTTGAAAAGGGTTTTCTTCATATTTTTCAAATAAATCCCCAACATTATAATTTTCAGCCTGAATAACTTTTCTTGCATTAGGAGTATCGTACAAATATAGAGGAGCTATACAATCACCACCTTCCATACCTGGACAAGTCCAAGTTCTTAAATTAATTATACAATTAGAAATAAAACATAAACCACTTTCTAAAGATGTAAATCTTCTTGTAAATATTAATCCAATATTATTTTCGTATTTCAAAAAATGCTCGAATATATCATAAACAGGTCTAGCCATAAATCCGCAATTTTTATTAACATAATATGTATATTTAAAATCAAATGGACGATAATGTGATTTTAATATAAAATCATCTAAATTATCTTTATTTTCTTTTACAGCTTTAATTGCCCAATCTAATTTCCAGCCGCCGCTATCTTCTCCTATATCATATAGTTTATATAATTCTTCTTTATCTTTATTTATAAAATCATTCAAAAGTTTCATAAGTTTTTCCTTATCACTTTGAAAAACTATATTATCTCTTTTTGAACATATACCAATTCCATAAATTTTGAAAATATCTTTTATACTGTAAAACTTATCGTATTCTTCTCTTAAATCATCATTCTGAGGTATAAATAAAAAGAAAGGTTCTTTATATGCTAATTTATTCCATTCTATACTTTTTATATTATTATCAAGAAGAAAATTATATTTATATTCCCTCTTTCCGTACAAATCATAATAATATACATTAGCATAATCACTACCATGCTTATAATATGATGGATTTAATTTGCTATCTTCAACTCTTTTATCTTTTATTTTTTGAGTATGTTTTACAAATATATTTATACTCACGCCCTGCATTATGTCAAATACATTTTCATCTTTGCTGCCGTCTGGACATACTTCCTTTTTTCTGGTATTGCCATGAAGATTAACAATATATATTTCATCAAAACTTTTTAATAAGCTGTAACGCATACCTCTGAAAGTTGCATTATCTAAAAATGAGTTATTAGAAATAAAGCCGAATATTCCGCCTGCCTTTTGATTATCTATTTTCTGCTGTGCAAATCTTATAAACTTCACATAATCATCAAGAAGCCATTTAGGATTTTTCTCTTTTTCTACATTTCCGTTTCTTCTTATAGCCAAAGGAGGAGATTCTAATCCGTCTTTATATTCTTTTCTTACCTCTTCCTCAAATATACCTTTATTGGCACTTGCTCCGCTGTATGGAGGATTGCCTGTTATTATAAGAATCTCTTTTTCTTTTGTTTTCTGAGCAAGGTTCATCTCTTCATTAAGCTCTTCAAATATATTGTTTTTCCCTTTGCTCTCATCTAAATCTATATTTTCTAAAGTGTTGGTTAAAAATATATTTAATCTCTCGTCATCTTCTAAATTATAGTTAAACTCTTCTTTAAGTGTTTGAGATATTTTAAGATGTGCTATTGTATACGGTGCTATCATAAACTCAAAGCCGTAAAATTTATTTATTAATTCTTTAGGATTATATTTGACAGAGTTTTTTTGATAATATGATAAAGATTTTCTAAAAGAATCAAGTAAAAATGTACCTGTTCCTGTAGCAAAATCCAAAAGAGTTATATTAGTTTCTTTTTCTAATGCATCGCCTAAACCTTTATTTTTATTGAAATACTCTTTTAAAACTATATCTATAGAATCAATAATAAAATTAACCACGCTTTGAGGAGTATAATAAACGCCTCTAAGCTCTCTAAGCTCTGGATTATACTTATACAAAAAAGTTTCATAAAAATGCATATAGGGATCTTTCTGCGAAACTGTATTATCATATTTATTTAATTCTTCAACAATAGATACAATATTTATATGATTAGTTATATTTATTATTTCATTTAAAAGCCATTCTATGGTTTTTAAGTCATTAATATTTAACTCTTCCAAATCCTGAAGAAATTTGCTCATAGCCCTTATTAATGGAAATGATTTAGGTATAAACTTAGTAACATTATATAAATCGATTTTTTCATTAGTATTTAGTCTAGCTAAAAACAAACTATATGTAAGTGTCTGTGCAAAATTATCACAAAAGTCTGCAAAATCTATTTGAGAATAAATTGTACTTTTAAATATATTATATAAACGCTCTATATGATTATTATTTTCAAGTTCGTATAAATCATCCCTTAATATTCTAGTACGCATAGCTAAAGCATCTGCAAACTCTAAAGCTGTATTTATAGGTTTAGGCTCTCTTGAGAAAAATATTTTAAATATATCTGAAAGTTTTTTACTTACTTCTTCAAGTTTAATTTTTTTATAATTTTTAATCTCACTTAATTCGCATATTCTAACTTCATCAATAATATTTAAGTTTTCATCAATTAATATGAATCTCAAATAATCTGTAATTATAATGTTATCACTCAAAAGAAGATATTTTTTTATCTGCTCGCTTTTAATAATTTCATCAAGATTGGCATTTACTCTTTTATTTTCAATGTATCCCAAAACAAGAGAATCAATAGTAACTAAAAAATCAGGTGCACCTCTTCCCTCTTTATCATTATTTGGTTCATGTTTTATATTTATCTTATTAAAATTAAGATGATTTTTTATAGCATTTAATAAACTCTCTAAAGAAGCTCTATAACTATGCTCTTTATCTTCAGCAGTTATATTCTTTATGCCTTCTAAATATGAATATAGTTCTTTAATCATAATATAATCCTTAATAATATATTATAATTAAAAACACCACATTTGTCAAAATTATATATATTTTATCTAAATTAATAAAAAACAAACTTTAATTAAATATAAACTTGACTAAAAATCCTATTTATGTTATCATAATACAACTATTTAAGCGAATGTATAATTTTGGAGAGATGCCCGAGAGGCCGAAGGGAGCAGTTTGCTAAACTGTCGTAGGCAACCCCTACCGCGGGTTCGAATCCCGCTCTCTCCGCATCGGTTTATATATGATTAAAAAATTTTTCTTTATATTCTTAATTATTTTCAATATAGCACTAACTCAAGAAAATACTACAAATCAAAATAATACCAATAATGCTGATTTAACTGCTCAAGAAAATATACAAAATACAATGCCGGAAACTAATTTCTTCAATGCCCCTATAGATAATACGAACAATGCTAATGAACCTGCTATACTTCAGGATATAAGAAATATTCAAAACAGAGCAGAAGTAAGTAACGGCTGGATGTTTATAAGAGCTATTATTGGTTTTATAGTTACTTTGGTTGGCATATATTTGGTATTTATATATTTAAAAAATAAGTCTAAAAAAGTGTCAGGATCAAGCGATATTATTAAGGTTCTTGCCACTACTCCTGTTGCTTCAAATAGATATATATCAATTATAGAAATTGTAGATGACATGTATATAGTCTCTATTTCAGATCATAATATTAATTTATTATCAAAGATAGAAGATAAAGAGACTAAAGATCAAATAAAAATGATGTATATTAACTCTAAAAATAATACAGTAGATGATAGTTTCAAAAATATCTTTAATCAAACACTATCCGTATTCAAGCAGCCGAAAATGAAAGAAAAAGATCCGTTAAAAACAACTTCAGAAATTAGAGAAAGACTTCATGATTTGAATGCAGAAAATCCTACAATAAATAATGATAATGAAAATAATAAAATGCAATAAAAAAAGATAGACTAATATAAAAGCCTATCCTTTTTTATATTTATTAATAAACAATTCTTTTATTAGTTTGATTATAATTTATTAGAATATATGAATGAAGTCTTCCATCACTTCCCCTATAAACATTCATATTAATAGGATCAACTTCCCATATTCTATCTACTACAAAGTTATAATAGTAATTACCGGCTTCAGCTCTTAGAGTGATAACCCATAAATTATTAGAATAAGTCATAGGATATCTTAAACTATCAAATCCCAATTTATCAGAAGTAAACATAACCTCTTTAGCGGTATCATTACTGTAAAAGAATGTAACCGTACCATCAGAATTATAAATAGGGTTTTTTTCATAAAATCCAACATCATTAGTTAACACAAAATAGCTAACAACCTGATTATTATTATCATATTCAATATTAGCATTTACAGGATCATTAATCCAAACCCCATTAACTCTGTATCTATAACTATATTTTCCGGCCTTAAGAGGATACTGCCAAAGATAATAATAAACACCATAAGAACTCTTTATAAGAGGTATGCTGTCTTCCCAATTATTGAAATCGCCGGATACTTCTACAGAATCATAATTCTCAGCAAAAGTAAATAATACTCCGTCATTTACTATTCTAGGCTGCATAACATCTTGTATATTATAATATTTTAAAATTTCAAGCCTATTCATTCTAGCTTCATACTGCTCTATAGTTTCAATATCTTTTTCACCGCATGATAAAAGGACTATACTAAAAATAATAGACAATATTGTTAATTTATACATTTTTTTCATAGCTTATTCAACCTGTTATATTTAATTTACTATCAGTATTTTTTGAAGAATTATCTTTGTTATTATTAGCTGCTGCCTTACTTTCGACATTAGTTTTAGACATTTGCTCTTCAACACCTTCCCAAGCTGTTTTAAGCTCTTTGAGATACCTTATCACTTCTAACAAAGGCGGCTTAGTTTTAGATATATTTCCTTCTGTAAGTTTTTGATTCATATATGTATATATAGAAGCAAGTCTATGTGCTATATCTCCGGCTTCATAATTAAGAGAAGATAAAAGCTCATATATGATTTCCTGTGCTTTTACTATATTATTATGTGCCTCTTCAGTACCATGTTTTTTATCCATAGCAGCACAGGCAGTTTCTAAAAACTTGATAGCACCGTCATAAAGCATAACGATAAGTCTATTCTGTGAAGCGGTACTCACATCAACTTTTTTATATTTTTCATATCCGTTATTACTAGACAATTTACTCCCCCCATTTGTATTATTATGTTAATTACTAAACATTATCGGAAAATCACAAAAAGCATAAAACATTTTTTAATACAATAAAAATATAGCTGTAATATTATCTATTATAGCATATAATAAAATTAATACCATAATATAAAAAAAGGAAGAAATTATGATTAATGTAAAATTTAATAATGGTATAGAAATGCCTATATTAGGGCTTGGACTATATAAAATAACAGATAAAAAAGAATTAGAAAATACACTAAGATGGGCTATAGAAGCAGGATATAGAAAATTTGATACTGCCCAATTTTATAATAATGAAAAAGAATTAGGAGAAGCTATAAGAAAAATAGGAATAAAAAGAGAAGAAATATTTATAACAACTAAAATATGGAATACAAAACAAGGTTATAATTCTACAAGAAAATCATTTGAAGAAAGTTTAGAAAAACTTAATATGGATTATGTAGATTTAGTGCTTATTCATTGGCCCGGACAAAAAAAGGAAAGATATTTAGATACATACAGAGCATTAGAAAATATATGCCAAAGTAAAAAAGCCAAATCTATAGGATTAAGCAACTTTGAAATAAAGCATTTAAAAGATATATTCGCACATTGTAATATTGCCCCTGTACTAAATCAAATAGAAAGACACCCTAATTTGCAAAGAAATGAATTAATAGAATTTTGTAAAAATCATAATATCATTGTAGAAGCATGGTCTCCATTGGCAAGAGGAAAAATATTTGATAATAAAACTATAATTGATATAGCAAATAAATATAATAAAACTCCTGCCCAAATAATATTAAGATGGAATATAGAAAATAATATATCTGTTATACCTAAATCTGTAACTAAAGAAAGAATAGAAGAAAATATAAATATATTCGATTTCAAATTGGACAAAAATGACATAGAAAAAATAAATTCATTAGAAAACGGATACAGAATAGGAGAAGATCCTTCAATTTTTGATTTTTAAAATTATTTTTATTACAAGTATTTTATTATTATAAAATATTATAGTTTATAAAAATAGATTTTTAATATATAATTTACTAATCATTATTATTTGGAGGATTATTTTATGTCTGATACAAAAAGAATTGCAATAATAGGTGCTATGGATTCAGAAATTACCAATTTTAAAGGTATGATTGAAAATATAGAAGAAATTGAAATAGCTAATATTACTTACTATAAAGGCACATTATGCGGTAAAAATATAGTATTATTAAAATCAGGAATCGGTAAAGTTAATGCTGCTATTGCTACAACTATAGCCATAGAAAGATTTAATGTAGAAAAAATAATATTTACAGGTGTTGCAGGTTCAGGAAATCCTGATTATGATATATCTGATATAGTTATATCAAAAGACTTAATAGAACATGATTTTGATACAAGTGATTTAGATGGAGAAGAACTTACTGTATTAGTTAAAGGCTATGATAAAAATTACTATCCCGCAGATGCTTCTTTGATACAATTAGCAAAAGAATCGGCACAAAAAGTGATAAAAGAAAATAAAGTATATATTGATACAATAGCTACAGGAGATCAGTTTGTAGGAAACAATCAAAAAGTTAAGCAAATACATAATAAATTTAAGGCTGGTGCTATAGAGATGGAAGGTGCTGCTGTTGCCCATGCTGCTTTGATGTATAAAGTTCCTTTTGTAGTTATACGATCATTATCTGATAAAGCCGACAGTGATGCTGTGGTGGATTTCCCTAAATTTGTTGTAAAATCTGCACAAAACTCAATGAAAATAGTAGTGGAAATGCTTGAGAATATGAAATAATTAAAAAAATAAATAATATAGTTGTTTAAAAAATAAATATATAAAGTTTTAAACTACTCTATTTGTTTATAATTAAAGTATTACATTCATTTTTATATTCTAATAAATAGACTTGTTTCAAAACTACTTGACAAAATTATATATAAAAAAATTAGTAATAGTCAATTATAAAATAATGTCTTACATGTTTTATAACCTATTATTTTAGTATGTAAATATGCAGTCTTTTTGCTTCTTTGGGTCACCAAAAGAAGTGGGGTTTGGCACGAATGTGTGCTTCGCAGCAAAGCCCCAACTATAATCAAAAAATATTAAATTAAAAAACTATAAACGTTAATAAATTTAGTTTTGAAACAAGTCTAATATAGTATTTATAAATCATCTTATTTTACAGATTAATATATAAAATAAGCTGCATCATTTTACAAACAATTTTTTAAATTAAATAGTTATCATAAATACATATTATACATATTAAAAATATTACTACTTATAATAAATTTACTATTGAAAATATTTTGATTTATAATATAATCTTTACTATTAATTAACATAATATCGGAGAATACATGCCTGATAGAAGAACGATATTAAATGGAAATGGGGTTGGCGATGATGTAGCTATAGGGAATTCTTTTTTTTATACTCCATACCTCAATACTCCAATATACAAAATAGAAGAAGCTGATGTAGAAGAAGAATATAAAAGATTTGATGAAGCTGTCAAAAAATCTATAAATGAAATAGAATTATTACAAAATCATGTAGACAATAATATCAAAAATATATTACATACTCATATATTAATGCTTCAAGACAGAGTAATAGAAAAACAAGTAAAAGAAGAAGTTAAAGAAAAATTACTTAATATAGAACATGTATACGATACTATAATATCAGGATATCTTAATAAATTATCATCTATAAATAATAAAATGCTTTCAGAAAGAAGCAGCGATATAGTTGATATAAAATCAAGACTGATAAGAAATTTAATACAGCCTCATTCAGGAGATTATTCACAAGCACCAAGAGAAAGTATTGTAATAGCAAAAACACTTACACCTAGCGATGTATTGAAATTTAATGCTATAGGAGTTGCAGGATTTATAATAGAAAGCGGAGGATACACTTCTCATGCTGCGATACTTGCTAAATCTTTCGGCATAACAACTATATTCAACATAGCCGACATATCAAGCAAAATAAAAAACGGAAGAAAAATCATAATAGACTGCAAAAGCAATATAGTTATAATGAATCCAAATGAAAAAGATATTTATAATTATACTATATTAGCAGAAAATATAAAAAAATTAAAAGAAAAATTAATATCAGATGCTAGAGAAAAAGCATTAACAAAAGATAATATAGAAATAAAAGTACATGCTAATATAGATATGCCGGAAGAAATAGAAAGTTTATTGAAATTTGGTATAGATTCTATAGGCTTGTATAGAACAGAATTTTTATATATATTTTCAGATGAGGAAATAGCATCAGAGCTTCCTACAGAAGAAACTCAATTTCAAGTATATAAAACTATAGCCTCTAAAATAAAAGGAAAAGTAATAATACGAACTTTAGATATAGGCGGAGATAAAATATCACCTGCTTTGGGATTAGAGTTCAAAGAAGATAATCCTTTCTTAGGGTGGCGTGCTATAAGATTCTGCTTATCTAATAAACAATTATTTAAAGATCAGATAAAAGCACTGCTTAGAGCTTCTAATTATGGAAATATAGAAATAATGATTCCTATGATAAGCACTTTAGAAGAATTTATCGAAACTAAAAATTTCATAGAAGATATCAAAAAAGAATTAAGAGATGAAAATAAAAATTTCAATGAGAAAATAAAAATAGGTGTTTTAATAGAAACACCATCAGCTGCTGCGATAATAGATTTAATAGTAAAAGAAGCTGATTTCTTATCCATAGGCTCTAATGATTTAGTTCAGTATATGATGGCATGCGACAGAACTAATGAAAAGCTGATATATTTGTATAATCCTATAGATATATCAGTTCTTAGGACATTAAAAAGAGTTATAAAAATAGCTAATGAAAATAATAAGCCTGTAACTTTATGCGGTGAAATGGGAGGTGTTCCTGAATATACTCCTGTACTATTAGGACTTGGAATAAGAGAGCTTTCAATGTCTGTAACATCTATTGCCAAAGTAAAAAATATTATTAGAAACATAAGCATAGAAGAATGCGAAGATTTAGTAAATAAAATGCTTGATAAATGCGATAATAATTTTTCAAGGTCAATTTTAAAAGATTTTTTAAGAAAAACATACAAAATTAATTAATGAAGGTAAATTAAATATGAATAAAATATTACTAAGTATAATTATATTAATATCTGCTGTACTCCTTAGTTCATGCAAAGCTGCAGATTCAATAAATGAGTATAGAAAATTAAAAGATATAGAAAGTACAGAAGATTACGGACCTTTAGGAGACTTTTTAAAAACTCTGCCAAAAACAGAAGAAGAAAATGCTCAGTCTCCATACAATGAACTTACAACATTCATCACAGGAAGAAATCAAATATTATCATCAAGCTATAAAGAAGGTTTTGAAACTTTAGCAAGATTCTTATTCACCTACCCTTCAAGTTATTATGAAAGCGAGGCATCATATCTTTTAGGACAGGCATTAATATATATGGTAGAAAATGAACCGGCATATATAGAAGAATTCTACACTCAATTATTATCCGAAGGTATAGTTGAAGGCGAAGAAAATAATGATGATGAAGCGGTTACAAATTTTCAAGCTTCATTAAAAAATATATACAATCAAATGGGAATAATAACAAAAGACGGACAATACTCTTTTAATGGATATATATTTGACAGAATACTTCAAGATGAAGAAAGTGTTTTTCCTTTAAAAGATTTTGCTTACTACTTCAGCATAAGACATAGATTCAGCAGCATACAAAATGAAAATGATAAAGCTAAATTTATTACAAATATTACTTATTTAAGACGATTCTCAGACAGATACAGAACAAGCGTACTTCAAGACAGCATATTACATAATCAATCATATTTCCCCGATAATCTGCCTTTTACTTTAACTTCTGCTGAAAATAAAAATTATAAAGACACTATAGAAACTGTACAAAAAAGAATAGATGCTATAAAAGCAGAATTTGAAGAAGAATACTATGTTATAGGAAATGGAATCATAATAAGAGACAGAATACCTGCAATTACTCCGGGTACTGAAAAACAACTCTATACATTATATAATTATGATTTTGTAACAGTTCTTAATAAGACAAATGTATATAATCCTAAAGAGAGGGCAAGAGAAGATTGGGCTTTAGTAAAATATGATACTTATTACGGACCTATAGTAGGATGGAGCTATTTAAGATATATGACAAATAATATTCAGAATATGGAAGATATATTTGACAATTATAAGGCAGCTATGAATTCATATAAGAATTATGACTATCTAAAATCATCAGACTTCTTCTCTTATATACTTAATGATCCTAATACAAATTATTTCACAGATAAGTCAGTATATTTCCTATGGAAAGTTAATAATAAAATAGGAGAATTAGTAAGTTCAAAAAATAATCCTTATTATAAATATGTATTAGATTATCCTAAATATTTTTATTATAATACGAATAACAATGTACTTCAAAGCTCTACTTTATTGTATAATTATTTAGTAAAAATACTTCCTAATAACCCTTACAGATTTGTTATAAGCGGAGACAGTGAGGCAGAATACAGCGTGGATTAATTTTGTTATGCATTTAATAATTAGGAGCATATATGAATAAGAATATAAAATTTATAACAGATTTCTGCAATTATAAACTATAAATTGAAAGCTGAATTATTAGAGTCTAATGTTTTGTATTTCTGGCGGGATTAATCCGTTTTTATAATTGACTTTTATATTTATTATCTTATAATCTTTCTTGATTTTTATTATTTAATTTCTATTTACATATATGGGGTTTATGAGGTTATGACTATGGAAGAAAATAGTATTAAAAATAACAATACAAATGAAAAAATAAATAATACAATTAATGATATAAACAGCAAAATAGCTAAAATATTAGAAAATAATTTAATATCAAATTTAATAATTATTTTTATAGGTCTTATTGCTTCATCTCTTATTACAATTGCTGTTTTTATTTTTATGAATAATAGAATTTCTAGATTCCTTATGGATTCAAAATATATTTTTACTTTATTCACTCCATTTTTTCATCTATTTTATTTTTTCTCTTTAAGCTTGATATTTTATATAAATAAAAATTTTAATTTAAAAAATATATTGATAACATTTCTATCAGTTGTTTTTATATTAATTGTAGATTTAAGCACTAATTTTTTCATACAAAGTGCTGCTATAGATAATAATGATTTTTTTGTACAAATATCTATTATAAAATATATATTTAATAATATAATATTTTTTATAATATTAGCTTTGTCATATAATGGTTTTCAAGTATTAAACTCTAAAAGTATTTCAGAGTTTTTTACTTTTTCTGCTGATATATCAATATTTGCAGGTTTAATAGCAGGCATAGTATCAACAGTATTTGGAATATTTGCAGCAATAGTTCTATTTTTGATGAAAGATATTATTGGCAGCATAGATGATGAAGTTATAATAAAATTAATAGTATTATCAGGATCATTTTTTACTTCATTATTTCCATTTTTGGTATATACAGTTTATAGAAATATTAAAACTAATATTTCCATTTATTTATCAAGAATATTAATGCCTTTTAGTTTATTATTTATATTTATACTTTTGATTCTTTTATTAATGCCTGATATAAGTCCTTATGATAACAGAGTAAGTTTTATTCTTTATAATATAATGCTTGCTGTAATTGTATTAAACATGTTCTTTATAAGAATAGATTATAAATCAAGCATATTTACCAAGGCTTTATATATTGTTCTTCCTTTAATAGCAATTATTTTTGATATATTAGTGTTAACATCTTCTTTGTACAGATTAATAGAATATGGTATAAGCCCAAATAAAATAACATTGATAGGTACAAACTTAGTTATGCTAGGTAATTTGATTTTTATAACATTTTTTAATATCAAGTCTATACTAATAATATTCAAAAAGCCTGATAGTATTCCAAACATAAAAGAAATCACCATAGGAGATACTAAATCAGTATTTTATATATATATTTACGGAGCTTGGTCTTTTATAGTATGTTTTATAATACCTATATTGTTTTCATTATTTAAATAAAAATTGATTATGAATTGACATAAAAATAAAATATTTTATAATGCTATCAGGCAATAACTATACAGCTTATATAAGTTCATAATATGGCTGAACGTTTCTACCAATTACCTCAATAATTGACTATAAGTTTTGTGCCTTATTTTAATTAACGGAGGTATCAATATATGTCTAGTCTATTTATCAAAAATGCTTCTTCTATAGTTACATGCGATAATAATGATACGGTTTATAATTCCAGCAATATTTTTATAGAAAATGGAGTTATAACTTATATCGGTAAAGAAACAAAAGAAGAAAAAAATGCCGATAAAATAATTGATGCTTCAGGCTGTTTTGTATATCCGGGACTTATCAATACTCATCATCATTTATTTCAAATATTCACTAGAAATCTGCCTCAGGTTCAGAATATGGAATTATTTGAATGGCTTACTAATCTATACGAAATATGGAAAAATCTTAATAACGATGTTGTGTATTATAGTTCTATGACAGCAATGGGAGAATTATTAAAAACAGGCTGCACTACATGTTTTGATCATCATTATTTATTTCCTAATAATAATGCAGAAGGAATATTGGATTCTCAGTTTGCTGCTGCTAAAGATTTGGGAATAAGAATGTATGCTTCAAGAGGAAGTATGGATTTAAGTAAAAAAGACGGAGGACTTCCTCCTGATTCTGTGGTTCAATCAATAGATGATATTTTAAAAGATTGTCAGAGAGTGGTTGAAAAATATCATGACAGCTCAAAATACTCTATGAACATGGTGGCATTAGCTCCTTGTGCTCCTTTCAATGTTACAGGTGAATTATTAAAACAGTCTGCTATTTTAGCTAGAGATTTGAAGGTAAGACTTCATACACATTTATGCGAAACTAAAGATGAAGAAGTTTTTGTTAAAGAAAAATTCAATATGCGTCCTTTGGAATATATGGAATCTCTTGGCTGGGTTGGCGAAGATGTATGGTATGCTCATGGAATACATTTTAATGAAAAAGAATTAAAATATTTGGCTGATACAAAAACAGGTGTAGCTCATTGCCCTATATCAAACATGAAATTAAGTTCAGGAATTTGCAAAATACCTGAAATGCTTGAATTAGGAGTACCTGTAGGTTTAGCAGTTGATGGAAGTGCAAGCAATGATGGTTCCAGCTTACTTGAAGAGATGAGAGTATGCTATTTACTTCATAGACTCAATTCAAGCAATAAAGCTCCTAGTGCTTATGATATATTAAAAATAGCTACAAATGGAGGAGCAAAAGTTTTAGGCAGGTATGATATAGGAAGTTTAGAAATAGGAAAAGCAGGCGACTTATTCATGATAGATATGAGAAAATTAGAAATGGTAGGGGCTAATTTTGATGCTAAATCTTTATTTGGTACTATAGGATGGAAAAATACTGTTGACTATACCATTGTTAATGGAAAAGTTGTTGTCGAAAAAGGAAAAATCATCACTATAGATGAAGAAAAAATATATAAACTTGCTGATGGCATAGAAAATAAATATCTTAGTAAAGCAAGACAATAATTGACTCCTTATTTTATACACAAAAATATATGCACAGCTTTATTTATAGAGCCGTGTTTTTTATTTTTTATAATTGATAGAGTTGCTTCAAAACTAAATTTGTTAATATTTATAAATTTTTTTTTATATTTTTAAATTATAGTTGGGGCTTTACAGTCGCGTGCTTCGCAAAACCCAACTTCTTTTGCCGTCCGCTTTGCGTGCCCTAGCAAGGAACCTATTAGGTGGTGCCCCATAAGAAGTACACCTCTCTGTGCATGCCTATGGCAGGCGAAATAACTGCATTTTCTAGCTTAAATATATAGCTTACACAACATATAAAACATCTGACTAAATTATAATTAATATTATTTAATTTGACATAAAACAATAAACTTATAAAATTATTTGTCAAGTAGTTTCGAAACAAGTATAATTTCTATTTTATATAATTGACAAATATATAATATGATATAACATTCAAGCAATATGGAGTGATTACTATGATTAAAAAAATTTATTTTATTTTAATTTTTATATTAATAACAATATTATCATGTCAAAAAAATAATATTTTATATCCTAAAGAAAAAGGAAACCTTATAATAATTCATATGAATGATACACATGGAAAAGATGAAGAAGAAAATGGAGTATACGGAGCTGCTAGAAGAGCGGCTTATATTAAACAAGTAAAGGCAACTAATGATAATGTTTTGGTTCTTCATGCTGGAGATACCATTACAGGCAGTATTTATTCCACTGTTTTTAAAGGACAAGATGAAGTTAAAATTATGAATGAACTTGGTGTAGATGCTGTAACAATTGGGAATCATTTTATAGATTATGGACTTGATAATTTCAATCAAATAATAAAAGATAGAAACTTCCCTACTCTTTCAGTAAATATTAAAAATAAATCAGATAATAGCTATTATGCTAAGCCATATATAGTTACAAATATAAATGGTATAAAAATTGCAATAGTAGGCGTAACTGTAAAAAATGCAGGATACAATCCTCAATACACTCAAAATTTAATATTTGAAGATGAAATACAATCATTACAAAATTTCATGTCAGAAATTCCTTTAAATACTACTAATGATGTTACAATACTTCTAAGTCATGCCGGATACAATGTTGATATAGAAATTGCCAATGCCATACCTAATACCTTTGATATTATAATAGGTGGACATACTCATACTGTACTTCAAAATGCTAACACTGTAAACGGCACTCCTATAGTACAGGCAGGCTGCTACGGACAGTACTTAGGAAATATTAATTTATATGCCAATAATGGAAATGTTTCAAGATTTAATTATAAACTAATTCCTATGGATAGTAATATAAAACAAGATCCTGATATGCTTGCTTTGATTAATGAAATGAAAACTCAAGTAGAACAGGAATCTAATGTGAGAATAGGCACTTTATCTGAAGATTTGCCTATTAATGTTACAGAAATTAGATCAAAATCTACAGCTTTAGGAAATTTTGTATGCGACTTGATATACGATTCTAATCAGGAAGGAGATAAGGCAGATATTGTTTTCATAAATGCCGGAGGAATAAGAGCTGGATTTACAAAAGGAGACATAACATTAGCAAATGTAATGACAGTTTCGTCTTTTGATAATGAAGTAATATTGGTTACATTAACCGGAAAAGATATACTTGATATATTAAGGGTAGCATGCAAAAAAAGTACAGTAATTGCTGGAAATTCAGGAGGAAGTTTCCTTCAAATGTCAAAAGGAATGGAAGTTATATACAACAGCAGCGGAGATTTAATATCTGCTAAATTAAATAATACTGCTATTAATGAATCACAATCATACAGAGTAGCTTTATCTACATTCATATATAACAGCAGTGATTATGTTAATATTACTCAGAAAGGACAGAATATTAATATGACAGGTAAAGACTGCAGAGATGATATGATATTAAAAATTAAAGCTCTTGGAAATATAGACAGCAGTTATATAGATAATACAGTTAGAATTAATGTTCAGTAAATAAAAAATATATATAAATATCATACTTAATTTAAATAATTAAGTATGATATTTTATCTTTTAGTTTTTTATATTAAAATTTTCTTTTTAATACTATCGCTTTATGCGGGCATAATTCCTGACAGCAGTAGCATGATATGCAATGTTTATAATAATATTCAGGCGGATAATCTTTACCTTTTTTCTCAAAATTAAGTGCTAATGGTGTTACAGGACAAACCTTAACACATACTCCGCATTTTACACATTTATTCTTCTCTATTACAGGTTTAGGTATTATAGTCGCAAAAAGTCTTTTAATTATAGGGAATCTGCTTAACTTCATTAAACTTCTTCCTATACCGACACCTTTATGAGGCTTTTTAAAATCTGTTACTTTGACACTTTCTATACCATCGCCGACAACTTCTATTTCCTCTTTATTTGAAAAGCCAAGTTTAAATCCCATTTTTAAAGTAGGTATAGTATTATAATCAAATGATATTATTTGAGAAGCAACATAATCCAAAGCAACAGCATCTGATGATACTATTAAAGCATTGACTTTTCTAGGATTTCCATTTCTAGGTCCATTTCCTTCCATAGCAAGAATTCCATCCATTATATAAAGCTTAGGATTAACAAGTTTATTCAAATCAAGAAGCATAGTAGAAAAATCTTCAAAATCTGGAAGCTTCAAATGATATTCTGCCTTTCTAAAACCGGGTATACATCCGAATTGATTTTTTACTGCCCCTGTCATAGTTGTAAGGGCATGAGATTTCAATTTTGGTAAACTTATTATTACATCAGCTTCCTGTATAGGCTTTGCTATAGTAAAACTTTTCTCCTGTACTCCATCATCATAAGTAACTCCTACAGGCTCTTCAAAATCTGCATATTTAACATTTAATTTATTAGCTATTTCATCTATGCCTGACTTCAATGCCACACTGCTTCCCTTACCTATTCCCGGGGAATCTCCATAAGAAATATTTTTAGTTTTTTCCTGAAGTATAGATACAACAGCTTCAAATACTACAGGATGAGTTGTTACAGATCTTTCGGCAGTTTCAGCAGCTAGAAAATTGGGCTTAAGCAATACTTTATCATTTTCTTTAACAAATAAATCTATTCCGCCAATCAAATCTATAGCTTTTTTAATAGCAGATTTTACTTCTTCAAGATCATAATTTTCGCATTTTATTACAGCAACTTTGCTCATAATCTTATCCTCAAATTAAAACTGTATTTATATTATATAAAAATTACTTTAATTGTAAATAGATAAAATTATGAATTATATTAAAAAACAAACCTTATAATTTTTGAATTTCACTTATAAAAGTATACAACAAAATTATATTACATATCTAAACGCACGGTAAATAATACTTAATTTATAATTGAATTTTTTTTTATTACTATTAATCTTATATTCTTAAGCATATTAAGCGTGCGTTAATTAAAATAATAATTTTAAAAAAAATTTGGGCGGGCAGCTAAAACAATAGTTAAAAATTTAAAAGAAATAAAATATGAAAATAACAAAAATGATAGAAAGCCTATAGGGCGGGGTATGTAAATATAGTTTTAAAACTTATTTTCATTCCACCCTCTATATTAAATAATTTATTTTGCATTTTAAATTTCTGTTTTCTTATTGCCTAATTAGAATTTAAAAGCACCCACCCAAGTTTTTATAAAATTTATAATCAATACACCGCACGCAGAGTAAAATTAAAAATATAATATTATTTTTAATTATAATCAGAATAAAAATTGAAGTTCTGTTTACCGTGCGTTAAAAACTTTTAGTAATATTTTAAATGATTTTATTTATCATTCTTGTAATATTTGTATCTGTTTTCTCTATATCGTATAGATACATCTTTTCCGAATAGTGTAAATCTTATATAATTATACTTGTATTTTATTTTACTATAATACTCTTTGATTGTATTAGACTCTATAAGAATAATAAACTCTTTAGAAAAATACTTATTATAATCTTCGGCACTTATATTTTTTATAACTTTATTTAAAGTTGATTTTATTATATCAAAAACTTTTCTCTCATCTTCTACTGTAAAATTTTTTGTTCTGAAAGCTAAAAATACTTCGCCTTCTATATATTTAGCAAATGATAATGACTTACTTTCCCAAAAATTATATTTAGTGTAGAAATCTTCCAATATTTCTAAATATTTTTTTATATCATTAGATAATTTTTTGATATTTTTTTCTGTATTTTCAGTTGACTGCCCATCTCTTTTTACATAATGATAATTTGTATTATAAACAAAACTAACATTCTTAGTATACATTAGAAGTTCATGCGAGAATATACCATCTTCACCCGGATGTACATTAATCGGATATCTTAAATACCTATAATCATCTAATATGTATTTTTTTATAAACATAGACCAAGTAGGAAGTGCCGAATGATAATCTTTATTTACTCTTTTATCCAAATTCCAAAAGCTGCTTAATACCACTAAATCGCTGTTATTCTTTTCAGCATTATTATAAAAAACTTCAATAAAATCATTATCTATATAGTCATCACTGTCCATAAAGAATATATATTCACCATTTGATTTTTCTATACCGTCATTTCTTGCAGCAGATACTCCGGAATTTTTTTTATCTATTATAATGATTCTATTATCTTTATCTGCATACTCTTTTAATATTTCAAGAGAATCATCAGTAGAACCATCATTAATACATATTATTTCTAAATCCTTGTATGTTTGATTAACCGCACTATCCAAGCAAGTACTCAAATATTTTGAAACATTATAAACAGGTATTATTATACTAACCATAATCTTTTATATCCATATAAACTTCAATTTGTATATTAATTAGTTATATTATAACAAATTATTTTTTAAAGTACATCATATAAAAAAAGAGAGGCTTAAAAATACCCCTCTTTTAAAAATTTATCTAATAATAATTAATTAGTTTCATTGATGTATGATAATAAATTTTCGTACTGCACTTTCATATTCTCAGGAACCTTAGGATCATCAAGAAGTTTCTCTAAATATTTTTTAGGTTCATCTTTTTCACCTGCTAATGCCATCATGACTGCTTTATAATAATGAGCTACATAAACCTCTTCAGAATTAGGATAATTTTTTATTATATCATCAAAATATTTATTAGCATTATCATAATCCTTTTTCTGTGCTTTTATTAAACCAAAACCAAGTAAATATTTAGGCATTTTTTCTTTAGATATAGCTTTTTTCTGCATTAAAGCATCATATATCTTTTGAGATTCTGTTTCATTGCCTGATTCCATATATAAATCTAATTTTTCTAAAGTAGGTTCTTTATTTGCCAATACAGAATTTACTTTATTCAATTTTTCTACAGCATTTTTCATATAAGGAACAAATTTTTCTCCCTCAACATATCCTCCTACATTTTCTAATATGAAACCATCAGCACTTATGAAAAGTATTGTAGGAAAACCTTGTACACCATATCTCTGAGCTATCTTTGCTCCTTCTTCTGAAGTTTCAGGATTTAATTTAATAGAAACCATTTTTTTAGCAGCATCTATAACATCTTTATGTGAATAAGTATTTTTATCCAATTCCTTACACCAAGTACACCAATCAGTATAAACATCTATCATTATAGGCATATTCTTCTCTTTAGCTTTCTTCATAGCGGTAGCTAAATCTTTTTCCCATTTTATTTCGGCACTTGCTTTATTACAAGAAACAATAGAAATAAATATCATTATAGAAATCATTAAAGTATTTTTATTCATAGTTTTCTCCTTTTTTAATTATACTATTATAAAGTATTTTAATAATAAAACAATATATTTAATTTGAACCAAAATAACTTATAAAGTCCAAATACTCATTTTTTATTCCGTCTAGTACTTGATTTGTGAGATTTTCTATATATTTTATACCTTCATTTGTCTGTGCATTATTAATTATCATATCCAAAGCCTTATAATAATGAGCTATATAAACTTCATTATAATTGCTGTATTTACTTATTATCTCATTAAAATATTTCATTCCTTCATCTTGTTTATCATTATCTAAAAGTAAAAGAGCAATACTTGACATATACCTAGCCATTTTATCTTCAGGTATTTTATTTTCTTCTGTGAGTTTATTGTACATATCCAAAGCTTCATTATCATAACCTGATTCAAGATAAATATCCAACTTATCTAATGAAATATTATCATCTTTGAATATAGCATTTACTCTATCATTTATCTCTTTCATACTATTCATTTCATTTATTAATTCATCGCTTTCAATATAACCAACTATTCTCTTTAAAATAAATCCATCGCTATTAATAAAAAGCATAGTAGGAAAACCTAATATATTATATTTTTTTAGTATATCTTTTCCATTAGGCATTTTTTCAGGATTGAATTTTAACGCTATAAAATTTGTGCTGCTATCAGCTACATTTTTATTTCTAAAAACATTTTTATCCATTTCCTTACATGCTCCGCACCAATCAGTATATATATCCATCATTATTATTTTATTTTCAGACTTTGATTTTTCAACTGATGCCTCAAAATCACTTTCCCAATTTATTTTTCCGGCATTAGAGCATGACAAAAACAAAATAAAACTAAATATCATAATATATAATTTATTCATCTGATATTTTCCTTAAACTATATTCGCTATTAAAAAATCTCTCGTATATAAAAACAATAAAATCATATAAATGTAAATCAATAAACTATGCCGCCGCATAAAGTTATATCATTATCATAACATACGCATGACTGACCTTTAGCTATAATACCTGTAGGCTCATGAAATTTTATATTAATAGTATTTTCATCTATTGGAATAACAAGAGCCATAGTACCTTTATGAGCACTTCTTGTTTTTACTAATGCTTCAAATTCTTTTTGTATAGGTTTAGCTATCCAATTAACATCATATATTTTTACTTCATTAACCAATGTATGCTTTTTATTTCCAACATAAACTGTATTTGTTTCACTGTCCAATGATACTATGAATAATGGCTCTTTATAGGCTATACCTAAACCTTTTCTCTGCCCTACTGTATAATGCCATATTCCTTTATGATGCCCCAATACTTCATTAGTATCTATATTTATTATGCTGCCTTCTTTATCTTCATCAAATAATCTATGATATTCTCCGGCAAAAAAATCCTGACTTTCACTTTTTTCTGCAACATCCAAATTATAGCCTCTTGCGATGTTTCTTGTATCTTCTTTTGTATTTTCATGCATGGGAAAAATTATTTTAGATAATTGATCTTGAGTGAGTCTGTACAAAAAATACGACTGATCTTTTATTAGATTTTTTCCTCTTAAAAGAAGATATCTTTTAGTATTTTCATCGTATTTGACGCCAGCATAATGCCCTGTAGCAAATTTATCAAATTCTAAACCTTGTTTCTCTATAGCCTCAAATAAAGCCATAAATTTAATCTGACTGTTACACATTATACAAGGATTTGGAGTAAATCCTTTTTTATAAGATTCTGTAACATAATCTATAACTTTTTTCTGAAACATTTCACTTACATCAAAGGCATAATAATCTATACCTATTGCCTTTGCATATTTTTCGCATTCCTCTACAATATTTTTCTGATAAGGACTATAACAAGAACCGCTTAAAGGTGCCCTCTCATCTCCATTCCATAAAAGCATAGTAACACCGAATACATCATTACCCTGCTCTTTTAAGAGTTTTGCCGTAGTAGTAGAATCAACTCCTGCACTCATTCCAACCGCTATTTTTTGCATACTACTCTCCTTTTATTCTTTATATAATAAAACTACATAATATTTAATTTAATAAAAATTACAAATAAAGAAAATATTTTAAATTTATATGATAATATTATTTTTTATATTTTTTCGGCAGAGCTCTTACTTATCCAGCCCTTAAAATTACCTTTCACATAGTACCAATTAGTATACTCTTCAAGCACTCTCAATTTTTCGCCTTCGGATATTTGAGAAACTATAGATGATTTAGTACTGCTGCCGCTGTATAAATTGGCATTATTTACAGTTATTACATAATCAGAATTTATATTATTATTTAATATAATAGTTGGTATTAAAAGAACTACAGAAAGCATTAATAAAAATTTATTTATATTTTTTCTCTTTATAAACATCAAGATCATCAAAGTAAAAAATATTAGAAACAATATTAAAAATCCATACATAATAACTATAATTTGAGAATCATAATCATTATTTCCTGTTAATGAATTTATCATAATTTTTATTTCCTTATCAAAAGGCGATATATTCAAAGCCTTTTCATAATAAAGAACAGCATATCCATTACTTCCAATAGCCGCATAAGATGAAGCTAAATTATAATACAAATCTTTTGAAACAAAATTAGATGCCTCAATATCTTTATATAAATAATTAGCTTCTAAATATTTACCCTCATTATAAAGTTTATTAGCAGATTCAAATAAATTATTTAATCTATCTAAATCAAAAGCACTATATAAATAATACGATTGAAAAAGCAGAAATGCTATAATTAATTTTTTCATATCAATATATACCTATCATAAAATTCATTTTTTAATTTTTAATTCTTTTATATATTTTATTAATTCTATGGATTTTGTATGATAATCTTCATTGCCTGAAGATTTTCCTGAATATAATTCAAAGTTACATCTGTCAATTATATTTTTTATTTCATCAGCCTTTTCATAATCAATATAATCTTTTAATTTATCATAAAAAACATTATCATATTGTATATTAAATTTATTATTTATTTCAGTTAATAAAAGATTTTCTACAGATTTGCAGTACTCTTTTCTATTATTAGAATTATAATAATTTAAAATATCATTTATACTATTATCTTTATTATATTTTTTAGCAAATGAAAATTTTATATTATTAAATTTTTTGGCATTGTAAATAATCAAAGCAGCAATTATCAATATTAATATATAAATATAAACTATATTAATACTTAATACTTTAAAATTTTTATCTTCTTTCAGATATGTATCTCTCAAAGCTATTGTATTTATTTCTTCACCGTCATTATTAACAAATGAATTATTATTAATTTTATTTCCTGATATTGTTAAACTTATCGGATTAGAATGTATATTAGTATAAGCTTTATCATTAGGAGAGAAATAACAGAAATTAATACTTGCAATCGAAGAAGCTCCTTCATTTTTAGCTACTAAAATATACTCCTTAACTTTTCTGCCAAGCATTTTATTATCATCAAACCAATTAGTTTCATATATTTTAGGCTGATAAACAGAAAAATAATTTGTAATATTATCATTAATATTCGGCATTGTTATTATAGAAGTATTACCCTCACCGGTAACTTCCATTGTAATTAAAAGCTCCTCTCCGACAGCAACATTGGTTTTATTTGCCTTTGCAGTAAAGATAAAATTTCCAACTGCACCTGAAAAATTTTCAAAACCTTTTCTATCAGGAAGCGGAATAACTTTTACAGAAAAAGTGTCTTCTCCGTACTGTACTCTGTCATAAAACATACCGTCTTTTTCAAAAACAAATGGAGTAGTTAATATATCCTTTGTACCTGTTTTTACAGGATAAAGCACTTCTCTTTTTAATGGTATGCTGCTTACTCTCTTTCCGTCTATTATTTCAGTAAAAGTATTATACTTTGAAGAATCCGAATATGAAATAAAATCTGTTCTGTCAGGTATCTTAGAAAAACCAAGCACTGTAACAGGAATATGAGTATAAGCCTTTTGTGTTATGTATATAGGTTCATACAGATATACTTCTTTTTTATTAATAATATTATCCACATATATATCATCTGAATAATTCATAAAATCATTGAATCTGTTTCCGCTTGGAGTATAAGAATCATCATTTCTAGTAGGAGCTTTTACAACTTCTATTTCTACAGGATTGGATATATAAGTTCTATTATTAATTTTTACAGTTATATTATCAAATTTATATTTACCTTCGCTATTAGCAACATAAGTAAAATTATATGTTTTTATAGATTTGAAAGTACCTGAAGAATACATCATATTTATTGACTGAGATGTGCCTCTTAATGTAAGCCCAGGCATATCATCTATTAAAACTCTTCCTGTACTATTATCTATAGTTACGGATACAGTGAATACCTCGCCTACACCAACTTTAGTGTCTGATATTTTTGCATTGATGCTGGTTTGAGAAAATAAAGATGAACAAGCAATAAAAAATACTGCCAATATATATTTTAAAGCTGTATTACCAATCCTTATCAATTCTGCCTCCGCCATAATACTGATCTCCATTATCTTTATCTTTTCTATACTGCCTTAAAGATTCTAATAATCTGTCTATATCAGATTTACTGTCCTGATTGTCATTTTGATTATTGTTCCCACCATTATTATTTTGATTATCCTGATTATTATCTCCGCCATTGTTATTCTGATTATCATTATTTCCGCCGCTATTTTGGTTATTTTGATTTTGCTGATTGTCGTTGTTCTGATTGTCCTGATTATTTTGATTATTGCTATTTTGATCGCCTTGATTATCATTATTCTGATTATCTTGATTATTTTGATCATTATTTCCTGAACCGCTGTTATTATTATCACTTTGTCCGTCCTGATCTTGATTCTGCTGACTGCTTGGACCTGTATTATTATTCTGCTTTTGTTCTTCTAATCTTTTTTGTGCATATTCTAATGCCCTTTTTGAATTGTTATCATTAGGAGTATTCACAAGAGATTCTACCAATTCATTTATGGCACCCTGATAATCCTTCATTTCAATCCTAGTTAATCCTGCATTATAATATACAGAACTTTTCATTTCTTTACTAGTATTATCTGTAAAACTTTTTTTAGCCATATCAAATAATTGTACAGCACTATTCATATCTCCTATAGAAGACATAGTGGTACCCATATTATAAAATATTTCAGGCGAATTTGGTACTTTGCTTAAAGCCTTTTCATATAAGGTTACGGCTCCGTCATAATCTCCTTTCTTCATAAGTCTGTTTGCTCTGTCCACATCAAGTTTTGCAGTAAACTCATTGAATGAAAAAGCATATATATTTGAAATAAAGCTGAATAAAAATATTATAATTAATAAGCTGCATTTTTTCATTTTAATAATTCCTCTTAATAATTACTAACTTCAGATTTTCTATTGAGTATTTTCTCTTTTATTATTTTCTTTTTAATAGTTTCCCTCACCTTTAATTGAGTTAAAATACTGAATATACTTGCCAAAAATATCAGACCTGCAGAAATAGCTAAAAATATTTGAAATCTTTCTTTATAGCTTCTATTATTTCTCACAGACGAAACACTATCCATATTCTGCTTCATATCATTAAATATACTTTCAAGCGAAACATTTTCTGCAATATAACTTTTTCCATGAGTGGAATCAGCTATTAACTTTAATGTATTATCATCTCTTTTTGAAATAACAGATTTTTCTCTTACTCCTAAATCGGTACTTATACTAGCCCCTGCTTCAGTCCCAACACCTACAGTATATACACTGACATTCATCTCATTTAATTGTTTTAATATGTCATCAAAATAACCGCCATGATCCTCGCCGTCAGTTATCAATATAATGGATTTTTTACTAACCGCATCTACATTAAAAGTATTTTTGGCAGTAACTAAAGCATCTGATATTCTAGTACCTTGCAAAGTAACAGATTTAGTTGTCAAATTATCAAGTATATAAGTAAAAGTTTCCATATCCTGAGTAAAAGGCGAAGCTATAAAACTTGTTCCTGCAAAACCAACTAATGCAACAGATAAATTATCGGTTGTTTTTACAAATTTTTCTATTTCTAATTTAGCCCTTTCAAGTCTGGAAGGCCATACATCATCAGCATCCATAGATCTTGACAAATCTAATGCTATAGTTACCATGTAATTATCTGTTTTTATTTTCTGCTCTATTATTCCCCATTTAGGCTGCATCAAAGCAAATATTAAGCTGGCAGATGCAAGTATCATAAATATAATAGAAAATATTCTTAAATTTGATATTCTTTTATAGTTTTTATCATTTTGAAAATTCAAGTTTTTAGTAAATATTGATAAAACCTTATGTACTTTTCTCCTTGACATAATAAATAAAATTATAAGCACAGGAAGAAATACATACAAAATTATAAATTTAAAATCTCCAAAAAACATAATATTTCCATTTATATAAAATATTGTTAATATTATACCTATATTTAGTATAATATCAATATGCTAATCTTTGATAATAATAACCATTATGTTTAAAATATATTAAAAAAACTATGCTGTTATTTTTAATTAATATGTTGCCTTAGCAATAGAATTTTATATATAAATATTCTATTATTCTGCTAAAAGATATCACAAAATAATATAGGATATTGTAGATGAAAAGAAGAATAATAAAAATAGATGAAGATAAATGCACAGGATGTGGAGTATGTATACCAGACTGTCCTGAGGGAGCTTTGCAGGTAATAGACGGAAAAGCCAGACTTATAAGCGATTTATTCTGCGATGGGCTTGGTGCTTGTATAAAGGCTTGTCCTGAGAATGCTATGGAAATAGAAGAGAGAGAAGCCGAAGAATATGATGAAAGCAAAGTAATGGAAAATATTGTAAAAGGCGGAGTTAATGTAATAAAAGCACATCTTGAACATTTAAGAGATCATGGAGAAGATAAGCTATTTAATGAAGCTGTAAACTATTTAAAAGATAATAATATGGAGGTTCCAAATATGGAAGAAAATAAAGCCTGCGGATGTGAGGGAAGTATGCAAAAAGATATGAGAAATCAATTTAGAGGAGAAAATAATAATAATATACAAATAAGTTCTGAATTAAGAAATTGGCCTATACAATTAAAATTAATGAACCCTAATGCTAATTATTTAGACAATGCTGATTTATTAATAGCTGCTGACTGCGTGCCTTTTTCTTATCCTAATTTTCATTCAAGATTTTTGAAAAATAAAACTCTTTTAATGTTCTGTCCTAAACTAGATACATATGTAGATGAATATATAGAAAAATTAACTAACATATTTACAAATAAAAATATCAAATCTATATCTATAGTAAGAATGGAAGTTCCTTGCTGCGGAGGAGTTGAAATGATAGTGCAGAAGGCTCTTGAAATTGCTAATAAAAATATAATAATTAAAGAATATATAATTTCAATAGACGGAAATATTATTTAATATATATTTTTATTAAAAATAGTTTAATAAATAGAAAAATACTATTTTCTTATAAATAATGAAGAAGATAGTATTTTTTATTTTTAATTAAATAAAAGAATCACTCAAAAAAATCTGAACCCAATACTTACTTCCATTATACTCATAAACCCCAATACCAATAGTTGTATAATAATCAGCTAAAATATTGTCTTTATGCCCTTGAGAGTTCATCCAAGCATTCATAGCTGAAGAAGCACTTTCCCTCATAGCAACTATATTCTCTCCTCTAATATAAGCTTTTGAATTAAATCCATATTCATCAAGCACTGTATCCCATTCTCTTCCGTCAGGTCTTACATGATCATATTTATCTACTATTTCTTTAGCTCTTTGGTTTGCAGCTTCACATAATTTGGCATCTAATTTATATTCTGTAAGTCCTGCTTTGATTCTTTCTTGATTAACTAAGCCGAATACTTCCTGAGCATCAGCACTTATTGAATTATTATTTGAATCAGTATTTGAAGTGTTATCATTACTAGGGTTAGTAGCAGTATTATTACAAGATATTATCACCAGCAATAAAAAAATTAAAATATAGTTTTTCATTTTTAACCTTTTAAACTTTTATTCATTTAGTTTTTAAAATAACAATTTTATCTATAATATGCAATAGTAAGATAAAAAATTATTTTAATGCCGTACTTGAATTTTTATAGATATATGATATATTCAATTTTCATGAAAGATATTATTTATTTTTTGCATAATAATTTTTAAAAAATAGATTTTCAAAGAATACAATCTTCTATAAAAAGAAGATGTATTCTTTTTTTATAGAAAAAAATTGAAAGGTAAAAAAATGTTTTTAGAAGATTGCATTATAACAGATAATATACAAATATCAGATGATAAGTATTTACTTAAAGTAAAGTCTAAAGAAAGCTGTAAACATGCAAAAGAAGGTCAATTTTTCATGCTTAAAAGCAGTACATTTTTAAGACGCCCTATAAGTATTCATTATATTGATAATGATATATTAGAGTTTTATTATCAAGTAAAGGGTGAAGGTACAAAATATTTATCAAAGTTAGAAAAAGATGATATTATTAATATTCAAGGACCTTTGGGTAATGGATTTAACAGCGAAATAAAAGATAAAAAAATATTATTAGCTGCAGGCGGAATGGGGATAGCTCCATTTAAATTATTAATAGAAAAATTGTTAAAAAATGATAACTCTATAACTTTAATAATGGGCGGAGCTAATGAAAGTGCAATAAAAATAATAACAAGATTTGATACAAGCAGTATTGACTTATACATCACAACAGATGACGGCTCTGTGGGAGATAAATGCAATACAGTAGACAAAACAAAAGAATTATTAAAACAAAAAAAATTTGATATTATATATACATGCGGACCTACTATTATGATGAAAGGAATAGTAAATATAGCTAATGAGAATAATATACTTTGCTATGCTTCTCTTGAAGAGAGAATGGCTTGCGGAGTTAATGCATGTTTAGGCTGTAATATAGAAATAAAAGATATTAATTCTGAAAATGGATATGCATTAAAAAAGGTTTGCTATGACGGACCTGTATTTGATTCTAAATTATTAAATATTTAAATAACGGATACTATTATGAGCAGATTAAATATAAACTTTTTAGGTAAAGAATTAAAAAATAATGTTATAACCTCTTCTGGCTGTTTCGGATTCGGAGAAGAATATAATAATTATTTTGATGTTAATGAACTTGGAGCAGTTAATTTAAAAGGAATAACATTAGATAAAAAAGACGGCAATAAAGGAACAAGAATAGCAGAAACTCCATCTGGTATGATAAACTGTATAGGGCTTGAAAATCCGGGAATAGAATATTTTAAAAATAATATAGTAAAAAATATAAAATATGATACTCCTATAATTTTAAATATAAACGGAGCTTCTATAGAAGAATATATGAAGGTTGCAGAAATAGCAAATGAAATAGAAAGAGTAGATTTTGTAGAACTTAATATATCATGCCCTAATGTAAAAAATGGAGGAATGGCTTTTGGGGCAAGCTGTGAAAGTGCAGAATCAACTACTAAAGCTGTAAAAAAACTTCTCACAAAAAAAACTCTTATAGTAAAATTATCTCCTAATGTTACAGATATAGCAAGCATAGCAAAAAGTGTAGAAAATGCCGGTGCTGATAGTGTATCGCTTGTTAATACTTTTTTATCAATGAAAATAGATACTAAAACAAGAAAACCTCTTTTAGGAAATATATTCGGAGGATTATCAGGAGCTTGTATAAGACCTATTGCTGTAAGAATGGTTTATCAGATATATAAAGCTGTGAAAATTCCTATTGTAGGTATGGGAGGCATTACAAATTACAATGATGCTCTGGAGTTTATAATGGCAGGGGCTTCATTAGTTTCTATAGGTTCAGGTATATTCTCAAATCCTGTGCTTCCTATAGAAGTTATTAATGGAATAGATAATTATCTAAAAGAAAATAATATAGATAATATAAAAGATATAATAGGAGCAGCACATTTATAACTTTTATCTTTCAAATAAAAATCAATTCTTATTTGAAATAATTTAATTATAAATAACTATAAAGGATAAATTATGACAAAATTAAGTGAAAATCCAAAAGAAAGATTAATTATAGCATTAGATTTTAATTCTATGGGAGAAGCGGCCAAACTTATAGATGAGCTTGGAGATGAGGCTGTATTTTATAAAGTAGGACTTGAACTCTTTTTATACACTAAAGGAGAAATAATAGAATATTTAGCAGGAAAAAACAAAAAAGTATTTTTAGATTTAAAATTTCATGATATACCAAATACAACAGCTATGGCTTCATTATTTGCAGCTAAACAGAATGTATTTATGTTTAATGTACACACTAGCGGCGGTAAAAAAATGATGGAAAAAACTGTTGAGGAGATAAAAAAACTTAATAAAGATAATTTAATAATAGGCGTAACAATACTTACAAGCCTTTCAGAAAATGATGTAAAAAATATGTTCAGCTCTAATTTGGCACTTACAGATTTGGCAGTTAATTGGGCTAAATTAGGAAAAGAATCAGGACTTGACGGAGTGGTATGCTCTCCTAAAGAAGCTGCCCTAATAAAAAGAGAATGCGGAGAGAATTTCAGAACAATTTGTCCTGGAGTAAGACCTAAATGGGCAAGCACTGATGATCAGGAAAGAGTGATGACTCCTAAGGAAGCTATTGAAAATGGATGCGATTATTTAGTTGTAGGAAGACCTATTACAAGAAATGAAGACAGAGTAAAAGCCTGCAAAATGATAGTAGAAGAAATTGCTGAAGGTTTAGAAAATAATAAAAAAGCAAAATCTAAATTAATAGCTAGTGCTTTATTAAATACTAAAGCAGTTAAACTTAATGTTAAAGAGCCTTTTACATTTGTATCTGGAATAAAAAGCCCTATATACTGCGATAATAGATATGTAATAGGATTTCCTAAAGAAAGAAAGATTATAGTTGATGCTTTTATGAATATTTTAAAAGGCAAAGATTTTGATGTTATAGCAGGAACAGCAACTGCAGGAATACCTTGGGCTTCTTTTATAGCTTATGAATTAAATAAACCATTATGCTATATAAGGGCTGAAAAAAAGGAACATGGCAGAGGAAAGCAGATAGAAGGAGCAGAATGCAGTGGCAAAAAATTAATTTTGATAGAAGATTTAATTTCTACAGGCGGAAGTTCTATTAAAGCATTTGAAGCAGCTAAAGCTGAAGGGGCTATAGGGCTTGAAATTATAGCGATATTTTCTTATGAATTTGAAAAAGCATATAAAAACTTTGAAGAAGCCGGCATTAAATTTTCATCTCTTTCTAATTTCTCATCTCTTATGGAAATAGCTAAAGATGAAAAGTATATAACTGAAGAAGAATTATCTAAAGCCTTGGAGTGGAATAAAAATCCGGATTCTTGGGGAAAATAAAAAATAAATAAAAAGCAAGGGATTATCCCTTGCTAAAAAAAATAATTACTTTATAAGTTTTCTCATATATCTAAAGAAATCATCTTTTTCTTTAGGTGAAATCATACAGGTATTCAAAAACACTTCCATAATTTCCTGATTAACACTTCCCATAGCAGCTTTAACAGCTAAAGACTGATTAAGTATATCTCCGCAATATTCACCTTTAGCAAGCATTTTTTTCATTCCCTTAATCTGACCTTCAATTCGGTTTAATCTGATAATAAGTCTTTTTCTCCTCTCAACAGCTTCTTCTCTATCAAATTTAGAAACCCTATTATTATCTCCGAAATGTTTATTCCAAGCCTTTAATCCGCCCTCTAATATATAAAGATTTTTGAAGCCCTCTTCTTTCATATATTCTGCCGCTTTCATACTTAATTTACCAATAGAGCAATACAATAAATATGGTGTTTCTTTATCTAATTTAGATATTTCTCTTTTAAACACTCTTGGCTTAAGGAAATCCATAGAAACAGAATCTTCAATCATACCTTCATAATTATGTTCCATTTCAGTTCTTACATCTAATATTACTATATTGTCTGTACTATTGATGATTTCATCGGCTTCAGAAGGAGATAATATTTTTAAATCATTTTCTATTAACATATTTCAATCCTTGTTAAAAGTATACATTTTTATTATATAATAAAATACAAAAAAAATAAAATTATAAAACATTTTTTTAATAAAAAAATTGAATTTAATCATTTATAACAAAAAAAGAGCCGTTTTAATAAAAAACAGCTCTTTATATTTATTATTAAGGTATACAAATATAAATTTATCCGAAATATCCTGTTAATATAGGTTTTCTTCCTGTAGTTTTATCGTTAAAATATTCATATTGTGATAAGCCTACAAATCCGCCTGAAACATTAACAACATTATTAAATCCAATATTCTGAAGTATTTTGCATGCTGTATAGCTAGTTAAACCTGTTTTACAAGTTACATATACTGTTTTATCTTTAGGTATTTCATTATATCTGCTTCTTAATGCACCAAGAGGTATATTGACAGCTTTTTCTAAATGTCCTGTCTCAAAATCTTCAGTAGGTCTTACATCTAGGAAATAAGCATCTTTTTCTACTAATTCTCTTACTTGGCTGAAATGAACTTGTCTATAATCACCGTTTCTTAAATTAGAAGCAACATAACCAGCAAAATTAACAACATCTTTAGCAGTACCGAATGAAGGAGCATAGCATAATTCTAAATCTTTCAAATCATCTATAGTGCCTCCGAATTTTATAATAGTTGCTATAACATCTATTCTCTTATCAACATTTCCTTTACCTATAGCCTGAGCACCTAATACTTTTCCTGTAGGTACTTCGTATATTAATTTGAAATGCAATAATCTTGAATTAGGCATAATTGATACCCCGTCAAAAGGTATAATTTCTACAGTATCATAATCTATATTCAAATTCATAGCTTTAATAAATCCTTCAGAAAGTCCTGTAGAAGCTCCGTTGTATCCGAATACTTTAATAACTGATGAACTTATAAATCCTCTGTTATCAACTGTTCTTCCATTAATATGGTCAGCAACTGCCCTAGCCTGTTTCTGAGCAGGACCAGCTAAAGGAAGTCTGTAATAATCATTAAATAATGGACTGTATACTTCTATAGCATCTCCGACTGCATAAATATCTTTATCATTGGTTCTATAAGTAGAATCTACTTTTATAGCCTTAGTTTTTCCTAATTCTATTCCAGCCTTAACAGCAATGTCAGTTTCAGGAGCAACACCTATAGCAAGAATAACAGCATCAGCATCTATTTTCTTTCCTGAAGCTAAAATAACTGTATTTGTATCGAAGCTATCAACTTTATCATTAACGATTAAATTAACTCCATTATCCATAATTTCTCTATGAAGAATTTGAACCATATCATAGTCAAAAGGCTTCATTATCTGAGGCAATGCTTCTATAATAGTTACATCATATCCTACTTTTTTTAAGTTTTCAGCCATCTCAATACCTATAAATCCGCCGCCTATAACAGATACTTTAGCATTTGGCTTTCCATTAAGAAAATTATGTATTTTGCTTATATCAACAACATTCCTTACCGTAAATACATTAACTTTATCGATTCCTTTTATAGGAGGAACTATAGGCTTAGCACCCATTGAAAGTATAAGTTTATCATAGCTTTCTCTATATTCCCTGCCTTCAGATACAACCACAACTTCTTTATTTTTTCTGTCTATAGCAACAACTTCGCTATTAACTCTTGCATCTACATTGAATTGTTTTAAAAATTTCTCAGGATTCATCAAAAGTAAAGTTTCTTCATTTGGTATAAGCCCCCCTATATGATAAGGAAGAGAACAATTAGAAAAAGATACATGAGGTCCTTTCTCAAACATTATTATTTTATCTTCTTCATTCAATCTTCTAAGTCTTGCAGCAGCAGAAGCTCCTCCTGCAACACCGCCTACTATTAATATTTTTTTCATAGTAAAAAACTCCCTGATAATATTTTATATTAATATACCTAGTATATGTATTATTAAAAAATAAGTCAATATTTTTAATGAAAAATATAATAAAAAATATCATCATACTATATTAAATAGGGTTACTGCTGTAATAATGAATTATATTTTCACTTAAAGTTTAAAATATAAAAATTAATATATTTTTTACATTTTTTAGATTTATGTTTATTTTAATAATAAATATTCCGATATTATATGTATAATAAGTCTTTGGAGGTATTAAATGGGAGTTTATTCTATTTATTCATCTGAAATGTTTCCATTGACTAGACATATGACTTCTGCTGGATTAAATGTTTACAACTCTTCAGCTTACAGTTCAGCCCAATCTGCTGATAAAGCTGCAAGTATTGTAACTCCTCAGGGATCATCTGCTCCTATAAACAACAATATTGGAAAGACTTTGGATGTATATGCTTAATTATTAGTTTTGACCAATTATGTAAAAGTTCTATTTCTTAAGCTGATAAAAAATAAAAATAATAAAGAACATAATTGGTCATAATTTTTAAGCAAAAATCTATATTATGTAAACTTATTATTATCATAACATATTCTATTGCATTTATTTTTTAATATTTTTTAATATTTTCCTTGATTTAATATTACATTGATTTACAATTACATAGTAAATTTGTTTTAATTTATAAATTAAATGGAGGGAATATATGGATCTTTCAGCTTATAGTTCTTATTCTACAGGAATGCTTAAACAAGATATTTCTTTAAGCATGATAAGAAAAACTTCAGACATGCAAGCTCAGGCTGTTGACAAAATTATGACTAGCATTCAGCCTCAAGCTGTTTCTGCACCTATGAGACCTGGTGTAGGTGAAAGATTAAGCACTTATGCTTAATTTAAGGTAAAGTAATTTTTTTAAGGCTGCTGATATTTATTATTGGCAGCTTATTTATTTTATAATAAATAAAAACATACCAACTATAAAATGCTAAAAATATACTTTTTTCACTAATAGTCAAATTATAAATTGTTTTTTTAATTAAAATTTTTATATATCATAAGTAAAGATAGACAAGCATAAATTGGAGTTTTTTATGATAGATACACAAGCAGTATTAAAAAATCTAGGACAAAATATAAGAGAATTAAGAAAAAGTAAAAAAATGACTATAGATGAACTAGCTGAAAAATCTTCGCTTTCTGGAAAATATCTTCAAGGTGTTGAGGTTGGAAATAGAAATATATCAATTAAAAATCTAAATAAAATCTGTAAAGCGTTAGAAACTTCTCCGGATATGCTATTAAATATTAAACCATACAATTTAAAATCTTCAGAAGAAAAAATATTTGCAATATCAGAAAAACTTAAAAAATTTGAAGAAAGAAAATTAGATTTCATAGGGGATATGATAGATCATTTAAATGATATCATCAAAAATGAAGAAAAAAATAAATAATTAATATTAAATTATCTTATACTGAACTCGCATCCGCAATAATGCTGTCTATAAAGTCCTGCTTCATTAGCTATTATATTAGTCTTTTTAAATCCATCTTTTTTCTTAAAGTCAAAATGCAAATACTCTATCCCTTCATAATTATCCGCTAAACTTTTACCTATCATCTCAATAACTTTGCTATTTTTATGCGGACTTACAGTCATTACAGTAGCAACATACTTAGCATTTATACTAGAGGCATATTCAAAAGCCTTTTTCATTCTATGCTTAAAACAAATGCTGCATCTAGCTCCCTTCTCAGGCTCATTCTCAAAACCTTTTATATCATCATACCATTTTCCAACATCATCTTCTTCTTCAGATATATAAGTTTTTATCCCAATACTATCAGCATACTTAATAAACTCATCTCTTCTTCTTTCATATTCCGATATAGGATATATATTAGGATTATAAAAATAAAATACAGTATCATAATCCTCTAAAATAGTACGCGGATAACTCATGCAAACAGCACAGCAAGTATGAACAACCAATTTTTCTTTAATTTCCATAGTTAAAATTACCTCTTACTCGCCTTTAAAGTGATAGTTTTATCATCAAAGCTGCTTATTATTATCTGATAGCCCATATTTTTAGCTTTAGAATTAATATCAACAGCCAAATCCCTGCTGCTTCCTACATAAGTAACAACATATCGGGAAGATTCTCCTGATACTCCTCTATTATAAACATTTTTTAATCCGCCTATATTCTCTTTCAACGCATCTTCAAAACCAATAGATTCATCAAAATCAAGTCCGTTTACATATATAGTATATTCTGTTCCGTTTTGAACTTCACTTTGCCATTTATTAACTATCTGATTAACAAAATCATCTGATACATAATCTGCCGATTTCACCAAAGCTATAGAATGGGCATCTTTATCGCTTCCGCCAACACCGCCTGCCTGATGTGTAGCACGGGCTATAGTGGTATAATCTGATATATTAATTGCAGTTATTGCAACATCGCTTCTATAACTTTTCATAGCAGTGCCTTGTATAGTTGTAAAGAAAGCAGCATCAGCTTTTCCGATTATTGCTATTTGTGCTCCTGTGGCATCGGCTATTTTTTTTATAGATGATGATGAACTTGAACCTCTTGTATCTTCATAGCTTATATTTTCTTTTCTCATTACACTTTGCAATGATGAAGCACTAACAAATTTGAATCCTTTTTCACTCATATTTTTTTCTAATTCTACATTAAAAGATTCGCTTAAGTTTCCTGTTTCATCTGTAACAAGCACAACTATAAGAGGAAGATTTTTCCTATCCATAAGTATGCCCATTGCCTGAAGATTATCCTGTATCATATCCACTCCTACTGTAGCTTCTATCTTAGAATACCAAACAGAACCGGATTTAGATATATTAATAACTTTATATGAAGATATATAACCTGTTGTATTATCATATATTTTAGAACTTATAAGTCTGTTATTTTCTACTAAAGTATTACCCTGAACTATAGAACCAACTGCCTGTTCAACTGCATTTCTTTTAGCACTCTCAATAGACCTCTCTATGGCATCAGCCTCTCCTCTTCCGTCAGCAGAAGCATAGCCTTCGGCAGTTATTTTTGTGGTTTTTCCGCCCTTAAAGTCAGGATTCTTCCAATTATTAACTATTCCTATTTCGCCTGTATCTTCGCCCACATATACACCTCCGCTAGATGTACTTTTAGAAGTTGTAGCACAGGATACAAAAAATACAGATAAAAATATAAATAGATATAACTTATTAAATTTCATGCTGTCATAAACCTCAATTAATATTTATATAGAACTATTATCAGTAAAAAATAATATTTTTAAGCAAATATATTATTATTAACATATATTTTATAATAAAGTTATATTTTTTCAAGAAAGAAAATGTAATAAATTTAATTCATAAAATAATACTTTGTAAAAATAAAATCAAATATCTTTATAAACAGACAAAAGTGTAGGCAGAATTTCTTCAGCCTCAAATTTTTCTAAGCAGTCAATAGTTTTGCAGCCTCTTTTTATATATTCACATCGAAAACTTTTTAATGCTGTACAGTATTTTTTTCTAGCCTCTAAATTAACGGCTTTTTCTCCCCTAGCTCCGTAAATCAATGGCAAAGTATCTCCGAATATACCTATAGAATATATATTGCATGCATTGGCTATATGTAAAGGGGCACTATCTCCTCCAATCAATGCATAAGAATGTTTAATCACAGATATAAGCTCTCTAATACTCAACTTATTAGTAAAATCATCAGCTATTATATTTCTTAATCTTTTATTCATTTCATTAGAAAAATCCAAATCATCTTTAGAACCTATTAATATTATAGGAACTTGCTTTTCTTTATAAAATAAATCTATAAGTTTTGAAAAATTATCTATGCAGTATCTCTTACTTATTCTTGTAGCTCCGCCATGAACAAGCAAGGCACTCTTATAATTTTTCATTTTACTAATACCGAATTCATTTTCTTTTTCACTTAAAAAAATCTCTGTATTAATACCGTCATCTTTTATATTCATAGGCTTCAATACAGAAAGAATTGTATCTACTATATGCCTTTTATGTTTTTTCCAAGAAGTTTTTTTATTAAGAAGAAATCCGCGGCATTCACTGTTTACTCCTGCTCTTATCGGTATTTTAGCTTTATATAAAAGAGAAGCTCCATAAAATGCTGTTGTGGCAGAAATACCTATATCATAATTCTGACTGCTTATATATTCTGATACTTTATCATCTCTAATTATAATATTATTTATATAGGGGTTTTCTTTTAAAATATCTATTCCTCTTATACCATTTACAACATCAATACTGCAGTCATTATAATGTTTTTTCAAAGCCCTTATAAGCGGAGTTATAAATATCGTATCTCCTATATAATTCATTCCTATAATCAATATCTTTGTCATAAATAAAACTCTTATGATTATTTATATTATGATAACCTTCTTCTTTTGGCAATTCTTTCTTTTTTTTCTTCTAATAGTCGCTCTTCATTGTATATCTTCATAATCTCAAAGAATAATATAAAACTCAAAGGTCCCAATATTATTCCTGAAAGTCCGAAAAATAATACTCCGCCAAGTATAGCAAAGAAAATAAATAATGGATGAAGCTCTATTCTGTTTCCAAGAAGAAGAGGACGAACAAAATTATCAGGTATTGTAATAAATATCCAAGAACATACTATAAATATAATAGCTTTGATAATTTCTCCATCTATTGCAAATAATACACCTAAAGGAATCCATATTATGGTAGTTCCTATTATAGGCATAAAAGATGCTATTATAGTAAGAAATGCAAATGTAAATGAATTTGTAACACCAAATACAGTATATACTATAAAAGCACAAAAACCCTGAAATATTCCTGTAAACAAATTGCCAAAAACTATTCCTTTGATACCTTCAGAAACCTGTTTTATAAGTCTGTCAATATATTTTCTCTCTATAGGAATTAATGTTCTTACCTGATCTATCAAATATTCTCCGTCTACAAAAAAGAAAAATAAAGAAAACATCATAAATATAAATGAACTCACAAATCCGCCTGTACTTTTTAATAAACCAGCTACATTTTGAGTAAGATATGAGCTTATAAATGTTAAATTTGAAAGAGAAGAATCCTGTATTCTTTTTAATATGGTTTCCATAGATACATCTATAGGCAGGGATTTAAGAAAGTTATTTATGCTGGAATTATTAATAACTTCATTAACATCCAAATTTATAAAATACCTAATACCAATATTAGAAATATCTATAAGCTGAACTATTATAGTATAAGCTAATATACTTGTAGGAACTAAGAATATAATTAGAGATATAAGAGAAAAAAGTAATGCTAAAGTGTTTTTTTTAATCATGGAGATTTTATCTGTTTTTTTATAACTCTTTCCCATAGCCCTTATAAAAAGAGGATTTAATATGACATAAAAAACAACTGCAAAAAATATTATCATTCCGAATGGTCTTAATAATTTATACATTATAAATATAGACAGGAATATAAAAACTATAAAGAAAATATAGCCTATATTGTTTTTATTCATAAAATCTCCAAAAATAAAAAGTTTAATCAATGAAATTAATTATGTTTTTATAATAATATATATAATATATTTTTCAAGCATTTTAATTTGAATTATTAAATATTTATGTTATTATATAAAAATGGTATTTAATTTAAATGATAAGCAAAAAGATATAATAAAATGTTTTGAAGATAATGGATTATGCTTTGTTAATGCCTCAGCGGGTACGGGCAAAACAAGCACTATAACAGAAATATATTTAAAACTATTAGAAAATAAAGAAAAAGTCTCCAATATAGTAGTTATTACTTTTACAAAAGCAGCAGCTAATGAAATGCTTTTTAGAATAAGATCCAAAATAAGAAATAAAATAGAAAATATAAAAAATACTGATGATGAAAAATCTTTAAAAGAAAAAAAATATTGGCAGAATGTTTATAAAGATATACTTACAAGTTCTAAAATTTCAACAATAAATGCATTTGCCAATTCTATAGCTATGGAAAATGCAATGTATCTTTCAATACCTCCTAATATAGCAATATTAGAAGAAAGCATTGATATTCAGGAAACATTAAAAAGTGAAATTTTAAATATTTTAAGACAATCAAAACATGCTGAGACAATACGATCGCTATATAGAATATCAACAGAGGACAGTAAAAATAAATTTGCTCAAAGAATACTGCAATTCCTATTAAAAATAAAGCCGAGACTTGAAAATATAAACAGATTTGAAGAAAAAGCATTAGAAATCATAAAAATAGATGATAAAGAATATGATAAACTATATAATAACATATATAATTACAGTATAGAACTTATAAATGATAATTTAAAAAGCGGAAAATTTATAACAGAATGTAAAAATAGAATATCTCTTCTTCTTAATAAAATTGATTTGATAAAATACAAAGAAAAAATAAAAGAATTAACTTTGGAAGATTATGAATATATTAGAATTGCATTATCAGATGTATCGAGTGCAAAATTGGGAAATACTAAACATGATGAGTTTAAGGCTGTATTAGAAGATTTAAAAAAATGCACTGTATCTATGCTTAATTATGTTAATATATTATATAATGAAGAAAATTATAAAGCAGTAATAGACTTTATAAAAGAAACATACAATCATATAGAAAAAGTAAAATCTAATATAGGAATATACTCTCATGAAGATATGATGTATAAAGCTATAGAAGCATTAGAAAATGATGCTGTATCAAAAGAAATAAGAGATAATATATCAGCATTAATACTAGATGAGGCTCAGGATACTAGCATTTTGCAGTTTGACTTCATAAATTTAATAGTATTCGGACAAAGAGAGATAACAAGCACATCAAAAACAGATAAAAAATTAATGATAGTAGGAGACAGAAAGCAGTCTATATACAGATTTAGAAATGCTGATGTAAATGCTTTCACTAATACTCAGGAAAATTTCAGCAATTATGTAAGATATTTAAAAGATAATTATAGAAGTAATTCTATGCTGATAGATTTCTTTAATGATTTATTTAAAAGCACTGTATTTATAAATGATGATATCAATTATAAAGATGAAGATGATCTGGATTATAATAAAAAGACAGATGATAAAGCAGTATCTTTACTAATATTTAATAATAATATAGAAGATGAAAGTATTCATTTATATGCAGATGATAAAACAGAATTAGAGGCTTATGCTATAGCTGAATATATAAAAAACAATTACAGCAATGATTATAAAAATACTGTTATACTTCTTCCAACATTCAGCAGATTAGATAAATATTTAAAAGCCTTATCAGATTATAAAATACCATACTATATAGACGGCGGAAATAAATTCTACTCAAGAGAAGAAATAGTATTAATAAAAACATTTTTGGAATATTTAATACTGAGAGATCATGCTAAACTTCCTGAAATACTTAGAAGCGAATTATTTGATATTGATATAGGTAATTTATCAGATTTTTTATTTAGTTTATATGTAAAAAATTTGGATATAAAAGACTATTTTCCAAAAATGGTATATGATGAAAATAAATACAAAGAAATAGAAAGTATAGCTAAGTCAAAAAGTTATTATAATCAATTAAAAACTGCCAAAGAATTATTAAATAATATAGAAAGTAAAATACATAAGATGAATGCCGCTGAAATAATAGAAACTATATGTATTGATACGAATTTTTATAATTATTTAATGACTATGAATGATGCAGAAATTTCTTATGCCAATATAGAAAAATTAAAAAAAATAGCAAATGATTTTGAAAATCAAACAGGAAATAATATTTATGATTTTGTATTAAATATCAAAAATACAAATGATAATGAAGCATACTCTGCAATACCAAAATTATCTGTAAAATCTGTAAAGATAATGACTATACATAAATCTAAAGGACTTGAATTTAATAATGTATTTGCGGCAGGGGTAGGCGGATATATAAAGCCTAATTTATCAGATTTTGATTTTATAGAAGATGCATCTTTTATAAAACTTCCTGTAAAAAATAAACATTACAGTGTAGATTTTTCTGCTTTGAATACTGAATACAATAAAAAAAGCGAACTTTCAGAAAAAAGAAGATTATTATATGTGGCATTAACAAGAGCATCAAATAATTTAATACTTTCAGGAGAGCATACCAAAGAAGAAACATACAGATCATATTTAGATAAATATCTTAATAATGAAACAAAAAAATATAAAGCAGATATTATAAGCGAAGAGACAAAAGAATTGATAAAAATTGATAATATAGAAAATAAATTTATTAATACATATTTATACGGATTAGCAGTAAAACCAAATGAAGATATAGATATTAAGAATGCCGAAGAAATAAAACAAAAAATAAACAGCATTTCAAAAAAAGATAAAAAAGAAAAAAGCAATGAATATATAAAAAATATTAATCCTTCTTTAAATAACATATTTAATAAAAATTATGTTAACATATCAAAGCTATTAGATAGAAAAATATCCAGATTAGAAAATGATATTAATAATACAGATAATCAATATAATGATGATATAGAAGTAATATCATATAAAGATATAGGAATAATAATACATAAAATGCTTGAATATTTTAACTTTGATAAATACATAAAAGAAAAAGAAAAATATTTGGAAAAAATAAAATCATGTATTCTAAAAAGTAATAACCATTATAGCAAAGAGCAATTAACAGAAAGTTTAAATACAGCATTCAAAAAGTTATTTGAAAATAATCATATACAAAATATATTAAGCGGAAATGAAGAAATAATTTCAAGAGAACATACATTCCAGCATTATGACGGAAAAGATTTAATAACAGGAAAAATTGATATTATAACTAAAAATAAAAATGATGAATATTATATTTTAGATTATAAAGTAGCTCAAGAAAGCGAATATAATATAAATAAATATCAATATCAATTAAATACTTATAAATTTATGTTTGAACATGTTCTTGAACAGAAATATCCTAATATAGATAAAAATAAAATAAAAACTGATATTATATTTTTAAAATAGAGTGTAACTATTAAGTTTTAATCTAATTTCATGAAAAATATACTATATTTTTATATTATAAACACATATTTTCATTAATTATTACTATTATATTAATAATTTTCTTTACTTTTTTCTATTATATTGTATATATTATATTTGTGAGGAAAATAAATGAAAGTAATTTTAAAATATTTTACATTGATGATTTGTTTTTTATCTATAATATCATGTAATAAGCAGGTTATTTTCAATAGATTTAATTTAAATAGAGCATATAGTCTATATGAAAAAGGAAAAAATGCAGATGATGATAAAGCCTTGCTTGAAATAACATCCACTTATAATGATATTATAAATCAGAAAATATATGCTCAGGATAGACTAGCATCTGTATATAGAACTTTAGCAGAAAGAAGTTTAGTAAAAGAACAGTATGCATATTCAGCAAAATATTTTAACGAGGCATTAAAAATACTTCCAAACAGTCCTTATTTAAGATACGGACTTGGAATATCTTATGCCAATTTAGTAGAAAGTGCTGATACTTATGAAAAAAAGACTAATTTTATACAAAGAGCAGAAAACAATATTAGTTTTGCTATAAATAAAGATCCTAATAATGCCAACTACTATGCTGCTTTGGCATCTTTACAAGGATTGCAGCAAAATGACTATGAAAAAGCATTTGATAATATAAAAAAAGCCGTAGAAATGAATCCTAACAATGCAGACTATTTAATGTTATTAGCAAGAATACAGTACAGCAGGGGAAATTATAATGAAGCAGTGGCTGCATACAGAAAAATACTCAATCTTCCTGTTGAAAATAATATAAAAGAAACTGTTTTAAAAAATATTGAACAAATTATAGGACAGCAAAATTGAGTAAAAATTACGATATTAAAACTTATTTGATTGCCTTAAATCAAATTGATAAAGTAGGAGATAAAAGAATATCCGAGCTTATTAATCATTATGAATCTGTAGAAAATATTTTTGAGGATAAAGAAGAAAATATTAGGGAATTATTAGAAAAAAAATTTAAATCTCAAATAGGAAGCTTTGATAAAAATGAAATATTAGACAAAGCAAATACAATAGTAGAAAAATCAAAAGATTATGGTATAGGAATATTAGATTTATTTAATGAAGATTATCCATTTAATTTAAAACAAATAGATAATCCTCCTTATATACTTTATTACAAGGGAGATTTAAAAAAACTAAGAAGAAATGCCATAGCCATAGTAGGTACGAGAGAGCCTACTAATGAAAGCCGTAAATATTCTTTTGAACTTGCAAGTAAATTATCATCGTTAAATATATCAGTTATTTCCGGAATGGCTAAGGGAGTTGATAGAGAGGCACATCTTGGGGCTATATCATCTCATATTAATACTGTAGCTGTTTTGGGAAATGGTATAGATACAGTTTATCCTTCTGAAAATTTGCAGATATATAATAAATTATCAGAAAAAGGATTAATAGTAAGTGAATTTGAAATTGGAAGAAAACCAGACAGAATGAATTTCCCTAGAAGAAACAGAATAATATCAGGACTTTCTTATGCTGTTGTTATGGTAGAAGCTGCAAGTAAATCCGGTGCTTTAATTACAGTTGATTATGCTCTAAATCAAGGCAGAGATGTTTATATAGCTCCTTATGATGAGAAAAAAAACTGTTATTTCGGAAATCATAAATTGTACAAAGACGGGGCGAAAATAGCATATAGTTATATGGATATACTAGAGGATTTTGATTCAATATTTTCAAATGATGATGATTATGTAAAAATGAAATTAAAATATTTTGAAGGCGGAGAGATAAAATCTAAAGCCGTAAAAAATGATTCTATAAAAAATGAAAGCAATAAAGAGATAAAAGAAATAAAAAAAGAAGAAAAGAAAAAAAAGAAAACTAAAAAACAAAATGATGAATCTATTATAAGCAGTTTACAGGAAGATGAATCATTGCTTTATAATATAATAAAACAAAATGATAAAATACATATTGATGAAATTATAGAAGAAAGCAAAATGAAAGTGCAGGCTGTAACTTCTATGTTAATGCAGCTGGAAATAAAAGGGATTATAAAGCAGCTTTCAGGAAAATATTACACTATAGAAAAATAAAAAAATATATATAACTTTAGGATTTATAAAAGGAGATTTAACTATGGCTACAACAACAGAGGAAAAAGTAAAAAAAACAGCATCTAAAAATAAAAAGGACAAAAAAGAGTCTAAAAAGAAAAAACTTGTTATAGTGGAGTCTCCGGCAAAAGCTAAAACAATTAATAGATATTTAGGCTCTGATTATCTTGTAATGTCATCAATGGGACATTTAATAGATTTGCCTAGAAGCAGACTAGCTATAGATGTTGATCATGGCTTTGAACCTGAATACATCACAATAAGAGGCAGAGCTAAGATATTAAATGAATTAAAGAAAGAAGCGAAAAAGGCTGAAGAGGTTTTACTAGCAGCCGACGATGATAGAGAGGGAGAAAGTATTGCTTGGCATATAGGAAATAAAATCAGAGGGGTTAATTCTGCTGTACCTATAAAAAGAATAGTTTTTCATGAAATAACTAAAGATGCATTAAAAGAGGCTATTGATCAGCCTAGAGATATAGATATTTCAAAGGTAAATGCCCAAAAGGCGAGAAGAGTATTAGACAGACTCATTGGTTATAATTTAAGTCCTTTGCTTTGGGAAAAGATTAAAAGAGGGCTTTCAGCAGGACGCGTACAGAATGTTGCTTTGCTTATAATCTGCAACAGAGAAGATGAGATTGAAACTTTTGTGCCTGTAGAATATTGGACATTCGGAGTATTTTTAAAGCATAAAAATAAAGAGTTTTTAGCAGATCTTCAGAAATATAAAGGAGAAAAACCAGATTTAAAAACAAAACAAGATGTTGAAGCTATAATGGAACATCTTAAAGATAAAACTTATACAGTTTCAAGCATAGAGGTAAAAGACAGACTAAGAAATCCGACAGCCCCATATACCACAAGTAAACTTCAGCAGGCAGCAAGCAGTGCTTTGGGTTACAGTGCTTCAAAAACTATGCAGGTAGCTCAGTCACTTTATGAAGGAGTAGACATTGCAGGAGAGGCAACAGGTTTAATCACTTATATGCGTACTGACAGTGTAAGAATATCTCCTGTAGCTCAGGAACAGGCTAAAGAGTTCATAGAAAAGGAGTATGGAAGTAATTATTTACCTGCAGAACCTCCTACATATTCCGTAAAAAAGAATGCTCAGGACGCTCACGAAGCTATAAGACCTACTAATGTCTTTTTAACTCCAGACAGCATTAAAGAATATTTAAAAACAGATCAATACAAACTGTACAAACTTATATGGGAGAGATTTGTATCTTCTCAAATGCTTCCAGCAAAAATGAAAAATACAAGGGCTATAATAACGGCAGGAGACTGTGAGTTTTCATTATCTTCATCAAAAATAGAGTTTGACGGATTTATGAAAGTTCTTACAATAGATAAAGAGGATAAAGAAAAGGCTTCCAAAATGCCTAATTTGTCAAAAGATGATGTTTGCGAATTTGTTGAAAATAATCCGCAGCAGCATTTCACAACACCTCCTCCTAGATATACAGATGCTTCACTAGTTAAAATATTAGAAGAATCAGGCATAGGAAGACCTTCTACTTATGCTCCTACAATAAAAACTATAATATCAAGGCATTATGTACAGAGAAAAGGAAAGCAGTTAGTGCCTACAGAATTAGGTAAATTAGTTAATGAACTTATAAGCGAAAACTTCCCAGAACTCGTTAATATTAACTTTACAGCTGATATGGAAGGTAAACTTGATAAAATAGAAGACGATAATATAGAATGGAATAATATATTAAAAGAATTCTATCCTCATTTTTTGGATACATTGAAAACAGCTACTGAAAATATTAACAATATGAAAGACTTTTTCAATGAAGAGACAGACTTTATATGCGAGAAATGCGGTAAGAAGATGATTAAGCGTTTGGGAAGATACGGATATTTTATAGCCTGTTCTGGATTTCCTGAATGCAAAAACACAAAAGGTATATCATTCGGCGTTTGTCCTAAATGCGGAGGCGATATAACTTTAAAACGTTCAAAAAGAGGAAGAGAATTCTACGGCTGTTCCAATTATCCTAAATGCGATTTTGTAAGCTGGGATAAACCTCTTCAAGAGCCTTGTCCTAAATGCGGAGGACTTATGGTTGAGAAGAATATTAAAAACAAAGGATTGTTTAAAGTTTGTATCAAGGAAGATTGCGGTTATTCAGAGGAAATCAAAGAAGACGAAGAATAACATTATTTTTCATTACTGTATTAGCTCTGTTTAATACTTGTTTACTTTATGCACAGAATAATGATAAAATAAAACTGAATAATTTAAACATAAAAATAGAGGATTTGAAAGAGGCTTTTAATCCTGCTGTAAGCAAATTTAATGAAAAAACTATATCTACTATTATAATAGATCCAGGTCATGGAGGAAAAGATCCCGGTGCTATCGGGGTAAATAAATTATATGAAAAAGATATAGTTCTTTCTTTTTCTTTAGAATTAAAAGAAGAGTTGGAAGATCTGCTTCCTAATGTAAAAATTGTGCTTACAAGAACAGGTGATACCTACCCTACTCTTGAAAAACGTTTTGAAATAGCAAATAATGCTGCCAAGATAAATACAGATAAAGCCAAAAATGCATTATTTGTGAGTGTGCATGCCAATGCTTCATTTAGTACAAGTGCCAGAGGTTTTGAGGCTTATTTTGTTAGTGCTCAGGAATCAAGCGAATATGCTAGGGCTGTATCGATGTTTGAAAATGATGCTTTGGTAAAATTTGATAATATAGACACCTCCAAATATGAAAATGATTCTTCTCAAATTACACATAATTACATGCTTGTAGAACAATATCAAAAAGAAAGTAAATTATTAGCTGAATCAATTACAGAAGAAGTTCTTAAAGTATCTGGAGTAGCAAGAAGAACGAGACCTGTACAGAATGCTTTATTTTATGTATTAAAAGGTGCTGTTATGCCTTCCACATTAATAGAATTAGGATTTATCACAAATCCTACTGATGCTAAATTTATGAACACTAAAGAGACAAGGCTAAAAATGGTAAAAGCAACAGCTAAAGGTATAAAGCAATACATAGAACTCTTTGAAAAAACTAAAGGTTTTACAAAATAATTTTTTGAATATATAATAGTATCATAAATCATTTAATAATAACTTGGAATAAATATGGAACTTCAATTAAGAAACATTGGAATGATAAAAGAAGCTGATGTCATATTGGACGGACTTACTCTAATAGCAGGTGAAAATGATACTGGAAAAAGTACAGTAGGAAAGGCTTTATATGCTGTAGTTGCTGGTTTGAATAACGCTGAAAAATATTATAAAGAATATGTTGAGGAAACAAAGATATATCCATTATTAAGGAATATAGCAAGAAAATTAGAGAATGAATTTTTAAAAAAATTTAAAGATAAAAATTCTTTAATAAGAATAATGGAAGTTGATTTTGTAGAATTTCAGCAATATATAGGTGAAATATTAGAATGTTTTAATTTTGATACAAATAACTTGTATAATAATTTTTTTGAAGAATATAAAAATAAGCTTCAGGAATTTGATTTATATAATTGTATAAAAAATGATATAAGAAAATATTTTCATATATTAAAAAATAAACCTAATATCAATGAAATAAAACATTATAGTGTTAAACAGCATATATCAAATGAATTAAAAAATAACATACAATCTTTTAATGCTGAAAAATCTAATATATCTATTTTAGAAGATAATAATAAAATTATAAATATAGATATTATAAATAATCAATTTAATGATGATGAATTGATAGGAAATGTATATGCATCTAATATAACATATATAGAAACTCCATTTATATTTAATATAATAGAAAATTATATTACACCTTATAAATTAAAAAAATATACAGTTGATAATCATATAATAGATTTAAGTAAAAAAATAATTGAAAATAGAAATAAATCTACGGATAACGAATATTCTCTTTTTGAAGAATTAAATAAAACAAAAAAATTATCAAATAGTATACAAAAAAATATAAATGGTGCTGTAGAATATGACAGCAGCAAAGATTTAATTTTATTTAAAAGAAATGATAACTATATAGAACTTTCAAATACTGCTGTTGGTATAAAATCTTTTGCTATAATAGATTTGCTGCTTAAATCTGGTATTTTTAATGATAAGCATATTTTAATACTTGATGAGCCTGAAGTGCATTTGCATCCTAAATGGCAAATTGAGTATGCTAAACTTATGGTTAAAATGGCTGAAGAATTAGATATACAAATTTTAATTAATTCTCATAGTCCGTACTTTATAGAAGCTATACAAAAATATTCTGAAAAGTCAGAAAAAATAGCGGATAAAACTAACTTTTATTTAAGTGAAAAACAAGATGATGGTTATGCTGTAATAAAAAATGTTAATGATGATATAGAAAGCATATACAAAACCTTAGCAGATGCTTACAGAAAATTAGATGAAGATACATTATGGAATGAATCAGAAAAATGACGTCAGAACAAATGAACTATATTACAAATCAATTAAAAAATATATTAAATACAGATTTTAATAATTGTAAAGATAAGATATCAGAAGTATGCAAAGATATTCATAAAAATATAAGCAAAATAAATTTAGATACAAAAGTTTTTGATTTTGATAAAATAACTTTTAATATAAAAAAGAATAACAGACCAAAATCAGCTGATATGATACATATACAGGATAATATAATATATTTAATAGAATTTAAAAATACATCTTTATTAATAAATTCGGAAAGCAGTAAAGATTTTAAGCAAAAATTAAAAAATGAAATTAAATTAAAGGGCATAGAAAGTTTAATAACAATACATAAAATAATTAATAAAATGATAGATGTAAATATTAAATTTAATTCTATTTTAGATTTAAATATATATTATTATTTAATAGCAAATGAATATACAGAAAACAATATTTCAGAAAATAAAGAAAATAGAAATAGAGTTAATATGAATGAAGATTGTGCTAGATTGACAACAGATTATAAAAGCCGTTATTTCAAAGATGTAAAAATATCATCTTTTGAAAGTTTTGAAAAAGATTTCATTTCAAAATATTTTTGATATTATTAATGAACTTCTCCCCAACTATTTCCTTTATGTATATCAACTGTTATAGGAACATTAGTTTTTACTGAATGCTCCATTATCTCTTTCATTATAGTCATAGCCCTGTCTGCTTCTTTTTCTGAAACCTCAACTACCAATTCATCATGAACTTGCATAACTATTTTTGCAGTTTTTAAATGATTTTTAAACTCTTTATGTATAGCAACCATAGCCACTTTTATCATATCAGCAGCACTTCCTTGAATAAGAGTATTTAAAGCCATTCTCTCAGCCTCATTTCTAGCCATAGAATTGGAAGAGTTTATAGTTTTGGATAAATCCCTAATTCTTCCGCACATAGTACGAACATAGCCTTTATTTCTTACTTCCTCAACAACCTCCTCACAGAAAGGTTTTACTCTTGAATATGTAGAAAAATATCCCTTTATAAAATCTTCTGCTTCTTTGCGTTTTATTCCAAGCTCTTTTGAAAGTCCAAATGCTGTTTTACCATAGATTATAGAAAAGTTTATTATCTTAGCAGTATTTCTCATTGAGGCAGTTACATGATCTTTACTCACAGAATATATTTTCATTGCTGTTTTTCTATGAATATCATCATTATTTTTGAATGCTTCTACTAATGCAGGATCATTACTAAAATGTGCTAATAGTCTTAATTCTATTTGAGAATAGTCAGCTGCTATAAGCAAATTTCCTTTCTCTGCTATAAATGTATTTCTTATCTCTCTGCCCTCTTCGCCTCTCACTGGAATATTCTGCAAATTAGGCTCTGATGATGATAATCTGCCTGTAGCTGTTACAGTTTGATTGAATGAAGCATGTATTCTTCCTGTTTTTTCATTTATTAAAGTAGGAAATACATCAAGATAAGTATTTTTTAATTTTGCATATTTTCTGTATGTAAGCATATACTCAGCTATTTTATATTTCTGTGATAATTCAGTTAATACTTCCTCATCTGTAGAAAATCCTGTTTTAGTTTTTTTGGTAGGAGGTATTCCCATTTTATCAAATAATATATATTCAAGCTGTTTAGGAGACTGAAGATTAAACTCTTCTCCAGCCTCTTCATATATTTTTTTCTTTGTTTTATCTAAAAGTGAAGAGTATTCATCTGATAAAGACTTCATTTTTTCGCTGCTTATATATACTCCGTCAAACTCCATATCAGCAAGAACACTTACAAGAGGCATTTCTATATTAAAAAATAATTCCTCAAGATTATAAGTTTTTAAAAGCGGAGCAAAGCATTCATAAAATCTAAATGTTATATCAGCATCTTCGCATGCATATTCAACAACATCTTTTAAAGGTACATCTAATAATGTTTTTTTGGCATTATCAGTTAAATCACTGTATTTGATAGTATTATATGAAAGATAGGCAATAGCTAAATCGTCCATATTATATCTTCCTCTTGTAGGATTAATCAAATATGCTGCTACCATGGTATCAAAATATAAATTGCCAAAACTTTTATTAATAGCTCTCATCATCTTGTATTCATATTTGAGATTATGACCTATAACTTTTATATCTTCTTTGGCTAAAGTTTCAAATACCATATTTAAACATTTGTCTTTGTCTATATTTGTTCTTCCGCTTACATCTAAATAAAATGCTTCATTAGACCTTATCGCAAAAGAGATTCCTATTATGGTATCTTTAAATACATCAAGACCTGTAGTTTCAAAATCCACGCATACTAATTTTTTACTATTAATATCATTTAATAAATTTTTTAATTCTGTTTCATTTTCTATTAAATAATAACTTGCTTTATTATCTTTGGCACTAAGTATTGGGCTTTCTTCTTTTTTATCATCTTTATTTTCTTCTACTTTAGATACTGCATCATTATTTTTTGATATTTTCACCTTTTCTTCTTTTTTGCCGCTTACTCCGTATATGTAAGAGTTAATTTTATCTCTTATTTGCTTTAATTCTAATTCATCTAATATTTTATTAACTTCTTCAATATTTATTTTATTGCTTGCTATCTCATTATAATCCAAATTGAAATCTTTTATATTTTTTTCTATGGTAGCAAGTTTATAACTCATATATGCCATATCTTTTGATTCAATTAATTTTTCCTGCAATTTTCCTTTAATAGAATCAATATTTTTATATATACCGTCCAAACTCTTATACTCTTCAAGAAGTTTTAAAGCAGTTTTTTCTCCTACTCCCTTAACTCCCGGTATATTATCAGAAGCATCTCCCATTAAAGAAAGCAAATCTATTATTTGATTGGGATAAACGCCCCTTTTCTCTTTAACAGTCTCTTCATCATACTCCATAAGTTCATTATCTTTATTGCTTGCAACAACTCTTACATCATCGCAAACAAGCTGAAGTATATCCTTATCAGGAGAATAAATAATAGTTTTTATATTCTCTTTTTTATTTCTTTCAGCAATAGTGCCTACAATATCATCAGCCTCATAATTATCAAGCACTATTCTTGATATTCCCAAAGCATCTATAAGATTATAAAGTATAGGTATCTGACTTCTTAAATCATCAGGCATACTCTCTCTATTCTCTTTGTACTCTTTATATATTTCATTTCTGAATGTTTTTCTTGAACTGTCTAAAGCTATAGCCGTATATTCGGCAGGATAGGTATTAATAAGAGAAAAATAAGTTCTCATAAAACCGTTAATAGATGAAACATTCTGCCCCTTAGAGTTTAAAAGAGGTCTTTTCAAAAAAATAAAGTGGTATCTGTAAAGTATACCGAAAGCGTCAATAATAAGAAAAGTTTTTTTCATAATATTTCCATATACTGTTATTTTAATAGATTAATAAATATTAAACTATAACATAATTATTATCGTAATTTGGCAGAAACATTTACAAAATATTCTCTGCTTGATATAGGATAACCCTTTATTGTTTCATATTTAACATCTAATACATTTTTTACTCCAAATTTTAATGATGTATATTTTTTAAATACAAATGAACTTATAATATCAAAAGTAGTATATGATTTATCAACTTCAGATTTCGTTGTATTATTATATTTATCTCCTATATATTGTACATTAAAAAGTATGCTTGATTCAAAATCACTATTTTGACTATATATATATTCTAATGAAGTATTAAATTGATGTCTTGGAAGTCCGGGTAAATCATTATTATTCACACTTACATTATATAAATTTTTACCAACCAAATATGAATAATTTCCCTTTATTCTTATAGTTGAACTAATATCCTTTATTGGTATATTAAATATTATACTAGTTTTACTTCCCTGAGTTGTGAGATATTGATTATTATTTGTAAGTAAGTCTTTTTTAGAACTTATAAAATACATGGCTTCCAAGGTAACTATATCATGAGGCTTTAATGATATTCCTATATTTCCTCCCTGATAAATATTCTGATTTTTTATATTATTAGTATAGCCTTTATTAAGCATGGCAATATCTGTCTGCATATTAACGAAATACTTTCCTGTTAAACTTATTTGTTTTACCGGATTTAATTTGAAATCTACATCTCCATTTATATATGATCTGAAATCAGCTGTTTTACTTTTTTTGCCGCTAAATCCTCTTTCCTCTCCTGAAGTATCTAAATTAAATTTTAATGAGCTGTTATTTTGATTCTTTAAATTATATTCAAGTACATTCATCTTACCTGAAGATTTGCTTTCATTAGTCTGAGTTTTTACATATTTAATAGTTTTATCTGATTCAATCTGAACATCTTTTAATAAATTCACATACAAAAGCTCTTCATATTCAGAATCTTTCTTACTTAAAATATTATATACAATGCTTCCTATTGATCCGTAATAATCTATATAAATTGAATCTATATCATCTTTATTATATAAAAATAAATATACTTTTTTTTCTTCATTATTAAGAACTTTTCCATTCAATATAAATGTAGACTGAGAGTATACTGTTTTATTTTTTATATCTATACCTGAATATTCTTTTATTAATTCCGCTGTATTTTTTGCTTCAGAAGATTTTATTTGATTTTTGCTTATATTGATTGATCTGTCTAAAATAAATCCTTTTTCCTTATGAGATGATTGCAGCTCATTTGTTTCCTCTTGTGTGATTTTATAATCAAATGTATTTTCATCTTCTGCATAAATATGAAAAGACATAAACATATATAGCAATATCAATAAAAATACAGGCATCTTTTTAATTTCCATCTTATCACAAAATATATAGAATTAAACCAATAAAATAGAAATTTGAAAAATTAATATTGATAAAACAAATTTACATACTCTAATTATTTAAGAATATTTTTTATAATTGTTAATAGTTTGTAAAATATACTATCATAATTATATGTAAAAGGCTCTTCATTTGGGAATAACAATACAAACCTAATAATGTATACTATTATAAAAATTATTAATATAGAAATTATAATATAATTATTATGATAGATATAATTTGCAATTTTGAATCTTTTTCTAAAAATTACTGCAAAGAAAATAATACTTGGAAATATGAATAGCGGATGATAATAAAAAGCCTTTTTAAAATCTAATTTGAAAATTTCTATATGTGCTCTTGTCATTCCGCATCCGGGACATGGAAATCCTGTAACGTTTCTAATCATGCATAATTCATCTATAGGAATAGAATATATATTAGAATATTTATTACTGTCAGAAACTATAAAAAATGCTGTAAAAAATATTAATATAAGTTTTAAAATTTTTATCATAATATTAAATTATTATGCTTATAAATTAAAACTATACATATTTTTCCATTTGATTATATATTATATCAGCAAGACCAAAAGTTTTTGTTTTTGAGAATTCTTTTGCATACTCATCATAAAGCATGTCCTCAAATATCTGTTCTGCCATACCGCCATCTATTAAACCGCTTTTATCTACAGTTTTTCTCATCTCTTTAAGCATTTGATTAATCATCAAAGCTTCAAAGTCTTCAGATACTTGTCTTAGACGCTTTTTTTCAAAATCTTTATTATATTTAGATACTGCCTCATTAACATTTTCTGCACTAGTATCATCTATGGAGAATTTAGCAGTACCATATTGTTTTTTAGCATTTTCTAATTTAGTCAAATTGGTACTGCCCATGCTTAAATTATATTTGTCACTTATATTCATAATATACATTTCCTATAATAAAATTATATCATTAATTATATCGGAAATGATTAAAAATATATTAGCAATAAAAAAGTCTGAACCATTAAAGATTCAGACCTTATAATTTATAATAATTACCAAGTTACTATATACTCAGTATAAATATAACCTTTACTTATAGACTTAGTCATTTTTACCTTAGAGCCATTAGGATATTTAAACCTGAATATATTCTTTATTATCTCATCAAAATAAGTTTCTATCATAGAATCATAATTAGGGAAATAATGAAGATGGTAAATAATGCGTTTCTTTTCTGCTTTAACTACTTCTATATGAATATTTTTAAACATTTTCTTAGCAAAATTAACAAACACATCAGCCAAAGAATTCTTTTTAGCAATCTTTATGAATAATTTTTTCATAAAACTAAACTTTTTAAAATCATATCTAGCTTTTTCTCTTATACCTTCTCTAGCCCCATCATAAAACTCATCCATTATTGAAGTCATAGGTATGAAACAAGATGTAGATAAAGGATATTTCTTTCTAAATTTAGTCTTTTGAGCCTCTTTGAATATCTCTTTGCATTCATCAGGCATTTGCTCTAAAAGATGGTTGAATTTATCTTTTCCGAAAGTAGTTACTACAAATTTATAAATACTTTTAACAAAAGCCTGTCTGCTGTATGCTCTGTCACCTTCATTAATAGTTTTGATTTTTTCTTTAATAACATCCTCAAAATCTTTTATAACATAATTGGACATTTCTTTTTCTAACATATCCATAGAATCGCTTGCAACATTAGAAAGCTGTTCTATTTCTTTTATAAGTCCGAATACATTTCCTATATGATTTCCCATATCCTGTGTTTTAGAAACTATGTCATCGCTATTTTCAGATACAAGTTTCATAGCCTCGTCATTTTTCTTAGAGAAATCAGAAAGGTTTACTAAATCATCTTTAGCTACAGATATTCTGCCATGCAAATTAGTATATTGTTCTTTAATATCTTTTACAGCATCATGCAAACTTTCTATTGATACGCTTATTTCTTTTGTAGAATCACATTTTTCATCTGCTACTTTTTTTACTTTAGTCATAGTATTAACAAAATTTTGAAGTTTAACTAACATATCTTCTGTAGTTATTATTCTTTCTGTCATACTTGACATAATTTGATTCATTTCTTTTTCTATATCTCTTAATATTTTCCAAGCCTTTTCAGACTGTAAATTTGTTGTAGTGGCTAATTTCCTAATCTCTTCAGCAACAACCGCGAAACCTTTACCTTGCTCTCCAGCATGTGCTGCCTCAATAGCCGCATTCATCGCTAACATATTTGTCTGCTGAGATATATCGATAGTTGAGTTTACAAAGTCTGTAATACCTCTTATAGAAGTTATTAATGATTTTGTAATATTCTCTGTTTTTACTATTTTTTCTTTGCTTTCCTGTGCTAAAGATACAACATGTTCTGATTCTTCCTTAGCCTTGCCAACAGAAACAGATACTTCCTGCATATCTTTCTGCATAGTCATAGTTAATGAATTGATTTGATTTATACTCACAGACTGATCATCTATTTTACTTTGAAGATTATTCGTCATATCATCAATAGAAATTAATTCAGCCAAACTTGAAGCTATAATTTTATATATTTCTAAATTACTAGTTTCTACATGTTTAAATTCATTTTGCTGAGATGATATATTATCGATTATCATACTTACAGACTCAGTCATAGAACCTGCAGCTTCAGATATATCTACCATCTTAACTTTTAAAGCATTACTTTGCTCTTTTGATACTTTAAGAGTTTTTGACACACTTGAAAATACATGCTGAATCATATCAAAAAATATTCTTATCCAAGTGCTTAAATCTCCAAGTGAATCCCTAGAATTAATCTTACTGACATTAACAAATATATTATTATCAAATACTCCGGATTCTAATTCCTGAGATATTCTATCCAAAGGCTTTAATGATATAGGAATAGTAATATTCAAAACTACTATTATAACTATAATGGCAACTATTAATATAAAGAATATTGTATTATTAGTTGTAACTAATACATTATAGAAAAAGCTCGTAGGAACATACATAAATATATTATAAAAACCATTATCAAACTGTTTAAATAATAAAGTGTAGCTATTATCTCCTACTTTATAATCTTCTATTATTCTAGTATTAGTATAAAATGTTGTATTATCTATTAAACTGTTGATCCATTCTATATCTTTTAAATCGCTTAATATATAGTTAGGATTATCATGATAAATTATTTTCCTATCTCTGGAATCAAATATAACAGTATTAAAAGGTCCTGTCTTTACTATATTTGTAAACATCTCATGAACTATTTCCAAAGAAACATCAGACAAAGAAACTCCTATAAGATTATTATTAATACTAGAGTATATAGGAGAAGAAAAAGAAATAACTTTTTGAGGCTTATCAATATTCTTCAAATATGGAGAAGAATAGTAGATAGTTCTAGGTCTTTTGGCTTCTCTATTCCAAGTTTCAGGAATAGCTAAATAATAAAATTCTTCCTTATTGTAATTATCTACAGCACTTTCTATTTTAGGCTGCATATTACCTGTATTTCCAATGTCATATAAGTACAAAGAATAAAGACCTCTCATATAAGGATTATTATCTATGATATCAGGTTCAAAATATATACCATTTGCTATAACATGATGCAAACCTAATTGCGATTTATGGAATCTATATATTACCGATCTTAAATTAGTAGCAACATCAGTAACAGTTCCTGTAGAGTATAAATCATAAGATACAGTTGCTATATCTGACAAAGAAACAGTACCTACCGTAGTTGAATTGAATATATTATCAAAAGTAGAAGATACATCATAAAAATAGTTCTGTGAAATATTCATTGCAGAATTATATAATGCTTCTCTATTTGTTTTAGTGTTTATAAAAATTGTTGGAGATAATGCTAAAATTACAACTATAATAACTAATAAAAGTACCTTATTTTTTAGACTCATAGAAAAAACCTTATATTAATAAAAAAATTATTACTTAAATTATCGGATATTTTTAAGTTATTATTAAGAATGATATATATTATTTTTTTATAAACTTTCTCGATAATCTGCCTTTAAACATATTAATAAAAGAAACAAAATCATCATTTCTTAATACAATATTTATTATAGAATAAAATACTACTCCTAATAATATTACCGCAAATACTTTTAATATGAAAAATATCCTAGAATCTGCATTCCCAGATAATAAATAATATTTCATTCCATAAACAGAAGCCGCCATAAACAAACTAGCAACCAATGTCTTTAAAACCTCAACTTTTTTATTTATTATCGATTTTACTGCCATTCTTTTTATAAGCAATATATATAGTATACAAAAAGATACAATATTTGCAACAACACTTGATATAGATATTCCTATAATATCGAATTTAAATATATAAACGCATAAATAATTACTAAAAGCATTAACAATAAATGTAAAAAATGCTACATATACAGGAGTTTTCATATCTTTCATAGCATAAAATGATTGTACAAGTATTCTATAGCTTGCCACAAAAAATAATGATATAGATAAATATCTTAAAGCACTGGATACTAAATATGTAGATTTTGAAGAAAAAGCTCCATACTCAAATATCATTCTCACAATTTCTCTGCCCAATACCACAAATCCGAAAGTGGCAGGAATAGTAACTAAGGCAACCAGCCTCAAAGAATATCCTAAATTCTCAATAGCTTCATCTTTTTTATTGTCGGCTATTAATTTGCTTAAAGTTGGAAGCATAACAGTTGCAACACTTACAGCAAAAACACCCAAAACAAATTCATGTATTCTAGTAGCAAAAGTAACAGCCGAAACTCTGCCTTCTCCTATAGCTCCAGCAAATGCCGTAGAAACAAGCAGATTTATCTGATATATACTAGCACCAAAAATACCGGGAGCAAATAATTTTATCATTTTTATAACATAAGGTTCTTTAAAATGAAAATAAGGCTTGAAACTAAAACCCTGTTTATGTACAAAAGGCATTTGATAGGCAAATTGAACAAAGCCTCCAAGTAATACTGCAAATGCAAACACATAAGACATATTATTAAAAAAATTAGGCAGAAAGAATTTAAAGAATAAAGCCATAGATATAATTACAGTATTTAAAAGTATAGGACTAGCCGCTGATATGGAATAATAGCCTCTTATATTAAGTACGCCCTGCATCAAAGCTGCTAAAGATATAAAAAAAAGATAAGGAAACATTATTCTTGATAAATCTGATGCCAGATTAAGTGCTTCTATATTATTATCTGCTGATTTATAAAGTATTCTAACAAGCAAAGGGGATATCATTATTCCAATACATACAACTGCTATAAGTATTAATCCCAATAATGTAAAAACCGCCCTAAAAAATTTCTTTGATTCTTCAATACCTTTTTCTTTTTCAAGTTCTGTAAATACAGGTATAAAGCTTGCAACCATATTACCTTCAGCAAATAATCGCCTCAATAGATTTGGTAGTATAAATCCTATGGCAAAAGCATCTGCTATGAATGTGGTGCCAAGCAAAGCTGCCTGTATCTGATCTCTCACAAGCCCAAATATTCTGCTTACTGTTGTTACTAATGACATTTTTAATGATGATTTAGCTATCTTTTCTTTGCTTACTGTTTTATTCTCTGACATATTGCCTCTATTATATTATTAAATTATAACTCAAATAATAATTTTATTTTTTTATATAAAAATCTTTTTAATTATAACAGTATATAAACCATATTATAAAAGTATATAATAATATTTTATTCTATTAGAGTTATAAATATGTTATGTTCTATTGCTTTTATTTTAGAATTAAAAAAATCTGATGTGTTCCTAGTTACTATATAATCTAAATCATATTCTTTAGCACATTCTATTTGTAATCCATCTTCTATATCTTTGCAATCTTTATCTATCAGAACTAAATTAATTTTTTTATCGTCTATAGGTATAATAGTAAATATTTTATATAATTCTAAAATAATTTCTTTTCTTTCACTATATGAATAATATTTCCTAAGTATATAAAATAAATTAGTTATTGTATGTGCTGCTATATAACACTCTATAATATTATTAACACATAAGTCTATTATTTTTTTAGAATTTTCAAAAAATGGATCTCTATTCATTAAATAGTCTAAAATTATATTAGTATCAATTAAAATTCTTTTCATCTCTATATTCTTCTAATTCTTTTTTATAATCAAAATTTTCAGGTAATCTGCATTGATATTTATTTAAATTTTCTAAAGCCTGTTTTTTATCATTTATTATTTTTTCATTTGAATCATTATTTATAAAATTTATTACTGATAAAAGTTTATCTTCTGGTAATTCTTTGATTAAATTTAATGTTTTTTATCTTAACTCTGTCACCTAAATATCCTCCTAAATTATTATATATTAAATCATAATAATTATATATCAAAATTTATTTTTATTAAATTATTTTTTAAGATTTATATTATTTTTATAATATAACTTTCCTATACCAAACATACAGAATAAAAAACTAAAGACAAATAAAAAAGTAATAAAAAAGAATTAACATATTTTAATTAACATAATATTATTTTAATTAATAAGCACTTGGGCTTGCATGCTTTTTCTGTATAAGTATCAAATATAAATAGAATTAAAAAGTCAAATAAAGTAAAAAGTATAAAGGTAGGATTATATAATTTAAATTTTGAAACTTCATTACACTCCCCACCCTCTAGGTTATTTAGCTTTATATTATATTCCAAATAGTATTATTTATATAAGTTTTATTCTCTTATTACAACACCCACCCTAGTTTTATTTAAATTTTTAACTATAACAACGCACGCAGAACAAAATTATAAATATAAACAAAATCATAAATTCAGCTTCAATTATATATAAAATTTAGTTAACCGTGCGTTAAATAAATCTTCAAATTTAATAAACGTTTGGGCGGGCATGCTTTTTCTAATTAAACAATAAAATAATTAAAAATTCTATATTCTAAAAAAAATAAAAAACTTTAAAGGGCGGGGTATGTAAATAGTTTTTTCATTATTTATCTATACTTTATATTTTACTAATAATTCAATAGTCATTTGTTTTTTATATAACTCAGCATAATATAAAGCATCATGTCCATCATTATCTTTTATATTGATATCCGCTTTATATTTAATAAGCAGTTTTACGGCATTATAATTTCCTGCTTTTGAATATTTAATTAATGAAGTTTGTCCGTGAGAATCTCTATTATTAATATCTGCTCCATTATCAAGTAAAAATTCTGCAACATCATATTTAGCTTGATTTAATGCAAAATGTAATGAATTATTTTTTTTATGATTAACAGCATTTATATCAGCACCATTATCCAGTAATAGTTTTACTAAATTTAAATCTCCGTTAATGCATGCATACATTAAAGGTCTATAATGAAAACAGTTCATATTAATACCATTATCTGCCAAACATTTTATTCTATTAAAATTATTATTAATAATAGACATGAATAATAATTCTTTTAAATCCTTAATTTTTATATTAAATCCTATTTTTGTCAAATATTCAACTGTTTCTAAATCACAATTTTTATCTGCAAATAATAAAGTTCCTTTCAAAAGTTTTTTATCTATATTAAATCCTATTTCCAATAAATATTTTATTAATTTTAAATTATCATTCTCACAAGCTATTCTAAAAAGATTTACTTGATCATAAATATTTGTATAAGCATTATTATTTATTAAATATTTTACAAGTTCAAAATTATTATTTCTGAATGCTGTATATAATGGTGTTTCTTTTTTATTATTTCTAGTATTTATATCGATTCCTAAATCTATTAATAATTTACTTAATTCAAAATTATTATTTATTCTATCTTTAAATAATAAATTTTCATTATATTTATCTTTTATATTAATATCAGCACCATTTTTTATTAAATACTCTGCTAAATTTAAATGCTCATTTAGGCATGCAATAATTAAAGGAGTTTTTTCATAACGGTTCTTTATATTAATATCAATCCCTTTAGTTAATATATATTTAACTAATTCAAAATAATTATTTTCACAGCATATAAATAGTGCTGACTTATAATTTTCTTCATTTGCATAATTTAGTAAATACTCAATTATTTTAATATCTAAATCTAATATGGTACAATGGTCAAAATATTCAAAAATATTATGATTATTAATTTTGCCATTTATATTGGCACCATTTCTAACTAAATATTTAACCCACTCTAAGTTATTTTTTCCACAAGCCTCAATTAATAATATTTCTTTTATATGAAATTTTTTTTCCAAATATTCTATAAAATCGGCATCTTGTTTTTTATAAACCTCTTTAAATATTTTTATTATTAAATATGAACGATTTTTTAAACGATCTATAAAATATTTAAAAAGTTCAAATTTATTATCTTCATTATCAGAATGTATTAACTTTCTAATTATCTCTACACAGTTATCAGAACTTATATAAAATTTTTTACTTACGGCATATTTAAATAAATCCATATAATTATTGTCTATAAGAATTGAAGATATCTTAAATAAAAAATCATCGCTTATCTTTATAAATTTCTTGTCAGATAAATAATCTATGAAGAATTTAAAAAGCTTAAATTTATTATCTTCATTATCGCAATGTATTAAATTTCTAACTATTTCCACGCCATTATCAGAGCAATAATTTTTAATATGACTTTTAAAAAACAATTGAAAATCTTTTAAATTTCCGCTTCTGTAAATTTTTTCTAATTTTTCCATATAAAGCTTCTCCTTAAATTAATCATTTAAAATTATAAAATGATTATGCGACAGTTTTTGTCAGTATTTTTTTAATTTTAAAACTAGATTATATATTAATTTTATTCTCAATCCCCGCCCTTTATATTTAATGATTAATTTTGAATTTATAATTTTATTTATCTTTATTACTTTAATATGAATTATAACGCCCGCCCTAGTATTATTTAAATTTTATGTATAATTAACGCACGATTAATTTTTTATATAAAATAAATATAAATATGTATGATAACAATTATTATTATAAAAAATTAACTTACCGTGCGTATTTATCAAAATATTATGATAACTATTAATTGAAATTTTATTATTTTAATATAATATTATTCAATTAATCATTAATCGCATTTCATAATAAAGAGGAAATATATGCAAAGCAATATAGATAAGGTTTTAATACTAGATTTCGGATCACAGTTTACTCAGCTTATTACAAGAAGAATAAGGGAATTAAATGTTTACTCAGAAATACACCCTTTTCATGTTTCAATAGATTTTATAAAAGAATTTAATCCAAAAGCTATAATACTTTCTGGAGGTCCTTCAAGTGTGTATGAAGAAGATGCTCCTAAAGTTGATAAAGCCTTATTTGAATTGGGAGTACCTATACTTGGAATATGCTATGGTATGCAGATAATAGTTTATTCTATGGGCGGAAAAGTTGAAAGTGCAGAGAAACGCGAATACGGAAAAGCTGAAATTGAAATAACTAATCATGAAAGCATATTCAAATCATTTGATAAAAAAAATATTGTATGGATGAGTCATGGAGACAGTATTAAATCTATACCAGAAGGTTTTGAACTTATAGCAAAAACACCCAATACAGAACTTGCCGCTATAGAAAATAAACAAAAAAATATTTATGCTATACAGTTTCACCCAGAGGTTGTTCATACAGAAAATGGAATAAAAATTATAGAAAACTTTTTATTTAATATTTGTAAATGCGAAAAAAATTGGAATATGGGCTCTTTTATAGAGTACGAGATAAAACGAATAAAAGAAAAAGTAGGCGATAAAAATGTAATACTAGGTCTTTCTGGAGGAGTTGATTCTTCTGTTGCTGCTGTATTGATAGAAAAAGCTATAGGAAAGCAGCTAAAATGCATATTCGTTAATAACGGTCTTTTAAGAAAAGATGAGGATAAAAAAGTAGTAGAAGTATTCAGAGATAATTTTAATATTGATTTGATATATGTTGATGCTTCAAAGAGATTTTTGGATAAATTAGCAGGAATTACAGACCCAGAACAGAAAAGAAAAATAATAGGTCATGAATTTGTAAGTGTATTTAATGATGAAGCTAAAAAAATAGAGAATGTAGGCTTTTTAGCACAGGGTACGCTTTATCCAGATGTTATAGAGAGTGTATCATTAAGGGGAAGCTCTGCAGTTATAAAAAGCCATCATAATGTAGGAGGACTTCCAAAAGACATGAAATTTGAACTTTTAGAGCCTTTCAGAGAATTATTCAAAGATGAAGTTAGAGAGATAGGCTTAGAATTAAAATTACCGGAAGATATCGTATACAGACAGCCTTTCCCTGGACCTGGATTGGCAGTTAGAATACTTGGAGATATTACAGAAGAGAGGGTAAAAATACTTCAGGAGGCTGATGATATAGTTGTTGCTGAAATAAAAAAAGCAGGGCTTTACAGAAAATTATGGCAGTCATTTGCTGTGCTTCTTCCTGTAAAAAGTGTCGGTGTTATGGGAGATGGCAGAACTTATGAGCAAGTTTGTGCAGTTAGAGCTGTTGAGAGTATTGATGCTATGACTGCTGATTGGGCTAAAATTGACTACAATGTATTAGGTATAATATCAAACAGAATAATAAATGAAGTAAAAGGTATTAACCGCGTTGTTTATGATATATCTTCAAAACCGCCTGCTACTATAGAATGGGAATAATTTTATAATTGCGGTAAATACATGAATACGAAAGTTAAATCAGTTAAGAATAAAACTATTGATTTTGATATAAATACTGAAGAGGGAAAATTCTACTTTAATAAATGTATTATAGATAATGAAAATATAAAAGAATATAATAAAAAAGATATTATAAACAAAACTATAAATGGAAATACTTTTGATGTATTAAAAAAAATAGAAAATAATATAGCCGATTTAATGATAGTTGATCCGCCTTATAATATATCTAAAAATTATCATGGCTTTAAATTTAAAGATATAGATAATTTAAGCTATGAAAAATATACTCATCTATGGGTAGAAAGTATTATTCCTATGTTAAAAGAAAATGCCACAATATATGTATGCTGTGATTGGAAATCTAGTCTTGTAATAGGAAATGTTTTAGATAAATATTTTAATATACAAAACAGAATCACTTGGCAGAGGGAGAAAGGCAGAGGGGCAAAAAATAATTGGAAGAATGGAATGGAAGATATTTGGTTTGCCACCATATCCAATAAATACACTTTTAATGTAGATGATGTCAAGATAAGAAGAAAAGTAATAGCTCCGTACAGAATAGAAGGAAAACCTAAAGACTGGATAGAAACAAAGGATGGAAACTTTAGAGATACATATCCTTCTAATTTTTGGGACGATATATCAATACCATATTGGTCTATGCCTGAGAATACTGCTCACCCTACACAAAAGCCTGAAAAGTTAATTGCAAAATTGATATTAGCTAGTTCAAATGAAAATGATTTTATATTTGATCCTTTTTTGGGAAGCGGTACTACTTCGGTGGTAGCTAAAAAGTTAGGAAGAAATTATTCTGGGATAGAGCAGCATAAAACCTATTGTGCTTGGGCAGAAAAAAGAATAGAGCTTGCCGAACAAAATAAAGAAATACAAGGATACACGGACAATATATTTTGGGAGCGAAATACAATATCGATTCAGAAAAATATAAAAACTATTAATCAATAATTATTATTTTTTATTTTTATAATTTTATTTGTTTTTTTATCAGTTATAGAAGCCGAAACAATTAATTTTGTTTCTTCAAAAGTATTTTTACTTAATTTCTGAATACCTTTCTCAAAAGCTAAGCATAATGATATTTGACTGCTTTTTTTTGAACCTATAATATATATAATTGTAATTTATCATTAAAATAATCTTCTTCATCTCTTTGCAATCTCCAATAAGCTGCATCATAAAGAATAGATAAATCAGAATATATTGGTTTATATTTTTCTATAAAATCATAGACTTTTTGATTAACTTCGATATTATAATGCTGCACTTAAAGCCTCTATATCATCAGCATTTATTTCTTCAGTTTCTGAAGCATGTATAGTATATATTGGTATTTCTTCACCTAAATCTGCCAATTCCCATATTCTATCATGGGATATTTCACTTATTTCTTTAGCTGTATAATTATTTGATATAATTTTTAAATAATGTTCTAATATAGAAACCTCTTCCGCTGTTAAAATATCTAAATCCATATCATCAGTTAAACTAAAATACAATGTTGTATCATATAATCTATTTTGAGACGGATTTCTTATAGAAATTTTTTTCTTTTTTTCTAAATTTGATAGTATTGTCAAAATTTTTTTAGGAACAGGTCCGAATTGCCTTTTTATATATTTATCATTAGTAATGGTTTTATTTTTTCTGACAAACATATCGCAATCAGAATAAAAAAGTATTTTGTTTAATTTAATACTTCCAAGCTTTCTAATATCATCACAGCTATTTATTATATAATGCACTATAGTTTCATATTTTTTATTATCATTATATTTATTATTCATAACATTCCGCCTTTATAATTTATATTCTATAACTATAGAAAATATATAAGCTAATATAAAATTATAGACAAAAATATCAATAATTCAAGCATAAAAAAATGGAGCTGCTTCCCACAAACAACCCCATTACTTTTAAATAAGCGAACAAAAAACTACTTTTTATTAAAGTATAAAATTAAATAACCGATAATTTAAACACGATAAGGGGGAAATCACCCTTGCACATTTAAAGCACCGCCTGTGATCTTTGGCTCTACCTCAACCGTAGCTGTATTGTCAGAAAAGTTGTTTCTAACAGTAATATTTACCCCGCCTATTGACGTAACATAAGTATTAGTTGTGTCAGTAGTTGTAATAGCTGTAACCATATTTGTAAACTCCTTTTTAAATATAGCTTTGTCCTCACTATATTATACTATATAATAAAAAATTCACAAATAGAAAATTATATTTTTTGAGTAATTTTAATAATTAAAAATATTGTTATTTTAAATAAATTCAAATCTAACTCATATATAAAAGATTTTTGCTAATGTGTATGAGCATGTGTTTTTGAAGGAGTAACTACTTTATCAAAAAGATACAAAATATAGGCATTAATTTAAGTTTATACATTACAAGATATAAAGTAAAAATATTTTCACTTTTTGGTTATTTGATTAAGTCTCCTGTGGCGTACGGTGGGAAAAAGAACAATAAAATTTTTATATTTTTTATTATTTGTGGGTACTAGCCCTGCGAAGCACACAGTCGTGCCATGACCCCAGTTCTTTTATGACACCTGTCCGCTGTGGCGTGGTATAGTGGTATAAAAGAACCAAAAGAACTGCAGCACTAATTGTTATCTTATATATTAGACTTGTTGCAATTTTGTACATACATATAGTGATATTATTATATAATAAATTTAAAAATAATATTTATAGTTTTAATAATTGGGGCTTTGCCCCAAACCCCACTTCTTTTGTTGACACAAAGAAGCAAAAAGACTGCATTTTTATATATTATTTAGATAAAATTATATTACATTTAAAACAAAAAATAATAAATATAAAATTACTATAAATAAACTTTATAATATATTTTTAATATTAACTGTATAAAAACACAAAATTGCAACAGTTCTATTGTTGATGATTTAATTATTTGGGTTATAATTGAATCATAATTTTTTAAGGTTTTTTATGACTATTTTAAATGTTGATGAAATAAATAAATATGGTATAACAGAACAGCCAACCGTATATAATTCAGAAGAAGAACTTATTAAATGGTTAAAATATGATTTATTACAACAGGCACTTAACAAAGGTAAAAAAACAGATGAAAATAATATTATAACCATTACAGATGAAGAAGAAAAATACTATACTTTAAATATAGGAGCTATAAATAATAAAGTTAAAAATAAAATTCAAATTCATTTTTATTTAGAAGATGCAATTCTATATTTTAGTGCAAAAAAAGAAAATAAATATGAATTAAATTATAATATTAATTTTGAAAATATCATAGTTTCTTATGGACTATGCATCCAAAATTTTAATTTTAATGGTTCAGTATATTTTATCAATACTATTATAAAATCAAAGGTTGGATTTTATGATTCCAATTTTAATAAAATATTAGTATTCTCAAATTGTAATTTTTATAAATGTTTTACATTAGAATTTAATAAAATAAAATTTAATGGCGGATTATTATTTTCAAATTGTGAATTTCAATGTAGAGTTGAAATTAAAAAATCAGAATTCAATGGAATTTCATTTCTCATTGGAAATACATTTAAATATATTTTAAAATTTATAGAATCGGAATTAAATAATATTATTTGTTTTTATATATCTGATTTTGAATTAGATTTAAAATTTGTAAATACAGCTATTAATAGAGTTATGTATTTTCGTGGTTCTAAAATAAATGAATTAACATTTAATGAAGTTAAATTTAATGATAATTCTATTTTATCAATAGATAATAATTTTATAGATAACAGTTTTTATGACAGTTTATTTAATTATTTCTTAAATAAGGAAAAATTAAAAAATAAAAATAATAAAATAAATAAGGTATCTTTTTATAATATAATAATAAATGGAAAAATTGATTTACAAAATATAGAAGTTAATGAAGCAGATTTTAAAGGTTCTTTGATTAGTAGAGGCTTAATTAATACTATTAATTTCAAAGTACATCAATTTGCTAATCGTGAAAGTGTATCATTGCTTAAGCATCAGGCTTATGCTAGAAATAATGTTATTGATGCTTTGCAGTATCAATCTCAGGAAGTAGAACTACACAAAGAAGAATTAAAAGAACAATTTAAAAAGGATAAAAATCTAAAAACTTTAGGAGATATACTTTCAATTGAATTAAGTTCTTTGTACAGTGATAATGGACAGAATTGGATTAGGGCTTTTATTATAACATTATTGACTAATTTAACTTTTTTCGGCTTTTATTTTTCAATCATAAATAATACTTGGCATTTTATACTATCAATATTTATAATTTTATTATTATCTATAAAATTTATAAAAAAAGAAATTCAAATATATGTATACTTATTAATATTAATTATATCAGGTATAGTGTTTGGAAAAGTACCATTAAAAATAACATATGATTTATTTATGGGACAAGATTTAACAAGTAATTTTATATATAATTTCTTCTTTTTTTTGAATCCTACAGATTATAAAGGATTAGAAATATTGTCAGGACAAAATTATATAAAACAATTTTTTGCAGGTATTAGCTACTTTATAGGTAAAATTGCTTTTTGGTACGGCTCGGTTCAGACTGTTACTGCGTTTAGGAAATTTGCAAAAGGGGCTTAATTTATGTTATAATTAAAATATTAAATGTTTAGAGGTTTATTAATGAATAAAAAATTTTTCGCATATATAGAATATGACAAAGAAACCAATGTTTATGTGGGATATATTCCTTCAATAGTAGGTGCTCATACACAGGCTGATACTTTGGAAGAATTACATATAAAATTAAAAGAGGTTCTGGATTTATGTCTTGAAGAGATGGATAGCGAAGAGAAGAATTCTATTCCAGAGTTTGTAAAGGTAGAAGAAATAGAGCTAGTATGAGTAAGCTGATTTTAAAAGATGCAAAAACTATAGAAAAATTGCTGATTTTATTAGGATTTATTAAACAAAGACAAAAAGGAAGTCATGCTTTTTATAAACATGAAAATGGGAGATGTACTGTTATTCCTTTTCACTCAAGCAAGGTAATATCAAGACCTCTTATGAGAAAAATATTAAATGAAATAAATCTTGATGTAGAAGAATATAATAATTTGATAGAAAAACTATAATAATCCAAATTATTTATTAATGAAATATTTTGAAAGTATTTCATTAGCTATTTCTGATATTGAGATTTCTGACTGCTTGGATAAAATTTCTAGTTCAGATAATACTTTTTTATCTAAATAAATTGGAGTTTTTATATCTTCATTATTAATAAAAAATTTACCATTTTCAAAATCTGTAATTCTCTGAGCTTTTGAAAAATTGTATTCTTTTTTTATATCACTCATGATTCCCCCTATTATAGTATTGATTAATTTCATTCTTAGTTGCATATCTAGCTGATATGATTCTTATAACTTCTTCATTAGAGTTTTTTGTTCTGTCTGTATGAACAACAACAATAATAAACTTTCTTTTAATATTTCCCATTGTAATAAATCTGTCCTCATAATCAGAATGTTCTTCATCTTTCATAATGAGTGCATTTTTATCTGAAAAAACATATATTGCATCTTCAAATGAAATTTTATGTTTCTTTATATTTATAAGATTTTTATTGTTATCCCATTCAAATTTTATCATAATATTATTTTATATTATTAAACTATAATATCAATAGTGATGAATATATTTTACTTCTTCTTAGGCAAATGCTTTATAATCAAATCTCTTTTTTTAGTTTTTCGTATTCATCTATAGTGATATTTATGTCTTTTAAAATTTTTCTTATTAAGCCTCTTGTTAAATCTTCATTATGAACGGGAATGACTGTAGTAAGTCCTTTATTATTGATAAAAAATTTATGGCTTCCTTTTTGTCTTAATTCTTTGAATCCTAATAACATCAAAATCTTAATCATAGTCTTTGAATCACATATAGATAATTTGCTCATATACTAACTTCTACCCTGTCAGCTTTTATGAGTTTATTATATTTGTAATTATCTTTTAAATAGTTATGTTCTTCTTCGACTTCAAGACAAAGCTCTATAACTTCTCTTATTCTTATATATAATTCATCTATTGATTTTGCCTGAGTATAACAGCTTTTTAATGCAGGTACTGTTGCTATATACATTCCATCTTCATCTTGTTCTATAATAATATTAAAATCATATTTAGACATATAAAATCCTATTAACAAATATTTTTTATTATATAGTTTTTTGATGATTATGCAATTATATAAATTATTTTTACTTCTTCTTAGGCAAATGCTTTATAATCTGACCTTCAAGCTGTATTGATTTTTGTTTAGCATCATAACCCAAAATCTTGCCGTAAACTTCTATATAATTTTTAGCTTCTAATGTTACAGTTACATTCACAATTAAATCAGCAACACCCGCAATGTCTTTGTCATTAGTGTCGTAAATTAATATTCTTGCTTTCTTTTTTGGTATGCCGTCGATATTAGTCTGAGTCACCCTGTTTACATCGGCTTTCCATTTCACATATCCGCCATTGTATAGGTCATAATTCTCAGCTACTGTAAGATAACTAGGACTCTCTCTGAATATATTGTAGTCTGGTGCTATTACAAACTCTTTTAAAACTCTGAATCTCTCTTTTAAATATTCGTTAATGTCGCTTTTTAATGCACCGTTTATTATCATAACCGCTTCATTAACAGAGGCACTTCTCATATTGTTTTTAGCCTTGTCAAACATCTCAGCCACTTCACGCGGTGAGTATGTAGGACTTTTGGCACTATCTGGAATCTTTCCGTCTTCAAGTCCCTCAAATAAGTAAACATTCTCTAGTTTTTCTCTTAACTCTTTTTGGTCTTTATCAAGAAGTACATATCTTATTTTAGGATATACTCTGTCTATTGTAATGTATGATAAAAATGTAAGTATAAATGCTATAGGTATGAGAACCAAAAATCTTGACATTGATAACTTTTTTTTGCCGAGTAAATATGCTCTTGGATTTATCTCATCACCTTTTGCATTATTAGTTAAAAATCTTATTCTCTCTATATTATCTTTTGCAATTCTATTTTCAGGATCTAAATCTAATATTCTGAAATACTCTCTCAATGCATTTTCTCTGTGTCCATTATGTAAACTCACATAAGCCTTGGCAAGCATAGCATTAAAACAAAAATTATCTTCTCTAAGTGCCTTTCTTGATAGTTCTTCAGCACCGTAAAAATCTTTTAAAAATATATCTGCAAATGAAAGCATGGCAAGGGCATCTGCATCATGAGAAATTTTAGTTTTATTATTAAGAAGTAAATTTTTGGCTTTTTTATATTTCTTTTTTTTTATGAGAGTATATGCTCTGTCAGCTATTTTGCTTTTCATAGTATATATTATAATCCTAAAGTTAAAGTGTTAACATAATTATCGATATTATGATAACTTTTATTAGCATTTTTTTATTATGTAAACTTTTTGATACGATTCATTAATTCATAGTGATAAAAAGTATATTTTTTTGTTGACAAAAACACAATATAATATATTTTATTCTAAAATTAATTGCGGATAAAATTATGAAACTTTTTGCTAATATAATAATGACAATTTTGATAATTTCTATATTGATATTGTCATGCGAAAAAAATGAAAATACATCAGAAAAATCATCTTTAGTAATATATTCACCTTCATCAAGAGATTTTATAGATCCGTTAATAGAAGATTTCAAAAGTAAAAATCCAAATATAGAAGTAGAAGTAATAATAGCCGGAACAGGTGAATTAATAAAAAGAATAGAAACAGAAAAAAATGATCCATTATGCGATGTTTTAATGGCAGCTAATATTAATTTGGTAAAGAATCATCAGGATTTATTTGAAAACTACACATCAACAAATGAAAATGAAATACTAGACAGCTATAAAAATACAGAAGGCTCTATGACAAGATTTATGATTAGCCCAAGCGTATTAATAGTAAATACTAATCTTGTAGGAAATATCAATATAGAAGGATATTCTGATTTAACTAATGAGCAATTAAAAGGAAAAATAGCCTTTAATGATCCTTCATCTTCATCATCATCTTTTAAACATTTAGTTACTATGTTATATACAATGGGAAAAGATGATATTAATAAAGGCTGGGATTATGTTAATAAATTATGCGATAATTTGGATGGAAAATTACTTACAGGTTCTTCTGCTGTATATAAAGGCGTTGCTGATGGAGAATATACTGTAGGACTTACATTTGAAAATGCCGCTGCCAATTATGCTGCTTCAGGTTCGCCTGTAAAATTGGTATATATGAAAGAAGGCGTTATAATGGAGCCTGCCGGAATATATATAATAAAAAATGCTAAAAATATGGAAAATGCTGAAAAGTTTTTGGATTATATGACTAGCTTTGATACTCAAAAGAAAATGAATGATGAACTTAATGCAAGAGCTGTAAGAAAAGATTTGGGAAGTTCTACTATATTAGTTGATATAAAAAATATCAATGCCATTACTTCAAATGAAGAATTGGAATATATAGACAATTTTGTAAAAGAGAATCAGGAGATCTGGCTTGAAAAATTTAAAAATATAATTACAGATAAATTATAAAAAATAAAAACGAGGGTAAAAATATGAAAAATATCATTAAATTATTTTTAGTATCTTTCATTACAGTAATATTAATTTCTTCATGTTCTAGTAAGAAAGAGGAAAACATAAATAGTTTAGTAATATATACTCCTGCCACTAGATTTTTTATTGACAGACTTGTAGAAGAATTTAATAAAAAAAATCCTGACATAAATGTAGAAATTATTATAGCAGGTACCGCTGAAATAATAAAAAGAATAGAAGCTGAAAAAAATGATCCTTTAGGCGATGTATTTTTTGCTGCTAATGAAAATATATTGAAATATAATTCAGAGCTTTTTGAAGATTATGTTACAACAAATTATGATAATATATATGAGAATTACAGAAGCAAAGAAAAATACATAACAGGCTTTATGCTTAGTCCAAGCGTATTGATAATAAATACAAATTTAATAAAAGACATAAAAATAGAAGGCTATGCTGATTTACTTAATACATCTTTGAAAGGACAAATAGCATTTAATGACCCTACTACTTCATCATCATCTTTTGAACAGTTAGTTAATATGCTTTATGCTATGGGTAATGGCAATCCTGAAAATGGATGGGATTATGTAGAAAAATTATATGCTAATTTAGACGGCAAACTTTTAAGCAGTTCTTCTGCTGTATATAAAGGTGTTGCTGACGGAGAATATGCTGTAGGACTCACATTTGAAAGTGCCGCTGCCAACTATATACATACAGGCTCTCCTATAGATGTTATATACATGAAAGAAGGTGTACTAACTAAAGCACATTCTATGGCTATAATAAAAAATGCTAAAAATTTAGAAAATGCCAAAAAGTTTGTAGATTATGTAACAAGCTATGATGCACAAAAAATCATAAATGATGAATTATTTACAAGAGCGATAATAAAAAATTTAGAAGGTTCTCAAATACTTATACCTCTTGAAAATATAAATGATATAAAAGAAGACGAAGAAATGGTTGATAAAAATAAAGATGCTTGGCTTGAAAAATTTAAAAATATAGTTACAGGCATTTGAAATATTTATATACATTTCTAATGTTATTTTAAAGCATGTAAAATGTTTATAGTTAATAATTTTTCATTAAATATATTTTTCTTTTTAGAATATATAATATTAAAAATAGAAAATTATATTTTATACATTTTCTTATTAAAATAATAAAGAGAAAATTATTATGAAAAACAAAATTAACGCTATATTAAAAAAAATGGACTTTTGGACATATATTACTATAATAATAACATTTATTTTTGCTTTATTTTTAATTTATCCATTATTTTCATTATTTTTAAGCAGTTTTAAAGATGTAAAAACAGATGCTTGGACATTAAATAATTTTATAAGATTTTTTACTAAAAAATATTATTACAGTACATTAATAAATAGTTTTGCCGTAACAACTTCTGTAACTATACTTGCCGTATTAATAGGCACAATTTTAGCATACTGCATGAAAATGTATAATTTAAAAGGCAAGCGAATAATAGAAATTCTAATAATTATATCTATGATGTCTCCCGCATTTATAGGAGCTTATTCTTGGATACTTCTTCTTGGAAGAAATGGTGTTATTACCAGATTTTTCTCATATATAGGTATTAATATACCAACTATATATGGTTTTGGCGGAATACTTTTAGTTTTTTCTTTGAAGTTATATCCATTTATATTTATGTATATTTATGGAGCTTTGGGCAAAATTGATAATATACTTTTAGAAGCTTCTGAAAACTTGGGAGCTTCTAGTTTTGTACGAAATATGACTGTAACTATACCATTAATAAAACCAACCATAGTTTCAGCGGGACTAATTGTATTTATGAATGCATTGGCTGATTTTGGCACACCTATGCTCATAGGAGAAGGATACAGAACTATGCCCACTATGATATATTCTGAATTCATAAGCGAAGTTGGAAGTAATGCTAATTTTTCAGCATCTATGTCTGTTATAATGGTAATAATTACAACTATGATGTTTATATTTCAAAAATATATTGTAAATAAAAGATCATATTCTATGAATTCTATGAACAGCATAAAATCAAAAAATATAAAAGGTGTAAAATCTATATTAATTCATATCATAATATATATTTTAGTTTTTATTTCTATACTTCCTCAAATTACAGTAATATATACTTCATTCTTAAAAACAAACAGATCCGTTTTTACAAATCAATTTTCTTTTGAAAGCTATACAGCAATATTTCATTCCCTAGCTTCTTCAATAAAAAATACATATATATACGGAATAATAACAATATTAATAATAATAGTGATAGGAATGCTCACAGCATACATAACAATCAGAAAAAAGAATATATTTACTAACATAATAGATACAGTATCAATGTTCCCATACATAATACCCGGCTCTGTACTTGGAATAACATTTTTAACAGCATTTAATAAACCTCCAATAATATTAACAGGAAGCTCCATAATTATTATCATATCATTAGTAATAAGAAGACTACCTTATACTTTAAGATCAAGCTCTGCTATACTTTATCAAATAGATAAAAATGTTGATGAAGCTTCTATAAGTTTGGGGGCTTCCGAAATAAAAACCTTTTTTAATATAACAGCAAAATTAATGCTCTCAGGAGTATTATCAGGGGCAATACTCAGCTGGATAACAGTTATTAATGAATTAAGCTCATCTGTTATTCTTTATACAACTAAATCAAGGACTATGTCTGTAGCAATTTATCAAGAGGTTATAAGGGCTAGTTACGGAACTGCAGCTGCCCTTTCTACAATACTTACTCTCACAACCATTATATCGCTTATTATATTTTTTAAAATCAGCAGTAAAAAAGAGATTACATTATAATAATATAACATACTATTTATTTGTATTATATGTAATATAAAAAACATGTTTATTAAATTTATATTATTTATTTTTTTAATATTTTAAAAATTTATCTTGACAAAAACCATATATAGTATACTATACATTGTAGATTGTTTTTATTTTTTATCATATGTTTTCTTAAAAAGCCTACCATAATAAACCCCATTTATTATATGGTAGGTATTTTTTATTCTTATATCATTTATTAATACTAAGTAAAAACTCCCTAGCAACAAATATGCTAAATACAATAAGTATAGCAGCACTTATCCCAGCACTTATATAAGGATTAATTCCAAATAATAGTGATATTATAGCCGTAGTAACTATTGACAGCAATATAATAATTATTTCAAATATGATAAGAAGAAATAATCTCTTTTTATTTATATGTTTTTTCTCTTCAGGTTTTTTGTATGGTATTGGTTTTCTCATAATTACCTTCCGTTTATTAATTTTTAATAATTTGTATCTATATCTAAAGAAGCTCTTGATATCCAAGTTTCATCTTTACCATTAACTTCAACTTGCAAATATCCTTCTTCAGTTATTCCTTTCACATAAGCATATATTTCAGCATTATCTTTTATGGCCTTTATGGTTTTGCCTATCATTTTACTATACTCTTTAAAATATTCTGATAATTTTTTACTTCCTGTATAAATATCTTCAAAATAATAAATTAAATCTTTATAAAAACTTTCTAATTTAGCCTTTTTATTAGTTTCTATATACAATGAAGTAGCTTTATTTCTTATGCTCAAATCAAAATCTTCACTACTTTGATATAAATTAACTCCTGTGCCTATAACACATGCATTTGTATTTTCAAAAGATGTAACTTGTATAAGTGTTCCTGATATTTTTTTATTATCCACCAAAACATCATTAGGCCATTTAACATGAGCATCAACATTATATTTTTCTCTTAAACATTTACTCAATGCTATACCCGGCAGAAAACTTAAAGCCTCTTTTTTATAAGGAGAATAAACCAAAATACTAAACCATAATCCTAAATTATTATTAGATTCCCATTTATTACCATAGCTGCCCTTTCCTGATGTCTGTACTAATGCTATATATACACTGCCCTCTTCCAACTTCATACCATTATTCAAATCTTCTATCATTTTTTTATTTGTACTTTCTAATGATTCAAATAATAAAGTATTTTGTCCGTATATTTTAGTATTTAAATTTTCTGTAAATATGTTAACTTTCATATTTTTATTATATATTAAATAAACATTATATCAATATTACAATAAATATATTTTTTGTAAGTACATCATAATCCTTTATAAAAAATTAAGTTTCATAATATTTTATACTTGACATTTATACTATTTATAGTATTATCTTTATTAAAAATACTATAAATAGTTATATAATATATAAATAACTATCTATATAATAGAGGTTCAAAATGAAAAAAATACTAATCTTATTAATGCTTATTTCTTCGATAATCATTATATCATGCGGAAATTCAAAAACATCAGAATCAGAAAATAAACCAATATATGTTGGAATAGATGTTGATTTTCCTCCTTTCGGATATTTAAATAGTGATGGACAAATAGGCGGTTTCGATTATGATATAATGAGCGAGATTGCAAAATTATCAGGATTGAATGTAGAGTTTACACATATGCAGTTTAGCGGACTTCTTCCTGCACTTCAGACAAAAAAAATAGATGCTATAATAGCTGCCATGACTGTTACTGAGGAAAGAAAATTATCTGTTAATTTCTCAGAGCCTTATTATGTTTCAAGTCAGGTTATGCTGGTTCATAAAGATGATGATACAATAAAAACATTTGATGATTTGGTTGGAAAAAATATCGGAGTTGTTATAGGTACTACAGGAGATACTATAATGACTGAAAAAGCTGGTGTAAATAATGAAAAATTTGACACTGGTGCTGCTGCTGTACTTGCTTTGAAAGAAAAGAAAATATCAGCTGTAGTATTTGATAAAGAGCCTTGTAAAAATTTTGCTAAATACAATGAAGATATCAAATTAATAGAAAGCGATGCTGTAAAAGAAGATTATGCTATTGCTGTAAGAAAAGATGATACAGCACTTTTAGAAAAAATAAATGCAGGACTTTCTCAAATAATGACAAATGGTACTTATGAAAAATTAATAGAAAAGAACTTTCAATAATTTCACATAAATTAAAAAGTATTTTATCTATGCCGTTTAATTTTTTATTAAATTAAGCTGCATAGATTTTTTATAGGCTATTTATGAGTTTTTATAAACATATTAAAAACTTAAAAATGTTTTTATACTAAACTGCATTATAATAAAATTAATAAAAATGTATTATAATACAAACATCAATAATAAGTTTCAGATATTAACAAATATATGATTTGTCAATAATGTTATATTTTCAAGTTAAAATTACATTAAAATAATTACAATATAAAAAAACTCCTCAATATTTTTTATATACTGAGGAGTTTCATTTTATTACAACAAAATATTTTTATTGTAATGTTACAACATAATTCCATTGAGGAACAGGATATCTTCCTGCTTTTCCAACTGATCTGCCGTTAGCATCTGTAATTTCTGCTTCGGCATATAATAAGTATCTTCCTTTAGGCAAATATCTTCCGCTTGCAGAAGTTCTTCCTGCGAAGTAGAATTGTGTTTGAGCCTGTCCGTCCAATACATATATTTTAGGCAAATAGAATACTAAATCTCTGCTTAATATATTATAATTATTATCTACTCTTCTAGCATATACTCTTATTTTAGCATATTTTCCTTCAGCAGGAGATTTTACTGCTAAAGTTATTAAAACAGGATTATTTCTAGTAGCAACAAATCTGTCATTATAATTAATAATAAATGAGCTTATTCTCACATTTGTTTCAGCAGAAAGTGCTGTATCCATCATAGTCATATTATTATTATTAGGTCTAAGAGTATTAGAACTTGTTACTAAAACAGTATTTTCAGTATTATAAGTATAAGCTGAACCGCTATTGTTTGGCTTAGCAGGAGAAGGCTTTATATCTGGTATATCAAGATTATTTCCAGCCTCATACAATCCATTATCTGTAAGATTTATAGAAGAATCTTTATTTGTTGACTTAGTATTATTATCTGATAATATAGTATTATTCGTAGCTAAGAAATCTTTTTCTTCAGGGGTTATATCCTCACCGAATATATCATCTGTTGTTAAAGTATCTTCAGGCATATCATTAGTATCAGAAGCCCCGAAATCTAGAACAGGTATATTACTGCTGCTCAATATACTTTTAGTAATAAAAAAACCCGCAGTTAAAACTACAAGTAATATTACTATTATAATTATAGGTTTTAATTTTGCTTTCATTTCGTTAGACATAAATTCCCATCCATGATTATAAATTATTATATTAATTTTTCGGTAAAAATATAAATTGTTTAATAAAAAAATATAATGATAAGATGAAAATTACTTAATCCCATAAGAAACTTTTTAATTCTTTAGATAAATTAAGCCCCGCAAGTTTCTTTATAGCCTTTATTTGGATTTGTCTTACTCTTTCTCTTGTAATATTTAATTCTTTTCCTGTATCTTCAAGAGTTTTAGCCTCTTTTCCATATAATCCGTATCTTGATATAATTACAGTTCTTTCTTTTTCATCTAAACATTTAAGAGCCTCTGTTAATGTATCTCTAAGGCTGTCCATAAATGCTTTCTGATGCGGTGAAGGGAAATTTTTATCTTCTATGATAGAAGTCATATCATTATTATCAGAATTTCTGAAAAAAGAATCAACACTAGCAGTATCCTGAGTAAATATCATTATATACGATAGAGTTTTTCTATCTATTTTCATTTCTTTAGCTATTTCATCTATTGTAGGATCTCTGCCCAATTTCTGAGTAAGTATTTTTGAAGTTTGTATGCTCTTTTTTATCAGCCTTGCTATATGCATAGGAAATCTGATAATATGCCTTTTACTTGATATTTCTTTAACTATACTCTGCTTTATCCACCAAACACCGTAAGTAGAAAATTTAAATCCTTTTTTATACTCAAATCTTTTAACAGCCTCTATAAGACCTATATTACCCTCATCTATAATATCAATAAAAGGTACTCCGCTGTTATAATATCGCTTTGCTATGCTTATTACGAGCCTCAAATTAGATTTTACAAGTTTATGCTGTATAGAATCTATTTCTTTATCTATCTCTTCTATCTTTTTTAAAGACTCTTCATCGTCATTATTTTCTAATGCGGCTCTATTATCCCGGCAAACTTCAAGACGCTGCCATAAATCAAGTTCTTCTTCTTTAGTGAGTCTTCTTATTTCACCTATTTGCTTTAAATATACGCTAACAGGTCCCTTATACTCTTGATTAATATCTTTTTTTAACAATTACTTTCCCTAAAACAAAAAAACATTACTATTAGGATATAAGATTTTTGTAAATTGTCAAGTATGCAATATATATTTAATTATAAAGGACAATCAAATATACGGGCATTCCTAACATTTTCTAAATATCTAATAAATATATAAAAAATTATAGGATCAATCCTTACATCATATCCTAAAAAATTCTCATACATATAAGATATTACATCATTCACTATATTTCCCGCACTATCCTTAGATATTCTAGTATATAAACTATCATAGGAATCTACTATCTCCAAAGCTTTGGCAGGAAAATATGATAATGCAGTTAAATTATCAATATCATTAGCATCATAAGTTAATATATTTTCTATATTATTATAACTCTTATTAGCAAACTGTTTATTATACATATTTGTAAATATACCATATCCATTTCCATAATATTCATGATGAAGTCCTACTGTAGTATATGTATATTCATTCTGTGCCATACAGTATTTAAGCAAATTAAATCCTAATACAGCATGATTATCTCCTTCATTACTGCTGACTATAGGAATATTAGGAAGTATGTCTACAAGTGCTATATCATGCCAAAAAGCAGCCCTAGCATAATACTTTATCTCATTTTGCTCTATTTTTCTAAAACCTACTTTAGATATATCTTCTATTCTATCTGCTTTGGTAAGTAAATTATATTTTTTACCTATCTCATCATAATATGAATAATATTTCTTTTTATAATCTACTCTTAATTTAGAAGCTACGCCTCTTGATATCTCTTCATTATAATAATATAAAAACTCTACCATCATAACAAATACTCTGTTGCTATGGCATATTACATTATCATCTTTAAATGATGAAATATTATTGAATATAACTGCATCACTATGCTCTTTATCTAATATATTAACTATAGTACCTATAATATCTGCAAAAAGAAGATCATCTTTCTTAACATTTTGATAGTTTTTTAAATCTGATATATTATTCTGTTTTATATAATTCAAATGGTATATTAAATTTAATCTTTCTATAATGCCTATATCTGTTAGGATATTACCTATTAATTTCGCTAATTCCAAATCTATTTTATTATGTGTTATAAATAATTTTAATTTGTTAAATAGTTCTTTTAGATAATCTATTCTTTCTATATTTCTTATTGAAATTAATTCGTTAAAATGCTTATCATAATATTCTTTATCAGTTTCAAATTTGCAGTTCTTATACAATGAATAAAAAATATTAATATCATGTATATCTGCATGCTGTTTATTTAAATCTATAGTTAATTGATTGCCTATTATTGAAATTAATGATTTATCTACATAAATTGAAGATTTCTTAATATATTCAGATTCTTCTAATTGCAGTAAAACATCTTCTATTTGTTCATAAGGTACTACACTCAATATACCATCTTCATTAATAATAATAATATCCAACCTCATATCTTTTATGCTGTCAATATTATTCTTTATTTTCTGCAAATCTATTAAAGAATATTTTTTTAAATCTACTATCATATAACTATTCCATTAACAAATTATACTTGATAATATTTTATATTATTTTACATTAATTACTAGTTTATTTTTATTTTTTTAAATAATTATTTATGTTGATATTTATACAATTTTTGTTATATTTATAATGTAGCATTAAATAAAAATGAAAAAAGCAGTAATATTATTTATTCTTATTAGTACGGTATTGTTTCCACAAAGCAATTCTATTTCTAAAAAGTCAGTTGATTTTAATTATGACAATATAATAAATAAAATACATGTATTCAATAATTATATAGTAATGCATTTTGATTTATGCGAATATTGTAAAGAAGTAAATGGAACTATATCTATAAACTTTATAGATAAAATAGGATTAAATTTATATAATTACATGTTTTGCTGTAATGCTAATTAAAAAATAAAAACAAGAGGAAACATGAACAAGAAAATAATATTATTATTTTTAACAGTGTCTATTTTTGCATACGCTGATGGAATGTATATTGCACCAAATCAGCTGCCAAGTAATATACTTCAGTTTATAAAAACATATTTTCAAAATACGAATATCATTTATGCTGAAATGGACAGAAAAACTTATGAAATAGCTTTAGATAATGGAGTAGAAATAGAGTTCTTTAGAAATGGGGATTTAAAAGAAATAGAAGGAAATTATACCGCTTTGCCTTCAAATATACTTCCTAGGTCTGTAGCAAATACAGTAGCAAAAACCTATCCTAATACTGTAATAACTAAAATAAAAAAGAAATGGAATATATACGAAGTAAAGCTAAATAATATGATGGAGCTTTATATAGATGCCGGCAGCGGACAGCTTTTGGGTCAGAAATTTGATGATTAAAATAAAAAATGGAAAAAACATGATAAAAAAACAATATATAATCATATTATTTATAATATTAGCTATACCTCAAAATATTTATCCTATAATAAGACATGGACTTGATTTTAATGTTAATGTGCCTATAGGAATGGGTATAATGATTCCGCATGGAAGTATCCCACAATATAAACCATCAGGAAATGAAGTAAATTTTCAAGGTGGCGTTGGTATAGGATTAGGATACTACTTAGGGATAAGTGATTTAGTGAGTATGAGCTTCTTAGCTACTTTTTCTTATTCATATAATAAAACAAGTATACATAAAGATAATGTAAATATTAATTATATTTATGAATCTAGTTCACTTACTTTTGGGGGAATGCCTAAAGTTTATATAGGAAATTTCTCTTTAGGTTTAGATATAGGAATAAGACTGCCTGTAACACCTGCTCTTACAATACAATATAAAGGAAAAGATTATACTTCAAATAAACCTGGAACTCCTAGAACATATTTAAAGTTCGTAGCTGATTATAATATATTTTTCAGAGAGGATATGGCTATAGCTATTGGATTATACCTAGGTTATGATTGGGGATTTAATCTTAACAATATTGATTTACCTGATATTACAAAAGGTGAGGCGTATGGCAATTTAGATTTAGGTATACAAATAGCTTATAGATATGCTTCATTCTTCAGGTAGAAAATAATAAATTTTAAACCACGCGTTAAACTAGCTCTAAAAATAGAGATAAACAATAATAATAATGTAAACTATAAATTTTAATATTTTTTACCGCGTGCTGTTAAAGTGCATAAATTTAAAAAACGCTTGGGTGGGCATGCTTTTACAGTTTAAGTATTAAATATAAATAAAATTATTTACTTCAAATATAGTTATAAAGTTTAAAGGGCGGGATTTAAAATAAATTACAAAATAAAAAGGCTCAAGTATTAAAACTCAAGCCCTTTATTAAAGTTTTTGATAAACTAATTATTTCTAATCAGTTAAAAATCTTAATTATTTAAACATTTTTTATAATTTAAGCATTAATTTGCTCATTCTACTAGCAAATAATTTTGGGTCTTCAAGAGGAAGTCCTTCAAGTATACATGCTTCATCATATAAAAGCTCGCTGTATTCTTTGAAGAGATCTGAAACTTTATTTTCATTATATTCTTTTTCTATAGCTTTGAATACATCATGAGAAGTGTTAATCTCTAATACTCTCTCCGGCTTCATACCAAACATATTATTTCCTGTTTCAGCCAAAACTTTAGCCATATTAAAGCTGATAGAATCCTCTTTATTTGATAAACAAACAACACTTTCTTTAAGTCTGTTAGTTTCTCTTACTTCTGCAACTTTACCAGAACCTAATACATCTTTTATTGCATTAAGAACTTCTTTATTGGCACTGTCTTTGTTTTCATCTTTATTTTCAGAATTATCAGCCTGAAGTATAGAATGAAGTTTAGTACCGTCAAACTCTATCATCATGCTAATCATAAACTCATCTACTCTGTCAGTAAAGTATAACACTTCATAGCCTTTCTCTTTCATTCCTTCCATGTGAGGAAGTTTTTCTATAGCAGATTTATCCTTAGCAGCAGCATAATATATAAACTCCTGACCTTCTTTCATTCTTGATTTATATTCTGCTAATGTAGTATAATCTCCTTCTGCTGTACTAGAAGATTCAAATAATAAAAGATTTGCAAGTTTATCTTTTTTGCTGAAATCAGAGTATATTCCTATTTTTATAGATTCACCGAACTCTTTGAAGAATTTCTCATATCTTTTTCTATCGTTTTTAAGTATATTTTCTAAAGCATCTAAAATTTTCTTTTCAACATTAGAAGCTATTCTTTTTAATTGAGTGCTATGCTGCAAAATCTCTCTTGAAATATTAAGTGAGAAGTCTGGAGAATCAACTAATCCTCTTACAAATTTTAAATATTCAGGAAGTAAGTCTTTGCATTTACTCATTATAAATACATTTCTTGAATAAAGTTCAAGTCCTCTTTCAAAATCAGGGTGTAAGAAATTGAAAGGAGCTTTTGAAGGTATAAATAAAAGTGCAGTATATTCTATAGTACCTTCTGCTTTAGTATGTATAACCTCGAAAGGATCAGCATAATCATGAAAATGCTCTTTATAAAACTCATTATATTCTTCCGGCTTAACATCACTTTTTGATTTCTGCCATATACTTATCATAGAGTTTATAGTTTTTTCTTCATACTGCTGAACTTCATTTTCATCCTTTTTTGGTATAGGCATATCCATAACTATAGGATAATGAACATAATTAGAATATTTATGTATTAAACTCTCCAAAGTATATTTATTGCAGTAATCATCATCAATAAAACCATCTTCTTCTAATTTTTCATCTTTTCCTTTTAATTTTAAAATAATCTTAGTTCCTCTATCAGTTTTATCAATATCTTCTATAGAGTAAGATCCGTCTCCATTACTTTCCCAACGAACGCCTTTTTCACTGTCAACATGCTTTGTCTCTATTACAATATTATCAGCAACCATAAAAGCAGAGTAAAAACCAACCCCAAACTGCCCTATCAAATCAATACCGCTTTCTTTTGATGCTTCTTTATCTTTCTGTATCTTTTCTAAAAATGCCTTAGTACCGCTTCTTGCGATAGAACCTATATTATTGATAACATCTTCTCTAGTCATACCGATACCATTATCCTGAATGGTTAGAGTTCTGTTTTGTTCGTCTGTATCTATTTTTATTCTTAAATTATCTATATCTTTATATTTATCGCTGTTCGTTATAGATTCAAATCTTGCTTTGTCTAATGCATCGCTTGCATTTGAAATAAGCTCTCTTAAAAATATTTCTTTATGAGTGTATATAGAATGCACCATTAAATTTAATATTTGTTTAGTTTCGGCTTCAAAATTTAATATTTGTTTTTCTGCCATAATATAAACTCCTTAATTTAGTTATTATTCTTTAAAGGTTAAAGATTAAATATAAAAGTATTAAAGTGAATATATAAAGTCTAAATATATAAAAGCTAAAAATCAAAAAAGTAAAAAGTTTATGAATATTCTACAATTATAATAAAAATTTTAAAAAAAGCAAATATTTTATTATGATAAATTTTGATTATTTATATAATATTTTATATACTATATATCATAATAAGATATTTGGGTAAAAAAATGTATACTATTATAGAATTAATACTTCCGATATTTGTTTTGATAGCATTCGGTAAAATATTAAAACATTTCAATATAATCAGTAATGAAGGAATAAAAACTATAAAAAATTTGGCAGTTAATTTATTTCTTCCATTCACTTTTTTTAATATCATTATTCATGGCACATTTAATAAGGATTCTATAGTATTAATAATAGCTGGTTTTATAATTATATTTGCAGCATATTTATTAGGCTTCTTGTACAAACCATTATTTACAGATAATATAAAAAAATATGTACCTTATACAAATACCTGTATTGAAAGCGGAATGTTTGCTTTAGCTGTACTTAATATGATTATAGGTAAAGATAATCTCTTTCAAATAATACAAATGGATATGGTAAATAATATATTTGTTTTTACAGTAGTTACAACAGGATTAACTTTAATATCAGGAAATAAGCAAAGTGCTAAACAAATAATAAAATCTATATTCCAAAGCCCAATAATAATAAGCCTTATATTAGGTATAATAGGAGCTTTATTCAATTTAGGAGAAAAAATTGATAATTCAAATTTATCGTCTACATACAATAGAATAATATCTTTTTTAACAGAGCCTTTATCCCCTATGATATTAATATGTATAGGTGCCGAACTTGAATTTGAAATAGACATATTCAAAAAAGCAATTAAATTATTCTTTGTAAGATTTGCTACTATGGCTGTGTTAATATCATTAACTTTATTTGTTATGTCAAAAATTATAGTTGTAAATTCAATTCTTGTAAAGTCTATGATTATATATTTTCTCTCTCCATCGCCTTTCATACTATTAATGTACACCAATAATGATAAAATTAATAAATTTATATCCGGTTTCTTGTCGCTTCAAATTATAATGTCATTGATATTCTGTATAATTATTAGTTTTGTATAATTCTTAAAAATTAAAAAATAATAAAATTTTTAAAAAATGTTAGAATATACTAACAAATCTATTGACAATTTTTAAACTATATGTTAGAATACTCTAACAATAGGAGATTGAATGTTTGACAAATTAATTATTAACCATTGTGCACCTGCTTTATCAGGTATAAAAATAGCTAATATATTTACTTATGAATATAACAATAAAGAAGAACTTAATAAAAAAGTTTCTTTATATAATAATATTCTAAACAAAAGAGGTATAAATGTAGCTGTAATAAAATACTATGATAATAAGGCTGTAGTTTATGTTTATAACAAAAAAGCATTAGAAAATTATTTATCAGATGATAATATTTTTAAGTTTTTGAGAAATTACGGATATAAGTCAAAAAATACATATGAAAGTATAGGGATTTTGAAAAAAAGAATGCAGTATTCTAAAACTTTTCCCCATGAAATAGGTATATTTTTAGGCTATCCGCTTATAGATATAAACGGCTTTATAAACAACTATGGAAAAAATAGTTTATATACAGGATATTGGAAAGTGTATCATAATAAAAAGGAAGCTCTAAAAACTTTTGATAATTATAATAGATGCAGAAATTTTTATATAAATACATTTCTAAAAGGAAAGGGCATTTTGGAGATAATGGACGATTACAAACTTCATTATTTATAATAATAAAAATTGTTCGCTAAAAATATATAGCAAATGAATTTGCTATATGCTCACAATTTTTATATTTGGCTTTATAAATAAAAATTATTATTTATTACTAAGGAGGTAATAAGATGAGTAATAAAATAGGAATAATATATTGGAGCGGCACAGGTAATACTGAATTAATGGCTCAGAATGTAAAAAAAGGTATAGAAAATGCCGGAGGAGAGGCTGATATTTTCAGTGTATCTGACTTTGATGCTGCAAATATAAATAACTATTCAAAAATAGCATTAGGCTGTCCTGCTATGGGAGCAGAAGTTTTGGAAGAATCAGAATTTCAGCCTTTTTATGATTCTGTAAAAGGAAGTTTATCTGGTAAAAAAGTTGCATTATTTGGTTCTTATGACTGGGGCGACGGCGAATGGATGAGAACTTGGCAGGAAGATGTAAGTTCTGCAGGTGCTTCTTTAGTTAAAGACGGACTTATTGTCAATCTCACTCCAGATGATAATGCTGTAAGTGAATGTGTTAGTTTAGGCGAGGCATTGGTGAAAGCATAAGTAAAAATAAATCCTAAAACAAAAAAGAGGCATTAGCTTATAAAAAGTTAATGCCTCTTATTATTTCTTCTTATTTCTTCATTCAAACAAATTATAATATCTATAGAATATTTTATTAATAGAATTTAATATTAAAGACATTAGACTTGTTTCAAAACTCAAATTTTTAATATTTATGTTTTTTTAATTTAATATTTTTTTGATTATAGTTGGGGCTTCACAGTCGTGCACCGCTCTGCGTACTTCGTAAAACACCACTTCTTTTGTGACGCTGTCCGCCTTCGGTGTGGCACATACGAAGTACGCCTACGACGAGAAGCATACGAAGTACGCCTCACTGTGTGTGCCTACGGCAGGCGAAAGACTGCATATTTATATACTAAAATAATAATTTATAAAACATGTCAAACATTATTTTATAAATTATAAAATTACGAAATTTTTATATATAATCTTGTCAAGTAGTTTTGAAACAAGTCTATTAGTATAACAATAAAGTATAAATATCAAAGTAATTTATTCATTTAAAATATCTTCAATACTCACTTTTTCAATGCAAGGTTTTCCAATAGATTCCAAAAATACAAAATTGATTTTATCATCGCTTCTTTTTTTATCGAGTTTAATAGCCTCTTTCAAATCTATATTATCAGGTATAGTTACAGGCAAAGAACATGATGACAATATATTTTTAGCTCTTTCTAATATATTTTTATCTTTTGTTATAGATTTTCTAATACCGTACTCTATGGCAAAAATCATGCCGATAGAAACAGCCTCACCATGAAGCAGCACACCATAACCTGCAGCATTTTCCACACTATGCCCTATAGTATGCCCGAAGTTCAAAAACATTCTTTCTTTCTGTTCTTTATAGTCTATTTCTACAATATGAGCCTTTAATTCACAATTTCTTTTAAGTATATAATCCATATCTAATTCAGCATTATTATAACAGTGATCCTCTATAAGCTCTAAAAGTTTTTCATCAAATAAAAATGCATGCTTTATCACCTCAGCCATTCCTTCATTAAACTCCCTTTTAGGAAGACTTAATAAAGTATTGCTGTCTATTATAACAAGTTTAGGGCTATGAAAAGCACCTACTAAATTCTTACCCTCTTTTATATTAATTCCTGTTTTTCCGCCTACAGAAGAATCAACACATGCAAGCAAAGTAGTAGGAATCTGCACAAAATCAATACCCCTCATCCAAACAGCAGCAGCATATCCCGCCATATCCCCTACTACACCGCCGCCTAATGCTATTATTATATCTTTGCGGCTTAATTCATTTTTTGCCAATGATGAAAATATATTATTAATGCTTTCTATATTTTTATTTGATTCTCCATGAGTAAGAACGCATACAGAAGTGATAATATCTTCTTTTTCCAAACTTTTTTTTACTATATCAGTATAAAGTTTATTTACTATATCATCTGTAACTATTAAAGCTCTTTTTCCTCTTAGTATATTTTTTACTAATTTACCTGTATCTTTTATTAATCCATTTTGAACTAAAATATCATAATTAATATTTACATCATTTTTTATTTTTACTTCTACTTTATTCATAACATTAAAATCCATTATTTTTTTATATTTTAATATTATAAATCATTTTCAAAAATAAAAAAACATAAAATTATATTTTCTAATAACTAAAAAAAATTCTTATATTTTTATATAAGATTAATATAAAAAACAAACTTTCATAATATAAAAATCATATTTGAATATTTATAAACTTGACAATAAAAACTATTTTACTATAATTTAAAAGTCATTATTAGGAGTATATATAAATGAAAAGATTTATTATTTTATTATTAACAGTATTATTATCATCTTCTGTATTATTGTATACGCAAAGAAAAATAAATTCTATGGGTGTGGCACTTTATAGATATGATGACAGTTATATGAAATATTTAAAGCAATACATAGAAAAAAATATAAATAAAAATACTTCTCTGATTATGTCAGACTCTTACAATAGCCAATCAACTCAAAACGGTCAAATAGATATGTTCTTACAAAAAAATGTAAGTCTATTAGCTATAAATTTGGTAGATAAAACACAAGCTCAGAAAGTATTAGATAAAATAAGCATAAATAATAAACCTTTAATATTTTTTAATAGAGATCCCGGATTAGAAGTTCTAAAAACTTATGATAAAGTTTGGTATATAGGAGGAATAAGCGAAGAGGCAGGAAATGCTCAAGGCAGAGTAATAGTAGAAAGCTGGAAAGATAGAATGAATTGGGATAAAAATCAGGACGGAAAAATACAATGCGTAATATTAAAAGGCGATTTGAATGATAATGATACAATAAATAAAACAGAATACATGAAAAAATACATAGCTTCAAACAATATAAAATTAAATATTTTAGCAGAAGTTTCAGCCAATGGAAAAAGAAATGAAGCAGCAGAAGTAATGCAAAATATAATATATAAATACGGTGATAAAATAGAATACATTATATGCAATAATGATAATATGGCATTGGGAGCATTGGATACATTAAAAGAATTGGGATATAACAGCAGCAGCCGAATGCTAAATTATATTCCTATAGTTGGGATAGATGGAATACCTGAATGCTTGGAAGAAATAAATAATTATGGAATATTTGCAACAGTTATGCAGAACCCTTCTATACAAGCTCAGGCTTTATGTTCTGTTTCAAGCAATATTATAAATGGTAAATCCCCTTTGGAAGGGCTGCATTTCAATTTTTACAATAATAAATACATTGTTATACCATATATACCCGTAACTAAATATAATATAGATACTGCAATAAAAATATATAAATAAATTATATTTTTTCATAATTCAATTTGACTTATATATTTTTTTTTAATAAACTAGAATATTATTATATAAAAAATTGGAGTTTTTTATGAATAAAGCAATAGTTACTATTTTATCAATTTTATTGTTTATATCATTAATCAGCTGCAGCAATTCTTCAAAATCTGATAATAATGAAATAGAGATAGGTATTACTATTTACAGATATGATGATGCCTTTATTTCATTTATGAGAAGAAATATTGAAACTATGCTAAATGGAAAAGCTAAATTTATAATGAATGATTCAGAAAATGATCAAGCTAAACAAAATGATCAGGTAGATGCTGCTATTCAGAGAAATGTTAATGCATTAGCAATTAATTTAGTAGATTCCACATCAGCTAGTTTTATGATTAACAAAATAAAACCTACAGGAATACCTGTAATATTTTTTAATAAAGAGCCAAGTAAAGAAGATATGATGCTTTATGATAAGGCATGGTATGTAGGTACTTTAAGTGAGGAATCCGGAAATATACAAGGAGATATAGTGGTTAAATCTTGGCAGGCAAATCCTGCTTGGGATAAAAACGGAGACGGCAAAATTCAATATGTTCTATTGAAAGGAGAAGCAGGACACCCAGATGCAGAAGCCAGAACAGAGAGAATTAAAGCAGTATTAAATGATAATTCAATAGCTATAGATCAATTAGATGAATATACTGCTAATTGGGATATACTTCAGGCACAGACAGCTGCTGATTCATGGATAGAAAAATACGGAAACAGTATAGAGTTTATATTCTCAAATAATGATGCTATGGCTTTGGGAGCATTAAAATCTATTCAAAAACAAGGTTATAACATAGGAGACAGCAATAAATTTATACCAATAGTAGGAGTTGATGCTATTCCTGAAATAATAGAAGAAATTAAAAAAGGAACTGTAGTAGGTACTGTTTTACAAAGCCCTAAAGATCAGGCTAAAGCTGTGGTTGATATGGTTATTAATGCTGCAAATGGAAAAGATGTATTAAGCGGTACAGAATATAAACTAGATGATGTAAAAGCTGTAAGAGTGCCTTATAGAGCTATTACATTAGAAAATATAGATGAATCTGCTGAAGCATATAAATAATTTTTAATAATTATAAATTTAATTTTAATAAAAAAGGTAAGATATTAATTATATAATAGTATCTTACCTTTTATTTACTTTAATTATATACAAAAGACATTTACAAATAAAAATCAAAAATTTTAAACTATCATAACACTAAATCATAAATTGAAGCTTATATAAATATCAAAAATCAAAAGATCTGATTTTACTTGATTTAAGAAAATAAATTTATATACTAATTAATAGAGAATATTAATTAATTTAAGGAGTTTTCTAATATGAAAAAGTCACTTATAGTTATGGCAGCATTATTTATAATGTCTGCACTTTTTGTAGTATCTTGCGGCGGCGGAGCTTCTTCTTCCACAACTACTGACGGACCAACTATCGGAGTAACAATTTATCGTTATGATGATAACTTTATGTCTTTCTACAGAAGAAACATTGAAAGCAGAATCAGCGGAAAAGCTAATTTAATAATCAATGACTCACAAAATAACCAAGCTCAGCAAAATGACCAAGTTGATGTTATGCTTCAAAAAGATTCAAAAGCATTAGCTATTAACTTGGTAGACCCTCAGGCAGCTCAAACTATCATAGATAAAGCTAAAACTAAAAATATACCTGTAGTATTCTTTAACAAACAGCCTAGTGCTGAAGCTATGGCTAGTTATGATAAAACTTGGTATGTAGGTACTACTCCTGAAGAATCAGGCGATATGCAAGGAAAAATAGTTGTAGATACTTGGAAAAATAATCCTGCTTGGGATAAAAATGGCGACGGTATTATACAATATGCTTTATTAAAAGGCGAACCAGGACACCCAGATGCTGAAGCTAGAACTAGCCATGTTACTTTATATATTACTAACAATGGTCTTCAAGTAGAAAGATTAGAAGAACAAACAGCTATGTGGGATACTGCAAAAGCTAAAGATATAGTAGATGCTTGGATACAAAAATATGGTGATAAACTTGAATATATTTTCTGTAACAATGATGCTATGGCTTTAGGTGCTTTACAATCTATACAGGCTTTAGGATATAATAAAGAAGGTGATAATACTAAATTTATACCTATAGTTGGTGTTGATGCTATTCCTGATATGATCAATGAAATCAAAAAAGGAACTGTAGTAGGTTCTGTTCTTAATGACCCAGTTGGACAATCTCAGGCTTTAGTTGACATTACTTTAAATGTTGCTGCTGGAAAAGATCCATTAGATGGTACTACTTGGACTTTAGACGAAGTTAAAGCAGTTCGCGTTCCTTATGTACCTATAACTAAAGATAATATAAATGTTGCTGAAGAAGCTTATAAATAATAATTAATTTGCTATAAAACAGGGATATTAATATATTTTTAATATCCCTGTTTGTTAATTATCTATATAGTATTGTATTAGCAGAGTTTGAAAATAAAGGTTTTATAAATATGGATAATAAAAAAATTGTTCTTGAAATGAAAGGTATTTCAAAGTCTTTTCCGGGTGTTAAGGCATTAGATGATGTTAAGCTCACTGTAAGAGAAGGAGAAGTAGTTGCTCTTATGGGAGAAAACGGAGCCGGAAAATCTACTTTGATGAAATGTTTATTTGGTATTTATCGTAAAGATTCAGGACATATATTCTTAGATGGTAAAGAAATTAACTTTATATCTCCTAAACAAGCTTTAAATAATGGTGTAGCCATGGTGCACCAAGAACTTAATCAAGTTAGGCAAAGAAATATACAGGATAATATATGGCTTGGAAAATATCCTACCAAATATGGTGTTATTATTGACGAAAAGAAGATGTATGATGATACTAAGGCTATTTTTGATGATTTAGAAATACCTCTGGATCCCAGAACAAAAGTATCTACATTATCTGTATCAGAAATGCAGATGGTGGAGATAGCAAAAGCAGTTTCGTATAATTCCAAAATATTGGTATTAGATGAGCCTACAAGTTCTCTTACAGAAAAAGAAGTTGCTAAATTATTTAAAATCATTAGAAAACTTCAAAGCAGAGGCGTAGGTATGATTTACATATCACATAAAATGGAAGAAATACTGCAAATCTCTGATGAAGTTACTATAATGAGAGATGGTAAATATGTTGCCACTACTCCTGCTAAAGAATTAACTACCGATATGATTATTAAGCAGATGGTAGGAAGAGATTTAACTAATCGTTTCCCTGAAAAAACAAATGTTCCGGGAGAGGATATATTAGAAATAAAAGATTTTACTGCATTTTATCAGCCTTCCCTTAAAGAAGTTAATTTCAATGTAAGAAAAGGCGAGGTATTTGGTATTGCAGGACTTGTAGGAGCAAAAAGGACTGAAGTATTAGAAAGTATATTCGGCATGCGTACTTTGTCTTCAGGACATGTTGTAAAAATGAATCATGAAGTTAATAATTCTTCTACAAGAAAAGCTATAAAAAATGGCTTTGCTTTAGTTACTGAAGAGAGAAGACAAACAGGCATATTCGGTATGCTGTCCATCAATTTTAATTCTACTATAGCAAATATAGACAGTTACAAAAATAAATTTGGATTTTTGGACAATAAAAAAATGCATGAAGATACTAAATGGGTTATAGACAGTATGCAGGTAAAGACCCCTTCTGAAAAAACAGCTATACAGTCATTATCCGGAGGAAATCAGCAAAAAGTTATATTAGGAAGATGGCTTTTAAGCAAACCTGATATTCTTATGCTTGATGAACCTACAAGAGGTATTGATGTGGGTGCTAAATATGATATATACAGACTTATTATTGATTTGGCTACTGTTGGAAAAGCTGTAATAGTTGTAAGTTCGGAGATGCCGGAATTGCTTGGAATAACTGACAGAATCATGGTTATGAGTAATGGAAGAGTTGCTGGTATAGTTGAAACTAAAAATACTAATCAGGAAGAAATTATGGCATTGTCTGCTAAATATTTATAATTTTAATCGAAAGGACGGATTATGGACACTAATAAAATAAACATTAAAAATATTAAATCATTTATATTAAACAATGCTATATTTGCAGCATTACTCTTAATACTTATAGGTATTATCATTAAAGACCCTAGTTTCTTCAAATTGAGTAATTTCTTAAATATATTTGCTCAGGCTTCTACTCGTATGATAATAGCTGTAGGAGTAGGCACACTTCTTGTAACTCAAGGTAATGACTTAGGAGCAGGAAGAGCTGTAGGGCTTGCTGCGGTTGTAAGTGCTTCACTTTTACAATCTCCTTCTAACCCTACTAGAATGTATCCGGATTTACCTATGCTTCCGGTTATACTTCCTATACTTTTAGTTATGCTTATACTTATGGTATTCGGATTTATAAATGGTTTTATCATTTCTAAACTTTATGTAACTCCATTTATTGCTACTTTAGGTATGCAGCTTATACTTTATGGTGTAACTAGTACTTATTTTGACAGACCTCCTTATGGTGCTCAGCCTATCGGAGGACTTGATCCTAGATTTACTAATCTTGCTTTGGGAGGTATAAAAATAGGAAACTATACTATTTCATACCTAATTATATTTGCTGTCATAATAACCGCAATTATGTGGGTAATATGGAATAAAACCAAATTAGGTAAAAATATATTTGCTGTGGGAGGAAACCCTGAAGCTGCTGCTGTAAGCGGTGTAAATATTCCTCTTACTCTTATGATAGTTTATACTATGGCTGGTGCTTTATATGGTATAGCTGGTTCATTAGAGGTTGCCCGTGTTGGTTCTGCTACTAACAATTTGGGTAATGGTTATGAGCTTGATGCTATTGCTGCTTGTGTAGTTGGAGGAGTTTCATTCTCTGGAGGTATAGGCTCTATCTTAGGTATTGTATCTGGGGTTTTAATATTCCAAGTTATTAACTATGGTATGACATTCGTTGGTATTTCTCCATATATGCAGTACATAATTAAGGGTGCTATCATAATTGCAGCTGTTGCAGTTGATACGCAAAAATATTTGAAAAAAGTGTGATAGGGTTTTATTATGGAATATGATAATAACGATCCTTTTAGGAGAGAATTTAATAAAAAGGAAACTAAAAAAAGAACTTTGAAATCTTGGATATTCTTGGGTTTCATAGTAATGATATTTTTAGTTGCTGAGTTTATAAGGTATATTGCTAGTTTAATATATCGTTAAATAGAAAAGGCTGTACTTATTAATATTTTTAAGTACAGCCTTTTTAATTTTTATTTCATTTAATCTTCTATTTCTTCATAAACAAGAGGTTCATCTATAAATCTTGTATATATTATAAGTTTATTTCCTTCTACTTTGAATGAGTATGCTGTTTGAAGTATAGAAATATAATCTCCCTCTATTCTTCTTTTTTCTACTGTATCCGTTTTTCTTGTAGTTTTTATCATATCTATTGAAATCAACTCTCCATTAATTGTACAATTTGCATAGTAATCATTTATAGCAGATTTTCCATAGATTTTTCCATCATCTATACTTATGGTAATATTTGAAGCGGGATGCATACTTATAAGATGATAAACCTTAATTTTTTCTTCTATTATGGGATCTTCAGATATAGAAACCATATTATGAGCACATGATATAAATAAGAATATCACTAATATAATGTTTAAATATAAAAATCTTTTCAAAATTAAAATAGAGTAAGCTCCCCTTCTTTACTTCCGCCGCCGCTAAGATCTTCAAATGTATCCATTGAGCCTGAATTATTATCAAATGCTCCTGAAGAGTTGCCTTTAAGTATATCTTCAAATATAGGAGAACTTATAAGTCTAGTATAGGCTTGATTAGCATTCTTCTCAAATTGTATATTAGGATTAGCTTTGATTGCATGTGTTAAAAGAAGCTTAGCAAAACCATTTCTTCTATATGGGTAATTCATATATATATATTTCAATACACCCTCTTTATTTATATAATAATATCCATTTATTCTTCCATCTATAGTAAGAAGCCCTATATTGGTATTATTCGTATAAAGGATTTTATTAAAATAAGGCTCAACAAAAACTTCTTCTTTATTATCTTTTATTTTTATATTATGTATAAAATTTTGTAATTCATTTCTGTATATGCTGTTATATTCTATAACTACTACAGAAGGGTATTCTTCATGTTCTATGATTACCGGCGGCATAATTTAATCCCCCTAAAATTAATATATCTAATTTTAAAATATCGGCAATAATAAAAAATTATATAATTCTTTATTGACTATTTTTTATTTGTAATATAGTCTTATTATATAAATATAATAAAAAAATACAAATTAATCCCAATGTTTTTAAAAAATAAACTATTTTATCAAAAACAAAAAGAAATATTAATTGCATTTCTAAAAAGAGTCTTAGATTTTTTACCTAGTGTATTAGTGGGACTTTTTATAATGATATTGTCAACTAATCTATTTGGAAGAGAGAATTCAACAATAGGTGTAATTTCTATATTTATATGTGCTTTAATGCGTCAAAGTTTTACAATAGAGAGTTTTCCTGCTGTATCTTTTAGAATACTTTTATTAGGGCTTTTGGCTACCATAGCAGAACAAAATTTATTCCTTACTATATCACTTAATTTTATAGTGCCGTTTTCTATAGTATATTTGCTTTCAGATGATTTTGTACCTAGAAATTACTTTATATACGGCTTTACTTATGTTATTTTGCAGGCATATAACATACCTATATCATATATACACTTAAGAATGGAAGCTATACTAACAGCTTTACTCATAATATTTATATTCTTAGTAATAAATAAATTTTTAACTAAACATAAATTATCTAATAATTTGGCTTGCAGAACAATAGAAACCATAAATAAAAAAATATCATCATTATATAATAAAACATGCTCGTTAAATAAAAAAGATGATTTATTTCCTATTATAAATGAATATACTACTGCCATATATGTAGATACATTAAAAAGACATAATACTATGAATAATAGAAATATTAATCATTTTCAGCTTGTTTTATTTTTGGAAGAAATAAATTTATTAATAGATAAAGAACATCAGAATATTATTAATTTTACAGATAATGATTCAGAATATTTTATGATGCTTTCAAAAATTTTAGATAGAATATCTAATTTATTAAAAAAAGATATATCAAAGCATGAAGAAGAATACAATAGTATAATTAGTGCTATAAATTATTTTAATGATAATTATTTTTTAAGTGATGAAAAAAGTAATTATGAATGGATATATACTATATCTAAATTGAAAAATATATTATCTAATATGTTTGAAAATAAAAAAGATGAATTTGAAATAACAAAATTATTTAATTTAAAATTTATAAGATTAAAGAAAGAGTTCAATATCAATAAATGCCATTTTAGATTCTCCCTAAAAATGGGAATCATAATGTGCATATCATTTACTATTAGATATTTTTTACCGGAAGAAATAGCAATAAGAGGTTATTGGCTTCCTATTTTATCATATATAATGCTCTATCCATTTTATGAGGAACAGAAACATAATTTAAAAATAAATGTATTAGGAAACTTTATAGGAGTATTTATATTCTCAGTTTTTTTCAAGTATATACCTTATGATATGATTATTCCTGCTATAGGGGTATGCTTTATATTATCCCTTGCATCTATTAATGACTTTTTAAAAAAAATATACGGTACAATTTCAGCATTAATATCATCATTTCCGTATATGCCGAAATTGATGTCAGCTTCATCAAGACTAGGATTTATAATAATGGCTCTTTCTATTGTATGGGTATTTGACCATTTTATTATAAGAACTGAAAGTCATAAAGGCATGGTAGATAAAATAAGCGAACTTATAGAAATAGATACTATAATAATAAATCAAATGAGAAAGGCTATAAATAATGAAACTACATCTCAGTATCTATATGAAATACTATTAAAAGCATACATGATAAAAAACAATATTATAATACATGAAAAAAACCAAACAAGATATAAAGGGACTCCTATAACAGACTCTTTAATAGAAAGCAATAGAAAATTTATAGTTGAGGCAGAACAATTAATACATCTTATGAAAAAATATAATAGACCTGAAGATAAAAATAATATACTAATATTCATTGAAAATATTTCAAATACTTTAGAAAACACTGCTAAATTATTTAAAAATGAAATTAATGATTATAACAGCGAAGAAAAAAAGAAAAATATTATAAAAACAGATTCATATATATTTTACAGATTAGAAAATTGTTTTGACAGCATAAACTCTATTAACGATTCAATCAAAAACAATATAGATAATATATTATAATTTTTATATAAACTTATAATCATTAGAGAAATTAAAAGTAACAGAAACAAATATATCATTCATTTGTATATCATTATCGTTTTGCATAGCCTCATATATTATATGATAAGAATTGCTGATATGAACTAATTCATTAAAACTTTCTTTTTTAAAAATTTTATTTGAAAATCCGTCTATCAAAGAATCTTCAATATATCCATAGCTTGTAAATTGTGTTTTCAATACATTATAATGATTATTTCCTATATTAACATCTACCCTATCATTAAAAACAGCATCTTTAAAAGCATATTCCGCACATATTTCAGGTACAAAATTTATCATTTCTTCTATTATATTATTATCAGATATTAAATTTTTTATATTTTTAATAAAGTTATCATAATTAAAACCGCATTTTTCAAATTCTAATACATATTCCATAACAAAATACTCAATTTCTTCCTTTGTATATGGATATTTTATATATGTAGTATCCGACTGAAGTATGAAGAAAAACTGCTTTATAGAAAAGAACTCTCCATTATTATCCCATTTAATAATCTCATTTTGAACACAGTTTTCTAATGTTTTATTTTGAATATTATTTATCGTACACTCTACTATAATGTCATCATTAGGCATTTTGGCAGCATAAGTCTTTATAAAACTTACTCTATTATTTGAAAGTATAAAAGGAACTTCTTTACATATGCAATTCCATAAAAAACTAGAATATCCGTTTTTATCATCAAAGCCAATATAATCATTATAAAAATCTTCTTTGTCATCTATATTTCCAAGACCTAATATAGGACTTTCGCATACTGTAAAAATCTTTTTATTACCTAATATTGAAGTTTCTATATCATGATGATGTATGCCTGAAAGAAAATCCAATATACCATGCAAAGCACAATACACAAAATTATCAGAAGATAACTCTATTGCCTTATACTCATCAGAAGCTATGCTAGAAGAAGATTCAAAAAAAACATTATCAAAAAGAGGAGCTTTAACATAAAAATATATTGTGCATAATATACTTTTTTTCTTTTCAAGCTGCACTATTTTAGGCTCAATAGTAATATCATAACTCAAAAATTTAATGCAGTCATTTTCTATTTCGTTTTGATGCTCTATAGTAGTATGAAGCCTATTTAATAGTATATCTTTATGATTATTCATTTAGCACCATTTTTAATATTTCATTAATAGACAATGGGCTGAAATTATGAATATCACATGCAATATTGAATGCTAAATTATGATATTTTTTATCTTTATGCCAATGTCCATGTATCAGCATAGTATTATTATAATAGCCCTCCCATTCCAATATAGGATAATGGAATAAAACTATTTTTTTAATAATACTGCTGTAATTTTTTATATCTAAAATATAATAGTCTTTAATAAATTTAAATAGATTTCTATCAAATTTATTATTATTTAAAAATTTATCATTATTACCTTTTATAAGGTATTTATTACCATTTAATAATTTTAATAACTCCGCAGTTTTTAAATATCCTCTATCATTGGAAAAATCGCCTACTATATATACATCATCTTCTTTACTTATTTTTTCATTCCATTTATTTATTAAATAATTATGCATATCTTGATAATCATCAAATACATTTTTTCTGCTTGAAGGCATATAAAAAAAGTGAGTATCTGAAATAAAATATATCATATATTAATTATCTGCAACACCTAATGATATGTATTTAATACCTCTTTCCTCCATTCTTTTTTTATCATACTGATTTCTTCCATCAAATATAATAGGCTCTTTTAAAAGCTCTTTTATTTTATCAAAATTAGGTCTTCTAAACTCGTTCCATTCTGTAACTAAAATCAAAGCATCAGAACCTTTCAAAGCATCATAAGAGTTTTCAGCATAATATATTTTATCTCCAAATATAGCTTTAGCATTATCAAAAGCCTTAGGGTCATAAGCCCTAATACTAGCACCCGCATCTAAAAGCATATTTATTATAGTGATAGATGGGGCTTCTCTCATATCATTAGTTCTAGGCTTAAATGCCAATCCCCATAAAGCAAATGTTTTGCCTTTAATATCATTATTATAATGTTTTAAAATCTTATTGACAAAAATCTTCCTTTGATTAACATTAACTTGATATGCAGCTTTAAGCAAATCAGAGTCTATACCATAATCAGATGCTGTTTTTATCAAAGCCTGTACATCTTTTGGAAAACAACTCCCACCGTATCCCAAACCATGAAATAAAAACTGATTTCCTATTCTCTTATCACTTGACATACCAATTCTAACTAAATCGGCATTAGCACCTACTTTTTCACATATATTAGCAATTTCATTAGCAAATGATATTTTAGTGGCCAAAAAAGCATTAGCAGCATATTTAGTCATCTCAGCAGAACGAACATCCATTATTATTATAGGATTTCCTGTTCTTGTAAAAGGATTATAAATATCTCTCATTATATCTATAGCTTTTTCAGAGTTTGAACCTATAACTACCCTGTCAGGTTTTAAAAAATCATCAACAGCAGCACCTTGTTTTAAAAATTCTGGATTTGAAACCACATCAAACTCTCCGCTGTAATGTTTTTTTATTTCATCTTCTACTAATTTATGAGTTCCAACAGGTACGGTTGATTTATCTACTATAACTTTATATCCGTTCATAGATTTTCCGATATCATTAGCTACAGATAGTACAAAACTCAAATCGCAGCTTCCATCATCGCCTGAAGGAGTTCCAACAGCAATAAAACAAGCAATAGAGTTTTTTACAGCATAATCTAAATCATTGGTAAATTCTAATCTTCCCTCAGAAACATTATCAATAATAAGTTCTTCCAAACCGGGTTCATATAAAGGAGTAATACCATTTTTAAGTTTTTTTAATTTTTCTTCATCATTATCTACACATATTACATAATTTCCCATTTCAGCTAAACATGCACCTGTAATAAGTCCTACATAACCTGTACCTATTATACATATTTTCATTTTTATACTCCTTTAAAATAAAAGTAGACATTTAATTGTTTTTATCATATAATAAATTATTATATTTTCAAGCAAAATATTATTTACTATAGATATTTTTAACTTTTTACGATAATATATAATAAGATTTTAAATTTTTACGGGGCGTATAAATGGATGATTATATAAAAAGTCTGCTTAAAGATTTCTTTGAAGAAGCATTTGAAATGCTTGACAGACTAGAACAAAATATTCTTATTTTAGATAATGAAAGAGATAATGTTGATGCCATACAAGAAATATTCAGAGCGGTTCATACTTTAAAAGGAAGTGCCGGTGCTGTAGAGCTAGTTGAAACTCAAAAATATGCCCACAGATTTGAAGATTTATTAGATTTAATAAGAAACAATAAAATAGAAGTAGATGATGCTACTATAGATGTGCTTTTAAAAGGTATAGATATATTAAAAGACCTTATTAATACGGCAAGCGAAGAAAGTGAGTATTCTGGAGATATAGAAGCTGAAATTAAAAAATTAGAAGATTTTAAAAATATGAAATTAGGGGCTGCCCCTTCTACACCTACAAATGATTCGCCTGCTGCATCTTCTGCTCCTCAGACATCATCTCCTGAAGCTGAAAAAAAAGTTAATAAATATGAACTTCTTCCAAATGATAATGATTTATTAGGTATAATAAGAGATAATGTTGAAGAAGGTGTAAAAACTAAATTAGTTCATGTAAGTTTTGATCCTGAAAGCCCTATGAGAACAGTTGGAGGTGTTCAGGTATTCGTTGCTTTGAAAGATTTAGGCGAAATAATGGGAAGTATTCCTCCTTTAGAATCTTTGGAGGGAGATGAGTTTTATGAACATGTTACATATATACTTGCTACCATTAATGAAGATAAAACTATAATAGATGCTATTACATTGCCTGATGTTACTAAAGAAATATCTATTGAAGAGATTATATTAGAGGAATATGAAAAATTCCTTCAGGAGAAAAAACAAAAAGAAGCAGCAGAAAAAACTAAAGAAGCTGCTGCACCTGCTCCAAATGCAGCAAAAAAACCTGATGCTGCCAAAGGCGGAAAAGAGCATAAGATTGAAAGACAAAGTTCATTCTTAAGGGTAGAAAGCGACAGAATAGATGCCATGATGAATCAGGTTGGAGAGCTTGTAACAAACAAAAGTTCTTATGTACAATATGATGACGATCTTACTTCATATCAAAAAATAATAGGTAATGGCATAAATGAAGTAAAAAGATACTATAGAGACAGTATTGTTCAGATACTTAGAAAATTTGAAGAGCATTTGCAAAAAAAAGAAGCCAAAGAAATTAGGAATACTTACATTGACGGATTTAATAATAGATTAACTGAAATTGTAAAAATGGAAGAAGAGTTTAAAAACACATTAGACAAATTCAGAAACTCTTATCAGCTTCTTACTAGGGTAACAAATGAACTTCAGGAAACTGTAATGAAAATAAGAATGCTTCCTATAGCTCAGACTTTCAACAGATTCCCTCGTCTTATAAGAGATTTATCAAGAGATTTAGGTAAAGAAGTAAAATTAGAAATGTACGGAGAAGAAACAGAATTAGATAAATCTGTTATTGAAGTATTGGTAGATCCATTAGTACATATTATCAGAAATGCAATGGACCATGGTATAGAACATCCTGATGACAGAGAAAAAGCAGGTAAGCCTAGAACAGGAACTGTTGTTTTAGGTGCTTCGCATGAAGGCAACTTGATAATTATTAAAATATCTGATGATGGTAAAGGAATGATACCGCAGAAAATATTTGAAAGTGCCGTTAAAAAAGGACTTGTTTCTGCTGATGCTAAACTATCTGAAAAACAAATGCTTGAATATATATTTGCTCCGGGTTTTTCTACCGCTGCTAAAATTACAAATGTATCAGGCCGTGGTGTTGGTATGGATGTTGTTAAGAAAAGTCTTGAAAAAATTAATGGTACTGTGGGTATAGAAACAGAATGGGGAAAAGGTTCTACTTTCTTCTTAAGAATTCCTCTTACTGTTGCCATTATTCAGGCTCTTATAGTTGATGCAGAAAAAGAATATTATGCAGTTCCTATTAACAGTATATTAGAAACTGTAAAAATAGATGTTAAAGATATTCAGGAATTGGAAGGTATAGAAGTTATTAAAGTTAGAGATGATGTTATTAATGTACTTAGCATCAAAGAATTATTCAGACTTCCTTCAAGATACAGCAATATAAAATCTTACTATGCTGTTATACTTTCTTCTGAAGGTAAAAAAGTGGCACTTCTTGTTAATAACCTAATAGGAGAACAGGATATAGTTATCAAAACTCTTAAAGATAATATTACAAAAAGCGAAGGTTTGGCTGGTGCTACTGTTTTGGGTGATGGTACTGTAAGCTTCATTTTGGACATACAGACAATAGTAAGTCTTGGTACTAAGAGAATCATTGAAAGAGGAAAAGTTAATAATAATCAAAATAGTAAAAATGACTTAAGAAGCTTTATTGAAAGATTGAAAAATAATGAAATACCTGAAATACCGCAATAAATTAGATTAAAATAGATAATAATATTTTTATGATTTCTATTTGATAATATTATATATATCATCTATTTTTACTATATTTTTTTTATTTTCTATTTCATAAACATCAGTTTGTATTAATAAAGTTTTAAGATAAGGTATTTTTATAATATCGCTGTCTCTGTCGCCTATCATAAAAGAATTATATAAATCTATATTATATTTTTTTGAAGCAAGCAAATGCATTCCTGCTTCTGGTTTTCTCAATACTGATAGTATATTATAAGGTTCTACATGTCCTTTAATATGATAAGGGCAATAATAAAAATCATCTATAATCGCACTGCCCTTTTTATATTCATCGTAAATATATTTATGAACATTATTAACATCTTCATTAGTATAATAATTATATGATACCCCTGCCTGATTGGTTGTTACTATTGTTATATATCCTTTCTCATTTGCATATTTTACCACATCAATAAACTCTTTTTTTATTTTTACTCTATCTATAGTGCCTATATATCCTACATCCTCCATTAATATACCGTCCCTATCCAAAAATAATGCCTTATTAATTTTTTTAGTATCATCTGCCAAATATAAAGGTATGGCGTACAATATATTTTTATTAAATGCATTATATATTAATTCATTTATATATTCTTTATTATCATTTATCTCTGATTTATTGTATAATTTTCCATTATGAATTAATAAATTGTTATTGAATGAATATCCTGAGAGAATATTTGTTATATCATTTTTTATTACTTTATAGTTTTTATCTATAGTATATAAGTTTTCTGATAATTCATTCTCTGTATTAAAATCTAATGACATTAATATAGAATCTCTCTCCAACTTTTTATAGAACTCATAAAAATAATTTTCCATATCATTATACATAATCCAAAATCCTAAATGATTTATAATTATCCAAGTTTAATATAAAAAAACACTTTTTTCAACAAAAAGCATTATATTATTTATAATTGATTTTTTTTATTTATGATATATATTAGACTTGTTTCAAAACTAATTTTTTATAATTTTGTGGGGACTAGCCCCCACACCCCAACTTCTTTTGGTGACCCATACGAAGTACGCCTGCGGCGAAAGACTGCATATTTATATACTAAAACTATATTTTATACAACATGTAAAATATTATTTTTATAATTGATAAATTATAAAAATTTAATATACAATCTTGTCAAGTAGTTTTGAAACAAGTCTATTATTTAAGCAAAATACGGAGATTATGAAATGAATGATAATTTAACTGCAAAAAATAATATAAAAAAATTTAATTATTTAAAAATATTAATACCAGTAATATCAACTATTCCTATATGTGTTTATATACTTACATTACGAAACATTGATAGAGGCTATATATTTCCAATATTTTTGAATATCCATTTTTTTATTAGTCTTTATTTATTTTGTTTTACTGTAATTTTTCATATAAATAATTTAAATAAAAAACTTATTTTTATTACATTTTTATCATTTTTATTTATATCTTTAATAGCAATTTTCTCTAATATATCCTTTAATTATGTTTATATGCCACCTGCAAATACTACAGACTTTCAGATATTAATAAATAGACTCATATTTTTTAATATAATATACTTTGTAATAATGATGCTTTCATACAATTCATTTAATGTAACAGATACTGATTCTATATCTGACTTTTTTACTTTATTTGCAGATACTTTTATATGGTTCTTAATAATTAATACAGGAAGCAGCACCATTTTGAGTATATTATTTTCTCTTCTTTTTATAGTTGGATTTTCTATAATGGAATTATTTTCAGCATCAACAGGAATCGGATTTACAATAGCAAAATTTGTTATATGTTCTATAATATTTTTATACGGATTCATACCATTTATATCATATTACATATATAATAATACCAAATCTGTAATATCAATTTATATTTCAAGATTCTTTTTAGTAATAAACTTGTTTTCTATATTTATAATGATGTTTTTTATGCTGCCTTATGAAGCAAGACCATATAATAATAGATTTGTATATGTATTGTATAATATAATTTTATCATTAACTATAATTAATTTGATGTTTGCAAGAATGGATAAAAAATCAAATATATTCATAAAAGCAATGTATCTTATAGTGCCAATATTTGCTTTACTCTTTGATATATTAACTATAACCGCAACTATATACAGAATAGTAAATTACGGACTTACTCCTAATAAATTAACATTACTCATTTTAAATATACTATTTCTAATACATTTAATATTAATTTCTTTAAATACTATAAAATCTTTTATAAACTCATTTCAAAACAGAGAGTATAATAATACTTTAAATATAGTCATAGATAACAAACATTTAATGTTTATATATGTATATTTAGTATTTTCTGTATTTGTATGTTTTATAATGCCAATAATGTATATAAATTAAATTGATAAATAATTATAAAATATATTTTTAATTTTATTATAGGAGTCTCCTCCCCTCAAATTCATTATACCTGTTGCAATTATATATAATGATATTATTAGACTTGTTTCAAAACTCAAATTTTTAATATTTATAGTTTTTTAATTTAATATTTTTTTTATTATAGTTGGGGCTTTGCTGCGAAGCACACAGTCGTGCCAAACCCCACTTCTTTTGTTGACACAAAGAAGCAAAAAGACTGCATATTGATATACTAAAACAATAATTTATAAAACATGTCAAACATTATTAGACTTGTTTCAAAAGTAATTTTATTTATAATTTGTGTGGACTAGCCCCCACACCCCCACTTCTTTTGGTGACCCATACGAAGTACGCCTACGGCGAGAAGTATACGAAGTACGCCTGCGGCGAAGGACTGCATATTTATATGTTAAAATAATAAATTATACCACATATAAAACATACTATTTGTTTAATAATTAATATTATATAATTTAGCATAAAATAACAAACTCATAAAATTTTTTGTCAAGTAGTTTTGAAACAAGTCTATTATATAATAAATTTAAAAATAATATTTATAGTTTTAATAATTGGAGCTTTACCTACGAAGTACACATTCGTGCCCACCTTCTTTTACCGACGCTCTACGTGCATAGTTAAGTCACCTACTCGGTGATACCACAATACGAAGTACTCCTCGCTGTGCGTGCCTTTGGCAGGCGAGAAGCAATATCCTCGAACAATCTCGGATATGCTTCGCGAAAGACTGCATTTTTATATCTTATTACGATAAAATTACAATACATTTAAAACAAAAAATAATATATAAAATTACTATAAATAAAACTTATATTAGACTTGTTTCAAAACTCAATTTATTAATACTTATAGTTTTTTATTTAGTATTTTTTTGATATAGTTGGGGCTTCGCAAAACCCCACTTCTTTTGCCGTCTAGGCACCTACTCGGTGTGACCCAGGCACAGCCCGCCTGCGGCGAGAAGCATACGAAGTACTCCTGCGGCGAAGGACTGCATATTTATATGTCAAAATAATAAATTATACCACATATACAACATATGATTTATTTAATAATTAATATTATATAATTTAGCATAAAATAACAAAATCATAAAATTATTTGTCAAGTAGTTTTGAAACAAGTCTATTATATATTTTTAATCTTAACTGTATAAAAATACAAAATTGCAACATGTCTAATATAGTTTTTATAACTTATAGTTTATTATTTACTTTTATTATCCTTTTTGTTATAATTTTTATATGAGAAATATTAACAGAATGAATGATTACTTTGTACGCTATCTTTTAGGCTCTATTGGAAATGAAGATATACTTGAAAATATAGTTAATTGCGTTCTTAGAGATTCAGGCTTTCAAGAAGTACATAATTTAGAAATAATTAATCCTCATAATCTTCCTGAAAATATTAATCTTAAAGAATCTGTTCTTGATGTTAAAGCTATTACTAAAGACAATAAAAAAATTATTATAGAAATACAATTATCTGGAAATATAGACTTTGTAAAAAGGATATTTTATTATATATCGAAAAATATTGTTAGTGAATTAAATGAAAATGAGTCTTATGATATTATCAGTCAGGTAATAAGTATTAATTTTGTTAATTTTAATATGGACTTTTATGATGAGGGTAAGGCACATAGATGTTTTAAATTAATAGATACTGAAAATCATCAGGTATCATTAGATATGATGCAAATGCATATAATAGAAGTACCAAGATTTATAAAGGTACTTAATAATTCAAATATAGATGATATCAAGAGAAATAAGATATTATCTTGGATAGAGTTTTTTACAGTTAAGGATTTAAATAAAGTTAAAGAAAAATTAAAGGAGGTCAATGATATCATGCCTAAAGTAATAGATAAATATGAAAGATTTATATCAAGTGAAAAAGAAATGGAAGTTTATAATGCTAGAGATGCTTTTTTATATGGACAAACTTTAATGTTAAAGAAGGAGAGAGAGGAAGGAATAAAAGAGGGAATAGAACAAGGTATAGAAAAGGGTGAAAAAAATAAAGCTTTAAGCATAGCTAAAAGTCTTAAAAAATCTGGTTTAGATATTAAGTTTATCAGTAATAATACAGGTTTGAGTATAGAGGAAGTAGAAAAGTTATAACAAAAAATTATTAGTATCTATATACTTATAGAGAATAGTTTTTATAAAAATAAAAATTAAGGAAAAAATATGAAAATATTAGTTATAGGCTCAGGTGCCAGAGAGCATGCCATTTGCAATAATTTGAGTAAAAATGAAAGAGTATCAAAAATATATTGTGCTTTAGGTAATGCTGGAACTGAAAAAGAAAACAAATGCGAAAATGTAAAAATTTCTTCTATAGATGAAATATTAAATTTTGCCAAAAGAGAAAATATTGATTTAACTATTGTAGGAAGCGAAGAGATGCTTGTATACGGAATAGCTGATAAGTTTGAAGAAAACGGATTAAAAATATTTGGACCTAATAAAGATGCTGCTATACTTGAAGGCTCAAAAGTTTATGCTAAAAATTTCATGAAAAAGTATGGAGTTAAAACTGCAGAATATGAAACATTTACTGATTATAATAAAGCAAGTGAGTATTTAAATAAATGCAGTTATCCTATAGTTATAAAGGCGAGCGGACTTGCTTTGGGAAAAGGCGTTTTAATATGCCAAGATAAAAAAGAGGCTCAAAACGCTTTAGAAGATATAATGGTTAAAAAAATATTTAAAGAAGCTGGAGATGAAATTGTAATAGAAGAGTTTTTAGAAGGTGTTGAAGCATCTATACTTTCAGTAACCGACAGCAATGTTATAATACCTTTTATATCCGCAAAAGATCATAAAAAGATAGGTGATAATGATACTGGAAATAATACAGGAGGAATGGGAGTTATTGCTCCTAATCCTTACTATACAAAAGAAGCAGAAGAATTATTTATAAAAGATATATTAGGGCCTACACTTAAAGGTATAAAGTCCGAAAAAATGTCTTTTGCAGGCATAATATTCTTTGGTATTATGATAACAAAAAAAGGTGTATACTTGCTGGAATATAATGTAAGAATGGGCGACCCTGAAACTCAGGCAGTACTTCAGCTTTTGGATACTGACTATTTATCTATTATAGAAGCCGCTATGAAAAGAGATTTATCAAATTTAAATATCAAATGGAAAAATAAACATGCATGCTGTGTTGTAATGGCATCAGGCGGATATCCAGCAAGCTATAATAAAGGATATAAAATAGAAGGCATTGAAAATATAAAAGGCAAATGTTTTATTGCTGGGGCGAAAATAGATGAAAATAATAATATTGTTACTGACGGCGGACGCGTTCTTAATGTTGTTAATATAGCAGATACTTTAGAAGAGGCTAGAAAGTTAACTTACGAAGATATTGAAAAAATAGATTTTAAAGATAAATACTACAGAAAAGATATAGGATTAATAAAATAATTATATTCAAAAATTAAATTGACTAATATAATAAATTTCATAATTTTGGGTCTGTATTAAGAAGTATAATACTTAATATAAACCCAAAATCTTATATTATTTTCTTATAATATTTACAGATGAATCTAAATTTAAAGCAGTTCTCCAAGTTTCATCTGAAGCTGTACTGCTTGACGGTATATATACTATTTTTAAACTGCATCCTACAAATGCATTATTAGCAATAATCATTGATGAAGGATCATTATTTAAGAATCTTACACTTTCCAAATTTCTGTCATAATAAAAAGCATTTTTTTCTATTACTTTTACAGATGCCGGTATAGTTATTGTATTTAATAAATTACAGCTTTCAAATGTACTATCAGATATGGTATGTAAATTATTAGGTAATTTTATATATGTTAAATTATCGCAGTCTCCGAATGCCGATTTTGCTATAGAAGTTACAGAATCAGGAATTTCTATACTTTCAAGTCCGCATAATGAAAATGCTAACTCATCTATAGTATTTAATGAATTAGGTAATTTCAAAGTTTTTAAATCATAACATGCTACAAATGCTCTTCTGCCTATCTTCGTTAATGTATCAGGAAGATTTATATTTGTTAATCCAGGACAATAAAAAGAATATTCACCTATCTCTGTTATTGTGTCTGGAAGTATTATTTTTTTTACTGATTTATTAATAGCATTTGCTCCAAATAAATAATCTTGTATTTTATTATCTGGAAAATTTACATATTTTAAAGATACTTCAATTTCTATGTTTTCCAAAGAAATATAATTAAGCATTTGAGTAATTGAACTCCAAATATCATATTTTTTAGTTGATGTTCCTTTAAATATTAATTTATATTTTCCATTATTGTTATTAGCATATCGTATCAATGCCTCTTCCATATTCTGTGTATTAGCCTCATCTATTTCTAGCCCGTATTCCAAGTATTCTAAATATTCATTATCAGTAGAATTTATATATGATGCTGGAGTGATACTGTTTCTGCATGATAAAAACAGCGACATTAATAGTATTATAATTAATAAAATTATTTTTTTCATACTAATATTATAACAATTATTTAGAATTATTTCCAATAAAAATATAATTCTTATTAGAAATGCATTTTACTTATACTGAATCCCGCCATCTAGGCTTTTTAAATTTTTCTGATAATTTTATGTCATATTTCTTTTTGGTTTATAACTGAAATTAAAGCACCCGCCCAAAATTTTATTAAGATTTACAATATCTAAACCGCACGCAGAGTGATATTATAATTACAGATGAATTAATAATAATAATTTAAATTATATAAAAAATTTTGTTCACCGTGCGTTGAATGTATTTTTAAATTTAGTATGTATAGAATAATAAAAAACTTCTTAAATTTATATACGCATTAATTTTTGATTTAATTTTTAGCATAGTTTATTTGAATTAATTTAACTTAGTAAGTAATACATGTTTTTTAAACTAAAAATATGTTATATACGCATCAATTAAACAAAATTTGCTTTATTTTAAAGTTTGACAAAAGTTTCATTTTAATAGATAATATGATGTCAATACTAATTTTAGTTATTTGCATTATCCTAATCAAGAAGGTATTTTTTATGTTTTCTTATGTTATAAAAAGATTATTAATTTCACTTCTAACACTTTTTGTTATAGTAACAATAACATTCTTTTTGATGCACACAGTACCGGGCGGACCTTTCGTAGGAGAAAAGCCTCTTAGTAAGGTTGCTCTTGAAAACTTGAATAGAAAATACGGACTTGATAAACCATTAATAGTACAATATGGTAATTATCTAAATAATGCTTTAAAAGGTGATTTAGGTACTTCTCTTACTAAAATAGGACAGTCAGTTTCAGGAACTATTATAAGAGCTTTTCCAGTGTCATTTAGGCTTGGAATATTTAGTATGTTTATTTCTACTACTATAGGGGTATTATTTGGAATAGTTGCTGCATTGAGGCATGGTAAATTTGTAGACAGGGCTGTAATGGTTGCAGCCACTCTAGGTATAGCAGTACCTAGCTTTGTTGTAGCTACAGTTTCTATTATAGTATTTTCTGTAAAATTAAGACTTCTTCCAGCTTATGGTTTTGATTCTTTTGCTCAGTATATAATGCCCGGATTTGCTTTATCTTTTAGTTCTTTAAGCTTTATGGCTAGACTTATGAGAAGCTCTATGCTTGATGTTATTCATCAGGATTATATAAAAACAGCAAGGGCTAAAGGTATATCAAGAAGCATAATAATATTTAAACATGCCTTAAGAAATGCCATTATACCAATAGTTACTTATATAGGACCTCTTGCAGCAGGAATATTAACTGGTTCATTCGTAGTAGAGAAAATATTTAATATACCAGGTCTTGGAAGATACTTTGTTGAAAGCATAACACAAAGAGATTATCCTACAATACTAGGTGTTACAATATTTTACGGAGCTTTTTTAATAGCTATGAATTTCTTGGTTGACTTATCTTATGGTATTATAGACCCTAGAATAAAAATACAGGAATAATTTTTATAAAAGGCGGATATTAAATGGAAAATAGTTTAGATAATTTAGATAAATCATTATTTGTTAAAGCTACAGATGAAGAGAAGGCTTCAGCTGAGGTAAAAAGAGAGAGTGTAACATATTGGCAGGATGCATACAGAAGATTTAAAAAAAATAGAATTGCTTTGGTATCTATTATAGTTATTGCTATTATAGCTGTTCTTTCTATTATTATACCTATGGTTTCAGAATACGGATATGCTCAGATAAATAGAGGTGTGGAAAATAGCCTTCCTACTTTTGAACATCCATTCGGTACTGATACTTTGGGAAGAGATTTGCTTGTAAGATGTATGATAGGGGCAAGAATCTCTCTTTTAATAGGTATAGTATCTGCTACTTTGGTTGTAATAATAGGAATAGTTTATGGTTCTATATCAGGATATTTCGGTGGTATTACTGACAGTATTATGATGCGTATAGTAGATATAATAAGTGCAGTTCCTACACTTTTAGTAGTTGTATTATTATCAGTTGTACTTAAAGCCCCTATGGATAAATTATTTTTACAAAATGAATCATTAAGAGGAATAGGACTTTTAGGTCCAGGACTTTTTAGTATATTTATAGTTATATCTCTGCTTTATTGGACTAATATGGCAAGAATGACAAGGGGGCAGATTTTAGCATTAAAGGGTCAGGAGTTTGTAACTGCCGCCAGAGCTTTAGGAACTCCTCACAGCAGAATAATTTTCAAGCATTTAATACCTAATGCTATGGGAGCTATAATAGTATCTGCTATGGTTCAGATACCTAATGCTATATTTGTTGAAGCTTTTTTAAGTTTCTTAGGTTTGGGAGTTAGTGCCCCTATGGTTTCTTTAGGATCACTTACTTCTAATGCTGTAAGCGGTGTTTATTCTTATCCTTATCAGCTTCTTTTTCCTGCTGCTTTGATAAGTATTATAATACTTTGCTTTAATTTGGTTGGCGACGGATTAAGAGATGCATTAGATCCTAGAATGAAGAACAGATAAGGAAGTTTATAAAGGCGGTATATATATGGATAATAATCATTTGTTAGAAGTTAAAAATTTACAAGTATCTTTCTTTACTCCTCTTGGAGAGGTTAAGGCTGTTAATAATATTTCTTACAATTTGGATAAATCAAAAGTTTTAGGAATAGTAGGAGAATCTGGAAGCGGTAAGAGTGTATCAGCATATTCTATTATGGGGCTTATAGAAGAGCCAGGTAAAATTATGAATGGGGAGATACTTTTTGAAGGCAGAGATTTGCTTAAACTTTCAGAGCATGAAAAAAAGAAAATCAGAGGTGACTCAATCTCTATGATTTTCCAAGACCCTATGACTTGTCTTAATCCTGTATACACTATAGGAAACCAATTAATGGAGGCTTTAACTACGCATCAGAAAATAAGCAAAACCGATGCAATAGAGAAAATAGTTGAACTTCTTACATTAGTTGGTATTAATGAACCTAGAAGAAGAATAAAACAATATCCTCATGAGCTTTCAGGCGGTATGCGTCAGCGTATAATGATAGCGATGGCACTTGCAGGAAGTCCTAAAATACTCATAGCTGATGAGCCTACAACTGCACTTGATGTTACCATACAGGCACAGATACTAGAGCTTATAAAAGATATACAGAAAAAAATACATATGGCTGTTATACTAATTACGCATGACTTTGGAATTGTAGCTGATATGGCAGATGATATTATAGTAATGTACGGAGGCGGCATAGTAGAACGCGGCACTGTTTTTGATATATTCGAGCGTCCTAAACACCCTTACACATTGGGACTTTTGAAATCACTTCCGCGTATTGACATAAAGCAGGACAGACTTATTCCTATAGAGGGAACTCCTATTGACCTTTTAAATATGAAGGCAGGCTGTCCATTTAGTACAAGATGCGAAGAATGTATGAAAGTATGTATTGATAATAAGCCTCCTATAACAGAGTTTGAGAAAGGACATTTTTCGGCCTGCTGGCTTCATCAAATGCCTAAATAATTTTTTATTTAATAATAAAATAGCAAATATAGTAAATAAAAGAGAGTTTTTATGAAACCTTTAATAGAAATACAAGATTTGAAACAACATTTTAAAATCAAAGGCGGATTCTTTGGAAGAAGTATACAAACAGTAAAAGCTGTTGATGGAGTATCTTTTACCATAAATAAGGGAGAAACTTTTGGACTTGTTGGAGAGTCTGGTAGCGGAAAAACTACTTTGGGAAGAACTTTACTTCATCTATATAAACCTACAAGCGGAAAAATATTTTTTGACGGAGAAGAAGTTAATAATGAAAACTACCGCAATTATGCTAAAAAGATGCAGATAATTTTCCAAGATCCTTATGCCTCTCTTAATCCTCGTATGACTGTTGAAGATATAATAGGCGAAGCTCTCGATGTACATAAACTATATTCTACAAAAAATGAAAGAAGAGAAAAAGTTATTAATCTTCTCAAACTTGTAGGGCTTAATGCCGAGCAGGCACAGAGATATCCTCATGAGTTTTCAGGCGGACAGAGACAGCGTATTGGTATAGCGAGAGCTTTGGCAGTTAATCCAGAGTTTATAGTTTGCGATGAACCTGTATCAGCTTTAGATGTATCAATACAGGCACAGATTATAAATATGCTTTATGATATGCAGCAGGATATGGGGCTTACTTATCTTTTTATAGCTCATGATTTAGCTGTAGTTCGTCAGATATCAAAAAGAATAGGGGTTATGTATTTGGGTAATATTGTAGAGCTTACAGACAGTGAATCATTATACACAAAATCACTTCACCCTTATACTCAGTCTTTGATTTCTGCAATACCTATATCAGAGCCTTCTATAGCTAAAACTAAACAGCGTATAATACTTTCAGGTGAAATACCTTCTCCAATCAATCCTCCTTCAGGCTGTAAGTTTAGAACTAGATGTCCTAAGGCTGAGGCTGTTTGTGCAGAAAAAGTACCTGAGTTTAGAGAAGTAGAAAGCGGTCATTATTGTGCTTGTCATTTAGTTTAGCATTTTGCCGGAAAAAATTAAAATGAAAAAATTGTTTATCATTTCTATATTTGCAGTAGTTGTTTCTTCAATATTTATACATTTTTATGCTTTTAATAAAACAGCTATTTATATAGATCCTATATACCATCTATATGATATGAAACAGTATTATGAAACAAAAACTATACCTGTTGTAGGAAATAGACTCACAAATCCTTTGGATGTAAGAGATAATACTACTTATGCAAGAATACCGGGCGGATTTTATTATATACTTTATTTATTATGCTATACTTTGGGAGGAGCATCTATTACCGGTGCTAGAATTATTTATATAATACTTTGTGCTTTAATACTCATTATATTTTTGTTTTGGGTATATAAAAAGTTTTCTCTGTATTTATGTGCCGTTTTGTCAGCATTAATTCTTACTAATGGATATGTTATGTTTTCCTCAAATGATTTTTGGAATCCTAATATACCATTGATGCTTTCTTTTATACTTTTTATAATGTTTTCTGAATATGTATCAAATAATGATGATAAATTAGCTTCTACATTTGCAATGCTAATTTTTCCTATAGAAGCATTAATGGCTCAGGGGCATATTGCTGTATTTTTCTCTATTGTTCCAACTACTATTATTTATCTTATAATAAGATATAAGAGAACCTTAAAATATATTAAAGCTCATTTGCTTGGTGTATTTATTGCTTTTTTAACTTATTTGCCTTATTTGGTTTCAGAGATAAAAAATGGCTTTTTTAATATGAATTTAATGCTGAATATGCAGAGTTCTTCTGTGTTTAAAGGTCTTCCTCAAGTTTATTCGATACTTATTTTTCCTACAAATGAGATTTCTGTCTTATATGGTACTAATTCAACACCTGTAAATTATTTTTGGTTTAATGAAAATACTTTTATTATAGGTATGATATTTTTAGCTATTACTGCCGTTATTTCTTTAGCAGCATTTATATACTCTATCATATTTCTTATTAAATCAAGAAAAAATGAATCAAAAATTTCAACATATATTATTGAAAGAGAAGGGTTTATATTTTATTTACTATTTATACCAGCTACTTGTTTTACATTTTTTATATTTAAATCAGTACCCGGCACATTCAGATACCTATATGGGGTATTTGCTTTTTCTTTTATAACTATAATAATATTATTTAATGAATTATTAAAAAATAAGAATAAACTGCTTATGATTTCTATAATACTTCTCACATTAAATAGTATAAATATGGGATTTTTACATCTTACAAGATATTATAATTTATTTGAGGCTCCATATACAGAGAAGAAGTTTAGAAATATATTAACTGCTATATCTAAAGATGCTGAAGGCAGAGCTTTTAAAATAATACCTTATGATGAAAATTACTTTGATAATATGAAGCTAGCTTATTTTCCAAATTTAGATTGGAATAGAGATGATAATTCAAAACTAGTATATTTTATTTATTATGAGGTTGAAAATATAAGGTTAAAAACAACAGGTAAATCAAGACCTTATGATGATATATTAAATAATTTGCCTAGTGATGCAGAAATAATTGCCGGCGATGATAAGTTGAAAGTTTACAGATACATTGAAAATAATAAAAGTCAATAATTTTTTATGGAGAATATATGATTAATAAATTAAATAAAATGATATTATGTATTGTTTTATTAATAATATCTATTACTGTTAATATTTATTTAGATTCATATATTGTATTTAATAGAGCCATAAGAACTGACCAGGAACAGCATTTTTATGATATAAAAAGATGGTATGAAAGCGGAAAAATTCCTGTTACAAGTACTAGATTTACAAACAGCCGTACTATAGATGATGAATTTGTAACAGGACGAGTTCCTGGCGGAGCTTATTATATATTTTATAAATTAGCTTCTGAAAATTTAATTGGTGCTAAAATAATTAATTTGTTATTTAGTTTATCAATATTTTTTATTTTTTTGTTTTGGTTTTATAAAAAATATGGTTTATTTATTACATCTATTATAGGTTCCTTGATATTAATGAATCCATATTTTATTATTTCATTAACAGATTTATGGAATCCAAATTTAGCTTTAATTTTTAGTTTTTTATTATTTATTTTTTTGTATGAATATATAGATAGTAAAAATGAAAATATTGTTAGATTTTCAGTTGTTATTATATTTCCTATAATAGCATTAATATCTCAGCTTCATTTTTTTACTTTTTTTTCTGTTGTACCTACTATAATAATTTATTTGCTCATTCGATTTAAACGTACCAAACAATACTTAACATTTTGGGTAATAGGTGTATTTTTATCTTTTTTACAGTATGTTCCGTATTTAATGTATGAATTACAAAGCGGATTTCTTAATATGAAAAATATTATTAAAACTATTTATGATGATTCTAATGGCGGTATGGATGTAAACTTAATCTCAATATATGGAGAGAGAAAGGAGACTTATTGTGATATATCAAAAAATTTATTTTCAGAATATGCTTGGAATTGTAATAATAATGGTACAAATTTATATATACTTATTGATTTTATAAAATTAAATAATTCAGATGATCCGGCTTATCCAAAATATATAAATTATTTAGCTTCTAATTCTAAACTAATTTATACAAATGAATATATATTAGTTTATAAATTTCAGCATAGTAATGATGAATTATTAAGTCCGGAGAATTTTATATAATTTTTTATAATTAAAATTAGGAATGAATTATGAAAAAAAATTTAAATTATGTTTTATTAAAATTGTTAATTGTATTATCCATTATAATAAGTTTAATATCCAGCTTTTATTTTCAAAAAGATTATTTTTTATCTAATGATAATGAACAGCATTTTTATGAGATGAGAACAGCTTATGATAATAAAGAAATTCCTCATACAGGAGCAAGATTAGTTACAAGCGGGCTTTTAGTTGATGATATAGCAAGAGTTCCTGGAGCTGGGTTTTATTCTAAATTTTTACTATTGTTTAATTTGGGCGGAGAAAATTATTATACAGCTAGAATTATTGATGTTAGTTTATATTTATTAGTTTTATTTATATTTTTAATTTGGATTTATTTTAGATTTGGTTTTGTTTCTGCTGCTATAATGACTTCTTTTATGGCAGTTAACTGTATTATATTTGAAGTTACCACTTCTTTTACTAATCCTAATCCTGTAGTAATGTTTTCATTTTTGTTTTGTATGTTTTTTGCAGAGTACTTGAGAGATGAAAAATATTCAAAAGTTTTTGCTACACTTTTATTTCCTGTTTTAGCTATTATGGGACAATTTCATTTTGCTGTATATTATGGTATAGTTCCTACACTTTTAGTTTATTTAATCATTAAAATAGATTATTCTAAAAAATATTTTAAATATTTAGCTTTAGGGGTGTTCATATCATTTTTATTGTATTTACCATATTTAATAGTTGAGATTCAAAATGGATTTAATAACTCTTTAAAGATGATTAATTTATCAAAAGGATATACTGTAGCATTTTATAAACGCTTCCCACAAATATATGCACAAATAATATTTCCTACTTTTATATTAAATAAATTTGATGTAAAAACTGCACTAACATATTGGGGTATATTTAGTCCTATAGTAATAATTACAATAATAATTTCTCATATTATAGTTATTGCTTCTTTTGTATATTCTATTATGTTTTTATGTAAGAAGGATTTATTTAGAGGTAAAAGATTTAAAAATGATGCTTTATTAAAAGAAGTATTATTATTTTATTTTTTGTATATACCTGTAGCTATACTTTGCCCTATGGTTTTAAAAGGTAAAGGAGGAGGATATGTTTATCATTTTTCAATGTTTGCATTATCTTTCTTTACTATTTTATTATTTACAAATTATTTATATTATGAAAAGACTAAATTATTTAATCTGTTAATAATATTTATGTTCATTCATGTTCTTGCAGTTCCTTGGCATTATTATAAACAAAATTATTATTTTTCTTTGATAGGTAAAAAACAAAGGCTTACTTATGATATTGTAAAAAACATGGCTAGAGATGCTGATGGAGAGCCTTTTACTTTGTATTCAAGAAATATTTTTAATTATGCTATGAATTTATTTTTAACTAAAAAAGAAAATACTTATACTAATCAAGATTATAAAATAGAATATTTAATAACAGAAAATACAAATTCATCATTGTATGCTAAAGATGATAGTAATATAAAAATAATACCGCATCATAATTTATCATTATATTATTGGTATAGTACCCCAAATAAGCCGGATTTTGATGATAATAGTGAGCAATTTTTATTTGACAGTAATTCTATATTAATTTATACAAATGAGCTGTTTAATTTGTATAGAAAGAAATTAAATTAATTTTGTTATATAAAAATATTTTTGTTGACAAAACTTCATAATAAAATATAATTTCACACATTAAAACCATACTAAGGGTAGGTACGATGAAAAAGTTTTATTTAATTTTAATTTCTTTAATAGTTTTTGCTTCTTGTTCAAGTAAAAAAACTACTGATGATAATACTGTACATGTGAATTTAGGTGCAGAACCAAAAACCATAGACCCTGCTTTGAATATAACATTGCAAGGCTCTACCTATGTAACTCATTTATTTGAGTGTTTAACTACAAAATATAAAGATATTGCTATTCAGCCCGGAGCTGCGGAAAGTTGGGAAATATCCGAAGACGGACTTACATATATATTTCATTTAAGAACTAATGGAAAATGGTCTGACGGAAAACCTTTAACTGCATATGATTTTGAATATTCATGGAAAAGAGTAGTTGATCCTGATACTGCAAGCGAACCTAGTTATTTGTTTGAGCCTATACTTAACTTTTCTAATGTTAATGGCGGATATATGCCGGTTGATGAGTTTGGAATAAAAGCTATAGATGATTATACTTTAGAGGTGAAATTAGAGTATCCTACAGCCTATTTTTTAGAGCTTGTTAACTTACCTGTTTTTTCACCTGTAAGAAAGGATATGGTTGAAAAAGATCCTGATAATTGGACTAGAAACCCTAAAACTTGCATAGGAAACGGAGCTTTTGTTTTATATGAAAGAAAACCAGATGAAAGCATTACTGTTGTAAAAAATACTAATTATTGGGCAGCTGATACTATAGTTGCTGAAAAAATTAAATTTGTTCTTATGGATAATCCTAATTCAGCAGTTGCAGGAGTAAAAGAGGGTTCTTTACATTTTTCAGATCAGTTTCCTTATCAGGATATAGATACTTTGAGAGAAGAAGGCTATATTGATACTGCCACAAGAATAGGTACTCAGTATTATGCTTTAAATACAACTAATGAAACTTTAAAAGACAAAAGAGTAAGAAAGGCTTTATCTCTTGCAATAGACAGAAACTATATAGTAGATAATGTATTAAAATCAGGTAAGCCTGCAGGAGCTTTAGTGCCTTGGGGAGTTACAGATGTTGAAGGATATTTCAGAGATAATGCTGGTGAATATATAAGCACTAATAAAGAAGATTATAAAAAGAATGTAGAAGAAGCTCAGAGATTAATGGCTGAAGCAGGCTATCCTAATGGAGAAGGATTTCCTGTATTAGAGTTTATTGTTACTTTTAGTAATGATATACCTATGTTTGAAGCAGTTCAGAATATGTGGAAAGTTAATCTTGGAATAGATGTTAAACTTACTCAAATGGAATTTGCCCCTTTTATTCATGCTTTTAGAACAGAGAGAAATTATACTATGGCTAGTGCAAGCTGGACAGGAAGCTATAATGATCCTACAACTTTTTTAGGTATGTTTGTTAGCTATTCTTATAAAAATCACTCTTTATTTACAAATGCTCAGTTTGATGAGGCAATTAGTATTGCTTCTAAAACTATTGATCAGAACATTAGAATGCGTGAACTTCATAAAGCTGAAAAAATACTTATAGAAGATGAAGCTGTTATAATACCTATAGCATATTTTGAACCGGCTGTATTAAAAAGTCCGAATTTGAAAGATGTGTTTTATATACCTTTTGCTCAATATAAGTTTTCATACTCTTATTTAGAAAAATAAATATTGATTTGTGAAAAAAAATGTATATCATGTAGTATATGCGTAAATTTGATTGCTGAGGAAAAGTTATTATGGAAGACATTTTTATAGGGAAATTGATTAAAGAATTGCATACTACTTTAGACAATAGGTTTAATAGATTTTTGGATAAACATAAACTTACATCTTCCCAAATGGATATATTGATGTTTCTTTATCATAACGAAGAAAAAATCATCAATCAAAGAGATATAGAAAATTTTTTAGGTTTGAGTAATCCTACAATAGCTGGTACTTTATATCGTCTTGAGAAAAAAGGGTTTATAAAAAGAAAGATAAGCTTAGAGGATAAGAGGTATAAAGAAATATATCTTACTCAAAAAAGTAAAAAATTAAAAGAAATTGTATTTGAGGATATTAGAAAAAATAATGAAATTATGTTTTCTAATATGACTGATGAGGAAAAAGAAACTTTAGTATTTATAATAAATAAACTTCTTAGCAATATACATGATAAGGATAGCCCTTTTAATTAATTTTATGCTAATTAAAAAATGACTATGATTGGTATTGAAATTTATAAAAAAGATAAGAAAATATTATTTAATTATTTTTTGAAAAATGGCTGTATAGATGATAATAAAATGCATATAAATGAAGGAGGTTTTTTATATGCAAAAAAATGTTTAATGTTTGATTTTTCAAATAAAATTATTAAATATGATTAGCTTATAAAAAATATATCTAGTCTAATAAAAGAAATTAATTTTAATAATACAGTAAAAGTTTTTTATGAAGTTTATCATCTAGAGCAGTTCATTTAAGAAGTTTTCTATCTAGTTATTATTTAGCTAATAAAATTATATCTTATGATTTTTCAAACAATGAAAATATAGAAATGAGTTTTATAAGAAATATAATATCATTGTAGATGATTTTAATTTAGAATATCAGAATGTTTATAATTTTTAGAAGTATAAATTGGGTGGAGTTAGACTTGAACATTTATCATATATTAATACTTGTTTCAAAACTCAATTTCTTAATACTTATAGTTTTTTATTCAGTATTTTTTAGTTATAGTTGTAGATTCACAGTCGTGCCCGCTCTGCGTGCCTTTGGCAGGTGAAAGACTGCGTATTTATATACTAAAATTACAGATTATAAAACATTATTTTTATGATTGACAAATTGCTAAATTTTTATATATAATTTTATCAAGTAGTTTTGAAACAAATCTACTATAAGTTATATAAAAATATATTATTTTTTATTCTTTACATTTTTACTTCTTATTATATACTATTTACATAATGCCTAATAACAAATAAAAATCATAAAAACAGGATTGAATTATGAATCTCAAAGAATATATGAATGCAAGATTAGAAGAAATTAATAAAACTATTGATAATGTATTTGAGAAAAGCAATATTGAATTAGAAAATAGTTTTATAGAAATGCTTAAATATCCATTGGATGCGGGCGGTAAAAGATTAAGGCCTATACTTACTTGTTTGGCATGCGAGCTTTTTGAAGGCGATTATAAAAAATCAATAATACCTGCAGTATCATTAGAGCTTATACATACATATTCTTTGGTTCATGATGATTTGCCTGCTATGGACAATGATGATTTAAGAAGAGGAAAACCTACAACGCATGTTAAATACGGAGAGGCTAATGCTATACTTGTAGGAGATGGGCTTCTTACTTATGCTTTTCAATTACTTTCTAAAACAGATGTTAAAGACAGCACTTTAAGAAAACTTTTATTTGAATTAAGCTATGCTGCTGGAGTTAATGGAATGGTTATGGGGCAGTTTATAGATTTATATTATGAAGAGAAAGAAATTAATTTTGATATGCTTAAAGTTCTTCATGCAAAAAAGACAGGTGCTATGATTAGAGGAGCTGTAAGGCTTGGTGCAATATCATCTGAAAATGACAATGATATAGAAAATATAACAAAATACGCTGAAGCTGTGGGGTTAGCTTTTCAGATACAGGACGATATACTTGATGTTATTTCCGACAATGAAACTTTAGGTAAAACTGTAGGTAAAGATGAAAAAGAAGGCAAACTTACTTATGTTAAGCAGTTCGGACTTGAAGGAGCTAAAAAAGAAGCGAAAAAAGTAACAGAAAAAGCCATTGAATATTTAAAGCCTTATAAAGATAGTGAAGCTAAAAATATTTTAATAGAATTAGCAAACTATATAATAGAGAGAAAATCTTAAAAATATTTAAATAAAACCATTTTATTAAATTCTTTTTTTAATTCTCCGATAACAAAATAATAAAATATAAATTTAATTACAAAATTATAATATATTATGAATGAAATTAGAAAAATTAATTTAGAAGCAATAAATAAAAATATCAGAGCATACCCTTATGACTTTATTAATATTCTTAATAATGCAAAACAATCTGATATCACTTTAGAGGTAATAGAAACAAAATCTCAAAAACCTTCCGCTAAAGTTATGAAAAATGGAAAGCAGATACTTCTTCATAGTGCTTATGACCCCATAAAAGAAGCTAATACTTTAATAAAAGAAATTGAAAATGATGAAGATTTGGATTTGGTATTTATATTTGGTATTGGTGCTGGATATTTAATTAATGCTGTAAAAAAACTTAATGTTTCTATTGCTGTAATTGAGCCTGATATAAATTTTTTTAATACTTTAATAAATAATTTCAAATTAGACAAAATACTCGAAGACAGTAAAATAACTTTTTTTATAGGCGGAAATGATGATGAAGATATAGAAAAGTTTATATCAATAACTACTACAAAAAAAGTGAAGTTTTTTGTTACAAGGTCTTATGCTTCATTATTTGCTGAAGATGCTATGCATTATCAAAGTAAGGTTCTTTCTGTAGTTGATAAAAAAATAATAAATATAAATACAATTTCAAGATTTGATAAACTATGGGCTTATAATATTGCTTCTAATGCAGTTGAAATTGCTACTCATTATGGGGTTAATAGATTTTTTGATAAGTACAAAAATATACCTGCTGTCATAGTATCAGCCGGACCTTCTCTTGAAAAAAATATAAGAAAATTAAAAGAGATGAAAAATAAAGCGATTATAATAGCAGTTGATACGGCAATGAAGCCTTTATCATCACATGGCATATCTCCGCATTTTGTTATAACTATTGATCCGCAGAAGAAAAACTCTAAATATTTCAGAAATATTCATTTTGAAGATACAGTATTAATAGCAGAGTCATCAGTCGACCATGAGGCTATAGAATCATTTAATGGTTCAATATACTTTATAGATTCAATATTTCCATTAGCAAAATACTTTATGAAGCCATTAGGAAAAAGAGGCGACATTACTATGGGAGGAAGCGTTTCTACTGCAGCTTATGATTTTGCTGTTAGAATTGGTGCTAATCCTATAATAATGGTTGGGCTTGATTTATCTTTTCCTAATCATCAGACTCATATAAAAGGAAGCTACCATGAAGAAAATTTCTTTACTGAGATAGGAAAGCTAGATTCTTATGACAGCAGAATATATAAAGTTCTTGTTGCTGGTAATTTAAGAGAAGAGAAGAATGTTTATGGTGAGAGTGTATTTACTGATTCAAGATTTGATATGTATAGAAATTGGTATGAGGCTCAATGTGCAAATAACAGCAATATAAAATTTTATAATGCCACAGAGGGAGGCGTTATAATAAAGGCAATGGAGAATATCACTCTTCAAGAGCTTATTGATAAATTAGAAAATATAAATATACAAATAGATAAAAACGATAGGAATACAGAAGACAAAAATAAAATACTTGAGAGCTTAAAAAATGGTTTAGTAAAAATAGATAAAGACATTATATCATTAAAACCATACACTGAAGAGGCTATTAATTTATGCCATACAATAAATGATGAGCTTTCAAGACACAGAAAAGTTGACAAACTTATTTCAAAACTAGATGAAGCTGATATAAAAATACTTAATATTAGTAAAGTTAACGAATTTCTAGGAATTACTATGCAGAAAACTATTAAAACTATAACAGAAGGTTTTGAATTTAAAGACAAAACTATGCATAAATCTATAATAAGCTCATTCAAGCTATACGAAGCTATGAAAGACAGCATTGATTTTAACCATTACATAATAGAGCGTGCATTGATAAAGATAAACAAAGAGTTGGAATAAAAATTTTATCATACGCACGGTTAGCTAAATTTTAAATATAATAAAAATTAAAATTCAAAATAAAACAATATTTTTTATTTTGCTCACCGTGCGGTATATGCATCATAAATTTAAAAAAATCTAGGGTGGGTGCTATAATTTCTACAGTAACAAAAAAAACAAATTTAAATTTTTATTTTAGAAATAAATTAACAAATATAATGGGCGGGAATTAGAAAAAAATTCAAAAGAAAATTATTTATATTTCGCTCTATTTATTTTGTTATTATATTATTTGTAATTATAACTTAGATTATATTTAATGTTTATTAAAAAAATCATACCAGCCAAAGCGTTTATTAAGTTTAGAAATTAATTTTAGTTTCCCGCCCTCTATGTTTAGAATTTCACTTTGAATAGGCATTTTGTTAATCCTTATTATCCTTGTTAAGAAAAAGCACACCCACCCAAGCGTTTTTTTAATTTTAGAGCTTTTAAAAGCACGCGGAGGAAAGAATTTAAATTTATAGTCAATGTTTAATTATTAACTAGCTTTGTTTATAGAGGAGATTCAACGCGTGGTAAAATAAGTTTAAGATATAAAAAAACTGCCTTACAACTTAAAATATAAGACAGGATTTTTATAATATTGATTGTTTTAATTTAACAGCTTATGTAAAAAATTAATTAAAAGCTTTAGGTCCGAATCTGAATCCTACTTGTAATCCTATATCATAAGTAAATAGTATTGAACTGTCATATCTTCTAATACTTTGTCCGCCGCTATTTTCTTCCATGATAGTTATTTCAGTTCCTGAAACCATATCAACACCTGTATATAAACCTATATTCATAGCTATTTTATCTGTAAAGAATATTGAATAATCAAAAGTTATTTTACCATAAAGACCTACAGGATTTACTATTTTATATTTAGCATTATCTCCGCCCATTTTTCCGCTTTCCCCATTAAGTTCGCCATACATGCTTACAGCCATAGGAACTATAATACCGCCGCCTATACCTATAGAAAATGCATTAATATTGAATTTAGGTAATATACCAATTTTTAAATTATGTGTGTATGTAGATATTTTAAAACCATCAGGATATCTTCCAACAAGAGTACTAGCAATGTCTTCATCCTTAGCGCCAGGAACTTTAAGTCCGTCAGTTACATTTGCTTGGTCAAAACTATATTCTCCGAAACTAGAATCAAAACTGTATCCTATTTCTCCTAAAAGACTTATACCGAAATTATTTACAACCTGCCACATATATCCTACTTGAGCAGATACTCCTGTATCAAATCCTAATCCTGCCGGAGTTTTATAAAGTACATTTGCTGATTGATTCACTGCTCCAGAAGATGAAACATGACTGGAATAATAATTATCTATTGATATTGACATTCCTAACGGCACATTGAGTATGAACTCAAAACCGCTTTCAGCGAATGCTGATGTGCTTAATGCTGCTACTAATACAGCTGTGAAAATAATTTTTTTCAAGTGTTTCATAAAAAACCCCTTATTAATATTTTTTATTTATAACAATTAAAGATTTTTTATCTTTAATAAGTTATCAAAGATATAAAATGTATTTTGAGTAAAAATTAAAAAGGTATTAATTAGATTTCTCGACTTGTCAATTTTTTTATTTGTGCAACACAAAAAGAAACGCAATGTATTATTAATTTATATAGATTGTATAGTGATGATAGTTTTAATGAATAGTTATGCTGTATGCTGTATGATAGTAATTATTCTCCCATCCAAATTACATAATTATATATTAAATTGTCAATATTTATTAAAGAATATTTATATTTTTTTACAATAAAAAAACTAATAAAAATATTGTTTTTTATTTGAAAGATAATTATATTAAAGATATATAATTTTTCTTATGTTATTTTTACTTTTTTCCGATAAACTATTATAGTAGTATTTTTTAAGGTAATTAGATATGAAATATAGAATATTCTTACTTTTATTTATAATTATTAGCTGTTCTAATATATTTGCTCAAAATGACAATTTTTTAGACACAATTATATTAGATCAAATAGAGAGAGTTTATCCTAATGATAATGTAGTTTCTCCTTCAAGCTACACAATAAGCATGAATTTTGATTTAAACAGATATAGATTAAATGAACCTATAACTATGGAAATAAAAATATATGCTAAAAAGGGAACTATCAGTTTTACCAATTCAGTTAATCCATTTAATAATTATAGCTTTACTGTTTATGATAATTATAACAACCCTGTAGTATCATCAGATAATTACACACTTTGGAAATACAAAAATGAAAGAACATTAGATAATTCTCAAGACAGAATAGTAACTCTTAATGAAGGAGAAAGTTTTTCATATTATATAGATTTAAATAATTGGTTCCATTTCGATAAAATAGGAAGATACAGAATAGAATGCAGTTTCAATCCTATGCCTGAAATAAGTGATAATTTTTCTATGCATGCAGATACTGCTTACTTCTTATTAGAAGCTGCCAGAGTATATCAAACACAAACAAATAATGCTCCTGTTTATATTACTAATAACAACAATAATATACAGCAAAGTCAGGGCGTTTTATATAATTATGCTCCGTCAAGCATTATCTCTAATACTTTGTTTGCTATGAAAAATAGAGATTGGACTAATTATTACAACTATATGCATATGCCTTCTATAATAAGTATAAGCCAAAGATATTATGAAACATACAGAAATAATTACAGCAATGCATATTTAGAGGATTTTACAGATACAGGAATTCGTCAGAAAGCAAGAGAATTAAGTTTTGAGAATTACCTAAGAACTCAATTCTCAGACAATATAAGTGCTGATATGCTAAGAACTAATTTTGGAAATAATTTCTTAAATAATTTAGAAATGGCATATAAATCAAGCAATATAAGAGAACTTGCTATAAGATTTGATATTCTTTATAGAACTTCATTGCCAGAAGATAGAAAAATGCTTTTTGAAGAATTCAAAAAATATTTAACTTCAGCTTATGACAGACAGGTAAGAAATGCCTTTATAGCAGAACTTCAAAGAGATATAATTGCTACTAAAGATGCTAAGTTAAAAGAACATTACACCGCTGTACTTGATATGATTAGAAAAGAATATGATCCTGCAGTAACCTATACGCTTTTAAATTACACAATAGATAAAACAACCATTACTCAGGAATACGGCTTGCAAAAGGCTGAAGTAGAAACTACTCTTTATCATAGATACTTTAATGCTGATACAGGAGATATTTATGATCCTGTAGTTAAAAGAACTTTCATTTTAAGAAGAATGGGAGATTATTGGTATATAGTTAATTATTATGATACAGTTGTAAATAATTAAAAAATATTAATTATTATAAGAATGATAAAAAGTGAGAAAATTATATTATTTATTTTTCTCACTTTTTTTATAAAAATAATTATTTAAATTACTTTAGTTTAAACTAGAAACATTTTTATCTAGATTTATTATCTTAATTATTACTAAAGCAAAGAATATATATAAAGTAAAATAAATAATGCCGAAATTGTCATATTTATAAATATTTAAAAATTATATTATATAGTATTGCAAAAAGTAAGAGTTTATAATATAATATATACTTACTAATATTTTACTTTTAATGGGAGAAGCAAAAATGAAAAAAGGTATACATCCACAATATTTTGAAACAGATGTAAACTGTGCCTGCGGTGCCAATTTCAAAATTCATTCCGTACAAAAAAGTTTACACGTAGATATTTGTCATAACTGCCACCCTTTCTTTACAGGAAAACAAAAAATTCTTGATACTGCAGGAAGAGTTGATAAATTTAAAAAACGTTATGGCTTAAAAAAATAATGCCTAAATTAAATTATATAAAAAATAATTAGTTTAAGATATTTCAAAACTTATTCTAATTATTTTTTATTGATAAAATATTACCTTTCTCACAAAATAAAAAATAATCTCAATCTAAATAATAAATAATTACTAAATATTAGGATTAATCATGAAATTCATCATAGAAAATAAAGTATTTGAAACTCTAAATGATATGTGCGTTGCTGTAATAATTGCTAAGGGAATTGATAATAAAAATAAAATAAATGATATATCAATAATGCTTAAAGAAAGTATTTCAAATGCTGAAAAAGAATTTGAAAATATAAAGGTAAAAGAAAGTGAATATATACAATGTTATAGAAATGCTTTTCAAAAACTAAATATTAATCCTAATAAATTTATGTGCTCTATAGAAGCATTGCTTACAAGGATATCAAAAAAGAAAGGAATGCCGGAAATAAATGCGGTAGTAGACTTAGTTAATGCTGTTTCTATTAAATATAAACTTCCTATGGGGGCACATGATTTAGATTCTATGAATAATGAAGATTTTTATATTAGATATTCTCTAAGTGATGATACATTCCTTCCTTTTGGAGAAAGTGAAACAGAAAAAGTTGATAATAATGAATTGGTGTATGCGGTTTCTAATGATGTTAGAACTAGAAGATGGATATGGAGACAAAGCGAATATGGAAAAATTACTGAAAACTCTTCAAATATAATATTTCCTATAGATGCTTTTATTGGTATAAATGATGATAAGGCTATTAAAGCTAGAGATGAACTTGCTGAATTATTGGTAAAGTTTTTTAACTGTGATATAAAAGTAGGATTAATAGACGCTAAAAATAATTATATAGAATGTTAATTTACTACATTCATTTAAATTTATTGTTTTTACTTCAAAAAAGTTTTTATTAAATTATTATTTTTTATTACTGTCAATAAAATTGTTTGCATGAAAATGTATCAAAAACGACTCTATTTTTATATTTAAAAATTATTATTTTAGAATTATCTTATTATCTAGAAAGTATTAAATATTAAAAGTTATAAAATTTGAAATCTTTCTACACACCCCACCCATTAGATTTACAGTATAACTATTATTTTATAACTATACTTATATTAGTTAATTAAAAAAGAAAAAGCACACCCGCCCAAGTTTTTATTAAATTGAATGACTGACTTACCGCACGATTAGCATTATAATAAATAATAGAATTCATAGAAAAAATAGTTTTGCTTTTTTGTTTAATCGTTTAAACGTGCGTAATGTCAAATTATAACTCCAAGAGTAAGCATTCTTCCTATCTGAGTACCATCTCTTCTGTAAGAGTAAAATTCCTTATCATAAGTATTTAGATCAGAAATTTCTATATTATCTTTTAATACCCCTAAATTAATCATCTGATCTTTTATCTCAAGCCCATTATCAAAATGCCATCTATTATTAATTATAGTCTTATTTTTAAAATGTACAGCAACTTCTTCCCCAACCTCATAATTTTTTAAAGCTATATAAGGAGCAATATAAACATACATTTTTGAAGGCTCAGCATTATACTCTTTTATCATTAACTCAATAGTTTTAGGCACTATTTTATCTCTTGTTCCTTTCCAGCTAGAATGAATTGCTGCCATTGATTTGGTTGCATTGCAGTATATAATCACAGGAGCACAATCTGCAGTTTGTATAACTAAAGGTACATTTTTAAGATTTGTTATCAAAGCATCAGTATCTTCCACAACTTTTTCTCTTCCGCCATACATATTAATATTGTTTTCATCTATCTTTGCTATATTTACTTGATGAATCTGATGCATAAAAATAGATTTATTTATGTCAAGATTAATATATTGAAAAAAGTCATCTTCCCTTTTTCTTCTATATTCTACAGTTATATCCTTAGCTTCAATATCGTCACCTTTAGGAAGTACAGCTATATATATTTTATTATTATCATTTTTTTTGGGATAAATAACATTAAGCATTTTTTAATCTTTTAATTTCAGCTTCTAATTCTTTTACTTTATTATTTAATTCTTTAGTTTCGCTTCTGGACTGTTCCATTATATTTTCGTATAAAGTAAAAAATTTCTTTGCATACTCTAACTTCTGCTTCAATTCATTTATCTCTTCTTTGTAGACATCTATTTTAGAAGAAAGAAGTTTATTATCCTCCTGCAATTCTAAAATAATCTCTTTATCAGTATATTCCACTTCTGCAACCCTTTATTTATTTAATATATAATATCTATTATGTACATTATAAATGAATTGTCAAGTATAAATTAAATAATATTATGAAGTAATTAACAAGAGGTTTTTACCTCTTGTTAATAAAAATTACGAAATTATATGTTAGATACTATTATATCACCCATTTCAGAGCATCTCACCTGCTTATATAAATAAGTCATCATATTATGCTTAGGCATTATATCTAAAGTTCTATAACCTTCATCTATAGCCTTATAAACAGCTTTTTCTATAGTTTCAGCTTCTTTTTCCATTTTAAAAGAATATCTGAGCATCATAGCAAGAGAAAGAATAGTACCTATAGGATTAGCCAAGTCTTTGCCTGCAATGTCTGGAGCGGAACCATGAATAGGTTCATACATACCCACAGAACCGTCAGAAAGACTTGCAGAAGGCGCCATTCCTATAGAACCGCTTATAATACTTGCCTCATCAGAAAGTATATCTCCAAACATATTTTCAGTAACTATAACACCAAACTGTGAAGGGTTAGATGTTATCTGCATAGCTGCATTATCAACATACATGTCATTATAGCTAACATCACTGTATTCTTTAGAGAGATTATTCATAATTTCACGCCATAATTTAGAAGTATGAAGTACATTAGCCTTATCTACAGAAGTTAAAGGCTTTTTAAGATTTCTAGCCAATTCAAAAGCAACTTTACCTATTCTTAATATCTCATCTTCTTTATAAACCATAAGGTCAGTTGCCTGCCTTACACCATTAACCACTTCAAATTTATGCTCGCCGAAATATACGCCTCCTGTAAGCTCTCTTACAATAACAAAATCAATAACATCTTTACATATACTTTCTTTGAGCGGAGAAGCATATTCTAGAGATTTTAATATTTTTATAGGTCTTATATTAGCATAAAGCTTCATTTCTTTACGAAGTTTCAATAAACCTCTTTCTGGTCTGTTTTCCGGAGCGACATTGTCCCATTTAGGACCTCCTACAGAACCAAGAAGTACCGAATCAGACTTGATGCATTTTTCTAAATTTTCATCGGTAAGAGGAACTCCGTATTTATCAATAGAGCATCCTCCCATGTCAACATATTCTAGATTAAACTTATGCGAATATTTTTCAGCTATTCTATTAAGCACATCAATAGCCTTGTCAACTATTTCAGGACCTACCCCATCGCCCTTAATAACAACAATATTTTTTTCCATAAATAATTACCCCTTATTCTTTATAGAGTTTAAAAGCCCATTGGAGTTAATTATATTCTTAATAAACTCAGGAAAAGGCTCTGCTTTGTAGCTTTCATTTTTAGTAATATTTGTTATAACGCCACTGTCAAAATCAACTTCAACTTCATCTCCATTGTCTATTTTTTGGCTTGCCTCTTCGCATTCAAGTATAGCAAGTCCTATATTAATAGAGTTTCTATAAAATATCCTAGCAAAAGAAGAAGCTATAACGCATGATATACCAGATTCTTTAATGGCAATAGGTGCATGCTCTCTTGAAGAACCGCATCCGAAATTTTCTCCTCCTACCATTATATCGCCTTTCTTTACCTTGCTTACAAAATCTTTATCAATATCTTCCATACAATGTGCTGCTAATTCCTTATGATTGGCAGTATTTAAATATCTTGCTGGGATAATAACATCAGTATCAACATTATCACCGTATTTATGAACGAAACCTTTAGCTTTCATATTATCTCCAATAATAAAATATAAAAATGATTTTTTTAATAATAAATTAGTATTATTATTTAGGCTCTGTGATATATCCTGTCAAAGCACTGTATGCCGCAGTAGCAGGACTAGCCAAATATACTTTAGAAGTTTTATCTCCCATTCTTCCTACAAAATTTCTATTAGTTGTAGTAACAGCAACCTCATCATGAGCAAGTATACCCATATATCCGCCCAAACAAGGTCCGCAAGTAGGCGTAGAAACAGCACAGCCAGCATCAATAAATATATCCATATAGCCTAATTTTATGCATTCTTTATAAACTTTCTGCGTAGCTGGAATAATAATACATCTAACATCTTTAGCTATCTTTTTTCCTTTTAATATATTGGCAGCAGTAGCCATATCAGATAATCTGCCGTTAGTACAAGAACCAATTACAACTTGATCAACTTTTATTCCTTTTAATTCTTTAGCCTCTTTAGTATTTTCTGGTAAATGCGGACAAGCAACTGTAGGCTCTATCGCAGATAAATCAATATCATATTCTTTTTCATACACAGCATCATCATCAGCTTTAAAAATAGTATAATCTCTTTTTACTATATCTTTTAAGTATTCTACAGTTTGATTATCAACTTCAAATATTCCGTTTTTAGCACCTGCCTCAATAGCCATATTAGCAATACAAGCTCTATCGTCCATAGTAAGTGATGAAACACCTTCTCCTCTGAACTCCATAGATTTATATAAAGCTCCGTCAACACCTATCATACCAATAATATGAAGTATAACATCTTTACCAGATACATTAGGCTTTAATTTACCTTTAAGATTAAATTTAATAGCAGAAGGCACCTTGAACCAAACTTCACCTGTAGCCATAGCAGCAGCCATATCAGTGCTTCCAACACCTGTAGAAAAAGCCCCAAAAGCTCCGTAAGTACAAGTATGAGAATCAGCACCTATTATAAGCTCTCCAGGTGCAACTAATCCTTTTTCCGGTAAAAGTGCATGCTCTACTCCCATATCGCCTACATCATAGTAGTTTGAAATATCGTATTTATTTGCAAAATCTCTGCATTGTTTGCATTGCTCTGCCGCCTTGATATCTTTGTTCGGAGCAAAGTGATCCATAACCAAAGCTATTTTTTCTTTGTCAAAAACTTTATTAAAACCATATTTTTCAAATTCATTAATAGCAACAGGACTTGTAATATCATTGCCTAAAACCAAGTCAGTTTTAACCATAATAAGCTCGCCTGCTTCAACCTTATCAACACCAGCATGTGCCGCTAAAATTTTCTGAGTAATAGTCATAATTTTATCCTTAAATTAAAAAAGGGCTTTTACAATATTTTAATCGTATAAGCCCTATAAAAATTATTATAATTTATTTAATCCATTAACATAAGCTCTCAAACTAGCTTCAATAATATCTGTACTTACCGCTCTTCCAATAACGGTTTTATCATTAGAAGCTAACCTTACAATAACCTCTCCCAAAGCATCTTCGCCCTCTGTAATAGCATTAATACTATAATTAACCAATTTAGCCTTATTAGAAGTAATAGAGTCTATAGCACCGAAAGCCGCATCAATAGGTCCGTTTCCCTTACCTATTCCCTCAACAACATTATTCTGACTATCCATAATAGATACTGTAGCCAAAGAAGATATTGAATTACCGTCGTTCACAACAAATCCGTTTAGTGTGTAAATAGGATTTTCTGAATCATTGTTGCCTATCAATAATGCTTCTATATCTGAATCAGTAACTATTTTCTTTTTATCCGCTAGATTTTTGAATTTTATAAATGCTTCCTCTAAAGACTTATCATCAATATCATAACCCAAAGATTCTATTCTGTCTTTAAAAGCATGCTTTCCGGAATGCTTTCCTAATACCATTTTATTTTGAGGTATTCCTATATCTTCAACATTCATAATCTCATAAGTAGAACGTTCTTTTAATACTCCATGCTGATGAATGCCAGCCTCATGAGCAAAGGCATTAGCACCTACTATAGCCTTATTCGGAGCAACTACCATACCTGAAATTGTAGATAATAATTTTGAAATTTTATAAATTCTTTTAGTATTAATATCTGTATAAGCATTATAAAAATCTTTTCTAGTTTTAATGCCCATTACGATTTCTTCTAAACTAGCATTACCAGCTCTTTCGCCTATACCATTAATAGTACATTCTACCTGAGTAGCACCAGCCAAAACAGCAGATAAAGAATTAGCAGTGCCAAGTCCTAAATCATCATGGCAATGCACAGATATATCAACATTATCTATACCCTTAACATTCTCTTTTAAATATTTAATTAAATCAGCCATTTCTACAGGAGTAGTATACCCTACAGTATCAGGAACATTGATTGTAGTAGCACCATTTTCTATTGCAGCAGAATAAGCCTGAGCTAAAAATTCTCTATCGCTTCTTGAAGCATCTTCAGCAGAAAACTCTATAAACTCAAATTTAGTTTTAGCATAAGAAACAGATTCTTTTATAGTTTCCAATACCTGCTCTCTGGTCATCTCTAATTTATGCTTTAAATGTATATCACTTGTAGCTATAAATGTATGAAGCATAGGGTGTTTAGCCTCAGCAAGTGCTTCATAAGCTCTGTCTATATCTTTTTTATTGCATCTTGCCAAACTAGCTAGTTTAGCATTCTCTACAACTTTGCTTACTTCCCTTATAGCATTAAAGTCATCGTCAGAACATATAGCGAAACCAGCTTCTATGACATCAACGCCTAATTTATCTAATTCGGCTGCCATTTCTAACTTCTCAGCCAAATTCATAGTACAACCAGGAGATTGTTCTCCATCTCTTAAAGTAGTATCAAAAATCTTAATCTTTCTCATTGTTAAAACCCTTATAATAAAACATCATTTATAACTAAAGATGCTTTGGATTATAAAAAATATTTATTATAAAATCTATTATTATTTTTTAATCCAACTCATCAACTTTCTTAATTCTGCACCGACTTTTTCTAATTTATGCTCTCTTTCTAATCTTTTAGTAGCATTAAATTTAGCTTTGCGTCCTGCACTAAACTCCTGAATAAACTCGCTTGCAAAAGTACCGTCTTGTATTTCTCTTAATACTTTTTTCATTTCTTTTCTAGTCTCTTCAGTTATCATTCTTCTTCCTGTTCTGTAATCGCCGTATTCGGCAGTATTTGAAATAGAATATCTCATCATAGCAAAACCGCCTGAATATATCAAATCAACAATAAGTTTCATTTCATGTATACATTCAAAATAAGCCATTTCTGGTTCATATCCTGCTTCTACTAAAGTGTCAAAACCAGCTTTCATTAATTCTGTAACGCCGCCGCATAATACAGCCTGTTCTCCGAATAAATCAGTTTCTGTTTCTTCTCTGAATGTAGTTTCTAATATACCAGCACGACCCGCACCTATTCCAGAAGCATAAGCTAAAGCATAATCTTTTGCTCTTCCACTTTTATCCTGATAAACAGCTATCAAGCTAGGAACTCCTCTTCCTTCTAAATACTGACTTCTTACAGTGTGTCCAGGTCCTTTTGGTGCAACCATAATAACATCTATATTCTCAGCAGGCATTATAAAATGGAAATGAATATTAAATCCATGAGCAAACATTAATACATTTCCTTCTTTCATATGAGGAGCTACCTGACTATTGTATATATCAGCAGCTACTTCATCTGGTACAAGCATCATAACTATATCAGCAGCCTTAGCAGCTTCTTCTACTTCCATTACTTTAAAACCTGCTTCTTCAGCTTTTTTGCAGTTAGCACTGTCTTTTCTAAGTCCTACTATAACATTCATACCGCTGTCTTTTAAGTTCTGAGCATGAGCATGTCCCTGACTGCCGTATCCCATTATAGCTATAGTTTTACCGTCTAGTACCCCTAGATTACAATCAGCATCATAATATTTTTTTATCATTTTAATTTCTCCTTTAACTTATTATTTTTTATTAAAATTCAAAATTATTGATTATATTCATATCTGGAACATCATCGCCAAGCTGTATAGATGTTACCCCTGTTCTTGAAAGCTCTAAAATATTAAAATCTTTTAATGCTTCTAAATATGCATCTATTACTGAGGCTGGAGCTGTTATTTCAACTGTAATGCTTTTATTTCCAATATAAAGTATAAGTCCGTTATAAGAATTAGTTATATCGCAGACTTTACCTCTATTACTATCATTAATTTCTATTTTTACCAAAAGAAAATCTCTTATTATGTTATTAGAACTATCTATCAAATGTACAGAATGAACCTCTATAAGTTTTGAAGTTTGTTTTATAACTTGATTAATATGAGAATCATCTCCTTCTGTAACTATAGTCATTCTTGATATGCTAGGTACACAAGTTGCAGAACATGTAATAGTTTCTATATTGAACCCTTTTTGACTGAATAATAAAGTTATTCTATTTAATACACCAGTAATATTATCTACAAATAAAACTAAAACTCTTCTTTCTTTCTTATCCATTTTTTTACTCCTGATATTTATTAATCTACTATTATATCATCTATAGTTCCGCCCGCTGGTATCATAGGCAAAACTCTTAAATCTTTATCTATAACACATTCTATCCATACAGGACATTTACATTTTAACGCCTCTTCAAAAGCAGCCTCAAATTCTTTTATAGTTTCGCACCTAAAACCTTTAGCTCCGAAACCTTCGGCTACTTTTACATAATCCATTTTTTTATTTATATCAGTACTTGAGTATCTTTTATCATAAAATATAGTCTGCCATTGTCTTACCATACCCAATGTATTATTATTAAGTATAATACTTATAACAGGAAGATCATATTCAACGGCAGTAGCAACTTCATTTAAATTCATATAAAAAGAGCCGTCTCCTGTTATATGTATTACTCTTCTATCTGGTTTAGCAACCTGACATCCTAAAGCAGCACCGTATCCAAATCCCATAGTACCCAATCCGCCGCTTGTTATGAAACTTCTAGGTTTAGTATGTCTTATATACTGAACAGCCCACATTTGATGCTGACCTACATCTGTAACATATATAGCTTCATCTTTAGTTTTTTCTCCTATTATATCCATAACCTTGCTAGGATAAATTCCATCTTTATTAGTATTTCTATCAGCATCCTCTTTCATTTCTTTAGCTTTTAAGTCTGATAAATATTTTACCCACTCATCATCATCTACTCTTTTTACTAATTTATTAAATCTATCTAGTACATCATTCAAATCGCCTATTATACTATAATCAACATGAACATTTTTGTTAATCTCGCTTCTGTCAATATCTATATGAACCTTCTTAGCAACTCCTCCGAATTTAGAAGTATTTAAAGCAACTCTGTCGCTGAATCTTGTACCTACAGCAAGTATTAAATCAGCTTCATTCATAACCTTATTAGCAGTAGCAGATCCATGCATTCCCAAAAGACCTATATTCAATTTTTCATTATAACCCAATACTCCTGCTCCCATTATTGTATGTACTGAAGGTATATTAGAATTAAGCATAAACTCTCTTAATTTATCGCTTGAATCCTTAGCACCGCCTCCGAAATATATAATTGGTCTTTTAGATTCATTTATCAATTTTGCAACTAACTCTATTGTCTTTTCATCTTCTGCACTTATTTCTATATGTTTTGGAATAAATTTTTCTCTTTTAGTAAATTCTGTTTCTGCAAATGTGAAATTTTTTGGTATATCTATTAAAACAGGTCCTTTTCTTCCGGTATTAGCTATTACAAATGCTTTTCTTATAGTGTTTGCAAGTTCATTAATATCTCTGACAACAAAATTATGTTTAGTTATAGGCATTGTTATTCCCGCAATAAAAACTTCCTGAAATGAATCTTTACCTATCAAACTTTCCGGAACATTGGCAGTTATTGCAACTAAAGGCACACTGTCCATATAAGCGGTAGCTAAAGGCGTTACCAAATTAGTAGCTCCCGGTCCGCTAGTTGCAATTACAACTCCGGTCTTTCCATTTGCTCTGGCATAACCGTCAGCAGCATGACATGCTCCTGTCTCATCTACGGGCATTATATGTTTTATTTTATCTCTATATTTATAAATAGCATCATATATAAATAATGCAGCACCGCCAGGATATCCAAACACAGTATCTACACCTTCTTCTATTAGAACTTCCATTATTATATCAGAACCGTTTAACTTCATTAAATAACTCCTTATGTTTTATAGCATTTTACTTTTCTTATTAGTATTTCTACTTATAGAAATTTTATTTTTAAATGTATTAAATTAAATAATGTATTTTAAATAAAAAAGATTGTAATATTACAGGATATTGACAAGAATAGAGAGGAGAATGTTTAAGAAAAAAATAGTTTTTGAAGATTTATTTTGTTTATAAAAATTAGATGCAGATGCTGTATTTTTTTTCATATCATAAAAAACAGCATTCATACAATTAATAGATGATGCATTCATCTTTATTCTCCTTCTGATATTTGCTTTATATTATAATATTTTTGAGTAATATTGCAATACTTAAAGTAAATTTTTTATCAAGTTTTATGTTAATAATAATTGACAATATAAATTATTTTAAGTATACTATCAAAACAATCATATTGCAGGTTTTATGAAGATAGTAAATATATTAAAAGATAGATACAAAAATAAAATATTATATATTAAAAATAATAAAAGAATAATAGAAAATAGAATAGAAAAGAAAAGCTGTATATATAAATTTATAAATTATATACTATTTATTTTTATTTCTATTTTGAGTTTTATTCCTGAAATTATTATTTTATCTTTAATATCGTCAATAATATTATATTCATCTGTTTCATTATATTCAAAAAGATATGTATATTCATCAATAGAAAAAATACCATATAATGATGTTGCATTAGTATTGGGCACAAGCAAATATATGAATAATGGTAAAATAAATATGTATTTCAAATTTAGAATGGATGCTGCTTATGAATTATATAAAAGCGGAAAAGTTAAATATATACTTGTAAGCGGAGATAACAGATACAAATCCTACAATGAACCCAGACAAATGCGTCTTGATTTAATAAAATTGGGAGTTAATAAAAATCATATATTTTTGGATTTTGCAGGATTTAGAACTAGAGATTCCATTATAAGAGCAAATAAAGTTTTTGATCTTACAAATTTCACAATAGTATCTCAGCCTTTTCATAATGAAAGAGCAATACTAATAGCAAGACAAAAAAATATTAATGCAATAGCCTATAATGCAAATAATGTGAGAAAACTTTATAGAATAAGACAATTTCCAAGAGAATTAGGAGCAAGAGCTTTAATGTTTATTGATATTTTATTAAACAGACCTCCTAAATTCTATGGGGATGTTATTAAAATAGAAGAAAAAGAATATTCTCAAACTAATAAAAGCAATAAAAAAATAGATAAAAATCAAAAATTAAATAATTAAAAAATAAAAACATTCATTTTTAAGGAAACAAATATGACATCTAAACTATTAACTGAATTACTTCAGTCATTATCTCTATTATCGGTGCTGCTTCTTATAGGAGTTTTTTTAAGGGCTAAAATAAAGCTGTTTCAAAAATTATATTTGCCCGCTTCTGTAATAGGAGGATTTATAGGGCTTTTAATATCTCCTGAAATATTAGGTAAATTCTCAAACTATTCTATATCATCAGAATGGATAAGCACTTATTCATTGCTTCCCGGAATACTATCAATACCTATATTTGCAGCCGTTCCTTTAGGTATGTTCTTAAACGAAACAAAAAGTATAAAATCACTATATCCTACAAAAGTTTTAATAGCATTCGGTATATTTCAATGTGCAAGTATGTTTCAGTCAGCCATAGGATATGCCACTAATATATTATTTACAAAAATAAATCCTGATATAAATATGTACCGAACTTTCGGTTATGAACTTTCAGCAGGATTTGCCGGAGGACATGGACTTGCTGCTGCTACAGGAAAACTCTTAGAAGGTTTTGGAATACCTCAATGGGAGATAGCTCAGGGAGTTGCTTTAACTACAGCTACAATAGGACTTGTAGGAGGAATGATATTTGGAATCATATTTATTAATATTGCAGTAAGAAGAAATAAAACCAATGTTATAAAAAAAATTATTAATGCTAATGAAGATAGTCAAAATATAAACAAAATAGATAAAAATATGGAACTTGGATACAATAATGATATAAGTAAGCAGGCTAGTTTAGGAAGAGAAACTTTTTTAAGCAGCTCAATAGAAACTATAACTTTTCATTTGGCTGTAATATTTGCAGTATGCGGATTAGCTTTTATAGTTTTAAATTTCATAAAAAAAATTAAGATACCGGGATTAGATGTTCTTCCTGTATGGACTTATTCTATGATTATAATGTTTGCTTTAAATATGCTCATAAAAAAATTAAAATTATCATGGATGGTAGATGCAAAGGTTAAGGCAAAAATAATAGGTACATTAAGCGATTTTGCTATAGTATCAGCAATAACAAGCCTGCCTATAAAAGCTATTATACATTATATAGCACCTATAATAGTTATGTGTATAGCCGGTTTTATATTTACTTACTTAATAGTATTTATATTTCATAATATGCTATTTAAAGATGATTATGGATTTGAAAGAGCTATAATTTCATGGGGTACTTTGACAGGGGTTCTCATAACAGGAATGACACTTCTAAAAATATGCGACCCTGAATACAAAAGCCCTGCTCTAACAGAATTCTCTTTAGGTTTTTCTTTGATGTCTGTAACAGGTCTTTTAATAGTACCTATACTCAATACTGTACTTGCTGTAGGCTCTACTTGGGATAACCTTATAACTGCATTAATAACTTCAGCTATTTACTTGATTATGGCATTTGCTGTTTACTTTGTACATAAAAAATCAGTAAAACAATAATAACTAAATATTAAAACTTTTAAATGTAAAAAAGACGAAACTCATATACTGAGCTTCGTCTTTATTTATTTGCTTATTACTAAATTATTCTACTTCTTTAATATAAACTTTATTCATAGTAGAATTTTCCATAGGGTTGTCATTATGATCTCTTTTTAACGCCACTATTTTATCAGCAACATCCATACCATTAACAACATTTCCCCAAACTGTATATTGTCCGTCCAAATGAGGAGAATCAGCTACGCAAATAAAAAACTGAGAACCGGCACTATCAGGATCCTGACTTCTAGCCATAGAGCATATTCCTCTTTTATGAGGTTTATCACTAAACTCAGCAGGAATATTAAATCCCGGACCGCCTGTACCATGCAAATATCTTTTTGCCGCATCTTTACTTACAGGATCTCCGCCTTGTATCATAAAGTTAGGTATTACTCTATGAAATCTTATTCCATCATAAAAGCCTTCATTGGCAAGTTTTTTTATAGCCTCTACATGTTTTGGTGCTATTTCAGGATAGAATTCTATTTCTATAGTACCATAATCTGTTTCAATAAATAAATGTTCTTTCATTTTAATTTACCATTTTCCTTTATAAATTAATTAACTGTTTTTACATATACTCTATTCATTTTAGCAGGCTCTAACGGGTTATCATTAGCGTCTCTTTTTAATGCCACTATTTTATCAGCAACATCCATACCGCTAACAACTTCACCCCATACTGTGTATTGTCCGTCTAAGAAAGGACTATCAGCTACACAAATAAAGAACTGAGAGCCAGCACTATTGATGCTTGTTCCCCTAGCCATAGAACATATACCTCTTTTATGGGAAATATCATTAAACTCTGCAGGTATTACAAAATTAGGACCGCCTGTACCATGCAAAGCTCTGTTAGGTTGTTTGCTTAAAGGGTCTCCGCCTTGTATCATAAAACCCGGTATAACTCTGTGAAAAAGTGTTCCGTCATAAAAGCCTTCATTAGCAAGTTTTTTTATAGCTTCTACATGTTTTGGTGCTTTTTCAGGAAAGAAAGCTATTTCTATAGTACCAAAATTTGTTTCTATAAAAAGATGCTCTTTTGAAGTTTTCGGCTTTTGTGCTATAAGAACAGTTCCGAATATAATCAGCCCCAACAATGAAATAGTAATGATTTTTAATTTTTTACCCAAAATATGTACCTCTTATATATTGTAATAACTTTAATAATATTCGTAATTATTTTCTATAAATTTATTTCTATTATTGATTTATTTCTTCCGCTTCGGTATTCTCATCTGCAGCTGTTACATCATCAGCAATTTCTACATTCTCATCAGTAACTGCTTCGTCTTCTGTCATTTCTGTATTCTCATCTGCAGCTGCTGTGTCTTCTGTCATTTCTGCATTCTCATCAGTAACTGCTGCATCTTCTGTCATTTCTGCAGTATCAGTTTGCTCATCTATAACAGTTTCTTCTGTCTGTTCTGATTGTTCTTCCATAGCTGCTTCATCTTCTATAATTACATTACCTTCCATTTGGTTAGTTTGATTATTTGTAGATGAAATCTGATTATTAGTAGATATAACCTGATTATTTGTAGAGAAAGTAGTTATATTACCATAAGTCTGATTAGTATCATAAGTTCCCTGTCTTGTCTCTCCTTTAAGACTAGGTATAATTAATCTTTGACCTGCTCTTATAACATTAGGATCTTTTATAGTATCTTTATTAGCATCGTATATTCTTCTCCATAAATTACCATTACCATATATGAAATCATAAGAAGCTATACGCCATAATGAATCTGTATTAGCTCTTCTTGATTGAACTATATAATACTGAGGGAATGATGCTCCATCTGATACTAATATCTGTTCTCCTTCAGAAGAAACTATATCTCCGGAAGAACTTTCCATTGAATTAACTAAACTTATAACATTTTTAGAATGCATTAAAGAATCAGCATAATTATTAGCTATCAAAGTTTCGCCTGCTGAAGATAATGATTTTAAAGCTTCTGTATATAAATTAGGCTTACTATTATTATAGCCGTCTTGTTTAGCCTTATCCATAGAATCCTGAGCTTTTGCATAAGCTAATGGAGCTTCTAACATATCAAGCATATTCATAGCTTCTCTTGATTTTGTCAAAGAATTAGTATAGTCTCCGCTGCTTAATGCGTTTTTAGATTCATCTCTTAAACTTGTGATTTGCGTATCATTATTATCACCATTAGTTAATACTGATTCACTCATTAAATATTCTCTTCTTAAATCTATAGAAAGAACATTATATCCTAATTCAGATTTTTCAGCTGACTTATTATATTCAAGCATAGTATTAGTATAATCAGTGCTGTTAGTAGATGCTTCAAGCATACTATGTGCAGAATTAATATCAGTAACAGATTCTTCATATAAAGAAGTTGTCAATTCATTAGTGTCGCCTCCAACTCCTTTAAATAAAGCAAGTTTTCTTTCTGCATCTCTCTGACTATTTAAAACATATTCATAAATGCCGTATCTTAATATGATTTTATCAGAATATTCTTTACTTTGTCTTGAATATTCTATACTTTGATTATAATCACCTACACTATGAGCATCTATAGCCATTTCTCTATATCTTTGTGCCAATTTATAATCATCGCTTTCCTTTATACTAGCAGGCAAATTCGCAGGCAACTCAGGCGGTAAAACCAAAGTATTTGTTTCCTGAGCATACAAAAAACAAGAAAATGTTAATAAGATAAATAAAAATAATCCCTTTTTCATATTTTTTCTCCATTAATTTTATAAGTTATAGTAAAAAATAATTATTTAGAATATGATACATCTAATTCATCAACCTGCTTAATTTTATCTTCTGCTTCTTTTATTCCCCTTGTACTTTCATCGTATCTTACTTTAGTTGTGAAATATGCTTTATGATGATATTTCTTAGCATTTAAAAAACAATTAACTGCTTCTTCATAATTGTTCGTACTTAAAGCTGATAATGCATTTATATAATTAAGTTCAGCAAACTCATAATTATCTTTATCCACTCTATATGCTTTTACTTCTTTAGAATACACTCTTTCTAAATCTATCTCATTTTTTAAAACTTCAGCATACTGCGGAAGACCTTCATTTAATACTGTCTGATATGAATTTGATGCAGTAGTAAGAAGATCTTTTACCTTTGCTGAATCTTTATTCTCATCTATAAGTATAATAGCTTCTGAATAACTTGCTTCAGCTATATCAAATTGTTCTTTAGAATAGTTTTGCAAATCATACCTTATAGCTTTATCTCTCAATGCAGTAGCATCCTTATATTCTTTTAAAGGCATACTTTCTGAACATGATATGACTATAGTCAAACAAAATACTAGCGGTATAAAAATATATTTATTTAATTTCATGATCACTCCAAATATTTTTCTAAAAAACAAAAATATACTTTTATATTATACTACTGAATATAAAAGTCAATACTTTATTAAAAAATTTAAAATAAAAAAGCAAGATAATATAACAATATTTATCTTGCTTAAAAATATAGATAGTGTTTAATTAATTGGCATTTTCACTTGCTGCTTCTACATTACCTTTGAAAGTATAGATTAAATTAGTACCTGAAGCTGTAGTAATAGTCAATACATCTCCATCTAAAGAGATTGTATCAGCTCCGTTTAATATTTGTAAATATTCTGTTTCCACTGCCATATCTTCTTCAGGTCCCATCATTTTAGTAGAAGCTAAAGCATTTAATTTTATTTTATTACCGTCTAATGAAAACTCAGTAATATAGCTATTAACGGCTGATTTTCCGCCTAACATATTAGTATCAGAAAAAGCTATAGTAACTTCTTTACCTTCATACATATTAGTAAGAGAATACTCTTTTCCTAATAAATCGTCAACTGTAATAACTACCATATCTGATGCAGGAGCTTCTATAGCAACAGTTGTGTCTTCTGATGCAGTATTAGAAGTATTACCGCCGCATGATAGAGCAAATAATGCTGACATTACTATAAATAAAAATAATATTTTTTTCATTTTTTATTCTTCCCTTTATAAAAATTTAACTTTATAAAATATTATATTATAATTGAAATTTATTATCAATGTTATATATAGTAATTTCAGGCAAAATTAACATTTTTTTACATTTTATATTAAATTATTTACCGCCTGCAGCTTTTAAAAGGCTAACTATGTTTTTATGTTTTTCCTCTGAAGCATAAGTTAAGGCTGTTTTATCTTTTCTATCTTTTAAATTAACTTTGGCACCAGCATCAATTAAAAGTCTTACAACATTGACATGTCCGTTTTCTGATGCCTTGCTTATCGCAGTTCTTCCGTCTTTGTTTTGAAGATTTAAACTGCATCTATACTGAACTAATAATTCTATAATTTGTAAATGTCCGTTTTCTGATGCTTTCATTAAGGCATTATCACCTTTAGAGTCCTGTTCATTGATATTAGCACCGCCTCTAAGCAGTTCTCTAACCTTTTTTATATCGCCATTTTCTGCGGCATTTACTAAATCTACATTACTTTTAGAAAATGCATTGTTATAAATTAATAATGATAGAATAGTGAAAAATAAAAATATTTTTTTATTTAATTTCATAAAAAACTCCTATATTAAAAAATTTACATGAAAATCTCATATTATAAAATCGTCATTTTTTCTTTTTACAAAAATATTTTTTAAAAAATTAAATAAATTTTATAAAATTCTAATAATTAATAAATAAACTTGTTTCAAAACTAGTTATATTTATTATACCATTTAAATATATAAAGCAGTTTTTTACATATTTATCTTCATTAATAATATCATATCTATCATTAATTAACATAATAACTATATATGTATAATAACCTATATATAATTTTTTAAAAAGTATACATTATAGTAGTTTTTCTGCTTGATAATAAAATCAATCTGATAATAGACTTGTTTCAAAAGTACTTGACAAATGCTTTTGTACTTTCACTAAAGCAATAATTATGTTAATATCTTATTAAAAAAGGTTTTTATTAAAATGATTGATTGTCAAAGTATTATCGGCTTAAAAAAACATATTTCTTTCTTTTAGAAGAATTAAGAAAAGTATATAAGGATTGTAATAGACTTGTTTCAAAACTACTTGACAAGATTATATATGAAAATTTCGTAATTTTATAATTTATAAAATAATATTTTACATGTTTTATAAATTATTATTGTAGTATATAAATATGCAGTCTTTCGCCTGCCGTAGGCACACACAGTGAGGCGTACTTCGTATGTGCCACATCGAAGGCGGACAGGCGTCACAAAAGGAGTGGGGTTGGCACGACTGTGTGCTTCGCAGCAAAGCCCCAACTATAATAAAAAAAATATTAAATTAAAAAACTATAAATATTAAAAATTTGAGTTTTGAAATAAGTCTAATATAATTTTACTTATAAATCAATTTTATTTTGCACCTGCTGCTTTTAATATTTTTACTATATTCTGATGTCCTCTTTGACTTGCATAAGCTAATGCTGTTTTTCCGTATTTATCTTTCATATTGATATTAGCTCCTGCTTCTATAAGCATAGAAACTATTTCTGAATGTCCCCTGCTTGCTGCTCTCATTAAAGCTGTTCTATTATTATTATTAACATCATTCAAATTAACTTTCTTACTTATCAATAATTTTACAACTTCAGGAAGTCCCTCCTCTGATGCTTCTATCAAGGGTGTTTCTCCTCGTCTGTCTCTTGTATTAATATCAGCTCCTGAATTTATTAATTCTATAGCTCTTTTAGTATCTTTATTCTCCAAAGCCTCCATTAAAGGGGTCATATTCCTTTGAGCAAAAATATTCATACTAATAATAAAAATTAAAACTGTAATTTTTTTCATAATTATATCTCCTTAATTTTATTTTGCACCTGCTGCTTTTAATATTTTTACTATATCTTGATGTCCTCTTTGATTTGCATAAGTTAATGCAGTTCTGCCTCTATTATCCTTAATATTAATATCAGCACCTGCATTTACAAGAAGTTTTACTATATCAGTGTAGCCTTTAGAAGAAGCTCTCATTAATGCAGTTCTGCCCCATTTGCTTTTGAGATTCAAATTTACTTTATTTTCTATAAGCAATTTTACAACTTCTATATACCCGCCTTCTGCTGCTTCTATTAAAGCATTTTCGCCTACTCTATCCTGCTGATTAATATTAGCACCATTATTTATAAGTGATTTTACCTCATTTATATCGCCTCTTCCTGCCGCATCAATAATGGCTATGTTGCTTTTTGAAAATGCATTTAAACAAAATATCAAAAATAAAACAAATGAAAATATTAGTATTTTAGAATTCAAATTATCCATAAAAATCTCCCACTTTTTTATGATACTTAAACTTATAAAAATAGTATAATAAATATAATGATTTTTGTCAATTTTTTGTAAATAAAATTTATTTAAACTTTACATTTTTTTATATTATTTTTATTTTATGTAAACTAAATTTATATAAAACAGGTCTTTTATTATAAATTCTAATTGTTTATTATGATATTGTAAATTAACAAAATATAATATATGAATTTATAAATTTTTTATTTAATAGATTTTTATTATTGATAGTCATAAACTCGCTAAAAAATAGCCGATAACTTCCATTGTCAGTTATCAGCTGCTCGTTTATAGCATTGGTTAAACACTACTTATTAAGTTTTTTATTTCTATTTCCATGTTTTGTTATTTTTTTTAAAGCTACTTTTCTGTCTTTCTTTATCTCTATAGAACTTTTTTGTAATTCTCTATTTTCATTAAGAAGGGTTATATAAGCATCATATCTCTCATATGGTATCTCATCGTTTTCAAGAAGTTCTAATATATAGCAGTCCGGTTCATGCTGATGCGTACAGTCTTTGAACTTACATCTTTTGGCATACTCCTCTAAATCTTCAAAAGTCTTCTTTATACCTTTATCATCTTCCCATAAACCTAAATTCCTTAATCCCGGTGTATCTATTACTACTCCTCCGCTATCCAATACTAAAAGTTCTCTATGTGTAGTTGTATGCATTCCCTTAAAATCGTACTCTCTTACCTCTTGAGTTTTCATCTTTTCATCTTTCAAAAGATAATTAATAATAGTAGATTTTCCAGCTCCTGATGCTCCTATGAAAACTGATGAAGTATCTTTTTTAATATATTTCAAAAATGTATCTGCATTCTTACCTGTTTTTGAACTATAGGCGAATGCTGTTTCATTAGGATAAGTGTCTTTTATAGTTGATAATAATTCTTTGTATTCTTCATCTTCATATAAATCAATTTTACTTATGGCTATTATTGGTTTTATACCAGAAGTATGAACTACCGACAAATATCTTGCTATAGCAGACATCGGCATTTCATTATCAATACCAACTATAATAAAGGCATAATCAATATTGCTTACTATAGCCTGAATATCATTTTTTTTAATATTAGCTTTTCTATATAAAATATTTTTTCTAGTAAGTATTGTATCAATAAAGGCATTATTATCCGACTTTTTCATTAATACCCAATCGCCTACAACGGGAAGCTCACTTTGTATTTCAGAATTATATCTAATCTTTCCTTTAATTCTTGCTAAAAACTCTCCGTCATCAGAAAAAAGCGTGTAGTATCTTTTATTAATTCTTATTACCCTTGCAGGTACAAGCTCTTCATTATTAATTTCTTCCAAAGAATTAATATTCAAGCTCTCTAATGCTAACTTTTCAAAGTATTCATCAAAGCCTATATCTTTTATTTTCAATATTTATAACCCCATAATAAAATCTATGCTATATAATACTAAATATAAAAGTTTTGTCAATTTAATTATTGGATGTAGCAGAATTAGTTTCTAAATCTTTATTAATTTCTTCTATTTTATAATTTGGTATAACTTTAAATAAACTTTCTTTTAAGAAACTATCAACTGTTTCGAATAATACTATATCAGGATATTCTTTTATTATTTCAGAATTTTTATACCTGTCAATATGTCTATAACTTGCTTGTGAAAAACTAGAAGAAAGATATTCGAACATTGCTTGAGAAAAAGAATCACGTATAACAAACAATTTTCTATTAATAACATTAGTATTTAACTTTGGTTTTACTAATACATATTGGCTAAAAACATTTGTACCTTCAATTATATTATAATTATTATAACCTGATATCGTATATATTTTTTCTATATCTTTTTTTAAAAAACTATATAAATTTATGAAACTTGTCAAATCTTTATAAAAAGGAAGCATATTAGTTAATATAATATTACGATTATATATTTCAGGTACATTAATACCAACAGTTTTCATAAATTCACTATATCCTATATAAGCCCCTAAATAATTCCAATGATAATCGTATTTATAATACAATAAATATGTATCTTTATATTTCAATAATTCTTCTTTAGGATAAACTATTTTTATATCTGTATTTTTTCTAATATAATTTACAAATTGTTCTGCAGCATTAATCATGGTCTTTCTCTTAACATAGTATGGCATATAATCAGCATAAATCAATGTTTTATCAGGACATATCATAAACACAAAATCTATATTTTTTTTTCTTAATTCATTTCTAAAATGAAGTAAATTATTTTTGGCATTTTCTAATTCTTCATCAGAAAATCTATATATTCCAATATAATTTTGTATAACATACCTAATTTCTTTAAAAAAAACCCATTTATTTTTTCCAAGTATAGCACTTTGTGATAAAATATTATTAAAAATTAAAAAATCTATAATATTCTTTAATTGTATCAATTCATTTCTAAAAGGTAAATAATCATTAAAATATTTTTCATATTCATTTGGATATTTTGATAAATTATTTATGGATAAAATAGGTTTATTAGCTTTTAATCTATTCTCATAATTAGTATTGTCAAAATAACTTCCAAATAAAATATATATTATATTAGGCATTATCAAAAAACATAAAAATATTATAAGTATATATACATATATGTTTTTTAAGTTAATTCTAATTTTAATAAGACTTACAAATTCTAATATAATAGGTCTAATAAGTAAAGCAAATATAAAAAATAACAATATAGTTATTAAAAAAGTAAGTTTAAGTTTTAAACTGTATTTTATATTATCTATATTTCCTTCTATTTTATCAGATGATATTAGAGTACCAAAAGGACTTCCTTTATTTACAAATTTCATATCTTTTATATAATCAGGCAAACTATTAGTATTTAAATAGACTCCATATATATCACTGTTTCTAAATACTTTATCATAATAACTTATTCTAAAATTATAAACATAATTAGTCATTGAATTATTTGTAAGTATATACTCTTCTATGTTTTTAATATTATTAGCATTTATAAAATTATTATTTAATGTTTCTTCTATACTTAAGGAAATATCAGATAAATAACCAACTCTGCTAACTTTACCTAATATAAATAAAGAAAATAAAATAAATATGTATATTATAAAATATATTAACAACAATTTCATATATTTTTTGGAAATAAAAACAATATAATGTAAAATATTAAATAATGACTTTCTAAAAATATATACTAAAATAACAAATATATAAAATAATATTAAATATAAAAATAAATTAGAAAACTTTAATTTTAAAGAATATTTAATATTATCTATATTTCCTTCTATTTTTTTAGATGATATTAGAGCACCAAAAGGACTTCCTTTACTTACAAATTTTACATCTTTTATATAATCAGGTAGACTGTTAGTATTTAAATAAACATCATATATATCACTGTTTCTAAATACTTTATCATAATAATTTATCCTAAAATTATAAATATAATTAGTAATTGAATTATTTGTAAATATATACTCTTCTATATTAGTAATGTTATTGGTATTTATAGAATTATTATTTAATGTCTCTTCTGTATTTAATGAAATATAAGATAAATATCCTATCCTCTCTTTACTGCCTAAAATACTAAGAACTATTAAACTTATAACAAATAAAATTAATAAAGATACATAAATACTAATTAATACTTTTTTTAATTTCATAAATAACTCTCTTAAAATCTGAAATAAATAAATGGATTGTAAGTACCATTAACTAAATACATAATGCATATAAATAGAAGTATGAACTGAATAATACTTTCTAATATATAAACTCTGCTTGAAAATACAGCTTCTCTAATCTTTGGAAATAAACTCTGAAATATACCGCTGAATAATATACCAAATATAAAACATACTTGGGTTTGAGGATAAAAGAAATATCTTACTGTGTAAGGACTTTCATGATAACTAAACATTAACTTATATAAATCTAGTGCATGACTTAAATCATTGGCTCTGAATAATACCCAGCCTAGCACAAATACTAATATTACATATATATGATTAATAAACTTTAATTTATTTTTCTCTAATAGCCTGCCTAAAAATATACGCTCTATGACCAAAAATAAACCATGCCATAACCCCCAAAGAATAAAATTAAAACTAGCTCCATGCCATAAACCTGTAGCAAAAAATACAATCAGCAAGTTTAAATAAGTAAAATATTTTCCTCTGCGGTTTCCACCTAATGGTATATACAAATATTCCTTAAACCAAGTTGACAAAGATATATGCCATCTCCTCCAGAAATCCTGAACGGACTTTGATATGTATGGATAATTAAAATTCTCCAAAAACTTAAATCCAAACATATACCCCAAACCTATAGCCATATCAGAATAACCTGAAAAATCATAATAAATTTGAAGTGTATAAAGAATGGCAGCAACCCAAGCTAAGGCAGTACCTATATCACCTATAGGCTGTTTTAATATCTCATCGCATGATAAAGCAAACATATTAGCTAGTATTACTTTTTTTGATAGTCCGTAAATGAACCTTTTTATTCCGTAGCTGATATTCTCTAAACTCTCAGTCCTGTTTGTTATTTGACTGTCTATATCATGATACTTTACTATAGGACCTGCTATTAACTGCGGAAAGAAAGATATATATAATGCCAAATTAATAATATTTTTCTGTGCTTTATTATGTTCTCTGTAAACATCTATAACATAAGACAAAGCCTGAAAAGTGTAAAATGATATACCTATTGGAAGAACTATGTTTTTTAATGAAATTACTTCTTTACCTGATATAGAATTAATTATTGATATCGCAAAATCAGTATATTTAAAATAACCTAATATTGATAAATTAACTATTACACATAAGGATAAATATATTTTCTTTTTAGATTTGTCATTTTCTTCGATTGCCTTATCAATTAACAATGCAAAAAAATAATTAATTATTATAGAAGAAAACATTATAAGAGTGTAACTAACTCCACCCCAAGCATAAAATATAATGCTCGCTATAAGAAGCAGCACATTTCTAAATCTTTTATCGATTACATAATAAAGTATAAAAACTACAGGCAGAAAAAGCCACAAAAAAATCATAGAGCTAAATAACATAATAACTCCATGATTATAAATTTTTTATTTAAAAATATTTTTGTTAATGAATTAGAATATATTAAATTATTTATTCTATATAATGCTAGGTGCGGTGCGGTGCGGTGCGGTGCGGTGCGGTGCGGTGCGGTGCGGTGCGGTGCGGTGCGGTTACAACCATATTTTTATTCTCCTAATTTGATATTAGGACTATGATATAATAATTTCTGCTTAATGTCAAATAAAAATTATACATACACAAAAAAAGTATATAAACATAATAGAATTATAAAATTATTTATATAATAAGTATTAAAAAAAATTATTTGTATTATAATATAAAAATCAATTTATGGAGATTTAATATGTTTAATCTTCTTCTTGCTATTATATATTTATCTTTTATTAGTCTAGGACTTCCGGATTCCATTCTTGGATCAGCTTGGCCTACTATGTATAAAGAATTAAAAGTGCCTATTTCTTATGCCGGTATAATTTCTATGATTATTTCTGCAGGAACTATAATTTCTAGTTTGCAAAGCGATAGACTTACTAAAAAATTTGGTACAGGAAAAATAACCGCCTTTAGTGTTGCAATGACAGCTATAGCACTTTTTGGTTTTTCTATTGCTCATTCGTATTTATTTCTTTGTATTTGGGCTATACCTTATGGATTAGGTGCAGGAAGTGTAGATGCTTCTCTAAATAATTATGTAGCTCTTCATTATGAAAGCAAACATATGAGCTGGCTTCATTGTATGTGGGGAATAGGTGCTGCAATGGGGCCTTATATAATGGGATATGCACTCATTAATAATAATTGGAATAAAGGATACAGATACATATCAATAATACAGATTGTGCTGACCGCTATTTTATTTTTTAGTCTTTCTTTATGGAAGAAAAATGATGAACAAAATAAAGAAAAAATAAATACAAAAACTTTAAAATTAATAGAAATTATAAAAATATCAGGAACTAAAGAAATTATGATATGCTTTTTTTGTTATTGTGCCATTGAGTCTACTACAGGATTATGGGCAAGCAGTTACTTAAATCTATATAAAAATATTGATATAAAAACTGCAGCTTCTTTTGGAAGTTTATTTTATATAGGAATAACTATAGGAAGAGCAATATCCGGATTTATAACAATGAAATTAAATGATAATCAAATGATAATTTTAGGTGAATTATTAATTTTTATAGGAATAGTATTAATAATTATTCCTGCAGTAAATACAGTATCTTTAGTAGGATTTATCATCATAGGTTTAGGATGTGCTCCGATATATCCATCAATAATACATTCAACTCCATATAACTTTGGGAGAGAAAACTCTCAGGCTATAATAGGAGTACAAATGGCTAGTGCCTATATAGGTACTCTTGCAATGCCTCCATTATTCGGATATATTGCAAATCATATATCAATATCATTGCTTCCAATATATTTAGTATTCATTTTAATATTGATGTTTATTATGCATAGATTAATGATAAAAAAGACTATAAAAAAAGATAATGGAGATGCCTATATAAAACATCTCCATTAAATAAATATTATTTATTGATATTATAAATTAATGCTCACATCCGCAGTCACAGTCAGTAACTTTGATATTGCAGGATTTAGTATCTACATTATTCAAGGTATCATCTTTTTCTCCTAAAGGATAAAGAAGCCTTAAAGCATTTAATACTACTATTACAGTTACACCTGTATCAGCAAATATAGCAAGCCACATACTAGCAAGCCCCAAAGCTCCCAATATAATAGCCCCAAATTTTATTACCAATGCTAAAAGTATATTCTCCCAAACCACAATATAATTCTTTTTAGCAAGTTTTATAACTGAAGCAACTTTTGAAGGCTTATCGTCCATAATAACAACATCGGCATTCTCTATAGCAGCATCAGAACCAAGACCTCCCATAGCAATACCTATATCAGCACGGGCAAGAGAAGGAGCATCATTAATACCATCGCCTACAAATATTGAAGATTTGGAATCTTTCATCATACCTTCTAATGTAGTAACTTTATCTTCAGGCAAGCAGCCTCCTTTGAATGATTGTATATTCATCTCTTTAGCAAAAGTCTCTACTCTTCCAACATTATCTCCGCTTATCAATGCAGTTTTTATATTCATAGAGTTTAATAATGATATAGCCTCTTTAGTATCATCTTTGACACTGTCATCAATTAAGAAACCGCCGGCATATTTTGAATCTATAGCTATATGAACATTAATATTTTCTTTATAATTGGATGTGTCGATATTATTCTGCTTTAATAAATTAATACCGCCTATAAGTATATTTTTATTTTCTATTACAGCAGAAGCTCCCTTACCGCTAATATCCTTATGATTTGAAATTAAACTTTCATTTATAGAACCATTATGATGATTTTTATAATGTTCTACTATAGAAACTGCAATTGGGTGAGAAGAACCTGTTTCAGCATAAGCAGCATATTTAATCATAGTTTCATCATCATATACACCGGTATTGTATATTTCTTTTATAGAAAACTCACCTTTTGTAAGAGTACCTGTTTTATCAAAAATTACTTTATCAGTCTTAGCAAGCAAATCTAAAAACACTCCTCCTTTGACCATTACACCCAATTTTGAAGCCCTTCCTATAGAAGCAAAATATGTCAAAGGAATGCCAACCATAAAAGCACAAGGACAAGACACTACAAGCAAAGTTAAAGACCTTTGAAACCAATTAGAAAAAACCTCTTTGCCGTATATAAGTGTAGGTATAACTGTAAGAAAAATCGCTCCGAATACCACTATAGGAGTATAAATACCAGCAAACTTGCTTATAAACTGCTCAATATTAGCCTTTCTGTTTTGAGAATCCTGAACAAGTTTTAAAATTTTAGCTATAGAAGACTCAGCATAAGCTCTGACAACCTTTGCTTTTATAGTGTTATCACCATTTATAGTTCCAGCTAAAATTTCATCATTAACTTTAACGCTTCTAGGCATACTCTCTCCTGTTAATGCCTTAGTATCAATCCAACTTTCACCATCGTATATAACAGAGTCAAGAGGTACTTTCTCAAAAGGATTAATTATTATATTATCTCCAACATGAACTTCTGATATATCAGCTTTTTCAACTTTTCCATTTTCTCTTATAATGTTTGCTGAGTCTGGTCTTATAGCCATTAATGCCGCTATCGTTCTTTTTGATTTATCAACAGCCATATCCTCAAAATATTCACCTACCCTATAAAACATAAGTACCGCCAAAGCCTCTGGAAGCTGATGAAGTATAATAGCTCCTACTGTTGCAATACTCATAAGAAAGCTCTCACGCATGAACTTACCCTTTATAAAATCTAAAGCAGCATTCTTAAAAACTTCTCTTCCCAAAATAAGATATGGTATAAAGAAAATAATATATTCTATAGTACCATGTATATTTTTATGAAGCGTATATAATAATATTAATACTATAAGCCCTAAAAAAATCTCTGATAAAAATAAAAATCTTTCTTTATTCTTTAACATGTTCATACCCCCAAGTATAAATCTTTTCTATATGTTCATCATCTAGCCTGTAAAAAACATGAAGTCCTACTTTCCTTTTTTTAACCACCCTAGCCTGCCAGAGCATCTTTAAATGCTGAGAAACAGAAGGCTGCTTCATCTCTAGTAAAGATGATAATTCATGCACACATAACTCTTTCTCGCTTAATGCTGATATTATTTTAAGTCTAGTCGGATCTGAAAACACAGAAAAAAATCCAGCCAAAAGCGAAAACTCTTCATCATTCGGAAGTTTTGGAATGAGTGATGATATATTTGAATCTTTTGTACTTATTTCACAATCATCATCATTATTATTTAAATATTCCTCATCAGAAGTTTCAATATCTTTTTTTACATTATTTTTCATATTGCCTCATCTCTATATAAGTATATTATAATATAATAATATACTTATATAGCAATAAAGTCAATAGATAATATTAATTTTTTTAAAATTTCGTAAATACAAAAATAAGCACACAATAAAAGTAAATAAAAAGTAATAGAAAATTATTTAATTTTGATATATAATCTATAATATTTTTCATTTTTTAACGAATTTTGATTTTTACACAAATTTTACACAAAATCATAAAGTTAACATAATGACTAATAAATAATAAAAAAAGGAAAACTTTTAATTATGTATATTTTCAAAAAAAAAGACAAAGATTTTAGAAACCTTACAAATGAAGAAATAAACTTCCTTAAATCTCAAGGCTGTTCTTCTCAGTCTTGGAATAAAATACTCATCAAAAATGTAGATTTAAGCAGAATAAAAGATGTTCAGTTTCATGGCAGAATAAAAATAAACTCTCTTAATGGAAATGTTAGATATCATAAAAAACTTAAAGTATTAGCTTCTATAAACAGAGCAACTTTAATAAATGTATGCATTAATGGAAATGTTTATATTAATAATGTAGGAAGATTTATAGAAAATTATAAAATAGAAAATGGCGTTATAATAGAAAATGCAGGTTCCATATATATGGAAGGAAAAAGCAGTTTCGGAAACGGAGTTGAAACCTCTCCTATTATGGAAGGAGACGGAAGAAGTGTAAAAATATTTAATAGACTTAATTCTCATATAGCATATTTAGTTGCAATATACAGACATAAAAAATTAATGCGTGAAAAAATTAATACTATAATAGATGAATATGCAAAACAAAAAACAAGAAAATTCGGAAAAATAAAAAAACATGCCAAAATAATAAATGCAAGACTAATAAAAAACTCATTAATAGATCCATACACCACTGTAGAAAATGCAGATGAAATCAGCAATACAACAGTTATAAGTACAAAAGAATGTCCTTCATATATAGGAACTTCTGTTATATTAAAAGACTCTATCGTTCTTAAAGGTGCAAGTATAACAGACAGCACTGTAATAAAAAAGGCTTTTATAGGAGAAGGGGTAAGACTTGCAAGGCAGTTTTCATGCGAGGACTCTCTTCTTTTTGCAAACTGCGAAGGTGAGCATGGCGAGATGTTTTCTATATTTGCAGGTCCTTATACAGTTACGCATCATAAAGCAACACTTTTAATAGCAAGTCATTTTTCATTTTTTAATGCGGGAAGCGGTACTAATCAAAGCAATCATATGTACAAATTAGGACCTTATCATCATGGTTTTATGGAGAGAGGATGCAAAACTGGAAGTAATTCATATATTTTATGGCCTTCTTATATAGGGGCTTTTTCAACTGTTATAGGTGCTCATTATGATAATGTTGATACTTCGGATTTTCCTTTCTCATACATAACCGAACATGGGTATCATCAAACAAGACTAATACCTGCCTTAAATTTATTCGGTGTTGGGCTTTCAAGAGATGAAAATAAATGGAAAGACAGAGACAGAAGAAAAGGCGATAAAAAAGATTTGATAATATTTGATGTATTTAGTCCGTATACTGTTTCAAAAATGATTAAGTCCGAAAAGATATTAAAAAATATTAAAAAAGAAAATAATAATAATGATAAAAACTTTTTAACATACAAAAATATGATAATAAAAAAATCTTCTTTAGATAAATATTCAAAAAGATATTCTATAGCAATAGATTTATACTTGCATAACAAAATACTTTCATACATAAAAGATTCTAAAAATATAGATGAGATAATATCAAGTTTAGAATATGATAAAAATAATGTATTTGATAATTGGTCTGATATTGGAGGGCTTATATGTGCTAAGGACAGAGTTGATAATATAATAAATGACTTAGAAAATGACAAAATAAATGATATAAAATCATTAATTGAAGAGTTTGAAAAATTATACAATATATACTCTGAAGATGAAAAATCTTGGGTTATGAACTCTATTAAATCAAGATATAATATAGAAAGTATTAATAAAGATAATATAAAAAAATTATTAGATGAGCATAAAATATTATTAGAAAAAGCATATGATATATTTTATAAAGATGTTGAAAAAGAATATGATATAGCAAAAATGGTTAGTGCTGGAATAGATGATAAAACGATGATGGAAAAAGATTTTGAAGCTGTGAGAGGTACTGTTAATGATAATACTTTTGTTGTAAAATATAAAAAAGACATGGAAAATAAAATAAATGATATTAATAATTTAATTAATATATTATAATATATTAAAAATATTTGGAGTTGTTATGCTGATATATTCATTATCTATAAAATTAGAAAGAGGATTTGAAGATATAATCGAGGCTGTTATAGAGAGCGGTCAATTAAATATATTGGGTTTTAATATAGAGTTCCCAATAGAGGACAGCACTTCGTCTATAGTAAATATATATAATGAAACAGAGGATATATTAAAAAATAATCTCTCTATAATAGAAGAAAATATAAAAGATATTGCGAGTTATACTTTAACTACAAAACAGTTAAAATCAGAAGAATATTTAACTTCATATATAGAGTTTTTAAAGCCTTTTGATATTGGAAATATAACTATAGTGCCGAACTTAAAAGATTTTCATAATGAAGAAAGTACTAATCCTCTTTATATAGCAAAGCAGTATGCATTCGGTTCAGGAACTCATGAAACCACATCGCTTGCACTTGAAATGATTTATGAATATACTGATAATAACGATATAGCTTCAAAGAGTATTGCTGATATAGGATGCGGAAGCGGTATATTATCATTATTCGCTTATAAATTAGGAGCAAGAAATATTACCTCTATAGATATTGATAATGATGCTGTTAATTGTACTCTTGATAATGCAGATTACAACAGTATAAAACTTGATAATGTAATACTTGGAAATGCAAGAGATTTAATTAATTTGAATTTTAAATTTGATTTGGTAATAGCTAATATTGAAACTGATATTTTAATAGAGATTCTTGCGGATTTAAAAGAATTATTAAAAAGAAGTTCTACATTAATATTATCAGGAATTTTACTAGAAAAAGAATCCTATATGATTAATGCCATAAGAGCAAACAAACTGAATATTATTATGAGAAAAAGGAAAAATGATTGGGTATCAATAATGCTTAATTAATAATTATATTATAAACATATTAAGGAGAATAATATGCAATTAATAGATTTAGTAAAAAATGCAAAAGAGGCAACATATCAATTACAATCGCTTGATACTGATATAAAAAATAAGGCTTTGCTTGAAATAGCAAAAAAAATAGAAGAAAATAAAGATAAAATATTTGAAGCCAATAAAAAGGATTTAGAATATGCTCAAAAACTTCTTAATGAAAATAAAATTTCTAAATCAATTTTCAATAGATTAAAACTAGATGAAAATAAATTAATAGATGTTGTCTCTGGTATAAGAGATGTTGTAAAACTTGAAGACCCTATTAATAAAGTATTATTAGAAACTGAGCTTGATGACAATTTAATATTAAAAAAAATATCCTGCCCTATAGGTTTAATTGCTGTAATATTCGAGGCTCGTCCTGATGTTATATCTCAAATATCTTCTTTATGCATCAAATCTTCAAATGCTGTTATACTTAAAGGAGGTTCTGAAGGAGAAAATACTAATAAAGCAATATTCTACATAATAGAAGAAACTCTAAACAATATAAAAGAATTTCCAAAGAACTCTGTTAATTTAGTATTTACCAGAGAAGACATAAAAGAATTATTATCAATGGATAAATATATAGATCTCATAATACCAAGAGGCGGAAACAGTTTAGTACAATATATAAAATCAAATACAAATATACCTGTACTAGGACATGCTGACGGTATATGCCATTTATATATAGATGAATCTGCTAATCAGGAAAAGGCATTAAAAATATGTTTGGATTCAAAGGCTCAGTATCCGAGTGCATGCAATGCTGTTGAAACTATACTAGTAAACAAAAATATTGCCTCAGAGTATTTACCAAAACTTTATAACTTATTTAAAGAAAATGAAATAAAAATGAACGGTGATGAAGAAGTAAAAAAAATATTGAATACTCAAGACATAGGAGAAGTAAAAGATTGGCATTTAGAATACGGAGATAAAGAAGTATCATTAAAAATAGTAAAAGACACAGAGGAAGCATACAATCATATTAACAAATACGGCTCTCATCATACAGACTCAATCATATCCGAAGATAAAAACAATATAGAAAAGTTTATGACTTATGTTGATTCTGCCAATGTATACTGTAATGCTTCAACTAGATTTTCTGACGGATTTAGATACGGTTTCGGTGCGGAAGTAGGAATATCTACAAACAAAACGCATGCAAGAGGTCCTGTAGGTTTGGAAGGTTTAACCATATACAAATACAAAATTTTTGGAAATTATCAGATTGTAGATGATTATGTTACTCATAAATCTAGCTTTAAGCATAAGAGAATAAAATAAAATATAAAAATTATTAGTACCTGCTATTCGTTAGAATGGCAGGAGACATTTAACTAACAATTTTATTAGAGATAATAAAAGATTATGTAAACCATAGAGTTAGCTTTAAGCATAAAAGAATAAAATAATAATATGAAAAACAAGCTGGTATCTCTAAACTTACCAACTTGTTTTTGTTATTTTTCAAATATCAGGATTGTTTCAAAAGTACTTGAGATATTATATATATTTTGTAATTTACTGCCATCTTTAGAATACATACATACTAAAATTAGTTTAATTGCTAGTCTCAGCAATTATAAATAAAATTAGTTTTGAAACAAGTCTAATATAGAAAATTTAGTAATATTGATTTTATGTAAAATAATTATATAATAAATAAAAAACTTACCAAAATAAAAAATTATAATGACAAATTTCATAAAGAGTGAACTTAAAAATTGGAAAGCTTTAGAAATATTATGGATTGTAACAGCAACTGCTATAATACTATCACTTTCTATATATTGGAAAGAAAATATTATAGGCATAATATCATCAATAAGCGGTATATTATGTGTAATTCTAACAGGAAAAGGAAAATTATCTTCATATATATTTGGAATGATTAATACAATTCTATATTCGTATATCGCCTTTAATGCCAAATACTACGGTGAGTTTATGCTCAATGTCTTCTATTATATACCTATGAATATAGCTGGATTTATACTTTGGAGCAGAAATTTAAATAACGAAAGCAAGGAAGTTGTAAAAACAAAATTAAATGATAAATATAAAATTATAATATTTGCTTTGTCTTTTATATCTATATTTATTTACGGACTTATATTAAAAAAATTAGGAGGCTCTCTTCCCTTTGTAGATAGTGCAAGTACAGTATTTGCCATAACGGCACAGATACTATGCATAAAAAGATGTTCAGAACAATGGATAATGTGGATATTAGTAAATATTTTAAATATTTCTATATGGTATATTAACTTTTCAAGCGGCGGAGATAATATAGCCACTTTACTTATGTGGAGTGTATATTTAGTTAATGCTATATTTATGCTTATAAAATGGTACAAAGAGGCAAATGTTCAAAAATTTATAAAGTGAATATTTAATAAAAATAATAAAATATGTTGTTCGGAGTTTTTTATGTATAATGTAGGAATGTATGCAGGATCATTCAATCCAATTCATCTAGGGCATGTAAGATGCATAATAGAAGCTGCTAATCAATGTAAAACTCTTTTTATAATTTTATGCATTGGAAATAATAGAAATGAAATTGATAGAAAAATAAGATACAGATGGCTTTATCAATTAACTAAACATATAGGAAATGTAAAAATTCTATTTATAGAAGATAATGCAAAAACAAAAGAAGATTATACAGAAGATTTTTGGGAAGAGGATTCTATAAAAATTAAAAATGCTATAGGTGAAAAGATTGATGCTGTATTTTTGGGAGATGATTATAAAGATAAAGATTCTTTTTATACAAGATACTATAAAGAGTCAGAATTAATATTTATAGAGAGAGATGAAATAAGCTCTGCAAAGATTAGAGAAAATGTTTATAAATATTGGGATTATTTACCTAATATAGTAAAGCCTTATTATACAAAAAGAGTTTTGCTCTTGGGAAGCGAAAGTACAGGAAAATCAACACTTACAATTAATTTGGCTAATTATTATAATACCAATTATATAGAAGAGGCTGGAAGAGAAATATCCGAAAAATCTGGAACGGACTTGCTTATGCTTTCAGAAGATTTTACAGAAATCCTTTTAACTCATAAGCTAAATGAAATAAAGGCATTAGAACATAGCAATAAAATATTATTTATAGATACTGATGCTGTAATTACAATTTTTTATATGCATTTTTTGAAAGATGAAAATATAGTTAATAATGAAATATTAGCAAAAGCGATTATTAATATAAATAAATATGATGCAGTATTATTTTTAGAGCCTGATGTTGATTTTGTTCAGGACGGAGACAGAAGCGAAGTAATAAAAAATGATCGAGAAAAATACAGCAGACAAATAAAAGATATACTTGATAATCTAAAAATTAAATATTATTCTATAAATGGAGATTATCATTCAAGATTTAAAAAGGCAGTTTCTATAATAGATAAATTATTATAGAAGAAATTATATAAAATATTTGTATGCATCAAATATAATTTATTTTATATTAAATATATACATCTATTAGATATATAATACTTTACTTTTATCTGTATTTTAGTATAATAGTTTAGCAAATATTACTTTGTATTATTTAGCATGTTTTAATATTAAAATTATAATTAGGAAAATATATAAATGACTTTTGTATCTCCAAAATTTTTATTCTTGCTTCTTACTTTACCTATTATAATATTTTTATATATACAAACAAGAAAAAATCATTCATACTCAGTAAAGCACCCAAGGGTAAGTATGTCTAAAGTATTGAAATCAAGATACTATGTTAAAGATATACCATTTACACTTATAATTTTAGCTTTATTTTTTTCTATCATAGGTTTAGCCCGTCCTGCAAAAGTTTCTCATTTATCGGATATTAATGGAGAAGGTGTTTATATTTCTCTTGTAGTGGATGTTTCACCTTCTATGATGGCTGAAGATATGCTTCCTACAAGATTAGAGGCTTCTAAAAAAACAATGATAGATTTTATAAAAAAAAGAAATTTTGATAAAATAAGTTTGGTAGCATTTGCATTAAGGGCTTCTGTACTATCACCTGCTACCTTTGATTATACTTCATTAGAAGAAGAAATAAAAAAGATAGAAATAGATGAAGAAGGTTCTACTTCAATAGGACTTGGAATAGCCACTGCTGTTGATATGCTTAGAAGTGTTAAAGGCGATAATGAAAAGATTATTATACTTCTTACAGACGGAGAAAATAATTCTGGTGAAATAGATCCTAAATTAGCTTCAGAAATAGCTTCTAACTTTAATATAAAAATATATACTATAGGTATAGGTGATGCTGGCGGAAGTCATGCTTGGGTAACTTATGATGATCCTAATTATGGAAAAAGAAGAATAAGAGCGGATTTTACACTTAATGAAGAATCTTTAATAGATATAGCGGCAACTACAGGCGGAAAATATTTTAATGCTAAAAATGCCTCAGCTTTAGATAATGTTTACAATACAATAGACAGATTAGAGAAAAAACCAATATTAGATGATGATTTAATTCAATATAAAGAATTGTATAAACCTTTCATTATAATAGCTTTGATTTGTTTATGTTTAAGTGTAATACTTTCTACAACTAGGTTTTTGATAATACCATAGTTTGATATGTATTACAATCTTTAATTAATACTATATGTAATAATAATTCTTATAAAAATTAATAGTTATTTATACTAAATTGTAATAATTATCATATATTTCCTTGACTATTTATGTTTACTGATATAGAATAATCAGATTATATTTTAATAAAGAGGTAAAACTATGGCAGAGATAAAAAATTATTATTTCTCTTCTGAATCGGTAACAGAAGGCCATCCTGATAAGATCTGCGATGCTGTAAGCGATGCAGTCTTAGACGAATGTTTAAAACAAGATCCTAATTCAAGAGTAGCTTGCGAAACTTTAGCAAAAACAGGTATGATTTTTATTGCTGGAGAGATAACTACAAAAGCTAAATTGGATTATCAAAAAATCGCCAGAGATACCGTAAGGCGAATAGGATACACAAGCAGCGAAATGGGTTTTGACGCTGATACTTGTGCGGTAATGGAGGCTATTGCTGAACAGTCTCCTGATATAGATATGGGTGTTAGTGCTGGTAAAGGATTATTTAATTCTGAATCATCAAATGTTTCTGAAGGTGCAGGCGATCAAGGTATAATGTTCGGTTATGCTATAAATGAAACTGAGACATTTATGCCTTTAACTATACATTTAGCTCATAGATTGGCAGAGCGTTTGGCTAAAGTCAGAAAAGAAAAAATAGTTGACTATTTAAGACCAGATGGTAAAAGTCAGGTTACTGTTGAATATAAAGACGGTAAAGCCGCTAGAATAGAAGCTGTTGTTATTTCTACTCAGCATGCTGCAGGTGTTGATCACAAACAAATAGAAGCTGACATAAAAAAACATGTTATTAGTGAAATATGCCCAGCTAATATGCTTGATGAAAATACTAAATACTATATTAACCCAACAGGTTCATTTGTAGTAGGCGGACCTATGGGAGACTGCGGATTAACAGGAAGAAAAATTATTGTAGACAGTTACGGCGGACATGGTGCACATGGCGGCGGTGCTTTCTCTGGTAAAGACCCTACAAAAGTAGACAGAAGTGCTTGTTATATGGCTAGATATGTTGCTAAAAATATAGTTGCTTCTGGTATAGCTGACAGAGCTTTAGTTCAGTTTGCTTATGCCATAGGTGTTCCTGAGCCTTTATCTGTATATGTTAATACTTTCGGTACTGCAAAAGTTCATGATGAAGTATTGGCTAATATAGTTGCTAAAGAGCTTGATTTAACTCCTGCAGGCATAATCAAAAGATTAGATTTGAGAAGACCTATTTATGAAAAAACTACTGCTTACGGACATTTCGGCAGAGAGCTTCCAGAGTTTACTTGGGAAAAAACAGATATAAAAGATTTGTTTGCTAATGCTAAATAATTAATTTTAATAAAAGAATAAAAAAGTTTTAAACATTCAGGGCTTGTTAATAAAATATTAGCAAGCCCTTTATATTATAAATATTTTTAGGATACAAATATGAGAAAATTAAGAAGCGATTTCATGAAAGAGCCAGATTTGATAAAAGTAGTTGATATAGTAAAAAAAGATGATACTTTGTTATTTTGCATAAGAGAAAATAATATTAATGTTTATTATAGAGGAGTAAGTATTTTAAAATTTGAAGATGGTAAAGGAATAGATAAATCACATTACGATAAAGTATGTATTGCACATTCTTCATTATCTATATCTAATGTAAATGAATGGATTGATAATATTGGAACATTAAAAAATTTAGTTGATACAAAAATAAATAAATCCCAAACAGAAAAAGAATTTCAGCAATTGGTGGTTAGAACAAATACAAGTTCTAAATTAGCATTGGAGTCAGATTATTATTTTGTCGATATTGAAAGTATAGATCCTGATATGAAAGAATGCCGATTTGATATAGTTGGTTTTAAATGGGCTAATAGAAAAAATATAAATAAATGTAAATTGAGTATCGTAGAAATGAAATATGGTAAAGATGCTCTTGATAATATGAATAAACATTTTAGCGATATTTTATATTTAGACGGACATTCTCATCTTGATAGTTTAAAAGAACAAACTCTAATTCAATTTAGACAATTAAGAGAATTAGGATTAATAAATTTAAGCAGCGGAGCAGATAAAAATGCAGATGATATTAAAGAATTAGATGATAAAGCAGAATGTATTATTTTATTTGCCGATTTGAATCCTAAAAGCGAGCTTACTTATAGAATATATAAAGAAGCTATAAAAACACAATCTAAATTAAAAAATATAGAAATAAAATTTGCAGTATCTTCATTTATGGGATATGCATTATTCAATCAATTTGTATTAAACTTGGATCAATTTAAAGACTTCTGCATTGGATTAAAAATAACAAATTTCTAAATTATAAAAAGCATACTAATATTTATAATGCATATTAGTATGCTTTTATTTTATTAATATCTAGTTTTTAAATAAGTTAAAAAATCAGTAAGTTCATTAATTATATTAGCTTTACTTTTTTCAGCATGTCTTAATATATGCAGCAAAATACTTGATGCTGGTTTTGGATTTTCAATATCAAAAACAATTTTTTTATAATCTATATCATCGTATTCTATTAATTGCAATAATGTTTCTAATGCTTCAATAATTTTTTTATTATCTATTATCATAAATTTAGAATTATCATTTAAAACATTTCTCCAAGTATCTTCTAAATTCATATTTGATATTTTGTATACACTTGAAAGCATAGATTTATTTTTGTTAGAAATTACAGCTAAATGAAGAAAATCATCAGCCTTTATACTTTCATCATCTTTATTTTCTATCATTTGTTCTGCCCATAAAGTTTGTCTTGTAAGCTGATAAAGCTCTCCATTAAAATATACAGATGATTTATAATCTGAATATTTATGTTTTAACTGTTTTGAATTAGTAATCAGTGAAGTATATCTGTTTAATCTCTCTTCTCCTTTTTTATGTACGCCATTTTTTATCTTTATAGATTCATCTTCATTATTATAATATTCTTCTGTGTATTTCCATTCTATAACTACCATACATTTTTTATGATTTTCATCTTCTGCCAAAAATAATGCATCTATTGAAGTGTTTAACTCTCCTCTATTTGTACTTATTTCATTTAAATGATCTTTATCGCTTGAAACTTCAAAAGATATATAAGCCTTATTATATTTATCATTATCTAAAGTGAATAAATCTATAAACTTTCTATTTGTTATAAAATTAAGTGTATACAAACTTAAAAACTTACTTCTTCTAATAAAAAATAAATAATTTAAGCATGCTATCTGAGATGATAAAGTGTTTGTGGCAGGCTGATTTATATTAATATCTTTATTCCACCATTTTATTTCATTCTTTTCAAAATATTCTAAAGCCTCTTCAATTATAGGCGGATAGAAATTATTTTTATAATCTCCTAATACATAATGATATTTTGTACCTCTAAATATTCCGTTTCCTGCATCGCCATTAAAAAATCCATCTTTGATTAACTTTTCATTTTTTTTTAATTTCTAATTCTCTGTATATATTCATATAGACTTCCTTAAAATTATTAATATCTTATTTTTAAATATTTTACAAAATCTTCTAAATCATATATATCTTCTTCTGAAACAACTATATCTTCTGAACTTATATGGCTTTCAACAGAATTATTTTTTTTATTAGATAACTTACTACTATTTGACATTACATTAATGTTTTTATGAGATACTATTAAACTTGAATCTATAAGTCCATACTTTATTAATTCTGTAATATATTCTAATGCTTCAATAATTTTTTTATTATCTATTATCATAAATTTAGAATTATCATTCAAAACATTTCTCCATGTATCTTCTAAATTCATATTTGATATTTTGTATCTGCTTGAAAGAATCGATTTATTTTTATTTGGTATAACAACTATATGCAGAAAATCATCAGCTTCTATTTTTTCATTATATTTATTTTCTATCATCTGCTCAGCCCATAAAGTCTGTCTTGTAAGTTTATAAAGTTCACCCTGAAAATATATGCTTGATTTATAATTAAAATACTTCATCTTTAATTGTTTAGAGTTATTTATAAGATAAAAATATTCATTAAGTATTTTTTCATATTTATTAATAGAAAAATCTTCATCTGAATGATCTTCTGTATATTTCCATTCTATCATTATAATATGTTTTTTATTTTCTTTATCTTTTGCTAAAAATAAAGCATTTACTGATACATAAGGTTCTTTATAATTAGAAATTTCAAAGGCTATATATCCATTATCATTAATATAATTTTCAAAGGAAATCACATCTATAAAATTTCTATTTGTTATAAAATTAAGTACATGCAAGCATAAAAATCTATTTCTTCTAATATAAAATAAATGATTTAAACATGATATTTGAGATGATAAAGTATGACAGCTAGGTTTGCTTTTATTTTCACCCCACCAAGTAATAGCAAATTTATTAAAATAATCTATAACTTCATTGTATATTGGCATGTAGAAATTATTTTCATTATGTTCTAATACATAAGGATATTTTTTACCATTAAATACTCCGTTTCCTTTATCACAATTAAAAAATCCGCTTTTTATCAAGTATTCATTTTTTCTTTTTTCAAAATCTTTATACATAATAGTCTCCTCTATTTAATTATAGTATATGTAATTTATATGACAAAAACTGTCGTATAAAAATTTTTTATAAAAAATTAATATAATACTCATACTACTATTTTTAATATTTTAATATATAATACTTTTCACTAATAAAATAAAAGGCTTAAATAAAATGATACTTAAAGAACTTACTATTCGTTCTTTTAGAAATTACAATGAAAATATATTTGAATTCTCTGATAAAATAAATGTGCTTTACGGACATAACGGATGCGGTAAAACTAATATACTCGAAGCAATATATATGCTTGGAAACGGAGTATCATTTAGGACAAGACTTGATAGAGAGCTTGTAAAAAATGGAAATGATAATTATTTTTTGAGAGGAGTTTTCAGAGAAGATGAATTAAATTATGACACAAATATAGAAATAGCATATCAAAAAAAAGTAAAAAAGGTATTTATAGATAAAAAAGAAGTGTCTTCAAGAAAAGATCTAATAGGAAGAATACTTTATGTTATATTTCTGCCTAATGATACTGACTTGGTAATAGCAGAGCCAAAATTAAGACGAGATTATTTTAATATGCTAATATCTACAATATCATCAGAATATCTGCTTGCATTAATCAAATATAATAAACTCTTAAAAATGAGAAATATTTGTTTAAGCACCAAACCCAATGAAGCATATATCTATAATAATGATATAGCAAAACTTTCTATTTATATAGCTAGTGAAAATAAAAAATATTCTTCTCTTTTAGAAGATAAAATGAATGAAATTTACAAAAATATTTTTAATAATGAAAACCCTTATGCAATAAAGTATCAGTCTACTATAGAAGATATATCAAATGAAAACGAATATATAAAAAAACTAGAAACCACCCTAAACGAGCAAATAAGAATGCACACAACATATTTTGGGATACATAGAGCAGAGTATCAATTCTTTTATAAAGACTCCCTTTCAAAAAAATTTTCATCTCAAGGCGAGAAAAGAATGTTTACTCTCATAATGAAACTTGCAAGCGAGAAAATATTATCTGAATACAGAAAAAAATATCCTATTCTATTAATCGATGATGCTATGCTTGAACTTGATAATACAAGACGAGATAATATACTAGAATACATAAAAACATTAGGACAGGTATTTATTACCGTTACAGAAAAAGAAAAAGTGAAAAACTTTGAAAATGGAAAAGTATTTGATATACCAGATATAAGAATGTAAAATTATAAAAGGCTGCAAAATGAAATATAAGCCTTATGTAAAATAAGAATTGAAAAAGCTAGTGCAAGAAACAATATTTACTTGGGTGATATCTAGTTTAATAACTGATATGAGCAGATTATTCAGAAATACAGTTTTTCATGTTGATTATAGAAAATAGTCCGCCATCTTGGTATAAAAATTAAAAGTTATTTATAGTGGATTGTAATATAGTTTATAAGTTGTATAATTAAAAAACTGTAATATATAAATATATAATTATTGAATATTAATATATTGATTTATTATTTTAGGGATATTCATATTTTATGGAAAATACAACAGAAAAAGGTGATAAATTTGAAAAAAAAGTATATGAACTATTGAAAAAGTATATAAACGATGATAAGTATTATATTAATCCTAAAAAGAGTATAGTTATACATAAATATGTATGTAAAAAAGAAGATAATAATTACAGAGATATAAATTTTGACATTGTTATAAAAGTATATAACACTGAGGAAGAAAAAATACTAGCTGAAAAAGGTGAAAATATAAAACATTATCAAATGATTGCTGTAGAATGTAAATCTCATAATAGAAAATTATCAGTGCAAAATATAGAATATTTTCATACTCAAATAGAAAATTCAAGAGCAAAAAGCGGAATAATAATATCAGAAAGTGATTTTACAGAAGATGCAATTTCAATAGCCAAAAAATTAAAAATTGATTTGATAGTTATTAATAATCAAAATGACATAATTCTTAAAAGAAATGAAGATAACTATATATATTATAGTATCTTTGAAATATTATTTAAATTTGGTATTTTAGATAGAAACATACAATATTTTTCAAAAATAAAAATACCATTTATATCAGAAAAAGAAATAATTAATATAATAACTAAAAAATTTGATTATTTTAGTATTTATAAAAATGATAGATTGGATACAGATAAAGTTATATATTTTTTTAGTAATAAATATAATATAACTTTTGAATTTAATATAAATTTGGGAGATACAATATTAGGATTAATATCATTTAAAAAAAATACAATATTTATATCAAATCGCTTAAAGTATGATAGTCCAAGATGGAGATTCACTTTAGCACATGAAATAGGTCATCTTATTTTACATAAACAATATTTAGAAAAATATATGGATATATTTGAAGATAATATTACAGATGTTTTTTCAGAAAATGAAATTATACCAAAAAATCTCAATAGAAGAATGGAAATGCAAGCTAATATTTTTGCCTCTAATTTTTTAGTAAATAATATATTTATGGAAATTCATTGGTATTATTTTAGAAAGAAATATTGTATAACTAAAAATTTTTTATTTTATGATAATCAACATATTAATAAAAATATGGCAATAATGTTTATAGAATATGTCAAATATATATTTGGAATTTCTGAGGAGTTTGCTACTATCAAATTAGTTGATTTAGGTATATTAAAAATAGATAAATATATTTCTAGTATAAATGAAGATTTAGTAAAATTATTTAGTAGGATATTATAACACTTTAATTTTATTCATATTAAATAAAAATCAACTGCAATAATAATATTTTTATATAATTTAACACATATAAAAATATTTTATAGTAATTTTTTATTTGCACTTTCGCTAAGCGTATCCGAGCTTGTCGAGGATATAAGGTTCTTTTTGCGGCGGGAAAAAGAACAATAAAAAATAGACTTGTTGCAATTTTGTACATACATATAGTGATATTATTATATAATAAATTTAAAAATAATATTTATAGTTTTAATAATTGGGGCTTTGCCCCAAACCCCACTTCTTTTGTTGGCACATACGAAGTACGCCTTCGGCGAGAAGCAAAAAGACTGCATTTTTATATCTTATTTAGATAAAATTATATTACATTTAAAACAAAAAATAAGAAATATAAAATTACTATAAATAAACTTTATAATATATTTTTAATATTAACTGTATAAAAATACAAAATCGCAACAGTTCTAATAAATAAAATATAAAATAATAAAAAAACAATAAGGAAACACAATAATAAAATACAAACCACAAACGAAAGAGGAATTGCAAAAATTAGTGCAAGATTAAAATATTTTTCAGTTGCATATAAATGAAATGTTTCTAATAAAAATAAATGCAAGTAATGATATTGATTATAAAAAAATATAAGAAAGATTTATATATATTTTCTAACTCTTATAATATTAAATTTTATATTAATAAATAATTATCTTTTTAAATACTCATCAAAAAGTTTTATTATATCGTCTCTTTTATTTTTTGCTGCTAATCTGTATGCAGTATTTCCATAGCTATTTCTATCAGTAGGATTAGCCCCTGCTTTTAAAAGTTCTTCTATTATATTTATAGGCGTTCCTATAGTTCTGTATATTTTTTTATTTAAATTACTATCCTGAACAGGAGCTTCATATTCATACATTACCGCTCTTATTAAAACAGTATTTCCATTCCTGTCGCGTGCATTAACATCAGCACCAAGTTCTATCACTTTTTTTATTAATTCAAAATCTAACTGCCTTTTTTCTATCAAATACATAAGAAGTGTTTTTCCGTCATTTGTACTTGAAGAATTTACATCAGCACCTAAATTTATATATTCATTTAATATTTCCGTAGAATAAGTGCTGTCAAAATTCGTAGATATCATTTGAGAATTATATATAATAGCCTCGTTCAAATTGCTTGCCCCAGCATTTACCAATTCTTTTATTATATCAATATTAGTTGCCGCAGTTAAAGGTGATTTTCTCTCAGCACCTTTATAATTTCTGTATACTTCTATATATGCTCTTGTATTAACATTAGCACCTTTATCTATTAAATATTTAACAACCTCTAAATGATTACCTTCGCATGCAGATACCAATGCTGAATTAATGTCTTTAGCTCCTAAATCAATAAGTTTCTCTGCTATATCCAATTGTCCGCCAATAGCCGCATAAGATAATGCAATATTATAATTACTAGCCCCAGATTTCATTATATTTTCTGCTATATCCCAATAACCTTCGGCACATGCAACATAAAAAGCAAAATCAAAATCTTTAGCACCAAAATCAAGGAGTTCCTGAACTATTTCATTATTACCAAGCTGAGTTGCATACATTAAAGGACTCATACCATAATTTACATTATATAAATCCAAGTTAATGCCTTCTCTTAATAATGTTTTTACTTTATCTATATCATTATTTTTTATAGATTCCATTAATTCATCATTCTGAGCAAATGCCAAATTAAATACTATAAATAATAGAATAATTATTTTTTTCATTATAAAATCCAAGTTATAAAATACCGTTTCTATTATCGGAAATAATAAAACTATACTTATAAAATAAAAAATTTGTCAAATTATAAATAAAATTGTATAAATAGTAAACATAACAACAATTATAAATATAATATGTATTGATATTTATTTTTATAGGTTTATAATTTGCATATAGGGGTAGAATTAAATATTTAAGAGGATAAAATTATGGAAATAAGTATTCGTAATAATGCTCCTTATATAAGAAACAATACTAACATAAGAAATAACAGCAATAATATTGTTCAGGAAGCAAGTCAAAAAACTCCTATAAGTGAAGTAGGAGTATGTAAAACTTGTGCCTCAAGAACATATCAGGACGGATCTAATGATATAGGAGTATCTTTTAAAAGCCCTACTCGTATAGATCCTTCAAGTGCCCCTTCCCTAGTAGCATCACATGAACAAGAGCATGTTGCCAATAATCAGAGATCTGCTGAAAAAAGCGGTGGTGAAGTAATTTTCCAAAATGTAACATTAACTACTAATATATGCCCAGAATGTAAAAGAGTTTATGTTTCTGGAGGTGTTACAAAGGCAGCAATAGCAAGTTCATCTTCTAAAGGAAATAATTTAGATACTTATGCATAAAAATATTAAAAAGTTCTGTTTTTACGCAAACTTCAAACTATATAATGAATACTAAATTTATATTATAATATATAATTATAATATATGAGGAGGTATTATAATGAATAAAAGATTTATCATTACTTTAATAATTTCAGCAGCTGTATGTTTATTAATAGGGGCTTTAGGAGGACTTAGTGTAAAAGCGGATAATTTTGTTTGGTATGATTCACTTAATAAATCTCCGTTAAATCCTCCGAATATATTATTTCCAATAGCTTGGAGTATTCTTTATATACTGCTTGCTGTATCAGTTTCGATTATAATAAATAAAAAACCTACAGATAAAAAAGCTGTTATAATTTTTATAGTACAATTAATATTAAATTCTCTTTGGACTTTTATTTTCTTCGGTTTAAAACAGCCTTTATTCGGTCTTATAGAAATAATGATTTTGGATGTTATGATAATAATAACTATAATAAAATTTAAATCTATTTCAAAAGCAGCTTCTTATCTTCTTGTACCATATTTGGCATGGTGTTTATTTGCAAGCTATTTGACATTTTATATAGTAACATATAATTAATCATCAAAAATAATAGAATTGCTCAAAACACTGCTTTAAAAAATAATATAAATTTTTTAAAGAAGATTTTTTTGCAGGTTTGTTTCAAACTTCTAAAAAGCATGACCCTCCAAAACTAATTTAAATTTATAGTCAATTTACCGCACGGTAAACTAAATTCTACAATATAAATTGATTAATAATAAAATTTTTACTATGTTTATAAATATGTTATGCGTGCGTTAAAAAAGTCATAAATCTAATTACAGCTTGGGTGGGATTTAACAAATTAGAGAAAAATAAAAAATCAAATAAATATTATAATTCTATATTAAATTAAAATATCTAGAGGGTGGGAATTAGAATAAAGCAAAAAATTTTATTCTAACTGCCCGCCCTTTAAGGTTTAAGACTTTACTCTGAAATAAACATTTTATTAATACTCATTACTTTGTTAATAAAAGCATGCCCGCCCAAGTGTTTTTTTAATTTGATGTTATAATAGCACGCGGTGAATAAAATTTCAGTTTATAGCAAAAATTAGAACTATTAATTATCCATTATTTTAGTATGAGTTTAACGCGTGTTGAATAAAAACATAATTTCTAAAACTCTATAATTCTAAAATAAGTTTATTATTTTAACTAAATTTAATAAAAATTTTCTCTCATACTTCTATATATTCATAAAAAGTATGAGTAAATTCAAATAAAATATATTTTTCAACACTTTCATTGATTTTTATTATTTTAAATATAAAATATTTTCATAAAAAATTATTGGAGTATTACAAAAATGAGAGAAATAATCAATTTTAATACCGATTGGAAGTTTTTTAAGGAATGGAATGATAATATAAAAATTGAAAAATTAAACGGAGAAAATATCACATTGCCTCATACAGTTTCTGAGCTCCCTCTGCATTATTTCAGCGAATCAGATACTTGGCTTGTATCAGGATATCAAAATATTTTTCAATACGACAAATCAAAATTAAAAGATAAAAGAATATTAATTAATTTTGAAGGTGCCATGGCAGCTGCTGAAGTATTTGTCAATGAAAAAAGTTTTGGAGAGCATAAAGGCGGATATTTACCTTTTGTATATGATATCACAGATGAATTAAAAGACGGAGAAAATCTCATAGCTGTAAAACTAGATAGTACAGAGAGAGAAGATATTCCACCCTTCGGAAATGAAATAGATTATTTATGCTATGGAGGAATATACAGAGAAGTTCAGATAATTATAGCAGATGAAATTTCTATAGAAAATGTAATGCTTACAGGACTTGCTAATCAAAATATAACAGGCAAAATAAGAATAAGAAACAGCAAAAAAGAAAATATAAATGAAACAATATCAATTAATTTATATAATAGGGAATATCATATATGCGAGATAAAAAAAGAAATAAATTTAAAAAAAGATGAATTATTCACTGATATAGAGATAGATGAGAATATAAACTCAGACAGAATAGAGCTTTGGAATATTAATAATCCTAGATTATACAGATTAGAAGCCTCACTTTCAAATGAAGATTCTGTTTCAATAAAAATTGGTTTTAGAGATGCCAAATTTACAGAAAATGGATTCTTTTTAAATGGTGAAAAAATTAAATTAAGAGGATTGAACAGACATCAAAGTTTTCCTTATGTAGGATATGCAATGCCTGAAAGAATACAGAAAAAAGATGCTGATATACTGAAATTTGATTTGGGACTTAATATAGTTCGTTCTTCGCATTACCCTGCTTCCAGACATTTTTTGGACAGATGCGATGAAATAGGATTAATGGTTTTTGAAGAAATACCGGGCTGGCAGCATATAGGTGATAAAGAATGGCAGAAAGTTTCTGTAGAAAATGTGAAAGATATGATAGATAGAGATTTTCATCATGCTTCTATAGTTATATGGGGTGTAAGAATAAATGAAAGTCAGGATAATCATAACTTTTATAAAGAAACTAATAAAACAGCACATGAACTTGATAAAACAAGACAAACAGGCGGAGTAAGATATATAACAGGAAGTGAATTATTAGAAGATGTATACACAGTGAATGATTTTAATTATGACGGTATTGCCGATCCTCTAAGAGCACAGAAATCTGTAACAAAATTAGATAAAAATGTTCCTTATATGATAACAGAATATAACGGACATATGTTCCCTACAAAAATGCAGGACTGTGAAGAGAGATTAATAGAACATACTAAAAGACATTTTGAAATAATTAATGCCGTTGCTATAGATAATCATATTTCAGGTTCTACAGGTTGGTGCACCTTTGATTATCATACTCACTATAATTTCGGTTCAGGCGACAGAATATGCTATCATGGTGTTTACGACATGTTTAGAAATCCAAAATTGGCTGCATCAGTATATTCATCACAAACAAATAAAAGAAATAAAATAGTATTAGAACCTATAACTATATATGCCAGAGGAGAAAGAGCTATAGGAGGAATATCCCCTTTGATGATTTCTACTAACTGTGATTATGTGGAATTATATTATAGAGATGAGCTTTTAGCAAAAGAGTATCCTGCAACAGGAAAGTATCAGGGGTTAAAGCATCCTCCTATAATAATTAGTATGGAAGTTAATATACCTGGTGTAAGTGATATGGGTTGGGGAGATCTTAAAATAATAGGCTACATGGAAGGAAAAGCAGTTATAGAAAAAAAATATTTGAGTAATCCTACATTTTCAAGTTTAGATGTATATGCAGATGACAATGAAATTAATGCTGTAAGAGACGGCTCTTCTTGGGATTCAACAAGAATAACTGTAAAAGCAGTTGATGCCATTGGCAACAGACTTCCATATATTAACGAAGCTATTACTATAGAAGTAAAAGGAGCAGGAGAATTAATAGGAAATGATAATCCTGTACTTGAAGGGGGTTATTATTCTTTTTGGGTTAAATCAAATAAAAATAAAGGAAGTATAAAAATTACAGTAAAAAATAAAAGAGTAAAAGAAGAAACTATAGAGATAAAGGTAAAATAAAATTAGTAAGTTTATATCATAGTATAAAAGCTGACAATTTTTATGATAATAATAAGAGTTTGAGATGTAAATTTCAAACTCTTATTTTTATACAAATCCGTCTTGTTTTATTTTTAATTTATGTTTAATATTAATAAAAATATTAAATAATGGGATAAAATTATGAAAAATGAAGATATGAAAAAACATATAGAAATAATATATGATTTTTGGTATACATCAAATAGATTTTATTATCTATGGGCTAAACAATACGGAATCACAGATTTATCTTTATTTACATTATTTATAATTTACAACAGCAAAGAATGTGTACAGAACTCCATTACCGAAAAATTGTCTGTACCAAAACAAACTGTTTGTTCTATACTAGACAACTTTGAAAAGAAAGGATATATTAAGAAAAAAGTTAATCCTAAAGATAAAAGAAACAGACTTATTAGCTTAACAAAAAAAGGTATTACATTTGCTGAGCCTATATTAAAAGAGTTGGAAAAATTGGATATAGCAATGCTTAAATGTCTTACAGAAGATGAGATAAAAAATTATGTTGAATCTCAAAAGAAACTTATAACATTTATGAATAGTTATTTTGATAATTAAAATATTGAATTTAATAAAATAATTAATATAATACTTGAATAAATTATTTTTAAAGGCGGTTTTATTTTGAAAGTTATACCATCAGATAGTTTATTAAAAAATAGAAAAGAAAAAGTAAGTGAAAAATTATGTGCTGACTGCAATTCATTATGCTGTCATGATTTGGTTATGGAAATATCTCCTCCTAAAAATGAAGCAGAACTTAATACATTAAAATGGTATTTGCATTTCAGACATTCTTTTATCTTTATATATCAAAAGACTTGGTATCACATGATAAGAAGCGAATGCAGATATTTAGATAAAAAAACATATTTATGTAAAAATTATGAGAATAGAAATGAAATCTGTTCAAAGCATAGTCCTCCTAAATGTGAGAGATATGAAGAGTGGTATGATATAATATTTGATGATCAGTATGAATTAGAAAAATATGTATATGAAAATAAGATAATTAAGAAAAAATCTTCCGGCACAAAGAAAAAGGCTGCTAAAAAAATTAAAAAATAGATAAAATATGAAAAAAAAAGAAATAAAAAAAGTTTGTATAACATATCCGCCATTTGAATATAATAATGGATATCCATTAATATCTTTAAATAGACAATTTCAATGGTTAAAAAATCCGTCATATTCATATCCAATGATACCTTCTTATGCTGCCACATTATTAAAGAATAACGGTATTAATGTTGTCTTTTTAGATACAATAGCCTCTAATATAACAACTATAGATTGGTTTAATAGTATAGATAATATCTCTCCTGATTTAATATTTTTTGAGGTAAAAACTCCTATAATTAATTATATTTGGGATACAATAGAAGCGATAAAGGAAAGATATAGCAATACTTATGTAGTTTTAGGAGGCGATCATGTTACAGCTTTGCCTGAAGAAAGTATGAATAAATCTAAAACTGATTTTGTATTAACAGGCGGAGATTATGATTTTCTTCTTTTAAATTTGATTAATCATATAAATAACGGTGAGAAACTGAAAAAAGGAATATACTACAGAACTTCAAATGGAAATATAAAAAATACAGGAAGATTTGAACTTGAAGAATCTTTAGACAGACTGCCATTTATAGATAGAAATCTCACAAATTGGAAACTATATTCAAAAATAAATAGATATTTCAAAAAAACACCCGGAACATTTGTAATGTCGGCAAGAGGTTCTATATATAATAACTATAATAGTAATTCTTCAAATATTCTATTTAACAATATAAGAGTTAGAAATCCAATTAATGTAATAGATGAAATAGAATATTTAAATAAAAGATATGGAATAAAAGAAATATTAGACACAAGTGTTTATTTTCCCACAGGAGAATGGCTTTCATTATTCTGTGAAACCATGAAGGAAAGAAAACTCAATAAAAAACTTTATATAGACTGTTATGTTTATCTTGGAATATTGGAATATCAAGACTATAAAATGATGAAAAAATCCGGGTTTAAAACGGTTATTTTTAATTTACCTTCAGGAAATTCTAAAACTATTGAAAAACTAGGCATTACTGACAACAAGATAGAAAATATTATAGAATCCATAAAATTAGCCAAGAGAGCAGGTTTATTCGTAGATATAATGGTAAAAATAGGTTATCCCTGGGAAACGCCTGAAGATATAACAAATACATTTAATATTATAAAATATCTAATGCTAAATGGATATATTAATTCTATGAACGCTTCTCTTTTTATACCATATCCCGGAACCAAATTATTCAAATATTGCGATGAAAATGATTTGATTAAAACAAAAAATTGGTTTGACTATGATATGAGAAAAAGTGTTATGAAGCTTGATATAGATGATGAACAAATATTCAAATACATTGAATCATTTTATAATTTATCATTTACTCCAAGATATGTTTTTCAGAAAATAAAAAGTATAAGAGATATTTACGATATAAAATACTATATAAAATCGTTTAAAAACATACTTTCATACTATTTAAATGATTAAAAATATACTTGCATGGAAAATGTTTTAATGATATTCTTTTTAAACGGTTTATATATATGCCATAATTATTAAGGATTAAAGTTTATATGAAAAAAGCAGTAGTTTTTATATTATCTTTTATTTTTCTGCAAAGTAATCTTTTATTTAATGATGTTGTAAATAGTATAGTTGGTATAGTTGGTTCTATGCCCATTACTTATGAAGATTTTTTAAGCAGAAAAACATTTTTGACATTGCAGGCTAGATCTATTGGTCAAAAAGTTACTGATGATATGGTTTATAAAGATTTAGTTGAAGAGAGGATAATGTATTTAAAACTTAAAGAAAATAATTATGTTATAGAAGATAATGATGTAAAAAGAAGATTAGAAAGTATTGCAAAACAGTATAATATGACTTCAGATCAGTTTGCTAAACAATTGATGGCTGAAGGAATATCTTATGAAGAATATAAGAATTCTATAAAAAAACAAATAGCTATGGAAAATTTATACGGACTTGTAGTTAATAATGCAGAAATTTCTGATGAAGAGGCTGATGAATTCTATAATAATTCTAAAGATAAATCTGCATTTGAAGCTGATACTTTGGTAAAACTTTCTTGGATATTTTTCAAAGCTGCCACATTTACAGAAAAAGGAGAAAAACAAGAATTAGCAAGTAAAGTAAGAGGAATGGCAGCAAGAGGACAAGATTTTGCTGAATTAGCTAAGCAATACAGCGAAGATGAAGCAACAAGAAAAAACGGAGGAGATTTGGGATATAATCTTCTTTATGATGCCGGTAAAAGATCTTTGCCTGCTCAAATAAATGCCGGTCTTAATTTGGCTAAAAGAGGATATAAAGTGGGTACTGTAAGCAGCGTTCGCGAATTAGTGGGAAAAGGATTCTACATAGTAAAAATAATGGAAATAGAAAAAGATATGGAAAGCATAAGAACAAGAGTAAAAAACTATTTAAGCGAAGCCCGCATGAGAGAATCATTCATAAAATGGCTTGACGAAGAAACTAAAAGAGTATCTGTTCAAATTTATAAATAATTAATATCATTAAGAAAAAATTAATTGTAAAATAAATTATTATATGTTATTATTAGAGGCAAAAATTGAGAAGAAAATTGTACTATGATTTGGAAAAAGTTTAAATTAAAGAATATGCTGTTAACAGTTTTTGATAATCTTAAAAAGATTGGAGATTGACTTTCAGTTAATTTCCAATCTTTTTTTTATTTTTAACAAAAATCTAAAAAAAATTTAGAATAATAGGAAGGTATAATTTGAAACGTTACTTAATACTTGAAGATGCAAGCCATTATGAAGGCATAGCTTTTGGTTCTGATAATTTTAAAGTAGGAGAATTAGTATTTAATACATCTATGACAGGTTATCAGGAAGTATTATCCGATTTATCTTACTGCGGACAAATTACTGTTATGACTTATCCGCTTATAGGAAATTATGGAATAAACAGAGATGATTTTGAAAGTTTAAATCCGGCTATATTTGGATTTGTAGTTAAAGAGGCTTGTAAAAGTCCTAATAATTTCAGGAATGCTGAAACTATAGATGAGTTTTTGAAGCTTAAAAATATTCCTGGTATAGAAAATATAGATACTAGAGCAATAACAAAAAAAATAAGAGAAGCAGGTACTCTTAAAGCTGTAATGAGCGATACTATAGATAATAAAGACGATATAGTAAAAATGCTTAAAGAAACACCATATATGAATGATCATGTAAAAAGAGTTTCTACAAAAAATGCTTTTCCTATTCCTAATAGAGGAAAGAAAGTAGTATTAATAGATTTCGGAGCAAAACTCGGCATAATAAGAGAATTAAGCGAAAGAAATTGTGATTTAATAGTAGTTCCTTATGATACAGACTTCAAAACAATAATGAGTTTAAATCCTGACGGAATAATGCTTTCAAACGGACCGGGAAACCCTAAAGATGTTAAAGAGTCTATAAATACAATAAAAAAGCTTATAGGAAAAGTACCAATATTCGGTATATGCTTGGGGCATCAGCTTATAAGTTTGGCATGCGGTGCTGATACTATGAAATTAAAATTTGGTCATAGAGGCGGAAATCACCCTGTTAAAGATTTAGAAACCGGAAAAGTAAGCATAACAAGTCAGAATCATAGTTATGCAGTAAAAGCAGAAAGTTTATCAAATACGGATCTTATTATGACGCATATATCTTTAAATGACGGAAGCTGTGAGGGAGTTAAGCATAAAAGATATCCTGTATTTTCTGTTCAGTATCACCCTGAGTCTAGTCCGGGACCTGAAGACAGTAAATATTTATTTGATAATTTTATTGAAATGATAAACAACAATTATGGAGAAAAAAATGCCTAAAAGAAATGATATAAAAAAAATATTAGTAATTGGGTCAGGACCTATTGTTATAGGACAGGCTGCTGAATTTGATTATGCAGGTACGCAGGCATGCCAATCTTTAAGAGAAGAAGGATATGAGGTTGTACTTATAAATTCTAATCCTGCTACTATAATGACCGATGCTGCTGTTGCTGATAAAGTTTATATTGAGCCTATTAACTTAGATTTCGCTAAAAGAATAATATATAAAGAAAGACCGGATGCTATATTAGGTTCTCTTGGAGGTCAGACAGGATTGAATTTGGTTGTTGAACTTGCTGAGAGCGGAATATTAGATGAATATGATGTTGAAGTATTAGGTACGGATTTGAATGCTATAAATTGTGCTGAAGACAGAGAACTTTTTAAAAATCTTATGAATGAGATTAATGAACCTGTTCCTGAAAGTATAATAGTTCATAGTGTTGAAGAAGCTATTGAATTTGCAAATAAAATAGGCTATCACTTGGTTGTCCGTCCTGCTTATACTCTTGGAGGAACAGGAGGCGGATTTGCACGCAATGAAAGAGAATTAATAGAAATATGCGAAACAGGTTTAAAAATTAGTCCTGTACATGAATGCTTAGTTGAAAAGAGTATCGCGGGTTATAAAGAAATAGAATATGAAGTAATAAGAGATAATAATGATAATGCTATAGTAGTATGCAATATGGAAAATGTTGACCCTGTTGGAATACATACAGGAGACAGTATAGTAGTTGCTCCTTGTCAGACTTTAAGCGACAGAGAAAATCAAATGCTTAGAAATGTAAGTCTTAAAATCATAAGAGCTTTGAAAATATGCGGCGGATGCAATGTACAGTTGGCATTAGATCCTAATAGCTTTAAATATTATATAATAGAAGTTAATCCTAGAGTATCTCGTTCTAGTGCCTTGGCTAGTAAAGCTACGGGCTATCCTATTGCTAAAATCAGTGCCAAAATAGCGGTTGGCATGACTTTAGATGAAATAATTAATCCGATAACTAAAAAAAGTTTTGCATGTTTTGAGCCTTCTATTGATTATGTAGTTACAAAATTCCCAAGACTTCCATTCGATAAATTTCCAAACGCCGATCGACAATTAGGTACTCAAATGAAAGCTACAGGCGAAGTTATGAGTATAGGAAGAAATTTTGAAGAGTCATTTTTAAAAGCTGTACGCTCTCTTGAAATAAAATGCGATCATATAATACATAATGATGTTTCCAATTATACCACCAAAAAATTATGGGAGCGTATAGAATTAAGAGATGATTTAAGAATATTTATCATAGCTGAACTTCTAAGACGAAAAGAAGATATAAAAGATATTATATATATTACTCATATAGATAAATTCTTTTTAGACAAAATAAAAAATATAATTACATTAGAAGAAAAATTGCATAAAAATAAAATGGATATAGAAGTTTTAAAAGAATGTAAGGAGAGAGGATTTTCTGATAGCTATATATCTAAAGTTTGGGAAACTGAAGAAATTGATATATACAAATTAAGACATGAAAATAACATTATTCCTGTATATAAAATGGTTGACACTTGTGCAGGAGAGTTTGAAAGTGAGACTCCTTATTTCTATTCTACTTATGAAAAAGAAAATGAATCTTTTAAAAGCGGAAAGGAAAGCATCATAGTATTAGGTTCAGGTCCTATAAGAATAGGACAAGGTGTGGAGTTTGATTATTCTACAGTTCATTGTGTTATGACTATAAGAGAAGCAGGATATGAAGCTATAGTAATAAATAATAATCCTGAAACTGTATCAACTGATTTTTCTATATCCGATAAACTTTATTTTGAACCATTAACTATAGAAGATGTTATGCATATAATAGAGCTTGAAAAACCTAAAGGTGTTATAGTACAGTTCGGCGGACAAACAGCTATTAACTTGGCAGAAAAACTAGTTATGCATGGAGTTAACATATTAGGCACTTCTTTAGAAAATATCAATAAAGCTGAAGACAGACATGAATTTGAGAAGATGCTTAAAGAATTGGATATACCTCAGCCTAAAGGTGAAACTGCTATAACTGTTGATGAAGCTTTAATAATAGCAAATAATATAGGCTATCCTGTTTTAGTTCGTCCTAGTTATGTACTTGGAGGAAGAGCTATGGAGATAGTGGATAATGATGCATCATTAAAAATTTATATGGAAACTGCTGTAAAAGAAGTAAGCAATAAAGCTCCTATATTAATTGATAAGTATGTTATAGGAAAGGAAATAGAAATTGATGCTATTGCCGACAGTGAGAATAATATATTTATTCCGGGAATTATGGAGCATATAGAAAGAGCAGGAATTCATTCCGGTGATTCTATAAGCGTATACCCTACTCAAACAATATCAAATAAAGTAAAAGAAACTATTATTGATTATACTAAAAGAATAGGTATAGGATTTAATTTCATAGGGCTTTACAATATACAATTTATAGTTGATAAAAATGATAATGTTTATGTACTTGAAGTGAATCCTAGAAGCAGCAGAACAGTACCATTCTTAAGCAAAATAACTAATATACCAATGGCTAATGCGGCAACTATGTGCATAATTGGAAAATCATTGAAAGAGCAAGGATACAATAGTTTATATAAAGAAGAATCTAATAAAGTATTTGTTAAAGCTCCTGTATTTTCTTTTGCTAAATTAAGAAAAGTAGATACTATACTAGGACCAGAAATGAAAAGTACAGGCGAAGCATTAGGCTTTGATTTTAATTTTGAAAAAGCATTATACAAAGCATTAATAGCAAGCGGACTTAGAATACCTTTACAAGGAAATGTTCTTCTCACTATTTCAGATAATCATAAAATTGAAATACTTGATTTGGCAAAAAGATTTTCTAATATAGGCTACGGAATATATGCCACAAAAGGAACTGCCAATTTCTTAAGAGAAAAAGGACTTTATGTTAAAGAAGTATCAAAAATTTATGAAGAAGGTTTAGAAAATATAATAGACACTATAAGACTTGGTAAAGTGGACTATGTTATAAATACAATAGAAAGCAACAGCCAAACACATTCAGACAGTTTAGAATTAAGAAGAGCTTCTGCTGAAAATAATATATCATGTATTACATCATTAGATACGGCTTATGCTTTACTTAAAGTTATAGAGTCTATGAATTTCACCATAATGGATTTGTCCAATATTTAAAAAAGAAAAAACTATGTATTTGTTATCAAGACAAAAACAAATACATAGTTTAAAATCCATTTTAAATAAAATTAATTTTTAGTATAAATCTTACCACCATGACGCTCTTTTATCTTACTTACAGTATCAGCCATCATATTAACAGAAGCCATAATCTCTTCAAAAGTATCAGGCTTTATAGACTGAGCTCCGTCGCATAAAGCATGTTCCGGATCATTATGTACTTCTATTATCATACCATCAGCACCAGCAGCAAGAGCAGCTAGAGTTAGCGGAAGTGCCATCCAAGATTTACCGCTGGCATGTGAAGGATCTCCTATTACAGGCAAATGGCTCATTCTTTTTATTATAGGTATTGCAGAAACATCGAAAGTATTTCTAGTGTAAGTTTCAAAAGTTCTTATACCTCTTTCACATAATACTACATTGCTGTTTCCTTTATCCAAAATATATTCAGCACTCATAAGCCATTCTTCCATAGTATTAGCCAAGCCTCTTTTTAGAAGTATAGGTTTCTTTAATTTACCTACTTCTTTTAAAAGCTCGAAGTTCTGCATATTTCTAGCCCCAATCTGAATCATGTCCACTGTATTTTCAAACTCTTCCAAATGTCTTATAGATACGATTTCACTTACTATAGGAATGCCAACCTCTTCTCTAGCCAATTTTAATATTTTAAGCCCGTCAAGTGCTAATCCTTGGAAAGCATAAGGCGAAGTTCTAGGTTTGAAAGCTCCTCCTCTAAGTATAGAAGCACCTGCAGCTTTTACGCTTTTAGCAATATTGATAACCTGCTCTTCACTTTCAACAGAACAAGGACCTGCTATTATAACAGGTTTTTCAGCTCCTATTTTTACACCGCTTACATCAACTATAGTGTCTTCTTTTTTGAAAGCTCTGTTTGCTCTTTTGAAAGGTTCCTGAACTTTTAAAACTCTTGCAACACCCGGTAAAGTGGCCATCAATTCTCTGTCAACCTTAGAAGTATCCCCTACTATACCTATAACAGTGCAGTCAACTCCTACTATCTTATTAGTACCAAGTCCTGCTTCTATAAGCCTATCTGTTATATTATTAATATGTTCTTCTTTAGCATTTGGTTTCATTACAATAATCATAGTAATTATCTCCTCGAATTTAAAATATTATGTTAAGTATGATTGCTTTATATTATGTTTTCTTTGAATTAAAAAATTAATTTATATGTTTTGTTTGTTGTAAAAAATAGAATATTCTGGCGCCTTAAACGCCAAAAAAGTTAAAGAAGAATGATAAGCAAAAGAAGTTATTGCTGATAGAGTTAATAAAAATTCTGCGTTTCATAATAATTAATTATATATCAATATGAATAAAAGTCAAGAAAAATCACCTATAATTATAATTTTATAAAAAATAACAGCATATAATTAAATAAATTCATTGATTTTATTGTAAAATATTATAGAATAAGCAGAGCTATATCTAAAATAATTTTTAAGGCGGTAATTTTATGAAATTAAATAAATATATGGTTTCACCATCGGTACCAAAAGAATTAGAACCACTTATAGAAATTACTAAAAACTTTTGGTGGTGCTGGAATCAGAAAGCAATAACTTTGTTGAGAACGATAGATATTGATAATTGGGATAAAAGAGATCACAACCCTATAAGAGTTTTAGGCGAATCTTTACAAGAACGTTTTGATGCTATGCTTCAAGATGATGCTGCTATGATGAATTTAGCTGAAGTTTATGATGAGTTTAAAACTTACATGAATCAGGAAACTTGGTATAATAGTTTAGATGAAAGCAAAAAAACTAAAAATGAAAAAATAGCTTATTTTTCTTTTGAATACGGACTTCATGAATCTTTGCCTAACTACTCAGGAGGTCTTGGTATATTATCAGGAGATCACTTAAAATCTGCAAGCGATTTAGGTTTACCTTTAGTGGCAATGGGACTCTTATACAGAAAAGGATATTTCAGACAATATTTAAATGCTGACGGCTGGCAGCAGGAATACGATATAGAAAATGATTTCTTTAACTTAGCTTTAGAAAAAGTTTTAGATAAAAACGGCGAAACAATGAAAGTAGATGTTGATTTGCCTGGAAGAAAAGTTTATGCTCAGATATGGAAAGCTAATGTAGGAAGAATAGAGCTTTATTATTTAGATGCTAATATTGAAGAAAACAGCGTTGAAGACAGAGATATTACAGCTCAGCTTTACGGCGGTAACTTAGAAACTAGAATACAGCAGGAAATACTTCTTGGTATAGGCGGTGTTAAGGCTTTGGACAAACTAGGTATTAAACCTACTATATACCATATGAATGAAGGACATAGTGCTTTTCTTTCTTTAGAGAGAATAAGACAATTAATGGAAAATAATAATTTAGATAGAGAAACAGCAAGAGAGGTAGTTTACAGTTCTAATATATTTACTACTCACACTCCTGTGCCTGCTGGTAATGACATATTCCCTATAGATATGATACAAAAATATTTTACAGAATATGTTAAGCATATCAATATGTCTATGGATGAGTTCATAAGACTAGGAAGAATTAATCCTGATGATCAAAAAGAAAGTTTCTGTATGACAGTTCTTGCTCTTAATTTATCAGCTGAAAATAACGGTGTAAGCGAACTTCATGGACAGGTATCAAGAAATATGTGGAAAGATATTTGGAGAGGCGTTCCTGTTAATGAGCTTCCTATAGATTCTATTACTAATGGAATTCACACTTTAAGCTGGATATCTTTTGATATGCAGAACTTACTTGACAGATATTTAGGACCTCGTTGGAGAACTAAACCATTAGAATATGAAATTTGGGAAAGAGTTCAAAAAATACCTGATGCAGAACTTTGGAGAACTCATGAAAGAAGAAAAGAAAGACTCATTGACTTTTGCCGTGAAAGATTAAAAACTCAAATTACAAACAGAGGCTTCACAAAAAAAGAAATAGAACATGCCGATCAAATACTTTCTCCAGAAGCTTTAACAATAGGTTTTGCTAGAAGATTTGCTACTTATAAAAGAGGAACATTACTTTTCAAAGATTTAGAAAGATTAAAGAAAATTGTCTCTAATTCTGAAAGACCAGTACAGATAATATTTGCAGGTAAAGCTCACCCACATGACAATGGCGGTAAAGAATTAATAAGAAATATTGCTGAGATATGCAGAAGAGAAGATTTCAGAGATCATATAGTATTTATAGAAGATTATGATATAAATGTAGCTAGATATATGGTTCAGGGTGTAGATGTATGGCTTAACAATCCTAGAAGACCTTTAGAGGCAAGCGGTACAAGCGGTATGAAAGTTCCGCCAAACGGAGGATTAAACTTCAGCGTATTAGACGGCTGGTGGGATGAGGCTTATGACGGACAAAATGGCTGGGCTATAGGCAACAGAGAAGAGTATACAGATTTAGAATATCAAGATGAGGTTGAAAGTAAAGCTCTTTATAATGTATTAGAAAATGAAATTATACCTCTATTCTATGAAAGAGGAAGAGATGATATACCTAGACAATGGGTTGCTGCTATGAAATGGAGTATGCAGACTGTTTGTCCTGTGTTCTCTACAAATAGAATGGTTGCCGATTACTTTAACAAATTCTACAATAATGCAAGCAAAAGATTTATTAATATGACAGAAAATGAATTTGATAAAGCTAAAAATCTAAAAAATTGGAAAAATGATATTATTTCAAAATGGTCTAAAGTTTCATTTGAAAATACAATTTCTGAAATGCCTTCAAGAAACTTAAAAGTTGGAAGTAAATTTGAAGTTAAAACTATAGTTAATCTTGGCGATATAGCACCTGATTCTGTAAGAATAGAACTTTATTATGGTAAATTAAGCATGAAAGAAGATATCATAGATCCTATTACAGTTGAAATGAAGCATTCTTCTGATTTAGGAAATGGAAGACATTCTTTCTCAGGTACTTTAGAATGTACTAATAGCGGACAAAGCGGTTATGCTATAAGAATGTATCCATATCATAAGGACTTAAGTTATAAATTTGATATGAAACTTATAATATGGAGTTAATACTCAAAGGGTAACTTATATAAAATATTAGGCTTAGACTTTTATAAGTTTAAGCCTTTTTTATTGTTAAAATTATTCAGTTTTTATAATGAAAGGATAGTCCTGATATAGATTTGTAGTTAAATCCATCTTTATTTTGAAAGGCACATATTCAAGCTTGGGTTCATAATTCCAATATCTGGTTTCTCCTCTTATGCTTGGTATAAAAAGTTTTAACCCAATTGGCAGAGAAGAAGTATCATTTATTATATCTCTATTATGAATATATATAATACGCCAGAAATTTCTTTCTCCATATATGAATGGATATGATGATATTTTTAATAATGTATCCCCTGCCCTCACAGTATAATATCTGGGAAGTACATCCATTGTTATATCGTATCCTCTATCTATATATTTTGAAAAATCTATATCATTAGTTATGATTAATTGATTATTATTAGTTTGCATATTTGTACTAATTATAACATAATCATTAGTTAATTCTTTTATGGTTTGTATATCTCCTTTTTTTTCTGCCTCTTTCAAAATTTTATTTTTTACATAGTTCTTTATTGGAGTTTCTTCTATAAATAATGGGGTGGACATTAATATACTATAAAAAATAATAAATATAAAAATAATAATTTTTTTCATAAATAAAATAACTACTTTTTTAAATTTTATCGTAAAAATATTATTTAATTTTTAATAATTAATAATTTTTTTTATATAATTTTTTTTTCATATTGATTTATAAAATAATTTTATTATATTAAAAATATATGAAATATTTTTTACATGTTTATATTTTCATCTGTTTATATGCTCCCATTGCATTTTCTCAAGATATTAATAGTCAGTATAATGAATTTATAACAAAATACTTTCAAATGGAAAATAAATATGATGCAGGATATATTGATTACATTTCTAAAAATGAATATTTATTAAATTTTTTTAATAATACCAAATTATTTATAGAAGATATTAATCCTGATTTTTGGACAGATGTTGTTAATAATCCGTCATTAATATCAAAATACCCTGAATCTCCTGATGCAATACTTTTAATGTCAAGTATAAACTTCCTATATGATATTTATTATTTTAATATGTCTGTAGGATATTCTATAGAGCAGAAAATAAAGAGAAAAATACAGTTTAATGCTGCTTCAGGAGATAATTATGGATTAATTATTCCTTTGCATTTTCCATTAGGTACTGTTGGAATTGGTGCTTACTTGAATTTTCAGCTTGAAGATACTAAAACTTCGTTAAATTATGATAATGATTTTGCAAGACTTATAAATTCTATAGATAAAGTACCATTTCCATATATCTATGCTTTCGGTTCTATTAATTGCTGGACAGCACCTCTATCTATAGGATTAAGATTTGCATTTATGCCGGGTTATAGCGATTTTTATAATTTATTTATTAAAGATACAAAAATAGAAACATTTGGATTACATGCAGCTATGGATTTGAAATTTTATGTATATAGAGACAACTATTTCTTTATTGATGCTAGGGCAGATTTCAATTTTGATTATGGAACATTCAAATTAGGTTTTATGGATGAAAGATATATGTTTCAAATGTATAATTCTGCAAATAGTACATATACTGGTGCATATTTTTCAACATCAGCAAATATAGAAAATAAATGGATAAGTTTTGCTTTAACTCCAAAATTAGTAGGAGGATTAAAGATTAAAGATAAAGTTCCATATATAGATTATTTTGCTATATATGCTTTTATCGGCGTTGACTTAATATATAGTTTTTTAGATTCTAAATCTACATTTGGTATAAATAGTATAACTGAAAATATTAATAATAAAACTTATGAGTTGCATTCAAATATGCCTGAAGTATCAATAAAAGATAACTATTTCTCTTATGATATAAGAATTGGTGCTACTATTGATATATTTTACCAATCCTTATCATTTGAATATGCTATATTTTCAAAGAGTTTTTCAGTTATGTTCATACCTTTTGTATATAGATTTGCATCTGAACCAAAATTATAAAGGAGTTTAATTTATGAAAACAAAAAACATTATTATTATTATGGTTATTTTAATTATTACTATATCTTGTAATATAGAATATTTAGGTCCTGATAATGCAATAGAAGAAGCAAGCAAAGTAGATTTTTTTATATATCAAATTCACTTGTCTGCTAGTAATAATGGAGGAGCTTTTCAATGTCCTATAATATATGATGCAATAGACAGAAGCGGAGGAAGCAGATTAGGAATTCGAGGAGTTATAGATACAACTACAATAAAAAGTATAGCGGAATGCTTAAGACAGCGTCCGGATAAACATGTATTTTTATATGCAGAAAATGTTATTTTTAAAGATAACAATAAAACATGGCCAAGTGAAAGTTTTACAAATGTAAGAAATCTTACTGGGATTTACTTTCCAGCTGATATGCAAGCTATAGGAAATAATGCTTTTTATAATTGCACATCAATTGAAGCGATAGTTTTGGGAAGTAATTTTAATACTATGTATCCTCGTATGCTTGCTAGTGTAACAAATCTTAAACATGTAGTATATTATGGTTCGAGATTAGATTTTACAGGTGCTACAGATGGAAATGCTTGGGAGGGTATACCTAAGGGACAGATGACATTATATTTAGGAAATTTTGAAGGTTATCAGGAAACTAATTCAAAAGGGGAAAAATATACCACTACAAATTGGGCTAAATATACTTGGAAAAAAGTTTATTATAAGGGTGAATTTAATATTGAAGATATAATAGAAGTCTTAGAATAGTTTATTACTATTGATAAAATTCTAAAAAACAGTATTATTGTTATTATACAAATATAATATTGACTTTTAATATTATAGAATGTATTATTTAATAAATCTTATAAGGAGTATTCTTATTATGAGAAATATTTTTATTTCTACAGCTATTATTCTATCATTAATAATGATAGGATGTCAAAAAAGCAACAATCTAAATTACATTTTTGCTACAGGAGGAACTAGCGGTACTTACTATTCATTTGGTGGAAGTATAGCAAGTATATGGAATGCTAATATTGAAGGAATGAATGTTACTGCTCAGTCAACAGGAGCTTCTGCTGAAAATTTAAGACTTCTTAATAGACATGAAGCTGACTTTGCATTTGTACAAAATGATGTTATGGACTATGCTTATAACGGTACAGACATATTCGCAGGAGAGGTATTAACTAATTTCTCTGCTATGCTTACATTATACCCAGAGATAGTACAGATAGCTGCTACAAAATCAAGCGGAATAAAAACAATAGCTGATATGAAAGGTAAAAGAGTATCTGTAGGCGATGCCGGAAGCGGTGTTGAGTTTAATGCTAAACAAATATTAGAAGCTTATGGACTTACATTTGATGATATAAACAAATCAAATCTTTCATTTAAAGAATCAAGCGACGGACTTCAAAATGGAACATTAGATGCTTGTTTTATAGTTGCTGGAATACCTAACGCTGCTTTACAGGAATTATCTTTATCAAGCGATATAGTATTAGTTTCTTTGGAGCAGACTCAGGTAGATGAAATGATTAGAAAATACAAATATTATACAGAAATAACAATACCTGCAAATACTTATAATAATGTTAATACTGATACTAAAGCTGTAGCAGTAAAAGCTACTATTGCTGTTAATAATAATATACCTGAAGATGTTGTTTATAATTTAATGAAAACATTATTTGATAAAAAAGCTGATTTAGCAACTGCTCATGCTAAAGGCGAAGAATTAAATATTGAAGATGCTTATAAAAGCATATCTATACCATTCCATCCCGGTGCTTTAAAATATTATCAAGAATTGGGATATAATATACAATAATTATAAATATGTTGGTGTATTCATATTATTTATTTTAATTAAAATGAATACACCAAATAATTATTCTAAAAAATAATATATATATGTTAAAGAAAATTATTATATGTATATCTGTTATAATCATAATAATTATTGCTTTATTATTTGTGCCTCTATTTCCAAGACTTGTATTAAATAGTGTTAAAAATAATAAAGTTAATTTTATATTTAATATTGATAAAAAAGAGTTTATAATTTCATATACCCATTCTGTAAATAAAGGAAGAATTAGAGATTACTATATTATAAATGATAACAACGATATAGTGCTGGAAAAAACAAGATTTGTTTCTTATGGTGCCGGTATGTCGGATCCTCAGGGCGATGAAAATATAATTATTACAGATGATTACATAGAAATAAATAACATTAATAAAGTAATAAAAGATTTATATTTGTTTGTAGGTATTGTAGCGGATCACAGAATAGAATTTGATGAAAAAGAAATAAAATTAAATACTCTATTCAAACCTCAAATAAATATAAAAATACAATATAAAAAAGTTTCATTATTTAAAATGATTACAAGTGCAAGGAGAAAACAATGAAAGATAAAAAAGATATTCATATTCCAACAGTCGAAGAAATTGATGATTATATGAGCAAATATGACAGTGAATCAAGATACAGAAGATATAATGGATTTAAAAAATATTTAATCATAGCAATATCAGTAATATTCTGCTTGTTTCAATTATATTCAATACTTTCTGGAAGAATTACTGCTCAGGTTGTAAGGGCTACGCACTTAGCCTTTGTAATGCTTCTTGCATATTTGCTTTTTCCAATGAAAAAAGATATGCCTAAGGATAAACTTCCTTGGTATGATGTTATACTTGCTATAATAGGAGCTGCTTCTTGGGGTTATATTGTAATTAATTTTGAATCAATAGTAAGAAGAGCTGGTATATATACAACAACAGATATTATAATAGGCATCATAGGAATACTTCTTGTATTTGAAGCCTGCAGAAGAATAGTAGGTCTTCCTATACTTATAATATCAATAGTTTTTATTATATATGCATTATTCGGAGCTTATGCACCTGGTTTTTTAAATCATAGAGGATACTCTCTTCAAAGATTAGTATCGCATTTGTTTTATAATACAGAAGGTATAATGGGTACTCCTATAGGGGCATCGGCTACATTTATATTTTTATTTATATTCTTCGGAGCATTGCTTGATAAGACTGGAATAGGTCAGTTTTTTATAGATATATGTAATGCTATAGCAGGAGGTTTTGACGGAGGTCCTGCAAAAGTAGCTGTACTTACAAGTGCAATGTTCGGTACAGTATCAGGAAGTTCTGTTTCTAATACTGTAGGTACAGGAAGTTTCACAATACCTATGATGAAATCTTTAGGATACAGAGGAGAGTTTGCAGGTGCTGTTGAGGCTTCTGCTTCTACAGGAGGACAGTTAATGCCTCCTATAATGGGTGCTGCTTCTTTTTTAATGGCTGAAAGTTTGGGAATACCTTATATGCAGGTTGCTAAGGCTGCTATCATTCCAGCTATACTTTATTTTACAGGTATATTTATAATGGTGCATTTAGAGGCTAAAAAAACAGGGCTTAAAGGTTTATCAAGAGATTCTCTTCCTAAAATGGGTGAGCTTTTAATGAAGAAGGGATATTTAGTTATTCCGCTTCTTACTATAATATATTTCTTTGTACTTGGTAAAACTGCAATTTATGCTGGTTTAATGGGTATTATTGCTGCTGCTATAGTTGCTGTTATTAACTCTATAGTAGACATCATAATGAAAAGAAAAGTAAGTTTCGGACTTAATGATTTAATAGATGTTTTTGTTAATGCTGCCAGAAATATAATAAGCGTTGCCATTGCATGTGCTATGGCTGGAATTATAATAGGAGTTATAACCCTAACAGGATTAGGTTTAAAAATAGGTGCAGGCTTAATATCAATATCCGGAGGCATACCTATACTTTTATTGTTCCTAACTATGATAAGTTCTATTATATTGGGTATGGGTGTCCCTACTACTGCTAATTATCTTATCACTTCTACAATAGCTGCTAGTGCTATAATAGGTTTAGGTTATGAACCTTTAGCTGCTCATATGTTTGTATTTTATTTTGGTATTATAGCCGATGTTACTCCTCCTGTTGCTTTAGCTGCTATGGCTGGCGCTGCTATTGCTAAATCTGACCCGCTTAAAACAGGAATAGAGGCGACAAAACTTTCTATAGGTGCTTTTATTATACCTTATATGTTTATATTTAATCCGGATATACTTATGATTAATACTACAATTTCTGATGTTATACCTATTTTAATAACTTCTCTTATAGGTATGTTTGGGGTATCTGCTGGATTAGAAGGTTATGTATTTAGAAAATGTAAACCTTATGAGAGAATATTATTTATTATAGCAGGTCTTCTTTCTATATATCCTGAAGTTTACAGCGATATTATAGGAATAGGAATGATAGTAATATTAGTTGCTGTACAAATTCTGACAAGAAACAAAAATAAAATGAACACTGCAGCAGCATAAAATAAAAAATAGAAGGAAGTCTAATATAGGCTTCCTTATTTTTTATAATTTTTTCTTACTATCACCATATAAATTTAATAATTTTAATCCGTATTTTAAACTCATTTATTAATTAAAAAGTACAATGCATAATCTGGTATCATATTAGCAATTTATTTAAAATGCATATATAAAATCATGTGTTCATTTTACAAAAATATGTTATTATATTTGCTAATATAAGCAGGAGAAATATATCCATGGAAATAGAAATACTAGAAAAAAAAGATTTTGAAGTAATTGGTAAAGTAGCTGAGGGCGAAAGTGAAAAACATTCTCAGTGGGTTCTTCCTCTTTGGCAGAATTTTAATAAAAATATTAAAGAAATTATAAATTTAGTAAAAGTTGATGAAAATAATAATTTGGCGGGTATATGGGGAATCATGAATGATGTTGATGAGACTTTTGCTCCTTGGGGTGAAATGGGTAAATATATGGCAGGAGTAGAAGTAAAAGAAAATTCTTCCGTGCCTGAAGACTGGATAAAATGGAATATTAAAGGCGGCAAGTTCATAAAAGTAAAATGCAATATAGAAAATTACAGCAAAATATTTACAAAGATAGTAGAGGATTATGCTCCTAAAAATGGATATATAATAGTTGGAAATGTAATGGAATACTATATACCTAACAGCAAAGATTTTTATTTATTTTTTAAAATTAAAAATTAGAATTATTTTAAGGATATTAATATGCTTGATAAATTAGTAATAGCAACATCAAATAAACATAAATTAAAAGAAATAGAATCTATATTTAAAGGAAGTGTAATAAAAGAAATATTATCAATGCCCTCTGATATAGGTGAAATAATAGAAGACGGAAATACATTTATAGAAAACTCTCTTATAAAGGCTAAAGCGGTATACTATCATACTAAGCTTCCATCTTTAGCAGATGATTCCGGACTTTGTGTCAATGCTTTAGGAGGAAAACCTGGGATATATTCTGCAAGATACGGAGGAGAGAGTTTAGGATATAAAGAAAAAATGCAGATGCTTTTAGATGAATTAAAAGATAAAAAAGATAAAACTGCATATTTTGTTACTTCTGCTGTATGCGTATTAGATGATAATTATTATATAGCAGTTGAAGGCAGAGTTAATGGAAAGATAATAGAAAATCCAAGAGGTTTTGAAGGTTTTGGATATGACCCTATATTTCAGCCTGACGGATATAATATTACTTATGCTGAAATGAGCCTTGAAGAAAAAAATTCCATGAGTCATAGATCATTAGCTATGAATAAAATGAAAAATATTTTGTCCGGTATTTATCACTATTAGTTTATAATTATTAATATGAAGATAATTTTGAAAACATGATAAAAGCAAATAATATATATAAATATTAAAAGTATGATCAAAAATATTTTGCATTATTTTTAATTCTATTATATATATAGATAATAATTATATAAAATTTATTTTCTTTAAAATGTTTCGTATCATATTTCAAAACTGTTTTCTATTAATGAATATCAATAAACAGATGTTTACTATAAAATATTCTGCTTTCTACTGATGCTTTGTTTTTAAATAAATATTTATTTAAATTGGGCATATAACATATTATATATACCCAATTAAAAATAATATATTTATTTTTTTTCGTCATTTAATATTTTTTTTCTAACCGCATTAATCATAGGAAGCCCTGTATCATAATCAAGCTGACGAGGTTCATTTTCTTCATTTTCTCTCTGCCTTGTATATCCGTCATTATTCCAATTAGGCACTTTATCTTTTCTCCAAGATCTTGCAGCCCACTGATATCCTCTGTATAAATCTCTTGTTCTGTTCATATTATCCAAAAGTTTATCATGTAATTTGTTTCTAACCTCTTTATAGTTTTCATCATTTATAAGATTATTAACTTCATAAGGATCTTTCTCTAAATCATAAAACTCATCACTATCCAATAAATTAATAACAAGTTTATATCTGTCATCAACAACCGCCCTCATCATTTGAAGTCCTCCGAAACCATCATGATCAACTTCATATCTTGTAAACTCTAAAAATACCTCATCATTTATCCTCACATTAGAGTCTTCAATTTGCTTTAACATACTCTTTCCTTCAAATGCTTTAGGTATTTTAACATTCATATAATCTAGTATAGTAGGTGCTAAATCTATATGAGAAGCAGGATATGATACTGTTTTTCCCTTTTCCTTATATTTAATTATAAGAGGTATATTGGCTATTTCTTTATAAGCACATGCATTTTTCATTTGAAGTTTATGAGCACCAAGCATGTCTCCATGATCGGATGTAAATATAATCATAGCATCAGAAGCTATTTCATTTACCTTATCAATAACTCTCCCTATTTCATAATCTGCAAAAGAATTACATCCTAAGAATAAAGCTAATTGTTTAGAAGGCTTATTTATTTCATCGGCTTTTTGATGCAAAGCCTCTCCAGCCCATAATCTTTGCATAAAAGGCTTATTCTCTAAATTATCATTAAAAACTGTGTCATCATCAAATTTAAATCCCTCATACATTGTATTATAAGGTGCCGGACATAAACAAGGTCCATGCGGTTCATCATAAGATACTACCAAAAGAAAATCCTCATCTTTATACTCATCTAAAAATTTTAAAGCTCTCTCAGAACATCTATGTGCATAAGTGAAATCTTCTTTCATATCATCATTGTATGAGGTTTCAGACTGTCTGGATTTTACTCTGTCTTCTTCGCTTAGTTCATCAAGATAATTTTTCATATCATACCAATAATTTTTATCCCATCCATCAGGACAAACACCATATCCGAAATAATCTCCTCCATCAAGATGCCATTTGCCTATATATCCACAATGTATATTATTAGAAGTTAATATTTGCCCTATACTTTTTACTCCTTCCCTTAAAGAAACACAGTTGGTAACCATTCCATTAGTATGAGGAAAAGTACCTGTAAATATGGCAGATCTGGCAGGTCCACATACAGGCTGACATGTATAAGCATTTTCATATTTTATGCCGTTTTCTGCTAACTTATCTAAATTAGGAGTTATCATTTTTTTGTTTCCATAGCAGCCAAGCATATCTTTTCTTGTAGTATCTGTCATAATAAAAATTATTTGCTTTTTCATAAATTATTCCTTACTAAATATTATTTTTACAGCTATAAATGATATTACAGAAATTATAACATATATCAATGTTATAACAATAAATTTACTTTTTATATTAGACTTGTTTCAAAACTAATTTTTTATAATTTTGTGTGTACTAGCCCTACGAAGTACACAGCCGTGCTACTTAGTAACACTCCACTTCTTTTGCCGAGGCTCTGTGTGCCATGATCAAGGTACCTACTCGGTGGTTACACATACGAAGTACGTCTCGCTGTGCATGCCGACAAAGTCCACATCAAGAAACGTGCCTTTTGCAAGTGTTGGCAGGTGAAAGACTGCATATTTATATACTAAAATAATAAATTATACGACATGTAAAACACCATGTATGTAATTTTAAAATTAAATAATTTTATACTCAATCTTGTCAAGTAGTTTTGAAACAAGTCTAATATAATCAAAGAATAAAAAATATTATATTAATATTTAGTATATAAAGTAAATTTAATATATTTATTTATCTAAAGTATATTTTTGGTATTGTTATTTTACATATATCATACAAATAATACCCATATACAAAAGCCAATAAAAAAATAATATTAAATAAAAATAATTACTATTTAGTATGTATATAAACTTGACAATAAAAAAAAACTTTATATACTATATACCATGGAGAAAAGACATGGCAAAACTTCACATAGATAATGAAAATGTAAAAAAATACATATTCAATATTTCAGAAAAATTGATGAGACATTTCGACTTAGAATATGAAATTACCAAAGAAAATGAATACTTTGACCTCTATGCTTTTCATAGAAATGATTTTTTTAAGTCATTCATAACAAAATCTACAGTTTATGAAGGTTATTCTGTATTTGAGCATATGCTTTTGAGATTTGTTAAAGAATTAAAAAAAGAAGATATAGAGAATTTTCAGGAAATGCTTATAAGATTAACACCTATACTTTCAAACCCTAATAAATTTCATAAAAGAAGTGTTATAACAGGAATTATAGTAACAGAAAGCCCATTAGAAAAAGAATGGGAAAAGATGGCTAAAAAATTCTTTTATAAAGTTAATTACAAACTTTTATTTCACGGCTGGTCAGAGACACAGTATGCTATAGTGTCTATGACTGATAAAAATGTATACTTACCTAAAATGAGAAAGAAAGAGTTAAAACTTCTTCTTTCAGATTTTTAGGAGGTTATAAAAAAATATAAGGAGATATATAATGAATGCTTTCATTCTTCTATTGTTAGGTATGGTCATATTTTTTGTAGCTTACATAACTTATGGCTCATATTTAGCAAAAAAATGGGGAATAGACCCTGGTAAAAAAACACCTGCACATACTCTTAATGATGGTAAAGATTATGTTCCTACAGATGCTAAAGTATTATTAGGACACCATTTCTCATCTATAGCTGGAGCAGGTCCTATTACAGGTCCGATTATTGCTACTATGTTTGGTTGGCTTCCTGTATACTTATGGATTATATTCGGATGTGTATTCTTTGGCGGAGTTCATGATTATGGTTCATTAGTTGCCTCTTTAAGACATGAAGGTAAATCTATTGGAGAAGTTATAAGACATAATGTAAGCCAAAAAGGTAAAATAATGTTTACTCTCTATGCATTTATTACTATTTGTTTGGTAGTAGCTGCTTTCTTAGACATTACTGCCGGTACTTTTGCGGTAAATGTTGATAATGCTAGAGAATCTGCTGCTGCTGGTACTGCCAGTATGCTTTTCATTGTTTTAGCTTTATTATTTGGTTTCTTAGTATACAGAAGAGGTGCCGGCGTTGCTGTTTCTACAATAGTTGGTGTTGTATTATTAGCCGCTATCATTTTCATTTCTGATAAATTCCCATTTTTAGCTTTACAAAAAATACATTGGCAAATAATATTAATTATTTACATAATATTAGCTTCTTTAATGCCTGTTTGGATATTATTACAGCCTAGAGACTACTTATCTTCATTCTTGCTATATGCTATGGTAGTAGGAGGAGTTATTGGTTTGGTAATAATGAGACCTGCTGTTGTAACTCCAGCATTTACTAGCTTTATGCCTAGCGAAGGCAACTACTTATTCCCTATACTGTTCATTACCGTTGCATGCGGTGCAATATCAGGATTCCATGCTCTTGTTAGCTCTGGTACTAGTGCTAAACAGCTTAACAGTGAAAAAGATGCAAAATTAGTAGGATATGGTGCTATGCTTATTGAAGGTATAGTTGCTATAGTTGCTTTAATGAGTGTTTCTGCTGTTGCTGGTAATGGCGAAGGTACTCCTGCTGCTAGATTTGCTACTGGTGTTGCTACTTTTATGACTTCTTTCGGAGTTCCTCTAAGTATGGGTAAAACTTTCGTTACTTTAGCATTTGCTTCTTTTGCTTTAACTTCTTTAGACAGTGCTACTCGTATAGGAAGATACTTAATACAAGAATTAGGCGAATATACTGCTGCTGATGGAAGAGTACATAAAACTTTCTTAACTAATCCTTATATAGCTACTGGTATTACAGTATTAGTTTCTTTAGGATTTACTCTTTACGGTTATGCTAGAATTTGGCCTATATTCGGAAGTGCTAACCAATTATTAGCTGGTTTATCATTGCTTGCTGTTGCTGCTTGGATAAAAAACAGACAAAAAAGAAATTCTTGGGAAAATATTATTCCTCTAGTATTCATGTTTGCTGTTACTCTTTCAGCTCTATGCTTAGTTGTTTATACTAATGTTATGAAAGCTACTTTCGACGGTTATGTATTAGCTGCTATAGCCGCTGTTATGATAATATTAGCTGTTATAGAACTATTCATTACAGGTCAATGGGCTCGCGGATTATCTAAAGAAACAGCTTCTAATCCTAATGATCCTATTAAAAATAAATAATCTTATTTAATTATATAGTTTTCCCCTTTCATAAAATAATTATGGAAGGGGTTTTTTATTAAGTATATTAACACTATAATAGACTTGTTTCAAAACTACTTGACAAGATTATATATGAAAATTTCGTAATTTTATAATTTATAAAATAATGTTTTACATGTTTTATAAATTATTATTTTAATATATAAATATGCAGTCTTTTTGCTTCTCGCCGAAGGCGTACTTCGTATGTGCCAACAAAAGAAGTGGGGGTTTTGCGAAGCACGCAGAGCGGGGCACGACTGTGTGCTTCGCAGCAAAGCCCCAACTATAATCAAAAAATATTAAATTAAAAAACTATAAATATTAAAAATTTGAGTTTTGAAACAAGTCTAATATAAATCAATTTTTTAATCTAATTAAATTTCTTACTTTGTCGATATAGTATAAGACTCATATTTTAAACAAAGGTGAATATTTTCTGATATTATGTCTAATAAGAAATTTAAACTAAAAGAAGAGAAAGCTGTATTTGCTGATATTAGGTCTGCAATATCTATAGCAATATTTGACAGTGAAATTAATAATTATGACGGCGGCGTTGATACTGATGTGAGAAGAGCTGTTATGTACAATAAAATAGTATTTGAAAATTTAGTAAAGCGTCTGTTCTCATATCAAGCAAGCAGAGAGGATAAAAAAGACAGATTAAAAGAACTTTCTATTATAAAAATGATAAAAAACGAAAGCAATTCAATATCTAAAGAAAGGATTTACTATATAGAAAATCCAAATGAACAAACTTTTGAATTTTTAAATGATGTTTTGGATAAAGATAAAAAGGTAAGAGGATACAGTGAATATATATTATATTCGCTATTTAATCATTATTTTGACTATATAAAAAATTGATAGTTTTAAATATTATCCTTAGAAAATAAAGAGGATCATATTATTATGAAAAAAATTCTTTCAATAATTATAATATCTATTTTAATATCATTATCATCTATACTGTTGGCACAGAATGCCGCTCCAAACGATGAAAGAAATATTGACAGAGAATTTTATAATGCAGAAAAACTTTTCTTCCAAAAAAAATATAATTTTGCAAGAGAGGCATTTCTTTTATATTTGAAAAGAAGACCATTATCAACAAATGATATGCTTTATTATTATATAGGAGCATGCTATTTCCAAGATAAACAATATGAAAATGCTATAAATTATTATAAATTGGCTTTTGATATAAATGATTCATATTCATATTGCAATAATATAGCAAACTCATACTATCAGTTAAAAAATTATGAAGATGCTTTGCTTTGGTATAATAGATCCATAGAAAGACTTCATTCACCATATATAACTAAATTAAATCATGAGGTATTGACTAATTATACAGTTTCACAAAATGTAGTAACAAACACAATATTTATATTTGATGTTAATAATACTGCTTCTAATGAATCTGCTACTAATATATCAATAACTTCAAATGAATCATTAACAAATGAATTTATATCAACTAATATAACTGCCACTGCTATAACTACAAACACATCAGCAACAAATTTATCATCTGATACCAATGCAATATCTGATGCCATAAATAATCTTAATGCAGCAAATGAAAACATTAAAAATACATTGGACAGCACATTTACAAAACTTCCATTATTTACAAATGTAGTTATAACAAATACATATACAAATAATTATGAATTTACAAATACAACTGTAATATTTGAAGCAAATGCTAATTTTAATTTAGAAGTAGTAAATCCTTCAGTATCAGAAACTGCACTCCCTCCTGATAATGTTACTAATGAAGCAGCAGCAGGAGATTCAAACACTGTTTCTATGTCTACCAATTCAACAGTTACAGGTTCTACTTATGTAATAACAGAAGAAAATCCATTTATAGTAACAAATATAGTTATAATGACTAATGTTATGGATACTAATGGAAATATGGTAGAAATAAAAACGAATATAGCTTCAGTAGACGCTTATAATACTTGGGCTTTATATTACAGTGCATATCTCAATATGGGACATACTTTTTTAGCACTTGGCGAAATAACTAATGCGGCTATATCTTATGAAATATTTTTAACTAATGTAGGAAATGATTATTATCAGAAAGAATCTTTAGAAAGAGTTATCTCACTTATAAGAAGTAATGATACATCAATTAAATTTATCCCTTTTACTAATAATCATAGAGTGAATACAAATAATGACGGAAGCATAACAACAGAAACTATATTCCCTAATTTTGATTATGAAAGAGAAACTATATATCCTAATGGTGTTAGAATAATTTATGAAAATGGAAAAATAGAAAAGACAAAAATGTATTCTAATAATTATGAAATTTCAGATACAATATACCCTTACGGAAAAAGAGAAATAGAAACAGTATTTGAAAATGGAGACAAAAGATTAGAAACATATATGGCAGATAATTCAAAATCTGTCAATACAAAAACTTCTGCCGGCGATACTTTTGAATATACTTTATATCCGGACGGTTCATTTATAAATAGAAAAACTTTAGACAGCAACAAAGCATTTGTAGTGGAAAGATCCGACGGTTCTATAACAACAAATTATAAAGATAATAACGGAGCATTCTTCTATACAAGAAGTTTAGACGGTACAGAGGTAAAAAGAACAGAAGATAATCTAGGCAATATTACAACTGAAACTAAAAGGGTTGACGGAGCTGTTATAGTAAAAACAGAGAATCCTGACGGAAGTTATGTAGTAGTTGCCAATTACATAGACGGAAGCATAGGAACTACAACAGTAGATACTAACGGAACAAGCAATTTAAAAATAGTTTATCCTGATGGAAGAGTTGAAGAAAGAAACTCTACAGGAGCAGGAGCCGGCACATTCTCATACAATGTTAAAGCTGATGACGGAAGTATTATAACAAAAACTTATAATGATGACGGTTCATTTACTGTTGTAACTAAAAAAGTTGACGGTACAGTAATAACTGATACTGTTGCAGAAGATACTACAAGCGAAATAAAAATGCCTGACGGTACTACTATAAAAAGAATAATTAAACAAGACGGATCAAAAGAAACTACTACTATTAATAGTGATTCAAGCACCGTAACTGAAATTATAGCAGCAGATTCAAGCAGTATAACTACAACAGTCAGACCTAATGGTTCAAGCACTGTAGTAATAAAAGATACTCTAGGAAATACGGAAACAACAACAACAGAAGCAGATGGAAGTACCTCAACTACAAAAACCTATACAGACGGCAGAACAACAGTCAATGATATAAGAGCCGATGGTGTTACTATAGATATAGTAAATGATGGAAGAAATAAAACTACTGTGGCAAGAGATGCCGAAGGATATGTACTAGAAATGAAACAGTACAGAAATGAAGATCCTGAAATAACTTTGCTTGATTATTTAGGGGAACCTGTAGAAGCAGAAATTGCTAAAACTGTAATTAGAAGAATGGATTTAAATATAAGAGTAGAAGATATTGATAACCTTAAACTGCCTCCGCCACCGCCTGAACCGGAACCTGCAGAAGATACAACCGTTACAGATAACACAGCTGCAGAAGATACAGCAAATGATACTGTTACAGATGATACAGGAAATATGGCTAGTGATACTGTTACAGATGATACAGCTGCAGGAGATACAGCAAATACTGATAACACTGCAAATGATGCGGCTGTAGGAGATACAGCAAATACTGATAACACTGAAAATACCTCAGATAATGATACTGCTGGTACAGATAACACAGTATTACCAAATTAAAAATTAAATAAAATTAATAAAAAAGAGCCATGAAATTACGGCTCTTTTTTTTATATTCTAATAATTATTTATATTAAAATAAACCTTTTATCTTACCATTTTCATCTATATCTATATTGCATGCAGCAGGTATCTTAGGAAGTCCCGGCATGTCTATAATACCTCCAGCCATAGCAATGATAAATCCCGCCCCTGATGCAAGTTTTATCTCATCAATATTTAATGTATAGCCTTTAGGAGCATTCAATAAAGCAGGATTATCAGATATTGATTTTTGAGTTTTTGATATACATATTGGAAGATTTCCAAATCCCATATCTTCTATCCTATTCATCATCTTTAAAGCCTTATTAGAAAATTTAACATCACCTGCCGAATATATTTCTTTACATATAGTTTCTATTTTTTCTTTTATACTCTTATCCAATTCATATAAAGGTTTATAATTTGATTCCTTAGAAGCCGCTTTCAAAACTTTATGAGATAAATCTATTGCCCCTTCTCCTCCTTTAGCCCAAACTTCGCATAATGAAATATCAACTCCTATACTCTCGCAATGTTTTGTTATGCATTCTATCTCTTTATCTGTATCAGAAACAAATTTATTAACAGCAACTACCACAGGAATATTATATTTATGCATATTCTCAATATGTTTATCCAAATTCTCAAAACCTTTATTTAAAGCATCTAAATCTTCTTTATTAATATCAGAAGCTCCGCCATGATGTTTTAATGCCCTTATAGTGGCAACTAATACTATACAATTAGGCTTTAAACCAGCCGCACGGCATTTTATATCAAGGAATTTTTCAGCTCCTAAATCCGCAGCAAAGCCCGCCTCTGTAATAGTATAATCAGATAATTTTAAAGCCATTTTTGTTGCAAGTATAGAATTACATCCATGAGCAATATTAGCAAAAGGGCCTCCATGAACTATAACAGGCGTATTCTCTAGTGTCTGAACTAAATTAGGTTTTATGGCATCTTTAAGCAATGTACATGCAGCACCTTCTATTTTTAAATCTTTTACTCTCAAAGGATTATCATTTATATCATAAGCAAATATAATATTTCCTATTCTCTCTTTTAAATCCATTAATGAATTTGATAAGCAAAGTATAGCCATAACTTCAGAAGATACAGTAATTTGAAATGATGACTGCCTTACAAATCCGTTCTCACTTCCTCCAAGACCTATAACTATATCTCTTAATGCTCTGTCATTCATATCCAAAACTCTTTTAAATACTATCTTATTAAGATCTATTTTTAATTCATTTCCCTGCTTAATATGATTATCAATGCAGGCAGATATTAAATTATGGGCACTGCTTATAGCATGAAAATCTCCGTTAAAATGCAAATTAATATCTTCCATAGGTACAATTTGAGAATACCCTCCTCCGCATGCACCTCCTTTTATACCAAATACAGGTCCGAGAGAAGGCTCTCTTAAAGCAGCAACAGCATTCTCTCCTATTTTATTTAATCCCTGAGTAAGTCCTATTGTAACGGTTGATTTTCCCTCACCTGCCGGTGTCGGAGTTATTGCAGTTACTAAAACTAATTTTCCATCATTTTTATCTTTTAATTTATTTAATAATGATAATTCTATCTTTGCCTTATATTTTCCGTATACCTCATAATCATCATCTGATAGTTTTAGCTTTTCAGCTATTTTTTCTATTCTTTCTAATTTACACTCTTGAGCTATTTCTATGTCTGTTTTCATATATACTCCAATTAAACAATTTTTTATATGCATTCAAAATATACTATAATTTTAAAATATTTGATAGTTATAAATTTTTATAAAATAAAAAAATATTATTGAATTTTGTCAAATTATTATTATAATCTTTAAAAGTTTTCAATATTTACAGGAAATAAAATTTATTTAAAAAAGGATTACCAATGGATAAAGTAAATATAAGCCTTATAGGTGTAGGAAGAATGGGACAATTCCATTTAAATGTTGTAAGTCAAATAAATCAAATAAATTTATCAGGTATATATGATGCTGATGAAAATCATTTAAACGAAATATCAAAAAAATTTAATATAAGGAAATTTAATAGTATAGATGAAGCAATAGATAATGCTGATGCTGTTATAATAGCAAGCCCTACAATATATCATTTTGAAATAGCGAAAAAAGCTTTAGAAAAAGGAAAACATGTATTAGTAGAAAAACCAATGACAGAAACTTATACTCAGGCTTTAGAATTAGAAGAAATTGTAAAACAAAAAAATGTTATATTTCAAGTTGGGCATGTTGAAAGATTTAATGGTGCCGTACAGGAACTTCATCATATAATAGAAAAACCTTATTTAATAGAAGCTAGAAGATTAGCACCTTTTACACCTCGTATTGCCGATGTAGGGGTTGTATTTGATATAATGATTCATGATTTAGATATAGTAACTTCTTTGGTGAAAAAACCTGTAATAAAATTTTCAGCAAGCGGAAAAAGAATCAGAACAAAAAATGAAGATATTGCAAGTGCATTATTAGAGTTTGAAGATTCAACTATAGCAACTATAAGTGCAAGCAGAGTAACTCAAGAAAAAATAAGAACTTTAGCCATTAGTACAGAAGAAGCATATTTCTTATTGGATTATGCCACTCAGGATATAACTATACATAGACAGGCAGCAAGTCAAAGTAATATAAAAACATCAGTTGGTATTAATTATAAGCAGGAATCTATAATAGAAAGAGTATTTATACATAGAGATAATCCTCTTAAATTAGAAGATGAACATTTTGCCAACTGCATACTAGGAAAAGATAAAAGATTCGTATCTATTGAAAATGATGTTAATACTATAAAATTAACAGAAAACATTCTAAAAGAAATTAAAAAAACTTGGTAATAAATTTTAATCTTAATAAAAAATAATTGCTTAATATAATTGAAGCAAATTTAATTATACTAAGCAATTATAATAATAGGAGAAACAATTTAAAAATAATATCTTCCGCCAATACTCATTCTTCCAAATCCCGCCTTATTAATTTTTTCAGGATATCCAAGTTCTTTGCCATCAGGTACAAGATGAAGTCCTCCTCCGAACTCCAACACTATAGCAACATGTTTGCTTACATTTATGTTAAAACCGGCTCCTCCTCCAACCTCCCAATAATACGGAGAAGCAAATAAAAATTTTCCGCTTTTATCAGGATCAAAAGATAAAAATCCAAAACTAAAAAAAGCAAATCCATATCTTGATATACCTATCTCTCCTGTATATTCATCATTATTACCGAAAGTAAATTTCTGCATAAGTCCTAACTGATACATTTGCGGATTATCATCATATATTTTTGAACCTGTTATGGCAGTATAACTTTTAATTTGAAAATTATTATATCTCATTATCTTAAATCCAAACTCTATATTGACAGTTGTCTTTATAGAATCTGCACTACTAAATAGTCCTATAGAAAAAAATCTATTATCTAATACAGACTGAAATCCTTTTTTTTCTTCTGTATTTTCTTCTGCATTAAGTATAGCGAATGAATATAAAAGTATAATATTTATTATAAAAATATATTTTAATATTTTCATCGATTTTCCTTTAATAAAATATAACTGCTATTTTTTAAGAATGTTATTTATTTGTTTAAGATAAAAAAAATTACTCTATATTATCTAAATTGTCTAATTCATTTGTGTTTTTATTTATTTCCTCTTCTTTTATAGTTTTTATCTGGGTAAAGAAGTATAAATATTTCCCAATAAAAAGTATTACAAGCGTTATTCTAGCATAAATATTATTTACAAAAATGAATGTTATTATAAGCATTGCACTTACCGGAAGAAGTATGCTTAGTTTAGATTTTAAAGTCATAGCTCTTGATTTTACAAAACTTTCTAAATGTCTTTTATATAGTTTTGTGGACATAAACCAATCATGAAACCTCTTAGACCCCTTAGCAAAAAAGAAAGAAGCAAGAAGAAGAAAAGGTGTAGTAGGCAAAATAGGAACTACTATTCCAACAGCACCTATACCTACAAAAATAAAACCTAAAACTATAAATAACACTCTCATATTAAACCTTTAAAATTAATTTTTTTATTTTTATTAAAATTATGCTTTATCATAACAATAATATGTTTCAATGCTATTATAGGGTGATAAAAAAGCATTCTCTTACCAGAAAAATGCATAATATCTTTTATTCTTTCTTTCATATCTTTTTTATAGCATTGAGATATACATGCACTGCAGAAAGTTTTTGTCTCCATAAATCTGCATTTATCAGTTCTTATACTAGCATAATTATATATGTTTTCACATTCCTTGCAAATATTTTTACTGCCGAAAGTTTTATTATAAAATTTATGATATTTTTTATGATTATTCCTGCAGTAAATTTCTATCATACAAAGCATAGTTTTTTTCTCATTCTCTCTTTTTTTATATATTCTGTATTCTTCATTACTATAACATAAAAAACCACAATAATCTTTTTTTACAATCATTTTCATAACCTTCATTTGTTTTGCATATTGGGTATCTTTTTTTATAAAGACACCCAATAAATCTATCTTCCCAATATCAATAATTTAGCAAATTAAAATTTCCAAGTAATGCCTGTACTTCCATTGAAGGCAAGTGCACTGTTCGCACTATTTCCAATACCATCAACAGTAGTAGCACCTCCAATCTGAGCTTCAAAATACCATTCTAAATTAGGCTTAGGAGTGATATATAATTCTCCATATACTAAATATCCCACAGAGTAGAATAATGGAGGTATTCTTACAGGTTTTGAACTGCTTGCATAAGCATTAACCCCTCCTGTAATCATAGAAAATGAAATAGCAGGCTCTAAATATACAGTTATAAACTCGCTTTCAGCAGTAAATCCTACAGGCATAGATACACCTATAAACTGAGGTTTTGTAAGATAATATTCTGTTCCGCCTATTTCTATAGAAGCTCCCTCACCTGTAAACATTATATTATGAGCTGTATAATCATAATATGGTGCAGCTGTTATTGTACCAGAATTTCCCACTTCAAAAGCACCTATAGGATTTGAAGCATCTATATTGTAAAGTCCGAATTTAGCTCCTCCTTCTTTAGTTCCTGCAGGTGTTGTTACAGTATATGAAGTTCCTGTAAAGTCAGCTATTGATCCTTGATATACTACTCTTACCTGAGGCTCTATCAATAAAGGATCAGTTGCTGCTATAAAATACCCCCTTAAATCTATACCTATAGAATGTGCTGTAGTATCTTCTAAAAATCCATATTTACCATTCTCACCTACAGTTCCAGTTACAGGAAACATATTTATACTTCCATTTCCTGCTAAATCTCTGCTTCTGCTTGAATTAGCTTTTAATTTATACATACCGTATTTAAGATTAACTCTTATTCTGCTGAAAATATCATTTCCAGTGTAGTATTCCACTCTTATATCTGTTGAAACAGCTATATCTCCTTCATTAACACTTCCGCTTCCCACCCCTATTGTAACAGGTACATTGATTCTCAAATTATCATTCAATGCAGTAGCTGTAATTATAGGAGTATGTGCCTGCCAAGATCCTGATACATATTTAAATTGATATCCAGCCCCTATACCAAAGCTGTCTGTTTTGTATCCGAATCCAGCTATAGCTGCAGGTCTGAAAGTATTTATTCCGCCTTCTGTTCCGCTATCCAAATTATCAAGTAATACTCCTGCTGTTTCTCCTTCAACACCTACCATAAATCTTAAATTCTCAGTACCGGCTAATACTCCTAATCTGTCAAGCCTTATAGTTAACTGATTCTCATCAATTAAAAAATCATTAAAGTCTTCTAAAATAGTATAGCCAAATATACTATAAGCACTCATTATTAAAGCTGTTAAAATCAAACATAAACGTTTCATAATATTATCCTTAATTTTGTTTATAATTTTTTTAACAACTCTGTATTTTTTATTAATACAATATTTATATACTTGTTTCATATAGAAACTAGGGATCTGCCATATATAAAATTGGCAGGATATTTATCATGACAAATCCCCAGATAAAATGATAAAACAAGTTTATTATAGACTCCTATCACTATTAAATCTGTTTTTTGTTATAATGGTTTGTTTTTGGTATTGTTTCTTTCTATTGCCTCCTTTAATAATTCTCCGTTTTCATATATCTCTTTACTCATTTCAATATACTTATTATAATTTTCATCATCTTTTACCTTGAAATAGTATTGAGAAAGCCATATATATGATAAATATTTTTGATATTTTTCTTTTGCATTATCCAATGCTTCATTAAAATATTCAAAAGCCTTTTTATTACTTCCTCCAGCTATTGCAGGAGCATGCATATATCCTATAGCTGTACCTAAAAGAGCAAAAAAGTTAGAATTATCTTTCTCTAAAATATCTTTATATATCTCTTTGCTTTTTGAACCAAAAGAAATTTTTTCTGAAAGTCCGCTGTAATAAACTATATAACTCATTAATTCAGATACACTTATCAAATAATCAATATCTTCTGATTTTGTATAATCTTTGTTAGCATTTATAGCATCTTTCAAATAATTATATTTTTCTTTTTCATTAGTTATACTTTTTGATTTTATTAGAGCATATATATTCTTATAAGTTCTTGATGTATTATTTTCTATTGATTTTATACTATATGATGAAGAATAATATTCATTGTAAAAATTATTTATTTCTTTGGATTCATAAGAATATATTATATTTGTTATTATTATAAATAAAATAATTATGTATTTCATATAAGCACCATGCATAAGTTAGTACACATATTCAATTTGTTAGTATATTCTAACATTTAAAATAAAAAAATCAATAGCTAAAAATAGATAAAATAAAAAAAATATTTATAATTCAAAAATTATAAAAAAACATATCAAATAATATTTTAATAATTGAAAAAAAAATTATATTGATATATCATTGTTTAAAATAAAAATTTTATATAAATAATAAATTTCATTGGAGGAAATATGGCTGTATCTAATAAAAAAGCAGCAGTTAAATCTTCATCAAAAAAGGTTTCTAAATCTGCTAAGAAAACAGTTGTTGACAAAAAAGCTGCATCTAATAAAGCTTCTAATGTAAAAAAAGCTTCAAAAACTGCAGATAAAAAAGTAATTGCTCCTAAATATTATGTATCAGAAACTCCATTAAAAAGTGCTGATAAAGAAATATTTGCTGCAATGAAAAACGAGTACAAGAGAGAAGTTAATGGCTTTGAACTTATAGCTAGCGAAAATATAGTTTCACGTGCTGTTATGGAGGCACAAGGCTCTATATTTACAAATAAATATGCCGAAGGTTATCCGTCAAAAAGATATTACGGCGGATGCAGTGAGGTTGATATTGTAGAAGACTTAGCAAGAGAAAGAGCTAAAAAACTATTCAAAGCACCTTTTATAAATGTACAGCCGCATTCCGGTTCTCAAGCAAATATGGGTGTTTATATGGCAGTTCTTCAGCCGGGAGATACTTGTTTAGGATTATCTCTTGATTCAGGCGGACATTTAACACATGGTAAAAATGTCAATTTCTCCGGAAAAATTTATAATTTCCAACATTATAATGTTAGAAAAGATACTATGCAAATTGACTATGATGAACTTAGAGACACTGCAAAAAAAATTAATCCTAAATTAATTGTGGCAGGCGGAAGTGCTTATCCTAGATTCATTGATTTCAAAAAATTCAGAGAAATAGCTGATGAAGTTGGTGCTTTATTAATGGTAGATATGGCACATATTGCAGGACTTGTTGCTGCTGGTGTTCACCCTAGCCCTGTTCCTTATGCTCATTTTGTTACAGGTACTACTCATAAAACTTTAAGAGGTCCTAGAGGCGGATATATAATTTCTACAGAAGAAGATTTGGCTAAAAAAATAGATAAAACTATATTCCCAGGTATACAAGGCGGTCCTTTAATGCATGTTATAGCTGCTAAAGCTGTATGTTTTAAAGAGGCTTTGGATCCTAAATTTGTTAAATATCAGGAGCAGGTTATAAAAAATGCTGAGGCTATGGCTAATATGTTCCTTGCTAAAGGATATGAATTAATTTCCGGCGGTACTGATACACATTTAATATTGGTTGATGTAAAAAAATCTAAAGGCATAACAGGTCAGCTTGCTGAAACTATTTTAGATAAAGCTCATATAACTATAAATAAAAATGGAATACCTTATGATACTGAATCTCCAATGATTACTAGCGGAATAAGATTGGGTACTCCGGCAATAACTACAAGAGGATTAAAAGAAAAAGATGTTATGGAATTAACTCAATATATAGATGAAGTTTTAAGCAATAGTAATGATGAAAAAATGATTAATGCCATTGCTAAAAAAGTAGCTGCTCTATGTAAAAGATTCCCTATGTACAAATTTATAGCTGATATGTAAATTATATAATAACATAAAAAGGGAAGCTGATAATTTTCAGTTTCCCTTTTTTTATTGTAAATATTTCTATCAATTTTATATACAAATATCAAATAATTTCTATATAATTAAATATTTCATCTATTCTATTTAAAACTATATCAGCACCATTTTCCAATAATATTTCTTTACTGTAGCTATTTGTAATTGCTGCAGTAATTATTCCTGTTTTTTTTGCCCCTATAACACCGGCAAGGCTGTCTTCAAATATTATGACATCCTCTTTTTTTATATCACTATTTAATTTTTTTAATAGTTCAAAAGCATTTAAAAATAAATCAGGTTCAGGTTTAGCTTTTAATTCACCATTATAACATGAATAATCTTTTATATATTTTGATATTCCTTTTTTATCAGAAACTCTTGTAACATAATTAATATTACTATTTGATGCTATAACAATATCAATATTTTTTAATCTTTCTAAAGTTTCCATAACACCATCAAAAGTTTCTAAATCTGTTTCTATTATTTTATGAAAATAAATTTCCGCCGACTTAAAAAAATTATCCGGTATATAATGCCCTTCTTTTTTTAAAAGATTATCTATATCTTTAGTCTGAAAACCAGCCAAGGATTTAAAATCAACATCCTTGAGTACATTCATTTCATTAGATACATGAATCAAAGCTTTAGTATATAAACTTTCGCTATCGACTAAAGTTCCGTCAAAATCACATATTGCCGCTTTTATCTTTATAGTTTTATACATTATTAATCTTCCCTTAATATATTAATACAAATATTTTATATTTTTTTCTATCAAAATCAATAGCAGCATAAAGTTTGATAATAAATTATATCTATGTTATAATTTCGATGAAAAGATGATTTATGAAAAATATGATAATCCAAGTAAAAGGAGCATATTATTATGGGATTAAAATTAATTATTGCTAAAGATGCTAATGCAGTTGGAAAAAAGACAGCAGCAGAAATTATTAATTTATTAAAAGTGAAAAAAGATGCTGTTTTAGGTCTTGCTACAGGAGGTACTGCTGAGGCTGTATATCCTCATTTAATAAAAGCTTATGAAAAAAAAGAAATAGATTTTAAAAATGTTAAATCTGTAAACTTAGATGAATATAAAGGATTAGATCCTAAAAATGAACAAAGCTACAGATACTTTATGAATAAAAATTTATTTGATCATGTAAATATTGATAAAAAGAATACTTTTGTTCCTAAAGGTATAGGTGAAAAAGAAAAAATATTAAAAGAATTTGATGATAAAATAAATAAACTTCCTAGAGATATACAATTATTAGGAGTAGGACCTAATGGACATATAGCATTCAATGAACCTGATGAAGTTTTACATGCTAATGCTTTATGTGTTAAACTTAATGAAAAAACTATTAAAGCTAATTCAAGATTTTTTGCTTCAGAAAAAGATGTACCTAAAGAGGCATTCAGTATGGGTATGGGCGGAATATTAAAAGCCAAAAAAATAGTTATAGCTGCTATTGGTAAAGGAAAAGCTGCTGCTATGAAAGAGCTTCTTACTAATGATAAAATTACTACCAAATGTCCGGTTACTTTCCTTAAACTTCATAATGATGTAGTTGTTGTTATAGATAAGGAATTGGCTGATGCTATACCAGAACTTCAAAAGAAAAAAGATAATAAAAAATAAATTAATAAAAAAATAATACTTATAATTAGGATGGCTTAATGCTGTCCTTTTTTATTTTATTGTTTGAAAATGGTTATATTTAAATATGAGACTTGTTTCAAAACTACTTGACAAATAATTTTATGAGTTTGTTATTTTATGCTAAATTATATAATATTAATTATTAAATAAATTGTATGTTTTATATGTGGTATAATTTATTATTTTAACATATAAATATGCAGTCCTTCGCCTGCCGTAGGCACACATAGTGAGGCGTACTTCGTATGCTTCTCGCCGCAGGCGGGCTGTTCCTGGGGCAACAAAAGAAGTGGGGCTTTGCGAAGCACGTAGAGCGGTTGGTGAAGCCCCAACTATATTAAAAAAATACTAAATAAAAAACTATAAGTATTAATAAATTGAGTTTTGAAACAAGTCTATGATATAAATTTATAAGTATAGGATTCATATATGAAAAAGAAAGCTGTTTTAATAGTTGTAGATAGCTGCGGTGTAGGTGCTTTACCTGATGCAGCTGTATTTGGTGATGAGGGAGTTAATACTCTTGCTCATTTAGCGGAAGCTGAAGGAGGAATAGCTCTTCCTAATATGGAAAAAATAGGTCTTGGAAACATAATAGATATAAAAGGAGTTTCTAAAAATAATAATGCTTTAGGATATTATGGTAAAGCGATGGAAACTTCTAAAGCTAAGGATACCACTACAGGACATTGGGAAATAGCAGGGCTTGTTTCAGAAAAACCTTTTAATACATATCCTAATGGTTTTCCTGAAATTACTATAAAAAAAATAGAAGAAGTTTCAGGAAGAAAAGTTGTATGCAATAAGCCTTATTCAGGTACTGAAGTTATAGATGATTATGCTGATGAACAATTAAAAAATGGTTCTTTAATTGTTTATACTTCTGCTGATTCTGTGCTTCAAATTGCAGCTCATGAGGAAATAATACCGATAGATGAGCTTTATAATATATGCAAAAAAACTCTTGAAATATGCAATGAATATTCTCCTGTAGCAAGAGTTATAGCTCGTCCTTATATAGGAACTAAAGGCAGTTATAAAAGAACTGAAAGAAGACATGATTATTCAGTGCCTCCAAGCGGAGAAACTATGCTTGACAGATTAAAAAATCATAGTCTTCCTGTTGTAGGCATAGGAAAAACAAGCGATATATTTGCAGGTGTTGGAATTACAGAAAACAGACAAACTAATAAAAACAATCTTGATGGTATAGAAAAAACTATTAAAGCTATTAAAGAAATTGATGAAGGATTAATATTTACAAATTTGGTTGATTTTGATATGCTTTACGGACATAGAAGAGATCCTAAAGGATACAAAAATGCATTAGAAGAGTTTGATAGATATATTCCTGATATGATTGAAAATTTGAATGATGATGATTTATTTATTATAACTGCTGATCATGGATGCGATCCTACATACAAGGGAAGCGATCATACAAGAGAGTATATACCTATACTTGCTTACGGAAAAAAATTGAAAAAAAATATTGATATAGGTGTGAAAGATTCTTTTGTTTCTATAGCGGCATCAATAGAAAAGCATTTACTTGGTGATACTAAACTTAAAGGCTGTTTTTTATAAAAAATAATATTGAAAAAATTCATTTTAATATTATTAATAATACTATATGATAAAAATAAAGGGTTGGTTTCTAAATTTTATTAGAATGCCCGCCCTTTTTCCTTATTGTTATAATTAGTTATTTTTAACTTTTTATTTCTATTTTTATGAACACAGAAATAATATGCCCCACCCTATTTTTTTTAAAATTTATAACTAATTTAAGCACGCGTTTAATGAAAACTATATTATGAATTCTTATTACAGAATAATTTTTTTTATGTTTAAAATCTAATCACCGCGTGTAAATTAATTTTTTAAAATGTTATCGTATATAAAAAAAGAGCCTAGTTTATTACAACTAGACTCTTATTTATCTTTTAATTACTATTATTCAAATATTACTCTTGGATTTTGATCAATATAATCATAAGGAACATTATTGAACTCTTTAATCTTTGATATTAAAGCATCTCTTATATCATTTCCAGTATGAACAACATTTTTTCCTTTTCTACCAATAGGATTATTTTGAGCATCAAAATATCCGTCTCCGCCGTCAAATACAAAATCTGATAAAATAACAGTGTAATCTTTAGCTTCACTTATATCATCTCCATTCAATTTTGCCGATACTAACTCTCCGTCTGCTGTGTATTTTACTTCCATACCCTTAGAATACTGTAAGAATCCTCCAAGTCCTCTCTTTTTACCAGAAAGTTTTATCATATCAAGAATATCCTTTCCATTCAATGAAACTATAATCACTTCATTATCAAAAGGAGCAAATTCATTCTGTATGTTTCCTAAAGTAATATCCCCAGCTTTTAATGCAGATCTTAAATTTCCGGAATTAATCATTACAATATCAACATTTTCATAAGAATCTTTTACTAAATCGCATGCAAAATTTCCTATAGCCATAGAGTTCGATCTTATTCCGTCATGAGCTAATTCCATAGGTAAAGATCCTATTCTTACATTGAATTCTTTGTCCACCGTACCTTTCATCTCATTAATAAATGCAAGCATATCATTATCCTGCTCTATTGTCTGATCCATAGCTACTAATTTATAGTTTAAATTATTTTTATCCATTACCCCATTATTAACATTCAAATTAATATTTCCTAAATAATGTCCGTAAGAACCAGCCTGAACTATATGAGTACCATTAACAACTTCAGCTTTTTCTAATTCAGTATGACTATGCCCTCCTATTATTATATCAAATGTATTTGGAATGGCTTCAGCAATTTTTTTGTCTGCTTCATATCCAACATGGCTAAGCAATATTGTAAGATCATTAGTAGTATTAAGAGGAGTTTGTTTTATGAAATCTTTTAATGATTTAATTTCTTCTTCAAACACCAAACCTTCAATATTTTTAGGACTGTAAACAGAATCTGAAGTTGTTATACCAATAATTGCTACATTAAGTCCATTCACATTTGTAACAATGTATGGAGCAGCATAATAGCTATTATCTGATTTATTTTTTATATTTAAAGAAAGCGTAGGAAATTTTCTGTCTTTCATAATCTCTGTGAAATTGCTAAGTCCATAATCTACAAAGTGATTTCCAACAGCAGCAGCATCAACTCCAATCATATTCATAATATCAACTTCATCTCTTCCCTGAAATACTGTAGAATATACACTTCCTGTAATAGTGTCTCCAGCATGAAGTACTAATACATTATTATTAGTAGACTTTACCTGTTTTATATATGAAGCTCTTCTAGCTGCTCCATACATATAGTTAGTTTCAGGAGGATTTACATCACTATTAACAACCATTTCTTGTTCATCTTTTCCATGAGTATCATTCATATGTATTATGGTTAAGCTGCCTGTATTTCCTGTTTTCTTTGCAGTAGAATTAGAGCAGGAATATAAAAATAAAATGATTAAAGATAATAATAAAATAACATAAGCTCTTTTAAACATTTTAGTTCTCCTTTAAATATTATATAAAAATTATATATCTATTATTCTCTTTTTCAAGGTAATTTTTTATAAATAAAAAAAGCCTAGCATGCTAAAACATACTAGGCTTTTATATCATAAGACAAATATTAATTTTCTCTTCTTTTCATCTTTTTCAATACGATAATAACTACGCAAAGAAGAACTATAACCCCCAAAGCAACAGGTATTACCCAGCCTTTATATGTAGTATCATTAGAAAGTATTTCATTCCATAATTCTTCCATTAAGATATTAGTTTCATCAGGCAATGTTATATAAACATCACAATTATCCAAAGTTTCCTTATCCGGATATATTATTTTATTATTCTTCATTTCGCTGCTCATTATAGCGATAGCTCCGTCATTTGGAGAAGCATAATTAATAAACTCTATATTTGCTAAAGCTATTTCAGGTTCAGATAAGAAATTAATATACATCTCACCTAACTCAGGAGAACCTGAAGAAGAAGGTATACACATAGAATCTACAAATAAATTAGCTCCTTTTTTAGGAATAACAAAATTCAAATTAGGATTGTTTTCTATCATACTTAAAGAGTCCCCAGCATAATAAACACCTATAGCAGCCTCTCCAGCTTCCATCTTATCATACATTTCATCCATTACATAAGACTGCACCAAAGGTTTTTGACTTTTTAAAAGTTTGGCACATTCTGCAAGCTCTGATTCATTAGTAGTATTAAGAGAATATCCTAAATATGCCTGAGCTATTCCAAAAGCATCTCTAGGGTTATAATACATAAGTATTTGTCCTTGATATTTTTTATCGAAAAGTATTTTCCAATCTATATCGGATTCCTTTTCACTTACTAACTCTCTATTATATATTATACCTGTAACACCCCAAGTATAAGCTAAAGAATATTCTCCTGTAGCATCAAATGGAAGGTTTTTAAATCTTTTATTGATATTAGTATTTGCAGGAATATTATTAAAATTCAATTTTCTTACCAAATTTTCTCTTATAAGTCTTTCTATCATATAGTCAGAAGGTATTATAACATCATATTGAATACCTCCTACTTTTAATTTAACATACATTTCTTCGTTAGAGGCAAAAGTAGAATAGTTGACTTTCACTCCTGTAAGTTCCTCAAATACTTTATTTACATCTAATGAACCGTCTGAACCATCAGATATATACTCGCCCCAATTGTAAACATTAACCGATAAATTCTGTCCCTTATACTTATGATAATAGTTAGTATCAAATTTGCTTAGATCAATAGTTTGAGCATTTGATACTATAGCAATCAGCATAAGAACTGCCAAAATTTTCTTTTTCATTTTGTTACTCCTTTTTTTAATTTTTATTTATTTTTCTTTTTAACTGCATTAAATATTTTTCTTTTTTAATCTCTTTTAAATTCATAACAACAAGACTCACAAGTACAACTATAAATATAACTGTAGATATAGCATTAATCTCAGGGCTTACTCTCTTTCTTGTCATAGAATATATGGTAATAGGCAAAGTCTGAGAAGTAATACCCGTAGTAAAATAGCTTACAACAAAATCATCTAATGAATAAGTCAATGCCATTAAAAATCCGGCAAGTATACCTGGAAGTATATCTGGTATAACAACTTTCCAAAAAGCCATTGAAGGAGTACAGCCTAAATCCAAAGCCGCTTCATATAAACTATTATCCTGCTGTCTTAACTTAGGAAGTACATTTAATATAACATAAGGTACATTGAAAGTTATATGTGCTAATATTAAAGTTGTAAATCCGAATTTAAGCTTCATTATAACAAATAAAAGCATTAAAGATATTCCTGTTACTATTTCAGGATTTATTATAGATACATAAGTAATACCCATAACAGCACTTTTCATTTTTTTATTAAAACTATTTATACCTATTGCCGCCATTGTACCAAGTATAGTAGCAAATATTGAAGATACTGCCGCAACTATTACTGTATTAACAAATGAACTTAATATTAAATCATTGGAAAATAATTCTTTATACCAATGCAAAGTAAAACCGGTAAAAACCCCTCTTCCTCTAGCCTTATTAAAAGAGAAAAAAATTAATATTGCTATTGGAGCATATAAAAATAAAAATATAAAAGCAATATAACTTCTTGATAATATTTTCTTTATCATAACGGCATATCCTTATAAAAACATACCATTAATATCTTCATCTTCTTCATCTATCTGCTGCATAAGCATAATAGCACATAAAGATATTACAATTAACACCAAACTTATAGCCGAACCTAAATTAGGATTATAAGACATACCTAAAAACTGCATCTCTATTAAATCGCCTATAAGTATATTAGATCCTCCGCCAAGCATACGAGAAATTACAAATGTACTAACAGCTGCCACAAATACCATTGTAACTCCAGCAGCCATTCCAGGCAGACTTAATGGAAATATTACTTTGCTGAATACATCAAAAGAATTAGCTCCCAAATCCTGAGAAGCCTCTATCAAACTATGATGTATTTTAGTCATAACCGAATAAAGCGGAAGTATCATAAAAGGAAGATAATTATAAACCATTCCTATTAATACAGCAGTCTGAGTATTTATAAGCTTTACAGGTGAAAGCCCCATAAAAATAAAAGCTTTATTTATAAGCCCATTATTTTCTAATATAGTCATCCAAGCATAAGTTCTAAGAAGAAAATTCATCCACATAGGAAGCATTACAAGCATTATAAGAGCATGCTGAACTGTTTTTTCCTGCCTTGATATATAATATGACATAGGATAAGCAAGTATCAAACATATTATCGTAGCAATAGATGCAAGCACCACAGAACGAACTATAACAGGAGTAAATGATGTAACATTAGCAAAGTTATTTAAAGTAAAATCTCCATTTTGATTTGTAAAAGCAAAATATATAACTAAAAAAAGAGGAACTAATACAAAAACTAATGTCCAGATTAAATAAGGTATTGCCGGTATTTTTGTTTTCATAATATCACCTCTTCTACAGTTTTTTTCATGATATGTATATTCTCTTTAGCAACATCTATCCCTATTTCAGTACCTGCTTCCCATTTTTCTGTAGAGTGTATTATCCATTTATAACCATGGGCATCAAGTATCATCTCAAAATGAACGCCTTTAAATATAGCAGATTCTACCAAACCAGATATATTAGCATTATCAGGCGGTACAACTATTATATCTTCAGGTCTTATAACAACATCAACTTTTTCTAATTTTTCAAAACCTTTGTCCACGCATTCAAACATATACCCAGCAAACTCTACAGAATAATCATCATGCATAATCCCATCTATAATATTGCTCTCTCCTATAAAGTCTGCTATAAATGCATTCTTAGGTTCATTGTATATATCTTCAGGAGTTCCTATCTGAAGTATTTCTCCGTCTTTCATTACTGCTACAGTGTCGCTCATAGTTAAAGCTTCTTCCTGATCATGAGTAACATATACAAAAGTAATTTCTAAAGACTGCTGAATTTTCTTTAATTCTATCTGCATTTCTTTTCTAAGTTTCAAATCCAAAGCCCCCAAAGGCTCATCAAGAAGCAGCACTCTAGGTTTATTAATAAGCGCCCTTGCAATTGCAACTCTCTGCTGCTGTCCGCCTGAAAGCCTTGCAATATTTCTGTTTCCGTAATTTTCTAAGTTCACCATTTTAAGCATTTGATGAACTCTCTCTTTAATCTCTGATTTAGGAACTTTTTTAAGATTAAGTCCGAAAGCAATGTTTTCAAAAACATTTAAATGCGGAAACAATGCATATCGCTGAAAAACTGTATTAACTTCCCTCTTGTAAGCAGGAGTATCATTAATAACTTTTCCGTCAAAAAGAACTTCTCCTGAATTGGGCTTTATGAAACCTGCTATAGTTCTAAGTATAGTTGTTTTGCCGCAGCCTGAAGGTCCTAAAAGAGTTAAAAATTCTTTATCTTTGATATCAAGATTAAGATTTTCTAATATAGAGTTTTCATCGTAGGAAACATTGATATTTTTTAAAGACACGATAATATTATCGCTCATGATAAAGCCCCCTATGCGTATATTTGCAATAGCCTCCGTAAAATTACGTATATACATCTTAACGTATAAAACGCAGTTTACTCGTCGCTTACCCGCATAGGGTTTTTTTCGTTCTAGCTAATTATAGATTAATAATAAGCCTTTCTTAGTCAACAGATACACCTGCAAAGAATATCCATTACTCGAGCTATTGCATAAATAATTTATTATTGAAAATCAATATAATACAAATATAAATAATGTCAATAGTATAAGAAATATTTTTAGTAATTTTTTAATGCTTTATAAAAATAATTTTAAATGCAAATAAAAAAGGAGCTTAAAAAGGCTCCTCTAATTTGTATTATACAATTATATTATTACTGTGCAGGTGTTGATGCATTAAGAATACCAACCCTTACACTTGGTATAAGATTAGAATCTTCAGAATAATTTTCAGTCATCTGAATAGATACTGATGAATCACTAAAATTAAAATACAAAATATAAGGGAAGCCATAATTACTATTATAACCTTTGCATATATATTTTCCTGCACCGTCATCTTGAAAATATTTAGTTATATCTATTGTAATTATTGCACCACTATTATTAAGCTCAATTAAAGCTGAACCGTCGGCCCTCACTGTAAGAGTTGTCAGCATAGTTTCCGTCATTATACCAAAATCTTCATAGATACTTGTATTACCGCTATAAGTTCCAGCATATATTGTATCTATTCCTACTGATGCATTATTAGGACCTGTTTTATCTTTATTATTACAGCTTATTACTAAAAAACTTGAAAACAACAAAGTAAATAAAAATAATTTTTTCATACTATTTTGCTCCTTTTTTATATCTGACATAAGAATATATGTTTTTATTTAATTAGTCAATATATAAAAACAGTTAATAATAAAAATAGAGGCTTTTTACAGCCCATTTATTTTATCAAACTTTATTATTGTTTTATGTAAAACAATTCTTTTCCTAAAACACTAACAGTCAAACTTGAATCAGTAAATGTAAGAATCTCTTCAACTCCTGCAACAGTTGTTTTAAATGAATTATCTGATAATTTATAATATTTTTCTTTTGAAACTGTAAGCACTGTAGTAGAATAATTCCCATAAGTATAAGAAGTAGTTCCTCCATTAGCAACTACAATTCTTTCACTTGTACCATAGTAATAGGTTCCATCATATTTTGAGTCTATACCTGTACCTGTTGCTCCTGTTGTATCTTTGTTGCTGCAGCTTATTACCAAAAAACTAGATACTAACAAAGTAAATAAAAATAATTTTTTAATCATATTTTACTCCTTTTTAATATTGATTGTATTATATATTTTTATAATAAATTAATCAATAAATTAAAAAATGATTTACTACTATATTTAATAATATTACTAAAAAAATTTATATTATTAATTATATGTTTTATAATTATTAAATAAAAATATTATATTTTCTTCAATTAGTAAATATACTTAGTGTAAGTAAAAATAAATAAAGTATTAAAAAATATATTACTTAGGAAAATTAATCAATAATTATACTCCAAACCTATTTCAAATACATGCTCCAAAACTTCATCATGATTAAATGGAGTATAATAGTTAAAAGTAAAACTAAAATTATTATAGTTGATAAGAAATTTAGTATTTAAATCCATTTTATAATTAGGCGAATGAGAAAAATAAGTTATTATATTAAATAAATTATTAAGAAAAGATAAATAAAGTCCTATAGAGTAAAATGAATGACTATCCTCATAAAAATATTCAACATAAGGACTTAATACAAAATCATAATTATAAATAAAAGTATAATTTATTCCTAAAAGGCTTTTTATATCATTAAGACTTTTTCCTATATTATCACTGCTTAAAATATTATAAGTAACATTTCCGTAAAGTTTAAACCCTATATCAAATATATATGAAGCCTCAAAACCAAGCATTAAATTATTTTTAAGTGTTAAGTCATAAGTATATTTTGTAATAGCCATTAAACCCAAATGTGAAGAAGAGTATTTTAAATAATACCAAGCTCTGTAATACTTTGGTTCTTCTAGTAAATCTATTGACTTTGTATCTGTGATAAATCCTATAGAATGCGTTATATTATTCTGATAAAAATTAAGTTCGCTGTTATATAAAGCATCAAAATCATTATATAATACGCTCTCTCCTACAAACATATACTGCCTATTAAAACCTTCTCCGAAATGAAATTTTCTTTTACCTATATAAAAACTAAAAATATCATTTATATATGTAAATTGAATCTCATCAAAAGTAAAAGAAGCATATGCTTTATTATCTGTCTGCTTTATAAAATTACCGTTATCATAAATGAGATCTATGTTATCTTTGGTGTATATTCTTAATGCCGGCTTAAATGAAAAATAAAAATTATTATTAAGATATTCAAATCCCAAATAAAAATAAGTATCATTGCTTAAGACAGAGTTTGGCATAAATGCCGTCTCTTTCATATCTATATAGCTAAAATTGTTTTTTATTCCGAACTTAGGAGTTATATCAGCAAATGCTATAGATGATACAATAAAAAAAATAAGATATATTTTTATATTTTTCATTTCTCTAATTAATCTTTAAATAAATTAAAAAGTATTTTCATGTTTTCACTTCTAAAATATGAACTTGAATAATTTGAAGGCACTGTAGTTTCTATACGACATACTGTGCTTAAATTAATATTAATAATCAAATTATAAAACTCCATATCATTAAAAGCATTATTACTAATTTTATATATTCCTCTTTTTAATGCTTTACCGCTATTGTCAAAAAATTCTATGCTATAGCCATTAGAAGTTTTTTTTAATATTGCCTTAGCATAAGGAACACTTCTATTTTTCTTTACTAAATTCACTTCTTTATCACTTACAATGCTTTCAAGTTTATAATCATCAGTAAAGTTTATAGACATCAAATCATTCATATTGGCAGCACCCGTTACAACATAGCTCCCTGAAATTTTTAAAGGAGAAACCTGCTTTTCTCCCTGAACAAAAAATCCCTGATTATTAGCTAAAAATAAAGTTTTATTATCTTTTAAATACATTAGTTTATAATCTTTTCCAACTATCATATCAAAATTATTAATAGTTTTTTTTCCGTCTTTTATATCAGTAAAAGTTCCAGACATCTTATAACTTTTGCCACCTCTATTATAAATATTAACAAAATCATTAAATATATTCTGACTGTATAAATTAAAAGATAAAATACTTATTATAAATAAAACTTTCACAATTTTTCTAAACATATTTTATAACCTCTATTATAGGCATTTTTATAACCTTTATTATCGGATAAATACCCGCTAAAATTGATACAGATAATACCCATGCAAATATTAAAACAGTATCTTTGAATGTTAGTAATAAACTTAAAGGATAACCGTCAGTAGCCCCAGGAAATTTCATTATAAAGTTTGAAGCATTAAGTATTCCGGAAGCACTGTAAGAAATAATTATTGAAATAACTGAACTTAATACAGCCATTATTATAATTTCCAAAAATAAAAGCAAAGTTACATTTTTTATATTTATTCCTAATGCACGCATAGTACCAAACTCATTTAAACGCTCCAAAAAATTTGTAGTAAGCATCTGCATGACTGAAACAAATACTAATATGCTTAATACTCCTAAAGCTATTAAATAATTATTAGTATTCATATCAATAACAGAAAGTAAAAATGCATTCAAATACTTCCAATCTTTAGCCTCATAATTTAAATTGTTTTCACTAAAATATTTGTTAAGATTGTTTTTTATTTCTTCTGCCTTTTTATAATCTTTCAAATATATGAGTAAATTATGAGCATCACCGTATTCAAGACCAAATACTCCATATACAGCATTAAGAGGACAGTAAATAGTAATAGCATCTGAAGCACTATTATTTAATGATATCAAACCAACCGACATTAAAGAACCTAAACTTATGCCCTCTCCGAAATCAGTCATCAAATTTAAATAAGCCTCTTCATCATAATCGAGATTAAAAAACTCTCCCAAATCTTTACCAAGCACCATAGTATTAATATCATCATCAAATATAGGAGTACCGGATTTTAAAGAAACTGATGACATAATCTTTGAAGGCTTCTCATAAGCATAACCTGAAAAGAATTTACTTTTACTTTCATTGCCTATAAGTCCGCTTATATCTAGTTTTTTCTGATAATCATTAACTTCATTTATAGTTTCAAGTTTTTTATAAATAATTTCAAAATCACTATCTTTAAGCATATTAATTTTTTCGCTTTTTTTATCCCAATATGACTTATCAGCTATTACAATAGATCCTCCGCTTGTATTTATACTTGTAATAATGCCTTCTTTAGTAAAATTATTATATCCGCTTATCATCATAAGAGATACAAAAGACACTATAATAAGTATCATATTTAAAATTGTTCTGGTTTTATTATACCAAAGATTATCAAAAGCTAATTTTATTATATTCATTTTTCTATTCCGTTATATTTATTAACAAATTTAAGTTTTTTAATTGATTATTTGATTACTAATTTTATACTTGCACTTTTTACAACTTTGACGAAGTCCGCCACTCTGTGTGCCGTAGGCAAGCAAAGGCGGGAAAAAGTTGAAAAAATAAAACATAATATTTTACCTATATATAAAATTTATATACACATCAATTTAGTAATAATATACCCTCCCTCATAATATATTTTGTATCAGCATAATTCTCTATCAATTCATCATGCGAAATAAAAAAGCCTATGCCGTTTCTTCTCTTTATAGTGTTTCTTATATATTCATAAATAAATTTGCTTGTGTCAGTATCTAAATTAGCACTTATCTCATCGCCGAATATATAAGGAGCTTCACTTACCAATGCCCTTGCTATGGCTACTCTCTGTTTCTGTCCTCCTGAAAGCTGTTCTGGTTTTTTCTTTTTTAAATTATCTATTTTTAAGTTTTCTAATATTTCATTAACTTTTTTATTTATATTAGAAGAACTTTCATTTAAAAATTTAAGAGGAAGTGCCACATTATCAAATACGCTCTGAGTTTTTAATAGCTCAAGAGACTGTAAAATAAGCCCAATGTTTAAAAGTCTGAAACTGCTTCTTTCTCTATCACTCAATCTTGAAACCTCTTTATCATTCCAATAAACTGATCCCTCTGTAGGAATATCTATACTTGAGAGTATGTGAAGAAGCGTACTTTTACCAGCACCTGAAACTCCAGCCACCCAAACAATTTCTCCGTCTTTTATCTCCAAACTAATATTTTTATTTGCAGCTATATTGTAATCTTTAGTTTTATATATTTTTGATATATTTTCGCATTTTATCATAATTAAAACTCAGAACCCTCCGCACTTAAAAATCCGTCATTACCTTTATCATAAGAGTTTTTTAATAAATACCCGTAAAAACCCTTAGGATACATTTTCAAAGCATTATCCAATTCTTCAAATGCCTTATACGTTTCATTTACTTTCATATATGCCATAGATCTGTAAATATAAGCTCTGTAAATCATATAATCTGGTAAACTGCTTGTATCATTTAATGATGTCATCACAGAATAGTATGCCGCATTATTATAAAAACTCAAAGTAGCTATCTGCCACATTCCATAAACCTGCTTTGCTCTTATATTATTTTTGTTCTTTAATAGAGCCAAACGAGAATAAGTATACATATCAACAATCACGCTGTAAGGATATTTTTTATTGAAAAAAGCAAGAGAAGTAAAAGAGTTAGCAAAATTGGCATAAGCTCCGTAAATATCAGAAGAGCCTTTTTTAAAAACTTTATCCTTTTTAAGATCTTTATATATATCCCCTAATATTTTATAATCCTCTTCAAAAGTTCCGCTTGCTATAGATACATTAGACCATAGAGTGTAGCATTCTATACTTAAATACATTTTCTCTTCTTCGCTTAAATTACTGTTTTTTATTCTGTTTAAAATATCTTTAGCCTCGCTCGTTCTTACAAGTCTCTTACCTGAATGATATTCATTATTTTTATTATCTATTTCTTTTAATATATTATTAGCCTCTCTTGAAACCTCAGCATATAATCCTAAGAAAGAACTAATAAAAATCAAAACAATCACTCTAAACATTTTAATATCCTTATTTATTACAGCAATTTTATATATACTAACAATTTTTAAGTTTATAATCTATTATAATAATCTTATATATAACTATACAACTATATATTAATTAAACATTCCTTTTCCTTTATTATTCATATCAATAACATTTTTTATAAAAGCCCCCTCTGGAAATATATCTTTTGCCATTTTTATGTACTTATCATAATTGGCTTTATCTTTATTTTTAAAATAAGCCTGAGAAGTCCATAAATAAACTACATGTTTTTCCCATTTCTCTTTGGCATTGCTTTCAGCCTTTTTAAATATTGGAATTGCTTTATCTATTCCGCCTCCTACAAACTCCGGACTGTATGACGTAAGTATTGCTTTGCCCAAAAGCGAAGGAAAATGATTGGCATTTACTTTTAAAGCATTATCATATATCTCCCCAGCTTTTGCTGAAAGTTTTATAACATCATTAAATGAAGAATAATTAATAGCACCGCTCATCACATCAGCAACAGAAGACATATAATCAGCATCTTTTTCTGAAAGTAACGGAGTATTCTTATTTATATTATCATTTAATAATTTATAAGTCTCTCTTTTACTTTTAGGATTCATATATATATCCATAAGTAAAATAAGATTCTCATAAGTTTGTTTTTCTATTTTTCCATAATTACCATTTTTTATTTTTTCTATAATAGCATTTAAATCCCCTTCTTTATTTGTATTAATCATATAGTAAAGATTATAAAGTTCATTAAAATCCTTACTATATGAAAAAGCTAAAATAGTCAAAACAAAAGATAAAAATAAAACTGTTAAAATTTTTTTTATCATATTTTAAATCCTCCTTAAAAACAAGATACAATAAAAACTACTCATTGTTAACATCATTATTCAAATTATTCATATTAGCAAAAAACGCTTTGTCTTTTATCTTCATATAAAGTAAAGTTACAGGAGTAGAATCCAAAATAGTAAACATTCTTATAATTTCAAACAATCTAAAAAATATATAATATAAAATACCAATCACTATTGAATAAATAGGAGAATATAAAAATGCAGGAAGTATAAAAAATATGCTAAATATAGCAGTACAAAATATTGCAATTAAACTTAATACTTCTGAATTAAAAGGTATTAAATAAAATGATAAACTCAATGCTGTATAAAAGATTAAGCATATAAAAGAATATATAATTCTATTTTTTACATTTACCATAAATAATAAACTCCAAAACATTAAAACACTATAGTGCTTATTATCAAATTCATAACCAAACTTTTATTATTATCAATACCAAAAGTTAATTGCAAAGGTGTTGACCCGTAAAGGTTATATCCTATTCCTCCGCCTACTGCGTACAATAAATTTCCTTTATCAATACTGCTTTCAAAATATTTTCCGTATCCCACATTTCCAAAAGCAACTAAGTATATATCATTAAAACCAGAAGGAAGAAATCTCATAAAAAATTTATATTCAAGATGAACAAATGTAAGAAAATCCATATTTTTAAGATGAGCTTCTAAATTACTTAAAGGCATCATCATAAGAGAGTATAAATATTTAAACCCTATAGAATATTTTTTATCACTTTTATCAAAATAAGCACTGTATCCTATATAAGGCATAATTCCAAGCTCGCCCCAATAATGAAAGAACGAATAAGGCATACTAGCTGAAACATTATACGAATACTGATTTTCATTAGGTATAATGCTTGCCCCAACTCCAGCATTGAATTTTAATTTATTAACTCCGTCATCAACAAATGTAGAACTTAGACCAACACTTTGATTAATCTTAAAAATAGAACTTAATCTGTAAACCTCCCTCTCAGAAGAAAGTATTTTTCCTATGTTCATTCCATAATAAATCATTACATTATCAAAAGAGTACCCTAATTTTAATTGTCCGTAATATTCTAAATCTTTATAATTAAATGTAGAAAAAGGAGGTGTTATTCCTTGTTTGTAATTTAAATCTATAAAAAATCTTCTGTATCTATACTCCATTCCAACATTAGCAAATATTCCAAATGATGACTCAGAGCCGTAATCAAAACTTATTCCTATACGAGGTACATATACAAAATGTGAATTCTTTTTATACGCATATCCTAAATCAACAGAAAATGGAAATCCAAAATAATTATAACTATAATGAAAACCAGATTTTACAAAATCATTCTGAGCAAAGAGGAAACTTGATAGTATAAAAAATAATAATAATATTCTTTTCAAAACGCCGCACCTATTATTTATCTTATATTACTATTATAGCATAAGTATTATGTCTGTCAATATACTTTGTGTAAAATATTAAAGAATTATTTCTTATATTCAAATATTTTACTCCTAAATAAATGATAATCAGCAATTATAGAAATAGTCCAATTTAATATTCCCATAAAAGCCCAAACAAACCATAAATAATTATTATATTTATAAGTAATAATATTTATAATAAGCATTATTAGCGAATAAACTATAACCGCAATAATAGAGTTTTTTAAATTAATTTTATAAATATCATAACTATACTTTCTTATTTTAGGTTTGATATTATCAGAGAAATTCCAAAGAGAATAAACAACTATATAAATAAATAACATCAAATAAAAATAAGGCATAGTAAGTTTATATCCGATTTTTGTAGTTTCATTAAAAATACTTAAATTCTCTATAATCAAACCCAAAATAAAAGCTAAAAAAGCAGCAGAAAAAGATGATATTAAAACTGTTAATATTTTTATATAAACATTATAAACAATTTTAGCATCTTTGCTTATATCTTCAAAAACTTCATCAATATTTCCTAGACTCTCTATAGCTTTACTGCTTGCCTCTTCATATTTCATTCCATTTTTTACATAATTCTGAACTTTAGAATTAAGCATATCTTTTATTTCATCTAATTGCTCAAGAACTTCTTTTGTATTAGGATATTTCTTTTTAATATTTTTATAAAACTCATTAATATTCATTACTATTTCCTATTAATATTTTTATCAGAATTTTTAAAAAACTTATAAAAGAAAAATACAGTCAAAGGCCAAGATAAAAAATATATAATAACAAATACAAACCAAATATGATGCGGACTAAAGAACATATTGAATATAAATACAGCTAAAGATATAATAAAAAAACCGATTATAGAATATTTTAAATTGATTTTATAATCATTATAAGTATATTCAACTACCTCATATATACTACGCATATTAATAAATGGTATAACTGTAGTTAAAAAAATAGCAATTATTCCAGAAATAATAAAAAATATACTAGCAATCAATGAATTATTTATATAAGAAAAAAATGATATATTATTATTTTTCAAAGATATAAAGCATAATAATAAACTTAAAAAAGCCGCAATAAAAATATCAATAATACCGGCAAATAAATATAATCTGTATTTATTAATAATTTTTGCATCCTTGGATAATTCTTCAAGAAGTGAATCTACATCCCCAAAAGATTTAAGAGCCTTTTTAAAAGCTTCCTCTTTAGAATCATTTATATATTCTTCACTTTTCATATATAAATAATTTCTAAGCTCTTCAATCTGATCTCTAATTTTTTGAGTATTAGGGTATTTATTTTTCAGTTCATTACAAAAATCATCTATCATAATGTTTCTCTTTTATATAAAATCTATTCAATACCAAGAAGTTTATCTATTATCTTCTTTGTGAATAGCCATATATCTCTCTCTTCTTTCAAAAACTTTTTACCTTCTTCTGTAATTTTATAATATTTTCTTCTTCCGCCATGACTTTCATCGCCCCAATAACTTTCTATTAACTTCTTACCTTCGAGCCTTCTTATAGCACTGTATAAAGTCTGACCATTAATCTCATATTCTCCATTAGTTTTATCAGTAATTAATTTAGAAAGCTCATAACCATAAGAATCATTATACTCCAAAAAATGCATAACCACAGCATCTATATGACCTCTTATAATATCACTTTCTATATACATTAAACTAATCCTAAACTAATTATAATATATTTTTTAAGGTAAGATAATAAAGAATTTTGTCAATAGCTAAAAAAATAATTTATTATTTATCAGCATATCTAAAAGTATTAACTGCAAGAATTAAAGCAATTATTAAACATACTAGAAGTACCGCTATACCAATAAAATAAGCATGAAAATCAAAATAAAAAGCACCTCTAAAAGCATTCAAAAAATACTGAAAAATATTTAATTTGCTTAAAATTTGCACTATATTAGGAGCATCATATAATGAATAATACCCATCACTTAAAAACATAGAAGCCATTAAAATAATATTATATAATATGCTTGCTGTCTCATTATTTTTTACAATACTAGAAACAAAGAAGCTTATAAATATATAAAGCAAAGATGCCAATATAATTACAGGCAAAAATAAAAGTATAGAAGCAAAATAAAATTCTAATTTAAAAAATAAAGCACATACAAAAAATACAAATAAACAGCTTATAATAGATATTATTACCCAAGCACAAGATAAACTTATAATATATTTGTATAAAGGAAGAGGCGTTACTTTAAGCAGATTATAAACTCCTCTCCTTCTCTGACTAAGTACATTAAAACTAGTAGTCATAAAAGAATAAGCAAGAACACTCACACAGCTCATAGCAGTAAGTATATGCACAGTATAGCTTTCCATTTTTAAAAAAAGTCCTAATGATATAACTATCACCAAAGGAAAAAATATAGACCAAAATATAAGAAAAGGATCTCTTATAGCTTTTTTCATTGTGAGTTTAAATATAGTTTTCATGATTATTCTTTTATTTCCATAAAATTTAAAAATTTCAAAAATATATTAATAGTTAGTAATATGCAGGTAAAGCTTCTCCAAACTATCAAAATTATATTTATTTAAAAGTTCTTCTTTGCTGCCGCTTTCTAATATCTCGCCTTTATATAAAAATACTATTTTGCCAGCAAGGTCCTCAACTTCCTCTAAATCATGAGAAGTAAAAAGTATAGTCTTATTATTTTTAGCAAACTCTAACAACATATTTTTAACATTATACCTTTCTCTAGGATCCAAACTTGCAGTAGGCTCATCAAATACAAGTAAGTCCGGATTTTGCATAGTAGCTATCATTATAGCAAGTTTCTTCTGTTCACCCCCTGAAAGTTTTATAGCAAGAGTTTTCGGATTCAATCCGTATTTTTTTGTAATGCTTTCTATTTCTTCATCGGTCATTTTTATATCATAAAGTGCTGAAAACATTAATATATTATCTTTTACACTGTATCCATCAAAAAATGGAGTAGACTGAAGCTGAACTCCTATATGTTTTTTATAATTATCTATATTTATTTTTAATTCGCCTTTATCAGCTTTTAATATTCCTAATAATATATTAATTAATGTAGTTTTTCCCGAACCATTAGGACCTACAAGTACTATTATTTCACCTTTATTTATATCAAAATTAACATTCTTTAAAATAAGATTTTTATTAAATTTCTTTTCTATATTTCTAGCACTAATCAATGTTTCCATTATAACCAACTTAATTATTATTATAAATAACCTGCTGCATTAATAAAACCAATACAGCAGGCGTATTAATTTACTATAAAATATTATAATAAATTATTTGGTTGTTACGCTAAAGCAGCATGAACAACAACAAGAACAGCAACATCCTCCAGGAGTCAACACAACAGATTGACTTTTTAGAGAACATGTTGTTCTTAGTTTAGAAGAATATTTAATCATATAACAACTCCTTCAAAGAATATCCATTATTTAAGATATTCTTTAAATTATTTATTATTGAATGCTATATATATAACACAAATATAAATAAATGTCAATAGTATATAAAATATTTTTATAACTTTTTTATATAAATATTTTTCAATGCAAATAAAAAAGAGGCTTTTTGCAGCCAACTTTTTATCAAAATTTTATCATTATTTTTGATAAATAACTTCTTTCCATAAAGAACTAACAGTTAAACCAGTATCAGTAAATGTAAAAATCTCTTCAATTCCTACAAAAGCCGTTTTAAATGAATTATCAGATAATTTATATATTGTTATTTTGTAACTGTAAGCTCTGAGGTAGAATAATCTCCATTAAGATAAGGAGTAGTTTCTCCGTTCTTTAAAATAAGATTTTTATTAAATTTCTTTTCTATATTTCTAGCACTAATCAATGTTTCCATTATAACCAACTTAATTATTATCGTAAATAACCCGCTGCATTAATAAAACTAATATAGCAGGCGTATTAATTTACTATAAACTATTAGACTTGTTTCAAAAGTACTTGACAAATAATTTAATAAGTTTATTATTTTATGATAAATATAAATAATATTAATTATAGTTTAATTAAATGTTTTACTTATTGTGTAAATTGTATGTTTAAGCTAGAAAATGCAGTTCTCTTGGTTCTTTTATACCAATAAAAGAACTGGGGTTTGGCACGAATGTCTGCTTCGCAGCAAAGCCCCAACTAAATTTAAAAATATTAAATTAAAAATTTATAAATTTAGTTTTGAAACAAGTATAATAATTTTTTTATCATTCTTTACTTGTATGTAGTTTTTATTAGACTTGTTTCAAAACTACTTGAAAAAATTACATATAAAAATTTCATAATTTTATAATTTATAAAATAATGTTTGACATGTTTTATAAATTATTGTTTTAGTATATAAATATGCAGTCTTTTTGCTTCTCGCCTGCCGAAGGCACGCACGGCGAGGCGTACTTCGTATGTGCCACACCGAAGGCGGACAGGCGTCACAAAAGAAGTGTGGTTTGGCACGACTGTGTGCTTCGCAGCAAAGCCCCAACTATAATCAAAAAAATATTAAATTAAAAAACTATAAATATTAAAAATTTGAGTTTTGAAACAAGTCTATTATTCAAAATAAGATACAATAATTCTTCTATATAATGAATACTTGAGAAATAGTAGAAGCAGATACATTAAAATAGAAAGATAATTGTCTAAAAGTGATGTATTGTTTGAAATATACAAAAGTGAGAAAAAGCATCGTTTCTAAAGAGGGTTTTCGCGGTCTGCCGTTATTACAATCCTTATATACTTTTCTTAATTTTTCTAAAAGAAAGAAATATGTTTTTTAAGCCAATAATACTTTGACAATCAATCATTTTAATAAAAACCTTTTTTAATAAGATATTAACATAATTATTGCTTTAATGAAAGTACAAAAGCATTTGTCAAGTACTTTTTGAAACAAGTCTATTATAATAAATTAGTTGACTACTACGCTAACGTAGCAAGAACAACAACAAGAACAGCAACATCCTCCAGGAGTCAACACAACAGATTGACTTTTATAGAACATGTTGTTAGTAGTTTAGAAGAATATCTAATCATATAACAACTCCTTTTGATGTTTTTCATATTAAATTTTCTATATAAAATATATAAAAAAATTAATACCTAATTTTTATAAAATTTGTCCATATTCTCGAACTGTCCAAAATAATAAAGTGTAAAAGATATATTAGCAAATATAGAAGGAATTAAACTTCCGCTATATTCAAATGAGATAGTATTAATAGCTGTAACAATAAAACAAGCTATTGTAAATATCAATGCCTGCTTTATATTATTTACTCTCAAAATTTCTTCTAATGAAAATAAAATACTTACTATGAAAATAGTAAAAAATATACTGTAGTCGCTAAACTTCATTTTCACAGCTAAGTATATTACTCCGTTGAAGAATAAACATTTAATTATACTGGCAAACATTATCAAAGTCCATTTAGGATTGCTTCTTGAAGAATAAAGCATATATACTGAAGGAACTAATAATATATTATTAAAGATAGTATTTACTTTCATATCACTATTTAATATACTTATTACGCTAATAATAAGTTCAAAAGAAGATATAACAGCAAAAATATTTATAAAAATATAAATTATATATTTTCTTTCTATAGATAAATATGATAAAATATTTTGTTTTTCTACTAAACTTATTACAACAGCAAAAAAAATCATTAATAGCCAATATATATAAGTGCTTACATAAACATATATTTCATCATATTCAAGCTTGCTATGATTCATTAATTTAAAGCAAATATTATTAATTATATTAGTATGTTCTAAAAACTTGATTATAATGCCTAATATAAAAGATACTGCTATATAAGGTAAAAGAGTTAAAAATATCAATTTAATGCCTCTCTTTTATTTCTTCTAAATGATAGTATATATAAAATAAAGTTCTGTAAAAAATGAGTAATTACAGGTGCTATTATACTAAAAGAAGAAAATACAAACAATAAAGAATAAATAATCCCTACAATAAACTTCTGAAATACAGCATTAGCTCCGAAATATATATGATTAATGGAATATATAAATGCTGAAAGTATAATAATAATATGAATATTAATATTAAATATATTATAAGTGATATTAAAAAAAACCTGCCTGAAAATCATCTCTTCACATAAAACACCTATGAATATTATTATTATATCAAATAATATATTCTTTTTTTCTATTATTTTATGAACTTCTATACTTTTTATCCAGAATTTATATTTAAAAAAATGAATCAGCATTGACTCAAATATTTCTAATCCAATACATACAAAGGACATAATAAAAGCTAAAACAACAAAATAAATATCAATATGATAATTAATTATTCCTATATATCCTGTAAAAAATAGCATTACCACAAATAAAAGATGACTTAAACTATTTGGAAGTATAGTATTAATCTTTCCTAAATTTAATTTGAAAAATACTCCTATCAAAGAAGTAGGAAAAGAAATGGCAAGCAGTACAAGAAAAGCACTAAGGTAATGGGTGTGGAAATTCATTATTTGAAATTCCTCCATTATTAATAATCCTAGGGTGCTTACTGTAAGGGAAAGCAGGCATTGACATTTGAACAAGCTCCGGAATATATACACGAATAACATGCAAATCTTTATCCGATATTTCGGAAGATGTAATATCCAAATAAACTGCATATTTAGATACATTATAAAGACCTTTTAATAAATACTCCAAATCAGACTCAGTATTTACTTCGAGGTTTTTATATTTTTTTAATTCGATTTTTTCCTGAACTTTACTGTTAATAAATTTTAAATTCTTATCTTTATTGACAGCATCAGCCCAATAATTAACATTACTGTCAAGATTAAGATAATTTTTTTCAGATACAGTCTCCAAATAATCCGCCGGCATTGATAAAGGTCCGTTAATATTTAATGTAAGTATAGCTAAAGCCTCCATAAAGGCTCTGTATATAACTTTTCTAGGATTAAGCCCAGAAGAAGCCCCTACAACAATATAAGGAGATTTTTCACTTTTATTTACAAGCATAACAGTAAAAACATATCCTAATTTTTTGTCAACTGTATAATCAAAAACTCTAACATTATAATCAATATCTTTTAAAATACTATTTATAACTTCATTAAGAATATCATCATCAATAATAATTTCTTTGACTTTACTCTCTGTATACCATTTTATCATGCATGCATCGCATTCTATAATTTCATTGACAGCAGATTTCAAGGCAAGCGGAATACTTTTATGACTTGCACTTCCCTTTGAAAATCCCCCTATAAATATTTTTTCCTTCTTATCCCTTCTAATAATATGAGATAAAAAGAAATTCTGTGCAGGTACATAATACTCTTTTTCTTTGTCAAATAAAGAAGGGAGAAGTACCCAAGACAATACATCATCTTCTGTTATATTTTCTAAAATACCTATACTATTTAATTTATTACAGTCTTCATCGCTATATATCTTAACATATTCAAAAGGTATTATATTATCAGGATACTTTTCTTTTAATTGATTATAGGAGGCATATTTTAATTTTTCTTCAAAGTATAAATTTGCTGTAAATAATGCATATCTTTCAATGCCTTCACCCAATAATCTAATAACAGCCTCATCTCTATAAATACCATAACCTGAAAGATGATAATTAACTTCAGCATTATCGCCTAATAATATTTTATGATAATCCGGAAGCATAGCAGTACATGTATTGATATTTTCAGCAATAACAGAATTAGCCTGCATTATAATAAGAGAATCCATAATACCTGTCTGATGACCGCAAATAGAATTGTATTTATTTAATATATTTTTATAGCTTGGGTAATATTTAATCATATATTGTCCATCATTTAATCATTTTATTATCACTTTACTTGAAAAATTTTCTATTATCTGTTTTGAAGAAGTATACATCTCATTATATTTAGCCTTACTTATATGACCGCATGCAGGACAGAAAGGTACTCTAAGTAAATCCTGAATCTGAATCTCTATTAAAGGTATATAAACATTAATAACTCGTCCTGCTAGTTTGCATTTACCTATAGATGCAAATAAAAATGCTTCATATAATGCAAGAGAAGTAAATGTCTGTAAAATAGGTGTTATATAAGTTCTTTTACCATTATATTTAAAATTCATACTCTGCTTAACAAATTTATTATAAACTGATAAACTTTCATTTCTAGCCACTACTCTATTTTCAAAACATTCATAACATCCGGTTTCTTTACCTTTTATTGTAGTAATATTTAAAAACGGTCCGTCTAATATTGATATAACTATTGGTATAGATTTATCCAGAAGAAGTCTATTTATATTTCTAAGTAAATTTAATCTAGGCTTCTCAACACTTACAACAATACAGGAAATATCATCAAATAAATTTATTAATTCTTTATGTTTTTCTATGTTGTCAATGGCATCTGTAGTATCTGTAAGATTTGCTTTCTCTATTTTTTTTATATCATCAATATCCATCATGATGACATTCATATACAAATCTTCTGATGTTAATTTTGCATACTCTTTTAATCTGTCATTATCAGTAATGAACATTATTTTATTCTTCTGAACCTTACTTTCATCTGGTATATCATAAAAATATTCTCCTATGAACTCATAAACAGTATTAAGCATATTATTTTTTTTATCATCATACTCTAAAAATCTATTGCCTATAAGAGAAGATATAATCTCATTCAAAAAGTCACTATCTTTATCATTAAGAGAAAATTTCTTTACTATATCATCAAAAGAAATTAATTTATCATCAAAAAGTTCTTTAGAAATGAACATAACAGCTTCTTTTATATCATCATTTAAATCATTAAGCTCTAAAGAAGCCTCCTCAAAATTCCATACTCCTTTTCTAAATCTAATCTCATGATCAGAATTAAAGAAGATACTTACATTATCATAAAGTTTAATATTTTTTTTATCCATTTTTATAACCTATTATTTTTTATATATGTTTATATTACATAAATTTAATTATTTTATTTTGAAAGTAAAGTCAAATGCACAACATGATTTGTATTACCATCAATATTAAGTAAATCTTCAGATAAAGTTTTATTAAATCCTCCAATATCACATGCAGAAATACCGCTTGCAGCAGCAGTAAGCTGTATATTTTGAGCAATCTCTCCTGTTTCTATCAAAGCAAATTGAAGTGCCATATCTCCGTACTTCCTCGAATTCTCATACAAACTATAAACATAATAAACAGATAATGCTACTTTTCTTAAATCTATACCGCCTCCGAAAACATTATTGTTATAATAATTTTCTAAATCTTCATCGCTAAATAATTTTATTTTTTCAAGCGAATGAGTAAAAGGCATGTATTTATATATACCTTTATCAAGATTATTTATATTAAGTGCGGCTATATAAAGATATATAGGATAAAGTCCTCCGCCTGAAGGAGCTGTTCTCAGCTTTGATATATATTTATCTCCGAAAGTTATTGTATCATATTCATTTTTATTTAAATTAAAATCAAAATCTCCTGAAATTCCATCTCCATAATAAAGTAAAGTAGATAAATCAACTAATGTTAATGGATTGCCTTTAAAATCTCTTCTGCTTCTTCTTGACCTTATTACAGATCCTATAGAGGCATTAATATTTTTATACGGTGGAAGTTTCAATGCATTTCCCTTTTTATGCACTTCTTCTTCTAATAATACCCTGTTACTTAAAGCCGCATCTATAGGAAATGATGAATAACTTACAACATTTAGCAGAGAAGATAAATCTATTGATGATTTTTTAGAGTTTAAAAGATATTCCTCACTAATATTTCTATTTACTTCTGAATGCATAGCAGCCCTGTATGATGATTCAGAAGTTTTTATCCCTATAGTATCTGCATAAATAGAAACTGGTATATTGGAAGAAAAATTTACAACACTAAAAAGCAACGGTATTTCCTTTGCTTCCAATTCTTCTCTTGATACCTCTATTTTTTTTAATTTATTTTTTAAATTTTTATCTTTCATATAAACAACTATCTCTAAATATATTTTTATAAACAGCAAATAATTAATTTAGTAAAAAAATTAAATATATTTTTATAAACAGCAAATAATTAATTTAGTAAAAAAATTAAATATATTTTTATAAACAGCAAATATTTAATTTAGTAAAAAAAATTAAATACAT
>NZ_JH994111.1:245604-380258 GCF_000316195.1 Brachyspira hampsonii 30446 | reverse complement strand
TTAAATATATTTTTTACTAAATTAATTAAAATTCTATTCATTATGTAATAAAGGCTATATTTTAGTAATAAAACGACAAATAATATATTTTATAGTTCTATATAATCATAATAATAAATATTAAATACTCTATAAAATTACTTAAAAAACTATAAAATATATTTTATAATTTTTTATACAATTCTTATTATACAAAAACATAGTTATATAAATATATTCAAATATTAAAAACATATAATAAACTTTTTCATGACTTTTATAACATAAGTAAAAAAATATATATAAATACTCATAAAAAAATATAATGTGCATACTATAAAATATTACAAATTATTGTATTGACAAAATTTAAATCTAGTTTATAATGAACAATGTTCAATATAAAAGTATTAAGCAGTATATATTGAAATTTTATTTTACAAAAATACTGAACATTGTTCAATATAAGTAAGACTTATTATGTATTTGAACAAGCAAAACTTGCAAATAGCTGATAAAATTAATATTTGGCTAAGATAATATATTAAAAAAACACTATATATATAAAAAAGGACTATTTAATGAATAATATTATAACTTCAAAAGAAGATATATTAAAAGCAAGCAGAGAATTAATAAAAAGAAAAGGTATTAATTCTATTAATATGCGTTCAGTTGCTGAAGAAGCTAATATCGCTGTAGGCTCTATTTATAATTATTTTAAGTCAAAAGAAGAGCTGACTATTGCGGTTATTGTAAGCGTATGGGCTGATATATTTCATTCTTCGGATATTTCTTTGGAGTCTGAGAGTTTTATTGACAGTATAGATTCTATTTTTAAGATTTTAGAAAAAGGAGATAAAAAATATCCTAACTTTTTTGCTTTGCATTCTAATATAATGTTTGGAAAAAATAAGGATAAGGGTGTAAATGTTATGATGAATATGATAAAGCATATTAAAGATAATATGTACAAAACTATTATAAAAGATAAAAATATAAGAGAAGATGCTTTTAATGATAATCTTAATACTGATAAATTTATAGATATAATATTTTCATTTATAATGGATTCTATGATGAAAGGAAACTATGATAGTTCTTCTATAAAAGAGATTATTAAAAGAACTATTTATTGATATATAAAAAATAAAATAAAGGAAAAGTTTATGATTAATAAAAGACTTATAGCTTTAATGGGCAATGCTAAAAAATACATAGCATGGCATGTTATAATACAGCTTGTCAATTTGGCTCTCAATATAACTGCTGTATTTTTTATGGCTGATATTATACAGAAAGCTTCACAAGGCAATGTACTAAAAGAAGATATATTAAAAACGACTATTGCTATTTTTGTTATAATAATATTAAAATTCAGATTTAATATTTTAATGGCAAATATGTCATATCATGCTTCTGGAAGAGTAAAGCAGACTTTAAGAGAAAAAATATATTCAAAACTTCTTACACTAGGAAGCAGATATAAAGAAAAATTTTCTACAAGTGAAATAGTACAAATATCTATGGAGGGAGTTGATCAATTAGAAACTTATTTCGGACGATATCTTCCGCAGTTTTTCTATAGTATGATAGCCCCTATAGTGCTTTTTGCTGTACTTTCTACTATAAGCATAAAATCGGCTGTTATACTTTTAATATGTGTACCTCTTATACCTATATCAATTATTGCTATAGTAAAAATTGCTAAAAGAATATTAAAAAAATATTGGGGAAGCTACAGTAATTTAGGAGAAATATTTTTAGAAGATGTACAGGGACTTACTACTTTAAAAATATATAAAGCTGATGAAAAAAAAAATGAAGAGATGAATATAGAAGCTGAAAAATTTAGAGTTGCTACTATGAATCTTCTTTTTATGCAGCTTAATTCTACAACTATAATGGATATAATAGCGTATGGCGGGGCTGCTTTGGGAGTGATAATTTCGGTACTTGAATATATGAAAGGAAATATTAATCTTGCAGGCACATTTACTATAATAATGCTTTCTGCCGAGTTTTTTATTCCATTAAGACTTTTAGGCTCATTCTTTCACATAGCTATGAATGGAATATCTGCAAGCGATAAGATGTTTGAAATACTTGATATGAAAGATGATGATAAAAGAATAAATGATATAAGTAAAGAAAATGAAGAGATTATATTTAAAGATGTAAGTTTTGCCTACAATAAAGATAAAACTATATTAAAAAATATTAATATGACTATAAAAGAAAAATCATTTGTTTCTATAGTAGGAGTTTCAGGGTCAGGTAAAAGCACTATTGCTGGGCTTATATCATTAAGAAATGAAAATTATAAAGGCTCAATAAAAATAGGAAATATAGAGCTTGATACAATAAATAAAGATGATTTATACAAAAAAATAGCCTCTGTAGATCATAATAGTTATTTGTTTGAAGGAACTGTATATGATAATCTAAAAATGGCTGGAGATACTATAACAGAAAATCAGATGAATGATGCATTAAAAAAAGTTGAACTTTATGATTTTCTACAGACTGAAAACGGACTTAATACAGTAATAATGGAAAAGGCTGCTAATTTATCCGGAGGACAAAGACAGAGATTAGCTTTAGCTAGGGCTATACTTTTTAATGCTGATATATATATATTTGATGAGGCTACTTCTAATGTTGATGTTGAAAGTGAGGAAAGCATTATGAAGGTTATAAGAGATATTGCAAAAGAAAAGACTGTTATATTAATATCTCATAGACTTTATAATTGTGTGCCTTCGGATCATATATATTTCTTAAAAGACGGCATAATAATGGAAGAAGGAAATCATGATAAATTGATTAGCTTAAACAAAGAATATGCAAAAATCTTCAATGAACAAAGTAATTTGGAAAGCATAACTAAAGGCGAAAGTTTAAACGCAGCAATTTAATATTAATCATTAATAATTTAATAGGAGTTTATAATGAGAAGAAGCGGTATAAAAATTATGGCGGAACTAATTGGATTAATTTCTCCGCTTATGCATGTTATGATATTAGCTATCACTACAGGAGTTTTAGGATTTTTATGTTCTATATCAATAACTATATTCGGGGGATATGCTATATTAACATATCTTGAACTTAATTCTTTATTCACAATAAAAACAATATTTATAATAGTTTTACTTCTTGCTTGTTTAAGAGGATTTTTTCACTATATAGAACAGCTTAGCAATCACTTTATAGCCTTTAAATTACTCGCTTTAATAAGAGATAAAGTTTTTAAGGCTTTAAGAAAATTATCTCCCGCCAAACTAGAAGGAAGAGATAAAGGAAATCTAATAGCACTTATTACAAGCGATATAGAATTATTAGAAGTGTTTTATGCACATACTATTTCACCTATAGCTATAGGAGTATTAACTTCAATTATCATGACAATATTTATAGGAAGTTTTAATGTTATATTAGGTGCTATTGCTTTTTTAGGGTATTTTACTATAGGTTTTATTATTCCATATTTTTCATCAAAATTCGGAAAAAATGATGGAATGGCTTATAGAAATAATTTTGGAAAATTAAACAGTTATTTTCTTGACAGTTTATGGGGAATAAAAGAAATACTTCAATTCGGATACAGTGAGAAAAGAATAGAAAATATAAAGAGTAAAACTGATGATTTAATGTATTTAAATAAAAAATTAAAAAAATATGAAGGTGTAATATCAGGGCTTACAACTTCTGCTGTATCATTATTCACATTGGCTGTTCTTGTTATAAGTATAATAATATCAAAAGAATCAAATTTTACTGCTATTATAATACCTACTATAGCAATGGCAAGTTCTTTCGGACCTGTTATAGCATTAAGTAATTTATCAAACAATTTATTTATGACTTTAGCAAGCGGCGAGAGAGTATTAAACCTACTTAAAGAAAAACCTATTATAGAAGAAGTTTATAATGGCGAAAAAGATTTAGAGTTTAAAGGATTAGAATGTAAAGATATATATTTTGACTATGAAGGCGAAGAGATATTAAATGATTATAATTTGCAAATAGAGCCTAATAAAATAATAGGAATAAGCGGAAAAAGCGGAAGCGGAAAATCTACACTTCTTAAACTTTTTATGCGTTTTTGGGATATAAAAGAAGGAAATATTAAAATATCAAATACCAATATAAAAGATATTAATACAGATTGTCTTCGTGATATGGAAAGCTATGTAACTCAGGAGACTTCTATTTTTAAAGACACAATAGAAAATAATATAAAAATAGCAAATCAAAATGCCTCAAGAGAAGATGTTATAGAAGCATGCAAAAAAGCCTCACTTCATGATTTTATTATGAGTTTACCTAACGGATACGATACTAATGTAGGCGAACTTGGGGATACTTTATCAGGAGGTGAAAAACAAAGAATTGGTATAGCAAGAAGTTTCTTACATAAAGCTCCTTTTATACTTCTTGATGAGCCTACAAGTAATCTTGATAGTTTGAATGAGGCTGTTATATTGAAATCTATAAAAGATAATAGTGAGAATAGAACTGTTGTTTTAGTTTCGCATAGACTTTCAACTTTAAATATAGCTGATAAAGTTTATAAAATGAAAACAGACAGAGTAAGTTAAAACTAAATTAAGGATATAATCGGAATCTATATGCTAATTTTATAAAATGAATGAAAATAGTACAAAATAAATAAAATTAACAGATTTTGATTATATCCATATTTAAATCATTTTGAATTTCTAAATAACAATATTTAAAATAAATACAAACATTACAGAATATATAAAATATTATACATACTATAAAATTATAGGAAGAAATTTATTTTTTAAATAGATGCATATATGGGACTCCAATTAATTCTGCCAAATCAACAGCTGAAAAATTTGCTTGTTCAATATTATAATCTGCCCCATTATCTAGTAATATTTTTATGATTTCCTCAGGCTGGTTTTTGATAATAGCTGTATGCAATGGGCTAACTCCTCTGTCATTAATTACATTGACATTAGCACCTCTTTCTATTAAAGCTGCAACTACATCAGCATTGCCTATCTGCACAGCAAGATGAAGACAGCTTATTTTATTATCTGCATAATTCACTTCTTCCTCTGTACTTTTTGATATGAGTTCTAGTAATTTATTTATATGATCCTCTAAATTAAAACTCTCATCATTTTTCTTTTTAATAATTTTAGTAAGCAAATCATACAATTTGGATGTTTTATATAAATTAGCATTAATAGCCATTAAGCAAAACCTCTGCATTAATATGATAATATTATAATATAAAATTGGAATTCTTGCAATAAAAAGCCCATAATATACATGTAAAAAATTAATAAAACAACCTTATAAAAACAGATTTAGTATACTATAATTACAAAATATTATATAATTTTATCTATATATTTAGTTATCATTTTTCCAGATGAAAAACTAGAAAATCTCTTTACTACATTTCCATTTCTATCTATTAGAAATTTTGTAAAATTCCATTTTATATTTTTATTAAATAAATAATTGCTATTATTAATAAGATATAAATATAAAGGCTCTATATTCTTTCCTTTAACATCTATTTTTTTAAATCTATCAAAAGATGTATTATATTTCATTTTACAGAAACTATCTATTTTCTCATCTGATTCCGGTGCTTGATTTAAAAATTGATTACAAGGAAAATCTAATATCTCAAAGCCCCTGCTATTATAAATCTCATATATATTTTCTAAATCTTTATACTGTTTCGTAAAGCCGCATCTAGTAGCAGTATTAACTATCAAAATGACTTTATTTTTATACTTTGATAAAGATACATCATTACCATTGATGTCTTTAACATAAAAATCATATATATTCATTGATTTTCTCTTTCTTTTTTCTTATATTCATTCCAAAGTTTATCCATTTCATCTAAAGACATATCTTCTAATTTTTTATTCATTTCATAAGCAGACTTTTCAACATAGTGAAATCTTTTTGTAAATTTTTCATTAACTTTTATAAGAGAATTAACAGGATTAATCTTATTCATGCGGGCAAAATCAAGAACAGTCATAATCAAATCCCCTATTTCTTCTTCCAAATGTTCTTTATCATGCTCATTATATGCCTCTTTAACTTCCAAAAGTTCTTCTTCTATCTTTGACAAAGAATCATCAATATTTTCGTATTCAAATCCGACACTAGCAGCTTTTTTCATTAATTTATAAGATTTTTCCATAATAGGAAGCGACTTAGGTATACCGTCAAGTACACTTTTAAACTCGTCAGCACCATCAATACCCTTCTCTTCTTTTTTTATCTTATCCCATTGCTTAAGTATGCCCTGAACATCTTTTACATCACTGTCCCCAAATACATGAGGATGCCTTCTTATAAGTTTTTCATTAATATTTTTGCAAACATCATCTATATTAAATTTATTTTCATCTTTAGCAAGCTCAGAAAAAAATACAACATGCAAAAGTACATCTCCAAGCTCTTCTTTAATATTCTCATAATCTTTATTATTGATAGCTTCTACAAGTTCATAAGCCTCTTCCAAAAAACAAGGAATTAAACTGTCAAAAGTCTGTACCTTATCCCAAGCACATCCATTCTCGCCTCTTAAAGTTTGTATTACAGATATAAGTTCTTCAAATGATTTCATTATATTACTCTCAATTTTTAACTTCTATTTTTATTAAGTCTAGTATAATTAATTCTCTTTGGTTCTAATATAGCATTATATATAATGGCATTTTTTATATCCAATGAAGAAAGCATATGATTAACTTGTCTTTTGTTTTCTGATGTTATAATATTATTAAAATTACTGCTGACATCTTCTTTTTTTATAGAATTAATTTGAGATATTTTAGAATTATATTTTTCCTGAAGCTCCAATATTTCTCTATCATTGCTTGAAGTTTCATAATGACTAGTATATACATCTTCTTTTTTCGTATTTTCTCTAAGAACTTCATTGTTATACTTTTTTAAAGTATTAATATTCTTTTGTAATTCTCTAAATATTTCTTCTTCATTATTATTTTTATTATTAACTTTCTTATTTTTATGAGTATTCTGTTTTGGTATTTTATTTTGTTTATTTTTTTTATTTGCTTTTTGCACCAAACTCACTATAGCCCATATAATTGCTATTATTACATATATAATTAATTCACTCATCTGACACCTTTTTATTACTTTGAATTATTATCTTCATCACTGATATCATTTTCTTTTTTATCTTTACTTGCCCTGTTATTTACAATTCTAGTTGTTATAGAATATACAGCCAGCAATATAAATCCAATAAGAAGAAGTAAATTTATATTAATATTAGACATAAAAACTCTCTTTTAAGTTATATATATCTTAGTAGTTTAATATATAATGATATTAATTTCAAGTTATTTATATAAATAAAAAAGGTGAAGTACTATTAATAATACTTCACCTATAATATTCATTTCAACTTGTTATTATTACCAAGTATCTAATGGATCATCTTCTTCTCTATAAGTTTCTAAATACATATCAGTTTTAGCCATTAATTGATCAAAATAGATATAGTATTTACCATAAGAATCTCTAGGATCAACTTTAACATGTATACCCATAAAGCTAATACCTTGTTCAACTTGACCTCTGAAGTCTTCTTGTTCTATATTAGCAGGAACTTGTACAGTTATGTTTTTCCAACCCATAAAATTAAGAGCTTCATTACCAACAGACTGAGGTTTACCATTTATATCATAAAGGTAGAAACTCATTTTATTATTATGGTTACGACCAGCTACCCAAACACTAAGTTCTTTAGTATAACCAGGTATTTTCACAGGTCTAGGTGGAGTAACAGAGAACCAAGGATAACCAGTTCTGAAGTATTCTACTTTAGCACCTAAAATATATTTATTATTTTCTGCACCTTCAGCTACAACATCAGCTGGACCGCCTTCACGGCGAATAATACTAACTACACCATAATCTCTAGGCATAGAAGCTTGCCAAGTATTAGCAAATTCAAAATCATCTATTAAGTAATTAGTGATAGCTTCAGTTACGAAGTTATTGCCATCTTCACCTTGATTTTGAGTAGTTTGCTCACCTGTTTGAGCCGCATCTTGGGCAAACAACAAGAATGCAACAGTTAGAATTAACATTGTTATCAAGATACTTAATCTTTTCATATTCATTCTTCTCCTTATTATACCTTATTGTTGCGCTTCTTGTGGCTGTTCTGTAGTAGCAGCATCTCCGCCAGCAGTACCGCCATTGCTTTCACCTACTACTTGAGCTCCGCCTTCTGTATATTGTTCAGAAGATCTTCCGCCAACTTCCTGACCTAATGTAGTTTCAATATCAGATCCGTCATAAGACTCTCTAAATGTATCTGTTACTGTTTGGAAATAGTCCAATAAAACTACAAAGTTATCTGCTCTTTCCTCTGGTGATGACCAGAAACGGAAATTCATAAATCTTAAACCTTTAGCTCTAGGAACATAAGGTTCTTCTTGAGGAATGAAAGATGGTACTGATGTACTCATATTTCTCCAACCTATATATCTTATAGAACCTAAAGGCAATGTATAAGTATAACCACGATAATCTTCAAATATCATTTCCATAGTATAGTCATAATTACCACCCCATACCCAAACATCAAAAGTCTGAGCTTTACCTGGTATGATTTTTTGTACTGTTGGAACTAAGTCAAAGAAGTTATAAGATTTTCTGAAAAAAGAAACACTTACTGATAATGAATTAGTTGAATTATAACTTTGGTTACCCATACCATATGGTTTTGTAGCGAATAATCTCATGTTAGGATATTTCATTACAACACCATTTTCATTTGTTCTATCACCTCTGAACATAAAGCGGCTAGCATTTGATATTGGCTGCCATTCATCTAATGTTTCAAAGTTGTAAAGCAATCTAGTTTCCATGTAAACACTAGAAGTTTGTCCATAAACAGCAAATGAACTTATGCTTATGAATAGACAAATGATTATGAGGTAGCGAGAAAAATCTCTCGTACTTCTATAGAATTTCATAGCGCACTCTCCTTAATATTTATAGCTAAGCAATTATATCCAATAACTTAGCACAATTATATTATAATCAATAAAAATTGTCAACTATAAAAATATAAAATTCTAATATATATATCGTTATCATAACTGCATAATTTTAGAAAATATTATTAAAATTTGATTAAAAATTATATTATGTTACTATATAGATAATTTTTTATAAAAGAATGATAAATGAGATTAAATAAATACATAGCATCGTTAAATATTGCAAGCAGAAGAGAAGCTGACAGGCTTATTCAAAATGGAAATGTTAAAGTTAATGGCATAATTATAACAAACCCAGCAACTCAAGTTAATGATAATGACGATATAGAATGCAGTATTGAACAATATAAAGAAAATAAAATATATATCAAATTAAATAAACCTAGAGGTTATGTCGTTTCATCAAATAAAAATGAAGGAAAGCCTATATATAATCTGATAAAAAATGATTTTGATAATATATATCCTGTTGGAAGACTAGATAAGGACAGCTCAGGACTTATACTTTTTACTAATGATGGGGTATTTGCTAAAAAGATAATAGGCGAAAATACAAACTGCGAAAAAGAATATTTTGTCAAAGTTAATGATAGTATACCAGACGGAGCTTTGAAAAAATTAGAGTATGGGATTTCTTTAGACGGACAAAAACTCAAACCTGCAAAGGTAAAAAGGGTTAATAAAAATTCTTTCTATATAATACTCACAGAGGGAAAAAATAGGCAAATAAGAAGAATGTGCCAAAAAGTGGGTTTTGAAGTAATAATACTAAAAAGATTAAGAATAGCTGATATATTATTAGATGACTTAAAAGAAGGTTCTTTTAAACACCTTACAAAAAATGAAATAAACTCTGTATTATAAAATTAGTATTATTTTAGATTTTATAAAAAATTTATAATTTTGTATGCTATATGTATAATTAATATATATTAGTATTTAAATTATTTTTATAAAAATCAAATATATTTACTATATTCTTATTTTATTAAATATAATTGACACATAAAAAAATTTTTATATACTTTCTATTTGGGGAATTTATTTTAGGGTTATCTTTATGAAAAACAACAGAGTACTATTATTAAAATTAATTATTCCTTTTGCTGTTTTCTTACTTGTAGCATATATTATTATGTTTTTTGCCTATAAAACTGTATATACTAATGAGTTTATAAAAAATACATTAGTAGAGATTGATAATACTGAATTGGTAATATCTACAGAAATGGAAAAAGTATATGATGTAATGTATACATTAAGAGGATACTTTGAAGCAAATGAAAACTCATTTACAAATATAAGAAAAACACTTGAAAGCATATTAAAATCAAATAATAACATATACGACATACTATATGGAAATGAAATACCATACAAAGATGGGGGGCTTTTTGTTAATGGTATAAGCCCTTATCCAAATACCTATGACCAAACTTCAAGATTATGGTATAAAGGGGCTATTGCTCAAAACGGAATATTTATTACAGAGCCTTATGTTGATGCTAATACAGGCGGAATATGTATAACATTGGCATTGGCTGTATACACTAATAATTCATTGAAAGGAGTTATAGGTATAGACTTCTTAGAGATGAATAATATATCAAAAAAAGTTATTAGCGATAATCAGGTAAATATAATGACTTCTGCCGGACTTTACATGTCGCATCAAAATAAAGACTATATATTTAATGACAATTACAATATATATAAAGAACCTTTATTTAAAGATGCAAAATCTTTAGAAGACCCTAATAAAGCTGTAATGCAGATAGTAGGAAATGAATGGTATACTATAAAACCATTAAGAGATACTCCGTATAAAATTGTAATAAGAGGAAATATGAATGCTATCAATAATAGAATAAGAAATATTATGCTTGCTTATCTTTTAGTGATTATTATTTTAATAGCAATACAAGCAGCATTAGCATTTTTCGTAGTTATACCTATATCACAAATGCTAGATAAAGCTATGAATAGTATAGATCAAATGTCTAAAGGAAACTTTATTATAGATAGTTCAAATGAAAATAAAAATGATAAATCAGGATCTTTAGTATATTATGTAAACAATATGAAAAATACTATAGGAAATGTTGTATCAAAACTTCAGGCAAACCTTAATACAATAAATACTGAAATAAAAAATATATCATCTAGCAGCGAATATTTATCTGACAGAACCAATACTCAGGCAGCTGCTATAGAAGAGCTTACAGGTTCAATGCAGTCTTTATCAAGCTCCATAAAAGAAATAAGTTCAAACTCCATTAAGGCTAAAGATAAAAGTGTAAAAATAATGGAAACTACAAATACAGGCGTAGAAGCAGTTAATGAAATATCTGCTCATATGTATGAGATATCTGAATCCAGCAAAAAAATATCTGAAATAACTAAACTTATACAGTCTATCGCATTTCAAACTAATATACTTGCTTTAAATGCTGCTGTTGAGGCGGCAAGAGCTGGAGAACAAGGAAGAGGTTTTGCTATAGTAGCAAGCGAGGTAAGATCTTTGGCTCAGACTGTTAATGAAGCTGCAACAAATATTACTTCTATTGTAGATGAAACTGTAAAAAGAATAGATATAGGAAGTGAATCTGCAAGTAAATCATCTTCTATACTAAATACTATTAATGATTTGGTAAAAGAAATGGAAAATGAACTTCAGGATATATCACAGTCTATAATGCAGGAAGAAGACGGAATAATACAAATGAATACCGCTATAAAAGAATTAAATAATATTACTCAGGAAAACTCAGGTTTGGCTAATCAAAACTCAACCTCTAGTTCTGAAATATCAAATATGAGTAAAGATATTATTAATGAAATAGAATATTTTAAAGTAAAATAAAAATGATAACTAATTATATATAAAAATTAGTTATCATTTTATTAATCTTAAATAAAGATATTATTTATTATATTTTATAAAGAGAAAAATATCTTTCCATTTTCAGTATTAGCACTTGCAACTAGAACTTTTACTCTGTCTCCTAATTCATAAGCCTTTAACTTATCAACATATACCGCCTGCATATCCTGATAAAATCTATAATTAGATCCAATATATGTAGCCTCTATAAAGCCTTCTATCTCAAGACCTTCTATTTCAACATATATGCCTTTTGGAGACATAGAACTTATAATACCATAATACTCATCTCCAAGTCTGTCTTTCATATACCTTGCCGCTTTTATTTGAATAAGATATCTTTCTGCCTTCTTTGAATTTTTATCCAAAAGCGATAAACTTTCAACAGAATTTTTACTAACTTCTTTTAATTTTTCATCTGCACTATCACTATTTGATAATATGGTATCCTTTACTATTCTATGAACAAGTAAATCAGCATATCTTCTAATAGGCGAAGTAAAATAAGTATAATAATCAAGCCCCAATCCAAAATGACTTTTATTTATTATACTGTATGAAGAAGGTGTCATAGAACGAAGTAATACTTGCACCAATAAATTTTCTTCAGGCTTTCCTTTTATATTATCAATAAAACCTTTTATATCATAGCTTTTATCAGGATTTTGTTTTAATTCATATCCCTTAGTATGAGCAAGTATTTTAAAATTATTAAATCTGTATTCATCAGGAAGTCCATGATAACGATATATAACCCCGTCATAATTAGAAAGTTTTTTAGCTATTTCACTATTACAAAGAAGCATTAATTCCTCTACTATTGACATTGATTCTTTTTTTTCTTCTGCATAAAACTCTATAGGAATGCCTTCATCATTTAATATTATTTTTATATCCTGATTATCAAACTCTACTCCCCTGCCCTCTTTTCTTTTTTTATATAAAATATTTTTTATATTCAAAGCATTATCAAGCAATTCTAAAAGCCATTTCTCATCTTCCTCTTCTCTTTTCAAAAGTTTTTCAGCATAATTATACGATAATTTTCTGTCAGATTTTATGACACTTTTACATACAGAAGAAGATAATACTCCTTTATCATCATTTATATCAGCAATAATAGTCAAAGCAAATCTATTATCATTTTCATTCAAGGAAATTATATTATTAGATAAAACTTCAGGAAACATATTATAAACATTATCTATAAGATAAGTTGAATTTCCTCTTTTTCTAGCCTCTAAATCTAAAGGTGAATCAAGTTCTATAAAATGACTAACATCAGATATATGAATATAAACTTTATAATTATTATCATCTATTTTTTCTATACTAAAAGCATCGTCTAAATCTTTTGAGGTTTCACTGTCTATAGTTACAGTTTTTATATTTCTAAAATCTTTCCTATCGCTTTCTATATTACTTTCTATATTTTCTAAATTAAATTTACTATTTATTTCTTCTGCTAATTTTAATAACTCTTCTGAAAAATTGAGTTTTATATTATAAGCCCTAGCTATAATTTCACTGTCAGTTTTAGCATCTTTAGGATTAACATTTACTCTTATTGATTTTACAGTTTTAGGAGCTTCTTCTTTTCCTTCTAATTTATTAATATACTGTCTTCCCTCTTTAGTAACCTTAAGCAAATTACCATCTGTTTTTTGAATATATCCGTCGCTTATTGCTTTTCTTATTAAATTGGTAAGCGATGTTTTTTCTATAGCAGTTTTTGAATTAAATTTAATAAATATATTATAATCCATTTGATTTTTCATTAGTTTTTTTATTAACTCTTCTGCTGTTTTCATTGAAACCCCTTAAAATGTTTAAATTTAAAAAATAATATATACTTTTTTTGAACTTATTTCAAATATATAATTATAAAACTATAATAATATTTTTTAATTATTATTATATGGTTATTTTTAACTTTTTATATTATAATATTTCCAAAATTAATAAAAAAAAGAAGAATTATAATTTATGAAAGAAAATAAAATAGTATCTAATTTAGTAAAAATATATGAACAGTACGGCTATAAAAAAATTAAATTGAGCAAATTTGAAGATTATAACTTATATAATAATTATAGAGATTTTATTCAAACGGAACATATACTAACATTTATGAACTTGAATGGAAGTTTGCAGTCATTAAGACCTGATGTTACATTATCAATAGTAAAAAAAGTTTTAAAAGATAATGATAAACTCACAAAAAAGATATACTACATAGAAGATATTTACAAAATAGATGAGGTTTCTAATGAATATGAAGAAATACAGCAAGTTGGTGTTGAAATAATAGGAACTTTAAGTAAATACTCAAATTTAGAAATTATAAGCATGGCAATAGACAGTTTAAAATCGATAAATGATGAATACATATTAGAAATATCAAGTATAGATTTTATGTTTGCTTTGATAGATGAACTAAACTTAGATGAAGATAAAAAACTAGAAATACTTAATTTTATATACAGCAAAAATAAACATGATCTTGAAAAAGCATTAATTGAAAATAATATAAATGATAAATATAAAAATTACATAATATCATTAGCAGACTTATCAGGCAATTATAATGAAGTATTAAAAAAAATAAAATCTATAATTATAAATGATAAAATGAAAAAGGCTTATGATGAATTAGAAAGTTTATGTGCAGTATTTGAGAGTTATGATAATTTCAATAATATATTATTAGATTTTTCTATAGAAAGTAAATTAGGCTATTATAATGGAATAATATTCAAAGGATATATAAAAGGAAATAATGATGCCGTGCTTTCTGGGGGAAGATACGATAAACTATTAGATAAATTTAATTCCCATACTTCAAAAGATGAAAATAAAAAAAATGCTATAGGTTTTGCTGTGTATATGGATAAATTATACAATCAAAATACAGAAAAAAATGAATATGACTTCGATATATTAATATTATATAAAAGCGGAGAAGAAAAATTTTTATTAAATAAAGTTCAAAGTTTTATAAAAGAAAATAAGAAAGTGAGAACAGACATATATAGTGAAAACTATAACAGCGAATACAATTACAAAGAAAAATATATATTTGAAGATAATAATTTAATAAAAATTAATTAACTTTATTTTTATTATCAAATAAAATAATTCTTGTAACTGTAGGATTAAGTTTTACTATAGTACCATCATCAAGTTTATGTTCTGCCAATGCAGTTTTGGTATTTTGTAAATTTTTTATTTTTTTATTTGTCATATAATTTTTCCCCTTTATTTTAAAGTATATAAATAATGTTCAGCTTGTCAAGAAAATATGAATAAATATTATTTTATAAATTTATTTTTGCTTATTATAGTATATTAATTGTATTATAAAAATTAATATTATACTTTATATAGTAACCTTTTGTTCATTAATCTTTAATTTTTATAAAATATAATAAAAACTATTTTATTACTATTTGAAAAAATGCTTCTTATACATTATAATATTTTGTAAATAATTTTATAATATAAAGAATAAAAATATGATTAATATAGCATTACCCAAAGGAAGATTAGTAAATAAAGTATATACTCTGTTTGAAAAAATAGGATATGAAAACAAAGAACTATTAGAAGATAACAGAAAACTAGTATTTGAAAATAAAGATAAAAATGTGAGATACTTAATAGTAAAGCCTTCGGATGTTGGAATATATGTTGAGAAGGGAGTTGCTGATATTGGTATTGTTGGAAAAGATATACTTCTTGAAAATAATCATGATGTATATGAACTTCTTGATTTAAAATTCGGAAAATGTAAGGTTTGTATGGCTTCAGTTAATGGATACAAAGAGGACATAGAGAGAAGATTGAGAGTTGCTACAAAGTATGTCAATATATCAAAAAATTATTTTAATTCTATAAACAGAGATGTTGAAATAATAAAATTAAACGGATCTATTGAATTAGCACCTATACTAAATTTATCTGATGTGATAGTTGATATAGTAGAGACTGGAAGCACTTTAAGAGAAAATAATCTTGTAATTATAAAAGATATTATTGATTATATAAGTGCGAGACTCATAGTGAATAAAGTAAGCTATAAGTTTAAAAATGATTTAATAAAAAAAATAGTACAAAATATAGAAGAAGTTTTATAAGGAATTAGTATTATGATAAAAGTAATAAATTATAAAGAATGCAAATCATTAGATGATATATTATTAAGAAGTCAATTCAGTTATGATGATGTTAATGAAAAGGTAAAAGCAATACTTGAAGATGTTAAGCAAAACGGAGATAATGCATTAAAAAAATACGCGAAGATGTTTGATAATGCTGAAATAGATAATTTAAGAGTAACAGAAAAAGAAATAGAAGAAGCATATAACAGAGTTGATGAAAAGTTTAAAGAAACATTAAAGCTAGCTTATAACAATATAGAAAAATTCCATAAAAAACAATTAAAAAACAGTTTTATAACTAATGAAGAAGACGGCATTGTTATGGGGCAAATTATAAACCCTATAGAAAAAGTTGGCGTTTATATTCCCGGAGGCACAGCTGTTTATCCTTCAACAGTGCTTATGAATGTTATACCTGCAAAAGTAGCTGGAGTAAATGAAATAATATTAGTATCGCCTCCAAACAAAGAAGGAAAAATTAATGATAATATACTAGCAGCAGCAAAAATAGCAGGAGTAAATAAAGTTTTCAAAACAGGCGGTGCTCAGGCAATAGCAGCTTTAAGCTACGGCACAGAATCTATACCAAAAGTATATAAAATAGTAGGACCTGGTAATATATATGTTGCTATGGCTAAAAGACTTGTATATGGAGAAGTATCTATTGATATGGTGGCAGGACCAAGCGAAGTATTAATAATAGCAGATGATACAGCCAATCCTATACATATAGCCTCTGACATGCTTGCACAGGCTGAACATGATAAATTAGCTTCAAGCATATTAATAACAACAAGTAAAGACATAGCAGAAAAAGTAAAAGAAGAATTATATAAGCAATTAGAAAAATTAAGCCGTAAGGACATAGCAATGGAATCTATAGAAAATAACGGCAGAATAATAATAACTGAAACTATATACGAAGCAGTATATATAAGTAATGAAATAGCCCCAGAGCATTTGGAGATAAGCATAAAAGAGCCATTCTCAGTATTAAGCAAAGTAAAAAATGCAGGATCAATATTCTTGGGTGATTATACTCCTGAAGCATTGGGCGATTATTTATCTGGAGCTAATCATGTAATACCTACAAGCGGAACAGCGAAATTTGCTTCTCCTTTATCAGTAGATGACTTTATAAAAAAATCTTATATAACATACTACACTAAAGATGCATTAGAAAAAGTGAAAGACAATATAATTAACTTTGCAGAGCATGAAAGTTTAGAAGCACATGCCAATTCTGTAAAAGTAAGGTTCTAATTATATATGAGCTTTAATATAATAAAAGGTGATTGTCTTGAAGTGCTTGATACTATAGAAGAAAACTCTATAGACATGATATTTGCCGATCCTCCTTATAATCTTTCAAATAAAGGGAGAATGGGATAAAAGTTTAGGTTTTGAAGAAGATGCAGCTTTTCATGAAGCTTGGATATCAAAATGCAGAAGAGTTTTGAAAGATGAAGGAACTATATGGATAAGCGGTACTAATCATAGTATATATAAATGCGGATATATATTAGAAAAATTAGGGTTTTACATATTAAATGATATAGTTTGGTATAAGCCTAATGCCGCACCTAATTTAAGCTGTAAGGTATTTACTCATAGCCATGAAACTATTCTATGGGCTAAAAAAAATAAAAATTCCAAACATTATTATAATTATGATCTTATGAAAAATATGGATTTTGAAGATGATAAATTAAAATCTAAGGGAAAACAGATGAGAAGTGTATGGTCAATATCTTCACCATCAAAAAGTGAAAAAATACATGGTAAACACCCTACTCAAAAACCATTGAAACTTTTAACTAGAATAATATTAGCATCAACAAAAGAAAATGATACTATTTTGGATCCTTTTAATGGATCTGGTACTACGGCAGCCGCATGCAAAATAATAGGTAACAGAAATTATATAGGAATAGAAATAGATGAAAATTATATAGAACTTACAAATAAAAGACTTAATGATATTGATAATAAGGAAAGTTTTTTATGAACAGTAATTCTTGGCAAGCTATATTTGATAAATATAATATAAATAATCATAATTTTGATAAAGAACCATTTTATATTAATGCTAAAATGATAAAAGATGCTACTAAAGATTTTAAAACAACTTCAGAAAAAGAAGTGAGGATTTTATGCAAACAGGATCATAGAGATAGCAGACCAGACATATTTATAGAAAAAGAATTATTTATACTTCCAATAAAAAATGGAGAATATGCAATAATAAAAGGAGAAGGATATATTGATATACAAGATATAACTTCTAAAGCTTTAAAATATGATTCAAAATTAGAATTTGATTTAGATACTGCTAAAGTAGGTAATTCAGAAATGCAGCATTTAGATTTTGCTTATGCTTCTAGTATCATAAGAACTTTTACAGAAGATGATACTCTTGTACTTACAATAAGAGGAAGAAAATATACTCCTAAATTTTCTTTTTATGTAGGAAAAACATTAATAGAAGCTGAAAGTGTACAGACAGAAGTTGATGCAGGATACGAAGGTAAAAATAATGTTGTATTTTAATAGAAGCCAAAAACTCAGCAACTAAAGACACTATTATAAGACAATTATACTATCCCTATAGACAATGGTCATCATATACAAATAAAAATGTACGAACATTATTTTTTGAAAAAAGAAATAAAGAGTATTTAATTTGGGAGTTTAGATTTAAAGATATGAATAATTATAATAGTATTTATTTATATAAAGAAGCTAAATATATTATTAACTGATTATATAAATAAATACAAAATTATAATTAATATTATTTACTTTCTTTTATAACATTATTATGAACAAAAAATATCATATTAATGAATACATAAATAATCATCATACTTGCTATTATAAGCTCAAATATAGAAATAATATTCCATATATAAAAATACTCACCATTAATACTTTTTGAATAATTAGCATATTTAAGCAAAGCCTGAGCCCCAACTGCCAATGGGAAAGTATATGCTGCAAATAAAGGTATAAACTTAATTCTAAAAGCTCTTATAAGAGATAAATAAACCTTAAATGTGGTAAATAATCCTAAAGCCAAAAGAAAATTAAGCAAAGCAGTATTATAAGTTTGAAAAGCTGTCAAATAACCGCATAAACAAAGATTAGCAGGAGCACCCATTACAGCAAATGCAGGAAACCTGTCATCAGCTAAAGGATCATGAAAAATAATTCTATAAAATATAAAAGGAAATAGTATAATATAGAGAACAGTACCTATATAAACTATTACTTGAGATACTTGAGGAAAGCCCATATTTGCACCGCTTACAGCAGCAACAACTATACCAACAGGCGGAACAAACCAGCTAGGGACCATATGCTCTAAATCTTTTAAGTTAATTCTATGAGCTATAAATGTAAAAGCAAATATTATATGCACAGCAATTGCAATAAACCACATAGCTATTCCAAGAGGTCTTATAAACTGAACCACCGAAGATGATATCACCATAACAGCCATATCAAGAGTAGGAATAGTGCTTCCAGAAACAGGATGTTCTAAATCATTAAGAAAAGCCCCGAATGATGAAAATATTTTTGTTATGATTGTAAGTATTAAAATAGATGAAATTACAGCACCAATATAAGCAAAATATTTAATACCTGTAAATATAGTCCAAGCATTAAATATGCCCCCTATACCAAGTGCTAAACCTGTAAGAGCCAAAGGCATTTTATTAATTTTGTTTATCATTTTTATTACACTTTATTATTTGAATATATTAAGAATTATAAAAGGAGGTTCTCATATATGATATGAAAACCTCCTCTATTAAAAGATTTATTTATACAGTTATCTGCATAACTTCTTCTTCTTTGGTATTATTATCAATATTATCTTTCTTATCTAAATCACCACTTTGCTTGTTGTATACATGGAGTTTATTATAAAGTTTAACACCAGTACCAGCAGGTATTAAATGCCCTATAATAACATTTTCTTTAAGTCCAAGAAGTTTATCAACTTTTCCTTTTATAGCAGCATTAGTTAATACTTTAGTAGTTTCTTGGAATGAAGCAGAAGATATAAAGCTTTCTGTATTAAGAGCAGCTTTAGTTAAGCCTAAAAGTACAGGCTTACCGCTTGCAGGAGAACCGCCAGCTTCTTCATAGCGTCTGTTTTCTTCTTCAAACTCATATTTATCAACATACTGCCCAACAATATATTTAGTATCACCAGGATCAGTTATTTCAAGTCTTCTAAGCATCTGTCTTATTATAAGAGCGAAGTGCTTATCATTAATACCTACACCCTGCTGATCGTATACAGTTTGAATTTCTTCAAGCAAGTAGGTTTGTAAAGCTAAATCTCCCTGAGTTTCCAATATGTCATGAGGATTTATCTTACCAGCACATAACTGAGTACCTGTTTTTACATAGTCTCCATTTCTAACAAGAAGCATTTTACCATGAGGTACTAAGTGTTTAGTTTCATCAAATTCATTTCTGATTTTAACTACTTTTTTACCCTTATGAGAACCGCCTATTTCAACTTCTCCGTCAATACCTGCAATAATAGCAGTATCTTTAGGTTTCTGAGCTTCAAGCAATTCCTGTACTCTTGGAAGACCTCCTGTAATATCTCTACTTTTCTGCTGTATACGAGTAGTTTTAGCAATAACCTCTCCGATTTCAACTTTCTGATTATTTTCAACCATAAGCTGAGCACCATTAGGTATATCAGTTTCAAAAGTATCATTATCACCTACAATTAATATCTTAGGCTGCATACTTGCATCTTTGAATTCCTGAATAATATTAGTTTTATTACCTGTTTGATCATCTATAGACTCAACCAAAGTTCTTCCAGGTATGATATCCTGATATCTGACAATACCTGATTTTTCAGCTATAATAGGTTCATTATAACTATCAAAGCTGGCAATAACTGTATTAGGCTCTATAAATACATGCTCATCAACATTATATTCACTTCCTACTTTAATAACAATGCTATGTTTAGAACCTGTAATCATTAAATATTTATCATCATCAGTAATTTTAAGTGTACCATTATAAGTAGCTTTAATTTCAGTACCATCTTTAAGAGTGGCTATAACATCTCCTATAAGAACTTTTGCATTATTTTCAGCAATAACATCTTTTAATAAAGATTTTTCCCATTTATCTAAAACTCTTCTTATAATCAAATCACCTTTTCTTGCTGTGATTTTAACACCATTAGGCTGAATAACATAGTTAGAGAATTGTTCTATATATATAGGATAGTTAACTTTAATCTCATTTTCTTCAACCATCTGAGTAGCAACACCGCCGATGTGGAAAGTTCTCATTGTAAGCTGAGTACCCGGCTGACCAATACTTTGAGCAGCAACAACACCAACAGCCTCACCAATAGAAGCAAGATTATTAGTAGATAAACTTCTTCCGTAACATTTCTGACAAACACCCATTCTGCTTTCACAAGTAAGAGGATGTCTTATACTGATTTTTTCTATACCCGCTTTTTCTATTATATCGCCAAGTTCTTCTGTAATTTCAGTATTAGCAGAACATATAAGCTCTTTTGTAATTGGGTGATAAATATGCTCACTTGTAAAGAATCCTACAACTCTTTCTTTAAGAGATTTTTTAATTTCATCTCCATTTTTTATAGCTTCTATAGCAATACCTTTAACAGTACCGCAGTCATGCTCAGAAACAACAACACCTATTGCAACATCTACCAATTTTCTAGTAAGATAACCAGCACTTGAAGTTTTTAATGCAGTATCGGCAAGACCTTTTCTAGCACCGTGAGTAGAAATAAAGTATTCCTGTACAGTAAGACCTTCTTTAAAGTTTGAAATAATAGGAAGTTCAATAATCTCACCGGAAGGTTTAGCCATAAGTCCTCGCATACTAGCAAGCTGTCTTATCTGCTGTTTAGAACCCCTAGCTCCGGAATCTGCCATTATGTATACAGGATTAAATCCGTCTTGGTCTTGTCTTAAATTATCCATCATAGCTTCAGTTATTTTACCTTCAACAGTAGTCCAAAGGTCCATAACTTTCTGTTTTTTCTCATCTGTAGTGATAATACCATTCATATACTGATTTTCAATGAACTCTACCTGTTTAGTAGCCTCTTCTATCTCATGTTTTTTCATCGGAGGTATAAGTATATCAGCAATAGAAATAGTAGAACCGAATACTGTAGCACTTTGATAGCCAAGTTCTTTAATATCATCAAGCATATTAACTGTTACTGCTGTACCATGTTTCAAATATACTTCATGAATAAATTTAGCCAAATCTTTACTGTTAAAATCTCTGTTTTGATATCTAAAATCTTCAGGAATAACTTCATTGAATTTTAATCTTCCTACAGAAGTTTCAACAAACTCTTCCTCTCCGTTTTTATTTTTCATTAAAACTTTAATTCTGGATTCAAGCTCAACCAAATTATTATCATAAGCAAGAAGAGCATCTTTAGCAGATGAGAATATCTTTCCTTCACCTTTACTTCCTGTTCTGAGTTTAGTAAGATAGCTTATACCAAGAACTATATCCTGTGTAGGGTTAACAATAGGCTCACCATTTGCAGGGTTTAATATATTATGAGGAGCAAGCATCAAAGTCCAAGCCTCAATCTGAGCCTCAGCAGAAAGCGGAGTATGAACTGCCATCTGGTCTCCATCAAAGTCAGCATTGTAAGCATGACAAACTAATGGGTGAAGCTGAATAGCTTTTCCTTCAACTAATACAGGTTCAAATGCCTGAATACCAAGTCTGTGAAGTGTAGGCGCTCTGTTTAAAAGTACAGGGTGTTCCTTAGCAATATCTTCTAATACTCCCCAAACTTCTTCTCTGCCCTCCTCTACAAATCTTTTAGCAGATTTTATATTATGGGCTGAATTAATTTCAACTAATTTTTTCATAATAAATGGCTTGAATAATTCAACAGCCATTTTTTTAGGAAGACCGCATTGATGCATTTTTAGTCTAGGACCAGCAACGATAACCGAACGACCTGAATAGTCAACGCGTTTACCTAAAAGATTCTGTCTGAAACGGCCTTGCTTACCTTTAAGCATATCAGAAAGAGATTTTAAAGGTCTGTTTCCAGGTCCTTTAACTACTTTCTTTCTTCTGCTATTATCAAATAAGGCATCAACAGCCTCCTGAAGCATTCTCTTTTCATTTCTTATAATAATATCAGGAGCTCTTAAAACCAATAATCTTCTTAAACGAATATTTCTATTAATAACTCTTCTATAAAGATCATTCAAATCTGAAGTAGCAAAGCGTCCGCCGTCAAGCTGAACCATCGGTCTTAAATCCGGAGGAATTACAGGAACTACATCAAGTATCATCCAAGTAGGATCATTTCCGCTTGCCTTAAAGTCCTCAAAGATTTCAAGACGCTTTCTTAATCGTCTGTCGCTTTTCTCCCCTTTTTTAATCATTTCCTCTCTGAGCTTTCTAATCTCTTCGTCCATATCAAGGTCTTTAAGCATGTCTCTTATGCCCTCAGCACCTATTCCTATTCTTATATTATCACCGTATCTGTCTAAAGCCTCATTATATTCATCTTCAGTTAATAAATCACCCTTAGAATAACTGCTGTCGCCTGAATCAATAACTACATACCTTTCAAAATAAAGTACGCTTCTTAAATGGGCTATATTCATATTTAGAAGAAGTCCTATTCTTGAAGGAGTGTTTCTATAATACCATATATGAGCAACAGGAGCGGCTAATTCTATATGCCCCATTCTCTCTCTTCTAACTTTAAAATGAGTAACTTCAACACCGCATTTATCGCAAACTACACCTTTATAACGAATGCTTTTAAACTTACCACAGTAACATTCATATTCTTTAGTAGTTCCGAATATTTTCTCACAAAAAAGTCCGTCTCTCTCAGGTCTTAAAGTTCTGTAGTTAATAGTTTCTGGTTTTTTTACCTCGCCATAGCTCCATTCTCTCATAACCTGAGGGCTTGCTATACTAATTTTTATTTGGTCAAAATTTGAAAATTGCATATACTTAAACTTCTCCTAATTATTTCCAAATCTTTGGTTCTTTCTTTTTATTTTTCTGTCTAAGCTCTTTTTCAGTAGAAGGAAGCTGATTGCCTTCTTCATCATGAATAGTAATATTAAGTCCCAAACCTCTAAGTTCCTGAACTAATACATTAAAGCTTTCTGGTATACCCGGAGAGGATATAACATCACCTTTAACAATGGATTCATATATTCTAGCACGTCCTGTCATATCATCTGATTTAACAGTTAAGAACTCCTGAAGCATATTAGCAGCTCCATAAGCCTCTAATGCCCAAACTTCCATCTCTCCTAATCTCTGACCTCCGAATTGAGATTTACCTCCCAAAGGCTGCTGAGTAACAAGTGAGTAAGGACCTGTACTTCTAGCATGTACTTTATCTTCTACTAAGTGATTAAGTTTAAGCATGTACATGTATCCTACAGCAACTTCATTTTTGAAAGGCTCTCCTGTTCTTCCGTCATAAAGTCTAACTTTTCCATTAGCATTCATACCGCTTGCAACAAATGCTTCTCTTAAAGCATCTTCTTTAGGTCCTTCAAATACAGGACAAGCATATTTAAGTCCCATTTTATGACCAGACCAACCTAAAAGCATCTCAATTACCTGACCTATATTCATACGAGAAGGTACACCCAATGGGTTAAGACATATATCTACAGGAGTACCGTCTTCTAAGAAAGGCATATCCTCTATAGGCATGATTCTGGCAACAACCCCTTTGTTACCATGTCTTCCTGCCATTTTATCGCCTTCCTGTATTATACGCTTCTTAGCTAAAAATACTTTTACTACTTCTTCTACACCAGGCTTTAATTCATCACCATTTTCTCTGCTGTATACTCTTACATCTATAACAGTACCTTCTTTACCATGAGGAACTCTTAAAGAAGTATCTTTTACATCTCTTGCCTTTTCCCCGAATATTGAGTGAAGAAGTCTGTATTCTGGAGTTATTTCTGTTTCACCTTTTGGTGTTACCTTACCTACTAATATATCCCCTGCTTTTACCTTAGCACCTATTCTTACAATACCTCTTTCATCTAAATTTTTGAAAGCAGCATCCGATACATTAGGTATATCTCTAGTAATATTTTCTTTATCTAATTTTGTTTCGCGAGCCTCTACCGAAAACTCTTCTATGTGTATGGAAGTAAACACATCTTCCTGAACCAATCTTCTGCTTAAAAGTATGGCGTCCTCAAAGTTGTATCCTTCAAAAATCATGAAAGCAGCTAAAACATTTCTTCCAAGTGCTAACTCACCATGATCTGTTGCAGGTCCGTCAGCTAAAAGTCCTCCAGCTTTAACAACATCACCTACATTTACAACAGGTCTTTGATGGTAATTAGTATCTTGGTTAGTTCTTTGATATTTTACTAATTCATAAACATCTAAATCATCATCGCTGTTTTGTTTTGTAGGCTTAATTACAATTTCATCATGAACAACTTTTATTACTTTTCCAGCTCTTTTTGCATGAACTGCTATTCCTGTACCAGGCTGACAGATTTTAGCTTCTACACCTGTACCTACTATAGGAGCTTCCGGATAAAGCAAAGGCACACTTTGACGCTGCATGTTTGAACCCATTAAAGCCCTGTTAGCATCATCATGCTCCAAGAATGGTATCAAAGAACTTGAAAGTGATACGATCTGCTGAGGTGAAACATCCATATACTGAACCTGATCTGGTGAAGAATATGGGAATTCACTTCTGTATCTTGTTGAAATAAGATTATCTTTGAAAGTTCCGTCTTCATTTAAAGGAGCATTAGCATCAGCAATATGGTATTTTTCCTCATCATGAGCTGTTAGATATTCTATTTCATCTGTTACTTTTCCGTCAATTACTTTTCTGTATGGTGTCTCTAAGAAACCATGTTTATTAATTTTAGCATAAGTGGCAAGTGAAACTATAAGTCCGATATTTGGTCCTTCAGGAGTTTCAATAGGACATATTTTACCATAGTGAGTATGGTGTACATCTCTTACCTCAAAACCTGCTCTGTCTCTTGTAAGACCGCCCTGACCTAAGGCATTTAATCTTCTTTTATGCGTAATCTCTGATAATGGATTATTCTGATCCATAAACTGAGATAATTGGTTTGTACCGAAGAACTCTTTTATTACAGCCTGTATAAGTTTAATGCTTACAAGAGACTGAGGAGTTACTGCTTCCATATCCTGCATTTGCATTCTTTCTTTAGCTATACGCTCCATTCTAGTGAAACCAGCTTTTATTTGTATAGATAATAATTCGCCAACACTTCTTACGCGTCTGTTTCCTAAATGGTCAATATCATCTAGCTGTTCTTCATTAATAAATACTTTTATTAAAAAACGAATAGTCTCTATTATGTCTTTATGTCTTAAAACTTTATCCTGTTCGCTTTCAGGGAAGTTTAATCTTTTATTTAATTTATAACGACCTACATCACCCAAAGCATAAGATTTAGGATCGAATACCAAATCATTACAAGTCCTCACAACATTTTCTATTAAAGCAGGCTCTCCCGGTCTTATAACATTATAAATTTTAGTGCATGCTTCCTCTTGATTTTTTGTTGTATCTTTATCTAAAGTATTAATTATGGTTACATTGTCTTTTATAGATTCCATATTTAATACGGATATTTCTTTAATACCGCTCATTAAAAGTCTTTCAGCCAAGTTAGGGTTAATAAGCTCACCTGGATTCAATATTATTTCATCTGGATTTTCTGTATCATATACTGTTGAATATGATCTTCTGCCTATTAAAGCCTCTTTAGAATTTTCATCTGAAAGTTTTTCTAATGAAATATTATCAACTTCATAAAATAATTTCAAAATTTCTTCATTAGTTGTGATACCAATAGCTCTTAAAAATACAGTAACAGGAAGTTTTTTCTTTCTGTCTATTCTAACATACATTATATCTTTTTTGGTATCAAGCTCAAATTCCAACCAAGTACCCCTGTCTGGAATTATTTTAGCTACGAACATAGCATCTCTGTCGCTGCGGTTGAAAACGACACCTGGAGATCTATGAATCTGAGAAACTATAACACGTTCAGCACCATTAACAATAAATGTACCTCTGTCAGTCATAGCAGGTATATCACCCACAAATATTTCCTGTTCAATGATTCTTTCAGGGTCTCTTACAGTTAATTGTACTTTTATCTTGAAAGGATAAGAATAAGTTTTATCTCTTCTTCTAGCCTCTTTTTCTGTGATTTTAGGCTCTCCTATAGAATATGAGATAAACTCTATCTGCATCTTTTCATTAGACGATACTATAGGGAATATAGAAGTTAAAACTTCCTGTAATCCCTCATTTTTTCTCTTATTTTCAGGTACATCCTTTTGAAGGAAACTTTCATAAGATTCTTTTTGTATAGCTAGGAGATCGGGAGGTTCTATAACAGAGGCAGCATGTGAAAAATTCACACGACCGTTTTCTATCCTATATTTTTTTGCGAACTCTACCCCTCTTTCCGGATATACTTTATTATCTATCTGAATATTATTGGCCATATTAAAAGATCTCCGCTTTTACGCTTTTTAATTTTTATTGAATTGACTAAATGCACTAATAAGAAGGGCATGAGTACATACCCTTCTTAATATATGCATCATTAAATGTTAATGATATATTTACAAAAATAATTATTTAACTTCAACTTTACCGCCTGCTGCTTCTAATTGTTTCTTAATAGCTGCAGCTTCTTCTTTAGAAACGCCTGATTTAATAGTTTCTCCGCCTTTTTCAACAGCATCTTTAGCTTCTTTTAAACCTAAGCCGCTAACTGCTCTAACTTCTTTAATAAGAGCAATTTTTTGAGCTGCATCAAAACCTGTAAGAATGATATCAAATTCATTTTTTTCTTCTTCAGCTGGAGCTGATGCACCGCCTGCTGGAGCTGCTGCTACTGCTGCTACAGGCATAGCTGCTGTTACATTGAATTTTTCTTTAATAGCTTCTACTAATTCATGAAGCTCTATAACTTTCATTTCTTCTATTGCTTGTAATATTTCTTCTTTACTTAAAGCCATTGTTTATCTCCTTAAAATTGTAAAAATAATTTTTTAATTAATAATTTGTCAGCTAATATATTAAGCTGATTTTTTCTTTTCTTCTTCAACACTGTCAAGCACATAAGCAAGTTCTGATATAATGCTTTGCAAACTGTTTGCAAAACTTGATATAGGAGACTCGAGTGCTGTAACAAGATGAGATAGTAAAACTTCTCTTGGCGGAATATTTGCTACAACTTGTACTTGTGCTGGGTCAAGTAAATCCTCACCCATATAGCCGCCTTTGATTTTGATTTTATCATTCTTTTTAGATGCTTCACTTATCACTTTAGCTGCACCAGGTACATCTTCCTTAGCAAATACTACAGCTGTAGGATTAATGAACATCTCATCTTTTACTTCTCTGCCTAACTCTTTTAAAGCAATATCAACCAAAGAGTTTTTACATATTTTCATTGAAGAAGAAGTCTTTGCTAATTCGCGTCTTAAATCTGTAAGCTGTGCTACTGTTACTCCTCTGTAATCGAAGAATACCAAGCCAGCACATGCTCCCATAGTTTCTTTAAGCAATGATACTGTTTCAATGTTTTTCTTATTAGGCATAAATACCACCTCTATTATATTAAACCATTTTGCCCTAACTATTCATATAATGGGATCACAAAACATGACTTCGCCAAAAACAAAACAGGTTTATCGCTAAATTAATTACATTTTGATTTTTTTATGATCTATTTTTATACCTACACCCATTGTAGATGTTACACCAACTGCTTTGATATATTCACCTTTTAAGTCTGTAGGTTTTTTTCTTAAAATTTCATCATAGAATGCTTTGAAATTCTCATTTAATTGAGAAACATCCATAGAAGCCTTACCAATACCCATTCTTACTATACCATTTTTATCAGCTCTGTATTCCATTCTTCCGGCTTTGAAACTTTTTACAGCTTGTGCTATATCAAGTGTAACTGTTCCTGTTTTTGGGTTAGGCATAAGACCTTTTCTTCCGAGAATTTGTCCCAATTTACCTACTTCTTTCATTAAATCTGGAGTAGAAATAGCAACATCAAAGTCAGTATATCCACCTTTAACTTTATCTATTAAATCTTCAAAACCAACTTCTACAGCTCCTGCTGCTTTAGCTTCATCAGCTTTTTCTCCCTGAGCAAATACTACTACTCTTTTTTCTTTACCAAAGGCATTTGGGAATGATAATGTATCTCTTATTGAGTGTTTTGGTAATATATTGAGGTTTATTGTTACCTCAATAGTTTCATCAAATTTACAGGTAGCGTTTTTCTTAGCTAATTCAATAGCTTCATCTACGGAATAGAGTCTTAATTTCTCTACTTGCTTTCTTATAGCGTCGTAACGTTTGCCACCTATTTTTTTCTCTTTTGTAGCCATAATTATTTTCTTCCTTTTCTTTCAAACGTTTACTCCCATTTATTCTAATCAATAAATGGTATGCTTCTTAATGATTATTCTACTTTAATACCCATAGCACGAGCTGTACCCGCAACTATTTTTTTTGCTGCTTCTATATCATTAGCTGACATATAAGCCATTTTTTCCTGAGCAATTTCTTCAAGCTGCTTTTGATTGATTGTAGCAACTTTAGTTTTATTAGGCTCTCCAGAACCTTTTTCTATGCCCAATTTTTTCTTAATTAGTGTAGAAGTAGATGTACCTTTAGTAACAAATGTATAAGTTTTATCTTCATACACTGTTATGTAGGTATTTAATATCTGCCCTTTCATTTTTGAAGTTTTTGCATTAAAATCTTTAACGAAAGCGGCTATTTGTATCTGCTTCTGACCCAATGCAGGTCCTAATGGAGGAGCAGGTGTTGCCTCTCCGCCTGGTATGCGAACCTTTACAATACCAACCACTTTTTTAGCCATTTTTACTACCTCTTGATTTATTTATTTTTATTAATATCTTTTAAATTATAACTTTTTTACTTTATTGAATTCTAATTCTGTAGGAGTGCTTCTTCCAAATATTTCTATTTTTACAGTTACTTTACCCTTATCAGAATTGATATTTTCTATTATACCATTTAAACCATTGAAAGGTCCGTCTATTACCTGAACCTTTTCTCCTATATCAAATTCCATTCCAATAATTTCATTGATGCCTGTTTTAGATTTTTCTTCTCTGTCAGAGAATATACGGACAACATCTGATTCGCTTAAAGGAGTAGGAATAATATTACCTTCTTCTTTAGTTGTAGCATGACTTCCTATAAATCCTGCAACACCCGGAGTCCTTCTAACCATAGACTGTGTTGCATCATTCATTACCATCTTTACTAAAACATAGCCCGGATAAAAAAATTCTTCTTTAGAAACTTTCTTACCATTTTTTGTAGAAGTTACTGTTTCTGAAGGTATATATATATCAACTATTAAGTCAGTCATACCATTTTCTTTAGCTCTTTTCTCTATACGCTCACGAACTTTATTTTCATAACCGTGCTGAGTATGAACTATATACCATTTATAATCTTTTATATCAGATATTTCTTCAGACATGTTTTTCACCTATTATATCTATTTTTTCTCATGTAGCGAATAGCAAAATATACCACAAATAAAACAACTATGGCAAGAATAAGAACTAATGTAATTTTAGAAGATATTAAGCTACCCAAAATAGAACCGTCTAATAAAGCCCTTGTCAAAAATGTTACCACATAATCAGCAGCTCCCAAGAAAGCTGATGCTAAAACAAGAAGTATTATAACAATAACTGTCTGATTTATCACATCTTGACGAGTAGGCCATACACTTCTCTCAAAGAGTTCTTTTTTTATCTCTTTGATGGAGTCTATTATATTATTTTTCTTTTTATCAGCCATAAATATTACCTTAAATTATATTACAACGATTTAGAAATAATCAGGTCAGACAGGAGTCGAACCTGCAACACCCGGTTTTGGAGACCGGTGCTCTACCAATTGAACTACTGACCCAAATTTATAAATATTCTTAACTTTAGAATTATTTATCTTGATACTTTTAATTCCTTATGAATTGTGTGTTTTTTATCATGAGGACAATATTTTTTTAGCTCCAATTTTTCTGGAACATTTTGTTTATTTTTTGTTGTTATATAATTCTTTCTTTTGCATTCTGTACATTGAAGATGGATTTGTTCTGTTTTTACTTTAGCACCTGCCATTTCTTGCTCCTTAAAACATTTTTAGATAGCCTATAATTTACAAGGTATGCTATTATATAGCTAAAAAAAAATTATGTCAATACTAAATATAAAAATAATATTTTTTATATAAAACATTATTTTTAATAGTATTAATCTATTGAAAAACAATAAATTAGTTATATAATCTATTATCAAAAAAAATAAAACTTTATTATAATTTGGAAATAAAAAAATGAAATTAATAAAACAATTCACAATTATTTTTTCTATATATTCTATAGCGGATATATTTAGTAAAACTTTGAGACTTCCTATACCTGGTAATGTAATAGGTATGATACTTCTTTTTGTATTACTCGCATTTGGAATAATAAAAGAAAATCATATAGATGAAGCAAGCGATTTAATAATAGCAAATATGTCAATGCTTTTTATACCAGGTACTTTGGCTATTATAGATGAATACAAGTATGTAAAAGCAGAAATAATACCTTTTGCAATTATATGTATATTTCTAACTATAGTTATTATGATTATAACAGGTCTCTCAGCTCAATCTTTTGAAAAAATATTCTCTAAAATAAGGAAATCAAAATGAAAGAATTATTTATACAAAATCCTATAATACCAATAGTAATAACTTTAATAGCATATATAATATCGTATACTATATATATAAAAACTAAATTACCAATACTTACGCCTTTAGTAACTAGTGTAATATTAGTTGGCTTTTCTCTATATTTTATGAAAGTACCTTATACAGTTTATAATGAAAGCGGAGGAAAATTTATAAATGCTCTTGTAGGACCTGCAACTGTAGCATTGGCTCTGCCTATATATAGAAATATGCCTATATTAAAAGCTAATCTAGCTGTAATATTGATAAGTATAGCCATCGGAAGTTCATTAGGTATTACAGGAATATTTATTTCGGCAAAATTACTTGGAATATCTCAGGAATTATTTCCTTCTCTTCTTACAAAGTCGGTTACCACTGCAATTGCTGTAGATATAACTGCAAATATGGGTGGAATGAAATCTATAACTGTTTTATCGGTTATTATATCCGGAGTAGTAGGAGCTATCACTGCACCTTTTGTATGCAAAATATTTAGAATAAAATCTCCTCTTGCAGTGGGGCTTGCAATAGGTACTTGTTCACATGCTGTAGGAACTAGTAAGGCTATAGAACTTGGTGAAACTGAAGGAGCTATGTCTGGGCTTGCCATCGGTATTGCTGGGGCTTTAACTGTTGTAATACTTCCTATTCTCTATAAACTGCTATTAATTATATGGAGTTAATAGAATTATTTAAAAAGTGATTGATAAAAAATTTTGCGAGTTTTTATATATTATGATATTAATTATTATCTAATATAAATGTTTTATAATATATAGCGTCAATTTCTAGTCATAAAAATGCAGTCTTTAGTATGCCTACACATATCGTATCACGCTTCGCGATGCGGACTTCAAAAGGAATGCAAAATAAACATAGCAGTCCAAACAATTATAAACAAAATTAGTTACAAAACAAGTATAATATTTATCTTATTTTAGATTCCATTATATCAACTATATCATTATTCTTAAAGTATACACTAAATATATTTTCATCGTCTCCGCAATCTACTTTGGAATCTATACTGCCGTCATCATTTACTTTTATTAGTATTTTATATATTTCTAAATTATCATACCAATTATCATCTACATCTATAAACATAAAATCGCCATAAGCATTCTTTAACTCTTCCCTTGAATCTGACAATAATTTAATATGAGATTTCAAATTGTTTATAATATCTTCTAATTTCAAAACTTTATGAACACCTATATCAAATAAACTTTCTAATTCTTTACCAAAAATTTTCATAGGTTTAAATACTTTATACAATTTCCAATCATCTTCATTTATATTTGCACCTTCTACATCTATTAAATCTTCTACATTTATCATGATATTCTCCATAATTATAGTTTTACAAATAGTCTTTAATTTATTTTTTTATTTATAATATATAATGAAGGCAAAGTAATTACTGCAAATATCATTACACTATAAAAAACATCGTTTAAATTTAAATTATATCTTTTATTATAAATCATTTCTCTTTCTTTTCTAAAAGGTGTTGGTTTGCTGTCTCCGTCTGGTCCTTTGCATTCTTTTTCTGAAAACATAACAAGCAGCATAAATGATAATATAAATAAATATTTTTTCATAAATAAAATCTCTTTTAGTTTTACTATATATAATTTTTAGTATAGTAAAAAAAGTCAATATGTCAATACTTAATAAAAATATGAATTTATTACATATAAAAACAATATATTTCTAAAATAAAAAGATTACCACTTTTGAGAAATAACTTCATCATAAGTTGGTATGGAATCTATTGCCCCTTTTCTTGTAACTGTTATGTTAGATACTTTCATAGCAAAAGAAATAGCTTCTTCAATAGTTTTATCATCTGCCATCATTCTCACAACTCCGCCCAAAAAACTATCTCCCGCAGCAGTAGTGTCGGCAACATCAACATGATAAGCATCAAAATGTTTTATTCCTTTTTTATTAATTAAATCGCAGCCGTTAGCCCCCAAAGTAAGTATTATGTTTTTTACTCCGCACTCAAAAGCATAATCTACACCGCCTATAATATCTATCTCCGTTTCATTAGGTATCAATATATCAACATAACTTAAAAAATTTTTATTTAGTTTTACAGCCGGAGAAGGATTAAGAACAACCGTTTTTCCTAGTTTCTTAGCAATATATGCAGAATATTCAGCTATTTCTAAAGGTATTTCAAGCTGAAGCACTATAATATCATATAAAGATATCAGATCTTCTTTTATATCATCTTTTGTAATTAAAGCATTAGCTCCTTGTGCCACAATAATATTATTTGCACCATAATCAGTAACTGTAATAACAGCAATACCTGTAGAAACATTCCTTTTTATTATTAAATTATCCGTATTAACATTATTAGACTGCAAAGCATAAAATAAATCTTTTCCAAAACTATCATCTCCAACAGCTCCTAGTATACTAACACAGCCGCCCAATTTAGCTATAGCACAAGCCTGATTTGCTCCCTTTCCGCCATTACCTGTATAAAAACTGCTGCCTAATATAGTTTCTCCCTCCTTAGGAAAACGAGGAGATGTTATAACAAGATCTTTATTTATACTTCCTATAATTAAAATTTTTTTGCTCATATATAAACTCTAATAATTAAAATATTCATGATTTTGAATTTAAAGCATTATTAACCGCAAAATCATTAGCACTTTCCTTATCCTTTTTATCATAATCTTTAAGCGGTATTTTATTTCTAATAGCTGCATAAATTGTTGGTACTATAATTAATGTAAACATAGTAGAAACTACAAGCCCTCCCAATAAAGCTGTAGCTAAAGGCTTATACATTTCATTTCCGCTTCCTATACCCAAAGTCATAGGCAATATACCTAATATAGTTGTTAGTGTTGTCATAAGTACAGGTCTTAATCTCCTTTTTCCTGCAAGCAATGCAGCTTCATCTCCTTTTATATGCTGTTCATGCATTATCTGATTCATATAATCTATTAATACTATACCATTATTAACTACTATTCCAATTAAAACTATAAAACCTATAGCACTATAAGCATTGAGTGTTGTATTCGTTATAAACAAGGCAATAAGAGAACCTGCAAATCCAAAAGGAATTGCAAATGCTATTACAAAAGGAGCTATTAAAGATTCAAACTGACTAGCCATTATCGCATAAACTAAAACTAAAGCCAAAATCAAAGCCTGTATTAACTGTCCGAATGCTTCATTCATATCTTCAAAATCTCCGCCGTAATTTACATATATTCCATTAGGTATAAAAACATTATTATCTATATTATTTCTTACTTCAGTAATAACTTCATTTAAAGGTCTTCCATAAATATTGGCAATTACAGTTGTATACCTCTTTCGCTCCTTTCTGTATATTCTATTTGGACCGTAACTTTTTACTATGTCAGCTATTGATGATAATGGTATCAATACTCCTTTTACAGGTATGCTTATTTTTTTTACATCATCTATTGTAACCTTATCAATATTTTCAAGCTGAACATTAACATCTACATCTGTAAAGTCAGAATTTTCAGGAGTTATTGTAGTTGCTGTTCTTCCTGCAAAACTTGTATTTATTATTCTTGCAACATCATTAACTTTAAGCCCCATTTTAGCGGCAATATCTCTATTAACATATATTTGAAGCTCTCTATTTGATTCATCAATATCAACCATAGCCCCTCTTATGCCTTCTATATTTGATATAGCACTTACTATTCTATCTCCAAGTTCTTTTGACTGTACAACATCATCTCCAAGCATCTCTATCTTTATGGCTTCTTCTGATGATCCTCCTGAACTAGAACCTAATGCCATAACATTTATTTTTGCCGGATATATTTGCAGTTTTTCTCTTATCAATTCTATATAATCTTCAATACTTCCTTTTCTTCCATCACTTTTAGATTTTAATTCTATCCTCATGTTGGCACTATTTGCCTCATCTCCTTTTCTTATCCTTGACTGAATTTTGATTAAATCATCTTTAACTATTTCTCTTATATCATTTTCCATAAGCACAACAAATGACTCTGTCTGTTCATATTTAGTACCTATAGGCATAGTTACGCGAACCATAAACTGACCTTCATCTGTTTTAGGAAAACCCTCTTTACCAATAAACTTAACGCCTAAAAATATTACTGCAAATACTAGTGCCATAGATGGTATTAATACTGTTTTTTTTCGTCTTATTGCAAAACTTAGAATTTTATCATAAATATTTTTCATATTATCATGTATATATTTATTGCTTAAAGATTCTAACTTTGCAAAAACTTTTAATTTTTTATTTGTTATGAGTCTTGCTCCGAACATAGGTACTATTAAAATAGCAACCAGCAATGAAGCTATCATTGATATTGTAACTGTAATACATAAATCTCTGAAAATTTGACTAACCATTCCCTCAATATATAAAAAAGGAAGAAATACAGCAATAGTAGTGAAAGTAGAAGCTGAAATAGCAAGCGATACTTTGTAAGCTCCGTTAATAGCTGATGAATATTTTCCATAGCCATGATGTCTGTAATAAAATATATTTTCAAGTACTACAATGGAATTATCAACCATCATACCTATTCCAAGTACAAGTCCTGAAAGAGATATCACATTTAAAGTTACATTCATAAAATACATAAGAGTAAAAGTTACTATTATAGAAAGAGGTATTGATATAGCTATTATAGATACAGTTCTAATATTCCACATATATATCATAAGAACAATAATAGCAAAAAGTCCGCCCTGCCAAGCAGCATCAAGAACACCTGCTATAGACTCATTTATGCTGTCTGCTGTATTAAACATTATTTCGTATTTTATGCCTTGAGGAAAATTATATTCTTCTAATTGCTTTATCACATTTTTTGAAACTTCGGCAGTATTAGCTCCTGACTCTTTGCTTACAGATATAGATATAGAATTTTCACCGTTAATCTTTATTATATTAACATCATCATCATATCCTTCATAAACCTCAGCTAAATCCTGTATTTTTACTATAGAAGAATTACCCGAATCATCTGTTTTCAAATCAATAATAGTATTTTTTATATCATCAACACTTTTTATTTCTCCCATTGTTCTTATTGTATATCTGTAAAAACCCTGATTCGCCTGTCCTCCTACTAAGTTGTTATTATCCCTTGAAAGTACAGAAGCTATATCATTTATATTAATATTATATGCTTTTAATCTATTTAAATTGACATCTATTTTTATTTCATTTTTTAAGCCGCCTAAAACTTCAGCCTGAGCTACACCTTTAGCCTGCTTTATTTGCGGTGCTATTTGATTATCCGCTATATTATATAAAGCCGCCTGATCATTTATGCCGTAAATAGCAACTTCCATTAATGAAATATCATCTGTACTGAATTTCCTTATTACAGGCTTATCTGCATTATCCGGAAGCAAATCTACAACCTGTTCCAATGCTTCTCTTATATCTTCTGAAGCATCATTTAAATCTGTTCCCCAATTAAACTCTATTGTTACATCCGATGCATTTTCTCTTGATGTAGAAGTAATTTCTTTTATATCATTTACAGTAGCTACAGCTCCTTCAATAATTTTGGTAACCGATTTTTCTATCTCTTCAGGACCGGCATTTTTATAACTTGTATATATACTTACATAAGGAACTTCTACGCTAGGCATGAAATCTATTGAAAGTTTTGACAGGCTTACAATACCTAAAATAATCACTGATAGAATAACCATAAGTATAGTTACAGGTCTTTTTACAACTGTTTCTATTATTGTTTTCATAAATTGTTTTCTTAATTTTATATTTTTACATCATCTTAATATTATAGCATATTAGACGATAAAATGTAAAAAAAGTTTCAGGTAATTTCTAATTAAATAGAATAAAAAAATATTAAACAGACTGATATTAAATGATATAATAATTGTTATATACTATAGATAATAACTGATTATTGATGCTAAAATTTTTATATAGAGAATAAATTTTATCTTGTAAACATCTTTATAAATCTTTCTCTATACTTGTATGTAAGCAGTTTTTTATTATATAATTCTGACAATTTCTTTATTTCTGTATCGTCCATTTTATCAGTATCTATTGCATATATATAACTATCTTCTTTAAAACCTTTTATCATAATATTAACATAGCCATTAAATTTTCTGTCTAAGAATAATTTAAAGAACATTATAGAACATGTTAGTATGATAGAATTTATTATCACATATATTAATATAAACATGTAATATGGATAAATAAATTCCTTTCCGCTTCCCATAAATAAAAATCCGTTTCCCTGCATAATAGAAACTTCAAAAAGCAAATTACTTCTTTCAAAATTATCCCAATCTTCTGATCTGTATTTCAACTCATTATCATAATATACAAGAACCATATCATAACTTTTAGCAAATCCCTCATACTCAAGTTCATCACTGTCAGCATTCTGAGAAAATGCAAGTCCAGCTTCATATATTATTTCATTTTTTTTATCTTCATACGAAGTTATTATCTTATTGTCAAAAACCCAATTTATTATTCCATATAATACTATAAATATAACAGCCATTATCACAGAAATAACTATAATAAAATTTGAAGATATCAAAGCGTAAAAAGTATTCTTATTCTCAATACTAAACAAATAAAAAAAGTATATTATATGCGATATATAAAAAATAAAAAGAACATGATACCCTCTAGTAAGAAAAGAAGATATAATATTTTCTCTTAAAAATACTCTGTTTAAAGAAAAGAAGTTAGTTATGTAAAAAAGTCCAAGTATAGACAGTATAAAAGGAACTAAATATATAATTAAATAAAAAAAAGTCTCAATTCTTGAATATTTATTCATTTTGTAAAATAAAACACATACAAAATAAAAAGAACATAAAAATTCTATAAACATCAATATTTTCATGATATATGACGGTATATTTAAAATCATATAAGCACACATTGATATTATAACTAAAGAGGATATAGCAGATACTATAAAGTTTATATTATATTTACTTAATTTTTCCAATTTATTTCTCCTATCTTTGCTTTATCGTATATCACTCTTATCATCTTATAATCCAATCCCAAGAAAGAAGCATTATTCACCAAGTTATATAAAGCACTTGAGAATATAGGCTGAGTATTTTCAATAATCTTATCAGTATAAGGATATGAAGCCATTATTCTTGACAAATTAAAAAGTATTGCTATAAGCTTAGATGAGGAGGAAAGCTCATCATTTGTCATAGAATAAGGAAGAACACTTTTTGCCGCTATTGATATAAATATAGGATTAATATTCTCTAAAGTGGATATATTAGATACAGAATGCTCTATCATTTCTCTTGCTTTGTCAATAAACTCTTTCTGCTCATATTTATATTCATAATATAAAGGAAGAGATGCTATATAACTTGTATGCATTATATCTTTTAAAACTAGAAGTATAGATACATAATTAACTAATTCTTCACTATTTAGTTCAAACTTATCATCATTGATCATTTTATCTTCTTCCCCATTTCCTTTAATCCAAGAAATAGATAATATCTGCCTTATTATATCATTTTCAAATATTGTATATGTATATGATATATATTCTAAAAAAGATTCATTAGTATTGGATCTTTTCACTATATTAATAATAGATTCTCTTTGCCTTTCTACAGTATCATCAGAACCGGGTATATGAGATAAAAAATTAAAGTTTATAATATTTTCTATATAATCGATAAACTTTTCATAAGCATCATTTCCTACAAGCACCTTTTCATATCCTAAAAATGAATTTTTTTATATGTTTATTTTATTTTCGGAAACTTTACAAAATTCACTAAATATTTTAAAATTAATATATATTGTAATATTTTTTAATAGTTGATTTATTTATATTTTATGTTATTTTATTATAGATCATTAAATCGGACTTCTTTTTATGGAAAACAAACAAAATAATATTAATGATGATAGCCCCAAAAATCATAAAAAAATCAGAAAAAAAATTAAAAAGATTCTCAAAAAGAGAAGAAAGCAGAAAAGGCTCAGCTATATAAACAATCTTCCATTGATAAGATTTATGTCCAATATAGACAGTAAATTATTCTTAACAATATTTAAAGATAATAGAAAAGGTCCTGTAAAAACATTTATGAAATTTATGAGCAGAATGGGAGACGGATATATATGGATGATAATTTATTTGATATTTTATATGTTTAGAATAGATTATGCTCCTTTATACTTCTCAAGAGCAGTAACAGGAATATTTATCTGCATATTTTTATTTTTATATATAAAAAGTTTCTTCAGCAGAACGCGTCCTTATCAAAAGCATAAAAAAATACCATTTATGTATCCGCCTGATAAACATTCATTTCCATCGGGTCATACAATGGTAGCTTTTTCGGTATCATTTTCTATGGGAAGCTATAGTTTATATTCTGCTTTGCTGTTTTACCCTATAGCATCTCTTATAGCTTTCAGCCGTGTATATGTAGGACTTCATTATCCTTTTGATGTAATATTCGGTATAATTTTCGGTACTATAATAGGATTTTTGGCTAATGTATTATTTTTTTATATAACAGGACTTCCTATAATAGGTCATTTATAATTCTTTTTATTGGATGTCATACTTTTAAGAGTATCTCTATTCTCTTTTTTTAATCTTTTTTTTAACTTATTTGAGTCAAGCATATTTCTCTTTTCGGATATAAAAATATAATATCCATTTTTCTCTTTCACCTTTACACCGCCGAAAACAGATGAGAGTTTATTTCTATACCAATCAAGCCTTTTAGTTACCATAATAAATTTACCATTCAATGCTAGTTTGTAAAAACCTGATTCTATAAAATGTTTTGCCACAGAAAAGTCCGTATGATAAGGCGGATTAGAAAGTATCATAGAAAAATCTTTATCAATTATGTTTTTTAATCCGTCGCTTTGAACAATACTGATATTTGAAACATTATTTAAAACAGCATTATTCTTTGATGCTTCTACGGCTTCAGAATCTATATCGCACATAACTGCTTTATTATCACCTATTATCTTTGCTGCTAATATTCCAACAACTCCGTATCCGCATCCTAAATCTAAAATTTTATTTTCATTTTCAAAATTTACCTCATCAATCATAGATAATGTTCCTATATCTATATTTTTAGGCGAAAATAACTTGTCATTTGAAATAAATTTTAAATCAATATTTTTTATAGTAATTTCTATATTATACATTTTAAATATTTTATAACCCTTTGTATAAATTGTCAATTTTTATTTATTCATATAAATTCGATAAAATATATTTCCGATAATCTATATATGTTTAAAGTAGATATTATATTAAAAGGAAGAGTTCAAGGCGTAGGTTTCAGGTACTATGCCAAACAGGTAGCTGATGAAATGAAAGTCAGCGGAAAAGTATGGAATAATTATGACGGTTCTGTAGAAGTCATTGGATATTTACAGACTAAAAATGATATTGATGAGTTTGTAGAAAAAATCAAGATAGGACCTCAGATGTCTAGTGTTAAAGAGGTAACTGTTACAGTTATGCCTTCTGATCCGCCTATGGATGATGTTTTTGAAATAGCAAATTAAAACCTCAGAATTGAACTGAAAACAATAACTATGAAAAATATTTTTAAATATGCTTCTATTATAGGATGCACTTTCGCTTCTCTAAATTTTGCTGCTGATTATACAGATTATAAAGTAAAAAATGGAGATACTTTATTTGGAATAGCATTCGCCCATGACATGAGTGCAAATGAATTTTTAAAAATAAATAATATTAAAGATCCTGATAAATATAAACTTAAAGTTGGAGAAATTTTAAAAGTTAAAGAAAAAGGCTATACCCTTGTATATGATTCTGATAATAAAGTTTTCGGCTTGAAAGGAGAAGAAGGAAACTCATATAAAGATTATAAAGTAAAAAATGGAGATACTCTATTTGGTATAGCATTTGCACATGGAATGACTGCTAATGAATTTCTAGCTATAAATAATATTAAAGATGCCAATAAATATAATCTTAGAGTGGGAGAAACTCTTAAAGTAGCAAACAATCAAAAAGAAAGTAATGCTTCAAATAATAATAATATCAATAATAATAATAATACAGAAAGTTATGATACTTATAAAGTGAAAAGCGGAGACACTTTATATGGAATAGCTTTCTCTCATGGAATGACAGCAAGCGAATTTTTAAAGATAAATAATATAGATGATCCTGATAAATATAAACTATATGTAGGTAAAACTATGTATGTGAAATCATCTAAAAAAGAAAATAATACAAATAATGAAAAAGATACAGAAAAAGAAATAGAATATTATACAGTTAAAAGCGGCGATACATTATATGGAATAGCATTCCAAAATGATATCAGCGTAAATGATTTTCTAAAAATTAATAATATAGATGATCCTTTAAAATATAAATTAAGAACAGGCGAAAAATTAAAAATATATGCAAGGGCTAATACATCTAATGCACAAAGCAAAACTATAAAAACATATAAAGTAAAAAACGGAGATACTCTTGGAGAAATAGCATTAAAAAATTCTATGTCTTTAAAAGATCTGCTTGAGTTAAATAATCTTAATAATAATTATGTACTAAAAATCGGAGATACTTTAAAAATATATGATAATATCAATATAAGCAGTTCTTCAAAACAATCTTCATATAGAACTTTAGAAAATTATAAAGTTAAAAATGGAGATACTTTAAGCGAAATAGCATTAGCAAGGGGAATGGATTTAGTAGAATTATATTCTATAAATAATATAAATGACAAATATATTTTGAAAGTCGGAGATACTCTTAAAGTATATGCTAATCCTAAAAAAACAACTGCTTTAGTAATATCAAATTATAAAGTACAAAGCGGAGATACTTTATATTCAATAGCTCAGAAACATAAAATGGATTTAAGAGATTTGATGCAGCTTAATAATATAAAAAATGCAAATGAATATAAATTATATGCAGGAGCAAATATAAAAATAAAAATGGCAAAAATGGTCCCATACTCTTTTAATGATGATAGTATATTGCCTGAAAGTTCTTTTATATGGCCTTATAAAGGAATAATAATTTCAGGATATGGAGTAGCTTCTGATAAGCTTGCAAACAGAGGTGTAAATATATTAGGAGATGTGGGAGATAAAGTTGTAGCTTCTGATGACGGAATAGTAGAATATGCTGACAATATAAGAGGATTCGGTACTGTTATCATACTTAAACATAAAAACGGATATAATACTTCTTATGCCCATCTTTCTAAAATAAATGTTAAACTTGGGGATATTGTGAAAAAAGGCGATTATATAGGAGATATAGGAAATACAGGTATGATAGACAGAAGTGAATTATATTTCAAAATTTCTTATCAGGGAAGATCTATAGATCCTGTAAAACTTCTTCCAAAAAGCTAATAAAATTTATAAAAAATATATGTTAAAAATGTATTGACAATTTTTGTATAAATGATATCATAAATACATATTTGATCTTTGAAAGGGGATGCTCCGGCTTCGACTGCGATGGTTGGAACATATTTTGCATAGTCGTGCTAGGTGTATGCACGTTAATATCATACTGAACAATAAGTGCAGACGAATACGCACTTGCAGCTTAATTGAAGCTGCCGCTGATTAAGTAGTTTGTCTATGGGTTACTTTTTCGGTGCCAAAACACATAGAACTTGTATTGGGTGCCGTATGAGCCTGATATTAAGTATATTCATGCTAGTCTTGTAGTTTTTCTGCTTATCTTCTACCTATAAGGCGAAATCTTAAAGATAAGATATGCTATGTAGACGAATGTGGTACGCTTCGTAGGACGCGGGTTCGAGTCCCGCCATCTCCAATTTTTTTATAATAATATTACAATCATGAAAATAGATTTTAATCTTATTAAAGATATTTTTGAGTTTATATATAATAGTTCTTCTTATCAAATAATCGGAAGCAGTTTATCAAAACAATTCGATGTATACAATGAAAATAAAATATCAGAAAACGAGTTAAATGAATCAAATGAAAAACTAGAAAATGATTATCAAAATAAAAGAAATAATTTTATAAATCATATACAGCTTTTATATGATAATAAATGCTTAGGAATACCTTATTACCCAGTAAGTATTGAAGATTTATCAGATGCCTATATAAGAATAATGCCCAATGGTTATGAGTTGCTATACATACTAAACAATTATAACCTTGAAGAAGAAATAAATAAAAATATACCAATATCAATCATAATTAAAAAATATAGAAGTAAATTATTGTAGTTTATAGCTGAATAATTTTTATTTGTTATTTTTATAATGCTAAAAAATTATTTAATCTTTATAAATAAACTTGTTTCAAAACTAATATTGTCAAGTAACTTTTAAATAATTCTATTAGACTTGTTTCAAAACTAAATTTATTAACATTTATAGTTTTTTAATTTAATATTTTTTGATTATAGTTGGGGCTTTGCTGCGAAGCACACAGTCGTGCACCGCTCTGCGTGCTTACGCAAAACCCCACTTCTTTTGTGACGCCTGTCCGCCTCGCTGTGCGTGCCTTTGGCAGGTGTGGCACATACGAAGTACGCCTCGCCGTGCGTGCCGACGAAGTCCACCTTTGGTGTCGGCAGGCGAGAAGCATACGAAGTACGCCTCACTGTGTGTGCCTACGGCAGGCGAAAGACTGCATATTTATATATTAAAATAACAAATTATACAATATATAAAACATGTGATTTATTTAATAATTAATATTATATAATTTAGCATAAAATAAGAAACTCATAAAATTATTTGTCAAGTAGTTTTGAAACAAGTCTATTATATAGCTAAAAAAGAGTATGCATATTATAAATATACATACTCTTTTATTATTCTAATCAAATTATTTTAATTGTATATTCTGAAATCCATCTCTGGGAATATATCATCACGCCACTCTATTTTTCTTAGCCATTCTTCATTTAAATCTCTGTTTTTAATAGCATAATAGAGGTCTGTGAATCTCTTTATATATAATTTTGTCATATTAACAGCATATTCAACCATAGTGCCTGTATGCATAATGAAAGCCCAATCGCTGCTTTGAGCAAGCAACAACTCTCTTGCTGCCTGATTCAATGCTCTTTCATAAAGACCTGTTTCATTATAATAATCATGTGCTAATTCTATCATTCTCTCAGCAGCTTTATGTAAATGTCTGTATATCCAGCCATTAGTACCATTAAGCCAAACTTCTCCGTATCCGTTAGCTCCCCAGCTTGACATTGAAGGCATTGATATTTGATTTACAGGGTGTCTTTCTAAATATTCTTTAGGAGTAATGGTTTCTATAGTATTTTGATCATAATGTATCTTTCTCATTAAAAACTCTATGAACATAGGACCTTCATACCACCAATGCCCAAAAAGTTCAGCATCATAAGGAGATACAACTATAGGAGGTCTGTCCATAACAGAATCTAAATACTCAATTTGTTTTTCTCTGTTGAACATAAAGTTTCCGGCATGCTCTCCAGCTGCCTCCATAGCCCACTCTGGATTATAAGGCTCTTTTGGACAGTCTTTTCCTGTAATTCTATAGTATTTTATTCCTGTATTTTTTCTAAGTCCGTTGCTCTGTATAAAATCTTTAATATACTCGAAAGGCAAATCATAACCTATATCTCTATAAAATTCTCTGTATCTGAAATCTCCCGGATAACCTACTTCGGCACTCCACACGCTTCTTGAACTCTCTATATCTCTTCCGAAAGCTGCTACCCTACTCTCTCTTGAACAGTATAAAGGAGCATAAACTCCGTATTTAGGTACTTTATCAGCATACATTATACCATGTGTATCAACAAAGAAATATTTAATGCCATTATTGGCAAGATGCTTTTCAAGTCCGGGAAAGAAACCGCATTCGCCTAACCATATTCCTGTAGGCTTTCTGCCTAAATGTTTTTCATGGGTTTTTACAGCCATTTTTAATTGGGCTTCTATCGCTTTAGGATATTCCTGCATAAATGGGAAAAATCCATGTGTTGCACCGCAGGTAATTATCTCTAAATTCCCTCTCTCTAAAAAGTATCTGAAACCATTCAATAAATTTTTATTATATTTATAAACAAAAATATCTCTTATCTTTTTAAACTTATTTTTATAAAACTCAGCAGTATGATGAAAACTAGGATCTAATGAAGTTCTTTCACATTCCAATTCTGATAATTTTATCAACTTCTCTATATAATTAACATATCTATTTTGAAGCAATTCATTAGCAAGCATATTCATAAGAGGAGGAGTTACGCTCATAGTTATCTTGAAGTTAACGCCGTCATTAACCATTCTGTCATAAGCATCTAGTAGAGGTATATAAGTTTCTGTGATAGCTTCATATAGCCATTCTTCCTCCAAAAAATTTTCATGTTCAGGGTGTCTCACATAAGGTAAGTGAGCATGCAGCACTAAAGCTAAATAGCCTTTTGACATAATTATTCCTTAAATTTAAAATGTTATATAAATAGTATATAAAATATAAATATTAAAATCAAGACTTTCAATATACTTAATCATCAAAAAATAAAAATCATAATAAATTTATGCTATGAACATTCACAAATTAATTAACAATCTTTACAATTTTTGCAAGTACCTGTAAATACAATATCATGTTTAAATACATCTACATCATATTCTTTGGAAACTAATTCATCTAGTTTTTTCTGATATTCCATAGGTATATCCATCAATTTCTTACATTTACCACACTGAAAATGATAATGATCGTTAGTTATATGATCAAAGCGAACAGCATCATCTATTATAGATAATTTTTGAATCTCTTTAGTTTCTGACAGCAAATTTAGATTTCTATACACTGTACCCAAACTTATAGATGGAAAGTTTGGTTTTATATAATTATAAACTTCTTCTGAAGTTGGGTGATTTTTTAGCTCTCTTACAGCATTTAAAATCACCTGCTTTTGTATTGTATTTCTTGTATTATTCATAACCTAATTTCCTTACTAAAGCAATTAATAATTAATCTTATTTAGTAATATTATATCAAGTAAATTATTTGTCAAGAAAAAAATAATTTTTTATACAAATAATACAGAAAAAATATCATAATTCCAATAAATTAACATAATCTATGGATAAATTACTAGAATTTGATATATAACTCTTCGTTATGACTATTTTATAATTATCAGTTTTATGAGTATAGATTTCAGCTAAAATATTACCCTCTTCATCATCTAAAGAATACTTTTCTAATTGTATATTATTGGAATACAAACTATTCAATATATTCTCAAATAAAGTATCAACATTATAGCTGCTATTAATAGTTATCTGCATTATATAATTACCGCCGGTAAATACAACTAATTGAGCATCATCTTCTCTAATCTTTATATCTTTTTTTAGTATATTATTTACTGCAAAGGAAACATCTATATCAAACATTTCAGCTAAACTTTCAAATGAATCTTTAAATGATAAAGAAGCTAATGACTTAATTTCATTATTACTATATGTTATCAAATTATAATAAGTAAAAGGATTTTTTATGTCTGCAGCTTCATACGAATTAATATTCTTATGAATTATGTTTGCTATAACTATAAAAATAACCAAAAAACATGCAAATACTATAAATCTAATTACTTTCATCAACTTCTCTTCAAATCTCTAAACAAACAGCATATATTTGACAGTGGTAAATAATTATAGTTACTTAGCTATATTATGATTTTCTATAAGCAGTATATCATTAACCTCTTCTATACAAAATAGAGGCATATCTCCTGCATTGTAGTATGAAGGTTTCAACTTGTAAGTTAATACATTTTCATATTGCATAAACTTTTCTGATTCTATAACAATATTAAGCTTAACTTCAACCTCAGCGTTAGAATCAACTTTTTTCGGCATAAAGCAGAACATAAATTTACCTGGAACATTGCTTGATACTATAGCAGGATTGGGAAAATTAACCCCATAACCTTGAAGTATTTTGCCTTCAGAAAATATATAAACTAAAGCATTTTCTATTTTACCAAAATTATTAGAAGCTGTAATATTGCCCATTATACTAGGATAAGTTAAATAATATCCGCTCTCATCAATAGAAGGAACCGACTCAAGTAATGTATTTTCCTTTCTTCTAGTAACTATTTCACAAGCATCTGCTATAATACTCAATATTTCTGTATTGCTTTGTATAGTATCTTTATTATAACTATGAAGAACTCCTCTGGCACTTGTAACATACTGAGGCTGAACTCTATTCAAAGTATAAGCTATTATATCCATACGCATATTAGTATTAACGGGGATATTTTTTTCTTTTAAGTATGAGTCTGCTAGTTTTGAAACTTTTTGTTCCATAAGATTTACTAAATACATAAAAACCGCCCTCCAAATATATATAATATTATACAAAATAAAAGATTATTTGTCAAAGAAAATTCTATTAATATAAAATAAATTTGTAATTAAAATCTATTTATTTATATAATCTTTATATTAAAGATATTTGCTTATTTAAAAAATTAAAAAATATAGTTATGCTATTATAAACTTCATAAAATAATAAAAATAATCAAATATATATATATTTTTTTAAATCTTTATTAATTAACAACTATATAAATTATCATAAACTAGAACAGAATTTTTTTCAAATATAATAAATAGCCATTTAAATTTTTTATAAAAGAATTATAACTATATGATTTTAAAATTAATTAATAAAGTTTATAATTAAATTTTTATTCTAAAAATAAAATACATTATAAAATTATTTCGTTATTGTAAACAAGAATAATTCAAAATGAGCCTTAAAAATATTAACAGGTGTTGTAACACTTAAAGTATTTAAATATGAGATTTTGGATATTATTTTTACTATCTCCTCCAATGAAAACAGTTTTAATGAAGTTTTTTTCTTTTTTAATATAAACTCAGGAATCTTAGTTAATTTACTTATCTCACCTAGTGTAGTTTGAGGCGGAAATATCTTCATATAATATACAGCCAAAAAATTATTCATCATTAAAGTTAAAGAATTTGAAGCATCTTGATCCAATCTATGCATTATACTAAAGCATTTTTTTCTATCTCTTTCAAATACAGCATCTAAAAAATCAAATATATTCCTATTTTTTGATATATAAGTAAAATCCGCTATATCTTCAACATTTAAATATTCTTTATCATTATAGCTGCATATTTTCCCAAGCTCTGAGTAAAGAGAATCATAATCCAAATTTATATTATTAATAAGATATTCTATAGCTTCAGAAGATATTTTTTTACCTTGTTTAATAATATAAGCATTTATTAATCCTCTGAAATCTCTTTCATCAGGAAGAGGAAAATCTATAAAATATATATTATTAGAATCTTTCTTTTTAGAAAAATATTTATATATAGGATCTTCATCTAATGAACTTTCTGTTTCAAGTATAACTACAGAAGTTTTTGAAGGATTTGAGCAATAATCTAAAAAATCTTCCTGAAAATTATTATATTTATAAATTACAATGAGTCTTAATTTAGAGCCAAATGGAGGAGTATCTGCTACCTCTAATGGAGTAAAACCTACAGCATCATTTTTATCATAAAATACACTGTAATTCATTTCGCTGTCTCCTTCATCTGGAAACATACTTGAATGCATAGCTGCTATGAATGCTTTTTTAAAAAGTCTTTCTTTACCTGTAAGTATATAAACACGATGTTTGAATGGTTCTTTTATATAATTATCTTTAATTTTTTGAAATTCTATCTCTGTCTTTACTGAAACTTTATTCATAATGAATATATGATATCATATATTTTTTTTATAATCAATATAATATCTCATACAGCTTTCTTCTTATTTTTATCTATATCTATAAATACTCTTATTTCTATTTTACACTCATCTATAGCATCTAATTTTACATTCTTTATTCTGGCATATACTTTATTTCTTTTGTCCTCTAGTTTATATGATATTAAAGGAGAGATAATACTTGGAACATATCCTAGTCTAAAATCAAAACTTCTGTCATAAATAGCTATAGCAAATCTATCATAAGGATTAGTTATATCACGAAGCAAATTTATAGGCTCATTTTTAAGTAATAAATCTATAACATCTTTTCCATTATTGTATTTATATCCTGCAACAAAAAAATCTATATAATATCTTTTTGTTTTGTAATTCCTATTTATAATAACCCTTTTAAAACTCTCTTCATGATTAATTAAACAAGTTATATGTTCTGTATTTTTTTCCATAAGACAAGAAATTTACCCTAATTCTTTAATGCGTATTAAAGAATTTTACTTCAATTCAAATTTTCTGTCAAGCATTTATAATACAATTCATAAAAATATTTATAATGCATATTCATATTATACTATAAAATTATTCCAAAACCAAATTTGGTTAATACTTATAGTTTTTCAATTTGAATATTTTTCTAATTATAATTTCAGCTTTATAAAATACTGCATATTTATATATCGGAATAGCTAATTATACAACATAAAAAACATTGTATTCATAATTTTTAAATTAAATAATTTTATACTTAATTTTGTTAAGTATTTTTAAAACGATTCTGATACATAAATATTAAATTTTAATGTATATATATCCGAGTTTAATGGATGTATTTTTATTTTAGTTGTTTTTATTGATAAAAATTATATAATTAGAATATAATTTTTATTTTCCAAAGGAATATACAATGAAATTTAATAAATATATATCCATAATTTTTATTTTGTTAGCCATATTTTCATGCAGAAAAACAGAACTTACAATAACAGAACCCGGACCTGATTTCTTCTTGGGAAAAATGCAAAATGGTAATTGGCCTGGAGTTACAGTAGATGGAAATAAATTAACAATTAGTTCAGGAGAAAACAAGGGAGAGTATACATTTGAAGAACCTATATTGGGAGTAGGCGGAGTGTATAATGACGGAAACGGAGGATATCTTGTAACAGTACCTGCAGGAGATAGTTTAGGTACAATTAGCATGGATAAAGAAGCAAAAGAAGCTGTTGATGAAATAATTAATATAGTAGGATCTGAAAATGCATTAGGTGCTATTAATGGAATAATGCAAAGTAAAGATCCAAACAATGTAGATGTAAATACTGTTATAGGTAATAGTAATGTTAGTGAAGAAGATAAAAAAAGAATAGAAGATATACTTAGCGGCTTGAGCGGAGGAAGCCATTTTGGAAATCCTGAAGTAATAAAACCTGACAGCAGTAAATCATAAAATAAAAAAGGCTTAAAATTATGAAAAAAATCCTTATGGCTATTATAGTATTTAATATATCATTTATTAATCTATATGCTAATGGTATACCTTTGTCTACGCAATCGGATACAAATACTTATAGCTGGATTAAGGGCAGACAAATGATAAGTGTAAATCTTAATCCGGGATATGCAGGATTATTTCCGCCTATGATTAATACTCTGTTTGATAATTTTGAGACATTCAGCGGATTAATTGGATTTGATTTAGGAGAAAATCAAAAATTTATTGATGCTATAGATATAAAAGGCAGTTTTTGGTATGTACCTACAGTATCATATACATTATTGGTTCATCCAAGAGTAGGAATAGAAGTTGGTGTAGGTGCTCAATCTATGTCATTTAATTTAAATATACCAAAAGATAAAGCTAGCGGATTAATTGATTCTGTGGTTTCTGCGGGAGATTTCGGAAATATAGGAGGATTAATATCCTCTGATACAGTATTAAAAGCATCATTAATATTTATTCCTGTAACTTTTGGTATAACATTTTATGGGGGAAAAAACAGACAAGTTATCAACACTTTTAGATTCGGTGTAGAAACATTGATATCTGATATAGAAACAGAAAATGGTATTACAGGATTAAAAACTAAAAGGCATACTATTGATACAGGAATGTACATTTCCTATGAGCTTGGCTGGAGTATAGAATTATTTCCTACTAAAGAATGGCCTGTAAAACCTTATATAGATATATCATTATTTGAAATAGGATATTATGTACGCTCAGGACTTTCTGGGATATATGAAGATACTAGAGAAGGAATAAATTTCTTCGGAGGAGGATTAATAGATTTAAGTGCCAGCATACCTGCTTGGAGTTCTTTTCCTTCTTGGATAAATTATGTTTCGGCAATAAGATTTTCTATATTCCCTAGAATAGGTTTCAGTTTAAGGTTTTAGTGAGGTATAAATAGCATGAGAAAGAATATATTAATAATTTTATTTTTATTTATACTTGCTGATATCACATTTGCTGATGATGTTACAAATATTGCATTTGAAAAATACCAAAATAATAGCAGTAATGAAAACGGTATAAATTCGCATAGAAACTCTATAGGCGTTAATTTTGGAACTACAATTTTTTATATGCTTCTTGCCCCATCTCTTGTAAATCTGCTACTACCATCAAATGACAGTGAAAATCTGAGACTTCAAGGTACTTTCGGATTAGATCTTACATATACTTTCAGAGCATCAGAAAAAATAGACATTAATGTAGATACAGGCTTTTATGCTATGAAAACATATTATAATAATTCAACATCCGAATATAATGGAAATGTATACGGACTTGGGCTTTCTGTAGGCGGCAGATTTTATTTCAATAGTAAAGACCGTGCTTCAGGTTTTTTCTTAATGCCTAAAGTAGGAACAACATTATTTATCACTCAAGGAAAACAATTACAAAAATCAACATCAACATATACTAATAGAAATAGTAATATATGGGATTTTTATGTATCAGGAGAGATGGGATTTAGGATAGATATTTCAAGAGGCTTAGGTATTAATAGTGGAGTTCGTCCTTTCTTTGATATATCAATAATAGATATAGGATTTTCATATAAAAGTATAATAAGGATTGTTCCTCTGCCAAGATTTGCTATAGGCATATTGTTTTGATGTTTAAGGATAACATTTTATGAAGTTTTTAATAAGAAAATTTTTGATTATCTCTATATTTACAGCATGTTTTACTAATATGCTTATGTCTATGGATATAGGAGCTTATTTAGCACCTAAATTTTTATTTGAAATAGAGGATTCCGGAATAGAAAAAGAAAATAGCAGTAAGAATATACAAAATTTATATATTGGAGGCGGGCTTGCTATAGGTTATAATTTTAATGTACTTCATAAATATTCAACAGTAAGAGTTGAATTTGAGTATTTATACAGAAATCCATTACCGGAAAATGTGTATGTATCTCCTATCAACACTATGCAGGCTCATAGTTTTTTGGCAGCTGCTTATTATGATTTTTATTTTTTGTATATAGATTATAATAACCCTGATTCTGCAATAAGCACATTTCATAATGGAAAAAGACCTGTTATGTCCGTTTATGCTGGTTTTTTAATCGGAGGCGAATTGGATACTTATATTATAAATAACAATTTTGAATATAATGGACTTATTAAAACAAGCACTTATTTTAATGAATTTCAATTTGTTTATGGATTTGGCGGAGGTTTGGGATTTCATATAACTCCATTAGTCAGTGTGGATTTAGGGTATAGGATTATATTAAATACTAAAACACAGTCTAATCATGATATAGTAGCTTCGGTAAGGTTTAATTTTTAGGAGCAGATTAGATGAAAAGATATTATTTAATAGTATTTATGTTTTTATTAATATTAGGAAATACTCAAAAATTATTTTCATTCATTCCTGAAGGTTTATATATCACTCCTAAATTTATATTCTCGCATGATGGAAATTATATGTATGTAAAAGAAAATGGAGATAAAGGATATTTCAATTATTTAGGCGGCGGTTTTGCTTTGGGATACAGTATACCAACTATAAACAAGTCCTCCCCTGTAAGATTTGAATTTGAATATATGGCAAGAAAAGTAATAGGAATGACTAATGATATAGCTATGCATACTCTTTTAGGTTCAGTATATTTTGATATCAATTTTTTCCTCATAAAAGAAGAACTAACAGATGAAAGTTATAAACAAACATTATTAGAAAAATATCCTCCATTCACAATATATTTAGGAATTTCTATAGGAGGGAGAATAAATGATACTTTTAATTCAAAAATAAATAATATAGAATTAAGAAGTTCTTTAACTACTATGGTTTTTGGGTTCAGCGGAGGTTTTGCTTTCAATGTACTTCCATATATGTCTATAGACTTAGGGTACAGATATTTAATAGATACAAGAGCAGACGGATATCATGAGGCACTGCTTGGGGTGAGATTCAAAGTGCCTAAATTATAAATACATTATAATACAGGGGTTATTTTTATGAAAAACAACATTAAATATTTTTTAATCGCATTTTTACTATTTACTATTTCATGCAGTAATTATAAAGTTATTAATCCTTTTGGTTCTGATTCTAATACCGCTACTGATTCTACTACTACTACTGATATTAGCGAAGATAATTTTATATCAGGACCTGATGCAACCGATTTTGATATAGAATATAATATGAGAATGTATAAAGAAAAATTCGGCATATACAAGATAATTATATCAGGAGACATATCAAAAACTAGTACATTAACTTATGTAAAAACAATAATGAATAAAGACTACTACAAAACTGCTAATGCTGAAATAGAAGTAGATTTGACTAAAACAACTTTAACAGAAATAACAGCTGATACTTTTAAAGATAGTACAACTTTAAAAGCAATATATCTGCCTAGTGATGCTGCTTCTATAAAGGCATCTGCTTTCAGCGGATGTACTGCTCTTTCTACAGTTAGTTTTAATAGTAAGTTAACTACAATTGAAGCCAATGCTTTTGATGGCTGTACTGCTCTTTCTGCAGTTACTTTAAATAGTGAATTAACTACAATCGGAGATAATGCTTTTAACGGATGTACTGCTCTTTCTACAGTTACTTTAAATAATAAATTAACTACGATTGGGGCTAATGCCTTTAGCGGATGTACTGCATTGACCTCTATATCTTTTCCTGAATCATTAACCACTTTAGATGCGGACAGTTTTAACGGCTGTAGTAAACTTGCTAATTTGGAATATGCTGGAACAAAAACAGGTACTATAGCTGCTGTAACATTAAATGGAGTAGATCAACTAAAGAATTTATATCTTCCAAATGTTGCATCAGACCCTGGAGATAATAGTTGGGATAATTTCTTGGGCATTACTTGGACACAAATAAATTACGGAAGCAGTATACCAAAATAATAAAAAATGTTATATTTATAATAGTAATATGTGGGTATAAATAATATTAATAAAATAAAAAATATTGATTTGTTATTTTATTAATTATTATTTAAGGAGTCTAAAAAATGTTTATAAGAATTATTTTACTATTATCAATATTTATATCATCATTATTCATTTCATGCAGTAACTATAAGGCAACATCACCTTATAACAGTAATAGTAATAATAATATTAATAACAATGATAATACTATTAATATTAATGATGATTTATATGCAGTAGGACCTGATGCCACTGATTTTGATATAGAATATAATATGAGAGAATATTATAAAGAATTTAATAAATATAAAATAATAGTAAAAGGTGATATAAATAGCTCAAAAACATTAGAATATATAAAACAAATTATAAATAAAGAGTACTACAAAGAGCAAAAAATAGAAGTTGATTTAAGCAGAACTACACTTGCTAGTATACCTCAAGAAGCATTTATGAGTTCAGCCACATTAAGTGCCGTAGTTTTTCCGGATACATTAGAAGAAATAGCAATATCAGCATTTCAGGGATGTACTTCATTAACTAATGTAACTCTTCCTTCTAATTTATCAGTATTAAGACATCATTCATTTGCAGGATGCAGTGAACTTCAGACAGTAATTTTTAATGATAATCTTAAAACTATAGCAAATAAAGCATTTTATAATTGTAAGAAATTAAACAATGTAGTACTTCCTCCAAATATCACATCATTAGAAACATCAACATTTGATAATTGTATTTCACTTACTTCAATTAAACTAAATGACAAATTAGAAAAAATAGGTGCTAATGTATTTCAAAACTGCAGCAGTCTTGTAAATATATCATTACCTTCTAGTTTAACATCTATTGATGCTTCATCATTTGCATCATGCACTAATTTAAAAAATGTAGAATATTTAGGAGATACTCCTACTATAACAGATACTCCATTTACTAGTTCCGCAGTACCTACTGATTTATATCTTCCTAATGTGCCTGAAGCACCTAGCAGTAATAGTTGGGATAACTTTTTAGGTATTACTTGGGGGGCTGATAAAATTCATTATGGGCAAAGTATGTCTGAATAATAATGAAATAATATCGCAGCGGTATTTATATATTATTAAACAAGTATAAAAATCAGATTCGGCTATTTTATACATATACAAACATATATAACTATAATTTGTAAATATAGTTTTTTTAATATCTGAAAGTACACAAATTATATATATGCATTTGTAGGTATGCTATGTAAAAAACAATAAAAAATTTACGAACTTAAAAATTTGTATATTTTGTTTTATCTATACTTAAATATTATCAAAATTATTATATTCATAAATCAATTTTTTTTATTTTTGTTATTGATTTTTTTTACATATGAAATAAAATGCATGGAAATTATAAGGATAAATATTTTAAGAATGTTTAAAATAAAACTCTTTTTTATATATATTTTATTTTTAATCTCATGCAGTAATTATAAGGCTACATCTCCTCTTAATATAGATTATAATAATAATCAAAATATATCCTCATCAATTCCAGAAAATATAGATGAATATTATATTATTAAATCTGATACTCAGGAAACAGAAATAGAAAATAAAATGCAGGAATATTTTGATAAATACGGATATTATGCAATATTTTTGCAAGACACAGGAGATAATATAGATAAAAACAGCACAATAGAAACAATAAATAAAATAATAGAAAAAACAGAATACAGCAAATATGGTGTTGCACTTGATATAAGCAGAACTACAGTTACAGAAATAAAAGACAATGCTTTCAAAGATAATAACAATATAGCTGCAATAAAATTACCTGAAACTATAAAAACAATAGGAGAAAGTGCATTTGAGAATTGTTCTACGCTTAGTGAAATTAATTTTCCTTCATCAATAGAAACAATAAAAACATCATCTTTTAATAAATGTATAAAATTAACAAAAGCCGATTTAAGCAAAACAAAAATAACTGCAATAGCAAATAAAGTATTTTATAACTGTATAAGCCTTACTTCTGTTGTATTGCCTGATACTTTGACAATAATAAATATTGAATCATTTGCTTACTGCTATTCTCTTTATGACATTAACTTTACATCTAAATTAACATACATACTACCATCAGCTTTTATTAGCTGTAAATCATTAACAAAAATAAGTTTGCCTAGTAGTTTGAAATATATATACGGATATTCATTTGGAGACTGCTCTTCTTTAAGTGATGTAGAGTATCTTGGTGATAATGTTAATAATATACAAATAAAAAATGGAAATGTATTTGACGGATATGTTGAAAATTCTAAGCCTAAAGATTTATATCTGCCTAATGCATCAAGCGATTCTAGTTGGGAAAGTTTTTTTAACTATACTTGGGAAAAGGATAAAATATTTTATGGTAAAAATATGCCCTAATAATAAAAAATAACTTTGGAGAAATAAATTGAAAATATTAGTTATAATACTGCTTTCTTTTATAATATATTCATGTAATTATAAACTCATTTCTCCATACGATGACAGCAATAATAATCAAGCATATAATACTACTAATAATAATCAAGTAAATAATAATCAAGTGAATGAAAAAATATATATAATAGGAAATGAATCCACAGAAGAAGAAATAAAAAATGCTTTAGAAAATAATAAAAAAGAAACAGGACAAAATCTTATAACTGTTAGAGGATATATAGATAGTTCCTCTGATATTTTTGATAAAATAAAAAATGTTACACAAAATGAAAAAGATATTATATTAGATTTATCAGCCGCTTCTTTTGAGACATCATATAATTTTACACTTGAAGGAGCTTCCGCATTAAAAACAGTAATAATGGCTACAGCTGAACAAATAACTGCAAACTTTTTTAAAGACTGCAAAGCTTTAGTTAATATTCAAATATCAAGCAGTACAATAAAAATAAATGATACTAGCTTTGAAAACTGTACTTCTCTTAAAAATGTTGAATATTTAGGAACTTCCCCAACTGCTCTTACAACTTCAGCTTTTGCTTCTATTAAACCTACAGACTTATATCTTCCAAATGTTAAAACTGATTCTCAAGATGGAAGATGGGATAATTTTATGGGAGTAGCTTGGACTGCAATACATTATGCTGCTTCTATGCCGCAATAATATAATTAAATATTTTACTTGATTATATACTTTTTGTATACTATAATTTATATATACATTATTAAATTTTTTATTAAATTTATTTAAAATAATTATTAAATAGAGGTGTGTATAATGGAACAAGAAGTAAAAGCAAGAATAGATTCATGGCTTAACGGTCCTTATGATGAAGAAACAAAAAAAGAAATTAAAGCATTATTAGATGCAGGTAATGAAAAAGAATTAACAGATGCATTTTACAGAGATTTGGAGTTTGGTACAGGCGGACTTAGAGGTATAATGGGAGTTGGTACTAACAGAATGAATAAATACACTGTTGGAGTTGCCACTCAAGGTTTAGCTAATTATATATTAAAACAAGGCGGAAGTGATTATAAAGTTGCTATAGGATATGATTCAAGAAATAATTCTGATGTATTTTCAAAAGCTGCTGCTGAGATACTTTCTTCAAACGGAATAAAAGTTTATTTATATGATGATATTCACCCTATTTCACTTCTTTCTTATGCTGTTAGAAGTTTAGGCTGTATTGCAGGAATAGTTGTTACTGCTAGTCATAACCCTAAGGAATATAATGGATATAAAGTTTATTGGACTGACGGAGCTCAGGTTATACCGCCTCATGACAAAAATATCATAGATGAAGTATTAAAAGTTAAGCCTGAAGAAGTAAAAATGGGCGACTCTTCAAAAATTACTATAATAGGAAAAGATATTGAAGATAAATACATGAATGATTTGATGGTATATTTAGTTAATCCAGACATCATTAAAAAACATCATGATATAAAAATAGTTTATACCCCAATTCATGGTTCTGGATACAAAATGGTTCCTATGGCTTTAAGAAAGGCTGGTTTTACAAATTTAACAACATTAGAAGGTGCTCAGCCTCCAGACGGAAATTTTCCTACTGTAGAATCTCCTAACCCAGAAAATCCTGAAGCATTGCAGATAGCCGTTAATAAAGCTAAAGAGATAGGTGCAGAACTTGTTATGGGTACCGACCCAGACTGCGACAGAATGGGATGTGCTTTGCTTACTAAAGATGGAAGCTATATGTATCTTACAGGTAATCAGATAGGATCCATAATGGCATACTATCTCATCACAAACAAAAAAAATATTAAAAATCCGTACATAGTAAAAACAATAGTAACAACTGAACTAGCTAGGGCTATTGCTGATGCTAATAATGTTAAGATTTACGATGTACTTACAGGTTTTAAATGGATTGCTGATGTTATAGAAAGAGATAAAGAAGGTACATATTTATTCGGATTTGAAGAGAGTTTCGGATACTGTATTAATTCAAATGTACGCGATAAAGACGGTGTTAGTTCTTGTTTGATGCTTGCTGAAGTGCTTGCTTACTGTAAAGATAACAACATCACTTTAGCTGATTATTTAGAAAGCATCTATGAAAAATATGGATACTTCTATGAAGAGACTATATCAATTACAAAAAAAGGTGCTGACGGAGCTAAGGCTATATCTGATTTGATGACTTATTACAGAAACAATTTACCTAAAGAGATTTCAGGAGTGCAAGTAGAAACTATAAGCGACTATGAGAAAAAAGAAGTTTATGATAATACAGGTAAAAAAATAAAAGATATCACTCTTCCAAAATCTAATGTACTTCAATACATACTTGCTGATAAAACAAAAATTACTATAAGACCTTCTGGTACTGAGCCTAAGATAAAATTCTATTTTGAGGTTTGCGTAAAAGAAAGTAAAGATAAGAGACTTACTGTAGCCAAAGAAAAAGTAGCTAATTTCAAAAAGTTTATTAAAGAATAATTTTTTATTATTGCTAGCTATAAACTTTATAATTTGCATTAGTAATAATAAAATAAAAGAAGTCCTATTTTTTAATGGGGCTTCTTTTTTATACGACATTTTTTGTCATAGTGAGAAAGTATAATATAGATAATAGACCTGTTGCAATTTTGTATTTTTATACAGTTATGATTAAAAATATATAATATAAGTTTTATTTATAGTAGTTTTATATATTATTTTTTGTTTTAAATGTAATATAATTTTATCCAAATAAGATATAAAAATGCAGTCTTTTTGCTTCTTTGTGCCACACCGAAGGCGGACAGCGTCACAAAAGAAGTGGGGTTTGGCACGACTGTGTACTTCGTAGGCAAAGCCCCAATTATTAAAACTATAAATATTATTTTTAAATTTATTATATAATAATATCACTATATGTACGTACAAAATTGCAACAGATCTAATAATATTAAGGAGATTATATGAAAAAAATTATTATAGTATTAATTTTTTTACTAACATTAATAATAAGCTGTTCAGGTAATTATGTAAGTGTAAGCAATGAAGAAACAGGTACAGATATATCTGTGGGAAAAATTACTGCTTCAGAAATGACTATATACACAAATAATTTTTCAAAAAGTAAAATGCCTAAAATCATTATTTACTTAAATCAAAAATTAGAAATTGATAAAACTCAATTAGTAAGTGTATCAAATAATCAAAATTTAAATTTTAATATTTCAGATTTTACATTAGAAAAGAATGAAACTTTTTATGAAAAAGGAGTTAAAATAAACTTAAGATCAAACTCTTTTTATAAAATAACAAATATGCATACTAATGCTTTTAATTTATATTTTAAATTAAAAACTACATTCACAAATAAAAATATAGAAAACAAAGAAATATTATACGATGTCAATGTGCAAGCTAAAATGACAAAAACTTCTCTATTATTAACCATAATAAAATGGATATTTATAGTAATATTAGGAATTTTATTTTTTCCATTTATATTGCTTGCTTCTATGTTTATATATCCAATAAGAACCAGCAGCGGATTTTTTCTTGCTCTTATATTACCTTTTATTTATTATCCTATTTTATTTTTTATTATAAAATTAGTTATTAATTTTTTTGATGAACATAGATAGAGATTATAATAGTGTAATAATTATTTACTTTAAATATAAAAGCCTCATTATTTAATGGGGTTTTTATATTTTTAACTTTATTCTAACTCCCCGCCCATTATAATTTAAAATTTTTATTTGTTATTATTGTATTATTTTTCTTTATTTACTTTTACTGCTATTATAACGCCCGCCCTAGTTTTATTTAAACTCATAATCTTCATAACGCACGCAGAGTAAAATTAAAAATGTAAATTAATTTTAAATTCTAATTTTAATTATATATAAAATTCAGCTAACCGTGCGTGGAGAAAGATTTTTAAATTTAATATACGCTTGGGTGGGTGCCTTAATTTTTAAATAGGCTATAAAAATAATAAAAATTAAAATTTATAAATAAAACAATAAAATATAAAGGGTGGGTTATTTAAATAAAATTACATAATATAATAACTACTTTTTTAAATAATCTTTCCATTTTTCTGGAAATCCTATGTGAACAAAATCTATATCATTTTTATATTCATCAATAAGATTAATAAAATTGTGTAATATTTCATCATTCCACTTTTCTTTAAAAGGATATAATTCTTTAACTGATAATATAGCTCCCCATAACTTTCTCTCTGAATTATTATCTAAATTATTCATTTGTTTTGGAATAGATGGAAAAATTCTATAATAAAGTCTTCCATGATGAGCACAAATATTTCTTAAGTCCGTACAGCAACGAAGCCAACTTTCTAATTTATAAGCCGTAATGTTATACATATCCTTTGCTAATATTTTCTGATCCTCTAATTTCAAATTAGCAAAAAAAATTGATAACATACCAAAAGTAAATATTTTTGTTGCTGCCCATATTGGAAAATTAGAATTATATTTATCTATATAATGTTTAACGAATAATACTTTATTATTATTTACTTCTCTTTTAAAGTTTTCTATAAATTTTTTATGATACTCTATCTTTTTATTTATATCTTTTAAATCATCATTTTTATTATAAAAATTTGTTTCATCTAAATATCCTAATGCTCCATATTTATGAACATGATAATATGATATTTTAGCACGAATAAAAATATATATCTCTTCTAATGCATTAAATAATATAGTATGCAGTTTTCTATCAAACTCATAAATATTAAAAACTTTTTCAAATGAAGTACCATTAATATAACTTCCGTTACTTTGTTTGAAAGGTAAAAAATAAGCACTAAAATTATAATAATTTACTGATTCAAGTATAGATATACATTTTTTATCATCATTAATAATACAGCCTCTATCTTTTAATTTTTGAAGCTGTTCTTCATATTTATAAGGATGTTTTATATCCATAAAATGACCATAAATAAAAAATGTCCCCAAATGGTCCACATCATCAAGTGACGTGCATGGGGTACTGTTAATATAACTATATATTTATATGATGTTTTTGTCAATATTAAATTAAAATATTTTATTATTTATTATAAAATATTTTACTATAGTGTGATTTTTTATTTATATAAAAATATTAAAATATATAAAAAACTATTCATCTTTAACTATTCTTGATTTTAGATAATTAGCCTTTAATATAAATGCTTCATTTTCTTTATAAAAAATTTCTTTTGAGTTTTCATCTTTAAGTAAAGAACGCATTTCATCTTTAGCCTTACGCATTATCTCTTTATCTTTTATGATATTTCCAAGTTTAAAGTCTGGAATACCGCTTTGCTTATCTCCTAAAAACTCCCCAGCACCTCTTAATTCCAAATCTTTTTCTGATATTTTAAATCCGTCAGTAGTTTCGCATATTATATTAATTCTTTCTTTTATAATGTCATTAAGCTCACTGTGAAGTATAAGATAGCAGTAACCTAATTTGTCTCCTCTGCCTACCCTACCCCTAAGCTGATGAAGCTGCGATAAACCAAAACGCTCAGCTCCTTCAATTAATATAGTTGTGGCATTGGGATTATCAATACCTACTTCTATTACAGTAGTTGAAAATAATACTTTTATATCTCCATTTGCAAATCTGTTCATTATATATTCTTTTTCTTCATCTTTCATTTTGCCATGTATTATTTCTATTTGAGTGTCTGAGAAGTATGTTTCTTTAGCTCTCTGAAACTCGCTTGAAAGAGTAATAAAACTAGAATCATTATTTTCTATTAGAGGAAATACGACATATCCCTGTTCACCTTTTAATATTCTATTTTTTAAGAATTTATAACAATGATCCCTTTCATAAAGCTCTTTATATTTTGTAAGCACTCCTTTTCTTGAGCTTGGAAGAGTTTTTATAATAGACAAATCCAATTCTCCAAATAATGTTAATGCTAATGACTGAGGAATTGGAGTGGCTGTCATAAGAAGATAATCAACATTTTTTCCTTTTGATAATAATTTATTTCTTTGAGCGACCCCAAATCTCTGTTGTTCATCTACTATTGCATAAGAAAGATTTTTAAATACTACTTCATCATATATAATAGAATGCGTACCTACTAATATACTGCTTTTACCCTCCCTAAGCCTTTTCAATAAATACCCTCTTTCACTTTGGTTTACAGAAGATGTAAGTATATCTATTTTTATAATATCTTCTAGCCCAGCCGATTTAATAAGTTTCTTAAAAGTATTATAATGCTGCAATGCTAGTATTTCTGTAGGGGCTAAAAATGCTGTTTGAAATCCAGATTCTGCAGGTATCAATGAAGTTAAAAATGCCACTATAGTTTTACCAGCTCCAACATCTCCCTGAAGAAGTCTAAACATTTGCTTTTTTGAAAATAAATCATTTTTTATTTCTTCTATAGCATTTAATTGATCTTTAGTAAGTTCAAAAGGAATAGTAGTTTTTACTTTTTCAAGTAAATTTGAAGAATTGTATCTTTCATCTTTTATTAAAATATTAGGTCTTCTCTCACTTAGATGTATATATTGAAAGGTTAGAAACTCCTCAAAAATTAAGCTCTCCCTAGCCTCATCAAGAGCCTCAAATGATGTAGGAAAATGCATCTCCATAATAGATGGAACAAAACTTTTAAGCCTGTATTTTTTTTTAATGACACTAGGTATATCGTATTTCATATTCTTTTCAAATACTTCAAGCTCATCTACAATTAATGTTCTTAACTTTTTTTGAGAAAGTCCTTCTGTAAGAGGATATATTGGTACTATTTTTCCATAAGACAATGCATTTGAAGAAGGTTTTTCAAACTCAGTCATTCTGCATTGAAGTTTTCCTCTGCTTCCTCTAACAAATTTTCCTGTAAGATAAAGTTTAGCTCCTTTACTCACTCCTGCAGGAAGCCTTCCTCCGTAAATAGGAACTTCGCATATTGCAGTACCGTCAGTAACTATAACTAGAGGTTTACTCCTATATTGAAAAGTAAAACTAGAAATATCTATAACTTCTACATATACAACAGAAGTTTTTTCTTTATTTTCTAATGCTTCATGAAGTTTTAGAGTTTTTCTTCTGTCATCATAGGTTCTAGGAAAAAAAGCTATTAAATCATACAGAGTAATTATACCCTTTTTAGCTAGTATTTCTGCGTATTTTGGACCTACGCCTTTTGAATATTTTATACTCTTAGTAAATATATCTTTACTATAATCATTATTTAACAAATCTATATACCCTATTCATCATCTTCTGTTTCTTCTCTTTTTTCATTTACTATTTCATATTCTGCTTCTTCGGCTTCTGATTCTCCATACTTCCAAGCTTTGTATTTATTTAAATCTTCAGAAAAATATTTTATGCATAATCCTATTATAAATGCATCATCTAATAATCCTATAATTGGAAATAAATCAGGAAGAACATCTAAAGGAAGTATTAAATATATTAATGCTCCAGCTATAGCAGATAAACTTTTCCAAGGAACATCTTTATAGTTACCATTAACATAATCCCCTATCATATCAACCATTAATTGTATTTTATCTAAAAACTTAGAAAGATGTCTTGATGATGAAAGATTCAGTATATCTTTTGTTTTATCAATAATAGATGTTAACTTATCAAATGTAGTTGCTAATGAAATTTTATCCCATAATTCTTTTGATTTTTCTCTTATTCCCATAAGCACTCTCTTAATACTTTTATTAATTCATGTTTTATTATAACATATAAATAGACTTGTTTCAAAACTAATTTTTTATAATTTTGATGGGGCTATCTCTACGAAGCATACAATCGTAAGAAACTATATACTATATACTATATAAGCCCGGCTACGCTTTCGTAAAAGACTAAATATTTATATACTATAATAATAGTTTATGCAACATATAAAGCATTATCTTATAATTGATAAATTACAAAATTTTAATATATAATCTTGTCAAGTAGTTTTGAAACAAATCTAATAGAAAATATCAATAGACTTGTTTCAAAACTAAATTTATAAATTTTTAATTTAATATTTTTAAATTATAGTTGGGGCTTTGCTGCGAAGCACACAGTCGTGCCAACCCCACTTCTTTTGTTGGCACAAAGAAGCAAAAAGACTGCATATTTATATACTATAACAATAATTTATAAAACATGTCAAACATTATTTTATAAATTATAAAATTACGAAATTTTCATATGTAATCTTGTCAAGTAGTTTTGAAACAAGTATAATAACTTTATACTTTTATTTTTTCGTTCAAAATATTGCATAAATAATAAATTATGTTATACTTAATAAGCAAGTATTATCAGGAGAAGCAATAATGGATAAAGAACAAGTAAAAGGTGTAATCATAGAAAATAATCCTTCTATTTTAACTAAATATAAAAATGCTTTTAATAATATATTCGATATAAGCACTTTCAATGATATTAATTCCTCTTTAGGATATATCATAGAAAATAATTTAAGTATATATTTTTATATTGTAAGATACAATGAAAGTGAAAAAGATGCTATCAGTTTATTTGTAGATAAAGTAAAAAAAATTAATCCTCAAATAAAATTGGTTATGACTGATGTTTCAGATGGTTTTGATGAAACGGCATATCCTTATGCTTTAATATTCCATAGAAATACAGATGTAAGTGTAATAGTACAATCCATACAAAATGAAGTTTCAAAGATATTAGAAGATGGAAATACTAAAAGAAGGCAGTATTCAAGAGTTAATTGGCCTTTAAATGTTGTCATAGCATATAAAGATAAGATTAGAGGAACTATAGATAGAAATATACTTTCTATAAGCGGAAATGGTGCTTATATATCATCTGATACTAATATTCCTGATAAGGGTGATATGCTTGGACTTACTATATCTTTTAAAGATTTCAAGTTATTCACTGAAGCTAAAGTAGTTTGGATTAATAATGATAATCAAAAACCTGACTTACCTAAAGGTTTTGCTGTACAGTTTATTGATATAGGTATGGCATCTCAAAAAATTATTGATCAAATTATTAGAGATAAATTATTACAGGAATTATTAGTAGAATTAAATGATGAAAATTTCTCCTAATGAAGATAATATTAAAAAAGAAAAAAAATTAATAAGAGAATCCTTTAAACTCATAAGAAACAATTTAGATTCTAATTTTATTAAGGATAAAAGTTCTATAATTTCTAAAAAATTTAGAAATATAGTAAATATTAATAAATTCAATTCTATATGTGTATATGCAGACTTCAATAATGAAGTACCAACTGAAGAAATAATCAAATATGCTTTAAAAAATAATATTAAAGTATCTGTACCGTTCCTTATAGATAATCATAATATGAAATTAAAATATATAAATGATTATGATAAAGATATCAACAGAAATACAAAATTCGGATGCGGAGAACCTTTTGAATATTGTAAAGACTGTGATATAAATGAAGTATCTATGTTCATTATTCCTGCTTTGGTTTTTGATGAAAAATGTAATAGACTAGGATTTGGAAGAGGATATTATGACAATATATTAAGAATTAATAAAAGTGCCTTAAGAATAGGATTGGCTTATGATTATCAGATACTTCCGTCAATACCAAAAGATGATAATGATGAGATATTAGATATTATTATCAGTGAAAGTAAAGTAATAACTGCTACTTTTTAACTATCAGCTGATGCTTCTTCATCTTCTTCGTCTGTAGTAAATAATTTTTCTAGGTCTAAAACAACTAATAATTTATCTTCTAATTTACCTACACCCTTAATATATTTCTGACCTATACCTGAAAGCATTGGAGGAGGAGGCTGAATATCAGAATTTGAAATGGATACTACCTTAGAAATAGAGTCGATAATTATACCCATATCAACATCTTCTATTTTTACTATGATAATACCTGTATTTTTATCGCCTTCGGTTTCTTCTAAATTGAATCTCTTTTTTAAATCAATTATAGGTATAATATTACCTCTTAAATTTATTACACCTTCTACAAAATCTGGGGCATTAGGAATAAGTGTAATCTTTTCCATTTTAATTATCTCTTTAGCCTGCATGATATCTATAGCATACTCACCGCTGCCTAATCTAAAAGTAACAAGGTTGGTACTATCTTCGAGGTCAACTCTATTTTCAGTACTTTCAATAGGTTGTTGCTCTGTCTGCTCTGCCATTTATTATGCCTCCATAATTTTAAAGGTTAATATATTATCGGAAATGATTTCTTATATTTTATATATATAAACACATTGTATATAAAATTTATAGAGACTATTCTATTATATTTTTGGCTAAAAGTCAATAATATAAATAGTTTAATATTAATTTAATATACTTAATAAAAAGCCTATAATAGACTTGTTTCAAAAGTAATTTTATTTATAATTTGTGGGGACTAGCCCTACGAAGTACACTGCGTTGCCACGCTCTGCGTGCCTTCGGCCCCCCACTTCTTTTGCTGCCCGCTCTGCAAGGCACCTACTCGGTGGTGACCCAGGCAGCCCGCCTGCGGTGAGAAGCATACGAAGTACGCCTCACTTTGTGTGCCTACGGCAGGTGAAAGGATGTATATTTATATACTAAAATAATAATTTGTACAACATGTAAAACATCATCTCTGTAATTTTAAAATTAAATAATTTTTATAATTAATATTGTCAAGTAGTTTTGAAACAAGTCTAATAAATATTATAACTATTCAAAAAACATTTATAAAATAGTATATATTTTACTTATTGTAGTATTAAAACAAATTAAGATTACAAAATTTACTTTAATCCCCACCCTATAAAATTTATAACTTAACACTATAATAAAAATTTTATTAATCATTGTTACTTCATCAAGAAAAAGCATGCCCGCCCAAATGTTTTTTAAATTTTAGAGCTTTAATAACACGCGGTAAATGAATTTAAATATATGGTAAATATGAAGTTATTAACTGTACTTATTTTTACAGCGAATCTAACGCGTGCTTAGTAATCACTATTATAAAGAATACTACAAATACTTATTAATTTACTTTAAAACAAACATACTAATTAATAATTAAAATTAAATAGGATTGATTTATTATGAGTATGAATATATAATACCCTAATATAGTATACAATGCATAGAGGTATCTTTATGAAAACAAAAAAAATTAATACTTTCTGGAAACTATTTCCGCTGCTCTTCATACTTATAACCGTTTTAATATTTACTGTACAATACGGCGTTCCTATAGAATTTTTACTTACACTAGGAACTTTATCCGCATGTATAATAGCATACTTTGCAGGATATAAATGGAAGGATATGGAAAATGCATTCATAAAAAAAGTAGTTGATACTTGGATTGGAGTATTGATATTTATACTGATAGGTGTGGTAGTTGGAGCTTGGGTATATTCTGGAACAGTACCTATGCTTATATACTATGGAATAAAATTAATACATCCGTCATTTATACCTGTAATGGCTTTTATTGTAACTTCATTTCTTTCTGTATTTACAGGAACTTCTTGGGGATCTGCTTCTACTGCAGGCGTTGCATTCATAGGTATTGCTCAGGCTACAAATACACCTTTGCCTTTAGTTGCAGGTGCCGTTATAAGCGGTGCTTACCTTGGAGATAAAAACTCTCCTATATCAGATACTACAGTTCTAGCTGCTATGGGGGCAGGTACTACGCTTTCTAATCATATAAAAACTATGCTCGCAAATACTATACCTGCTGCAATATTAGCCGCTTTAGTTTTTACAGTATTGGGATTGAATGCCGCAGATCCAAATGTTAATATATCAAATTTGAAAGAAGCTCAGGAGATATTGACTTCTCTAGAACAAATATTTAATTTTAATATACTTTTATTAGTGCCTCCTGTATTCGTACTTATTGCAAGCGTTAAAGGAGTTAATCCTGTAATTACTATGTTTATAGGAAGTTTAATTGCTATAATAATTGGAGCTGTAATTCAAGATTTCGGCCTAATAAACTCTATGAAATCTTTTGTAACAGGATTTAATATATCAATGTCTCCTACAGTTAATCCTGATAATATACCAGAAAGTTTACATTTTTTACTTAATAGAGGTGGTATGATAAGCACTATGCCTAGCGTATTATTTTTAATACTTGCTCTTACTTACGGAGCTATGCTTGAACTTATAGGCACTTTCAATACTCTAATAGAACTATTGATAAAAATCACAAAAGGGGCAAGAAGTTTAATATTTACAACTTGGCTTACAACATTCACTATTAATTCAGCATTAAGCAGTTTGCAGTTTACATTTTTAACATTGGGGTCTGTATTAAAAACTGTATATGATAAATATAATGTAAACAGAGGCGTACTCTCAAGAACTATGGAAGAAGGAGGAACACTCACAGAAGTTCTGCTTCCTTGGACTGTTACGGGAGTTTATATGACTTCTATACTTGGGGTGCATACTTTACAGTACATGCCTTACTCATTTTTTAATCTTATTAGTATAGGTATTTCTTTTATATACATGCTTACTTTGCCTAAATTTGCTGTAAAGATAAATAAGAATTAAAATAATTGCATTTTTATATATTTCATTTATATTGTATTTACAAAGATATTAAATTAAATATAGGTTTTTATTTATGATATATGATTATATAAAAAATAACTATTTTTCTGATAGAGTTTTGAATTCTGATATAAAAAAATATTTTAATGATGATGATAACTGCAAAAAAGCATTTGATTATATAAAATCATTATATAAAAAATATGACTTAAAAAAGTTAAATGAAAGTCAATTGGAAGATGAATTTATAAAACCTATATTAACAAATGCATTTGAATATAAATACATAAATCAAAAAGTAATAATAATACATGGCGAAGAAATGAAGCCTGATTATATATTATTTTCTGATGATGATATAAAGAATAATTATATTAACAATGAAAATATAGATGATATACTTCTTGTATTTGAAGCTAAAAGCTGGGGATTAAGTTTAGACAGTAAAAAAATAAAAGAATCTCCTCACAGGCAGCTTGTAAGATATAATTTATTTTTAGGTATAAGATATGGAATATTATCAAATGGTAAAGAATGGAGACTTTATGATTTAAAAGATAAGAAATCTGAAAAAATATTTTTTGAAATAAATTTAGAAAATATTATTAATGATGATAATTATGAAGCTTTTGAATATTTTTATTATATATTCAGAAAAAAATTCTTTGTTTTGGAAGATAAAGAAAAACAAAGCAATGCACAAAAAATAGCTGCTTTAAATGAAGAAACTATTAATGAAATAGAAGAAGATTTAAAAAATGTTATTTACGGAGATAATTCTATAATAGAAAAAATAGGACAGGTATTATATAAATCATATAGTGATGAAAGTTTGGATAATCTGTTTAATCATTCTATTATGATGGCTTATAGATTATTATTTATTGCATACTTTGAAACTAAATATGAAAGCCAATTATTCGCAGAGCATGAACATTATAAATCAAAAGCATTATTTACATTATATAAAAAATTAGAAGAGCATTACAGCACAGAAAAAAAAGAAAGTAAATTAAAAGCATATCAGGAATTATGCGAATTATTTGATATACTAGATAAAGGAAGCATACCTTTTCATATACCGCTTTTAAATGGCGGGCTTTTTGATGTAAATAAAGCACCTTTATTTGAATATAAAAGAAATAAAACCTTATTCAGTAATGATGAGGTATATGATATCTTAAAAGAACTTCTTCAGATAAGAGATGATAAAAATAAAATTAATATAAGAAACTTTTCAATAATGTCTGTAACACATATAGGCAATATTTATGAGGGACTTCTTCAATACACATTCAGACATGCTGCAGAGAAAAAATATTATTTAGAGTACAGAGAAAATAAAGAAAAAAAATCAGGCTACTTTGAAATATATGATTATGAAGAGATAAAGAAAAATAAAAATATAACAGTAGATGTTGAAAGAGAGATAAAGCCTAACAGCATATATTTAGTTAATAGTTCTAACAGCAGAAAAATGAGTGCAAGCTACTACACTCCTGCATCATTATCAAATTTTATGGTTCATGATGCGGTTAATATAATACTTCAAAATGAAAAATATAAAAATAATATACTATCTTTAAAAGTTCTTGATAATGCATGCGGAAGCGGACATTTTTTGGTTGATTTTTTAGATGCCCTTACAGAAAATATTTATTCAAGAATATTTAAAAGTGAAAATGAGAACGGTGATTTTTATTATTTGTATGATTATATAATGAGCGAAAAAGAAAAAATAAAAGATAATTTAAGCAATTATAATCTTGAAGATATGGAAATTGATGAGCTTCAAATATTAAAAAGAATATTATTAAAAAAAGTTATATACGGTGTTGATATAAATTACTTTTCTGTAGAACTTACAAGACTGAGTTTATGGCTTAAAACTTTTATATTCGGCACACCTTTAAGTTTTATAGAACATCATATAAAAGAGGGCAATTCATTAATAGGAAGCACTATAGAAGAGGGACAAAAGGCATTAAGCGAATATTATGAAAATGAACATAATCAGAGAGATTTGTTTTCTCAGGATTTCAGAGATGTATTTGCAGATTTAAAAAATGTATCCGAGCAGTTATCATCTCTTCCAGACAGCACAACCGAAGAGATAGAAAAATCAAAAGAAATATATATTAATGAAATACTTCCTAAACAGAGAAAATTATCTTCTATATTGGATTTGGTTACATATAAAAAATTAAAAGAGAGTTTGAAGAAGAAAAAAGATGCCGAAGTTTTGAGTATAGATCCTTATACTAATTTAAGAGATATAGAGCATTATAACAGCGGTTCTGAAGATTTTAAAGAAGTTTCGAGAGTTGCTAGAAAATATAAATTTTTTAATTATGATATAGAGTTTCCAGAAAGCTATAATTACGGCTTTGATATAATAATAGGAAATCCTCCTTGGGATAAAGTAAAATTGGACGATAAAGACTTTTTCTCACAGTACAGAAGCAATTACAGAACAATGAAAAATAATGAGAAAAAGCAGACACAGGATAATTTGCTTAAATATTATAAAGAGATAAAAGAAGAATATGAAGATACTAATAAAAGAATAAATACTATATTATCATATTATGGTAATTATTATCCTTTAAATGAAGGTGCAGGAGACACAAATTTATTCAGATTATTTATTGAAAGAAATATAAGTTTAATTTCTATGAACGGCTCTTTAATATATGTTACTCCTTCGGCTTGGAGCTATGAAGAAGGTTCTATCATTTTAAGAAAACATATATTTGATAATTTATACTTCAGATATTTTTATCAATTTGAAAATAAAAAAGCTATATTTCATGATGTGCATAGAAGCTATAAATTTGCTGTATGGTCTCTAAAAAAAGAAAAAATAATAAATAAAGATTATAAAGTACCTTGCTTTTTTATGGAGCATGATGCTGAAAGGCTTTATAAAGAAGAAAATAAAAATAAAATATTATATCCTCTTGATTTTTCAAGAAAATACTTTGAAGATACTTATATGATACCTGAAATAGAAAGCAATTCTGATATAAACATATTAGAAAAAATGTATTCTATAGGAAAAAGAATAGACAGAGAATATATAGATTTTTATAATGAACTTCATATGACTAATGATAAAGATATATTTTTGGAAAAAAGAAATAATGATGAAATGCCTCTTTATGAAGGGAAAATGGTATGGCAATTTAATTCAAAATTTGAAGAAGCTCAGTATTTTGTAGATGAAGAGAAATTAAAAGAAAGGCTTTTTTCAAAAGAAGTGTACAGAATGGTGGATAATTTGTATAATGATATTAGTATAAAAGAAGCAGAAGAAAAGATGAAAAGTACAAAAATAAAAAATAAAAACAGTTATGACAAAACAAGTAAAGAAAATAAAGTAATGAGATTTATAAATATAGGAAAAAAAGAAGACTTCATCAAATATATAGTTTATGATTATACTTTTCCAAGGCTTGCATTTAGAGGAATAGCAAGTAATACGAATGAAAGGACACTAATAAGTTCAATTATACCTTCAAATTCTACTGCTGGAAATTCTTTGTATTTATCATATTCAAAAAAATATTATTTGGAAGATAAAAATATAAAAATAAAAGCTATTTCATTCAAAAGGCTTTTATGGGTTAATGCTTTATTCAATAGTATAGTTCTTGATTATGTTTTGAGGTTTTTAGTAGATATGAATGTTAATAAAACTTATTTGATGAGATTACCTTTAATACATGCTTCCGATGAAGAGCTAGATACTGAGACTTACAAGACTATTTGTAATAATGCCTTTGCTCTATCTCTTTACAACAACAAAGAACTTGCCGCCTTCTATTCTCTGCCTGATAGTTTCGATTTGCCTCAAAATAGTAAGGATTATGATATGCTCCAAATTCAAAATGACATTTTAATTGCCAAACTTTACAGCATCACATTTAATGAACTAAGTAATATGCTAAAAACTTTTAAGGTGCTTAATGATAAAAAACCGCATTATGTGAAAACTTTACTGCATAAAGCAGAAAATGTTTTAAAAAAATGACGGCATAAAATTTTTCTTTTTTTATTTATATCATAAAAAGATTATGTTTTAATAGTTGTAACATTATTAAAATTTAGAAATTAACCACATAATAATAGAAAGTACAATACTAACTATAATGCTGCTCATAAGAGGAAAAGCAAAAGTAAAATTCTCTTTTTTTATGACTATATCTCCGGGAAGTTTTCCAAAAGGCAGTTTAATATTAAATAAAAATAATATCCCTATAATTATTAAAATAATACCAATAACTATAAAAATTTTTGCAAATTGAATATTCATTTATTATTCAGCCATTTTTTTATACATTTTTTCTATATCTTTGTCATGACCCGCAATGATAAGTATATCCCCTTCAACCATAGGCTCGTCAGGATCAGGCGTACAATCTACAATAACTTTTTTCTCCCCTAATATTCCAACCGTTTCTTTCTTTACAGCGACAACATTTATTTTGTATTTCTTTCTCAAATCAAGCTCTTTGAAGTTCTTACCTGCAAGTCCTCCATGAACAGGAAATTCTACTATAGAGTGATATTCAGTCAAATCATAAAGCAAAACAGTATCGCCCACCTCAAGCTGTTCAGCAATATGTATTCCCATAGATTCCTCAGGGCTTACTAAATGTGTTATTCCTATCATACTAAGTATTGCCTTATGCTTTTCATTAGAGTATCTTGCTATAATATTTTTTACATTAAGCTCTTTTAAAAGCAATGCAGTTAATATACTTGTCATCATATCTTCGCCTATTGTGAGTATTACCGCATCAAATTTATTAATCTCAATAGCTTCTAATGCCTCTTTTTGAGTAGAGTCTAAACGCATAGCCTGAGTAACACTATTTTTTATAGCCTCTATTTCATTTATATCATTATCTATAGCAAATACTTCTATGGAAGGTTTTGTCATAAGCCTATTAATTAATGCCTTTCCTAAAGTACCAACTCCTATAACAGCATATTGAAGCATATTAATCCCCTATTCTTATTTAATGATTTTATTATAGAATAATATAAAAAATTGTCAAAAATATTATATACAATTTTTACATAAAAAATTAAAACTCAATTATTTTTATATCTTTGTTAGGGTAAATATTGTTAATAAAATTAGTTCCTATGTATTATGTTTTATTTGTAATATAAAATATAAAATCTTATTAAAATATGTAATTATATTTTAATATATATAGAGTAATATAAAAAAATAACTATATATAAATTTTTTTTACCTTAAAATAAAAATTTATGTTATTATTTATAATAAATAATTAAAGTTAAGGTATTTACATTATAAAAAAATAATATTAAGTATTCTATCAGTATTAGTAGCTACATGCAGTAATAAAGATACAACAGCTCCTTCATCAGGAAATAAAACATTAACAACTAATGACCAAGTGATGATAAAACAGTTAGAGACGGTACTCCATTAGCAAGTTGGAATGGAAGTTCTCAGGTTATGAAGATAAATGCATCTGTATCTGTTAATAATGCTGCTGCAGGAACTACAGCTCAAGAATATTACTTATTGCAAAGATTATATTCTACTACTTGGTATCAGTCTGAAGAAGATTACGATGACGGAAGATTAGACTTGTTTCAAAAGTAGTTGACAAATAATTTAATAAGTTTATTATTTTATGCTAAATTAAATAATATTAATTATAGTTTAATTAAATGTTTTACTTGTTGTGTAAATTGTATATTTGAGCTACAAAATGCAGTTCTTTTGGTTCTTTTATACCAATAAAAGAACTGGGGTTTGGCACGACTGTGTGCTTCGCAGCAAAGCCCCAACTAAATTTAAAAATATTAAATTAAAAATTTATAAATTTAGTTTTGAAACAAGTCTATTAGAAACAGAAGAAGAGTTTTTGTTTTTCAATGACAAATCAGAAATGGTAAAAAGAGAATATGAAAATGGTATAGTAGATGGAAGAGATGATTATGCTGCATTAACATGGATTGAAGATATTACTCTCAATGTTCAAGACAATAAAAAAAGCAAAAATGCTTGTATAGTAAGAAATACGGAGTTTGGAAAATATGAAACAGATATGGAATATGAAGGATATTATTTAGTTGATAGAGATACTTTATATATAGTTGATGGAGATGATGAAGCAGAAGTAAAAGAAAAATTAAATGATATAATATCTGGAAATACTCAAAGATATGCAGAAGACAAATTTGTACTTTCTACTAAACATTTAAATTAACTTTTAAACATTTAAATTAACTTTAAAGCAATATAAAAAAACAAGGATATTAAAAAATCCTTGTTTTTTATTGCATAAAATACATATAGATAAAATTAATAAAAAAATTATTAATCATCTCTATTAGCTTGATAGTTCAATTTAACCAAATAATCTATTTTATCAACAACTTTAGTAAAAGGTTTTTCCACACTAATTAAAGCTCTTTCAACATCATGTCCGTCTTCATCTTCAATGTATATATCATAATAAAGTTCTTTGTGATCATATTCATTTTCAAAAGTAAGCCTTATAAATATAAAATTATTAATATTAATTCTATCCATTTTAGGTTCATACTCAAGACGCTTAATCTCAGTATTTAATAACTCTTTTCCTAAATTCTCTACTATAATTTTATAAATAGATTCTAGCTCTTTTCTTATATAGTGGACATTGTTATCAAACATTATAAAACTCCAAATAAAATATATATATATTTTTTTACAATATAATAATAAATATACCAAAATAAAATAATTTGTCAACAAAGACATTTTATTAATATTTATCTAATATAGAAGCTACTTCCTCATCTCCCAATTCTCTAGCTATATTTGCTAACTCTTTTGCCTTTTTCTTAGCAAGATTAGGATTCGCATTATTTTCAAGTAATATTAAAGCAGCCCCAAAATTACCATTTTCAATAGCATAAGATAGAGCAGTTTCACCATCTTTATCTACAATATTTACATTGGCGCCATTCTCTAATAAAATATTAATAGCCTCTGTAGATATATCTCTCATAGAAAATGCTATTAATGGTGTTATCCCAGAGAAATTAGGTTTATTAATATTCACTGTCTTAGATAATATTTTAACTGTTTCAACATCATTTGCTACTAAAAGAGGAGTTATTCCTTCATTATCTACAATATTTATATCAGCACCATTATCAACTAGAAATACCGCCACATCAGAATTAGAATTATCAGCAGCAAAGAATAAAGGAGTCCATCCATTATTATCAGCAGCATTAACATCAGCTTTAGTCATCACTAAAAGCTCAACAACATTAAAATTACTGTCATATATTCCTATACCCTGTCTAGCCCATATATCTGTAGCATATAAAAGTGCTGTATAATTTCTTTTATTTTTCATATTAACATCAGCATTATTTTCTATAAGAGCATTTACTAAATCAGCATATCCATAATAAGAAGCTATCATTAAAGCAGTAGTACCCTCATCAAAAACTACACTAAGATCATATTCTGTATCTTCAGCATTTACTATATTTGTTGATTGTGTTAAAGTACTATTAATATTTCCTGAATCAAGCAGACTTTTTATTATATCTATACTAGGATATTCTTCATATTCTGCTATAGCATCTTCTAAAGATAAATCTTTAACTATATTTGCACTTTCTACAGATGTTTCGCTATTTTGAATATTTTCATTGGTATTAGAATTTTGAGTGCATGATAATAACATCAATAATAAAAATGTGCATGAAATAAATCTCATAATAGCCCCCACACATTGAATTATCATGTATATAATAACATATATTATTAATTATATCAATTATGATACATCCGCCTTATTTATCAAAATATATGCATAAATATTATTTTAGATAAATACTAATATAATCGAATTAGAACAAAAATACTAAAAATAATTGCATATTTTATTATTGATAATCAAAATTAAACAAATACATTATCAAGCAAGTGAATTTATATGATACTTAATAATAATACTATATTTTGCAATAAATAAAAGATTTCTGATAAAAAAAATTACCAGAGATCTTTTATTTATACATATAAAATAATATAATAAACCATTATTATTTATTTAATTTGCCCAATAGTTTTTCTGATATAGCACGACCTGTAGGAGTGTTTGCAAGTCCTCCTAAAGAAGTTTCTTTAAATCTTTCATCCATACCATCGCCCACTTCTTTCATAGCAGATACAACTTCATCAGCCGGTATAACACTTTTAAAACCAGCACAAGCCATTTCAGCCGAAACAATAGCATGAACAGCCGACATAACATTTTTACCCATACAAGGCACCTCAACGAATCCCGCAATAGGATCGCATATAAGTCCGAGCATAGCCGATATAGTAAGAGCAAAAGCATCAGCACATTGCTGAGGCGTCCCCCCCATAATCTCAGCACAAGCACTAGCCGCCATACCAGCAGCCGAACCGCATTCAGCCATACATCCGCCTTCAGCACCCGCAAATGTTGCTATCTGTGCTATGATATCAGCAAATCCTGCCGCAGTAAACATTGATTTTACTATATCTTCTTTTTTATATCCTCTGCTCTCACATACAGTAAGTACAGCAGGCATTACTCCGCAGCTTCCGGCAGTAGGAGCTGCTATTATTTTACCCATACATGCATTATAACCACTTACAGACATCGCAGCAGTTACTACCTCGCCAACTATTTCTCCCAATATGCTTTTTTTGTTTTTATAAAATTTATCTACTATTTCTACACATTCATTTTGCAAACCTGTTACAAAATTAAATTTATCCTTTTTTCCATTTTCAACAGCTTCTTTCATTATATCATAATAAGAAGTCATCTTATCAATAACTGATTGTCTGTCAGTTTTTTCTGATTTTGCCTCTATATCTATTACTATATCACTTATTTTTACTTTCTTTTCTGCAGCTAAAGCCACCAATGATTCTATAGATTTTATGTCCATAATATTTTTTATACTCCATAAATATTTAATACAACTTATCTAAAAATACAAAGTCTCTTATATTTTCTATATTTCTTATTTTTTCCTCTATCTCTTTTGATATAACATCAGTCATACCAATAACAATAATAGCATATCCTCTATTAACACCTTCAAATTGAGGAGTTACATTCATATTCTCAATATTTATTCCATTTTCAAATATAATAGAAGTAACTTTAGCTATAATACCCGGAATATCTTTATTAACTATAGCAATAGTTGGAAAATCGCCTTTATAATGTACCTCTATACCATTAACTTTATCCAAAACTATTAAACCTCCGCCTATAGAAGAAGCTAATATATTAATTTCATTAGTGTCCCCTTTAGCTTCAATATATACTGTATTAGGGTGAAAAGCCTCTCTCAATTTGGTAGGAATAAACTCATATTTAAGATTAGCCTTTTCAGCAAGACTATAACTGTCTCTAAGATTAGGATCATCAGTTTCAAATCCCAAAAGTCCTGCTAAAATGGCTTTGTCCGTTCCATGACCTTTCCAAGTTAAAGCAAAAGAACCATGCAAATATATTTTTGCCTCCTTCACATCTTCACCTAAAATCTTTTTAGCAAGTTTCCCAATACGGCAAGCACCAGCTGTATGAGAACTTGAAGGACCTATCATAACAGGACCTATTATATCGAATAATCCAGCCATATATAATTACCTCCATTTCATAATTATAATTTAACATAATAAATATTTTTTTAATATAGTCTTTTATCATTTTTTATCATAATGAAGAAAAAAAATCATAAATATTTCTAAAAAATATATTTAATTTATAGATAATTACTATTAATAGGAATATTTTAAAATAATAAACTTATTTCAAGCCCAACTTTAGTTTCATATCCGAAATAACTAGATGCTCCTCTAGGCTTTCCATAACCAACTTTTAAAGACACAGCATATCTATAAAACTCAACCCCTATACCGAAATTAACAGCAGCATGCCAAGGATCTTTTATAAGTCCAAGCCTATCTTTTTTATCTAAAATGGCTGCAATATTTATTCCTGTTATTAAACTAATTTGATCTTTATATAAAGGAAACCTATAATCTAATCCTGTATGTATTCTGAATAACTGCGGACTATTTCCTATAGCATTATATGAAATTTCAGAACCTAAATAAATACTAAAATTTTTAATATAATAATAAACTGCGATAGAGCCGAATTCATAACTGCTTCCGCTTTTTATTTGAGTATCGCCTTTAAATCCGTCTACCAAATGTGTAGATTGATGATACATAGGTATGAATCTAATTTTCATGTTAATTCCGACAAGATTCTGAAGCCATAAATCAGCAAATACCATAAACTGCCCGGAAAAATCATAAACATCAAATAATCCGCTGCTTCTTCCAAGTATTGATATCTCCATAGCTCCGCCCATACCTACAGAAAAATATTTATTTCTATAAAACATTATCTCGCTAGCTAAACGCCCTTCAACATAAACTGATAAAGATTGAAAATCCCAATTAACATCAGGAGCGATAAGTGATAAATTCTTCTCTACATTAAAATTCTTAGCAAATAATATGCGTCCTATAAATGCCCTAGGATCCTGCCAGCCCATATAATATTTATCAACTTCATATATACGAAAAGGATTGCTGAAAGTATAATCATCTTCTAAAAAATTTAAATCATTATTAAATTGATCTTCCTGAGAATATAAATTTAATGCACTTAATAATATTAATAATACTAGAATTATTTTTGTTTTCATTTTACATCTCTTAATATTTATTTACTATTAAGTACAATATTCTAATATAATAATCACTTTTTCTCAATAGAAATATATAAAAAACATAAAAGCAATGATGAAAAAATACACCATTGCTTTTTATTTTTAATACATATTATAAAATTAATTTAATTTCTTAGGTATTCTTACATTCTTCAATGCCTCTAATCTTTGAACTATAGCCTTCTGAACATCAAAATTGCTAGGTTCAACATTATCAAAATCGTATTTAATAGCAAGCATTAAAGTTTCTTTTTCTCGTACATAATTACGCATTCTTCTATATATTAAAGACATTCTAAAGAGAGATAATTTTTGTCTGTATCCATTAATATAGGACTGTCTGTAATAATCTACAGCAGAAGTACCTCTATTTCTATTACCATAATGTTCGGCTAATTTGAAATATATTCTTCCTTTTTCATAATTATTATATGTATTTTCAGCCATAGTAATAATCTCTTTTTCTATATTGGCATAATTATTTTCATCTATTAATCTTTCATATATATATAAAAGACTGAAATATGCATCCAATTTATATGCCGGTATTGTAAGATTAGTAGCTAAATTTATAGCTTTTTTATATTCTTCTATAGCCAAGCGATAAGAAGCAGCACCACCTTGTTCTGCTGGGTTTCCCGCTTCTTTTTCATATATTAAACCTAGAAAATAATGGGCATCAGCATTATCAGGATAATACATCAAGGTTTTATTCATTATAAATAAAGCATAAGGAATATCATTATTATGTATTGCTCTTTTTGCCTCTCCTATATATACCCAAGCAGGCTCTAATTTACCTTTGAATAATGCTTCATAGGTATTAGTCTCAATTTCAATAGTTCTTGCAGTATCTGCTGTTCTGTTAGGGGTATTAAGCGATTGCCCCTGAGAATATACTGATAAACAAGTCAATATTAATATAATAAATATAAAAAATATATGTTTCATAATATAAATCAAAAATAAAGTTTTATTGTCTAAAGTATCGGTATAATAAATTTTTACATTATACTATTTTTTTATTTACTTGCAGATAGGATTATTCTAAGATAAATAACTATAAGCAAACATATTTTTAGCTATACGAATATCTTTAAGCTTAATGCATTACCATAATTTACAAATACTACATTTTCAACCATTATATTACTCTATCTGAAGAACATACTAATCTTACATTAATTATATAAACTATATTCTGCCTGATTTCTATATATTTAGAATAGCATAGTTTTATAATATTTTATCTATAACTTAAAATAATATAGTTTACCTATTATTTGCCAAGATATTTTTTTACTATCTCATCATCTTCTAAAGCAGTTAATATCTCAACACCATCTTCTTTGACAGCTACAGTATGTTCATAATGTGCTGACAATGATCCGTCTCTGGTAATTATAGTCCAATCATCATCTTCTATTAAAATAGCATGATGGCCCATATTAACCATAGGCTCTATTGCTATAACCATATTTGTTTTAAGTATTGGACCTGCTCCTTCTTTTCCTCTATTTGGTACAGCAGGTTCTTCATGCAAATTTGCTCCAACTCCATGACCTTGAAACTCTCTTACCAAAGAATAACCTGCATCTTCAGCAGTTTTTTGAATAGCATGAGAAACATCTCCCAAATGAACTCCGTCTTTTATTTTTTTTACACCATTATAAAATGACTCCATAGTAACTTCAATCAATCTTGAAGCATCTTCTGATACATTTCCCACTTTAAATGTAAATGCTCTGTCAGAATGATATCCTTTATAATATACACCTATATCAAGTCCTATAATATCCCCATCTTTTAAAATTTTCTTTTTACTTGGTATTCCATGTATTACTTCATTATTTATAGAAGAACATATAGAACCCGGAAAAGGAGGTCTGCCGTAACCTTTAAATGAAGGTTTGGCGTTATGCTTTCTTATATAATCATAAACAAATTTATCTATTTCTTTAGTAGAGATACCCGGCTGAACTATTTTTTCAACTTCTTTAAATACATTAGCCAATATATGTCCGCTTTCACGCATTAAATTAATTTCAGCTTGTGTTTTTATTTTTATAGCCATTTATGAATACACCTTAATTAAAAAATACTATTATTTGAATTATTATTATCTGTGTTATAAGAGTTATAAGTATTATTATCAGAAGTATTATTATTATTTTCTGATACCTCATCTTCAATTTTTATGCCTGTAAAAGATTCATGCACTACTTTTGTGATATCTTTTTTCTGTCCGCCTGTTATAGTCATTTCTCCCTGTATAACGGCACCTTCTCCTACATCTATTTTAGGAGCTTCTATATTTCCTAAAACTCTTCCTGTTTCTATCAATATAACTTCTTTTTGAGCATCTATATTGCCGATTAAAGTACCAGCTATTGTAATGCTTTCTGTTATAATAGTGCTTGTCTTTACCTTACCATTAGGACCTATAATTAAATGTCCGTCTATCTTCAATTCACCTTCAAATTTTCCATCTATTTGAAAAGAACCTTTTACGATAAAAGTACCTTTAAAAGATGAACCATCTCCTATAACGCTGTTTACTATATCTTTTCTTGCCATAAATTTTAATCTCCTAAAGTTGCATTTTATAAGTATCATTATAAAAAGTCAATATTATATATAGCATATAACAATTATAACATAATTTTATTTTTTAGGTATACAAAAAAGTATTGTCTCTCCTCCCCAAGGAGAAAATGTTCTTATATAATATTCGTAATTTTCTGTTATTTCTTTTATAAACACAGGAATTTTATAAAAATCCTCCATAAAAAGCTCGCCGCCATGATATATAGCTATAGCAAGAGAAGGACAAAATTTTTTTATTGTATTTAAAGCACCTTCTAGTATATGCATCTCAGCTCCTTCAACATCCATTTTAAGATAATCTATTTTACTTATATTATTACTCTCAACAAACTCATCTACAGTAACAGCATTCATCTTAACTGTAGGTGTGTTAGGCGTCATAGATACAAAATCCACGCTTTCATTCTTATTAGAAAAAAGAATATTTTCCAAAACAACATTATTTAATTTATATTTTTCTTTAATCAATTTTAATGTTTCAAAAGCATTTATATCCGGCTCAAAAGCATAAATCCTTGCATTATCATTACACTTTTTTGAAAAGAAATAAGCAGTATCTCCTTTCCAAGCACCTATATCGAATATAACACTATCGCCGCCTACTTCAAATATATTTTTTACATTATATTGCTCAAGTCCGAATATGTAAAAAAGTAAAAAATTTTCTATTTCGCTAGGATATTTATATTTCTCTAAAGAAAACAAAAATCTCTTTAATCCCCAAGAAAATATATTAATAGAACCATATTTCATACTTAATTTTATTTTCTCTTTTGAATTATTATAAGCATCTCTGTAAAACGAAAGTAAATATCTATACCTTACTATTTTTTCAAATAAATCTTTAGAATAAGATTCTGAAAGCATATTATAAAAAATATCAAAACTATTATTATTTTCTTCTTTCATTGCTCTGATAAAATTATCCTGGCTTTCTATTTTCTCTATTTCTTCTTTTATGAAATTTTTATTTACTATTTTTCTGCATTTTTCTAATATATTATTCATTTCTTTCATATTATTGCTAATATAAAAATTGTTCGCTGACAATGTCTAGCTAGACGCTCACAATTTTTATAATCCCCCAAAAGGCTAATAATTACATATCTGCTATTTCTATTATTCTTTTTAAATCCATTTTACCCTCATATATAGCTTTTCCAACTATAGCACCATTAATTTTCATATCTCTTAATTTTATAATTTCATCTTCAAAAGTAACACCTCCTGAAGCTATAATATTGCATGAAAGTTTTTCTCTCAGCTCCTTATATATCTCCAAATTAGTACCGGAAAGTTTTCCATCTTTTGATATATCAGTATAGATAATAGTATCTATTCCCATACTATCTAATTTGATACAAAACTCTACAGAGTCCAATTTTTTTATTTCTTTCCAGCCTTTAACTGCTATCATTCTATTTCTTGAATCTATAGAAACGGCTATATGTTCTTTATACTTATTAATCATATTCTCAGTAAAATCTATATTTTCAACAGCAGCGGTTCCTAAAATTGTTCTTTTTACTCCTATATCCAAATATTTTTTTATAGTTTCTTCATTTCTTATACCGCCGCCTACTTCTACAAATAAATTACAGTTCTTTATTATCTTTTCTATTGTTTTAAAATTAATAGTTTCTCCGTCGCTTGCTCCGTCTAGATCAACTACATGCAAATAACTGCTTCCGCTTTTTATAAAAAAATCCAAGACCTCCAAAGGATCCTTAAAATAAGTAGTTTTATTATCATAATCACCTTCTACAAGCCTTACAACTTCACCGTTTTTCAAATCTATTGCAGGTAGTATATACATATTAATCCCCTAAAAATATTTTTATCTATAATAGTGCTTATTAGACTTGTTTCAAAACTAAATTTATTAATATTTATAAATTTTTAATTTAATATTTTGATATTATAATTGGGGCTTTGCCCCAAACCCCACTTCTTTTGCCACCTAGGCACCTACTCGGTGGTGACCCAAAGAAGCAAAAGGACTGCATATTTATATACTAAAATAATAAGTTATAACATATATAAAACATTTAATTAAATAATAATTAATATTATCTAATTAGGCATCAAATTAATAAACTCATAAAATTGTTTGTCAAGTAGTTTTGAAACAAGTCTATTATAGCATATAATTAATAAATGTAAAAATTAATAAACTCTATTTTTTTCTCAAAACTCCGATATTTAATTCTATAGTAATTACAATTTGTTGGATTTTTATTTATGATTAAAAACTTATATATAGAAAATTTTAAATGTTTTAATAAAATTGAAATAAATGATTTTAAAAAAATAAATTTCTTAGTAGGAAAAAACAACTTAGGAAAAACTACTATACTTGAAACTTTAATGCTTATTTTATCAGAATCTCGTATAAACATAATAGAAAATATCAAAACTATAAGCAGAGCAAAAGAAAATAAAACCGAAATTAAAACATTATTTTATAATTTCAACTATAATAACAATATAAATTTTAATTATAATAAAGATAATAAAAGCTATAATATTAATATTAGTCCTATATTAAAAGACAATAAAATACCTAATGATAATAATATCGAATTAAATTATAACACTATTATTAACAATGATGATTCTAATGATAGTTCTATAGAAGAGAAAAAAATTACCATACCAAATCTTAATAATAATATATTTATGATGGGAAAAAAAGCTGAAAATATACTAAATAGAGAAGAAACTTATATACCAAGTACAATAGAATATCATATATTAACAGCATATTTAATAGAAATTTTAAAAGGCAAAAATGAAAAGCCTATAATAGAAATGCTTTCATTTTTTAATAATAATATAAAATCAATAAATGTACTTAATAATGATATTTATCTCAATATTGAAGGAATGAATGAATTACTAATATTAAATTTAATGGGGGAAGGATTAAAAAAATATTTATCTATAATACTTCCTATAGCAGCAAATAAGAATAATGTAATTTTGGCAGATGATATAGCAAGCTCATTAGATAGTGACACTGCTAAATATTTATTTAAAAGCATTTTAAATCTAAGTAGAAATAATGATATGCAAATGTTTTTCACAATCAATAATTATGATACATTAAGACTTTTATATAAAACATTAAATGACAGCGAAGAATTTAATGATATAAAAGATTCAATAAATATTATTAATATAACTAATACTGAAGAAGAAGGTTTTAGGTCTTATAATTATAATATTGATAATGAATTATTATAATTTACATCATAGATTTATTAAAAATAATAATCTTAATAACGCACGCAGAGTAACATTATAAACATAAATTAATTATGAATTCTAATTTTTACTATATATAAAAATTCCATTTACCGTGCGTTGAGCAAAATTCTTAATCTAATAAAAACTTGGGCGGATGCTAGAATTTCTGATTTAGCTATAAATATAGCAAAAATTATAATCTTAAAATAAAACAATAAAATATAAAGGGCGGGCATGAAATTAAAGTTTTAAAATTTAATTACACTTGCCCACCCTTTTTTGTTTATAAACATGATTTGTAATTTTTATGCTATTTTTCTTTTTAGCTTTTACTGTTATTATAACGCCCACCCTAGCTTTATTTAAATTTACAATCTCCTCACCGCACGCAGAATAATGTTATCATATATAGTTTGATTTATAATTTTAATTTAAACTATATATAAAATTTTGTTAACCGTGCGTTGAGTAAAATTCTTAATCTAATAAAAACTTGGGTGGGTGCTAGAATTTATGATTTATCTATAAAGATAACAAAAATTAAAATTTGAAAACAAAATAATAAAACATAAAGGGCGGGAATGTAATTAAAGCAAAATAAAAAAGAGTACAGACTTTTTCATCCATACTCTTTAATATATTTTTAGTAATTATATTTTTATTTTACTACTATGTTTACAAGTTTACCTTTAACATAAACTACTTTAATAATGTTTTTACCTTCTGTGAATGCTTTAACTTTTTCGCTTGCTAATGCCTGAGTTTTTGCATCATCTTCGCTTATATTAACATCAGCTTCTACTCTATCTCTTATCTTACCATTAACTTGGAATACAAGCTCGAATGTATCGTCTTTACAATACTCTTCATTATGTTCAACCCAGCTTTCTTCAAGTATCATCTTTCCAAAGTTTAATATCTGATAAAGCTCTTCTGTAATATGTGGAGCTATAGGATTAAGAAGTATTAAATATCCTCTTATAACCTCTTTAAACATAGCATAATCATCATTATTAGCTAACTTCATTACAGACATATCATTTAAAAGCTCCATTAAAGCAGCAATCGCAGTATTAAAATGGAATCTGTCTTTAATATCTATTGTAACTTTTTTTATAGTCTTATTATATTTTCTGAATAATTTTTGTCCTTCTTTTGACAAATTATTATAATCAAATGATTTATTATTTTTGAATGCTTCTTCATCTTTGTATTTTAAGAATAAGTTCCAAATTCTGTTTAAAAATCTTGCAGAACCTTTAACACCTTCATCAGACCATTCTTTATCTTTTTCAGGTGGAGCAACAAACATAACAAATATTCTAACAGCATCAGCACCGAAAAGCTCTATAATCTCAGCAGGATCAACTCCATTAGCTTTTGACTTGGACATTTTTTCCATTTTTACTATTATATCTTCTTTTTTAATGCCATCTTTTTCGTATGCTTTATTATTCATCTCTTCCTGAGTATAGAATTTTTTTAGCTCTCTTGATTCATAGCTGTTTGCTAAAACCATACCTTGAGTTAAAAGTTTATTAAAAGGCTCATCTCCTTTGATAAGTCCAATATCTCTCATAAACTTGTACCAGAATCTTGAATATAAAAGGTGCATACAAGCATGTTCAATACCACCTATATATTGATCAACTCCAAGCCAAGCATTAGCTATATTACTGTCAAAAGGCATTTTATCATTATGAGCATCAGTATATCTTGCATAATACCAAGAACTGCATGTAAATGTATCCATAGTGTCAGTTTCTCTTTTAGCTTTTCCTCCGCATTTAGGACAAGTTGTATTAACGAATGATTCAGATTTTTTAAGAGGATTATCTCCAACCGTAAACTCAATATCCATAGGAAGAGTTATAGGAAGTTCGCTTTCAGGCACAGGTACAATTCCGCATTTCTCACAATGTACAAAAGGAAGAGGATTGCCCCAATATCTTTGTCTTGATATAAGCCAATCTCTAAGTTTGTATTGTACTTTCTCGCTTCCAAAACCTTTTTCTGATGCATAACTTATAGCCTTTTTAATAGCCTCTCTTGTAGAAAGTCCATTTAAAATATCTGAGTTAACAACCACTCCGTCATCAGTATATGCTTCAGTCATGTTTTCAGCTTTCAAAGAATTATCAGCATTCTGTATAACTACTTTTACAGGGATATTATATTTTTTAGCAAATTCAAAGTCCCTTTGGTCATGAGCAGGAACCGCCATTACAGCACCGCTTCCATATTCAGCCAAAACAAAATTAGCAGCGTATAAAGGAGCTTTTTCTTTATTGAAAGGATTAATTACATACCTTCCAGTAAATACCCCTTCTTTCTCATAATCAGTTTTTTGATCTATTTTAGCAGATTTTTTTATAAACTCTTCTACTGCACTTTTTTGTTCGTCTGTACACATATCTAAAAGTCCGTCATAATTCCAAGCTATAGCCATATAAGTAACACCGTAAATAGTGTCTGGACGAGTTGTGAATATAGGAAAATCCTTTCCGTCATCTAAAGTAAAATTAACATAAGCACCAACACTTCTTCCTATCCAGTTTTTCTGCATAGCTATAACATTATCAGGCCAATATCCTTCAAGTAATTTTAAATCTGCATCTAATTGATCTGCATAATCGGTAACTTTTATATACCATTGTTCAAGTTTCTTTTTAGTAACCTCTCCGTCGCATCTCCAGCAAGTGCCTTCGGGAGTAACCTGTTCATTAGCAAGCACTGTATTACAATGATCGCACCAGTTAACATCTCCGCCTTTTCTGTATAAAAGTCCTTTTTCATACATTTTTAATATGAACCATTGTCCCCATTTATAGTAATCAGGCAAACAAGTAGTAACTTCTCTGTCCCAGTCATAAGAGTATCCTAGTAAATTTAACTGCTCTTTCATGTTAGCAATATTTTTTAAAGTCCATTCAGCAGGGTGAGTTTTATGTTCTATAGCAGCATTTTCTGCAGGCATACCGAAAGCGTCCCAGCCCATTGGATGCAATATATCATATCCTAAAAGCCTATAGTATCTAGCTATAGAGTCAGCTATAGTATAGTTAGAAACATGTCCCATATGCATTTTACCAGACGGATAGGGAAACATTTCAAGTACATAATATTTTTTGTCTGTTGGTTTAGATATTGTTTTGAAAGAATTATTATCTTTCCAGAATTTCTGCCATTTCTTTTCAATGGTAGTAAAATTATATTCCATGATTAACACTCCGTAGTTTGATACTATTTAGTTTTTATTAATTTAATAAAATTGTTTACATATTATTATGGCAAAAATTATATTGCAAAACTCTATATTTTTCAAGTGATAATATTATTTTAAATTTTATTACACACCCCGCCCTTTTGTTTATATAGCTTTATTTTTAAATTCTAACTTTGATTATATTTATAGCCAAACAAGAAATTATAGTACCCGCCCAAGCTATTATTAAGTTTAAAAACACGCTCTACGCACGGTTAATAAAATTTTATATATAATTAAAATTAGCATTCAAATACAATTTATATTTATAATACTACTCTGCGTGCGGTGTAGAAACTCAAAATCTTAATAAATCTATGGTGGGTGTTATAGTAACAGTAAAAACTAAAAAAATAATAGAACAATAATAACAAAGAAAGCCATAAAACAAAATGGGCTGGCTATAGTATAAAATTATTATAATTCATCTTCCGATATATTAGTAATCTTTAATAATTTTTTCAAAAGTCCTATCTTTAGATCATCATTTTTATGCACTGGTGCAGATATTCTTAAATCACTACCAGACTTTACATAAATATAATGACTTCCATTTATTCTAGCAAGAACCCAACCATGACTTTCTAGTAATTTACAAAATTTTTTACCGCTTATGGTTTTCATAATACTACATCAATAGTTTTTATAATATTATCTTTATTATATTCTTCAATATCAACTGAAAGACATCCTTCAATAGCTTCTTTAATATTGAATTCTAATTCTTCCATAGTATCAGCTTGAGTAAAACACCCTTTTATAGATGGAACTTCTGCCCAAAAACCATCTTCATCTTGATGCACAATAACTTTAAAAACCATAATAGATACCTCTGAAATAATTATATTTAATATCAATAAAAAAAACAATATATTAAAAAATATATTTATCTTCAATTTTCTTTATATTTTCTATAACAGCATTATTATTAGGATATAATTCCAAAACTTTTTTATAATATTTCAATCAAAATTTTTCTAATTTAGATTTAGTTTCATTCTTTTTAAAAAATTATTAAATATTAACATTTAAAGCTCAATTATAATGAATACTACTATTTTATAAATTATAGCATAAATAATTTTTTATATTTTAAAATTTTATTTACACACCCCGCCCTTTATTTTTTATAACTTTATTTTGAAATTATAATTTTTATTATATTTATGCCTCAATTAGAAACTAAAGTACCCACCCAAGCGATTATTAAATATAAAAACTCACTACACGCACGATTAATGAAATTTTATTTTTCATTAAAATTAGAATTCATAATTAATTTATATTTTTAGTTTTATACTGCGTGCGTTGTGAAGATTATAAATTTAAATAAATCTAGGGTGGGTGTTATAGTAACAGTAAAAACTAAAAAGAATAATGGAACAATAATAACAAATAAAGCCATAAAACAAAATGGGCGGGCATTTAGAATAAAATTTAATATATGAATAAATTAAAAAATTGCTTGACTCTGGAGTTTACTTCAATGATATAATATAATTATACAAATTTATGAAGGAGATGAAAAAATGAAAAAAGCTATATTAATAACTATACTCTCAATATTGTATGTGCTGTCATGCAATAATTCATCAAACGCTCAAACAAGTATAAATGCAGAAAATAATAATGCTTTACAAAATCAGAATAATTCTTCAAATGCAATGTATAATCAGGAACTAAAAAAAGCACCGATTAATATACAAACCAATGCAAATGGAAGGGTAAAATCGAGAGGATTTGCTGCGGTTTCTGCCAATATGGATTTTAAATATCATGAGTTTACAAGACATGCTATAGGAGATAATGATGTGCTAATAGAAATACTTTATGCTGGAATATGCCATAGTGATATACATGTTGTTGAAGGAAAATCCAGCAGTACTCCTTTAGTAGTAGGACATGAAATAGCTGGAAGAGTTATACAAGTAGGAAGTAAAGTAACTAAGTTTAAGGTTGGCGACTTTGCTGGCGTTGGCTGTATGGTAAACTCATGCGGACAATGCGAAAGCTGCTTGGATAATTTAGAACAGTATTGTTTAAATAGAGCAGTTTATACTTACGGTTCAAGAGATAGATTTCATGGCAATGAGATAACTCAAGGAGGATACTCTGACAATATAGTAGTATCTGAAAACTTCGCAATACTTATACCAGATAATGCTGAACTTGATAAAGTTGCCCCTCTTCTTTGTGCAGGTATTACTACTTATTCACCTATAAAAGCTATGAATGTAAAAAAGGGAGAAAAAATAGGCATTGCAGGATTCGGAGGACTTGGCTCTATGGCTGTAAAATATGCCGTAAAACTAGGTGCTGAAGTTACAGTTTTTGATATAACAGAAGATAAAAGAGAGGATGCTCTAAATATGGGAGCAGTAAAATATGTTAATGTAAATAATGCTGATGACTTAAAAAATGTTAATAATACTCTTAATTATATTATAAGCACAATACCAGCATACTATGATGTTAATATGTATATGCGTATGCTTAAAAGAGGAGGCACTATGTGTTTATTAGGGCTTCCTAGAACTTCAAAAATGCCTACTCTTACTGCTATGATAGGGCAACATGGCAGTAAAAAATTATTCGGCTCTTTAATAGGCGGAATAAAAGAAACTCAAGAAATGCTTAATTATTCTATAGAAAATAATATTTATCCTACTGTGGAAATAATAAAAGCAGATACTCAAACTATAAAAGAAGCATACAGAAAAGTTATAGACGGAAAAGTAAAATTCAGATATGTAATAGATATGAGTACTATAAATGAATAAAAATCTTAACAAAAATAAAGGCTGAAAATAAAAAATTTCGGTCTTTATTTTTTAATGATTAATTATTTATATTCTTTAAAAGTATTTTTATGTTTACCGCATATAGGACATTTATTTGGTGCTAAGTTAGCTTCAATATAACCGCAAGTTTCACATAAATAATACTTATCTGCTAAGGGCTTATTATTTTGAATATTATTTATAGCTTGTGTAAATAAAAAATTATGTGCTTTCTCTACTTTTATTATATTGTTCATTTTTTCTGCCATTTCTTTTTTATTATCTTTATTTATTACTTTCAATAATTCAGGATACATTTTAGTATATTCATAAGAAGTCATTGAAGCAGCCGATTGCAAATTCTCAATATCTTCTCCAACTTTAGGATCTCCTATCTGAGCTTTTAAAATAGTATCTGTTATATTATCTTCAATAGCAGCATCATATAAAATATTAGCATGACAAGATTTTGAATCAGAAACAGCCTGAAATAAATTAATTATAGCTTTATTTTCTGAAGCTGCAGAAAATTTAGCATAGGCAAAAGAAGAATTAATTTCAATCTCATAAGCTATAGATACAGCTTCTAAAGTGTTATTAGCCTCTTTTGAAGTTTGAGAATATAGACAAAAACTGCAAATCAAAAAAAGATAAATAATTAATAACTTTTGTAACATAAATACTCCGTAATTAAATATATTGATTATAATATGTCTACAAATACGGAAAAATCATTTGATAAATACTCATCTGAGATTTTTATCTTGCATTTTAAATCCAAATCTTTTACTATATCACATACAATGTTAAATACTTCATCTTTTTTATAATAATAATACTTATCTCCGTATTTTTCTTTGCAAGAAATATCAAGAAGATTAAAACATACTCCTTTTCTAGCAGCAATTAGAAAATCTCTTACAGCATTCTTTAAAAACTCTTTATTATTTCCGAGATTAAGATTAAATATACCAGAAGAATATATATAATCAAAATCATCTTCTATGTCAGAACTTTTAAAAAAATCTATAGTCATAAATTGAGGATTAATATTTTTAAATTTTTTATGCTTAGCTCTTCCAATCATTTCAGGCATTATATCTATTCCAATATAATATGTATCAATATTCTGTTTATCTATATACTCAGCTAAATGTCCAAGCCCGCAGCCTACATCAAGCAAAATAGCTTTTCTTATATCAAAATGATTAAGCAAAGCCTTAAATCTAGCCTCCTGAGCATCTTGTGATTCCCAATCTAAAACCTGATATTCAGGTATATTAAAATCTTTTACCCTTTCAATGTAATGTTCTATTATAATTGATTTTTTATTGTTATTACTCATACACCCTTCCAAAAATATTTTCTATAATTTTTATAATTCTTTATAGTTATTTCAATGATAATTTATATATAGTCTTATGATTATAATTTTTATTAGAGTCAAATATTATGCTAGGAAAATGAGGGAAATTAACTGCAGCAGGTAAAAACTCAGTTTCAAAACAAAATGCATTATGCTTATTCAAAACTGTATTTCTCACTTCTCTGTTATCAAGCATATTGCCGGAATAAAAATGCATAGCTGGTTTTGTAGTATAAAGCTCTAAACATATTCCTGTTTTTTCACTATAGCATGAAGCCCTTAATTTATTAAAATTATTGCTGTCATTTGTATCTGATAAAATATTTTTTTCATTAAATATAAAACAATTATCATAACCATTTGCTTTTTCTATATCAGCACCTATTTTTTTTGTTTTAGTAAAATCAAAAGGAGTATTTTCTGTTTTTAATATCTCTCCTGTAGAAACGCATTCATCTGTTACAGGTAAATAAAATAAAGAATCTATAAATAAATCATGTTCATATATAGTGCCTTCCCCATTAAGATTCCAATAAGCATGATTAGTAAAGTTTAAAGGCGTAGGAGCATCAACATTTGCCAAATAATTTATTAATATTTCATTATTATCTGTCAAGGTGTATATTATTTCAATACTAACATTAGCAGGATATCCCTCTTCTGTGCTTTTTGAAAAATATGCAAATGATACAGAATTACTTCCCAATACTTTAGAATCAAATTTCTTAAATGAAATGCCTTCTATACCGCCATGTAAATGATGTTTATTATTATCATTTTTTGCTAATTTATATGTTTGTCCGTCAAGAGTAAACTCTGCATTTATAATTCTGTTAGCTACCCTTCCTACAGAAGCACCTATATAATCATGAGGCTTTAAATAAAATGAATAATCATCGCTTCCGAATGATACCTGTACTTCATTTCCGTTTTTATCTTTAAAAAATACTCCAACTATTGAAGCACCTATATCTGTAAGTTTTAATACCATGTCATTTTTGTTTTTTAATTCATACAAAAGATAACCGCTTCCAAAATTTTTAGCCTGCATACTATAAAACTCCAAATTATTTAATATTAATAATTAATTAAAGACTAAATTATATCATTATATGTTTTTATTTCAATAAATATCAATAAATAATAATAAACATATTGACAATTATCGATATGTATGCTATTATAACACACATCGATAATAATCGATATATTATTAATGGATAGTTTATAAAAATGAGGGATTATAAAGAAGAAGCAATTATATTCAAAGCATTCTGCGATGAAAACAGACTTAAAATATTAGAAATGATTAAAGAAGGAGAAATATGTGCCTGCGAACTTTTAGAAAAATTAAATATAGTACAATCAACATTATCTCATCACATGAAAATACTTTGCGACTCAAAAATCATTGTAGGAAGAAAAGAAGGCAAATGGACTTATTATAGTTTTAATGAAGAAGGAATAAAAAAAGCAGAAAAATTGATAGGATATTACACAAATATATCATCATATAAAAATATTAAGAGTACAGCAAAATGCAAATGTGAAAAATAAATTTGGAGTTATAAAAATGGAAATCATAAAAACAATATTTATATTTATACAAGATCAAATAATATCAATGAAATGGCTAAATACATTGATAGGCAATATACTAAATAATTTTACTTTATCAGAAACATTGAAAGGAGCATTACAATTCTTTTTTTATGATGTTATAAAAATATTTGTACTTTTATCTGTACTTATATTTTGTATATCATATATTCAATCTTTTTTTCCACCTGAGAGAACAAAAAAAATATTAAGCAAATTTAACGGAATATATGCAAATATATTAGCAGCATTACTTGGAACTGTTACTCCATTTTGCTCATGCTCATCAATACCGCTTTTTATAGGATTTACTTCAGCTGGAATTCCAATATCAATGTCATTTTCTTTTTTAATATCATCACCCCTTGTAGATTTAGCCTCTATAATACTTTTATCAAGCATATTCGGTATGAAGATTGCTATAGCTTATGTTATTGTAGGACTTGTACTTGCTGTTGCTGGCGGAACTTTAATAGGAAAATTCAAAATGGAAAAATATTTAGAGGATTTTGTAAAAAATATAAAAACAAATAATACAGAATTAGAAATACAAACTATGACCAAAAAAGAAAGATTAATATATTCAAAAGAACAAGTTGTAGAAACTATAAAAAAAGTTTATTTATATATTTTTATAGGAGTGGCAATAGGAGCTTTTATTCATAATGTAATACCAGAAAGCTGGGTAAATAATATACTAGGAAAAAATAATTGGTATTCCGTACCTTTAGCAACTTTAGTAGGTATTCCAATGTATGCTGATATATTCGGAACTTTACCTATAGCAGAGAGTTTATTTTATAAAGGTGCTGGAATTGGTACTGTTTTATCATTTATGATGGCTGTTACTGCTTTATCTCTGCCTTCAATTATCATGATAAAAAAAGTTGTAAAGATGCCGCTGCTTATATTTTTTGTGTCAGTTGTAACTATCGGCATAATAATTATTGGATATTTATTTAATAATTTTTATTTTATATTTATATAATAAAAAAGGAGAAGATTATGTTCTTTAAGAAAAAATCAGAATGCTGCTGCGGAGGTTCATGTGAAACTTCATCTGAGGAAAATGCTAGAATAAAAATATTAGGCACAGGCTGTAATAACTGTAAAAAATTAGAAGAAAATACTTTAAAAGCTTTAAAAGATATGGGACTTGATTTGACAGTAGGTCATGTTACTGATATAGATAAAATTGCTGCTTATGGGGTTATATCCACACCCAGCCTTGTATTAGATGATAAAGTATTGTCCTATGGAAAAGTGCTTAATAAAAATGAAATAATTGAATTATTAAAAGATAAACTGTAATAAATATATGATTTTTTGTATTTTTAAATTTGCAATTATTTAATATATACCTATAATATGTATATACCAACTTTGGAGGCATATTATGGCTATAAATAGAATGCAATTCGGCTGAGGCTGTTTGCCAGACCCTCTAGAGGAGGAGGGTATAGAAAGAGAAATAGAAAAAATACTTCTTTTAGGAAATGATGATAAAAACTCTCTAGATATGCTTGGAAATTTGAGGAAGGCTATATTAGAATTGGATTTGGATTTATCAATAAAATATACAGACAGTAAAGGAAGTATGTCTTATTACGGAGTTATGACTTTACCCGCTCTTATAGTTAATGATGAACTAATATCTTATGGAGAAGTATTAGATAAAGATAGAATAGTTAGTATTCTAAAAGAAAAATTATAAATTATATAAAAAAATTAGTAATTAATATAAAAATTGTTTTACTTTTAGAAAATAATTTTTAATTAATAAAATAAAAGGAGATAAATATGTCATTAAGAGATATTCTATTTGGAAGAGGAGGCTGCGGCTGAGGTCCTTCTATTAATCCCTTCGTTGAAGAGGAAATAAAACAAGATCCGCCTATAGAGGCTAGAGTTAAAATACTTGGAACAGGATGCTCTAATTGTCAAAAATTAGAAGAAAATACAATAGCTGCTATAGAAGAAGCTAAACTTGATTTGGCAATTAAATATGTAGAAGATATGGCTGAAATCGCTTCGTATGGAGTAATGTCAACTCCTGCTTTGGTATTGGATGATAAAGTTCTTTCTTATGGTAAAGTATTAAGCAAGGAAGAAATCATCAAGTTATTAAAAGAAAATTTATAATATTTTTTCTATTCTTAAAATTATAAAAGGTTAAATATCAAAAACTATTTAACCTTTTTCTTTTTTAAATAAACATTGATTTTTTTTGAATATTTATTTGACAATTAATCTTTAGTGTACTATTATAATATTAGTAACATACTAGTATATTAATAAGCAGAGGCAGCAAAATGTCATATATAATAGGATTTGGAGAGATAATGCTAAGGCTCTCATCAATAGACAATGAAAGATTATTTCAGTCCTCAAAACTTAATGCAACATTCGGAGGCGTTGAAGCTAATATTTGTGTTTTAGCTTCTATATTCGGATTAAAAAGCAGATATGTAACTGCTCTTCCTAACAATGCTATTGGTAAAAAGGTGGAGGAATTGCTTTTAAGTCATAGAGTTGATACATCTGCAATATCTTGGGAAGGAAAAAGACTTGGTATATATTTTGTAGATCCTGGTAATAATTACAGAAGTTCAAATGTTATTTATGACAGAGAATATTCTTCTATATCACAAGCCTTAATAGAAGATTTTGATTGGGATAAAGTTTTTGATAATGCATCTTATTTTCATATAAGCGGAGTAACTCCTGCTATAAGTCAGACAGCTGCAGATCTCACTCTATATGCCGTAAAAGAAGCAAAAAAAAGAAATGTAAAAGTTTCATGCGATATTAATCATAGAAAAAAATTATGGAAATACGGCAAAAAAATAGAAGATGTGATGCCTGAAATAGTAGAATATTCTGATATAGTATTTGCTAATGAATATGATGCTGTTAAAATTTTAGGTGTAAAAAGTGATGTTGATGTTGACTCTGATATAAGCGATGAGGACTACAAATCAATTATGAATGAATTAATAGATAAATATTCATTAGATATGGTAATTACAACTAAAAGAGAGGCTATAAGCTCAAATCATAATAATATATACAGTATGTTATATGCCGATAAAAAATTATATAAATCAAAAAAATACTATATAAAAAATATTATTGACAGAATAGGTACGGGCGACTCATTTGCTGCGGGAATACTTTCTGGCATACAATTATTTGATAATTATCAGGATATATTGGAATTTGCTGCTGCTTCTTTCTGTATAAAGCATAGCATACCGGGTGATTGGAATTTAACAACAAAAGAAGAGGTAATGAATCTTATGAAATCTAAAGACGGATTAGATGTAAAAAGGTAAATTCTCTATTTAAAATATTCAGGGAATTTATTTTTTAAAAACACCAAGTCATCTTTTACATGAGTTAAATGTACTTCCATTAGGGGAATAAGTTTTCTTATATTTTTTTCTTTTATGTAAGTAAGGATATTTTTATGTTCTGTTAATGTTCTAGTTCTGTCCATTTCCATTATATTGAATATTCTGGCTCTGTTAAAATGTTTTATAGAATCTCTTATCAAACTAAATGTCAATTTTTTATCTGCTATTGAGAATAATAACTCATGAAATTCATTATCTAATTTGAGAAGTTCATAAACTTTATTAGTATTTATATTCTTTTCATACTGTTCTATATTTTTATTTATTAATTTTAAATCTTTTTCTGTCTGATTCTTACAAACTATTTTGATTATTTCTTTTTCAAGCACCATTCTCATAAAGCTGGTTTCTTCAACAATAGAAGTGTCTATCAATGATACCATAGTTCCTTTTTGAGGGTATATTTCCATCAAATGCATCTTTTCAAGTCTTGAGAAAGCCTCTCTTATAGGAGTTCTGCTTATAGATAACACTTCACTTACTATCTTTTCACTAATAAAAGTACCAGGAAGCAATGCCATATTGATAATATTATATTCTAAACATCTAACAGCATAATCACCTATAGGCTCATTAATTTCTCTATCTAATATTATTAAATTATCTGCATTATTATTCTTAACTTTCGGCATAATCTAAAAATATATCCTTAAAATTATTTTTTATAATTATAAACATAAATCAGCTAATTGGCAGGCTATAATAAGAGGATAAATTTATTTGAGTATACAAACATATTTTATTATTGCATGCCATAAACCGACTTTCAACTCAAAATATTCTTTATTTCATAAAGATTATATTAAAGATACATCATTTATGAAAAACTTCAAGCAATAAAAAATAAATAAAAAAATCTAAAATATTACTTTTTTATAAAAAAATCATCATTTTTATTGACAATGGATTTTATTTTTACTAAAATACTAGTATGTTAGTAAAGGAGTTTTATTATGAAAAAAGTTTTTATTAATATTTTAGTTTTTGCTTTATTAGCAAATAGTGCATTATTTGCTCAGCAGGCAGCAAATACTCAAACAAATCCTGTTCTTCAATTCTTTAATGTATATCCGGGCTCAATGAAAATGCTGAGTTTTTACATTGAATATGCTTCAGGAGACTTAACAGGATTGGGAAGCAATCCTAAAGGTGCAAGAAATATGGAAAACTTTGATACAAAACTTACATATTTGCAAACATTAAAAAGTGTACCTTGGTTAGGATTCGGATTTATATTCCAAGCACAATATGATAATCTTGAAGGTTGGAATAAAGTTGAGGGAAATAGACCTGGTAAAAACCTCGCCAATCCTTTTAATTATTTAGAATTAACAGCAAATGTACACTTCCTAAATACTTTTAGCTTGGGACTTACTTCATCAGGAGATTTTGTATTTATGATGTATTTGAATAAAAGACTTCCAGATGTTGCAGCTTTCAAATCTCATTCTATAACAGTAATGGCTCAGCAGAATATATATATAAGAGGAAATCAGTATGATCCTGCTTCTGGAAGATTAACTCAAGGCTGGTATGACGGTACTGAGTTTAGAGTAGCATATCAAATGCGTTTCAATGATTGGTTTGCTTTAAGACCAGAAATACAATTCAAAATATTATCAGGTGCTCAAACTTCATTCAAAGATTGGTATTGGATAAGATTTAATCCTCGTTTACAGTTCTTCCTAGAAGAATGGACTTTCTTCTTTGAACCTAGATTATTCTACGGTGGAATATTTAAAATGGGAACATCTGAAGCTAATAAACAAGGCTTAGGATTTGAACTTAAAGTTGGTATTGACTTGACAAAATTATTCTTTGATTAATTAATATATAAATTATAGATTTACGGAGGAAATTGAATTTATGGTTAACTCTATGTTATATCCTAGAGAAAGCAGAACAAGAAGAGTTGTTGATATATCTGGAATGTGGGAATTTAAGATAGATTCAAACAATGAAGGAAGAAAAAATGGTTATGCCAACGGATTAAAAGACACTACATTCATACCTGTACCATCTAGCTTTAATGATCTTTTTACAGATAAAAATATAAGAGAACATGCCGGAGATATATGGTATGAAACATCATTCTATCTTCCTTTAGAATGGAAATACAAAAATGTTAATGTAAGATTTGGCTGTGCTACACATGAAGCTACTGTATATATTAACGGAAAAGAAGTATGTACGCATGTAGGCGGATTTATGCCTTTTAATGCCCCTGTCAATGAAGCCGGAGTATTTGGAGAAAAAAATAAGTTAGTAGTGGTTGTTAATAATGAGCTTAGCAACACTACATTGCCTTGCGGACATACAGAAACTAAACCTTCAGGCAAAAAATATATTAAACCTTCTTTTGACTTTTTCAATTATGCTGGTTTAAACAGACCTGTAAAAATTACTGTTACAAATAAAGAATATATTTATGATATAGATATATTATCTGAAGTGAATGGAAATGATGGTATAGTAAATTATGAAGTACATACTACAGGTGAAAATAAAGTATTCGTAAAAATATACGATGAAGAAGGAAAAGAAATAGCAAGTGCCGAAGGAAAAAATGGAAAAATAGCTATTAAAAATGCTAAATTGTGGAATCCGAAAGCTGCTTATTTATACAAATTTGAAGCATGCATCAAAAACGGCGAAGAGTTAATAGATGAATACTATCTTGATTTTGGAATAAGAACAATAAAAGTTGAAGGCACAAAATTCCTAATAAACGGAAAGCCTTTCTACTTTACAGGATTCGGAAAACATGAAGACAGTGAAACAGCCGGAAGAGGTTATAATCCGCCTGTAATAAAAAGAGACTTTGAACTTATTAAATGGATAGGTGCTAATTCATTTAGAACATCACATTATCCATATAGTGAAGAGATAATGCAGGCTGCTGACAGAGAAGGTATAGTTATTATAGATGAAATAGCTGCCGTTGGTATGTTCGATGTGGGATCTGTATTAAATCCAGGTGCTTCAAAGGCTGATTATTTCTCTTTAGAAGAAGTACATACAAAGACCAAAGAGATACATAAAAAAGCTGTAGAAGAACTTATTACAAGAGATAAGAATCACCCTTCTGTTGTTATGTGGAGCTTATTTAACGAACCTGACACTTCTAAAGATGAAGCTTTGCCATACTTTGAAGATATATTTAACTTTGCGAAAAGCATAGACAAACAAAACTTACCAAAAACTTTTGCTGCTATTCAGGCATCTGCTCCGGGTAAATGCAAATGTATGCATCTATGCGATGTAATTACATTAAACAGATATTACGGCTGGTATTTCTTGGGCGGTTATGAAATAGACATGTCAGAAGAAAAATTCAGAGAAGAGATGAATCTATATAAAGACATGAACAAGCCTGTTATGTTTACAGAATACGGAGCTGATACTTATGCAGGTGTTCATAAACTTCCTTCTGTTATGTGGAGCGAAGAATATCAATGTGAATACTATGAAATGAACTTCAAAGTTTTTGATAGTTACGACTTTATAATAGGCGAACAGTTATGGAACTTTGCTGATTTCCAAACTACTGAAGGAATATTCAGAGTAGATGGAAACAAAAAAGGAATATTTACTAGAACTCGTCAGCCTAAAGCAGTTGCTCATTATATAAGAAGCAGATGGACTAAATTGCCGCTAGATTACAAAAAATAATAATTGAAAAAACTATGGGTAGGAAATTAAAAAACAATTCTCCTACCCTTTATAAAAAATAGGAGGTACACATACAATGGATAATACAATTAATTATCATAGAGCCAAAATATGGCAGATAGCATTTTTTGCTTTTAATAACACCGCTACTAATTTATACATGTTTTTCATGTTTTTTATATCTTATTACGCTACAGGAATGTTAGGATTAGGAGTAGTTTTAGTATCTACACTCCTTACTGCTATGCGTATTTGGGACGCTGTAACAGATCCTTTCGTTGGTTATTTACTAGATAAAACCAATGGAAAATTTGGTAAAAACAGACCTTTTATAGTTGCCGGAAATATTGTAATGATTATATCTTGTTTTATAATGTACAAATTTGTATATAAAGCTCCTGAAAATATGAGATTATTATTATTTATATTGGTTTATGCTGTATATATTATAGGATATACTTTGCAATGCGTTGTTACAAAATCTGCTCAAACTTGTCTTACTAATGATCCTAAACAAAGACCTTATTTTACAATATTTGACGGAAGTTATAATGTTGTATTATTTGCCGGTATGCAGATTGTAGTTTCTAAAGTATGGATACCAAAATACGGCGGTTTTAATGCTGATTTTTTTAATACTTTCCTAATATTTACTATAATCGTATCTGCTGTATTATCTGCACTAGCTATAATAGGATTATGGACTAAAGACAGAACAGAGTATTTTGGACTTGGAAAGCCTCAATTAATTACTTTTAAAGATTATTGGACTGTTATAACAAAAAACAGAGCAATACAAATGCTTGTAATTGCTGCTTCTACAAGTAAACTTTTTGTTACTATACAATCTAACTCTATAGTATTAGTTATGCTTTATGGTATAATATGCGGAAATTATGCTCTAAGCGGTGAAGTTTCTGCTATATATAGTATACCAAGCATCATTATAATAATATTGGGTATGAAATTTGTAGCAAGCCGTATGGGTCAGAGAAAAGCATTATTATTTGGTACTATAGGCTGTATAATATTTGCTGCTCTTCTATTATTATTATTCATATTCGGAGAGCCTACTACTATGAGCTTTAAAAATCCTAATTTCTTTACTATAGCATTTATAGTATTATGGATATTAATGCAGGGTTTTGCTGGAATATCTACTAATATAGTTATACCTATGACTGCCGACTGTGCCGACTATGAAACTTACAGATCTGGAAAATATGTTCCTGGTTTGATGGGTACATTATTCAGCTGTGTTGATAAAATAATATCATCTTTCGCTACTACTATAGTAGGACTGTTAATTGCTATGATAGGTTTCAAAACTACTCAGCCTACTCCTGATACTCCTTATTCAACAGGAATTTTCTGGGTAACTATGTTCTGTGTATTCCTTGCTCCTATGATTGGATGGGTATTAAATATAATAGCTATGAGATTCTATCCTCTTACTAGAGAGAAAATGGAAGAAATACAAGGAGCTATAGCTGAGATAAAAGCTAAAAACCAATAATATAATAATTTAATTTTTGCTTGACAGTTTATATTATTTTTGTAGAATTAATATACTAGTATACAACTTAGAGGGTATGAAATGAAAATCAATATTGAAAACTTAATAAACAATAAAGCCTTTTTTGAAAAAAATAATATAGAAATACCAAAGTATGATATAAAACAAATTAAAAAAAATACAAATGAAAAACCTACTTGGATTCATTTCGGAGCGGGTAATATATTCAGAGGTTTTGTTGCGAGAATAGCTGATACTCTTTTAAATGATAATATTATAGATACTGGTATAATAGCTGTTGATACGCATGCTGCTGGAAGAGATGATGATTATGAAATGCTTGATAAAGTTTATAAGCCTTTTGATAATCTCACTCTTTTAGCATCTATAAAAAGTGATGGTAATATAGATAAAAAAATTATAGGAAGCATTACTGATATACTTCATGCTGATTTTATCAATTATTATGAAGAATTAAAAAAAGTTTTCATATCAAAATCACTTCAAATGGCAAGTTTTACTATAACAGAAAAAGGCTACTCTATAAAAGATTCTAACGGTAACTATAATAAAATAGTTGCTGATGATATTGAAAATGAGCCTAAAAAAGCAAAAAATATTATGAGTATTGCTTGTGCTATGCTTTTAGAGAGATATAAAAACGGAGCTTACCCTATAGCAATGCTTAGTATTGATAACTGCTCTAATAATGGGGATAAATTAAAAAGTGCTGTTATTGATATAGCTAAAGAATGGGTAAAAAAAGGTTTCGCTGACAATGGATTTATAGAATATCTTGAAGATAATAAAAAAGCTGCTTTTCCTTTTAGTATGATTGACAAAATTACACCAAGACCTTCTGAAATTATATCAAAGAAACTTGAGGGTATAGGGCTTGAAGACATGTCAATATTTAAAGTCGGACATAATCCTATGGCTGGCTTTGTTAATGCGGAAGTGCCTGAATACTTGGTTATTGAAGATTTATTTCCAAACGGAAGACCTGATTTAAATAAAGCAGGAGTATATATTACAGACAGAGAAACTGTAAAAAACTCTGAAAAAATGAAAGTTACTACTTGCTTAAATCCTCTTCATACATCTTTAGCAATATTCGGCTGTCTTTTAGATTATGATTTTATATATAATGAAATGAAAGACCCTATATTAAAAAAGCTAGTTGAAAAAATAGGCTATGATGAAGGCATGAAAGTAGTTATCAATCCTAAAATATTAAATCCAATGGACTTCATAAAAGAGGTTATAGAAGAAAGATTAGTCAATCCGTATATACCAGATTCTCCTAAAAGAATAGCTACAGATACTTCGCAAAAAATACCTATCAGATATGGGGAAACTTTAAAATCTTATGTAAAAAACGGGCTTGATACTTCTTCTTTAATTGGAATACCTATAACAATAGCAGCTTGGCTTAGATATTTAATGGGAATAGATGACAATGGCAATACTATGGAAATAAGTCCTGATCCTATGCTTGAAGAATTGCAGAAACATATAAAAAACATCAAGTTTAAAGATATAAATAGTGTAGGAGATAATTTAAAGCCTATACTGTCAAATAAAATAATATTTGCTTGTGATTTATATGACGAAAAAATAAATCTAGGAAACAGAATAGAAGAATATTTCAAGGAAATGATAATAGGTGTAAATGCTGTCAGAGAGTGCCTAAACAAATATATTAAATAAATTAAGGAGAAATTCTATTATGATAATGACTTTAAGATGGTTTGGAAAGAATTTTGATTCTGTTACTCTAAAACAGATTAGACAAATACCCGGAGTAAAAGGAGTTATAACAACTTTATATGACAGTAAGGTTGGAGAAGCTTGGAAAGAAGAAGATGTACAAAAATTAAAAAAAGAAGTTGAAGAATCAGGATTAAAAATATACGGCATAGAAAGCGTAAATATACATGATGATATAAAAATAGGGTTGCCTAGTAGAGATAAATATATAGAAAATTATATAAAAACATTAGAAGTTTTGGGAAAAAATGGAATTAACTTAGTATGTTATAACTTTATGCCTGTATTTGACTGGACTAGAAGCGATTTAGCAAAGGTAAGACCAGACGGAGCTACTGTTTTATCCTATGATCAAGATATAATAGATAAAATAGATCCTCAAAAGATGTTTGAACAAATTGATTCAAGCTCTAATGGATTTGTTTTACCAGGTTGGGAGCCTGAAAGACTCAGCAGATTAAAAGAACTTTTTGAAATGTATAAAGGTGTTGATGATGAGAAATTATTTGAAAATTTAAAATATTTCTTAAATGCGGTAATGCCTACTTGTGAAAAATACAATATAAAAATGGCTATACACCCTGATGATCCTGCTTGGCCTGTATTCGGACTTCCTAGAATCATAGTTAATAAAGAAAATATTTTGAGAATGGTTAATAGTGTTAATAGTCCCTGCAATGGTGTAACTTTATGTGCTGGTTCTTTGGGTTCTAATCCTAAAAATGATATACCTGATATAGTAAGAAGTTTGAAAGGCAAAATCTTCTTTGCACATGTTAGAAACCTAGAGCATACTGCACCTGGAAAATTCCAAGAAGCAGCACATTTATCTAGCGACGGTTCTATGGATATGTTCGCCATTATGAAAGCATTTTATGATATAGGTTTTGAAGGACCTTTCAGACCTGATCATGGAAGAGCTATTTGGGACGAAGTATCTATGCCCGGATACGGACTTTATGATAGGGCATTAGGTGCTGTTTATTTACAAGGTTTATGGGAAGCTATAGAAAAAATGAGTAAATAATTATACATATATCACAGATGCAATACAGTTATAAATATTATAATTGTATTGCATTTATTTTTAATTAAGAGGGATAAATATTATGAGAAATTTTATGGATAAAGATTTTTTATTATACAATGACACATCTAAAATACTTTTTCATGATTATGCTTCAAAATGTCCTATATTTGACTATCATTGCCATTTGAGTCCTAAAGAAATTGCTGAAAATAAAAAATTTAATAATCTTACTGAAATTTGGCTTTACGGAGATCATTATAAATGGAGAATGATGCGGGCAAATGGAATAGATGAGAAGTTTATAACAGGAGATGCTGAAGATTATGACAAATTTAGAGCTTGGGTAAAAACTGTACCTAATTTAATAGGAAATCCTTTATATCATTGGAGTCATTTGGAGCTTCAAAGATATTTTGATATTTATAAAATTATAAACGAAGATAATGCTGATATAATTTGGAAAAAAGCTAATGAAAAATTGCAGAATATGACTGTTAAAGATATTCTTAAAAAATTTAAAGTTCATACAATAGGCACCACCGATGATCCAATAGATGATTTAGAATATCATAAATTAATCAGAGAAGGAAAAGCTCAAATAGGTAAAATTGATACAAATGTTGTTCCTTCTTTCAGACCAGACAAGGCTATTAATATAGAAATGCCGGACTTCAGCGAATATATAAAAAAGTTAGAAAAAGCAAGCTCTGTTAATATAAAAGATATAAAATCATTAATTGAAGCTTTATATAAGAGAATAGATTATTTTAAAACTTTAGGCTGTGTATCAAGCGATTGTTCTTTGTCATTAGTGCCTTTTAATTTAGATGATGAAAATAATATAGATGCTGTTTTCAAAAAGGCTATGAATAAAGAAAAATTGTCTTTAGAAGAAATAGAAAAATACAAAACATATATACTTATTAAATTAACTCAAAAATATAAAGAAGCAAAACTAGTTATGCAGATACATATTTCAGCTATGCGAAACAATAATGAAGTAATGTTTAAAAAACTAGGTGCTGATACAGGATATGATTCTGTAGGAGATTCTAATATTATAGAAAAATTATCATCACTATTGAAGACTGCGAATAATAACGGCGGACTTCCAAAAATTATTTTTTATAGTCTTAACAATAAAGATTATTATCCGCTTTCTACACTTATGGGCTGTTTTCAAGATGAAGGCATAAAAGGTAAAATGCAGCTTGGTTCTGCTTGGTGGTTCTTAGACAATAAAGACGGAATGGAAGAACAGTTAAAAGTGCTTGCCAATAGCGGTTCTTTAGCCTTATTTGTAGGAATGCTCACTGACTCAAGAAGTTTTCTTTCATACTCAAGGCATGAATATTTTAGAAGAATATTATGCAATTTAATAGGAAAATGGGCAGAAGACGGAGAAGTGCCTAATGATATTAAATATTTAGGAAGTATAATAGAAAATATATGTTTTAATAATTCTAATATTTACTTTAATAGTTAAGTATGATAAATTAAAATTACCTATTATTATTACGGAGCATTTTATGTTTGAAAAATATATACAAAATAAAATTATACCTGTAGTGGTTGTAGAAAATGAAGAAGAGATAAGAAATATAGCTGAGCTTTGTTTAGAGTTTCTGCCTTCTATAGAATTAACACTTAGAACAGAATACGGATATAAAGCATTAGAAATATTAGAAAAAGACTACCCTACTCTTCCAAGGGCAGCTGCTACTGTTTTAAGTACAGAGCAAGTTGATAAAATACTTGATTTGGGAACTAATTTAATAATAAGCCCAGGTTTTCAGCCTGTAATGCTGGAATATGCTAAAACTAAAAAATATAATTATATACCTGGGGCTGCTACTCCTGCTGAACTTGAGCAGTGTTTAGCTTATGGGCATAAATATATAAAATTCTTCCATGCTGGTTTATTTGGAGGAATTAATTGGATAAAAAATATAGCTCCTGTTTATCAGCATACAGGTGTTAAGTTTATGCCTTTGGGGGGAGTGAGCATTGACAATGTAAAAGAATATTTGCAAAACAAAAATGTATTTGCATGCGGAGGCTCTTGGTTATGTCCTAGAAACTTAATGGAAGAGAAAAATTGGAAAGAAATAAAAAGAAGATTTGAAGAAGCTCATAATTTAATAAAAGAATTGTAAAACTAATAAGGCTTTTTTATTGTTATCTCATAAATTTTATATATAATAAGTGAGTATAAATTTATATAAAATAAATTTGCATTCACTTATTATTTTTTATATAATTTATATATTATAATTTTTAATATAAAAATAGGATAATAATATGATTAGTGAAGAAAACAAATATTTTTATAGTGCATTAAATAATATACAAAATAAAAAATACGATGAAGCTATTAATGATCTGATTAAAATTATAGAAATAGATCCCAATAATTTAGATGCCTATCATAATTTAGCAAGAGTTTATCATGATATGGAAAATTATGATAAAGCGATAGATACATACAATAAATCTATAGAAATATATCCGCATGACAGCGATGCATACTATTATAGAGCAGAAGTTTATTTAAACAAAAAAGATTATGATAAGGCTATAGAAGATTTAGAAAAAAGCATATTAAAAAATGAAGCATATTCTGATGCATACTACTTAATGTCTGTAGCTTATAGAAGAAAAAAGAAATATAAAAAAGCAATAAAATATTTAAAAAAAACATTGGAATTTAATAACGAAGACTACATAGCCTATTATGATTTATATAAACTTTATAATATAATCTCTAAACATGAAAAAGATGAAGAGACAAAAGAAAAATATTTATTAAAATCTAAAAAATTCTTACAGAAATCTGCTGATTTAGGATATGAAAAAGCTATAGAAGAATATAAAATAATTAATAATTAATAATATTGCAATATTATACAATTAATAATATTATTAATCTATAAAAATAAAAGAAAGGATAAAATTATGTCAAAAAAAGTTCTTGTTCCATTGGCAGAAGGTGCAGAAGAGATTGAAGCTATTACTATCATTGATGTTTTAAGAAGAGCTAATATAGAAGTAGTAACTGCTTCTTTAACTGATAATTTAGAAGTAAAGGGTTCTCATAATATTATAATAAAAGCAGACACTTCTTTTGAAAAAATAGTTAACTCTGATTTTGATGGTATAGCACTTGCAGGTGGTTACGGAGGAATGAATAACTTAAAAGCAGATAAAAGAGTATTAGAAAAAATTAAAAGCATGTATGAGGCTAAAAAATTAGTATCAGCAATATGTGCTTCGCCTATAGTGCTTGGAGAGGCTGGAGTTATTAAAGGAAAATATACTTGCTACCCTGGTTTAGAAAATGATGTTAAAGGCGGAGAATACATAGAAAAAGATATTGTTGTTTGCAATGATAATGTTATTACTTCTAAAGGTCCTGCCACTACTGTATTTTTCGCTTTAGAATTAGTAAAATACTTAACAGGCTCTAATGAAGAATTAGCTAATGCTTTATTAGTTAATCTAATAAAATAAATAATAAAAAATATTGATTTTATTAATCTTTTATATATATTATTATACTATATAAATGAAAAGATTTTTTAAGGATTATAAAATTGAAAGTTATTATACCAGCAGCCGGAGAAGGCACTAGATTAAGACCTCATACAATTACAAAACCAAAACCAATACTTCCTATAGCAGGTTCTACAATTATAGATTTCATAATGAATGAAATATCTTCAATACAGGATTTAGAAGAAGTAATATTTATAGTAGGATATTTAAAAGATAAGATGATTGAATATTTGACTGATAAATATAAAAATATAACACTTAGATTCGTAGAACAAAAAGAGTACAAAGGTTTAGCCCATGCAATATCGCTTACAAAAGAATATATAAAAGATGATGATAAAATATTTATTATTTTAGGTGATACTATATTCAAATTAAATCTTTCAAATATAGTAAGCAAAAATGAAAACTCTCTTGGTGTATGCGAAGTTGACAATCCAAGCAGATTTGGAATAGCAATATTGAATGAACAAGGCATTATAACAAAGTTGATTGAAAAACCTCAAGAACCTATAGGCAATTTAGCTCTTACAGGAATGTATAATATAGTAAATACTAAAGAATTATTTGAAGCTATAGATTATATTATTAAAAATGATATAAAAACTAAAAATGAATATCAGCTTACAGATGCTTTGGAATATATGATAAAAAATTCAATAATATTTAAAACATTCAAATTAGACGGCTGGTATGACTGCGGCGAAAAATCTACTATGATAGAAACAAATAGATCCATTATTAAACATGATATATTAAGTAAAGGTATAAAAGACACAGCTATAATACCTCCTGTATTTATAGATAAGGATGTAAAAATAGAAAATTCAGTAATAGGTCCTTATGTACATATTGGAAAGAACTCTAAAATAGAAAACTCTATATTAAAAAACTGTATTATATTTGAAGATGTTAGTATATCAAATGCTTTTATGGATAATTCTATAATATCTGAAAAAGTTAAATACATAGGAAAAACTACTTCAATGGATATAGGGGCTTCTATAACTATAGAACAAAATTAACTTTTAATCTGAAATATTAAAAAGGAAGTTATTATTATAAATAGATAGCTTCCTTATTTTTATAATGTAGCATTCATAAATCCCATTACAATAAATTGCAAAAAACTCACAAATAAAAATATTCCCGTATCCATTATCAAAAGAGAATAAGGATAATTAGTAAGAAGTATTGAAAATCTTACCTTGTCTGCTATTATTAAAGCTGAATATGTTAAAAATCCTACAAATAGTTTTATATGTTCTTTTAATGGTATAAAATAAAAAAATACCATAAAAAATAATGCGATTAATAAACTTTGAATAAAAGAAAAAAACTCAGAGTAATAGAGCATTTTAATTCTATTATTCCAATTACGAACTCCGGGCAGTATTTCTCTTCTATAATAAAATTTTTTAACCGATTGGAATTCTAATATCAATCTAGTAGCTAAAAATCTAACTACATAACAAGCCAAAACAAACTCTAAATATCTTACTATTATATTTTCCATAATCAAAAATTATATAAATACCATTCATCACAATTATTACAAAAATCTAATTTCTTAGAAACATTATCTAAAAAATAATTTTCAAGCTTCTTCCATATATCCTCTAAATTTTCCTCATATATAGAAGCTATTTTTTTTTCTTTGTTTATATCAAATCTGCAAATATAAATATCCCCATAACTATCTATAAATAAATCCCTAGCCAAATGCCAGCATCCTACATTAATAAGAGGTGCCATATCACCCACTCTATTATCATCTATAATTCCTCTGTAATTATAATATTTCTGCATTATAATATCTATTTTATATTTATCAAAATATTTATAATAAGAAGCTAAATAATCAAAATTATCTTTTTGTTTTGTTATCTGCAAATAAGTATTTTTAGGCTCCCTAAGCAAATAATAGTCTATATTAGACATAATAGTTTTTATATCACCGCTATCATATATTATATTATAAACATCTTCTTCTACAGCATCTAAATGTATAATAACATTAAGATTATCTCTCTCTGACTGCATAGATAATAATCTTTTAGCATTAACACTGTCAAGAAGCAAAGCATTAGTTTCTAAATATACCTGAACATTTTTATTTCTTGTAGAATATTCTAATATATCAAAAATATCTTTATTCAAAAGAGGCTCATAATAACTTCCTATAGAAATATGGAAATCACCGCAAAAATTATAAAGTTTATCATATATAGTTTTAAACTCATCTAAAGTAATATTTTTTTCTTCTTTTGAAAGTTCATTTTTTATAGTTTGATTTTTTAATAAATATTTGTTTAACACATTTTGTCTATTACTAATATCTATCTCTATAAATGATGGTAATGTTCTTCTAATACTTGGGTTTTCTTCTATTGCCTTAACCATTTCATTATAATCTTTATAGGCTATAAGTTTTTTTATTAAAATAGCATTTCTTTTACTATCAGCAAAAAGATAAAGTCTGTAATATCTCATATCATATTCTGATATGAGTATTTCTATTTCAAAAAAATTCGGATCAACAAATACAATATTGCTTATAGCATTTTCAGATACTTTAATATCTTTTGTTTTTATAATGTTAAATAATTTCTCAAATGCGGTTCTTCTTATTATAAAAGGTACTATACCAGCAGGATAATTTTCTCCATAACTAAAATATGATATATTTTCTTCATGTATTTTAGTTAATTTAATAGTTTCATCAGCATTAAATAAAGGCATATTGCCGGGTATATAAATTATATTATCATAATTCTCGCTTTCTCTATATATATTATTTAAATAATTTTCTATTTTTTCAAGATCATTATTTTCTATATATTTAACATCGCAATTTAATTTCTCTTTTAAAGTATTTATCTTATCATTAAAAATATCATCAAATATTATAGAAAACTCATTAGAAAAAGTTCTGTCAGCTAATATTAAAAAACTCATTTTTTACCTCTTATTAAATTAATTAAATATAATCCATAATATTATCAGGACTTCTTGATATTAAACCGCATACCTTGCATATATACAAACTTTTTTCTGAATTATCATCATAATTAGCAATATCAATATCCTTCAAATTATTAATATCATTATTTATTATTTCAGCAAAATTAGAACATCCGCAATAGGAACATCTGTAAATTAAATCCTCTGGTATATCATCTATATATATTCTTTCATAGCGTTTATATTTTGATGAAAATTTTATTCTGTTATTTATATATCTATGAGGAAAAATTTCTATATATTCATCTAAAGTAATTTTTTTCAAAGAATTAGATTTTATATTATCTATTTCATTTTTTCCTATCATTAAAGCATTAAACTGATTCATATAAATATTATGCAAATTAATCAAATCATTAAATATTTCATAAGTAAGTTTATAATTGTCTAAAGTTATATATTCAGGATAATCGCTTACAATAAGTTTTAATTCTTCTCTATTTTCTTTAAAATATCCGAATTCTCCGAATAAATATTTGTCATTTTTATGATAAGCAAATAATCCAATCAAAGAATCATAAGTTTCATAAGAATCATTGACGCTGTAAGAATAATCAGCATACAAAACATTGTCAAAACTTTTTATATATCTAATAACAGGATCATCATCATATAATTTATGAATAATCTTTTCTTCGCCTAATATATTTTCTATATCTTTCATAAAATATTAATCAGAATATGAAGCAAGCATATCCTCTTGTTCCTTTTTAAATAAAGCATCTGTTATCTCTGTAATTTCTCCGTCCATAAATCTATCTAATTTATACAAAGTAACATTTATCCTATGATCCGTAACTCTATTCTGAGGGAAATTATAAGTTCTTATTCTTTCGCTTCTGTCACCCGAACCAATCTGCTCTCTTCTTTCTTTAGCTTCTTTAGCCTTTCTCTCAGCTTCTTCTTTTTCGTATATTCTAGCACGAAGAACTTTTAATGCTTTTGCCTTGTTCTTGTGCTGACTCTTTTCATCTTGACACTGCACAACCAATCCAGTAGGTAAATGAGTAATTCTAACAGCACTGTCAGTAGTATTAACAGACTGTCCTCCCGGTCCGCTTGAACGAAATATATCAACTCTTATATCTTCATCTTTTATGACAACATCGCTTTCCATAGCTTCAGGCATAACCGCAACAGTAGAGGCAGATGTATGTATTCTTCCTCCGGACTCTGTGGCAGGTATTCTCTGTACACGATGAGTTCCGCTTTCAAATTTTAATGTTCTGTAGGCATCTTTTCCGGATACTGAAAATATAACCTCTTTATATCCGCCAAGCTCTGTGGGACTAGTATCTATTATTTCCATTTTTAAATTAGTTCTCTCTATAAAACGAGTATACATTCTAAATAAATCGCCCACAAACAATGCAGATTCATCTCCTCCCGTACCAACTCTAATCTCAACTATAATATTTTTACCGTCATTTTTATCCTTAGGAAGCAGAAGAAGTCTAAGTCCATTAATTATATCTTCTTTCTTTTGATTAAGTTCTTCTATCTCTAATAATGCCATGTCTTTAAGTTCTTTGTCAGTATCAGGATTATTAATCATTTCATTAGATTCTTCAATTTCTTTTAATACCACTTTTAACTTTTTATATTCCTCTACAATATCTTCAATTTCTGATTTTTTTTTCATCAAATCCTGTATAACTCTGTTGTCTTTTATATTAGCATCATTAAGTTTCTGCACTATATCTTCATAAGTTTTTTCCACTAATGACAATTTATCAATTATTGACATAAAATAAATTTCACTCCAAAAAATAAGTATAATTATATACAAATACTGATATTTATCAACTATTATATAATTTTTGAAACTATTAATTATTTACTTACGCTATTAAAATTAGCTTCAAAATCTATATTAATATGTGTATAATTAGAATTAATAGAAGATCCAACTATAATACTATTAGGATAGCTCCAAGTTCTTAGCGGTATATTAAAATATCTTAATATATCCTGAGATTTTGAAAGCTGTATTGTAAATATATAATCTGGATTAATATTTTTTGATATTTGTTCTGTTATATAAGTATCTAAAGATTGTCCATCATAAACACTGTCTATAATAGTTTCTATAGCCTTTTCATTCTCACTGACAAAATATATTTTATCTATAAAAGTATAATAAAACATATTTCCATTATTTAAATCATAAGAATATATATAATGATTATTATAATTTCTTTCTTTTTTGATGAGATTATCATATTTTTCTAATAGAGCTATTTCCAACTTAGGAAGCAAATCAATATCATTTTCTATATTAAAAATAATCAGAGGATAAATTAATCCGGATCTCTTTGATTCTATATATGCAGCAGCCATTTCACCATACAAATCATTTACGATACTTCCAAATGAGTAAACATCATTCATCTTTGTAAATAGATTATATAATTCTAAATAAAGCTTATTATTACTATGATCCATTTTCAAATCATTATATATTATAGGATAAAGTCCTGCTAAATATGACTTTAATGCAAAATACATAACAGTTTTTTCTTTAGGCAGATAATTCTGTATATCTATTTCACCTTCCAAACCATAAAGCGAATATCTTTCAGATCCTCCGTATTCATAATCAACAAAAATATCGATTAATCCGTTATCATTATTTATTTTTGCATTTCCATATATGATATATGCCTTATTAAAATATTTTAGTGGTGTAAATAATAAAGATCCTTGGCAATTATTATAATCAAAAAGCTGTTTATTAACATAAAAAGAAATATCAGATTCATATTTATTTTCAACATTATTAAGCAATCTTATTTCATTAATACTTTCAGCATCTGAATTTAAAAAATCAATTAATTTTTTTATATGATTATAGTTTTTAGTAACTATTAAAAGCCCTTTATGAAAATGAAAAAATAAATAAGGGCTTCCATTATCTAAAGCATATATTCTTTTTCCGTTATAATTAATTTTTTTTACTTCATAATCAATATTATCTATATTTAAACTCTCAGAATTAAAAAAAGAGCTTAATATAAAAGAATTTAATCTTCCTATATCAAACAGATAAAAAATTTCTGCATTATCCAAATTTCCATTATATCCCCAAAAAAGTAAAGCTGCATTTCTTTTTAATATAGGTTTAGAAGCCATTTTAACAAAAAAATTATCATTTGTTCTAAGCCTATCTGCAAATGCATCTGCCTTTCTAAGCAAAATAGAAAAGTCATACATAGATTCATCATGAGATATTCTATAAGCATATATGGAATCAGAAAATTTAAGCAAACTTTTATCAAGACTTTTAACACTTACATAGGCAATATTATCTTTAGGTATTCTAACCTCAGACATATCTTTTTTATGAAGCCCATAAGGAAAATATCCAAATATAATAAATAAAGAAATTATAACTATTAATATAATAGATAATATACAAAATAACTTAATCTGTCTTTGTCTTTTAATACTCACCATAAAAAATTATTTCCTTAACTATATTATCTATATTATTTTTATTTTCGTCAAAATTTAATAATGTTTTAATAAAAAACCGATTCAAGTTTATCACCTGAATCGGTCTTTATTATATAGCTTAATAAATAATTATGGTATTATTTATTAATAGATTCAACTAAAGCATCAACTAAAGCGTCCATTTCACCAACGTTAGCAGCTTTCATAGAAGAAGAAACAGAAACTTGAGCATCTAAAATTTCGCATTGTTTCAAGTTAGCTTCAATGAACTCTTGCATCAAAGTACCAGATTTAGGAGCCCAAGAACCATTTTCTATGATAGCAAACTTACGTTTTTGAACATTAAGAGCTCTCATATCATCTAAATAGTTATGCATTGGAGGATAAATATTAAGGTTGTAAGTAACAGAAGCTAATACAATATGGCTATATTTGAAAGTATCAGAGATCAAGTAAGAAACATGAGTGCTTGATACATCGTACATAGATATATTAGTAACACCTTTTTCAGCTAATTTAGCAGCTAAAACACCAACCATATTTTCAGTATTACCGTACATAGAAGCATATACGATTAATACACCTTTTTCTTCAGGTTCATAACTACTCCATTTGTTGTATTTGTCAAGGATATAACCTAAATTGCTTCTCCAAACAGGTCCATGTAAAGGACAGAACATTTTAATTTTATCAATAATTCCGCCAGCTTTTTTAAGTAAGTTTTGTACATGAGGACCATATTTACCAACTATGTTAGTATAGTATCTTCTAGCCTCATCTAACCAATCTCTATCAAAGTTAACTTCATCATTGAAAAGTCTTCCGTCTAAAGCGATGAAAGTACCGAAAGCATCAGCAGAGAATAATACTCCATTAGTAGTATCAAAAGTAACCATAGCTTCTGGCCAGTGTACCATTTGAGCAGCAACGAAAGCAACTTCGTGTTTACCAAATTTTTGAGTATCACCTTCTTTTACTTGGATTTTTTTATCGTCTGGGATAGTAAATCCGAACTGATCCATAAACATGAATGCTTTTTCAGTAGCAATAACTTTAGTTTCAGGATGTCTTATTAAAACTTCGTCTATAGAAGCAGCGTGGTCTGGTTCCATGTGGTTAATAACCATATAGTCAAGTTTTTTACCGTTTAAAACATATTCTAAGTTATCTAAGAATTGTCTGCAAACAGCCCAGTCAACTGTATCAAAAAGAACTGTTTTTTCGTCTAAAAGAACATAAGAGTTATAAGAAACACCTCTAGTTAAAGGGTGAACATTTTCAAATAGAGCCAAGCGATGTTCATTCGCTCCAACCCAATATAAATCATCAGTAACTTTTCTAACGCAATGCATTATTTTCCTCCTCAAAAAAATTATTAATTAAATTTTATTTTAAGCCTTAATGAAATTAGCTTTTTCTTCACTACATTCAGGACATACCCATTCATCTGGAAGAGCTGTAAAGTCTGTACCTGGAGCTATTTCAGATTCTGGATCACCAATGAATGGATTATACTCATAACCACAACCGCTACATACATAGATTTTAGGTATTTCGATTGTTTTCTTAGGAGTAATTTTTTTCATTTTTTTGTATGGTACTTCTGCAGGTTTTTTAGCACCTGTATCAAGAGCTTTAGTTAATAAAGGAAGGATCTCTTTAACATCTCCAACGATACCATAGTCAGCATTTTTGAAGATTTTAGCAGAAGCTTTCATATTGATAGCAACTATTATAGAAGCATTTTTGATACCTTTCAAGTGTTGGTTAGCACCAGAAATACCGCAAGCTATATATAAGTTACCATTGAATTTTTGACCTGACATACCAACATATCTGATGATAGGTAAGTATTTCAATTCTTCAGCAACAGGGCGAGAACAACCTATAGCAGCACCAGCAGCTTTAGCTAAGTCCTCAACAAGTTTCATATTTCCTTTATCACCGATACCTTTACCAGCAGAAACAACTCTTTCAGCATTAATAATAGGTGTATTAATATCAATACCTACAGAGAAGTCAATTCCGTCTTTTTTAAGTGCAGCTACTAAAGCATCAACTTTTTCTTGAGCTGAACCTTCTTTGAAGATGATATTTCTTCTTTCACCAGTGATAGGACCTTTTTTAGCCATAGGACCAGCAACAGCAACAGGAGCTTTAGGCATTTTACCAAGTATAGAAGCAGAAATAACAACTTTTTGTATTTCACTTGTACCTTCATAAATAGTACAAATTTTAGCATCGCGGTAAGCTCTTTCTACTATATAAGCACCTTTAATATAACCGTTACCACCATGGATTTGAAGAGCTTGGTTTACAACTTCCAAACCTATTTCAGAAGCATATAATTTAGCCATAGCAGATTCAGTACCATAAGGTTCATGTCTGTCTTTCATAGCAGCAGCACTGTAGATAAGAAGTCTAGCAGCGCGTAATTTAGTAGCCATATCAGCAAGTTTGAAGCCGATAGCTTGTTGCTGAGCAATAGGACGACCGAACTGTATTCTTTCTTTAGAATAAGCAACAGCAGCTTCATAAGCACCTTGAGCAATACCTAATGCTTGAGCAGCAATACCGATACGACCGCCGTCAAGAGTTTGCATAGCAATTTTGAAACCTTGTCCTTCTTTACCAAGTAAGTTTTCTTTAGGAACTTTAACATTGTCAAATAATAATTGAGCAGTAGCAGAAGCACGAATACCCAATTTGTCATATTTTTCACCGAATTCAAAACCTTCCCAGCCTCTTTCAACTATGAAAGCACTGATACCTTTAGTTCCGATACCAGGAGTAGTAACTGCAAATACTACATAAGTTTCAGCTTCTATAGAGTTAGTGATGAAGATTTTTTCACCGTTTAAGATGTAATGATCACCTTTTAATTCTGCAGTAGTTTCTGTACCGCCTGCATCAGATCCAGCTTCTGGTTCAGTTAAACCGAAAGCACCTAATTTTTTACCTTCTGCAAGAGGAACTAAATATTTTTTCTTTTGTTCTTCAGTACCGAAAGCATAGATAGGATAAGAACCTAAAGAACAGTGTGCGGATAAAATTACACCCATACTTCCATCTACTCTTGAAAGTTCTTCTACAGCTATAGCATAAGCGATATTGTCGAATCCTGCTCCGCCGTATTTTGTTTCAAAAGGCAAACCCATTATGTCTAATTTAGCTTTACCTAATTGTTTTACAGCTTCTGTTGGGAATTTACCTGTTTGATCGTGCTCATGAGCTATTGGAGTTACAACTTCTTCAGCCCATGCTCTAATTTTGGCACGAAGTTCTTCATGCTTTTCTGTTGTTTTAAACATTTGCTTCTCCTTATAACAATATTATTTAATTAATAGTATATAAAATGATAATCAATTTTCAAATTTATTTATTGCTTTTTCTCCAAATTTTTGCTTTTTCTGCTTCTTTAATTAAGCCGTCTCTCAAATCTGGGTGTGCTATTGATATTAAAGCCTCAGCTCTTTGCCAAGTAGTTAAACCTTTCAAGTTTACTTTACCATATTCTGTTACTACATAATGAGTATTAGCTCTTGTATCTGTTACAACAGTACCATTAGTGAAACTTGGAACTATTCTTGATTTTAATTGTCCGTCTTTTCCTGTTACTGTTGAAGATAAGCAGATAAAGCTTTTTCCGCCTTTAGATAGATAAGCACCTAATACAAAGTCTAATTGTCCGCCTGCACCGCTTATATGTTTAAAGCCTGTTGATTCAGCACTTACTTGTCCGAATAAGTCTATTTCTACAGCATTGTTTATTGACATAAAGTTATCTATAGAAGATATTACTCTTACATCATTAGTATAATCTACAGGAGCTGATAAACATTCTGGATTATTATGTATATAATCATAAAGTTTTTTAGTACCAGCACCGAATGCATAAGTTTGTCTGCCTCTATCTATATTCTTTTTAGAGCCTGTGATTTTACCTGCTAAAGATATATCTACGAAAGCATCAACATACATTTCTGTATGAACACCTAAATCTTTTAAGTCTGATTCTGCTATTAATGAACCTACAGCATTTGGCATACCACCTATACCTAATTGTAAGCAAGCACCGTTTGGTATTTCTTCTACTATGAGTTTAGCAACTGTTTTATCTACTTCTGTAGCTCCGCCTGCTGGCATTTCTTTTATAGGAGGATTGCTGCCTTCTACTATCATATCTACTTGATTGATATGTACTGCCTCTCCGCCTATATTAGCAGCTCCTAAACATCTTGGCATATTTTTGTTAACTTCTACTATAACACATTTACATCTTTCTATCATAGCCTGCATGTGAGAAGCATTAGGACCAAAATTGAAATATCCGTTTTCATCCATTTCTGATACTTGGAACATTGCTACATCTATTCCTCTTGGCAAATCTCTATAGTATCTTGGCATTTCTGAATAACGAATAGGATCATAGAAACAGAAACCTCTGTCTACTGCTTTTCTTTCTAAACCTGCCATATGCCATGAGTTCCATGTAATATGTTTTTCTGGATTTTCTATCTTGAAAATCTCAGGTTCCCACATTAATATACCGCCTCTAAAATTAAGATCTGTTAATTCAGGTAATCTTTTTGCTAGGGCTTTGTCCAAATCTACTGCTGTAGCAACTACCCAGCCGTAATCAATCCAATCGCCTGATTTAACTACTTTTACTGCTTCATCAGCTGTTGTTAATTTTTGCTTGTATAATGCTTTAAAATCCATAAAAAACTCCCCACTTAATATTTTTTATTAAAATAAATTGTTATTTTAATAAACTCTAGTATAGTAAAATAAAATTCAATTGTCAATTAAATTTTCATTTCTAGGCATTTTTTTTAATTAATTTTTATTTAATTATTTATTTTTTTAACTATATATTAATAAATGCCTTTTATTGTGAATAAACACATATTATATATATAAATGTTACTTATAAATATAATTTAAACACAAATAAAGTTACATATTGCTAAACTATGTAATTATTTTTTGTTTTACAATATGATTTACATACTAATTTCAAAAAACATAATAATTAAAGCATAATTAATATATACTCAGTATTGGTATAATATATAAAAAGTATAATTAAAAATTTATATTTAATCAAATTTTTATTTATAAAAAAATCTATTTTATATTAAAAATTTTATAATTACACATTAATTTCAAAAATATAATACATTAAGACATAATAAACTCGTTTCAAAACTATTTTTATTTATTAATTCTGCTGAATATCTACGAAAAAAAATACAGTCCTATCAAACTCGACTTATTTTGCAAAATAGTCTACTAATCGGTGATGCCCACCTCACGGAGCCTGCCTTTGGCAGGTGTCGTCAGGCAAGAAACAGACACAGCCCGAAGATACAAAAGACTGCATATTTATTACTAAAATAACAATTTATACAACATGTAAAATATTATTTTTAATTGATTAAAATTTTATATATAATTTCCTCAAGTATTTTTGAAACAAATCTAAATAAATAAAAATTTATATACAAAACTTATATGATATTAATTTAAATAGTATATATATTTATTATTAAAATCATAATCAATATCTATAATTTATATTGACTTTATATAAAAAAAATATAATATTATAAACATATTAGTCCTTTTCCTAGGAGGTATATGTGTACATAAAAAAAATTTTATTCATTTTTATATCGCTTATAATATTTTCCTGTAATAAAAATTATATGACAAATTCAAGTAAAGATATAATTATTAATATGGGAAGTGCACCTGTAAGTATTGATCCTACCCTAAACTCTATAGGAGTAGTTGCTGCTTATATACTGCATTCTTTTGAAGGACTCACAAAAATTGATAAAAACAATGATATAAAGCCCGGAATGGCTGAAAAATGGGATATTTCTGAAGATGGAACTACATATACTTTTTATTTGAGAACTAATGCCAAATGGTCTGACGGGAAACCGGTTACAGCTAGCGATTTTGAATACGGATGGAAAAGAGCTTTAGATAAAACTTTGAATGCACCATACGCATATATGCTTGAAATGATAAAAAATGCTAAAAATATAAATCTCGGCATTATGGATATTACAAATTTAGCAGTAGAAGTTGTAAATGACAATACATTAAAAGTGGTATTAGAAACTCCGTCTTTATATTTTACTGATTTTTTAGCATCTTCTACTGTATTTCTGCCATTGAGAGAGGACATAATAGAAAAATATGGAAATGAATGGACTTTAAAACCAGAAAACTATATATGCAATGGGCAGTACATACTTAAAGATAGAATAGAAAATGAAAAAATAATATTTGAAAAAAATCCTTTTTATTATGATCAAAATGAAATAGTTGCTGAAAGGCTCACTTTTATATCCAGTGCTGATGTATTTGATATGATAGAAAAAATTAATAAAAATGAAGTACATTTCTCATCTTTAGAACCTTCATCTAGCGAAATAGAATATCTTAAAGCAAAAGGACTCATTAGAGCAAATAATGCTATAGGGACAATTTATTTAGAATTAAATATAACGAATAAGGCTTTAAATGATAAAAGAGTAAGACAGGCTTTATCATTGGCTATAGACAGGAAATATTTGGTTGACAATATAATTAAAGGTTCGCAAACTCCTGCTGGTGCTTTTGTACCGCCTGCTATAAAGGGGCTGAATGATTATTTCAGAAAAGAATCATCAAATTTTATAGATATAAATAACTATGATAAAAATATAATAAAAGCAAAAGAGTTAATGAAAGAGGCGGGATATCCTAATGGAAAAAATTACCCTATTTTAGAACTTAAAGTGTCTCCGGGATTATTTTACAAAATAGGTGAAGCTATACAAAAAATGTGGAAAGATAATCTCAATATTGATGTTAAACTTTTAGAAGAGGAGTTTCCTATTACTTTATTATCTCTTACAAAAAAAAGATATCAAATAGCAAGAATGGGCTGGACTGGAGATTATTATGATCCTATGACAATGCTTGATACTATGGTTAGTTATGGAGGGGTTAATCATTCAGGTTTTTCTAATGCAAAATATGATGAATTAATAATGGAAGCTAAGACAATATATACAAATAACCGATTAAGAATTGAAAATATGAAGCAGGCTGAAGCTATATTATTAGATGAAATGCCTATAATACCGCTTTATTACAAGGCTGATTCCTTCATAGTATCAACTAATTTAAAAGGACTTGTTTTAAATCCATTTGGAAGGCACAGATTTAACTACTGCTACATAGATAAATAATATATTATTTAAAATAATATTTTTATAAAAATTTGTACTTTTTATAATTTCATACTAGAATATAATATACTCATAAAAGGATAAATACAATGAAAAAAATTTTAATCTTAATAGTTATTTTATCACTTTTGATATTTTCATGCTCATCTGAAGAAGCTAAAGATGATTCAATAGTTATATCTTTAGGAGGAGAAGTTGCTACTATAGATCCTCATCTTAATACTGCAAGTGCTGGTACTGTTTATATAAGACATTTTTTTGAAGGGCTTATGAAAAAAGATAAAGAAGGAAAATTAGTTGGAGGAATGGCTGAAAAATATGAAATGAGTGAAGATGGAATCACTTATACTTTCTATTTAAGAACCAATGCTAAATGGTCTGACGGAGTGCCTATTACTGCTGATGATTTTGTATATAGCTATAGAAGATTTGTTGATCCTAATACTGCAGCTCCCTATGCTTCGCTTATGGCACCTATAAAAAATGCTTTAAAAATATCAAGCAGTGATATTAATGTTGAAGAGTTAGGAATAAAAAAGATTGATGATTACACTATAGAAATAACATTAGAAAATCCTACTGCATATTTTTTAGAACTTGCTGATATGTTTGTACCTGTGAGAAAAGACATTATAGAAAAATATGGTGATGATTGGGTTTCTAACCCTGAAAGCTATATTGGAAACGGACCTTATAAAATGACTGAAAGAATAAGAGATGACAAAATAGTTATGGAAATTAATACTAACTATTATGATAAAGACTCTATAGTAGCCAAAAAAATTACTGTATCAATGATATCAGATAAAAATACTGCATTGGCTGCTTTAAGAAACGGACAAATACATTTCTCTACTTTAGTACCTGCTCAGGAAGTTGAAAATCTGCAAAAAGAAGGATTAATTGTGATGAATCAGGCATATGGTACTGTATTCTTTGAAATGAATCTTACAAATGAAGCATTGAAAGATTCCAGAGTAAGAAGGGCTTTAGCTCTTGCTATTGACAGAAACTATATAGTGGATTCAATAAATAAATCCGGTCAGAAACCTGCCGGTGCTTTTGTTCCTCCTTTAATCAGTGATTATGAGGGGGAATTCAGAGCTAAAGGAGGAGATTATATAAGCGTACAAGCTAACGATTATCAAAAAAATATAGAAGAAGCTAAAAAATTAATGTCTGAAGCAGGATATCCTAATGGAGAAAATTATCCTGTATTAGAAGTTTTAGTATCAAATGACGGAAATGTTGTTATGGTTGAAGCTATACAGCAAATGTGGAAGAATATTGGTGTTGATGCAGTTATAGTACCTAGAGAATGGGCCGTTATACTTCAGAGTTTCAGAGATTTAAGTTATCAAATGGTACTTAGCGGATGGACAGGTGATTATAATGATCCTATGACTATGCTGGAATTATATTTAAGTTATGCTCCAAGTAATCCGGGATATAATAATCCTGAATATGACAGACTTATAGAAAGCTCTAAACATATAGTTAATCCGGAGCAAAGAATGAAAGTTCTTCATGATGCTGAAAAAATACTTATGTATGATATGCCTATAATACCTATACATTATAGAGCAAATGCTTTAATGGTTTCAAAACAGCTTAAAGATTACAAATTAGATCCTTTAGCTAAATATAGATTCCATTACTCTTATTTAGAAAAGTAATTTAAAAATAAAAAATTAAATAAAAAGGAAGTCAGTTTTACTGGTTTCCTTTTTTTATTAAAATCAATTACATACCCCACCCTTTAAATTTATTGTTAACACTGTACTCATAGTTTTTATAAGATATACGGCTAAAAAAGAAAAAGCATGCCCAACCCTAGTTGTTATTAGGTTTATTGTATTCTTTAACGCACGGTTAGCAAAATTTAAAATATAATAAAAATTGTATTTATAAATTAATTCAAAAACTTTAGATTCACTAACTGTGCGTTTGAGAAATAAAAAATTTAAACTCCGCTTGGGTGGGATACTATAATATCTGAATTAAACAATGAGAAATAATAAAATTCTTACAAAAAATAAAGCAGTAAATATATGGGGCGGGCAAATTAGAATAAATTTATTTTTTTGAATTTCTATAGTGATAAATTAGCATATCATAAGGATAAAGTTTAAAAGAATCATCATAAACATTCTCAAGTAAATTTTTTATTAAATTAAGCTTATCTTTAAAAGTTTTATTTTTATCTCTTATTTTAGCAAATTCTGTAAAAAATGATTTTCTGACTATTTGCATAAAAATACTTATCCTTATCATCTCGTCAAAAATATACCCTCTAGGAACTTTTAGCTTTTTTATGATAATAAAGAAAATTGACAATAAATAAAGAACAGAGGCTATTCTAATAAAATAGATAATAGTAAAATCCACTCCAACCTTATCAAGATAAATACCTAAAATAGTATAATATTCCCCTCTTGAGTTTAAAGCCTGAATTATAAATATAGCTAGAAAATAAGGTATTAAATACAATAGCTTTTTTATAGTCATAAAAATAGATTTAGTAAATATTATATGAAGTATAAAAAAAGCTATTGCAATATATATCAAATAATTAACTTTAATAAAAAATATAGTTATTAACAAAAATAAAGCTGAAACGATATATAGTATATAAAGCATTATTTATTTACACGCTCAACATAACTATCATCTCTAGTATCAACTTTAATTTTATCACCGATATTAATGAATAAAGGCACATTAACCTCTATGCCTGTTTCAAGTTTAGCAGGCTTCAAAGTAGAACCTGTAGTATCGCCTTTAAAACCAGGCTCTGTATAAGTAACCTCTAATATTACATGAATAGGGAAACGAACAGCGGTAACTTCATCATTAATGTATTGTAAATCAACTTCGCTGCTGTCTAACAAATAATATTTGCTGTCTCCTAAAATATCAGCACTTACATGAACCTGCTCATAATTATCTAATATCATAAACACATAGCTATCACCCTCTTCATAAAGATATTGGGCTTTTTTATATGATAAATCAGCTTCTTCAACACTTTCAGTAGAAGAAAAAGTTTTTTCTATCATATTTCCTTTAAGCATATTTTTTAATTTTGTTTTTACATTTGCTTTTCTCTGCTGTGCTCTGTGGAAATGTGCATCTACAACTAAATAAGTCTCTCCGTCTAAAATTATAGCATCACCTTTTCTTAAATCATTTACTGGTAACATTAAAACTCCCTAAAAAATTATTTTGTTATTTTTTTATTTGTAATATAATTAAATATGTAAAATTATTCGCTTATAGCCCCCAATCTGCTTTCAACATACTCTTTATCAAGCTCAAATACTTGTTTTTCTTTACTATCATTAGGCATATCATACATAGCATCAAGCATAACTCTCTCAAATAAAGCTCTTAAACCTCTAGCACCTGTATGCTCTTCCATAGTTTTTTTAACTATTACTTTTAATGCCTCATCATCTATTTTTAATTCTATATTGTCATAAGAAAATAATTTCTGATACTGTTTAGTTAAAGCATTCTTAGGCTCTTTTAATATTTTCATAAGCTCTTCCTCTTTAAGCTCTTCCAAAGTAGCTATAACAGGAAGCCTTCCTATAAGCTCAGGTATAAGTCCGTATTTAACTAAATCTTCTGTAGAAATATTTTTCATTATTTCATCGTAATTAAGATTATCTATAGAGTTAACCTCAGCTGCAAAACCCAAACCTTTTTTAGAAGTTCGTTCTGCAATAGATTTTTCTATATCAATGAAAGCACCGCCGCATATAAAAAGTATATTAGAAGTATCTATATGCAAATTATCCTGATGAGGGTGTTTTCTTCCTCCATGGGGAGGAACTGTAGCAACAGTACCTTCAACTATTTTTAACAAAGCCTGCTGCACGCCTTCTCCTGATACATCTCTTGTAATAGAACGAGATTCACTTTTACGAGAAATTTTATCTATCTCATCAATGTATATTATACCTTTTTCAGCTAATTTTATATCGCCGTCAGCATTCTGTATGAGTCTTAAGAGAATATTTTCAACATCATCACCCACATATCCAGCCTCTGTTACAGTAGTAGCATCAGCAATAGCAAAAGGCACATTCAGAGCCTTAGCTAAAGTACGGGCAAGTAATGTTTTACCGCTTCCGGTAGGACCTATCAAAAGTACATTGGACTTCTCTATCTCAACATCATTTTTATCTTCAGTATTCTGTGTTATTCTCTTATAATGATTATAAACAGCAACAGACAAAACTTTTTTAGCATAATCCTGTCCTACAACATATTCATCAAGCAGAGATTTTATCTGCTTCGGAGGAAGTATTTTTATATCATAATCTTTTTCTTTAGATTTTTTCTTTTGAACATTCATGTTAAAATAATCATTCGCTATAGCAGAACAATCAGAACATAAATATCCTTCATTGCCTTCAATATATCGGCTTAATTCTTTTAATTCTCTTCCGCATAGAGAACAAACTTCTTTTTTATCATTATTCTTTTTAGACATATATCTCCAATATAACAATATTATTTTTTATAAAAATAATTTAAATTTAATTAACATATTCTATATTATAATAGAACTATTGCAATAAAAAATTAAAATAAAAAATTACAATAAAAAAATTAAAAGCTAATAAACTTAGTAAAAAGATTATTAGCTTTTATATTTTAATACTAAAAAATTATTCTCTGCTTGAAAAAACCTTATCTATAATACCATACTCTTTAGCCTCATCAGCACTCATAAAATAATCTCTATCCATATCAGCTTCAAGTTTTTTAATATCCTGACCTGTATGATTAGCCATAATATTATTAAGTATGCTTTTCAAACGAATAGTTTCTTTAAGCTGTATTTCCATATCAGTAACCATACCTCTGGAACCGCCTGAAGGCTGGTGTATCATTATTCTTGAATTGGCAGTTGCAAATCTTTTACCCTTAGCTCCTCCTGCAAGAAGCAAAGCACCTGCTGAAGCAGCCTGTCCTACGCACAAAGTAGCAACATCAGGCTTTACATACTGCATAGTATCATACATACCCAAAGCAGCAGTAACAACTCCGCCAGGACTGTTTATATATAAAGAAATATCTTTTTCTGGGTCAGCAGATTCCAAAAATAAAAGCTGTGCTATAACTATATTAGCAACATCATCATTAATCTCACCGCCCAAAAATATAATTCTGTCTTTTAAAAGTCTAGAATATATATCGTAGGAACGCTCTCCTCTGCTTGTTTGCTCTATTACATAAGGTATAGTCATATAATTCTTCTCCATTTCTAATTACCTCTATCATCATTAATTATTAATATCCGCCCCAAATATCGCTTTCTTCAGGCTTAAATTCACCAGCATCTTTTTCTGAAACATTTACATGCTCTTTAACATAATCCATTATAGCTTCAGAAGCAGCTCTTGTATGAGCATCACGCATTATATAATTAACTATATTCTGCTGTTCTTCTTTAGGAAGTTTAGAAAGTCCCATATAGCTTTGATACTGATACATTCTATTAGCATATTCTTTAGCCTTTTCTTCATTCACTGTTATAGAATCTTTATAAGTTTCTGAAAGTTTGGACATAATCATATCAAAAGTTATTTGCTTTCTCACATTCTCTTCATATTCTTTTCTGATATCTTCATCTGTTTTAGCAACAGAAATTAAGAAATCTGTTTTGCTCATTCCTCTGCTGGACATAGATCTATCAAATTCGTTTAAAGAGATTTCTAATTGTTCTTCAAAATAACCTTTTGGAAGCGTGATATTAACTAACTCTATTAATTTATTGAATAATGTATCATTAATAAGTTCGCTGTTTGCTCTATCTTCTGCTCTTTTTATTAAATGTTCTTTTAAGGATTCTTTTACTTTTTGTCTGTCTTCCTCATTGGAATCATCTTTCATATCTGGTTTTTCTACTTTTACTATATTCATCATCAAAGTAGCTTCTCTGCCGTCAACATAAGTTTTAAGGAGTTTTTTATCATCTTTTTTTACTCCAACAGCATTTCTAGCAAATATGCTTTCATTTTCATCATCGCTTGCAACAACTGTTAATTCTTTATCATACTTTTTATTTTCATCATCATCAAATTCTATTTTAACAAAAACTCTGTCGCCAAGTTCAGATTTCAATTCGCTTTCTTCAAAGTGAGAAAATCTTTGAAGAGAAAGTTTATAAGCTTCTTCTACAACATTATCATCAACTGTATATTTATTTTTTTCTACATTAATAGATGACAAATCAGGCAAATCAAATTCAGGTATAGGATAATATTCATAATCAAGATGAAGCCCATCATCTTTTTTTTCTAAATTAAGAAGTTTAGGAGTACCTAAAGCCTTAACATTTTTTTCATCATGATAAGTATTCCAAGCCTCTTCTATCAAAACTTCATTAGTAGCACCTTCCAAAGCATCTCTGTATCTGGAAAGTATAATATTATTAGGGGCATGCCCTACTCTAAAACCTTTAACATTAACTCTAGGCTTATAATATTCTATTTGCTTTTCCAATTCTTTATCATAAGCATCTTTAGAAATAGTAATTTTAAGTGTAACTAAATCTTTTTCATCGGTTGAAGTTTCAAAATTTAAATCTTTAATATCCATTTTTAACAATACCTTTTTAAATTAAAAAATAAAAAAAATAACCCCAATAGAAAAAACATATCTATTGGGGTTTATTAATGAGCGGGAAACGGGACTCGAACCCGCGACAGTCTGCATGGCAAGCAGAAACTCTACCAACTGAGTTATTCCCGCATAGACATTGACAGAAATATAACATAAAATAAAAAAAAAGTCAATAGCATAAAAATAAAAAGATTGTTTATAAAATAGATATATATAATCATTACCAAATTAGTCTGATTAGAATGAAAAGAACATTCATAATCTTCTGTAAATGATCTTTTTATGAAGATATTATCAATATCTTCATAAACTTTATTCCAAACATTATTCGAAGCATCTATTATATTTTCACCTAAAGCTTCATATTTCTTAAAATTATCTTTATTAATCATAGAATTTTCAAATATTTTATAATCTAATTACATTATAGTAATATCATAATATCCATCATTATCATAATTATAATATTTTGATATTATATGGTAATTATTTAAAACCATAAAATGAATCTTCTCTGATGCTATATCCTTCCAAACTTCATAAATAGATTCCATGTCCTCTTTTTTTCTACTTGTTTTTATAGTTAACTCTTTTATTTTATATTTCTAAATAATCTTTTAAAAATCTCCCTACCCCATCTTCATCGTTGCTTAAACATATATAATTGGCTTTTCTTTTTAATTCTTCTTCGGCATTTCCCATAGCAACTCCAATTCCAGCATATTCTATCATTTCAATATCATTATAATTGTCTCCAAAAGCTATTATTTCATCTCTATTTATTCCTTTTTTAGAACATATCCATTCCAAAGCACTGCCTTTATTAACATCTGAAGCCAATATCTCTAAAAAATTAGTATGGGAAAAACATGTATGAACATTAAAATTATTTCTTATATCATTTTGAAGTATTTCTAGCTCTTCTCTCTCACCTATAAATACCATTTTATTAAATTCAAAATTATCAATATTTTCTAAACCGATAGATATATCATTAATTTTTGACTTTCTAATATATTTCTCCAAATAAAAATCAGATTCAGATGCTATATGTCTATTTCCCTTATAAACATGCAAATGAACATCATACTTATCATAAATATCTATAATAGATTTTGATGTATCAGAATCTATAACCTTATCATATATAAAATTTTCTTTATTATCTATTATTATAGCACCATTAAATATTATAGAATAATTATCATTAGAAAGAATATCTTTATAAGGCTTCATACCGCTGAAAGATCTTCCTGTGGCAAGTATTATTTCTATGCCGTTTTTCATCAGAAATTGAAAAATATTTTTATTATAATCGCTTATAGAACTATTGCCATTAAAAAATGTTCCGTCTAAATCTGTTGCTACTAATTTTATATTATTAATCATATAAATATATTATCATAAAATTTATCAAAGACAAGTATTTTATAATAATAAATTATCTTCTGTTTTTTTATAATTTGACTTTATAGGATCAAAAGAATATCTATGCATATCGCTTGGTCCGTACATTTCTATTGTCTTTATATGCTCTTTAGTGCCGTATCCTTTATTTTTTGAAACTCTATATTTCTGATAAAAATCTGAAAGCTCATTCATCATTCTGTCTCTATATACTTTTGCTAATATGCTTGCACAGCCTATACTATAGGATTTAGAATCGCCTTTAATTATAGAACATTGCTTTATACTAGTATCCAGCTTCATAGCATCTATTAATAATATATCAGGTTTAATAGTTAAATTTTCAATAGACTTAATCATAGCAAGTTTTACGGCATTATAAATATTTATCTCATCTATAGTTTTTGAATCAACTGAGTAAATGCTAAAAGATAAAGCCTTATCTATAATTTTATCATAAAGCTCTTCTCTTTTTTTAGCAGATATTTTTTTTGAATCATCAATATCTTCTACTATATTTTCTCTTTTTAATTCAGTATCATTGTAAAGTTCTAAAGGCATTATAACTGCCGCAGCCGTAACAGGTCCAAATAAACATCCCCTGCCTACTTCATCTATACCGCATATATATTTATGCCCCAATGATAAATATTCTCTTTCATAGACAAATTTATCTTCTTTATTATCAAAAAACATATACACATCTTCATAGAAAATTACAATAGCTGATATGCCAAAAATATAACAACTATAACAGCAAAAATAGAAATGGATAATATAGTAACATCATTTATTTTTTTATCTAATGTTTTATTATCTTTAATTACTCTATCTGCATTAATATCTTTACATCTTTCTTCTTTATTTTTCACATATCTTATATATTCAGAATTATTATTATTATTATTATAAACTTCAGATTTTCTGCTTACTGAATCAAATAACTCTTCATACTTTATATTATTTTTATTTAAAATATCATTTACAGTTTTTATGAACTCATCATTCTTTGCTTCCTGATTATTCAATCTTTTATTTATAATATCAGCAAACTCTTCAAAATTAGAATCGCTAGGATTATATTGAATATCTTTATTAGCAAGTTTATTAATCTCTTCTTCCAATTCTTTATAATGTTTTCTCAAATCTGACAGTTCTTTAAAATTCTTGAGATTCTGTTCCAGCATTATACTGTTGTAATTAGTATTATTCTTTTCTATTTTTTCGTCTATTTTTTCATCTACACTATTAGATAGTTCCTCTTTGAGATTATTTAAATTCTCTTTCTCTTCTTCTAGGAATTTAGTTTGTTCTTCTCGGCTTTCTTCTAACTTATTAGTTAAAATATCTATTTCTTTTTTATTATCTTCTGTCTTAACTCCTAATTGATTTATTAATTCATCATATTTGGAATTATTCACTAATATAGAATCTTCTAAATCTTTCTGTACTTTTTTCAAGCCAGATATTTCTTTAAAATTCTTGAGATTCTGCTCAAGCATTATATTATTATAATTAGAATTATTTTTATCTATTCTTTCATCTATAGTTTCAGCGATACTATTAGATAATTCTTCTCTGAGATTATTTAAATTCTCTTTTTCTTCCTCTAAAAATTTAGTTTGCTCTTCTCTTGCTTCTTCAAATCTAGTGTTTAAGCTGTCTATTTCTTTTTTATTATCTTCTGTCTTAACTCCTAATTGATTTATTAATTCATCATACTTAGAATTATTTACTAATATAGAATCTTCTAAATCTTTCTGTACTTTTTTCAAACCAGATATTTCTTTAAAATTCTTGAGATTCTGTTCCAGCATTATACTGTTGTAATTAGCATTGTTTTTCTCTATTTTTTCGTCTATCTTTTCATCTACATTATTAGATAGTTCTTCTTTAAAATTATTTAAATTCTCTTTTTCTTCTTCTAGGAATTTAGTTTGTTCTTCTCTAACCTCTTCTACTCTAGTATTTAAGCCGTCTATCTCTTTTTTATTATCTTCTGTTTTAATTCCTAATTGATTT
>NZ_JH994111.1:244442-244950 GCF_000316195.1 Brachyspira hampsonii 30446 | reverse complement strand
CTTCTGTCTCAACTCCTAATTGATTTATTAATTCATCATACTTAGAATTATTTACTAATATAGAATCTTCTAAATCTTTCTGTACTTTTTTCAAGCCAGATATCTCTTTAAAATTCTTGAGATTCTGCTCCAGCATTATACTGTTGTAATTAGCATTATTTTTATCTATTTTTTCATCTATAGTTTCATTAATACTATTAGATAATTCTTCTTTGAGATTATTTATATTCTCTTTTTCTTCTTCTAAGAATTTAGTTTGTTCTTCTCTAACATCTTCTACTCTAGTGTTTAAGCTGTCTATCTCTTTTTTATTATCTTCTGTCTTAACTTCCAATTGATTTATTAATTCATCATACTTAGAATTATTTACCAATATAGAATCTTCTAAATCTTTCTGTACTTTTTTCAAGCCAGATAGTTCTTTAAAATTCTTGAGATTCTGCTCCAGCATTATGCTGTTATAATTAGCATTGTTTTTTTCTATTCTTTCATCTATAGTTTCATTAAT
>NZ_JH994111.1:174633-243691 GCF_000316195.1 Brachyspira hampsonii 30446 | reverse complement strand
ATATTATTTAACTCTTTTTTCTCTTCCTCTAGGAATTTAGTCTGTTCTTCTTTAGATTCTTCTAATTTTGTATTTAAACTCTCTATCTCTTTTCTATGTTTGAATGAACTGTCTGATAATTTATTATTAATATCATTTATTAAATCATCATATTTTAAACTATTTATACTTAATGTATTATCTATTTTTTCTACAAAATCTTTTAAATCTGAATGATCTTTCTTTAAACTATCAATCTCATTATAATTTTTTAAATTCTGATCCAACATTAATGTACTAAATTGATTTTCTGCTGTAGAAAGTTTTTCATCATATAGAGATTTATATCTATCTACTTTTTCATTAATATCTTTAATATCAATTAATAAATTTTCATAATTTTTATTTAAATTTTCTTTTTCTTCTTCTAAGAGTTTAATTTGCTCTTCTTTTGATTCATATATTTTATTATTTAAACTTTCTATCTCTCTTTTGTACTCTTCTGAATGAGTTTCTAATTTATCATTTATATTATTAATATTATTTATTACTTCATCATATTTTGTATTATTTTCACTGATAGAGTTTTCTAAATCTTTCTGATTCTTTCTCAAATTAGAAAAATCTTTAAAATTTTTTAGATTCTGCTCCAGCATTATACTATTATAATTAGCATTATTTTTTTCTATCTTCTCATCTATAGTTTCAGTAATACAATTAGATAATTCTTCTTTAAGATTATTTAAGTTTTCTTTTTCTTCTTCTAAGAGTTTAATTTGCTCTTCTTTTGATTCATTTATTTTATTATTTAAACTTTCTATCTCTCTTTTGTACTCTTCTGAATGAGTTTCTAATTTATCATTTATATTATTAATATTATTTATTACTTCATCATATTTTGTATTATTCTCATTGATAGAGTTTTCTAAATCTTTCTGACTCTTTCTCAAATTAGAAAAATCTTTAAAATTTTTGAGATTCTGCTCCAGCATTATACTATTATAATTAATGTTGTTTTTATCTATTTTTTCATCTATCTTATCATCAACATTATTATACAATTCTTTTTTTAATTCATTTATAAGTTCATCATATTTTGAACTATCTTTATTTATAGTTTCCACTGCAAATTTTAATAAATCTTCATCTTGTAAAATCTCTTTAATAATATGTTTTTTTTCATTTTCTGATATTTTATCATTAGAAAAAATATTTTCTAAATCTTTTTCCAGCTTGTCTAGTCTTTCATAAATATCCACAATTTTATTATCAAGAGAATTTCCTCCATCTTCTATTAAATCTTTTTTTATCATATCATCATTTGCAGCCATTAAGATATTCCTCATTTTATTATATTATTATATTAATTACATAAAATTAAAACATAACAGTAAAATATCGTCATTATTATACTTATAATTTAAAATCAAAAAATTATTGTTGATATAATTTTATTTATGCTTTATACATGTATTCGTAAAAATATATGATTAGAGGTTTAATATTGGCTAAAGTATTAGGACAAACAACTCCTTTAAAAATAATGGCTGGAATATACAAAAGCGGCCGTCTACATCATGCATATCTTTTTTACGGAGATAAAGGAATTGGAAAATTTGAAAGTGCTTTAAACTATGCTAAAGCTATTTGCTGCGAGAGAGGAAATGGAACCTACTGCGATGAATGTAAATCTTGTAAAATGATAGATCAATATAAACATCCGGATGTTATAGTAGCAGCTACAGATGAAAGATTTAGAAATGCTGAGCTTTATTTTAATCAATATTTAGAATATAAACTTCCCCATTTATTTAATAATTTTTATACTTCATGCCGTTCTATACTGTATAAAGCAGAATCTATGCTATTTGACAGCTATGACAATTATCCTGTAAGCGAACCTAAAGAATATATGCTTGGAAGTAAAAAAGAAACTTCAAGATATGCTCTTATAGAACCTTATTATTTGGCTGCAAATTATACTTTAAATGAGTTAAATGCAGATAATGCCGAGTTTATAGATTCAATATTTAGAAATAAATCAAAAGAAGCCTTGAATATAGCTAAAAATAAAGGCGGAAAGAAAAAACTTTCAATAGAAGGAGATTTCTTCACTGCCTTAAAAAAAATATATTATAATATAATACATACTGTAATTCCTCTTGATACGGTAAGAAATATTATAGAATTAACATACAGAAAGCCGAGAATATCAAATAAAAGAATTATTATCATAGAAGGTATAGAATTAATGGATAAGAGGGCTCCTAACATATTTTTAAGAACTTTAGAAGAACCTTCGGACAATAATATATTTATTCTAATAACTTCAGATACTAATAAATTGGTTCAAGATGGTATGAAGCCTCTTCGTTCGAGAATGATGGAATTAAAATTTTCACCCTTATCAGAAAATACTTTAAGATCCATATTAATGAAGAGATTAAGGCTAAATGAGGAAAAAACAGCCCTTGCACTAGAAAATTCTTATGGAAGTGTTGCTAAAGCAGTGAAATATGTACTTGACAAAAAATCAAATACAAGCGATAATATATACAAAGTATTATTATCTTTTATGGACGCTGCATTAAATAATGTTCCGCCTCAAATAGCCTCCTTAACTTCCCTTTTGAGCGAAGGCGAATATGAGATTACGGATGCTATTATAGAAATGATAAATATCCTTAAAAAGTCTTTAGAAGATAAATACCTTGGAATAGAAAATAGAGATTATATATTTCCTAGTTCTATTTCAGATGAAAGTATTGTATGGACTATTGATGAATTAGATTCAGCAGTCAATATTCTAATGAATACAAATACTCAACCTAAAATGCTGCTTTATAAAACTTTAGGCAACATTTATATGTGGTTACACAATTATAATAAAAACTTATAGGAGTTATACATGAAAAAACTATTTCTTGTATTAAGCGTAATGATTCTAGCGTTAAGTTCAGCATACGCTCAGGATGAAACAGCAGCAGCAGAAACTACAGATACCGCTGCAACAGAACAAACTGCTGCTACAGATGAAAATCAAGGAGCTTCAGAAAATACTAATACTGTAAATGAAGTATCAGCTTTTGCACCTTCTTTTGTTGATTTAAGGAATACTGATGATGCTGCTCTTGATAAAGAGTACAATCTTCTTCAAACTAATCTTACTAAGATAAGAGAAGATTATTTATTCAGAGTTCTTTATAAAGCTAACAAAATATTAGAACGTTACACTAATGTTAATTTTATTGACACTAATGAAATGTTCTACAATGCTGTTTACTATTACGATTTAGTTGCTAATCCTATAGCTAATGATAATAATGTGGATATAGCTCTTTATGAATTAGATAAATCTTTCAGAATTTATGATGAAGTAAAACCTATTTATGAAATACTTGGAAAAACTAATGAATTGGCTCAGGCTGATTATGAATTAAATCTATATGCCGGAATATTTAATCTTTTCAAAGGTACTGCCGGATATTATGCAAAAAGCAGATATCATTTAATGAATGCGTTGAATAATGAAAAAGCAGGTCAGAATAATACTACTAATTTGATTATGTTAAATACTTATTTAGCAGGTGTTAACTATAACTTAGCTACTATCAATCAAAATAGCGATGTAAGTAAAGTTTATTTCCTAAATGAAATGTTCAATAATCTTTGGGATCTAACTACTTTAAAAACAGCTGATGAAAATATTAAAACTGCTAAATATAAATTATTGATAACTAAATACCATAAAGTATTATACACTACTTCTGATAGATTTAGAACTACATATTCTAAATATTATGATGAATTAGGATTTACTTACGGTAAAACAGAAGATGAAATATTAAGCAGAGAAAAAAGAGATGTTTACAAAGATTCTGAAACTGAATCTTCAGATACTGCCGCTGCAGAAACAACAACTACTACAGAAACAGAAACTGCTGGTGATACTGCTAATTAATAAAAAAATTGAGAAATAATTTAAAGGCATGCCATATTTTTGGCATGCCTTTATTTATTATTAATAGTAATTTTTACTAATAAAGTTTTTCTTTTATTTAATAAGTGCTTGACATTAATTTAAAATAGTTTATTATTATTACTAAAATAAAAATGAAGGAGTAAAATATATGTTTGATCTAATGAAATTACCTTACGGAAAGGAAGATTTAGCACCATATATGTCTTCCAACACATTGGATTTCCATCATGGAAAACACTTAAATACTTATGTAACTACTCTTAACGATTTAGTATCTAAGGATTCATCATTACAAGGAAAAAGCATTGAAGAATTAATTACTTTATCACATAACAATGCTGATAAACAAGCAGTATTTAATAATGCTGGTCAAGTTTATAACCATGAAGAGTTTTTCAAAATGCTTAAAAAAGATGCTGCTATACCTGCTGAAGTAAAATCAAAAATAGAAGCAGATTTCGGTTCATTTGATGCTTTCAAAGAAGCTTTCACTACAGGCGGTAAAACTCAATTCGGTTCAGGCTGGGTTTGGCTTGTTATGAATAATGGTAAATTAGAAGTTAGAAAATATGCTAATGCTATGAACCCTGTTGCTGATAAAGTACATGGTGTTTTAACTTGCGATGTTTGGGAACATGCTTATTATTTAGATTATCAAAACAGAAGACCTGATTTCTTAACTACTTTTGTTGATCATTTAGTAAATTGGGATTATGTTGCTGAAAGGATTAAACTTGCTAAATAATATAGTGTAAACTAATTATTTATATACACTTTTTAGGAGAATTAAAATGAAGGATTTAAAAGGTACAAAAACAGAAAAGAACTTAAATGAAGCTTTTGCCGGCGAATCTATGGCTAGAAACAAATATACTTATTTTGCTAGCGTAGCAAGAAATGAAGGTTATGAACAAATAGCTGCTATTTTCCTTGAAACAGCTGAAAATGAAAGAGAACATGCTAAAATCCACTTCAAATATCTTAACGGTATAGGCGATACACTTCAAAACTTACAATCTGCTTGGGAAGGCGAAAATGAAGAATATGAAAATATGTACCCAAGAATGGCTAAAGAAGCTACTGAAGAAGGTTTCGATGAAATAGCTCGTTCTATGAAATTAATCGGTGATGTTGAAAAAGAACATAGAGAAAGATATGCTAAATTAAGAGAAGCTGTAAAAAGCGGAAGCGTTTTCAAAAAAGCTACTAAAGTTCAATGGAAATGCAGAAACTGCGGTTTCATAGTTGAAAGTGAAGAAGCTCCTGAACTTTGCCCTGTTTGTAAACATGCTAAGAAATTCTTTGAAGTTCGTGTTGAAAACTTTTAATTTTTAGAATTTATATTGTATCAAAAATAAAAAAGAGAGAGAGAAATTATTTTCTCTCTCTTTTCTTTTTAACGAGTTAAGCTATTAATTTTATGTTATCAGATACAAAAGAAGAAAATATATCAAAAATTATAGGGTCTATTTTTACCTCTCTATCTAAATAGTTTTCTCTAATAAATAGCAATGTATTATCAATGCTAGAAGAACTATTAACCCTGTCAAACAAATCTATTATCTCAAGAACCTTAGATGGAAAATATGACACACTGTTAAATTTCAATGTATCATTATAGTCAAAACTTACAGCATAATCTAAATTATAATCTCCATTTGAATTTATTACTGTATTATAATAATTTAAAAATACTCCGCTGCCATATCCGTAATACTCATTATGAAGAGCAACTGTCAAAGATATATCATCATTATATCTTATAAAATGCTTCAAATAAGAATAGCATTTATCTGTATTATGATCTGTATTATAATTATTAAAAACATTTGCTATATCATGCCAAAATGCTGCTATAGAAATATTAATTATCTCATTAAATAACATATCTCTTAAACCATGTTTATATACATGCTCTAATTTAGATACATTTTTACTTATATTAAATTTTTTGAAAATACTTCTATAATAAGAAGCATATTTTTTACCAAATTTTTTTCTTATATCAATAACTATATTATTATGTATACTGTCATTATAATACTTTATAAATCTTACTACTGTAATGAATACTCTATTAGTATGGGATATAATATCATCATTATTTAGCGAATATTCTTTAAAATATAAATTAAGATCCTCACTATCCATTTTATTCAATAATTTTACTATAATTCTCAAACTTAAATCTATAACATCTTTAGAATACTTTAAGCTATTTCTAAATGACATATCTTTATTCTTTATAGAATTCATAACCATAATCAAGTCAATTCTAGCTATAATAGAAAGTTTTATCAAAATATAATAAATACTTTCAAAATCTTTTTCTGAAATGCTGCCCCTATTAGAATTAATTTCTTCTACCTCTTTAATCAAAGAAGATAAAAGTTCATTCTTTTTTAATTTACTAAAATTATTTAAAGTTAAATCTGTCTGATTAAAATAGTTCTTATATAAATCAAATAAATTATTATTATTTTCTTTTATTTCTGCATTCATAATTTACCCTCCTTATCAAGTAAACTTTCTTTACAATTATAGTATAATACAAACAATATTTTTTGTAAATATATTTTACTTAAAAATATAGAAATATATTAAAAATTTTACATTACATAATAGTTATAACATACATTTTATACACTTTTATACAAATTTATAAAAATAGAAAAATATAATCATAAACTATAAAAAAAATCATTGCAATTAAAGTATTTTTGTTATAGAATGTTTTATTAAAACATTTTGTATCTAAATTCATATCTAAAATTTAAAAAAGAGGAAAAATAATTATGCCTATTAATATTAAAGAAGCATTAACCTTTGATGATGTATTATTAGTACCAAAAGAATCAGACATTCTTCCAAAAGATGTAGTTTTAAGAAGAAAATTAACAAAAAAACTAACATTGAACACCCCATTAATAAGTTCTCCAATGGACACTGTAACAGAATCAAAAATGGCAATAGCAATGGCATTATGCGGAGGATTGGGAGTCATACATAAAAATATGCCTTTGGAACAGCAGGCAAAAGAAGTAGAAATAGTAAAAAGTTTTAAAGATATAGAAGACAAAGAAAAAGCTACTTTAGCAGAAGATGGTTCTTTAATAGCTGCTGCTGCTATAGGTATATCTGAAGACAGATATGAAAGAATAGAAAAACTTATAGAAGCAAAAGTTGATATAATAGTTATAGATACAGCACATGGACATTCAAAAAATGTACTTACTGCTATAAAAGAAATAAAAGATAAATACAAACAAGTTGAAGTAATAGCAGGTAATATTGCTACTGCAGATGGAGCTAAAGCATTAATTGATGCAGGAGTGGATGCCATAAAAATAGGAATAGGTGCAGGTTCAATTTGCACAACAAGAATAATTGCTGGTGTTGGAGTTCCGCAGCTTACTGCTATACATGACGCTTCTGAAATTGCTAAAAAACATAATGTAGGTGCTATTGCCGACGGAGGAATAAAATACTCTGGGGATATAGTAAAAGCATTTGCTATAGGAGCTGATGCTGTTATGGCTGGAGGATTATTCTCTTCTACTTATGAAGCTCCGGGAGATGTTATTATAATAGATGGTAAAAAATACAAGCCTTACAGAGGAATGGGATCTGTTGGTGCTATGATACATGGAAGCAAAGACAGGTATTTTCAAAGTGAGGTTATAAATAAATCAAAATTTGTGCCTGAAGGAATTGAAGGCGTTACTGAGTATAAAGGACATGTCGCTGATGTTGTATACCAAATAGTGGGCGGTATTCGTGCTGGAATGGGGTATATAGGTGCTAAAGATATACAGATGCTTCAGGATAAAGCTGAGTTTATAAGAATAACAAATCAAGGTTTAGCTGAAAGTCATGTTCATGATGTAAAAATTACTTCTAAAGCTCCTAACTATTAATAATAAAATAATATCTGATAATTTTATTTATACAATAAAGTTATCAGATTTTTTATCAATTTTATAAAGCAATAATAACCATAAATTTAATTTTATAAAAACTTGAATTTTTTAAACTCTTCTTATATAATTATTAAATTATAATCATTTTTTAATAAAGAATTAAGGATATATATAATGTCATCTAATAAAAAATTTGTACCTAAAAAGAAAAGTCCGGTAATAAAAACTTTACAATGGCTAGGAGTATCTGCTGTTTCAATACTTTTAATAGTTTATTTTTTAGTTGTAGATACAAGAGGAAGTCAAAGAACTCCTACAATAGGATCAGTTAATGGTACGCCTATATATTATACTAGTACAAGTCCTTATGGAAGAGCTTTTAATCAAATAGAAACTTATTATAAGGAAATGGGTTTGCAAATTAATAATGAAATGTATGGTTATATAGAAGATTTGGCATTTAGACAAGCTGTTTCTACGATTTTACTAAATGATATTGCTAGAAAAAATATTAATGTGAGCGATAATTTTATAGTTGAGGCATTGAAGAGCAAATTTATAGATACTAATGGTGTTTATAATCAAATGGCTTATGAATCATTTATTAAAAACTCCACTCAGTCTGATAAATTAAGAATAGAAAAAGATTTAAAAGAGGATATATTAGCACAAACAATTTATTCTGAGCTTTTTACAAGTATTAAAATAAATCCTCTTGATATTCAAAAAGAATATAAAAGAAATTTTACTAAAAGAGATATAGAAATGGTCTATATAGATGCTGCTGCAATAGTACAGGCAAATGAAATAGCTTCTAATGATTTAGAGAAATATTTTACAGATAATAAAACTAATTTTGCACAGGCTGATATTTCTTGGATAATATTAGAAAGTGGCGGGGTTGCTGATAATTTATATAAAACGCTAAAAGATGATATTACATTATTTGAGAAAAGTGCTTTAGAAAAAGGGCTTAATACTAATAATTATAAATTAGGTTATGTTACTAGAATGCAAATGCCTTCTGAAGATTTTGCTAATAAGATTTTTGCTAATAATACTGCTAAAGGAAGCAACCTTTTACAGCCTATATATGCTAATGGCTACTACTATATTGTATTAGTTAATGATATTAGAATACCTGAAAAATACACTGATGTTAATCAAAATGTATTAAGAAATGAGTATTTAAATGCTAATATTAATACTCTTTTAGAAGCCCAAAAAACTAAACAGGCAGAAGTATTAAAAGCTGCAGTTGCTGGTATTAATAATCTAGCAGCTTTAAATGGTAACGGATATATAAAATATTATAAGCCAGCAGAGCCTTTCTCTTATAATCAAGGAAGACTTAATACTGCTGAAGGAACTATTATACCTGACTCTTCAAGTGAATCTTTCTATATGCATGTATTCTCTATGCAGACTAATCAAATAAGCGATGTTATAAAATTGGATAATGGTGTTGCTGTTATAAGATTAATTTCTGAAGAAAAACCAAATATCGCTGATTTAAATTCTATTAATATAAATACCATTAAAAGACAGAGAATTAATAATATTCAATTAGAATGGGAAAATGAGCATATAGCAGAAGCTAGAGTAAAAAAGCATAATATAAGATAAAATTTATTATATTAATAAATAATAAAGAGGGCTTAAAAAAGTCCTCTTTTATTTTTAAAAAATTATTTTTTTTAACTACTTTTTAAATATAAAAAATACTGCTAATATCAAACATAAAAATCCTATAAAGTGATTTATTCTTAAAGTTTCTGTTTTAAAAAATACTACCGTAAAAATAGTAAATATAGTTAAAGTTATAACTTCCTGCATAACTTTAAGCTGCATAAGTGAAAAAGGTCCGCCGTTTCCAGAAAATCCTATTCTATTTGCCGGAACCTGAAAACAGTATTCAAATAATGCTATTCCCCAGCTTATTAATATTATGATAGGGAGTGATAGTTTTTCAAAGCCTTTTATTTGACTGAATTTTAAATGTCCGTACCAAGCAAATGTCATAAATGTATTTGACATAATAAGAAGTAGTATGGTTGTTATGGCTTTCATAATAATATTTTAATCCTCCATTTTTATTTTTTATTGATAAAATATTATAAATTATAAAAAATAATTTGCTATATCTATTTTTATAATTTAGAAAAAAATATTACCCCCTACTTATCATAGGGGGCATACAGTTTAATTAAATGAAGGTTATAAAATATATTGTATCAATTTAGGGATACAAAGTTGTTGACTAAAGCTAATTTATGTATGTTCTCTAACATTTGTTAGTATATTCTAACATATTTTAAATCTTTGTCAATACATAAAAACAAAAAAAATTATTTTTTTTATTATTATTACATACGCCCGCCCTTTTTCCTTAATAAATTTATATGCAGTTTTAACTACTCATTTCTTATAAACTAAATTAGAATATATAGCACCCGCCCAAGCTTAAATTAAATTTTCAAACTCTTTAACGCACGGTGAATAAAATTTATTATATAGCCTACATGTTATTATTAATTAATTTATATTTATAGTTTCATTCTGCGTGCGGTTTATAGATTGTAAATATAATAAAATTCTGGGTGGGTTTTATAATGACAGAAAAGACTACAAAAAAATGATATCTATAAACTCTAAAAAATACAATAAATATAAAGGGCGGGATTAAAAATAAATCAAAAAATATAAAGAAAAAATAATATATATATTAGACTTGTTTCAAAACTAAATTTATAAATTTTTAATTTAATATTTTTAAATTATAGTTGGGGCTTTGCTGCGAAGCACACAGTCGTGCACCGCTCTGCGTGCTTACGCAAAACCCCACTTCTTTTGCCGAATAGGCACCTACTCGGTGGTGACCCATACGAAGTACGCCTCGCTGTGCCTGCCGACGAAGTCCACCTTTGGTGTCGGTAGGCGAAAGACTGCATATTTACATACTAAAATAATAGGTTATAAAACATGTAAGACATTATTTTATAATTGACTATTACTAATTTTTTTATATATAATTTTGTCAAGTAGTTTTGAAACAAGTCTATTACTATTATATATTTCTAAATAATACATAAAAAGAAATGACTGTAAAAGCCATTTCTTTTTATGATTATTATATGTTAAAACCTAAAATTATTAATCTGATCAACCATATCTTCTATTTTTGCTCTCACTTCTTTTGCCGAGCTAGCATTTGCCTCTGCTAAATTACTATTTTCACCGGTAATAGAATTAAGCTGTCTTACAGAAACATTAATTTGATTTATACTGTCAGCTTCTATAACAGCTCTCTCAGATATAGAACTTAATTTAGTAAGCATATCCTGTGCTAAAGATTCTATATCTCCAAGTATTTTTGAAGAGTTTTCAACTGCTTTATTTCCAGCCTCTACTTTAGCTAAAGCATCATTAATAGTATTTGTAATATTTTTTGCAGCTTCATCAACATTCTGAGCTAAAGAGCGTATCTCACTTGCCACTACCGCAAAACCTTTACCTTGCTCACCAGCTCTTGCTGCCTCAACCGCTGCATTCAATGCTAATATATTTGTCTGAAAGGCAATAGACTGTATAAGTTTTGTCATCTCTGATATTTTTTTACTAGATTCAGATATCTCACTCATACTGCTTATAATTTCTGAAGAGGATTCTACTCCTATTTTAGTAGCATCTGCCACTTTTACACTCATATCTTTAGCATCATTAGACTGAATATTTGTTTCATCAAGTGATGCTGATAAAGATTCTATTAAGCTAGATAGTTCTTCAAGCGAAGAAGCCTGAGTATTAGTTCGGTCAGATAAATTTGTACTTCCATCTGAAACAGTATCTATTTCATTATTAATGAAATTCAAAGATTCCTGTAAAGAATGTATAGAGTTTCCAAGAGATTTCTGCATATTCTGTATAGAATTAACTAAAACACCTGTCTGGTCAGATTTTTTTAATAATTTATCCTCAAAAACAGCATTAAAATGCTTATCTGTCATATTTTTAATAACATCTATAGCTCTGTCTAATGTCTGAGATAATGGTGTAACATTCAGCATAACAAGTATAAACTCAATTAATAAAAATCCGATAGCAACCACAACCATTATAATAGAAAGTGTAGTAATTTTATTATTAAGACTAGATGCACTTCCATTTCCAACTAAAATCCAAGGAGTATTTGGTATATCATATACAGCTGTCCATGTAGATTTACCAATATTAAAAGCATAATCTGAACCATTAAGCCTAGGAGCATTAAGCTCTGTATATATAGTTCTTTGTTTATTAAAAAGCAAAGAGTTATCAGAATATGTAACGAACTGACCATCTTCTAATGATATATAGTATTTGCTATCGCTATTACTAAGCAAAAGCTCAGATATTTTCTTAAAAGATATATCTATACCAATTACGCCTATAAAAGCACCATTTAATGTTACGCCTTTGGATATAGTTATGACTGTTTCTTTACTTTCAGCATCTATATATGGAGAGCTAATAAATATTGTAGAAGGATCTTTCTTAGCTTCTGTATACCATTCTCTAGTAGTTTGGTCAAAACCTTCTATATTATCACCATATACTATTACTAATAATCCTCCGTCTTTATATGACACTGTACCGCTAAAATGTATATTCTTTATTTCATCTTTCATACCTTCCAACTTTTTAAAAGAATTAAGCATTTGAGTATAATCAGTTTCATAAGTACAATATGATGCTAAAACTTCTATTTGTGAATAGAAATAATTAAGCCAAGTAGTAACTGATGTCTCATTTTTATACATATTTGATTCTATCTCAGCAGAAAATTCTTTTTTATATCTAGGAATGAAATATGAAAGCAAAGCCATAACTATAACTAGTATAAAAATAGCAAATGGAAGTAAAAATTTAAGCATTAATATATACTTTTTTTTATTATCATTCATAAATAATTCTCCAAATATTTTAATTATTAGATATAAATTATGATTAAACTTTTTTATCTTCAATTATAATAAGTCAGCATTTCTCTGTAACAATATCAAATATTATTAATTAATAATAAAAAAATTTATATTAAATAATATAATAATAAAATAAAAAAAATGCAATAAAAAAAATAAAATAAAAAATAGGAGAGCTAAATTAATAACTCCCCTAATTATCATATTATTTATTTTTTATTATTTATTTTTTATTTTTTTACTTCAATTAGATCATCGCCTACATTAATAGAATGTACATTAACGGCAGTAACTTCTGTATAATCATCAGAATTTGTAACTATAACAGGAGTAAGTGTAGGATATCCAGCTCCTCTTATTTTTTCAATATCAAATTCTAATAATAAATCACCTTTCTTAACTTTTTGACCTTCTTCTATATGTGAAATAAAGTAAGCACCGCCCAATTGTACAGTATCCATACCAACATGTATAAGTAATTCAATTCCATTATCAGAAGTTAAACCTATAGCATGTTTTGTTGGGAAAGCTGTTTCTATAATACCATCATAAGGAGCATACACTTTTCCTTCTGTAGGTTCAATGGCTATACCTTTACCCATAGCACCGCTTGAGAATGCCTCATCTTTAACGCTTTCTAATTTTATTATGTTGCCTTTTATAGGAGAATAAACCTTATCAACTGAAGAAGATGATGCTTTATTTTCAGATTTTTTATTTTCTTCTTTCTTTTCTTCCTGTTTGACTGTTTCTGCTGCAGTATTTGCTGTATTAACAGATACTTCTTCATCGCTTATAGGATCATGAAGATAATCTTCAAGTCTTGATTTTATTACAGTAACTTTAGGACCGTATATTACCTGTATACCATTACCTTTTTTAATAATGCCAGCAGCACCGCTTTGTTTTAATAAAGCGTCATCAACTTTAGAAGCATCAAATACAGTTATACGAAGTCTTGTAGCACAGCAATCTACATCGCTTATATTTTTCTTTCCGCCAAGTCCGGCTGTTATTAATGGAGCTTCTTCATATTGTGAAGCTGGAGATGCTTCGCCTTCTTTTCCAGCATTTTTAGCAGCTTCAACATCAGATCTTCTATATAGTTTAGGTTCTTCTGTATCTGGTTCTCTTCCAGGTGTTTTCCAATCGAATTTTTTAATCAAAGCAGAGAATAAGAAATAGTAAACAAAGAAATAAACTGCACCAACTATTACTATCCATATCCAATTAGTTTTAGCATTACCTTGTATTATACCAAATAATAATAAGTCTATGAAACCGCCTGAGAATGTCATACCTACTGTAACATGGAGTATATGCATAAGCATGAAAGATACACCAGCAAGTACACAGTGAATAGCATAGAATATAGGAGCTACAAATATAAATGTAAACTCTATAGGTTCAGTAATACCTGTAAGCATAGCTGTTAGGGCAGCAGAAAAAAGCAAAGCACCTACTACCTGTTTTTTCTCAGGTCTTGAAGTTCTATACATAGCCAAAGCAGCACCAGGCAAACCAAATATCATAAATGGGAATTTACCTGTCATAAAACGAGTAGCTTCAACACTAAATGCTGTTGTTGTAGGAGAACCTAACTGAGCAAAGAATATGTTCTGAGCACCTTCTACCAAATTGCCGTCTATCATCATAGTACCGCCTAAAGAAGTCTGCCATAATGGAGTATAGAATACATGGTGAAGTCCGAAAGGTATTAATGCTCTTTCTATTATACCATAGAATAAAGTACCTATATAACCAGAACCGGCTATTAAATCACCTAATTTATTCATAACAACCTGTACAGGAGGCCATACATAGTACATCAATATACCTACTACCAAAAATACTATAGAAGATATTATAGGAACAAATCTTGTACCGCCAAAAAATGACAATACTTGAGGAAGCTCTATATTATAATATTTGTTATGCAAAGCAGCTACTCCAAGACCTACTATAATACCGCCGAATACACCCATTTGAAGTGATAGTATACCTACAACATTTGCAGTAGAACCAGCCAATAATTTATCAGCTCCGCCCATAACTGTTATCATTTTACCTATAGAAGCATGCATTACAAAAAATGCTATAGCTCCAGATAAAGCAGCAACCTCTTTCTCTTTTTTTGCCATACCTATAGCTACACTCATAGCAAATATAATAGGGAGGTTTCCAAATATTATATTACCCGCCTCGCTTAATACTGATAATATATCATAAGCTATTGTACCCGGACCCAAAATACCCATTAAATTATAGGTTTCGAGCATTGTAGTATTTGTTAATGAACTACCTATACCTAAAAACAAACCTGCTACAGGAAGTACAGCTATAGGAAGCATGAACGATCTTCCTACCCTTTGCAGTACACCGAAAATTTTATCCTTCATATAAAGAACTCCATAGTATAAAATATATTTTTTGATAAGAATATGAGACATGATAAAATAAAGTATTATGTATACTAATATCACATATAAACATCAATTCTTATTATAAGTATAATAAATTTTTTTATAATTGTATATATTTTTGTCAATAATTTTTGAAATTAATAATATATCTATATTTATTCCATTATAGAAATTTAATATTTTATTTAATAACATTTAAAACAAACTATGCTATTCTTCCATAACTTTATTCTTGTACCTATTATAAACACTGTCTTCTGTGTTAAGTTCTTCTTTAGTCTTATATGTGATATTGGATTTTTATTCTAATACTTCTATTTTGAGTATAGTTATAATTAAAAATTATGCCTTTATATAATTTTAATATTACTCATATTTTTCATAATTTCATCTATATCTTTAATAATATTTTTTCTTATTTTATCTCTCATCTTTTTGAAAGGTATAATCCATACCATTTTATCAACTATTTTGCATAAAGCCATTCTAGTTCTATTGATAGATAATATTTCCATATATTTTATAGTATTTTCTTTGAAAAAAGGAGTTAAAGAAAAATATTCCCAAAACTTATAATAATATTCATTTATTTCTCCATTAAATCCATAATTTAATGGCTTGCCATCTCCAGCAAAATACCCTGAAATTATAATTTTCTCTGTACCATTATTTAAATCTGTTTTTAAATCCAAATAAACATTGTTTTCTTTAAATAAATATAAAAATATATGCTCTTCTGTATGTATTAAATTAATATATTTATCTATACATTCATCAATTTTATTATAGTAAGATTCTTCAGTAAATATTTCTTTTATTCTTTTTATATTAAAAAATAATACCTGACCAAATATATAATCATATTCAGGTTTTTTATAACCTATATCTAACATATACTTATATAAATTTGGATACAATTTTTTTAAGTATTTAAAATATGAAATTTGAGAAACAAAAGAGCAATTAGATATATCTATGTCAAATATATAATCAAGACTGCCTAAAACTATAGAATCAGCATCTATAAATAATACATTATCTAAATCTTTTAATATAATTGGAATATCCAATTTAATAAAAACACTGTAATGCCATACTGGATCACCATTTTTTTTGAATGTTTCCTGCCATTTTTTATATTTTTCCACATTATCATAATTTGGCTTATAAAACTTTATTTCAAAATCTTTAATCTATTTAAGCATCAATAATTTATTTTTATTTTCTTCTACAATACCATCTTCAATAATATGAAAGCAAAAATTATCATTTTCAGAAGAGTTTTTTAATATTGAAACTATTAATGTAGCAATATACTCTACAAATTTATCGTCTGAAATTAAACATATATTCATTACTTTATTCACTTATAAACTCCTATTCCTAAGTTAAATACAAAAATCGACACCACTATTTTATATAACAGTATAGAGTTTATAACTTTTATAAAATATTTTTTAGTCAATCTGTACATAATAATTCCTATAAAATAATGTTTAACTATTATAACAATAACATATAAAAATACAATATATCTTAAAACAAACTAGGCTCTTCTTCCAGCACTTTATTTTTGTATCTATTATAAACACTGTCTTCTGTATTAAGTTCTTCTTTAGTCTTGTAAGTTATATTATATTTTTCTTCTAATGCCTCTATTTTTGAGTATAATTTTTCTTTGTATTCATCTTTTAAAAGTCCGTCATTTCCGTAAATGTACAAATATTTTTTATAATGCTCTGGAAATGTACGCCTAACAAAGTTTAGATATATCTTTCTGCATTCGCCTCTTAATTTAAGTACATCTGTCGCACAATAGTCTATATTATATTCTTTTACTTTTTTAAAAATATTTTCTACTTGATTTTCTGTAATAAAAGGCATGACAGGCATAGTATGAACTGCCGTTATAGCCTTAGTTTTTTTAAACTCTTTTAATATATTTAATCTTCTCTCTGGGCTTATAACATTAGGCTCTATTAAAGAAGATAATTTCTCATCTAATGCTGTTATGGTAGTTGCTATTCTTACAGGTACTATACTTGAAAGCTCATCTATCAAATCAAAATCTCTCAATATCAAATCGCTTTTTGTGGATATACACATTGGTGTTTTATATCTTATTAAGAGTTTTAAAACATCTCTCATAAGTTTATAATCTTTTTCCGCTTCCTGATAATTGTCTGTAACACTTCCTAGATTAATGATATCTCTCTTCCAATTTCTTGATGATAATTCTTTTTCTAATACTTCTGCAATATTCTTTTTTACAAATATTTCTCCGAAAAAATCTTTTGAATTAATATATTTATGAGAATACACGGCAAAACAATAATAGCATTTATGAAGACAGCCTCTGTAAATATTTAAATCATAGCAAAATCCATATTCATTGTCTATTTTATTTAAAGCCGATTTGCAGTTAATCTCTCTATATTTAATCATATAATTCATCTCTCTATAATAATATATTAAAACATTGTATTTATATATAATACTGTATATTAATATTTTTATCAAGTATGGTTTATTAAATAAAAATAAAATTTTACAAAGTTCAAAATTTCTAATATATAATATAAATTACAATTAATAACATTATAATAATTTATAATATTATTAATGGTTAAAGAAAGGAGTATACTTTCATGATAGAGTTAAAAGGAAAATACAATAAAGACTGCAAAATATTTACTGATAATATTGATGAAGAGTCTTATTCTTTGATTTATAATATTTTAAATGAAAAAGCAAGCGAAAATGTAAAAGTTAGAATAATGCCTGACACTCATGTTGGAAAGGGTATAGTAATAGGTTTTACGATGCCTTTGACTGACAGAGTTAATCCTTTTCATATAGGTGTTGATATAGGCTGCGGAATGCTTACTTCAAAATTAAATGATAATATAAAAAATATTGAGCTTGAAAAAATTGATAAAACTATCAAACAAAATATTCCTATGGGTATTAAAACTCATAAAAAAAGTAATTATTCATTTTTTAATGTCAAAGAATTAAATGAAATTATGAGAAATTTTATAATTGCTTATAATAAAAGATATAATACAGACTTTGCACTCTTTGAAATAGATAATGACTATATAGAAAAATTATGCCAGAGAATAGAAATGGATTTAGAAAAGTTTCATAACTCTATAGGAACATTAGGAGGAGGAAATCATTTTATAGAAATAGGAAGCTCCATAAATAATGATTACTTTCTCACTATACATTCAGGATCAAGAAATTTCGGAACAATGGTATGCGAATATCATGTAAGAAAAAATAAAAAAAGAATAGAAGAAGCAAAAGATTTTTTAAATAGTGTGAATAATGCTAATGATAAAACAACAAAAGAATATAATGAGTATAATGAAATAGTAAGAAGCGGAGATTATATATATGGTAAGGCTATGTTTGAATACTGTATTGATATGGTAATAGCTCAGTATTATGCCAAAATCAACCGAGAGGCTATGCTTAATATTATAAAAGATTCTCTTAATATAAAATTAGAAGATACTTTTTCATCTATACATAATTTTATAGATTTTGAAGATTTTATAATAAGAAAAGGTGCTATAAGAAGTTATAAGAAAGAAAAAATGATAATTCCTTTTAACATGCGTGACGGTATACTAATATGTGAAGGAAAAAGCAATGAGGATTGGAATTTTTCAGCACCTCATGGGGCAGGAAGAGTGCTTTCAAGAATGCAGGCAAGAAAACAAATAGACATGAAAGATTTTATAGAATCCATGAAGGGTATTTATTCAAGCAGCATATCAAAAAATACTTTAGATGAAGCTCCTCAGGCATATAAAGATTCAAAGGAAATAGAAAAATCAATAATGCCTACAGCAGATATAATAGACAGATTAAAACCTGTACTCAATATAAAAGCATCTTAAAAATAAAAATATAAAAAAATAATATTTAATTTTTAGACAAATATTTACTGAGTATTATAAAAAGTATCAATATACTTATATTCCTGAGAGCATTCTTAAAAATGAGTGCAGATAAAAGCTATTACTATATTTTTTATTTAGTTAAACAAAATTTAAAACCTAATAAAAGCTTGGGCGGGTGCTAAAATTTCTAAGTATATTAATAAATATAATTAAAGTTAAATTTTTTGATAAAGTTATAAAGAATAAAGGGCGGGGTATGTAAATTAAGTTTTAAAACTTATTTTCACTCCCCACCCTTTAGGCTTATAATTTTAATCTGCTATTTTTGTCTCATTTTATTTTTAACTCTACACTGTTATTTCTGCTGCCCACCCTAGATTTATTTAAATTTATTGCTTACACAACGCACGAAGAATTTTATTTATAAAATTATAGAAAATAAAAAATATAATGAATTGATAGATAAAAGCCTATTCACCGTGCGTTATATTCATTATTAAAAAATATTATAAAAGTAAACTTTCCAGATGCTCACAATTTTTATAAAATAACTCATTTATTACTAAAAATCATTCCTCTGCACCTAATTCTTTTAACTTTTCTATAGCTTCATCTTCAGAAGCATAATATAAAACTCCGTCTCCGTCCTCATCTGTACTATTTATATCCATACCCAAATCCCTAACCAAATATTCAAACACTTCTACATTGTCATTCAAAGCAGCCATATGAAGCCCATTTGCATCATAAATATTTTTAGAGTTTACCACATCAGGATCATACTGCACAAGCATTTTTATAACATCAACATTTCCTGTACCGCAAGCCCATAAAAAAGCATTCCAGCCGTCATCATCTTTTACATAAGGGTCTGCCCCATTATCAAGTAAATATTTCATTATACCCAAATCTCTGTAAAATACGGCAAATATCAAAGGTGTAGCACCATTAGCAGAATAGCTGTCATTCATAAAATCGCTGTATATGCTATCATCTCCATAATAAGACTCATCAATATCTCCGCCATCTTCTATTAATTCCTGTACTCTTTTTAAACTATGATTTTCTATAGCCTCAAATATATCATAGTCCTCGCTGTATTCTCCTTCTTTTCTATTGCCGTAAGAAAAAGCAGAATTCATACTAACATATTTACCCTGTATCTTTACAACATTAGTATAAGTTTTATGATAAATATTATCTGGATTACTTACATACACAGAATTATTGCTTATGCTTACACTAGCCTCTTCTTTTTTCTTGCATGATATAATAAAAATAATTGATAATAAAGAAATTAACAATATAGTTTTTAACACTTTTATTCTTTTCATAAACACCGCCGTATAGTAATTAATAATTTGTGAAGTATTATACAATAAAAGCAAATTATTTTCTATTATTATTAATAAAAAATTGTTCGCTAATTGAGTCTAGCAAATGAATTTGCTAGACGCTCACAATTTTTTATAGATTATTAATAAAAAATTTCCTCATTAAAAAATTAAAAAATCTCGCTTTAAGGCTCTAGCAATGATATTGCTAGACGCTCGATTTTTTAATCTACTCATCTTAAAACGCTCACAATTTTTTATAGATTATTAATAAAAAATTGCTTCATCAAAAAATTAAAAAATCTCGCTTTAAGGCTCTAGCTATTTTATAGTTTATTCATCTTAAAAATATATTAATGTATTACACAATTTATATTATTTGGCACCAAGTTCTTTTAACTTATCTATAGCCTCATCTTTTTCAGCATAATACAAAACTCCAGCACCGTCCTCATCTGTACTGTTTATATCAATACCTAAATCCCTAACTAAATATTCAAATACCTCTGTATTATTATTCAAAGCAGCCATATGAAGTCCGTTTTCATCATAGACATGTGTAGAATTAATTAAATCAGGATAAAACTTTACAATCATTTTTATTACATCAACATTTCCAACAACGCAAGCCCATAAAAAGGCATTCCAATTGTAAGGGTAATCATCTTTAGTATAAGGATCAGCACCTTTATCAAGCAAATATTTCATTATACCCAAATCTCTATAAAATATAGCAAACATTAAAGGAGTAGCTCCGTCAAGATAATAATAATCATTGAAAAAATCGCTATATTTTCTCTCACCGCTATAAGTTTGATTTATATCTTCACCTTCTTCTATTAATTCCTGTACTCTCTTTAAGCTATGATTTTCTATAGCTTCAAATATATCATAGTCTTCACTGTATTCTCCTTCTTCTCTATCAGCATAGGAGATGGAAGAGTTCATATTAACAAATTTACCCTGTATCTTTACAACATTAGTATAAGTTTTATGATAAATATTATCTGGATTACTCACATACACAGAATTATTACTTATACTAACCTCTTCTTTTTTCTTGCATGATATAATAGAAATAATTGATAATAAAGAAATTAAAAATATAGTTTCTAACACTTTTATTCTTTTCATAAACACAGCAATATAGTAATTAATACAATTTGAAATATTATAGCATAATGATTAAAGAATTAAAAATAAAAAAATACCACTCATAAAATATATGAATGGTATTAATTTTCTATTATCAAAAATAAATTATATAGCCTCAGAACCGCCTATAATATCAAGAAGCTCATTAGTAATATGTTCCTGTCTTGCTCTGTTAGCTTTATTTTTAAGGTCTGTCAATAATCTCTCAGCATTGTCAGTAGCATTTCTCATAGCAATAGAGCGTTCGGCATTCTCTGACAAAAATGAACTTGTAAGCATAAAATAGAAATATGTTTTTATAGCCATAGGTACAACTTCTTTAAGTACATCTTCTACATTAGGCTCTATTACATATTCTAATTTTTTCTTAATTTTATGTCCCTCAATATCCTCTTCATCGGGTATCATAGGAATCAAACTTTTAATTTTAGGTATATGTACAACTCTGGTATAATACCTAGTATATATAACCTCTACCCTAGAAGCATTATCAACTGCATATTCATGCATGAAACGCTGAACTACTGTAGCACAATCATCAAAAGTAGACTCTTCATCTATACGAGGATATTTTCTGGCTATTGGTATGCCCTGCTTTTCAAAATATGCCTCGCCCTTTTTACCAAGTACATGAAGCTGAACTTCCCTTCCATGTCTATGATGATGCCTGATTCTCTCCATAGCTTCATCAAAAATTTTAGTATTATACGAACCGCATAATCCTCTGCTTGAAGTTACAACAAAAAGTATAATATTTTTTATTTTCTTTTTAGGAGCAAGAAGCGGATGCACATGATCCATATCAGAATGCGAAAGATCCTCTACTATTCTGTTGAGTTTTTGAGTAAAAGGACGCATGCCCTGCTCTACTGCAAGTATTTTAGCTGTTCTAGATCTTGCTATCATATCCATAGTTTTTGTTATTTTATGTGTGCTTGATATAGCTTTAATTCTTGATTTTAATACATTAAGTTTCTCTGCCATAATAAAAACTCCAAATTATTAGAATTTTTCAACTTTCTAAATCTTTATATAATCTATCAATTATATCATTATCAATATTTTCATCAAACTTACGGGCAAATAAATTGTCTTTAATATTATTTTTTAATTTTTCATAATCTTTCATCTGCAAATTTATAGGGGTCCCTACCCCCCATATAAGATACCTTAAACAATCATTTACACAATTATCTTTGAATTTACTGCTCATTAATATAGACTGAAAAAAAAACTCATCACTTCCCCAAGTATAATTAAATCTTTTTAAGTATTCAGGATTTTTTTCTACATATTCAAGTATATATTTAATAGCATTATTAGTTAAATTCCACCACTGAGAACCATAGTATATATTTTCAGGTGTTGTTCTTTTGATAAAAGAAATATTAGATATAGCCTCTCTAAATCTTCTGCTTAATAACTTTCTGTATATTTTACCAAAATTATAAGCATTAAGTCTAAATGACATTTCTTTATACATATCCTCGTAATTTCTAATATTTTCAAATGAAGTAAATTCCTTATCTTTATTTTCATCAAAAAAATCAATAATTTCTTTATTAGTTTTTAAAGGAATATCCTGTCCGCTTATAAAAATATACCTGTCATAATTATTTTTATGAGCCTCTCTAATTAAAAATAATGTCGCTATAACTAAACTTACTCCGCCATGATAAGTTTTAATTTTTTTATAAACTTTAACATTATCAAAACTTTTTATATTTAAATTAGCTCTTTTATCTATATGCACATAAATATCAAAATCTTTTTTAAGATGATTAATTAGTCTTAATAATTGATTATGATTTTTATGTGCTAATATTAAAAAACAAATTTTACTCATATATTTAGAATTTAGACTTAAACTCTTCTATAACATTATAAAGTTCGTCCATATCTTCTATATCCTTTTTCTCTCTGATATTATCAAGTACACTAGGCTTATCGGCTTTAATATACTGAATGAGCCTCCATTCAAATTCATGAACTCTATCAACTTCAATATTATCTAAAAAGCCTTTAGTAGCTGCAAATATAACAATAACCTGTTCTTCAAAAGGCATAGGACTGCACTGTTTCTGTTTTAATAACTCAACCATTTTAGCACCTCTGTCAAGCTGTGCCAAAGTAGCCTTATCAAGCCCAATACCAAGCTGAGAGAAAGCCTCTAAAGATCTGTAAGAAGCAAGATCCAACCTCAAAGTACCGGCAACCTTTTTCATAGCCTTAGTCTGAGCATTACCTCCTACACGAGAAACTGATATACCTACATCTATAGCAGGACGAACACCGCTCATAAACAAACTAGTAAGCAAATATATCTGTCCGTCAGTAATAGAAATAACATTCGTAGGAATATAAGCAGATACCTCATTATCCTGAGTTTCTATTATAGGAAGAGCTGTTAAAGAACCGCCTCCTAATTCATCACTAAGTTTAGCTGCTCTCTCAAGAAGTCTTGAATGCAAATAGAATACATCGCCCGGAAAAGCTTCCCTTCCAGGAGGTCTTCTTAAAAGTAATGATATCTGCCTGTATGCATTAGCCTGTTTAGTTAAGTCATCGTATATAATTAATGTGTCTTTTTTCTGTTCATACATGAAGTACTCTGCCATAGCACATCCTGCATAAGGAGCTATATAAAGAAGCGGAGCAGAATCAGCTGCAGTAGCAGCAACTACTATGGTATAATCTAATGCCCCATGCTGTCTTAATGTATCAACAACACCGGCAACAGTAGAAGCCTTTTGCCCTATAGCTACATATACACATATAACCCCTGTTCCTTTTTGATTGATTATAGCATCAAGAGCAATAGAAGTTTTACCTGTACCTCTGTCGCCAATAATAAGCTGTCTTTGTCCTCTTCCTACAGGAGTCATAGAGTCAATAGCCTTAATTCCTGTTTGAAGCGGCTGTTTTACCGCCTGCCTATCAGCAATACCCGGAGCCGGAAACTCTATCACCCTTCTTTTATCAGTAGTAACTTCTCCATGTCCGTCTATAGGAACTCCCAAAGGATTAACAACTCTTCCTAAAAGAGCTTCTCCTACAGGTACTTCTAATATTCTTTTAAGTCTGCTGACTTTACTTCCCTCTTTAATACCGTAATAATCACCCAAAACTATAGCACCAATGGTTTCTTCTTCCAAGTTAAAAGCAATACCTACAGAACCGCATTCAAAAAGTATCATCTCATTAGCCATAACATGTGGAAGCCCAATAATTCTCGCTATGCCGTCTCCAACTTCTACAACTACTCCAACTTCATTAGGAGTAAAATCAGCTTTATAATTCTTAATTTCCTCTTTAAGAACTGCTGCAATTTCACTAGCTTTTATATTCATAAAAAATCCTCAAAATATAAAAATATATCAATTAATTTCAGAAATAGAAGATTTTAATTCCGTAAGCAGCCTTCTGATACTATAGTCATACACAATATCTTCTATCTCTATCACAATACCGCCTATTATATTTTCATCTATATCAAAAGTAAAATGTATTTCTTTATCCAAAATTATGCCTTTAATATGCTCTTTAAGTTTATTCATATCTTCTGTATCAGAGATATTTGATGCAGCTGTAATTTTAACTATGATTATATTATAGTATTCATTACATAAGTTTTCATATTCCACTATTATGGCAAATAAAATATTGATCATATCTCTTTCCATTAGGATAGCAATAAGATTAAATGTTTCTTCTGAAATATTATCTGCATATATTTTTTTTAATATACCCATTCTTAAATGTACATCTATAAAATTAGATTTAAAGAAATCATATATATCATTATCTGCAAGTAAAGAAGAATAAACAATATCCAAATCACTTTTAATAGTTTCTATTTTACCTATATCTGAAGCAATATCAAACATAGCCTTAGCATAATTTTTAGCACTAGAATCACTTTTTACAATACGGCTAAATCTATTTGCCTTTTCTTTCGTAATCTCTTTAAGCACTTCTTTTTTGAGATCACTTAAAATACTTTCAGCAATAGAATCCATATTATATAACTCCTACAATGTTTAATTAATTACCATAAGTAAATTTATTATGCAATAAATCTATCTGATTTTTTATACTATAATCATAAACTACAGAGCCAATATACACTATTATTCCGCCTATAATATTTTCATCAATCACTGTTTCATAAGATATTTCATTATTAGAAAAACATTTAACCGTTTGAATAATATCTTTTACCGTATTATCATCAATAGTGCCTGCTGTAATAATACGAACTCTCACTATATTGTTATAATCATCTGCTATCTCTTTATATAAAGCAACAATATCAGGCAGTACATCTATACTATTATGTTCTGTTAATATAGATACAAAAGCATAAGTTTCTTTAGAAAGTATTGGTTTTAATCTCTTATCTATTAATTCTTTTTTATTCTTTTCAGAAATTGATCTGTCAAAAAAATATTTTTTAATGTCAATATCCTGAAATAATTTTGAACATTCAGAAAGTTCATTATATATCTCTTTGATCATTCCAAGCTCTCTGGCTATATCAAATATAGCATTAGCTGTAGGTTTTAATATTTGCAATTTATCACTTTCTTTCATAAGATTATTCACTTCCTAAAATCTTAAATATCATGATTTATTTTTCACCATTTTCTTTGTTTACATTACTAATAAATTCATTAATCAAAGCCTGATTATCTTCTTTATTAATATTTCTTTTAAGAATAGTTTCTGCCATAACAACAGCAATATCAAGTGCCTGTTTTTTCACACTATTCATAGCTTCTTCTTTAGATCTGTCTATTTCAGACATAATTTTATTTTTATTAACTTCAGCCTCCTCTCTGGCATTATTAATAATTTTATCTCTAATCCTATTTGCTTCAACTCTGGCATTTTCTATAATAGAACTAGCCTCAGTTTTAGCATTATCAATTTGTTCTCTATATGCTGCCAAAGATTTTTTAGCATTTTCTCTGGTTTTTTCAGCTTCTTCCAAATCCTCTTGGATCTTATCAGCACGGGCATTTAATCCCTTTAATATTATTTTCCAAGTAGAAGCACCTAATATAGCAAGAACTAGTAAAAATGTGATCCAAGTCCAAATAATAATTCCAGGATCTATTTTTAAAAGTGCCATAATACCCCCAAAATATTTTTATTTAATTATTTTGTAAATAATGCAAGGATACAAATAACCAAAGCAAAAAGTCCAACACCTTCTATAAGTGCTGCCGCTATAAGCATAGCTGTCTGTATTTTTCCGGAAACTTCCGGCTGTCTAGCAATACCTTCTACTGCTCTAGAACCTATAAAACCTATTCCTAAACCAACTCCTATAGCAGCAAGTCCTGCTCCTATTGCTGCTCCTAATATAGAAAGTTCCATTTTTTTCTTCTCCTTTTATTTAAAATTTTATTAATCTATAAATTAATGCTCATCACTAATAGCAATCCCTATATAAACTGCTGATAATAATGAGAATATATAAGCTTGTAAAACAGATACAAACATTTCAAGTACATATATAAAACCTAAAAACAATACTGCGAAAGGCGAAACCAATAAAGTACCTGACATAATAATTAAGTACGGTATAACTATCATCATTATGTGTCCGCCTGTGATGTTGGCAAATAAACGAATAGCAAGAGCAAAAGCTCTATTAAATAATGTAATAAATTCCAATACCCATATTATAGGTATAAGAGGTATAGGAAGTCCTTTAGGCACCAAACCAGTCCAATATTTTATTATACCTTTCTTCCTTATACCAGCAAAAATATACACTATAAATACAATCAATGCTATAGCAGCTGTAAATCCTATATTAGCACCAAGTCCTCCAGCAATATAAGCATGCTGCCCATCTTGTGTAGGAACTTTTATAGATGCCGGAATAAGCCCTAATATATTAGAAAATAATACAAATAAAAATATTGTAAGGCAGAAAGGCACATATTTCTTACCTTCTTCTCCTAAAGTAGCACCTATAACATCTTTATTCATATAATCGATTAAACCTTCTAATATACTTTGTAAATATGTAGGTCTTCTAAAAGGTCTTTTTAACTTATGAGATAGATATTTCATGCTGCATACAGATAAAATACCCGCTAAAGTTACCAATATTATATGTTTGGTTATCTTAAAATCAAAATCAACATATTTTCCAAATTTTATTGGTATTGTATAAAATGGATGTTCTGTGTTATCGGTTATCTCTTCCATTATATAATCATTGATATTTTCAGCACTATAGAGAATATTAGAAGAAAATACACAGCTTAATATCAAAGTTAATATAAAAACTTTCCTAAGCAAAAATAATTTTTTAATCATAATAAAAATTACTACCTTGTACACAAATTTCATAAAAATGATAAAAATATTTATTATATAAATTCTAATTTCTAGTAATTTTATAACTATTAAATAAAAAATCAACTATTATTATTCATTTTTTATAATTTACTTAAATTTAATTTATATTAATAATTTAAATAAATCAGAAATTATCCAAAGCTTCAGTTTCTGTAGTAAATACAGGGAAAAAACTATTAATTTTAGTAAGTTCAAACACTTTTTTAACAGGATCTGTAACCTTTATAAAACATATTTTACCATTTACCTTCTTAAATTTTCCAAGAGCAGAAATAAATACTCCTATTCCGCTGCTGTCTATATAATAAACATCTTCCATATCTATTATTATCTTTTTAGCCCCAAACTCTATTTGTGAAAAAATAAAGTCTTTCAAATCAGATGAACTATAAACATCAATGTCTCCATCTAATTTTAATATTACAGTATTATTTTCTAATTCTTTAACATTTACTTCCATGATAGCAAAACTCCATTTATAGTTATATTGAAGTTATTTTATATATCAATATTAAACTAAATATAAATATTTACAATAGTCAATTACAAATATTTTATGTACAAAATGTACAATACAAGCTATGTTTTTTATCTGATTTATAAAATTGCATATAAAAACTGTAAATTTTTATATACAAAATATATTGACAATAAAAAATAATTGTAATAATATGTATTTCACAAATAAAAATGACACTAGTATCGTTTTTATTTTTCATATTAATTTTTCAAATATGAGGTGAACATCAAAAAAAAACATGCCAAAGGTTAATCAGGAATATTTTGAGAATAAGAGGAAGATAATACTAGAGGCAGCTATGCGAGTTTTTTTAAGAAAACCTGCTTATAGTGTTACAATGAAAGATATTGTTAAGGAATCACAGTTAAGTCAAGGGGGTGTTTACAAATACTATTCAAATATAGATGATATTGTTATTTCATTGCTTAATAGTAAGAAAACAAATGTAAATCCTAAAAACATCATAGAAAAATACGATTGCGAACCTGAAAAAGTTATATTTGGATTATTTGAATATTTTAAAAAATTTTTTTTTATGACAGCAAGCGAATTTGGGAAAATAATGTTTGAACTTCAGCCGATTTTTTTTAATGATAAAAAAAGATTTGAAAAACTTAAAAAAAATATAAATCAGGATGTTAATCTATATTTTTGGCTTACTGAATTATTTTTATTTATAGATAGAAAAATAGAAGAAAAATATTTTATGCCGGAAGTTGATCAGAATGATATATATATGCAAATAATAGTAACTATAGCAGGTATAGGAACTGAATTAATATTAACTAAATATTATGATTTTGATAGAAAATTATATTATTATAGGGATAATGTAGAACAAAATAGAAGTTTAGAGATTAATTTGAATAATTTAATTGATAATTTGTGTAAAAGTATATTATATCTACTTGGAAGTAAATATAGTTTTGAAAACCTTAAAAATTGGAAAATCGACATATAGATTATTGTAATAAGGAGTGGTAATGAAAATTAAAATAGAGTTTATAATATTTTTATTAATGTTTTTTACAGTTAATATTTTATATTGTCAGACTAATACATTAACTTATGCTGCATATATGGAAACTATAAGAGATCAAATTCCAGAGTTAAAAATAAATGCTGTTACAGAAACTAATGCTGAGATGAATTTGCTTAGTGCTAAAAGTACAGGTGATGTTAATTTATCTGCCAAACTTGGTGCGGTAGGTAAATACGGAAGTTCATCAAGTGGCACTAATTCAACATCAGTAGGCCAATCAGTGGAAGCAGTAGGTATACAGGCGGGAATTGGTATTGGATCTTTAATACCATACAGCGGCACTACTTGGTCTGTTAATTTAACACATAATTCATTCATAGGCGGTAAACTGTATAGTCCTAATAGCTCTCAGGCAGTTGATTTTAATAATTATGTGCCTTCGCTTACAATACAAGTTACTCAGCCGCTTTTAAGAAATTTTTTTGGTACTTTAGATAAATATCCAATAAAAGATGCTGAATATGCTCTTGCTATAGCGAAACTTCAAAGAAAATTAGATGATGCAAGCGTTATAGTTTCATATCAGAAAATTTATTATCAATGGATAATGTATGAAAAACTTCTTGCATACTACAGAAGCATGTACATCACTGCAAAAAGATTTGAAAATCAGATGAGAGACAGATATAATAACGGACTTATAGATAATGATGATTATCAAAATGCAAGAACTCAGACTATGCTATACAGCGATTATTATGCTCAGAATCAGGTTTATTTAGAAAGCCTTTTAGCAACTGTGGGGTTCTTTATGCCGGTAACTAATATAAAACCAGATCATACCACTTGGGACGCTTATTTAGATTTAGGAAGCAATATGCAGATGGAGGCAGTTCCTTTTGCTGATAGTGTAAACGGACAAATTGCATATCAGTCAAAAATAAGAGCTGAATATACTTTAGAAGCTATGAAAAATGGAACTTTGCCTAATTTAGATATTGTAGGAAGCGTTAGTTTGAATGGTATTAGCCCAAACAGCGACGGTTATTTTCAGTCTTTTGGGAGTATGACAAATGTGGACTTTTTTGCAGGAGTACAGTTCTCATATCCTATAGGAAACAGAGCAAATAAAGCTCAGTATCAAATGGCTGAAAATTCTCTATACGGAATCATAGCTCAGTACGATCAATTAGAAAAAGATTTTAACGCTCAATTACAAACATATATTTCAAGATTTAATGCTTATAAGAATTTAATAGCAAGTAAGCAAATGCAGATAAGAGCTATTAATTCAAGAATAGCAACTCAGCTTCAAAAGCTGGATCAGGGGCGTTTGGAAATTGATGATCTGCTTACATCAAGATTGGACTTAGTTGCTACGCAGACAGAGCTTTTAAATCTTCAGTATGAGTTTATAACAACTATATTCGATTACAGAGCTTTACTTGCAATTGATTATGAATAAAATATTTTTATTAGATAATTGATAAAGATTTAGAGGAATATATATAAAAATCATTTTAGAGGTTAATTAAATTATTAGCCTCTAGAATGATTAAATCTTTAATTTTTTAGTTTACATAAACAAAACAAAAATAGGAGATGCACAGATATATGGAAAAAATTATAGTATTTTTTGCAAAAAAAACTATGCTTGTAAATATAATAGTAATGGCAATATTGTTTGTAGGGGGATATTACTATTTTAATTTAAGAAAAGAATCTATTCCATCAACTGATTTGGATATGATGCTTATAGCGGTAACATACCCCGGAGCTACTCCTCTTGATGTAGAGCAGAATGCTGTTATACCTATAGAAGAAGAATTGCAGGGAATATCCGGTATAGATGAATATGAGACAACAATCATTGAAAATGTTGCCATAATATTAGTAACATTAGATGAAACTCTTCCGGACAGACAGCCTGTTAAAGATGAAATATTCAGACAAATGCAGAATGTTCCAGACTTGTCAGAGGATGTTGAAGAGGTTACAACTTATGACTTGAACCCTAATAAAATGTCCATATATACATTAGCTGTTCACTTTAAAGAGGGTATGGAAGGCGATGAGAGAGAATTATTTGATGTAAGCCAAACGCTTGAAAATGAATTAGTAAGACTTGAAGGTGTCGGCGAAGTTAGAGTAGAAGGAAGAACTGATCCTGAAATTAAAGTTTATATAGACCCTATAAAAATGACAAAAAATTATATAGCATTGAGCGATGTTGTAAATGCACTCAGCATAAGAAATGTAAGAGCTACAGGCGGAGATATGGAATCCGGAGGAAAAGAGCAAACTGTTGTAACTTACGGAGAGTTTCAAGACCCTATGGAAGCAAGCAATGTTATAATAAGATCTACTTTTAATGGTCAGAGAGTAAGAGTAAGCGATATAGGACATGTGGAATCTGGTTTTGAAGATAAAACTACTCTTATGAGAGTTAATAGAGCTTCCGGATATTCTCTTTCTATTGTAAAAAATGAAAATGCTGACATTCTTAAAACTATTGAAACTGTAAACCAATATTTAAAAGATAATGCTGACTTAATACCAGATAATATTCAAGTATCTGTTATGGGTGATAACTCAAGAACAATAAAATCTCTTTTAAGCATTGTTAGTTCAAACCTTATTCAAGGATTTATAATCATCTTCATAACTTTGATTATATTCCTAGATTTTAAAAGTGCTATGTTTACAAGTTTGGGTATGATTATTACTATGTTCTCATGTTTTATTTACATGCAGGTAACCGGAATAACATTCAATACTATGTCATTAGCTGCCATTATTACAGTACTTGGTATGATAGTAGACAACTCAATAGTAGTATCCGAAAATATATTCAACTTCAAACAGGCTGGGTATAAGGGACTTGAAGCAACTAGACTTGCTGTAAGCGATGTTGTTATGCCTATGGTGGCTTCTACTCTTACAACAGTTGCGGCATTCTTCCCTATGCTTACAATAAGCGGTATGATGGGTAAAATATTAAACCTTTTCCCAAGAATAGTTATATTTACTCTTGTTGTTAGTATGCTTCAGGCTACTTTGCTTTTGCCTAACCAATTACAAGATAAAGAAGATAAATATAAATCATACAAACCTAAAAAGAAAAGCAAATTCAAAAACCCTCTTGATTTTGACAAAGATGCTTTATTCGATAAAATGAAAATACCTTTTGGTGCTATACTAGAAAAATTAATTCATATAAGATATATTGTAATAGGTGCTTTCGTAGCATTATTAATAGCCTCAATATTCTTGGCACAAAGCAGCTTTAAAAACTTCGTACTTATATACGATACAAGTGCTGATACTATAGTTATCAATATAGAAATGCCTACAGGAACCACTAAAGAAGCTACTACAAAAGAGATTGCAAAAATAGAAGATGTTGTTGCAAGTGTAGTAAAACCAGAAGAGCTTATTGCTTTATACTCACTTGTAGGAAAGCAGGTTGACCAAGAGGTGGTATCTGAGGAAAAAGGAAGTTTGGCTGGTATTATGGTTTATTTAGTACCTGCCGCTGAAAGAAGCAGAACTGCTGATGAGCTTGTTGCTTTAATAAATGCCGAACTAGATAAAACTGATATAAGACAAACTGTTCCTATATTTAGTATGAATACAAAAGGAAGTATTGACCCTGGAGATCCTGTAGACATAAAAATAGTAGGAAACAATACTGAACTTGCTAAAAAAGCTAAAGATGAGATAAAAGAGTTTTTAGCTACTGTACCGGGTGTTATCAATATTGATGATGATGATAAAGTTGGTAAAGAAGAATTAAGAGTAATGTTTGATTATGATAAAATAGCAGAACTTGGTGTTAATGTTGCTGGTGTTGCTAATGAAGTAAGAACAGCATACTATGGTACTGAAGCTACATATATACAGGAACTTGAAAATAAATTAAACTTCAGAGTAGTATTTGATGATCCTTATACTTATGATATTCAATACCTCACTAATCTTCTAATACCAAATACAAGCGGAAGACTTATTTATCTTCATAACCTAGCGGATGTAGAAATTGCCGACGGACTTGCAACATTAAAACACTATAATGGTCAGAGAACAATAACTATAACAGCAGGTATAGAATATGGAAAAAATACTTCTCAGCAGGTTATGGCCGCAGTAAGTGAAAGATTCAAAGATTTCAGCAGACAGTACAGAGGATTAAAACTAGAGTTTGGCGGTGAAGCTAAAGAAACTATGAAAGCCATAAAACAATTAATATTCAGTTTTGCTATGGCATTCATATTCGTATATATTGTATTACTATTACAGTTAAACAGATTCATACAGCCTATTATGATAATGATAATTATTCCATTTGGTTTAATTGGGGTATTGTTAGGTTTTGCCATACACAGAATGCCTTTATCATTTATGGGTGTTGTTGGTATTATTGGTTTGGCGGGTGTTGTAGTAAACAATGGTATTATACTTGTTGACCTTATTAACAAAATCATAGATGAAGGTGTAGAAGGCGGTAAAAAAGGTGTTGCCAAAGCTATTGTTGACGGAGCTAAGCAGCGTCTTCGTCCTGTATTCTTAACTACAGTTACTACAGTTGTAGGACTTTTACCTACTGTATATGGTATAGGAGGAAGAGCTGATATTATTATTCCTATAGTTATGGCATTAGCTTATGGGCTTTTATTTGCTTCACTTCTTACTCTCATATTCTTGCCTTGTATGTTTATGATTATGTTTGACTTGAGATTAATAAAAATTCCTCCTACAAAAAATCCTTCAGAGGAGATTACTACTACTGTAACTACTGCCTGATACTAATAAATACTTGTACTTAAAATAATTAATAAAGCTAATAGAAAATAAAAAGCTTCTATTAGCTTTATTATTATAGTTTGATTTCAAAATAAATTTTTTATAATTTTATAATTAATTATTATAATAGTTGACAATTTTGCTATTTATAAATATTATTATTAATAAAAAATTAATACACTTAAGCTGATTAAATTAAGGAGCTGTTATAAAATTATGGCTAAGACTATTAAATGCAAATCTTGTAAAACAGTTAATGATAAATATGCTAAACAATGCCGTTCATGCGGAACTTTACTTTATCCGGAAATATCATATAAAAATGCGGCAATAGTTACAATTGCATTAGACATATTTTTTACTTTTGTATATCTTTTTGGGATATATCTTTTTATAGTTAATTCCAATAATAATGAAACACCTAAATATATTACTATACTTCCTGCTCCAAATACATTGCCTTATTTTTTGATAATATTATTATTTTTAGCATTTGCTGTTAGTAAAATACTTTATATACTGAATGTATTTGTACTTAAAAAAGATATAATATTTACGATTAGACGATTCAGCATGTTTATTGAAGCTGTTATAATGTTTCCGCTTCAAACAATACTTGCTTTATATTTCTATGAGCCGGCAACAAATCATGATAAAATGAATAAAAAAACGGATTAATATATGTCTTTAACTATATTAAAAAATATAAAAAGTGCATATAAATTTATTAATGATAATAAAAGCAACTCTATAGCTTTAATACCTACTATGGGAGCTTTGCATGAAGGACATGCTGCCTTAATAAAAAAAGCAAAAAAAGAATGTTCTATTGTAATTGTAAGTATATTTATTAATCCGCTTCAATTTATAAAGGTAGAAGATATAGAAAGATATCCTCAGGATTTGGATAAAGATAAAAAATTTTTAGAAGAATATCAGGTAAATGTTTTATTTTTGCCCTCTGTTGAAGAGATGATTCCTGATGATTATGCTACTCATATAAATATAGAAAACAGCAAATTCAATATAATTTCAAGACCTATATACTATAGAGGAATGGTTACAATAATGGCTAAGATATTTAATATAATATCTCCTACTTATGTATATTTCACAGAATATGATTATCAGCAAGTATTTATAATAAAAAAAATGATAAAGGATTTAAATTACAATATAGCATTAAAAACTATTCCTATAGTAAGAGATGAAAATATGCTTGCTTTAAGCAGTTTAAATAGTCTATTAAGCGAAAGAGAAAAAGAAGAAGCTTCTATAATATACAAACTTCTTAGAGAAGCAAGAGAAGAGTTTAAAAAAGGCGGAACTAAATCATCATATTTATTAGATATAATAAAAAATAATATAAAAACTCATAAAATGCTTAAACTAGAATATGCTTATATAGTAGATAAGGAAACTCTAATGAGCATGGAAACAGCATCAAAAAACTCAATAATACTTATATCAGCTTATTGCGGTGCTACTAGATTATTAGATAATATGCCTTTAAAATAATAAACAATATAGCATTAAACAACACATATATATTGAAATAAGCAGTATATTATATTATAATATATATAAAAAGAGAATGACAAATATGTTTAACAAAGCCAAAGATAATATTAGTAATATAATAAATATTGTAAATATAATAGGAAAAGATAGGTTAATAGAAATTATCAAAATGATAAAAATAAAAGATATATCTAAAATAATTGATATAAAGGATAAAAAATATCTTGATTTATTAAAAAAAGTAGATAGAAGTGATTTGGAAAAAATTATAAAAATAGTCAATATAGTCGGTGTTGATGATATACTTAAAATAATTAAAAATATAAAAAAATAATCAAAATAAATAATAATATATTTTATAAATAAAATTTGACTTTACAATATAATTATGTTATAATTACGCACCGTTACATTTTTAAGATTAAAACTACCAAATTTTTTAAAACGTTAAATCAAGGTGTGTATTTTATGGATAAAAAAACATTAAAAACAAAAAATAATACTTACGTTTTATCACAAAAAGATATAAAGCAAAATTGGCTAATAATAGATGCCAAAGGTAAGTCATTAGGAAGAGTAGCAAGCAGAGCAGCTTATATGCTTAAAGGAAAACATAAAGTAGACTATGCCTACAACTTAGATAATGGTGATTATGTAATTATTATCAATGCTAAAGATATAGTTCTAACAGGAAATAAAAAGAAAGGAAAAATCCACTATAGACATACAGGTTATCCTGGCGGTATAAAATCTATAAGCTACGGCGAATTATTAGAAAAAAATCCTGAAAGAATGGTAAAAATAGCTGTAAAAGGTATGCTTTCTCATAACCCATTGGGAAGACTTCATCTTAAAAAATTAAAAGTATATGCAGGAAGTGAGCATCCGCATGAAGCTAATAAACCTACTGTAGTAAATATATAATTAGGAGAGAAAAATGGCAGCTAAACAATTAACTATTTTTACTGGAAAAAGAAAAACAGCTAATGCAAGAGTTCGTATAACTTTAGGCAGCGGCAAAATTTTAATAAATGGAAAAAATTATGCTGAATACTTCTGCAATAGAGCAGCACTTCTTAAAGTAGTAGAAGATGCTTTGAAAGTAACAGGTAATTTTGGAAAATATGATGTATTTGCTAATGTTCATGGTGGCGGTGTTTCTGCTCAGGCTGATGCTGTTAGACATGGTATAGCTAAAGCTTTGGTAGGTGAAAGCCAAGATTTCAGAACTACTTTAAAAAGAAATGGATTTCTTACTAGAGATTCTCGTGTAGTTGAGCGTAAGAAATATGGAAGATCAGGTGCTAGAAAGCGTTTCCAATTCTCAAAACGCTAAACTATCTTTTTATTGGGTTACTATTACTAAAGGTTTGTATAATGACTGCTAAAAAGTTAAAAAAATTTAAAGATTTACTATTAGAAGAAAAGAGAAAAACTTTAGATGAATTATTGAGCGGAAATGAAACTTATGAAGCTCTTAAAGATGATTCTCATGGTGATATGGTAGATATAGCATTTCAGGCTTATGAGAAACAAAATCTAATGAATTTCTCTCAAAAAGAAAAAGATAAGTTAGATATGCTTAATAATGCACTTAAGAGAATAGAAGACGGTACTTATGGTAAATGTATAGATTGTAAAGAAGAAATTAATGAGGAAAGATTAACTGCTTTGCCTTATACTTTAAGATGTGTAAACTGCATGTCTAAATATGAAGACAAAAAGCGTCGTGAAAAAATGTAATAATGTATGTTAAAGTTGTTTTCAATCTCCCTATAGATAAAATACTTACATACAAAAAACCAGACGAGATTAATGATAGCTTGGTAGGATGTAGAGTTGTAGCTCCTATTAAAGGAAAAAATAATAAGGGTATTGTTGTAGAAGAAGTTGAAACTATAGACGGTAACTATAAAATATATCCTATCAAAGCTAGAATTGATCTTGAACCAATATGTTCAGATAAAGAATTCAAATTAGCTAAATGGATGAGTAATTATTATCATTCATCTTTCGGAGAAGCCTTATTTGCGGCACTTCCTGTAGGAACCCCCGCCAAAAAAGAAAAGAAAGCTAAACCAATACCCGCAAAACAAAAACCATATTTAAAACTCAATGATGAACAAGAAATTGTATTAAAAAAAATAAATGAAAGTATAGAATCAAAAACTTCAAAAACTTTTTTACTTCATGGTGTAACAGGAAGCGGAAAAACAGAAGTTTATCTGCAGGCTATAAAAAAAGTTGTTGATATGGGAAAGCAGGCTATAGTTATACTTCCTGAAATATCCCTCACGCCTCAAACTATAAAAAGATTTGCTGAAAGATTTGAAGGAAAAATAGCTGTACTTCACAGTAAATTATCGCCTAATTCTAAATACAGATATTGGCAGATGATAAAAAAAGATGAAATAAAAATTGTTATAGGAGCAAGAAGTGCAATATTCTCCCCTACTCCAAATTTAGGTATAATTGTTATAGATGAAGAACATGAAACAAGTTATAAAGCCGGAGATACACCAAGATACCATGCAAGGCAGGTGGCTTTTTATAGAAAATCGCAGGAAAATGCTACATTACTTTTGGGAAGTGCTACTCCTTCTATAGAAAGTTTTTATTATGCTTCTATAGGCAAAATAGAACTTTTAAGCCTAAAAAAAAGAGCGGCTTCTGTTAATATGCCTGAAGTTAAAATATTAGATTTGAAAAAAGAAAAAAGAGCAGATGCTTTTCCTATGATTACTCAAAAATTGGCGGAAGAAATAAATAGAAAATTAGAGAAAAAAGAACAGATAATACTATTTCTTAATCGTAAAGGATATGCTCCTGTTGTTGCTTGTTCATATTGTCAAAGAGTTTTAGAATGCCCTAATTGTTCCGTATCTCTTACTTATCATAAAAAGAAGAATGTTGTTATGTGTCATTACTGCGGATACACTCAATATTTAGATGAGCTTTGTGATGAATGTAAAATAGGACATTTTGAGCGTATAGGAAGCGGTACTGAAAAAGTAGAAGAACATTTAAATATACTTTTTCCAAATGCTGCGGTAGAGAGAATGGATCAGGATACTGTAGGAGGCACAAAAAACTATGAAAAAATATTTAAAAGATTTTCTGACGGTGAAATAGATATACTTGTAGGAACTCAGATGATAGCTAAAGGGCTTGATTTTCCTAATGTTACTCTAGTAGGTGTACTTTTAGCAGATATGTCGCTTCATATACCGGATTTTAGAAGTGCTGAGAGAACTTTTAATCTCATTACTCAAGTTGCCGGAAGAAGTGGAAGAGGAGAAAAAAACGGAATAGTGTACATTCAAACTTATTCTCCTAATCACTATAGTATAGAATGTGCCAAAAATCATGATTATATATCTTTTTATAATAAAGAAATAGAAAATAGAAAAGCACCTTTAAATTATCCACCATTTTCAAGACTCATAAGATTAGTAATAAGAGGAATAGATGAAAAAAAAGTAGAAAATGATGCAAATAAAATAGCAGATATGCTTAGAATGGAAACTTATAATCATTCCGATAAAATAATAATACTAGGAGCAGCTGCATGTGCAATAAGTAAATTAAATAAATATTACAGATGGAATATACTTATAAAAACACCGTCTCATTCTTTACTGAAAGATTTCTTCTATAAATTAAAAAATACTTTCATAACCCAAAAAGGAAATTATATAGAAATAGATATAGACCCCATAAACATGCTTTAATAATATTTACACATCCACATAAAATCTAATGGCATTTTTAATTCTTGCTTTTAACTCATTTTGCCCTACAGGCTTTTTTACATAATCACAAGCACCCTTTTCAAGTCCGTTTACAACATCATCTTCATTATATCTCTTTGTTATAATAATAATTAATGATATTCTTAAAGAAAGTTCTTTCTTGATTTCATCTATTATATAAAAATAGTCTTTGTCATCTGATAAATTAATATCCATTAAAATTACATCAGGCGAAATCTTTTTTAACTCCTTTAAAGGCGATACCAAATTAGATATGCATGTAACATCATAATCATCTTTAAGCCATTCAAGATAATTTTTCCTTGTAATTTCCATAGGCTCAATTATGGCAATCTTATATTTTGACTGTTTTCTTTTTAATTTAATTCTTTTCTCTTTATTATTGAAAGCCAGAAAAGCCTTTAAATCGGCATAACGGATTTTATATCTTTTACCTGGGGTAACATCCGCTTTTAACCCATAATGTCTAACCCAATAGTTAACAGTAGTTCTCGACACCCCAACTATTTTCGCAGCATCTATAGGCGACAGCATATCATCGTCATCATATATTAACTCTTCAGTATTAATCATATAACCTCTCAAATTTAAAAATTAAAGAAAAATAAAAAATCTCCCATTACACAATAAAGATAATACATAATGAAATTTTTGTCAAATAAAAATATCAAAATTATATTTAATATTAATATATTCATATTTATTAATGATATACAAGAACTACATTTTTTACAAAAAATATATTTTTTTTATTTTAATGTATAAAATGTAAATGCTTTTTTTACAATATTATTGTTTTTTATTTAATTATATATATAATAAGGTACTATATAAGATAACTTTTATTCAAAGGAATATAATATATGAAAAAAGCTGTACTTATAATGGCAGGAGGAATAGGAGAAAGGTTATGGCCTCTAAGCAGAGAAAACAAGCCAAAACAATTTTTAACTATTATAGAAAACAAATCTCTTATAGAACAAACTATAGACAGAGCATTAAAAATTACTAGTGAAGATAATATTTTTATAATCACAGGAAAAAGATATAAAGATGTATTCAGCAAATATATGCCTTCTTTCAAAAATATAATATATGAACCAATAGGAAGAGATACAGCAGCAGCCATTGCATTAGGAGCCATTTATATAAAAGAAAAAATAGGAAATGCTATCATTGCAGTGATTCCAGCAGATCCTATCATAAAAAATGAAGATTTATTTATTAAGTCTATTGAAAATGCTATTGAAGTAAGCGAAAATACTAATGAAGTTGTAGTAGTAGGAATAAATCCAAACAGAGCAGAAACCGGATACGGATATATAAAAATAAAAGATAATATTAAAGATGATGTATATGATGTTGATAGATTTGTAGAAAAACCTAATTATGAAAATGCATGCAAATTCTTAGAAGAAGGTAATTATTTATGGAACAGCGGAATGTTTATATGGTCTATAGATAATATACTTAATTCAATAAAAGAATTAATGCCTGATACATACAATAAAACTCTAAAAACTTTAGAAGCTGAAAATGATAGTCAAAAGGAAGATATATTCAAAACAATAGATAAAATATCTTTTGACTTTGGAATAATGGAAAAATTAAAAAATATTAAATGCATAAAATCAAGATTCTTTTGGGACGATCTGGGAGCTTTTTCAGCACTTGGAAGAATACATAATAAAGATAATAACAATAATGTAATAATTGGAAATGTATATGCTAAAGAAGCAAAAGGCAATATCATAATTAATGATGATAATGACACTTTTATAGCAATAGACGGAGTTGATAATTTAACTATAGTAAAATCTGACGGAGTTCTTTTAATTTATCCGAATAATAATGATTCAAAAATTAAAGGTATATTAAAGGATATAAGGGAAAAAGAGGAATTAAAAGATAAAAGAGATTTACTTTGATATTTATTTTCTTTTAGAATATTTATTATTAAGCAAAGTTTCTTTATACATTTTATCCTTTGCTTCTTTGATTTTTTCTAATTGAGATTCTTTTTTCTCTTTTTCTTTTTTCTCTTTTTGATTGTCTTCTATAACCCTGCCGTTTATTAGAACATTTACAAATTCTATTTTTTCATTTTCTATAATTTCATAAGGTATAGTTTTACCTTTTATTTCAACATTTTCAAATTTTAAAGATTTATAAAATACCATATTTCTAAAATCAGCATCTCCGTCTATAATAATATTTTCAAAACTAGACTCTCCCTGCAAACTTGCATTAAGCATACTGAAATTATTTTTAAAATGAATATGATTAAATGACAGTTTATCAATTATATCTGAATTAGCAATAGAAAAATTACAGTCAGCTGTTATATTATCAATATCAATAGAATGCAAATTAGATAATGACATATTAAAATCAATATTTATCTTAGAGTTTTTTATAATAATTTCCTTATAAACATTAGACATTGTAATAAAAAGTCCGCTTTCAAAATTGCTGTCTGTAAAATCTAAAGAACCGAATAAATTAAAATTCCTCATTTGAAAAGGTCCGTAAAATAAAGAGTTGGTAAAAAGCATGTTAGAATTTTTTTCAATTTTCAAGCCCTCAAAATTAAATCCGTCATAACTAATCATATAAGAGAAATTATAAAACCCTCTATATATATCATCTCTTATTATTCTTCTGAAAAGTCCTTCAGGTTTATCATTACTGTTATGATGTATAATGCATAAACCATCTTTATATTCTTCTCTAGGGCAATTTTCCGTATTAGATATTTTTTGTTTACATATAGCCATAAAATAATTAAACCTAAATTAAAACATAAAACTCATGCCTATATCATGAGAAATATTATCCTTACTAAAATTATCAAAACTAATAGCATAATCAAGCCTGAATAAATCCAAATATAGCGACAATCCCAAAGAAACCCCTTTAGTACCTACCCCAAATCTAGCCAAAACACCGCTTGGAAGTTGCTGAGAAAGTCTTTTTTGTACAAAATCCGGAGCATCTAATATGCTTTCAGGCAAATCATCATACCATGCAGTTTTTTGTTTAAATAATCCCAATTTATTAAAATCTATTATCATAGCTTCAAGTCCAATAGATAATTCATGACTTACAGAAGGCACCGATATTGTATATTGTCCTGATACCGCAAAACTTCCGTCGCTTTTAGTGTATGCTAAAGAAGCTGTTATATCAGTATCTGTTTTGGCAAATACATTATCATAAAATCCGAAATTCCTAATTCCAACACCAAGTTTAAAATTAGGCGTAAATAAAGACTGCATATATGATACATCAAAAAACATTCCAAAATTATTATCTTTTCCGCTATTATTAACTACACTTTTAATATTTGCCCCTATAAAAGAACTTTCATTAATAGCATAAGTAGCACCAACATTTATTAAATAAAGTCCGTTATATATATCATTCTTCTTAAAACCCAAGCTATCATAAGAATAGACTTTATTTATTTCTCCAGCAAAACCAACCCCTACAGCATAAGAACCTCCTATATGAGCATAAGAAGCATTGAATATATAATCATTTTGAGGATTAGATGTAATAGTATAATTTAAATTGACACTGTCTCTAAGCACTCCCATCAAAGATGAAGAGTTTTTGAATAAAGAAGATGAATCATTACCTATTAAAAAGTCTGCTCCCATCATACCCTTTGATCTTGTACTGCTAGTTTCTAAAACTGATAATGAATGCTTTGATGATAAATCAGCTGCAAAAAATACAGAAGAATATATCAATAATATAATAAATACTTTTTTTACCATCTTTTATAATGTTCTCTTTTAATTTTTATAACAAGCAAAATTATAACATAAAAAACATTAAATACAATTAAATCAAACTTAATATATATATGTCCATATCAAGTTCATTTTTTAACTTTTTAAAATCTTCTTCAATTACAGCATCATCATTCTTATATAAAGCAAAAAGCGAAGAACCAGAACCGCTCATAGTTACCTTTCTTTTAATTATATCCTCTGCTTTATTTTTTATCTCTTCTATTCTTTTTTCCAAATTAAAAACATTCTTCTCAAATACATTATATGTTTTTGAAACTATTTTTTCAAAATTAATATCTTTATTATCAAGCATATTCTTTATATAAAATAAATCCGATTTATTAAAATCATCATAAGTAAATTTTGAATAAGCTAATTTAGTAGATACATGTATATTAGGATAAATTAAAATAATATTATATGGAAGTATAAAATCATAATTCTTTATTTTCTCACCAATACCTGAAACCCAAGCACAGCCTCCATTTATAAAAAAAGGAATATCAGCACCAAATGAAGAAAAAGATTCTATTAGCTTATCATTGATATTAATATTTAATTCGGATAAAAAAAACTTAATGATATTAGCAGCATCAGATGATCCTCCTCCAAGTCCTGCTCCGGTTGGTATATTTTTTTCTATATGTATATTATAATTATTATTAAGATCCATATTTTTTTTGAAATGATTAAATATTTTTGTTACAATATTTTCTTCTTTATCATCTTCTAATGCAAACTTACCGCTTGTTGTAATATTATATTCATCAGATTTTTCAATTGTGATAATATCATATAAACTTACTGTATGAAATAAAGATTCTATCAAATGATATCCGTCTTCTCTTTTTGAAGTTATATCAAGAGAAATATTTATCTTGCATGGAGCTTTTATTGTAGGCATATATATTTTCCTTAAAATAAAACTTATTGTTTTTATTTTAGTATATTTAATATTTTTTGCAAATAACTAAAAATAAATATTTTATTTTATTAAAGGAAGTTTATCTATGGATTCTATTTTCCATTTATTTGAATTATTCACAAGTCTTATATAATAGTATGTAGGTGAAAATTCAGTATTTCTTATAATATAATATCCACTCGCTTTATTGGCATTATCTCCTATTGTATAATTTATAGTAACTGAATATTCCTTATTTGAAGAAGAGAGCAATTTTTTTATAGAATCGCTGTCATCTAATATGATATTTTTAATGTTTTCTATATTTTCTATATCAGAATTTTTTTCTATCCAATTTATATTATCATTTAATATTTCGTTTTTCATATTATCATAAAATGCAAATAAAGATTCTTTTCTAACACTGTCTAAATCTTCCAAGCATGATACTAATATAAATAATACAATAATTGATGTAATCAAAATTCTTTTCATTAAAAAATCCTATTTTCAAATATTAAGGAAATTGACAGTAATCAAATTCCATTTATCATTAAAATATATTGCAACAAATTCAATAGAGTTTTCAGATATCTTATTAAAAGAAGGATACTCAATCTGAGCCAGCATAACATCCTTATATTTTTTATAAGTTACACTAACATCATAATATCCGCCGTCTTTAGGTAAATAATTGCAAAGAGAATCATCATTATCTGAAAATATTCTTTGATATAAAGCACCTCTATTTTTTATAGATTCTATAATATTAGCAGGTGTAAGCTCATATACTAAAGTCATTTCATTCAAAGTATTAATTATATTTTCATCTAAACTTTGAAGAAAATTAGCAGTAAACTCCAATGTATCTCTATTTGCTATAAGTTTAGATATATATTTTTCATATTCATATATAGAGTATTCAGTACCATATTCTTTTTTACAAGAAGATGCAAAAATTATCAATATAATAGCTAAAATAAAAATATTCTTCATTTAAGTTTACCTCTCAAATACTGTACTAAAAATTCGGTAATATCATAAAGTGATAATACCACATGTACAATTTTACTTTCTATAGCACTCCTAGGCATACCATATACTGTGCAGCTTAATTTATCCTGAGCTATAGTTAAATTATTATCATTATATAATTTAGTCATACCGCTAGTGCCGTCATTTCCCATACCTGTCATTATAATAGCAATGGCCTTATCTTTTAAAACCTCATCAATAGTATTAAATAAATAATCTACGCATGGGGTATAAACAAATTTTTTATCAGGGTCAGGATAAAATTTAATTCTCAATTTTCCTTTGCTATCCATATATATACCCATATTTTTATCACCCGGAGATATATATACAATAGACGGTAATATCTCCTCATCTACCTGAGCCTCTTTAATTCTAATATTGGATATATCCTGCAAACTAGAAATAAGAGAAGATGAAAATTCTTTAGGTATATGCTGCGATATTAATATGGGCAGAGGAAAATCTTTAGGAAAACTCGGAAGCATTATTCTAAGAGCTCTGGGACCTCCTGTAGATATGCCTATTGCCACTAAAAGAGGAGCTTTAAAAGGCTTCCTAAAAGATATACTTAAAGCTGTTGCCACTTGCTTTTGATTATACGGAATTATTTTGACATTATCATCAAATTTATCCATATATGTTTTTTCATCATCTGATGCCTCAACGGCTCTTTTCATATTGCTATTTAAAATAGTAGAATTATAATCAAAAGCAGAATTAGAGACTGAAGAATTATTTCTTTTAGACTCCAAGATTACACTAAGTATATTTTCTCTAATGAAATCTGCTGTTATATTTCTAGGCTTATATATTATATCCAAAGCCCCTAAATCTAAAGCCCTAGATGATAAATCTTTATTCTGTGCCAAAGAACTCATAACCAAAATATTAGTTTGTATATTCTCTTTTTTCAGCAGCTTCAATAATTCTATTCCGCCCATTAGGGGTAAATCTATATTCATAACAACAAAATCAGGCTTTATAGATACTATAGATTTATATGCATCTATGCCGTTATTCACAACACTTACAACTTCTATTCTATAATGATTGGATAATACATTATTTAATAATGCACTAACCGTTTTAGAATCCTCAGCTATAAGTATTCTGACCGCCCCCAACATATATAAATACCTTAATCCCCTTTATTTCAAATTATTACTTTTTTGTATCCTTACTGCTAAACCTTTCATCATTTTCTTCTATGATTTTAGTTAAAGCTGAAGATATTTCTGATGTATATTTATCGTTTTCAAATATACTGTAGCTTTTTGAATTATTTATTATATCAGTCATCTCTTTAGAATAATTTACAGTATTATCAGAAAACAGATCCATTTTTTTATTACTGCTGTCTTTTTTATTTTCTTTATTTTGATGAACATCTTCTATAACATCATTTTTTTTAATATTTTTATTGTTATCTAATTTATCAGAATATTTTTTTTCCGCTGCTGCATCAGGCTTATGAACTTTATTTTTACTGCTTACAATATCATCTAAATCATCTAAACTAGGCAAATCATAATTATTATCATTATTAATATATTCATCAACCTTCTTAGCAGAAGGAATCACCGCAAATACAGCCTCATCTTCATCAGACTTTTTCAAAAAGAAACGTTTTTTAATAATTTCTTTTAATTCCATTAAAGTTTTTGTTGTAGCTGATAATACAAACAAAATAATAGATATAATGCAAAGATATACAAACCATTCGCCGAATCTAGTGTATATAGTAATTTTATCATTAAGAGCTACATTGGCAATCATATAATCTGGTTTCCAAAAAGGAAGCGTTGAAATTATTTTTCCTGTACTTGATATATGTCCTGTAACACCAGAATTACCATTATGAACAATATCCCTTCTATTTTCTATAGCCCTAAACACAGACATATAAAAATGCTGAAGCAAAGACTCATCACTGTAAGACCAAGCATCTTCTGTGATAACGGCTAAAGTCTGTGCACCATTATATACAAATTTTCTCACAAAATTACCGAAAGCACTTTCAAAACATATAACCCCAGAAAAAGTATAGCCATTGGGATGACTAAATACTGTAAGACTTTTACCTCTGTCCCATCTGTTAGCACCAGCCTTGTCAAATTGAGAATACATAAAATTAATTATGTTTTTAAAAGGGAAAGTATTAAGTAAAAACTCATTATCTTGAAAAGGATATGATTCTCCGCCTGGTACAAGCTTAATTTTAGAATACTCACCTATTACATTACCTTTATCATTAATGAATTCCATACCATTATAATATTTATACGGATTATATGCATCTTCATTAGTATATTCTTTTATTATAGTAGTACCTAATAAATGATATGTTTGAGTATATCTAATCATATCATAAAGTATATATGTATTATATACTCCAGGATGCATAGAATTAGAAGCAAAACCATAATTAAACATATCTCTATATTCATTTATATAAAAACCATAAGAATCCAAAGTAACAGATTCAGGATACACTATTAAAGACGGCTTTGAAAGAGAGGCATCTCTGGCAAGATTTGCTATTCTTTTTACAGATATTGTACCATTTTGCGTAACACCGTCCGGTTTCTCTTCATTTTTAAATTTCTCAGGCTTTAATAAAAATTTTTCTGCGAAACCTTGTATGCCTTTAGAATTTTTATGATAAGGCTCGCCTGTATATATATTATTCCAATAAATATTAGGATCAAAAGATTTCTGTATTAATGCTATTCTAGTTTTAGGCTGCAAAGTCCTATTAGATTCTTCAAGATTTATTTTTATAGCACCATAAGCAATAATAAATAAAAATGAAACTGCAAATATTAAACCGGGAATATAGGGCTTTTTATATTTATGTTTTCCTTTTATATCTTTCTCAGCTATAAAAAGCAAATAATGCGCTATTACAGAATTTGAAAAATAAATAAAAAAACTAATACCGAGAACACCAAATATATCTGCCGCCTGAATGAATAATAGGAAATTCCATTGCGAATATCCTATTATTCCCCAAGGAAATCCAAGATATCCTACATTTCTCATATATTCCATAAATGTAAATACAGCCGGTATAATAATAAATCGAAAATCCGGCAATTTCTTAGAAAGAAATCCGCTTAACAGCATAGCCGGAAAATAAAATAAAAATGTTATTAAAAACAATATAGTAAATAAAGTTAAAAAAGAAACTACGGCTTCCGTTTCTTTTAACATAAATGCTGTAATCCACATTAAAAGAAGACCGAAAAAAATCAATACAAATAAAAAAGAGGATATTATATAATATCTAATTTTATCTGCTTTAAATATTATAATATTAAGCGGAACTAAAGCAATAAAAGACATAGGAAATAAATTAAGCGGGGGAAACGCCAAAAATAGGAGTATAGCACTAATAATACTTAATATAATTACACCAATTATGTATGAGTTACTCTTCGACACTTAACAAATCCTATATTTTTTATACAATACTATTCCAACAAAAAATAATAAACATCAGATGTTTATAAATTATATTAATACTGTTTTATTAATTACCTTCTTTCTTCTTTAAAACTTCTTTGATTTCGTTTACAAATTTTTTATCTTGGAAACCTATATGCTCCAAAAGCCAATCTTTTAAGAACTTAATAAACTTATTAGCTACAAAAGGCTGACCTTCTTCGTATTTTCTAATCTGATCAACTATTTCCAAATAAAAACTCTTATGCATAGCCTTATGATTTTCAGCATCCGAATAATTGATCAAATCCATTATTTTTTCTTCTGTTTTGAAGTGATACTGAGTATAGTCTATACATTTCTTTATAGCTTTAATAAAAGCTTCATTTGTATTGGCACTATTATCAACAGTTGCAAGATAAAGTTCATTAACAATATTAACAAGCTCTTTATGCTGACTGTCTATAAGCTTATGCCTTGTTTCATATAGAGGCACCCATTTAATAAATACGGTACTTTCTTGTTCATTGTTATTATCCATTTATAAACTCCAATTTTTAATTATATTTACTATATTATAAAAAATAATAAAAAAATCTACATTAAAATAAAAAAAACTATAATATATATCTGCTTATATCTCTATTATCTTCGATGTCTTTCATAGCATCTTTTATATTATCGGCATTAATTTTTATAAATTCACCCTTATGTTCATCAGCACTGAAAGAAATCTCCTCAAAAACTTTTTCCATAATAGTATAAAGCCTTCTGGCACCTATATTTTCAACATTTGTGTTAATATTATATGCTATATCGGCTATAGCTGATAAAGCTTCTTCATCAAATTCTATTGTTACACCTTCTGTTTTCAATAATTCCTGATACTGTTTTGTTATCGCATTCTTCGGATTAACAAGTATATCTTTGAAATCATCTTTTGATAAAGCCTTTAACTCAACTCTTATAGGAAATCTTCCCTGAAGCTCCGGTATCAAATCTGAAGGTTTATTTATATGGAAGGCTCCTGCTGCTATAAATAGTATATGATCAGTTTTTACAGGACCATATCTTGTATTAACTGTAGTACCTTCAACTATAGGAAGCAAATCTCTTTGAACACCATGACGAGCTACATCGGCACTATCTGTTTTATTGCCGCTAGCTATTTTATCTATCTCATCTAAAAATATTATACCCATATTTTCTGTAAGACTTAAAGCGTCAGAGGTAATCTTATCCATATCTATAAGAGATTCTGAAGCCTCATTAATTAAGTATTTTTTGGCCTCTTTAACTCTCAAACGTTTATGTTTTTTATTTGAAGGCATAATGCTTCCGACCATAGACTGAATCATATCGCTTTCTTCAAATCCCATACCAGGAATTATACCAAACATTCTATTATTTCCTGATGATATTTTTATTTCAACATAACTTTCATCAAAATCGCCATTAGCTATACGCTTTTTTATCTGTTCTCTGGCATTTTTCTTTTTTTCTGCCTCTTCTTCTGATATATTTTCATCATTTTCTTTTTTTACAGATGGAAGAAGTAATTTAGCTAATTTATCTAATGCTATTTCGGTAGCCTCTTTCTCTACTTCTTTCATCATGGCTGTTTTTAAATCGAATATGGCAACATTAACTAAATCCCTTACCATACTCTCTACATCTCTTCCCACATAACCAACTTCAGTATATTTTGTAGCCTCAACCTTAATAAAAGGAGCATTTACTAATTTAGCAAGTCTTCTGGCTATTTCAGTTTTACCAACCCCAGTAGGTCCTATAAGAATGATATTTTTAGGAGCAACCTCATCTTTTAAATCTTCAGGCAAATGTCTTCTTCTATATCTATTTCTTAAAGCTATAGCAACTGAGCGTTTAGCCTCTGTCTGACCTATTATATATTGATCTAAAGCATCTACTATTTTTCTAGGTGTAAGTTCGCTTTCTAATTTCGCATCAAATGACATATTTATTCTATTACCTCCAAAGAAATATTACTGTTAGTGTATATACATATTTTAGAAGCTATCTCAAGTGATTTTCTAGCTATTTCTTTAGCAGAAAGATCCGTATTTTCACTTAATGCCATAGCAGCCGCCTTAGCATACTGACCGCCGCTTCCAATAGCTAATATATTATTTTCACTTTCTATAACATCGCCGTTACCTGAAAGTAAAAGCATTTTATCTTTGCTTGCTACTATGATTAAAGCCTGCAAATTCCTAAGCATCTTATCGGTTCTCCATTCGCGTGCAAGCTCAACTGCTGCTCTGGTTAAATCACCTGAAAATTCCTGAAGTCTTTTTTCAAATTTCTCAAATAATGTAAATGCATCGGCAGTAGATCCTGCAAAACCTGATATCACTTTGCCGCCGTATAGTTTTCTTAATTTAACTGCATTAGGCTTCATCACGGTTTCACCCAATGTAACCTGTCCGTCTCCAGCTATTGCCGTAACTCCGTCTCTGCATACTGCACATATTGTAGTGCCTTTAAACATATTCTTCATTCCTCTCAATTAATATATTATCTTATATTGTATTATATATTTATTTCTATTGCAAATTTTATTATACTATTTTTTAGTATTAGCCTTGTTTCAAAACTAATTTTATTTATTAATTTTGCAGACTATACCTACAAAACACACAGCCGTTCCGTATACAAGCAAAAGAATACATATTTACATACTAAAATATCAATTTATACAACATGTAAAACATTGTATTTTGTAATTTTTTAATTAAATAATCTTATAGTTAACCTTGCCAAGTAATTTTAAAACAAGTATATTATTTATAGATAAAATATACAATAATTTATTAAAACTTTATAAAATATAATTAACCTAAAAAAACAGTTTAATTTGCTAAAAGCAATAAATAAAGGCTTGAAATTTCTGAAAATTCCAAGCCTTAAAAATCACAATTATAATAAAATTAAATTACCACCATTTTTTATCCAAATTAGGCTTTTTATTGTATTCAGGCAATATTAATTCCTGAGCATTATTATCTGTATTATCCTGATTGTTATCAGCAGGTACATAAGAAGCACCTTTTAAATAATTAGCTATATTATTATAACCATTATCTGAAGCTAAATCGGCAGCTGTATATCCGTCGCTGTCTTTTAATGTTTTATCAGCATAGCATTTTTCTACTAATGACATAACACTGTCCATATTACCATAAGCAGCAGCATAATGTAAGGCTGTATCGTTATTAGAATCTTTTATATTAACATCTGCCTTTCCGTCCTGAACTAATGATACTAAAGCATCAACATTATTTTCTAAAGCTGCATAATGTATAGGATACATATTTTCATTATTTGACATATTAACACTTGATTTATCAGCATTAACTATATTTTTTATAACATCAGAAGAGGCATACATAGCAGCATAATGAAGTGCTGTATTGCCATCTGTATTTTGTATTTTACTGTCTGCACCATATTTCAAAAGGATATTAACTGTAGAAGGTTTATTTTTCATAGAAGCCCAATGCAATGGTGTATCATTTCCATTTTTATCAGCTTCATTTACCAATGTTTTATCTTTTTCCAATAATAATATAACTGTATCATCATTTCCATTTGCTGAAGCCACATGTATAGGCATAGCACCATCTATATCATCTCTAGCCCTTATATCGCATCCTGCTTCTATTAAAGTATAAACTATATCAGCATTACCTACATAAGAAGCAACTATTAAAGGAGTAGCTCCGCCTAAATACCAATTATCCAAAGTAGCTTTATAAGGAAGTTTTGCTTCTTTATTTATATCTTTATAATTAAGTAAGGCTTCTACTGTATCCAAATTATTATTGATAACCGCTAAATGTAAAGGAGTATATCCATTTTCATCTGCAAAATTAGGATTAACCCCCTCTTTTATTAAAGTATTTAAGGCTATTATATCATTATTTTTAACAGCAACTAAAAGCTCAAGCTGTTTAACATCTAGTTCAGTATTAATAACTTCTTCATCATATACATTCTCTTCTGTATTATTATCAACAACCTCGACATCTGTAATAGCAACTTCAGTCTCTTCTGCAGTTGTATCTTCTGCGGTTTTTTCTTCTGCTGCTGTTTCTTCAGTATTATTATCTGCAGTATTATTATCAGCTACTACAGTTTCATCTCCTTGCAAATTATCTTCAGGAGTACCTTCTCTTACTATATTATCATTTCCTGATAAATAATTCTTAACATCATCACCTTTAGCATAATATACAGGCTCATTTCCGTCCTTTGTTTTGCTCATTTTGTCAGCACCCAAATCAACAAGTGTCTGCACTGTTTGAAGAGAGGAGAAAGCAGCAGCATAATGTAAAGGTGTCCATCCGTCTGCATCTTTGGCTTCTATATCTGCCCCATTATCCATTAATAATTTAATAGTTTCAGGCTTATCCTTCATAGCAGCCCAATGTAATGGAGTATTACCTCTATTATCTACATCATTTATAGTAGAAGAATCTTTAGCAAGGAGCATCATTATTACATCATTATTACCATTAGCAGAAGCCATATGTATAGCCATACTGCCGTCTACATTATCTCTAGCCTTAATATCAGCATTATTCTCAAGCAAAGCTGAAACTATATTAGTGTCTCCAATATATGAAGCCAATATTAATGGTGTAGCACCGCCTAGATACCAACCATCTATACTTACCTTCATATCTAATTTAGAATTAATATCTATATTTTTATCTTTCAAAAGAACATTGACAGTATTTAAATCTTTATTATAAACTGCTCTATGTAAAGGAGTATACCCTTCAATATCTAGTACATTTACATCTATATCCGCAGAGTTATTCAATATATTTGATACATTATCCGAATTTTTTTCATTAATTGCATTAAATAAATTAGTTTCATTTGCTGTTAATGCGAATATAGAATAACTAAAAGTCAATAGTATAACTAAAAATCTAATATGTCTCACCTTTAATACTCCAATCTCAAAATAAATAATATTCATAGTATATTAGATAATAAATAAATATCAAGTATAATAAAAAAATTATATTTAAAAAATTTTATTAAAAAAATGAAAATATTTTTATAGTATTTTTATTTTTATATTGTATTATAAATTAAAATCATTATAATATTATTCCAGCACAAAATATCATATATACTAATATAATAAAGGAAGAAAATATGCAAAGTTTTATATATAATAATCCTACAAAAGTAATATTTGGAAAAGACACAGAAAATACTGTAGGAAATGAAATAAAAAAATTAGGATGCCAAAGAGTATTAGTAGTATACGGTACAAAAAGCGTAAAAGAAAGCGGACTTCTTTATAAAGTAGAAAATATATTAAAAAATGATAATATAGAATATGAATTATTCGGCAATGTAAGAGCTAATCCGACACTTTCTCATGCAAGAGAGGGCGTAAAAAAAGCAATAGATTTTGATGCAGATTTTATACTTGCAGTAGGAGGCGGAAGCGTTATAGATACAGCCAAAGCAATAGCTCATGGGGCATCTAATCCGGATATTGATATATGGGATTTTTGGACTAGAGTGAAAAATGTTGAAAAAAGCATACCTATAGGCTGCATACTTACAATTTCTGCTGCAGGAAGTGAAACCAGCAATTCTGCTGTACTTACTAATGAAGAAACTCTCGATAAAAGAGGACTTCCTACAGAATTTAATCGTCCTAAATTTGCTATAATGAATCCATGCCTCACTTTTACTTTGCCATATTATCAAGTAGCATGCGGAATATCAGACATGCTTATGCATACATTCGACAGATATTTCGGAGATAGTGAAGGCTCTGTAAATGGAGACAATAATCAAACTACAGATGCAATTGCTGAAGCAGTTTTAAAAACAATATTTAAAAATGGATTAATAGCCATGAAAGATAAAACTAATTATGATGCTATGAGCGAGCTTATGTGGTGCGGAAGTTTATCTCATAATACTTTAACAGGTTTAGGGCTTACTTTTGATTTTATAGTTCATAAATTCGGTCATGAATTAAGTGCAAAGTTTGATGTTGCACATGGGGCAAGTCTTTCTACTATGTGGGGTTCTTGGGCTAAATACTGCCTTAAAGATAAAAGGCAAAGATTCATTCAATACTCCAAAAATGTTTGGAATATTGATGATGATACAGGACTTAAAGGTATAGAAAAAACAATAGAATATTTTAAACAAATAAATATGCCTACTAACTTTACAGAATTAGGCATTGGAGTGCAAAGCGAAGAAGTTTTAGAAGATTTAACAAGAAGATGTATTAAAGACGGTAAACTTGAGTTTAAACATTTTAGAGCTTTAAATAAAGAAGATGTTTATAATATTTTCAAAATGGCTAATGTGTAATAATTGTTTTTTTGATTGATGGTCAATTTAATTATTATACAATAAATACATTAATAATTAAATTGACTTTAACTGATATTTCTATCTAATCAAAACCTTTGAAGATGAATATATGTTCTTCAATATATCAACTCTATTACAATACCTAGACATTCCAACCATATACAATTTCTTTTTCGTTCTCGATACAGCAACATTAAGTCTCTTTATATTAGAAAAAAATCTGGTAGATCCTGTATTTCTAACAACACTAAAATAAACTATATCAGCCTCTTTACCCTGAAAAGCATCTATTGTATCTATTTCTATATTTAGATGTTTTAATTTATCATTATTATTAATAACATTTTTTAATTCCCTTTTTTGTTTCTTATATGGAGTTATAACTGCTATAGTTGTATCAGCATCAATATTAGAATTTTCAATACTATTATTTATTAACTCAACTTCTATCGGATTATATAATTCTCCTCCATAGTTAATTGGAAATTTCTTATCTGTATAATAATCAAGCCAATATATACTTTCATCATCGCTGTATTTTGTACCATTTTTCAATTCATTATTATAGAAAAACTTACTTACAATATCTCCTATTTTTGCCTCCATTCTGTACTGAGTATCAAGAATTCCAAACATTGTTTCTCTATCAACATTTGAGAATAATTTATCTACTAATGAATTATCTGTTAATTCCTCCTGTAACTTCATATCTATATCATTCATAGTCTCTATTTCATCTTTACAAAAAACAGGCGGAAGCTGATTAGGATCTCCTACTAATATTAATTTTTTTGCAAATAAAGCAGGTATTAAAATCTCAGGCAATGTATTTTTTGATACCTCGTCTATAATTATTAAATCATAAATATCATCTAATTCATCTAATTTAAATCTAGCCATTTGATTGCATGTTATCCCTATAATATTTGCATTCTCACATACATATTTATCATACTTCCTATTTTTCATAATATGCTCTTCAAACTCATTAAATAATCTGTTTGTAAAACTCTTATTATAAATATTTTCCAATTTTTCTTTCCAAGAATCTATATAATTTTTATAGCATATATTTAAATTTTCATTATCATACTCATTTTTAAACTCCTCATACCTCATAATAGAACAGTTAATATTTCCATTCTCTATTTCAGTATTAAGTCTTTCTATGGCATTATCCACAGCAATATGAGTTTCAGAACATACAGCTATTTTTGCTTTATAATTATGCTTTATAGTCTGCAAAATAATTTCTACAATAGCGGTAGTTTTTCCTGTGCCGGGAGGGCCCATCAAACAAAATAATTCTTTACTATTAACAGCTTTATCTATTACATTAAATACATTGCTGCCATTTTTATATATTTCCTGTATCGGAGATAGCTTTCTTATTTTTTTATTATCTTCTATTATATTAGACGAAGTATTTTCATAATTATTTTTTATTGTATTAAACAAATCCACAGACATAACAATTGCCGAATTAATATTTTTTATAGTTTCTAATTGCCTTAAATATTTGATATAATCTCCGCTTTTATCTTCATATCTTTTCAACAATTCAGATAAATAATTTTCCCATTTATTTAAATATTCAAAAAATTTCATTATTATTACTCCTTAAATTATTATTATGCTTTATTTTCTACAGATTTATAGATTTAAAATCTAATGCCTTCAATATTTTCTTATCTGATGAATTATTTTTAAATATATTTTTTATATCCTCAATTTCAGTGCCGCCCAAATTTATATTATTTTCTAATTTTATAGAACAATACTCTCCGTCAAAATTTTTATTTAAATAAAAACCTTTTCCATTTGGAGTTTCTCTTATACAAATTAAATGTACATTCATAAGTTTAGATAAACATTTGATAACCGTATATTTGTAGAAGATATTAAAAACATTATTCAATAATTCTCTTGGATTATTAATACCATTCATAATAGCAAATATTATCATTCTATTAATACCTGTCAAATATTGTTTTCTTATTCTTATTTTATATTCCATAAAACTCTCCTTAGTATTTTTACTTATTTACTGTTTCTTTATCACTGCTTAAATCTGGTATAAATATATTAGAATCTTTATATTTTTCATTGATTATAACTAAATATCCTCCATTCTTACACTTAACTATTTTTTTAAAACAGCTATTATATAAATCTGATATAGCATTTCTCCTATTTTGCATTAGTAAATAGAAAGCCTTTCTATAATACTTAATTTTTTTATCTATACTTAAATATTCTGCATTAATATTATTATAATCCTTACATGAAATATTATTTCTTTGTATAAGATTATTTTTATCAAAATAATGTTCACGGCTTTCTTTTATTAATTTTATTTTATTTGCTATACTTCTTACTTCTTCTCCTTTATTAATAAGCATATTGTAGCTTGGAAATACATCTTCTATATTAAATCTTTTATTAATAATCTCTAAATAATCTTTATGCAATTTATAATAATCCTCCGTATAGTTAAAAATAGTTTCTCTCAATTTTTCTATCTTTGCATCAATATCTTTTACTTTATCATAAAGAAGATGAATCTTTTTATCTGACATTTTTATATATTCTCTAAGTTTTTTAATATTTCTATAGTTTTTTAAATCCTTTTCGCATAAATCAATTAACAAATCAATATTATAATAACTTCCTCTTAAATCTCTAAGTTCATCTATGGTTTTAACATTTGTACCATTAGCTTCATTAAACCATTTTAATCTTGCATCCTTTTTCTTTGAAAGAGATAATATTTTTATAACTTTGTAACATTCTTCTCTTCTTCTTTTGAAAAAATTTATTTCTGTTCTATGATAATCTTTCTTATAGTTAAGTATCTTTATTTGGGCATTATAATCTGTTATGCTAAATAACAAGTCATAAGATTTTCTTATTATCTCAGCTACTTCATATAATTCTTCTTGCACTATTGGCTTAAAATTCATTTCTGCTTCATCTCTAATACCATTAAGAAAATTTACTATTTCATTTAATTTAGTATTATACCTTTCTTTAGCATCATAAATATCCTTAAATGCAAGTTCTCTATATGCATTTACATCATCTATCTTTCTTTTAATTTTTTCTCTTTTTTTCTCTAAACCATAGCTGCAAATCTTATTAAAAATAAAATCATACATAAATAATACTCCTTATAAAATATTAGTCTAATAATCCATATTCTGATAATAAATTGTATAGCTCATCATCATCGCTCTTAAAACTTTTAAGCCACTCGTCAGATACTAAATAAGCTATAGCATCTATTATCATTTCCCTATTTTCTATATCAGAATCTTTAATCATATTAGTAAGATTTTCTATTTCATTAAAGAACAATTCATCTTTCTGAATCTCTGATGCTAATTTGCTGTTTCTCTCATCTATTTTCTGTATTTCATTAAAATATTTTTTCTCCCTTAATGCATATATAGTTCTCTTTTGATTCAAATAATCCATTAACTGATTAGTCAAATCAACTCTATCATTATCAAACATTGTATTTACACTGCTGTAGAATGTTTCTTCTATACTTGTTTTTGCCTCATAATATTTCTGCCTAATATCTTCCAATACTCTTCTTTTTCCTTCATCTATATTCTGATATTCTCTGTCTAACATACTAGATATTCTACTCAGTTCGGATTTGCGTGCTGAATATTCTGATATCTGAGCAAAAACTCCTCCGAATGGTATTAAACTCTTGAAACTAAACTCCCAATCTCTTTGAGTACCAACACCGTCTACTAAAGCATATAAATTACGGTCTTTAGCAAAAGTCTGATAAGCTGATTCTATATCTCTTCTTGCTATTTCCAATCCTGCCTGACTGTCTTTTGATATGAGATAAGATACTGTAATTCCAACGGCTAGTCCTCCTACAACAGAGCCTGCTATGCTTGCAAAAGCTCCCAATGAAGCTGCTGCAGCGGCACCCATAGACATATTAGAAGCTATAACCCCAGCTAATGCACTTCCTCCTAGAGAACCTGCATAAGCACCTAATGAAGTAGATGTTATAGAAACAAAATTCTGAGATACCTCTCCCATAAGCTCAACAGTATCTATTTTACCTGTAATAAATCTGTACATACTTTTTAATGTATCTATTGTCATTACCGCCATACCGCCTGCAATATTAGCATTTCCAAGTAGTGAAGAACCTATATTATTTCCTAAATAAGTAAAAGTAACTCCTAATGCACTTTTGGCAGCCCCATCAGCAGTAGCAGTAAGAACTTTATATGCTGATTCTATAAACTCATCTTCTGTTAAATTACACCCATTTGATAAGAACTTTACAAACTCTCCGATAAATGCACTTCCGCCTGAAAATAATGCTCCGCATAATGCTGCTTTAGGAAGCTGATTCAAATACTGTGCTTTAAATTTAGCATCTTTATTTTTTACTTCTATTCTTTCTCCATTTTCTAATCTTCTTGTAAGCTCTTCACTTTCATTTCTATTTAACTTTTCACTATTAACTTTACCATCTTTGCTTGATAATCTGTCGTATGTATTTTCTGCTGTATGCTTATAATCTTTTGTATCAGTATTTTGTTTTTTAGAAGCTATTGCTCTTACTTCATCTACATTTTCTTCAGGAACTATCTTTTTATTTGAACCATCTTCTCCTGAATATCTTTTTTTAGAAATTTCTTCTGTATTAACTTTTGCATTTCCATTATCTTTTACTTGATATTTTGTCTCTGTATTACCATCTCTGACTATAATATCTGCTTCCGGATCTCCCGGTTTAGTTAATCTTGCTTCTGTTTTATATTCTCTGCATTGTTCAGCTGCATTTACATTATATGATTCAGTTAACTTAACCTCATCTATAAATCCTATACGCTTTTTTGGATCCATATTTATTTTTGAATCTGAAACCTTTTTTAAAGCCTCAGTATAATTATTCATAGCTTTACTTAAATTATTACGATGATCCTGATATTTTACACTTCTTCCCAATCCAATAGAATCCGCCATATTGCCGGAAATATCTTTATGCGGGGTACTATCTTCTATAATGCCATTGGTTAAATCACTGCCAATATCAAAGTTTTTAATTTCTAGATTTTTATTTCTAAATACATTATTATATTTTGCATTATTTTTTCTATTTCTACTTCTATTATTCTTTCTATTTTTATGATTTCTGCCTTTATAGTTATTATTTTGTCTATAGTTATTATTATCTTGATTATACATATATTACTCCTTTAACATATTGCTAAAACCATGCTGTATTTTAGAAAAACTCTAAAATACAGACTGCAAATAACTAAAAAAAATATTAACTGCTTATTTGATAGTACCCTCCTAACGATTTCATTAACTAAAATTTGCTAATTATTTCATATCATCTCTAGTATCTTCTTTTGATATAGCACTAATACCTGAAAATACTGCTCCGCATAATGATGCTTTAGGAAGCTGATTCAAATACTGTGCTTTAAATTGATCATATTTATCTTTAATTTCCACCTTTTCACCATTTTTTAATCTTCTTGTAAGCTCTTCATTCTCATTTAACTTTTTACTATTAACCTTACCGTCTTTATTGATAATTTATCCGATGTATTTTCAGCTGTATGTTTATAATCTTTTGTATCAGTATTTTCTTTTTTAGAAGCTATAGATTTTACTTCCTCTACACTTTCTTCAGGAACTATCTTTTTGTTAGAACCGTCGTTATATAAATATCTTGTTTCAGAAATTACCTCAGTATTGCGTTTTGCATTTTTATTATCATCTTTGACTATGACAGATGCTTTGATTAATTTTTTCTCATACTCTTTAATTTGAATATCTGCTTCTAAGTCTTTTGATTCAGGTAAATAACCTAAGCCCCAACAGCAGCTACATAAATCAGTATTTTTATCTAAATTTTCCTCAAGATTTTTAAGATGCTCATTCATAGTCTTATTTAAATTAGCAAGATGCTCACTATATTTAAATTTTCTTGCTGAATTAATAGACTCATTATTAGAAATATTATTATTTAAATTATTGTTTGACATTTTTATTTTCCTCCTATTATTTTTTGAAATGCCTTTATTATTGTTTTTTGTATGCCTACTATTTTGTTTATGCATATATTACTCCTTTAAACATATAGCCTTATACCAAACTGCATTTATATAAAATACACAACTCAAATAACTTAAATAATTATTTGATATACCCTCCTTTTTATTTACCATAAATATAATTAGACCTAACGTTTTTTGATAATTTCAGTAATTATTTTTACTGTAATGATAGGTACTAAAATACGAATAATACTTCCAAACATATTAACCTCCTAATTAAACACTTTCTTTGTTGCTGAAATATTCTACTAATACCTCTGCAGCTGCTTTTACAATCTTTAATATTAAAATTATATTTTTATCCATAAAAACTCCTTTTTATATAGAATTAAAATACAATATTCTTTATGAATAATTATGAAAACAACTTAATATGATGGTTAAGTTTCCAATAGCTGTAACTACTTTTCTTTTTTAATTTTTTAAAATGATTCTTTTTGATATTCTTATTCACTCTAATTATTTGAGCAATACTATTATCATAAGTTAATAGACTACTCACTATATAGTGAACAGTATTGAGATTACTTTTATTAGAAAAAAAATTAATAGGCATATATATTTAGCTCCTTTTAAGTTTTATAAAAAATATCATTAAAAAAATTAAATTGTAAATACTGTTTCTTCCTAAACAACCAGAAGAGACAAAGTCGTAAAAATCGATATTTTCAAACTTTAGCAGTAGCTAAATATCTTTATCTTATAAGTCATATAATAGCATATTTACAAAATATATCAAGTATTATATTAAAAAATTATTAAAAAAACTATAAAAAATTAATTTTAATAAAAAAACAATATTTATAATGTAAAAGAGCTATACTGTATATTAAATACATAATTATACAGCAGTAATAACAATAAAATTTTAAGGGATTAAAACTGTAATGAATAATTTTTTAATAGATATACTTAACCCCTTAAAGTTTAAATTATTATTTTATATAAAAGTTGTAAAACAAACAGAAATTAAATAATTGTATTTAATTTCAAAATACTGTTTCTAAGCAAAAAGCCTAAAAACAAAGTCAAAAAATAATAAATAAACTCTGGGGATAAATACCAGAGACTTGATATTCTATATTATATAAACTTTTTTAAATAAGTCAAACTATTTTACGAAAAAAATATCACATATATAACTTTTTACTTAAATTACAAGCCCATTTATGTTTATCTAAATCAGATTCCTTACTTTCTTCCAAAAACTTTCCAAACGCTTTCTCATAATCAGTATTCGGAAGCTCAAGCATTTCTTTTAATATATTTACAGCCTTATCAAAATAGCTATCATCTCCTGTTAATATCTCCGTTAAATATAGGGAAAGTTTTCTCATAAGCTGAAAATAAGCTTCCCTTTTTTCTTCATCGCCTTTTTTGATTTTAACTCGTAAATTTTCTACAAATATATAGCTATTTGACAAAGATAGTTTTTCTTTTTTTCTTTTATAATATACAAAACAATAATCTTTTTCTATATCTACATCCTCTGATGATTTTCTTCTTTCTTTATTATTATAGAAATTGCCGCTTTTTTCTATAAGTATATCAGATATTCTTCTGCTGTATTCAGTACTAAAATTCTTGCAGTATCTTAAAAGCCTTATTATCAAATATTTATCGCTTTTATCAGGCTGATTGTTGTTATCTATATAGGAAACTAATTCTTCAATTAACAAATCAATATTATTAAACTTTTCTTCTCTTTTTGTAAGATATTTATAAAGATAATCTAAAAACTCTTCTTCATTACCTGCTGTAATAGCATAAAGCATCAAATTACTATATACTCTGCCTATATTTTCCTTATCGTCTTTAAACAACTCTTTAGATTTAGAAAAATATTCTTTAGCTTTCTCCAAATCTTCTTTATCTTCTGTAAGATAATAGTGAACAATATATGTCTGACCAAGTGTACCATATAGTCTTGCTATGTCATCTCTATACAATTCATCGTCATATTTTTTACTAAAAATAACATTCTCTATACTTTTAATAATATCGCCGCATTTATAAAAATCCCATAAAGCAACCATACTTATATTATCAAAAAGTATCTTTTCCCTTAAAAAGAAATAATCATTATCTATATTTTCTATATTACTTTTATTAATCTCAATCATTTCTAAAGATTTATCTGTATTATCACTATGATTATAAATAGCAAGTTTAGCTGTATTAATCATAAATATAATAGAATCGAGTTTCCTATATACAAAATTTTCTTTTAAATTATTTTCTTTAATTTTTTCTAATAGCTTAATTAATATATCATAGCTTTCCAATATATTATCATACTTAAACTCATTATTGGATTCTATCTCTAAATTATCTAATATACTTTTTACAGCATGAACTAAATAACTTACTCTTCTATATAACTTCTTATCTTCTCTAAAAAAATTCAATATTTTTGTGCTGTCATTCTCAGCAAATTTTTTTCTTCTATCGCCTATTTTGTTATGTGATGCTAATTTTTTATAAAAGATATATCTGTTTAATATTGTATAATAGTCATATTTATCAAAATAAAAATCAATAGGATCTTTATCAAATGAACTGTATTTGGTTTCTGAATATATACTAAACTCTTTAAAAATTTCTTTAGAATCTGAACCATCATTATTATAAAAAGTATTACAAAAGTAATCAGCAAAAACCAATCTACTATCAGTTAATGCATTAGAAGGATTAAATAATTTATAATCTATATTTTTATTTGCAACAGAATATTTTATCTTCCATTCTTCTATACTTTCATAAACATTTGATTTTATATCAGATTCACTTATAGTAATATTTTTTTTAGTATATTCTTCATAATGTAATTTCCATTCTTTTTTTATTTGATTAATACCCACATTACTCTTGATCAAATAATCTAAAAACTTATTAACACATATAAAATCATATATATTAGATGCATTTTTATCACCTCTAGAAGCAATATGTATGATAAGAAGCATTTTATTAATATCAAAATCTATATCTGATAAAATTTTATTTAATGTATTAACTATTAATTTTGAAACTAAATCTAAATAATAATTTTTTGTAAACTCAATGCCATTAGGATTCTTTTCATATATACATACTAATTCACCTTTATTTTCTTTTATAAATTTAAATATATCTTTTGTTATCAGCTTTTTTTTCTTAAAGTCTTTTATTTCTCTTCTATGAAAAATTATCCTCTTTTTCTTAGAAGTATCAGTATACCTATCATATTCATTAGGAAAATAGTTTAATTCCAAATCATCTAATACTGCATTTGTCATATCTTTCCAATCATTGTATCCTATATTTTTGGTATAATACCCTCCAACTACAAATAATTTTTTTTCTTCATAATCAGGATCTATATTCCCGCTTTCATCTATATAAATATCATATACTTCTATATCAAAAAATATTAATCTAATAATATCATAATGTATTCCAATATTATTCATAAATATATATAAATCTTTATAATTATCAGAATATAATTTTAACAATGAAAGCAAATATAAAAAAGGAAAATCCTCATTATTATTTTTTATTTGAAAATCAACTACTTTTTTTATATACTTACTTACTTTTTTTATATACTCATTTATATAATCCTTATCTTCTATATAATCACAATTGTCAAAACACATATCTATATAATTTTTTATATAAGTAATTTCATCATAACTAAGATTAGATATATTATAATTAAAATCATCACCTTTCTTATTTTTTGTAATAGCAATTTTATTCTTTATATTATAATCATTGATACTATAAACTAATTCCATTAATTTTTTTTTATTATTAAAAGTTAATTTATCAAAAACTTCTTTAAAAGTTATCAGATTCTTATTGTTTTTTAGCATTATAATTTCCTTTCTTATTTTATATTACTATAGGATTTATAAATGTCATTTAATTTTAAAGCTTCTAATACAAGATTAATAATAATAATACTTCTCTTATAATCTATAGCAGTTATATCTGTACCATCTTTTACTCTCATATGACAAATCATATTTCTAACATCTTTTATGGTTTCTGATATCTTTGGAGTCATTTTATCATTATTAAAGTTAACTAAAGAGTTAAAATCTACATATCCATCTTCCTTTATTATACTTTCAAAACCATACGCTTTATGACATTTATAAATTAAATGAGACTCTATAGCACATATAAAATATAAAAACTCTTTAGCAGCCCACATCAATACACGCACCAATTCCTTAACTTTTATTACATCAAGCTCTTCTCCTTCTTTTAATTCAGTAATTGTGGGATTAATAAAATTTTTTAAAACTTCATCTTGAACTATAATATTAAATGCCTCTATAGAATTAGATATAGAAAGTTCCAAATCTTCTTTTTTCATAGATGATTTATTTATTCTCTGAGGATCAAGCAGCCATTCTAAATCATTTCTCACATCTTTTTTATAATAATCTCTAATATTAATCCTAATAGGTGTTTTTAATACCCAAACTAAATCAAAGTCTAAAACACTTCTATTATTATATTCAAAAATAATGCTTGTATTTTTTCCTAAATATTTATTTCTATGTACAATCAAATTAGCATATTTCTTAGAAATTAATGCAAGAATCATTTCCTGAGCTAATATATTTCTTATTTCATTATCTCTAAATTTTTTTATTTTATTTTTAGATTTATATTCTTCATAAAAATTAATAATTATAGGAATAGTATAATTTTTATATTTAAAATATTTTAATAGTATGGATAATAAATCATATTTTCTAGTTTTATAATCATTAAATTCTTTTGAAAATAAAGTTTCTTTTATACTATCCCATCTCAAAGCTTCATAAATTGTGCTGTCTGTATCTTTATAATAATCACTTTTATCTTTATTCATAGAATAATTAGGAGAAAAAGCATATTTACTCCAGCTTTTATATAAAATGTTAGTTTCATCTTTAGGATTCTTACTTTTATTTTTATTATTTTCAGCAAATTTAACAGTAAGTTTTATACACTCATCAGTAAGACTGTCAAGAGTATTTATCTTTAGTATAGCTTTTATATTATCAGGAATATCTATGTGAATAGAGTCAAATGCTTTTTTAATTGATTCATAAGGAGATGAAAAACTATATACATTAAGTTTTGATATAATCATCATTAACTTATCATGAAGCACAATACTATCTCTTTGATGTATATGTTTATCTTTAACTATTTCTCTTCTTATAGCCCTTACACAAAATTTAGTTTTCTGATATACACTATATTTACTTACTTTTTCTTTTAAAATATCTTCTAATGATCTGACATTGTATTTTTTATTATTATTTTTATATTCTTTTTTTATATGCAAATAAGATGCTGCTGACTGCAAATTATTAAATATTACATTATCAGAAATCATTATAGATGTAAGCAAAGCTGTAAGATTGTATTTATTAATACTATACTTTATCATATCTATATTTTTTTTATCAATATCATTATAAACTATTTTGTATATAGATCCATCAGCATTTTTAGAAGGCTTTACTTTTCTTCTAGTATCAATATAATATTTATCAACAGGAACTGCCCATATAGCAGCATTTCCCACTATAGACCAAGTATCTTCAAAAAATGAGCTTTTCAAATTTCCAAACTTACCATATTCTGTAATAAAATTTAAAGCCTCTTTCATAAAGATATCTTCATTTCTAAATACATTGATTAAAGATTTCTCTATTTCTTCTTTTGAGTTTTCTAGTTTATCTATTTTTTCTTTTCTTTCTATTTCATTTTTAGCATTTTTATTTATTTTTTCTTTTCTTATTTTTATCAATTTATTTGTATTATCTTTTCTGATAATATCTTCCAATTCTACTATTTTTGGAAAACTATTGCTGTAGCTGTAAAATTTAAGAGCCTTTTTATACAAATAAAAAATATCTGCCTGATTTTTATTTTGATTTACTGTATCATATTTATCATCAAAATCTTTTATATTTTTCTTTATTCTTCCTGATTTATTAAATACTTCACTATTAAATTTATCTTTGAATTTTATTTGATTATAATATAATTTATCATCATCAAATTCAACACCCGGTACAAGTGTTTTATATCCGCCTCTTAATGAAAAAGATAAAACTAATTCATTAATGTATCCTTTTAACTTTATTAAATCTAATATTTCTTTTATATGCTTTTTTTCTGTAAACATAGCTATAATCATTAAAGCATATACAAAAGGTACATTTTTAAATGATGTTTTCATTTCGTTAAAGTCTACATTTAATGCTTCTCTTATATATAAATCCTTATTTTTATATTTTTCTAAAGATAATTTTGGATTTTCTTTTTTAATTTTTTCTATATATTTAGCATCTAAATTTATTTCATTATCTAAACATAATTTTAGGAAATTAAATAATTCTGCATTAAATTCTTTAAATTTACAATGGTCAAAATGATCGTCCCTAACATTTTTATGTATAAGAATATTTCTAAAGTCCATGATAAAATCAATAGCCTGTTTATATGAGGCATTTATCACTTTTTCTAAATTCTCTTTATCTTCCCTATCAAAATTATTTTTTTCTTCTTCTCTTTTTCTGCATTTTTCTTTTTCATCACATATCATACATTCTTTAGAATTTAATTTAGTACATTTTAATCTTGCACATTCTAATTTTGAATATTTTAATTTAAATACAGTTTCAAACTGAGTTTTATATATTGACTTACTATATTTTTCCTCTAATTTTTTTTCATCTTTAGAATCTTTATTAAAAGAACTATTTTCTATTATAAATGTAGCAAGTATAGTTAATAATTTCTTTACTTTTACTTTATAACTATTTTTACCTGTCCTTATAAAATAAGAAATATCTTTAATATCATGAATTTGAGAATATTCCATACTATCTCCATAAAATGTGCTTGTATTTTCAGTATATACATAAAAATGATAAAATCAATAATATAAATCATAAATATATAATTTTAGAAGAATTTTTATAAGTTTTATATAACATTTTAAAATTTCAGAAAAAATGTATATTAATAAAATCCTTGCAAAAATAAAAATATATAGTATTATGTATATAGTTCTTTGACATGTTTATATGTTATTTACATATTAATGTGAAAAGAATATAAAGGCTAAAAAAAGCCAGTCTCGATACCCTACTACGCTCTGCGTGCCTAAATAAAAAATTGCGAGTGCCTGACATTCGAGAGAATGGCAGGGGCTTATTAACGAGCGATTTTTTATTGATAATGGTAATGTAGGAAAGCGGGATTAAACATTATCAATATGTTTAACTGCTAGCGTCTCGATACCCTACTACGCTCTGCGTGCCTTCGGCAATGTAGGAAAGCGGGATTTCTCTTTCAAATGTTATTACCTGTTTAAGTCTCGATACCCTACTCGCGCTCTGCGTGCCTAGATAAAAATTGCGAGTGCCTGACATTCGAGAGAATGGCATGGATTATTGACGAGCGATTTTTTATTGATAATGGTAATGTAGGAAAGCGGGATTCATCTATATATTTAAATAAATCATCAAAGGTCTCGATACCCTATTCAAGTCTTTGGCTTGGCGATAAAAAAATCGAGCTGCTGATAACTTTAGTTGTCAGCACATTTAAGCGAGATTTTTTTATGGTGATATAGGAAAGTGGGATTAAACACACCATGAATGTTTAAAAATTTTGTCTCGATACCCTATTCAAGTCTTATGCCTTGGCTGTAAAAAAATCGAGCC
>NZ_JH994111.1:0-174148 GCF_000316195.1 Brachyspira hampsonii 30446 | reverse complement strand
TGATATAGGAAAGCGGGATTAAATTAGATTTTTTGAATTGGCTCTTTTGTCTCGATACCCTACTATGCTCTGCGTACCCTGATAAAAAATTGTGAGTGCCTAATATTCTAGAGAATGGAATGGATTATTAACGAGCGATTTTTCTATATATATAGATTTTTCTATATAATAGAAGCATTTTTTATAAAAGTAATTAAAATTATATTATTAAAATATAAAAATATATTAATACTAAATACTTTTAACTTGTTTTTATACTTGTAACTTTATTGTTATATGGTATAATTTTTTAATACTTTTAAACTAACTCTAAGGATTAATTAGAAATGGAAAAAATTAATATAAATAAAATAATGGAATTATTACCGCATAGATATCCTTTCTTACTAGTTGATAGAGTAGAAAGCGTTGAAGAAGGCAAAATACATGCTATAAAAAATATAACTTTTAATGAACCGCAGTTTACAGGACATTTCCCTGAAAGTCCTATTATGCCGGGAGTTTTAATGATTGAGGCATTGGCTCAGACTTCTGGTATTTACTGTTATACAAAAATTTTAAAGCCTGATGAATATGGTAAAAAATTTATGTTCTTTGCAAAAATAGATAATGTAAAATTTAAAAATCCTGTAATACCGGGCGATGTTATGGACATGTTTGTTACAGTTGAAGCATTCAGCAATAATCTGCTTAAGACACATGGTGAAGTTAAAGTTAATGATAAATTGGCATGCTCTGGAGATTTAGGGTTATTTTTAGTTGATAAAGAAGCTATGAAAATTGAAAAATAAATATAGAAAAATAAATTAGGAAATAAAATGAATAATAATATACATCCTACAGCAATAATTTCTGATTCTGCTAAAATTGCAGATAATGTAAAAATAGGACCTTATGCCATTATAGAAGGAGAGGTAAATATAGGTGAAAATACATCTATAGGAGCACATTCTGTAATAAAAGAATATACAACAATAGGAAAAAACAATATAATACATGATCATACTGTTATAGGGGGGCTTCCTCAGGACATACATTTTGATAGAAAAACAGTAACTTTCCTTGAAATAGGCGATGGAAATGAAATTAGAGAATTTGCTAATCTTCATAGGGCATCTAAAGAAAATGCTAAAACTATTATAAAAAATAACTGCTATATAATGGCTACAGGACATGTTGCTCATGACTGTGAGATAAATGATAATGTTATAATATGTAATGGAGCTTTAGTGGCAGGACATGTCAGAGTGGAAAAAGGTGCTTTTATATCAGGAAACTGTGTAATACATCAGTTTTGTGCTATTGGACAGTATGCTATGATTAGCGGTATGTCAGCTGTTGGAAGAGATATACTCCCATTTGCATTAACTGCCCATGCGGGAGAAGCTATTATTTATAAGCTTAATTTAGTTGGTATGAGAAGGGCTGGCTTTACATCTGAGCAGATATCTCAGGCTGAAGCAGCTTATGATATGTGGTTTAATTGGAATAAAACAAAACAAGAGTTTTTAGATACATATTTAAATGACACTTCATTAAATCCTATAGCTAGAGATATTGTAGAGTTTATATCCAAAGCTAGAAGAGGAATAACTCCTAAAAAAACTGTATAAAATAAAAAATAAGTTATGAGAATATTTATAGCTACAGGTGAAGTATCTGGCGACATTCAAGGGGCCTTATTAGCAAGAAAAATAAAAGAGTTGGATCCTAATATTATATTAGATGGGTTCGGCGGCGTTGAGATGCAAAAAGCTAATGTTAATATATTATCGGATATGTCTACTTTATCAACTATAGGAATATTTGAAGGGGCAAATCCTAAAGTGGCTTTTAAAAATCTTGGTGCTTTTAACCGATTAAAAGAGTATTTAAAAAACAATAAAGTTGACATTATGCTTCTTGTTGATAATCAAGGGGTAAATCTATTGTTAGCAAAATATTGTAAAGCTAATAATATAAATTATATATATTATTTTCCGCCGCATGTAGGTATATGGGGAGCTTGGAATGCTAAAAGGCTTCTTTCTGCTAAAAAAATCATTACTCCTTTCCTATTTGATTATGAAGTATATAAAAAATTCGGCTGCGATGTAATGTATAGCGGACACCCTTTTGCTGATTTGGATTATAATAGAAAGGTGCCTGAATTAAATATGCCTAAAAAAGAATATACCGTTGGGGTTCTATTTGGAAGCAGAAATCAGGAAATAAAAAAGTTAGCACCTGTATTCATAAAATCTATGAAGATGCTTAATGATATGCTTTCTTCAAATATAAGATTTGTCATACCTATAGCATATCCTGAATATAAAGAACCTATAGAAAAAATTCTAGATAATTATAAAAATTTATTAGAAAATGTTTCATATTCTTTATTATGCGGTGATGATAAAGATTATGTTTATTCTTATTCTGATGCCTTAATAATGTCAAGCGGTACTGCTAGTCTTTTAGCTGCCTGCTATGGAAAACCTATGGTTATATGCTATAAAATATCATTTATAACTTTCATGCTTGGAAAATTATTGACAAACATAAAATATGTCGGAATGCCTAATGTACTTCTTAATGAGGAAGCTGCTCCTGAACTTTTACAAAATGACTGCAATCCAAATGCTATTACAAGTCATATTATAAAATATTTAACCGATAAAGAATACTATAAGAAAGTAAGCAATAATTTACTTAGAGTAAGAGAAACTTTAGGTGAAAAAAATGTACTTGATCGTATAGCAAAAGAGATTATAAAATCATGATAGATTCTAAAACCGATATAGAAGAAATAAAAAAATATATAAAAAATCATAAAAAAGAGCCTGTTAAATTTAATATTACCTGGCTTGATAGTAATTCTAAACAAAAAATAAATTTCATTTTGGAAGAAATTTTAAAAAAATATAATATAACAAAATATACAAATGATGCACATTATATTATAATGGAGCTTATTTCAAATGCAATAAAAGCTAGATATCTTCATATTATTACTATCAATACTTTAATAGAAAAATTTCCTGATTTTATAAAAAAAATAGAAAATAAAGAATATTTTTATGATTATGATATAATGAGTGAATATTCAAATATATTGAAAGATGAAGAAACTATGAAACAATTAAAAGAATTCATAAAATTAGAGAAGCAGCTCATTAAAGACATTGATAATAATATTGAAATTGATGAGAATAAATATTCAAAATTATTATTGTGCAATAATAAACTTACTATAACATTAGTAGTTAAATTCAATAAAAATAACATAGAATTTGAAATAATAAATGATGCTCCTCTTACAATGATTAGCAGAACAAGAATAGACTCTAAAAGATTAACATTTAAAGAATATTATAAAAATAATTTAGTAGAAAAATTTTTTATGGAACAATTGGATAATACAGAAAGTGCAGGATTTGGGCTTGCATTATGCGATTTGAGACTTTTTAATCAGAATTTAGAACCTCATACTCATTTAAAAATATATGATGAAAACCATAAAACTCATTCAAAATTAATTCTGCCTATCAAAAAAGAATTTAGTCTTGTGGTATATAATAAATATTAAAATTTATTTACATCCCCCGCCCTCTATCCTTTATAATTTTTATCTGAATATAAAACTTAATTTATATTTTCAATTCCATTAGAAAATAAAGCACCCGCCCAAGTTGCTTTTAGATTTTAAATCTATTTAACGCACGGTTGATAAAACTTTATATATAATTTTAGTTTGTAATTATTAATAAATATATATTTATAACTTTGCTCTGCGTGCGTTAAGATAATAAAAAATCTAAATAAAATTTGGGTGGGTATTATAATTTAAAAATGAGTTAAAAAGAAAAATTAATCAAATATTCTAAGTTCAATAATAAATATATAGGGTGGGATTTAAAGTAAATTGAAAAAGAAAAATATTATATATCCAAATAAATTATTTTAGCACCGCTTCCTCCAAGATTTATAGGAGCATCGGAAAAATATTTTATATGACTCTTTCCTTCTGTTACTAAATAATATTCAACTAAATTTTTTAAAACAGGTATTCTATTTTCACTTCCAAAACCTTTACCATGTATTATAAGAATAGGGCTTATCTTATTTTTTTTGCATTCATAAATAAAATGCTTAATTTCTATTAATGCCCTTTCACTTGTAAGTCCATGTAAATCAAGCCTTTCTTTTGGAACTGCATTTTTTATATTAGGCTTGAATTTTGTATTGACTTTTCTATCATAAATAGACTTTTTAGAATGATTAGTGCAATCGAGGTTTTTAATTGCATTTAAAAACATTTCCTCATCTTCTTTAGTGTATGCTGATTCTTTTTTTAAATCATTTATATTTTCTTTTTTAATTTTATCATTATTAAATTCTTTTTTTATATTTTCTTTTTTATTATTAAACTCATCAGGAAAATATCCATGCTCTAAATAGAATTCAAATAATCTTCTTTCTTCTTCAGAGTTTTTTGACATATTGATAAAATCCTAAAAAATATTTATGAATTTAATAATTTTAAGAACTCAGCATTATCTTTAGTAGAATTCATTTTATCAATAACAGTTTCTATTAACTGATCTTCATCTATACCCTGAGACTGCATGTATTTTCTTAATGCCCACATTTTATTTTTTTCCTCTTCAGTAAGAAGTAAATCCTCTCTCCTAGTAGAAGAAGAATCAATATCAATAGCAGGGAAAAGTCTTCTATTAGCAAGTTTTCTGTCTAAATGAAGCTCCATATTACCAGTACCTTTGAACTCTTCATAGATATAATCGTCCATCTTACTTCCTGTATCAACTAAAGCAGAAGCAATTATAGTAAGAGAACCGCCTTCTTCTATATTACGAGCAGCACCAAAGAATCTTTTTGGCTTATGAAGTGCATTAGAATCTACTCCTCCAGTTAGAACTTTACCGCTTGCAGGAACTACCAAGTTATAAGCTCTTGAAAGTCTTGTAATAGAATCAAGTATTATAACAACATCATGTTTGTTTTCAACTAACCTTTTAGCCTTTTCAAGCACCATTTCAGAAACCTGACAATGTTTATCAGGAGTTTCATCAAAAGTAGATGCTATAACCTCAGCTTCAGGTACTTGTCTTCTCATATCAGTAACTTCTTCAGGACGCTCGTCTATAAGAAGAATGAAAAGTTTAATATCAGGATAATTTTTGCATATAGCATTAGCAATTTCCTGAAGCATCATAGTTTTACCGGCTTTAGGAGGTGCTACTATTAATCCTCTTTGACCTTTACCTATAGGGGAAACAAGATTAATAATACGGGTAGATATTTTATTAGGAGCAAATTCTAAATTTATACGCTCATTAGGAAAAATTGGAGTTAATTTATCAAAATGAGGTCTTTTATATAAATTATTAGGTTCTTCTCCATTAACAGATTCTATTCTAAGTAAAGCAAAGAATTTCTCGCCAGCATTATCTTTAGGAGGTCTAACCTCTCCTGTAATTAAATCACCTGTTCTAAGTCCAAAAAGTCTTATCTGAGCAGGAGAAATATATATATCATCAGGACCTACTAAATAATTACTATTTTTTGAACGCAAGAAACCAAAACCATCTTGCAAAGTTTCCAAAGTACCTTCAGCAACTATTTTTCCTTCCAAAGCAATCTGAGCCTTTAATATAGCATGCATAAGTTCCTGTCTTCTGATATTATTTCCAGTATCTTTTTTTATGCCATAACTTTCAGCAAATTCTAATAACTCTTCAAAAGTTAAAACACTTAATTTGCTAATATAAAGTATATCATGAGGTCTTTTTAATTCTTTTACCTCATTATTATTATTATCCTCTATATCCTTAGCCAATTCACATTTTTCCTGTACAGTTTCGATATTATTCGTATTTTCTTCATTAGCTTCAGAAACAACTTGCTTTACAACTTTTTTTCTAACAACTTTTTTTGGCTGAGCTGCAGATGCTTCCATTTCTTCGTTTTCATTAGATAGTTTTACACGTTTTTTAGTTGGAAAAGGCATGATAATTCCTCCGATAAAGCATAATCATAACAAGTTATAGCGAATATTCGCTATAACTATATGATAATATTTATCTTAATTTGCTTATATTAGATTTATAAACTCGATTTAATTTATTTTTTATTTATTATTTGTTTTCAGTTTTAACAGAAGTGCCATCAGATTCACAAAGCATAACAACACACATGTCAGCTGCATCTCCGAATCTCTTATATGATAAAATTTTTCTTACATAACCGCCGTTTTTAGCAGCATATCTAGGAGCTATATCTTTAAAAAGTTTAGCAAGTACTGTTTCATCTTTAATATACTTTGCTACAGTTCTTCTATTATGAACATTATCAACCTTAGCTCTATATATTATTTTATCGGCTAATTGCTTAATAGCTCTTCCTTTTTCTTTAGTAGTTTCTATTTTTTCATATTTTAAAAGAGAAGTAAGCATATTAGAAAGCATAGCTTTTTTATGTGCACTTGTTCTATTAAATTTTTTTACTGTAACTCTATGTCTCATTTTACTATCCTTGAAAGTTTATTAACTTTTATATTATTCTCTTATCCTCTCATACCAAGATGAGCATTATACTCTGCTAGTTTTTCTTTGATTTCTTCAATAATCATTTCATTAGCACCTATAAGTCTCAACAAATCAGCATCAGTTTTTACAGCAACTTTATCTAAAGTTTTAAGATCAGAAGCCATTAAGAAATTAGCAGTTCTAACAGAGAATTCCACCTCTTCAATATGCTTACCCTTAAGAGAATCAAGCACAGAATCTTTAGGAGTTTCCTCTATTTTTTCATCATCTCCATTAGCCTCTTCAGGATCCATAAAATGCTTTAAATTATCTCTTAAAATTTTAGCAGCTTGGGATAAAGCCTTATCAGGAGCTATATTTCCTTTAGTTTCTATCTCAAGAGTAAGTTTTCCATAATCTATACGCTGACCTACTCTTATAGGGTCAACATTATATTTTACACTTACAATAGGAGAATAAATAGCATCTATAGCTATAGCATTAATATCTTCTAATAACTCAATATTCATTTCAGCAGGCACATAACTATATCCGCCTTCGATTTGAATATCCATCTCAAAAGTATATCCCTCAGCAATTGTTGCTATATAATAATCAGGATTATGCACTTGAGCTTCAGTATCATCAGCCACTAAATCTTTAGCAGTAATAACACAAGGACCTTCTTTTTTCATATGAATAGTTTTAGTATCCAAATGAGTAGGAAGAGAAACAACAACATTTTTAAGATGCATAATCATAACGATTGTATCTTCTTTCATTCCAGGAACATTTTCAAATTCATTGCTAACACCATCTATTTTGATAGTAGTAATAGCATAACCAGGTATAGAAGATAATAGTACTCTTCTTAAAGCATTACCAACAGTTACCGCATATCCTCTCTCAAAAGGCTGAGCTATAAATTTACCATAAGTAGGAGTTAAATCTTTTTTCTCAAAAGTAACTCTATGAGGATGTCTAATAGATTCTAATATTTCTTTTAATGCCATTCTTAAAATACCCCTTATAAAAGAGTTCCATTACTTAGAATAATACTCAATGATGAGCTGTTCATTAATAGGATACTCTATATGCTCCCTTATAGGCAAAGTAACTATTTCGCCTGTTTTACTAGAAAGATCTAAAGTTAACCATGCAGGAACATATTCGCTTTTTAACCCTTCTATTATAGTTTTTACTTCAGCTATTGCATTACCTCTATCAGTAAAAGCAATTCTATCACCTACTTTAACGCAATAAGAAGGAATAGTCATTCCCTTACCATTAACTGATACAAAACCATGAGCTATAAATTGTCTAGCCTGACTTCTGCTTTTAGCGAAACCAAGTCTGTAAACAACATTATCCAAACGAAGTTCTAATAATCTAAGTAAGTTTTCACCGGATACACCAGCCACACGAATAGCTTCATGATAATAATTTCTAAACTGTTTTTCTAAAACGCCGTAAATACGTTTAACTTTTTGTTTTTCTCTCATCTGAATACCATATTCTGATAACTGTTTCATTTTACGGTTAGCAGGACCTGGTACATCTCTCTTTTTTGTTATAGCACATTTAGCAGTAAGACATCTATCGCCTTTCAACATAAGTTTCATTTTTTCACGGCGACATAATCTACAACTAGCATCTCTATATCTTGCCATAATTATTTATCTCCTATTAATACTACTTAAATACAAATATTATATTCTTCTTCTTTTTCTAGGACGGCAGCCGTTATGAGGCATTGGAGTAACGTCCTTAATAAGTTTAACTTTAAGTCCTGATGCTTCAACAGCTCTTATAGAACTTTCTCTTCCCATTCCAGGACCTTTAACATAAACTTCTACTTCTCTAACACCCATTTCATAAGCTTTTTTAGATGCTTTTTCACTAGCAACCTGAGCTGCGAAAGGAGTAGATTTTTTACTGCTTTTGTAATCTCCATCTAAACCAGCACTAGCCCATGATAAAGTGTCTCCATTTCTATCTGTTATAGTAACTATTGTATTATTAAAACTAGCCTTTATATGTACTATACCAAAAGCTTCAACTTTTCTATCTTTTTTAATTTTTTTATCTTTTAGAGTTTTTTTACCTTTTTGAGTAGCCACTATTCTCCCCCATTAATTATTTTTTACCTGGTGCTTTTTTCTTACCAGCAATAGCTTTTCTTGCACCGCCGCCTCTAGCATTACGAGAGTTAGTGCGAGTGCGCTGACCATGTACAGGAAGCCTCTTAATATGACGCATTCCGCGGTATGAGTGAATATCTTTCAAACGCTTTATATTATTATAAAGTTCTGTTCGTAAATCACCTTCTACCTTAGTAGTGGCTTCTATAGCATCTCTTAAAGCAGTAATTTGTGCATCTGTTAAATCTTTAGCTTTAATAGAGTAATCTATATTAGCTTTATCACAAATAACATGAGCAAGAGTGCGACCTATACCGTATATATCAGTAAGGGCTATCTCTATTCTTTTATTGTTTCTTATTTCAACACCCATTAAACGTGCCATATTAATTATCTCCTTAAATTAATTACTTCTGTTTTTGTTTATGTCTTGGGTTTTTCTTACATATAACTCTAACGACGCCTTTTCTTTTAACTATTTGGCAGTCATTACAACGTTTTTTTATAGAACTTTTTACTTTCATTGTAACTAATCTCCATTTAATTTATTACTTATAACGATAAATTATTCTGCCCTTTGTCAAATCATAGGGAGACATTTCTATAGTTACCTTATCTCCAGGAAGTATGCGAATAAAATTCATACGCATTTTACCGGATATATGAGCCAATATCTTATGACCATTTTCTAACTCTACTCTAAAAGTAGCATTTGGAAGCGGCTCTACTACAGTACCTTCTATTTCTATAGTTCCTCTATCAGCCATATTATTACCTTCTCGCCTTAGATTTCTTTAATATACCGTCATAGTTATGCATTTGCAAATAGGACTCTATTTGTTTTAATAACTCAACAGCAACACTAACACTAATCATTACAGATGTTCCGCCCATCAAATAAACAAGAGAATTATTTGTACCTCTGAAAGGAGCAAATATAGGGATCTTAGACATTAAATCCGGAAATACTGCTATAGCTGCCAAGAATATTGAACCGCCTATAGTTATTCTGCTTAATACTGTTTTAAGATATTCTGCAGTTTGAGTACCCGGCCTGTATCCAGGTATAAAACCTCCAGATTTTTTAAGATTCTCTGCTATATCATCAGGATTGAATTGTACTGATGTATAAACATAGGCAAACATTATAACCAATAAACAATAAAGAATTATGTATGCCCAGCTTCCATAAGAGAAGAATCTAAGCAAAGCATCAAGCCATCTCCATTGAACTCCTCTAGTTAAGCTAGCTATTTGGGCAGGAATTGCCATTAAAGCTGAAGCAAATATTATAGGAATTACGCCGGAAGGATTGATCTTGAAAGGTATATGAGTTGATTGAGCTCCGAATACTTTTCTGCCTACAACTCTTTTAGCATACTGAACAGGAATTCTTCTTTGTCCGCTTTCTTCATAAACTACACAAAATATAACTATTGCAAAAATTATAAAGAAAAGAACTATAACTAAAGAATTCAAATATTCACTTTCTCTCTTTTGTATAACATCATACACACCAGCAGGAATACGAGCGACAATACCGGCAAAAATTATAACAGATATACCGTTACCAAGGCCGCGTTCTGTAATTTGGTCACCTAGCCACATCAAGAACATGGTACCAGCAGTAGCTGTTACAACTACGAGAAGTATAAAACCTATTCCAGGATTCATAAATATCATAGCACCTTCATTTATACTCTGAATCCAACTAGCCATAGCTGCAGATTGTACTATACAAAGAACAAGAGTTAGATATCTAACATACTGATTTATCTTTTTACGACCGCTTTCACCTTCTTTTTGCATTCTTTCGAGTGCGGGTATTACTACCCCAAGAAGCTGCATTATAATTGAAGCAGAAATATAAGGCATTATACCAAGTGCTAATATAGAAAATCTAAATAAAGCACCACCTGAAAATAAATCCATTATAGTCAAAAGTCCTCCTCCGCCTTGAGATGAGGACAAGAAACCTAAAAGGGCTGCAGGATCTATACCAGGTGTAGGAATATGACTCCCTATTCTATAAACTAATATAGCAATAACAGTAAATAAAATTCTGCTTCTTAATTCTTGTACTCTAAATATATTAGCAAACGATTTAAACATTATAATCTACCTTAAGACTTTTTATCTTCTTTTTTTCTAATATATTTTTTACGTTCATGTATTATAACTTTACCGCCTGATTTCTCTATTTTTTCTATGGCTTTTTTACTAGCCATATCAACTGTTATAGTAACAGCATTTTTTACCTCACCCATAGAAAGAAGTTTAATATAATCTCTCTTAGATGATAGGAAACCCATTTTAAGTAAAGTTTCTCTTGTGATTTCATTACCGCCAATAGAATCTAAATCGCCTACATTAATAATATTAACACATTTTTTGAAAGCTGCATTAGTGAATCCACTTTTAGGAATTCTTCTATGTAAAGGCATTTGTCCACCTTCAAAACCAGCTCTTCTGCTGTAACCGGCACGAGACTGAGCACCTTTATCACCTCTGCCTGCAGTACAGCCCCAACCAGAACCTTGTCCGCGTCCTACTCTATGACGTTTTTTGCTAGATCCCTTAGGAGCTCTTAATATTTTTGTATTTTCTTGTGCCATTTTTAAGAACCTCACTTATACTCTACTTTAAGAAGATGTGATATTTTATTTATCATTCCGTTTATTTGAGGAGTTGCTTCATGTTCTACAACTCTTTTGCCTTTTTTGAAACCCAAAGCTACAACTGTGTCTCTTTGAGATTTCTCATAACCTATAGGAGATTTTACTAATGTTATTACAACTTTAGCCATTATTCTGCCCTCCCATAAATCTGATCTATACTTACACCTCTTTTATTAGCCATATACTCTACTGTTTTCAAAGATTTTAAACCTTCAAAAGTAGCTTTAGCTAGGTTCATAGAGTTGTTATTTCCTAAAGACTTAGAAAGAATATTTTTTACTCCTGCTAATTCCAACACTGCACGTGCAGGACCGCCTGAAATAACTCCTGTTCCTTTAGAAGCTGGTTTCATTATTATTCTGCTGCTTCTAAATACACCAACTGTATTATGAGGTATAGTTTCACCTTTTAAGTTAACTTCTATCATGTTTTTCTTAGCTTGCTCTATAGCTTTTCTTATAGCATCTGGTACTTCGTTTGCTTTTCCGTAACCTAAACCTACATGACCATTTTTATCGCCTAAAACCATTAAAGCAGCAAATCTAAAACGTCTTCCGCCTTTCATAACTTTAGCTACTCTGTTTAAAGTTATTAGACGCTCTTCATACATACTTTTTTCTTCGTTGTTATTTATATCGTGTGCCAAGGTAATACTCCTTAAAATTTCAATCCTGCTTCACGAGCACCGTCAGCTAGGGATTTTATTTTTCCATGATATATATATCCGTTTCTGTCAAATACAACTTCATTTATATTTTTTTCTTTTGCTCTTGCGGCTAAAATTTTACCTATTTCTTTAGCTATATCTACATTTTTACCGCTTTTTAAATCTTTTTCCTGAGAAGATGCTGATGCTAAAGTTATACCTTTACTATCATCTATTATTTGAGCAGATACATATTTAAGACTTTTATGAACTGTAAGTCTTGGACGCTCTGAACTTCCTTCTATTTTTATACGAATACTTCTTTTTCTTCTTTCGCGTTGAGCTTTAATTTTTTCTCTTAAACTCATAAAAAACCCCTTACTTAGCAGCCTTTTTACTTTCTTTATATTTTACATGCTCGCCTTCAAATCTAACACCTTTACCTTTATAAGGTTCAACAGGTCTTTTCTTTTTGATATTCATAGCAAGCTCACCTACTTGTTCTTTATCATTGCCTTCGATAATTATTTTAGTATCTTTTTCTACTGATACTTTAACACCTTCCGGTATTTTCATTTTCACATCACTAGAAAAGCCTAATTGCAATGTTATAGTATCTCCCTGAACATTAGAACGATAACCTGTACCTTCTAATTGAAGAACTTTTTTATATCCGTTAGTAACGCCTTCTACCATATTAGAAACCAGCTTCCACACTAGACCTAATTGTGCAGAATATTTAGCTCTATTTTCTTTAATAGCTTTCTCGTCAGTACTTTCAATTTTAGGAGGTTTAACCCAAAGAGAATTATTTTCGACTTCAATCATTATATAATCAAAAAACTCTCTTGTCAACTCCCCTCTTTTACCTTTTACGATTACTTTATGTCCGTCTATCTTAACTTCAACACCTTGAGGTATCGCTATAGGTTTATTTGCCAATCTACTCATTATTAATACCCTCTTAATAATTTATTACCAAACGTTGCATAAAACTTCGCCGCCGACTTTTTCTTTTCTAGCCTCTTTATCTGTCATAACGCCTTTACTTGTAGATATTACAGATATACCGAAACCATTTTTTACTTGAGGTATAGTATCTACTGATGTATAAACTCTTAAACCCGGAGTTGATACTCTTTGAATTCCTTCTATTACTGAACTTCCCTCATAATATTTCAAATCTATTTCTATGCGGAAGAAATTTTTATCTTTTACTTCTACTTTTTTGAAGTCATTAATATAACCTTCTTTCTTTAAAATTGCAAGTATATTTTCCATTTTTGTAGAAAAAGGTATAGCAACAGACTCTTTTTTTGCTCTACAACCATTTCTTATTATAGTTAAAGCATCTGCTATTGGATCATGTACACTCATTTATAATTCTCCTTAAATTACCAACTAGACTTAGTTACGCCCGGTATCAAACCTTTATTTGCTAAATCTCTAAAACATATTCTGCACATCTTGTACTGTCTTATATAAGCACGAGGTCTGCCGCATATTGGGCATCTGTTATATTGTCTTGTTTTATATTTTTGTTTTTTTGTAGCTTTAACTTTAAGTGCCAATCTAGCCATTATTTATTCTCCTGACTTTTAGGTGCTGCACGGAATGGCAAACCTACTCTTTCTAATAAAGTGCGTGCCATATCGTCATTATCTGCAGTAGTTACTATTGTTATATTTAAGCCTTTTACGGCATCTGTTTTATCAAAACTTATCTCTGGGAATATAGTATGTTCTTTTATTCCTAAGTTATAGTTGCCATTACCATCGAAACCTCTTCTAGGAATACCTTGGAAGTCTCTTACTCTTGGTAATGCTATGAATATTAATCTCTCTAAGAAGTCATACATTCTTTCGCCTCTTAAAGTTACTCTGCAGCCTATAGGCATTCCTTGTCTTAATTTGAAGTTAGCTATAGACTTCTTAGCTCTTGTTACAACCGCTCTCTGTCCTGCTATTTGGCTTAGTTCTTCTACAGCAGAATCAACATATTTTTTGTCTGTTACAGCCTGAGTTACTCCCATATTGATTATAATTTTCTCTATTTTAGGGATAGCCATAGTAGAGCTTAAATTCATATCTTTTAGAAGAGACTGTTTAATTTCTTTTTCATACCTATCTTTCAATACTGACATAATTTATTTCTCCTACTTACTTATCAAGAACTTCGCCCGATTTTTTGGCATATCTTTTTAGTTTACCATCTACTTCTTTTCTTCCAACTCTAGTAGCTTTTCCAGCTTTGTTTACTACCATTACATTGGATATATGTATTGAAGCTTCTTTTTCAACTATACCGCCTTTTTGATTCTCTTGGCTTTTAGGCATAGTTTTTTTAACCATATTGATGTTTTTTACTAAAACTCTGCCTCTTGTTCTATCTACAGACAATACCTCTCCGCGTTCTCCGCTTTGCTCTCCAGCTATTACCTCAACAGTATCGCCTTTTTTTACTTTGTATTTTGTCTTACTTAAATCTTGTTTCTTTATCATAATTATATTACCTCTGGTGCAAGTGATACTATCTTCATAAAGCCTCTGTCTCTAAGTTCACGAGCTACCGGTCCGAATATACGTTTACCGCGTGGCTCTTTTTTATCATCTACTATAACAGCAGCATTCTCGTCGAAACGAATATATGAACCGTCAGGGCGTCTAACTTCTTTTTTTACTCTTACGATTACAGCTTTTACTACTTTACCTTTTTCTATAGAGCAAGTAGGTATTATATCTGTTACAGAACAGATAATTACATCACCTAAAGTAGCATATCTGCGTCTGCTTCCGCCTAATACCTTAATACATTTTAACTTCTTTACGCCTGTATTATCAGCTACATTAAGAGTGCTTGGTACTTGTATCATAGTTCTTACTCTCCTTCAACCTGTGAAGAAACTGCCGCTTCTGGAGCATGTTTTTCACGTTTTAATACGCTTTCTACATCGCTGTCTATAGAATCTTTATCTATACGCTCTGCTTTCTTGATTATTTTTGTTAATCTGAATTTTTTATCTTTACTAAGAGGTCTGCACTCTATCACTCTTACTAAATCGCCTTCATGACATTCATTTTTTTCATCATGAGCTTTATATCTTTTATTTTTACTAATAGTTTTACCATAAAGCGGGTGTTTCTGCTTGCTTTCTACTTTTACAACTATAGTTTTATCCATTTTATCAGAAACTACAATTCCCTCAAGTACTCTTTTATATTTTTTTGCTTTGCTTTCCACAGTAATACCTCACTATTTTTTTATGCCAAGTTCATGCTGACGAATAAATGTCTTAACTCTAGCTATATCTTTACGAGCTTTTTTAAGCTGATGTGTTTGTCTTGCATCACCAACTACTTTTTCAAATCTATGCTCTTGATATTCTTTTTCTAATTTTAGAAGTTCACCTTTAAGCTCTTCTAAACCTAATGACTTATAATCTTTTTTATCCTTAGCCATTATATAGCCTCCCTCTTAATGAACTTAGTTTTTATAGGGAGCTTGAAACCAGCTAGTCTGAAAGCTGATTGAGCTAATTCTTCTGGAACACCTGATATTTCAAATATTACTTTTCCAGGTTTAACTACAGCTACCCAATATTCAACATTACCTTTACCTTTACCCATTCTAGTTTCAGCAGGTTTTTTAGTATAAGGTTTATCTGGAAATACTTTTATCCACATTTTACCTACACGTTTAACATGTCTTGATATAGCAATACGCGCAGCCTCAATTTGTCTATCTGTAAGCCATACAGGTTCTAATGCCATTAAGCCGTAATCTCCGAAAGTTAAATTACTTCCTCTCTTTGATTTGCCTTTCATTCTTCCTCTATGATGTTTACGATATTTCATTCTTGATGGTTGTAACATTATCTATCTCCTTTGGCACTGATAACTTTACCTGCATCATCTTGTTTATGTTCTTTTTTATCAAGAATTTCTCCCTTATAGATCCACACTTTTATTCCGATAATACCGAATGTAGTAAGTGCTTCTGCAGTGCCGTAATCTATATTAGCTCTCAATGTATGTAATGGTACTGAACCATTTTTGTATTGTTCTGTTCTAGCAATATCAGCTCCTGCTAAACGACCAGAACACATAACTTTTATTCCTTTAGCACCTTTTTTCATAGCCTGAGTTATAACACTTTTCATAGCTCTTCTGAAAGCAACACGCATTTCTAATTGGCGAGCCACATTCTGAGCTGCTAATGTAGCATCTAATTCTGCATCTCTGATTTCTGTAATAGAAAAATGAACCGGTTTTTTAACCATTTTCTGAACTGCTGTTTTTACAGTTTCAACTCTCTGACCTTTAGGTCCTATTACAACACCTGCTCTTGCAGTAGAGATGAAAATATTGATTCTATCTGGGAAACGAACTATTTGTATATCAGATATAGCAGGGTCAAAAGACTCTTTTTTTCCGCCTATTTTCTTTTGTTCTTCTTTTAATGTTTTATAATAGTAATTCATTATATAGCGTCTGATAGATAAATCTTCATGCAAACTGTCTGCATAAGTTCTGCTATCTTCAAACCATTTACTAGACCAAGTTTTGTTAATTCCGAGTCTTAAGCCTATTGGACTAACCTTTTGACCCATAGTTTATACCTCCGCTGCTTTAGGTGCTTCTTCTGTTTTAGCACTTTTAGCTTTTAATTTTTTCTTTTCAGGTTTTTTATCATCACTTAAAATTATAGTAATATGTGAAAGTCTTTTTAATATTGGATCTGCACTGCCTCTGCTTGCTGCACGTATTCTTTTTAGAGTAGGTGCTTTATCTACATAAGCAGTTTTTACCCATAATGTATCCGGATTGATATTTCTTGATTGGAATATAGCATTAGCTATTCCGCTTTTAATAGCCTTTCTTAGAACTACTGATGACATCTGTGGCATTGCTGCTAGATTAGATATAGCATGGTTAACATACTCTCCTTTAACAAAAGGAAGAAGTCTTGCTACTTTTCTGCGGCCAATGCGTAAATAACGTACCTTTACTTTATAATCCATAGTCTAAATCCTTATTTCTTACCTACTTTAGCGGCACCTGCATGAGATATAAATTTTCTTGTTGGTGCAAATTCGCCTAGTTTATGACCTATCATGTTCTCTTGTATATAAACTGCTACAAATGTTTTACCATTATGCACATTTATAGTGAAACCTATCATTTCTGGAATAATTGTTGAAGCACGGCTGTAAGTTTTTATTTGGTGCTTGTTATCTCCAGCTTGTATTTTCTTAAAAAGATTCTTATCTACAAAAGGTCCTTTTTTAATAGAGCGAGACATTATTTTTTACCCCCTCTTCTTTTGATTATTAATCTGTCAGAATATTTATGTTTCTTTCTAGTTTTGTATCCCTTAGTAGGCACACCTGTTGGTGAAACAGGATGCGGATTACCTTGTCCGCTTTTACCTTCACCACCACCATGAGGGTGATCTACTGGGTTCATTACAACACCTCTTACTTTTGGTCTTCTGCCTTTATGTCTAGTAGTACCAGCTTTACCATCAGTAGTATTGAAATGATCTAGGTTTCCAATTTGACCTATAGTAGCATAACAATTTTCTAAGATTCTTCTTTCTTCTCCAGAACGAAGTCTTATTACACAATAACCACCTGATTTAGCTGTTATCTGAGCACCACCTCCTGCTGCTCTAACAAGCTGACCGCCTTTTCCAGGAGTTATTTCAATGTTATGTATTATAGTACCTAATGGAATTTTTTTCAATGGTAAAGTACAACCAACTTTAACTTTTGCATTTTCTCCGCTTACTACTCTATCACCTACATTAAGTCCCAATGGCCATATTATGTATCTTTTTTCGCCATCTGTATAGTGTAGTAAAGCTATACGAGCAGTTCTGTTAGGATCATACTCTATAGAAACTACTTTAGCTTCTATATCATGCTTATCTCTTCTAAAATCTACAAATCTAAATAGTTTTTTATGTCCGCCTCCGCGACGACGCATAGTGATACGACCATTAGAACCGCGTCCGCTTATACGTTTTTTTCCGCATACTAATGATTTACAAGGCTCATTTGTCGTAATATCCGAAAAGTCCACTACTGTACGATAGCGTAAACTTGGTGTTGTCGGTTTAAATTTCTTAATAGCCATCGGTTATCCCTCATTATTTTACTATATCTATTGATTCTTTGCCGTCAAGAACTATTATCGCTTTCTTATAACTGCGTGTGTATCCGCGTCTGCTCATTCTGCGATTTTTCTTCTTTGGCTTAACATTTATTATTTTACAATCGAGCGGATGTACATTGAATATTTTTTCAACCGCTTTCATCAATTCCTGCTTATTAGCATCCTGTCTTACTTTAAATACATAATAACGCTTCTCTGTTCCTCTAGGCTCAGTTCTTAGCATATTACTTTTTTCTGTAAGTATAGGTTCAATTAAAAGTGAATACATGCTCATATTTTTTAACCCTTAATTCTAGCATTTAATTTAGATAAAGCTGTTTTAGTAAAATATACCTCATCAGCATAAAATAAAGGATGTATAGACATACTGTCTGCATTTACAAGCTTTAAATCTTTGATGTTTCTTAAAGATAATAATAATTTATTGTAATTATCACCTAAAGATTCATCTTTACCTACTACAAATGCCACTTTTCTTGTATTTGGTTCTTTAACCTTACTTATAAAACTAGCCATTCTTTTTGTTTTAGGAGCATCAAAAGTGAAGTCCTCAAAAACTTTAAGAACATTGTTTCCATATTTTAAAGATAAAACAGACAATAGAGCCTTACGTTTCATTTTCTTTGGCAATCTATAGCTATAATCGCGAGGCTTAGGAGTATGTGTTTTACCACCGCCTACCCAAATTGGGGATCTTGTAGAACCTGCTCTAGCTCTTCCTGTACCTTTTTGTCTCCAAGGTTTTTTACCACCTCCTGAAACTTCTGCTCTTGTTTTTGTAGAGTGAGTACCCTGGCGTCTGTTAGCTAATTCATTTTTGATTGCTTCGTAAAGTAGATTATTGTTAACTTCTGATTTAAATATCTCATCAACAATCTCTAAATTGCCTACGCTATCTCCATTTTCATTTAGTATTACTACTTCCATTTTATCATCCTGTTATTATTTCACTCTATTAATTCATTGAGTTCTTTTTCTTATTGCGTTTTTTAGCTGCTGATGTTAATTTAACTATGCTATTAACTGCACCTGGTATAGCACCTTTAATCATAATCAAATTATCATCTGGTCTTATTTCAACCACTTTTAAGTTTTGAATAGTAGTCAAAGTATTACCCATGTGTCCAGGCATACCTTTACCTTTCCATACTCTTGCTGGGTAACTGTTACATCCTATAGAACCTGCTCTTCTTCTAAAGTTAGAACCATGGCTCATAGGACCGCCGTCATAATTATGTCTTTTCATTACACCGGCAAAACCTCTACCCTTACTCAAAGAACTAACATCTATAAAATCGCCTGCTTGAAATATATCTGCTTTAAGCTCTTGTCCTACTGTATAAGAACTAGTATTGTCCATTCTAAACTCTTTTAAATATTTCTTAGGCTCTAAATTTGCTTTTTTAAACTGACCTATTTGTGGCTTTTTCAAATGCTTTTCTTTTACGGCACCATAGCCTAATTGAATTGCACTGTAGCCATCTTTCTCATTATCTCTTATCTGCATAACTGTGCATGGTCCAGCCTCTACTACTGTTACTGCTATAGCATTACCAGTTTCATCGAAAACTGTTGTCATACCCAATTTTTTGCCAATTATTCCTACCATCGGCGAATCCTCTATAATGATTTTACTTACTACTTTTTAATGTTTCAAACTATTACAGATAAAACGTAGTAAAGCTTTATCTTTAATATTTTTTAATTAAACGCTTATTTAAGCTGAACATCAACCCCAGCTGGAAGCGCCAATTTCTTAAGAGACTCTGTTGTCTGAGGTGTTACATCAAAGATATCTATCAATCTTTTATATATACGCATCTCAAATTGTTCTCTTGACTTTATGTTTACATGCGGACTTCTTATTACTGTTACCTTACGAATACTTGTAGGCAATGGTATAGGTCCTGATACTCTAGCTCCTGTTTTCTTTACACTAGCTACTATAGACTGAGCTGATTGATCAATAAGCTCAATATCAAAGGCTTTTAGTTTAACTCGTATTTTCTGTTCTTTCATAGCTTGAATTACTCGCTTTCTCTTAATTTATTAAAGGGTATATCTTTAATTAAAAAGGTATACCCTTTTATTTCGCTCTAAATTATTCTAATATTTTTGTTACAACACCGTTACCTACTGTTTTACCACCTTCACGAATAGCAAATCTTTGCTTTTCTTCCATAGCGATTGGTGTGATAAGTTCAATAGTTAAGTTAGCATTATCACCAGGCATAATCATTTGTGTTCCTTCTTGTAAGTTGATTACTCCTGTTACATCTGTTGTTCTGAAGTACATTTGTGGTCTGTAACCGCTTACGAAACCGCTGTGTCTTCCGCCTTCTTCTTTTTTCAAGATATAAACTTCTGCTTCAAATTTTTTATGAGGTGTAATTGTACCAGGTTTAGCTAATACTTGTCCTCTTTCTACTTCTTTACGCTCAATACCTCTTAAAAGACAGCCAACATTGTAACCTGCTATACCTTCTACTTCTTTTTTGAACATTTCTACACCTGTACAAGTAGTTTTCTTAGTAGGTCTTATTCCAACGATTTCTACTTCATCACCTTTTTTGATTTTACCTCTTTCAATTCTTCCTGTAACAACTGTACCTCTTCCAGGAATTGAGTATACATCTTCTATTGACATTAAGAAGTCTTTATCTACTTCACGAACTGGATCTGGAATATATGTATCTAATGCATTTAATAAGTCTATTATACATTTACAATCTGGATCTGTTCTAGGATCTTTACCTGCTTCAATAGCTTGAATAGCTTTAATAGCAGAACCTCTAATAATAGGAGTTTTAGAACCGTCAAAACCATAATGGTCTAATACATCTATTACTTCTGCTTCTACGATTTCTGCCATTTCTGGGTCATCTAATTTATCACATTTGTTTAAGAATACTACGATGTAATTTACACCTACTTGTCTTGATAAAAGTACGTGTTCTTTTGTTTGAGGCATTACACCATCTTCTGCTGATACTACCAAGATAGCTCCGTCCATTTGAGCTGCACCTGTAATCATGTTTTTAATGTAGTCTGCGTGACCTGGACAGTCTACGTGTGCGTAGTGTCTGTGATCTGATTCATATTCAACGTGTGAAGTTGCGATTGTTAATATTTTTGTTGGGTCTCTTCTACCTTGACTTTCAGAAGCTTTTGCTACTGAGTCATAAGCAACTTTTTGTACTGTTGCTGGGAACATAGCAGATGATACTGCTGTTATTGCTGATGTTAATGTTGTTTTACCATGGTCTACGTGTCCAATAGTACCAACGTTTACGTGTGTTTTTGTACCTTCGTAAGTTCCTTTAGCCATTTTAATCCTCCAATTATTTATCCTTTAGGAAATTTGTTTTTTATTTTAATACTAATATTTTATTAGTTACTTACTATTACCCATTCTAGCACCTATTATCTCTTCTGCTACATTTTTAGGTACTTCCTCATAATGTGAGAACTGCATTGTATAACTTGCTCTTCCTTGAGACACGTTTCTTATACTTGTAGTATAACCAAACATCTCTGCAAGAGGCACAGTAGCATTGATTGATTTATAACCTGATTTATCTGTAAATCCATGAACCTGACCTCTTCTTGAAGCTAAGTCTCCTATTATATCACCCATATAATCTTCAGGAGTTACAACTTCTACTGTCATCATAGGCTCTAACAAATAAGGATCTGCTTTTTTACATCCTTCTTTAAATCCCATAGAAGCAGCAATTTTGAATGCCATTTCTGATGAGTCTACAGGGTGGAATGATCCGTCAAAAGCTGATACTATAACATCAAGCATAGGATAGTTAGCAAGAACTCCTGTATTCATAGATTCTATACAGCCTTTTTCTACTGCCGGTATATATTCTCTTGGAACTGCTCCTCCAACGATTTCATTATTAAATTTGAATCCTGCATTAGGTTCATTAGGTCCTATTCTTAGCCATACATCACCGTACTGACCTTTACCGCCTGACTGACGAACAAATTTACCTTGTACCTCAACTGTTTTCTTAATACCTTCTCTATAAGATACTTGAGGGCGTCCTACATTTGCCTCAACTTTATATTCTCTTTTCATTCTATCACAGATAATTTCTAAGTGAAGCTCACCCATACCTGCTATGATTGTCTGTCCTGTTTCTTCATCAAAGCTAACTCTGAATGTTGGATCTTCTTCTGCAAGTCTTGATAAAGCTACTGACATTTTATCTCTGTCGCCTTTTGTTTTAGGTTCTATAGCAACATTAATTACAGGCTCTGGGAAATTGATTGCCTCTAATATTATAGGAGCATTTTCAGGACATAATGTATCACCTGTTGTAGTATCTTTAAGACCTACTGCGGCTGCTATATCACCAGCATATACCTGCTCAATTTCTTCTCTTTTATTAGCATGCATCTGAAGTATTCTTCCGATACGCTCTCTTTTGCCTTTTGTTGCATTAAGAACATAAGAACCTGATTCTAAAATTCCTGAATAAACTCTCAAGAACGCTATTTTTCCTACATGAGGATCTGTCATTATTTTGAATGCTAATGCACTGAATTTCTCATCATCTGAAATTTTTCTTTTTATAACATTACCATCTAAATCAGTACCTTCTACCTCAGGTTTATCTACAGGAGATGGTAAATAATCAACAACACCATTAATTAATACTTGAATACCTTTGTTTTTGAATGCTGTACCGCAGAACATTGGGAAGAAATCTGCAGTCAATGTTGCTGTTCTTATAAGTCTCTTTATAGTAGGAACATCTATTTCCTCACCTTCAAAGAACTTATTCATAGCATCGTCATCATATTCAACGATTGCTTCTAACAATGAATTTCTATATTCTTCTGCTTTTTCTTTTAATTCAGGCCTGATTTCTCTCTCTTCCATTTTCATACCGTCTTCAGAAACCCAAATTATCTCTTTCATATTTACTAAGTCAACAACACCCTCAAAACTGCTTTCTGCACCTATAGGTATAACTACAGGGTGACTGTTAGCTTTTAATCTTTCTCTAGTCTGATCTAAAACAGAATAGAAATTAGCTCCTATCCTATCCATTTTATTAACAAAAATAGCTCTAGGAATCTTATAATTACTAGCTTGTCTCCAAACTGTTTCACTCTGAGGCTGAACACCTCCTACTGAACAGAAAACGCCTACTGCACTATCTAATACTCTCAAAGATCTTTCTACCTCAGCAGTAAAGTCAACGTGTCCCGGAGTGTCTATCAAATTAATTCTATGACCATTCCAAAAACAAGTTGTTGCAGCAGAAGTAATTGTAATACCTCTTTCTCTTTCCTGTTCCATCCAGTCCATTTCAGCTGCACCTTCATGAACTTCCCCAATCTTATGGGTCTTACCTGTAAAATACAAAATACGCTCACTTAAAGTAGTTTTACCAGCATCAATGTGAGCCATAATACCAATATTGCGTGTGTTTTCTAATGAAATTTGACGTGCCACTAAACTTTCTCCTTAAAAACTACCACCTGAAGTGAGCAAATGCTTTGTTACCTTCAGCCATTCTATGAACTGTATCTCTCTTAGCAACCGCCTGACCTTTTCCGTCTATAGCATCAGCTATTTCATTTGACAAACGCTCTATCATGCTTCTTCCACCTCTTTTTCTTGAGGCATCTATAAGCCATGTAAAAGCTAAAGAATTCTGTCTGTCTGGTCTTACATCAACAGGAACCTGATATGTAGAACCTCCGACTCTTCTTGATTTTACTTCTACACGAGGCTTAATATTTTCAATAGCTTCATTAAAAGCCTCTAATCCGTCTTTTCCTGTTTTCTGCTTAACTAAATCCATAGCTTTATAAAATATATTTTCAGCTTTGCTTTTTTTACCGTCATACATTAACTTGTTTATAAATTTACTAATAATAACGCTTCCATAAACAGGATCAGCATCTATCTTTCTAGTTTGTGCTCTTCTTCTTCTAGCCATATTAATTTACTCCATTAAGCCTTTGGTTTTTTAGTACCATATTTACTTCTAGCTTTCATTCTCTTTTCTACACCTGTAGCTTCACGGCTTCCGCGAACTATGTGATAACGACAACCAGGTAAGTCTTTAACACGACCGCCTCTTATAAGTACACGGTTGTGTTCTTGCAATGTATGGTCTATACCAGGAATATAAGCTGTTACTTCCATACCATTTGTTATTCTTACACGGGCAATTTTACGCATAGCTGAGTTAGGTTTTTTTGGTGTAGTTGTTGTTACACGAGTACAAACACCTTCTCTTTGCGGACATTTCATTAATGCAGGCGATTTTGTTTTATTTATTATACGCTTGCGACCTTTTCTTACTAATTGATTAATTGTAGGCATAAAATACAAAACCTCTAATTCTTTATTTTTTTACAAGCCAATCCGTTTTAAGGAATGACACATTAATATTTTTCTTTATAAAACTTCAAACACGAAACAGTATTTATTAACTGAGCAATTATAGTATTAAAACTTAATCATAGTGAGAAAAACCATACTATACGCTTTAATCGCTTTTATGAAAGTTAGAGCATTATAAAGCAACTATACAAAAAAATCAATAGTATTTAATAGTTTTTTTATTATTTTTTTCATTTTAATTAATTTTCTTAATTATTTTGCCTATAATAAATACTTCAAAATCAATCACGAATTATAAAATTTATGACTATTAGTATTCATATACTTTATAAAAAATAAAAATTAATAATTAAATATCATCAATTTCATAATAAATATTGCAAAAAAATTATATTTATAGCATAATTACACTTAATAATATTTAGGAATTATTTATGAGCGATATTAATCAAAACAAAATAGAAAAATTAAAATTTGATGAAAAAGGTTTAATACCTGCAATAGTTATAGATTATTATACAAAAGAAGTTTTAACTCTAGCATATATGAACAAAGAAAGTCTTGAAATAAGCATTAAAGAAGAAAAAACTTGCTTTTACAGCAGAAGCAGACAGGAGCTTTGGAGAAAAGGAGAAACATCTGGAAACTATCAGCATATACAATCTATAAAGAGTGATTGCGATAATGATGCTTTAATTGTAGAAGTTATTAAAGACGGTCCAGCATGTCATACAGGTGCTGAATCCTGCTTTTTTAATGAAGTATATTCAAAAGAAGATTACAAAGATTTCTCTATAGATAAACTTTATGAACTAATAAAGGGAAGAAAAATTAATCAAACAGAAGGATCATACACAACTTATTTATTTAATAGCGGAATAGATAAAATATTAAAAAAAGTCGGAGAAGAATGCACAGAGGTTATAATAGGTGCAAAAAATGATTCAAGTAAAGAAACCATATATGAAATATCTGATTTATTATACCATACTCTAGTATTAATGGTTGAAAAAAATATAACAATAAATGACATAAAAGAAGAACTTGCAAACAGATCTATAATAGATAAAAAAGAAAAACAAAAAAGCATGAAATAAACATAAAATTAATAAAAAATACTTTATAATCCTATAAAAATCTAAATTTATAAATAATTGTCTTTTATATAAATATAGACATAAAAAATTTTATTATACTATAAATATAACAAAAAAATACGCACCATATCTCTCTTATCTCATAAAATATAAATACAATTTTAAAAAAATAGCCATATATTATAGAATTTGTAATATATAAAAATAAAAAATGTAAAATAATTATATTAATTTTTTTTAAAAAATATAGAAAAATATTAAAAAATATAGAAAAATTCATAATTAAGGATTGCAATATTTTATATACCGGTATATACTATAAAAGTATTATAAAAAATAAATTAATTTATGGAAATATACCATGAAAATACTATCTATTATTTCATTTATAAGCGTCATTTTAATAACTTCATGCACAAAAGATTATGGAGTAAAAATTACTAAACCCGGAGCAGATTTAATTTTATCAAAAATGCAAAGCGGTAATTGGGCTGGTGCAAAAGCTGATGGAAATACACTTACCATTAGCGGAAGCTCAGGAACACTTAATGGAAGTTATACTTTTGAAGAACCTATCTTAGGTATAGGAGGAGTATATAAAGACAGCAATGGAGGATATATAATGGCTGCTCCTTCAGGAAACGAACTTTATGTTGTAAAAATGAATGAAGAGGCCAAAAAAGCAGTGGATGCTGTACTTGATGTTCTTGATGATGATGGAGGAGAGGCTGTTGTTGGAAATTTGATAAGTGCAATTATAGATAAAGGTGCTGATAAAATAGATTTGAGCAATTCTGATGAAATATTAAAAGGTACTAATCTTACTGCTGACAAAAAAGCTGAAATTGAAAATATATTAAAAAACTCCAGCGGAGGATTTACTGCAGGAGAGGCTATAAAATAAATAAGTGGTTTTTATTATGAGAAAATGTTTAATATTATTATCTGTTTTATTTTGCTTTCATATTTATGCTTATTCTAAAGGGCTTCCTCTTTCAACAGAAGTAACAGGAGAAGATTACAGTTGGATAAAAGGAAGACAAATGATAAGCTTTAATTTAAATCCGGGAGGAGCTATTTTTTATCCGCTGCTGTTTAATACTGCTGTAAATAATGCTGCAAATCTAAGCGGATTAATAGGCATTGATTTAGGCGATATAAATAAATATTTTGATTATGCCGATGCAAAAGGATCTGCTTGGTACATACCTGCAATCTCTTATTCATTATTTGTTCATAATCAAATAGCTTTGGAAGCAGGAATAGGTGTTTATTCCAGCTCTTATGATTTAACTATCACTAAAGAAAACGCTGGAAAGTTATTAGAAACATTAGGACAAGGAAATTATGCTAATGTTGTAGGCGGAGATACAGTTTTCAATGCATCATTTATATTTATGCCTGCCACATTCGGAGTAAAATTTTACGGTCCTAAAAGACAATTCTATAATGCTTTTCGTTTCGGAATAGATGCATTTTTCTATACCGTAACTACAGAGAATGGGCTTACCGGTATAAAAACTGAACATACAGTTCATGATGCTGCTTTATATATTTCTTATGAATTGGGTTGGAATATAGAGTTATTCCCTACTAAAGAATGGAGAGTAAAACCAACTATTGATATTGCTATTCTTGAAATAGGATATTATGTAAGACCTTGGACTGGAAATGTATATAATACAGTAACAGGAGGCGTTACTTCTTTAACTGCTGGTTTTTCAGCATTTAATATACCTGCTTGGAGCAGTTTCCCTGATTGGGCTAAATATCTTTCAAATATAAGATTTGCATTGTTTCCTAGAATTGGATTCAGTTTAAGATTTTAATGGATTTGAATTATGAACATAAAGAAAATTATCATTTTTACATCTATACTAATTTTTATATCAGGTACTATAATTAATGCTCAGGATTATTTAAAGCATTCTTTAGGAATAGATTTCGGTACCACATTATTTTCTATGGGTACTATGCCACTTATTACTGAACTAATATTCAAGACACAAGAAGGGGCAAGCGGTAAATTGTATGATGGTAAATTTGGAATAAGATTAACATATAATTACACTTATCTGCCTAAACAATCCATAGATGCCACTTTAGGTTTTTATGCTTTTGATACTCACTATAGTGATTATTCAGAACCTGTAAGAAATAGTGCCGGTGATATAATAGCTTCTGCTACTTTAAGCAAATTTTATAATGGAAGTACAATAGCTATACCTGCTTCTATAGGAGTGAGATTTTACTTCAATAAAAATGATACTCCTAGCGGATTCTTCCTGCTTCCTAAAGTTGGTATGACTACATTCATAGTTAATGGTAAAGAATTAAGAGATGATGGAACTACAAGATATAAAACTACTACTGTTTATGACTTTTATATATCTGGAGAAATGGGATTTAGAATAGATTTATTTTCTAAAACAGGTGCCGATTGGGGAGTTCGTCCGTTTATAGATATATCTTTGCTTGACATAGGTTATTCTTTTACACCGGGCATTAGATTAATACCGCTTCCTAGATTGGCTGTAGGTATATCTTTTTAATAATTGATAATGTTTTGTAAGGTTTTTAGTATGAAAAAAATTTTATTAATATCAATAATAACTTGCTTTATGAGTTCATCTTTGTTTCCGCTAATAGATGCATTTTATGTAGCACCTAAAATTGTATACAATTTTAACGATTCTGGTTTTAAAAATAATAAAAATCAGAGCATAATGAATAATTATCTTGGAGCGGGTTTTTCTGCAGGTTTTGATTTCTATAGATATCAAAGAAACATACCTTTGAGATTAGAATTAGAATATACTTTTAAAGATGGTATGACAGGAAATTATCATACTGCTAATATAGTAAAACAATCTCAGCATTCTATATTAGCTGCCGCTTACTATAGCATGCATATATATCATATAAAAAAGAGTGAATTAAAAACTATTACCGCAGAAGAAATATATAGCAGAACTCCTATAATGTCATTATATTTAGGACTCTTAATGGGAACAAAAATAAATGCAAATACTTATGACAGATGGTTTGAAGATAATGGAAGAGTAAAAGCTACTGTAACAGTACCTAGTCCTACATTTGCTATAGGGGGTGCTGTGGGAGTTGACATATATGTTACTAGTTTCCTTAACTTGGATCTAGGATACAGAATATTATATGGTTTGGATAATGTTTTATCACATGAATTTGCTATAGCAGCTAGATTCCCAATACCAGATCTGAGGAAATGATGCTTATGAAAAAAATAGCTTTATTATTATTAATATTAATTGCACTTGCTTCATGCAAAACAGGAACTATGATTATAATGCCTGTACAGAATGTTCAAATGCCTGCTTATCCTCCTCAAAGTTATTTAGGAGAGAAAAGTAAATATAAATTTAGCAGTAATTATAATTTAAATAATAGTTTAGGTATGAACAGTTATTTATTTAATAATACTAACACTAATAATTTATTTAGAAAAAATTTTGTTTATTTAAAATAAAAGGGTTGTTATATGAAACGATTAGTAATTATATTATTATTTTTTATTGTTGCTTTCTCTAGTAAAAACCTTTCTGCAGCAATTTTCTCAGGTGTTTATATAGCCCCTAAAATCAATTTTAAACATGAGGCTCTAAATAAAACAAATAAACTAGAGTTAGGAAAACTTCCTTTTCTTGAAAAAAACAATTATATAGGCGGAGGTTTTGCTGTAGGATACGATTTATTTAGAAAAACTAGATTAGTACCTTTAAGAATTGATATAGAATATATGTTTCAGGGAGTAATTGGTAAAAAAGATACTTGGATGCAAAGCATAATGGCAAGTGTATATTATGATATAAATATATTTTTTGTAAAAAACAATGAATTGGATAATCTCACTACAAGAGCTCTATACAATAGAATTCCTAATATGAGTATATACTTTGGACTATCTTTTGGAAACAGATTATATCAAATGCATTATGCTTACGATAATATAGGAAAAACCATTATTACTAGAAGCTCTTTTGCATTTGGAATTAATGCTGGTTTAGTTTATAATATACTTGATTGGTTTGCTTTGGATTTGGGATATAGATATTTATTAGGTTTTGGTTTTAATGATGCCCATGAGGTACTTCTTGGGGCTAGATTTACAATAAGGTAATAAATATAAATTATTGTATTAAGAGGTTAATTATGATAAATAAAATTTTACCTTTAATATTTTTATTAATCTTTACTGTTTCATGTTCTACTAATGATAAGCATGTTGTGGTATTGGCTTTCAGCAAGAATCTGCATGCTGTACTTTATAATGATAATAGTCAAACTGTAAAAACAGCATCAAAAACCTATACGCAAGAAGATGACATAAAAACTATAGCTGATTCTATAAAAGAAGAAGATGACATAAAAATTATGACTGATTCTGTTAAAGAGGAAGATGACACAAAAACTATAGCTGATTCTGTAAAAGATGAAGATGACATAAAAATTATGGCTGATTCTGTTAAAGAGGAAGATACAAATAATCAGCAAATAACAGAAGAAATAGAAAATCTTACAAATAACGATGTTATCGAAAAAGAAAATACAAAACCTATAAAACAAACTGAAATCATAAAGCAAGATGATAATGAAATACTTGTTACTGCAAATATAATAGAATTTGATTTTGATTCTTATCAATTAAAAGATGAATATGATGATGGTATAAATGAAATTTATAAATATTTAGATAAGAATAAAAACAAAAATCTCATTATTGAAGGACATAGTGACAGCAGCGGAGATTCAAATTATAATATATATCTATCTGAAAACAGAGCAAAAGCTATATTTGATAAATTGGTAGATAAGGGTATAGATAAAGAAAGACTTAGATATATAGGATATGGAGCTATTCACTCATCTGAATATAATGACAAAGATAGAAAATGCCAATTTGTAATAATAAATAATTCTAATGAAGAAGAAGAATATAAAAAAGAAAATGAAACTGATATTATTAAATTAAAACATCAATAAAATTATTTTCTGTATTTATACAAATATTGAATACCATATATATTTAAAGCGTCAGAATTTTATATACATAAAAAATATATATTTTTAATATTAAATCCCACCCTTTCAAATTTATAGTTTTAATATCAATTAAAAATTTTATTTATATTAGATGCTTACATCATAAAAAGAATGCCCGCCCAAGTGTTAATTAGATTTCAAATCTATTTAACGCACGGTAAATGCATTTTGATAATAAATTTTAATTGTATCAATAACAAAACTCATATTTTTAATATTACTATGCGTGCGGTGAAAAAAACAGCAAATTTAAACAAAGCTTGGGCGGGTGCTGTAATTTCTAATAAGGCTCCAAAGAAAATAAAAATAAAATTATCTGTTTAGGCAGCATAGAATAAAGGGCGGGATTTAGAATAAAATAAAAAACATTGTAAAAAAATAATTATTGAAGTATCATTTTAATGAAGTAATAGGAGGTTTTTAGTTATGGCACTTTTAAAAACAAGAGAATATTTCAAATATGTACTAAAATTTTTTTATGAAATTAATGAAGCCGTACATAGAAGTAAAATATACGATAAAATTAAAGAATATACAAATCCTTCTGATGAAGATTTAAAACTAGTAAAAGAAAATGGATATTCAAAATTTAACGATAGAGTTGATTGGTCATTAACTTATCTTAAGAAATCTCAATTAATAGAAAATACAGAAAGAGGAGTATATCAAATAACCGACTTCGGTAAAAAATTCTATGAAGAAAATCCTAACTTTGATTTCAAAACTTTGAAAGAAAAAACTCCTTATTTAGAAAACAGTAAAAGCAATTCAGACGATGACATAGAAGAAATAGAAGATGAAAATAGAAACGAAATAGAAAAAAGCATTGAAGAGTATTATGAAAGCGTAGAGAAAGATATACTTGACAGGCTTCAGTCTATGGGTGAAAGCTCTGTTGATAAAGGTACTAAATTTGAAAATATATGTTTGGAACTGCTTGAAAAAATGGGCTACGGCAAGAAGTACAGAACAGGAGGAAGCGGAGACAGAGGAATTGACGGTACTCTTACTATGGATAAATTCGGTTTTGACATTATAGGTGTACAATGCAAATGCTATAAAGAAAATAATAAGGTTAATGATACTGAAATTACAAAGTTTGCTCATGGGCTTAAAAATGTTAATGGGATAAACAGAGGAATTTTTATAACTACTTCAGATTATACTCCGCAGGCTAAGAAGGTTGTAGAAGAATTAAAAGATGTAAAAATAATTCTGATAAACGGATACAGACTTGCTAAATATATGCGTGAATATGAAGTCGGAGTAAAAGTTCTTGAAACTAGAAATATTTACGATGTTATAATATAAATTTGTTTTTTTGCGGCTTGATGAAGTCTGCTTTAGCATCGGTAAAAAAGCTAATATATTTTTTTAATATAATCTAAAATAAAATTTTACTTTTTTGATTTATTTTAAAACCCGCCCTTTAGAATTTATAGCTTTAATACAATAAAAAATTTTATTTATATTAAAAACTTAAATTATAAAAAGCATGCCCGCCCAAGTGTTAATTAGATTTCAAATCTATTTAACGCACGGTAAATACATTTTTATATATAATTTAAATTAGACTTGTTTCAAAACTAAATTTGTTAATATTCATAAATTTTTATTTAATATTTTTAATTATAGTTGGGGCTTTGCCCCAAACCCCAGTTCTTTTATTGGTATAAAAGAACCAAAAGAACTGCATTTTTTAGCTTAAATATATAATTTATACAACATATAAAACATTTAATTAAATTATGTTTAAACTATTGAATTTAGCATAAAATAATAAACTCATAAAATTGTTTGTAAAGTAGTTTTGAAATAAGTATATTGAATTTATAATTAAATTTATATTTTTAGCTTTGCTTACCGTGCGTGAAAGTAACGCCACAAAAATGCAATAAAAAAACAAGAGTACCAGCTTTCAATAGCACCCTTGTTTTTATAATCATAAAAAATATTTTTTATTTACTATTTGATTTGAGCCAATCTTCATTTATCTTTATTACTTCCATAACAGCACTCTCACTAGGACTTCCAATCATTGTTTTGTTTGAAACCTGAGCCTCTGGAGTTATACAAGAATAAATATCATCTTCAAATAAATCTGACTCTTTTTTATATTCTTCTATTGAAAGAGTAGAAAGATTTTTGTTATTATTAATTGAGTATACAACAAGACGCCCAGAAACACCATGGGCATCTCTAAAAGGCATACCCTTTCTTACAAGATAATCAGCAACCTCAGTAGCATTTAAAAAACCTTCATTAACAGAATTAAGCATATTTTCTTTATTAACTTTCATAGTTTTTAATACATTAGGAAGTATAGATAAGCAGTTTTTCACATTCTCTAATGAATCAAATATACCCTCTTTATCCTCCTGCATATCTTTGTTGTATGCTAAAGGCAAAGACTTCATCACTGTTAATATAGAAAATAAGTTTCCATACACCCTTCCTGTTTTTCCTCGAATAAGCTCGAGTATATCTGGATTTTTCTTTTGAGGCATAAGGCTAGAGCCTGTAGTAAACTCATCATCAAACTCTACAAATTTAAACTCAGAAGTAGAATATAATATAAGCTCCTCAGAAAAACGGCTTAAATGCATCATTATTATTGATAAAACAGATTCTACTTCAATAACAAAATCCCTATCAGATACAGCATCTAATGAGTTAAGCATAACATTCTTGAAGTTTAGAGTTTCAGCAGTCTTTTTGTTGTCTATATTGTATGTAGAACAAGCCAAAGCTCCTGCACCTAAAGGCATAACATCTATTCTTTTGTAGGCATCGGCTAATCTGTCAAAATCTCTTTTAAACATCTCAACATAAGCCCCTAAATAATGAGCAAATGTTATAACCTGTGCCCTTTGAAGATGAGTATATCCGCTCATATAGGTTTTTGTATGCTCTTTTTGAATGCTTACCAATGTAGAAATTAAATCTAATATCAAAGATTTAATATTTTCTACTTTGGTTTTTAAATACATTCTCAAATCAAGTGCCACCTGATCATTTCTGCTTCTTCCTGTATGAACTTTTTTTCCTATTTCACCTATCCTATCAATAAGCCATCTTTCAACTTGCGTATGAATATCTTCTAATTCAAAATCAAATTGAAGTTTATTATTATCAATATCATCTAAAATTTGTTTTAGAGCATTTATTATAGTTACGCTTTCATCGAGAGGAATAATAGAGCATTCACCAAGCATTTTTGCATGTGCTATGCTTCCAAGTATATCCTCTCTATACATCTTACAGTCGAAAGCTAATGAAGAATTAAAATCATTAGCTTCTTTGTTAAGTTCTTTAGAAAAGCGTCCCCCCCATAATTTTTCTTTCATAATTAATTATTTTAACCCCATTTTTTTCACTTGCTCTTTCATCAAAGCATTAACTTTCAAAGGAAGTCCGTAAAGAGTAATGAATCCCTGAGCATCATGGTGATTATATAATTCACCTGTAGTAAAGCTAGCCAAACTTTGATTATAAAGAGAATAAGGAGAAGTTACTCCTGCAGGTATAATATTTCCTTTATATAATTTTAATTTTACTTTACCTGTTACAGTTTGCTGAGTGCTGTCAATAAATGCACTTAAAGCCTCTCTTAAAGGAGTAAACCATCTTCCGCTATATACAAGGTCAGTTAATTTATGAGAAACTATATGTTTAAAATATAATGTTTCTCTGTCTAAACATAAATGTTCTATTTCTCTATGAGCAGCATAAAGAATAGTACCTCCCGGAGTTTCATATACACCGCGGCATTTTATTCCTACTACTCTGTTTTCTAATAAATCAACTATACCAACAGCATGCTTTCCGCCTATTTCATTTAAATATTTAACTAAACCAGAAGGCGAGAAAGTTTTTCCGTCTGCTTTAGTAGGTATTCCTTTTTCAAATTCTAATTCTACAAATTGTCCTTCATTAGGAGCATTCTCTATAGTATTTGATAATTTAAGAAGTCTTTCATAATTAGGCATATTAGCAGGATCTTCAAGCTCTAATCCCTCATGTGATAAATGCCAAAGGTTCTTATCTCTTGAATAAGAATCATCTTTTTTCATAGGAACTTCTATATTTCTATCTTCCAAATATTTAATTTCTTCTTCTCTTGAAGCTATATCCCATTCTCTCCAAGGAGCAATAATTTCAAAATTAGGAGCTAATGCCTTAACTGTTAATTCAAATCTTACTTGGTCATTACCTTTTCCTGTAGCTCCATGTGCTATAGCAGTAGCACCTTCTTCTAAAGCAACTTCAACAAGTTTTTTAGCTATTAAAGGTCTTGCAGCAGAAGTACCAAGTAAATATTTATCTTCATAAGTAGCTTCAGCTTTAACTATAGGATAAATATAATCTGTAACGAACTCATCTTCGCATTTTACTAATCTGTATTTTACAGCACCTGTTTTTAAAGCTCTTTCTTCTAAGCCGTCAGTTTCTGTACCTTGTCCTACATCCACACAAACAGCTATTACATCATAATCATAATTTTCTTTAAGCCATGGTATTATAACTGTAGTGTCCAAACCGCCTGAATAGGCTAATACTAATTTTTTTTTCATGATAAATCCTTTCTTTATTTATAAAATGTTTTTATTAAATTATTATATTTGTATTTTCAGCAAAACATATACAATTATAAAAACTTTTAAGAAGTCTCAGCAAAAAAGCTGATAATCATTTTACCAAAAATAAAATTGTTCAAGTATATATTAATTTTCTATTATTCTTTTACTATACTGCTCATTATAGCCATTTGTGCATGCATTCTGTTTTCTGCCTCTTCATAAATATACTGAGAATTCATATTGAATACTTCTTCGCTAATCTCCTCGCCTTTATGAGCAGGCAGACAATGTAAAGCTATAGCACCTTTATTAGCAAGAGCAAATAATTCTTTAGTGAGAGTAAAACCTTTAAATACATTAAGTCTTTTTTCTTTTTCACTCTCCTGACCCATAGAAGCCCATACATCAGTATAAACTACATCGCTGCCGCTTACCGCCTCTTTTACATCATTAACAATATCAACTGTACAGCCGTTTTCTTCAGCTATTTTTTTGGCTATTTCTGTAGTTTTAGCATCAGGTTCATAACCCTTAGGAACTCCTACTTTTATATTAACACCCAAAGATGTACAGCCTGTTAAAAGACTATTGCATACATTATTTCCGTCGCCTATATATGATAATGTTAAACCTTTCAATTTACCGAAATGCTCTTTCATAGTAAATAAATCTGCCATAACCTGACAAGGATGCGAAAGATCTGTCAAAGCATTTATAACAGGAACCTTTGAATATTTAGCAAAATCCTCAACATCGCTATGAGCAAAAGTTCTAATCATAATCAAATCGCAGTATCTTGAAATAACATTAGAACTATCTTCTATACTTTCTCTCTGTCCTAATATAATCTCATCTTGTTTTAATACAAAAGCATCTCCGCCTAATTTTTTCATCCCTATTTCAAAACTTAAACGAGTCCTCAAACTAGGTTTTGAAAAATACATCACCATAGTCCTATTTTTCATTATATCTATTTCTTCTCTATTCCTAACTTTTGATTTTAACTCGAAGGTATAATCAATCAATGCTGATAATTCTTCGCTTGTAAAATCTTCCAAATTAATAAAATGTCTTCCAGATAAATTAACTTTTTTCATAATTTTTTCCCGTTTAAATTTTTATATTATTTTTTTGAGTAATACTATATATCGTTTTTATAATTTTGCAATATTATGTTTCTATAATTTTTACAATTTGAAAATAAAATATATAAAAAAAACGTATAACATAAAACTATGCCATACGCTTAATTAAGATATAAATATTCTATATTAAACTTGCTTGTTTACTAATACTGATAATTTTCTATTAACAACATGCTCTTTGCCTTTATTATTATAGCCTACTTTTTTGCTTTCATTTAGAACTTCTTTCATATTTGCAAATAAATCTAAAGCTTCATCAAAAAGTTTAGGGGCCAATTTATTAAGATGTTTTAATCTAGCCATTAGAGTAACTAATTCAAGACGAAGTGCTGATATTTTAGCTGTTTTATTCAATGGTATTCTTCTAATAATATCAGATAATGTAGCTGTTTCTGATAAATGAGGGAATTTATTTAATACTATTAAATCTATTATATTTTCTCTCATTTTTCTAAGCTCATTAGCTTCTGTCATTTTTTCATTCTGATGATCACAGTACAAATGTATATCCTGTAATCTTGTATTGATTATAGAATTAACTTTTTTTTCTTCATCTTCTAATATTATTTTATATACTTCTATTTCTTTTGATAAAAGTATTTCAATTTTTGTAAGCTCTTCGTATAAGTTAAACATAAATACCACCTTTAAGTTAAAGCCAATCAATCTTATTAATCAGCTATGTGATAATTTATCGGCAGTTATTATGATTACTTTACATAATTTTTAAAAATATTATGTTAATTTTCTGTATCTATTGACTTTATAGCTTCTAAACAGATATCTCTATATTCAGCATCAGAATAAGTAAACCAAGCAAGCAAAGCCAACTTCTTAGCTGCACAAGCCACTGTAATGATATGATCATTATCTTCTAATTCTTTTTCATATACTATACTTTCTATTTTACCGCTTTGAGATTTAATATCGAGTTTTTCTCCTTTATCTTCTCCGGCAATGTCTATCTGTTTTAATACATATTCCATTATCACATCTATCTCTTCATTTGCAAAAGAATAAACCTGCATAGCTATATATACATTAATATCTTTGAATTCTATTAAAGATTTATCATTTTTAAATACATTCATACGCATAGGAAGAATGATAGTAAAGCCCGCCGCTATAGGAAAACGAGCCTTTTCTAGTCTGAATCCTATCTGAAAAGCCTGCTGCTGATTAACTGTTTTTTTGCTTTCTATAAATCTTACCAAATTCTCATCATCTAAATAATGAGCAATGTCAATAAGTATGTCCCAAGGATATTTTAATGAAGAATCTTTTTTATATGCTTCCTGAAAAGCATACATAATTTTTTTATACATAGTTTTTTCTTTATTATCAATAGCCTCTCTAAATGGGAAATAAAGCCAAATCATACTAAGAAAACTTTTAAACCAAAATTTAGCATTTATATCTTCAGTATCCCAGAGGAAGAAATCAGATGCTAAAATTAATCTGTCTTCTTCATCAGCATCTATAAAATCAGTAAACCAATTTTTGCCCCAATATCCCAAAGCGGATAAGGCAAAATACTCTTTTTCTATTATAGGATAATTATAAGGCATAGATATCATGAAATTACTAAATCCATTATCATGATGCGTTATGAGCATTTTGGCATAATCGGCTAAAGAATTAACAAAAAATCTCTTTAAAGATTCAAAATTCCTGCTTTTAAAATAACCGCTTGGATCTTTATGAACTGAATCTTCTTTAAACTCTATATCGAGTCTTCTTGCTATTCTGTCCAATACTCCAACTATGAATTTATGATATCCCGCTCCGAAAGAACCTGTGCTAATGGTTATAAACAAAGTGCCTGCTTTAAACTCAAAATATATAGGATCAGCAGATGGGTGAAATGAGTATATGAGAGTATTTCCGTCTTCTATTATAGAAAACTCTGAAATCATTACAAGAGGATTAATATTAACTTCATTTAAAGAAGAAACTATTGCTTTAAATAATCTGTCTTGGTTAGGAATAACCCTTCTATTATCAAATGATGCTGAAAGCAAAAATTCTATATTCATTTTAATAAAATTCTACTTATTTTTTATAATATTTACATTATACTATAATAACATTTTTTATTATTTTAGCAATATATATTTAATAAAGTTTTACATACAAACATACAAAATAGCAAAAATACAAATTTAATATGTTTTAATTTTATAAAATACTTGACTTTTTTTTAATGATATGCTAATATAATATAACATTTCAAAAGAAAGGGCGATTAGCTCAGCTGGGAGAGCGGGTGCCTTACAAGCACTAGGTCGGCGGTTCGAACCCGTCATCGCCCAATTTTTTACCCATCGCAAATAACTCTTTTTAATAAAACTTCCTACTAAATATATTTTTTTTAACGATAATAAATTTGAATTTAATATTAATATATGTTAATATTATGTAAACAAATAATTTTTTACAGAGTAATATAAAAAATATGACCATTTTACAATATGTTTTAGTAATAGCAACCATATTAATAGTACTGGCCCTAATAAGTTTCATAATAAAAGCCGGATCTAAATATAAAGTATTTACAATAGCACTTATAACAATAATTGTATCCTCTATATCAGCTGTAGGGATAATATATATAAATAATACAAAAGATATAATGTCTAGTTCTGATATTAAACAAATTCAGCTTGAAAATGAGAAAAAGAGAATTAGAAAAGATATAATAATAAGACCCGGAGCAATAGAAACCATAGCACTGCATTTAGCATATTCAAATAGAATATCGCCTCCTATTATAAAAAATAGAGAATTAGGATTTTATTTAGACGGAATATGGTTCAATTGGGCTAATGGAAAACTTCTAACTGATGAAGATATTACAAATCAGGATAATTATATACCTTTCGGTTTCTACTCTTATACTGTAGACGGAATGCCTGAAGTACAGAAGGAAACTCCTGAAAGAACTAAAGAGCTTCAGGAATACTACAAAAGAAGGGTAAATAATACTAAATATATCAATAATAAATTCTTAGATACTCTTTATGACGGAACTAGTGAAAGAAGTATGGTAAAACATATAAGCACAAAAAGTATATTAGGCTATAAAGTAAGAGTTCATGACTATGTATATGAGCCGCTTTCAAATGTAAGCGTAGAAGTAAAACTTATAGCACAGACTAATCAGGAAGTAGCCAATTTCCTTGATTCTTTAAAAATAGTGAGCGGATATGTTTGGAAAATAATTTCAAAAAGTGCAAGCAGAAGCTATCATAGTTATGGGGTTGCTTTTGATACTTTGCCTAAGAAAAATAACGGCAAGCAAATATATTGGGCTTGGACTAGGGTTAATAATAAAGCATGGTATGCTGTGCCTTATAATAAAAGATGGCATCCTCCTAAAGAAGTTGTTAAAGTTTTTGAAAAGTACGGATTTATATGGGGTGGTAAATGGCATAATTATGATACAATACATTTTGAATACAGACCTGAACTCATTATATACAATAAAATTAAAAATGATGAAGATGCTACATACGAACTTATAGAGAAGTACGGCATATTCTAAAAATAATCTGATAGAGAAACAACTGATAGAGAAACAAAATGAATAATACTATATTCAATAAAAATATAGAGCTTTTAAATAAAAATAAATATAATTTCAGAGCTGTAAATAAATTAATAGAATATAATCTGCAAAATAATAAATATCAATTAAAACAGGCAAAAAACAATTTATTCGCTGTTATATATAATAATAAGCCTTTAACTTCTCTATATAATCCTATGGAAGAAGCTAAAAGATTAATATCACAATTTATAACAAACAATAATGAACATATAGGAATATTTTTATCTATAGCTTCATTCTTCCACATAGAATATTTTTTATCTTTAAATGAAAATAATAAAGCAATCATAATAGAAAAAGACATAGAAATAGTTAAACTCATTTTGTCAAATTTAAAACTTTCAAATGAAAATATATTAAAAAACATAATACTCATTCTAAATGAAGATTTAGAAACTATATTGGCATTTTTTAATTTTTATATGAATGATAATGATTCAAAAAAAATAGTTTATATAAGACATGTAAGAGCTTCAAATATAGACAATGAAACCAGAGAATATTATGATAATGTCAATATGTCACTTGCAAACTCTATCAAAGAAAAATTAATGTCATTAACTTCTAATTATTATTTTGCTCCTATATGGACTAGAAATATACTCTATAATATGCATTTCAATGAAGGATATTCTATAAAGACATTCTGCAATATCTTAAAAAAAGAAATACCTATTTTATTAGTATCTGCCGGAGCTTCTGCCGATGACTATATAGAAAATATTAAAGAACTATCAAAAACTCATTTTGTACTAGTATTATCACATGCTTTTAATAGTTTAATAAAAAATAATATAAAACCTGATGCTGTTATATCAACAGACGGAGGTTTTTATTCTTCAATACATTTAAAAGAACTTCTTAAAAAAGAAAATCAAAATATAAATATATTCACTACTCATACGGCATATCCTTTTCCTCTTACTCATATAGAAAATAAAAGAATATTCTATTTTTCACATGATGAAAGTTTTGAAAAGATACTATATCCTATAAACGATGATAACAATAATAATATATATTTTTATATGGAAGGCAGCGTTATAATGCCTGCTTTAAGAATAGCATATATGCTTAATCCTAAATATATATTGCTTGCAGGATGCGATTTTTGCCATATTGATGATAAGACACATTCTAAATATTCAAATGCATCTGATTATGATTATATCAAAAGCAGTAAATTAAAAACTTTTGAATCTGCTAAATATAAAAGGCTTAATGATAATCAAAAAATAAAATGCTATGATAATGTTTATAGAAATACATCTTCAGCACTTTTAAGTTATAAAAATCATTTTGAAGCTATAATACAAGAGATTTCTGAAATGACAGATATTTTTACTTTGACTATTCAATCAGCATTCATAAAAAATGTAAAAATATATAATCATAGCGATTCAAATTCTAATAATAAAAATATAGAAATTAATAAATATTTAAAAGAAAATATAGACAAAGAAAAACTATTAAAAAAAATAGATGAATTTATAAAAAATATTAATAAAGAAAATATAGATAAAAATAATTTAAATAATGATGTTAAAAATATTGCTGACATAATATCACCTTGGCATGTTGAAAAATTTGAAAAATCTATGATAAGCTATGAAGAGTTAAAAAGCTATATGAATAGATGGTATAATGATATAAAATCACTTATTTATTAAAAAATAATAATTTTTAAAATACTAGAAAGCCAAATATAAAAATTGTGAGCGTATAGCAAATTCGCCAAAGGCGGACAGCGTCATTTGCTATACATTTTTAGCGAACAATTTTTATTAGCAATAATAAAGAATAATTGTTGCATAATATGAAAAAAAATAATATTATTAATATATGAAACATAATTTAAAATATGATTTAGATAAATTAGCAAATAGAGGAATGGCATTAGAAGAAGATGTCGATGCTATTAAATATAAATCTTTAGAAGATATCATCGATTGTCTGAATAGTGATAATGCTGTAATAAGAACATCTGCTTCTATGAATTTGAAATATTATATATATGAAGATAATGTACAAAATAAATTATTATTGCAATTATCTAAAGAAAAAAGCCTTTATACTAAGACAGCAATATGTGAAACTCTGCAATGCGGCGACATTGATACTGCCAAAAAAATGAAAGAGTATCTTGGAATCATAGGAAATAATCAATATAAAAAATTACCAAAAAAAGTATCATCAAAAAAGTCATATCCTTTGCCTAGAGATATAATAGCAAGAACTTTAGCAAAGATGAATGATGAAATTTTTCCTGTATTAATAGAAATTTTAACAAGCGATGATTTAAGTAAAATTTATGAGGCAATAGATGCTTTTGGGTATATTGTATTTCATAACAAAAGTCTTCAGAGTGAAAAAAATCTTAAGTATATAATTAACCTGATAAACAAATATAAAGACGATAAACTTCTTATATGGAAATGCTTAACTTGTTTATCAGCATTTAATTTAGAAAGAAGCAGAGATATACTGAACACTTTTATAAATGAAGATGATGAGGATATTTTATCATTAGAGGCTAAAAGATCATTGTCTATATTAAAATTATCTGATATATAAACACTTGATAGATTAATAATTTCAATGTATTATCTTATATTAAAAATCTTATTTTGTTATAAAAATAATTAATAAATTTTTAAGGAAAATATATGACTTATCCAGAATTTTTCACACCTTATGTGTTTCCTCCTAATATACCAATACTAGGTGCAGTAAGATGGTATGGGCTTATGTATATAGTAGGTATTTTAGTATCATGCATAATATTGTATTTTGTTCAAAAAAGAGGGTGGATAAAATTAAATCTTAATGAAAAAAACGGCGGTATATATGACATGGTATTTTATGCTGCTGTTGGTGCTATAGTTGGAGCTAGAATAGGTTATTTTCTTTTTTATTCTCCTCAGAGCTTTTTAACTCCTTGGGAAATAATAGGTATTAATCTTGATAACGGATTTAGTTTTACAGGTTTTGCAGGAATGTCATTTCATGGAGGACTTATAGGTATGTTTATTGCTGAATTCATATTTAGCAAAAAATATAAATATGATTTCTATACCATAGCAGATAATGCCACACTCCCTTCTAGTTTCTGTTTATTTTTCGGAAGGATTGGTAACTTCATGAATGCTGAGCTTTACGGACGAGTTACAGATTCTTTTTTAGGTATGAAATTTCCTTTATATGATGCAGTAGGCGGTTATGAGAGATGGGCTGCAATGTTTCCAGCTATAAGACCTTATACTGAGCCTAGACACCCTTCTCAGTTATACGAGGCTTTTCTTGAAGGTTTGGTTCTTGCATTCGTTTCTTTTTTAATAGCTTATTTAAGCGAGAAAAATAAAAAAATAAGACCTGGTACAAGGCTTTGGGTATGGATTTTGCTTTACGGACTTTTTAGAACTTTAATAGAACAGTTCGCACGCGATATTACAGAATGGACTTTGGGACCAATTACTGCAGGAGCAATTTATTCTATAGTGATGTTTATAATAGCTCTTATAATGCTTATATATATTTATACCAAAAAGGATAACAATACTGCACTTGAAGTGAATACAAAAGAAGCAAAAAAGAATAAAAAGAAATAAATTGATTAACAACCAACTTAATAATAAAGCCTAGTATGGTAAAACATATTAGGCTTTTATTATTTAAATACTATTTATATTTTCTCCTATTGTTTATACTTCCTATTCCATAATTCAAAAATGTATGCTGTTTCTACCTCTTTTCCTGATTCTATATCTTTTATGTTTTCTTTTGCTTCATTATTATCTTTATCTATTTCTAAAATCCTTTTATATGTTTTTAAAGCATTATCTTTTTGATTTAATTTTATATAAAGCTCTGCAATGGATTCTAAATAAATTATATTATCTTCTTTATCTGGCATATTTTCCTTATATATTTTTATAAGCTCTTCATAAATATGTATGCTTTTATCTGGTTTTGAAATTTTTTGATAGAAAAATGCTAAATATGATAAACTTTCCATATAAGAATCTCTTTTATTTTTATAATCATTATCTGAAATCAATATTTTTTTATTTTCAAAACTTTTTATATTTTTAAGGCATACTTCTATAGCTTTATTGTATGTTTCTAATGCACTTTCTTTATCATCAATTTTCAAATATAAATCTGCCTGTATTTCCAAAAGCTCATAATCATTTTTATTTCTTGATATTTCTTTATTATACTTTTTTATTAAGTCATTATATATTTCAAATGCTTTTTCTTTATTTCCTATTTTTATATAAATATCTGCTATTTCTTTTAAATATTCTTTTTTGTTTTTCCTATATTCTTTTATAAGTTCTCTGCATTTTTTTATGGCTTTTTCATAATATAAATTTCTATTTTCTATATCATTAAGTTTATTATATAGATAAGCAATATTTTTTAATGTATCAAGTTTACTGCCTCTTATATATATGAATAGTTCATCATCAGCTATTTTAAAATATTCTTTATATGCTTCTATAGCATTATTGTATTTTCCAAGCTTTTCATAACATTCTGCTAATTTTTCATGATATTTGCATGGTTTATTTAAAATTTCTATAGCTTTATTATAATAATTAATAGCTTCTTCATAGTTTTCTAATTTTTCATAAATTTCAGCATTATTAACATAGTAGTCTGAATTTCCACTGTCAATTTCTATAGCTTTATTATAATAATTAATAGCCTCTTCATAGTTTTCTAATTTTTTATAAATTTCAGCATTATTAACATAATAGTCTGAATTTCCGCTGTCAATTTCTATAGCTTTATTGTAATAATCAATAGCCCCATTATAATTTTCTGCATTTTCAAAAGTATTGGCAATATCAATATAATAATTCAATTCATTATCAGGATGCATTTTTATAATCATTTTATATGTATCTATTGCATTTTTATAATTTTTAGCTTCTATATATGTTTCAGCTATATTTTTATAATTTTCTATAGATATTTGATTATATAATTCTATAGCTTTATCATATTCTCCATATCTTTTATAAAAATCTGCGAGCATTTCTCTGCATGCTGCAGCTGACTTACGATAATCCCAAATAATATAATTATATGCCTCAATTATATCATTATAAGTTTCGCTTCCTTTAAAATCCTTATCATCATTGGGTATAATCATAAATGGTGCTGACATATCTTTTTCTATACTTTCTTTCAAGGCGTACAAAGCATCATCATTTTTACCGAGTTTTTTATATAAATCATACAATGATTTTAATGCCTTTAAACAATTATAAAAATTATCATCTAACTTGCTTCTTACATTTATATTTAATGCCATTGTATAACTTTTCAAAGCTTCATCATACTGTCCGTTTTTTTCATAGCTTAATCCTAAATAATGCCAATAATTAGACACTTCATAGAAATCATTAAAATAATCTATCGAATCTTTTATAGCTTTTTTAAAATTTTCTATAGCCTCTTGGCTTTTTCCTAAATATAAATTTATTTTCCCCAATGTATAATAATAATATTCTTTATTGTTACAAATTGTTTCTGTATAATTTATTTCAGCTGCTTTTTTATGAAACTCTATAGCTTTATCATAATCTTTTATAACAAAGAAATGTACTTTTCCAAGTAAATACCAATATTCAGAATCTTTATTATTTAATTCAATAGCATTTTCTAATAATTCAATAATTTTTTTTTGTATTTTTTTATTATCATAATCACTGTCATAATAATATGATGCTGCTAAATAGTATAAAACTTTATCTTTTTTATAATTAAGATTTAAAAGTTTTTTCAATGTTGCTATTACTTTTTTATATTCATCATCAATATATGAATCATCATACTGTACCAAAGCTAATAAAAATAATAATTCTTTATTATTAGGATCATTTTTTAAATGCTTCTTTAATATTTCTTGAGCTTCTTTATTGTAAAGTACATCATCATCTTCAAGTTTTTCATTATTTATTTTTTTATTTATTAATTCTTTTATTTCTTCTATTGTGTAATTTTTTTTATTATCTAGCATTTTATTCTCCTATTTTTTCTAAAAAATTAATTTATAACTTTATTACTCATCAAAATTATTTGTATTAATTCCTATGTCTTTTGCTATGTGCAATATTTCTTTTGCCAAATCATCTTTATTTAATTTTTTATAACAGCTGTAAAGTCTATGATAAATGCCTATTTTTTCATCATAAGAATATTTATTTAGAACATCAAAATATATAAATAAAGCTTCTTCATACATTTCTAATTCTTCAAATATTTCTCCTATTTCAATAGAAGTTATATAACCATCATTATAATGAAATTCATTCATGTATGTTTTTATATTTTTACTTTCAAAAAAATGTATATCTTTTTTATTATTATCTTTTTCTCTGTATATGTAATCATTAAAAACTTCTTTTATTTTTTGATATTCTTCTAAATCTTTATAGCTTAATAATGTGTATAATAATTCTTCTTTACTAACTCTTTCATATTTCCAATCTGTATTATGAAAATCTTCTTTTTCTTCTTCTGTTTCACAGTACTTATACATATTTTTATAATAAAAGTTTTTTAATATTTCCGCTCTGTTTTCAAAATTACTTATTAATTTATTGTATATTTTATAAGCCTTTTTATCTTTTCCCTGTTTTTTATAACTTGCAGCAAGATAATATAAAGGAACTCTATAGTCTTTATCTATTTTTAATGCTTCTTTTGCTGCTTCTATTGCTCTGTCATAATCATTAGATAAAAATCTGTATTTTGATAAATAAGCCCAGTTTATTTCTTCTTTTTTGTCTATATTAGCCATTTTTTCTCTCATATATGCTGCTTTGGAATATTTTTTAGCAGCCTCATAAATTTTAGCTAATCTTTCCATATAAGCTAGCATATAAAAATGTTTATCATTATATTTTGACAAATTCAGTATTTTTATTGCTTTTTTACTGTATCCTAGAAATAAATATATATCAGCTAATTTATATCCGTAATCGTAATAATCCATATATATATTTTTTCTGCAAATTTTTGCTGCTTCTTTGAATTGATTTGTTGAATATAGATATATATTTAAAAGTGATTCTTCATCATTTAATAATTTATATAGCTCTACAGCATTATCATAACTATCTACTCTTTCATAAATATATGCTAATTGTTCAGTTAAAGATTTTGAATAACAGTTTTGATAAAAATTTTCAAGCAGATTAATAGCTTCATCATATTTATTTATCAAACATAGAATATTTGATATTTCTATTATCATTTTTTCATCACTGCTTTTTAATTCAATAGCTTTTTGTATAGTTTTATAGGCATTATCTCTATCATCTAATTCAATATAAGTTCTTGCTAAATTAGCAAATACTCTTATATCTTTATCATTAATTTCAAGAGCCTTTAAATATGCTTTTTTAGCTTCTTTAAAATTATTAGCATTATTTAAGTAATTACCTAATATTTTCCAAGCATTATAATCGTTTTTTTCTAGCTTTAAATATTTCTCTAAATATATTTTTGATTTTTTATAATCTTCAATTTGCATATATGATGTGTATAATGTTTTTAATGCTTCTTTATTTTCTGCTTCATTTGATAATATTTCTTTTGCTTCTTTAATTTTTTCTTTTATAGTTTTATACATAATCACTAGTTCCTATTAACTCTTTATTTAACTATTTATTAATATTATAAAGTAATGCTATGACAAAAACTGTCGTGAAAACTGCTTGTTTTTATATATACCTAAACAACTATATTTTGTTAAAAATTATTTTCTTAATTTTTATTATTTGTGGGGACTAGCCCCCACACCCCCAGTTCTTTTATTGGTATAAAAGAACCAAAAGAACTGCATTTTTTACCTAAAATACAAGCATTATTTTATAGCTAATACATATTCCAAACAACGAAGCTAAATCTTTTGCATTTTTTGAAACTTTGACGAAGTCCGGAAAAAGTTGATATAAAAATAAATATTAATTTCTATTTTTTATTATATTAGAATTTCTTCAACGCACGGTTAGCAAAATTTTCAATATAATAAAATTTGAATTTCAAAATAATTTATATTTTTAGTTTTGTTCTGCGTGCGGTGAATATGCACTAAATTTAAAAAAATCTTGGGTGGGCAGTTAAAATAACAGATGGACTAAAAAGAAAAACAATATAAAAAATGACAGTGAGTTTAGAAAACCTAGAGGGTGGGAACAAAAATAAAGCAAAAAATTTAATTTTCACTTACCGCCCTTTATTCCTTGTTATTTTACTTTCATATTTTAGTTTTTATTTATTCTGCTGCTTAAATTAGATTTTTTAGCACCCGCCCAAGTTTTTATTAGGTTTAGAATTTTATTTAACGCACGGTTAATTTATTGTTGTTTATTAAAAAAATATGAATGTTAATTTATTAATATTTATTATTTTACTCTGCGTGCGTATAATTTTTTAATTTGAAAAAAATATAAAGTTATACTAAAATGCAATAAATAAATTTTAGGAATCATTTTATGAAAGATATTAAAAATTTAACTGATATTAAAAAAAGAAGAGAAATATTAAAAGATAGATATTTTAAAGACAGTATATACTGCGTAACGGCAGAAGATTTTTCTAACGGCAGAAATAATATAGAAGTTGTCAAATCTATGCTAGAAGCCGGAATAAAAATTATACAGTATAGAGAAAAAGATAATCCTAATAAATATATGCGTGAAAAATATGAGGAATGCTTAAAAATTAGAGAGCTTACAAAAGAATACGATGCTTTATTTATAATAGATGATTATGCTGATTTGGCTATTGCAGTTGATGCTGACGGAGTACATATAGGTCAAAAAGACATGCCTATTGAAGTTGTGAGAAAAATTGTAGGATTTGATAAGATTATAGGACTTTCTACTACTAATCAAAAACAGGCTGAAGAGTCAGTTAATACTTCTGCTGATTATATAGGGATAGGTCCTATTTTTTCAACTAATACAAAACCTGATGCTAATGAAGCTACAGGTATTGATTATCTTGATTATGTAGTCAATAATCTGAATATTCCTTTCGTATGTATAGGCGGTATAAAATTAAATAATATGGATATGCTTATAGAACATAAAGCTATGAGTTTATGCATGCTTACTGAGATAGTATCTTCTGAGGATATAAAAGCTAAATGCGAACTTCTAATAAAAAAAGTGAAAAAATTATAAAGACTTTTATTTATACTGTAATAATAATATTTGTTTTAATATTTATAATAAAAACTTCTCGTATTAAAGAAAGCAAAGATTTAATTATAGACTTAAAATCAATAATGAGCATGATAGAAAACAATAAAACTTCTATTATTTATGATTATATAAAAAACAGAGATAGAGTTTATGTGTTATATGCTGAAAGTGATGAAGATAAAAAATATATAAGCAAATATTTTCCAAGTATAAAATTTATTGGTAAGTTTAAACTAATTTTTTATAGTTTATTTTTTAAAAATAATATTATTGTTTATGCTAGTGATGATAAGTTAATTGATAAACTTAGATTTTTTAAAATTCATTATATACATGTGGTTTTGAATATTAATGATATAAATAGCGAAGAATATTTAACTCTAAGAGACAGTAATAATACAAAGATCTTTTTATCTATAACAAATAAAGACTTTAGAGAAATAGATACTAATAATATTAATCCAAAGTATTTAGTTTCTTTAGATAAGGATTTTATAAAAGTATCAGACGGAGATACTATAAGATATAAAGATAATTATTATAGATTTATAGGAGTTGATGCTCCAGAATTAAAGCAGAATTATGGAAGCAATGTTAAAGCATATATTGAAAAGAAAATCAATGATGCTTCAAATGTAAGTATGCTTGTATCTTCTTATGATGTTTTCGGACGAATATTATGTCATTTATTTATAGATGAAGTACCTTTGGCATATTATATGATGAAAGATAAGCAGGCAAAAGAAACTATAATGAAATACGGAGATAACGGCTTTATAAATATAGCAAGCAATATAGTTTATTTATCAAAGTTTCAAGGCAGGCGTCCATTTACAGACCCAGCTAGATTTAGAGCCGAAAACAGATAATTATTTAAAATGTTTTAGTATATGGCTAAATAACTATATTTTGTTTTTAATATATTAGTATTAGACTTGTTTCAAAACTACTTGACAAGATTAATTATAAAAATTATTTAATTTTAAAATTATAAACATGATGTTTTACATGTTGCATAATTTAGTATTTTAGTATATAAATATGCAGTCTTTTTGCTTCTTTGTGCCACACCGAAGGCGGACAGCGTCACAAAAGAAGTGGGGTTTGGGGCAAAGCCCCAACTATAATTAAAAAAATATTAAATTAAAAATTTATAAATTTAGTTTTGAAACAAGTCTATTTTCTATAACAATTTCTTCAAATGTTTTAAATTCAAAAAATCATTTTAGTATATATTGTATATATTCATATCTTTATCATTTTCAATAAAAATATTTTCACCCAAAGGATAAACAGTAAATGAACATGATTTTTCTCCTTTATTAATAAATATTTCAATAACGGATACATCAGCTATTATTCTAATATCAGATGATAAATCTATTTTTATCTCTATTTTTTCAGCCCCTGATATTCCCTCAAATTTCACATCTTTTCTGTCTATGGTTAATAAGCTGTTATTTTTATCATAATTTAAATAAAGTCCTTTTTTACTGCTGTCAGCAAATAATGTCATATTAAAATTATCTTTTATTTTAAACTCAATATCATAAAGATTTTTAGTATTTTTTAAATCTTTTAATCTTCCTTTTCTTTTGCTGTTAAATTCTTCTATAGGATAAGTTTTGAATATTCCATTTTCTATAAAGCATTCTCTAGGTATAGTCATCATTCCGCAGAAATTATTATTATTATCAAAAGGCTTTGACATTCTTATCCAGCCTATCATAATTCTTCTCTCTCTTTGTTTTTTTTCATCATAATAATTAAAAGTCTGCGGAGCATACATTTCAAAAGATTCATCTAATAATCCTTTACTTTCTATATTAAAATTAAAATTACTAAAATCCATTTGACCGGTTAAATACATAGCAATATTAGGATATTCTTTAGTTCCAGCTCCCATAGGAGAAAATATTAAAACATCATTATTATTTAAATCAAAAAAATCAGGACATTCCCAGCCCCAGCCGAATTTATCACTAGTCCATTTTCCTTCAAATTCCCATTTATTAAGATCCTCACTTTTATAAAATACAATACTTCCTTTTTTATAATCTTCAGTATCTCCCAGCACCATTCTGTAAAAACCTTCTTTAGTTTTAAAAACTTTAGGATCTCTCATTTGATTATCTTTTATTGGCATTATTGAAGGCGGGAGTATTTTTTTAAATGAATATCCTCCGTCTTCTGAAAAAGCATGTATTTGAGAAGGAGTAAATCCGTTAGGGTCTTCCTGAATAGGTATATTATATTCATTGTATTTTATTTTATGATATTGAACTCCTGTATAGAATATATGAAGCTTACCATCTTTTTCTATTGCACTTCCAGAAAAACATCCGTCCTTATCATATTCATTATCATATTTTAATGCTATATCTTCATACTTCCAATTTAACATATCCTTACTTGTGGCATGTCCCCAATGTATAGCACCCCAGCAAGGAGCAAAAGGATTATACTGATAATATAAATGAAATGAGCCGTTATAATAGCATAATCCGTTGGGGTCATTGAGCCAATTTGACTTTGGTGTAAAATGGTATTTTGGTCTTAGATTTGTATCAAAACTTTTATTAATAAGCGTTTTATTATTATAAATTAAAATACCGGTTACAATTATTGCAAAACCTATAAAAATAACTGATACTATTTTTTTGCTGATTAATTTCATATTATATCCTATTTATTTTATTTATCTTTAAGACCTATTAATAATTTTTTAATAGAAAATTAATTTTAGTTATTAGAGAATTATTAAAAAGAATTATTTTTTATATATTTCTATAGTTATATTTGAATTAGATTTAATATAATAATAAACTCCTAAAGAATATTTGATGACACTATTGTATATGATAATATAGTATATAATAATGCTATGAATGTCAACAATAATATGTTTATTTTAAAAATTTTTAAGTTTGTAAGAATTTGTATTTTAATTATTTTTTGATTATTTTATAGATTGATAACTTTGTTTTTTATATTTATTTATTGATTTAATATAAAGAAAAATAAATAAAAATCATATATGTTTTAAAGTAAATTAATTAATACTTTAAAAGTATGATTATTTAGCTATGTATAAAAAAAGAGCCTAACTTATAAAAGTTAAGCTCTTTTTCATATTTGGAGTATTATGCTATCAAGTTGAATTTTTTCAAATCTTCATCAACATTTCCTATTCCAGAGATTCCGAATTTTGAAACTAATATATTAACTACATTAGGTGATAAGAATCCAGGAACCGTAGGTCCAAGATGAATATTTTTTACGCCTAAATATAGAAGAGAAAGTAAAACTATAACAGCTTTCTGTTCATACCAAGCTATATTATAAACTATAGGCAAGTCATTAATATCATCTAAACCGAATAAATCTTTAAGTCCCAAAGCAATAACAGCTAATGAATAAGAGTCATTACATTGTCCTGCATCCAATACTCTAGGTATGCCGTTAATATCGCCTAAATCTAATTTATTGTATCTGTATTTAGCACAGCCTGCAGTTAATATTACAGTATCTTTAGGAAGTTTTTGAGCAAATTCAGTATAGTATTCTCTCTCTTTATGTCTTCCGTCGCATCCGCCCATTACAATAAATCTTTTTATAGCACCTGATTTTACAGCTTCAGCAATTTTATCTTTAAGTGATAATACCTGATTATGGGCAAATCCTCCAACTATAAAACCGCTTTCTATTTCTTTAGGAGGCTGACATTTTTTTGCATGCTCTATTATAGGAGTAAAATCTTTATCGCTTTCTTTATCTGTATGGCTTTCTATATGTTTTAAGCCCTCAAAACCTGCTGCCCCTGTTGTATATACTCTGTCTTTATAACTTGGTAAAGGAGTTACTATACAGTTTGTAGTCATTAGTATAGGTCCGTTGAAACTTTCAAAATCTTTTCTTTGATCCCACCAAGCTCCGCCGTAATTTCCTACAAAATGTTTATATTTTTTTAATTCTGGGTAGTAGTGAGCAGGAAGCATTTCAGAATGAGTATATACATCTACTCCTGTGCCTTCTGTTTGTTTTAACAATATTTCTATATCTTTTAAATCATGACCAGATACTAATATTCCAGGATTTTTTCCTACACCTATATTAACTTTTGTAATTTCTGGGTTACCGTAAGTAGAAGTGTTAGCCTTATCAAGAAGTGCCATTCCATCAACACCGTTTTTACCTGTTTCAAGTACCAAAGCTAAAAGTTCATCGGCATTTATATCATCTCTTAATGTATCATTTAAAGCTCTCTGTATAAAAGCATCAACCTCTTCATTCTCATAATCAAGCATATTAGCATGTCTTATATAAGCACTTAATCCCTTAACTCCGTATATAACAGTTTCTTTAAGGCTTCTTATATCTTCGTTCTTCTCTTCCAATACGCCTACTGTTTTTGATTTAGCGTCCATATCCTCTTTGCTTTTAGGTGTCCATAGAGATTCTTCAAGTATAAGTGATTTGTCTTTTACCTGATTTGCTAATTCATTGCAAAGTTTTGCTGTGTATTCTATTCTCTTATAAAAAACTTCTTTATCAAAGTTCGCATTTGTTATAGTAGTAAATAAATTGAATGTTACATCATGATTAACTTTTTTATCTACTTTTCCGCCTTCTTTTCTTATAGCAGTTGTTATATTAGAAAGTCCTTTAGTTACATGAACTAGTAAGTCTTCTAAATAGGCTAAATCTGGTTTTTTACCGCATACTCCAGAAGTAACACAGCCTGTATTATTCATTGTTTCCTGACATTGATAACAAAACATTTTATTGTCCATTTAATCCTCCATTTATTTTTTTTGTTTTGATTTTTTATCATCTGTTTTATTTATCTTGAAATCATCATCTAATAAATAATGATCTTTGATTGTATGGCTTTCCATATAGTTTTTGAACTTTCTGTTTATATCATTAACTAAATCACCCATTATGCAGCTTGAACAATATTTACCGCATTTAGAATGAAACAAACAGCTTCTCTGCCAATTTTTACCCTCTATAGTTTCGTATATATCCAAAAAAGAAGCATTTTCTTTACCCTCAGCAATTTTAAATCCGCCTGCAGGTCCTTTTGATGAAGTAAGATACCCCACCTTTACAAGTGCTTGAAGAACTTTCGATAAATGATTAGGCGAAACATCAAATCTTTCTGCTATATCTTTAAGAGATGCAAACTCTTTAATAGATATATATACTGCAGAGTGCAGAGCTATAGCTGAGGCTTCTGATATTGGAATCATTTTTTATTCCTGTTATTACTAATTTAGTATATTGGTACTATAATACTAAATTATATTTTTGTCAATATGATAATAAAATATTTTTTAAATTTTTATTTTTTGATTTTTTTAAGACAGTTTTTGTCATTAAAATATGTTATACTATACAGTGTATATTTATTTTTAAGGACTATTATATGGCAGAATCAACTAAGCAAAATAATAAATCTGTAGAAATGCGAAGCATAAACGAGTTAATAGTATATAATAATATAGAATATAATTTCGTTATACCTAGCTATCAAAGGGGGTATAGATGGAGAGGTGAAAATGGCGAAGTTCAGGCTTTATTGGAAGATATAAAAGAATTTATAGAAAATAAAAAAGGAGATGAGAAGTATTGTCTTAACCCTATAGCTGTAAAATATGTAAAAAAAGATGATAATAAAGAACAATATAATTTAGTAGATGGGCAGCAGAGATTAACCACAATTTATTTGATATTAAAATATTTAAATAATAATGAAAATAATAAACTATTTACTTTAAAATACGAAACAAAACAAAATAAAGAATTTTTAGATGATATTGATATAAATACACCAGAAAATGATTATAAACAAAACATAGACTATTATTATATTTTTGAAGCTTATAAATATATAGATATTTGGTTTAATAAAAATGAAAATAATCAAATAGAGAAAGAAGACTTTAAGGAAAAATTATTAAATAATGTAAATATAATATGGTATAATATAGGAAGCGATGACGAAAATGAAGTTTTTCAAAGGCTTAATGCAGGAAAAATACCACTTACTGATAGTGAATTGATAAAGGCTATATTCTTACATAAATCAAATTTTAAAGATGATAATGACAGCAGCAAAAAAGTAGAAGAATTAAAACAAATAAATATTGCCAATCAATGGGAAAATATGGAAATAGAATTAGAAAACGATAAATTCTGGTATTTTATTTCTAATAATGATAATGCTGACATTAGAATGGATTTTTTATTTGAGTTAATATATGGTATAGAAAAAGAAAATAATAATACTGTAAAAACAAAATATGAAATATTTGAACATTTTTATAAAAAGTTTAAAGATAAAAAAAATTTAACTGAAAATTGGAAAGAGCTTTCAAAATATTTTTATATTTTAAAAGAATGGTATGAAGATGATAATTTATATAATGATATCGGTTATTTAATAGCCTCTCGTTCAAAAGAGTTAAAAACTATATTATCATATGTTGTGAAAGATAAATAACTAAACACTAAAGAAAACTTTAATAATAAAATAAAAGAAGATATAAAAAAAAGTATTAATGCTAATAATCATGAACAGTTAGAAAAAAATATATTAGAATTGAAATATGATAATAATAATATTCAAATAATAAAAATATTATTATTATTCAATATAATAGAAAGCTTGAAAGAAAATATAAGATTTCCATTTGACGAATACAAAAAAATAAAGCCATCTTTGGAGCATATACATGCAAGAAAATCACAAAAATTATCTGATAAAGAAAAAGAAAAATTTATAGAAGAAAATAAACAATATATACTTCAAAATAAAGAATTAATAAAAGATGAATATAAAAATTTAGATGAAGCTTTTAATAATTTCAAAATAGAAGATAAATTTAATTATATATTAGATGCATTATTTTTTATTTATGAAAAATCATTAGAAAATAGTGGGGACTTTATAACATCAGAAGAAAATAATTATTTATATGATGAAAATAATATTTCTAATTTGGCATTAATAGATGTAAATAATAATACTACATTGAGTAACTCTATTTTTCCTATGAAACTAAAAAAAATTAAAGATTTAATTAAAAATAATAAAAAATATATTCCTATATCTACAAAGAATCTATTTTTAAAATATTATACAAAAGATCCTAGGGATATACTATTATGGACAAAAAATGACAAAAAAGATTATTTGGATAATATCATCAATTCAATAAGTGATTATCTGTATGAAAAAAATAAATAAGGAGAATATTATGAGTGATAATAAAGAAAATTTTATATCATTATTAAATAAATACGAAAATAATGTCGTTGTGCCTATTATACAAAGAGGTTATGCTCAGGGAAGAAATACTAATGAAGCAGAAAAAATAAGAGATGATTTTTTAGATGTTATTGTTGATTTTTTATCAAATGATAAAGGAGAATTAATATTAGACTATATATATGGAGTAAAAGATAACGGCATTTTTTATTTATTAGATGGGCAGCAAAGATTGACAACTTTATTTTTATTTTATTGGTATTTCAACTTTGAAAGAGAACGATTAAAAAAGTTTACTTATGAAACTAGAAATTCATCAAAGGACTTTATATCATTTTTATTAAGTATAAAAAGAAATGAAATTAATTTAGAAACAAATGAAAAGTTATCAGACAAATTAAAAGATAATATTAAGTTTTTAAACTTTTGGGAAAAAGATACAACTGTTAAAGGAATGCTTAAAGTAATAGATGATATTCATAAAAGAGTTAAAAATAACAAAAATATTAAAAGCAGCAAATTAAATGGCATACAATTTTATTGTGAATATATAGAAGGGGATCCTGATGATTTATATATAAAAATGAACTCAAGGGGAAAGCAATTAACAGATTTTGAAATATTTAAATCAAAGCTTGAAAGTTTTTTAGATGGAAAAATAGATGTTAATCTTTTAGCAGAATTTAAAGAAAAAATAGATACAACTTGGTCTGATTTTTTCTGGGAATTTTCAAAAGATAGTGAGAAAAATGATATAGACAGTATTTTTAAAAACTTTTTTGATTTTGTATTTAGAATGTTATATGCAGAACAATGTGAATATATAAAGAAAAAAAATGAAAAAATAGGATCATATCTAAAAGATTTCTTTAATTTATTTGTAATAAAAACAGACACAAAATATATTGATGATAGTAAAAACTGTATGTTAGAATGTAATATAAAATTTATAGTTAATATATTGGATATATTTTATAAATTAACCACTAGTAAAACCATTGAATTATTTAATGAAATATTTTGTATATATGATGGAAATATTTATAATAATAAAATATCTACTTTTGAAGAAAATATAAACATTTTTGATAAAAAAGATGACTATATTATTTTGCTTAAAATAAATAATTATGATTTGAAATATAAAATATTACTGTTTAGTTTTTTTATTATTTTAAATAAAATATATAAAGAAGAAAATTATAAAGAAAATGAAAATATAGATTCAATAATTAAAAAAATCAAAGATTATAAAGATATATTGAGATTTATAAGGAATTTTATATTTATTTACTATGAACATATTGGCAATGATGATGAACTAAAATTCCAAATTAGTTTTATAAAATCATTTATAGAAAATGGAAAAATATTATTAAAACCTTATAATGATAATCATCAAGAGATATTGAAAATAATAGTTGAATCAGAACAAAATAAATTAGATATATTAAAAAGCTGTGATGAAAAGATTAGAAAAATAATTTACGCCTGTGAGAATAATGTATTTTTACAAGGTAATATTGATTTCTTATTAGACAATATAAGTAATGAAAATATAGTTAATGTAGTAAATTATATTTTTACTAAAAATGGCTTTAATAATGAAAATGGAAATTATTTAATACATAGGGCTATATTAGTATTTATTGATAAAAATGAAATAGAAAATTTTAGACCTTATCGTTCTACAACAATATCTATATTTAGAAATAATAAAGATAAAGATAATGATAATAAAAAATTATTGATAAAATATCCAAATAAATTAAAAGAGTTTATAAATACTATATTTAATGATAAAGTAAATAAAACTATATCGGATAAATGCAAGAATATAATAGATAATTATAAAGATGATAGCCATTGGAAATATTTGTTAATAAAAAATGCTAAAGATGCAAATGACAATGATGTAACTTTATACAATAAAGAATATTCATATTCAGGTGAAGTAAAAAAACATCTATATAGCGGTTATTATTTATATTATCAGTATAGAAATAGTACTCATTGGGATATACCATTGACAACTAAAGTGCATACAATGTTTTATCAATTATTGAAAGACAATGCAAACTTTAAAGACTTTAAATTGTACTATTATGATGGAACTAATAATCCTAATATTAAAGGAGAAAGAATATTAAGATATCCAAATAAGGAAATTTCATATTGTTATAGTTGGGTTACTTTAGCTAAAGAAATAGAAATAGAAAATGAAAAAGTTTTAGTGGGTTTTACTACTGCTGGCTATATAATTCAGTGCGGATTAAGAAAACAAAAACCTTTTAAAAATGCAGAAATATCTGAACAAGTTTTTGAATTAATAAAAGATAAAGGACTTAATTTCGATGGATATAATAAAGATCCTAATGATGATTGGTATTATATGAAAGATTTGGATAATTATGGTGAAATGTTAGATGAATATAAAAATACATTGATACATGTTATAGACGCTTTTTCTAAAAAATAAATAATAATTAATTTGTTGTTAAAATAAAGGAGTTTAACTTAAATTAAAAGCTAAGCTCCTTTTTTTATTATAAAACAGTTTTAATTACATACCCCACCCTTTATATTTACTAATTTCTTTTTAAAATATAACTTCAATTATTTTGTTAGTCAAATTATAAATTAAAGCACCCGCCCTAGTTTTATTTAAATTTATAATGTATTAACACGCACGCATAGCAGTTAAAGAAATATAATTTAGTTATTAATTCAATTTAAATTTATTATATAAATCGATTTAGCGTGCGTTAAATGAAATGTTAATTTAAATAAGATTTTGATTTAAATTTTATTACCTAATATTAGACTTATTGTTTTAAGTCGAATATTTAGTTATATTAATTATGATTAAAGCTTTATTTAAAATTATTGTAATACTTAAAAAAATAAAACTAATTACTGTTGACAATAATTTTATATTGTTGTATAATCTTTAATTAATTATTAAATAAATATTTTAGGAAATATTGTAAATGAAAACAATCATCGTTATGAACAAAATGTTTTGCCTCATGCAAATGTGTATGTTTAATAATGATGGCTGTCAATAATAATTTATTTTTTATTTTGTACTTTAAAGCCGTCAAATTTATTTGGCGGCTTTTTTTTATTTTATCATTAAGGAGTATTATAAAGATGTCAAGAGAATTAAAATTTGAAACATTAGCAGCACATGCAGGACAGGATTCTAATGATATATTCGGGAGCAGAGGAGTTCCGGTATATAAAACTACTTCGTATTTGTTTAGAGATTCAAAACATGCTGCTGATTTATTTGATTTAAAAGAACTTGGGTATATTTATACAAGACTTGGCGATCCGACAGCAGATGTATTAGAAAAAAGAATTACTGCTATGGAAGGCGGTAAGGCATCTATTGCGGTATCATCTGGAACAAATGCAATATTCTATACTATAATAACTATATGTGAAGCAGGAGATGAAATAGTTTCATCATTTAATGTATATGGCGGTACATATTCTCAATTTGCTGCAATACTTCCTAAACTTGGAATCAATACAAAATTTGTAGATGCTAAAGATCCTTCTAATTTTGCTAAGGCTATCACTGATAAAACCAAATTAATATTTATAGAAACAATTTCAAACCCTTCATTAGATTTTACAGATATTGAAGCAGTTGCTAAAATAGCACATGATGCGGGAATACCTCTAGTTATAGATGCTACTTTTACAACACCTTATCTTTTACAGACTATCAAACATGGTGCAGATATTGTAATCAACTCTCTTACAAAATGGATAGGCGGACATGGAAGTGCTATCGGAGGAATAATCACTGACAGCGGTAATTTTAATTGGCAAAGCGATAAATTCCCTCTATTTTCACAGCCAGATTCAAATTATCATGGATTAAGATGGGCTTATGATTTACCAGATGAGCTTAAAAATATAGCATTTACTCTGAGAGTAAGAACTGTACCGCTTAGAAATTTAGGTGCTTGTCTTTCACCTGATAACTCTTGGGTATTTATTCAGGGAACCGAGTCTCTAGCAGTAAGAATGGACAGACATTGTTCTAATGCTTTAAAAGTTGCTGAGTTTTTAGAAAAAGATGATAGAGTTGAATGGGTAAGATATCCTGGACTTAAAAATGATCCTTCATATAATACGGCAAGTAAATATTTAAAAGATAAATTCGGAGGAATGGTTGTATTTGGCATAAAAGGCGGATACGAAGCTGCAGTTAAATTTATAGATAATATCAAATTATTCTCCCATTTGGTAAATGTTGGAGATGTTAAGAGTTTAGTTGCCCATCCTGCTTCTACTACACATTCTCAATTATCTGAAGAAGAATTGAAAAAAGGTGGAATAAGCAAAAACTTTATCAGGCTTTCAATAGGTATAGAACATATTGATGATATACTTTATTATTTAGATGAGGCTTTAACTATAGCAAATAAATAATTTACAATATAAAAAACAGGGGTATAAATATTTACTCCTGTTTTGATAAGAGGGTTATTTTATGAAGAATATAAAAAACAAAAAAGAAGATAAAAATAATGAACAGGAAAACAATGAAATTAAATATTTTAATTATGATAAGGCTTTCAAATTTGAAAATGGAGCTTCAATAAATGAATTAACTATAGCATATACATTAAACGGACATTTAAATGTTAATAAAGATAATGCCATTTTAGTATGCCATGCTTTTACAGGAGATGCCGATGTTCTCTCTTGGTGGGATAATTTTGTAGGTAAGAAAAAAGCAATAGATACGGATAAATATTTTGTAATATGTTCTAATGTTTTAGGCGGCTGCAGCGGAACAACAGGACCTTCTTCCAAAAAGCCGAATAGTAATTCATATTATGGTACAGATTTCCCTACTTTCACGATTAAAGATATAGTAAAAGTACAAAAGATATTAGTTGATAGTTTAGGAATAAATAAACTTTATTGTGTTGCAGGCGGCTCTATGGGAGGAATGCAGGTATTACAATGGACGGCTTCTTATCCTCAAATGATGGAAAAAGCAATAGTAATAGCGAGCTCTATGAGTCATTCTCCTATGCAGATAGCTTTAAATGAAATAGCAAGACAGGCAATAACAGAAGATACTGAATGGTACGGCGGAAAATATTATGGTATGTCTACTCCTGACAGAGGACTTGCTTTAGCTAGAATGCTCGGACATATTACATATATGAGTGAAGAGTATATGAGAAAAAAATTCGGAAGAAAGAGAAAAAAAGCTGTTAAATATTTTACTCCTTCTTTTGAAGTAGAAAATTATCTTCATTATAACGGAGAAAAATTTACATCAAGATTTGATGCAAATAGTTTTTTATATCTTACTAAAGCTATGGATTTCTTTGATGTTAAAGATGAAATAAAAAAAATAAAACATAAAAAAAATATTAGTTTAGAAAAAGTTCTTGTTATATCTTTTATATCGGATTGGCTTTATCCAAGCACACAGTCAGCAGAGATAGTTTCTGCATACCATCATTCTAGTATAGATACGATATTTCATGAAATAGAATCTAATTACGGACATGATGCTTTTTTACTTAAGAATACGGAACAGACTAAATATATAAAAAATTTTTTAAATAACTAATATACTTGTTTCAAAAGACTTAACAAGATTATATATAAAAATAGTAATTTGTTAATTATAAAAATAATGTTTTAAACTCTATTTTAGTATATAAATATGCCGTATTTTATCTGCCTACGGCTGCAAAGTGTATGCAAAATAAGTGGTGATTTAAGTTTTATGTAAATCCCCAAATATAATAAAAAAAATACTAAACTAATTAAAAAATTGAGTTTTGAAATAAGTCTGATATAAACTTTGTAATTTTTGGCAAATAAAAAGGCCTACTAAATTTAATTAGTAAGCCTAAAACATTTATTATTTATAGATCTGGATGTAAATTATTTATGAGTCTAAGCAATTCAGCTCTCCATTTTTTTCCATCCCAGCCAATATATTCTATACAATCAACCTCTCTGGATTTAGATAGATCTCCATTCGGAGATATAAATATTTTATCTCCTTTTATATCTAATCTAAAATTATTAAAATTTACATCTTTGTAGTATAAATAATCTTCAGTATGACAATTATTTTTGTCACCATTTCTATAATGTACAAAATATCCATCATGAAAAATAGCAGTCCAATTAGTATTATCCCAAGTAATATAATCTAGACAATATGATGCTGTTTTAATTTCTTTATGTTCTATTCCAGAAAATAAAAACCATTGATTATTATTCATAAATATGCTCTCCTTTTTAAGTTTGATGATATTTATGATATTTTATTTTTTACTAAAATAAACAATATATAATTCATTTTATTTTTTAAAAATCAATATAATAAAAAAGGCCTGCTAATTTAATAGCAAGCCTTTTTATTAAAATATTGTTTTTTACTGTACATTATTCATAGAAGCCAAATACTGCATTATCTGAAGTCTTCTGCTTTCTACATCTTTATCCAAATTAGCTATCACATCATTAGTTGCTGCTAAAGGAGACATTATCCTTTTGAAGTCATTATATATATTTAAAGCCTCTACAACCTTATTCTGTTCTATGTATATATGTCCTATAGCATACAAGGCAAATGCACCGTCTTGAGTAAGATCATTAGTGTATTTTGAATATGTGCTTACAGCTTCATCATACATTTTATTATTAAGATAAATATTAGCTAAATCAAATTCTAATCCTCTTCTTTCATCTCTAGTTAAGTCTGGCATTTTTAGAGTATCATTTAATATACTGATAGAACTTGCTGTATCTCCAAGATTAGCATAAAGTATTGATATATCTTTATTAACACCTATTAAATGTTCTTTGCTTCTTGCTCTCTTTTTAGCTTCTAATTTAGCCCATAGAGTTTCTTCTATATCCTGTCTGTTTTGATATATATAATTAGCATAAGAAGAATAGCTTTCAAAAGTATCTTCTTTCATGGCCTGAGATTTTAGATTATCAGCCTGCTGTCTTGTAGTTTTAAGCTGTGCATCTATTCTAGCCATAAATTGTTTTATCTGCTGATAAGTTTGATTCTGCTCTCTTGCAGCATCTCCCATATCTTTACCTCTGTGGAAAGTTCTTTCTGCTCTTGATAGAGTTTCTTTAGCTTTATTTAAATACTCTGCCTCTTTATCATAAGGAGTATCTTTAGAACGCGCCAAATATTCATAAGAAGCAGCCAAATTAAAGTAAGCAGGATAAATAAGTTTTTCTAGTTTTATAAGCTCTTCAAACATTAAAGCAGCTCTTTCATAGTTGCCGTCCATAATAGCCTGATTGCCCACAGCAAAGTATACATTAGACATATCAAAACCTATAGTAAGCATTCTCTCTTCTTCCTGCTTTTTCAAATCCTGAAACTCTGCTATTTTTTGATTAGCTTCTTCTCTTGTAATGCCATTTTTAGCAATGTCTCCATTACCCATAAAGCCTAAAAGTTTCTGATATGTTTTTATTCTTCTATTGTATAAATCTATTTTAGCAAGAGAATATGAACTTACAAAGATCTCTCTGGTTAAGAAATCATAATGCGAAATCTCTTCAGCAGTTCCCTGCATAGTATAGCTGTTCCAATAATCCTCTTCTGTTTTAAACTCTGGAAAAGGAAGTTCATACATTTTTACAAAAGTTATCTCTTCGTTACCGTCATAAATATTTTTTCTTGCTACAGAAATTAAGCCTTCATCTAACAATGCATTTAAATCTGCTGCTAGTTTTTCATTCTCATAATCTCTTTTTAAATGCTCTTTGGCAATATCTTTATAGTCATTAACAGTAAGCACTTTAAAGAACTCTAATTCATCAACCAAAGCATATTTGATAGGCTGTACTTTGAATACCAAACCATAAGCCTTGAAGTAGTAATCGCCAAGCCTGTAAAGCCCATCTCGTCTCCAAGCCATATAATAAGGTCTTCCAGACTCTATAAAGTCTTTATCAACAGCATCGCTTATATCTCCAAGCCATCTGCCGTCAGTTTTCATAAGGTTTCCATATATTCTTTCAAATACATTACCCTTTTGGTCATATATTTTCAAATCTGGTCTTCTTCTTTCAACCATAGTATAATATACAAGTCCGAATACTTGGTTGTCACCTCCCTCTGTTGCAAATATCGCATTATCTGGAAGCGAGTTCATCATATTATATGAATAATCATGGTTGCTGTAATCTTTTGAGTTATTATTACGGCTTAGATTCATTACAAATATAGGTATCATTATTGCAAATATTGCTATAAGTGATACTGCATGATAAGGCTTTAACTTTGTATCGGCACTTTCCTCTTTAGCAGGTTTTAATACATTTTTTATATTAGTATTAAAATATTCCATATACCATTGAAAGCCAAAACCTATTATTACAAGCATATATAAAGTTGCTGGAAGGAAAAATACTTCTACAAATGATAAAGTTCTTACACTTGGAGGCGGATTAGTATATGCCATAAGAGACACAGCAAAACTTAAAAGTCCGAATACTGAGAATATACCTATAAACTTATTTTTCTTAAATATTTGAAATAATCCAGGTATTAAGAACAGTAATCCTAAAACTGTTAATTGAGTTTTGAATATATTTATCAAAGCAGATACCTGTTCTGGGTGAAGTATGAAGGCAGCAGCTATATCATTTCCTGAAGATCCGTACTGTTTTCTATGTATCATACTAAATAAATAGCTTAAATTCTCCCAGCCTGAAGGCTCATTTAATTGTCCCCAGTTTAGAGGAGGTAAAGCTCTTGCTCTTATAGGCATGTACGCATATATCATAACCCCTACTGCAAGCATTAAAAGCATTTTATAATATGATATTGATATTCCTGTTATAAAATCATTATCATTATTAAACTTATCTATTTTGCATAAGAAATATCTATATACTAAGCACCAAACAACTACTAAAAATAAAGGCCAGAATACTAAAAACATTCCTTTATATAAAGTAGGGTAGAATGGAACTTTAAGATTCTGTATCATATCTGGTCTTAAATAAGAACCGTTGGCAAGTGCTGTAAATATATCGCTCATTATATTCATATCAGCGAAAGGCTTAAATATTATAGAAAATATTGAATCATTAGAAGCTACTCCCGGAGGGAAATATAAATAAGCCTCATAATTCATAATAAATCTATAGTATCCGAAACCGCCTATAAATAATAATACCAAAAATACAAATATTGATATAAAAGAAGTTTCTATATGATTAATATATCTGTCTTTATGAACCAAGAATAAAACTATTGCTATAAACAAAAGCGGAGCAAAAGCAAAAGGCAAAGTTACATGGTGATTTGCAAGTGCCACACCGTAAAGAAATCCGAAAGCCATTAAATATTTATTTCCATAATAAGGCACTTCATCATATGCATGTTTCCATACATTTTCAAACCAGTAAACAAGTATTAAAAGCATAGAGGCTATTTGAAGTATGTTCAAACTATAAACTTCAGCCATAGTAGCCTGTGCCCACATATTATCAGATATAGCGAATGCAATACTTGCAAAAAGTGCTGGTATTTGCACTATTGGAGAAAATCCTCTTTCAACTCTGTTTTGTCCAAGCACTTTTACCATAATAAGATAAAAGAAAATCATAGCAATAGCAGCACAAGTACCTGAAAATAGATTGGTTCTCCAAGCTATATTTCCAAAAGGTATATAAGTAAATAATTTGGACATTAAAGTATAGAAAGGATATCCCGGAGCATGCCCTACACCCAAGAAGTAAGCCGCCGTTGTAAGCTCTCCGTTATCTCCTGCTGAAAGTGAAGGAGTAAGCGTAAACAAATACAAAAAGAATGTGAAAAGAAAAGCTATAGCAGCAAATATTGCATCTATTTTTGAAAGATGATATGGTTTTACCTCATATCTTTTAAAAATAGGTTCCTCATTATCTTTTTTTGAAAATAGTTTTGAAAGTATATTTCCGCTGTTTTCTTTATTAGATTTTTCTTTTTTATTATTTTTTGTACTAGTTTTTTGACTGTTTTGCAGATTATTAATATATTCTTCTATTAACTCTCTGTCTTTTTCTAACTTTTTTGTAAGCTCATCAATGCTTTTATTTTTATAATTAGCTTTGATATACTCTTTTTCCAGATGTGAAAGTTTTGCCATTAATTATTTACCTCTTTTTATTTATAAAAAATTATATATCTTAATAGTGACATATTTAAATAAATAATTTTAAGAATTAAAAGAAATCTTTTTTAACAAATAGTTTTAAGTTAAAAAATGCAGTCCTTTTGCTTCTTTGGGTCACCAAAAGAAGTGGGGTGCGGGGCAAAGCCCTGCAAAAAATAACTATAATAGTAGAATATTATATAATAAAATCGCTTATTATTCAAGAATGTAAAACCTTTTTTATATTGAAATAAAATAAGTTTTAAATTATAGTATAACTCTATTTAGAAGGCATATTTAGGAAATAAAATGAAATTCTTAAAAAAAATAGATATTATATTAATACTCATTATAATTTCTTACATATTTTATAATGATTTGATAAAAAATAATAATAAAAACTTAGAAAACAATATTCATAAATTAAACTATATAGAAAACAACTACATTATAGAAGATAATTATAATACAGACTCTGATATTAAATATCAAAACATAATCAGTAGAAGAAGAAGATACAGACATGATCTTGACCTTGAAGGGGACAGAGTCTTTATTATGTTCACAGGATCTCTTATTATAGGTTTTTTACTTAGTTTTATATTATTATCAAAAAATAAATTCTATAAAAAAGAATTAATACCTGCCAAAATAATACTCATTTTATCTGTTATAATTACAGGGATAATTATTTTTATAAATTATGAGAATATAAAAAACATATTGGAATATTTATCTTTACCTATAGGCTTTATAGTAGGCTTTATATTGGCAAGATTAATATTTAAATAATATATTTACTTAAATTAAACTTTATTTTCATTCCCGCCCTTTAAGATTTGCAATACTATTTTTCTTAATAAACATTACTTACATTTAAAAGTTACATTTATATTTTTTAACGCCCGCCCAAGTTTTATTTAGAATGATAGATTTACTAACCGCACGGTGAACAAAATTTTATAATTGATAATATTTTGAATTTTAGATATATATTATGTTTAAAACTTAGCCTTGCGTGCGTTTAAATAACTAACAAATTTAAAAAATTGGGGTGGGCAGCTTAAATAACAGGTGATATTAAAAAGAAATATAACACAAAAATTGCAGTTATAATAAAAAGCCTAAAGGGTGGGAAAATGTAATTAAGTTTTAAAACTTATTTTATTCTATCCACCCTTGTTTTTTAAGTTAACTTTATTTAATACAAAGTTAAGTAACATTATAAATCATAAATTTACAATATTAACTTAAGTAATTTTAAATTAATACTCAAAATATTCTTCTATATTATCTATTTCATCCTTACCTAAATATATATTATATAAATCCTGAGCTATATTTCCAACAGGTTCAGGTTTTCCATCTACTTCTAAAGCATGTACACGCCAACCATTTTCTTCATTGTTTATTTTAAACTGTATTATTACATTAAATCCAAATAAATCACCATAAACATTAACATAATTTTTTCCATCATTAGCTACTATTTGTTCCCATTTAGGATTATCTATTGATCCATTTATTAACTCTTCTACGGTTATATTTGGTAAAGAATGAAATGTCGAATTTTTAACTAATTGAATATATTTTCCATCTTGTGCAGCTGCTTTAGGTATTATAAGAAAAGAAATAATGAAAAATGCAATAACTGAACAAGCTGATATTATTAAAATTTTTTTATAATCATAAGGAAATTTATGTATACTTTTAAATTTTTCTAATCTGCTTTCAGTATCTTTTTCAGTTTCAGCAATTTTTACTCTTTTTTTAAATGTTCTATAAAAAGCTCCGCTATTGCTTATTATGTAATTTATAGCAACTCCTATAAAAATTGACTCAAAATAATGAGCTGTTGTACATGCTAAAATGATAAATGCAGCATATATTAATGATGATAAAAAAGCATATCCATACATTCCGTAATAATAATAATCTGCCATTGGTAAAAAACTTCCTAATGAAAAATTAGGTTTTTTAAATAGATATTTAATTATATTTGGTTTAGTATCATAGAATTTAAATAAAGTTGCATAACTGCCTATCTCTCTATTTTTATTATCATCTAATTCTCCTGTTATACCCAAAAATGCTGCAATATATTGTTCATATTCTCCTAAGGCTTTCACATTATTTTTTCCTATATACCTGTATTCTACATTATCTGTTTTATTATATGATGCTTTTTCTATTTCAATGTATTCTTTTTTAGGATATTTTTCTAATTCTTTATTGATTTTATATATAAACAAATTAAGAGTTTTTTTATCATTAGTTAATCCATTTATATATTCACATAAATTTTCATTATAATTTATTGTAATTGAGGTATCTAACAATTCGACTTTATCTATTGCTTTTAAAGGTATTGAAAATTTTTCATTTATAATAGATTTAAAAATTAATCTTTCAGTAAATATAATTCTTTTTGTAGTTAAAATAACAAAAACTTTTTCATTACTAAAAGATTGAACACCTGTAATGAAACTTAATATAATTTCATCTTTATTGATAATTTTTGCTAACTCATTGAATTCTTTATCATCTGTATATATAATAACTACATCAGTATCTGATTTTATATCTTCCACTTGTTTTTTTATTACGTCTATATAATTTTCGTCTTTATTATCTTTTAAATCAATATTATCTGCAACAGCGTACGATGTAGATTTATCAGATATGTCTTCTTTTTCTTGAGCAAGTTTATTTTCTTCAGCACTATTTAATTTTTCCCCACAATTAGTGCAAAATTTTGCTCCTTGATCTATTTTATTTCCGCAATTTGAACAAAACATAATTAATCTCCTTATTTTTTATTTATTATTAACAATTATTTTAGTATAATTGAAATTTGTACATAATATTTTTATGAAATATATATTTTTTACCTTGTAACTAGATATTAATTTATGCAACAACAAAAGAAAATATTTGTTTAGTAATAAAAGTAAATTTGATAATATAAATTTTATAGATAATGAATTAATTACTGTAGACTGTAGACTGTAGACTGTAGACTGTAGACTGTAGACTGTAGACTGTAGACTGTAGACTGTTACAAGATTTTTTCAAAAAAACTAACATAACCATATACTTATGATAATATAATATTTAATTGTTGTCAAGCATTTATAATATTGTAAATTATAATTTAATTTAAAAACTTCATTTTTTAGTTTTATTATTCATGCGGTGAGTATTTTATATAGATATAAAAAATATATTTTTCACTATACATGAGTTATATATATGTTTATTTTTTAATAATGCTTTGGGTGGGTGCTAATAAATGTTAATTAAGCAGTAAAAAAAGAAAAGCAGCAATTTAGAATAAAGTAAAAAATATAGGGGGCGGGGGTTATAGTAAAATTCATTGAAATAAAAATTATTTAAATTTATAATAAATGAAGGATTATCAAAAAGGTAGGTATTATGAAAATTAGTGTATTAGCAGTTATATTAATTATTATTTCTTTTATATTTTATAATGAAATGACAAAACATCATTATAATATATCTAGTATAATAGAAGAAAGTAACAATGAAGAAAATAACATCTATAATGGAAACTATATAGTAAGTGATAATAATGTTATTGTAGAAAATAGTTATGATTTTGATAACAGTATAGAAACTAAGGAAATTAGATACAGACGCTATTTGAATAGAGATAATGAGCCTTATGATGTAGATTTTGGAGAGGCTTCAGAAGATTTATTTTCGAGATTAGTAATAATATTTTTTATAGGATGTGCTATCATAGGCATTTTGGCAGAGATGCTTTTTTTTAAAAATTACTCTTATAAATTTTATCTTATTGCATTTGCTGTAATTCTTATAGTTAGTTTGGCTATTATTTATAAAATACATGGAAACATGGCTATTTTTAATATGAACGGAAGTATTGAAAGCATGATAGAGTTATTAGCTTTCTTTTCTGGCGGTATACTATCATTTATAGCATTGAGAATTAGTAAATACCTTAGGGATAAGGATAAAAATAAGAATGAATAATTTTATAGTGAAACTATTATAAAAATATAAAAAATAACAAAATTAAAATTATTAAAATGCCTTATTTTGGTTTTCTCTTTTCAATTCTTTTAATTATATAAATAATTATAATTGTAGATAAAATGAAAATTAATGATATTATTATATAATCTTTTAATGTAATATCACCTAATAAAACCGAAGCAAAAAGATTGTTGTATCCTAATAATAAGTGAGCAATAGCTTTTTGATTTGATAAAGTTGATTTCAAATCATTAGTATAATTATTTGTAATGTTTTGATTATTGATAGCTGCATCATTTATAGCTGAAGGTGCATTAAAAAATGCTGCATATAAAAGAATAAAGAAAAATATCAAAGCAACAAAAAATGTTTTTTTTATATTGTCATCTTTTATATTAAATAATGCCGTTATAATACCAATTGCTATAAATATATATTCATAAATGTTTTCAATGTATTTTATTATAAAAAATTCTGATACTCCAAAAAATGCTATTACTAATATTATCATTATTCCCAAACCTATACCATCACTATCACCTAAAAAATCATCAAGACTCAAATCTCCTTTAATCAATACTAATATAGAAAACACTATTATAAAAGAGCATAAAAATAATGCAGATATTCTAAATAAATTATTTTCTGGTATATTGATTTTGTATATTAAATTAAAAATTATATCTTTCATAAATATTTTTTATTATCCTTATTAATTCTTGTATTTATAATTTGCAAGTAGTAAACCTAATATAATACCAGCCGCTATACTTAAATATTCTTTGGAAGTTATAATATTATCTTTTAGCATAAAGAAAGCAAATATAGTAATTAAAATCCATAGTAATGGAAGAAAATTAATTATTAACTCCTTCTTATTTTTTAATCCTTCTTTTTTTATTTTACGAATTGCTAAAATACCAAACAGTGCTGATGAAAAGCTAAGAAAAAACATGATTATAACTCTAAAAAATAAACTCTCTGGGATCCATTCAAATCTCCCGTAATGAAGTCGTCTAGGATATAGAGAATGTATAACTAAATTAAGTAAATTATATTTTTTATTTTCATTAGTAAAATCATATTTTTTAGAATATTTATCAATCATTTCTGATTTATTATTTACTACATCATACTTATTTAATATTTTAGGGGCATTAATTATAAACAATATCAATCCTATCATTATTGCCATAGTAGGTACAATAACAAGAATAGCTCTTATATAAATATTTTCTTCTCTGTCTTTTATTTCTTTTCTTTTTCTCATAATAACTTTATTATTTTTTTATTCTATAATCGTTTGTATTTATGAATATATTTTTATTAAAATATAATGATTAAGAAAAACAATACTTTTTTATTTATGATAATATAGACTTTTATAATAGAAAATAAAACTGTATTGTGCAAATTAATAAATGCCTATAATTGAATTTAGAAGCATTTTACTTTTTTCATAATCCTATTATCATTTTATTATATATGCTTTTTTTGTCAATAGAGCAGACTTGTTTCAAAACTAAATTGACAAACCTAAAAATTTTTAGTATATACATAAACAATTATAATTAGTCAAATTAAAATATTTGCAGGGCTTTGCCTACGAAGTACACATTCGTGCCAAACCCCACTTCTTTTGTGACGCTGTCCGCCTTCGGTGTGCCACATACGAAGTACGCCTTCGGCGAGAAGCAAAAAGGCTATATTTTAGGTTAAATTTAATAATTTATCCTACATATAAAATATAATTAGTATTATTTTTAGGCTTGCACTTTCACGAAGCGTATCCGAGCTTGTCGAGGATATAAGGTTCTTTTGACGAAGTCCGCCTCGCTCTGCGTGCCGTAGGCAGGTGTGCGGCGGAAAAAAGAACAATAAAAAAATTATAAAGTTAAAAATTTTCAATATATATTTTTTATAATACTAATAAATTTAATTAAGAAATTTTCCTAATTATAATATATGCTATAAAACCGAAAATCACTCCGCTGAAAGCTAAATATTCTCTATTACTTTCCATTTTTATTACTATTACTATTAAAAGAAATAGAATTCCAACCAAAGTAGCTAACCCTATTAATGTTGATACTATAGTCTCTCTAATATCTTCTTTTATTTTTATCTCTTCATTATAATATTTTTGGGCTATAATTGCGGTAATTGCAAGCGATAATATATAAGTCATTGCATATACAAGCAATACTCTCACACCAACAATATTCAAATCCGCTTTTGATCCGCTATATTTAGATGATGAAGTCCCTTTTAATAATAATAATGTTATTATTTTTTGAAGTGTTTCTTCTTTGTCAAAATTGTCTGCATTAGTTTGTTTTTTATTATTATCTATTATTTCTTTTTTTTCTTGTATATTTTTATCAGCCATAGCAAAAATTGTTATTGCAGTAGTAGGTATAATTAAAGACAAGAATAGATATAGTATAAAAACTATTACATTATCTTTGCTATCATTTTTTTTAATTTTCATTTTTATTTAAGTACTCTTTTATTAAAATTATTTTATCATATATAGTTTTTCAATTCTAATGTACATGGTTTTTTTGTCAATACGGTATATATGTTTATTCAATTATGCACGGTGTGAAGATTATTATACATAATAAAAATTATCATTTAAAATAATTAGATATTTCTAATTTTATTATTCGTGCGGTAAATATATTTTTAAACTTAAATGAATCTAGGGTGGGTGCTGTAATAACAGTTTGAAACTAAAAAGAAAAATAATATAAAAATAACTAATAAATATAAAAAGCCTAGAGGGTGGGAATATTTAATTTCAGTTTTTAAAATTTTATTTAAACTTTTTGGATAATTATAAATCCCAGATTTAATTTTGAATTTACTTACAAATTTTGTATACAATTTAAATTGAGTTTATAGTTAATGAAAATATATAATCTTATACTTGTATTAAAATTAATAAAATAAAAATGCAATCACTTAAAATAAAAGCGATTGCATTTTATTTACTTTTTTTCATATATCTTCTTAGTTTTTTATTATTTTATTATATAATAGTTTTTTGTCAATACCCTATATACCTTTATTTTTATTTTTTTAATAAAAGCCTCGAATATATTCAAGGCTTTATTCATATTTAGGAGATACAAAATTATTAAAGTCATGCCATTATTAATTGTCCGTTATTTCTTATGCATATTTCCAAAGAATTAGTCAATCTTATTTTATAGAATTCTATTCTTTTGCTCACTTCAAAAATATAAGCATTATTATATTTTTTCATTATGTTTTTTATTTTGCCGGCTATATTTTTTGGAAGTATATTTTCAGATAATTTATCATCACTGCTTATATAATTCCAAGCTCCGTTTTTGTCAAAATTTATATAAATTCCATTGCTTAATTTTATTTCATATTGTTCTTTTCTTATGTCAATATAAACTATTTTAGCTTTGCTGTAATTAGAAGCAATAAATCTTCTAATATTTTCAGGTAATTTGCTAGGTGTAATTTTAATAAAAAGGTTTAAGCTGTTAGTCATAATGTATCTCCTTATGTTTAGTATTGTAAAATCTCTTTACATTTATAATTATAGCAGAATGTAAAAATTAAGCAATATTTATTTACAAATAATTTACAATAAATTTACAAAACATATAGATATTTATTAGTTATTAATACATATAATACATAAATGAGTTATATATAACAAATTAATGTAAAATATATTTATAAATATTGAGAATTAGCTATAAATATAGGATTTCACTATGAAAATTAGAAATAAATTGGAAATTTTGATTAAAATCTGTAATTTGTTATAAAACAAAATAAAAAATTTTACTTACATACCCACCCTTTATATTTTTCAATTCATTAAGAAAATGATATTTAACTTTTCTTAAATGCTTGTATAGAATTTATAATTCCCCGCCCAAGTGCTATTTAAATTTGTTATCTACTAAACGCACGGTGAATGAAATTTTATACATTATTTGAATTATGATTATTAATTGATTTATATTTTAAGTTCTGCTATGCGTGCGTTTGAATAATTTTTAAATCTAAGTATATTAGGGTGGGAATTAAAAAGTCTAATTTTAGTAATAAAAAAATAAAAGATAAGAGTTTCAGATTTAACTTATAAAGCTAGAGGGTGGGCAAGTGTAATTAAATTTAAGAAATTATTTACATACCCGCCTTTTATATTTTTTAATTAGTTTAGAAAATTATATTTGAATTTTCCTAAATGCTTAATTAGAAGTTTAAGCACCCGCCCAATTGCTATTTAAATTTGTAATCCCTAAATGCATAGGTTTGTAATGTGATTAAATTTTAAAATTATTAAAAAAATTAATAAAACTGCTAAAGATAAAAAAATATTTACAGTTTAAAATATAGAAAATATATATTATTTTTTATAAATTTGATGATTATATTTGATATTTTTCAATATGAATTAAGATGATTTTAAATAAATTTGTATTTTATGTACAAAATGTATCGTATAATGATTATTTTTAATTTTTTTTAGAAAAAAAGGAAAAAAGTGCTAAACCAAATTAAACTTTATGCCGAAGCGTCCGAAAATTATTGTATAGCAAAATGAGAGTTCAAGTATTTGGCGGTCTCGAACTCCCTATTTGCTTAGTTGATACCATATAATTTATTAAGAATATATTTTGGCGTAATATATTCTTACTATAGGATTTAATGGTATTTTGGCAACTTCATATAGTCATTTAGATTGTCGGAATACCTTAAATTCTCTTTAATATTTTTTGCCAATTAGGCACGGATGCCTTTTTGAATAAATATCATGGAGGATGACGATGATCATCAATAATAACATTAGTGCTATAAATGCACAGCGTACATTAAAATTCAGAAATGTAGACCTTTCTAAAGACATGGCTGCTTTATCTTCTGGATTAAGAATCAACAGAGCTGGAGATGATGCTTCAGGACTTGCAGTATCTGAAAAAATGAGAACACAAATCCGCGGTTTGCGTCAGGCTGAAAGAAACACTCAAGACGGTATATCTTTCATTCAAACTACTGAAGGATATCTTCAAGAGAGCCAAGACATCTTACAAAGAATTCGTGAATTAGCTGTACAATCTGCTAACGGTATCTATACTGATGCTGACAGAATGCTTATTCAAGTTGAAGTTTCTCAATTAGTTGATGAAGTTAATCGTATTGCTAGCCAAGCTCAGTTCAATACTCTTAACATGTTAACTGGAAGATTTGCTAACCCTAATGAAGGCGGTTCTCCTGTTGCTTCTATGTGGTTTCATATGGGTGCCAACATGGATGAAAGAAGAAGAGTTTATATAGGAACTATGACAGCTGCTGCTTTAGGCTTACAAACTGCTGAAGGTACTGGTATTTCTATTTCTTCTATAGACAAAGCTAACAGTGCTATAGGTATAGTTGATGAAGCTTTAATGAAAGTTTCTAAACAAAGATCTAACTTAGGTGCTTATCAAAACAGATTAGAGCTTACTGCTCAAGGTTTGATGATCGCTTATGAAAACACTGCAGCTTCTGAAAGCAGAATCAGAGATACTGATATGGCTGAAACTTCTGTTAAATTTGCTAAAGACCAAATTTTAAGTCAGACTAACTTGGCTATGTTGGCTCAAGCTAACACTATGACTCAAGGTGTTTTACGTTTGGTACAATGATTTAGTTCATTTATAGCAGACTAATTAAAAATAGCTGGTCTCATTTTTATAATGGGACTGGCTATTTTTTATTTTTAAAGTTTTAATTACAAGCCCACCCCCTTAAAATTATATGTTTTCATTTTTTATTATAACTTCATTAATATTTAAAAGTTGTAATTATTAAATACACACCCACCCAAGTTTTTTATAAATTTATTGTTCCCATTACCCGCACGTTTAAGCAAATTTTTAATATTAATTATATTTGTTCTTTAATTTTATTTATATTTTATTAATTTTTCCATGCGTGCGGGTAAAAAGACTGTAATATTTAAATAAATCTAGGGTGGGTGCTTTAAATAACAGATGAAGTTATAAGTATATTAAAAAATAAAAATGTCTAAATAAGATAATGAACTTATGTGGCGGGGAGTTAGAATAAATATTTTTCTTAAAGTAATTAAATTAAAGTAAAAGTTGTTTCAGTATAAATTAATTTTATACTAAGAATGAGTATTATTTTTAATTGCTGAGTTATCAAACACATCTCTCATATGATTAGGATCTGCTTGGATACATTTAAACTATTTATATTATTATTAAAATTTTAGTATTATCAAACATACTATTAAGAACTTTTAATGTATTTTAGCTTTTTTATACCATCAAATTTTTTCTTATGCTTCCCAAAAATAAATAGCTCATATCTTTTATTAAACTTGTATCAATGCTTCAAAATTAATGATTTCATCTTTCACTAATTTTTGCAATTCTTCTATTGTTTGAGGTTTGTACTTCATAATTATATGTCATAATTGCTTTTATGTTATTTTATATTTTTTTTTAATATTTTCAATTTTCAAATTTTTATTATTATAGAATTTGTCTTTTTGCAACTTTTTTGGCAAAAAAAGTTGAATAAAAAAATTTATAAACTTAAGAATTTTCATTATAAATTAATCTTTATACCAAGAAGGCATATTATTTTGCATACCTGAATATATAAACATAGTTTTCATATTTTTTACTTTAGAAACATATCCTACATATCAGTAACATTAGAAGTATTCCAGCTATTTATATTATGATTAAAGTTAACAGCTACCCAAAACATACCTCCGTTTTAGTAACATTTGAAGTATCCCAAGTTTCAATTCTATCAAAATTTTTTAATTTAGAATCTCTAAAAACTTCGCTCATATTTGTTATTATTAAAGAAGTATCTATTTTATTAGACTTGTTTCAAAACTAAATTTATAAATTTTTAATTTAATATTTTTAAATTATAGTTGGGGCTTTGCCTACGAAGTACACTGCGTTGCCACACCCCCACTTCTTTTGCCGTCCGCTCTGCGTGCCGTAGGCAAGGCACCTACTCGGTGGTGTCCCATACGAAGTACGCCTCGCTGTGCGTGCCTTCGGCAGGCAAGAATCAAAAAGACTGCATATTTATATACTAAAATAATAATATATATAATATGTAAAATATTATTTTGATAATTTATAAATTATCAAAATTTTATATATAATCTTATCAAATACTTTTGAAACAAGTTTATTATAAATAAAATAATTTTACATAGTTCTTAAATATTCAAGCATTAAAATACAACCAAACATAAATCTATCAACTAAATCTTTATTATTTTCTGATATATTTAATATTTTTAATACTATTTCTATCATATCTCCAAAGTCAGCATTATCTCTGCTAATACCATTTGTTGATATGTCTAATGCTAAACCGCTTACTTTCTCTTCAAATTTATATCCATCTATTGTGTAATAATCTTCATAATATTCATTAAAAGGATATTTATTAACAAAATTTTTTAACTTAGATAATTTATATTCACCATTATATGAATAAAATTCTTTTTCTAAATCATCAATAACTCTTAATTGATTAATAGGCTGAACAATCTCATAATCTGATAATTGTTTTTTCCATTTCTCTATAATATCATTATCCATTTCTTTAATGTATGCTAAACTAATAGAATTATTTTCATTGATTTTTACTTCATTATCATTATAATCGGTAAAACTTCCATCAGTTAAATATCTGAATGTTGTTAAAAATAAATTATTTTCATCATATAAGTTCCAAATCAATTTAACAGCATACCCATTAAAAAAATAATTATCTATATAAACAGATTTCCAAAAATTATAAGAATATTTTCTTCCATTCATTAAAAGATATATCATTTTATCTCTTTGGCTTTTTACAATATTTTTTATCTCTTTTTTAATAAAAGTTATTTCTGATTTTAACTCTTTAGAAAAAGTTTTAGGTGCTGTTTTTAATTCTTTATTATTATGCATAATATGAAGCTCCATATTATCATCAATAAAAAGTTTATATTCTTTATCTTCAGCATATACTATTCTCTCGCCATTCTTATCAAGATTAAAATCAGGAACTAGTAAATCATCTAATTCATATCTTTCAAGTTTCATTCTATTGGATATAGTTTCAAGTGCTAATTCGGCTGCATTTTTTATGCTTTCTATTTTTGATTTTAAAGATGTATCGCAAAGTAATTTTAATGCATATTTATTTTTATTTAAAGCTAAAATATAAACATAGTATGAACGCGGATAAAATTCTTTTTTTAAACTTTTTACATAATCTTCTACTATTTTACCATCTCCATATATACCGCAAATAATTCTTGAAGCTAATTTACTTCTGCCACTTAAAAATATTTCATAAGATGCATTTATAAAACTTTCTATATCAAGCAAATTAATAATATCATCAATAATTTCTAATCTTACAACATTATCTTTGACTTTTAAATAACTTCCGTAAATAAATCTAATCATCTTTAAACTTATTTTTGTTTTTCTGTCTTTAGTAAAGATAGTATATTTATCATCTATAAATTTTATGCTTTTATCAAATGACTTATCATAATTATTATTAACATATTCTTCTGCCTCTTCAATATTTTGAAAATGTGCATTATTATTATCAACTGCATCTTTTTCATCTTTAAGTTCATTTTCAAAATCTTTTTCTAATCTTGAAACAAAAGAAATAATTTTTTTATTAATTGAATTTTTTAAAGTCTTATGCCACAATTTAACATCTACTTTTTGTAAATTTTCATCTTCATAATATTTGTCATAAAATAAATAGCATAATAAATTAATAGGTTCTTTTTTAGAATATATTTCATCAAGCATTTCTTCTGGTAATATATACTCAATATCTTCTTTTATATTATCAAAATTCCATTTATAAGGAATTATTTTAAAACTATTAGCACGATTAAGTATAAAACTAATTCTTTTTACCTTGCTTATATCCCAATTATTTAAATCCTGATTAAAAGATGAAGCATTGGCAAACATAAAGCTCATATATTTTATGCTCTTTATATTCCAATTACTTATATTTTGATTAAATCTTGTACATCCATTAAACATAGAATTCATATTTGTTACTTTTGAAACATTCCAATTACTAATGTCTTGATTAAAAGATTTGCATTCTTGAAACATATTGTTCATACTGCCAACATTAGAAGTGTCCCAATTATTTAAAGGCTGATTAAAGTTAGAACAGCTCTCAAACATTCTTGACATATCTTTAACTTTATTGGTATTCCAGCTATTTAGAGGCTGATTAAATTCTTTGCATCCTTTAAACATACTGCTCATATTTTCAACATTAGATACGTCCCAAGTCTCTATACCTGAGAAATCTTCTCTTTCACTATTTCTAAATAATTCGCTCATATCGGTTATTAAACTTGTATCAATGTTTCCAAGATTAATTTTTTCATCTTCTACTAATTTTTTTAATTCTTCTTTAGTTTTTGGCTTAAATTGTTTTTCTGACATAATAACCTCCCACACTTCAAAGCAATCTAAATAAAATATTTGTTAATGTGAAAAATAAAATTTATAACAAAAAATATTGTTTACAGAAAAGACAGTAATATTACATACTATAAAAAAAGAAATGTAAATACATACATCATTCTTTATATTTGATTATTCTAAAATTTGTTTGTATAGTTTTTATTAAATTTATAATTTTTATCTATGTAAGATATATTGTCAGAGCTGCAAATATAGTAAGCATTAAAGCTAAAATGATATTGAAAAAAATATAAGTTGTATTTATACTAGTTTAATAAATATAATAAATGAAGGATTTTTTATGACAGTTCAGGAAGAATATTTTCAAAGATTATCTTTAGTTTTAAAAGAAAAGTTTAATAAAAAAGGCTTTGCTTTTGACAGTTTCAGTAATAAGGAAGAGGCAAAAAAGTTTGTATTATCTCTTATAAAAGAAAATGATACTATAACATTTGGTGGAAGCACATCAGTTAATCAAATGGGTATATTAGAAGATTTGAAAGGCTATAAGAATTTTGTTGACAGAAACAATAAGGAATTAAAAGCAGAAGCAGAGATAAAAGCATTCAGCAGTGATGTTTATTTATGTTCTGCTAATGCTGTAACAAAAAATGGTGATATAGTATCTACAGACGGAGGAGGAAACAGAGTTGCTGCTACTATTTACGGACCTAAAAAAGTATTTTTAATTGTTGGAAGAAATAAAGTTTGTAATACTGTTGAAGATGCTGTAAAAAGAGTAAGAAACATTGCCGCTGGAGAGAATTCTGTAAGATTTAAAGTAGATAATCCTTGCTGCACAGGCAATATGATATGCGATGAGGAAAACTGCGATATAGAAAATAGATTATGTGCATATACTATTATAGTTAATAAATGCCATATAAAAGAAAGAATACATATAATATTTATAGATGAGGAATTAGGATTCTAATTTTTATTTAAGAAAGTTTTATATCTATATTAATTATATTTATAACTTAATAATAATTTTAGTATCTGTCCGAGAGTTAATTAAATTTAGAATTTATTTAACGCACGGTGAACTAAACGAAAAATATAATAAAAATTTGAATATTAAATAGGCTATATTTTTTTACTTTCTTCTGCGTGCGGTGAATAGTTAGTAAATTTAAAAAAATTGGGTGGGCAACTAGAATGACTATCGAGATTTAAAATAAAAATAGTTTATAAAAATCGAAAAAGATTGAAAGCCTATAGGGTGGGATTTCAAATAAGTTTTTAAAAAATTAATTACACACCCCACCCTTTAATATTTAGAGCCTTATTTTAAATTTTAATATTAATTATCTTTATAAGCTAGCACCCACCCAAGTGTTTATTAAATTTAAAATTTATTTAACGCACGGTGAACTAAACAAAAAATATAATAAAAATTTGAATATTAAATAGGCTGTATTTTTTAACTTTCTTCTGCGTGCGTTGTAAATGTAAAATTTCTAGTATATATTATTTTAATATTTGACTTTTGTATTTATCAAATAAAGTTCCTGAGAAATCAGTTTTTTGTATTGCCTCTTTTAACCCTGTAACATCAATAGTATATCCCTGAGCATCAGTATTAGGTTTTATTGATAAAGTTTTGCTGTTTATTAATTTATTTAGAAATTCAATAACTTCTTTTTCCTGTATTATTCCGAAAGCAGGTGAGATTGTATATAATATATCAAAATTATCACTTGAAGACCTCATAAAAGGCTCTACAGATTTATAAGGAGAATTATTAAAACTATATTCTACTATAGGAGTATTTTCATCTATTTTATCTTTATACCAATTTATACTTACACTAAGCTGATTATTTCTAGCAGCTATATATACCTCCAAACTATTATTATTTTTTATAGTCATTGTAACAGTTTTTGTATCAGTATTGTTATAGCTTATTCTTCTTATTTTCCAATTATTATAATGTGTAGTTACAGCAGCAGAGAATGCTTGCATTGATATTATTAATAATGTTATAAATAGAAGTAAAATTTTATTCATGTATATTTTTGTTCTCCTGTATTTATCTATATATTATGTTTACTTTATTATAATTCTCGTTAATTTTTTGTAAAGTATTAGAAATAAAAAATATCAATTTTTTTATTATTGCTAGCGATAAACTCGCTAAAATATAGCTGACAACTTCCTTTGTCAGTTATCAGCTGCTCGTTTATCGCTTTAAAAACTTATATCATAACTAATATTTAATTTTTATGTTTGGCTTTCTAGTATTTAAAAATTATTATTTTTTATTATTGCTAATGAAAATTATTATTTATTCATATAAAATTATACAAACATGATTATTTTTATACTAAACATTTATTTCAATCATACGATAAGTTTTAACTGCATTTTCTAAATAAATTCATTGCAATTTTTTTACTATATTTTATAATTTAACTATGGGGTATAAATTAATGCTTGAAAAAGTAAAAGATTTTTATAAAACAAAAAAGATCTTATTTTTTATAATTCTATTTATTTGGTTATTATTAACAATATTATCAGGAATATTAATAGGCTCTTGTTCTAAACCTAAAGTTATACCATTAACACCAGAAGAAGAAAACTCAAAAGCTATTAATATTCTTAAAGAAGATGAAGAAAAAATTATAAAAGGTGAAATGCTCTCTACAAAAGACAATCTAAGTTTTGAAGATTTAGAATACTCAAGAAATTTTGTAGAAAGCCGAAAAAAATAACACTAACTTTTAGGAGAGAATTATGCGTGTTTTTTTATGTTCTTCTGTTATGGCAATGTTCATTATAATTAATGCCGCATTTGCTCAGGAAACGATCACTGTGCAGCCAGATGATAAAGTTGTAACTAATGCATCTTCAGGCCGTATAAAAAGCGGACCACTAGAAGATGATTTGATTAAATCTGTAGATTTAGCTGAAAATACTCTTTTCTCAATAAAATTAAATGCTACTAATTTCGACAGATATATTCGTATAACAAGCTATTCTACTAACCTTGATTTTGTAAGATTCACAAGAGATAAAACTAATGCTTTCCTTACTTTCAGAACATTAACAGCCGGTATAGGAAAACTTAATTTCCAAGTTGATAATGAAGAAAGTATAATAAGAAAATACTTTTATACTATAACTGTAACTAATAGTCAAGGCATAGCTTCTATGGAAACTAATGCTATATTAGATCCTGATAATGAAACTAATAATACTAATAACATGATGACTACTAATAATGTTATGACTAATGATATGATGAGTACTAATAATACAATTACTAATACAGTAAGCACAAATGAAGCCGTACCTAATAATAATACAAATCAAACTAATCAGACAGCAGCTACTAATAATGCTCAAAGTTCAATAATAAAAAAAGAAGCTGAAAAACCTGCTAAAGCAATTGAAACTAATCCTGAAATAATAGCATTATTTAATTCAGCAGAAGAATTAAAAAATATTAAAGATTACAGTAATGCGGTTAACACTTATAGTAATATTATAACTTCATATCCGAATTCTAAATATTCTGTATACAGCCATTTTAGAATAGGAGATATTTATAATCAAAAGAAAGATTATAACAATGCTTTTAACATGTATAATGAAGCTTCCAAATTAAAAAATGCTGATAATAATGAAAAAGCAGCAGCCATATATTCTATGGGTATTATGAAAAAATCTGAGAATAAACATGATGAAGCTATTGTATACTTCAATGATGTAATGAACAATTATTCTCAAACTCCTTTATACGGTAATGCTGTTTATGAAATAGCTGACAGTTTGAAAAAGCTTGGAAGAATATCTGACGGTGCTGATATATTAGAAAAATCTTTAGAAAAAAATGTAAAATTTTCTAAAAGAGGAGATTCTATACTTCTTCTAGCTGAAATATATGAAAAAGGCAATAACAATATAAGAGATTTTGAAAAAGCTTATAAAACTTATAATCAATATTTAGCCGAATACCCTACTTCTTCTAAAGCTAAATATGCTAATGACAGAAAAAATTTCTTATCTCGTAATGCTGTTCACTTACAATAGAATAATAAAAAAATCATTAAATAAGAAATAATAATAGCCCTTTTAGAAATATAGTTTTTCTAAAAGGGTTTTTTATAAAAATAATTCTCTAAAACTCTCCTATAAAATAAATTCTAATAGCATTCCCATTTTTATCGATAATTTAAACGATACATAATACTCCGGAGTGAACAAGTGCCAAGATACGAGCAGCTTAAATCTAAATCTAAAAGTATATCATATACAAGACAAATTAAAAATGAAAGTAAAGAAATAAATCTAAAAAAACCATTCATAATTTCAATAGCTTTTATCATCGCAGCAGCTTTGATATTTACAGTTGTAAAAAAATATTCTCCTATGGTGGATATAGCAATAAAAGATTTCTTCTCAATCAATCATAGAGAAGCATTAGTATTGGAAAGCGATGGAATTACAGAAGATCAAAATAAAATGAGTTTCTTAAATAATATACCATTATTCAACTTCTTTATAAAAACTGATACAAATGAAACTCTATCTGTAATGGCTTATGAAACAAATTCCAAAATAGAAACATCTTTGGATATGATGTCTGAAAATATTACAAATTCTAGTATAATAACAAAGGAATCTTTACTTCCTTTCTTCAATAATAGCGGAAGCAATAATTCTATACTTTATGACAGCGGATATGTGGATTACGGAAATAATCATGAATCAGTAATATTATCAAACAAAATGAATACATTAAATAGAATACCTGAAAATAATATTACAAATAATAGTGAAGAAAATATCATTGTCGCAGATATGAAAACACCTGAAGAAGAAAAAACACATAATTATCTAGAGCAAATGATATTAGAAAACAGACAGAATAATAATAATACTCAGGATACTAAAAAAAATACAAATGCTGCTAATAGACAAAATAATACTGAGACTAAAAAAAGCATATTTGATGATATTCTAAAACCAAAAGATAATACTACTAAAAGAGAAACTACAACTATGAAGCCGGCATCAACTACTACTTTCAGTACAAGAGCTCCGGCAAGTTATATAGAAAATACTAAACAAAATAATTCAAATACAAATGAAAATTATAATTTTAATATTGATAAATATTTAAATAATAATAGTAAAGAAATATCTGCCAATAATAATCAAGTTAATGATACTAAAGAAAATCTGAATTCCAATACAAACAATAATACCGTAAATAATAATACATTACCAAATAGAAAAGATATAATACAATCATCTATTTATACTATAACTAATTCTCTGGATAAATCTAATATTGATTATAACAGAGTAATAAATGATATGGTTAATCCTAATTACAATAATAATGTTGTAAGAGAAAATAATAATAGCGTAAATAATAATAATACAGTTAATAATAATATTAAAGAAGCAAATAATAATTCAATAATAAATAAGCCTTCAGAGGAAAAAAATGATATAAAAGAAGTCAGAGGAAACATAGTAAAAGATAATATAAGAAAAACTTCACAATTAAAAAATAATAGCATCATAAATAATAATAATAATGCAGAATATAAAAAAGAAATTATTAAAAAAGCTCAAAATGATATTAATAATTATAATATAAAAAAAGCTAATAATAATATAACTAGAGATTTAAAAGAAAGAAAACTCAAAGAAAATAGTAACGAAGGAATATATTTAGTTGAATACAGCGAATCAACAGGCTCTATTACATTGATATTCAGAGAAAGGAAATTTAATAATAAATCTTCTGTAGAGGAAGCTATAAAAGAATTATTGATTGGTGCTACTGATGAAGAGAATAATAGAAATATAATAAGCTGCATACCTAAAGATACTGAATTACTTGATATATTCATTGAGAATAATACAGTATATTTGAACTTCAATGAGAACTTTGAATTTAATCCTCTTGGAAATGAAGGAACTATGGTACAGATTTATCAGCTTGTATATACAGCTACTCAATTTGAAGGTATAGACAATGTTATATTCCTTATTAATGGACAATTAAATGAAACTATAGGAGCGGAAGGTGCTATAGAGAATATACCTTTCAGCAGATTTGAGTAAATTAATAAAAATATAATCTTGATTTTATATATATTCATGTTATTATATACCCATAATATGTATATATAAAAAGTAGGTGTTATAATGTTAAAATCTTTAAATGCAAAAGAGGCTGCTGATTTGATAAAGTCTAATAATGATATAAAAATATTAGATGTAAGAAGCGAAATGGAAATTAATATGACAGGTACTATAGAAGGAAGCATATTAATAGATTTGAATGATCCTAAAGCTGAAAATTTAGTTAATAGCTTAGATAAATCAGGAAAATATCTTCTCTATTGTGCTACAGGTGCAAGAGCCGAAGCTTTAGCTCATTATATGCACAAAAAAGGATTTGAAGAAATCTATAATCTAATTTACGGCGGATATAGTCAATTAGCAATGGCCTTAAAAAATAATTAATAATAATAATAAAAGTTAGTATTCAAAAAATTAAATACTAACTTTTTTATTATTAATACTATAAAACATAATTTCATTCTATATACGAATAAAAAAATCTTCTTATTTCTAAAGTATCAACTAAAACATTTTTCAATTTTGGGCTTTGCATTGAAGAAGAAGTATAATGATAAATAGGTATAAAAGCCATATCTTCACCTATAAGTTTATCTTCAGCCTTATGCATATTAGCCATTCTTATTTTATTATCAATAGTATTTTTAGCCTCTAATATAAGCCTATCATATTCAGGATTATTATACCCTACTCTATTTCCTGCACTTGTACTTACAAATAGATCAGCAAAAGTCATAGGATCCATATAATCTCCAAGCCAATCAGCACGGCATACCACATAATGTCTTGTCTGCCTGTTTCTTTGAAATACTGACCATTCCTCCTGAGTGATAGTCATATCTATATTGAGATTTTCTTTCCACATCTGCTGAACTGCTTCAGCTATTGTAACACCTGTTCCCGGATTAGTTTTAAACTCTAATACAGGAAAATTCTCTCCATTAGTATAGCCTGCTTCTTCTAAAAGTTTTTTAGCTTCTTCAATATTTGCTTTATAATCTTCTTTCTTAACACTGTAATATCCGCCGCCGTTTTCTCTAAAATCACCATTTACATCTTTTAAACCATAAGGTATAAAAGCAGCTGCGGGTATTTCTCCCAATTTAGTAATATTTTCTACTATATAATTTCTATCTATTGCAAGAGATAAGGCTCTTCTTACTCTTTTATCTTTTAAAACTTCATTTGTATTATTCAAAGCATAATATGCTGTGCCTAAAGAAGGTGTTGTAACTAAATAGCCTTCCTCTCTTAGTAAATCTACATCGGAAGTAGGTATCTTATATGAATATAATATAGATCCTTCCTTTAAAGCAGCATAAGCCGTAGATACATCAGAGAACATAACAAAATCTATTCTCTTAGCTATTATGTCATCTTTATTCCAATAATTAGTATTTAATTCTAAAGATATTATCTCATCAGGTTTTCTATCTATCATTTTGTAAGGACCATTACCTATATATGTGTCAGGAGAATAAGTCCAATTATCGCTTATAACTTCTTTTCTAAGAGGTGAAAATATAGGAACGGCCGCTAATTCCAAAAAGTACGCTGTAGGACTTTCAAAATACACCGCAAAAGTTTTATCATCTAATGCCTCTACTCCTAGTTCTTCTATAGGAAGTTCTCCTTTGAGAATCTTATCAGCATTTTTTACAGATGATATTAAAAAACTATATGAAGATGCTGTTTTAGGATCGGCAAGCCTTCTAAAAGAATATACAAACTCATCAGCAACAACATTTTTACCGTCAGACCATTTAGCGTTTTCCCTTAAATGAAATGTAATAGTAAGTCCGTCTTCAGAAATATCCCAACTTTCAGCTGCTCCTCCTATTATGTTTCCATCCTTATCTTTTGAAGTTAGTCCCTCAAATACATGAACTGCATAAATCATACTGTCTATAGCTGATAAAAATGATGGGTCTATACTTTGAGGTTCAGCTCCTATGCTTACTCTTATGCTTTCATTATATAAATCTTTATTTTTACAGGCATTCAATAATAATAAAATAATGATAATTGATAAATAGATTATTTTTTTCATAGTGATTATCCAAAACTAAATTATTATGTTAACATCTTATTTATACTCTAATATAAATATTTGTCAATAACTAAATAAAATTAAATTCAATGTATATATTTCTAATTGAATCGTTTCAGATAAAAATTTTAATAAAAAATAAAAAAGAGGCTTATAATAAAGCCTCTTTCATAAATCAGAAATTATTATTATTTTTTAATCTATTCTATATAGCAGTAATTAAATTTATGTTTTCCCAAAGTATTATATACTACACCTTTCAATTTAGGACTAACCATTAAAGTAAATGCTCTATGATAAAGAGGTATAAAAGGCATATCATCTATTAATATTTTTTCAGCATCCATCATGTATTTCATTCTCACAGAAGCATCAGCAGTTTTTCTAGCACTATTAACCAAAACATCATAACTAGGATTAGAATATGAACCGTAATTGAATGAATTTCCTGTAAGCATTATTTCAAGCATAGTCATAGGATCTCTGTAATCAGCATTCCAAGCCATAGAACCAATATCAAAGTTTTTCTCTACTAAATACTGAAGTACAAGAGGATACTCATCATTTTTTAATGTTACATCAATATTTAAATTAGATTTCCACATCTGCTGTATAGCCTCAGCAACTATTATATGAAGACCTGGAGAAACTCTTATCTCTAATACAGGAAAACCTTCTCCGTTAGGATATCCAGCCTCAGCCATTAATGCCTTAGCTTTTTCTACATTTGCAGTATAATTATCAGTATCTATTAATATACCAGCCTCAGCTCTGTATGAATTACTAATACCATCTATTGTAGGAGGTACAAATCCCTGAGCTGGTGCCTGTCCGCCCATAGTAACATTAGATACTATATAATTTCTGTCAATAGCAAGAGATAAAGCCTGCCTTACTTTTTTATCTTTTAAAGCATTATTTGTAATATTAAGAGATAAGTAGAAAGTACCTGCTCCGTCTCTAAGAGCAATATAATTTTCAGCTTTTAATTTTTCTATTTCACTGGAAGGAGGCTCCAATGCTGAAAAATGTATAGTTCCTCCTCTGATTCCGGCAATAGCCGTATTAGGATCTGCCATAGAAAGGAATTTTAATTTTTTAGCAACAGTCTCTTCAGCATTATAATAATTAGTTCTAGCCTCAAAAATTATATATTCATCCATAACTCTTTCTGACATTTGGTAAGGACCATTACATACATAAGTTTCAGGTGATAAAGTCCAATCATCTCCGTACTGCTCTATAATATCCTTTCTTATAGGAGAAAAAACTCCTACTGTAGTCATAAACTCTAAAAAGTAAGCTGCAGGATCAACTAGCTCTACTTGAAATGTATAATCATCTAAAGCTTTTACTCCAAGTTCATTATAATCCATAGTACCAGCATTAATCTCTTTAGCATTTTTTATTATTTCTAATAAAGAAGAATATTGAGCTGCCACATCAGGATTAACAACTCTTTTCCAGCCGTATTCAAAATCATGTGCTGTTACAGGCTTACCATCAGACCATAAAGCATTAGTTCTTAAATGAAAAGTATAAACTTTTCCGTCTTCGGATATATCCCAGCTTTCTGCCATACCATTTGTAAGTTTTCCGTCCGGTCCTATTCTTGTCAAACTTTCAAATGCATGAAATAACATAGCAGAAACAACATTCAAACTGTTTAAGCTAGGATCTATAGTTCTAGGCTCTGCCCCCATATTAATAACTATAGTATCATTTTTGTTTCCAGAATTACCTGTGCATGACAGAATAAATAAGAAACTTAATATTAAAAATACAGCCATTACTTTTTTCATATTTCTTCTCCTAACATTTTATTTTATATATGAATAATTAAATTTATGTCTTCCTAAAGGATTTAATACCACACCTTCTAATTTAGGATTTTTCATAAATGAATCTGCTCTATAATATAAAGGTATAATAGGCATCTCATCCATAAGTATATTTTCAGCTTCAGCCATAGCTGCCATTCTTATCTTATTATCTTCGCTTTGTTTAGCTGTTAATATTTTATCATCATATTCTTTGTTAGCAAATCCTGTATGATTTACTCCGCCGCCGCTTACCATAACATCAAGCATAGTCATAGGATCATTATAATCACCTGTCCAGCCCATTCTAGCCATTTGATAATCTTTTTCTATCAAAGACTGAAGTGTTATAGGAAACTCTTCCTGTACTAAAGAGACATTAACATTTAATGTCTCTTTCCACATCTGCTGCAAAGCCTCTCCAATTAATACATAAATACCAGGAGACACTTTTAATTCTATTACAGGATAATTTGCACCATTAGGATAACCTGCTTCAGCCATTAACTCTTTTGCCTTTTGAACATTATTCTCATAGTCATTAACATTTATATATTCTTTATTTTCTTTTCTAAATGTAGTGTTTAATCCTCTCACTTCAGTAGGCACAAAAGCACCAGCAGGAATCTGTCCGCCTTTAGTAACATTTGATACTATATAATTTCTGTCTATGGCAAGTGATAAAGCCTGTCTTACTCTTTTATCTGCAAAAGCCTTATTCGTAATATTTAATTCTATATAATAAGTACCTAAAGCATTATTTGCCACTATATAACCTTCATTTTTTAATGTTTCTATCTCAGCTGCAGGAGGTTCTAAGGCAGAAAAATCTATAGTGCCTCCTCTAATTCCTGCAATAGCTGTATTCGGATCGCTCATAAGTACAAAATTAATCTCTTTAGCTACCTGCTTATCAGCATCATAATAATTAGTATTAATATCAAAAACTATTCTCTCATCTATTACCCTTTCTTTCATTTTATAAGGACCATTTCCTATATATGTTTCAGGAGTTAAAGTCCATTTATCTCCATATTGTTCTATAATATCTTTTCTAACAGGCATAAATACTACTGTAGAAGCTATAAAGTCTATAAAATAAATAGCAGGATTTTCAAGCTGTACTTCAAATGTATAATCATCAATAGCTCTCACTCCTAAACTATTATAATCCATATTGCCTACATTAATCTCTTTAGCATTCTTTACTATTTCCATCATATATGAATATTCAGCTGCTGTATTCGGATCAACTGCCCTTTTCCATGCATATTCAAAATCATGTGCTGTTACAGGCTTACCGTCAGACCACTTTGCATTCTTTCTTAGATGAAATGTATATACCAAACCATCGTCTGATATATCCCAAGTTTCTGCCATACCGGGTCTTACATTATTATTTGAATCTATCTTTGTTAAGCCTTCAAAAGCATGAAGTATATAAGATGATACAACATTGATAGAATTTAATGTAGGATCCATAGTCTTAGGTTCAGGTCCCAAATTTATTGATACAGATGAAACCGCTCCGCTACTTGTTTCTGATTTTTTACCGCATGATATTACAATCAAAAAAATCATCAAAAAAGCAATAAATATCTTTTTCATAATACAGCCCCTATATAAAAAATTATAAAGTTATAAATTATGTTATATCATAAACTTTTATAATGTCAATAAAAAACTTCTTTATATAGTAATATTTTATATTGACAAAAACAACAATGTAAAATATTATGTTTACTATATCTTTTAAATCTAGGAAAACAATTTATGATTAGAAATATTCTTGCATTATCTTTTATACTTTTAATAATATCATGTTCAAATAATAAAAATAATAACATTAATAATAATCAAACCAATACTAATACAATAGAAACTCAAACTAATGAATTAAAACAAGCCGAAGAATCAAACAATAATAATGCTGAAAATAATATCTCTTATAAACAAAAAAATATAGAATGGATATCTCATTACTACTATATGAAAAATGATGAAGGAGATTTCTGTTCAGTATATTTAAATGATAGATGGCCAGACTATATAAATAGCGATTCTGAATTAATGCCTAATTATCAAAAAATAAAGGCAGCTTTTAATTATAAAAATTTAAATAATGATGTAAATCAATTCTATGATAAAAACAGCATTCTTGATATAACGAACAATAAAATATATGCAGAAGCTGAAAACGGAGACAGTATAGAAAGTACATATTCAAATATTACATCATTTAAAATGACTTCCAAATCATTAAATAGTTCATCAAAAGAAATAAATACTGCTTCATCATTAAAAGCAGCAGTATATAACTATGCATATTCAGATGTTTCTGAAACTAATGAATATGGAAGTGCATCAACATTCTCATATAAAGATTCTATATTTTTGCTTATACCTGATGACACTAACAAATTAGAAGTATATGATAAAATTTCTTTTGATATAAATGAAGGTTTCAATCTAAATAATTTAAAAAGAAATGAAAATTTAGAATTTGAAGATAAAAAAGACAATATATCAAAATTATTTGAAAATGATATGAGTGCTCCTTATAATGAATGGTTAACAAATTCTGCTGACAGCTATGAATCAAGTAAATCTATCAACATAACTTATTTTAATGATAAAACTATATCTATAAGAAGAACTTCAACACTATATCTAGGCGGAGCCCATGGAGTGTACAATAATTATAATTCAGTATACTCACTAGAAACAGGTGAAAAAATAGAAGCTACTAATTTTATAAAAGATTTTGATGATGATGAATTAAGAAGCATTATGAGAGATAAACTTTTATCAATAGATAATAGAACAGAAGAAGATTATTTAGTTCCATTAGATGAAATAACTTTAGCTGATACATCTTTTTACATCTATTCTGACGGCGTGCATTTTGTATGGCCTATATATACTATAACTCCTTATGTTTTAGGTGAAACAGAAATAGTTTTGAGCTTTAATGAAATTAGTTCATTCATAAAAGATGAATATTTATACATAATAGAATAATCTGTTTTTTGATTTATTTTGAACCCCAGCCTTTAGGTTTATTATCTATTTTGAATTTATAATCATTTTAGTTTTAGTATCTTTACTGAAATTTTAACACCCACCCAAGTTGTGTTTAAATTTATTGTTTCTCTACCGCACGCAAAACTAAGCCATAAATAAAAATTGATTAATAATAACAATTTAATTATATATAAAGTTTTGCTAACCGTGCGTTAAAGAGATTAAAAACTTAACAAAACCTAGGGTGGGCAGCTTTAATTTCTGTATAGATAATAAAGAAAATAAAAATGAATTTGTACATAAAAACAGTAAGGAAAAAGGGCGGGCAAGTGTAAATATGATAAAATGTATAAAATTAATTGAATGTTAAATTAAAAATTAAGGTTAATATTTCCGAATATATATAATAAGAAATATAAAAATACATATATAGAAGAAGACTATGGCTATAATAGAATTTAATATACCAACAAAAATCACATTCGGCATTGATTCTCTTGACTGCTTATCTGATACAATAAAGAAATACGGCGGAAGAACAGTATTAGTTACAGATGGAGCATCATTCAATCAAACCGGATTAATAGATCAAATAGTAAATAAACTTAATGATAACTTTATCAATGTAATGGTTTATTCTGATGTAAATTCTACAAGTACAAGCGACGCTGCCGATATTATTGCCAATTTGGTAAGATATAGCAGAGCAGAATCCATAGTAGCAGTAGGAGGCTTCAAAATACAAAATACTGCTAAAGGAGCAGCTATTGTAGTAACAAACAGCGGCGAAGCTTCAGACTATATCAATGGACAGCCCGTATACCATAAACCTTTACCTATTATAGCAGTGCCTACAATATTAGGCTCTTTATCAGAAATAGCCACAGGAATATGCTTATATGATAAATATGATGAGGTAAATAAACAAAATAATGAAGCTAATATATACTCATCTAATTGTATTATAGATCCTACTTTATATGCAACTGTACCTGTAAAATATACTATAAGCAGTGCTTTATCAGTATTTGCCTTATCATTTGACATATATATGAGCAATACTCTTACAAGCATAACAGAACCTTTAATAGTACATGCTATGAAAATAAGTATGCAGGGATTAAAAAAACTTATATCTGAAAGTAATAATATAGATAATATAACAACTTTAGCCACAGCAAATATGCTATGTGCCACTTCTGCATGCCATAGCAGTTTAGGTGCTATAAGAGCTTTATCTATTGCTATAAATAGTGTTTATGCAGTTAATAAATCTATGGTATGTTCTATATTGCTTCCTCATATTATGGAATATTATATCACTGTAGCACCTGATAAATATGTTGTACTTTCAAATGTTATAGACGGAATAGATCCGGAAATGACTCCTTTTGAAATTGCAAACCAATCTGCACAGCATATAAAACAATTTCTTCATAATATAAACTTGCCTACAAGACTTAATGAAATAAATATAGACAGAAGTAAGTTTGATAAAGTTGCAGAATTGGCATTAAAATATCCGGGTATGGATCAGCTTCCTAGAACTATGAATTTAGATTCAATAATGACAATATTGGAACAGGCTTATTAATCTTCGCTTTTAGGAGCATATTTATAAGGCTTCTTATGTAAAGCATCTATTAATTTCTTATTAGGCTTGTAATGATCAACAGAAGGCAAATCCTTATATTCCAAAAGCCTACAGTTATAGCTTTCAGCATATTTATTATATGCCAAATAAAGTAGATATTCCAAATTGATAGTATCAAGCAGATTATAGTGTATCAAAGAATCTATAGCGGTTTCATCTTTGGTATCCTGATAATAATTCCATAATAAAACTGCAGTATATCCATTAACCCCTTCCATATCATCGCCTCTGGAAATACCTACATCCTGCTCTATTTTCTTTAATCCGCCTGTATATCCTAAATCTTTAAGTACAAAACGCAAATCTATCTGAGCACATTTTATAGTTGTGGCAAAATATCTCTCCAAAAATGGTATATCAAAACAAGAGCCATTGAATGTAACTATTATAGAATAATTCTTTATATAATCCAAAAATTCATGCTCATTTCTGCCATGTACAAAAACTTTCATTTCCTTGCCGTCATAACAGCCTATAACCGTTACATGGGCTTTAGCAGGTTTTATTCCTGTAGTTTCTATATCTAGGAAAACAGTTTTATCCATAAGTATAGGATAAAGTCTATATACTATAGAAGAAGGAAATCTTTTCAAAAAATAATTATAGTTTTTATTTTTTAAATTATATATGCTTCTTGGAAGTTCATCTTTCAAAGATTCTCTAATACTTGCAGGCATAGCATAATAATTTATATTTTTTAAAGTATCTTCCCAATCAACAGCACCTTCTTCCCATAAAAGACTTTCTTTTTTTGGCCCTATACCTTCTATATGCTGAAATGTTTTTTTTATCAAATCCACATAATTCCCTTATATTTTTCGTTTTTATTTTCTTTTCCACTTAACACCTTGAGGCGTATCCATTATCTCTATTCCCATAGACAATAACTGATTTCTTATCTCATCTGCTTTTTGATAGTTTTTCTCTTTCTTAGCGAGAGTTCTCTCTTCTATCAATTTATTAATTTCTTCTTCATTGTCTTCTTTTTTATCAGTATCGCCTATATTAAAACAATTTATAATATTATTTACTCTCTCTATAAATTTTAATACAGCATCTCTTGTATTAACATTAATAGAATCAAAAGAAGTATTTACCGTTTTAACCAAAGTAAACAATATACCAAGTGCCTCTGATATATTTAAATCATTATAAATAGAATCTGAAAACTTTTCATTAGAAATCTCTAACTCTTTTAATAAATTCTCATTAATTTCATTAGATTCACTATTACTTATATCTTTCAATCTGAATATAAGATCATTAACTCTGTCAATAGCACTTTGAGACTGTTTAATTCCTTCTATAGTGAAATTTAACTGCTTTCTATAATGAGAGTTTATGAGCGAATATCTTATAGCCTCAGGAGAAAGTCCTTTATCAAGCAAATCCCTTAAAGTATAAAAATTTCCTTTAGATTTTGACATTTTCTCACCGTCAACTATCAAATGCTCGCAGTGAAGCCAATAATTAACAAACTTTTCATCAAAAGCAGCTTCATTTTGTGCTATTTCATTTTCATGATGAGGGAATTTATTATCAATTCCTCCTGTATGTATATCAAAATGCTTACCCAAATATTTACAGCTCATAGCAGAACATTCTATATGCCAGCCCGGTCTTCCCTTTCCGAAAGGAGAATCCCAATAAACATCTCCGTCTTCTTCAGTATATGCCTTCCAAAGTACAAAATCGCTTGCATTTTCTTTATCATACTCATCATTAAGAACGCGTCCTGAAGCTCCTTCAAGAAGCTCCTGCTTATCCAAATTGGCAAGCTCTCCGTATTGAGGAAAAGTGCTTATTTTAAAATATACAGAACCATCTGCTTCATAAGTATGACCATTCTTTTTAAGCAGTTCTATAATATCAATCATCTCTTTTATATGATCAGTGGCTGCAGGATTTACCGAAGCCTTTTTTATTCCTAATGTCTTTATATCTTCAAAAAATGCTTCTTTATATTTTTTTGTATAATCATTCAATGATATATGATTCTCTTTAGAATTTTTTATAGTTTTATCATCAACATCAGTTAAATTCATAACAAGTTTAACATTGTATCCATAATCTTCTAAAACCCTTCTAAGCAAATCACTGAATACATAAGCTCTGAAATTACCTATATGAGCATAATTATATACTGTAGGTCCACATGAATACATGCCAACCTCATTGGAATTAATCGGTTTAAATACCTCTTTTTCTCTAGTAAGTGAATTATAAAATATTATATCTTTCATATTAAATTGTATTCCTTAAAATATAATTAACATTTTACTTAAAAGACTTTATTTGTCAAGGTATTATTATTCATTTTTTACAAATGTTTTTCATACTAGACTTGTTTCAAAACTCGATTTATTAATACTTATTTTTTTAATTTACTATGAAGCCACAGTAGCAGCAACCCAAACTTCTTTTATGATGCTATCAGCCTCGATAAGATTACCTTTGGAAGGCAAAGGACTGCATATCTATATACCAAAACAATAATTTATAAAACATATCAAACATTATTTTATAAATTATAAAATTACAAAATTTTTATATATATAATCTTGTCAAGTAGTTTTGAAACAAGCCAAATTAATAAAAAATCCCTCCTAAAAATTTTAGGAAGGATTCGCAAATTTTATTTATTTTAATAAATAAAATAATTTTCTAAATATAAACCAAAATAATAAAAATCAAACAGCCTTGCTTTTTTTTATTACCACAGTAGCCTGCTCCTTATATTTAGATATTAGACTTTTAAGGTCTTGTTTTACCTTATCTTCTGTTTGTGTCATTATTTAATTCCTCCTTGAATAATGAATAATGCTTTTTTAGAAGCTGCCGTCTCTCCAAACTTTAAAGTCCGGATAGTCTAATTTCTTAGATTTATCTTCATACCATTTGCATACAGCTGCTGACATATTAATAACATAAAAATTAAATTCTGTCTTCCAACCGTCATTTTTAAATTCGGCAAATGATGGTATAAATTTATTATTAATAGAATTATATATACTATTCTGGGCTGATTCTGTGGGAATATTATTATCTTTTATTGCTATTCTTAATATCAAATGTATAGACATACATGATAAAGTGGATGTGATTCTGCTGTATTCATTAAACATTTCATCTTTTGTGTAATTATCTGATAAAGTATCCATCCATAACTTAATTATACTTCCTAATGCCTCTAATTGTTCAGGTGAGGCATTTTTGTTCATTATAATATCTGCATAATTTTCTGCTAATTGCTGAAATGTCATAGTTGAGTTTTCATCGGATATAGATATGTCTGCAACTTCTTCTATTTGCATAGATTTTACCATAGAGGAAGCATTATCCTGACTATAAACATTAATAGATATAAAAACAAATAAAACTAATAGCAAATAAATTTTTTTCATAAAATATATCCAATTTATAATTTAGTTTTATTCATTATCGTCATCAATTAATTTCTCAATACATTTTTATTTTGTTTTAAATGATAAATAAAAACTAAAAACTGCATATTTAATTATCAATTCTTTCAATCCACTTAAATACTTTATCAAATATATGTTCGCTGTCCATAGCTTCAAAGAATATACCATTAACTAAATTATTATGATAAATATTTTTATTATTAAATACAATACAATCAGCTAAACCATTATAAAAACTATTAACTTTATTAGAAAAATTAATAGAATTCTTAACATCGCAAATAGGATCCAATTCTGAATGAACGCATAATACCTTTGTTTTTTCACTTCCATCTATATGATTATACGGATTAGCATCTTCTCTATTATAGCCTTCCTCAAATAATTCATTAAGCATAGGAGTAATTATATCATTAGTGCATACATTTAAATCAGTAGGACCTCCAAGTGATACATAACCTTTAAAAATATTAGAATCTACATTATATTTCTTATGCATTTCTTTATAATATACAAGCAAAGCTCCTAAATGTGCCCCAGCTGATGAACCTATTACTACAATATCTGAATAATCAATATTTTTATTTTTTAAAACTTCCAATGCCTTATTAAACCCTGAGAATACATCTTCTATTTGAGCTGGATATTTATATTTTTTACTAAGTCTGTAACCAAGCAAAATAGTATAAAATTTTTCCTTTGAAAATCTTCTTCCTACAAATCTGTATAAATTCGCATTACCCTCTCTCCAGCCGCCTCCATAAAGATAAACTATAACCTGTTTTCTAGGGCTTTCATTTTCTTTTAATTGAGGAGAAAAATATAATATATATTGAGCCTTATCCTTATCAAATTGATACTTTTCAGGCTTTATTTTTTTATCAGACCTTATAAAATTTAAAGCCATACTTGGATAACTTAAATATTCTCCAAGTAAATTTTTTCTTCTTTTCTTTTCATCTATTTTATTATTTTTTATCTCTAACTTATCTTTTTCTTTCTCTAGTTTTATCTGCTCTTTTTCAACATTTTTTTTATCTTCCATAAAAATACTCCTTAACTATTTTAATACATATTTTTTATATGTGAAAAATTTTTATTATAGATGAAATAAAATCAATTCTAAATAATATAAGCATAGCTAAAATAATTATAATACCTCCTCCCAAAGCCGATAAACTGCTCCAAAGTACAAAATGAAATAAAGGCAGAATTATAATCATTATTGATATAAAAGAAGAAGACACTATATAAGAAACATATTCATTAAAATATTTTCTATCTATAATGGCAATTAAAAACATAGCTATATTTAATCCAAGAGCTAAAAATGGAATAACATAATTAAATGACCATTTATGAAAACCGCTAAATATATCTACTACAATAACAAGAGGTATAAGTATAAAAAACTCTATAATCAATTTCTGCCTTAAATATAAAGTATTGGCTGTAAAACATATAAATGTGAAATATGCACATAATATGGATATAATAGATATTACCGCCCAATTATATTTTGAATTAGTTGAAATATTTACTATTATCAAAACTATTATCATCGTTAATGATGAAAGCAAAACTATTTTTTTAGAATTGATTTTTTTCTGCATTTTATAAAACCATTCATAAGAATGATATTCTTCATTTATCATCATATTATCATTATTATTATTTAATTCTTTTAAACATAAAGGACATATATTTCTATTAGTTTTTATTTTCAATCTGCAGTTATTACAATAAGACATATTATTTACACCCCAAAATCATTAGAATAAATTTCAACTTCTGTAATATTGGATATATAATTAAAAAAATATTTTATTATATCTGTTTCTATCACAGTTCTATTGAATGTAATTGACAATTTATCTTCAAAACTGCATAAACCGCAATTTAAAGGACTGTTTATTGTAGGATATACAATGGCTTCAAAATGTCTTATATAATCTTTCATATCATCAGGCAATGATATATTACCGAAATTGGATACTGTCATAGTTTTTAATTTATCTTCAAAAAGTTCAAAGGCTAAATTAACTGCAAAGTTTTTAATAACTAATGGTATAAATTTAGCAAATATATTATTTTCTAATTTTGTATTTTCATATATAAAATTCTGAAGTTTTTCCTTACTAACTTTTTCTTTCATCTCTTTATTTGTCATTATTATAATATCATCAAAAGTTAATTCTTTATCTGTAGGAATAACTACATTAGCAATGCCGAAGAAATTTTTTAATGATATTGAAGGAAATATATTCCTTAAATTAACAGGCACGCACATAACTATATTTTTTCCATCAAACCTGTTTTTTATTCTAGTTTCATAAATAGAATAACCCAAAACTGATATTATATAAGAGGTGATAGTGGTATTATGTTTTTTGCTCTCTTCCTTTATCCTTTTCAAACTTAATATGCCATGCACCACATTATCACCATAAAACTTTAAAGGCTTTCCTTTAATCAAATAAATATTTTTTATCTTTTTTTCTTTTTTAGTTTTTATTTTATTTTTTGTATGAACATAAAAGCTGTCATCATAGTCAGCTATAATAGGAACAGTATCTTTAAATATATCATCATTCTTGTCATCAATATTTTTTCCTGATAAAACAAAATAATGATAAAGCAAAGATTTAAAAAAACTTATTAAAGATGAAGCATCTGCAAGAGAATGATAAACTTCTGTAAATATTCTGTATTTATAATATCCCACTCTCAAAAGATAGCCATTATTTAATTTACTGTTTATATTATAACAAGGATAATATTTGTCTTCTGCTACAATTAATTTTCTATGATTTTCTTCAAAGTAATTCCAAAAAACTCCCTTCTTTATCATAAGCGAAAGAGTCGGAAATCTTTTTATAGTGATATCCAATGCCTGCTGAAGTATATCAGGATTAACTTCTTCATTATTAAGAACTGCTGATACTCTAAATATTGGTATATTTTTTTTATTTTTTATAGAAACAAAAAGTTTAGCTGCATTATCCAATTTATAAAGATGTCTCATACTCATAGCCCATAATTTTATATTAATATATTAAATCATCTTTTTTATTTTTCAATGATTAAAAATAACTAAATTTTTATAAAAATGGTATTTAGTAATATATAGTTCTCTTTATAATTATAAATAATATGCTGAAAATAGTATTAATTTGATTTTTAATAATATTATACTATAATTAAAAGTATGTAAAAAAATGTAGGAATATTATATGTTTGAACAATGTTTTAAAAATATAGATAATGAACTTCGTAAAGATAGCGGCTGTTCTAATGATGTGGATTATATAGAACAAACTTCTTGGATACTGTTTTTAAAATACCTTGATGATTTAGAAAAAGAAAAAAAAGATAAGTGTGAATTAAGCGGAAAAGAATATAAAAATATTTTAGATAAAGAATTTACTTGGGGGTCTTGGGCATATCCTTTAAATAAAGAAGGCAAACTTGATAATAAATTTATGACAGGTGATGATCTAGTAGATTTTGTAAATACTAAATTATTTCCATATTTAAAAAGTTTTAGAGATAGTGCTTTAAGTGCAGATACATTGGAATATAAAATAGGAGAAATATTCAGCGAGGTACAAAACTCAATAAAAAGCGGATATATATTAAGAGATGTTATAAATATTATTAATAGTATGAAATTTCAAACTTCAGAAGAACGTCATGAACTTTCTTATTTTTATGAAGATAAAATAATGAAAATGGGCAACAGCGGAAGGGCAGGAGGAGAATACTATACCCCTAGACCATTGATTAGAGCAATTATAAAAGTTATTAAACCTAAAATAGGTGAAAAAATTTATGATGGTGCATGCGGTTCTGCAGGCTTTTTAGTTGAAGCTTATGACTATTTGAATAACTTAAAAGCAAATATGTCTGAAGGAGAAAAATATAATATTCTTCAAAAAGAAACTCTATACGGACAGGAGTTCAAACCTCTGCCTTATGTTATAGGTACAATGAATACGATACTGCATGGAATTAATGCTCCTAATATAGTTCATAAAGACACATTATCAGAAAATATAATGACATCTGTTGGAAATAAATATGATATAATATTGGCTAATCCTCCATTTGGGGCAGCCACTCAAGATTCTGTACTTTCAAATTTCCTATGCGTACTAAGGAAACGGCATATCTCTTTTTACAGCATTTCATAAAAATGTTAAAAAAAGGCGGAAGAGCTGGTATAGTTGTAAAAAACACTTTTTTAAGCAATTCAGATGCCGCCAATCTTAGAAAAGAATTTTTGGAAAGCTGCAATCTATTTGCAGTTCTTGATTTACCATCAAAAGTATTTCAGGCAGGGGTAAAACCGTAATATTATTTTTTGAAAAAGGAAAGCCCACTGAAAATATATGGTATTATCAAGTAAATTTAAATAGGAATTTAGGCAAAACTAATCCTTTAAATGAAAAAGATTTGGAAGATTTTATTAATTGTTATGAAAATAAAAAAGTAAGCGAAAATTCTTGGTTAGTAAATATTAAAGATATAGATAAGTCTAGTTATGATTTATCAGTAAAAAACCCAAATAGAAATGAAGAATTCATATTGGAAGAACCAGAAGATATTATTGAAAATATTTTAAGTATTGAAGAAGAAAATAAAAATATTTTGGAAGAACTTAAGGAAATTTTATAATGTTAAATGAATGGGAAGAGAAAACATTAGAAGATATTATATCTAAAGAAAAATATTCTATAAAACGAGGACCTTTTGGAAGTTCATTAAGAAAAGAATTTTTTGTTGAAAAAGGAATAAGAGTATTTGAACAATATAACCCTATTAATAATGATCCTAATTGGTGCAGATATAGAATAACTAAAGAAAAATATGAAGAATTAAAAGCATTTACTTGTAAAGCAGGAGATTTTTTAATAAGCTGTTCAGGCACTATGGGTAAAATAGTATTCTTACCAGAAGGAACAGAAAAAGGTATTATAAATCAAGCATTATTAAAAATAAGACTTGATAATAATATTATAGATAATAATTTTTTTATGTATTTATTTCAATCTCCATACTTTCAAAATAAGATTTTTTCAAGTTCAAAAGGAAGTGCTATACAAAATATATCATCTGTCAAAGAATTAAAAAAGATAACGTTTTTACTTCCTACACTTAAAGAACAAAAAAGAATAACAGAAAAACTTGATAATGCTTTTCAAAAAATAGAGGCTTTAGAAAATAATACAAAAGAAAATATAAAGAATATAGAAGATTTATATAAATCATATTTGAATAAAATGTTTACTGAAAATACTGATGATTGGGAAGAGAAAACATTTGATAAAGTATTTAATATATATACAGGAAATAGTATAAATGCTAATATAAAAAAACAAAAATATTCTAATTTAGATGATGGTTATAATTATATAGCAACAAAAGATATATCATTTTCAAATGTTATAAATTATGAAAATGGAATAAAAATTCCTAAAAATGAAGATAAATTTAAAATAGCCCCTAAAAATTCTATTTTGTTATGCATAGAAGGTGGAAGTGCAGGAAGAAAAATAGGTATATTGAAAGAAGATGTATGTTTTGTAAATAAATTATGTGCTTTTGTAATAAAATATAAATATTTAAATCATATGTTTGTTTACTACTATTTACAATCACCAAAATTTAAGCAAATTTTTTACGATAATAAAACAGGGTTAATAGGAGGAGTATCTCTTAATAAATTAAAAAAACTTACTATTGCATTTCCAAAAATTGAAGAACAGAAAAAAATTGTTGATAAGTTAGACACATTCAATAATAAAATACAAATCATTAAACAAAATTATCAAAACAAACTTGAACTTTTAGAAAATTTAAAAAAGTCTATTCTAAACAAGGCTTTTAATGGGGAGTTATAAATATGCCTACCGAAGCAGACACCAGAGCTAATATTATTGATCCTATGCTTAGAGAAATAGGCTGGATTGATTCTAAAGATATAAGGGTTTTTAGAGAGTTTCCAATAAATCAAGGCAGAATTAATCCTGACGGCACAAGAGCTGCACCTTTAAAAGCCGATTATGTTTTGGTGCATAAAAATATTAAATTAGCGGTTATTGAGGCTAAAAGTGAGAATCGCTCTTATACTGATGCTGTTAGTCAGGCTAAAAAATATGCTTCGCTTTTGAATATTCGTTTTGCTTATGCTACAGACGGTAAAAATATATCTCAAATAGATATGCAAACTAAAAAAAGCATAATGATAAAAAAATATCCTACTCCTAATGAGCTTTTGGATATGACATATAAAAAAGATAATGAAATATTTAACAAACTTACAAAAGTACCGTATATTAATCAATTTACAATAAGGTATTATCAAGAAAATGCTGTAAATGCAGTTATAAATGCTTTGAGTGAAAAACGTAATAGAATATTATTAACTTTGGCTACAGGAACAGGAAAAACTCTTATAGCATGCGAAATCGCAAATAAATTAATAAAAGCTAGATGGACTAAAAAAGATATAGGAATTACAACACCTCGTATACTATTTTTAGCTGACAGAAATATACTTGCTGATCAGGCTAACAATACTTTTTTGCAAATAAACTCAAAGGGTGGAGTAATTAGACTTGAGGCTTCAAATATAAAAAAAGATGCTGATATTCCTATGTCTGCACATGTATATATTACTATTTTTCAAACTATGAAGTCATCAAATTTATATAAAAAATATACAAAAGACTTTTTTGATTTTATTATAATAGATGAGTGTCATAGAGGCGGTGCTAATGATGAAAGTGAGTGGAGGGATATTTTAGATCATTTTCAAAGTGCAGTGCATCTTGGACTTACCGCTACACCTAAAGCAAAAGATAATGCTAATACTTATGCTTATTTTGGAAATCCTGTTTATGTATATTCTTTGAAAGAGGGTATCAATGACGGATATTTAACTCCTTTTAGAGTAAGACAAATAACTGATAATTTTGAAACTTATAAATATGATCCTAGCGACGATATCGATGGAGAAAATTTTGATGAAGATAAAGTTTATAAACAAAGTGATTATAACACTATCATTCAAATAAAAGAAAAAGAAGAAAAAAGAGTAAAATATTTTCTAAATGAAATTAATAAATATGATAAAACTATAGTATTTTGTGCAAATATAGAGCATGCAGGAATAATAAGAGATATCATAAATAATGAACTTCCAAGCTCTAGTAATGACAGTTTTTGCGAAAGAGTTACAGCAGCAGATGGCAATGACGGTGAAATTATTTTAAGAACTTTTCAGTATAATGAAAAAGAACTTCCTTCAATACTTACAACATCTCAAAAATTATCCACAGGGGTTGATGCAGCCCAAATAAAAAATATAGTTCTTCTTCGTTCTGTAAATAATATTATAGAGTTTAAACAAATTATAGGTAGAGGAACTCGTTTATATTATAAAAAAAATTATTTTGTAGTGTATGATTTTGTTAATGCATCAAAGAATTTTGAAGATCCTCAGTGGGATGGTGAAACTATATTTATTTCAGAAAATGCTCATAACATAAAAAATATAAATGACAAAACTAATATTGCAGAAGATTCTGACAATGAAGATGATACAGAACATAAGAAAAAAGAACTTATAAAAATAACATTAGGAGACGGAAGAAAGGTTGAATTATATGATAATGGAACTTTATTTTATGATAAAAATTCTCAAAAGATAATATCATCTTATGAGTTTATAAAAACTTTTTTAGGAATCATTCCAAACTTTTTTGAATCCGAACAAGAATTGCGTAAAATATGGAAAGCCCCTTCAACAAGAGAAGAATTATTAAAAAGATTTGAAGAAAAAGGATATACTTTAGATAATGAATTTAAAAAAATGCAGGAATTATTAAATGCTGAAAATAGTGATATATTTGATGTGATAGAATATATAGCAGGATACAATAAAAAATTAATAACGAGAGAAGAAAGAGCTGATAAATGCCTAGAAAAAATTAAAGACCAATATGAAGAAAGACAATTAGCTTTTATAGAATTTGTTTTAAATGAATATAAATACAATGGAATAAAAGAATTATATTTACAAAAAATTGGAGATTTATTAATATTTAAATATGGAACAATACAAGATGCAGCAAAAACTATTAATATGAATTTAGAGGATATAAAAAATTTATTCTATAATTTTCAGAATAATTTATATAATATAGATTAAATAAATCAAAATATATATTATAAGTTGACAATAGTTGTATTTTAATATATAATTACAGCGATAAATAATCTATAAATAAAAAATCTAATAAATAGAGGTGTAATATGTCAGGACACTCCAAGTGGGCTAGTATTAAACATAAAAAAGCCGCGAATGATTCAAAAAAAGGTAAAATTTGGTCAAAAATAGCAAAAGAAATCACAATCGCAGTAAAAGAAGGCGGAAGCCCAGACCCAGACCAGAATGCTAGATTAAGAATGGTTATAGTAAAAGCTAAAGGTACTAACATGCCTAATGATAATATAGACAGAGCCATAAAAAGAGGTGCTGGTGCAGGCGAAGGTGCTAATATTGAAGAGATGTCTTATGAAGGTTATGCTCCAGGAGGAGTCGCTATCATAGTGGATGTTGCTACAGATAATAAAAATAGAACAGCTGCTGAAATAAGATCTATATTCAGTAAAAACGGCGGAAACTTAGCAGAAAATGGTGCAGTTTCTTGGCAGTTTAAGAAAAAAGCAGTTGTTATTATACCTGCTGCTGGAAATACTGAAGAGAGTTTAATGGATATAGTTTTAGATGCCGGTGCTGAAGATATAGAACAAGATGAAGAAGTATTTACTATCACTGGACCTATGGAGGCATTATCTTCTATAGTTGATGCTCTAAAAGCTAAAGGCATTGAACCTGAAAGTGCTGAAATAGTACGCGTTGCTGATAATACTATGACTATAGCAGAAAATGATGCTAAAAAAGTTATGAAAATCATAGGTTTATTTGAAGATCATGATGATGTTTCAGCAGTTGCTACTAACTTAGAAATTACTGATAACTTAATAGAAGAATAATATTTTATCATAAATAATCAAAAGCAATTAATATCTTTATGATAACTTTAGGAATAGACCCGGGATTTGCCAGATGCGGTTATGCTTTTATAGAAAGTAAAAACTCATCATACAAAATAGTAAATTCCGGGCTTATTGAAACTTTTCAAAATCAAGAATATAATCAAAGACTTTCATTTATATATACTCAATTAGATACTCTTATCAAAAAGTATAATCCAAGCAATGCTGCAATAGAAGAACTGTTTTTTTCAAAAAATACTAAAACAGCAATAAAAGTTGCTGAAGCTAGAGGGGTTATTATATTAGCTCTCACTTTAAATAATATAGAATTTCAAGAATACAAACCTAAAGAAGTAAAATCTCAAATAACAGGAAATGGAAATGCCAATAAAGATGCAATGATGAAAATGGTTAATCTTTTTACAGGTTCTAATATTATTCAAGATGATACAGCCGATGCTGTAGCTATAGCTTTAGCCCATGCTTCAAGAAATAGAATATTCAATAGTATCAAATAATTGGTTTTTCGTAGTTAATATCATCTATCATATATATATTATCTTTATGATTAGTTTTAGGAGTTTCTAATATTTCTGAATCTTTAGAACTTTCATCTTTAGATATTTGATTTTCAACTATAGATTCAAATTCTGATTGATAATTTTCTAATATAGTACTGCTTAAATCAGCATACAATAGGATATCTTTTAATTTTTGCAAATCGTATACATAAGTGTATGTATATTTTGCACTGCCTATAGTTTCTACAGCTCTAACAGCTAAGGAATTATTATATAATAATTCTTTAAGTAAAATTATACTTTGCTGACTTGCTGTTTGAGAATTGGTTAATGAATAAAATTCAGTTTCACCGTATTTATTTAATGATGTATTTCTAGGCTCATTCTTACCTAATCTGTATATAATATCTATTTTATCATTTTCATTCAAACGCTGTTTAAAAATTAAAGAAGGAGTATATAAATTTATATTAATGGAATTGCTGTTTACTTTTATCATCAAAGTATTGAAGTTTAAACTATTTTCTTCTTGTTTTTTTATAAAAATAGAAATTTCTTTTTCATCTGTTATAGGATCTATTTTTTCAACTAAATGCCATTCACCTATTGCATAATACTCGCAATACAATAAAGAAGAACTGATAAAGATCATAATAATAATGATTCGTTTTACTATTTTCATAAAAAGCTCCATCTACTTTTCTATAGTTATATTATGATAGTTTTATCAATTAAAATCAATAATAAATATAAAATTAAAAAAAATTTTTAACGATTTTAGTTTACATATTAAAATAAAAACAGCAGAAAGCTAAAAAACTAAGCCTTCTGCTGCAATAAAATAAATAATAAAATCAATAAAACAAATAATTTTTTCTATTTTAAATTAATCTCTTTTATTTCAATCTTATCCAATAAATTATTCATATTTTCAAATGTAGTAAGCCCCTCACTGAAAGCAGTAGCAGTTCCTGAAGCTATAGCATATTTATATGAATCAAGTATATTTAAATTTTGGCTTATACCATATACAATACCAGCTACCATAGCATCTCCTGCCCCAACAGAACTAATGAGATTTCCTTCAGGAGCATTTCCTATATAAGAGCCGTCTTTATTAACTAAAGCAGAACCATCTTTACCCAATGATACTATAACATTTTCACTTCCGTCTTCTACTAATTTCTTGGCATAAGTTATGATATCGTATACAGTTTTTATATCCTTTCCGAAATATTCAGATAATTCTTTTATATTTGGTTTTGTAAGAAAAACATTTTCTTTCACCGCTATTTTAAAAGCATTCTCTCTTGAATCCAATATTACTTTTACATTATTTTTTGATTTCGTTTTTTGTATGATATCTTTATAAATATCTTCTTTCACAGAACTAGGCACACTTCCAGAAAGAACTAATATATCATTATCATGAATATTATTATCTATAATATAAAGCATCTCATCTATATTCTCCTGCAATATTTTAGGAGATTTGCCCATTATTTCAGTTTCTTTTTTTGCTGTTTTTATTTTTACATTTATTCTAGTATCTTCTGCAAGAGAAATAAAATTATCTTTGATTCCATATTTATTTAAATCTGCTTTTATATAATCACCTGTAAAACCTCCGCAAAATCCTAAAGCAGCAGATTCTATACCAAAATTTTTTAATACTTTAGAAACATTTATTCCTTTTCCTCCTGCTAAAGTGTATGAATTATTTACTTTATTTAGTTCTCCTTCATCAAATTTATTCATATCCATATAATAGTCTACTGCAGGATTTAGTGTTAAAGTATAAATCATATAAACTCCCTTATCTTTATTGTTTATTATTTAGTAAGTAATATTAATATATTATATCTTATATATAAAAAAAATAAAATAGACTTGTTTAAAAAGCATTTGATAAGATTATATATAAAACTTTCATGATTTATCAATTATAAAAATAATATTTTGTATGTTGCAATAATTTATTATTTAATATATAAATATGCAGTCTTTCACAAATAGTGTCCGAGATTATATAGGATATAGCTTCAGGACTACTTCTCTAGAAGTACTTCATCATTATTACCGTCTACTTCACAATTAATAAATAAAATTATTTTTGAAACAAATCTAATATTAATTATAATCAAATATTGACATTTTATTTTATAACAATAATTCTTTGACTTTTTTTATAATTTAATTATACTTTACTTATATAATAATAAATAAAACTTTTAATTTGGAGTATTAATATGGCTGTTTTAGTATGCGGAGGAGCCGGATATATAGGCTCACATGTAGTTAATGAACTTTTAAATCAGAATATCGAAACTGTTATAATAGATTCATTGGAATATGGACATAAAGATGCTATTAAAGACTGCAAAAATTTTTATCATGGAAATATAGGAGATAGTGATTTACTTGATAAAATTTTTAAAAGTCATGATATAGATTCTGTTATGCATTTATGTGCTTATATAGAAGTTGGTGAAAGTGTACAAAATCCAGCTAAATATTATTATAATAATGTATCTAATTCAATTAATCTTCTTAATGCTATGCTTAAAGCAAAAGTAAAGAATTTTATATTTTCTTCTACAGCAGCAGTTTACGGAGAACCTGAAAAAATACCATTAGAAGAGGACTGCAGAAAAGAGCCTACTAATCCCTACGGCGATAGTAAATTAGCATTAGAAAAAATACTTTCTTGGTATAGTAAAGCTTATGATTTTGACTATGTAGCTTTAAGATATTTTAATGCTTCAGGTGCTAACCCAGACGGACATATTGGAGAAGATCATAAACCTGAATCACATTTAATACCATTAATACTTCAAGTACCTCTTGGAAAAAGAGATTCAATAAAAATATTCGGCGATGACTACCCTACTCCTGATGGAACATGTTTAAGAGATTATATACATGTATGCGATCTAGCTTTAGCACATATTGCTGCTATGAATTACTTAAAGAATGGCGGTAAAAGTGTTTCATGCAATTTAGGTAATGGAAACGGATTTAGCGTAAAAGAAGTTATTGAAGTAGCTAGAAAAGTAACAGGACATCCTATACCTGCAGAAGTTTGTCCTAGAAGAGCAGGAGATTCATCAGAACTTATAGCAAGCAGTAAAAGAGCAAAAGAAGTTTTGGGCTGGACTCCTACTATAGACTCATTGGAAACCATAGTACAAACTGCATGGAATTGGCATAAGAATCACCCTAATGGATATAATGACAGATAATATTTACTTATGAAAAACAAAGGGGCTTGAATTAAGTCCCTTTGTTATACAGCTTCATTTAATTCCCCACCCTATATATTTACTGTTTTCATTGCAAATATTAATTATTTTTTCTTTTTAAGCTAAAATTAAAAAAGAACAACCCACCCAAGTTTTTATTAAATTTGCTGCTTATCCCAACGCACGGTGAAAAGATTTTTATTATATAATTTAATTTGAATGATTAATTAATTTATATGTTTAGAATAGCTAACCGTGCGTTTTTGAAAGCTGTATATTTTAAACAAGCTAGGGCGGGCATGCTTTTTAGATTATAGCTATAAAGAAAATGAAAACAAAAGTTTGCAAATTAATTGCCAAGCATAGTGGGCGGGGAATTAGAATAAAATTTCAATACAATAAAAAATATGGGGCTTAAAAAGCCCCATTAAAATCATATAAGATTATCTGTTTCTGTAATATGGTTTATTATAACCGCCTCTGTCATTATATCTCTTATTATTATAACCGCCTTTTCTTTTTGAATATACCTTAACACTTCTGTATGGCGGCTCACCATCACTCTTAGTTTCGACATCATTATCATTTTGTAATTCTAAGTGTATAATTCTTCTTTCATAAGGCGACATAGGATCTAAAGCTACAACTCTTCTAGTCTTTTTAGCCTGCTGAGCAGCTTGACGGGCTATATGTTTTAGTGTTTCTTCGCGTCTTTCTCTATATCCATCAACATCTAATATAATATGCCTTTCAGCATCATCATTAAATTTCTTAGAAGCTATTAATGATATAATGAACTGTAAAGCCTCTAATGTAGCACCTTTTTTACCTATTAAAACTCCAGAATCCTCCGTAGAAATATTAATATAAATTCTTTTTTCACTCTCTTCTTTAGCAGTAACTTCAGCTTCAACTCCCATATACTTTAATATATTAGATACTATAGATTGAAATTCACCCAAATTCGTAGAAATTTCCTCATAATAAACTCTTATAATAGTAGGAGATTCCTCTCCAAAACCTAACAATGTTCGTTTACCCTTATCTATTACCTCAATTCTAACCTGCTCTTCTGTAAGGTTAAGCTCTTCTAATGCCTTACTAACGGCATCTTTTTCTGATTTGCCACTAAACTCTTTTACTAACATAGTATCCTCCTTTCTATATGAAAAGTAATATCTTAATATTACTTTTAATTTGCTAAAAACTATTTACTTTTTTTCTTTTTTCTTTTTTGAATATGTTTTATTTTCTTCTTCTTCAATAACCTCACTTGCACTAGATTTATCCAATTTTGATGTTATAAATTGCTGTATTACTCCAAATACATTTTGTGCAGTCCAATATAAAGCAAGTCCGCTTGCAAAATTATAGAACATAAGAAGCATCATAAGCGGAAAAATAGTTGTCATCATTTTCATTTGAGCAGCAGCAGCTCCGCCTCCTGCAGCTGAAGATGAAGGCTGAAGTTTCATACTCAAATAACTAGTTATTGCCATTACTATAGGAAATAAATTAAAATTGAATCCTCCTAATATTGGTATGCCTGCAGGAAATACAAATAATTTATCCGGAGAAGATAAGTCTGTTATCCACAAAAAAGGCGTATTTCTAAGTTCAACCATAGACTGCATGAGATAGAAGAATGCTATTAATAATGGGAATGGAAGAAGCATTGGAAGACATCCTCCTAAAGGATTAATCTTCTCTTTCTTATAAATAGCCATTATCTCTGCATTTAATTTATCAGGGTTGTCTTTATATTGTTCTCTTATACGCTCTATTTTAGGATTGACAAGCTGCATTTTCTTCATAGATTTATAAGAGGCATTATTCAAAGGGAATGTTATTATTTTAAATAGCAGTGTAAATAATAATATAGCCCAAGCATAATTTTTTGTAATATTATATAAAGCATTAAGCATGACATCTAATATATATGTTAAAGGTCTTAAATTAATACCTAAGAAAGATTCCTGAAATATAGATTCATAAGACTCTTCTAAATAATATTTTGAAAATATACTTCTTATTTTTGGTCCCATAAATACAGAATATGTATCTGTTACCGAAGAACCGCTTTTAATACTGTGTTTAGAAACTAAATTTGCCAAATGAAAATCATTTCTATATTCATTAGTTGAAGGTTTAGAAAAAGTCATAGTTTCAAAAACTGTATTATTAGACTGTGCAGGAGAAGAAATAATAGCAAAATACCTGTTATTTAAAGCTACCCATTTATCAGGACCTTCATATATATTATATTTCAACTGATTAGTTTTAATTGCTCCGGAAGAAGAACCAAAACCAAATAATCTGGATAATATATTATCTTTTACTATATCCCCTGTTAATAATATCTTAGATTTACCATTTCCCTTTATTAAGTACTGAGCTTTTGTAGCATCTTCCCTTACAGCATTTTTATCTGTTCTGTATGGACCTATACCTGTAGCTAAGAAATATGAATAGAATAAAGAGAGATCTTTCTCATCTATATTTTCTATAGTAACAGAGTTTTGCAGCTGATAAGGATCCTCTCCAAAAGCAAAAGTTTTTATTATTTTCACTTTTGTATTATCAATAACAGCATCAGCTGAATATGAAACTTTATCAGTATCTTCTTCTAATAATTGATAATTCAAATTTTCAGGTATTGCTATGGAGTTGGATAGATTTTGAAATGTTACTGTAAAAGGATAAATACCCTCATAAACCTGCTCCACCATATCAATAATTTCATTGGTAGCATCTGCCCCTAAATCCTGCGGATAATAATTTTTTAATTTATATGAATATAAAGAACCATTTTTAAAAGTTGCTATAACATACTCATTTTCAAGTATTTTTTCATTATTATTAATTACTGCATTTGTGTTTTCTATCTTTTCTATTTTCTGCATTTGATCGGTATTCAATAGAAGATTTACAGAATCTGTATTATTGCTATTACTAACAGCATTTGAATTTGTGCCTACATTAGAGTTATAAACAGGCTTCATAGTTTTTGCCTGATAGAACATGTATAGAAACATTATTATAGCGGAAAGTCCAATAGCTATAACCATTCTTTTATTATTGCTCATAAAATGTTTAAGCTCCTTAAATCAATTATATACAAACAAGAATTCTTTAAGCAATTAAAAAAGGAAGATGGTCTAGCATATAAAAATACTATGGCACAGGATCATATATTTTTTTTGCTAGAGGGTTACATCTCAGTACTCTGGCAATTGCAAGAAAACTACCCTTTATAGGTCCATACTTAATGACAGCCTGTTTAGCATATTCAGAACATGAAGGTATATATCTGCAGGAAGGTCTTAAATAAGGGGAAATAGCTTTCTGATACAAAAAAATCAAAAATAAAATAATATTTTTCATATATGTAAAACCTTCTGAAATAATTTTAATAAGTCTCTTTTATAATCATCAAATGAAGGCAGCTTATAATTATCAAACCTATTAACTATAATAAAATAATCATACCCAGTAGGAATTTTATCTTTTTGAGTTCTATATATTTCTCTAACAATCCTCTTAGCTCTATTTCTGCCTACGGAATTAGTTTTATTTCTTTTTATAGTTACAGCGAACCTAGAATAGGAGCGATTATTTTCTAATAAAAGCATAGTGTATTTAGAATTATAAATTCTTTTAACACTGCTGCTATTATTGAAAAAAGCTGATATATCACTTCTGTGCTTTAAACGCTCTTTATTATATAATTTCAATTAGAATTTCCTGTAACTATTTTCCAATAAGTACTGCTTAATAATTGCCTGATATTTTACTCATCTGCTGCAGTTAAGCGATATCTACCTTTTCTTCTTCTGCGTTTTAAGACATCGCGTCCATGTTTAGTTGCCATACGCTTAAAAAATCCGAATTTTCTAGCACGACGCAGCTTACTTGGCTGATAAGTTCGTTTCATATATGTCTCCTTAAAGATTATATTTCTTTATTAATCATTTTCACATAAAAAAAATTCATATAAATATACGGAAGTATTATACTATACGATTTTAGTTTTGTCAAGCACATAAAGTTCTTTCAAAAAAATGAATATAATTGATAAATTTGATATTATATTATTTAATGATATAATAATTTTATGAAAAAGTATTTACTTGAGAATAAGTTAGAAGACATTACTCCATTAATAGAAAATTTGTCTGCTGAAGTAAAAAAATACATACCAAATAATGAAATGGATTTATTTGCTGCTGCATTATATGAAGTGATTATGAATGCTATTGAGCATGGAAATCTTAATATATTATATGAAACCAAAAAAAATTGGCTTAAAAAAAATGTTTATCATAAAAAATTAAAAGAACTTCTAAAAACTGATAAAGCTAAAAACACACATGTGGAAATAACATTGCAAATAGAAGATGATAATATTATTATTGCAGTTAAAGATCAGGGACTTGGATTTAAACCGAAACAGGAAGCAAAAAAAATAAATAATGACGGATTTGCCCGTGAAAGCGGAAGAGGAATTATGATGATTAAATCATATTTTGATGAAGTAAAATTCAATAAAAAAGGTAATGTCATAACATTAATAAAAGTAATAAAAAAAGAATAACTTTTTTACAGAATAAATTATTTATACAATAAACAAGCATATAATAATAGCTATTATAGTATAATTTTATGCTGATTTATTATTGCTGAAATAAAATAACTTTTAAAGAGATTTAATTTATGCCTAATGATAAAAAAACAAAAAAAGTAAAAAATACCAAATTTTTTCGTAAGTCTCCCCCTATACAACTAGATACAGGATTTGTTAATTTAGAGAGGTTTATGGCTATAAATGAATATGATGATGGAACTTTTTCTAAGGAATATAACTGCGATATAATAAATAGAAAAGGAAGAGATGCTGTTATTATAGTTCCATACACTTATATAGACAATCAAATACAGGTTCTTATGATAAGCACTTTCAGACCGGTTGTTTATTATAGGGAGAAAGTAATGACAGGAAAAAACTATGAGGAAATTGATGAACATATTATGAATTTCTTAGAATTTCCTGCTGGTATGCTCGAAGAAGATGAAATCAATGAAAAGAATCCTAATCAGGGAATAAAAAGATGTGCCAAAAGAGAGCTTGAAGAAGAAACAGGGTATAATGTAGATTTAAAAAAGATAAATGTATTAGGACATAGATATTATAGTTCTTCAGGCATTATTACAGAAAGAATTAATATTGCAACATGCGATATAACAGGATTAACTCCGGTAAAAGAAATTAAAACTGACGGTTCTGTTATGGAAGAAACTATAGAATCTTTTTTCGTGCCGTTTGATAAAGCTATGAGATGGTGCAAAGAAGGTGTAATAAAAAATGCGGGTACTGAAATAGGACTTCACAGACTTTATTTCTCTATATTATATGAACATCAAAAAAATCATAATTTAATACTTCAAAAAAGGCTTCAGTCTCTATTAAATGAAATAAATTCTCTAAAAAAAAGTGCTGAACATTACAATAGATTGATAAGGGAATTCAAAGCTACTGTTTCTCATGAATTAAGACATCCGTTTACAGAAATTATGGGATATATTAATCTCCTTAAAAAAAATAATATGCCAGAAGAAAAAAGAGAGGAGTTCTTTAATATAGTTTCAAGAAGCATTAAAAAACTTTATGATACTAATAACAACCTTATACAAATAGCATTGAAAGATGATGAAAGTTCAAAATATGTATCAGAATTTAATATTGAAGAAGAACTTAATATTATTATAGAAGGATACAAATTTATTTATCCAAAAGATATTAATATAGATATAAATGTAGAAAAAAACTGCATCACATTAATAGGATATCAAGGAAGATTCAGACTTATTATGGAAGGAATAATATCAAATGCCTTTAAATTTACAAAATCCGGAACTATATCTATAAATGTAAGAACTTTAGATACTATAGAAAAAAAAGAGCTTGATTTCTCGCCTGACTTATTTAATTATCATACTATGAAAAATATAATACCAAATGAAATTGAGATAATAGTAAAGGATACAGGAAAGGGAATAAAACCAAGCAAATTAAAAAAAGTATTCATACCATTTTATCAGGCTGATTCAAGATTTGAAAGAGAGTACGGCGGAATGGGTATTGGCTTATCTGTTGTAAAAGATTTGCTTGATACTATGCAAGGAACTATAAATATAGACAGTTCAGAAGGTGCTGGTACAATAGTAAAACTAAGAATACCTTTTGGAATTCCTAGCAGAAATTAGATTATAAATAATACTAAATTTATAGTCTAATTACATACCCCGCCCTTTTAATTTTTTAATCTGCTAAGAAATATGAATTTTACATTTCTTTATTATCTATTAATAAAATATAGCACCCCGCCCAAGCTGATTTAAAAAAATTATGGCACTCAACGCACGATAAGCTAAACTATAAATATTAATGATGTTAAAATTCAAATTTAATTATAATAAAAAATGCCGTTCACCGTGCGTTATTTGTAAATTTCATAGCTATATTAGCCAAGTAATAAATATAAAAAATAAATCAATTTCTGTTTTTAATTATTACTATCTTTCTTCCACTATCTTCAAAATAAAAATCATCTGTATATAAAGATATGAGAAATATCCCTCTTCCGCTGTCTTTATAAATATTATCCTGAGATTCTGTAAGTTCTATCATAGCCGAAATATAATCAAATCCTTCGCCTTCATCTTCTATTATAATTTCTATTTTCTCATCATCTATATTAATATTTAAATACACACTTTTATCATGATTATTTTTATTTCCATGGATTATGGCATTTGTAAGAGCTTCTTCAAATGCTACCTGCAGTGCATCGCATTGTTCTATGCCGTTTGAATGAAGCATATCCAAAAAATCTTTAGAAATTTTTGGTATTAATGATTTATCGCTTGGTATTTTTTTCATAAATAATATTTTTTCTGTTCGCTTAGGACAATCCTTAACATACATATTCATAATCAATTTCCGCTTGTTCTTATTATTATCAGTTTATTATCAATTACTCTATAGTATAGTAAAATAAAATATGGATTTCAAGGATTTTTAACCTGTATTTTTAAAATATTACTATTAATAATATTTTTTTTAATAAATCTATTGACAATAATTATAATTTGAATACAATTTATATAAATTTTATATTTAATTTTAATAATTTATATAAAGGACTTTTTATGAAATATATGAATCTTTACAGAGGATATGAAAAAAGAAAAGAAGCTATTGACAAAAGAATATCTTCTATCATAGAGAGAAGTCAGTTTGTATTCGGAGAAGAATTAGATACTTTAGAGAAAGAATTAGCAAATTATACAGGGGCAAAATATGCTGTAGGAGTTTCATCTGGGCATGTTGGTTTGGTTCTTGCTCTTTTGGCATTGGGATTTAATGCTGGTGAGGATCATTCTCAAAAAGAGGTAATAGTACCTGCTATGACATTCTTTTCTACTGCTGAAGCTCCTTCATTTTTAGGTATGAAAGTGAGGGTATGCGATATTGATGAATATTTTAATATGGATGTAAAAAAATTAGAAAGTTTAATAAATAAAAATACAGCAGCTATTATACCTGTAAATTTATTCGGTCAATGTGCCAATTATGATGTTATACTTGATATTGCTAAAAAGAATAATATTTTTGTAATAGAAGATGCATGTCAGTCATTTGGAGCAAGCTATAAAAATATAAAATCATGCTCCGGAAAATTAGGAGATATTGCCGTAACATCATTTTTCCCAGCTAAGCCTCTGGGCTGTTTCGGCGACGGAGGAATGGTATTTACAGATAATGAAGAATTCTACAAAAATCTCAAACAATTACGCCATCATGGTGATGAAGGCGGCATGAATCATGTAAAATTAGGTACTACAGGAAGACTTGATAATATGCAGGCTGGTATTTTGCTTGAGAAGTTTAAGGGTTTTGAAGATGACATGAAACATAGAAGAGGGGCAGCTGAGTATTATAATGAGAAACTCAAAGATATAGTAAAAGTACCTAAAATAGCAGAATATACTCAAAGTGTTCATGCCCAGTATGTTATACAGGTAGAAAATAACAGAGATGAGGTAAGAGCAAAATTAGCTGAATTAGGAGTTCCTACAGCACTTTATTATCCGCATCCTATACATTTGGCTCCTATTTTAGTAAAAAAATTAGGATACAAAGAAGGTGATATGCCTGTATCTGAATACGCTTCCAAACATAATATAGCTTTGCCTATAGATAATGATATTTTAAAAGAAGAACAGGATATAGTTATAGAGGCTATAAAAAAAGTAGTAGGTAAATAAATCATAATGATATAAAAAGCAGGTGTTTAGGCACTTGCTTTTTTATTTCTTATAAAAAATTACAAAATATCAATTTCAATATTATAATCATTTCAAATAAATGGTATTATATCAATAATTATGGTATAATATTCAATTTTAATATATAATTTATTAATACTAATAACGATTTTTCAATAAATATTTACTGCAAATAAAAGGTATGTAAAAAATGGAAGAAAAAATTGAATGTGAAACAAAAATAGAAAAAGACTTTATTAATAAACTTATAGATTTAAAATATACATATAGAAATGATATAAGAGATAGAATGTCTCTTGATGCCAATTTCAGGAATCATTTTGAAAATCTTAATAAAGTTAAATTAAGTGATAATGAGTTTTCAAGATTAAAAGAAGATATTATAACTTCAGATGTATTTTCTGCATCAAAAATATTAAGAGAAAAAAATAATTTAAAAAGAGATGATGATACTGTTTTAGATTACACTCTTGTAAATACAACCGATTGGTGCAAAAATGAATATGAAGTAACTAATCAGCTTCGTATGAATACAGAAAATAGTAATCATCGTTATGATGTTGTAATACTTATTAATGGCATACCTGTTGTGCATATAGAATTAAAAACTCTTCATATCTCACCTAAAAAAGCTATGGAACAGATAGTGGAATATAAAAAAGATGCAGGCAATGGATTTACTAATTCTTTATTGTGTTTTGTGCAGATTTTCATTGTGAGTAATAGGAGCAATACATATTATTTTGCAAACAACAACAATGAACATTTTAATTTTAATGCTAAAGAAGAATTTACAGATATACATTATCTTGCTGATAAAGAAAATAAAAAAATTACATATTTACATGACTTTGCTGAGGTTTTTTTATCAAAATGCCCATTAGGTGAATTTATAAGCAAGTATATAGTTTTAATGGAAACAGAAAAAAAATTACTTCTTATGCGTTATTATCAAATACATGCTGTAAAAGCTATAATAGACTGTATAGAACAAAACAGAGGAAACGGATATATTTGGCATACCACAGGAAGCGGAAAAACTTTAACATCTTTCAAAGCTTCAACATTATTGAAAGATAATAGAAATATAGCAAAATGTCTTTTTGTTGTAGACAGAAAAGATTTAGATAAACAAACAAGAGAAGAGTTTAATAAATTTCAAGAGAACTGTGTAGAAGAAAATACAAATACAAAAAATCTAGTGGAAAGGCTTATTTCTGATGATATAAAAAACAAAGTGATAGTAACTACAATACAAAAATTAGTATTAGCACTCGATGAAAATAGTAAAAGAAATAAAAGTAAGAAGAAAATTGGACTTCCTACATACAAAGAACTTTTATCACCGCTTTCTAATAAAAGAGTTGTTATAATATTTGATGAATGTCATCGTTCGCAATTTGGAGAAAATCATAAAACCATTAAAAACTTCTTTCCAAAGGCACAATTTTTTGGCTTTACAGGAACCCCTATTTTTGCACAAAATTCTAATTATAAAAAGATAGACGGAACAGAAGGCACTTATGCCACAACAAAAGATATTTTTGAAAAAGAACTTCATTCATATACTATCACAAATGCTATTGATGATAATAATGTTTTGCGTTTTAATATTCAATACTTTGGTCCTAATGATGATAAAGTAGCAAATAAATATCAGAATAAAACCTCCATTGTAAATAAAATATTAGAAAGCCATGATAAAGTAACTGTTTATAGAAAATATAATGCCCTATTTGCAGTATCTTCTATTAATGAAGCTATTGAATATTATGATATTTTTAAGTCTCAGCAAAAGAAATATAAAGAAAGTAATGATGATTTTGAAACTCTAAATATATCCTGCGTGTTTTCTCCTCCCGCTGAAGGCAATAAAGATGTTAAACAGCTTCAAGAGGATCTTTTGCAGGAAAAAGAAGATAATAAAAAAGATCCTGAAAAAAAGAAAAAAGCATTAAGCGATATTATAGATGATTATAATAAACAATATAATACTAATTATGATATTAATAATTTTGATGCATATTATAAAGATGTGCAGGAGAGAATAAAAAATCAAAAATACAGCAATGCCGATTATCCGCATAATAAAAAAATAGATATAACAATAGTAGTTGATATGCTATTAACAGGTTTTGATTCAAAATATTTAAATACAATATATGTTGATAAGAATTTAAAACATCATGGATTAATACAAGCATTTTCAAGAACCAACAGGATTTTAAATGGCTTAAAACCTTATGGAAATATACTCGATTTTAGATATCAAAAGGAGGCTGTTGATGAGGCTATATCACTTTTTTCTGGAAATGAAAATAGCGAAACAGTAAAAGAAATATGGCTTACTCCTAAGGCATTTGAAATGGCAGAAGAATATAATAATGCTGTCAATGAATTAAAAAAGTTTATGGAATCAAAGAAACTTGATTTTAAACCTGAAGAGATAAGTAATTTAAAAGGCGATGATGCCAGATATGAATTTATTAATAAGTTTAAAGAGATAAGAAGAATAAGAAACTATATTGAACAGTATGTGAATATAGAAGAAAAAGATGCCGAGAAAATAGAAAAATGCATGTCAAAAAATCTTTTTAAAGCATTTTCAGGTATGTATATCGATGTGGCAGAAAGACTAAAAAAACAAAATAGAGATCATATTGAAAATGGCGAAAATGATGAAACATTTGAGCAAACAGATTTTGAATATATACTATTTGCCAATGATATTATAGATTATGATTATATAATGTCTCTTATATCAAAAATGACAGGCCAAAATGTAGAAAAAGTAAAAGCAGCAAAAGAAGATATAATAAAATTATTATCCTCTACAACAAGTATGCTTGATGAACAGGAAGATCTCAAAGAATATATAAATCTTCTTACTTATAATAAACCTTTAAGCGAAAAAGAATTAAAAGAAAATTATAATAAGTTTAAAGAGAAAAAGAATAATGAAGAGATAAATGCTATAGCTAAAAAACATGGTATAGACAATGAAGCACTTAAAACATTTGTATACCACACTTCAGATATGCTTGTTCTTAATGAGGATTCATTAACAGATTTGGTCTCCCCATTAAATTTAGGCTGGATAGAGAGAAGTTCTAAAGAGAAAGCCATAATGAAAGATATTTTACCGATATTGAAAAAACTTTCTAAAGATAGAAGTATTAAAGGATTAAGTATTTATGAAGAAGAATAAATTAGTTCCAAGACTTCGCTTTCAGGAATTCAAAAATTCTCCTAGCTGGGATATTACAAATTTAGGCAAAATATCTTCAGTTATTGAGGAAAAAGCAGGAAAAAATAAATATATTCCCCTTAGTGTTACATCAGGTATTGGTTTAATATCTCAAACAGAAAAATTTGGAAGAGAAATAGCTGGAAATTCATATAAAAATTATATTGTAATTAGAAAATACGATTTTGCTTATAATAAAAGTGCCACAAAACAATTTCCTGAAGGCTTTATATCTATGCTAAACAATTATGATATTGCTGCAGTCCCAAATAGTATTTTTATTTGTTTTAGAATTACTGATAAACAATATTATCCCAATATATTAAATTACCTTTTTTATAATAATTATCATGGTTATTGGCTAAGAAAATATATTGAAGTAGGAGGACGTGCTCATGGTTCTTTAAACTTTGATACAAAACATTTATGGGATATACCTATTGTTTTACCAAGCTTAGAAGAACAGAAAAAAATTGCCGATTGTTTGGATTCTATTGATGAGCTTATAGAGGCTGAGAAAAGAAAATTAGAGGTTTTAAAAAAATATAAAAAAGCCTTAATGCAGAAACTTTTTCCATCTGAAGATTCTTCCATTCCAGAATTGAGATTTGCGGAGTTTAAAGACTCAGGAGAATGGGAAAATAAAAAACTATCTGAAATAGGTAAATTTATAAGAGGATTTTCTTATAAGGGTGAAGATACAACAAATGATACTTCCAAATTATTAATTATAAGGTCTAATAATATTATTCCAATGGGAATTACAGACTATAAAAATGGATTACAATATGTACAAAAGCCTTGCAAAGAAGAACAAAAATTAATTACAGGAGATATAACTATTTGTATGGCAAATGGGAGCAGAGATTTAGTTGGAAAAGCTTCATTTTATGATGGTATGTATAGTGGAGATATTACAGTTGGGGCTTTTTGTGGAATATTTAGAAGTAAATTAAATATTACTAGATATTTATTTCAGACAAATTTATATAAAAAAAAATTAGACATTATATTAAGTGGCGGCAATGGTTCTATTGCTAATCTTAGAGGAGAAGATATTTTAAATTTGTCATTTTATATTCCAAAGAATTTTCAAGAACAACAAAAAATCGCTGATTGCTTGGCTTCTATTGACAGCATTATTGACAGTCAGGTTAAAAGAATAGACAATTTAATTAAACATAAAAAGGCTTTGATGCAGGGGCTTTTTCCTGATATGGAGAGTATTGAGGAGTATGAATAATCAATTAAATAAAAATATAATTGATAATAAAAATAGGAGAAAAAAGATGAGTGATGAGCAAAAAAAACAGTTGGGGGCTATTTTATGGGCTATAGCCGATAAATTAAGAGGGGCAATGGACGCTGATGATTTTAAAGATTATATGCTTTCTTTTTTGTTCTTAAAATATTTATCTGACAAGTATGAAGAAGCTGTAAAAATTCTTCTTGGAAAAGATTATGATGAAATTGAAAATGAGGCTGTAAAAAATAATAATGACAGATATATAGAAGAGCTAAAAAAAATTATACTTAAATATTCTAAAACTATACCGCTATCAAAATTGAATTTAAATGAAGATGAAAAAGATAAAGAAAAGATAAAAAAAGCTAGAGAAAATTGGGCTGATGATTATACTAAAATGCTTTCATCAAATACTTTGCAGCCTCTTATTTTATGGTATATTAAAAATTTAAATAGCATAAATTTATTTGAAAAAGACATTAGAAGAAAAGTACATTATGTGATAAAGCCTCAATATTTATGGAGAAATATATATGAATTAGCAAAAACTCAAAATGAAGAGCTTTTAAATACATTGGTAAGCGGTTTTAAACATATTGAAAATGAATCTTTTGAAAGTACATTCAGTGGGTTATTTTCTGAGATAAATCTATACTCTGAAAAATTAGGAAGAAGTTATACAGAAAGAAATAAACTTATAAGCTCTATTATCACAGAAATTGCAGATGGTATTTCTCAATTTTCAAATGACACTGATATTTTGGGAGATGCTTACGAGTATTTGATAGCTCAATTTGCTGCAGGTTCTGGAAAAAAGGCAGGAGAGTTCTATACGCCTCAGCCTGTTTCTACTATTCTTTCCCGTATTGTTGTGCTTGACTGTCAGGATCCAAGTAAAGGCAAGAAAACTAAAATTAACAATATTTTTGATTTCGCATGCGGTTCAGGATCTTTGCTTATAAATGTTAGAAAACAATTCAAAGAAAATAATTTCGGACAGATATACGGACAGGAAAAAAATATCACTACTTATAACCTTGCAAGAATGAATATGATTTTGCATGGAGTAAAAGATTCTGAGTTTACAATTTTTCATGGCGATTCATTATTAAATGAATGGGATATTTTAAGCGAGATGAATCCTGCCAAAAAAATACTGTTTGATGTAGTAGTAGCAAATCCGCCTTTTAGTTATAGATGGCAGCCTAAAGAAGATATGGAAAATGATTTTAGATTTAAAGATTATGGCTTAGCCCCTAAATCGGCAGCAGATTTTGCATTTTTGCTTCATGGATTTCATTTTTTGAGTAATGAGGGTACTATGGCAATTATACTTCCTCATGGTGTATTATTTAGAGGAGGATCCGAAGAAAAAATCAGGACTAAACTTTTACAAGATGGAAATATTGATGCTGTTATAGGTTTGCCTTCCAATCTTTTTGCATTTACTGGTATACCTGTTTGTATATTGGTGCTTAAAAAATGCAAAAAATTCGATGATGTGCTTATTATCAATGCCAGCAATGAATTTATAAAAGGAAAGCGTCAGAATATACTTTCAGATGAACATATTGATAAAATAGTTGATACATATCAGTATAGAAAAGAAGATAATAAGAAATATTCCCGCAGAGTATCTATGAAAGAAATAGAAAAAAACGGATATAATCTTAATATTTCAAGATATGTAAATACTTCAGATGAAGAAGAAATAATAAATATAGATGATGTTATAGGGGAACTTGAAAATATAGAATTAGAAATAAAAAATGCTAAATTAAAGCATAATGGCTTCTTAAAAGAACTTGGAATTAAAGAACTTCCTTAAATTTTGTGCTGTAATTTATACTATAAATAACAAAAATCTTTATTATTTTTATCTTTATTGTGATTTAAAGAAATTAATTTATATACTAATAATATATAGATATAAATTTGACAAATAGAAGAATGTTTTATATCATATAAAAAGAGGAGAAAAAATGAATAACATAAATAAATTAATCGATCACACCATTCTCAAACCAGAAGCTACAATAGATGATATAAGAAAACTATGCATAGAAGCAAAAGAATACGGATTTTATTCTGTATGCGTAAATTCGGCTTATGTAAATGTAGCTTATAATTTTCTTCTGCATTCAGATGTAAAAGTATGTTCAGTGGTGGGCTTTCCTTTGGGTGCTATGATGAAAGAAGCTAAAGCCTATGAGACAAAGGTTGCTGTAGATAGCGGTGCTGATGAAATAGACATGGTTATCAATGTAGGCTTTCTAAAGAGTAAAAAAATAGATCTTTTTGAAAGAGACATAAAAAAAGTAAGAGATGCATGCCATGCCAGCGTATTAAAAGTAATAATAGAAACTTGTCTTCTTACAGATGAAGAAAAAGTATTAGCATGTAAAATAGCCAAAGAATGCGGAGCAGATTTTGTTAAAACTTCTACAGGATTTTCTACAGGCGGAGCAACAGAGCATGATGTAAAACTTATGCGTGAAGCTGTAGGCAAAGAAATGGGAGTTAAAGCTTCAGGCGGCATAAAAACCTATGAAGATGCTATAAAAATGATAAATGCTGGTGCAAACAGACTTGGTACAAGCAGCGGTATAGCTATAGTAAAAGCTCAAAAATCTTGAAATAATTATTTGGGGTAATTTTATGGAGCAAAAAGAACCTAAAGCATTCTATGATGAAGAGGCATTTAAAAATAATCTTCTTGAATATCATATAAAATTGAAGAAAGGAGATGCTGCAAGATATGTACTTCTTCCCGGTGATCCTAAAAGAGTGGGATATATTGCCAATTTTTTAGATAATCCAGAATTAAAAGCTGATTATAGAGAATATGTAACAGTAACAGGTAAATATAAAGGAGTAGATGTATCTGTAACTTCCACAGGTATAGGAGGTCCTTCCGCTTCAATAGCTATGGAAGAACTTATTAAAGTAGGTGCCGATACATTTATAAGGGTTGGTACTGCAGGCGGACTTAGCCTCAAAGTAAAGCCCAATGATTTGGCAATAGCTCAGGCTGCAATCAAAGATGAAGGTACTACAAGAGAATATATACCTTTTGAATACCCTGCTATTGCAAATACTGATGTTATGTTCGCATTGAGAGATGCCGCTAAAAAAATGAATGCCAATTATCATATAGGGGTTGTTCATAGCAAGGACTGTTTTTACGGAGAATTAGAGCCGGAGAATTCTTTTTTCAGAGAAAAGTTTGAAAATAATCTTAAATACTATACATTATGCGGTGCTATAGCTTCCGAAATGGAATGTGCTGCTCTTTTTGCTTGTGCTTCTTTAAGAAAGGTTCGTGCTGGCGGAATAATGCATATAGTAGAAAATACTATGATAGAGAGAATGGGTACTCATTTAGAATATAATGATAATATAGAAAATATGATATTAACTGCATTAGAGGCTGTAGTGCTGTTACATGAAAAAGACAAAAAAGCTGAAAGCAATAACTAAAGAGGTAATTAAATATGTTTCCAAAAGCCTATTATCAGGAAAATGAAAATCTAGTTCATCATTTAAAATTAAAGAAAGGTGATGTAGGAAAATATATCATTATGCCGGGGGATCCTAAAAGATGCGTCAAAATAGCTAAAAGATTTGAAGATGCAAAATTAATAGCTGATTACAGAGAATATGCTACTTACACAGGATATATAAACGGGGTTAAAGTTTCTGCTGTTTCGCATGGTATAGGAGGACCTTCCACTGCTATAGCTTTAGAAGAACTTATCAAAATCGGAGCAGATACTTTCATTCGTGTTGGCACATGCGGAGGTATGAATATGGAGGTTTTACCGGGTGATGTTGTTATAGTTAATGGAGCTATAAAGGGCGGCGGCACAATGGATAATTATATACCTAAAGAATTCCCATGCATACCTAATATAGATGTTCTTGAAGCTATGATTGAGGGTGCTAATAAAATAAAAACAAGAACGCATGTAGGTGTTGTACAATGCAAAGATGCTTTTTATGCTCAGCATGCACCTGAAAGTATGGCTGTGGATAAGGAATTATTATATAAGTGGGATAGTTATATTAAAGCAGGCTGTTTAGCTTCTGAAATGGAGTCTGCTACACTTTTTGCTGTGGGGGCTGCAAAAAATGTACGAACCGGAGCTGCTATGCTTGTTTTACATAATCAGGAGAGAGTAAAAAATAATATCGATGATCCCAAAAATTATACAGGAGAAGAAGCTATAGATTTAATAATAGAATCTATTAAAATTTTAATAGACAAAGATAAAAAATAATAACAAAAAAAAAACAAATAATAAAAAATAATTTTAGGAAGTAATTATGATTAAAAAAATAGTGTTATGTGTTTTATTTATCATTTCTTTATTTGTATTCTCATGCTCTAAAAGTGCAAATAAAGATACAAATAGCTTTGAAATAGCTGTACTTATAGATTTAGGACCTATAGATGATAAATCTTTTAATCAGGGATCTTGGGAAGGCGTAAAGGATTATGCTGAAAATCATGGTATAAGCTATAAATATTATAGAGTTCCTGATAAAGATATAGATTCTTATTTAAATACTATAGACCTTGCAGTTAAAGGCGGTGCTAAATTAATAGTAACTCCTGGATATCAGTTTGAACCTGCAATTTATAAAGCACAGGATATTTATACAAATGTTAATTTTATATTAATAGACGGAGAACCGCAGGACGGAACCTATACAGATTATAAAACATCGTCCAATACAATTGCAATTCTTTATTCTGAAGAGGAAGCAGGTTTTTTGGCAGGTTATGCTATAGTAAAAGAAGGATATACTAATTTAGGATTTATGGGAGGCGTTGCTCACCCTGCGGTAGTGAGATTCGGATACGGATTCGTGCAGGGGGCTGATTATGCTGCTGTTGAATCAAAGCTGCCTAAAGATGCTATTAATATAAAATATACTTATGTAGGTAATTATGACCCTACTCCGGAAAATCAAACTCTTGCTACTTCTTGGTATAAAAGCGGAGTACAAGTAATATTTGCTGCTGCAGGTGCTGCTGGTAATTCTGTTATGAGTGCTGCTGAAAATAATAACGGATTAGTTATAGGTGTTGATGTTGATCAGAGTTTTGAATCTCCTTCTGTTATAACTTCTGCTATGAAATTAATAAGAGAATCTGTTTACAATGCGGTTGCCTCTTATTATAATGGGAATTTCAGCGGAGGAAAAACCAGCATATTAGGAGCTCAGGTTAAAGGCGTAGGGCTTCCTATGACTACTTCAAAATTTAAAGTTTTTACAGAAGATGATTATAATATCATATATGACTCTCTTGTTAAAAAAACTATTAAGGTATTAAAAGATAATGATGCTGAAAGCGTAGAAAAATTGACTTTGAATTTAGTAAAAATTACTTATATTAATTAAATTCTATATTATAGGAAATTAAAATATGAAAAAATTTTTCAGTTTAATAATAATTATTATCTCTTTTATATTTATTGCTTCATGCTCTAAAAATACTGTATCTGGAAAATATGAAATAGCTTTAATTACAGAAGGCACAATAGATGATAAAGCATTTAATCAAGGAGCTTGGGAAGGATTAACTCAATATGCTAAAGAAAATGGAAAAACATATAAATATTATCAGCCTGCTCAAAAAACTACAGAAGGATATATTGATTCTATAGATTTAGCAGTATCTGCCGGTGCTCAATTAATAATAACACCTAATTATTTATTTGAAACTGCAATATATAAATCTCAGGATAATCACCCGGATGTAAGTTTTGTAATTTTAGACGGTGTTCCTCAAGACGGAACTTATACTGATTTTAGAATAGAGAAAAATGTTTATTCTGTACTTTATGCTGAGGAACAGGCAGGATTTTTAGCAGGTTACGCTATAGTAAAAGAAGGCTATACTAATTTAGGTGTTATTGGAGGTATGGCAATTCCTCCTGTTATAAGATTCGGTTACGGATTTGTACAGGGTGCTAATTATGCTGCTGATGAAATGAATATGCCTATAGGAAGCATAAAAATAAATTATACATATATAGGAAACTTCAATGCTGCTCCTGAAAATCAGACTTTGGCTACTTCTTGGTATCAAAGCGGTGTACAGGTAATATTTGCTGCTGCAGGTGCTGCCGGAAACTCTGTTATGAGTGCTGCTGAGCAAAATAATGGATTAGTTATAGGGGTTGATGTTGATCAGAGTTTTGAATCTCCTACTGTTATTACTTCTGCTATAAAATTAATAAGAGAATCTGTTTATAATGCTGTTGATTCTTTTTATAATGGTAAATTCCCAGGCGGACAATCTGTTATACTCGATGCTAAAGTTAAAGGTATAGGTCTTCCTATGGCTGCTTCTAAATTCCAAAAATTCACTCAAAATGATTATGATACTATATACAATCCGCTTTCAAACGGCAGTATAAAAATATTAAAAGATACAGATGCCAAAACAGTAGAAGATTTACCTTTAGATATAATAGAAATAAATTATATAAAATAACTTTTTACTATATAGATTTAATAATTTTTAGCAAGCAAACATATTATAAAAATTATAAAAATAGGAGACATTAAACTATGAAAAAAATTCTTATCTCAATCATTACATTAATGAGTTTCCTTCTCATGATTTCATGCGGAGGAGAAAAGAAATCCGGAGGATATGAACTAGCATTAATAACAGATGTAGGCACCATAGATGACAGATCCTTCAATCAAGGAGCTTGGGAAGGTTTAACAAAATATGCTGAGGAAAACTCTATATCTCATAAATACTATCAGCCTGCTCAAAAAACTACTGATGCTTATGTTGACGCTATAGATTTAGCAGTATCTGCCGGTGCTAAATTGGTAGTAACTCCGGGATTTTTATTTGAACCTGCAGTATACAGAGCTCAAGATACTCATCCAGATGTAAGTTTTGTACTTTTAGACGGAAGTCCTCAGGACGGAACTTATACTGATTTTAGAATAGAAACTAATGTTTATTCTGTACTTTATGCTGAAGAACAGGCAGGATTTTTAGCAGGTTATGCTATAGTAAAAGAAGGCTATACTAATTTAGGCGTTATGGCAGGTATGGCTGTTCCTGCTGTTATAAGATTCGGTTACGGATTTGTACAGGGTGCTAATTATGCTGCTAAGGAAATGAATATTCCTGTAGGAAGTATAAAAATAAATTATACATATATAGGAAACTTCAATGCTACTCCTGAAAATCAGACTTTAGCTACTTCTTGGTATCAAAGTGGCATACAGGTAATATTTGCTCCTGCAGGAGGAGCTGGAAACTCTGTTATGAGTGCTGCTGAACAAAATAACGGATTAGTTATAGGTGTTGATATAGATCAAAGTGCTGAATCTCCTACTGTTATAACTTCTGCTATGAAAATGCTTGGAGAATCTGTTTATAATGCTATAGATGATTTTTATAATGCTAAATTCCCTGGAGGAAAATCTGTTGTACTTGATGCTAAAGTTAATGGTATAGGTCTTCCTATGGCTACTTCTAAATTCCAAAAATTCACTCAAAATGATTATGATACAATATATCAGAAACTTAATATGGGAGAAATAAAAGTTCTTACTGATAAAGATGCTAAAGATGTTAATGAACTGCCTTTAGATATAGTTAAAGTTAATTTGATACAATAAAACTATTAATTATTAAAATATTAAGAGATATCAGCTTCATATCTGGTATCTCTATTTTTTTTATAAATATTTGACAATTTAAAATCATTGAACTATATTTTATATATAATTGTTTTTAAATAGTTATATATAAAATATATGATAGGAAATATAATGGAAAATTCAGAATATGTAGTTGAAATGCTTAATATAACCAAACGCTTTAAGGGTATAATAGCAAATGATAATATCACTATACAATTAAAACGAGGTGAAATACATGCTTTGCTTGGAGAAAACGGAGCCGGTAAATCTACTTTAATGAGTGTATTATTTGGGCTTTATAAACAAGAAGAGGGGATTATTAAAGTTAATGGCAAAGAAGTAAATATTGATAATCCTAATACGGCAAATGCTTTGGGAATAGGCATGGTGCATCAGCATTTCAAATTAGTTCATAATTTTACTGCTTTAGAAAATATTATGCTTGGTGTTGAAACTGTAAAGCATGGAATACTTCAGGTTGATGATGCAAGAAAAAAAGTAATGGAATTAAGCAAAACTTATGGACTTGAAATTTATCCAGACTCTCTTATAAGCGATTTAACTGTAGGTATGCAGCAGAGAGTAGAAATTTTAAAAATGCTCTATAAAAATAATAATATACTTATTTTTGATGAGCCTACTGCTGTACTTACTCCTAATGAAATAGATGAGCTTATGAAGATAATGAAGTCATTAGTAAAAGAAGGTAAATCTATACTATTTATTACACATAAATTAAATGAGATTAAAGAGGTTGCTGACAGATGCTCTGTTCTTCGTAAGGGTAAATATATAGGAACTATTGATGTAAAAAGCACTACTAAAGAAGAAATGTCAGAAATGATGGTGGGAAGAAAGGTATCTTTAGTAGTAGATAAAACTGAGGCTAAGCCTAAGGATATAATATTATCAGTAAAAGAACTAAATGTTAAATCTCCTCATAGTGAAAAAAATATAGTTAAAAATGTTTCTTTTGATGTTCGTGCAGGAGAGATAGTATGTATTGCTGGTATTGATGGAAACGGACAAAGCGAACTCATATATGCTCTTACCGGTCTTATAGAGATGTCAAGCGGAAGCATTCATTTAAATGGCAAAGACATTACAAATTTATCTATAAGAAATAAAACTTTAAGCGGTATAGGTCATATTCCAGAAGACAGGCATAAACATGGACTTGTGCTTGATTATACTCTTGCAGAAAATACTATACTTCAGACATATTTTACAGATAAATTTCAAAAAAACGGATTTTTAAAGTTTAAAGAAATAGATAATTATGCTGATGAACTTATAAAAAGATTTGATATAAGAAGTGCCGAAGGCTCTAAAACTATAGCAAGAAGTATGTCAGGAGGAAATCAGCAAAAGGTAATTATAGCAAGAGAGATAGACAGAAATCCGGATTTACTTATAGCGGTTCAGCCTACAAGGGGACTTGATGTAGGTGCTATAGAATACATACATAAAGAATTAATAGCTCAAAGAGATAATGGAAAGGCTGTTTTACTTGTTTCATTAGAGCTTGATGAGGTTATGAATTTAAGTGATAGAATATTGGTTATATATGAGGGTGAGATAGTAGCTAATGTTCTTAATAAAGATTTAACTATTAATGAACTTGGTCTTTATATGGCTGGTTCTAAGAGGAGTGCTTAAATATAATAAATTGTATTTAATTTTTTATATGAATTGAACTATGAAAATTAATAAAGATTTTAATGTTTTAAATGATTATTTTATGCGTTATATGTTTGCTAAAAAAGGACATGAGCATATTTTAAAAAATTTGATTAATTCTGTAAGAATAGATGCTAATCAAGAACCTTTTGAAAGTATAGAAGTATTAAATTCTTTTAACTTAAAAGAAAGTATAAATGACAAAGAATCTATAACAGATGTAAAAGGAAAAACAAAATCTGGAGATACTATCTTAATAGAGATACAAAGAATAGGCAATCAATCTTTTATATATAGAAGTTTATACTATTGGGCTAAAAACTATTTTTCAAATTTAAAATCTAAAGATCTATATTCCGATTTGACACCTGTTATAAGTATTAATATTTTAGATTTTAATTTAATAAAAGATTCAGATAAAGCACATAGCTGTTATTTTATAAAAGAATTGGAAACTAATCATATATTGACTAATCATTTAGAGATTCATTTTTTAGAATTGAAAAAGTTTAAAAATGATAATAGTATATATGATGGTTTATCAGATTGGTTTAAATTTTTAAGTGCAAAAAATCAATTGGAGGATATAATGAAAGTACTAGTGAAAAAAAATCCTATAATGAAAGAAGTATATGATGAATATTATAAATTTGTTAATAGCAGTGATTTATATAATGGTTACAGTGATTATGAGAGGGATTATTTTAATATATTAATGCTTAATGAAGAGCGTGTAAAAGGTATTGAAGATGGTAAAAAAGAACAGCAAATATCTATAGCTAGAAATATGAAAAAAGAAAATATGGATATTAATCTTATTTGTAAATTAACAGGCTTGAGTATAGAAGAAATAAAAAACTTGTGAGCGTTTGTAAATATATTAGGTATATATTATACTAACAAGCGAGCCGAAGCCAGCTAGTGAGTTTACTCGCTAGCTATCTAAGGCGAGGCGAGCATAACAATAATAAAATAAAAAACTTGTGAGAGTTTGTAAATATATGCAAGCGAGCCGAAGCCAGCTAGTGAGTTTACTCGCTAGCTATTTAAATCGGAGTCGAGCATAACAATAATAAAATAAAAAACTTGTGAGCGTTTGTAAATGTATGCAAGCGAGCCGAAGCCAGATAGTGAGTTTACTCGCTGTCTTTTTAAGGCGTAGGCAAGCATAACAATAATAAAATAAAAACTTGTGAACATTATGACATTAGTTAAAATGGCATGTTAAATATACTGTTTATAGTTAGCATATGAAATTTTAATTATTAATATAAAATGTATTGTTATAAAAGGAGTGATTAATGGATTTCAAAAATAAATTGGCAGGTATTTTGGAGAAAGAAGGATTTATTAATATATTTTCTTCTTTTCTCGCTATTATTATAGGATTGCTTCTTGGGCTTATAATACTTCTTATAAGTAATGTTCATGATGCTTTTCCAGCTTTTATGACAATACTTTCAGGAGGTTTTTCAGGCGGAAGCAGAGGATTGGGACAGGTTATATACACTGCAACTCCTTTGATACTTACAGGGCTTTCTGTGGGATTCGCTTTTAAAAACGGACTTTTTAATATTGGTGCACCTGGTCAATTTATAGTGGGGGCTTATGCTGCTGTATTGGTTGCTGTAAAATGTACATTTCTTCCGCCTGCTTTGCATTGGATTATTGCTTTACTTGTTTCTTTTATAGCCGGAGGGCTTTGGGCTTATTTACCCGGTTTTTTAAAGGCACATTTCAATGTTAATGAAGTTATTTCAAGTATTATGATGAATTATATTGGTATGTATTTAGTTAATTATCTTGTTACGCTTACGGTTTATGATATGCTTAAAAATCAGTCTCAAAATATTACTCCTTCTTCTACTATTCCTACTATGGGGCTTAATACGATATTTAAAGGTTCAAGTGCCAACGGAGGCTTTTTCATTGCTGTGATTGTAGTAATAATAGTATATATAATACTTTCAAAAACTACATTCGGCTTCGAGCTTAAAGCATGCGGACTAAATAAGGATGCAAGTAAATATGCCGGCATCAACGAAAAAAGAAATATAATTCTCTCTATGGTTATAGCCGGAGCTTTGGCAGGACTAGGAGGCGGACTTTTATATCTTTCTGGAGTGGGTAAGCATATAGAGGTTGTTGATGTGCTTGCTGAGGAAGGATTTATGGGTATACCTATTGCTTTGCTTGGGCTTTCTCACCCTATAGGTATATTAATTGCTGGGCTTTTCATTGCTCATATTACTGTCGGAGGATTTTATATGCAGATATATGATTTTACTCCGGAAATTATAGAGATGATCATATCTGCTATAATATATTTCAGTGCTTTTGCTTTGCTTTTTAAATCTATTGTTGGATTTATATCTAAGAAGATAATCAAAAAAGAAGAAAAGAATGCTAATGAGTAATTAGTAAAGAATAGAAAATATAAAGGAGATTTTATTTAAAATGGAAACAATTTATTTTTTAGTACAGCAGACAATGTTTTTTTCTATTCCTCTTTTGCTTGTAGCATTAGGCGGAATGTTTTCTGAAAGAAGCGGGGTTGTTAATATTGCTCTTGAGGGCATAATGATAATAGGGGCCTTTGCCGGAATATTTTTTATAAGCAGATTAGGTGCTAATTTTCCGCCTATGATAACATTATTTTTAGCGATGATTATATCAGCTTTATCCGGTCTTGTATTTTCTCTTCTTCATGCTTATGCTGCCATTAGTATGAGTGCAGATCAGGTTATAAGCGGTACTGCTTTAAATATATTTGCTCCTGCTTTTGCTATATATGTTACAAGAGCTATTCAAACCGTTCAGCAGATAAGTTTTGTTAATAACTTTAGAATAGAATCTGTACCTATACTTGGAAGCATTCCCATAATAGGAGGACTATTTTTCAAAAACACATATATAACAACATATATAGGTTTTATAATATTAGCATTATCTTGGTTTATTCTTTATAAAACTAGATTCGGTCTTAGACTTAGAAGCTGCGGAGAATATCCTCAGGCGGCAGACTCTGTTGGTATTAATGTTTATAAAATGCGTTATATTGGTGTTGCTATATCAGGGGCTTTGGGAGGTTTAGGAGGATTAGTATTTGTTATTCCTACTTCTACTAACTTTAATGCCACTGTGGCAGGATACGGATTTTTAGCTTTGGCGGTACTCATATTCGGACAATGGAAGCCTATGAAGATATTATATGCTGCATTTTTCTTTGGACTTATGAAGACTTTAGCATCTGCCTATTCTGGAATACCTATACTTGCAAGTCTTCCTATATCCAATAACATATATAAGATGATTCCTTATATTACTACTATAATAGTGCTTGCATTTACTTCTAAAAATTCTCAGGCTCCTAAGGCATCAGGTGTTCCTTATGATAAGGGAGCTAGATGATAATTTTACTATATAATAATTTTATTAGAGCTTTTTAGATTTTTATATGGGTTATTCTATTATAGAATTATTTTAAATATATTTATAATTTTAATAATATAATTATTTCAAAAGTATTTGATGAGATTATATATAAAATTTGTGTAATTATCAATTATAGAAATAATTTTTATAATATATTGCAATTATCTTAAATATGCAGTCTTTCAACTACTGCATTCGCCAAGTATCTACTTTCCATACGAACGGCTAGTTCACACAATCATAAATATAATTAGTTTTGAAACAAGTATATTAGTTCATTTTACTTTTCAAATTAAAATAATAATTTAACTGTATAAAAATACAAAATTACTATGATGTATATTATTTTTATAATTAATTGTTAGTATAAGTAAATATTTTGTTATATTATATTTACACAATCTTGACTTTATATTATATTTCTCATATACTGTAAAATATGTAAAAAGGAGTTTGATTATGGTGAATGATAATAAATTAAATAGCCTAACGGAAAATTTGGATCATGAAAATTTATTATGTAATGCTATTGAAATAAACGAATTGCTAAAAGATGATATGGAATTAGATGATATTCTAACAGAGAATCTATTTGTATTATCATTTGAATTATTGGATATGATAAAGTCAAATCCTTCAAAATATCAAATATCAAATATTGAAGATGATGAAAAAGTTAAAGCACTATCAAGTATAATAAGAAAAATGGAATTATATTTCATAGAGTTTTAAAAATCATTTTTTTACAAGTCCTTTAATAAAACCTTTTATAAAGAAAAATCCGTAAGTTAAATGAGATAGAAATATACCTATAGCCTTACAAAAACCCTTTATAGGCGATAATGTACTAACCCAGCTTCCAATTAAACATAGTCCGTAAAAACTATGAGGAAACAGCAATAAATAAAGAAATATATTTTTATTAATAGCTGGTATATAACTATTTAAAACTTTAGGCAAATCAAAATATAATGCAAAAGGCACAAATATAGTATAAAGTAAAAATACTGAAGGTATAAAATAAGATAAACTCAAAGAATTGCCTCCAAACCTTTTTACAAAATATCCCCTATGCCAAGCATAACCTTTAAGCTGTTTAAAATGCCCAAAAAATAAATCTCTTCTATGATGATAAACCAATGCTTCTGGAGTATACAATATCTTTTCATTTGCTTTCATAATATTATTGCAAAGTATGGTATCCTCACCAGGCCAATACTCACTGTCAAAGCCTCCTACCCTATCATAAAGCTCTCTTGTGATGATAAAATTGCAGCTTGGATAATCATTAACATACTGCACCTTATCTGGTATATATCTAGCCTTATGCTTTCCGCTCATAAGTGTTGAACTGTAAATAAGTCCGCTTATCTGTTTTGAAAAATTATCTTTCGGTGTATTTATAGCAGGTCCTCCAAGAGCATAAACTTTTTTACTCTCCATAGCCCTTAATGCATTTAAAAGCCAATCTTTTTCTGGATATGTATCATCATCTAAAAACGCTAATATACTTCCTTTTGACTTTTTTACTCCCATTGCTCTTTTTATAGCTGGAGGAAACTCCCCTGTTTCTATAATTTTTATTCTATCATCTTTAAATAATTCTATATTAATTTCACCATCAGTATATTTATCTGGAAGTATTATCACTTCAAAGTTAGTATATATTTGCTCAAGTAAATATTGTGTTTCTTCTTTTATATAATCATTAATTTTTTTTAAAGGTATTATGATGCTTACAAGAGGTTTTTCTTTAAGCTCAGAAAATAAATCCCTATAAAAATGAACTATATTAAGTCTATAGAATATTGCCAAAGTATCAATAAAAGTTCTCCATAATACTGAAAACTTAATAAAGCCAAAATGTCTGTTTGGATTAACTATAACAGGTGCTGATACTATTTTTTTACCGTTTGAATTGCATGCAGCTAAAACTTCCAAATCATAAGCAAATGCTTTTACCAATATCCTTGGAAAAATATTTATTATAGCATCTCTTTTGAAAAGCTTTAATCCAGTCTGAGTATCCTGTATAGGAAGATGAAAAAATATTTTAACAAACATAAAATATATAAAAGATATTAATTTTCTTATATTAGAGTAATTAACTATAGAATCTTTATGTCTTTTAGAGCCTATAACAACATCAGCATTTTCTTTTTGCATAATCACGAAAAAATTTTCTAATTGAGAAGGATCTATTTCCATATCGCCGTCGCAAAATATTATATACTCTCCGTTAGAAACTTCGCATGCTCTTTTTAAAGCATGTCCTTTTCCCTGATTTTCTATAGCATAAACTCCTATTATATTTTTTAAATTTGAGTTTTTATTATTTTCTCTAAAGTTTGAGCATAATTTTTTTATTTCTTCTTTAGAATTGTCACTGCTTCCGTCATCGGATATAATTACTTCAAAGTTCATTAAAAATGGTGAAACTTTATCTATTAATACATTGATATTTTTTTCTATTGTATTTTCTATATTATAAACAGGAACTAATATAGATACTAATTCATTTATTTTCATAATTTACATTTCAGCTAATAAATTTTATATTTAAATAAATACAAAGTATTATACAAAACTATTAATCAAAGTCAAATCGTGATAATACTTTATAATATAATTAATAAAATTAAGGTATATCTATTATTTTAGGATCAGTTTCTTTTTTTTCTACAAACCAATCTTCTTCATTATTAGGATCCATCTCAGCTATTTTTTCAAGCCCCATACATATATATGTACCCTTAGCAGTTACAGCTACTTTATCATCATTAAGAAGTATATATCCTTCACCTTCAAATATCCTTCCGTCTCCGGAAGTGATTTTTCCTATTATTCTAATTTGTTCATTGATAGGCACAGGTCTTTTATATTTCGTAGTAAGAGTCATAGTAACGCCCCATTTATCTTCGCCTGTATAAGGCATCATAGCTCTTCCTATAGTCTCATCTAAAATGGCTGCAAGTATACCGCCATGAACTCTTGAAGGATACCCCTGATGCACATCTTTAAAAGTTACTAAAGCACATAATGATTTATCTTCCAACTCATAAAACTCTGCTTTCAAACTCAAATCATTTTTAAATCCGCATACAAGACACATTCTAGAATTATTCTGCTTATTCAAAACTTTCAATTCCATAATAGCTCCTATTATTATAATAAAAATTGTAAACTTAATTTTTACATGTTTAATTAATATATTAGTACGATTCTTTTACATTATGCTGCAGTAATAATCTGCCAATTTAATGCTTTATATTACTAGTGATAAATTATAATTTTAAAAAATTTTAATTAGTATTATTTATCAAACTAATATTAAGGCTTTTTATACAAAAAAACAATATTACTTATTACTTTATTTCTAGTTTTTATATTAGAAAAGCATTTTTGATTAGTTGACAAAAATGTAAATTAAATTTAATATTAAAGATAAGTTATGTAACAACTAGGAGGATATTATTATGTCTAGAGAAGTATCAGGTATGTTTTCATTTTTATTGGGCTTAACTGCAGGTCTTGCTTTGGGAGTATTATTCGCACCAAAAGCCGGAGAAGAAACTAGAGAAGATATTAAAGAAACTATGGATAATATTAAATATAAAGTAGATGATATTTATCATAGAAGCGTATTAAAAACTTCAGAATTAGTTGAAAAAGGAAAAGAAAAAACAAATGATTTCTTTGAAAAAAGAAAGAAAAAAGCTTCTGAAGAAACTGTTGAAGAATAATAATTAACATGCAGGATATTACATTTCAAATTAATGTTATAGCTATATCTTTAGCTTTCATAGCTATTTCTATATTAATATTAGTATTAGCTATATTTTTTGTTTTACTTGCAGGTTATTTTAGATTTACTAATAGATTCGATAGAATATTAGAAAATATCGAATCTATTAGTGAAAAAATAGGAAGCATTGCAAATACAGTAGATGATGAAGCTAATAAGGTTAAACTAACATTAGACAGTATACATGATTCGTTTAATAATTTATCCAGCAGCATTAGTAATTTTAGTTCAATGACTTCAAATATATCTAATAACTTTAGCATTATTAATATATTTAAATCTATATTTGCCCTATTTACCGGTAAAAATAGAAAAAAAGATGATTTCACCGAAAATGATGATGAAGATTTTTGATTTATAATTTAGGAATTGTTTTATTATGATAAAAAAAATATTTTTTTCAATTTTTTGTATAGTATTATTTTCTTCTTTTTTATATTCAGAGGATACTAATTGGGTAATTAGGATAAGAGACGGCGAAGGAAATATAAAAAAACTTATGACTGTTGAAGAATGCTTGTCTGAAATATCTAATCTTACCGTTTTAAGAGGTGCTCCTGAAGAGGCTGTTAATGCTCTTCTTACTAATGATTTTCAATTGTGGCAGTTTGCTTCCCAAATTATAGAGCAGGAATTAATATACTTAAAAGCCGTTGAAGCGGGATATGATAAAGATGAAGAAGTATTAAAATTAATTTCTAAAGAAAGAGATAATCAATTATCGCAGCTTTATATGCAAGAAAAAGTTGCAGATGATTTTGCCGTAGTAACAGATGAAGAAAAAAGAAGATTCTTTAATAATAATATATCAAGAATAAGGGCTGCTGTAGGTCCTAATGTAACTTATGAACAGGTTGCTATGGAAATAGAAACAACAATTCTTCAAGAGCGTATGAGAAATGAATATGATAAAATCATAGAATCAGCAAGAACTAATTATAATAATTTTAAATATTCAATTAATAGTGATCCTTGCATTACTATAGAAGAAAAAACTGTACCTTTGTCAGAATTTAATAATATGTTTGATGAATCTATAAAACAGGCTGGGGCAAATATTCCGGCTGCCTTAAAACTTCAGGCTAAAGAGGGAATGTTTAAGGCATTTGTAGCTAGAGAAGTTATGATGTATGAAGCTAAAAAAGTAGGATTTTATGAAACCCCTCAGGCTAAATCTATAGAAAATTTCTTAACTAGAAATGCTGTTAATGCCAATTTTATAAATAAAACCATAAGATCTACTATACCTACTCCTACAGAAGAAGAAATCAATTTAGCTTATGAAAGATATGGTAAAATGTATAATATAGATTCTTTGCCTTATGCTGATGCCCAAAAAGCATTAGCAAGCTTAGTGGTAGAAGCTAAAACTCAGCAAAAATATCAAATATTAGTTACAGATCTAAGATACCGATACAATATAGAAAAGAATATTGATTTATTATTAAAAAAGTGATTGTTAACTAATATTATGAAAAATAGATTATCAATTATATACTTTATACTTTTTATATTATTCTGTTTTTCTCAAATATCTTTTGCAAGAAGAAATGACTTTGATTTTGATGTTACACCTCTTATAGAAAAAAATAAAATGTTTTCTGTAGGCATAGGCGGAATATTTTCTGAATATAATTCTTGGTTTGATGGAAAATTACAGATATTGGATCCTAATAACCCAAATATAAGCAGAAGAGATTTATATTTTACATTTATGCCTTATTTTAAAGTAAGACCTATTAAATATTTAGAACTAGGAGTATCAACTAGCTTCACATATCAAAGACAAGATTGGAGAAATGATATCACTAGTGCTACAAATATGACAGATGATTTTAATTTTGATTCCATTAATGCCACTATGAAAGCCACACTATTGGATTGGTATTTATCTATAGGTGTTAAAGTAGGATTAAGCTATAGTTTTATGAAAAATAATCATATATATTTAGATATTAAAGATCCTTTTAATCTATATACCACAATAATGTTTGCCGGTATTCCTAAAGTAATACCTCTTAATTTCTTCTTTTGCTATACATTTGATACTAGAGATAATTTATTAAAAGATATTCTTAATACAGGAGAAATATCCGGAGGCGTAGAAATAATTACTTCTCCTTTTATCACTCTATATACAGGAGTTAATTATATATTTCCATATACCAAACAATCAACTCTTTCTTATTTGGACATATTTGTAAAATTTAAAGCTACAATATCGGACTTTTTGTATATGACAGTATCATATCAGAAAACAGTATATGGAAAAGGCAATGCCCCAAATACATCAACATTCAATTTTGCCATAGAATATATGTTCTATTCTCCTAAAGGTAGCTGGTGGAGTTTGAACAGATAAAAAATATTAGTTTAAAAAGTGCTTGATAAAATTTTAGAAATTTATCAATTATAAAAATAATATTCTACATGTTGTATAAACATGCGGTATTTAAGCCTACATACTGCATTAAAAACATGTAAAATATACATGGCAATTAATAATAAAATTAGTTTGGAAGAAACTCTATTTATATAGAAAATATAATATTAATACTCTTTCCCAATAAATGCTGAGATATAGTCTGTATAAATGCCAATATAGTTCTTAATATTCCAAAGAAAAGCAAGGCATAAAGTATTAGAAATCCGTAAGGGTATATTTTATCATAAGTATCTTTACCCTTTGGAGATAAGAAAAACCTTAGTATCCATCCTCCGTCCAATGGAGGAAAAGGAAGAAGATTAAAAAACATAAGCATTATATTAATCATATAAAACATAAAAAGCATAGCCAAAATTATAGGTAATGCATTAATTATCATATTAAAGAAAGCATTATTATTTTGTTCTAAAATCATTATAATTTTATATATTAAAAAAGTACCGTCTGTAGTTATTGTTAGTATTTTCATTATGATAAAAGCTATAGATGCAATTATGAGATTGGCAAAAGGTCCTGCAAATGATACTAATGCCTGATCTCTTTCAAAATTATTAAAATTATGCGGATTAACAGGAACAGCTTTCATCCAGCCTATAACCGGAATACCTGTAACGGCAGCAATTATTGGAAGAACTACACTTCCCAATATATCAATATGAGCTAAAGGATTTAGAGTAAGCCTTCCAAGTCTCATAGCAGTTCTATCTCCAAACATAAATGCAGTTCTGGCATGAGAATATTCATGCGTACTTGCTGATATTATAAATACAACATAAGATATGATTCCTATTGAAAGTTTGTTAGAAAATATTTCATAAACCATTATTTGTTTCCTTAAAAAATTGTTTTTATTAAAAATTATTTTTATGCCAAATTAAAAAATCAATTTAAGATTAAAACATATAAAACTATTATAGAATAAAAAGTATAATTTTTATTTTTTATTAATATATTATCAAAATTAATGATTTAATACTTTATACAAGAAATCTTTAACTCTGTCATGTTTAGGATTAGAAAAGAATTCATTAGGTTTTTCATCTTCAAGTATCTGCCCGTCATTCATAAAAAGTATTCTCGTAGCAACATTCTTTGCAAACCCCATTTCATGAGTAACAATTAACATAGTCATGCCTTCTCTTGCAAGCTCTATCATAACATCTAAAACCTCTTTAATCATCTCAGGATCCAAAGCAGAAGTAGGCTCATCAAAAAGCATAATATCAGGCTCCATAGCCAAAGCCCTAGCTATAGCTATTCTCTGTTTCTGTCCTCCGGAAAGTTTGCTCGGATAAACATCTTTTTTATCAACCAATCCTACTTTATTAAGAAGCTCTATAGCCTTTTTCTCAGCATTTTCTTTTGAAACTTTCTTTACTTTCATAGGAGCTAAAGTGATATTTTCCATAACAGTTTTATGAGGAAATAAATTGAAATGCTGAAATACCATACCAAGTTCCTGCCGCATAATGTTAATATTAGTATCTTTATCCATTATGTTTTTGCCGTTTATGATAATATCACCTTTAGAAGGCTCTTCAAGTCTGTTCAGACATCTTAAAAATGTTGATTTACCGCTTCCGGAAGGTCCTATTATGGCAATGATCTCTCCCTTTGCAATGTTAACATCAATACCTTTAAGAACTTCTAATTTTCCAAATTGTTTATGTAAATTTTTTACCTTAATCACTTTCTTTTAAACCCTCCTCTACTCTCTTCATAATCATAGCGAATATAGAAGTAAGTATAAAATATATTATACCAACAGCAAGTAAAGGCTCAACTCCCCTATATGTTTGGCTTGTTATGATGTTTGCAGATCTAAGTAAATCAACTCCTCCTATAAATCCTACAACAGAAGTTTCTTTAAGCAAAGCTATAAATTCGCTTACTAAAGGAGGAAGTATTTTTTTGATAGCCTGAGGTATTATTATCAGCCTCATAGCAAGTCCATAATTCATACCCAAAGCTCTCGCCGCCTCCATTTGTCCCTTATCTAAACTCTGTATACCAGCCCTTATAATTTCAGCAACATAAGCACCAGAGTTTATACCAAAAGCAATGGCTGCTATAATAAGTATAGGAGTATTTCTTAAATTATCAACAAAAACAATATTAGCCCATATCATAAGCTGTACTACAACAGGAGTTCCTCTTAAAATATTTACATACCAGAATGCTATTTTTGCTAAAGGATTAAAATCTTTCAATTTTTTAGAGTTTTTAAATGGATAAAATTCAGAAAGCTGAAGCAAAGCAACTAATATACCCAATATAATACCTATCACTGTAGCACATGCAGTTGTTCCTACAGAAAATAATAACCCTTTTATAATATAAATATATCTGTCATTTGATATGAATATTAACTTTAGAAGTTCTAAATATTCAAGCATATATATAAACCTTTATAATAAAAATATATCCTCTTCTTATAATCTCAAAGCAAAAATTGAAAGGTAATAAGAAGAAGATATAAAGTATAATATATTATTCACCAAAATATTTGCTTATTAAAGCATCATAAGTGCCGTTATCTTTAAGTGTTTTTAAAGCATCGTTAATTTGAGCAAGAAGCTCTGTATCTTCTTTTCTCATAGCTATAGAATACTCTTCAACAGCAGCATCAGTTTCTACTAATTTCAATTCAGCATTCTGAGCAACATAATTTTTAGCAGGCTCATAATCTAATACAACAGCATCAACTTTCTGAGATTTCAAAGCTAATATTGTTTCTGAAGCACTATTAAATTTCTGAGCTTCTACATTAGTCATTTCGCTTACTAAAATATCTCCTGTGTATCCTAAAACAACACCTATTTTTTTACCTGCAAAGCTATCAAAAGAAGTTATATCAGTATTTGATGCCTGAACTACTATAGACTGTTTTGAATTATAATAAGGTTCTGTAAAATTAACAAACTTCTTTCTCTCTTCAGTAGCAGTCATACCTGCAGCAATTATATCTATTTTTTTAGCTTCTAAAGCAGGAAGAAGTCCGTCAAACTGCATATCTACTATCTCTATTTCTTTACCTATTAACTTAGCAATCTCAGCTATCAAATCCATATCGAATCCAACTATTTTATCCCCTTCTCTATACTCAAAAGGCTCAAATTCAGCATTAGTGCCTACATACAATTTGTTTTTTTCTTCTTTTTTCTGACAGCTTATGAATAAAACTAAAACTGCTAACAAAGCTATCACTATTTTTACAATATTATTCTTAAACATAACTTAAATCCTATAATTTTATATTTTTTGATAATTCTATATAATAATGTAAAAAAGTCAAGGTAAAATATATATACTTTTCAAATACTGATTTATCACATAAATTGATATTAACTGTTTTATAAAATAAATAAATTTGAATTAATAAGATATATAATATATAATTTTTAATCTAAAATATATAAAAAACGGGGATTAAAATATATGAGAGGCTCTGCGGTAGCAATAATATTTATTTTAGTGAATATAATAGCTATTACTATATTTATGATAGTTTCTACAACTTCTATAAAAGAATCTATATTAACAGAAGAAAAATTATCAAGAGAATCATTAGACTCCATAATGGATACTTATTATAAAAAAAATATAGCTTCAGAAAATTATTATAATGCCGTATCAGTAATACCAAAAATAGATATATATGTACTTCATTCACTAAGCAATTATATAGCAAGAATAAAATCAATAGAAGCCGATTCTACTTTAATAGAAAAACCATTAACATTTCAGGAATATCAATATATACAGGCAAGAATAACTGAAAATATAAATAAAATTAATTATACAGCTAGAAATTATCCCGTTTTAAGAACAAATCAGAACTATATATCCGCTTTAAATGAGATGCGTCCTATAATAGAAGATGAAAAAAAATATATATCTGCCTATAATGATCATGTATTGGAGTATAATAGACTTACAACAACTCCTCCTTCAAGTATAGTAGCAGGTATAATGGGAAAATTTCCTTTCTTGAAATTTGAAACGGGAACTAATATAATAGCACAAACTGCTAATATGTTTCAATAGATAAAATATATTAGCATTAATCATATTTACAAAAATTAAAACTTTTACTATAATAGACTAAATTAAATTATTCGGATTAATATGAACGATGATGTAAAAGAATTAACAAAACTCAAGAGAGTAACTCAGAAAGAAATAGCTAAAAGACTTGGTATAAGCAGAACAACTGTAGCCAGAGCAATAAACGGAAGCGAATTTATTAAAGAAGAAACCAAATCTAAAATATTAGAATTAGCCTCCGAATTAAATTATGAAAAAAATTACATAGGAAGTTCTCTGGCAAATCAAAAAGAAAAGATAGTACATTGTCTCATAGCTGATTCTTTTAATGAGTTTTATACAAAAGAAATTATACGAGGACTTAATACCGTTCAGAAAGAATATTCTATATATAATTATAATCTAAAAATAACGCCCACAGAAATACATTCTCCTGATAAGCAGATAGAAACTTTAAAAAAGATATTAGAAGAAGGTAATATAGACGGCTTAATAATAACGCCTTTAAATAGAGATATTATATATAATATATTAAAGCCCTATTTCGGTAAAATTAATATAATCTCTATAGGAACGAGATTGTCTGACAGCATATCGCATGTAGGACCTAATCATATAAAACAAGGTTCTATAGTTGCTGGAATAGCTGCTAATATTTTGAGAGACAATGAAAAACTTCTGATAATTGATAATGGAGATGATAATATTTCTTCAGGAATGTATTTAGAAGGATTTTTGAAAAGAATAAAAGACACAAAAATAGATATTTTAGGTCCTATTTACTGCGGAAATATAGAAGACAGCATACATACTATAAAAGAAATATGCCTTAAAGAGGATATTAAAGGAATTTATATTAATAGATATGCTCAGGAAATTTATGATATGATAGATAAAAACATACTAATAGGTAAAAAAATAGTTACTCATGGTATGGCAGAAAGTATAAAAAACCTAATAAAATCAGGTATAATATCATTTACTGTTATGGAAGCTGTATTTATGGAAGGATATAATGCCGGTAAAATAATGTTTGAAATGATATATAAAAAAAATGTTAATACTAATTGGGAGGTATCTGACTCTAAAATAATATTTTTAGAAAATTTAGAAAATTAATATTAGGCTGTTTCAAAACTAATTTTATTTATTAATTTTTGAAGTATATAGCTGCGTTGTTTTATGTGCATTAGGTTTGTGAAATGCTGCATTTTTATAATATAGATACAATTTGCACAACATATAAAACATTTATAGCAAAATAAATCAATCCTAAAATTGTTTGCCATGCACTTTTAACAAGAATATTATTAAAATTTATTTTGGAATTTTACTTGATAAAATTAACATATTATGATAGAATATTGCAACTATATTCTATAATGTTATATTTGTTTATTTTAGATTCTTTATGAAATTAAATAACATTAATATAAATAAAATTAATTAGGAGATATTACAAATGGATCAACAGATAAGATTAGTAGAAGCAAAATATAAAAAAGAAGCCATACTTCCTTTTGAAATAGGTGATACATTAAAAGTATGGGTAAAAATTATTGAAGGCGATAGAGAAAGATTACAGGCTTATGAAGGTACTGTTATTTCTATTCGCGGAAAAGGAATTAATAAAAGTTTTATTGTTAGAAAAATATCTTACGGCGTGGGTGTTGAAAGAATATTCTTATTGAATTCTCCTAGAATAGATCATGTTGATATCATAAGAAAAGCTAAAGTAAGAAGAGCTAAACTTTACTACCTTAGAAACAAAGTTGGTAAAAAAGCTCGCTTAGTAGAAAGATTAGGTGTAAAAATCCCTAAACATTCAGATTTAGTAAAAAACATTGCCGAAGAAAATAAAGCAGCAGAATAATATTATTTACAATTTTGTTATTTTAAGGAGAATTTTATGGGCTATAAGATAGTCGCTAGAGAACAATGGTCGGAAAAAGTTTTTATGATGAAAGTAGTAGCCCCAGATATAGCTAAACATCGTAAAGCAGGTAATTTTATAATATTCAGACTAGATGAAAAAGGTGAAAGAATACCGCTAACTATAGCTGATGCTGATGCAGAAGCTGGTACTATTACTATAGTTACTCAAAGTATAGGATATTCTACTGCTAAACTTATGGAGCTTCAAGTTGGTGATGAAATAATGGATATTATAGGTCCTTTAGGTCAGCCTACTCATATAGAAAAAAAAGACGGAATAGTTTTAGGTGTAGGAGGAGGAGTTGGTATTGCTCCTTTGCATCCTATCATGGAAGCACATCATAAAGCCGGAAACAAAGTTATTTCTATATTAGGGGCAAGAGATAAATCACTTATCATTATGGAAGACATGATGAAAAAAATATCTGATGAAGTTCTTATCTGTACTGATAATGGAAGTTATGGGGAAAAAGGTCTTGTAACCGACATGATTACTAGAATATATGAAAGAGGAGAAAAAATTTCAGAAGTTGTAGCTATAGGTCCTGCTATTATGATGAAATTTGTTTCTTTGCTTACAAAAAAATATAATCTTCCTACAGTTGTCAGCTTAAACCCTATTATGATAGATGGTACAGGAATGTGCGGATGCTGCAGAGTAAAAGTGGGAAATGAAACTAAATTTGCATGCGTTGAAGGACCTGAATTTGACGGTCATTTAATTGATTTTGATCTTCTTATGAAAAGACAGGCTATGTACAAAAAAGAAGAGCATGAATGCAATTTAAAATTAGCTAATTAATATTTAATTATAAAAAGTTACAATCTGTATCAGATTGTAACTTTTTTATAATGCTATATCTATTATAACAATGAAATTACATGTTGATATTAATATTAAAAATATTATTCTGCAAAAATTTGAATGGGACAGTACATACTTTCAAATAACATTAAATGTAAAAAATAATTACCCTATAAAAATAAAATTTGAAAATTTAAAGCTTAATCTCATTAATTGCCTAAATGAAAAATTCGCTTATATAGAATGCGATGATATATCAGTAAAATCAAAAGAAACTAAAGATATTACTTTTAATCTTATTTTATATAATAAAGAATTTTCAAATTTAATAAATAACTTTTTTAATTTAAAAAAATCAATATTTAAAATTCATGTAATAACCGGTAAATTAAACATGTTCTCTATAATACCAATAAATTTAAAAAATTATGAACATAATATTGATATACTTAATATTATAAAACATTTATATCATCAATAATAAACTACTACATATCACTATTTTTAGTTGTATTTGTTATATAAATATGTATTAAATAAAAAAGGTATGATTTATGATTAAGAAAATAACTGCTATAATCTCAATATTATCAATGCTATTTGTATTGTACTCATGTGAAACCCTAAAATCATCAGCAAAAGAAATCACAAGAAGCTATATAGAAGAACATAAACCTGATATAAAAGCTAAAAATGCCTCAATATCAAGCATAACATTACAGGATATCACTTTAACTACTCTTTTTGAAATAAAGAATAATCTAGATTTTGAAGTTCCTATTGATAAAGTTCAAATAGATCTTATTAATACTTCAGGAAAAACTTTTGCAACAGCTAATTCTGTAGAAACATTAAAGATACCGGCAAATCAGGCAAAAGATATTAATTTAGATTTTAAAGCAAAATATGTAGATGTATTTACAACAGCTTTTGATGCTATAAAATCAAAATCTTTTAAATGCGATGCTAAAATAACTTTAACATTTACTATATACGGAATGCAATTTGAATTCCCTTATACTAAAGAGTTAACATTTAAAGAATAATGAAATTAATTAAAATATCAATTTTATTGTTAATTACAGTTCTATCATGCTCTAAAGTAAAGTCAGAGGCTGATAAAATTACAAGGGAATATATAGAAAAATATAAACCTGATATAACTGTAAAATCTGCATCTATATATAATATTACTTTATCAGATATTACATTAAATACATTGCTTGAAATAAAAAATAATTTACCATTTGAGCTTCCAATAGAAAAACTTGAAATAAATCTTATTAATTCTTCAGGCGATGTATTTGCAAACTCACAATCATCTGAAGAATCAGACATTATAAGAATTCCAGCCAATGATTCCAGAGAAATGAATATGAAGTCTAAAGTAAAGTATATGGATTTATTTCAAACCGCCCTTGATGCTATAATGACAGAAAGTTATAAATGCAATGCTGATATAATACTAACCTTTAATGTTTATGGTATGAACTTTCAATTTAAATACAATGTGGAAATAAATTTTATAAAATAGTATCTACTGTTTTAATATATCTCTTACAACATTAGCCCTTATCTCATCAACATTTCTATAATAACTGCTTTTTTCATATAGATGCTTTAAATGGGCATTCTTTCCAACAAAAGCCATATAATATATAGTATCCAAACTTATATTATCAATAATCTCATAATAAATACCCAACCTAAGCCATAAGCTATAATTAATAAGTTCTCTATATTTTAAACTTCTTGCTGATAATAATATAGCATTGCTTCTGTATATTCTATCTTCAGCTTTTACCCTGTCTAGTTTTTTTATTCTATTTCTTATTTTCTTTTCTTTTTCAGATATCTCTTTAACTTTTTCTATAATAGTGTCAAGTATAAACTTTTCGGTCACTCCTATCATAATATTATTTCTTATATTAAGCAGTCCGTTTTTCACATTTACTTCTAATCCCTTTTTATTGCATTCGCTAATTATATAATCTATATTATCAGAAGTTTTCCAAGTAAGACAAGGAACGGCAATACAAACTTCAGCCATCATAGCCGTACCTATTATATTCGGAGAACTTGTAAGAAAGCCGAATTTCTTATCATAAGCAAAATCTATTTGCTGATCTAAAATGCTTTCTATTTCATAGGCTTTATTAAAACAGCTCTCTAATTCTAAACCTCTTGATATAGTTTGAATTTCTAAATGTTCATTAGAATTTATTAGTAAAGATATATCTTCATCTTCATTTGTAAATAATGAAGCATTCACTATATTCTTATTGCTGGGTATAGTAAGATTTTCTATAAGCATTCTAATATCAATAGAAGGAAGTTCAATAAGTTTTTTATATGATAAATTAAGATTTAATTTTTCTATATTAGATTTTAAAATATTTTCTGTATTTTTAAAATCTTCTTTATCCATATTATGAAAGAATCTAATACCGTCTACATTTCTGTAAATGGAAATTTTAGAATATAATACTATATTATCATCTTCACCTTTTTTATATATCCAATTTGCTGTATTATTAACGGACATCTTTTTTTTCGCTCTTAGTTTTTTTAGATATTAAATCTTTTTTCAAATGTTCTAATTTATCTCTTATCAAAGCAGCTTCTTCATATTTTTCTATTTTTATAAGAAGTTCTATTTCTTCTCTGTATTTATTAATTTTGGATTCTATATCTTTATTAGTTAAATTTCTGCTGGATATTTTTCCTATATGTTTATTTTCTCTATGTATTTTTTTAATATGCCTGCTAAGTTCTGATTTAAAATATTCATAGCATTTAGGACATGATACTATGCCTGTTTTTATAAAATTATCTAAGGAGTATCCGCAAACTTTGCATATTTTATTAGAATTAGGAGTTTTCTTCTTTTTCTTTTTTGAAGGCAATGATTTATAATTCGGAAATATGGTATCAATATTATTAAATTCCAATTCCAAACATTTTTCTATAATATTGCCGTTTATTTCACATTCTTTGCATATAGAAATTTCTTTTCTTTCATTACCGATTATTTCTTGAATGTATAATACAGCTTTTTCTTTACCACATATATTGCACTTCAAAATATACCGCCCCTAATAACTTATTATCAAAATTTTATCATTGAATAAAAAAAAAAGCAAATAATTAATATGATTTTATCTTAATTTTATAAAAATATCTAAATCTTCTCTGCTGGTTATCTTTATATTATCAGAAGAACATTCATATATCTTTACATCTCCAAAATATTTACTATATATTTCAGCATCATCTGTAACTAAAACAGCATTTTTATCATTAATATACTTTTCAATTGCATACATGTAATTATCAAATTTAAAACCCTGAGGAGTGGCTGCCCTATAAAGATAGGTTCTGTCAATAGTATCTATTATAGTTTTATCTTCATTAACCTTTTTTATCGTATCTACAACCTTAGAAGCCAATATAGCAGCATCATACTTTACAACATATTCATATAACTGCATAATTTCCTTTTTTTTCACTAAAGGTCTTACCCCATCATGAATGAATACATAATCGGTTTTAATATCTTCTCTATGTTCATTTAGAAACCTCATAGCATTATATACTGAATACACCCTCTCACTTCCGCCTTTTATATAATGAATATTTTTCCTTATTTTTTCTTTTATAAGAGCTTCTTTTTCAATATATTTTTTTATATTTTTTATCTCTTCTTCAGCACTCACTAAAACAATATTATTAAAATTAAATTTAAGCATATTTATAAGAGTATGAATAAATATAGGCTTATTATCAACTTTTATAAATTGCTTTTTTACTTTACCTGCAAATCTTTTAGAACTTCCTGCTATTAATATTACTAAAGTTGTATTATTCATAAAATTTATTCTCTCGGCTTATTATTTTTTGTATTTTTATTTCTTAAATTCATTCTCTCTTCCTTACGCTTTTGACTTTCTAATTTTTTCTCCTCTCTTAATTTATATCTTGCTTCTCTTCTAGCCTGTACTTCCTGTTTCATTTGTAATTTTTTAGCTTCTTTCTCTTTTTTCCTATTTTCATTATATTCTCTGCGTTCTCGATTTTTCTTATCTCTCAATTCTTTCATCTCTTCAAGCTGCATTTTCCATTCTGCCCTTTCTAATTTTCTCTTTTCTTCTCTTTGTTTTTCTCTCTCTTCCTTCTCCTGCATCCTCTCTATCTTTTCAAGTTCTTTCTCTCTAAATAAAACAAGTTTAACAGGATCTTTTATTTTACTCAATTTATCTCTCATCTTCTGAACATAATCTTTTCTCTTACCAATATTTTTAGGAAATAATCTAGCACCTAGAGCATCTACAAATAATCTTGTCCTTAAAACAAGGCTGTTTTGTGTTTTCAAATTAATAACAGAAACCCAAGGAACTCTTAATATTACTAATAGTGCTATTACTCCAGCCATAGTGTTTGAAAATAAATTGCCCCAAAATACTGACCAATATGATAAATATTTGCTTGTTAAAAGAATAAATATAAATCTCAAAAGCCATATTCTAAGTATGCTTATTATAAGAGGTATTCTAGTTCTTCCAAGTCCAATCAAAGCACCCTGAGAAACCATAGCCACTCCAAATCCCAATACACCAAAAGCAAATATAGGAAGAGATCCATTAGCCACATATAAGTCCTCAGCCTGCCTAGTAAAAAGTATAGTAAGATGAGGCGTAAGAGGTATGATAATAGCTATAAGAACAATGGATGTAATAACTGACATTATGATTCCTGTATAACATGATTTCTTAGCTTTATCATTATATTTAGCACCTATATTCATACTAACCATTGTAGTAACAGCAGAACCAAAAGCAGCTGTAAAATTAAAGCATATATTAACTATATTATTAGATATACCCTGCCCGTTTAATACAGAAGCACCATATTTTTCAACCTCCGTATTGATAAGAAAGAATCCTAAATTAGTTAAAAATGTATTGAGCATAGAAGGAATACCTATAATCATAAGCTCCTTCAATACTGTAGAGTCAAATTTAAATTCTTTTAAAGATAATTTATCATCGCTTTTTTTTATGAATAAATCATAATACATCCAAACTGTTACAATAGCATAAGTGGAAAAGGAAGCCAATACACTTCCTACTATGCCCAAATGAAGTAAATAAACATATATAAAATTAAATAATATTTTCAAAAGAAGAAGTATTATACTTCTTATAAGAGTAGCTTCAGGTTTACCATTAGCGTTTTTTATACCATTATATAGAGCAGCTAAAAATGTCATAGGCATAACAAAACTATATAAAGATAAATAGGTAAATACATTCTCTTTAATATTAGGCAAAAGATTCATTGACACTAATATACTTACAACATATAGAGTAGGCCCCATAGCAATTCCAAACATTACCCCTATAACAACTATTTGTGTGGATATTCTTTTGGCATTTTTAAAGTCCCCTAGTCCATTATACTGCCCCACTATAGCCATAGCAGCAACCCCCAAACCTTGAGATAATGCTGTCATCATATTGATTATAGGCTCTGAAAAATGCACGCTGCTTGCTATAACAGTACCAGCAACATTATTAAGAAAAAGTCCGTCCATCAATGGTATCATAGACTGAACTATACTCATTATAAGAGTTGGAATAGAAAGCATTATTAAAGTATTACTAATAGGACCATGAAGAATCAGATCTCTTCTTGCCTCTGTAGACTGACTTTTAAAAAAACTAATCATATTTATCCTTTAAAATTTCTCGTATTAACAATATAACCGATTATTATATATTCTATTTTATATTAAAAACAATTTTTTGCATAAATAAAATAAAAAAATTAATTTTTTTTAATTATCATATAGGCGAATTATTATATAAATAATAGCAAATTTTTTATAATATAATTAGTTAAAAAGTATTATATAACTATTTTTAGTAATTTAAAATATAGTATTTAGTTTTATAAGAGTTTATTTACCATTGAGAAGCATATAAAGTGATTCTTTGCATACTGTATATAAGGGACATGCTAGGCAATGTGTAAGACTACATTTAAGAATGGACTAATACATACAAAGTACCCTTTTATGAGTATAGCATGCAGTCAGAAGAATACATATTTACATACTAAAACAATACACTATAAAACATTCTATTTTAGAATTTTATCCTTAATCCTATCAAGCACTTTTGAAACGAGTATATTATTTTTTATAGATAACTTTTCCATGATTTTTTATATCATTTAATAATTCATCATTTTCAATATTATTATAGGAAATTACATCGAATTTTAAAAGAGTAGGAAGGTCTGATAATTCTTCTTTTAATCTTTCGCAAAAAAGTAAATCAAACTCTCCGACTAAAGCTAAATCTATATCAGAATTATATTTTTCTTTATTAATCGCCCTAGAGCCAAAGAGTATAACTTTTTCTATATTTTTATAAGAACTGCATATATTTCTTATACCTTCTTTTATCTTTTCATCAAGCATTAATATTTATCCTTTAATCATTTATTTTCTCCAAAAAGAAACTATATAATTCATTTAATATTTTCAAATAATCATTCTCTATCTTGATAATAACTTCCTTAAATTTAATAAAATCATAAGTATGTGAAAGCAAATTACGGCTTAGCATCATATCAATAAATTCATCTTGACTTTTAATAATCTTTGCTGCGTATGCTTCTTTAAAAATATTTCTGGGTGATATATTTTCCAGCGAATATTCTCATACATAGTATTTCCAAATAGTTTTTAATTATTAATTATACAATTTAGACTATATTTATCAAGTTTTAAATTTTGTTTCAACCAGCATCTCTAGTATATATTAACTTATTTTTATGTTAAACTCTATTTAGATTTAGAAGTTCTCCCCATCACAAGCTTTAATTTAAATTTAATGTTTTACTTACCGCACGCAGAAAAAATTATAAATATAGATTTTATTTGAAATACAAATCTTATTATATTATAAAATTTCATTATCCGTGCGTAGTTATGATTATAAATTTAATCATAACTTGGGTGGGCGTTAATAAATTGGAGTAAAGTAAAAAGGAAAATAAAATTATAATTTCAGATTAAAATAATAAACCTAGAGGGTGGGGACTAGAATAAAGTAAAAAATTTTATTCTCACTTCCCGCCCTTTAGAATTTATTACTTTATTTTTAATTTTAACTTCATACTGTTTTATTATTTAAATAAGATTTGTTAGCACCCGCCCAAGCGTATTTAAATTTGTAGCCTATACGCCGCACGGTGAACGAAACTAAATATATAAAATTTATCAAAAATACAATTTTCAGTATGTTTAAAAAATAAATTCTGCGTGCGTTAAAGAAGTCCTAAACCTAATCAAAACTTGGGTGGGCTTTAATAAATTAGAGTAAAGTAAAATGGCAAATAAAATTTTAATTTCAGAATTAAATAATAAGCCTAGAGGGTGGGGACTAGAATAAAGTAAAAAATTTTATTCTCACTTCCCGCCCTTTAGAATTTATTACTTTATTTTTAATTTTAACTTCATACTGTTTTATTATTTAATTAGAATTTATTAAAACCCGCCCAAGCGAATTTAAATTTGTAGCCTATACGCCGCACGGTGAACGAAACTAAATATATAAAATTTATCAAAAATACAATTTTCAGTATGTTTAAAAAATAAATTCTGCGTGCGTTTAAAAAGTTATAAACTTAATTACATCTTTGGTGGGTATACTTTTTTAATCAATCAAAAAGTTAATATAAATTTTATTTTAGTTAAAAATAAAAAAGCATAAAGGATTTGATTTACCAATTCCTCTATGCTTTAATTGTTAATGTTAAATAATTTTATAACACATTGGCAGCAAGCTCCGCAAGTTTTGAACGCTCACCTTTTTCAAGCGTAACAGTACCGCTTAATACTTCCGCTTTTGTGCGGTCTATCAAATAAGTAAGACCATTGTTTCTCTCGTCCAAATACGGAGTGTCTATCTGATGAATGTCGCCTGTGAAAACTATTTTTGTACCTTCTCCCGCTCTTGTTATAATAGTTTTTATTTCATGAGGCGTTAGGTTCTGTGCTTCATCTACTATGAAGTATATTTTGTTCAAACTCCTTCCTCTTATATATGCCAAAGGTGAAATGACTATCTTTTCATTTTCAAGCATTTTTTTAATATTTTTACTTTCATCGCTGTCGTCAGAATGAATATGCTGTATAACAGAAAGATTATCAAATAAAGGCTGCATATAAGGATCTAATTTACTGTTAATATCACCGGGAAGAAAACCCAAATCTTTATTAGAAAGTGCAACTACAGGACGAGCTAAAAGTATCTGTCTGTACTCCCTTCTCTTTGCTAAAGCAGCAGCAAGTGCTAAAAGAGTTTTACCAGTACCAGCTTTACCCATTATTGTAACTAAAGGTATATCATTATCAAGTAAAACGTCCAAAGCCATAGCCTGCTCTTCATTTCTAGGCTTTATTCCATAAGCATCTATATTAGTATCAACATGAACTATTGTTTTTGTATCATCTTTATATTTACCTATTACTGCCTCATCTTCTTCTTTTACTCTGTAGCACAAATATGTATTAGGATAAATAGAATGCTCACCTTTTACTGCTATTTCTTTGTTTTCATTAAGCTCTTTTATATAAATGCGTGCATTATCTCCAGATATGCTTTCTATACCTGTAAATAATGATGATAATTTTTCTATCTTGTCAGTATTATAGTCCTGCGTGTCAATACCTAAACTTCTAGCCTTCATTCTCATATTAATATCTTTTGTTATGAGAATTACACGCTGATTTTCGCATTTTATATTATAGGCACATGATAATATTTTATGATCTGGTATATTACCTGCAAATATTTTTTTGAAATCATCTCTCTCTTCATTATTAACATCTATAAATACTTTACTTTTATTATCAAGCAAAGCACCTTTTTTAAAAATATCTTTAGTACCCTGAAGCTCTTCATTTTTCTCTACTATAACATCAAGCTCCCTTATAAACTCCCTTGCATTAAAATTGATTGTATCGCTTCCTTTTTTGAACTTATCAACCTCTTCAAGTACGGTAATAGGTATAACTATATTAGTTTCTTCAAAAGAAAATATTGACTTAAAATCATGAAGTATGACATTAGTATCAAATACGAATACTTTTTTATTAGGTATAAAATTTTCTATCATTATCACAAATCCTTTTTGTTTGTATTTCGCCTACTTATAGTATGATACATAAAAATAAAAAAAGCAAATTCATTTTAATTAAAAGAATATTAAATGTATGCATTAATATTATACTTTTTAGGTATAATAATATATAACACATAATTATTTGATATAATTTAATTTTTCTATAAAATGCAAATAAATCAAAAACATAAGGAAAAACTAAAATGAATATGGAAGAGTTTATTAAATACTGCAAAGAAGGCAATACAATATCAAGCGAGGATAAAGAATTATCACCGCTTTTATATGAATGCTCTCAGAATGCAATAAAAATAACTATGGAAATTAATAATAAATATCATACAACAGATGAGGTAAGAGAATTATTTGAAGAGCTTACAGGCGAAAAAATAGATAAAAGTTTCACATGCTTTCCTCCATTTTATACTGACTTTGGAAAGAATATAAAGATAGGAAAGAATGTATTTTTCAACTGCGGCTGTTCATTTCAGGATAGAGGCGGCATTGTTATAGGAGATAATGTATTTATAGGAATGAATGCCACTATTTCAACACTCAATCATGGAATAGAAGTAGAATACAGAAGCACAACATACCCAAAAAAAGTGGTAATTGGAAATAATGTATGGATAGGTTCAGGAGTACATATACTTTCTGGAGTAACTATAGGAGATAATTCTATAATAGCAGCTGGAGCTTTAGTTAATAAAGATGTACCTTCAAATGTGATAGTAGGAGGAATACCTGCCAAAATCATAAAAGAAATAAACAAATTAAAAATAGCAAATTAAATAAAAAATTAAAATAAATAAAAAAAGGAGAAAACATGAAAAAAACAATATCATCAATTTTATTATTACTAGCATTTATAATTTCTTGTAATAATAACAGCACAGAAAACAATCAAAATAAAGGAGAAAATAATATGGACAGCAGAGTATTTACAGTTTACACAAATATAGAAATGAAAGAAGTGAGATTCAAAAACCGCTACGGTATAGAAATAGTAGGACATTTATATTTGCCTCAAGACTACAGCAATAAAAAAAATCCCGCATTGGTAGTTTCTGGACCATTCGGAGCAGTTAAGGAACAGTCATCAGGTTTATATGCACAGGAAATGGCTAGCAATGGTTTTGTAGCATTAGCTTTTGATCCGTCTTTTACTGGTGAAAGCGGCGGAGAGGTTAGAAATAATGCTTCACCTGATATATTCACAGAAGATTATAGTGCTGCTGTAGATTATTTAGGTTTGCTTGATTATGTAGATAGGAATCGCATTGGGGCAATAGGTATATGCGGGCTTTCTGGTATGGCTATAACTGCTGCTGGTACTGATACTAGAATTAAAGCCGTAGCAACTGCTTCAATGTATGACATGTCAAGAGATATGAGCAAAGGACATCAGGATTATTATACAAAAGAGCAGAGAAGAAAAATAAGAGAGTATTTAAGCGAGCAGCGTTGGAAAGATGCTGAAAATGGAAATTATGCTTTAGGTAATCATGAGCCTACTTTTGATGAAAATAATAATATACAGGCTTCTGCAATGGTTGTACCTGAAGAGCTTCCAGAGAATGCTGATCCTGTATTTGCTGCCTTTTACAACTATTATGCAAAAAGAGCTTATCACCCTCGTGCTATAAACTTCGTTACTTCTTGGACTGCTACTATGCCTTTTTCTTTCTGGAGCTTTAATTTGATGGATAATCTTGGGGATTTGGATACTACTCCTGTACTTTTAATAGCAGGCGACAGAGCACATTCAAGATATTATTCTGAAGATGTTTATAATGAAATATTAGGAAACAATAAAGAATTAGTAATAATAGAAGATGCAGATCATGTTTCATTATACGATGACATGTCAAAAATACCTTTTGAAAAAATAACACAGTTCTTCAATGACAATCTAAAATAATATAAATCTAATCATTAATTAATAAAACTCTCAGGTATTAATTTGCTTGGGAGTTTTTTAAAAGTTAACTATTTTTATTAATTTCAAGTTCTTCCAAATATTTAAAAGCATAAGGAAAATCTGAATAGCTTTTAGTATGTATATCTGAATAATTATCTATTGATGAAGGTACTTTTTGATTATGTTTGTTTAAATATTTATTTACAGCATTATCATGATTATTTTGAAATACTTTATCCCAATGTTTAAATACATCATCTCTAATTATTTGTTTATCTGTTGTTTTATCATAATAATATTCAAGCCAGCTTTCCAATGCCTGATAATTAAGTATAAATATACTAGAATTAATATTGCCGTATAATTGCAGACACTTATTAAATTTTTTTCTTAAATCTTCTATATGGTTAAGTTCAGCATTATCACAGTCAGTTATAAACACAATTATTTTTCCCAAACCATATTCATTCATAGTTGAAGTTCTATTTGTTATAAAATCTACTATTTTATTTATTTCTTTATTTTTTTGTACATCATCTTTAATATTTGAACTTAATTGATGTGTTTGAGCATTACCATTATATTTAATTTTATCATTAAGTTTTTCATTTATATATTTTTTTAAATATTCAAATTCGGTTTCTCCGGGCGAAAAACAATATAAATAATATTTTTTGTTATTTAAAGTATTTAGTGTTTGTTTATTCCTCATTTATTTATATCCTCATCAATAAAAAACTTTGAAGGAACTTCAAATAATCGGGAGTTGTATTTTGCTTTTAGGCTGTTTCTTTTATATTCTTTTTCTAAATCTTCTCTTTTTAAATCTTCAAAGTCGGAAGCACAGTATAATTCGCTTTTATTATCTTCTTTGTTTAGAAACCAATAATGATTTAACAATGTATTTTTAAGGCTCATTAAATTTGTATCATGAGTTGATAATATTAATTGAACTGTAGGATTATCCAAATCTTCAAACATATTTTTTTGAAACAAACTTATAACAAGCTCTAAAAGTTCAGACTGCACACCTTGAAATTCATCTAATACAGATAAATTTCCATTTATTAAAGATTTTAATATAGATACTAAATTATTTGCATAAATTTTAGTTCCATCAGATTCTATTTTTTTAAAATCATCTTCATAATTTTCATGTATAGATGTTAATTTATATTTATTTCTATTTATAAAATCTTCAAATATATCATTATCTTTTTTATTTTTTATAATTTTTATATCATCTATACCAACATCAGCAAGAGAGATAAGTTTTTTATATATATTCCAAGTCTTAGATTTTCTTAATGAAGAATATATATTATCAATTTCAAAAAATAATATTTGCCATAATTTTGTATTGTCTAAATAAATAGAAAAATTTTTTACAAATATTTTTCTGTGTTTATTCACTTTTTTTTTATAATCGTCAACACTATAACAATGAGATATGACGGTAATTTGTGTTGGTATACCTTTAATATTGATAAAAAAGTCATTTCCATCTACTATATTACTATTATTTCTTTCAAAAACTATATTATTATTTTCTTTTAACAATTCATATTCTATTTTTTTATTTTTATTATCTAATATTATTTTATAGAAAAATAAAATATTATTATAATAAAATTCTAATGTGAATTCTGTATTTTTATCTTTACCATAAATCATATTTGGAATAAATAATTCTTCATAATTTGAAGGTAAATGATTTATATTAATATTAGTTAAATATTGAATAGCCTTTAACAAATTAGATTTTCCGCTTCCATTATGTCCGTATAGTATGCATAGTTTTGATATATAATCATCATTTATTTTATATACAAAAGGATTATTTTCAATTTCTTCTCTGTTCTTGTCATTAACTTCTATACGCATATCAAGAGTAACTTCATCATAAAATGATTTATAGTTCTTTGCACTAAAACTTACAAGCATTTATTTTCTCACTTTACTATAAAAAATTATTATATAATTCGGAATAAAAAATATTTCTATATAATAAATTTTATCATATATATAAATTAAGTCTAGTATTTTTTAATTATCAATTATATTACAAAAACTTTTATTCATTCTTTCCAAAAATATTTTTGAAGCCCTTGAGAACTCCTGATTTTTCTTCCATACAACATTAAGCCCAGATTCTAATTTAGGCTTTAAAGGCAAGAAACATATATCTTTATTATTAATATTATCTATGAGCCTATCCAAAGCAAAAGCATACCCCATACCTTCGCGTACCATAATCAATGCATTGTAAATAAGATTATAAGTAGCCGCTATCTCCAAACCGCTGAAACTTCCTCCCAACCATTTTAAAAAATCATTATTCTGCATATCATTCTGAATAGTCTGTCTTGATACTATTAAAGGAATATTGAGAATATCTTTTTTTAATATATACTTTTTTTGTGCGAGCTTTGAATCTCTTCTCATAATAAGACCCCAAGTATCTTTGGCAGGCATTTTTAAATAATCATACTTTGATAAATCGGCTGGATCTATCAACACCCCAAAATCTAATAGTCCTTTATCTAGCTTCTCTGTAATATCTTCAGAGTTTCCGCTGTAAATATTATATCTTATATGCGGATAGTCTTTTTGCATATCCCGCATAATAGAGGCAAGCAATGCAATAGCCCAAGTTTCACCTGCTCCTATAAATATATCGCCTGCTATTAATTCATCAGTAAAATTGAACTCAGCCCTTGTTTTATCTATCATATTTAATATTTCTTCTGCTCTTTTTTTAAGTAAAATACCCTCTGGAGTAAGCTCTATATTATTATGTTTCCTTTCAAATAATTTATGCCCTATATCTCTTTCTAGCATGTTTATCTGACGCGATAAATTAGGCTGTGTTAAATTAAGATATTTTGCCGCCTTTGTAATGTTTCCCTCTCTTACTGTAGTTAAAAAATATTTTAAAGCTCTTATCTCCATATATTTAAATCTCCTTTATTTATTATAATACAGAATTATTAGTTTTTAATCAATACCTAAAAAGTATATATATTCATAATCAATAAATATTTACTATAGTTTATTAATTATTATATTCTATAAATAACTAAAAGGAGGATATTATAATGTTTAAAAATTTTTTAAAAAGAGCTTTATTATTTTCAGCATATATGCTTTTTCCTATAGGAAGTATTATGGCACAGAACAATACATTACAATGGGATAAAACTTTCAAAAAGAGCGATAAAGTAAATGTTAAAAAAGTATCATTTTATAATAGACTAGGTATAAATATAGCTGCTGACTTATACACACCTATAGATATTAATACCAATAAAAAATATAAGGCATTAGTTATAGGAGGTCCCTACGGTGCAGTAAAAGAACAGGCTTGCAGGAGTATATGCTCAGGCTATGGCAGAGAGAGGCTTTGTTGCTATAGCATTTGATGCATCATACAACGGAGAAAGCGGAGGCTCTCCTCATTATACAGCTTCACCAGAGGCATTTGCATAAGATTTCAGTGCTGCAGTAGATTTTATAGGTTCATTAAGCTATGTTGACAGAGACGAAATAGGAGCTATAGGAGTATGCGGAAGCGGAAGTTTTGTTTTAAGTGCAGCTAAAATTGACAGCCGAATAAAAGCAATAGTTGTGGCTAGTATGTATGATATGGGAAGATAGCCAGAAACGGAATGTATGATTCTTTAACTGATGAAGAGAGAAAAAAAATGATTGAAGCAGCTTCCATGCAAAGATGGAATGAATATCAGGGCGGAGAAAAACAATTTCAAATAGGTACTCCTGAAACTATAGATGAAAATGCCCCAGATATAGTAAAAGAGTTCTACAGTTATTATCGTACAAAAAGAGGTTTTCACCCTCGTGCCACAACTGCCATGTCTGTTATAAGCAGTATTAGCTTGATGAATTATTATCCTTTAGAAAATATCGATATTATATCTCCAAGACCTATACTCTTTATAGCAGGTGAAAAAGCTCATTCAAGATATTTCAGCGAAGATGCATATCAAAAAGCTAAAGAACCAAAAGAGTTAATAATAATACCTAATGCTAATCATGTTGATCTATATGACAGAACAGATTTAATACCTTTTGATAAATTAAGCGAATTCTTTAATAATAGTATGACAAATAAAAATTCATGAATAATAAATATATAAAAGTGGAAGTTAGAATATTTTTAATTTTTTTGCTTTATTCTAATTCCCACCCTCTAGGCTTATTGTTTAATTATGATATTTAGATTTTATTTGCCTTTATATTTTATTCTAATTTATTAACTCCCACCAAAGTTTTGATTAGGTTTTGAATTTTTACAACGCACGCAAAATTTTATTTTAAAACATAATTAAAATTGTATTGTTAATAGATTTATATTTAAGAATTTCGTTTACCGTGCAGTGAATAGATAATAAATTTAAATACGCTTGGGTGGGTGCTAATATATGTAAATTAAATAACAAAATAATACAAAGCTAAAATTCAAAGTGAAGTAATAATTTCTAAAGGGTGGGGAGCGAGAAAAAGTTTTTAAATTTTTTGACTTATTCTAATTCCCACCCTCAAGATTTTATAATCTTATTTTGCATTATAAATTATTTGATATTTTTTGTTTAAATTATAAATAAAAACACCCACCCAAATCTTTTTTTATTTGTTATGCAATTACCGCACGATTAAATAATTTTTAGTTCAAAGCAATAACATATAATATAAATATATTTATACTATATGTTTTTTTATCGTGCGTTATAGATTGTTAATGCATCATTTAACTATATAAATTTTTATATTCTAGAATAATAGACCTGTTGCAATTTTATATTTTTATACAGTTATGATTAAAAATACATAATATAAATTTTATTTATAGTAGTTTTATATATTATTTTTTGTTTTAAATGTAATATAATTTTATACAAATAAGATATAAAAATGCAGTCTTTCGCCGTAGGCGGGCTTTGCCTGCTTCTCGCCTGCCGAAGGCACGCACAGCGAGGCGTACTTCGTATGTGCCACACCGAAGGCGGACAGCGTCACAAAAGAAGTGGGGTTTGGCACGACTGTGTGCTTCGCAGCAAAGCCCCAATTATTAAAACTATAAATATTATTTTTAAATTTATTATATAATAATATCAATATATGTATGTACAAAATTACAACAGGTCTAATGGAATAATTAGTAACAAATATTAATTTGATTATTATTTTTTATATTTAATAATATGTAAAACAAAATTGACAATTTAAATTATTTAATTATAATGTAAATCTTATTGGAGTTTTTTATTATGAAGCAAATATACAAAAATTTATATGTAGGAAATGACAGAGACTGTTCTGAGTTTAAAGGAGCTATAGTTCATGCTTGCCAAAGCTGTTTTGTAAGAGGTGTGAGGGGAAATATAGGCGATAAAAAAGTTTATCAGAGTAATAATAATTTATATTTAAATTTACTTGATATAAGCAGTTTATCTTTTGAATATGCTTTTCCTATGATAAAAAGATCTATGGAGTTTATAGATGAACATATAAATGATATGGAAGTGTTAGTTCATTGTAATTTTGGCATGTCCAGATCTCCGTCTATAGCACTTCTTTATATGGCGAGAAAAGGCTATATTGATAATACTTCATTTAAAGATGCTTTAAAAGATTTTCATGAGATATATACTTATTATTCGCCAGGAATGGGAATGTATAGATATTTTGATAATTATTGGTACGAAATAATGAGTTTTTAGTATTATAGTGAAATAACTTGACAACAGAAAATATTTGTATTATAATATTAGTATAATAAATCTTCGGGGCTAGGTGAAATTCCATACCGGCGGTAAAGTCCGCGAGCTTTTTTGATGTTTCTTATTCAAAATGGCAGATTTGGTGCAATTCCAAAACCGACAGTTAAAGTCTGGATGGTAGAAGATAAAATTAATGTAAACTACTACATAAAATGATGGCTCTAACTGTTATTTTTAACATTTAGAGTTTTTTTGTTTACAAGTCAAAAATCCGCCAAAATAAAACCCAAAGATTAAAAATAAAAAATTATTTTTTTAAGAGTATTAGCATTATGCAGCAAAATATGCATGAAAAATATATGAGAATGGCTATTGAAGAAGCAAAAAAAGGAGAAGGTTTTACTAGTCCTAATCCTTTGGTTGGTGCTGTAATAGTGAAAGATGATAAAGTTATAGGCATAGGTTATCATCAAAAATACGGTGAAAATCATGCTGAAATTAATGCCTTTCTTGATGCACAAAAAAAAGGAGAAGATGTCGAAGGAGCTGCTATATATGTAACTTTAGAGCCTTGTTCTCATTATGGTAAAACTCCTCCTTGTGCTGATGCTATTATAAAAAATAAAATAAAAAAAGTTATTATAGGCTGTGTGGATTCTAATCCTAAAGTTGCAGGTAACGGAATAAAAAAATTAAAAGATGCTGGAATTGAGGTGATAGTTAATGTACTTGAAGAAGAGTGCATAAAATTAAATGAAGTTTTTTTCTATTATATAGCAAATAAAAGACCTTTTGTTGTGATGAAATATGCTATGACTATTGACGGCAAAATTGCAACAGTAAGCGGAAAGTCAAAATGGATAACTTCTGAAAAAGCAAGAGAGCATTCTCATAGATTTAGAAATAAATACTCTGCCATAATGGTTGGAATAAATACTGTAATAGAAGATAATCCTACACTTAATTGCAGACTTCCAAATACTAGAAACCCTATAAGAATAATTTTAGATAGTTCTTTAAAAATAGATTTGGACTCTAATATTTGTAAAACTGCAAAAGAAATAAAAACTTTTATAGCTACTATTAGCAATGATGACAGTAAAATAAAAGAGCTTGAAAGTTTGGGAATAGAGATAATAAAAACAGAAAGTGATAATGGAAGAGTAGATTTAAAAGAATTAATGAAGATATTAGGCGAAGAGAAAAATATTGATAGTGTGTATGTAGAGGGCGGTGCTTCTTTGCATGCTAGTTTGATAGAGGAAAGGCTAGTAAATAAGGTTTTAGTTTATATAGCACCAAAAATATTTGGAGGCGTTAAAGCAAAAAGCCCTATAGGCGGCGAAGGTATAGATGACCCTAATAATGCTTTTAAACTTATAGGCGGAGATATAACAAAAATAGATGAGGATTTATTTTTGGAATACTATTTAAATTATTAATTTATAGATAAAATATATTAGCTTTACATATAATTAATTTTACACTTGCACTTTTTGGTACTTTTGGCGAAGGCGGGAAAAAGTACAAAATTATTTAAGAGAGAAAATATTAAAAATGTTTACTGGTATAGTTGAAGAAATAGGAATTGTTAAATCGGTACAGAGCAAAGTTATTACGATAGAAGCAAAAAAGATATTTGATGATTTGCATTTAGGTGATAGTGTTGCTGTTAATGGTACTTGTTTAACTGTGTCTAGTTTTGATAATAAGATATTCAATGCTGATGTTACTCAGGAGACTTTGAACCGTACTAATTTGGGAAGTTTAAAAAACGGAAGCAGAGTTAATCTTGAAAGAGCAATGACTTTAAGCGGAAGATTCGGTGGTCATATAGTAAGCGGGCATATTGACGGAGTGGGAAGCATTAAGTCTATGAAAAAAGATGATAATGCTATTATACTTACTATTGAAGTGCCTAGACATTTAATGAAGTATATAGTAGAGAAAGGCTCTGTTGCTGTTGATGGTATAAGTTTGACAGTGGCAAGTTTAACTGATAACACTTTTTCTATAGCTGTTATTCCTCATACATTAAAGGAAACTGTACTCTATTATAAAAAAGAGGGTGATAAAGTTAATATAGAAAATGATGTTATAGGCAAGTATGTTGAAAGGCTTTTAACATTTAAAGAAGATAATAAAGAAAACAATGATAATAGTAAAAAATCCAATATCACAATGGAGTTTTTACTTAAGAACGGATTTTAATAATTTTTGAACTTTTTGCAGTTTTTTACAGTTTATTATTAGGAAAAAGCTGAATAAAAAAATTAAATGGAGCATTAAAAATGGAAAACATTTACAGCACTATTGATGAGGCTTTAGAGGATTTAAGAAACGGAAAAATAATAGTTGTTTCCGATGACGAAGATAGAGAAAATGAGGGTGATTTAATCTGTGCAGCTGAGTTTGCTACTACAGAGAATATTAACTTCATGGCTACTTATGCTAAAGGCTTAATATGTATGCCTATGAGCAAAGAAATTACAAACAAACTTAATTTAAATCAAATGGTTACAAAAAATACTGACAATCATGAAACTGCTTTTACAGTATCTATAGATCATGTTGACACTACAACAGGTATTTCCGCAGTAGAAAGATCCATTACAGCTTTAAAAGTAGTTGATGAAAAATCTAAACCAGAAGATTTCAGACGCCCAGGTCATATGTTTCCATTGCTTGCAAAAGACGGTGGAGTGCTTGTAAGAATGGGACATACTGAGGCTACTGTTGATTTGATGAGACTTGCAGGACTTAAAGAATGCGGTTTATGCTGCGAGATTATGAGAGATGACGGCGATATGATGAGAAGAGATGATTTGATTGATTTCGCTAAAAAACATAATCTTAAAATGATAACAGTTTCTGATTTGATAGACTACAGAAAAAAGAATGAAGACTTGATGGAGCTTTATGCTAAGGCTAAAATGCCTACTAAATACGGAGAGTTTGAAATACTTACTTTTGTAAATAAAATAACAAAAGAACATCATGTAGTTTTAACTATGGGAGACATTTCAAGCGGCGAGGATGTGCTTTGCAGAGTACATTCTGAATGTTTGACAGGCGATGCATTAGGTTCAAAAAGATGCGATTGCGGAGAGCAGTATGATTATGCTATGAGAAAAATTGCTTCTGAAGGCAGAGGTATAATGGTATATATGCGTCAGGAAGGCAGAGGAATAGGACTTGTTAATAAATTAAGAGCTTATGAGCTTCAAGACAGCGGACTTGATACAGTGGATGCTAATATAGCTTTGGGTTTTAGAGATGATATGCGTGAATATTATGAGGCTTATCAAATGCTTAAAAAATTGGGTGTTAAGAGCATAAAAATTATGACTAATAATCCAGACAAAATAAAGTATTTGAATAATTACGGACTTGAAATAAAAGACAGAGTGCCTATACAAATAGAGGCTTCAGAGTATGATGCATTTTATTTAAAGACAAAGAAAGAAAGAATGGGACACATACTAGATTAATAATTTCAAATAAAAAAGCGAACCGAAGCCAGCAAATAAATTTATTTATTTGCTAATTATCGGCGAGGTGAGCATAGCAGTAATAGAACAAGTTTTTTATATTGAAAGGTTTTTATATGTTTTATATAAAAAATATTTTATAATATTGTTAATTTAATAATATTATTAGTAATAAAATTTTTATTATGAGGAAAATATTATGGTAGAATTATTAAGTTTATTTATACAGCAGTTAAATTCTAGTGTCATTATTTTAGTAATAATCTTAATATTCATTATATTTTTAACTTATAAATTAGGAAAATGGTCAGAAAAATTTAGTAATCAAGATAATAAATTATCAAAAATAGATGATATATCAGATAGACTTATAAAGGTGGAAACTAAAATCGATTTAATTTATCAGCATACAAATAAAAATTCTCCTATAATGTCTAATAGCCCTATTTCTTTAACTGATGTAGGACAAAAAATAAGTAAAGACATGAATGCTAATGAAATATTAAAAAAATATTTAGATAAATTAGAAAATGACACTTCTTTAAAAGATTGTAATTCTGCTTATGACATACAAAAAAATTCTATGGATTTAGCAAAGAACAAATTAATAGAATACCTAAATGAAGAAGAATTATTAAAAGTGAAAAATCAAGCATATAATTATGGAATTTTAGTTGAAGATATCATGTCTATATTTGGCATTTTACTTAGAAATTATATTTTAGATAAAAGAGGCATGTCAATACATGATATAGATAAAGGTATATAATTATATTTTTTTATAATAGAATATTAAAAAATTAAAAAGGATAGTTATATTATGATAAAAAAAATTATTTTATTTCTTTTAAGCATTAATTTATTATGGGCATTTCCGCCTAGCGAAGCGTATTTTTCTGAACTTTTAAGCGATGATGGTAAAGTAACAAAAAATACACTTAAAGCCTATAATGTAGAAAGTGGTGGTATAGTTTATTTTGATGGAGAGATTACATTAACAGGAGTTCTTGAAAGAGCTGATAATGAAGATATGGGAGATAATTATACTGCTTTAAGATTTTATCCTGATAATAATGTAAATCTTCCTTTTTTATATGCTTCATCTGAAATGTATTTGGAAAATCAAGGTGCTTCTAAATATGGTGATTCTTGGGATTTTAGCGGCGTTGAATTTGACAGATTGGAATTCGGTGTTTTATTAGAAAATATTGAAGTAAAATTACCAGAACCTTTAAATAAAAGATTTTTAGGCGTTGCTGCTGTAAGAGCTGAAGTTACAATTAGAAATTATCGTTTTTATGGAGAAGGTGAAGCATCTAGAGAGGCTTACGGTGATATTGTAGGTTTTAAGGCTTTAGGTGATGTAGAAACAGAGTATTTTAGTAAAGATAATTATAATGACGGAAATGTTTATTACAACGAACTTCAATATAATTCTAAAGATGATTATGTGAATATAAGAGATAAAGCAAATGGAAAAATAATAGGTAAGATTTTGAAAAATGATATGATTTATAATGGGGGAGTTTTATTATCTATCAATGGAGCAGGTATTGATTATATGAATTATGAAAATTTTGAAAAAAATTGGTATGAGGTATTTTATCTTCCTCCAGTGGTTGGAAACGGAAAAAATGCAATTCATGGCTTTGTGCATGGTTCTCAGGTAAAACTTGAAAACGGAGGCTATTAAAAGAGCATAGCAATAATAATTTTGACAATTTATATTAATTTTATTATAATGTTTGTATGATGGATAATAATTACAGAAGCATAAAATATTTTAATACATTGAACGATTATTTTGTGAGATATCTTTTCTCTGATAAAGGAAGCGAGGCAATATTACTTGATTTTATTAATTCAACAATGCTTGATGCTGGCATGAAGACTTTTAGGTCTGTAGAAATACTTACGCCATTTAACTATAAGGAGAACTATGAAGATAAAGAAACAATTGCAGATGTTAAGTGTATAACTCAAAATGGTTCAGTTGTTATAATAGAGATTCAGCTTCAAGGCAATTCAAGATTTCCAGAACGCATACTTTATTATTGGGCTTCTAATTACAGTAAACTTTTAAAGCAAGGCGAAAAATACGATGCACTAACTCCTGTAATAAGTATTAATCTTCTTAATTTCAATTTAGATGACAGTAATAATATACATTCCTGTTACATGATTTATGATACGGTTAATCAAAGATTACTAACTGATCATTTACAAATACATATAATTGAGCTAAAGAAATTTAATAACAATTTATTAAAACCAGATTTAAATTGCTGGCTAAAATTCTTTACAATGAAAGAGAATGAGGAGGTTATAATGTCAGAATTAGTAAAAGAAAAACCTGTAATGGAAGAGGTACAGAGACGATACAATAATTTCATTAAAGATAGGCTAATGATGAATGAATACGATAAGAGGCAGGCTTATTTATATGGTAATCAGATAATGCTTGAAGAAGAGAGAAGACTAGGAATTGAAGAGGGTATTAAACAAGGTATGGAAAAAGGTAAAAAAGAACAGCAGATATATATAGCTAGAAATTTGAAAAAAGCTGGTATAGATATAAAAATAATTAGTGAAAATACAGGTTTGAGTATAGAGGAAGTAGAGAAATTGTAAATGTATAAATGTTATATATTTATTAGTTAATTTTTTATACTGTGGTGAGCATAGCAACAAAATAAAAAATTACGAGCCTTTGAAGACTATATAAACTAAATAAAAAAGTGAGCTGAATCTAGCTAGTGAGTTTACTCGCTAGATTATTTAAGGCGGATTCACATTGCTTCGTAATGTGGACTTCGTCGCGAGCATAGTAACAGAATAAAAAATTACGAGCCTTTGAATATTATATAAACTAAATAAAAAACTTGTGAGTGTCTGCCATTTGTCAAAATGGCAGGGCTTAGTAACGAACAAGTTTTTTATATATAATAGGAGTTATTCAATGAAAAAAATTATTTTATTTCTTTTAAGTATTAATTTTTTATGGGCATCTCCGCCTACTGAAGCGTATTTTTCTGAACTTTTAAGTGATAATGGTAAAGTGACAAAAAATACACTTAAAGCCTATAATGTAGAAAGTGGTGGTATAGTTTATTTTGATGGAGAGATTACATTAACAGGAGTTCTTGAAAGAGCTGATAATTCTGATATTGATATTATTTATAGTGCTTTAAGATTTTATCCTGATAATAATGTAAATCTTCCTTTTTTATTTGCTTCATTTGAAATGGATTTGAAAAATCAAGGTGCTTCTAAATATGGTGATTCTTTGGATTTTAGCGGTGTTGAATTTGACAGATTGGAATTCGGTGTTTTATTAAAAAATATTGAAGTAAAATTACCAGAACCTTTAAATAAAAGATTTTTAGGTGCTTCTGCGGTAAGAGCTGAAGTAACAATTAGAAATTATCGTTTTTACGGAGAAGGTGAAGCAGGAAGAGAGGCTTACGGTGATATTGTAGGTTTTAAGGCTTTAGGTGATGTAGAAACAGAGTATTTTACTAAAAATAATTATAATGCAGGAGATGCTTATTACAGCAAACTTGAATATAATTCCAAAGACGATTATGTGAATATAAGAGATAAAGCAAATGGAAAAATAATAGGAAAGATTTTGAAAAACGATATGATTAATAATGGAGGTCTTTTATTAGCTATTGATAATTATTATTATTATGAAATAGATGATAAAGGTTGGTGTGAAGTATATTATATGCCTCCGAATGCTAAAGATGGAAAAGATGCGATTCATGGCTTTGTGCATGGTTCACAGATAAAACTTGAAAACGGAGGCTATTAAAAGATCATAGCAATAATAATATAATAATTTTGACAATTTATATTAATCTTATTATAATGTTTGTATGATGGATAATAACTACAGAAGCATAAAATACTTTAATACATTG
>NZ_JH994110.1:975252-1084995 GCF_000316195.1 Brachyspira hampsonii 30446 | reverse complement strand
AAGCACATTAAAATTTTTATTATTTGATTTTAATTCCATAAAATTATTATAATGAATTTTTATTCTTTGTCAAATATTATAATTATATAAAGCATGTAAAATTCAAATTTGATTAAAGAATAAAAATATATTATACTAATCAAAAAAATTATAAACGGATAAATATAATGCAGGAAACATTTTTTGGAAGCGATAATAAAGAAGAAAATCAAAAGCTCACCCCTATGATGAGGCAGTATAAAGAAATTAAAGATAAATACAATGACAGCATACTTCTTTTTAGAATGGGTGATTTTTATGAGGTATTTTTCGATGATGCAAAAGTAGTGTCCGATATATTAGGTCTTACTCTCACCAAAAGAGCCAATGTTCCTATGGCTGGAGTTCCTTATCATGCGATAGACAATTATTTATCAAAATTAGTTAAATCTGGAATGAAGATTGCTATATGCGATCAAATGGAAGACCCAAAAACAGCAAAAGGCATTGTAAAAAGAGAAGTTACTCAGGTTATAACACCTGGTACTATCGCAGAAAATAAGTATTTAGAATCAAAAAGCAATAATTATCTGGCTTCTATAATAGTGTCAAAAAGTGAAAAAAATGCAGCTTTATCTATATGCGATATTTCTACGGGAGAGCTTTATGCTTCAGAAATTAATTCTAACTTAGAAAATCAAAATGAAGCAGTAAAAGAAATTATTGATGAACTTACAGAAGAGATTATAAGATTTTCACCCAAAGAGATTATGACTATAGAATCCGTTTCAGAAAGCATTATTATAAAAGAAATTCAAAGTAAATTTAATAGTATATTCTACAGCACTACTCCAAATTATACGGCAGAATATTCTTATGCATATAAAACTTTAACAAATCATTTTAAAACAGTATCGCTAAAAAGTTTCGGAATAGAAGAAAAACCTCTTTTAATATCACTTCTAGGTTCAACTATATTTTATATTCAAGAGCTTTCAAAAACTTCACTTGAACATATATCCAATATTACACTATATAATAGAAAAGATTCAATGACTTTAGACTATGCTACAATAGCAAGTTTAGAAATATTAGAAACAATAAGAAATGATAATAATAAGATGACATTGTTTGACACTATAGACAGAACAAAAACTTCTATGGGAGCAAGATATTTAAAAAGAATAATAGTAGAGCCTTTACTGAATATTGATGATATAAATAAAAGACTTGATAATGTAGAGTTTTTTTATAAAAATCAAAAGTTTATGTATAAAATAAGAGATTTGCTTCAGGATATTGGAGATATAGAAAGGCTTGCATCAAAATTAGCACTTTCAAGGATTAACCCTAAAGAGCTTGTATCATTAAAAAGATTTTTAGTAACTTCACTTGAGGTTATAACAGAACTTGCTATGAATAATTTTGAGGATGTAAACTTTGAAGAGGTTAATGATATAAAAATAATTACTGATTTGATAGAGCGTGCAATATTAGAAGAGCCTAAAATAGTTATAAATGAAGGCGACATTATAAAAGATGATTATGATGAAACATTAAAAAAATATAATGAAGCTAGAAGAGAGGGACGCTCTTGGATAGCAGAACTTGAACATAATTATAAATTGGATACTGGAATTAATAATTTAAAAATACGCTATAATAATGTTATAGGATATTATGTAGAAGTAACCAAAGCAAACGCATCATCAGTGCCAAGCGATTTTATAAAAAGACAAACATTAATAGGAAGCGAAAGATATACCACAAGTAAATTAATGGAGTATGAAACTATTATTAATGAAGCTAATGAAAAAAGCTATGCTTTGGAGTATGATATATTTATTGATGTAAGAAATAAAACTAATGAATATTTAAACTCAATATTAAAAATGGCAAAGGTAATTTCTATAATAGATGTTTATTCCGCCCTTGCATGCCTTGCTAAAGAGGATAATTATGTTAAGCCTATAATAACAGATGACGGAATAATAGATATAAAAGAAGGAAGACACCCTGTTGTAGAAGTTAATCTAAAAACAGAAAGTTTTATTCCAAACGACACATATTTAGACAGTAAAAATGAACATCTTCTTATAATTACAGGACCTAATATGAGTGGTAAAAGTACATATTTAAGACAAACTGCTTTAATAGTGCTTCTTGCCCAGATTGGCTCATTTGTACCTGCATCAAGTGCTAAGATATCTATAGTTGACCGCATATTTACTCGTGTTGGTGCAAGTGACAATATAGCAAGGGGTGAAAGTACATTCTTAGTAGAGATGAATGAAACAGCATACATACTTAATCATTGCACTGATAAAAGCCTTGTTATAATGGATGAGATAGGACGCGGAACTTCTACCTATGATGGGCTTTCTATTGCTTGGGCTATAGTGGAATATTTAGTTCATGAAGAAAATAAAAAAGCTAAAACCTTATTTGCTACACATTACCATGAACTTACTATGCTCGAAGATTTAGAAGGTGTTAAAAACTATAAAGTATTAGTTGAAGAATATAAAGATGAAATAATATTTATGAAAAAAGTTACAGAAGGAGCAGCACAGTCAAGCTACGGAATATATGCAGCAAAAATAGCAGGAGCTCCAAATAAGGTTATAAAAAGAGCGGGCGAAATACTAAAAAAACTTGAAGCAGAAGCAAGCATACAAGTTGAAAATATAGAACTAAATACTCAAAAATCAAAAGATATACTGCCATTTTATGACAATACAAATAATGATAATAAAATAGAAGAAAAAACAAAAGAAAGTGAAATAGAAAAAGAAATTAAAGAGTTAAACATAAATAATATAACTCCTCTTGATGCTATGAATTTAATTAATAAATGGAAGAACATGATATGAAAACATCATATTGATTTTTAGCTATTTTTTTTATAAATTCAATTTTAAGAGGATGCAAGCCGAAATTATAATATAATAATGAGGTGTACAATGACTGAACAATACTATTACAAATCAACAACTGAAAGAGAATTTGACTGTGTGAAAGATGATGAGAGATTGATAGAAACTTTATCTGATAAGGGTTATACTGTTTATGCCATTGCACAAAAGTCTAATCAATTAATACCATATCATGAACATCCTTCCGAAGAGATGGTAATAGTATTAAGCGGCAAAGTAAGATATATAGTAGAAGAAGAAATCGTAGATTTAGAAGAAGGTGATATTATAAGAGTAAGACCGCATTCTGTTCATTCTATGATAGGAATTTCTGAAAATGGTATATCAAATTTACTTTTGGTATTCATATAAATCAACATTCTATACTATATCTGTTTAAAAGTATAAATTAATAAATATTTATGATATTTAATTATTATAATTTATATAATTAAGTTTCAAGTCCACGCGTTAAACTAGCTATAAAAGATAAATCTAGTAAATAATTAAAATTTATACTATAAGTTTAAAATCTATTTACCGCGTGCTGTAAAGTACATAAAGTAAAAAAGAAATTGGGCAGGTATTATATTATATATTAAAAATAAAATATAAATAGAATTAAAAAATCAAACAAAGTATAAAGCGCCGATTATATAATTTAAATTTTAAAACTTCATTACACTCCCCACCCTATAGGCTATTTTGCTTTATATTATATTCAAAATATTATTATTATATAAGCTTTATTCTCTTATTATAACACCCACCCTAGTTTTATTTAAATTTTTAACTATAACAACGCACGCAGAATATAATTATAAGTATAAACAAAATCATCAATTCAAATTCAATTATATATAAAATTTAGTTAACCGTGCGTTAAATAAATCTTAAAATTTAATAAACGCTTGGGCGGGCATGCTTTTACTAAATAAGCAGTAAATACAAAAAAAGTTTTTATTGCAGAATAAAGTGTTAAACTTTAAAGGGCGGGAATTAAAATGAATTTTTAAATATAGTTTATTTAAAATCCTTATAAAGCATACTAGGCTGAACATCAGTATTATTCTGATATTTACTGCTTGTATACTCTTCATATTCTCCATCTATGGTGTGATAATAAAGCTGAGCTATTTCAACTTCAGGATATATTATTATAGGCTTTATACAAAATATCTCTAAAGTCCAATATCCAGCAAAACCTACATCTCCAAATCCTGCTGTGATATGAATAAATATTCCAAGTCTTCCTATAGATGATCTTCCCTCTATCATAGGAACAAAATTTTTGGTACTTGTATACTCTAAAGTTCTTCCTAAATATAATTCATTGGGTTTTAATTCATAACCGCTTTTTGGTATTATTATTTCATCTACATCATTAGCTTTTTTCATATCGAGAATTTTATCTTTATATACTAAAAGTTTATTATGAAGTTTCACATTATAGCTGTTTGAATTTAATTGTTTTCTATTAAATGGTTCTATTATTATATCTCTGCCAAGATTTTTTTCTATTTCAAGCCCAGACAAAATCATCTATTTGTATCCTATTTTTATAATATTTTTATTTAAGAAATTATCAATTATTTTTCTTTATTTTTCGGTATTATTATAGTATAATTTACACACTAAAATAAAATGATGGAGTTATTAAATGCTATCTATAAATTATAAAAATGTATTAGGATTTTTACAAGAGCATGAACTAGAATACCTTTCTGAACATGCTAAATATGCAAATGAACTTCTTGAAAACAAAAAAGGTGCTGGTAATGACTTTCTAGGCTGGGTTAATTTACCAACTGAAGCTTTGAAAATGGTTAAAGAAATTGATGAATTGGCTAAAGAAATAAGAGAAAATGCTGAAGTATTAGTATCAGTTGGTATAGGCGGATCTTATTTAGGCGGAAAAGCAGTAATTGAATCATTTTTAAATCCTTTCTCTCAGGCTAAAAAAGGAAATACTCAGATTGTATATGCCGGTCATAATATGAATGGCGAATATTTCAAAAATTTACTTGATTATTTGGAAGGAAAAGATTTTTATATCAATGTAATATCTAAAAGCGGTACTACAACAGAACCTGCTATAGCTTTTAGAATGCTTAAAGAATATGCTGAAAAAAGATACGGAAAAGAAGGGGCTGCTAAAAGAATAATAGCTACTACAGATAAGGCAAAAGGAGCTTTAAAAACATTATCTAATGAAAATAAATACAGAACTTTTGTTATACCTGATGATGTAGGCGGAAGATATTCTGTACTTACTCCTGTAGGACTTATACCTATTGCGGCTGCTGGCATAAATATAGAAGAGTTTGTTAAAGGTTTTGATGCTATGGCTAAATTAACTAAAGAGATGGATTATAAGAAAAACCCTTCTATGTTATATGCTATGCTTAGAAATGCACTTTACACTAAAGGATACAGCACAGAAATAATGGTTAATTATATACCTAGAATGCACTATATATCAGAATGGTGGAAACAATTATACGGAGAAAGCGAAGGTAAAGATAAAAAAGGAATATTCCCTGCTTCTGTTGATTTCTCTACTGATTTGCACTCTTTGGGTCAGTTTATACAGGACGGTAAAAGAGGATTATTTGAAACTGTTATAAGAGTTGATAAAGAAGATATAGATTTAAAGATACAAAAAGAAGCATCAGATTTAGACGGACTTAATTATTTAGACGGAAAAACTTTGCATGAAATAAATAAATCAGCATTAGAAGCTACAGTATTAGCTCATGTTGACGGAGGCGTACCAAATATAATAGTAGATATTGATAAAATTACTCCTTTCACTATTGGAGAGCTTTTATATTTCTTTGAAAAAGCATGCGGTATATCAGGTTATATGCTTGGAGTTAATCCATTTGATCAGCCTGGAGTTGAAGCATATAAGAAAAATATGTTTGCTATGCTTGGTAAAAAAGGATATGAAGAAATGGGTAAAACTCTAAGAGCTAGATTAGAAAAATAATTAGTTATAATAATTATTAATTAATAAAGCTGATAATAAGTATTATTTATTATCAGCTTTAACTTTTAAATATATATTAGACTTGTTTCAAAACTACTTGACAAAATTATATATAAAAAAATTAGTAATTATCAATTATAAAATAATGTTTTACATGTTTTATAACTTATTATTTTAGTATATAAATATGCAGTCTTTTTGCTTCTTTGTGTCAACAAAAGAAGTGGGGGTGTGGGGGCTAGTCCCCACAAAATTATAAAAAATTAGTTTTGAAACAAGTCTATTATTTCAAATTTATTTTTTACATTCTCTATAGATACAGCATCTTTATTTTCTCTATGACAATCTATGATTTCCATGATAAAAATCATTGAATTATAATAATTTTTAATAATATTGATATCTAATCATCTAAGATGAATTATTTTTTTTAATAAAATTATTTCATATCCTTTTCACATATTATTTTCACATTGTATTTATTTATATTTAGTGTATAAACTATATAATTAATAATTTTAAGGGAAAACATTATGAAAAAAATATTAATACTTTTTGCTGTTCTTATCTCAATAATATCATGCTCTGATAAAACGGCAAAGATATCAGACAATTCAAATCAAGATAATCAAAAAACATTAAAAACAGGAGAATGGTATATTGCTACTAAACAGATAAATGCTATAGATGAAGATATCAAAACAATTTTTGATGATACCGTACAAAATCTATTAGGAGTAAAAAGAGAGTTAATGCTTTATCTTGGCAAACAACAATTAAGCGATGGTATAAACTATGCTTTTATTTGCAGAAGTGAAATAACATATCCTTCAGCACTTCCATATTATGAAATTATTATATGCAATGTATCTGATTCAAATGAAATATCTATAGTAAAATTAGAAAAGATAATAGAAAGCAGTCAGAGCGGTATCGGCGGCATAGCATGCACATCCTCTGATGAAGCTAAAATTAATATATCAAATTCTAAAGAAGCTGATAATATTGTTAATGTATTTGAAAATGCAGTTAAAGACATTAAAGATATAAAATATACTCCTGAACTTTATGTTGCAAGTCAAGCTGTAAAAGGAATTAATTATTATTTTATATCATGTGCCGAGTTTGATGACGGCAGTAATTCAATAAAATTACTAACAATAAATAATTTCATGGAATCAAGCGAAGTTATTGAAGTAAAAAATATTTTGTAATATGTCTGATATAATAATTATGTAAACTCATTATTAAAAATATTGTATTTCAATTAACATAACAATGCAGGTTTATGATATCCTAAACCGATAATAACTTGTAAGAGGGTATCAACATGAAAAACATAAGATATAAATATTTATTTGTTATTTTATCGGTAGTATTCATTTCTACTTTAGAAAATTTATATAGTCAGATAGCTGTAAATACTTATTCTTTGGAAATCAGTACTAACGATATAGAAATAGTTAAATTTATAAATGGCTATCAGCTTTATTTAAAGAAAAAGCCGAATGTATATGGATATAGAATACAATTAAAAAGACAAGACGGATTTAATTCCTATATTTATATTGATAATAGCGGCAATTCTAATGCTATAGTTAGAATAAAAGAAAGCGATTATCATTATAAACTTGGGGAAGTATTTAAAATATTTATTCCTCAAAATATCTATTTAGATAATAGAAATAATAATTCTTTATTTACTTTAAGGGATAATATTAGTCTTATTTTAGAGGCTTATGATATCAATAATAATACTTTAATAAATAATGAAATAATATTAAAGGCAAATAATGCTGATATTTCAACACCTACTATAACACTTAGAAATGTAGAAAAAGAAGGAGATCTGTATGCATTTTATTTATACTACTCCGGAGGTGATAACGGAGAATATGCATTTTATGTAAGGGAAGGAAGAACAAATACAGCATATAAATTGATAGATACTTCTTATGGAAATACTGCTAATTATGATAAAAGCGGTATTATATTAGAAGATACATTTAACAGATCTTTAGGCAAAAAACTTTATATAAAAGCATATTTCAAACAGCTTCCTGAAGACAGATATTTATCTTTCAATGTATTTAATACTCAAGGTCAAAGTTTTACTTTTCCTATAGATTATGTTATAGAAACTACAAATGTAAAACAAGAAGCAACACCGCCTCAAATGCCTAGTGGAGGAAATGAAGGACCTGTAAAAATAAGACCTTCAGAGAAAATTATAGAAACTTCTACTAATACTATAATAGTAAAAAAAGATGCTCCGATTGAAAAAGAAAGCAATCAAATAAAAATCTTATCTTCTGCTAATATAGTTGAAAAGCCTATAGTTAATGAAAATCCTGTAATTAACGAAGAGCCTGCAATTGATAAAAAGCCTGCAGCAGATGAAAAATATAATTATAACTTGGAGGCTATGAATAACTTAAATAATGCAAGCAAATCATTTAATACTCCTAATAATTATGTAAAAGATGCTGAGGAATTAAGCGATAAATTTAAAAGCATTATTGAAAGATATAAAGATGAAGGAAGTATGGACTTAGTTGTAGTGTTGGATACTACAGAAAGTATGCATCCTTATTTGAAAGCTATAAAAAGAGATATAAGAGGTATGGTTACAGAATTATTTGATAATCATAAATATTCAAGAGTAGGTTTTTTGCTTTACAGAGATATTAAAGATACTTATCTGACAAAAAAAATAGAGTTTAGTGATAATATTAATTTTATCAATAGAGAAGTTAATTATTTCTATGCGGCAGGAGGCGGAGATAAGGCAGAACCTATGTATGAAGCTTTGCAGGAAGCATTAGAAACATTTGAGTATATAAATCAAAAAAGATTAATAGTAGTTATTACAGATGCTCCTGCTAAAGTAATAGGAAGAGCTGATTTAGATTTAAATTTATCTACAGCTAAAGAAAAGAATGTTTCTGTAGAATTTATATTAACTTCAGAGATGGAAAAAGAGGAAGATCTTTCTGATGATTACTTATACTTTTTTAATTTTTAAATAGGTATATTGATAATAATGAAAAAAAGCCCTTACCAAATAAGGTTTGGGCTTTTATTATATTTATGTATTATCAAATTTATTTATAATTGCAATTTGATTTAGCCTGTATTCAATATTTAATTTCTTAAAAATAAAATATGTTAAACAAGATACGGCTATTCCAATAAATGCCCCAAATACTACATCACTAGGATAATGAACTACTAAATAAATCCTTGAAAAACCTATTAATACAGCAATCAATACTGCTATAAAACTATATTTCTTATTAAAATAAAGAAAAATAGGAAAAAGAACAGCAAATGATGCAGTAGTATGAGAAGAAGGACAAGAAAAAGATGTTTCAATATGCTTACCCACTTCAATCCAATATTCTTGATAAATCGGCTCTGTAAAAGGTCTTTCTCTTGCTATTAATGGTTTTAATATAATAGCTCCTATAAGTACAGATATAAATAAACTTACAGCCATATTAATACCGCAAACTCTAGTTCTTTTTATAAATATTAATACGATTGTAAATATCATTAAAGGAATTGATTCTCCTAAATATGTTATTGATGAAAAAAACATATCTAGTATATTATAATTATTATGTAAACTATGAGCAAACTCTATTATGCTTTTATCAAATATATTTATTATATCCATTTATAATTCCTATAATTAATTTTTTAATAAAACAATTATATTGTAAATATGTAATAAATTTTTTTAGTAATGATATATATAAAAAAATAGGAAAGGAGTAATAATTCCCCTTCCCTATTCTAATATCATATAATTATTAAAAAATAATTATTTTAATTCAGGCCAATATTTTTTATTAGCTTCTATTAACTCATCTAATATTTTCTTAGCAACTTCAACGCTAGGAACAGTTCTTGACATAGTGATAGCCTGCCACATTTTCAAATATGAACCTTCTATCCAAGCATCAACAACTAATTTTTCTACTGCCACCTGCTGTTCCATTAATCCTTTATTGAATCTAGGAATTTCACCCATTACCAAAGGCTCAGGACCATTGCAGCCTACTATACAAGGTATTTCAACCATAGCTGTAGGATCAAAGTTTATTATAGAACCATTATTAGGAACTATTAATAACATTCTTTCTCCTGTATTATTACTTATAGCACAAGCTAAATCTACTATATAGGTAGCATGTCCTCCTACTTCAAAAGTAGAATCTTTAGCAGTACCAGCTTCTGTTATTCTTTTGCATTCTCCGAATACTCTTTTTTCTCTGCCGTCTCTAACCATATCAGTTCTAGTATAATTAATATCAGAATGACTTACAACATAATCAGGGAATAAATAGTATTTGAAATAAGTATTAGGCATAAAGTTTGGAGAAACTGCAAAAACATCTCTTGCCTTCTCATAAGTAGAATGCCAATCAGCATCCATATGTCCTTCGACACTAGGATGCAAATATCCATGTTTAGAGATATGCTCTTTTAATATAGGCATTAAATCTCTTCCTGTGCTTTTTTCTATTATGCTAGTCCACCAACCGAAATGGTTTAATCCGAAATATCTTACCTGCATTTCTTTTCTTGATTTCAAGCCGCATATAACAGCCATAAAATCCTCTATACCGACAGGCATATCGCAGATATTCAAAACTTTAGAATTAGGTTTTAATCTTCTGCAAGCTTCAGCAACTATAGCAGCAGGGTTTGAATAGTTAAGCATCCAAGCATTAGGAGAATATTTTTCCATATAATCTATAAGCTCCAAAACGCCTCCTATAGAACGCATACCATAAGCCATACCGCCGGCTCCGCAAGTTTCCTGTCCTACGCATCCGTATTTAAGAGGAATTTTTTCATCTAAAGAACGCATTTCATATTTACCAACTCTTATATGAGCCATAACAAAATCTACTCCAGTGAAAGCCTCTTTAGGATCTGTTGTGAAAGAAAATTTAACATGAGGAGCTCTCTCTTTCATAATGATAGCACAAGCATTTCCAACTATAGCCTGTCTTTCTGCATCATTATCATATAATTTCAATTCTGACAAAGGAAATCTTCCTTCTTCACTTAAAAGCATTAAAATAATTTCCGGCGTAAAAGTACTTCCGCCTCCGGCTATAACAACTGAATGTTTTTTCATTTTATTACTCCTTAAAAAATTTATTAAAATTAGTATTATTATTCGCTAGTTTTCAAAAGTTCTTCAAATTTAGCTTTTACTTGAGGAACTGATAAGCCTACTATTATCTGTATAGCATTTCCTTTTTTAACAAGACCATGAGCACCAGCAGCCTTGAAATCATCAGCATCTTTTACAAGATTAACATCTTTAACAGTTACTCTCAATCTAGTAGCACAATTAGTAACATGTTCTATATTGCTTCTTCCTCCTAATGCCTCTAAATAAATTGCAGCCTGCTCATCAAAACTTGATTTTTTAGCTTCTCTTTCTTTATAATCTTTTTTAGTATATAGCTTAGTCTTACTTTCGCCCCTTCCCGGAGTAGGAATATTAAATTTCAATATTAAAAATCTAAATACAAAGAACCATATAGCTGTGAATATAAGCCCTATAACAATATGTGCCACAACCATAGATGAATGATTTTTCATAGCAAAGATCCAGTTTTGTGTTATAAAACCTATTAATCCTGCCCCATAGTTTCCTACTACTCCACCAACTACATACAATACTGTAGCTAAGCTCGCAGCCAAAATAGAATGCACCAAGAATAAGAAAGGAGATATAAACAAGAATGTAAACTCTAAAGGCTCAGTAATACCAACAAGTATTGATGTTAATGTTACAGGTATAAGCAAAGCAGCCATCTTCTCACGATTCTCTTTATCAGCACAGAAATAAATAGCTAAAGCAAGTCCGGGAGCACCGAATACTTTAGAGTTTCCATGCAAAGCAAATCCGCCTTCTGGGAATAATTGTTTAAGAGGCTCCAGCATATTTGAAAATTCAGAAACATGGCTTATCCAATATGGTTCTATACCTTCAGGTACAACTGCAGGTCCGTAAATGAAAGGTCCGTAAATAAAATGATGAAGTCCTGTAGGTATTAATATTCTTTCTAAGAAAGTATATATAAATACTCCGACACCGCCTGCATTTGCCAAGAAATTCTGCATTGAAGCTATTAAATACTGTATTTTAGGCCATATCAAACAAGTTAAGAATGCTAAAACTAATACAACAAAGAAACCTATAATATGTACAAAAGATGTTCCTTGAAATACGCCCAAATAATCAGGAAGTTTTGTTTCATAAAATCTATTATGAATAATAGTAATAACTACTCCTATAAATATTGCACCTATGATGCTTGTATCTAAAGTTTTAATACCTGCTATCAGAGTTAAACCGCTTACGCCGCCTGCTTCCTGAGTGAAATCAACTCCAAACTGAGGACCCCAAAAATTAAGTATAGCAGCTATAAAATAATTATATGATAAGTAACATATCAAAGTTGCTAATATTGCTCTTTCAGGTGCCATCTTTGAAAGACCTATTGGAATACCTAAACAGAAAAATAAAGGCATATTTCTGAATATAGTCCATGCACCTTCTTCTATTATAAATATTAATTTGTAGAATACGCCATCAGGATTAGCTAAATTTCCTACTATAGACTGATCCTTAAAAATAATGGTTAATCCTACAACCAAACCGGAAAAAGAAAAAAGTAATACCGGTACAAACATAGCCGCCCCAAACTTTTGGAAACTAGCCCTTAAATCAATATTCGCAAACATTTTATATCCCCCTATGCAAATTTTTATATCATAATTTAGAGTTTTTATAAATCTCTAAAATATTTTGCATCATCCTTTTCAAACGCAAACGAAATAAAAAATAAATTATTTTAAATAATCCAAATATGGTCTCTGAGAATCTATCATTCTATCTACCATCTCTTCAATATTTTTACATACATTAACAACAGGGTTAGCGAGTATAGCCTGTATGGCATACTCTTTTTTATGATGTATAGCAGCTTCAGCAGTTAAATCGTATACGCTTACATAATTTCTTAAAAGTGATAAATAACCTTTAGGAACATTATTTAATTTTACACCCTTAACTCCGTCTTTGCTTATTTCAGCAGGTACTTCAACGGCTATCCAATTAGGCAAATCTTCTATTAATCCGTCATTCAAAATATTCACAGCTTCTTCTACATAACTTTCATTTGTAACTATACCGTTTATTATGCTTGAAGCTCTTTCTTTTACTCTTAATTCTATTTTAGGCTCTGCTTTAGAAAGTACAGTTCTGTATAATTCATAAAAATCTAATATTCCTCTATGATCAACCACATCCCAAGCCCAAGCTATATACTCTCCGAAATGGCTGTCTACTGTTATAGGTAATAATTTATATTTTTCTAATATTACTTTTAAAAGTCTTCTATCAGCCCATATAAACTCACCTTTTAATTTATCTTCTATAGAGTGATCAAAACTTTCTGTTTTTGAAAATGCATTATTTTCTTTAGCATATTTTAATAAATCACTATACCCTACTTCATGCTCAAAATATGCATGTGCATTTTTTAATACATCAGGATATAAATCTTTTCCTGTTTTTTTATCTTTGATTTCTAATAAGCAGCTGAAATGATTAAGTCCTCCTGCTTTAATATCTAATGCCTCATAATTCATTCTTAAAATTTTAGGAAGCCATTTATGAAGCCAGCCTATTTCATGGCACATACCTATAAATTTAGCATTAGGATAAACTCTTTTTACGGCTGTACATATTGCAGTCATAGGATTTGAAAAATTGAATATATAAGCATTAGGACATATATCCATAGCATCTTTTACTATATCCAAAATAGGCGGAATAATTCTTAAAGAGTGAAATACTCCTCCAGGTCCTCCGTTTTCTCCATAAACCTGATGAATACCATACTGCATAGGTATTTTCCAATCCTCATCCCATAATTGAAATCTATCACCTACCTCTATGGAACTTATAATAAAATCAGCATTCTTAAAAGCCTCTTTCCTATCTGTAGCAGCATCAACAGTAAAATTTAATTTATTTAATTCTATAAACTCTTTAACATAATCATATACTTTTTTTAAAGCAGTAGGATTAATATCCAATAATGTAACATGAGAACCTTCTAAAGATTTAGTAGAGAAAATATCTCCAAGCATATCACATCCGAATTGTGCACTTCCTGCACCAACCAAAACAAATTTAATCATTTCCATCTCCTTCTTTTTTATTTATCAAATTGAATACCAATCAAATAAATAATATCAACATATAACTATTATACACAAATAGCGTATAATATCAATAAAATGATACTAAAAAATCATTTTTTTATATATAAAAAATCATTTTTTAGTTGAAATCATACATTTTTTATATAAAACACTGTATTATTGAACAATAATTGATATTTTTATTAATATTTATTATATTTTTAACATCATTATTATGATATTATATATTTCAAGAAAACATAAATAAAAAATAATACAGGATTAATTTAATGGTACAAAAAGAGAAAGTAGAGCATATTGCTAAAATTTTGGATATTGCAGAAACAACTGTAAAAAGATTTTTTTATTCTCCGGAAAAGCTTCATAGTGATACTTTTAGATCAATAATGTCTGTTTTGGCACAATACTATCCCGAGGATTTAAGAACAATAGTAAAATCCGATTACAGAGATATACTATTTATATTAAGCGACCATAATCTAATGATAGTCTCTGATATAATTAAATATCTGCAGAAAATAACTTTAAAATATAATATTTCAATAAGACTATATGAAAATAGCCAAAATATACCTTTGAATATATTGATTAATAAAAACAAAAAAAAATGGAATGATATAAGAGGTATAATAAGTTTATCCACTGAAACTGAAGAAATTACAAATGACTTTTTAATACCTACAGTATTTATAAATATGCCGCAGCAGGAATACGGATTAAATATAGATGTTAATGATTATCTAGGAGGAAAACTAGCTATAGAACATTTATACGAAAATAATTGGAAAAAACCTGCTTTTGTTGGACATTATGAATTAAACGGTGATATAGTGGAAAGATATGAAGGCGTAAAAACAGCATGCGATAATCTAAACATAGAATGCAAACTATTTACTACATACAATTTTTCTATGGAAGAATCATACAATATAACAAAGAAAATTTTACAAGATAAAACAATAGATTCTATTTTTTACTTTTGCGATCAAATGGCTATAGGCGGAATAAAGGCTATAAATGAATACGGATACGAAATGGGAAAAGATATAGGAATAATAGGTTTTGATAATTTAGAAATATCAGAATTTCTAGGATTAAGCTCTATGGATCAGAAATTATATGAAAAGATTTTATACTCTATAGAATATATTTTATTTGGAAATGGAAAATCTTTTACAGAGAAATCTCCTATAATAAGTTATACTCCTGAGGTAGTAGCGAGAAAAAGCTCTTTAAGAATATAAAATATATTAAAATAAATCTTTAATTATATCAGGGTATTTAATATCATTAATTTTTGATATTCCTGCTTCATTATCAAATTCAGTTATATGAACTTTTATAGGATCTATTTGGCTTGCTATATATTTTATAACATTAGCTGACACAAATACATCTTTTTTAACATTAATAATAATAAAAGGTATTTTAAATCCCCTAGTATGAAATAATTCCACCTGCTCTAAAGATGAATGTATAACATTATAATCATATTCTATAACAGGTATTATATGAATTTCATTTTCTTTTTCTATATCAAGTATCAAATCCATAAAATTATAATTTTCTTTTATAGGTAAATATAAAGATAATGATTCAAATACCATATAATCATAAACATTATTATTTTCATCTATAAGATCCGTAATATCTCTTTCATCTATTTTTGTATTAATACTATGAAGAGGAGAAATATTCCCATTGGTAGCATACGATACAAATATTTCTGAAGCTTTTAGATATGTTGTATTTTTTATATATTCAGGATCAAATAATTTATTATCCCGTATTTCCATCACAAAAGGTTTATAATAGCATACAGTTTTATTGAGCATCTTTAAAGATGACACTATATGAGAAGAAATATAAGTCTTACCGACATGGCTTTTATCAGATATAATACAAAACAGCTTCATCTATACTACCTTTAAAATTAAATATACTGAACATCTAATTTTACTTTATATTTAACTTTTTCTCCGGATTTTAAGGATATATTTTTGCAGCACACTATAGTAGAGTTTTGATAATTCATTTCAAGTTTATCAACTGCATCGGATATAGTAAAATTAGGCATATATAAAAATACTGTTTCTTCTGCTGCTTCCATTAGAACTTTTATTTTTATATATGATTCATCAGCCATACCAAAAACTGTGCCTTTATATTCTCCGCAGTCTGATAGATTATTAGAAATTTTTTCATTGCCTCCTATATAGTATCTGTCTGCTTCATGTCCTGCAAGCAATGTGATATTATTTTCCAAAGCGTATACAAATTCTATATGTTCATTAGATTTATTTTCTATAATAGATTCAACAGAAAATTTTCCATCATTGTTTATAATATATCTTTTTATTAAATGTATATCTTTACCATCAACTTTTGAAGTTTTTTCAAAAGATACCGTAGCATAGTCTTTATTAATAAGATTTTCCAAAACATCATAATGAAGATTATAAAAATCTGAATTTTCCTCATATTTTAATAATTGGAATTCCTCAGCAGAAGGCATTTTACTTAAGAAATGATCAACTCCGAATACTTTTTCATTTTTATCAAATACCAAATACTTAGCAATTTTCTCATCAACTTTTTTTGCTATTTCATGTATAGAAACATGCTCATTATTATTTTGATTATTATTAGAATTTCTTACAGCAGCTATATGATAAGCCTCTTCTCTTCTTTTAAGACAATCTATTAAATTGATAGGATTTCCTTTTTTTAAATCCCATTCTATTAAAGATCCGCTTAAAGTATGGAAAACTAATCCGGCATTTTCACATGAAATCATAATCTCTTCTCTGCCGTCCATATCAAAATCTAAATTATGACTCAAGAAATATTTTCTTCCATAAATCTTTTCTAAAGATATAGAAGTAGCCTTAATTAAATTAGCATAAGTAGCATGTCTTAAATTATTTAAATAAAGTCCTCCAAATGTACCATGCCAATAAGGACAATTGCATTGACCTTTTAATAAATAACTTAAAGCCTCCTCTTTTTCTTTATAATTAGATTCTGTAATTTCTCCTATCATATTTGAAGTAAATATCATTCTTTTATTCATTCTGTTGCTTTCAGAATACTTACTAAAATAATTTCTCCAGAACCCGCCCCTCATAAATCTGCTTATAATCTCATTACCTTCAGATTTTTTTAATTCTTCCTGTTTTAAATGAAACTCATCTTGTATTTTTGCAGGAAGCACCCAAGTAAGCATCTCTTCATAAGAGCCTGTAGGTATATAAATTCTTGATGTAGGTGCATGACGCTCCATATATTCACTGTATGTAGTGGTGATTATTGTATCTTTTTCTTTTGTAAGAGCATCAAAAAACTTTTCAAGCCATTTATCTTCATATACCCATTTCTGAGTACCCGGCCAATCTCCGTATTTTTCTCCGTCATCATGAAGAACTACAACCCTGTCTCCTTCTTCCGTAGCTATTGATTTTAAATACTCAATGGACTTTTCAACATCTCTGAATGGTATCAAATAACGAAGTTCCTGTGATATTGGAAATATATTTAATTTATAATTTTCATTATCTGTTATAAAGTAGCCGAACATATTTTTAGTATCTATGCCTGTAGTTAAAAACTGAGAATCATCAAGCATTATATATTTTATCCCATTCATAGCTAAATTTTTAACCAATGTAGGCTCCCAAACTCTCTCAGCAATCCAAGCACCTTTGGGAGTAATACCAAAATTATCTTCTATATACTTATTTAATTTTTTTATTTGTATATCTTTATCTTTATCAGGTATTGAAGGCATTATAGGTTCATAAAAACCGCCGCTTTGAATTTCTATTCTTTTTTCTTCTGCAAGTTTTTTCAAAGCTTTAATATGCTCAGGATGATTCTTTTCAATCCATTCTAATAAACAGCCTGTATAATGAAAATTAAATTTTATATCTTTATATTTTTCTAATATATCTAAAAAAGGTTTATAAGCATTTTTATATGTATTTTCAAATACAAAGTCGAAATTCCCTACCGGCTGATGATTATGGTTACCCAATATTAAATTAATAGTTTTCATGATAATGCCCTGCTTAATTGAAATTTATTACTTATAATTTCGTAATAATAGAAAAATTAATTAACATAATTCTATAATAAATATGGCTTTTTGTAAAGTATTTGTTTATATATAGTATTACTTTGAGCAGTATTGACTTTTTTATTTTTTTATTTATCATGTTAGATTATCAAAAAAACGCATTTTTTAAAAATTACATTTTTTGATAAAATTTTGATTTAAGGACTTTTTTAATTATGTGCGGAATAGTAGGATATATAGGCTACGATAACAAAGCATCAGATATACTAATGCATGGACTCACTTCTTTAGAATATAGAGGATATGATTCTGCAGGTATATCTATAGTTGATTCTAAAAATAATATTATAACATTCAAATCAGAAGGAAAGCTTGAAAATTTAAAAAACATTTTAAAAAACGAAAAAAATATAGAGTCAAATATAGGTATAGGTCATACAAGATGGGCTACACATGGAGCTCCTTCTGATATTAATGCACACCCGCATTTCACAGAAAGGCTTACATTAGTACATAATGGTATTATAGAAAATTATAAAGATATAAAAAATGACTTGATAAAAAAAGGATATAAATTTTTATCAGAAACAGATACTGAAGCTGCTGCCAATTTAATAGATTCATTATACGATGGAGATCCTTTAAATGCTATAAAAAAGGCTTTGGAGATTATAGAAGGCTCTTATGCATTCGCTATTATTTTTAAAGATGATGTAAATAAATTATATGCTGTTAGAAAATCTGCTCCTTTAATAGCGGCTTTAGGTGAAAATGAAAATTTTTTAGCTTCAGATATACCGGCAATATTAAAATATACTAATAAATATATTTTAATAGATGATGGGGATATAGCTGTTTTAGAAAAAAATAAAATAACTATATATGATGAAAACTTAAAAGAAAAAGATTATGAAATACTTGAGGCAAATTGGACTGTAGAACAGGCTGAAAAATGCGGATATGAACACTTTATGCTTAAAGAAATTAATGAACAGCCTAAAGCTCTTCTTGATACAATAGAACCTAGAATAGTGCATGGTATTCCCGATTTTAAGAGAGACGGAATTGAAGATGAAAGTTTTTGGACATTTTTTGACAGGGTCTATATAATAGGCTGCGGTACAGCGATGCATGCTGCCATGATAGGAAAAAGACTCATAGAAGATAATTGCAGAATACCTGTAGAATGCGAAATAGCTTCTGAGTTCAGATATAAAAATCCTATACTTACAGAGAAAACTCTATCAATATTTATATCGCAATCCGGAGAAACTGCTGATACTTTAGCCGCTTTAAATTTAGTTAAAGAAAAAGGATATAAAACTTTAGCTATAGTAAATGTTCATAGTTCATCTATAGCTAGAAATGCTGATTATGTTATATATACTTATGCAGGACCTGAAATATCTGTGGCTTCTACAAAAGCATATTCCGTACAGATGGCTATAATGTATTTAATAACTTTTAAAATAATATCAGCAAGAAAAATTAAAGATAATGATTATATAAAAACTCTTATAAAAAATTTACTTAACACCATTGATTCTGTGAATAAAGTTCTTACTATGAATGATGAAATAAAATCATTATGCTATGACTATAAAGAAGCTAACAGTATATTCTTTATAGGCAGGGATTTAGATTATTATCAGGTAATGGAAGGAGCTTTAAAAATGAAAGAGATTAGCTATATTCATTGCGAGGCTTATGCGGGAGGAGAACTCAAACATGGTGCTATATCGCTTATAACTGATAATACTCCTGTAATAGCATTGGCAATACAGGAAAAAATTCTTAGTAAAATGATAAGCAATACAAAAGAAGTAATATCAAGAGGTGCTAATGTTTTGCTTTTTGTTAAAGAAGGTATTGATATAGATAAAGACACTTACACAAAAATAGTATATCTTCCTAAAGTTGAGGATATGTTTATGCCTATAGTTTCCATTGTAGCATTACAGCTATTAGCTTATTATACATCTGTGATAAGAGGCTGCAATGTTGATAAGCCTAGAAATTTGGCAAAAAGTGTTACAGTTGAATAATATAAAATAAAAATATTTTGTTCAATATTTACTTAATCTCATCTATATTTTTTATCAAAATAGAGATTTTTATTTCTTTAAATAAATTATAATTGTATTTTTTTATTAATTGATTTATTATTAACATAATTATTAGAGTATTAAAACTATTATTTTATTATAAGGAAAATATTTTGAGAACTATAAGACTTGATATAGAAACCAGAGAAAAAAGTTTTTTATCTCCTGCTGCATCTTTTTCAGCTGACAGCAAAGGAACAGTATACCCTAGAGAAAAAGACGATATAAGAACTATTTATATGCAAGACAGAGACAGAATAGTACATAGCGAATATTTCAGACGCCTTAAAGATAAAGCACAGGTAATAATGCTTTCAGTTGGAGATTTCAGAACCAGACTCACTCATACTCTTGAAGTTATGCAAATAGCAAGAAGCATAGCAAGGGCTTTAAGACTCAATGAAGATTTAACAGAGGCTATTGCATTCGGACATGATCTGGGGCATTCTCCATTCGGACATGCAGGAGAGAAGGCTATATCAAAATATTTTAAAGGTTTTCATCATTCTTCGCATTCTTTAAGAGTAGTAGAACATTTAGAAAAAGGAAAAGGACTTAATTTAAGTTTTGAAGTACGAGATGGTATTATAAAGCATACTAAAGGAAAAAACGGAAAACTCATCGCAGACTCATCAGGTCCTTCAACCAATGAGGGTATGATAGTTAGAATATCTGATACTATAGCTTATGCCAATCATGATGTTGATGATGCTATAAGATACGGACTTCTTAAATATGAAGATTTACCTAAAGATATAGTTAAAATTCTTGGCACTACTTATGGTGAGAGAGCTGACACTATGATTATGGGTGTTATAGAAGCCAGCATGGAAAAAATGGAAATTGATATCGATGAAAAAGTATTAAAAGCCATAAACGATTTAAGAGCTTTTATGTTTAAAACTGTATATGAAAGCAAAGCAATACTTGAAGATGTAGAAAGAGTAAATAGAATAATATCAACAATATTTGAATACTTATTAAAGCATAAAGACATCATAGAAGAAGATACTTTATTCAAAAAAGCAGATATACCATACAATAGTGATGAAGAATTAGTAAAAGATTATGTTGCTCATCTTACGGATTCTGAGGCAATATCTTTGCATAAAAAAATTACTTATGGAAAATTTAATTATATATAAGCCTAAAAATAAAGAAGAATTAAAAAAATTAGATGATAATTAGAATATAAATCTATACAATATTGATACAAGTCTTATAAAAGATATGAGAGCTTTATCCAGAATCTTTTATATGTGGAGGCAGCATGGCAATAATAAAGCGAGCCAAAGCAGATGACAGCTTCAGCCGGCATCTTTTATATGCGGAGGCAGCATAGCAATAATAAAGCGAGCCAAAGCAGATGACAGCTTCAGCTGGAATCTTTTATATGCGGAGGCGAGCATAGCAATAATAAAGCAAGCCAAAGCAGATAACGGCTTCAGCTGGCATCTTTTATATGCGGAGGCGAGCATAGCAATAATAAAGCAAGCCAAAGCAGATGACAGCTTCAGCTGGAATCTTTTATATGCGGAGGCGAGCATAGCAATAATAAAGCAAGCCAAAGCAGATGACAGCTTCAGCTGGAATCTTTTATATGTGGAGGCAGCATAGCAATAATAAAGCGAGCCGAAGCAGATGACAGCTTCAGCTGGCATCTTTTATATGCGGAGGCGAGCATAGCAATAATAAAAAAAAATATTCAATAAATCTATTGTGTAAAAATGCAATTAATTATAATATTGTCAAGTCAAAAATAAAAATAAAGTTGGTTATAATAATATATGAATAATATTACAATATATGATAAGCCTAGAGAAGAATGCGGTGTATTTGGTATTTATTCCAAAGATATTAAGAAAGATATATTAAAAACTCTAAATTATGCCCTCTATTCATTACAGCATAGAGGTCAGGAAAGTGCTGGTATTACAATATCAAATTATAAACATTTGTTCACATATAAAGCTATGGGACTTGTATCTGATTTGTTTACAAGTAATATTCCTAAAGACACAGAAGGAAATATTGCTATAGGGCATGTAAGATACTCTACTACAGGAGCTAGCAAAATAGAAAATGCTCAGCCTCTTGAAAATCTATTCAGACTAGGTCAGATTTCAATCGCACATAATGGAAACTTAACTAATGCAGAAGAATTGAGATACAAATTAGAAGAAGAAGGAGCTACATTTAATGCTACTTCTGATACAGAGGTCATTATTAAACTTATAGCTAGAAAAACTGTAAGTAATTTTATAGAAGGTATAAAAGAAACTATAAATATTATAAAAGGAGCTTTTGCTCTTGTTATAGTTGTTGATGGAAAACTTATTGGGGTAAGAGATCCTCATGGAATAAGACCATTATGTTTGGGTACTAATGCTAATGGAGATTATTTTTTAGCTTCTGAATCTTGTGCTTTGGATGCGGTAGGTTCTAAATTTATAAGAGATATAGAAGCTGGAGAAATGGTTATAATAGATGAAGAAGGTGTAAAATCTTTCAAATATATTAAAGAGGAAGTTAAACATTATCCTTGTGCTTTTGAACATATATACTTTGCCCGTCCGGAAAGTAATATAGACGGCATCAATGTTTATAATGTAAGATTTCAAACAGGTGTATTGCTTGCTAAAAAAAATAAAGTAGATGCGGATATAGTTATAGGTGTTCAGGACTCAGGAACTATAGCGGCATTAGGATTTGCTACAGAGAGTAAAATTCCATACAGCATAGGTTTAGTAAAAAACAGATATATAGGAAGAACATTTATTATGCCTGAACAATCTTCAAGAGAAGAAACTGTTAAACTAAAATTCAATCCTTTAAAACACTTAATAAATGGAAAAAGAGTTATATTAATAGATGATTCTCTAGTGAGAGGAACAACAAGTAAAATATTGATAGATATTGTAAGGAGAGCCGGTGCTAAGGAGGTGCATTTCAGATCTGCCTCCCCTGTTATAAATAGTCCTTGTTATTACGGAGTAGATATATCTTCTAAAAAAGAACTCATAGGAGCTAAACTCTCTGTAGAAGAAATCAGAAAGGAAATTAATGCTGATACTTTGGAATATCTAACTATAGAAGATATGCTTGAAGCTTTAGAAAATCACAATTACTGCATAGGCTGTTTCACAGGAAAATATCCTACTGAAATACCGAATAAGCCTTCAGCTGATAAAACTTGCTGATATAATAGACTTGTTTTTAAACTATTTTACAAAATTAAGTATGAATTATTATATAAATATGCAGTCTTTTGCTTTACTACGAAATGAATATATGTGCTTCAAAGCCCAATTATAATAAAAAAATATTAAAATTAAAAAAATATAATTATCAGCAAATTGAGTTTTTAAACAAGTCTAATAAAAATATTTATCTAGTAATTGACTTTTTTATCAATAACTTTATTATATAATCATCAAAAGATATAATAAAGCTGAGGTTAGAAATTATTATGAAAGAAGTTTCTTATAAAATTTGTATGAATGAAGAAGAGTTAGTAAATGCTCTTATGTCAGATGATGATGTTATTTACATAGAACATAAACTTGGAAATAAAGTTTCTAACATAAAAAATACAGGTAAAATTGCATGGGGTGTTCTTATAGGCGGTGTTCTAGTTGCTGTTACTGCTATAGTATCATCAAAAAAATTTGGCAAAGATAAAGCATTAATAGCTTCCTCAATAGCAACTATCCCTTCTGCAGGAGTGGCAATTATATATATAGGGCTTCCATCTACTATATCATTAATACAAATGCTCATTCAGGCATATAAAAAAAATGACGGTATTAATGGTGCTAAGGATATAATATTAAAATTAAGAAACAATTATTATATAGCTGAAAATGACAGAGAAAAATTAACATTGAAAAAAACAGCCGATGAAAAAGTAAAAGAAGTAAAAATAACAGAAATAAAAGAACCAGAACAAAAATAAAATTCAATTAATAAACATAAAAAAGACTTTGCAGGATATAATCTCAAGCAAAGTCTTTTATTTTATATTAACACTATAAATTATAGGTTATTAAGTCTATTTAAAACTTCTATATAAGCCTCTTCAATAGATCCTAAATCTCTTCTGAATCTGTCTTTATCTAATTTTTTACCTGTTTCCTTATCCCAGAATCTGCAAGTATCAGGTGTTATTTCATCAGCGAGAAGTATTTCACCTTTTGAATTTTTACCGAATTCCACTTTGAAATCAACCAAAGTAATTCCTATTTTATCCAAAGCATCTTTTAATAGATTATTAACTTTTGCTGTTACTTCATAGATATATTTTAATTCATCATAAGTAGCTAGTTTCAAAGCAACAGCATGATGATCATTAATTAAAGGATCTCCGTATTCATCATTTTTGTAGCAAATTTCAAATATAGTATTAGGAGGAACTGTCCCTTCCTCTATACCAAGTCTTTTAGCCATAGATCCTGCTATTAAATTTCTTACAATTACTTCTAATGGGAATATTTTTACTTTTTGACAAAGCTGTTCTCTGTCATTTAATTTTTCTATAAAGTGAGTTTTTACTCCGTTCTTTTCAAGCATTTTAAAAAGCAATGAAGTAATCTCATTATTCATAACACCTTTATCTTTGATAGAACCTTTTTTTTCTCCATTAAAAGCAGTAGCATCATCTTTATAATACACAATTATTTCATCTGGATTATCAGTAGCATAAACTTTTTTAGCTTTACCTTCATATATCATTTCTTTTTTTTCTTTAGACATAGATAACTCCTATATAAGTAAAAACTTTTTTGTATTCCATATATTATATACTTTTTTTGAGAATTTTTCTATATAGTAATGTTATAAAATTATAAAATTATAAAATTAATTATATGTCAAATTCTATAGGCTTTTCATTATCAGAAATAAAATCTTCTTTCATTTTTTTTCTGTATTCAATTAATTTATTTTTTATATCATTATATTTTAAAGCAAGCATCTCAACAGCAAGCATTCCAGCATTATAAGAATTATTAATACCAACAGTTGCAACAGTTATAGGTTTAGGCATTTGAACTATAGAAAGTAAAGCGTCCATTCCGTCAAGATTGCTTGCACTTATAGGTACTCCTATTACAGGAAGAATTGTTTTTGATGCTATAACACCAGGCAAATGTGCAGCAAGTCCTGCCCCTGCTATGATTACTTCATATCCATTTTCTTCTATATGTTTTATAGTTTTTTCAAGATGTTCCGGTACTCTGTGAGCAGAAAGAACAAAGGCTTTGTATTCAATTGCAAATTCTTTTAAGCAAGAAGCAGCTCCTCTCATTTTATCAGTATCAGATCTGCTTCCAAATATTATAGCTACTTTCATGTTTTTCTCCTAATAAAAAATATATTATAAGTTTGATTAATTCTAATATAATAAATCAATTAATACAATAATGATAATATCTATTTTATTAAAAAAATTCCGATATTCTATAAAAATTAGAATATAGGTTTTAGTTATGCTTCAAAATATATCAATTAAAAATTTTAGAGGATTTGATAAACTAAAAATAAATAATTTAAATAAAATTAATCTATTAGTTGGTCAAAATAATTGCGGAAAAACAAGCATACTTGAAGCCATAGCTATAATATCAGGTATGCCTGACTGTTCAATAGCTTATCATATCAATTCTATAAGAAGAATAAATGAAAATTCAGAATTAAAAAATTTGTTTTATAATTTTGATTATAAAAATAACAGCATAGAATTTGATTATAAATTTGATGATATAAATCATAATTTAATTATATCGCCCATATTAAGAAAAGATATTTCATTTGAAAATAAAACTGATGAGCTTAACGAATTAGAATATAAACTTAATGTAGAATTAGAAAATAAAATAGAAGAATATAAATATATTTTTAGAAATGGAAGTATTAGAAAAACAATAAAAAAAATTGGTGCAAAAGAATACATTAATAATATATCAGAATTATATTTGTATAATGTTGTAGAATGCCGTGATTTATTGGATTCTCTTGCAAATATTATAAAAAACAAAGATGAAGAATTATTAATAAATTTGCTATCATTTTTCAATAAAAAGATAAAATCTATAAAAATAATAAAAAATGATATATATTTGGATATAGAAGAAATGAATGAACTAATACTGTTAAATCTTATGGGAGATGGGCTAAAAAAAATATTTGTCAATTATAATTCCTATGGTAGTAAACCAATATAATATGATATTAGTTGATGAGATAGAAAATGGTTTGCATCATAAAACTATTAAGCATTTATTAAGAAGTATATTAAATTTAAGTAAGAATAATAACAATATACAAATATTTTTTACGACTCATAGTTATGAAGTATTAAAATTTTTATCAGAAATATCAGATAAAGAATTTGATGATATGAAAGATATGATAAATATTATTAATATAGTTAATACGGAAAATAAAGGTTTTCAATCATATAATTATAGCATTGATGGAGTGAAAGAATTATTAGAAAATGATTCGGATATAAGGTATTAATTTATGGATAATAATAAAAAATATATGATACTTGTTGAAGGTATAGCTGATAAAAAATTCATAAAAGACTATATTAAATTTCAATATAAAATAGATACTGATATAAATGATAATATCATCATAGAAGAAAATGGAGGAAACAGTTTTAATGATTATAATATTAACAATATAAAAAAATATATTGATAATAATTATAAATTAGCTGTAATATTTGATGCTGATGATAATTTTGAAGAATCTAAAAATAATATAAAAAGAAATTTGAATATAGATGATAATAACATATTTTTATTTCCAAATAATAATTCTTTAGGTACTTTAGAAGATCTATTAAGCAATATCGCTGTTATAAAAGATATTATTAATTGTTTTGATGAATATACAAATTGTATAACTTCAATACCTGAAACTGTAAATCCAGCTAAAAAAGCAAAAATATATGCATATTTAGAATCTATAAAATCATATGATAAAAAAACAATAAAAGAAGATAAAAGAGATTATACTAATAACAATTTCTGGAATTTAAATGATGAATATTTAAATTCTTTAAAAGAGTTTTTTGACAGTATATAAATAATAATTTCATTTTTTTATAATATTATCAATAGATTTAGTATCCTTGCTTCCGCATTTAGGACATTTAGGTTTGTTTAAAATTGAAAATATAGTATTTCCTAAAATAGGCTTTTTAGATTTAGTAAAAATTTTACTGCATGAATTACATCTATACATAAAAGGCGGATTAAAGGGAAGCATCATAAACTCCTAAATTAATTTTGATATAATAGTATTATAGTATATATGCATGACAGTTTTTGACATGATATTAAAAAAATAATTTTATTTAATAAAAAATCATAATATTGATTCTATAAATTGTTTTGCAACTCTCGGACTTCTTCCGGCACTTCTTATAGCATAACTTTCAGCCTGTTTTATAAGTTCTTCTTTGTCAATTTTTATATTATTTTCTTTGGCATAAGATAGCACTATATCTACAAATAAATCTTTGTCTGGTCTTTGAAATGTTATTATTATACCAAAACGGTTAGTTAAACTCATTATCTGCTGAATAGTATCTTCTATATGTATATCATCGCCTTGTCTGTCATTAAAATTCTCTTTTATTAAGTGTCTGTAATTTGAAGTAGCATAAACAACAACATTTGAAGGGAAAGAGTTAACTCCGCCTTCAAGTATGGCTTTTAAATATGAAAAAGTATCATCATTATAAGAAAATGTTAAATCATCTATAAATATTATAAATTTAAGCGGACTTAAACTTAAATCTTCTATTATATCAGTTATGAATGATAATTGACTTTTCTTAACCTCTATAAGTCTTAATCCTTCATCTTTGAACATATTAGCTATTGCTTTTATAGTACTGCTTTTTCCAGTTCCCGCATCACCATAAAGAAGTATATTATTAGCCTTTTTACCCTCAAGAAGACTTTTAGTATTTGATATAACCTTGCTTCTCTCCCTTTCATAACCGTATAATTGTTTAATATCCTGCATATCCTTATGCTTTGCCGGTATAATATTTTTTTTGTCATCAAGAGTAAACATGTTATTATAAAAAAATATTCCATGACCTTTCTTAGGCATTTCTTCTATATGTTTTTTATATAATTCATAAAAATTTATTTTCTTTACTTCTAACTTTGATATTTGATTGGAATATCCCTCTGAAAATAATGTATTAAAATCAAGTGAAGATAAAACTTCAAAGAAATTTAATTCATTTTTTAGTGCATTTTTTAATGTATCATTTATATGTTCATTTCTTATATATTTATTTATATATATATTATTATCCTGGAATATTTGTTCTAATATATAATCGCCTATTGTATCGCTATATTTTAAAAGTTCATATAAAAAATCTGAATAATAATCTATCACTCTTATTTTGTCATTATCATTATAAATTTCCAAAAATTTTAATAACTTTTTTATAACTTTAGTTTTTATAATATTTCTGAATATTACTATATTAGAGAAACCGATTCTGATTTGTGTTATTTTATTATCCATTTATCATTATTCCGTAATTATTTTTTATAGTGATATATTTTAAGTTTATTATTAATAATATTCAAGCACTTTTTATGTAATTTTTTTTTAAATTTTATGTATAAAATGTAATTTTTTTGTTATATTTAATATATAATGTATAGTTTATATAGGAAAAATACTTAATTTTTTTAAATAAATAGTTAAGTAATTCCGAAATCATTATAAAAAATAAAAGCTTTACTGGAGATATTTTACTATGAAGATAAGGACTCGATTTATTATATTTGGCGTATATACTTTTGTCATGACTCTGCTTTTGATATATCTTCAGATTAGGATAGTAAGAAGTGTAACAGAATACAGCCGCATTTATCAGCATACTATAAAATCTTCTGCTATAGCAAGACAGTATCAGCAAAACTCAGCCTTTTTAACTCAGTTTGTAAGAAGTTATGTAGCTACAGGAGATGCTAAATATGAACAAGCTTATAATGACTGTATAGCTATATCAGGCGGTACAAAACCAACACCGATAAATTATGACAGAGGAATATACTGGTCTATTTATTTAGGAAGCGGTCAAAAGCCTTCTTATGATGGAGAAACTAAATCTTATTCAAATGTAATGAAAGATTTGAATTTCTCTAAAGAAATGTTTGATTATTTAACTCTATCAAAAAGCCGCTCAGAAGAATTAGTAAAATTAGAAGTTCAGGCTATGGAAATAATAAAAAGTATTCCTAGAAATCCAGACGGAAGCATACCTGATGAATATAAAGCAAGACAGTTAGAAGCTATAGAGCTTGTTAATGGAAAATCTTATGAACAAAGTGTTTCGCAAATAATGACTCCTATTAATCAGTTTTTTGATAAACTTGATTCTGATAATAATTTAAATTTACAAAATGCTGCAAAAGAAGTTAAAAAAGATACTATATTGTTTTTCATATTTTTATTTATAGTAGGATTTTCTGTTGTAATTTTCTTGGCTTCTTTAGGAAGAAAAATAGGAAAAAATTTGAGATTATGTGTTCATTTAGCTTCAGAAATATCTAACGGTAATTTAACTGTAAAAATAGATTCAAGCAAATACAGAGGCAATAGCGAATTTGATTCACTTCTAAGTAGTTTCGATAACATGATATCTCATTTAAGAGAAATTATTACAAGAGTTTTAGAAAGCTCAAGAGAGATTTCAGAGGCAGCTACAGAAATAGCTCATGGTAATACAGATTTGTCAAGCCGAACAGAAACTCAGGCTTCACATTTGGAAGAGACAGCTTCTTCTATGGAACAAATTGCCTCTACAATAAAATCATCTGCTGATAATTCTTTAAGAGGTAATCAGATGATGCAGGATTCTGAAAAATCAGTTCAGGAAGCCGGTGAAATAATTGAAGCTACAACTAATAATATTGAACTTGTATTTGAAGCAAGTAATAAAATTACAGACATAACTAAAATAATAGAAAATATAGCTTTCCAAACTAATATATTAGCACTTAATGCTGCCGTAGAAGCTGCCCGTGCTGGTGAACAGGGTAAAGGATTTGCGGTAGTAGCAAGCGAGGTAAGAAACTTAGCTCAAACTAGTCAGTCTTCTGTTAAAGATATTACTTCTTTAATTGCTGATTCTAATGATAAAATTAGAATAGCTACTGAAACAGCTAGAAAATCTAAAGAAATATTTATGGATATAGAACAAAAAATTGAAGATACTTCTAAGATTATGCAAGATATTAGTGCTATGGCAGTAGAACAGCAGGCTGGTGTAGATCAGGTAAATATGGCAGTTTCACAAATGGATCAGTCTACTCAGCAAAATGCTACTTTGGTAGAACAGGCTACAGCTTCTTCTGAGGCATTAATGGGACAGGCTAAAGAATTAGTTGATTTGATGCATTTCTTTAAAGTTTAATATTTATAAAATATATTTTATATAAACAATAACAGTGAACTATACTGTTATTGTTTTTTTATTATGTAAAAAATTAATATTAGTTTATTAAAATAAAACTTCAATATTTTAATAATAATTATATAGCATTTTAATCAATGATATTATATAATTATTATCATTATTTTATCAAATAAAAAAGAGCGGAGATATATCTATTATGACCTTTACAGACTTAATTATGACTTTAAATAAATTTTGGAGCGAAAACGGATGCATAATACAGCAGGGCTATGATTTAGAAGTAGGAGCAGGAACATTTAACCCAGCAACTGCATTAAGAGCATTAGGACCAGAGCCTTTTAGCGTAGCCTATGTAGAACCATCAAGAAGACCAACTGATGGAAGATACGGAGAAAATCCTAACAGACTTCAGCATTATTATCAGTACCAAGTTATAATGAAACCATCTCCAGAAAATATTCAGGATTTATACATACAAAGCTTAGAAGCATTGGGTATAAGTTTTAAAGATCATGACATAAGATTCGTTCATGATGACTGGGAATCCCCTACCCTTGGTGCTTGGGGATTAGGCTGGGAAGTTTGGCTTGATGGTATGGAAATAACTCAATTTACATATTTCCAAGCTGTAGGCGGAATCAACTTAAAACCTATTACAGGTGAAATTACTTACGGACTTGAAAGAATATGTATGTATTTGCAAAATATAGATAATGTTTATGACTTGGAATGGGGACATGGAATAAAATACGGAGATGTACATTTACAGGGAGAAAAAGAATTCTCTAAATATAATTTTGAAGTTGCTGATACTGATATGTATTTCAGACATTTCAAGGAATATGAAAATGAATGTGATAGATGCTTGGCTAATGGCTGCGTTCTTCCTGCTTATGACATGGTTATGAAAAGCTCCCATGTATTCAATATGCTTGATGCTAGAAATGCTATAAGTGTAACTGAAAGGGCTGGATACATAGCAAGAGTAAGAGAGCTTATGAAAAAAGTTTCCGCTGCTTATATAGAATCAAGAGAAAAATTAGGTTATCCATTAATAAAAAATAAATAAAGTTATTTTTTAAACTTATTAATTTAAAAGCTGTCATTTTATATAATGGCGGCTTTTTTATTTAAAAAATACTTAATTTTTTCATAATGATATTGACTTTATTTTTTAATTGTATATACTATTTATTAGTAATTAATACTATTAAGTAATTAAATAAAAAGGAGACTAATATTATGCCTAGTTTTGCAAATCCATTTAATGCAAATGTGAATAGAAAAGTAACTAAAGAAGAATTAATACAAGCTGTAAGACTTGATATTGCCGGAGAATTGGAAGCTATATATTTATATGATGCTCATGTTATGGCTACAGATGATCCTGTTGCAAAGGCAGTATTAGCCGATATAAGGGACGAAGAAAAAGCACATGTAGGAGAGCTTATGGCTTTGCTTAGACATTTAGATCCTAAGGAAGCAGAACATTTTGAATCCGGACAATTAGAGGTTAAAGAGATGATGGAAGAGCTTGGAATAAAAGAGCCTAATTTATCTGGACTTACAGTTGGAAGTTTGAAAAAAGACAATTAATAATAAAATTAAAGGAGGATATATATGGATTATTTAGCTAGAGAAAGTTCGCCTTTTGAAGAAAATTTTTGGCAGAATATAGATAAAGTTGTTGTAGAAACAGCAAGCAGAACACTTATAGGAAGAAGATTTTTATCTATTTACGGACCTCTTGGAGCAGGTGCTATAAGCGTTCAGTATGATAAAAGCGACAGAGAAGAAGTTTTTGAAGATGGTTTTGTAAAGACTTCAGGAAGAAAATCTGTTGAGCTTCCTCAGATTTATCAGGATTTTACTCTACTATGGAGAGATTTGGAAAATAATATTTCAAATAAACTTCCTTTAGATTTATCTATTGTATCTCAGGCAGCTCAGACACTTGCTAACAAAGAAGATAATTTAATATTCAATGGAAATGATTTTCTTGAATTAAAAGGAATACTCAATGCTGAAGGAGTACAAAAATTAAAAATCTCTGATTGGGGACAGGGTGAGAACCCTTATACTGATATAGTAAAAGCTATAAATATGATTAGAGAAAAAGGCATTGTAGGAAGATTTGTATTATGTTTAAGTCAATCATTATATTTTGATTTACAGAGAATACAGCAAGGCACAGGAATGACAGAGGCACAGAGAATATCCAGCATGATTGGAAATCTTTATAATGTACCTGTCATCAAAGGAAAGAAAGCAGCATTGATTTGTTCAGAGCCTCAGTATATGGATTTGGCTGTTGGAATAGATATGTCTACTGCATATTTAGAACAGAAAGATTTAAATCATAGTTTTAGAATAATGGAAACTATTATACCTAGGATAAAAGACTCTAATGCAATAGTTGTTTTAGAATAGTTTGATTTCATAATAACTCTTTAAAAATTATAAGCCTGCAGGTTATATAAAATCTGCAGGTTTATTTATATTTTATTATTCTCTCTATTATTACACCTATTAATATGGTTGATAAACCTAATATTATAAAAAATATCCAAGCATTCATTTTCAAATAGAAATATTCAAAATATCTTATATAAAGATTAAGAATAATAAAAAATATTGAATATCCCACTATTAAAGAATTTTTTAATTTATAGCCTATTACAAAAATAATTATATCTATAAATAAAAATAATAAACTATATATTAACAATTCAGATGAACCGTATTCAAATATTATAGGATCTGCATTATTTCCAAATATTGACATTATTGAAAGTATCATATTTAAATATAATATTCCAACCGTGTAATATATGATTGAAAAATTAGAATATCTATCTCCGATTTTTTTATTGATATCAGTTATTCCTATTAAAAACATTAATATGCTTGTTATAATAAATCTTATATAATTATTAAGTGTGAAATCAATTCCAGATATATCAAAACCTTCAAAACCATACCAAGTTATTAAACCTATTATCGCAATAGATAATACAGCATAGTTTTTCTTTATATATGCTATTATAAAAAATAATATTATACTTATAAGAGATAATAAAATAAAATTATCTTTATTATGAGTGATAATGTATGATAAAGTAAAAATAAATGCTGATAAAAATATAGAAGAAATGGCTATTATTGCAGAAGAAGTTTTTGGTAAGTAAATATCTTTTCTTTTAAGTATTTCATCAATTATAAATCCTAATAAAAAAAGAAAAGCAAATAAAAATGCTATAAAATAAAGAGAAAAAATATAGAAACTTATAAAAGCAATAAATCCAATAGCAACCATTATAATACCTGTTATCATTATAGCTTTTATAATAGGCTGCCAATCTATATAATTATCTCTATACATTTTAGATAATATTTCAAACTGTTCATTAGTTATAATATTATCTTTATTCCACTTTTTTAGCTCTTTAAGTAAAAATCTGTTTTTGCTTCCCATGATATTTAATAGTCTTTGAATATTTGTGTTTTTATAAATTTCATATTATCCAATGTATATCTAGTATAATCATTATCATTATGATTCATAGTTCTTAAAGCTTTCATATATTTAATAAAATTTATAAAAGTATTCATCAAATTTAAAGGAACAATATTTTCGATATCAAGTTTTATATTATCATTAACACTGTCAGCATTTTCTAATATTATCAAATTGCAAAATTCATCTTTATGTTTGAAAAAATTATCCAAATCATTATTTTCCAAATATGAAATGAGTTCATTTAATTTATCAGATATTAATTGTAAATCTTTACTGCTCATATATATAATTAAATATTATAATCAAATAATTGCAATAGCTAAATATAAATATTTGTATAACATTTCAATAAATGTAATTAAATTTTACATTTATTGAGTTTTTATATATATTTAGAAAAGACTATGTATAATATGTATTATTATATCTATTAAAACCTATATTTTATGTAAATTTTTTGTAAATTACATGTAAACTATATTGACAAAATCTGTATTTAGGCTATACTTATAATTGTAAAGATAATTTACATGTGATAAAAAATAAAAATAAAAACAAAAGGAGATTTACTATGACTAAAAAATTATTCGCTTTATTAATAACTTTAACTATAATTTCTACTTCAAGTGCTTTTGCTGATTGGGTAGTACCAGCTTCTTCGCTTCCTCAAAATGCTAGAAGTTTTATACAGCAAATTTATCCAAATACACAAATATGGAAAGTAGAGAGAGATGACGGAAAATTTGAGGTAAAATTATCTAACGGTGCTAAAATAGACTTCTTATACAATGGTGATTGGCATAGCATAGACGGTGAGTATAATGCTGTACCTTTCAAAGCTTTACCTGCTAATATAGCAAACACTATAAGAAATACTTATCCTCAGGCTGCTGTGATAGATGTTGAAAAAGAATGGGGAAATTACAAAGTAAAACTAAATAACTTTATGGAATTGTTCATATCAAGCAATGGTCAGTTAATGGGACAGAAATTCGATGACTGATAAATACTGATTAAATACAAATATTTATTTATAGAAAGATAATAAACTAAATAAAAAGAGGGCTAAAAAATAGCTCTCTTTTTTATATTCTTATAAATTTTATTACTAACAAAAAAATAAATTATTTATTTTCAGGTTTTAAAGAAGCCTTTAAATTAGAGAAAAACTCCTCTTCATTCATAGCCATTTCTTCAGGCAAATTCTCGCTCATTTCCTCTAAAAATACAGAAGGCGTGCATTCAATTTTTCTTCCCATCTTAGTTCTGCTTCTGCAGTATGTAAGCGTTAAATGCTTTTTAGCCCTAGTCATAGCAACATAACAAAGTCTTCTCTCCTCTTCCAATCCATTTTCATCTAAACTTTTCTGATGAGGCATAATACCGTCCTCCATTCCGCATATATAAACATAAGGAAACTCAAGTCCTTTAGCAGCATGTATACTCATAAGCATAATACCTTTCTTTTTATCCTCCTCATCATTTTGCTCCTCTATGCTCATAAGTAAAATTCTATCTAAATAATTTTTTAAAGTAGCATTTTTATTAGACTTTTCATATTCAAGTATGCCGTTCATTAGAGATTCTACATTCTCAATTTTCTTAGCACCCTGCTCTTTTGTATCGCTTGAATTTAAAATCTCATTATGATAAGCAATAACATCTAAAAACTTATTTATGTTCTCATATAGTTTAGGACGCTCTAAATCATTTTTATCAACAGTAAATAAATTATGATAATGCTCTATAACTTCAAGAAAATCTTTTATACCTGCTTTAGCCTTAGGAGAAATTTCTTCCATACTCTCATAATTGAGTAATGTCTCATATAGTGAAACTCCATTTTTTATACTAGCTTCATTAAGATTATTTATAGCAACCGCCCCTATTCCCCTTTTAGGTATATTTATAACCCTAAGCAGAGAAACTTCATCTTCAGGATTAACAAATAAATTAAGATAGGCTAATATATCTTTAATCTCCTTTCTTTCATAAAATTGAAAAGCTCCGACAACCGTATATGGAAGTCCTCTAAGTCTGAAAGCCTCTTCAAAAAGTCTTGACTGAGCATTCATTCTAAAAAGTACAGCAAAATCTTCATAATTTAATCTTTTGCTTATAGAATAATTTATTATAGAATCAGCAACAAACTGAGCTTCCTCCCTCTCATCTTCGCAAGGCATTATAGTAGGAGGTATTCCTTCCTCACCTTCTGCTACAACCTTTTTATCCTTTCTTTGTGTATTATTGCTTATTACGGAATGTGCTGCCTCAAGTATTGCTTTTGTACTTCTATAATTTCTCGTAAGCGTTACTATTTTAGCATCCGGATACTCATTTTCAAAAGAAAGTATATTTGATACATCAGCACCTCTGAATGCATATATACTTTGATCATCATCTCCTACAACGGCAATATTTCTATATTTTGAAGCAAGCAAAGTTGTAAGTTTGTATTGTGCAAAATTAGTATCCTGATATTCATCTACCATTATATATCTGAATCTCTCCTGATATTTATCAAGAACTTCCGGAAACTCTATATATAAATCTATTGTAAGATTAATAAGATCATTAAAATCAACGGCATTATATCCTTTTAAATAGCTTTGATAAACTTCATAGACTCTCTTAGCAATTTTTTCTAAATCATCATGAGGCTCTACCTCATAAGGCTTCATCAAATTATTTTTAAATCTGTCAATATACCAAGCAAATAAGTTTTCATCATAATTAAGAGTATTAATCTTTATTTCTCTTAAAATATTTCGTATTAAAGTTCTGCTGTCAGATGAAGAATATATACTAAAATTATTTTTATACCCTAATTTATCAATATCGCCTTTCAGCACTCTCACACAAAATGAATGAAATGTACTTACAACTAATTGTTTTGGTTTTTCTTTTAATAATTTTGTTATACGCTCACGCATTTCAGCGGCTGCTTTATTAGTAAAAGTAACTGCAAGTATCTGACTAGGAAGCACTCCATGTTTTATTAAGTATGCTATTCTCTCTGTAATAACTCTAGTCTTTCCAGATCCTGCTCCAGCCAATGCAAGTAAAGGTCCGTCAATATGTTCTACTGCTTGTCTTTGTTCTTCATTTAACATTAATGCCATAGTTAAAATACCTCTCATTTTGAAAAGCTATTATATATTATATTTAAATAATGTAAAATTTATAATTAATATATTTTTATATAGTTAAATATTAATAAATTAAAACTTTAGATATTGATTTTTATTGTTTAATATTTATAATATGTAAAAATATTAGGAGAAATATCATAATGAGAAATATTATATTATCACTTATTTTTTTAATATTATCACTATTTATAATAGGATGCGGAAATGAAGCAACGAATCCTACTACACAAACACTGAAAGAATATTCAGCCATTGGTATATCCTCTTATTATATTGATAAGGGATTAAAATTTTTTAGTGTAGATGGTAAAGCTTATACCCTTAATTTTAACAATGGAGGAATAACAGGATTAGCTAAATCAAATGATTCCAGCCCTGTAAATTTTGATAGATCAACTATATATAGCAGACAAGTAGATGGAGAATATATTTATAAGGATTCAAGAATATATATTATATACGGAAATGGTTATGAAGGCACTATAATATTACCATATAATACATCTTCTATAGGACATGTAAGAATTATTAATAGTTCTGATAATACATTAGCAATAGAAGGTTTAATAGGAGTAGACCGTACTGAAAGAAAAATAATAAATCAAGTTCAAGGAAGTTGGACAGGAAAATCTGGAAGCGATAGTGTTACATTAACTATTGATGCTGATTTTGTTACTATGCTCATAGGAACTGAAACATATAAGATACCTGGAAATTTTTTCCTATCATCTACTACTGCAGATAATAATACTGAACATAAAATATATGGAAATTATTATACATTAACTACTATATCTACTGTTAATGGAGGAGTTAATCAATATAAAGTTTTATTTGATAGCTTTCATACTGTCTATGATGTTTTAATAGAAAATAATAAAGTAAAAGGCTTAGAACGTTATTATTCATCTGATACCACGCTTGAAGTTACCCTAACTAAACAGTAACTCAATAATTATTTAATTTGTATATATTACTGTGCTGGTATATCCTGCACAGTTTTTTATATTTAAAATCATACTAATATAAAAAATTCATATATATTTTTATATATTAATAAAAAGTAAAAAAATTATATAAGTAATGAAAAACATTAATAAAAAACTTGATTTCAAATATATTAGACTTGTTTCAAAACTACTTGACAAGATTAATTATAAAAATTATTTAATTTTAAAATTATAAACATGATGTTTTCCATGTTGCATAATTTAGTATTTTAGTATATAAATATGCAGTCTTTTTGCTTCTTTGTGCCAACAAAAGAAGTGGGGTTTGGGGCAAAGCCCCAACTATAATTTAAAAAATATTAAATTAAAAATTTATAAATTTAGTTTTGAAACAAGTCTATTATAGAATATTGTTAATTAAAAATATTAATTCATTATATAATCTGCTTATAAGCATTATTATTTAAATTAAATGTAATATTCATTACTTTATATTTTCATAACAAATTTCTATATATAGATAAAACATATTTGATAAATTGAATATAAACTATTAAAATACATTTGCAAAAATATTTTAAAATGATACTATAAACTATATAATTTTTTAAAAAGTAATTACTAAGGAAACAAAATGAATATAGATAATATTAATGATATAAGAAAAAAAGTAAAAACTGTAAAAATTGGAAATGTTTTAATAGGCGGAAACAATCCTATTAGTATTCAGTCTATGACAAATACAGATACTAGAAATATAAAAGATACTGTTGAACAGATAAAATCGCTTGAAGATGCAGGAGTTGATATAGTAAGGCTTGCCGTTTTGGATATGGATGCTGCAAAAGCTATTAAAGAAATAAAAAATCAAACGAAAGTACCTTTAATTGCTGATATACATTTTGATCATAGATTGGCATTAGAAAGTATGAAAAGCGGTATTGATTCTTTAAGACTTAATCCGGGAAATATAAAAGACAAAGAAAAAGTAAAAGAGGTTATAAAAGAAGCTAAAGAAAGGAACCTTACAATAAGGGTTGGAGTAAATGGAGGAAGTTTGGACAGAAGCGTATATAAAGAAGTAACTCCTGAAAACATGGTGAAAAGTGCCGCTGAACATATAAAACTTATGGAAGATTTAGATTTTACTAATATAAAAGTATCTTTAAAATCTTCAGATATAAAAACTACAATAGAAGCTAATACTCTATTTAGAGAAAAATTCAATTATCCTATACATTTAGGAGTAACAGAGGCAGGAACTTTAAGAAGCTCACTAATAAAAAGTACAAGTGCTTTATCATATTTAATAATGCATGGTATTGGCGATACTATAAGATACTCTATAACAGGAGATCCTATGGAAGAAGTAATGGCAGGAAGAATGCTCCTTAAATTTCTAGGCATAAGAAATGAACCTTCTATAGAAATAATATCATGTCCTACCTGCGGAAGATGTCAGGTAAATGTTGAAGAGGTAGCTAGCTTTATAGAAAAACATGTTCAGAATATCAAAAAGAATATCACTATAGCTATTATGGGCTGCGTTGTAAATGGTCCGGGAGAAGCAAGGCATGCTGATTTTGGAGTGGCTGGAACAGGAGACGGCAATTTTATATTTTTTGAAAAGGAAAATGAACCTATAAAAGTAGATAAAAATAATATTATAAATTTCCTTACAAAAAAAATAGAAGAGTTCTAATAAATCTATTTATATATTAAATAATTTGTATAATGGATAAAAAAATAAAAGATATCATAATAAACATAAGAGAATCATACAAAAATAATCTATATTTATTATCCGAAAAATTATTATCTGATATAGTAAAAGAAGATTTAAAATACTATAAATTATATATTTTATTTGCATATTTAATGCAGTTAGAAAACGATGAAGATAAATTAAAAATATCTATTGAATACTTTTCAAAAGCAATAAAATCAAATAAATATTATTTATTGGCATATTGCTATAGATATAAAACCTGCAAAAAATTATTAGAAATATATAAATCAAAAAATAATGAATATACAAAAGAATTAGAACAATTAATGAAGCAGGATATAGAATATTTAAAAAATATATCTAATAATTTTATAATAAAAAAACATATAAAAAATTTCATTAAAAATCCGCTATCCTATTATGATAAGGAACAACTTATATTAAAAACTTCCTCTCAAATAAAAAACTATATAAAGTATTTTAATAGAGAAAAAGTAAAATATGATTATATAGACATAATGGAAAATTATAACTTTTTTATTAATAAAAATAATGATGATTATAAAGCCTATAATCTAAGAGGATTTTTGAAATATAATCTTAAAATATATGATGAAGCATTAGAAGATTTCAATAAATCAATCAGCATTAATTCAATACAGGCTGAAAGTTATTATAACAGAGCAAAACTTTATTATACATTAAAAAATTATGAAGAAGCTTTAAAAGATTTCAGAAAGGCAAAGAAAATATTTTTAAGAAATCAATTTTATTCTCCTTTAGATAGAATAAAATGCGATCATTACATAGCTTGGTGCAATTATAATTTAGAGAGAGATGAAGAAATATTTTTGGATATTGAAGTAGATAATGATATTAATGATTTTTCTGAAGGCTACTACAATAGCGGCAAATTAAAATTCAATAAAAAAAATTATGAAGAAGCTTTAAAAATATTTTCTAAAGTGGATAGAGACAATAAAAATTATACAAAAGTAAAATATTATAAAAATATATGCAAACATAAAGTTAATAATAATATCAATATAAATTTAATAATTAATACTTTAAGATTATCTGATATTTATAAATATGAAAATGATTTTCATGTTGCAGAAAAATTATGCGATGAAGCTTTAGAATATATTGAATGTTTAAAAGAGAAAAATGATTTTTGGTATTTCTATCTTAAAGGAATTGCTGTATATGAATTATATGATATATCTTTTTTGGATTATAAATTAAAAGAAGAAGCATTGTATTATCTTAATAAAGCCAAAGATAATATTGACGAAGAAAACAAATATTATAAGAGAATAGAAAAAATAATAATGGAAATTACAGAATATGGTATTTGATATAAATACAAAAAATATAGAATTCAATTATAAAGATTCAAAAAAACATATTTCTTCTTTGAAGGAGATAATAAATACTAGTAAAAATATTTATATAATTGAAAGTGTATCCGGAAGAGAAAAAGATACTAATAAAGATTATAAAGTAAGAAAAGTAATAATAAAAAATCATGGTATATTTGATTATGACAGTTCTGAAAAAATAAAATATATAAATAAAAATGAGATAAAAAGCATAATAAATAAATCATATACATATTTTTTAAGCCGAGATGCCTTTGTAGAATATTATAATATATTGTATAACAATAAAATAGACAGCGAAGAATATATAAAAAGAATAAAAGAAAGAATAAAGCAAAGTCAATATATAAAATCAGTATTTCCGGCATATAAATTGAAAAGCGAAGAAAAAGGAAAAGAAGGTTATTTTTATTCTTTAGAAGAAATTGAATTATTTGACATAATAGTAGAATATTTTGAACTTGAGAGAAGTAAATTAAAGGATATTTTATACAGCAAAGATAATAATTATTATAATATAATAAATGCCAAAATAAAATGCTTATATAATAATATTAAAAATTACGAGTTAAAAGATAATGATAAAATGATATATTATGATTATAAATTATACTTCATACCTTTTTATATTTTTGACAATTTCAAACAAGAAAAAATAACAGAAGATGAACATAATAAACTTTTAAAATCATACAGAAAACTTTATAAATCATTCAAAAAAAGATAAGAAAGAAAAAAAAGAATATTTATATATGGAATTCAAACTAGAAAATAAAGAAACATTTTATAAAAAAAATCTTATAAAAATGTTTGAAGTATTTTCGTATGAAGATTATAACAATGATTCATATCTGAAAGAATATATTTACTTCAATAAAAAATTAATCGAATATCAGAAAGAGCATAATAGATATATAAAAAATTATACTGAGTTTTTCAATAATAAAATATTAATTTTTTTATACTTTACAGATAGGATTTCTAATGATGATTTTTCCTTCTTCAAAAGAAAGATAGAAGAACTAAAAAAAATCAATAGTGAAAATAATAATGAATACAAACCAATAAAGCTAACAAAAAAAGATGAAGATTTAATTTATAAAATAATAATAAAAAATAACTATCAAAAAACAGACATAGGATATATAGAGCTTTATAATTTCACCAAATATTATTACAAAAATTTTAAAGAACAATATAAACGCCATATAGAATTAATTTCAAAATACAGCATATTCAAAAAAATTTTAAAATAATTTTTGAAGTATTTAAAAAAGTGCATACTTCAAATGCAATATTCACTTTTTATCATATAGTAAATGTAAATATATTTTATAAAAATAATTGTACTTTGAAGTATTTAAAAAACTTAATACTTCAAATGCAATTAACAAAATATAGTTTATATTAACCAAGCATAAATTATTAAAGGAAAATAATCTTTAATAGTTATAAATAAAAAATATATAGGAGTTTTTTATGAAACACTTGAAAAAAATTATTTTCACAGCTGTATTAGCAACAGCATTAAGCACATCAGCATTCGCAGCAAGCGGATTCGAGTTCATACTCAATGTACCATTAGGATTAAGCATAGGTATTCCTGAATTACCTGCAGGAGCACCAAAAGATGTTATTAAAGGAGGAGTTGGTTTTGACGCTGGAGTTACCGCTCAATTAGGTTATATGATTGGTATAACTGAAGGAGTAGGTATTAGTATATTAGGAGAAATAGGATACGCACATGATACTTCTGCTTATTCTATAGACGGTTATGCTATAACAGGAATAGATGGAGCACCTAGAATAAATTTATCACAATCTTTTGAAAGCATACAAATAGGATTGCTTCCTAAAGTAAATATTGGGGCATTTGCAATAGGTATAGGCGGAGGGATAAAAATTCCTATGGCTTCAACTATTAATCTTAAATATGGAGATACTGATGCAGGAAGTCTTAAATTAAATATGAATGATATAGGTACTATGTATTCTACAGCATTAATAGGTTATATTAAAGGTACTTTCGACTATTCTATATTCTTTACTGATAAAATAGCTATGAATATAGGTTTATATTTGGGTTATGATTTTATGCCTAAAATTGCTACAGATGGAAGTGTAAGCGCTCCTTTTCTTGATGGAGGTACTTTTGATATAGGTTTACAGTTAGGATTTAAATTCGGACCTAAAGCATAATTTATCTATTAAAGAAAACAATCATATTTAAAAAGCCTGTCTTATATTTTAAGTTGTAAGGCAGGTTTTTTATTATTTTTTATATAATAATTTATTATTTTTATATTTACAAATTAAATTTATCAATATAAAAACCGAATTTTCTTTAACAAGAATATGAAATTTTTATAATTAAAGGTATTTATTATGAAAAAAATTTATATATTAATATTATTATTTATGATGACTATTAATATATACCCTAATATTTCAGACAATACTTATATTGATAAATACCTGCTTCTTACACTTAACGGCACTATAGATAACTCCCCTATAACTATGCATATAAAAATAAAAAATCCTGATTCTATTATGGAAGGTAAAATCAGCACAATAAAAGGGCATTATAAATATGTAATCAAGAATAATACTGTACAATTAGAAGGCAGTATTGATAAAAAAGGCATGACTATAAATACTCCTAATAATGAAATTTTTGTTTTTACTTTTAAGGAAAATCAATTATACGATATTATCAATTCAAAAAATGAAGTATATGTTAATTTAAATGGTAAATGGAGAAACAAAGATAAATCATCAGAATGCAGCATAAAAACTATAAAATTTATTCATTGTATTCATGAAATATATATGGAAAAAGAGTATAAAGGAAATGCCTGTGCTATAGGGAGCATATACATAGATAATAAATCTTTAGCCATATATAAAGGAAAAGTAACAAATATCACATTAAATGAATTAATCTCTGATATGAATGATAATCTCGATAAAAACATGCAAACCCATAATCAAAATGATAATTTAAACCATACTGAATTTTCTTATATTTCAGATTACTTTGATAATAATATATTTTCTATTATCAACTATTATGATGTATATTATTTAGAAAATGATATGATTTATAAATCTTATGTAAATATATTTGATATAGATTCATTGGTAAAAATAAATAATTATTTAGGAAATTTAGTATATGATACTGAAGAGTTCAGAACTTTTTTGAAAAATAAAATAAAAGAACAAACTGATAATTATGAGAATGATAATTTCTCGGAATATTTTGATGAATATATAACCTCGCTTAATTATGCTGAAATATATTTTAATACTGATGGTTCTTTAACTATTCATTTCTTTTTTACAAGAGAAAAGATAGAATATAGTTTTATAAATATAAGTATTGAGGAATTAAAACCTTATATAAGGCCTGACAGCTTTTATAAATACTTATTTTCTAATTAGATACTTATAATTTTATTATCATACATAATAATAAAATATTTACAAATTATATATTTGTGATATAATTAGAAAGCGATGCTTTATGTAATAAATAATTTTATATCAACTTCAAATTGGCGATATTTCTTTTATGGTCTGGATATAATATTGGTTGCTGTATTATTCTATATTATATATATGCTTATGTATAATACAAGAGCTTACAGCATAGCAATAGGTTTTATAATATTATTTTTTATAACATTAATAGCAAAAGTATTCGGACTTTCTACATTATCTTGGATATTTGATCAATTCTTTCAAGTAGGACTTATAGCCGTTGTAGTGATATTCCAAGCAGAAATAAAACATGCTTTGAGAATATTAGGCGGAAGAGCATTTTTAAAAAAGTCATTTAGATATGATGAAGATCAAATACAAAAGATATTAAGTGCCACATTTAATTTATCATATAAAGGATATGGTGCTTTAATAGTCTTTCAAAGAAATATATCTCTTCATTCTCTAGTTGATAGAGCAGTAAAGCTTAATGCTGATATATCCATAGAGCTTATTGAAGCTATATTTTTTAAAAACAACCCTATTCATGATGGTGCTGCCATAATAATGGAAAATAGAATAGCAGCTGCAAGTGCATATCTGCCGCTTACAGAAATAGAGCCTCAAATAAAAAATAGAAGATTAGGAACTAGACATAGAGCAGCATTAGGTATTTCAGAACAAACAGATGCAGTTGTAGTTGTAGTTTCAGAGGAAACTCAATGCGTATCTATTGTTCATAATGGTATATTAGAATATAATTTAAATAGAGAAGAATTATATAAAAGGCTTGGGGAACTTTTAGAGATAAAAAAATGAAAAGTAAAAAAACATCAAATTTAAGTAAATTTAATTTTAAAAAAATATTAGTCCGTATAACTAATAGATTAGGTATTAAATTATTATGTCTTTTAATGTCATTTTTATTGTTTCTATTTGTAAGATATCAAAAAGAATATACTAAAGACTATGTTGCAAAAATAGAAATAAAAAACACCCCTTCAAGATTATTAATAGCGAATGATGTGCCTGAAGATATTACAGTAACTTTAACAGGATTCAAAGATAATATTTATGAACTTCCTACAGAATTTAGTGCTTATATAGATCTTACAAATGCTGTTATAGGCAGCAATATGTATGAGGTTCTTTTAGATGGAGACATAGATTACTCAAAAATGAATATTACTGTTAATCCTAGAGAAATACCTATAATACTAGATGAACTATCATATAAAACTGTACCTATAAAAGTACCTGTAGTAGGAAAGACTTCTTACGGACTTACAATTGAAAATATAAGAGTAAATCCTTCTAACACTATAATATCGGGCCCTAAAACTTTAGTATCATCTATGAATGAAATTAAAACTTATAATGTAGATGTAACAGGCAAATATTTGGATTATTCTACAATATCAAGGGTAAATTCACCTGTAAATATCAAATCAGATGTTTCAAGGGTAAATATTAATATCATCTTTGATAGAAATCTTGACAGAAAAGAATTTAATAATATTGCAATAAGAATAGACAATCTAAGCGGTAAATTCAAAATAAACAATACTAATTCGCTTATAATAAATAAAGTAATTTTAGAAGCAAATAAAGTAATGCTGTCAAATTTATCGCCTGATGATATTAAATTATATATAGATCTGAAAAAATTAACTAATGCCGGTATTTATTCTAATATATCAGTAGAAGCCAATATACCCGAACATACCAGACTCCTAGAAATAGAACCTTCATTCTTTGATATTGAAATAACAGAAAGAGATAATAATATCATCAATACTAATGAAAATACAAATGAAAATAATTTAAATAATGCATCTAATGAATAAGGTAAATTTGTAAATAATGAAAAGATTAAAATACGGCGATGTGCTAATATTTTTATTTATAATTATTTTCTCATTTTTTTATGCTAAGAATCTAATTTCAAATAAAAGCAGTAAAATAATAATAGATACTCATGACAAATCTTTAAGATATGATTTAAATACCGACAGAGAAATTGCTGTTAATGGTTTATTAGGTGAATCAAAAATTGTTATAAGTAATGGGCAAATTATGTTTGAAAGCTCTCCTTGCAGGGATAAATTATGCATTAAGGAAGGTGTACTAAAAAATGCCCCTATAATATGCATGCCAAATGGTATATCTATAAGATTTGAAAAAAATATGGAGAACAATATAGAAATAGATTCTATAGTTCAATAGGAATATTTATGTTATTTTTAGAAAATATAAAATCTCATACAGGAAAAAGAAGAATATATGATATAATATTTTTTGCTTTTTTATCATCATTTATTGCCGCTGTTGAAAATATGTTTCCAAGACCTATACCATATTTCAGAATAGGATTTTCTTTTGTTATTGTATTAATGGTTGTAGATGTATTTACTTTCAGAGAACTTATACTTCTTATATTTATAAAAAATGTTTCTGTTGCTTTGGCTTTTGCTTATATATTAACGCCTCCTTTTTATTTAGGATTATGCGGAGGTATAACATCAATCATAGTAATGAAATTAATGAGTTATTTTAAAAATATATTTTCTATATTTGGAGTAAGTTTAGCTGGTGCTTTAATAAGTAATTTATCTCAGGCTATTCTATCTAAATATTTATTTAAATTGCCGGATATAAGATTTTTAATAATACCTGTATTTATATTATCACTTATTACAGGAAGTATAGTTGGTATTATCACTATGATATTATGCAATGATGATTATAAAAAAAGACTTCAATAATAAAAATAATTATCAAAGCCTTTTATATTTTTAAATTATAATTAATTAACTTTATTATTTTTGACTAGGATCAAAAACAGTATCTTCATTCAATAAATGTTTATATTCTGTAAGATAATAAGCTATAAGTTCATTAACCTGATCTTTATATTTCTCTTTTAAACTTGGATTAGTACCATATATTGCATCTTTCCATAATATTTTATTTAAAATATCAGTTACTACGCCCTGAAGAGTATAAGGAACTGCATATTGACCCACATGGTGGAAACCTATATTATGCATATGTTCATGAAACATTAAACCCGCTAAATTTGCGTATGCCTGACTCTCCATATAAGTAGAATAGTCTCCAAATAAAGTAGAGTCTATACTGCCCCAATTACCGCTGCTGAATCCTACCCATCCGCCTGTAGGTATTTCATTTTCAGGCTGAAGACCATGACGAAGATATCTTGATTTTCCCATTTCACCTGTACCAACCCCAGCTGCTGTATTCATTTTTCTATATACAAAATCATATTTAAGAGAACGAACAGTATCTATAACTTTTTGAGCATCATATTTATCTCCTACTTTAAGTACTTGTCCGTCATAACTGTCATTTACAGAAGAACCCAATTCAGCATCTGCAGCCTTTATACCGCTTACAAACTCCTCAGTATTAACTGCCAATCTGATAAGTGCCATACATATTAACATATATTTTTTTTCATCTACTGTGATAGTTGTATATTTTGTTAATTCGCTGGCTATCTCAAAACTTTCTATACCAACCTGCCAATATGGATATTTTGCATCAATACTTTCTTTACTAAAATCATCAGGCTTTAATACATTATTATTACATCCTAATACAGTAAGCAGCAACAAACTAAATACAAATAATTTTTTTACCATATTTTTCTCCTTATAAATTAATTATTCGGCAGTATTCTTATGCCAACTTGAAAACCTATGTCAAAACTAGATATAGTTTGTTTTGTTATTTTAGCTATGCTCTGATTATTTAATATCGTATTTTTAAAAGACATACCAAAATCTCCTCCTATATAACCGCCCAATACTAATGCGAATTTTTTATCAGTATAAACTTCATAATCTACAGAAACTCTAAGATATGGTATTATAGGCACATCAAATAAATCCTTTATCTGAAATGCATTATAATTTTCTATATTTCTATCAATATTCTTAGCATCATAATTTATATAAGATGACATAGCTCTGGCATATAAAGGAACCTTAATTCCTACATTCACTCCGAAGGAAAATTTCTTCCAATTAAATTTAGGGTATATTCCAAAAGACATACTCTCAAACATATAAACATAACTATTTTCATTTTTTTTATCTCCGCTTATGCTATAAAATGAAAACTCATCATGATTATATCCTAATTCACCTAGAAGACTTATACTAAAATCTTTATTTATATCAAACCTGTATCCTATATGAAATAAAAAACCTGCATCGAATCCAGCTGATGATTTTCTATTCACCTGTTTTACAGCTGATTCAAATTGAGTTTTCTGCTGTGATGTTGGATTTTTATTCGTTAAACTATACTGATTTATTCCAATACTTAAACCCAATGGAACAAATATTCCTAATTCTATACCGCTTTTAGCAAAAACAGTAAGGCAGCTTAAAAACATTATTATAAATATATTCAATACTTTTTTCATAATTTTCTCTTTATAATTTTTTTACATACTTAATATTAATTCATAGGTCTTATTTTAACGCCTACTTGTATACCTAAATCTACACTTGATATATTTTCTATAGGAGTATCAATTTGATTATTAATTTTTGAACCTTTTATCTGATATCTTAAAGCAAAGTCATAATCAATATATGCTCCTAAAACTATATCAAATTTCTTAGATGTATATACTGAATAATCTAAAGTTAATTTTAAATATGCTATTATATTTGAAGTAAAATAGTCTTTGTAATTTTTCATATCTATCATTTTTATAGTTTCAGCTGTATAGCCTAATGTCTGATTATATCCTGAATTATTGATTGTGCCGGATAAAAATATTTTCATTCCTACACCTACACCAAAAGAAAATCTTTTATAATTAATTTTTGGTAAAATACCAATAACAAGGCTGTCAAAAGTATAGTAACGATAATTCTGCTGTTTAAGTGCCGGAACATCTGTTTTACTGTCTTTTAATCTGTAATTAAAAGTATCTCTGCTGTATCCAAGCTCTCCCATAAAACTAAAACTAATTTCTTCATTTAATTCTAATCTATAGCCTGCCTGAAATAAAGCACCCGCATCAAACCCAATATGAGAAGTCCTTGTATTATTTGTAACATAAGTATTGTATGTAGTTGCCTGCTGATTATTTAAACTTGATGGAGCTTTGTCATAATAATGAATACCAACATTAAAACCTAAAGGAACAAAAACTCCAAGCTCTAAACCGCTTTTAGCGAATACCGAATAAGAAAGAACAAATAATACCGCTAATATTTTACATAATTTCATTGTAACCCTTAATTTTTATATTCTATACTTTTATAATAACACATATTGTCATATTAATCAAACGGTATTATTATAAAATTAATTAGTTATTTTTATCATTGTAATAATAACTATTATTCTATATAATAATGAATTATGGATATATTTTTTGAAGAATATGTAAATATAAATGGTATAGAACAATATTTTATACATTACCCAAAAAAATCAGATACTACTTTATTGTTTCTGCATGGAGGACCAGGAGAAAGCGAAGCATATTTTTTATATAAAATGCATTCAAAAACTCAAAACTATAATTTAGTGTACTATGATCAAAGGGGAACAGGAAAAACTCAGGCAAGAAATAAATCAAAAGATAAAGATATCACTATAGAAAAACTGCTTATAGATTTGAAAGAAACAATTAATTATATTAAATTAAGATATAATTCTAAATATATTATTTTGCTTGGGCATTCTTGGGGAAGTGTTTTGGGAATTGAATTTATAAAAAAATTTCCTAATTTAGTTTCTGCCTATATTGGTATGGGGCAAGTTGTAAATTTTCAAATAGGAGAGAAAACCGGATTTGATTATTGTTATAATATTGTGCAAAAAAGCGGTAATCAGAAATATATAAAAAAAATAGAAAAATTAAAAAATTATCCCTATATTATAAATAAAAATAATGTATTTGAAATATTTAAAAATTTTAGAGAAATACAAGTAAAATATAAATTAGCCGGGTATTATGAAGGCAATGATAAATTAAATAAAATAATTAAACAAAGTCCTATATACTCATTTAAAGATATGTTTAATCATAATTCATTAATATTAAATAAAAATCTTATATATTATATAATTGATTATGACACAAGTAAATTTACAAACTTCAGTATACCTATATTTTTTATATGCGGTGCTAATGATTGGCAGGTACCTACTGTTATTGTAAAAGAATACTATAAAACTATAACAGCTCCTGATAAAGATTTATTTGTAGCTGAAAATTCAGGACATCTTCTTAATATAGAAAATACAAAAGATTATAACACTATAGTAGAAGGTATATGCAGCAGGGTAAGCGGACATTAATCTTCTAAATTCCAATATTCAAAATCTATAGATTTTAAAGTTCCGTACTGTGCATAATGAGCAAAAATAATATTTAATTGTTTATCAACATGACTGCAGAATTTATTATTTATCCAAGTATTAGGAATACTCTGTACTATAGTGGCATAATCAAACATAAGGAAATTTACTATATCTTTTGTATTATTATAATTATTAATAATATTTATCCTAACCTCTAAATAAACCAGCATCAATGTAAAAGTCATTAAATATGTAGAATAAGGTTCTTTAGAAAATATGATAAAATTTGAACTTATTTAGATATCGGCTCAGGAGAATATCCTAATTTCCTTGATTCTTCAAAATAATACTTACTTTTTTCAGTGTATTCCTTCATCTTTTCAGCTGTAATGGTAGTAAGTTTGGCGTATTCATCATAAACTAATGACAAATAATAATAACTTTCAGCCAGAACAGAATTTGATTTATTATTCTTAATAGATTTTAAAAAGCTATATTCAGACTCTTTTAAATCTTTTACCTGTTTTTCTAATTTGTATTTATAAAGGGATGTTATACCGCCATTATTCAAAAGATAAAAATTATCCTTTTCTAAAGTAAGTCCATGCTTTATATCTTTTTCAGCATTATCTAAACTTTCTATATCTTTACAAATTTTATAATCTGTTAAATAGAGCCAGCCTCTGTTTATATATATAGAAGTATTACTATTATCTATAGCAAGAGCCTTATTATAATTATCTAAAGACATTTGAAAATATTTTTTATCATGAGTATTTTTATATTTTTCATTATAAAGATCTGAATATATAAGCAATGTGCTTAAATCATCTTTATCATTATTATCACTAACTATCCTGTTATAATCATTTAAAGCTAAATTAAAGTAATTCTCATTAGATGTATAATGATATTTTTTAGTATAAAGAACTGCTCTGTCTTTCAAAGTGTCTGTACTGCTGTATTCATTAAAACTATTAATATCTATTATTTTATTATAATCTTTTAAAGCAGCATCAAAATATTTATCTTCAGAAGTTTCTTCATATTTTTTATTAAAGAGCAATGCCCTGCTTTTTAATACCGCCGTATTGTTATCATCAAAACTCAATATTTTTGTATATATATTTATGGCATTATCATCATTTCCATTTTCAACCTCTCTTAAAGCCATAAGAGATAATTCATTTATATCTAAATTTTCATCATTCTTATTTTTCTTTATAACATTCCAAAATAAATTATCTCCCTTCTTATTGTATTTATAATAATCATTTTTCAAAACTAATTTATCCCCATCATTATTTGTATCAATAATTTTTTGCTCATTATCTAAACCTATTGAATTAACAACTCCTGATGTATCCAATTTATTAATACTTTCATCTTTTTTACCTTCATTATTATCATTGTTATCTTTATTAAAAAAACTAACATCTGAATCAGCACTTTCTAATGCTTCAGAATTACTCCCTCTAAATAAAAACATAGATGCAATAATAGTAAATACCGTGCCTGCAAATATAATAGCTATAGTTCTAGTATCTACATTTAATAATCCGCTTTTATCTATAATTGAATTAAAACTATTAACATGAGGGGCGATATATTCTTTATATTTTATTTCTAGTAAATAATCTAAATTTTTCTTTATATTATTTCTATTTAGAATATCATTTTTATTACTTAACTGAGTATTAGTCTGTATATTACTTTTATATGAATAGAATTTAGTGTATGTATTTGAATTATATATCCAAAAGCATATTCCGGCGATTAATAAAACAAGGAACAAAATTGTTAACATAACAACATTTGAAGAAGACTTTTCTATTTCAGGTTCATAATTTTCTTCATTTTTTATAAAATTATGCTCTTCTTCCATTTCCATGCAAAAATCCCGATATTAATTAAGATATTTATCGGATTGCATTTCATAAAAAGAAATAAATATGATAACTTGATCGTATTTTTTAAATATTATTATTTTCGTAATATTCTCTAATCATATTAATAATTTTTTCATTGCCTGTATCATAAGCATAATCTAAAGCTGTATTTGAATCATTATCTTCAATATTAATATTAGGATTATATTTAAGTAAAATATCAATTATATCAGTATTTTCTCTAATAACGGCAAACATCAATGCACTTTTACCATCATCACTAATAATATCAATATCAGCGTTATTCTCTAGTAAAATACTAACAGCATCTTCATAATCATTTATAACCGCCTGTATCAATGCAGTATATCCCATATTATTCTGATGATTAATACAAATGTCAAGCTCTAATATTTTTTTAATTATATCCATATTTTCAGAAAAACAAGCCTCTATCAATACATTGTTTCCGTCATTATTTACTTGATTAATACTTGCACCATTATCTAATAACACATTAAAAATATCATAATGTCCTCCGGCAGCCGCTGCCATCATAGCACTGTATCCGCAATTATTGACTATATTTACATCAGCATTATTTTTTATAAGTAAATCAACTATACCATTAAATCCGTTAAAAGAAGCAATCATTAAAGGAGATACTTTATCAATGTCAAGTATATTGACATCAATTCCATTATATAATAAATTTTCTACTCCTTCATAATTATTCGCCTCAGCATATATAAAAATCTTATCTTCATCTCTATTTATATCATATTTACCAGCACTGATTATATACTCTGGATATAAAAAAACATTAAATATGATAAATATTAAAATTAAATATTTTTGCATAATATAATATCCGCAATAAATTTATAAATATATAAAACTGATTATATAGAATTATGTTAAATTTTTATAATTGAAAAAATACAAATATGATGTACAATAAAAATATGAGTACCGCTATGTTTGAAATATTAATGTTTAGCCCAATGCTAATCGCCCAAAGCCTAATAATTTTACTATTATTTATTCTATTATACTATTTTATAAAAATGATAAATGTTTTTTTAACTAAATTACTTCACATAGACGAAAAACTATTAGACAAACTTCATGTTATTTCATTCGTATCTATTAACATATTAATTAGTGCTTATTTCTTTATTAGACTTTTATACAATATAAATACTTACGGAACAAATTTAAATACATTTATAGATAAAGATAATCAAGTGTATCTTGGAAATATAATATTTACTTTTATTTTAATATTAGAAAGCATAATTATTTCTAGTATTTGTATATTTAAAAATCATTTAAATGAATATATTGTAAAAAAATTATTTAGAAACAGTTTTTAAATACTCTTCTGCTTCTTTCTGCTCTTTACGAATAGCAAATTCTAAAGCTCTTTCACCGTCTCTATTTTTATGCTCTATATCTGCCCCATTTTCTATTAATAACTTCATTGTTTCTATATCATTAATACCAGCAGCAAACATTAATGGTGTTACAAGTTTGAAATTCTTAGCATTAACATCAGCACCCGCCTCAACTAATGCTTTTATTATATCATGCTCCTTTGTCAGAGATGCATAAAGAAGAGCTGAAAATAATGGTCTGTCTCTCAAATTAACATCAGCACCAGAATCTATTAAATACTCAGCTATTTTCACTTGTTTCTCAGCACATGCAAACATTAAAGCAGTTATACCTGTTTTACTTCTTGCATTTAAATTAGCTCCTTCTTCTACTAAAAGTTTAGCTATATCAAAATATCCCTTCTTAGCACAAATCATAAGCAATGTGAACCTAGACTCTTCATCTCTTGCATCCGCTAAAGAATTATCAGACTCCAAACATTTTTTTACATTTTCTATATCATTATTTTTCACATACTCAACTATATCAGACATTTTAATAAACCCCTCTTAGATAAGATTACTGCCACTTATAAGATTCTACAAACATAGTAGATATTGATATACATGCAACAGCCCAAATAAGAAAGAATATAACATTCTGTATATCTATCATGCCTTTAGTAAAATCAGAAAAATATGTTGTTATAGAAATAGCATTCAATATCTTGCTAGCCCCTGTAAACATTTCACTAAGCCAATTTATTATGTATGCAAATATTCCCATAGATACCCCTAATATAGCAGCTACTAACTGACTTTTAGATATACTTGTTGCAATAAGTCCAAGACCAAGTATAGCAGTACCTAAAAGGAATAATCCCAAATATCCGCTGAATATTACTCCAATATCAGGCTTTCCAAAAATCATAAGAAGTATAGGATAAACAAAAGTCATCACCAGAAGTGAAGCATATACAACCAATACAGATAAATATTTTCCTAAAACATATTGTAATGAAGTGATTGGTGCTGTCATTATAAGTTCAAAAGTTCCAGAAGCCCTTTCTTCAGCTATAAGTTTCATACAAAGAATAGAAAGGAATAATATTGTAAAAAATCCAATATTATACATGGTGTTTTCCATAACAGCAAGTCTGCTATAATAGATTTCTATGGTAAAAAAGTATCCTGTCAAAGCAAGATATATAAATCCTAATATATAATATAATGGCGATACATAAAAAGATTGAATTTCTCTTGAAAATACAACATATATATTTCTCATTTATCTTAACCTCTTAATTAATTATTTATTCTTCATTATTTTCTGCATTCAATACAGCATCTCTGATATATTTAGATTTATCAAAATCTTCATTTTTCTTCTTATCTGTAAAGTAAATGAATACTTCTTCTAATGATCTTTCTTTAGCCCTTATCTCCAGAACATCAAAATTGTTATTAACTAAATGCTTAACTATTTGTGCTCTAGAATCATTTCCTCTCTCGCACTCAATAAGAATATCCCCATAAGAGTTAGCTTCTGCCTGAACAACTCCATTAACTTCCCTAACACATAAAAGAGCATCATTATATCTGTCAGCTACTTTAAGTTCTATATTACCTCCCAATATTTCTCTATCCATAGCCATTTTCAAACCTTCTATTGTGTCTTCAGCAATAAGCTCTCCGCTGTCTATGATTAAAGCCCTCTCACAAGTATCTTCTACTTCGCTTAATATATGAGTAGAAAGTATAACAGTTCTTGTTCCGCCTAAACTTTTTATTAAAGATCTTACCTCTATTAATTGATTAGGATCTAAACCACTTGTAGGTTCATCTAATATCAGAACTTCAGGATCATGTATTATTGCCTGTGCTATTCCCGTACGCTGCTTATAACCTTTTGATAAATGCCCTATTATTCTATTTCTATATTTTGTGAGTCCTGTTATTTCTATAGTATTTTCCAAAGCAGTTTTTATATGTTTTCTTGGTATGCCTTTAAGTTTTGCACAAAATCTAAGATAATCTATAACTGTCATTTCAGTATATAGCGAAACATTTTCAGGCATATACCCTATTCTCTTTTTAATTTCTATGGGATTGTCGTAAACCTCATAATCATCTAAATAAACATATCCGCTTGTAGCCGGAAGATAACCTGTAATTATACGCATCATGGTACTTTTACCAGCTCCATTCGGACCTAAAAAACCTACTATTTCGCCCTTGTTTATAGTGTAGGATACCCCTTTTAATGCTATATGTTCTCCATAATACTTAACTATATTATCAACTTTGATCATTAAAAATCCTTTAAATATTAATTACAACAAAAGAATGTTATATTCTACAGTAAAATTATAATTTATCAATATATATATTTTAATTATATATTATCGCAAAATAATATTTTTTCAGTAATAAAAAATTATCATCAATACTTAAAAATTATATAAATAAAAAAGTCTGCCTACTTAGACAGACTTTTTTTATTCAAAATTAAATTAATGTTTTTTATTAACTAATATTACTGAGCTTCAGTTTCAGTAGTAGTAGTTGTTGTTGTATTGTTATTTCCGCTATCTGATGAAGGTTTAATATTTTTTATAGCATCAACAGCAGCTTGTCTAACAACTACGAAGTATTGATCATTTTGAGCTAAATCTATCAAATCACTTAAAGCAGCCTGATCACCTATTTTACCTAAAGCAACAGCAACTTCATAAACTATAGCCTGAGTTTTAGCTAATCTTAATTGGAAAAGCAAAGCAGCTACACCTTTAGGACTTCCTATTTCACCCAATGCCTGAGCAGCAGCTATAATATTAGAAGTTTCTTGTTCAGAATATAACATTTGTGATATATATTCTACAGAAGTTTCTGACTTAGCAGCTTTAGCAGCCTGTAAAGCCTGATAACGAACCATAGAATCAGAATTCTGACTAGAAGGTGCATTTAAACCATAGCTTACATATCTGTTAATTGCTTCTAATAAAGTTTCAGAACTAGCACCTTTTTCACTTAGAGCTTTGAAACACATAGCTTTAACTTGAGGACTGCCGCCTTCTATAGCTGATATTAAAAGTTTTTCATCTTGAGCAGCCAATGCATCCACAAAATTTTGAGCTAATTGTTCTCTTGGCTTATTGCCTGTAGTTTCTGTATCAGTAGTAGTTGTGGTGGTAGTAGTAGTAGTATCTTGAGCAAAAACAGATGATAAAGAAAATGCAAACATTAATGTTACGATAAATATTTTCTTGAGCATTATACAACCCCTTAATATATTAACTTCTATTAATAATACTATTATTATTCAATAATTGCAAGCAAATTTACAAAATTTATAAAAAAATAATCATATATAAAAATACTCTATTTATCATATATACTAAATTCTTATTAATTGCTAATTTTTAAATTAATTATTAATAAATTCCATATATATCTATTGCAAAAAGATGTATGTGTTTTATAATATAAATATATTAAGTAACATAATATATACAAAATAAAAAAATATAGGAGCGGAAATTATGAAAAAAATAATTAATGATGTAAATAATATAATATTAGAAGAACTTCAAGGCATGGAAAAAGCATATTCTAATATTTTAAAAGTTAATTATGATCCTATATATGTAATAAGAGCCAATAAAAATAATAAAGTATCATTAATTTCAGGCGGAGGTTCAGGGCATGAACCTTTACATGCCGGATTTGTAGGATATGGTATGCTTGATGCGGCTTGTCCGGGTGAGATATTTACTTCGCCTACTCCGGATCAAATGGAAGAAGCTGCTAAATCAATAAACAATGATAAAGGAATTATATTTCTAGTAAAAAATTATACCGGAGATGTTATGAATTTTCAAATGGCTGAAGAATTATGCAAAGCTGAGGGTATTGATGCTAGAAGTATTATCATAGATGATGATGTGTCTGTGAAAGACAGTTTATATACCACAGGAAGAAGAGGAGTCGGAGCTACTGTATTTTTTGAAAAGATATGCGGAGCTTCTGCTGAGAGAGGCGATGATATAAATAAAGTTTTGGAATATGCAAATTATTGTAAAGAAAATGGCAGATCTATGGGAATGGCTTTAACTTCATGTACAGTTCCGGCAGTTGGAAAACCTACATTTGATATATCTGATAATGAAATAGAAATGGGTATAGGAATTCATGGAGAACCTGGAAGAGAAAGAACAAAACTGAAAACATCTTCTGAAATAGCAGAAATAATGATGGAAGCTATATGTTCTGATATACCATATAAAAATGGAGATGAGGTTATATGTATGGTTAATGGTATGGGGGCTACTCCTCTAATGGAACTTTACATATTGTATAATGATGCTGTTAAAATAGCTGAAAAAAAAGGAATAAAAATAGTAAGAAACTTAATAGGTAATTATGTTACTTCTATAGACATGGCAGGTGCTTCTATTAGTTTAATGAAAACTAATGATGATATATTAAAACTTTGGGATTATCCTGTACATACAGCTGCTTTAAGATGGGGTATATAATTAATTTATTATTGCTAAAAATACAGGCAGTTAATTATTATAGAATGATTGTTTGCCGAATTAAAAAATTAATAGTTTTATTATTAATAATATTAGCAGAAATAAATATAGTTTTGAAATACAAAAAAGATAAATATAAAAATTGTGTGCTTCTATAAAGTTTATTTGGCATAACATTTTAGCAAACAATTTTTATTTTATAAAGGATATATTTATGTGTAATAATACAAAAATAAAAGAATGGCTTATTAATCTCTCTCTTATATATGATGAAAATAAAGATTATCTTACAAAATTGGATGCTGATATAGGAGATGCTGATCATGGAATAAATATGAGCAGGGGTTTTGGTTTTGTTAGAGACGCTTTAAATAAAGATGAGAATTCTCAAATATCTGCTATATTCAAACAAACAGCAACACTTCTTATAAAAAATGTAGGCGGAGCTTCAGGACCTTTATACGGTACTTTCTTTCTTAATGCTAGTATAGTTTCTGCTAATAAAGAGGAATTAACATTGAAAGATATAACAGAAATATTTAATAAAGGAATAAATGCCATATCAGCATTAGGAAAATCTAAAGAAGGTGAAAAAACTATGCTTGATACTCTATTTCCAGCCTTTAATGCTATGAAAGAAAATAATGAAAATATAGAGGATTTTAAAAGCAAAGTATTAATATCAGCTGAAAATGGAATGAAATCTACTATAGATATGATTGCTACTAAAGGAAGAGCTAGCTATTTAGGAGAAAGAAGTGCAGGTCATCAGGATCCGGGAGCCACTTCTTCATTTATGATGATAAAAGAATTAATAAATATTTTATAAAAAATTATATTAAAAGGAATTAATGTGGTTAGTTTAATATTTGTTTCACATAGTTATAAACTTGCTAAAATTGCGGCAGAATACATAAAGGAAGTTACTAATATTAATAATGTTGATATATCATTTTCGGGAGGAACAGGAGAAAATCACCAAGAAATTGGTACAGATGCTGTTGATGTCTTTAATGCAATAGAGAGTGTATATTCAGATGACGGAGTTATCATATTTTGTGATTTGGGAAGTGCTTTGATAAGTTCTGAACTTGCAATATCTATGCTTGATGAAAAAAAATCAGCGAATGTCAGAATGACTTCAGCTCCTTTTATAGAAGGAGGAATAAATGCAGCTATACAGTCTTCATTAGGTAAGAGTATAGATGAAGTTATTAATGAATCTCTTGAAAGCCTTACACCTAAAATATCTTATGTTAAAGATAAAGTTGATTACAATGAGAATAATAATGAAGTATTAGATAATATAGAATTTAAAGATTATGTGAAAGGAGAATATAAGATATTATTAGAAAATGGTTTTCATGCGAGACCTGTGTTTATGTTTATTAATTTGATAGCTAATTCTAAAAGCGAAGTATATATTTCCAATAAGACTAAACATAAGCCGCCTGTATCTGCTGATAGTATCACTAAAGTAACTTTATTAAATATAGAATATGGTGATGTGATGGAAATATATGCTAAAGGACCAGATGCTGATCAGGTTTTGGAGAGATTTGAACATTTGGTAAATGGTAAAATTGAAACCAAAAAGAAAAGCCTTCATCAAAACTCTATAAATAATAATATTATTGTAGTATCTGACGGATATGTAGTTGGAAAAGCAATTTATATGTATTTTGGTATAGATGTAAAAAAAGAATATATAAAAGATACCAAAGCTGAAAAAGATAAATTCAATACAGCAATTGAAAATGTAAAAAAGGATCTTATAGAGCAAAAAACAATCATAGAAGAAAAAAATCTTCAAAATAATGAATATCTAATCTTTGAAACTTATATATCTATGCTTTTTGATGATTATGCTTTAAAAGAAGTATACGATTTAATAGATAATAAAAAATATTCTGCTGCTTATTCATACAATAAAGTAATGAGAAATATATTTAAAAGTTTTGATTCTTTAGATGACGGATACATAAAAGAAAGAAAATATGATATAGAAGATATACTATATCAAGTTTTAAAATATTTATTAGATATAAAAATTAATATGCCTAGCGAAGATGATACTATATTAATAGTAGATAATGTATATGCTTCTATTATAACTGAATTAGGACAAAATATAAAAGGTGTGATTTCTATAAATGGAAGTGCGGTGTCTCATGCGGCTATACTTTTAAAATCATTGAATATACCTTATGTTATATATGACTCTGCTATGGAGTTAAAGGGAAAAGAGATAGTAATAGATACTAAAAATAAAGAGGGAAAATTTATTTATTTAAAAAAATAATAGCTTTTACTATAATAATTTTATATTGTTTTATAAACATATTACCCGTATATGAATTTATATAAAATTTGGAAAATACAATGAATTTCAATACTATCATTATAGTTGTAATAGTTGCTGTAGTAATATTATGGCCTATTATGAAAAAAATAACTAAAAATATTAAAATAGAAAGTTCAGAAAATATACATATAGCTTGTTTGTATGGAGATCTTTCAAAAATTAAGAGATTAATAGCCTCTGGGGTTAATATCAATTCAAAAGATTTCAGCAATAAAACTCCTTTGATGTATGCTGCAGAAGACGGGGCTTTAGACACTATAGAATACCTTATAAAAAATGGTGCTAATATTAATGATATGGATGTAAGAGGTGATACTGCTTTAATAATAGCTATAAAAAACAATAATATAAAAGCTACTCAGATGCTTATAGAAAACGGGGCTGATTTAAGAGTAAAAAATGAAGACAACAAAGATGCACTCAATATAGCTAAAGATATGGGATGCAAAGAAATTGTTGATTTTATAGAAAATAAAAGGGAAAATATATAAAATACATTTTCCCTTTTTAATTACTTCTTTCTTTTTATTTGTTAATTATTATTACTTCTTGTTATATTTGTGGATCCGCATATTGGACAATGAGACACTGAATCTTCAATGATATCATCAATTTGAGAAATATCATCATCTTCTGATATATTAATTTCTTTATCATCTACTGCCCAAAAATTAGAACAATCTTTACAATAGAAATGTATTAGATATTCTCTATAAGTTGGATAATTACCTTCTATTTTTCTATATCCATCTATAATGTTATGAGCCATACTCCCTCCTATTTTTAGTTCATATTAGAATAATTTAAGATTTTTTTATAAAAAGTCAATATTTTTTTGTAAATTATTTTTAATAAAGAGTTTTTTTATGTACAAAATTTATATGAAAAGTCATAGAATATTACTGAAATATAATATTTAAAAAAATTGTAAAAAAATGATATTAAACTTGTTTCAAAACTCAAATTTTTAATATTTATAGTTTTTTAATTTAATATTTTTTTTGATTATAGTTGGGGCTTTGCTGCGAAGCACACAGTCGTGCCAACCCCCACTTCTTTTGTGACGCCTGTCCGCCTTCGGTGTGGCACATACGAAGTACGCCTTCGGCGAGAAGCAAAAAGACTGCATATTTATATACTAAAATAATAATTTATAAAACATGTCAAACATTATTTTATAAATTATAAAATTACGAAATTTTCATATATAATCTTGTCAAGTAGTTTTGAAACAAGTCTATTATTTATAAACAATATTTTACATAAAAAAAATGTACAAGTTTTAATTACTGCTAAATAGGAGAAGCGTATGAAGAAAAAATTAAAACTTTTCATCTCTATAGTATCTTTAATGATGCTTTCAAACCTAATTTTAACAGCAGAGGATATGCTTATACAAGCTAATCAATTACCTCAAAATGCTCAAACCTTTGTAAAAACTAATTTCCCAAATGATCAAATAGTTTATGCTGAACAGGACAGACAATCATATAAAGTTGAATTAGAAAGCGGAACAGAAATTGACTTTGACAAATCTGGAAATTGGACTGATGTATCTGGAAATAATAGACCTATACCTACTCAATTTATACCTGCTGCAATATTAAATGCCGTAAAAACAAAATACCATCAGATTGAAGTTCTAGATATAAGTAAAGAATATAATAGTTATAAATTAAAACTATCAAATAATAGAGAAGTTTATGTATCTAATAATGGACAGATAACAGGAGATAAATTAGATTAATAATTAAAAATTAATAAAAGAGCCGGCATATTTTATTAATGCCGTATTTTTTTATTTAAAATATATTTACATTTTTTTACTTTTTATTTACTTTTTTATAATTTAAGTAAAAATTTTTAAAAAATATTGTAAAATAACTTGACATTTAGAGGTTTATGTATTATCATATAAGTATAACAAAAAACAAAAGGAGTTATCTTATGATAAAACATTTAAAACAAATCATCTTAGTCTCATCTGTAATGATGCTGTTTGCTGTTAGTGCTTTTTCTGCTGACATAGCCATACAGGCAAATCAGCTTCCTAAAAAAGCACAGGATTTTGTGAAAGCTAATTTTGCAAATGATCAAATAGTTTATGCTGAACAGGACAGACAATCATATAAAGTAGAATTAGCAAGCGGTGTAGAAATTGATTTTGATAAAAATGGAGATTGGACTGATGTAGCTGGAAATAATCAGCCTATAACTACAAAATTTGTACCTGCTAATATAATTAAAGCAATAGAAGCTAAATATCCTCAAGTTCCTGTATTAGAAATAAGCAAAGAATATTTAAGCTTTAAATTAAAATTAGGAAACAACAGAGAAGTTTATGTTGATAACAATGGCAAAATTGTAGGAGATAAATTAGACTAATAATCTAAACAATAAGGGCTGGCAATTAATTGTCAGTCCTTATCTTTATAAAAAATTAATTATTTATACATTTATAAAAATACTTTTGTCCTCTAAATAAATCTTGAGATAATATTCTCTGAGCATTATTCTGCTTATATGACAAACTATTTTTATCTATTTCTATTCTGACTATTTTTCCATTATCATTTGTATAAAATGAATTATAAAATCTTATAATTCCGTCAGTTTTATCTTTATATAATAATGATATTATAGAATTGGTATAATCAGCTCCTGTATTTACTGCAACAAACATAGGTATATTTTCAGGAGGAAATCCATTCTCTTCAAATTTATAATATCCATTAGTACCATTCCATATTAATATAGGAGAAATGTCATAAGAGTAAAAGAAATCCTCTTTGATTGAATCATCTATAGTTGAATTATGTATTATAGTTTTTAAATACGGATATAAGTGATCATGTTTAAATATTATAAGAGCGTCTGGATACTTTTCTAATATAGTATTTTTTGTATCTATTATATCTTTGGCAGTTAATGCAGAATTCTCCATTGTTTCAACTAAAACAGGTATATCTCTTTTATCTATCTTATCCATAAATCTCTTATTATTTTCATATACATCTAAATCATTTTCAACATGGCTTCCGGCATGTCCCATAAATGTGAATCCCGTTAGAAACACAGGCTTATCAAAATCATTAGTATTTATATAATTCTTTATATTTGTAAGTCCCAAATTAAACACAACTTCATCTAAACCTATATTAGGAAATAATGTATCAAGATAATATGTTACATCTGATTCCTCTAAAGCTATAGTATAATATCCATTTTCTTTCATCAAATAAGGCAAAGCTGTGTATATAGGTGTCTTTTGTTTTTTAGGAAATATAGGAGAAGTTCCTGTAAGCCCTGAAATTCTAGCGAATAAACTTCCATATCCGTCATTAGGTCCTACTTTAGTTGAATTACTTGCCCATTCTCTGTATTCCTCAGGAAAAGGATCTTTATCCATCAAAGGAAGAAAATGTTCATAATCATAAAAAGATTCTAAAAATATTAAAAATACATCTCTCTTTTTATCCGAGTCATAAGATAGTATTAAATGGGATATATCTCTTTTATTCTGTGCATCTTTTAATATGTTAACTGCCTCTTGCACATTTTCCATATTTGCATTTACTTTCATAAATTTATCATAAGAAATTCTATAACTTATAGTATTTATAATACCGTATTCATTAGCTATATTAATATAATCAACATATATAGAATCCATTTTGATATTTCTAAAAAATGATATATAAGTTACAGCTGCCACTATTAAAGTCATTATAACAGCTTTTTTAATATTTATTTTGTACATTTTAATCAATCTATATATAAAATATAAGGCATAAGCAAGTAAAAGTCCAAAATACAAAATAGTAGCAGATACTGTTATAATTTTCATGTATAATGGAAGAACCTCTATAAGAGAAGGATATAAATCCGGCATATCAGTAAAAAATAAAGGTTTAGCTTCTATAGTAATTCCAAGCGGTTCTATAGCAAAAAAAGAAAATACAGCAACTATTATAAAGAAATAAGATATATAATTATTCTTATCAGAAAGTATATATGATATTATAGAAAACAAATAAATATACAATATATCAGTAATGCTAAAATTCATTTTCATCACTGAAAACATTGGAAATAAAATTTGAGTTATAGAATAATACAGTAATAATATTAATAATAAAGAAATCAAATAAAAACTATTATCTTTAAATTGTTTATTTTTCATATATGAGTCCATAAAAATTAAAATATTTAAATATATATTATATAATATATATTTTTTTATACAATTATTTATTATTTTTTATTTATACAAAAAATAGAATTATTTCAAAGGTACTTTACAAGATTATGTATAAATATGCAATATTTCAACTACCGTAGGCATATTTATCTAGGTGTAATTAGTCTATAACGAATGTGTACTTAGTATGGCTAGTAGCCGCAATTATAAAAATTAGTTTTTAAACAAGTCTAATATATTAATTTCTTTCTTTTCCAATATAAAATAAATCTTTTTCTAAATAGCTTTTATATAGATTCATTATTTGAAGCATTAATCCTATTTCTATACAGTTTTCATCTACATCAAATAATCCATTATGTGCTTTATATACTATCCCCTTCTTTTCATTCCTAGCACCTAAATAAAAAAATGCTCCAGGTTTATTCTGAACAAAAAAAGAAAAATCTTCAGAACCTAAAGAAGGACTTAATTCTAATACTTTATTTTCACCCAACAAACTAGAAGCATTCTCCCTTACAATATTTGAAGCATCCTTCCAATTTACAAGACTTGCAAAATAAACAGTTTCTATAAACTCCGCATCTCCATCAAATGAATTTGCTACAAACTTTATCATCTTTTTTATTCTTAATTTTACTTTCTCCATAATGCTTTCTTTTAAAGCTCTTATAGTACCTGTCATTTCAACATAATCGCATATTATATTTGTAGCAGTACCTCCATTAATAGTACCAACTGTAATAACTGCACTATCCTCTGCTGCAATATTTCTGCTTATTACTGTTTGTAAATCATTTATTATTTTTGATGCAATAACTATAGCATCAACTCCTCCCGAAGGGTTAGCACCATGACTGCTTCTTCCATAAACTTTTATTATAAAATCCAAACAGCTGGCATTAACTATATTATCGTTTATCTGTATATATCCAATATCAGCATTAGATGAAACATGAAGACCATAAATAACATTAACATTTTCTAGTGCATTATCTTTTATCATACGAAAAGCACCGCCTGTAGTTTCTTCTGCAGGCTGAAATATTAAACGAACATTGCAAGGAGGAATAATTTTTTCTTTATTGTCAGCACTGTTTGAAAATATATTTGCTATACCCATATTAATAGCAGTATGCACATCATGTCCGCATGCATGACAAACCCCTTTATTCTTGGAGACATAATCGCAATATTTTAAATCCTCTATTGGAAGAGCATCAATATCAGCCCTAAAAGCAACTGTAAATTTTTTATCAATACCATCAATATCAGCTATAATGCCTGTACCTGCCACTTTTGATGTATGTTTTATATTATGAAAAGTTAAATATTCTGATATTAATTCCATAGTTCTAAACTCTTCATTTGATAATTCAGGATTGGAATGTATATCTCTTCTTATGCTTATTAATTCTTTTTTTATGCTTTTTATTTTATTTTTTATTAAATCTAATTCTTCCATAAAATAACTATCTTGTAAATTTATTATATTGAAAAAATATCACTTAAAAACTTTCCGACACCATCTTCATCATTAGAAAGAGTAATATAATCAGCTTTTTGTTTTACATTTTCTTCAGCATTTCCCATAGCAACACCCATACCAGCATATTCTATCATCTCTATATCATTAAAATTATCACCAAAAGCAATTGTATTTTTTATATCTATACCCTTTTTATTACATATCCATTTCAAAGCATTACCTTTGCTCACATCTTTGCATATTACTTCTAATAATGTTTCTCCAGAAAAACAAGAATTAACATCAAAATTAGAATCTATATCAATTTTTAATTTATTTAAAATTCCTCTATTTCCAAAAATAATTATCTTATCAAATCTGTAATCTTCTATGTTCTCTATACCAACAGTAATTTCTCTTGTTTTTTCAATTTGTATATATGATTTTATAGGGAAGTCTTCTTTTGACACTATATATTTTAAATCATCAAAAAAATGCAAACATACATCATAATTTTCTGCTAATTTAATAATGCCTTTTGATATATTTTCATCTAGTCTTTTTCTGTATAAAACATTCCCATTAAAATCTATAATATTAGAGCCATTCATAACAATAGAATAATTACTATTATCCAAAATATCATTATACTTTTTTACTCCGTCAAATCCTCTTCCGCTCGATAATATAAAATCAATATTATATTCATTAATGAGTTTTTTAATGATTTTTTGATTATATTCTGAAATTTCTTTATTACTGTTAAGTAAAGTACCGTCTAAATCAGAAGCTATTAATTTTATTTTTTCTTTTGAAATATTCATTAATATATCCTTATACATTTAAAAAATATAACAGGTATAGTTAAAATATTTATATATACTTGTTTATAATATTATTTATTTTATTACAAATTTTTATTTAAAATAATTCACACCATTTTCAAAAATATTATAAATATCTTTTATGATGATATTTTTGTATAAATTATTTGCGTATCTTTCACTATGTCCCATTTTACCTAATACTTTTCCATCTTCTGAAATTATACCCTCTATAGCATAAGCTGAACCATTAGGATTAAATCTAAACTCATTAGTAGGCTCTGATTCAAAGTTAACATACTGAGTAGCAACTTGTCCTTTTTTGATGAGTTCCTTTATAATATTTTCATCAGCAAAGAATCTGCCCTCTCCATGAGACACAGGAACAACTAATTCGCTTCCAACAGGTATATTATAAAGCCAAGGAGAATTATTTGATACTACTTTCGTTGTAACCATTTGAGAAATATGCCTTCCTATTTTATTGAATGTAAGAGTAGGGGAGTTTTCTGTGATGTTTCCTATTTTTCCGTAAGGAAGAAGTCCAGATTTTATTAATGCCTGAAAACCGTTGCATATACCCAAAACAAGTCCGCCGCGTTCTAATAATTTATGTATAGAAGTTTTTATCTTTTCATTTGTAAGTATTGCAGAAATAAACTTTCCAGAACCGTCTGGCTCATCAGCTGCACTAAATCCACCCGGTATCATAAATATTTGAGAGTTATCTATTTTTTTTGACATCTCTTCAATGGACTCTTTTATGTACTCTGGTTTTATATTTCTAAATACAAATATGTCGGTTGAAGCTCCTGCATCAGAGAATGCTTTTTGAGTGTCATATTCACAGTTTGTACCTAAGAATGAAGCTATTAAAACATTAGGCTTAGCTTTTTTATTTTTACATATAAAACGAGTTTTTCTCTCATAAATAGCTAGAGGGTAAGTTTCTATTTCTTCATTAGTTTTGTAAGGAAATACTGTTGATAATTTGTCAAGCCATGATTTTTCTATTTCTTCTAAGTTTACAATTTCACCGCATACTTTTATTTTATATTCATTTATAGTTTTTCCTATTAGAATAGCATTTTTATAATTAATCTCTTCTTTAGTTTCTACTATAAATGAGGCAGGCATAAGATTAAAGAAGTAAAGCTCATCTTTTATATCGACACCTATTCTGTTGCCGAAAGACATTTTTGTAATGGCTTCAGCAATACCTCCGAATTTGATAGTGTATGCGGATAATATTTTTTTGTCTTTTATATTTTGATGTAAGAAGTCAAAGTTTTCTTTTATCTCTTCTATATTAGGCATGTAGTTTTCTTTCATGTTATGCTTTATCAAGTAAACATAATTATTAGCAGATTTGAACTCTGGAGAAATTACATCATTGCTGTCAATAGCTGCTACTGCAAATGATATTAAAGTAGAAGGCACAGATATATTATTAAAAGTTCCGCTCATAGAGTCCTTACCGCCTATTGCTGGTATATCAAACTCTGTCTGAGCATATATTGTACCAAGTAATGCCGAATAAACCTTTCCCCATTTTTTAGCGTCTTGTCCTAGTTTTTCAAAATATTCTTGAAATGATAATCTTATATTTTTATAATCCACTCCAACAGAAACCAGTTTTGACATAGATTCTATTACAGAGTATATTCCTCCATGAAACTCTGACCATTTCATAATAGAAGGATTATACCCCCAAGTAATAGCGGAAGCCGTATTTATTTCTTTGGCATTGTTATCGAATATTGGTATTTTCTGAATGCTTACATCGCTTGGAGTCATTTGGTATTTTCCTCCGAAAGGCATTAACACTGTAGAAGCTCCTATTGATGAGTCAAACATTTCAATTAAACCTTTTTGAGAGGCAACATTTAAATCCTCTATCATATTAAACCAATGCGATTTTAAAGAGCATGCATTTTTTGTGCTGAAAGGATTATTTTCAAAATCAATATTTTTTAATACTGCATTAGTTTCCTGTTTAGCTCCGTTGGTATCCAAAAACTTACGGCTTATATCTACAATTTTTTTGCCTTTCAAGTACATTACAAGTCTGTTAGTATCAGTTATTACAGCCACCTTTGTAGCTTCAATATTTTCATCATTGGCTAATTTTATAAAGTTATCAGCGTCCTTACTTTCAACTACAACAGCCATTCTCTCCTGAGATTCTGATATTGCTAATTCAGTACCATTTAATCCTAAATATTTTACAGGAAGCACATCAAGATTAATATCTATTCCATCAGACAATTCTCCAATAGCAACTGAAACTCCTCCTGCACCAAAGTCATTACATTTTTTTATTAATTTTGTAACTTCTTTATTTCTAAATAGTCTCTGTATTTTTCTCTCTTCTGGGGCATTACCTTTCTGCACCTCAGCACCGCAAAGTCTTAAAGATGTGTCAGTATGGCTTTTTGATGAACCTGTAGCTCCGCCGCATCCGTCTCTTCCTGTTCTTCCTCCAAGCACTATAACAATGTCGCCTGCTTTTGGCTTTTCTCTTCTCACATAACTTACTGGAACAGCCCCTACAACTGCACCTACTTCAAGCCTTTTTGCCTTATATCCTTCATCGTATATTTCATTAACCAAACAAGTTGTAAGTCCTATCTGATTTCCGTAAGAAGAATATCCTGCTGCTGCTGTAGTTGTAATTTTCTTTTGAGGAAGTTTTCCAGCCAAAGTATCTTCTAATTTTTCTAAAGGGTTTGCACTTCCTGTAACTCTTATAGCCTGATATACATAGCTTCTTCCAGATAGAGGATCTCTTATAGCTCCGCCCAAACAAGTAGAAGCCCCACCGAAAGGCTCAATCTCTGTTGGGTGATTATGAGTTTCATTTTTAAACATTAATAAATATTTTTCTGTTTTATTTTTTCTGTTTTCATCTACAGCATCAACATCTATATAAATAGAACATGCATTTATCTCATCTGAAATCTCTAAATCTTCAAGTTTGCCTTTTTTCTTTATATATTTTGCTGATACCGTAGCCATATCCATTAAGTTAATATCTCTTTTACTGTCAACATCTTCACCGTAAAGCTCTTTTCTCATGTCATAGTATCTATTAATGGCATTAAGCACAATTTCTGCAAAATTACTTTTATTTTCTTTTAATGCGTCCTCTAATTCTACATTATTAATTTTTGTCATAAATGTTGTGTGTCGGCAGTGATCTGACCAATATGTATCAAGAACTTTTATTTCTGTTTCTGTAGGGTTTCTTTTCTCTTCGTTTTTAAAATAATTCTGTACGAACTCTATATCTTTATATGTCATAGCCAAATCAAGATTATTTCTATACTCTGCTAATTCACCCTCGTTAAAATTAATAAAGTTTTCTACTTCTTTTATATCATCAGCTTTTTGAGATTCTTCTATTTCTAATTTGCTTAAATCTTTTTCTCTGCTTTCTACAGGGTTAATATAGAATTTTTTTATTTTCTCTATAGTGCTTTCATCAATATCTCCGTCAAAAACTATTACCTTACCGCTTACTATAGAAACATTTTCAATATTATTATATATTAATTTAAGGCATTGAACTGCTGAATCTGCCCTTTGATCAAACTGCCCTGGTAAATATTCTACTGCAAAATGTTTTAAGTTTTCAAAATCTTTCTTTTCAACAATTTTATCAGTAGGAGGCTCTGAAAATATTACTTTAATAGAGTTCTGTAACTGACTTTCTTCTATATTAAATATATCATAAACATTAAGAAGTCTTACACTTGATTTTATTTTGAAATTTTCTTTTAATTGATTTTCTAATCTTTTAGCTTCCAAATTAAAGCCGTCTTTTTTTTCTATAAAGATACGATAATTCATTGATACTATTTTCCTAATTAATTTTTTAATATAATGATTATATATGCAATGCTTATTATATCAATAGTTTTGAAAAGTGATTTTAATTATAATTATTTTATTGAAGTAAATTATGCATAATTTTTAATCGATAGTTCATTATTTTTTACCTAATTACTCATATAAAAAGAAAATAACTATTTTTAATTTTGATATTAATGTTATAATAATATAAGTATTTTATTATGAGGCTATAACATGAAAATATCTCATATTGCTGTTTGGGTTAAAGATTTAGAAAGTATTAAAAATTTTTATATTAAGTATTTTAACTGTAAATGCAATGATAAATATGTTAATGAGAAGAAAGGTTTTGAATCATATTTTCTCACATTTGAAGATAACTGCCGATTGGAAATAATGACTAGAAAGGATATAAAGGATAGAAACACTAATGATGATATATACGGATTTGCTCATATTGCAGTATCTGTCGGAAGCAAAGAAAAAGTTGACAGCCTCACAAAAGAATTAGAAAGTGACGGATTTAGAATAGCATCATATCCAAGAACTACAGGCGACGGATATTATGAGAGCGTAATACTAGACAATGAAAATAATAAAATAGAAATAACAATATAAGGGGATAAAAATGAAAAATACACACTTCTTCATATTTTGCTTACTAATAGGACTTATTATAAACTCATGCCATGATAAAATAACTCATAAAATAAAAGTTTATCATAATGGTAATATAATCACTATGAAAGGAGATGAGGCTGAATATGCTAAGGCTATTGAGGTGAGAGACAATACTATTATGAAAGTAGCTTATACAGAAGAAGATGAAAAAAGTTTAGTAAATAATGTATATGCTGAAGTGGTAGACTTAAAAGGAAAAACTTTAATGCCTTCTTTTATAGATTCTCATAGTCATTTAGTGCGATTTGCTCAGTCGCTTACTACAGTAGATTTGACAGGCTCTACCAATATGCTTGAGATTGCTCAAAAAATTACTAACTATATAGAAATTAATAAATTAAAACCAGATGCTTGGGTAGTTGGTTTCGGATATGATAATAATTTACTTCCAGACAAAAAAAATCCAGACAGAGATGATTTAGATAAAATTTCAACTACTCACCCAATATTTATAACTCATGCTTCTGGGCATGTAGGAGCTATGAACTCAAAGGCATTAGAAGAGTTCGGAGTTAATGAAAATACTCCAGATATACCAGGAGGTGTGATAGCAAGATATCCTAACAGCAGAAAACCTACAGGATATATGGAAGAGGCAGCATTTATGCATTATGCACAGAGTATCAAATTTTCTTTTACAGATGAGGATTTGATGAACTTTATCAATCAGGCAGAAGATGTTTATTTGGGATATGGTATTACAACAGCACAGGATGCATTAATTTCTACGGCAGAATTTCCTCTTATAAATAATATGATAACTAATAACAGATTTAGAATAGATATTATAGGTTTTATAGATTTGAAAAATTCTTATTCATTAGCTAAAACAAATGCTGATATGATAGAAAATTATAAAAACAGATTTAAAATAGGAGGATATAAAATATTTTTAGACGGTTCTCCTCAGGCAAAAACAGCATGGTTAGAACAGCCTTATGTAAGCGGTCCTGCAAGATACAGAGGATATGGAATATATAGTAACAGCGATGTAGAAAAATTTGTAGAAACTGCATTAGATGATAAAATGCAGCTTCAGGCTCATTGCAATGGAGACGCCGCAGCAGATCAGTATATCAATGCATTCAGTAATGTTATGATAAAAAGAAATACAACAAATAATTACAGAGCAGTTTTAGTACATAGTCAGATAATAAGAGAAGAACAGTATACTTCTATGTCAAATCTTAATATTATACCTTCTATATTTGTGGCACATGTATATTATTGGGGAGATGTTCATTTAGCAAATTTAGGCATGGAAAGAGCTTCTCAGATTAGTGCTTCAAAGACAGCATTAAATAATAATTTAGCTTTCACATATCATCAGGACACACCTGTTATAAAACCTAATATGCTTGAAACTATTTGGTGTGCGGTTAATAGGGTTACAAGAGACGGAGTATTATTAGGAGAAAATCAGAAAGTTACTCCTTATGAGGCTTTAAAGGCTATAACTATTAATGCCGCCTATCAAAATAAAGAAGAGAATATAAAAGGAACTATTGAAGAAGGAAAATTAGCTGATTTAGTGATATTAAGTGATAATCCTTTGACATGCGATCCTATGAATATAAAAGATATAGAAGTGCTTGAAACTATCAAAGAAGGAAAAACTTTGTATACAAAAAAATCGGAATTATAAATTGATTAAACAAAATAAAATTATAAATTACTGCATCTATTATAAAATACTGAATGCAGTAATTTTTTTATATATTATGTTTTTCTAATTCTATAATTTTTCTAATCTTAGCAAAATAAATTATATATATAATCACTGTAGATATTAAAATGGCTATTCCAAACCTTAAAGTTATGTTCAAAAGTGTAATATCATATACTCCTTTTAAATACAAGATGAAATATCGTATATTAAAAAAGTATTAACTATAAAAGACTGAAAAAGCATATATTTAATTTGTCCTATAGCGTACAATAAATTAGATATGATATTATAATATGCATAGAATATATAAACATAACAGATTCAAGATTTTGAGCATTCATTATATAGTTAATAAAATATTAACTATATATTTACATCAATATTTTTATTGATAATATTTTTCTAAATAAAAACTAATATTTACTAATTATAACTTAATAATAAAAATAGAATATAAAATTTGATTTTTGAGATTTTTTTTACTATACTTGAGTTATCATGCATTACTTAGTTTTCTATGAATCAGCTTATTCTTTAAGCTTCTTTAGAAACAAGTCAAATCATATAACAAATAATAATCTATTACATCAAAATAATTTCTGTTACCAAAGGAGGAATGTTTATGGGAAAAATTTATAACCCAGAAAGTATTCGTAATGTTGCACTTTTAGGACATGTGGGAAGCGGTAAAACTAGTTTGAATGAAGCCTTACTCTATAGAGCTAAATCTATAGATAAAAAAGGCGAAATCGAAAGAGGAACTACAGTCAGTGATTATACAGACGAAGAAATCAAGCAAAAAATGTCCATAAGAACTTCTTTAAGTTTGATAGAATGGAAGGATCATAAAATTAACTTGCTGGACATTCCTGGGTCGGGTGATTTCAGCGGTGAGATTAACCCTGCTTTAAGAGTAGCTGAATCATGTATTGTTGTTATAGATGCAGAATTCGGAATACAAATAGAAACAGAAAAACATTGGCAGATGGCTAATAATTTCAGAAGACCTAGAATAGTATTTATCAATAAAATAGATAAAGAAATGGTTGATCATAAAGCTTTATTAGAAAAAATTGAAAATAACTTTAAAGAACCTCCTGTAGTTCCTATACAAATTCCTATGGGTAATGGTAAAGATTTTAAAGGTATAATAGATGTTATTTATCATAAAGCATATTTCAGAGATGATCATGGAAAAATTGTAGAGGCAGAAATACCTGAAGAATATTATGAAGAGTACAGAGCAACCCGCGACAGATTAAAAGAATTAGTATGCGAAGTTGATGACGGACTTATGGAAAGATACTTAGACGGCGGCAAATTTACAGATGAAGAATATATAGAAGCTCTAACAAAATCTATACTTCAATATAAAGTAGTACCTATTCTATTTGGTACTTCTATAAGAGATATAGGTATGGGAGCAGTTCTTGATACCATAATAAGATATATGCCTTCGCCTTCTTATGTACCTGTTACAGACGGCACAGACCTTCTCACTAATGAACCTGCAACAAGAAGCATATTGGGTGATAATAATCCTTTCGCTGCCTTTGTATTCAAAACTACTATAGATCAATATGCAGGAAGAATATCTTTCTTTAAAGTTCGTTCCGGCAGTATAAAAAGCGGCGATGAAATATATAATTCCAGAACAGCTAAAAAAGAAAAAGTATCTCATATATATATGGCTAGAGGAAAAAAACAAATAGAAAGCGATACTATTACAGCAGGAGATATAGGAGTATTAGCAAAACTTTCAGACTGCAGAACAGGCGATACTATAAGTTCTCCGTCTGCTCCATTCCAATTCTTACCGCTTAAAGTACCTCAGCCTATTTATTTTACAGCTATTAAAATACTTAAAAACGATATAAAAGCTCTTGAAGTTCTTGATACTATTGCTCAGGAAGATTTAACTTTCCATGTAGAGTTTGACAGCGAAACTAAAGAAACTATCATTAAAGCTATGGGTGCTTTACAGGTAAAATTAGCACTTGACAGAGTAGTATCTCTTACTAAGGCTGAAATAGAACAAAGTGTTCCTAGAGTAGCCTACAGAGAAACTATAAGAAAGAAAGCTCAGGCACAATACAGACATAAAAAACAATCAGGCGGAAGCGGACAGTTCGGAGAAGTTCATTTAGAAGTAGAGCCTCTTCCAAGAGACGGCGGTTATGAATTTGTTAATGATATATTCGGAGGGGCTATACCTAAACAGTATATACCAGGAGTAGAAAAAGGTATACAAGATGCTATGGCACAGGGACCTTTGGGTAAATATCCTATGGTTGATATAAAAGTTAGGCTTTTTGACGGTAAATATCATGATGTAGACTCTAATGAATTGTCATTTAGAATAGCAGGTTCTATGGCTGCAAAAGAAGCATTCAAAAATGCAAGTCCTGTATTATTAGAGCCTGTTATGAAAGTTACAGTTTATGTACCGGAGGAGTTTACAGGCGCTATAATGAATGAACTTACAGGTAAAAGAGGAAAAATTTTGGGTATGGAGGCAGCATCAAATACTATACAGATGATTAGAGCTGAAGTTCCGTTATCTGAAATGCTTACCTACTCTATAGAAATGAAAGCATCTACTTCAGGAAGGGGTACTTTTGAAATGGAACATTCCCACTATCAAGAGCTTACAGGTCCTTTAGCCGATAAGGTTATAGAGGAAAGAAAAGCATTGCTTGGCAGCGGAGAGTAATAATTAGAGGTAATGTATATAAAAATAAAGTTGATATTTTTTATATACTATCATATAATATTAGAATATGTATAAAACTAGGAGATTGTATGCTCAAAATAATTGACAAAATCACAAAAGAACATGTATTTGAAGATTTGGAATCAAAAGACAAAGAATCACTTTTTAGAGCGTTAAGTGAAAAAATTGCACCAGTTGCTTCTGCTTCTGCAGATGCTATATTCGATGCATTCAAAAAACGTGAAGATGAATACACTACTAACATTGGAAATGGGGTTGCTGTTCCTCATGGAAGAATACAAGGTTATGGAAAAACTGATATATTTGTTGGTTTCTTAAAAGATGAAATTAACTATGATTCAGATTCTGATGAAAAAAGCCCTGTTAAACTTGTATTTGCAATACTTTCTGATCTTGATAACCCTCAGGATTACCTTCTTAACCTTTCTCAAATTTTCTTCTTGGTAAATCAAAAAGAAATACTTGATAAAGTTATGGCTACTAAAAGCTATGATGAACTTGCTTCTGTTTTAGAATCATTCAAAAAATTAGATGAAAAATTTGAAGCTGAAAAACAAATTAAATTCTTAATCGAACTTGAAAGAGCTGAAATACAAATTAAAGCTTATGAACTTTACAGTTCTACCCACTCTCAGCAAAAATCTGATGTTGTTTTAGAAGAGTATAAAAAATACAAAGACACTATATTAAGTAAAATTGATGTTGCTGTATTAGAAAATTACAAAAGAATTAAAGAAAATAAAGGTGAAGCTTTAGCTAAAATAGAAAATTATAAATGCAGTGCTTGTAATGTTGCTATACCTAAAATGACTGTTAATGAAGTTAGAAGACAAAATCAAATTATCATGTGTTTCCACTGCGGAAGAATCTTATTCACTACTGACTGATAACATTAATGATAAGTAATTTATTAAAAATATGGACAGCTAAAAGAAATATTTTTATAATACTTCTTTTAGCTTTCCTTTATATTTCATGCTCGCCTAATAAACCTAGCTCTCTTCTTTCTGAGTTTTATAACTACCCTAATCCTTTTTCTCCTTCTAATGGTGAAAATACTACATATAAAGTATCCATTGAAAGCGGTGAAATTATAAGTGCTAAAGTGGAAATATATTCTCAAAACGGTGATTTAATGGATTCAAAAGATTTAATTATCGATGCTTCAAAAAAAACAGCTGCTTGTATATGGTCTGGACTTGACAAAAATGGTAAATATCTTCCTTCTGCAGTTTATAATGCTAAGGCAACAGTGAAAGATAATCAGGATTCCACATTTACAGCCGAATTCAAAACTTCTATAAGATAATAATACAAAACTAGTATATTAAAATCTAAACTATAAAAAATAAACTTCATATTATTTATAGCAATAAACTTTTATTTATGCATTCTTAAAAAAACAGCTGACAACTTTATTCATAAGTTATCAGCTGATCTTTATCATTTTAATTAGAATTCTTTATTTTTTCTATCCAAGTATTATATTCTTCATCTGATATTTCATCTAATATCTTCACATAAGGTTTTAATTTCTGATGCGGTTTTGTGAAATAGCTTATATCCCATTTTACAGGTTTTGTCCACATTCCTTCGCTATCCATAATCAATATATGAGTGCCGTCCAAATCAGGAATTTCTTCCGGAGACATATCGCTATATAATATTTTATAACAATCCAATTCGCCATTCTCATCTTCAATATTGTAACTGCCGTCTTTTTGAAGTGCATATATTGTGTAATACTGCTGATGTGCCTCTGTTTCCATTAATTCCTGAGGATGTTCATCTCCAATGGCTATATTATAAATAGTTTCATTAAACTCATAATTATCTATACCGTATTTTTTTAATAATCCTTTTTTATATAATTCTGCTTCTAATAATGTTATAAGATAGTATCCATTACTCATATCTGAAGCCTCTATATAAAAACCTCCCTGTACTTTAGGAGAAAGAACAAGGATTTTTGTCTTACAGCATGCCTCTATACCAATATGTATATATGATAAAGCATTAATATAAGGCTCTAAATATTCTATATGATCTTCAAGCCCTAAATTAATAAAATACTTTCTTAAATCCTGATTGGAACATATAACAGTCATAACAGGAGGAATCATCATATCTATTCCAATAAATGCCTCTAACGGTTTATAATCTAGTCTGTACATAATATCTATATTAATGCGGGCTATATCATCATCTGTAAGATCATCTTCATCTACATTATAAAGCTGAGCAGCATTCTCTATAAAACGGCAGGCATTATCTATATTTCTAAAAAATAAATTAATAATATTTTTACCTATTTCATCATCTATTATATCTTCATGATGAAGCGAATGTCCTACAAAATTGGCTGCATAGTATGATTTTAATATATCCATATTTTCAAATTCTGATGCTATTTGTCTGCATATATCCAATTCTTTATCATGATTTTCTTTTACATACTCTTTTAATTTTAAAAATTTCTCATTTTGAGATACAAGTTTTTTATTTGCAACTTCTTCAACATGTGATTTTTGCTTAGTATAGTCAATATACTCTTTTAATATGTCTTCCATTGATAATATCTCCTAACATTTTTTATATATTATATCATAAAAATTGAATATAAGGTATAAGTAAAACAAGTAAAATAGAATAAATTAAAGCAGGAAGAAAATCCCCTGTTTTTATTTTGGCTAATTTTAATAAATTTATCCCTATCATCATAACGGTAGCACCGCCCACAGCAGAAACTTCATTAAGCATTGTCTCAGAAACATAAGGCTCTAAAAAAGATGAAAGTATAGTTAAAGCACCTTGATATACAAATATGCTTATTATAGAAAAAGCAACCCCTATACCATAAACTGTAGACATAAATACTGCCACAAATCCGTCTATTACACTTTTAGTAAATATTAAATCATATATACCTTGAGTTCCTGCCTGAAATGATCCTAATATGGACATAGAGCCTGAACAGAAAAGTATTGAAGAAGTTAAAAATCCTAAAGCAAAATTACCTGAATTTTCCTTAAAAGCAAATCTATTTTTTAAAAACTCGCCGAAAGACTCTATTTTTTCTTCTATCCTAAAGAATGTGCCTGTAACTCCTCCAAGCATTATTGACACAGCAAATATCAATATATGCTTTGTAATTATAGCCATAGTTATACCGATAGTAAGAGATATTATACCTGCTGCTATAAAAACAGGTTCTTCATATCTTTTTGATAATTTATTTTTAAATGCAAAACCTATAACAGAACCTACAAGAACTGCTATCATATTAACGAAAACAGCTATCATACTTTAATCCTAACATTACTATAATATATAATTTGCTATATAAATTAAATAATATAATACTTCTTTTAAATTTTATCAACAGTAATTTTTAATGCTTTCATAAAATTTTTTAAAAGTATTATCAATACTATCTTCCCAACTGTTATGAGTGAATATAATGTGTGATGATTCTCTGTATAAGCTGTCTCTTTGCTTGGATAATTCCAATAATTTATTTTTATCCTTTGCAAGAAGAGGTCTTTGAGCAGGGTCTATATTTTCAAGTATGATGTCAGGATTTCTATCTACAAAAATAGTTAATCCTTTATCCCTCATAATATTTCTGTTTTTTTCAGAGAGAACTATACCTCCGCCTGTAGATATAACAGCATTACTTAAAAGGCTTAATTCATGCAATACTTCACTTTCAATATTTCTAAAATAATCCTCTCCATTATTAGCAAAAATATCTGTTATAGTTCTGCCCTCTTTATTTTCTATAAAAGAATCCATATCATACAAATTATAATTTAATTTTTCAGCAAGCATCTTTGATAATGCACTTTTTCCGCATCCGGGCAAACCTATAATAAATATAATTTTATTATTTCTTATGTCTTTATTATTCATTATAAACACCTAAAATAATTAAATTTTCAACACTTTTTCTAAACTCTTCAAACTCTAACTTATTCTTTTTAAAATCACCTGTCATATCAATATAAAAATAATACTGCCATTTTCTCTCAACATGCGGACGGCTTACTATAGAAGTTAAATTAAAACTTTTTAATTTCTCCAAAGAATCCGCCAAACTTCCCTCTTCATGCGGCAAAAGAAATCTGATAGTCATTTTATTGCCTGTGCTTAAAGCATTATCATAATTAGCAACTATAATGAAACGAGTGGTATTGCCTTTAATATTTTCAATATTTTCTTCAAGCATTTCCAAATCATAAATTTGGCAGGCATGCTTATTAGAAATGGAAGCCATTGTTTTATCATCTCCATTAGAAACTATGAATGCCGCCTCTGCTGTATTAGATGCTGTTAACTCTTTAAAATTATTTTCTTTTATAAAATTAGAGCATTGCTTTAAAGCCTGATGATGAGATATTACTTTTTTAATATCTTTTATACTAGTGCCTTTTTTTGCCATAAGTCCGTATTCTATAGGAAGATAAACTTCTCCGACTATTTTACAATTATAATCAGCAAGTATATCCAAAACTTCATTAACCATTCCTGTGGAAGAATTTTCTAAAGGTAAAACTCCATAATAACATTCTCCGCTTCTTATACTCTCAAGTACATCATCAAAATGTTCCTTCTTTACTAGTTTAGCATTCTCTCCGAAAAATTTTAAAGCAGCTTCATGTCCGTTTCCGCCTTCTCTGCCCTGATATACTATTTTTTCATCGTATTTTATCTTTTCTTTATTATCATCTATTTTATCTTCTGCTGAATTATATCCGTCAATTAAATGTTTCTGCAGCTGTTTTGATGTATACATTATATCATTATAAATAGTAGTAATTAATCCTGATAATTCTTTATTTTCAAGCAATTCTATTTTTTTTGCTATTACTTCTTTTTCTCTTTTAGGATCAAATATGGGGGCATTATATTTCTTTTTTGTCTCACCTACTTCCAAACTTATTTTCATTCTTTCATCTATCAAATTTACTATCTGCTTATCTATTCTATCAATTTCTTTTCTTAATTGCTGTAATTCATCATTGAGCATAATTATATTATCCCTTTTATAAATTTAGATATTTAAGATTATACTAAATAGATCTCAAATTGTAAAGGATTTTATTTTTTATAAGTTAGAATTGTTTTAAAAGTATTTGACAAGATTGTATGTAAAAATTTTGTAATTTATCAACTATAAAATAATGTTTTATATATTGTATAAATTATTGTTTTAGTATATAGATATGCAAGTGATGGTACTTAGTCGGCACTCAGAAAGCGGCACACGGAATAGCCCCAACTATAATTTAAAAATATTAAATTAAAAATTTATAAATTGAGTTTTGAAACAAGTCTATTATTATATTATTTTATCAATTAAATAAAATTAATTTAAAAACAAAAAAGGAGCTTTTTTATAAAGCCCCTTAATAATTTTTATATTAAGATTTTATAATTATTGTTTAATAAAAGTACCTTTATAATAAGTTCCATCAGTTTCATTTCCTTCATTATAAGTTACTTCTACTGTATTAGGTGTTACAGTAGTATTGAAAGTCATATTAAGTGAATATTTTACTTCTTGAGAAGAAGATGTGGAAGTAACTGTCTCTTTATGTGTAGCCACATACATATTTCCAATTTTTAATATCTCAGATGATGCGAAAGTAATGTTTTTCTTTCCCACTACATAATTAAAAACCATAGAGCCATCATTATTTATTGTAATAGTAGAGCTAGCTAATTGTGAAGCACTATTATTTAGATCTAGATTCCAAGTTCCTGCATAAGTGCTTTCTATTCCAGTAACTGATCCTGTAACTGTGCCTGCTGCTTCTTTTAATTTTTCACAGCTTAAAGTAAATAAAGCTGTAAATAATAAGGATGTGATTAATAATTTTTTTAACATATTTATCTCCATTTGTATTTATAACTTCATATTATTTATAAATTAATTTTTTGTCAATAGTAAAATTTAATTTATTATGTATACTTTTTAGCATAGAAAATTTAAGAATATACATCTTATGTAAAAGCATTTTATAATAAAAAATAAACCTAAAAATTTTAAATCTTTAAAAGTATTATGGACTCATAAACAAGTGCAGTAATATTGTTTATATGTTATAGGTTAAATATTAGACTTGTTTCAAAACTACTTGACAAGATTATATATAAAAATTTCGTAATTTTATAATTTATAAAATAATGTTTTACATGTTTTATAAATTATTATTTTAGTATATAAATATGCAGTCTTTTTGCTTCTTTGTGCCAACAAAAGAAGTGGGGTTTGGGGCAAAGCCCCAACTATAATCAAAAAAATATTAAATTAAAAAAATATAAATATTAAAAATTTGAGTTTTGAAACAAGTCTATTATAGTAGGCATATTAAAGAAAATTATCTTCATTATTTATAATACACATTTTTAATGATTGATACAATTCTTTATTCCTACATTGCTTTTATTAAAAAATATAGTAATATTTATGGATATAGGAGTTTTTTAAATATGAAAGATAAAAAAGAAGTTAATCCAAATACTAATCATAAAAGTATAAATCATGATGAGGCTAATTTCTCACATGTATATTTTTATAAACTGTTATTTGAAGAAAAACCCAAGCTGCCTAATATAGAATTAGTCAAACAGAAAATAAAAAAATTCTATGATGATATAGAAGTCATATCCTCAGAAGATGGTATTTACAGCATAGCAATAAATGATTTAAAAGTAAAATACAAAGATGATAAAGAAGTTCCAGCACAAATATTGATGCCTAATGCTTTTGAATTTGATTATACCACTATAAGCGATTATTATTATAGCCAGATGTGGGATATAAAAGAGCCTAAAGAACTAATAAAAAACTGTAATTATGAAATAATGCTAAGCGACTTTTTGGCGGCAGGACTTGATTATAAAGATAGAACAACACTTCTCAATAATTGGCTTTATACTGCATTACAGCTTTTCAATAATTGCATAGCCGTATATAATGAGCAAAGTGGCAAACTCCTTCTTCCAGAACAAATACTCAATAATAATTATCCTAAAGATTTTAGATTTATGCTTTCAGGTGTTAATATAAGACTTTTTAATGTTCAGGATTCCAATGATATTATAGTTGATACTTTAGGAATGTATGCAATAGGACTACCGGATATACAGTATCATTTTCATGATCTAAATCCTAATGATATAATATCACATGCTTTAAATATAGCCGCTTATATATTTGATAAAGGCGATATTATAAAAAGCGGTGATACCATACAAAGCATATTTGAAAATATACAATGGAAATGTCAGTATGAAAAATCTCTTCTAAAACCGCATAGAGAAATTTTGGATATTAATATGCTTGAATATGCTTCAGGAAAGAGACAGAATTAACTATTAAAGTGAAAATATCTATATAATTTGACAAAAACAAACAAAAACAAAGAAAATTAAAATATTATAACCATATTACTATAATATAAAATACCATCTAGTAGTATTATACCATTTAGTTTATATAAATATATACAAAAAAATCACATATATATCATAATAATATTGAATTTGAATATATTTTTTCCTATACTATAAGAATATGATTTGAATTTTTATTGTATAAATGGAGGTATATAATGAGTGAAGATGTTTCTCTATTGACTAAAGAAGATATTGCTGATGAAATAAAATCATTAGTTGAAAAGTGGAAAAATTCTGAAGGAAATCTTATCATGATTTGCCATGGTATTCAAAAGCATTATGGTTATGTTCCTAGAAATGTTGCAAAATATGTATCAGAAGAAGTAAATATACCGCTTGCTAGAATCTATGAAATTCTCACATTTTATAACTATTTCTCACTAGAACCGCCTGCTGAAAATAGTATAGGTGTTTGTATGGGTACAGCATGTTATTTAAAAGGCGGCGGACAATTAGTAGAAGAGATTAAAAGAAAATTAAATCTAAAAGGAGATCAAAAATATTCAGCTGATAGAAAGTATAAATTGGAAGAAGTAAGGTGTATAGGCTGCTGCGGTTTAGCACCTGTAATAACATTCAATGAAGAAGTTTCCGGAAGGGTAACTGTTGATGATATAGCAAATTTTATCAGCAATAATCAGGATAAAAAAGAGTAAAATATGGAGTATAAAAATGGCAGGAAAATTAGATAGAAAAAAATTAGAAGAACATAGACTTAACAAAGAAAAAGAAATAGGTTTAAGAAAAGGAGGAGAATCATCTACATCTCATAAACATCATATACTTGTATGCGGAGGTACAGCCTGCGAATCAGGTAAAAGTGATGAAATTGTAAGGTTATTAAGAGAGTATGCGGAAAAAAATGGTATTGCTGATGAAGTATTAGTTGTAAAAACAGGCTGTTTTGGTTTCTGCAGTCAGGGTCCTGTTGTAAAAATTATGCCGGGCAGAGTTTTTTATACGCATGTAGGACCTGAACATGCTCAAGATATCATAGAAAAACATATAATGAAAGGCGAATTATTATTGAAAATACTATATAAAGAACAAAGAGAACATAGGGATTTCTCAAAAGAGATTAACTTTTATCAAAAACAAAGAAGAATAGTATTAAAAAACTGCGGTATAATAGATCCTGAAAATATAGATGAATATATAGGAAATGACGGTTATAAAGCCTTATCTAAAGTATTATTTGAAATGACTCCTGATGAAGTTCTTAAAGAGATGGAAATATCTGGGCTTAGAGGACGCGGCGGAGCAGGATTTCCTACTTGGAAAAAATGGAGCTTTACAAAAGAAGTTGAATCGGATCAAAAATATATAGTATGCAATGCTGATGAAGGAGACCCTGGTGCTTATATGGATAGAAGTATACTTGAAGGGGATCCTCATTCTGTAATAGAAGCTATGACTATAGCAGCCTATACTATAGGAGCAAATAAAGGCTACTTATATATAAGAGCTGAATACGGACTTGCTGTTGATAGGGTGCAAATAGCTTTGAAACAGGCTTATGATTATGGTTTATTAGGTGAGAAAATTTTAGGAAGTGATTTCTCATTTGATTTGGATATAAGACTTGGAGCTGGTGCTTTTGTATGCGGTGAAGAAACTGCACTTATAGCTTCTATAGAAGGAAATAGAGGAACACCAAGACCAAGACCTCCTTTCCCTGCCGTAAAAGGACTTTTTGAAAAACCTACAGTTATTAATAATGTTGAAACTTTTGCAAATGTTACTGCTATTATTAATAATGGCGGTAATTGGTTCTCTTCTATTGGTACAGAAAATTCAAAAGGAACTAAAGTATTCGCTTTAACAGGAAATGTCAATGTGTCCGGACTTGTAGAAGTACCTATGGGAACAACAATAAGAGAAATAGTATTCGATATAGGAGGAGGAATACCTAATGACAAGTTTGTTAAAGGTGTTCAGACAGGAGGACCTTCCGGAGGTATAATACCTGAATCATTATTCGGCACTCATATAGATTTTGATAATTTAGTGGAATTAGGTTCTATGATGGGTTCCGGAGGTATGATAGTAATAGATGAAGATACTAGTATGGTTGATTTCTCTAAATTCTATCTTGGATTCTGCGTAGATGAAAGCTGCGGTAAATGTGTACCTTGCAGAGTAGGCGGTATGCAAATGCTTAAAATATTAGAAAAATTTACGAAAAAAAGAGCTAAAGAAGAAGATATACAAAAATTAAAAGATATAGCTCTTACTATGAGAAAAGCATCGCTATGTGCTTTGGGTTCTACTGCCCCTAATCCTGTAATGTCAACTTTAAAGCATTTTGAAGATGAATACAAAGCAGGTATATTTAGTCCGCCTGTACCTAAGAAGAATTAAATTAAATAAGGAGCGTAAATTTATGGTTAAAATAAAAATAAATGGAAAACAAATAGAAGTTGAAGAAGGTCTTACTATATTAAAAGCTGCCAAAAAATTAGGAATAAAAATACCTTCATTATGCTATCACCCAGACATACCACCTACATCGGCTTGCGGTATATGTGTTGTAAAATTAGCAAATCAAGGCAATAAATATACTAGAGCATGCTCTACTTTAGTAGAAAATGGTATGGATATAATTACTCATGATGCAGAAATTAATACAGTTAGAAAAGGAGTATTGGAATTAGTATTATCAGCTCACCCTAATGACTGTTTAAACTGCATAAGAAACGGAGAATGCGAACTTCAAACTGCTGCTGCTGACTTTGGTGTTAGAAACTCCAAATATGATAATATTAAACAAAATCACCCTAGAGATGAATCTGCAGGAAGTATAGTTCTTAACCCAGAGAAATGTATTAAATGCGGAAGATGTGTTGTTGTTTGTCAGGAAATGCAGAAGGTTCATGCTTTGGGTTTTGTTAATAGAGGTTTTGATACTTATTTTGCTCCTGGTGCTGTATCATTAAAAGATTCGCCTTGTGTAGACTGCGGACAATGTGCTTCTCACTGCCCTGTAGCTGCTATTTATGAAACAGATCAAACTCATGAAGTTCAGGCTGCTATTGATGATCCTAATACTTATGTTACAGTTCAAATGGCTCCTTCTGTAAGGGTTGCTTTAGGAGAATATTTCGGACTTAAACCAGGAGATAATATCACTGGAAAAATATATGCTGCTTTGCGTTTAATGGGATTCGATGCTATATTTGATACTAATTTTGGAGCTGATATGACTATAATGGAAGAAGCTCATGAATTCGTTAAAAGATTTACAGAAAGCAATGGTACAGCTGCTATGACTACTTCCTGCTGTCCTGCTTGGGTTAAATATGCAGAAGAATATTATCCAGACTTGCTTGATAATGTTTCAAGTGCAAAATCGCCTCATATGATGCTTGCACCTATGACAAAAACTTATTACTCAGAAAAAGCAAATGTAGATCCTTTTACTATTTTCAATGTATCTATCATGCCTTGTACTGCTAAGAAAAATGAAATAAGAAAAAATGAAACTATGTATTCAAGCGGATACAAAGATGTTGATGTAGTAATTACAACAAGAGAATTTGCAAGAATGATTAAACACTATGGTATAGATATTGCAGGAATTGAGCCTGAAGAAGCTGACAGCATATTGGGTGAATATTCCGGAGCTGGTACTATATTCGGTGCTACAGGCGGTGTTATGGAGGCAGCTTTGAGAACTGCTTATAATATAATAGCTGGAAGTAATTTAAGCAATGTTGATTTTGAAGATGTAAGAGGACTTGAAGGCGTAAAAAGAGCAACTATAAAAGTTATGGATAAAGATGTTAAACTTGCAGTTGTTAATGGACTTCATAATGTTGATCCTGTAATGCAGGAAATGAGAGAAGCTAAAGAAAAAGGTGAAAATCCTCCTTACAACTTTATAGAAGTTATGGCTTGTCAGGGCGGATGTGTAGGCGGAGGCGGTCAGCCTTATGGTACTACAAATGAAACTAGAACAGATAGGGCTAAAGGTTTGTATGATGAAGATAAAAATGTTGTTAAACATAGATGTTCTCATGAAAATGAAAATCTTAAAAAACTTTATGATGACTTCCTTGGAAAACCTCTTGGAGAAAGAGCTCATCACTTCTTGCATACTGAATACCAAGCTGATGAAAAATATAGAAAATAATCTCTAAAAATTATAATTAAAAAGCACTATGATAATAAAATATCATAGTGCTATTTTTATATTATTGAAAAAAGTTTTATTAACGGCTATTTTATAGTTTCAAATTTCATCTCTCTAAATCTTTTATATTCTTCTTCTACTTCGCTCTTTTTTGACATAAAATTATTTCTTGTTTCCATTATTTCCTGTAAATGAACAGCCCTTGCTTCATTAATATTTCTATCTCTTATAAGTCCGTTTTCTGCAATTACAAATTTATATTCTCCATTTTCATCTTTAACTAAATCTCCGCCTGCACCGCAAACAGCACATTCAAAATTAAATTTTACTCCGTCCCAATGTTCTTCTCCCGGATATACTAAAGATGAATGGCATCTAGGACATAATCCTAAATTCGGATCTCCTAGCCATTTTCTTTCATTAACAGGAGTATTTATTGCCTGAACAATATTTTTACCCATATGATATGCCCTATCTAAATAATCTTTATGTATAAGAACATTTCCGGGTCTTCCAACACTCTCAGCTAAATACATATCTACCACGGTAATAGACTGAGTAAACATTGTAGCAGCAAGCCCCTCCAAACTCATAGTCTGCCAATCATGTTTAGAGCCTCCCACTCCTATAAGCCCAGCAACTGTATGAGGATCTTCTTTTACCTGACCTATTTTTATTCTAAATGATAATTCATAAGCCAAAAATCTTTGAGCAAATGATAAATATAAAGAAGAAGGAAGTAAATCATAAGTAGGACATCCTACTATTATTCCCTGACATTGATTCATAACTTCCACTATCTTGTCCATGTCATCTTTTTCTTTATAGATGCATCCTTTATATTCTTTTCCTTCTTTGAATGACTTTTCCATACCTATTGTACAAGATTCGCAGCCTGAACAAGGCTTTATATTATAATCAAATAAATTAATAAGTACTGCTTCTCCGCCTGCATCTTTTACTGCTGTTAAAGCTTGTTTTACTAAAATTTCACTGTTTCCGTTATGTCTTCCGGCAACTATTCCCATAACTTTCATAGAATATAATTCTCCTTTTTTATTGAAATTATAATTACTAGACAGGCAGCTAGTCTTCGTTTTTGAATATAAAAAGAGTAAATTATCGAAGTTTATCGGAAATCTTATATCTTAGAAAGAAGTATAAGCCCTACCTTATAATATATAGCATACAATATATTTTTAATATTGTCAATAGCCAATTATGATACAAAAAAGACTGATACTAAAAATAAGCATCAGTCTTTAATATTTAAATTATTGATTATTAATGATTAACCTTTATAAGGAACTTTAACTATAGCTTTTCTAACATGATTTTTTCCTGATTTTGGAGGAAGTCCTACTCTATGAGCATCATAAGGAAGAAGTATAAGCATATCTCCCTGAGATAAAGTTAAACGAACAGTTCCCTCTCCTTCCCAATCATGATAATCACTAGCTTCATCATAAGTTTTAGGTTTTAATGAAGAAGTATTTGCTATTATAAAATCTTCAGATCCTTCAAATATTATCTGAACATCAACATATTTTAAATGTGATTCCCAAGGCGGATTATCTTTATTATCATACTCTGTAACATTGATAAAAGCACCTTCGCAAATTTCTTTGTCCAGCAAATGCTTGCCGTTAGGAAGTTTTTTTAATTCTTCATAATGATCCCTTATATAATTTTTTGCCTTCCAAATAGAATTATGAAAATCCTGATTGAACTCACTTTTTATTGGTTTTAATATCATAATGATTCCTCCGTTTTTTAATATATAATCAAATGCTGTTATGCACTCGAGAACAAAGATAAAAATAAAATAATTAAAAATCCTTTTAACAATTACTAATATATTTATATTCTATAAAGTATGTATAATTTTTGCAATATCTATAATTATTATTTTATAAAAAATATTTGCAAACTACAATCTTTTTGATATAATCTATAACATAATTTTTAATCCTAAGCAAAATTAACATGAAAAATGAACGAATTTTAATATTTTTTAAATTTATTTCTATGGTATTTCTTATACTCTTTTTACTTTTGAATATAGCATGCATTTCATATTATGAAAATAAATTTATTTTTATACTTTTATTAATATTATTTCTTTCATTTTTTATTCCCGGTATCATTTTATATAAAAACATTATAAATTTATATCTAATTAAAGATTATAAGCAAGTAGAAGAAAAATCATCAGACGGAAAAATATACAGATTTTCAAAAATCAACAGCACAATAATAAATGATTATCAAACAGCAATAAAAGATTTAAAAGAAAAAAACAGTTATATATTGGGCAGATATGATGTTTTAGAAGATATAAAAAAACAATATAAAAAAGATATGAAAAAGGCTAGAAAACTTCAGGAAAATATGATGCCCAAAAAAATGCCTAACAATAATAAGATAAATTCTGCTTCATTATATAAACCTTTTGAAACTATAGGCGGAGATTTTTTTGATTATATATATCTTGATGAAGATAGAATACTTTTTATAATTTCGGATATCAGTGGACATGGTGTTGAGGCTGCAATAATAACTGCTATGTTCAAAACTGTTTTTAGAAATTTTGCTCAGTCATTCAAATCCCCTTCTTCTTTTTTATATGATATTAATAATTATATAATTAAAATTCTGCCTATCAATTACTATCTTACAATGATAGCTGCAGAAATAGATTTAAAAAATAAAACTCTAAAATACTCCAATGCCTCCCATACTCCAATCCTTATATTACAAAACTCTAAAATAAAAGAATACAATAAAGGAGGAACTATTATAGGACTTTTCCCTCAGGCATATTATGAGGAAGAAACTGTAAATATAAAAAAAGATGATGTATTAATATTTTATACTGATGGAGTAACAGAAGCATCAAGGTCTAAAAATAAATATGATTTTTATGGAATAGATAGATTTAAAAAAGTTATATTTAACAATAGGAATAATTCAGCTGAAAATATAATCATCAACATAGAAAAAGATTTTTATGATTATCTTTCATATATGTCTCCTGATGATGATTTTACCATTGCAGCATTTAAAATAAAAATTTAAATATTATTTTATTTCTTTATATAAAATAACATCTTTATCGCCTGAAGTTAATTCTCCCAATTTAGGAACTATCGCTTTGAAATGCTCTGAATTATTATGACTTTCTATGGCTTTCTCATCTTTCCATTCTTCTATAAAAGTAAGATATTTTCCGTCTACACTTTCATATAAATTGTAAGAAATGCATCCTTTTTCTTTTCTGCTTTTATCAATAAGTTCTTTAGCTGTTTCTATAAATTTTGATTTATTTTCATGGCTTACAGGATTTCTGGCTACTATTTTAATCATATTTTTATTACCTTTATTTTTATCTGAATTTTCTTTGCCTATTTTTTTATTGTATTTATTTTGAGCTATCACAGGAGATTCAAATAAAGCTATTTTTACAGCATCTATTATATCATCTGCAATTGCAGTATCTAATTCTTCTCTCTCTTTCTTGCTAAAATTTGAAAGGACATAATCATTAACTTTTTTACCGGCACTAGGTCTTCCTATACCGATTCTTATTCTTGTAAAATCGTCACTTTGTAAATGAGAAATAAGGCTTTTTATACCATTATGTCCGCCTGAACTTCCGCCTTTTTTGATTTTAAAAGTACCAAAAGGTATATCCATATCATCGTATATGACTATTACATCTTCTGGTTTTATATTAAAAAATTTTGATATAAAAATTGCAGATTCGCCGGAAAGATTCATGAAAGTCTGCGGTTTAAGAAGTATATATTCTATATTATTTTCTTTGGATCTTGCATATAATGATTTCTTTTTATTATTATCAAAATTGATATTAAAATTTTCAGCTATTTTATCAATGAGTATAAAACCTACATTATGCCTATTATTTTTATACTCATCTCCAGGATTTCCCAGCCCTATAATTAATTTAGTTATCATGGATATTTCTTTTTAGCAGCCTGAGGAGATTCAAATAAAGCAATACAAGCAGCATCTACAACATTATCAGATATATCTCTTATTTTTTTTCTTTCATCTTTAGTAAAAGGAGCTAAAAGAAAATCAGCTTTTTCTTCGTCTTCCGGACATGCTCCTATACCAACACCTATTTTAGTAAAATTGTAGCTTTTTAAGGAATCTCTTATGCTTTTTACACCATTATGATCTATTTCAATATCATCGACTTCGGCTTCGGAATCATCATTTTTAGAAGGTATAACCCTAAATTCACCTATAGGTATATCCATATCATCATATATAACTATAATGTTTTCAACAGTGATTTTCATAAAACTTGCCATATAAAGAGCAGCTTCACCAGAAAGATTCATGAAAGTCTGAGGCTTAAGGAGCAAATACTCCATCTTACCAGATTTACCCTTTCCAAAAACTGTTTTTTTCTTTTTTATGTCAAGTTCTACATTAAGTTTCTTGGCAATTCTATCCAAAATCATGTATCCGACATTATGTCTATGATTTTTATACTGTTCTCCCGGATTGCCTAGTCCCATTACTAATTTCATCATATAATAGTAACCCTAGAACTATATTTTATGCTTCTGCGGCACCTTTGTTAGCATCTTCGTCTTGAGTAGTAACAACAGTAACAATAGCTTTAGAAGCATCACCAACAGGATCAACACCTTCTGGGAATTTTATATCGCTGATATGCAAACTGTCTCCTACTTTTAATTCACTAACATCAACAACCAATTCTCTAGGTATAGAACCCGGAAAAGCTTTAATATTCAAACCGTATTCAACCTGCTCTAAAGTACCTCCACCTAAGCGAACACCTTCAGGAGTACCTTCAATGTGAATAGGAACATAAGTCTTGATTTTTTTATTTCTATCTATTTCATAAAAATCTATATGTCTGATACTTCTCTTTATACCATCTATTTGATAATCTTTTACCAATACTTCTCTTGCTTTATCATTCTGTATATCTAAAGTGATTATATCATGCTGACCTGCTAAAGAAAAAACTTTAACAAATTCTTTTAGCTCTACAGCAATAGAATATTGATTTTCTCTTCCATAAAGAGTAGCCAAAGCATAACCTTCATTTCTTAATTTACGGCCAACACTTTTAAATTTAGTATCTCTTTGCAAAGCTTTAATAGTATAATTCTCACTCATTTTTCTTTCCTTTAATTTTACTTATCAAATAGAACACTTATAGAAAGCTCCATATGTATATGTCTGATAGCATCTGCAATAACAGGAGCAACTGAAAGAACTTCTATTTTACTGCCTAATCTATCTTTCATCACTTTTAAGCTGTCTGTTATATAAAGCTTTTCTATATCACTGGCATTAATTCTCTCATAAACATCGCCTGAGCATACGGCATGAGTTATAAACACATATATTTTTCTCATACCAGCCTTTTTAAGTGCCTGCATACTTTTTATCAGAGTTCCGCCTGTATCTATTATATCATCTATAATAATAGCATCTTTACCATGAACATCACCTATGATATTCATTACTTCACATTCATTAGCTCTGTCTCTTCTCTTATCTATTATAGCTATATCTAGATTAAGCTGTTTGGCTATAGCTCTTGCTCTTCCTACTCCCCCTATATCTGGAGAAACTATAATAGAATTAGACATATCAAGGTCTTTTTTTATTTTGTCTAGAAAGACATTTTTTGAAAGCATATGATCAACAGGTATATCAAAAAAACCTTGTATTTGAGCTGCATGCAAATCTAAAGCTAATACTCTATGAGCACCTGCTTCAGATAAAAGATTAGCTACTAATTTGGCAGTTATAGGTACTCTAGGTTCATTTTTTCTATCCTGTCTAGAATACCCATAATAAGGTATAACAGCCGTAATTCTTTTAGCACTAGCTCTTTTCAAAGCATCTATAATACAGTAAAGCTCCATCCAATTTTCACTGCTTGAAGGACGGCCTGTAGGCTGTATTATATAAGTATCTTTATTTCTGACAGTTTCTTCTATTTGAACAAAAGTTTCACCATCAGCAAATTTACGAATTTCCATATTACCTAATTTAAGCCCAAGATTCTTAACGACATCTTCTGACAATTGAGGATTTGCTGTGCCGCTTAAAATTAATATTTCGTCTTCTATACCCATTTAAAATACCATTTTAATAACTAGAAAATTGGGGTGGAAGGATTCGAACCCTCGAATAATTGGACCAAAACCAATTGTCTTACCGCTTGACGACACCCCATTATTAATAAATGAACTTTAAGTTCTATGAGTTTCATATTCTACTATATAAAAAAAAATTGTCAATACCCTAAAATGATTTTTTACATTATTTTTTACAAATAAAAAATTAATTTAATCATATAAAATTATTGAATAAAAAATAAAAAAAGTATATTATTGCAATAGCTATCAGTATTTAATTTTGAAGGCTGAATATGGATATTGATTTAGAAAAATATACAGCAATAGATATAAACTTTATAAAAGAAAATATAGACACTATTAAATTTAACTCTCCTGAAATTATATGTACCAGCAATGATAATTTATACTTATCAATACCAAACTACAAAATAGATATACTTTTTGATAAAAGTTCTATAAATAGCGATATATTTAATAATTTCTATATAACAAAAAATTCAAAATCAATTATAGATTTAGTGCTTGAAAAGAATGAAAAAAATGAATTCAAACATATTGAAAATATTAATCAGTTTATAAAAGTATACAAAGACTGTATGCCGGATTCTGAAAATACAAAAATTTTTGAATATAAAATGCTGGAGATGATATTAGAAGAAAGCCCTAAAGAAAGATTTATATCTATAAAAAATTATATTGATATATTAAATCAATACTACAATGAGGAATTATATGCTGATGCTATAAAATATATATTAGAAATAATAACTAGACTCGCATTTATAGAAAGAATTAATTTAATACATCTGGTAAATGCATCTAAAGATAAAATGAATCAAATATATTTCGATGATTTAGAATACTATGATACGCAAATAGCGGCAAATGATTTGATACTGTCTATTACTAAGTTAGTAGAAAAAATATATCCTAATATAAGTTTATTTTACGGATTTGATAATTTTGACTGCAGAAATGTTATAGGACATGGAAATAGAGTTTTTATAATATTTATAGAATTTATGCTTTATTATAATGAGCAAATAGATAATCATTTAAATCTGAGAACTATTATTAATTTTAATAAAAAATTTCAAAGATTTTATGAAAATGTTTTTAAAAAATATAAGATAAATAAAACTAATATAAAATTCAATGATATATTCAAAAACGGACTTAAAAAAATATCAATAGAAAATATAGCATCATTTGCTGCAGGAGCATTTTGGCATGATGTTGTTAAGGTAAAGGAATTAGACTATTTAAATATTAATAAATCAAAAGAGTATACCAAAGAAGCAACTTCACATGCTATTAAAGGATATCAGTTTTTAAAACTGTTTAGAAATTATAATGATAATATATCATTGATTGTTGGAATGCACCATGAATATTATGGTTACGGAAATAATGTGATAAAAATGATAAATAAATTCAATGAAAACAAAGCTTTGGATCCTTCTTCACTTATGTCAGACAATTCTGATGATATTCAAACACTTCAAAGCCTAGCATTTTTCCCTGCTAAAGTATTAGAAATAATAGACTTATTTGATACAACTGTAATGCCTCAAAAGAATTATAACAGAAAAGATATGAATACTGAAGATGCTGTAAAATTAATATATGATAATTACATAGTTAAAAAAACACAATTAGACCCTATATTATTTGAATTATTTGTAGATTTTTTAATAGATATAAAAAAAGAAAATATAAAAAATCCGATGTAAAGAGAATTATTAATACTCCCCTTCATCATTGCCTATATAATATTTAAAAACATCATAAGGACTGTAAATACCCAAATCTGTTACAACAGCACTTACTAAATGCGGCGGAGTATAGTCAAATGCAGGATAAAATCCCTTAACACCCTCTTTAGATGTCTTTACCCCCATAGCCTCAGTTACAAGTTTTTCATCTCTAAACTCAAAATGCACATCTTCAAGTCCATGATATCCTTTGTCCGGAGCCCCTGTTACAAAATAAGGAATACCCAAATATTTTGCTACTATTGCTATTTGGAATGTTCCTATTTTATTTACAACCGCCCCATTGAGACATATTAAATCGGCTGCAGAAGTAAATACATCAATTTTTTTCTCCTGCATAGTGTATGCAACCATATTATCAGTAATAACTGTAACATCTGCTCCCTGATCATAAGCAACTGTTGCTGTAAGCCTAGCACCCTGAAAATAAGGTCTAGTTTCAGCGCATACTACCTTTATATCCTTATTCTTTTTTTGAAACTCCTGTATCATAAATCCAACAACAGATTCTCCAAAGCATTGAGTAAGTATAGTTCCTTTATCCGGAAACATTGATACAAGATTTTCTGCTATTTTTTTTATTTTGGAATATCTTTTAGTAGAAAGCTCTATACCTCTGTTAAACATAGCTTCTATTGGGTCTTTGCCTGATTTTATAGCCTCAGTACCAGCTTCTAAACATGATTTTGTTATTGACATCATTCTAGCACTTGTTGTAGGTCTTGAATTAGACAAAGTATTACATGCATGAGTTAGAAAATCTATTCTGTCATTTCCATCTAAATGCTTTGATTCATATCCGGCTAATGCCATACCCATAGCAACTGCCAAATAAGGACCGGCACTTTGAGTTACCATATCTGCTATAGCTTTTGAAACTTCTTTATGAGTTTTACATTCAACAAAATTAACTTTATTAGGGTAAACTCTCCTATCTAATATTTTAACGCATCCGTCATCATACCAAGCTATATTTTCAAACTGAAGCATAAAAGCTAATTCTTTATCTATTCTATTAATCATAAAAAAACTCCAAAAAATTATTAAAAACAGAAATTTAAAAATTATAAATTTATATTATCAATTACATTATCAACAAATTTCATAAACTTTTCTTCTTCAGAAAGCCTCTCCCTATATGATAAGCATTCAATACCTATATTTAAAAGAGTATACTCTATATCTCTTCTTATATCATCATCAGAAACCGACTCTATTTCTTTTACTCTCGCACAGCCTGTAGTTCTTCTTAGTAATTCAAGTCCGCATATACCAAATCCTGTTTTCAAGACCTCAAGAAGATAATATTCTACAAAATAATCATTTTGTACTGATATATCAGTACATTCATTTAAGAATTTACTAATAAACTTATCTTTAAAAAGTTTTAGAATGTTATCAATAACATTAAAAAGAAATGATGTATAATTTTTATCTTTGGTAACATACAAATGATAAACATAAGAAAATATAAAATTAGCTATAATAGTACCTAAATCATAGCCTATAGGACCATAAAAGGCAAATTCGCAGTCCATAACTTTTATATAATCTTCATTAACAAATATAGAACCTGTATGTAAATCTCCATGTATTAAAGCCTGAGGATTATTCATAAATTCATACTTTAATTTTGCCGCTTCTAATTGCAGCTGCTTATTGTTATAAAGATTATCCTCAACAAATTTATTTAATGATTTAGAAAAAACATTTTCTTTAAGAACATTAAAAAATGGTTCTCTGAATACTAGTTCTTCGCTTATCTTACAAAGTTCTTTATTGGTATATTTTATAACATTTTCTTTCTTGGCAAACGGATCTATAAAAAAATCAGCTGTAGACAATGTTGTTTCAACTAAAAAATCTGTTATCTGTTCTTGCAAATGATGATATATCTGCCCTTTCATCAAAGCATCTCTAAGCACAAGAAAAGATTTTAAATCCTCCATTACAAATAAATTCATAACTCTGTCTATAGAAATGATTTTCGGAGCCAAATCAGGAAGTATGCTGCCGTAAAAAGATAAAATATCCGCTTCTCTTGAATTTCTATTAATATCAAGTATTCTTCCTGATGAATTGCTTCTAGTGTGAACTCCTGCCTGTTTAAGTATTATTGAATCTTTACCATTGCTTATTCTATATACATAATTAATATTGCCGTCGCCTATTTCTTTACAAATTATATTATCATCCTGAGAAAAATATTTTAATTTATTCTTTACATAAAGCAAAACATCTTTCTCTTCCATCAAAAAATATTCATTAAAATTTGACATAATATTAAACCTATAATTTCAGTTTTTTAATAATATAGCATAAAAAGTATAAATATCAATATTAATAATAATGATATTTATATAATAAATACTATACCATACTATACTACATATCGCATAAATTTTATTTATTTAATTAATATAATTTAAATAAATATCAAATATATTTTTCATAATGTTTAATTTTTTGTAAAATTATTATGTTTTTATTACAAAAATTTTACACATAATTTTTAATGCTAAGCATAATAAAAATTAAAAATCATATTATTTATAGTAATTTCCTAATAATTAGTGAAATTATTATATAAAAAAAATACTAAAATTATTAAAATTTACTAATATAAACATAATATAACTTGACTAAGTCCTTTTTTTGTACTATAATAAGCAAAAAATTTTAATACAATTTATTTTTAATAAGGGGTTAAAATATTATGAAAGTTATCGTAATCGGCTGCAACCATGCAGGTACATGGGCAGCAAAAACTTTAAAAGCTACAGATCCTAATTGTCAAGTTGTAACTTATGACAGAAATGATAATATATCTTTCTTAGCCTGCGGTATCGCTCTTTGGGTTGGCGGCGTAGTAAAAGATCCTAAAGGTTTATTCTATGCTAGTCCTGAAGGTTTGAAATCTGAAGGCATCGATGTTTATATGGGACATGAAGTAACAAAAATAGACTGGGCTAACAAAAAATTACATATCAAAGAATTAAAAACAGGTAAAGAGTTTGAAGACAATTATGATAAACTTATACTTGCTACTGGTTCTTGGCCTGTAACTCCTCCTATAGAAGGATTAAAACAAGAAGGTACTGAATACGGTCTTAAAAAAGGTATTTTCTTCGCTAAATTATTCCAACAAGGACAGGATATCATTAATGAAATAGCTAAACCTGAAGTAAAAAAAGTTATGGTTGTTGGTGCTGGTTATATAGGTGTTGAGCTTATAGAAGCATTCAAAAACCATGGTAAAGAAGTTATCTTAATGGAATCTATGCCTAGAGTTATGGCTAACTATTTTGATAAAGAAATCACTGATGAAGCTGAAAAAAGAATCATAGATGCTGGAATAGAAATGCGTTTAGGTGAAACTGTTAAAAAGTTTGAAGGTGATGACAGAGTTAAAAAAGTTGTTACCGATAAAGGTTCTTATGATGTAGATATGGTAGTTATGTCTGTTGGTTTCAGACCTAATAGCGAACTTTATAAAGACTATTTGGAAACTTTACCTAACGGTGCTATTGTAGTAGATACTACTATGAGATCAAGCAAAGATCCTGATGTTTATGCTATAGGAGACTGTGCTACTGTATATTCAAGAGCTTCTGAAAAACAAGAGTATATTGCTTTAGCTACTAATGCTGTAAGAATGGGTATTGTTGCTGCTAATAATGCTTTAGGAAAACATGTTGAATACTGCGGTACTCAAGGTTCTAATGCTATATGTGTATTCGGATATAGTATGGCTTCTACTGGTTGGTCTGAAGAAACTGCTAAGAAAAAAGGATTAAAAGCAAAATCTAACTTCTTTAAAGATTCTGAAAGACCTGAATTTATGCCTGGCAACGAAGATGTATTAGTAAAAATCGTTTATGAAGAAGGTACAGGCCGTTTATTAGGTGCTCAAATTGCTTCTAAACATAATCATGCTGAAGCTATACATGCATTCTCTTTAGCTATACAAAGAGGTATGACTGTTCAGGAATTTGCTTTATCTGACTTCTTCTTCCTACCTCATTACAACAAACCATTATCTTGGATGACTATGGTTGCTTATACTGCTAAATAATAAATAATAATTAAAGAATAAATTAACTCCTAGTAAATAATATATATTTACTAGGAGTTTTTTATATGTAAAAATAATATTGAAAATAAATTTTATTTCGTTATAATATTTTATTATATTATAATAGATTATATATTTCAAAAATCTGGAAAATTATGAAGATACTAATATTGCAGCAATAAAAACATAATTTAATGCTGAATATTACTTAAATAATTATATTTTACTGAATTATTTGGAAAAGAAAATGAATAATGATTTAAAATACAATATATTAATAGCTTTTATAGCAATAGTAATAAATTTTGCTTTAACATTTATAGTATTATTATTTAAAATACCATTTTTATTTTTAGATTCTGTAGGCACTATTTTGTCGGCTGTTTTGCTAGGACCTATTTACGGTGCTATTGTAGGGATATTAACAAATATTATAATATCATTGTTTATAAACTATTCGCATTTAAATTTTGCAGTAATAAATGCATTAATAGGGATAATAATTGGGCTTATAGCGAGAAAAATTAATTTTAATATAATACCAGCCATTATATCAGGAATTATCATTGGTATAATATCATCTTTAATAGGAACTCCAATATCTGTAGTTTTATCTGACGGATTTACAGGGGCAAAAATAGACAGCTTTATCAAAATTTTAAATGAAAACGGAGTAGATATTTTTCATGCCTCTTTCATAATAAGATTATTAACGAATATATTTGATAAAATACTATCATGCATTATTGTATATATAGCAATAAAAAAAATCATTCTATTTCAAAAAAATGAATGTATAAATGATTCAAATAATGACCGCAATGATGATAATAGTAATAAAAATTAATCAATTAAAAAGAAGGCGAATAAATATGATTTTTGATGCTCATTCTGATATATGGACTGATGTTGCTGTAAAAACTTTAAAAGGTGAAAACAATATTATAAAAAAGTATCATTATGAAAATATGATAAAGGGTAAGATAGGAGGCGCTATATTTGTTATATGGACTGAGCCGAAAAATTATAATAGAGCATTAGAAAGAGTAAGAGAAATTCAGTATTCTATAAATAAAGAACTTGAATATATAAATGATATTATATTAATAGCAAAGAATTATAATGATATTATCAATGCACAAAAAGAAAACAAATTATATATATTTATAGGATTTGAAGGACTTATATCCATAGATGATAATATTGATTTGATAGACGAGTTTTATGAGTATGGGGCAAGACATGCTAGTCTTACTTGGAATGAAGAAAATAAATTAGCTACGGGAGTGAGAGGAAATTCATCAAGAGGATTAACTGATTTAGGAAAAAAGGCTGTAAAAAAAATGCAGGATATAGGCATGATAGTTGATGTATCGCATTTGAATGATAAATCTTTCTTTAATGTTATGGATATTACTTCCTGCCCTGTTATAGCCTCACATTCTAATTCCAGAGCATTATGCAATAGCATGAGAAATCTTACAGATGAACAATTAAAAGCAATAAGAGATGTTAATGGCGTTATAGGATTTAATTCTTATAAAGGCTTCATTGATGAAAACAAAGAAAAACAAAATATAGACAGAGGAATAGATCATATAAAATATATAGCTGATAAAATAGGAATAGATCATGTGGGGCTTGGTTTTGATTATAATGAATATTTTGAAGATGAAGATGCTCCTTATATAAAAGGGTTAGAAAATGCATCAAAGTCTTATGATATTATAATCAAATTAAAAGAAGCCGGATTTAATAATGAAGAAATAGAGAAAATAGAATATAAAAATTTCCATAGAATTATAAAAGAAGTAGTAAAATAATTATTTAATAATTGATATTTTTCATTTTTATTGTATCATATAAAAGTAAATATTTTTTACATTTATATGGAGACATTATTATGAAAAAATATACAAATTTATTTTCAAGTAATATTAATTTTATTATATCAATATCACTATTAGTATTTTCAGGATTAGTATTTTGGGCAATATCTTTTAAATTGATTTCAATTATTATATTTGTATTCTTATTGTTAATTTTATTTTTTACATTGCAAGATAAATTACAAAGCTATATAAAAAATATTAAGTTTTATAAAACTAATAAAGCAGATAAAAAAGAAACTCCATACTATAATAATCATAACACAGAATCAAATAATAATAATAATAATAATAATAATAATGAAAATAAAACAAATAGTTTTGACAAGAATATAAAAACAAACATATCTCAAATAGATGATTCTGATTTAAGACTGATTATAAATGATGTGCTTTTCAAACTTAATTTTATTTTAGAAAAAACCAGCAATAATAAATCATATAAAAGAACTTATAATTCTGTAATTGATTATTATATACCGACGATTGAAAAATTCATGAATAGATATATAGAATTAGATGAAAGCTATATGGATAATAGTAAAAAACAAAAATAAAAAAAGATATAAAAAACTCTATATGCATTATAAATTTGGGATTTAAAAAAATGATTGATGAATTTAATAATGATTCTTTGATAGATATTTATAGTGATATAGATGTATTAAGGGCTATTTTAATTAAAGATGGATTAATCAATGAAAAAGATTTCCCAAAAATATATTTAGCATAGAAATCTATTCAAACATAAACATAGCATCGCCGTAAGAAAAAAATCTATAATTATTTTCTACTGCTGTTTTATATGCATTCATTATATTATCATATCCGGCAAAAGCACTAACCATAGCAAGAAGTGTAGAGTGCGGGGTATGAAAATTAGTAATTAAAGCATCAACGCATTTAAACTTATAAGGCGGATAAATAAATATATTAGTGGAGCCTTCCATTCTTTTAAAATCATAATTATCATATTCGCTTTCCAATACTCTTGCCACTGTAGTTCCGCATGATACAACTCTTCTCCCCTCTTTTTTGGCATTTATTATAATATCATAGCTTTCTTTTGGTATAATAAACTTTTCTTCATGCATAATATGATTTCTTAAATCATCTTCTTTTAGAGGATTAAAAGTTGAGAAACCTACATGCAATGTAACATAGCATACAGTAACTCCAATAGATTTTATTTTCTCTAAAAGCTCTTTTGTAAAATGAAGTCCGGAAGTAGGAGAAGCTATACTGCCCTCATTTTTGGCATATACATTTTGATAAAACTCTTTATCATGACTATTGTATTCTTCCTCACCTTTTCTTTTTCTGCTTTGAATTATATACGGAGGAAGCGGAATCTTTCCTATAGCATCTAAAATATCGCTTGTCAATGATTTTGAAAATTTTATTATTTTAGTTGATATATTATCTTTTTCTATTAATGCCTCAATACCTCCTGCATTTTCTAAATGACTGTAATTCAAATATAATATATCTTTCTCTTTGATATTCTTACCTCTTATAATGCACTCCCAAATACTATCGTCATTATTAACTTTATTAAGAAGAAGAATCTCTGAATTTCCTCCTGTATTTTTCTTTGCATATATTCTAGCAGGTATTACTTTGCTGTCATTTAAAACTAATACATCATCTTTATTTAAATAATTAATAATATCTGCAAATATCTTATGTTCTAATTTACCCGTATTCTTATTTAAAGTCATTAATTTACAATGATCTCTTTCATAATTAGGATTAGTTGCTATTAAGTTCTCAGGTAAATAAAAATTATAGGTTTCTTTATTAAAATAATCTGTCATAACTTTTACCGCTCATTGTTATTTAGAATGTTACTATTATCTTTCTTTGTCTTAAAAATTTGGTAAGGCTTTTTTTAGTTGCAGAACTAGATTTTACGATAGCATATTCATCATTAATTTTTGTTATAATTATGCCTTTTCTTTTAGCCTCATAAATTATTTCTTCTAATTTATTGGCATCTTTTATTATAACAAGAGTAACATTGTCATATACATAAGAAATAATACCTCTTTCATACCATCTCTTTATACTAGTTTCTATATGCTTAGGAATATCTACATTATTGTCTAATAATGTATTTTTTAATACTGCCAAAAATTTATTAAATGAATACTCAGATTCTTCATCGCTTATAATAGTTTTTCCTTTTAATATGTTTTCTTCTGTCATAGTATAAGTGTATACTGTTTCCTGCTTATCAAGTTCAAAATACAAATTACACATATAAATAAAATTATTAGAAAACAAATAATGATTTATCAATGTAAGTTCAAAATTTCCATTAATAAATGATCTTTTTAAATTACTTTCTTCTGAATAAGTATTGATATTCCTAACTGCAAGCACAGCATTCTCATAAAAAGATGCTTCAGCAATTCCTAAAATAAACATAGAATAAATAATACTATTATATGTTTCAGCAGTTATAGAAATATTATATTTTTCTTTCAATTTCATAAACAGTACTGATTTTGATATGCTTTCTTTCTCCATAATGGCAAAAATATGCTTATAATAATCAGAATAATTTTTATAAACTTTTTTTGTTATATTATCCATTCTTTCTTCTATGGAAGATGAAAGATATTTTTTTATATTATCATATTCCAATGATATAAAATTTTTATTATCTAATTTAATCAAATCCAATTTTAAACATATATTTATTATAACAGAAGAATCCAAATTATTAGTTAAAAAATTTACATTAATATCATCAGAAGATAATTTCTGAACATCGCATTCATATATAAAAGTTTCAATATCATTCAATATATTAAAATGATTATAAATAAAAACTGAACTTTCAATATTCTCTTTTAAACTCTTCTCTAAATTCTCTAAAACATTTTTATTATTGACAGCAACATAAACCTTAAGATCATTTTGATAAAAATAAACAGCAAGAATATTAGATTTGCATAAAGTAAATAATTCATCATCATCTATTTTTGCCTTACTATATTCTATAATGTTTCCATTTTCATATATATGTATAATTTTTTGAAGATATTTTTTATAAGTATTAGCAGTATACGGCAGATCTGTATAATATGATATTTTAATATCATCTTTTAAAATTATACTTTCTATTATTGATTTTACATTTGGAAGAAAATACAAAGTATCGTCATGAGAATTTAATCTTCTTCTTTTTATTTTTAAGTATAAAAGCCCTGATTTTTTTATTTCATTAATATAGTCAAAAAATGCAGGTACTTGCTTCTGACTATACTTTAATGAGTATGCTATATCTATAGAATTTAATTCTCTGCTTTCATTTTTAAGTACATAAAGAACAATATCTTTAGCTTCTTTAGATAAAGCATAAAATTTAAAAGAAACTAAGGAAACATTAGAGGATTTAATTTCTAAATCCTCTATATTTTTAGCTTTCCAAATTTTGAATAATTCTTTTAAAGTATCTTTAGAAATTTGATCGTACATATTTTAATTCTTTATTTTATTATAAAGTATTTAAAGAAACCCTGAGGCACATCATCAGGTCTTTTTGATTGTATCCAAGCAACCATAGGTTGACCTTTTATATGTCTGTAAGGAACAAGTCCCCACATTCTGCTGTCGCAGCTTTGATCTCTATTATCACCCATTACAAAGAAATAATCTTCAGGTACATTGTATATATATTCATCAGGTCTGTCTTTAGTATTAGGTACATATATATTCATCCAATACCATAATTTAATATCATCGCTTACCACTTTATCATTAATATAAACTTCAAAAGAACTAAGATCATTATAATAATCAGCCCTATCAACCAGCTTTTTAAATATTATAACATCTCCTTTTTTAGGCACATATATAGGACCATAAATATCTATAATAGGTACAAATTCTCTGTCATCACCATAGAAAAAATATCCCCATTTATCTTCTATTTCACTTCCATTGATAATTATTTTTTTGTTTCTAATCTCTACGGTTTCTCCAGCTGTAGCTATAACCCGTTTTACAAACTCTTTTCTAGGATCCAAATCTACAGTTTTAAGTCCCAAAAATAAATTAGCAGGTGCTAAATGAGTACCCCCTGTAAGTTTCTCTCCTATATAGTCTGCAAGTAAAAATCTAGGGTCCCAAGTAAAAGGAGTTAAAGCAAATATCATAACAGGTAATTTAAGCATCTGAACTAAAGGCGAAGGTTCATAATAAGGCATAGCAGACTCGCATCCGAAAGAAGCAGAAGGAGGAGCTCTGAATACTACTAAATCTCCTCTTTGAGGTGATTTTATCTTCGGAAGTCTGTATCCTAAAAGTCCGTCTGTAAAAGGCAATTTAACTCCGTAAACGAATCTATTTGCAAAGAGTCTGTCTCCGGGCATTATAATAGGTATCATAGAGCCTGTTGGTATTTGATAATTCTGTATTAAAAATGTATTTATAAGAAGAACAATAACTATTGCATATAATATTTCTTTTAATGTATGTTTAAAATTACGGCATTCGCCTATTATTGTTTCTGTAATATTTTTTATAGGATTCTCCATTAATTTAACCCCTTGCAATAATAAATATTGATGTAAAAGTATATAATAAAACTATTAAAATAGCAATTGTATAAAATGAATTTACTAGAAAATATAAAATTATTAATTTGAAATAAATCTTGGTATATATATTCCTAACTTATAAAATTTTACAAAATCATCAATATTTTTTATATTTTCTAAATTTATTTTTATATCATCAATATTATTTGAAGGATATATTATTAAACATTTTGCTACATAATTATCATCGTTATAATACTCTTTATCATTTTTTAAATGTTCAACTACTTTTCTAATTCTAGAATAAGCTGAAAGCTGTTTAATATCATCTTTTTCATAACCATTGTCATTATTATAAATTTCCTTATATTTTGTATCTGCTATATAATTATATTCACTACCTTTAATTATAAAGTCTAATATAAATTTATTATTTAAAACACTTTTCTGATATAATATTTCTGACTTATCTTTTAATGAATCAATAAGTAAAGCATAAACATATTTCTCAAATAATAATGACATATCGATATAAAAAGGAGGAGCTTCATTTTCATTGCATGAGTCCTTATATCTTTTTAATTTGATTATATTAATAGCTAATTTTATAAGAAGTTTATATTTTTTATATAGGGGATTTAATTTTATATTATGAAGTTCATAAAAATGAAGCTCATCAGATACTTCAGAAAAAAAGCTCATACAAGAAAAAGAATTATAAATACTTCCTATATTGGAATAGCATATTTTTAATGCCTTTTTTAATATTCTATTTTCCAAACAGTTTATATCATAATCAAAATAAGAACAGTATACCCTGTCATTTCTGGCAGCCATAATATTTTTCTTTATATGATTTGAAAAGTTTATTTTACCTTTTATTTTTGAATTAAGATTTTCTTCTTTTCTTATAAAATTTCTTTTAAGCCCATTATGAAGTTCTAATTCAAGCATTCTCAAAAAATGTATACTCGTTAATACATCAAGTCCTTTTTTTAATATATTTCCTTTATAATCTATAGGAGGCTCTTCAAAATTAATGCTGTATATTTTATCAAAATCTTTTATTATACTTGAATAGGACAAGCATTTTGAAAACATTTTCATAAAATCAATATTATATATTTTAGGATTAATTATAATATTTTTTGTATATTCATTATCAAGCCAGAAAGCACCTATATAATATGAAAGAGTTTTGCCGTATGAATTTTCTCCAAATATGTATTCTCTGTATTTTGAATTATTTATATATTCAATAAGTAAATCACACTTTATATCCTTATGCTCATTAAATGAAGCAGAATTATTTTTACAAAATTTACATTCGCATTGATTATTTAAATTATCCATAAGAATTATATTGCCAAATCTTTAATAGATTTTTTTATATTGTCATCACTTTTTAATATACCGTCTTTATAATACTCTAATAATAAAGGCTTTATTTCATAATCTAATTTTCTTTTTAGCTCTTCTTCATCTTTAGCCATAAAATAGCTATGCCCTATCATAATATCATCAATCTCGAATTCTTCATTTAATTTTTCTTTAATAATGTTTTCTATATTATTAAATAGTGCAGAAGCTTTTGTTTTTAATTCTTCATTATCATTATAATAATTTTCAATTTTTTCTTTATCTGCTTTAATAGTTATAAATGCAAATCTTCTTCTTAAAGCATAATCAATATATCCTATGCTTCTGTCAGTTGTATTCATAGTACCTATTATATATAAATTGCCAGGCACAGAAAATATTTCTTTGGAATAAGGCAGTTTAACTTCTATTTCATTGTCAGCATTTTTTCTTTTATCAGCTTCCAATAATGTAATAAGCTCTCCGAATATTTTTGCTATATTACCGCGGTTAATTTCATCTATTATAAGCACAACTTTATTTTCATTATTTTCAATAGGCTCTGATAAATGATATTCTTTTTTTAAATATTCTAATAGAGGCTTAACATAAGATATAGAACCTATATTTTTTTCATTTTTTAATGAGTAATAAAATTCTTTTACTCTATTATTTAAATGTACCCATTTCTCAGTTTTATTATTTTCAGGAAGATACCTAACTATATTGTTATCATCTATAGACAAATAAAATGTATTATTATTTACTAATGTTTTTAATTCCAAATAACCTGTATTTTTATCTATTCCTTTAATATCTCTATTAGAAAAATCATACGTAAAATTATTCCATGCCTCTTCTAATCCTATTTTACCAACTTCTTTTGATTTATTACAAGCCTCTTTAAAAATTCCGTCTGTTATTTCATAAGATATATTTCCGTCATTAGAAATAGGTTTATATCCTTCAACAAACTCTTCATAATCCATTGACTGATGAAAAGTTGTGAAAAATATCTGATTATTTTTTATAAGCTCTTTATATCTTTTCATAACTTCTTTTCTGTCATCTGGTACTTTTTCATCAATTAGATTAACAGCAATTTCTGCAGTAGAATAAGTTTTTCCAGTACCCGGAGCCCCTTGAAGTATGATCTGCTTTTTTTGACTTAGTATATTAATAATCTCTTCTTTTTCCATTTTTTTTAGTTCCTCATAATAAACTTTGTTGCATTTGTAAAGTACTTCATATTTTTTTATTAAACCTGCACCTCTATTCTCATAGATGATAGCTTCTTCTAGTTCTATCCATCTATTAACTTCAATTATATCAACTTCATCTTCTAAAGATACACCGTAATAATTGGCTTTTTCCT
>NZ_JH994110.1:940835-974671 GCF_000316195.1 Brachyspira hampsonii 30446 | reverse complement strand
ACACTTCTCCTATAGCTATTATTTTAAAACCTTCTTTTGCTGCTATTAAATCACCAACTTGTAAATCTCTAAAATATTCTATTCTTCTGTTGTAGCTTCCTAATATAGCAGAATTATTCTTTTTAAACTCTTCAAAATATGAAGGCTTACCATCACCCCAACTAACTCCGCAGGCAAAAACTTTTTTTAGTTCCATATAACACTCCTATAATTATGTATTTCATATTAAATAATATAACACAAAATATATAAATGTCAATAATATTAATTATAAACCATATGTTTTATTTATAAAAAATAAATAGGTTATATATATATATATATATAAGATATTCAATCATTTGGAGAAAATATTGAAAAAAATAATACTGCTTTTTATATTTATTCTAACATTATCATCATGTGCTGCAAAAGTACATTTAATAAATGATTCTTTTTATGAACAGAAAATCTATCAAACAGATTATATTTCCATGAGTTATTGGTCAGAAACTATCAAATTCAGATTTAAAAGTGCAAATGATCCTAATAATATAATATTGGAAGTAGAGTACATTGCAGACAACTCATTTAATATATCAGAAAATAGTAAAATTGTATTGAAATTTGAAGATGATACTTATTTAATTCTACAGTATACATCTCTTATGCCTAAAACAGAAAGCGAAATAATATATGGTACTTCTATATATTTTATGGATACAGCTTATGTAGATAGAAGTTACAGTATAAATGCTGAAAACACTATAAGAGAAATGAAAGTTTTAACTGATATAAGAGTAGAGACTGATGAAGGATTTAAAAATTTAAAGGTAAAAAAAGATGCTGCAAATGAGTTGATTAGACTTTATAATGAAATGCAAGATGCAATATAAAAAAATAAATAAGATTATATACACGGTAGATATTTAATATTTTTCTAAAACATCAAAAAAATCATATAAATCATATTGACAAATATAAAAATAGCTATATATTACATTTCGTTTTTATTAATCATACTAAATTTATACTTTAGTTTTTTATTAAAAGAGATTATATCATGAATACCAATTCAAATAAATTTAATACAGGTAAAAAAACTCTTTTTGGAAATTTTGATTTTTATAAATTATGCATATCTATTGCCGTACCTGTAATGCTTCAGCAGCTTATAATGGGAATGGTATCATTAATAGATAATTTCATGGTAGCAGAATTAGGAGATACAAAAATGGCTGCTGTGAATGTATCAAATCAATTAAATTTTATATACTTGGTAATACTCAATACCTGCTACGCGGCAGGCGGTATATATATGGCACAGAATAATGGTGCTGACAATAAAGAAGGTATGCAGCAGGCATTTAGATTTAAAGTAATACTTCCTCTTGTTATTTCTATTTCTTATATGATACTAATGATAATCAATCCTGAAATATTTATGCGTCTAATGACTAGGGGAAATGCCTCTCAGGAAGAAATACTGATATCAAGTACAAAATATATGAGTATAATAGCATTTACTTTTATACCAATATCAATATCCGGTGCCATAGGAACTTCATACAGAGAGATAGGCAAACCTCATATACCGTTAATAATATCGGTAATAGCTACATTCTGCAATACTATAGGAAACTATATACTTATATATGGAAATTTCGGAGCTCCAAGACTAGAAGAAACAGGGGCTGCTATTGCTACACTGATAGCTAGAATAATAGAAATGATTTTGTTTATAGTATATATAAAACTTCGTCATGAAAAATTTTATGTACGAACTAGAGAAATACTTAAAGTAAAATTAGATGTATTTTATTCAATGCTGAAAAAATCAAGTTTAATATTTTTAAGTGAAATAAGCTGGGGATTAAGCGAAATGTTTATGACGGCTTTATATAACAGCAGAGGCGGAGCCGAAACAGTTGCAGGTATGGCATCAGGATTCACTATAGCAAATATATTCTACTTGGTTTTTCAGGGTATATTTGTATCTACTATGGTAGTTGTAGGCGGTACACTTGGACGAGGAGAGTTGGAAGATGCCAAAAATAAAGCAAGATGGATATTAAACGGATCTATTATAGCAGGTTTAGTTGTTGGATTAGTACAAATGTCCTCTACCCTATTAATCCCTTTTATTTTTTCTAAACTTACAATAGATGCTCAGGCAATAACAAGAAATTTAGTAATACTTATATCCTGCTATATGCCTGTATGGACATATATTAATGCTCAATTTGCTGTTTCAAGGGCTGGAGGTGATACCATATTTGGTTTTGCTGTTGATGTTCCTGTATCATTACTTATGTTTGCCCCTTTAGCCTTAATATTGGCAAAATTTACTTCTGTCGGTCCTGTAGCTATGTTCGGTATAGCTAAATTAACTGACTTTGCCAAAATTACAGTTGGGGTTATAATGCTGAAAAGAGAAAGATGGGTTAAAAAACTCACTGAGTAATATTATTTATGTTTGATATGTAAGTTAATAACTATAATATATATTTATTTCTCAATAGATTAGATAATTATTCAAATTAAAAAATTATTATAAGAAAGTAAATACTTGATAAACTAATTCCGAACATATAAACGGTATTTTGTTTTTTCGTTAATTTTATTTTTTATACTTTTAATATATTAAAATTAACTTATAATAGTATTTATAATATATCATTTGATTGATTACAGAGGATTTATGGATTACAATTTTTCTCTTATAACATTAGAACTAGGAATTCCTGTTATAGCAACTATAATATCAATAGTTGGTATAATCTTATATGCTTATATATATTTTCAGCTATATGAAGAAACACAGGCTATCGTATTGCTTTTAGGTTTTCTATCTTTTTTATTTTCAGGATTGGAAGCATCAAATATAATAATTTCTTTATACAGTAAGAATAATTATTTAGCACTTAATATGTATAAATTTGAACAATTAGCCCTTTCGCTGACTATCATACCATGGATGATGTATATAAGAAGCAAATTAACTTTAAGCGAACATTTCCATTTTGTACTAGATAAATTATATATAGCTATTGTATTTATATTAATACTTTTATGTGCCATAGCACTATTATATCCTCAGCTTTTTATATCAACAACTCAGCCTATGAGTACATTGAGTGAAACTATGAAAAATAGTATAAAAAGCAGAGGAGAATTGGGAACAGTATATATACTTAGAGATTTCGTATTTACTATATATTGTTTTGTAATTATATGTTCATTTATATATGAAATGACTGTAAATAAAAAAATTAAAGAAAATATTCTTTTATTGGTATTAATTGTATTAATATCTTTAGCATTTTTTGATGATTTTAATGGTATATCAATATATACCAAATATTCAAGTAATTTCTTAGTTTTTAAAAATTCAACATTTAGCAGAATTACTTTAGTTTATGCTATATTTAATATAATAATGATATATTCATCTATAAGCAGATTTATTTCAGCTGTATACAAGAAAACAAATCAATCTTATGATTTAGAAGGTATAAAAGCTCAGGACTCTATAATAATTAATACTGCCATAAATACATCTGAAAAATTATCTGAATTAAAAGCCAATTTCTCTGAATCTGTTAATAACTTGGTAAGTAAAGTAGAAAATACATACTCCACTATTAATAATTTGAAAAATGATATAAATAGGGTTATAGAATATACAAATGAATTCATCACTATAGAAAATTTCCAAATAAATGATGGAAAAATTAATATAACAAAAATAAATGAATTAATAGAAACATACCCAAATTTGCAGGCCTCTGTGGAATTGCAGAAAAAAACACTTGAGGAGTCTAATGTAAAACTGCATGAATCTGTAGAAAAAATATATGCTTTACAAGCTCAAAGCAGAAATATAACAGCAATGTTTGAGGATTTGCAAAAGAATTTAGAAGCAGAAAAAAATAATTTCATTAAAGAATTCTCTAAATCAGAAAGCTTTAATCAATTAAATTTCCAAATAAATAAAATAATATCATTTATGACAAATATGTCAGATAAAACAAAAACTCTTGCCATAAACTCAAGTATACAAGCGTCAAAAGCAGGAGAATGGCATAATAATTTCAGTGTTGTATCTAAGGAAGTCAGCGAACTAGTAAATGAAACTTCTCAGGCTACAAATAGAATGCAAAATCTATTATTCGGAATAGAAGACATATTTAAAAAATATACATACTCAAGCAACAATATTAATAATAATATGTCTCAATTATCAGAAGAAATTTCCATACATTATGATAGAATAAATAAATTCAATACTAGTATGGAAAAACAAAATGATTATAATATGAATATCATAAAAAATACTGATAAAATGCATAATTCAATATCAAATATGACAAATATTATTATTAATGAAGAAAATGACTTTTTGAATATAAAAACTAGAATAGAAGAAATAAATGATTATATAATTGATATATCAGATAAAGCATCTGCAGAAAATTTAGAAATAAAAAATATTATGAGAGATATGAATAAACTTTTGGCAACATCTGATGATTTGGAATCTATAACTAATAAACTTAATGAAGAGATGAAAAAGTTTTTAGAATATACAAATGATTTAGAAAGTAAAGTATCTGAATACTCTAAAGTTATGTAGAAGGAATAGTTATGAATATATTTTCAAGTTTAATATACGGCTACAATATAACAGTAATACAATTATTAGCACCCATTATAGGTATTTCTCTAATGGCTGTTTTTATGATGATGTATTTATTATTATCTATAAAAACAAAAAAAGGTATATATATCACTATTTCAGTTACTTTACTATTTATATTAGTATATAATATTATATCTCTTATTATAATATTTTTGGGTACTTATAAAACTAATCAAAATACAGCAACAGTTCTATATTTAGCAAATAATATATTATTGCTATTGGCAATAATATTAATGCCTATAAACTCTAGAAGTTTTATATCAGAAAATAAAAACCTTATAAATGTAAATAATGCTATATTTATAATTGTACTTGTATTGTCCGCAGCATTAATAATTTCGAGTATAATATATCCTAAAATCTTTTTTAAAACTACAATTAACTACTACGATACAGTAACTAATTCATACTATATAAAACCAGAAGGATTATTTTATGTATTTAAGAATTATATTATATTATCAGTATTTTTAATTATGTTTATATCAACTTTGGCGGATATGATAATTAATTTTGATTATAAATCTAATATGCTTCTAATAATTTCTATAGTTATAGCATTAATATTAATAGTAAGATATTTATATTTAGAAAAAATTACAGATAATATAGATTTTGACGGAGTAGGATTTGCTATAGTAATATCATCATCATTCAGGTCTATATCAATATTTTCATCTTTTGCTAAAAATGCTCTTGAGTCAATAAAAAAAGAAAGTATATTAAATAACAAATTACATTTAAACCTTAAAACATTAACCAATATAGATAAAATATCAGAAGAACTCAATATTATAGATAGAAATTTAATGGATACATCTATGTTTGTTTTTGAAATAGATAAAGAAGCAAAAGATGCATACAATATAATCAGTTCTAAAATAGATTCCATTTTAGAAGCTAATGATAAATTAATGGATGCTAAAAATAGCAAGAAAAATATCATAAAAGACGGTTTGAAATATACAAATACTATATTTACATTCTTTGATAAATATAAATCACAAATGCAAGATCACTTTAGAGTATTAAATCAAACTATTTCTAATATGAAAGAATCTGATTTTTCTAATGAGCAAATAATGACATTGAAAAATGATTTAAGACTTATAAAAGAAAGTTTTAAAGAAACTTCAAATAAATTTTTAAATGCAATAATAGAATCAGCAAATCAGTTCAAAGATGTAAATAACATTACAGAATCTATATATAATACAATAGAATATATTAAAGATATCACAAATAAAACAAATCTTTTATCTATTAATGCTGGAATTCAGGCATCTAAGGCTGGATTTTATGGTAAAAGTTTCTCCGTAGTTGCAAAAGAAATAGGTACTTTGTCATTTGAAATATCTAAGGGAACAGATGCAATAGAGAAAATGCTTACAGATATATTTGCAGGATTAGTTACGATAGAAAATTCTTCTTTCTATATAAAAGACAGATGCAAAATAATAACAAAAGAAATTAATAGAATATTAGAGACTATAGATAAATTTATTGAAGAAATGGAAAATAATATAAATAATGATTCTAAAAAGCTAAGCCATTTTAAATCTTTAGAGCAGTATAATGATGTAATGTCAAATATATTAGTAAATCAAAATCTAATAGTATTGTCAATAAAAGAGAATATATCTGCTATGCTTGAAGTTCAAAATAATCTAAACTCAAAAATAGAATACCAAAATCAAGATATATATAAAATATTTAATAACTTCAACAATATAATAAAATCTAAAGATGATCTTAATGAAATAACTAAGAAAATAGGAAATTATTCTTCATTTTCTCATACAGATATAGAAGCATTGTCAAATATTATTAGTACACATAAAAAGAAAAGCAGCTTTACATTTGCTCCTATAATAGCTTTACTTAAGAAATCATAATGTTTAGTAATATTGATATAATATTAATTGCAATATTAGTTTTTGCTTTAATATATGGATTATATAAAGGATTAATATCAATTATTATCCCTGTTATAGCAATAATAATAACATTCATAATAGCACCATTAATATATAATCATCTGTCTAAATATTTTGATCATTCTTTTATCTTAAAAATAATATCTTTAATAGCTACCTACTCCATAACTAGGATAATACTTTCCAAAGTAGAAAAAAGTGTAAAAGATATATTAAAAATAATATATCTCTCTTGGGCAGACAGAATAATTGGTGCTGCTATATTATTATTTATATCAAGTGCTATTATTTATTTTATAGTAGGTATAATCATAACTTTATCTCCTGAAAATACTCAATTATTTTCAAAATCAATTATACTCAATTATATATTTGAATTATTCCATCATATATTTTACGCATTTGAAAAAGATAATCACATGGCACATTTTATATATAACTTTATCGTATAATAACAATTTATTTTACTAAACCTTATTTTATACATATAATTGACAATAAATTTTTTTTAATATATCATATACCGTATTATTACAAATTATTTATTTAAGGAAGTAAAATTATGAAAACAGTAAATGCTAAAGGCGTACCTTGTCCAAAACCATTAATCTTAACAAAAACTGCAATAACAAATGCCGCTTTGAATGAAGAAATAGAAGTATTAATAGATGATGAAGTGGCATTTCACAATATTACAGACTTTTTAAAAAATAACGGCATAACATATACAAATGAAGGATTAAATTTTAAAATTATTAAAAATAAAGAGTTATCTTCTAATGATACTGATAAAGAAAAATCTTCAGGTCCTGTAATTGCTGTTGTGGATAAAAAAGTAATGGGACAAGGAAATGATGAATTAGGAGAACTATTATTAAAGGCATTTTTAGGAGCATTAAAAGATGCTAATCCAAAACCGGAAGCATTATATTGTTATAACGGCGGAGTTTATTTAGGTGTTGAGGAGCCGTATAAAACTTTATTGCAAGAATTAAGAGATGCCGGAATAAAAATATTTTTCTGCGGTACTTGTGTTAAATTCTATGAATTAAATGATATAAAAGTTGAAGAACAAACTAATATGCTTGGTATTATAGAGGCTATGGCTAATGCTTCTGCTGTTATAAGGGCATAGAAAAATAGTATTATGAAAAATTATTATTTTGATAACTCTACTACTAGTTTTCCAAAGCCGAAAGAAGTTGCTGAAGAAATGCATAATTTCTTAATAAATGTAGGAGGAACTTACGGCAGAGTTAATACTAAAAGAGGAAAAGAAACTACACAGAAAATAGAAGAATGCAGAGAATTATTAGCTGAAAATTTTTTGGGAGTAAAAAATGCCTCAAATATAGTATTTACACCCGGAGCTACTAGATCGATAAATGATATACTTACAGGGCTTGATTTAAGTCATTGTAAAGTATTAATATCCGCTTTAGAACATAATGCTGTAGTGAGACCTATATACAAATTGAGTAAAAATAAAAATGTAGAGTACGAAATAATACCATCTTTAGAAGGCGGAATAATAGATATTAATGCTATTACTGAAATAATAAAAAAAGAAAAAATATCATTGGTTATTATTAATATGGAAAGCAATGTAAGCGGAGTTATACAGCCTATAAAAAAAATAAAAGAAGCTATAGGAGATGTACCATTGCTTGCAGATGCTACTCAGGCTGTAGGTATGCATGATATAAAAGCTGATGAATGGGATATAGATTTTATAGCTTTTACAGGACATAAAGGACTTCTTGGTCCCACAGGAACAGGGGGATTTTATGTTAAAAATCCAGAAAAATTAAATCCTGCATATTTCGGAGGCGGTTTTGGTGATGGTTATGAAACTCCTTATAGTGTACCGGAAATATATGAAGCGGGAACTCCAAATACTGTTGGAATAATAGGACTTTTGGCGGCATTAAAAAATAGACCTAATTGGAATATAAATATAGATGATATAATTGATACGATAAAAAAAATAGAAACTATGAATAAATACAAAGTTATATGGTCTAAAAATAAATATACTCAAGGATTTTTATTTTCTATAGCAGCCATTAACAATAATATAAATATGGCTAATTTTGCCCATAAACTATACGAAGACTATAATATAGAATGCAGATATGGTTTTCATTGCTCATTTTTAGCACATAACTTTTATAAAAATGATGAAGGTGCTTTGAGATTTTCTTTTTCACCGTATACTACAAAAGAAGATTTAGAATATTTAATAGATGTATTAGGACAATAATTATGGTAAAAAGTTTTTGTTATTTACAAACCCCTAGAGATTTAATTAAGGCTGAAAAAATTTTATTGGATGCTGGAATAGAAGTTGTTGTTCGTCCTGCTCCTGAACCTGTATTCGGTGTATGCAATATGGCTATAGATATAGAAGATAAAGATAAGTTATATATTATATCACTACTAGAATCTGCCGGATTAGTTGTGACCATAAGAGATATGGAATAATTTTTAATATTACTGAGATAAACATATAAAATTATAATCAAATTCATAGAAATATTTTTATAATCCTACCCTATAGGCTTTCTATCGCTTATGTCATTTTTGTTTCATATTTTTTTAAAATTTTAATCTGTTATTTTCACTCCCACCCTAGTTTTAAAAAAAATTATAGAATTTCTAACCGCACGATAAGCATATTTATATATATGAGCAAAATAATAATTGCTATTTTTATTATATATAAAAATTCATTCACCGTGCGTTAAGTAAAATAAAAATAGACTTGTTTCAAAACTACTTGACAAGATTATATATGAAAATTTCGTAATTTTATAATTTATAAAGTAATGTTTGACATGTTTTATAAATTATTATTTTAGTATATAAATATGCAGTCTTTCGCCTGCCAAAGGCACACAGAGTGAGGCGTACTTCGTATGCTTCTCGCCGAAGGCGTACTTCGTATGTGCCACACCGAAGGCGGACAGGCGTCACAAAAGAAGTGGGGGTTGCCGAAGGCACGCAGAGCGTGGCACGACTGTGTGCTTCGCAGGGCTAGTCCCCACAAAATTATAAAAAATTAGTTTTGAAACAAGTCTATTTTATTAGATGTATATATTCTTTTTCTTTATTTTTTACTTTTCCGATTATGCATGCACAGTCAATACCCTCACGCCATAAATCAGCTAATACATTTTCAGCATTATCTTTATCAGCACATATAAATAATCCGCCTGAGGTTTGAGGATCAAAAGAAAGCATTTTTAAATTATAATCAACATTATCATCTATTTTTATATTGTCCCCTACATAACGCATATTAGTAAAAGCAGCTCCCGGTATACAGCCCATATCAAGCACTTCATAGCTCTTATTAAACATAGGCAATGCAGATGATTGAAGCTCTATAGTTACATTGCTTGCTTTAGCCATTTTGTATGCATGTCCTATGAGTCCGAATCCTGTGATATCAGTAGCACATTTAACATTATATTTATTCATAACAGAGCAGGCTTTTTTATTTAATGTCTTCATAGAATCAAATACATCTTCTATATGAGATTCCTTTATAAGACCTTGTCTCATAGCTGCCAAACAAGCCCCTGTTCCAAGCGGTTTAGTAAATATTATAATATCTCCGTCTTTAGCTGCTGAATTTGTAGTTATTTTATTTGGATTAGCAAAACCAATAACAGCCATTCCATATTTTACTGTTGTATCTGTTATTGTATGCCCGCCTACAACTAATACTCCGGCTTCTGCTGCTTTATCCTGTCCGCCTTTAAGCATATTAGCTAATATATTTAAAGAATCATCTTTTGGAAACATAGTAATATTTAAAGCTAATTTAGGTTCTCCTCCCATAGCATAAATATCGCTTATAGAGTTGCATGCAGCTATTTGCCCAAATCCGTAAGGGTCTGCTATTACAGGTGGAAAATAATCCACTGTAAATATTAAAGCATTATCATCTGAAATTTTATAAACTCCTGCATCATCTCCTATATCAACATCTGAAAGCAAATTTGAATCTGTTTTTATCTGCATTAAAGGAGCAAGAGTTTTTTCGAGTAAATCAGGAGGAATTTTGGCAGAACAGCCTCCCTCCAAAGCACATGATAATAATTCTATTTGTTCTTTTGTTTCTTCCGTATTATTTGTAATATTTGACATAATAAACACCTATAAATTAATTTTTATGATAATAGAATATATACTATACGATGAAAAATTCAAATATTTTATTTAAATAATGTTTTTTGAAAGTTTATATTATATTTAATTATCTATAAAGGTAAAATTTATTTACTTTATTTGGTTTATAAAAAATATATATGTTGTATTTGTATTACAATATCTGTAAAAATATATACTTTATGTAAATTTTTTGTAAATTATATGTAAATTATATTGACAAATATATGGTTTAGGCTATACTTATAATTGTAAAGATAATTTACATGTGATAAAAAATAAAAATAAAAAGAAAAGGAGATTTACTATGACTAAAAAATTATTCGCTTTATTAATAACTTTAACTATAATTTCTACTTCAAGTGCCTTTGCTGATTGGGTAGTACCAGCTTCTTCACTTCCTCAAAATGCTAGAAGTTTTATACAAAAGATATACCCAAATGCACAAATATGGAAAGTAGAAAGAGATGACGGAAAATTTGAGGTAAAATTATCTAACGGTGCTAAAATAGATTTTTTATACAATGGTGATTGGCATAGCATAGATGGTGAATACAATGCTGTACCTTTCAATGCTTTACCTGCTAATATAGCAAACACTATAAGAAATACTTATCCTCAGGCTGCCGTTATAGATGTAGAAAAAGAATGGGGAAATTACAAAGTAAAACTAAATAACTTTATGGAATTGTTCATATCAAGCAATGGTCAGTTAATGGGACAGAAATTCGATGACTGATAAATACTGATTAAATACAAATATTAAAGATTATTTATATAAAGATACTAATTATTTATTGAAAAATACTAATAAATAGATGGGGCTTAAAAGAGCTTCCTCTTTTTTTGTTTAAATAAAAATGTATCGATATATTTTTATAGTTTTATTCTGCCAGCCACATTTATTATATTTTTAATCTTAAAAAAATTTTTTATTCATATTTACTTAAAATTTTTATTATGCTAGTCTTTGTATAAAAATTATAATCATATTGGAGATATAAAATGTATCATTCAAGATTTAAAGGCAGTCATTATGAAGCGGGATTTAAATATGGTAAATTACTTTCTAAAAATAATATTAACCCATTAGAAAAAATTAAAATATCAAATGATAGAAAATATTTTGCTAATAAATGCATGCCAATATACAAGCAATTTTTTCCTGAAATAATAGAAGAAATAAAAGGAATATCCGACGGACTAAATACAAATAATAATATAAAAATAAATTATAAAAATATATGCGAATTTTTATTTACAATATATGCATTTACTTTTGATAATAAATGTTCGTCTTTTGCTTTCAAAACTGATGAAGATATAATACTTGCTAAGAACAGTGATTTTTTAAAAGATATAAAAGATTATTGCGACAGTATGTATTATAAATTAAATAGTTCTTATTCATTTATAGGCAATACTACTGCATTTATAGAAATTGAAGATGGTATAAATGAAAAAGGACTTGCAGCTGCATTAACTTTTGTGTATCCTACAAAAATAGATTACGGATTTAATGCAGGAATGATAATAAGATATATTTTAGAGAAATGCTGTAGTGTTGATGAGGCTTTAGAGTTTTTAAAAAATATTCCAATTTCATCTGCACAGAATATAATATTAGCAGATAGAGAAGGAAGTATTGCATTAATAGAATGTAACTGCAAAAAAATAGAAATAATAAAAAATAATTATGTGTTTATATCAAATCATTTTGTAAGCAAGTCTATGAAAGAATATAATACTAATATTGAAGATGATATTTATTCTAATGAAAGATATATCACTATGGAAAATGCATTCAAAAATTATGATTATGATTTAAATTTTGCCAAAAAACTTATTTCAGGAGAGTATGGATTTTTATGCCAATACGATAGAAAACTTAATTTTGATACTGTTTGGTCTTCTATATACTCAATAAAAAATAAAAAAGTATATATAACAGAAGGAAATCCTTCAAGAAAAAAATTCAAAGAGGATAATAGGTTAAAATTTGATTATTGATTTTATTTTATAAATGATATATTTTGTATGAAAATATTTTAAAGGTTAATTATAATGCTTTCATTAGAAGATATTAATAATATAGTAGAAAAAAATTATAATAAAAAATTTGATAAAACTACTTCATTTATAGATGATTCTATAATATCAAATGTACTTATAAAAGATAAAAGCAGCAAAGTTCCAAGTAAGGCAATAAGATATATTTTAGGAGAATACTTGGATATAAAAGAATCATACAGAATAAGAAATGCCGATTTAGTAGGATATTCTTTAGACAATGAAAGTTTCACACAGGCACTTGATAACATATACAATATATGGAATGAAGATAATAAAACTAAAGGGATACTATATCCATACTGCATATTTGCAAATAATATACAGCTTGATAATTTGTATAAAATGGCGGTATCTATTGCAAGCGGAAGATTTAAATTAGCATGTTTTATGTTTGAGGCTATTGCATTAAGTGCATCAAAAAAAGGACTTGGATTAGTTTATGAGGCCTCAAGAAAATTCAAACAGCGAAGTATAAGAAATACATGTTCTGGAATTTTAACTGATATTACTATAAGGCTTGGAATGAGTAAAGAGGCTTTTGCTGATAAGATTATACCTGATTTTGATTTCAATAGAGATGGAATAAGAATAATAGAAAGTGATAATAAAAAATTTAAAATAACATTGAAGCCTGATTTTAGTATATCAATATTTGATGAAATAAAAAACAAAGAATATAAAACTATTCCGAAAGATTTTCCTCAAAATCCTAAAAAAGAATTAACAAAATTAAAAAGTGAAATAAATAAAATGCTTAAGACTCAGACTGAGCGTTTGCTATTAGTATTAATGGACGGCAGAAAATGGACGTTAAATGAGTGGAAAGAAATATTTTTTGATAATCCTTTTATGAGAGCATTTGCTGTCAAGCTTATTTGGGGTGTGTATGATAAAGATAATAATTTATTAAGCACTTTTAGATATATGGAGGACGGTTCATTTAATAATGCTGATGATGAAGAAATGAATATAGAAGATAATGCTTTAATAACTTTATTGAGTCCTATGGAAGTTAATAAAGAATTAATAGAAAAATGGAAAAATCAGCTTTTAGATTATGATATAGTTCAGCCTTTTAATCAATTATCATTGGATACTATAGAAGAATTAATATCAAAAATACCGAGAACTGTAACTGTAGGAGCTATAAAAAATACTGCATTAAAATTGGGTATGGAAAAAGAAGACGGAGATGGAGGATTTATTAATTCTTATTTTTTGTATGATTCATATAATGAAGCCTCTCTGTATATAGAAGTATCAGATATTTATTATAGTTCGGCTAATAATGACACAACAGATATAGAAATAAAATTTGAAAACTCTGATGAAAGATTTGAATATGGAGCTTATCTTATATTATCTAATTATTTAAAATAGATTTTTTAATTTCATTTAACGCACGGTGTACTAAATTTTTTTATTAATAAATAATTTTAATTTAAAATAATTCTGTATTTTTCATTTAGTTCTTCGTGCGTTAAGAGACACAATAATCTAAAAAAAATTTGGGCGGGTGTGCTTTTTCAAAGTAAGCTATGATGTTAATTAAAATTAGAGTTTAAAAAATAAGCATCAAAGAATAAAGGGCGGGGTATGTAAATAGATTTTTTGCCTATTTTTATTCCCACCCTATAGGCTTTTTGAATTTATTTGTTATTTTTGTTATATATTATTTTAAAAAATTTTTCTGTAATTTTAGATGCCCGCCCAAGAGTTTTTTTAATTTAGAATTCATATACCGCACGAAAAATGAAATTATATATTTAGGTTAATTAATAATAACATGTTATTTATATATAAAATTTTATTAACCGTGCGTTTAATTAAATTTCTAATTTCCATCCCTCATCATTATGATATATCATAAGCTTTGTCATGCCACCGTCTGCTGTAATATTTTCTCCATTTATAAAATCATTACTGCATAAAAACCAAGCAATGCTTGCTATATCAGAAGTTTTTCCAACTTTGGCACTAGGATGCTGAAGTATATCTTCTTTGCTGAATGAAGCATCTTCAATAGTATTAATCCAGCCCGGACTAATAGAATTGACTCTCAATTTATGAGATAAACTTATAGCCATAGCATGTGTTAAAGCTATAATAGCTCCTTTAGCTGCACTATAACTTTCACTATCTTTCTGTGACATAAAAGCTCTTGTAGAAGCAATATTTATTATGCATGCTTTTTCATTGAAATGATTCATTAAATTTTTTGTTATTTCATAAGGAGCAGCAGCACCTATTTTTAAAATATCTAAAAAGTCATCATAACTGCATTTACTTAAAAGTCCTTTATTAGAATAGCATGCATTATTTATTAAATAATCTATATTTCCAAATTTTTCTATTACTTTGTCTGTAAATGATTTTATAGATTTTTCATTATCAATATTATCATTTATAAATAAGCATTCTCTGCCGATATCTTTTATTTGTTTATGCAGCTTTAATCCGTTTTCATTGTCCTTATCAATAAATGCTATATCGCAGTTGTTTTTTGCAAAAAATATAGCAGTTTCTCTTCCTATTCCGTTAGCTGCACCTGTTATAACACAAACTTTATTTTTCATAATAAATACCTCAAAATTATGCAATATATAAAACCTATTTATTATCAATTAATCAAATATATAATATAAATAATTATCTTTATTTATATATTCTTTTATATCACTTGAGTTAATGAATATTTTTTCATAGCCATAAATAGACATTACTATAATGCCAATATCTGTTATAAGAAATACTAAATCATCATTATAAAAATTGTCAGGTGCATTATACTTTTTTAATATTTCAGAATAATTATTTACTAAATCTTTAAAATAAGAACTTATTAATCTTTGACTATTCAAATCATAAATGAGAGAAATATTATTAATTATGAGTTTTTTATTTTCTTTTATTTGAGTAATTCTTTTATATATACAAATAATTTTTTTATCTAAGTATAGTATATTAAAAGCATATAAATCTTTAATTGTTAGAAAATATTGTTTTAGTTCATAACTAGAAAATTGTTTTAGAGTTGAACGAACTTCATCTGAAAGATCTTTTTCTTTTTTAAATTTGAAATCTTCTGAAAAACTATGTTCTCCATTAATATCAAAATTTATTTTTTCTTTATTATCTATAAATGCATAATAAAAATTAAATAAATGATTAAGAATTGTTACAGTTATTCCTTTGTTGTAAGTTTTTAAATATTTAAATCCGCATATATGGAAATTTTTTATATTTATTTTAGGTTCATTAATTATTTCAAAAATACCTTCTAGTATTTCACCATTAATATCAATAATATATTCAATTTTTGAAAGATTAGTGTTTTTTAAATTTATTTCTGCAATATTTTTTCTGTTTAAAGTTATGAAGTCTTCAGTATCATAGTCAAAAATTTCAATTTTTTTACTGTTTCCTGCAATCTCATAAATTCCGAATAAAGCTGCATTATTTATAAATATTTTACCCATATACAAATAATGAACACCCTCATCAATATTTTCAAACTTATTGCAGTACATGTATATATTATTAATCTTATCTTTAAGTATAAAAAAAGTTATATCTTTTATATAAAAATAAGGGCTGTATTTATTTTTCATTAAGTATTTGAAAATAATAACTAAAACAATAATAGAAATAATCAAAACAAAATATTCATTATATAATATATTTCTCATTCATTAAACCTCATTTATTATATTAAAAAAATCCTAATTTTAATACATTTTATATAATACTATAAAATTTGTAAAAAATATATGATAAAATTAAAATAATTTAACAAAATAAAATTCATGAATATTATGCTTGCTTCAAAAGTACTTGACAAGATTTTGTATTAGTTTTGAAACAAGTATAATATATATTCTGAATTATCTTTTATATTGATATTTTTACAAATAGTATTATAATGGTGTTTTAATTAACTTTTATATTATTTATTGGCTTTATTTATGGATTATGTAATATCTACTACTTTGTACCTATTAAAGGGAACATACATCACTTTATGTCTTTACTTTATAACTGCCGTGATTTCTATTCCATTATCTATGCTTTTTGCGGCATTGCAGTTTAGTGCTCCAAAGTTTTTAAGGTATATTTTTGATATATATGCTTGGATATTCAGAGGAACTCCTTTAATACTTCAGCTTATATTCTTTTATTACGGACTTCCTCTTATGACCAATAATATGATAGCTTTTCCCGCTTTTACATCTGCTGCGGTCACTTTTATACTTAATTATTCTGCTTATATGATGGAGATATTCAGAGCTGGTATTGAAAGTATAGAGAAAGGTCAGTATGAGGCAGGTTTTGCACTTAATCTAAGCTACAGACAGATTATGACTAGAATAATACTTCCGCAGGCTGTTAGAAGAGTACTTCCTCCGCTTTCTAATGAAGCTATTAATTTAATAAAAGATACTTCTTTAGTTATAGTATTGGGTATAGGTGATTTAATGCTCCATGCAAGACAAATACTTACTAGAGATTATAAATTGCTTCCGTTTTTGATAGCAGCTATTATATATTTGATTTTTACTTCTATTTTGGTTCTTGTATTCAGACGATTGGAGAAGAAATATGTCATCAGAAACTAATTTGAAAGTTGTAAATATAAAGAAACATTATAAAGACACTCCAGCTATAAACGGAGTATCCTTTACAGTTAATAAAGGAGATATACTTTCTATTATAGGACCTTCAGGAGCCGGAAAGAGTTCGCTATTAAGAAATATTATACAGATAGAAGAGCCGGATTATGGAGAAGTTTACATAGATAATGAAGTATTATTTTGTAAGAGAGAAGGGGAGAAGGCTTTAAATATTACACATGCAGATTTTATGAAGCGTAAGGAAAAAATAGGAATGATATTTCAGCATTTTAATTTATTTCCCCATAAGACAGCATTAGAAAATATAATAGAAGCTCCTATTGTAGTAAAGAAGCAGAATAAAGATGAAGCAATTGAAGAGGCATTAAAACTTTTAGATAGTGTAGGACTTAAACATAAAAAAGACAGTTATCCGAATGAATTATCCGGAGGACAGAAACAGAGGGTTGCTATTGCAAGGGCATTAGCTATGAAACCGGAGATACTTCTTTGCGATGAGCCTACATCGGCTTTAGATCCTGAGCTTATAGGAGAGGTTTTATCGGTATTAAAAGAGCTTGCTAAAGAGAAAATGACTATGATTGTTGTAAGCCATGAGATAAGCTTTGTAAGAGAACTTTCTACAAATATTGCTTTTATGGACGGTGGAAAAATTATTGCTATGGATAGTTCTTCTAATTTCTTTAATAATCAGAGTAATGAAAGAATCAAAGATTTTCTAAATAAAATATTTCATAAATGATTATTTATAAAATAAAGCTGAATAAACTATTATTAATTTAATTTCTATATTGACATTTTTTTAAATATTATTATAGTATTTATTAATAAAAAGTGTGTTAGGGAGTTTTTATTATGAATAGTTTTTTGATGATCCTTTATCATATAAACTTTATGATTCCTTAACATATTAATAAAAATTCAAACAATTAATTTATCATATTATAAAAATCATAAAAGTTAGGAGAACAATATGAAGCGTATATCAAGTATTTTATTATTTATTATTTTTGCATTTATTGTAAGCTGCGGCGGAGGTAATAATGCTGCTGACAATACTGCAGAAAACAACTCTGCTCAAGCAGAAGATAATTCATTGCAGAAAGTGAAAGATGCCGGAAAATTAGTATTAGGCTTAGATGACACTTTTGCTCCAATGGGATTTAGAGATGAAAACGGAGAAGTAGTAGGCTTTGATATTGATTTAGCCAGAGAAGTTGCTTCAAGACTTGTGGTAGAATTGGAAATAAAGCCTATAGAATGGTCTAGTTCAATATTGAGTCTTAATAAAGGCGATGTTGATGTACTTTGGAATGGAGTTACTATCAATGAAGCTAGAAAACAGCAGATTAATTTTTCTAAACCTTATCTTAATAACAGACTTGTTATAGTAAAAGCTATTGATGATAATACTATTAATTCTAAAGATGATTTGGCTGGAAAAGTATTAGGTGTTCAGGTTGGAAGTAATGATGAAGCATTAACTGCTGATCCTGTTAGTAAGAATGCTAAAGAGATTAGAAGATATGATGTTAATGTAAATGCATTTTTAGATTTGCAGGCTAAAAGAATAGATGCTGTTATTATAGATGAAGTTGCAGCTCAGTATTATATATCTGAAAAACAAGCTCCATTTGTAGTTGTTGATAATAGTCCTTTGACAGAAGAATTATACGGTGTCGGATTTAGAAAAAGCGATGAAAAACTTTTGGCAGAGGTAGACAGAATATTAGATGAGATGAGAGCTGATGGTAAGGCTGCTGAAATATCTCAGAAATGGTTTGCTAAAGATATATTTTTAAAATAGCCGTAAAATTATATATTAAATATATTAAAAAGTGCATGTTATTATAGCTGTTATAATAGTATGCACTTTTTTAATAGTTTATTATTGATAATTATTTGCTAAATATAAATGTTCAATATTTTTTAATCTATATATATCATTTTTTATATCTGAAAAATCTCCCTCTATATATAGTTTTTTTAATTTTGCTAAAGAATAAAAATTTTCTGCTGCTTTAATTGTATGTTTGCTGCTGAAATAAAATTCCTCAAGATTTTCTAATTTTCCTATATACTCATTAATATCATCTAAATTATTATTTTTTAAAGAGAGAATTTTTAATTTAGAAAGTTTTTCTATATTTTTAGGTATTCTTGTTATATTATTATTATTTAAACAAAGTTTTTCTAAATTTTTTAACTTTGCAATATCATTAGGTATATTTACTATATTATTATTAGATAAATCCAATCTTTCTAATTTTACTAAGCTGAAAATTTCTTTTGGTATTTCATTTAAAGAATATCCTGAAACATTAATAGCTTTTAATTGTTTTAAATCGTATATCTCTTTAGGAAAAGATTTAAACATGTTATTTGATATATCTATTTCTTCAATATTTTTAAGTAATGATATTTTTTTTGGCAATTTTTTTAATTTATTGAAGCTTGCATCTATATATTTTAAATTTACTAATTCAGATATACTTTCAGGTATTTCCTCTATATGGTTATTGCATATATCTAAAGTTTCAAGATTTTTTAATATATTGATTTCTTTTGGAATATAATTTAATTTTAAAGAGCTTAAATCTAATTTTTTAATATTTAGTAATTTTTTTCTGCTGTAATTAATATATTTATTTATATTATTCTTTTTTAAGAATTCATAAATATTGTTTAATTCATTTTCTTTTATTGCAGGTGTATTTTGCATTTGTTATTCTCCTATTTATTTTATATTATAATAATAGGAGATAACTATGACAGATTTTGTCATTAAAAAAATAAAATTAATTTTTTTCGTAAATAGTGTCTAATATGTATTTTAATTTCATAGATTCTATTTGCCCCGGAGCAGATGAGCGTTTTGCAGATGCAAAAGTTAGTATAGAACCGAATATCCTGCTTATAATTCCAATATTTCCCATAGAGATAGCTATTATAGGGAAATTTTTTATATCGCTCGAGGCATCAAGCAATGTAATAACATCTTTTTTATTTTTGGGCATATAAGCAACCTTTGCTATATCGCATTTTAATCTTATCATTTTATTAATTCTTGATATTATTTCTTTTTTTGAAGGTGTTTTATTAAAATCATGATTTGATATTATAGTTTTTATATTATTTGAAGAAGCTGATTTGATTAACTTTTTTATATCATTTTCTTTTAAAGTTAATAATTCTAAATCTATCAATTCAAAGCATTTATTTTTTATTATATTATCATATAAATTTATAATGCTTTCGTATTTATCATATTTGATATTTCCGCCTTCTTTATTGCTCCTTAAAGTAAATAATATAGGCTTACTGCTTGATTTTTTTATTTCTTTAGCAAATGATATTATATCATCAAAATTATCATTGTATTCAGATATATTATTGATAAAAAAATCAGCCCTCCATTCTATAATATCAACAGGAAGTTTGCTTATCTCTTTTATATATTTAATGATATCCTTTTCATTTTTCTCAACTACAGATATACATATTTTTGGAATACCGTCTCCTAATTTAAGATTTTTTATTTTTACTATATTCTCCATTTCCGCACCCTCTCTCATATTTAGATTATAATATCTATTTAAATATAATATTTTTAATATATTCTACAGGCATTTTGTTATTAGTCCAAAGTTCAAAAGCCAAAGCACCTTGATATAATAACATACCCATTCCATTTATTATTTTGCATCCTTCTTTTTCTGCTATTTTTAATAATTTAGTTTTCGCAGGGTGGTATATGCAGTCGCTTACTACTAAATCATTTCTAAAGAAAGATGACTCTTCTATAAGAGAAACATCTTCTTTCATACCGACACTTGTGGCATTTATTAATACATAACTATTTTCTATCTTTGATTTTAATATATTTTTATCCTCTAAAGAATACAGGGTTATAGAGCAGTTAGTTTTACAAGCAATATTATCTATGATCTTTTTCTGCTCATTCCAATTTTTATCTCTTTTAAATACATATATTTCTTTAACTCCATATAATGCCGCCTGAGATATTATAGCAATAGAAGCTCCTCCTGTTCCTAATATAGTAATATTTTTATCTTTTATAAATACTTGTTCTTCTTCTAATGATTTTATAAATCCTTCGCCGTCTGTACTATATCCTGTAAGTATTCCATTATTATTTACTATAGTATTTACACTTTGTGAAAGTTCTGCAGCTTCGGATATATTATCCAAATATTTTATTACTTCTTTTTTATTAGGCATAGATAAATTAACGCCTCTCATATTAAGCGTTCTTATAGAATTTACAGCCTCTTTTAAATTGTTTTTATCAACTTCAAAAGCTAAATATATATAATTAAGATTAAGTTTATTAAATCCTTCATTATGCATAATGGGTGATATGCTATGCTTTGAAGGTGATGCGAATAGTCCTGTTAATATAGTTTCAGCATTTACTTGCATATTTAAAGCCTTATTATTTTTATAAATATTGTTATAGATAATAATATAATTTTTATTATTGTCAAATACTAATAATTATATAAATAAAAAAATAGCGTATAAATTACTTGATATTTTATAGAAAAATAATTATAATTAACATAATAAAAAAGACGGAAAAAATTAAAAAGACATATAAAGGAGAATCGATACATGGATAAAAAAATCATTAAAACACATAAAGCACCTAAGGCAATAGGTCCTTATTCTCAAGCAGTAAAAAGCGGAAATTTTATTTTTGCATCAGGTCAAATACCTTTGGATCCAGTAAGCGGTGATATGGCTGAAAATGATATAAAAAAACAAACTGAAAGAGTTATGGAAAATATTAAAGGTCTTTTAGAATCAGAAAATTTAACTATGGCTAATATTATTAAAACTACTTGTTTCTTAACAGATATGGCTAATTTTGCTTCTTTTAATGAAGTATATGCAGCTTATTTCCCAGAAAATCCTCCTGCAAGAAGCACTGTTGCTATAAAAGCTTTGCCTAAAGATGCTTTAGTAGAAGTTGAAATAATTGCTGTTATAAATTGATTATTATTAATAATAGCCATGAGTATGTATATATATTCATGGTTATTTTTTTTATAACTTGTCTTATATTATTCAAATATTTTACTTATCTTATTATCACTATATAAATAATTAATCTTTAAGAGGAAATCATGAGAAATTATATATCATATTTTATCAAAGGAATGGCTATAGGTATTGCCAATGCCATACCGGGCGTATCCGGAGGAACTATTGCTTTTGTATTGGGTATTTATGAAAAATTGACTTATGCTATATCAATTTTGCCTAATGCATTAATAAAATTAAAATGGGAAGAAATAAAAGAAAGTTTAAAAGTTTTGATTCCTGTTGCTTTAGGTGCGGGTATTTCCATAGTATTATTTTTAAAACTCATAAATTATACATTTACTTATTATCCTATACCGACTAGAATATTTTTTGTAGGACTCATATTGGGTTCTTTTCCATTTATAACAAAAACAGTGGAAGAGTTTAATTTTAAAGTTTTTATAGCATTTTTTATAGGTGCTTTTATTATGGCGGTGTTTGTGTATTTTGATATAAATAAGCCTGTAGGTGAAACCACTTATGTAGGAAATTTTTCACTAATTTATGGTATTAAATTATTTTTATGCGGTATAGCTGCCGCTGTTGCTATGGTTATACCGGGAATATCAGGCTCTTTGCTTTTACTTATATTAGGGGAATATGAAAATATATCATATTTTATATCATCATTTGTAGATACTTTTAATTTCAGCCTTCTAATTCCTTTAATATTTTTAGGCTTAGGTGTAGTTATAGGAATATTCGGTATATCAAAACTTGTAACTATACTGCTTCAAAAATATAAATCCACTTTATTTGGATTTGTTCTTGGTATTATAATAGTATCATTTTTAAGTTTATGGCCTAATATTACATCTATGAGTCTTCCTATGCTAGCTTCCACAGTTATTTCTATGTGTGTTGGTTTCTTGGTTGCTATAGGTATGGAGAAAATATAATTAATAAAATATTATTATATATTAGACTTGTTTCAAAACTAATTTTTTATAATTTTGTGGGGAGTATCCCTACGAAGTACACATTCGTGCCACGCTCCCACTTCTTTTGTGACACCTGTCGGCCTTCAGTGTGGCACAGGTAAAGCCCGCCTGCGGCGAGAAGCAGGCACAGCCCGCAGACGCGAAGGACTGTATGTTTATACATTGAAACAAATAAATTATACAACATGTAAAACATTATTTTGTAATTGATAAATTACTAAATTTTTATATATAATCTTATCAAGTAGTTTTGAAATAAGTCTATTATAAGCTGGAAAGTTAATTTTCCGGCTTTTTTATTTTAAACTCTAGTTTTATCATTTATATTCTTCGATTAAATTTTATATATTTCATTTCCGAAAATTGAAAAAGCATTTATAGGATAATTGTATGAGTAAAAATAATAGAAGAAAAAAAAATGGTATTTATTTATTATTTGGATTTATAAGCATAATATTCTTTTATATATCAATAAATGTTTTATATACCCAAACCTCTGCTTATTATGATGAAGCTTTAATAAATAATTTGCCTAATGCTGAAAGATTTGTATCTAATATAAAGATTTCTGCTTCAGATACTAATAGCAATATAGTATTGATAGAGTGGCAAGGAATAACCGATACTAATTTAGTATACTATGTTTATAGAAGTAAAAGCCCTATAATAGGTAAGTCGTCTTTTTCTAATTCTACATTAGTAGATTATGTAAAAGCAACTAATGATTCAATGAGATATATTGTATCAGACACTCCTGTCATTACTTCTACATACTATTATGCTGTAGTTTCATATATAAATGATTTGGTTTTTTATAATGCTGAGGAAAATATTGATACATCAGCTTTGTCATTTAATGGAATAACAACAGAGAATGTTTTAAATAATAATTTAAAATACAATACAAATAATAATATTATTACCAATACTGTAACTGTTACTAATAATATTATATTTACAAATAATATTTTATTAACAAATACAGTTACTTTTACGAACACAGTTACATTGACAAATACAGTTACATTGACAAATAATATAACTACTCCTGTACCATCATCATCTAGCAGAAGTATTAATAATTCTGCTCAAAATGAGTACAGCAGATATAAAGCAGAATATGACAGAGCATTAGCACAGTTTAAATTAAAAAATTATTCTCAGGCAGCTTCTATATTGGAGCCTGTATCTGTTAGAAATATAAATAGAGATTTGTATTATGATATTAATCTTCTTCTTGGAAAATGTTATAAGTATTTGGGTAGAAAGAAAAATTCATTAGATGCTTTTAACCGTATAAAATCTTATAACAGTCAGGAAGTTAATTTTTGGATAAATCAGGTTTTAAGTGATTTATAATTGGAGTATATGATTTATGAAAACTTATGCAGCAGTTTTAGCATCTGTTATAACTATAGTAGCAATATTAGGCGGAGTATTCATCACTAAAGTATCAGCATTATCATCTCCTGAAAGATATTTTCAGAAGGGAAAAAGAAGTTATGAAATAGAAAATTATCAGGAAGCTATTAATAATTTAAATGAATATTTATCCATAGATAGTAAATCAAGACCTATAAATAATATAGCAGAATCTTATTTTATGGTGGCAGATTCTTTAAAAAGATTAAAAAAATATTCCTTGGCAAAAGAAAGACTTGCCAATATCATAAATAATCCTGACTTTATTCAATACTCCACAAATGCAGTTATAGCTTATGCAGATATATCAAGATTAGAAAATAATGCAGATCCATATATAATGTCAAAACTGCAGCAAAATTTAAAAGTCGGCGATTCAAATTTAGCATCAAAAATAAATGTACAATACGGCTATCAATTATTCCTTCAGCAAAAATACGGAGAAGCTTTAAGTTATTTCCTAAGAAATGAGGGAGAATTGGCAGTTCTTGGAAGAGCAAGAGTTTATTTCAATATGAATGAATATGACAGGGCATTTGAAACTTATGAGGATTTCCTTAAATATAACAAAACAAGTATATATTATGATGAAGTTGTAAGAACATATTTGATACAAGTGCCTGCTATGGCTCATAAAACTTTTGTGGAAACTAATTATATAAAATCAAGAATGTATTATACAAAAATAGCAGAATTATTTCCTAGAACTGAATATGCCGAAGAGGCTTTATTTAGAATAGCTCAGTCATACTATAATGAAAAAAATTACAACAGAGCATTGGAGTATTATAATAGAGTAAGACTTAATAATGTTTATACATTAGATGCTGAGGCTTTACTTTATATAGGCTTATCATATTTTAAAGTAGGAAGATACGCTGATTCTTATAAGGTTTTTGATACTTTTATATCGGAATATCCGGCTAATCCTAATGTCTCAAGGGCAAGAGAATATATGCAGGCTTTGCAGGAAACTTTGCTTGCTATTAATTAGAAATGCTGTATAAAATTTGCTGTTTTTACGAATTTGTAAAGTATTAGAAAATTATATATTAGGTGAAATATATTTGTATTGATTAGTTGTTTGAAACAGTATTTTTCTTATCTTTTTTAGTTGTAAGTTTTTCAAAGAAAACTAATATCCAAAATCTTATATAGTCAATATATAAGAATATTCTGAATATATTTTTTTTGGCATAGAATGATTCGTATTTATTTTTATTTAGTATCTCCATACTAGGAGGTTTTATTTTACCTGCAAAACTATCTAATGGCCTTTTGAATGGAATAAAAAATTTCATATCTAAATTTTGTTTATTATTATTGAACCAATATAAAGATTTCTTGAATTCCATATACATTAAAAATACATCAGGTTCTATCTTTTTAAAACCTATAAATGCTTTATCTAATTCTTCTTTATCTTTTGTATTTTGATAATTGCCAAGCATATAAATACCCGGATAAATCTTTTTAATTTTTTCAGATATAGTAAAGAAATATTTTTCTTCATCTCCGAATAAAAACATAGACATATTTTTTTGTTCTATATAATCCAGAACTTTTGAAAATAAAATGAATTCATTAATATAATTTATTTCTTCTTTATGAATAAATTTATAAGCTTTGGCTATAGAAGGGTGTGCAGCAATCACTAAAGAAGAATTATTTATAATCTCTTTTAATTTTTTATTATATCTTATTTTTAGTAATTTATGCACATCCAGAGATATTATGAGTATATTTTTTCCATATTTAAGGTAGTCAAGTATTTCTTCAAGACTAACCTGGAAACTGTCAATTCTTATTCCTAAAATGGATTTATTCTGTATCATAATAAATTATAGCCTTTATTTGTTTATTATATAGCAAGAGTTCTGCATAAAGCCAAGTCTATAGGATCTATCTTAGGAACTTTTTTTACAGCATCAGTTAAAGGAGTATAAGTATATTCACCTTTCCAAATTCCTACAGCAACATTTTTCTTTCCTTCTAATAAAGCTTTAACAGCAATATAACCGAATCTTGCCGCCATCAAACGCTCTCTTGAAGTAGGCGAACCGCCTCTTTGCATGTGTCCTAATATAGTAACGCGTGTATCGAAACCTGTTTTACCCTCAATTTGTTTAGCAACTTCCATAGCGCCGCCTGATTCATCACCTTCAGCTACAACTATGATAGAAGATTTTTTTCCTCTTTTTTTGGCAATTTGTAATTCCTCTACTATCTTATCCATATCAGTTGTAGTTTCAGGTATTAATATATCCTCAGCTCCTGAAGCTATTCCAACCTCTAATGCAATGTATCCTGCATGTCTTCCCATAACTTCTACAACAAAACATCTTCCATGACTTGTAGCAGTATCTCTTAATTTGTCTATAGCATCCATTGCCACATTAACAGCAGTATCATAACCTATAGTGTAGTCTGTACCAAATATATCATTATCTATAGTTCCCGGTATTGCTACTATAGGAAAATCTGGGTGATGATTATAAAAATCTAAAGCACCTTTATAAGTTCCGTCTCCTCCTATAACAATTAAAGCATCCATTCCATGATATCTCATGTTATCAGCAGCTTTTTTCATGCCTTCTTCTGTTTGGAATTCAGGAGATCTTGCTGAAAATAGTATAGTGCCTCCATGATTAATGATTCCTCCTACACTTCCGGGATTCATTTGATATACATCATTATACATAAGTCCTTGATATCCTTCTTTAATACCCATAACTTCTAAACCATTGGCTATTGCGGTTCTAACTACGCTTCTTATAGCAGGGTTCATTCCGGAAGCATCTCCCCCGCTTGTTAATACCCCAATTTTTTTTATATCAGCCATATAAGTAACTCCTTTATATTGATAATATTAAAATTATATTGTTGGTTTTTTTTATTATTATTATATAATGTATATATTATATAATAATAATAAAAGAATTGATATATATAAATATAAAAAAAATACGATAGAAGCATGGTAGAAAATAAAGAATATACTGAAATTATTAATATAATAGAAAATCAAAGATGGGACAAACTTAAATATTTACTTGCTGGTATGCATGCAGCTGAAATAGTAGATATTATACGAATATTAGACAGCGATAAAAATAGAAGTATAGTATTTAGGCTTTTATCAAGAGAGATGTCGGCTTATGTATTTTCCGAATTAGAACCGGAAGAACAGGAAAAAATTATCATTTCCATGAATGAAAATGAGTTAAAAGAACTTATTCATGATATGAGTCCTGATGACAGAACCTCTCTTTTTGAAGAACTTCCTTCCGATATAACAAAAAAGATTTTTTCTTTGATGGGAGAGAAAGATTTAAATATTACAAGGCAGTTATTAGGATATCCTGAAGACAGTATAGGGCGTATAATGACTCCTGAATATATAGATGTTCTGCCGGATTATACTGTCAAACAGACTTTAGAATATATTAGAAAATACGGTAAAGATTCTGAAACTTTTGAAGTTATATATGTTGTTCAAAAAGATGATACTTTAATAGGATATATTTTATTAAAAGATTTATTATTTGCAAATCAATATGATAAAATAGAAGACCTTATGCATACAGATATAATATATTTGTCTGTATATTCGGATCAGGAAGAAGCTGTTAGAGTAGGAAGAAAATATGATTTACTTTATATACCTGTTGTGGATTCTAAAAATGCTTTGATAGGTATTGTTACTATAGATGATATATTTGATATAGCAGAAGAAGAGGATACGGAGGACTTCCATAAATTGGGGGCTATTAGTATAGACGATGATTTTGACAGTAATATAAAGCAAGCTAATCCTATTGTCCTTTACAAAAGAAGAATATTTTGGCTTTTTGTTTTAGTATTTGTTAATATTGTATCAGGATATGTTATAGGAATGTTTGAAGAGACTATAAGCAGATATGTTTCTTTGATATTTTTCTTACCTCTGCTTATAGATAGTGCTGGAAATGCCGGTGCTCAGTCATCAACTCTTATAATAAGAAGTTTATCTGTTGGAGATGTTAAAAAAAGCGATTGGCTTTTTATGCTTGGAAAAGAGATACTTGTTTCTACTGCTCTTGGACTTACTATGAGTGCAGCTGTATCATTGATTGCTATTTTCAGGGGAGGTTTAATCATAGCATTGGTTGTGTCGCTTTCTATGATATTAGTTGTTGTTATAGGGAGTTTGATAGGTTTATGCCTGCCGTTTTTATTCGTCAAGTTTAAAAAAGATCCTACTACCAGCAGCGTACCTCTTGTTACTTCTATATGTGATATTAGCGGTACTGCTATATATTTACTTCTTGCCACTACGATACTTGCTAACTTTTCTAAATAGTTTTGAAACAAGTTTAATAATAAAAAAGCACATATTTCATTAGATTTGTTGTAATTTTGTACATACATATAGTGATATTATTATATAATAAATTTAAAAATAATATTTATAGTTTTAATAATTGGGGCTTTGCCTACGAAGTACACAGTCGTGCCAAACCCCACTTCTTTTGTGACTCTGTCCGCCTTCGGTGTGGCACATACGAAGTACGCCTTCGGCGAGAAGCATACGAAGTACGCCTGTGGCGAAAGACTGCATTTTTATATCTTATTTGTATAAAATTATATTACATTTTAAACAAAAAATAATATATAAAACTACTATAAATAAAATTTATATTATGTATTTTTAATCATAACTGTATAAAAATACAAAATTGCAACAGGTCTATTAATGTTTATGAAATCAATAAAATATATACTTAATAAGCCAAACAATTATTTCAAAAAAAATCTGTTTATATACTCATATAAAAATATTGCCAATACTATAAAAGGAAGTATATAACTAACATAGAATCTTAATCTTCTAGGAAATTTTATACCTTCTCCCGTATTAGCTTCTTTTATAAAGTTATCGAATCCCCATCCGAAATCTCTTGTACAGAAAAATAGAGTTACCAAAGCACCCAAAGGAAGTATATTATTTGATACTATAAAGTCAAGTAAATCCATTATGACAGTGCCTTCTCCCAATGGTTTAATATTAGATAATACATTAAATCCTAAAGTTGTAGGCAGGCTAAGTATAAATAATATCATAAATAATACAATAGAAGTTTTTTGTCTTGTAAGTTTGAATTTATCCATGATAAATGAATATATATTTTCTAATACACCTATTATAGTAGTAAGTGCTGCCATTGCTAAGAATAAGAAAAACAATGCTCCCCATAATCTTCCTAATGGCATAGAATTAAATATATTAGGCAATGTTACGAATGCAAGTCCGGCACCTTCTCCTGGATTTACACCGAAAGCGAAGCATGCTGGAAATACTACAAGTCCGGAAAATAAAGCTACCATAGTATCTAATGCTATTATTATTAATGCTTCTCCTGTAAGAGATTGTTTTTTATCTATATAGCTTCCGAATATAGCCATTCCGCCCTGACCTACACTCAAAGAAAAGAATGCCTGACCGATAGCAGCGTAAAATATTCCTATAAATCCTGTAAGGCCGTTTCCAAATAATTTATTTAAATCCGGTACTAAATAAAATTTTAATCCTTCTACTGCACCTTTTAAAGTTAATGCTCTGATTATAAGAAGTATTAAAAGAGCAAATAATGAAATCATCATAAATTTACTTGCTCTTTCTACACCTTTCTCTAGTCCGAAAGAGCATATTATTATACCAATTAATAAACTTATACCCATCCATAATGTTAATGTAGATGGACTTCCTAAAACGCCATTAAAGAAATTTCCAACTTCATTTGCATTAAGTCCTTCAAATTGTCCTGAAAGCATAAAGTAAAAATAAGATAAACACCAGCCGCATATAGTTGTATAAAACAACATAAGAATAACATTACCCAATATTTGAATATAACCTATTTTATGCCAATTATGTCCTTTCTTCTCAAGTTTCTCAAATGAAGTAGCTATATCATGTCTGCCTGCTCTTCCTACCGCGAATTCCATTACCATAGGAGCCACACCTAATATAATTATAGATACGATATATAATATTACAAAAGCACCGCCTCCGTATTGTCCTGTTATATATGGAAATCTCCAAACATTGCCCATTCCAACCGCACAGCCTGCAGATACTAGTATAAATCCGAATCTGCTGCCTAGTTTCTCTCTTTTTTGCATCTGTATATACTCCAAATGATTATAACTATCTTTTTAAATTATACTATATATTATAAATTATTAAAACTTATAATAATAAAATTTCATTTACATACCCCGCCCTTTATATTTTGTGGCTAAATTTTTATTTATAATTTAAATTATATTTATTACTCTATTAGAAATTTCAGCACCCGCCCAAGTTGGTATTAGTTTTAAAATCTATTTAACGCACGGTTAGTTTAGCTATAAATATAATTGAAGTTGTATTATTAATTTTTCTTTATTTTTTATTTTGCTTAACGTGCGTTGAAGAGATATTAATTTTTATAAAAAACTAGGGTGGGAGCTATAATTTCTGTATAAGCTTTAAAAAAATAAAAGCTGAAATTTTATATAAAGTAATAAAGAAAAAAGGGCGGGGAGTTAGTGTTATTTTGATGAATATATTTTTTTTATTTTAATCTCATCATAAAAAGAAATTCTATATGAATAATGCTTCATAACATTGTCTAAAGTATCCAAATCAGGTTTTATATATAATGATACGCTTGCAAGCTCAGATGACCACCATATTATATACTCCTCAAAAGGTTTTTTATAAAATGAATAATGTTTGACATCCATTTTTGTTATTTGCCCATATTTGAAAGTAAGCTCTTCTTTTATATTGTTAATATCAGCCATAGTTACAGGATTATAAAAGGAAGGATTATTATAAATATCACCTATATGATTGCATATCTCTATTCTGTAAAGCTCATTATTGTGGAAATATAGATAATATGCCAATTTTTCTGTGTCATTTTTATATATATTAAGAATAGTATTATTTTCTAATTCAAATGATTCAAAAAAATCAGCATATAAGTTTACATTATAATTAGTAATTTTATTATCAGCTTCTTCAATGCTCATTCCAAATTTTAACTCTTTATACCCATTTAAGTCAAAAAGCTCCGGTAATTGGGCAAATACCATATTTATATTTATTAATAAAATTACTATTATATATTTTGTATATTTCATTTTTGTTTATTTTGATAAAATGAATTGATTATATCTAAAGTTTCCTGAGGAGTTTCAGCATATTTTATTAAGTTCAAATCCTCAAGATCTATATAATTTTCTCCTATCATATATTTTTTTATCCATTCTATTAGATCAGTGTAATAGCTATAATTCATAACTATAAGAGGCATTCTAGCAAGGACTCTTGTCTGTATTAGAGTGAGAGTTTCAAACATCTCGTCCATAGTACCAAAACCGCCTGGAAATATTATAACAGCTTTTGCATATTTTAAGAACATTACTTTTCTAGCAAAGAAATATCTGAATTTTAATTCTTCTTTAACATACGGATTAGTTTTCTGTTCAAAAGGCAATTCTATGCATAAACCTATAGAACCTGCATTAGAATCAAAAGCTCCTCTGTTTCCAGCTTCCATTATTCCAGGACCGCCTCCTGTTATTATATCGTATTTATTTTCACCTAGTAATTTAGCAGTTTCATAGGCTAATTTATAATGCGGGTGATCTTCTGAAGTTCTTGCACTCCCAAATATAGAAATAGCATTTTTATAGTAGGACATAGTTTCAAATCCTTCTACAAACTCTCCCATTATTCTAAATATACGCCAAGATTCATTAGGCATATCCGAATTTTGTAATTCATAAGTATAAGTTTCTTTTCTCATTATTTTATTTCCGCCTTTTTATTATTTTATAATTACAGCAGTGCCGTAAGCAATAACTTCTGTAGTTCCCTCCATTACCGATGAAGATGAATAATGTACTCCTATTACAGCATTAGCTCCTAATTTTTTAGCTTCTTCTATCATTCTTTTAGTAGCCTTTTCTCTAGCTTCACTAATCATTTCGGTATAGCTTTCAACTTCACCGCCCACAATATTTTTAAGTCCTGCAAGTAAATCTTTTCCTATATGCTTAGCCTGTGCTATATTTCCTTTAACTAACCCTAATAATTCATAATTATATCCGTTGGGTAAATAATCAACTGTAAATAATTTTATATCGTTATCCATTTTTACTCCTTATAACTTTTTCAATAAATAGCAATACCGTAAGTATCAACTTATATGGTTAGTTTAAGTACAGAAGATGAAGAAAAATTAATTATTATGGCATTAGCATTTAATTTTTCCATCTTCTATCATTTTTTTGCTTCTTTTATCTAGCTTTTATTAACCATTTTGGTATAGCTTTTAATTTCACTGTCCACAATATTTTAAGCCCTGCAAGCAAATCTTTCATAACAAGTTTAGCTAAATATATATTTATTTTAACTAATTCTAATATTTCTAATTTGCGTTAAGTAATTAACTGTGAAGATATTGATATCAGCACTCATTATTATTTATATTATTAAATATTATGTTAATTTGTCGGAAAAGCTGTAAACATTATTAATGATTTTTTATTATAATGATTATGATTAAAAGTTTTGATAATTAAGGTTATAAAAAAGAGTTACTGCAGTATAAATTACAATAACCCTTTATATGTTTTATTATTCATCAATTAATATTTTTATTTCATTATACCCCATTCTTTCCATAATTGAACAGTATAATTTCCTTCTATTTGAGAATCAGAATTAAACGATGTATTTACAGGAACTCTTCCTTCTCCATGACGCCATTCTTTTTCTATCCAGCCTTCAAAAGGATCATGACTAAATTTTTGTAATTTTTGTTCG
>NZ_JH994110.1:934826-940525 GCF_000316195.1 Brachyspira hampsonii 30446 | reverse complement strand
TCTAATAAGATATTAAGAAATAATTGTGGATTTTGATCAATAATATTAAATAGCTCAGGATTATTTTCAAGAACTGTAAATAATTCAGGGTTGTTATTTAAGTTATTAAATAGTGTATCATCTTTAGAAACAAATAATTGGGCATTATTTTCTAAGAAATAAGAACAGCTATCTTCATTATATTTATTATTTACAGTATCATTTATGGCTTGTACTATCTCTTCAGCACTATAATATTCTTTTGGTTTATCATATGGAACCTGAGCATAACAGAATAATGAGAATAATAAAACAAATAAAAATAAGAAAATTATAATTTTTTTCATTCTCTTTCTCCTTTAATGAATAATTATATTTTATTAATAATAAATAAAATATTATATATATAATATAAAACCAAATGATAATATTGCTGTAAAAAAAATAAATGTAAAAGTACAAATTTGCTTAAATGAAAAAAATTTAGTAATTTTTATTCATATCATAAAATACTTATATGTTATTATATATATTTTTTAACATCTCTTATATTTTGTAAGTCTATATAATTTATTAATTGGCTAACCGTACTTTTTTAATTAAGCCTGTGGAAAGTTTAGGAATATAAATAAAACCATTAATTAAATTTATATCAGCAGAATATTTTAAGTTTCCTTATTTTCTTTAACTAATATTCATAATTATAATTTGCTTTAAGTAATTAACTGTGAACATATTAGACTTGTTTCAAAACTAAATTTATAAATTTTTAATTTAATATTTTTAAATTATATTTGGGGCTTTGCTGCGAAGCACACATTCGTGCCACGCTCTGCGTGCCTTTGGCAACCCCACTTCTCGCCCATGGCGTGGCACAGGCACAGCCCGCCTGCGGCGAAAGACTGCATGTTTATATATTATAATACTAAATTATGCAACATGTAAAACATCATATTTATAATTTTAAAATTAAATAATTTTTATAATTAATATGTTAAGTAGTTTTGAAACAAGTCTATTGATATAAGCACTCATTATTAGTTTATATTGTTAAATATTATGTTAATTTGCAGGAAAAGTTGCAAATATTATTAATGATTTTTTATTATAATGATTATGATTAAAAGTTTTGGTAATTAAGGTTATAAAAAAGAGTTACTGCAGTATAAACTACAATAACCCTTTATATGTTTTATTATTCATCAATTAATATTTTTATTTCATTATACCCCATTCTTTCCATAATTGAACAGTATAATTTTCTTCTTTCTTAGAAGATGAATTAAATAAAGCCTCATTATTTACAGAAACTCCTCCCTCCATATGACTCCATTTTTGGCTTTTCCAGAAGTTAAAAGGACTAAAAATAAAGTTTTGTAATTTTTCTTCATCTAGTAATGTATTAAGAAATAATTGCGGATTTTGATCTATAATATTAAATAGCTCAGGGTTATTTTCAAGAACTGTGAATAGTTCAGGATTGTTATTTAAATTATTAAACAGTGTATCATTTTTAGAAAGAAATAATTGGGAATTATTTTCTAAGAAATAAGCACGGCTATCTTCATTATATTTATTTACAGCATCCTTTATGGCTTGTACTATCTCTTCAGCACTATAATATTCTTTTGGTGTATCATATGAAACCTGAGCATAACAGAATAATGAGAATAATAAAACAAATAGAAACAAGAAAATCATAAATTTTTTCATTCTTTTTCTCCTTTAATGAATAATTATAATATATATTTTATTAATAATAAATAAAAAGTCAATATATATTTATTAACAAATATATATAATATAAAACCAAATTATAATATTGTTGTAAAAAACATAAATGTAAAAGTACAAATTTAGTAATTTTTATTTATTTATAAAATACTTATATGCTATTATATATATTTTTTGTAAGTCTATATAATTTATTAATTGGCTAACTGTACTTTTTTAATTAAGCCTGTGGAAAGTTCAGGAATATAAATAACATCATTAGCCAAATCTATATCAGCAGCACCTTTTAAGTTTCCTTCAATTTTTTCTAATTGCTCTTTAGTATTTAAATCAAATACATATATGCATGCATTAGTACCATTTTCACCCCAATCAGAAACATACAATTTATTATTATAAACAGCTATTCCGTCCAATCCGCCGCTTCCTACTATATTATCACTCCATTTTTCTAAACCGCTGCCGTCAGCATTAAAAGAATATACATAGCCTGTATTTTCTGCTCCCATAAATCCGCTAGTTGCTACATATAATTTTCCATTATCAAAAGCTATGCCATTAGCACCATAAACATTATCTACAGAATTTAAAAGTGATAAAGAAGAATTATTCTCTACATTTACAAAATATACTTTATTATTACCTGTATCAGTAACTGCTATAGTTGTATTGTCTACTGCTGCTATATCATTTAATAATTTAGCTTCATCTATAGTTAGTTTTGTAATGATAGAATTGTCTTTAACATTAGCTAATACTACATTTCCAGATAGCCCTTTATCTGCGTCTTGGTCTGCAATAGCTATAATATCATCAGTAATAAAATAAAAACCTCTAGGGGCATCCAACTCACCTTCAAAAAGTTTTATAGGGTTAGATCCGTCCTCATTAACACATAGAAAAAATCCGTCTTTTTCTATATCGGCATTACCAATATTTGCAATATATAGTTTTCCATTTTTTAATCTTATGCTTTCAGGTGACGATGTGCCTTCAACATTTATTGTATTTATTTCTTTTGATATAGTTTCATCATTAGTATTTTTTGAATTATTGTTAGAACAGCTTAAAATAAATAATATACTAGAAATTAAAATAAATATAATTTTACTCATAATAAAAAACTCCTTAATACTTTTTATAATTTATATTATTTTTTTTTAATATATCAATATGAAAATTTAAATTAATTATAAAAAAAGCATCTTTAAATAACTTAATATTTAAAGATGCTTGGAGCTACTATGACAAAATTATAAATTATAATTGTACTTTTTTAATTAAGCTAGTAGAAAGTTCAGGAATATAAATAACATTATTAACTAAATCTATATCAGCAACGCCGCTTAAAGAACCTTCAATTTTTTCTAACTGTTCTTTAGTATTTAAATCAAATACATATATGCAAGCATTGTTATTAGCACCATCTGCACCCCAATCAGAAACATATAGTTTACCATTAGCTATAGCAATACCATCTAAAGCACCGGCACCTAATACTGAAGCTGTCCATTTAGTTAATCCTGTTCCGTCTATGTTTAATGTATAAATATCTCCTCCATTAGGATCTCCGCCAAATGTACTTCCAGCTATATATAAAACTCCATTATCAAGGAATATTCCATTAGCACCAACTACTCCTGTTACAGATGAAGTTATAGATAAAGATGAATTATTATCTACTTTAATAAAATGAACAGTTGAAGCACCTGTATCAGTTAGAGCTACAGTTGTAGGATCTATTACTACTGTGTCATTTAAGAATTTAGAACCTTCTATAGGAAGTTTAGTGATTATTTTATTTTCTTTGATGTTAGCTAATACTAGATTTCCTGTTAAAGAACTGTCATTTACTTGATCAGGAATAATAATAATATCATCAGTTAAGAAAGAAAAACCTTTAGGGCTGTCCAATTGTCCTTCAAAAAGTTTTTGAGGATTAGAACCATCTTCATTAGCAACGATTATAAATCCGTCTGCAGGTGCATTAGGATCTCCTAAATTAGCGATATATAATTTTCCGTTTCTTAATTTAACACTTTCAGGTGCAGCTAATCCGTCGATATTGATAGTTACAGCCTCTTTTTTAGTCGGCTCATTGTTAGATGATGTTGTCTTGTCAGCATTGTTTGAACATGATACAGCAAATAAAAAAGCTGATAAAACTATTGAAGTGAAAAATTTATTCATTTGAAGTTCTCCTTATTAGTAAAAATTGTTATTAAGACTTTATATTATTTCTATAAATATATCAATAAAAAAAAAGAAAAATATTGTTACCAAAATGATTACAATTATTTTATATTATTTAAATATATTTATTGACTATTATAATTTTTTGATTATATTTATAATACTATGAAAATTAATACTAAGTTATCAGTTGCATCACATATCGTTTTGTGTATAGCATTTTTTGAAAATGAAGGCACTACATCTCATTTGCTAGCCAAAAGTGTAAGGACTAATCCTGCTATAATAAGAAAGATTTTACTAAAACTTCAGGCTGCCGGGATAGTTGAAACAAATAAAAAGGGCAGCAGACTTATAAAAGATGAAAAAGATATAACACTTCTTTCTATATATGAAGCTGTATTTACTGAGGAAGAGAGGGGACTTTTTAATTTTCATGAACCTAATCATGTATGCCCTGTAGGATGTGCTATGTTTGATGTTTTAGGCGAAGAGTTCAATAATGTAAGACTTGATTTTGAAAAATCTATGTCTAAAATAACTATTAAGCAAATAGCTGATGAAGTTAGAAAAAGAAAAAAGCATTTGGATTTTATGAATAAATAGTTTTAATATTAATTTTTTATATTTATGATGCTTATTCTATTACCGTCTAGTTTTATAATATTTTCTTTTGATAATCTGTTTAATTCTCTTGATAATGCACTTCTATCTGCAGATATAAACTCTGCTAATTTATCTCTATTAAATGGTATTATTATATTTTTAGATTTTTGAATATTAGCCATATATTTAATGTATATTATTATTTTGCTCCTTAGGCTTTTCTGACTAAGAATATCATTTTTGAATGCTAGGAATTTATTTTTATCAGATATAACTCTTAGTAAATTATGCAGAAAGATATTTTTGATATTGTTATCATTTGCTTTAAATATATTTTCTATATTTATTTTTATTATTTCTGTATTTTCTAATGCAAGAGCCTGTATAGATGATACTTTGTTTGTGGAAAAAGCGAATGCTTCTGCAAATATATCTCCTTGATTAAGTATATTTACAATATTTTTTCTAGCATCATCATATTCTTTTGAAATTTCAACTTTTCCTTTCAATATAATATAAATATTTTCTACTATATCTCCGGTATCTATTATTATATTTGACTTTTTAAAAGATTTCTTTTGTGTTTTAAAATCATCTAAAATATTAATGATTTCGTCTTTACTGATATTATTAAATACTTCTGATTTAATTAAAATGTCTATGTATTCATCCATCATGTTTATTAAAATATTATATTTATTGTTAGTTAATTCTAACATTTTTTAATAAAAAATCAATAACCTTATTTCTAATTATGATTTTTTATATTAGTTTTATTTCAAAACTAATTTTATTTATAATTTGAAAATATTAAGTTAAAAATTTATAAATTGGGTTTTGAAACAGGTCTATTATTTTTTATGTTATTATTCTGATTTCTCATATTAGACTTGTTTCAAAACTCGAATTTTTAATATTTATGTTTTTTTAATTTAATATTTTTTTGATTATAATTGGGACTTTGCTGCGAAGCACACAGTCGTGCCAAACCCCACTTCTTTTGTGACGCTGTCCGCCTTCGGTGTGGCACATACGAAGTACGCCTCGCTGTGCGTGCCTTCGGCAGGCGAAAAGCAAAAAGGTTGCATATTTATATACTAAAGTAATAGTTTATAAAACATGTAAAACATTATTTTATAAATTATAAAATTACGAAATTTTTATATATAATCTTGTCAAGTAGTTTT
>NZ_JH994110.1:851630-934620 GCF_000316195.1 Brachyspira hampsonii 30446 | reverse complement strand
GAAACAAGTCTATTTAAGTAATAAACAACTGATTTTATCCATGTTTTTATAAATCTATTTTTTATTATAAAATTTAATTTATTCTTGTATTTTATTGACAACGCAAATTTATTTGACTATACTATAGTTGTTCACGTGAACAATATTATTTATAGGAGAACTTAATATGGCTTGGCATTGGTTTGACTGGGTAGTCATTGGGCTATACTTTGTCGTAATGTTTCTAATTGGTATGTTTTTTGCCAAAAGAACAAAATCTACAGATGATTATTTTAAAGCAGGAGGAAGAGTTCCTGCTTTGGTAACAGCTATGAGTATTTACGCTACAGCTTTATCATCTATTTCATTTATTGCTATACCGGCTTCTGTTTATAATAACAGCTGGCTTTTGGGTATGGCTCCTTTGGGTATTATTTTGATAGTATTGTGGGTAGCTCCTACATTTGTACCATTCTTTAGAAGAGTTAATGTTACAACTGCTTATGAGTATTTAGGAAAAAGATTTAATAGTTCTTTCAGATTAGTTGGAAGTTTAACATTTATACTTTTCCATGTGGTAAGAATGGCTATAGTAATTTATCTTCCTACTTTGGCTATACAGCAAGTACTTCCAGCACTTAATCCTGTTTTAATAACCGTAATTGTTTCTATATTCTGTGTTGCTTATACATCTATGGGCGGTATAGAGGCAGTATTATGGTCTGATGCTATACAAACAGTTGTACTTCTTTTGTGAGCTTTCCTAATTATTATTGTAGGTTTCTCTTCTGCCCCTGAAGGAATAGGTCAAGGTTTTCAGCTTTTAGCAGATGACGGTAAAATCATAAGTCCTGATTTCTTCTCATTAGATTTAGCTAAATCTAGTATATGGGTTATGATAGTAGGAGGTTTTGTTAATTCTATATATTCTTATATAGGAAGCCAAGATATAGTTCAAAGATACTCTACAAATAAAAATGAACATGAAGCAAAAAAAAGTTTGTATATGAATATTCCTTTGCTTTGTACTAGTATAGTAATATTTATAGGTATGGGTTCTGCTTTGTATATTTATTTCCATTTCAAAACTCCTTTACCTGAAACTGTTAATGGTAATGCTATACTTCCTTATTTCGTTGTAAATGCTTTGCCTGTTGGTATATCCGGACTTGTAATAGCTGCTATATTTGCTGCCGCTCAGTCTACAGTATCTTCAAGTCTTAACTCTGTTTCTACTTGTATGACTGCTGATATATTAGAGTTTTTAAAACCTGGTATGGAAGATGCTTCTAAATTAAAATTTGCTAGATTATCAAGCTGGGTTGTAGGTATATTTAGTACATTGCTTGCTATTTATTTCATATATAATGGTCAGGGTGATATGTTCTTATACTTCCAAGCTATAACAGGTCTTTTGGGAGGTCCTATAGCTGCTGTATTCTTGGTAGGTATATTCTTTGATAAAATTGAAACTAAAGCTGTATGGGTAGGATTTATACTTTCTGTTATAGTGGCATTTTATATAAGCGATCCTGCAGGAATGCTTACTAAATTTATACCAGGGTATGCTAAACCTAAAATTTTTGAGTTTATGCTTTCATTTATAATTATAGGTGTTGGTGTAATAGGTTCTTTCTTAGCTTCTTTTGTTTTTGGAAAACCATCTGCAGAAAAAATAAAAGGATTAACTTATTCTACAACTATGAAAAATAAATAATTTTATAAGGAAAAATCATGAAAAAATTTTATTTAGTATTATTATTAATTTTATCATTACTACTAAGCTGTTCAAAGCATGGTTCTATACAATTTGGATTTTCATTCAATAGTAATACGGTAGAGAGGATATTAGATCCTGAAACAGATAAAAAAATCCTTTGGGAAGTGGGCGGACATTTGCCTGCTCAGACAGGAATGGAAAAAAATATTGGTACAGCAGGACTTTTATATGGTTCTTTAGCTGATAAATATATAGTTGTAGGCGGCGGAGCTAATTTCCCTGAAGAATCTGTACTTAATGGCGGAGCTAAAAAAACTTATTCTGATGTTTACATGCTTGAAGATAAAAACGGAGTATTAGAAGTTGTAGAGCATATTAACTTAGAAAATGAAATAGGATATGGTGCTTCTGTAACTACTGCAGACGGAATATACTATATAGGCGGATCTTCAAATCCTGAAGCTGATGATGATATATTATTTATAACATTAAAAAATAATAAATTAAATGTTGAAAAGATAGGGGATTTACCTTTCACATTACAAAATGGGGTAGCTGTTTATAAAGATAATAAATTATATGTTATCACAGGAAAACAAGCAGGCAAAGGAAGCAATAAAGTTTATGAATATGATTTAACTACTAAAGAAACTAAAGAATTAGCTCCTGTACCTGGAGAAGAAAGCAGAACTCAGGCAGTTGCTCAATTATTAAACGGCAATATATATGTATTCAGCGGAGGTGATGCTACAGCATATACTGATGGTTATAAGTATGATTTTGAAAAAAATACTTGGGAAAAAGTTGCTGATGTATCCATTAATGGCGAAGGGATATCTTTACTTGGTGCTGTATCAGTTAAACTTAATGAAAGTGAAATGCTTGTTATAGGCGGATTTAATAAAGCTATTTATGATGATGCTGTTTATAATTTAGCTAATCTTCAAGGTAGTGAATTAGCTAATTTTAGAGCCGGATATTTCGGTGCTGATCCTTATGAGTTTAATTGGAATAGCAATATATTAATTTATAACTGTGATTCTAATACTTGGAAAACAATAGGAGAAGTTCCTTTTGATGCTCCTTGCGGCGAAGGTTTGATATTAATAGGAAATATAATATATTCTATTAATGGTGAAATTAAACCAGGTGTAAGAACTGATAAAATGTATATTGGTACAATTGTAGCTAATTAAGTAAAGACAATATCTATTATTAAAAGTTTTCCATAAATAAGGGCTTACTTAAAACAAGTAAGCTCTTATTTTTTTATTATTGATAATAAAATATATTTTAAATCCCACCCATTATGATTTTTTGTTTTATATAAAATATAAAAAATCATAATGTTTTTTTGCTTAATTCATTAAAGCATGCCCACCCAAGCTTTTATTATATTAGACTTGTTTCAAAACTCAAATTTTTAATATTTATAGTTTTTTAATTTAATATTTTTTTGATTATAGTTGAGACTTTGCTGCGAAGCACACAGTCGTGCCACGCTCTGCGTGCCTTCGGCAACCCCCACTTCTTTTGTGACGCCTGTCCGCCTTCGGTGTGGCACATACGAAGTACGCCTCGCCGTGCGTGCCTTCGGCAGGCGAGAAACATACGAAGTACGCCTCACTCTGTGTGCCTTTGGCAGGCGAAAGACTGCATTTTTATATCTTATTTGTATAAAATTATATTACATTTAAAACAAAAAATAATATATAAAACTACTATAAATAAAATTTATATTATGTATTTTTAATCACAACTGTATAAAAATACAAAATTGCAACAGCTCTAATAAAAAATAGGGCTTAACTTTATATGCAAAGTCAAGCCCTTTTCAAAATTCATTTATATAAATATTTTATCTATTATTTTTTTCTTCCTGAAGTTTTCTTAGCAGGTGTTTTCTTAGCAGGTGCTTTTTTAGCAGCTGTTACTTTAGAAGCTGTTTTTTTAGCAGATGCAGTTTTACTATCTGCTTTTTTGGCAGCTGGTTTTTTAGCTGTTTTAGAACTTATTATTCCCTGAGCAGCGGCAAGTCTTGCTATAGGCACTCTGTAAGGAGAACAGCTTACATAGTTAAGTCCTATACTGTAACAGAACATAACTGTAGCAGGATCTCCTCCATGCTCACCGCAGATACCAACAATAAGTTTTTTATTAGCAGCTCTTCCTTTAGTAACACCGATTCTCAAAAGCTCTCCTATACCTTCCTGATCCAATGATTGGAAAGGATCTTTTTCGTATATTTCTTTATTAACATAGTCTTTTAAGAATTTACCGGCATCATCTCTAGAGAAACCTCCTCCCATTTGAGTTAAGTCATTAGTACCAAATGAGAAGAACTCTGCTTCTGTAGCTATTTTATCAGCAACTAAAGCAGCTCTAGGAACTTCTATCATAGTACCCACTTTATACTCAACTTTAGAACCTTCTTTCTCAAATACTTCATCTGCTATTTTAATGATTCTATCTTTAATAATTTTTAATTCTTTCAAAGTACCAACAAGAGGAATCATTATTTCAGGGTGAACATCTACACCATTTTTCTTAACTTTAACAGCAGCCTCTAATATAGCTCTAGCCTGCATATCATAGATTTCAGGGTAAGTAATACCAAGACGGCAGCCTCTATGTCCAAGCATAGGGTTAAATTCATGTAAAGAATCTCTTATGGCTTTAAGTTTATCAAAAGGAACATTCATTTCACTAGAAAGCTCCTGCAATTGAGAATCTTCATGAGGAATGAACTCATGCAAAGGCGGATCAAGAAGTCTTATTGTTACAGGATATCCATTCATAGCAGTAAATATTCCGATAAAGTCTTCTCTTTGCATAGGAAGAATACTTGCTAAAGCCTCATCATAAAGTTTTCTAGGCTCTCTGTATAAAGGCTCAAGTTCTTCTATAGTTTTCTTATCGCCTATTTTTTCAGCAGCTTCTAATTTTTCTTTCAACTGCTTAACTTCTTCAGCAACAAGTATAAGCTGTCTTACACTTTTAATTCTGTCAGCATTAAAGAACATGTGTTCAGTACGGCATAATCCTATACCTTCAGCACCGAATTTTCTAGCAATTTGTGCATCATTAGGAGTATCAGCATTAGTATGAACTTCAAATTTATTTTTTATTCTTATTTCATCAGCCCATTGCATAAGTTTTTTGAAGTCCTCTGACATTTCTGAATCTTTAGTAGCAACCTGTCCTAACATAACTTCGCCTGTAGAACCATCTATAGAAATATAATCGCCTTCATTAATTACATCATCGCCTACTTTCATACATTTATTAGCGTAGTCTATTTCCAAAGCACTGCAGCCTGCAACACAGCATTTACCCATACCGCGTGCAACAACAGCAGCATGTGAAGTAGAACCGCCTCTAGCAGTTAATATACCTTCAGCAGCATTCATTCCTTTAATATCTTCAGGGCTAGTTTCTATACGAACAAGTACAACCTGTTCTCCTGCTTCTTTCATAGCTTCAGCTCTGTCAGCTGCAAATACTACTTTACCAACAGCAGCACCAGGAGACGCATTTAATCCTTTAGCAAGAACTTTAGCACCTTTTTTAGCTGCAGGATCGAACATTGGGTGAAGCAGCTGATCTAAATCAGAAGGATTTACTCTCATTATAGCTTCTTCTTTAGATATTATTTTAGCCTCAGCAAGTTCAACCGCTATTCTTACAGCAGCAGCAGCAGTTCTTTTACCATTACGAGTTTGAAGCATATAAAGCTTGCCTTCCTGTATAGTAAATTCCATATCCTGCATATCGCTGTAATATTTTTCTAATTGATTTTTATAGCTTACTAATTGTTTATATACATTAGGCATAACTTCTTCAAGAGAAGGATACTTAGATTTTCTTTCTTCTTCGCTTATAGAGTTATTTTTAGCCCATTCCAAACTGCCTTCTAATGTAATTTCCTGAGGAGTTCTAATACCGGCAACAACATCTTCACCTTGAGCATTGATTAAGAACTCACCATAGAATTTATTTTCACCTGTAGAAGGGTTACGGGAGAAACATACTCCTGTAGCAGAAGTATTTCCCATATTACCAAATACCATAGCCTGAACATTAACAGCAGTACCTAAAAGCCCTCTTATGTCATTTAATTTTCTGTATGCTTCAGCTCTAGGGTTATTCCAGCTTCTAAATACTGCATTAATAGCATGCCATAATTGTACTTTAGGATCTTCTGGGAATTCTTCGCCTTTATCCTCTTTATACATAGCTTTATATTTTTCTACTACTATTTTTAAATCTTCAACATCTAAATCTGTATCTTTAACATCTTTTTCGGCTTTTCCAACTTTAGGTGCTATATCTCTTTTTCTCTCGTCTAATATCTCCTCAAACTTATCATGATCAACACCCATAGCAACATCACCGAACATCTGTATAAATCTTCTATAAGCATCCCAAGCAAATCTAGGATTATTAGTTTTTTCTACAAGACCTTCTACTACTTTTTCATTAATACCTAGATTAAGTATAGTATCCATCATACCAGGCATAGAGATAGCAGCTCCTGAACGAACTGAAACCAAAAGCGGCTGCTTTGGATTTCCAAACTGCATACCCATTGCTTTTTCTAGTTTCTTAATATTTTCATCAACTAGTTTTTCTAAGCCTTTAGGATATGACTTATTTTTTGAATAGTAATCACAAACTTCTGTAGTAATTGTGAAACCAGCAGGTACAGGTACTTTACTTTCTGTCATTTGTGCAAGTCCTAAACCTTTTCCGCCTAAAAGAGCCTTCGTTTCTTTAGCGCCTTCAGATTTACCATTACCAAAGAAGTAAACCATCTTTTTTGATGCCATAATAAACTCTCCTCTAAAATAAAATATTCATATAAATTTTAAGTCATTACTTATTTATATAGTATAATGTTATTTTTCTTATTGTCAATTTTATTGTAAAAAATTCAGCAATTTTTTTATATTTAATTAATTTTTACAATATAATTAGGCATTGTATTATATATAATTTTTTATTTCTGCATTTTTATCTGACAGCAAAAAAATATTTAAATTTTTTTTATATATTGTATAATAATTTTATGTAAAAAAGGAAAGTTAAAATATGTTAAAGAAAATAAATATACTCTTTGCCGCATTATTAATAGCCATAAACGCTTACGGAGCAATAGTAATATCAACTTACAAAAAGCCAAAAGAAATAAAACATCAATATGAATATAAAATGACTGAAAGAGGAAAAGTATTAATAGTACCAGAAAATATAATGTTTCAATTTAATAGCGGAGAATTAGACTTAAAAAAATATCTAAATACTGTTCAATATGTTGGAAATGTAAGCAAAAGTACTAATATTATGATGATTATTATAGAAGGTCATACAAGTACTGATGAATATAAAAAAACTACAAATAGATATGATAGAAGAGATATATTATTTCTATATAACAGAAAAAATATTGATGATTTATCATACATAAGATCTTACAATGTGTATTTAGCTGTAACAAATGGAATTTTAAATAAATTTACTAATTACGGACTTCATGATTTACTAAGCGAATATCCAAAAATTGAAGAAAATAGAAGGGTAGAATTTATTTTAATAGAAAATAGCAATGATATGAATATATATACCAATTATATAAATAACTTAACAATGTCAAAATAATGATATTTTTCATAGGTGTAAATTATGCATGATAATAATAGAGAAAAACTTTCAAGCAGATTAGGATTTTTATTAGTTTCAGCAGGATGTGCTATAGGTCTTGGCAATGTATGGAGATTTCCTTATATTACAGGAAAATACGGCGGAGCTTTATTTGTTCTTCTCTATTTAGTCTCTCTTGTAATATTAGGGCTTCCTATACTTGTTATGGAGTTTTCTGTGGGAAGGGCTGGTAAAAGGGATTTAGCTGGTTCTTATAGGGCTTTACAAAAGAAAGGATATAAATGGCATATCGTAGGTTATATACAAATATTCGGATGCGTTTTGCTTATGATGTTCTATACCACTGTAGCAGGCTGGTGTTTATCATACTGTTACTTTATGGCTATTGGTAAATTTCAAGGACTTAATCCGCAGCAGGTCGGTGAATTCTTTAATATGCTTCTTGCCTCTCCTTCTGCTTTAATATTATGGATGACAATATCAGTAATAATAGCTACTGTTGTATGTATGATGGGGCTTGAAAATGGTGTAGAAAAAGTTACTAAAGTTATGATGACTTTGCTTTTACTTGTTCTTTTTGTTCTTATAATAAGAGCTATTACTCTTCCAAATGCTAAAGAAGGTCTTAAATTTTATTTGCTTCCAGATGTAAATAAAATGTTCAGCGGGGGTATAAAGGGATTTTTCTCTGTAGCTTATGCCGCTATAGGTCAGTCATTCTTTACTTTGAGTTTAGGTATTGGAGCTATGACTATATTCGGAAGCTATATTGATAAAGATTATTCTCTAACAGGTGAATCCGTTATGGTTATGGGACTTGATACTTTAATAGCATTTCTTTCAGGGCTTGTAATATTTCCTACTACTTTCTCTTTTGGAATCAATCCCGGAGAAGGGGCTGGATTAGTATTTCTTACATTGCCTAATATATTTAATTCTATGGTTTTAGGAAGATTATGGGGAGCTTTATTTTTCTTATTTTTGTCAATGGCAGCTTTAACTACAATTATAGCTGTATTTGAAAATATTATAGCCTTTACTATGTCAGAAACTAAAATGCCTCGTAAAAAAACTACAATAATCGTTGCTGTGAGTATATTCATATTAAGTCTTCCTACAGCATTAGGATTTAATGTACTTTCATTTATAAAACCTCTAGGAGAGGGAAGCACTATAGCTGACGGTCTTGATTTTTTGGTGAGCAATAATTTTCTTCCTTTAGGCGGTATAATAATACTAATATTCTGTACTAGAAATTTCGGCTGGGGCTGGGATAATTTTATAAAAGAAGCTGATACAGGCAAAGGTATTAAATTTCCTAAATGGGCTAGATTTTATGTGTCTTATATACTTCCTTTTATAGTGCTTGCAATATTTATAATAGATTATGTAAATAGGTTTTTTATTTGATTAAAACATTGATAATTTGATTGTTTGCTTTTAGGGTTTATGTTTTAAATATAAATGAAATTATGTTATAAATATGGCTATAAACTAAAAATGGCGGGAGCTATAATAAAACATATTTTGTTTAACTTTTAAAATTTCGATATTTATTTTTTTAATTTTATTAAGCAAGTATGTACAAAATCTCATAGTTTATTATATAAAAATACTCATCTATATTTTTATATACAGATGAGCTTTTTTTATTTATAAAATCTTATATTAATTTTTTGATATATTTAATATTTTTGTTTTAAGTTCATTTTCTATATTTCTTAATTCTGCTTCAGCTGCTTTTCTTTTCTCTCTGCCCTCTGTCTGTATTTTCATAACTTCATCTAAAGTTGATATTAACTGCTGATTTGTATGTTTTAATGTTTCAATATCAACTATTCCTCTCTCTGCTTCCTTAGCAGTTTCTATTGTTGAAGTTTTAAGCATTTCAGCATTCTTTCTTAGTAGTTCATTTGTAGTATCAGTAACTGCTCTTTGTGCCTTTGCAGCCTCATTAGAATGATGAAGCCCTATAGCCAAAACCATCTGATTCTTCCAAAGAGGTATTGTATTTGTTATTGTAGATTGAATTTTTTCTGTCATTATAACATTATTATTCTGTACCAAACGAATTTGAGGTATTGTTTGTATAGAAATTGTTTTTGTAAGCTCTAAATCATGTATTCTTTTTTCAAATCTATTAGCTAAATCTTTTATATCTCTAGCCATTTGGGCATCTTCAGTAGAATTACTTGCCATAGCCTTTGCTTCTAAAGCTGGTATTTCATTAGTTGTTAATTGATTAAGTTTCTGTTTGCCTGCCTCTATATATATTTCTAATTCTTTTAAGTATTCCAAATTATAATTATACATTTGATCTAAAATACTTATATCCTTTAATAGATTTCTCTGATGTGCTTCCAATGTTTTTACTATGTTGTCTATATTCGTTTCTACATTAGTATATTTAGTTTTTAATTTAGTAAGATTATTTGTAGCTTTCTTAAAAAATCCGAATATACCTTTTCCTTTAGTTTCATTTTCTATATCAAAACTTTTAAGTTCTGTTATAACATCAGTAATAGCATCTCCTACCTCACCTAAATCTTTATTCATAACATTGCTTAAAGTATTTTCAGAAAATTGCACCATCTTATTTTGTGCTGCCGAACCATAAGACATTATAGAAACAGAGTCCTTCAAATTAATATTATTTGAAACTTCATTTATTTTTGCTAACTCTTCAGGAGTAAATTGCTTGCTTGAAACACTGTTCATATCATTAAGAACTTGCTGTGCGGCATTCTGAGTATTATAATTTTGAGTATTAATAGTATTTGGCATATTCGCAGGCATCGCATTTTGTACTACAGGCTGAACATTAGGCTGAGTAAAATTCTGTGCTTGCTCAATAGGCTGATTATTTACTATATTTTGTCCTTGAATATTACTAAACTGTGAATTATTTAATTGACTCTCATTATTTTCCATAAAACTTCTCCTTATTTTTTATATATTTTTTACTTTTTATTATAGACCATCTTTTTCAAGCATGTTTTTTAATACATCTATATCGCTGTTTATATCGATTAATTTATTCTGATTCATCTCTACAAGCATTTTTTTCAATGCTTCATTTAATTTTATTATGACATCTTCTATCTCCTGTGCCGTTTTTTGCATATTTTCATTTTTTACAGGAAAATTGCAGAAATCTATATAGGAATTAAGCATTTTTATGGCTGTTGGCAGATGATATTCATTTATTTTTTCTAATTTTTTTTCACCTTCTTTATTTACCTTAGAATAATTAGACATTTCTTTTAATATACTTATCATTTCTTTTAATGCAGGGGTAAGTTCCGGATCATCTATTTTTTGAGAGAAATCGGTAATTTTATCTATATTTCTTTGAGTTTCCAAAATTATTAAACTGTCTTCATTTGAATAACTATCTTTCCTATAATTATTTGTGTTATAAGTATTTACATCATCTTCTCTTGGGAAATTTCTTTGTATATTTTGCCTTAATCTCTGAAAAATAAAATCATCTTCATCTCTTGACATACATATCCTCTCAAATAAACTAAATTAATAAAACTATAAAATATAATATAAAGTAAAATACATTTACTTATGCTTGATATATATTATAATGAATAAATATAATATTGCAAGATATTGATTATTTCACTATAACATAATGAAGATATTCAATCGTTTTTGAAGCTGAACTGCATCTTTTATTATCTGCTTTAAACCTGCTGTATTCTTTTTTAAATAATCCGTATTCACCTTTATACGACATTATTTTCCTTATATCTTCCAATGATAATAAACCTTCATTATTATAGCTTAAAAATATATATTTAGCATTGGCTTTATTTATTAATTCTTCAAATGCATTATAAACATAATTTCTACTACAATATAATGATTTTATTCTGCTATTTCTAAGTCCTGTTTTTCCTTTTATTATTGGATTATCATATTTAGCTATTGTTTCAAGTATATGATAATTATCAGAATATTGTCTTCTATTATACGGAGGGTCTAAATACAAAATATCTGTTTTAATATTTTCGATTAATTTATTGGCATCTTCATTATACACTTTATGTTCTATATTACTCATAATAAATTCAGCAGGATAATAATTAAAAGTTTTTGCAGCTGTTTTTTTAATTTCTTTTAAAAAAGCTCCGTAAACTGAAGCCGTATTGGCATATTTATCTATATTTTCAAGCAAGCTAGCAATAAGAAAATAATATTCATTTTCATTGATTTTTTTATTACTAAACCACTCTCCTATTTTCATTCTCACAGCATCACATTTCATAGCATTTTCATCTGAAAAGTATATCCTTTCAAACTCTTTACCTTTAGTACCTCCCAAAGAATAATTATTATAAATGAAACCTTCTTTATAACCTAGATTATTTAGATACTCACATACAATTACATATTTTTTATTAATATCAGCTTCTTTTAATTTTTCTATTTCTTCACTTAAACCATCAAAATTTAAATATTTACTGTTCTCTATATAATGTTTATTTAAAGCATAACTGTAATACTGTATATCATTGGCTATTACAGAAAAATTTTTTGATTTAAAATACCTTCCTACAATACCAGTACCTGCAAACAAATCGCAGAATATATTAGAATCGCTGTCTATTACCGACATTATAGATTCATATAAAAAATCTAAAAGTGATAATTTGCTTCCTATATAGTTCATCAGTTATACCCTTAATTCATTAACAATATACAAAACTTTAACATAAAAACTGTAATTTATAAATATAAAAAAACTTGTGCGGGTGTGCTTTGAGAGTTTAAGTTTTAAATATAAAGGAAATTATTTACTTCAAATATGGCTGTAAAGTTTAAATGGTGGGGAGTTAGAATAAATTTATAAATCTAATAAATAATATTTTTGCAAATTTAAAAACAATCAAAAAAGTTGATAATATCTGTTATATAAAATTTGTTTTCCACGCGTTAAACTTGCAGTAAAACAAGGCTAGTCAATAATTATAATCCATACTATAAATTTAAATTTATTTTACCGCGTGCTATAAAAGTCATCAAATTTAAAAAGAACTTGGGTGGGCATGCTTTGACAGTTTAAGTTTTTAAAATAAAGGAAATTATTTACTTCAAATAAGGCTGTAAAGTTTAAAGGGTGGGGAATGAGAAGAAATTTATAAATCTAATAAATTATACTTACTTAAAACATTATAAGTATATTATTAATCGTTTCTTATCTTTATATTGAATCTATTTCTAAAACTAGAATAAACAGAAGGTATTATAATAAGAGTAAACATAGTAGAAAATATAAGCCCTCCGCAAACTGCTATGGCTAAAGGTCTGTACATTTCACTTCCGCTGCCTACTTCAAAAATCATAGGAAGAAGCCCTAATATTGTAGTTAATGAAGTCATAAGTACAGGTCTTAATCTTCTTCTGCATGATTCCAATGCAGCACTGTCCCAACTTATATTTTTTTCAAGCACAACCCTATTCATATAGTCTATTAAAACTATTCCATTATTAACAACTATTCCTACAAGCATTATTATACCTATACCGCTGTAAACATTTAAAGTATTTCCAGAAAAGTACAAAAATATTAAAGCCCCAAATAATGCAAAAGGAACCGCTAAAGATATAACAAAAGGGGTAAGATAAGATTCAAACTGACCTGCTATTATAGCATATACAAATACCAAAGCCATTATCATAGAAATGATTAGCTGAATAAAAGCCTCCTGCATGTCCTCATAATCGCCTGAAAAATTTATTGAAAATCCGCTTGGTATATATATTTTATTAAGCTCTTTTCTGATATCTATAATAATTTCATTTATAGATCTTCCATAAGAACTAGCATTTATCTCTATTATTCTTTTATCATTTTTTCTGTTAATCTCTATAGGACCTGTAGATTTATGTATCTCTACAAGAGATGATATTGGTACTATACCATTTGAAGTAGGAATCATCATTTTTTGAATGCTTGAAATATCATCTCTGTTTCTATCTTCCAAACGAACTATTATATCTGTATCAACATATATAGAATTATCTAAAGTCATCTTGCTTGCAGTTGTACCGCTGAATGAAGTTCTTATAATATTTGCAATCGTATTAATATTGATACCCATTTTAGATACTAAATCTCTGTCTATATCAAAAATAAGTTCATGATTAGAATCATCTTCTTTTATTAAAACACTTCTAATACCATCAACATTATTTACAGCAGCTATAACATTACTTGCTACATCATACCCCCTATCAAGATCATCTCCTACAAGCTCTATAATAATAGCACTGTAATTTTTAGGTTTTCCCATAGCAGTATTTTCAGAATTAAGCTCTATTCGTCCTGGATATCCATTGACTTTATTTCTTATACTCTCTATATAATGACTAATATCAAATTTTCTTCCATCTTCTCTATCTATCAATTTTACTCTAACTTCCCCATGATGCTCATTTCTTCCTGTTCTCACTCTGGTTTCATAGTATGCCATGTTATTACTAACAGCACTTTCTATATCTTTTTCCATTCTTTCAATAAACATATCTGTAAACTCTACCCTAGCACCTACAGGAAGTCTTAATCTTGATATAATAGTACCTTCATCTGATACGGGATATCCTTCTTTACCTATATTCATTAGTAATAAAAATAATGATAAACTTAATAAAACAGATATTAAAGCAAAAGATTTCTTTTTGTTCTTTATTACTATTAAAAGGGTACTTACATAGAACTTCTCTATATTATTATGAAGATTTTTATTAAAGAAAGTCTCTAATTTTATTAATAATAAATTTAACTTACTATCAGGATTCAATTTATTTAATCTTGATGCTAAAAGCGGTACTATAGTTAAAGCCACAAAAAGAGAAGTTAATAGCGATATAGAAACAGTAATACATAAATCACTAAACATCTGTCCCATCTGTCCTTTAACAAACAAAAATGGAAGAAATACACATACGCTTGTTAAAGTAGAAGCTGTTATTGCAATAGACACTTCACTAGTTCCTAGTATAGATGATTTTATATTATTTATTTTTATCATTCTTTTATCATTTTTATTAATATTGCATTTAGAAAAATAATTGCTGTAATAAAAAATATTTTCAAGAACTACTATAGAATTATCAACCATCATTCCGACACCAAGCACCAAACCAGAAAGAGAGATTACATTAATAGTGATATTGAAAAAATACATTAATATAAAAGTAGTTATCACAGATACAGGTATTGATATACTTATTATAAATACGCTTCTTATATCCCATAAATATATCATAAGAACTAATACGGCAAATAAAGCTCCCTGCCACACAGTATTTAAAACATTATGAATAGAATTCTTTATTGTATCTGAACTATTAAAAAGTATCTGATAATAAACTCCTGATGGAAGCCTAATCTCATTAAGCCTTTTTTCTACATCTCTTGCTATTTGTATAATGTTGCCGCCTGACTCTTTAGTTACTGCAATAGTTAAAGCTTTTTGTCCGTTAATACGAACAATCTCAGAGTCATCTTCATAATCCTCATGTACATAAGCTATATCCCTTACCCTTACAGGATAGGTACCATTCTTTAGTACAACTACAACATCTTCAATATCTTCTACCTCTTTAAACTCTCCTGTAGTTCTTATATTATATTTATAAACACCCTCATAAGTTTCACCTCCTGCAACATTCTGATTTTCTAAAGAAAGAGTTTTTACTATATCATTAATATTTATAGAATAGGCGTTAATTCTATTTACATCTATATCCACAGAAATAATCTTTTTTAATCCGCCTCTTATTTCTGTTTGTGCTACTCCTTCAACTTGCTCCAATCTCGTAAGTATTTGACTATCAACTAAATCATAGAGAGATGCCAAATTATCTGTACCAAAAAAAGCTATATTCATTATGGGTTCTGCATCCGTTGAAAATTTAGATATATTTGGATTATCCGCATCATCAGGCAAAGAGGATCTAATCATATCAATGGCTTCCCTTATATCATCTGCTGCCGTCTGCAGATCTGTTCCCCAATTAAATTCTATTTCAACATTAGATTCTGATTCTTTAGATTTTGATTTAATAGTCTTTACATTATTAACAGATGATACAGCATTTTCAACTAATCTTGTAACCGATTTCTCAACTTCTTCTGCTCCGGCATTATCATAAGTTGTTTTTATACTGATAATTGGAACTTCCATATTGGGAAGATAATTTATGCTGAGTCTTGATATACTAATAAATCCAATTATGAACATGGATACTAATGTAACAAATACTGTTGTAGGTCTATTTACTATGAAAGTAATAAATTTCTTCATTTTTTTACAAATTTATATCATAAAAATACTACGGAAATATGATATTAAATTCTAAAAAATATTCAATAGTTTTTATTATAAATTTTATAACTTTTAAACTAATAATATTTTAATTTGATATCATTAATAGACTTGTTTCAAAACTAATTTTTTATAATTCTGAGGGGACTAGCCCAGCCGTTTCACACTGTGCGTGCCGACGAAGTCACCTCGCGAAAATTTACTTTGGAAAGCGTCTGCAAGCGAAGGACTGCATATTTATATACTAAAATAATAATTTATACAACATATAAAACATTATATTTGTAATTTTCAAATTAAATCATTTTAATAATTAATCTTGTCAAGTAGTTTTGAAACAAGTCTAATATAATTTGCATAACAAAACAAATATTTTTAATATATAAATATTAGGCTAATAAAATAATACTATATATACTTTTACAAAAATAAACCGCCATAAATATAAGGCAAAATAACAAATTATTCTTTTTTGTTGTTTTTATCTTTATTATACAAAATCTTTACTAAAAATACTAATGCAACAATTATCAATATTTTTATTATTATACTAAGGATTCCATTAATACCAAAAGGTACTCCAAACATCATAGGAAAATCAAAATAATGTCTGGCATGAGGAGGCGGAGGAGCCATACGAAACATTCTGTCAAATGCAGGGGAGCATGAGCTTAATAAAAAAAGTGATATTATAGAAGAAAATGCAAAAATAATTTTTTTTAACATAGTGATACCCTAGCTTTTATTTGCTTTATTAGACGAAAAAATATAATAAAAGTTCCCTATAATGATATTTATTTTTTAAAAAATTTATATTATTATTAATACATAGGAAATAATTATGGAAATACTAGATTTAGAAAGAGCAGAATACGAATTAAACAAAGCATACAAATTAAACCCCACTCCTTGGGCGGAACATTCAAGATACACTGCCAAAGCTGCAGGAATAATAGCTTCACACTACAATAAAAACTCTAAAAACAAAAAGCTAGATGAAGATAATGCCTACATATTTGGACTTCTTCATGACATAGGAAGATACACTGGGATAAGCTCTGAGCGGCATTTAATAGACGGTTACAAATATTGCATTAAATACGGCTGGTATAAATTGGCTCAAATATGCATAAGTCACGCATTTATGATACAGGATATAGATACAGCAATAGGAAAATTTGACATGTCTGAATATGATTATAAATTTATGAAAGATTTTATAAGTAATGCTGTGTATGATGATTATGATCTGCTTATTCAATTATGCGATAGTCTTGCTTTACCTACAGGTTTTTGTATTGTAGAAAAAAGGTTTATAGATGTAGCTTTAAGATACGGTACATTTCCTCAAAGTGCTTTAAGGTGGAAAAAAGTATTTGAAATAAAATCGTATTTTGAAAGTACTATAGGTACATCAATCTACAATTTACTTCCGAACATAAAAGACAGTATTATTTAACTAATCGCAAATCTTACACATTCATACGTTTGCGGCTTTAATTAGTATTCGATTATTGGAATTTATCATAGAACTTCAACCACTTACAGCAACTATAATGTACATGCTGATATTATCCAATATAAAAAAATAAACTAACTAAAAAGCTAAACACGAAATTTTATGACCTTTTTAATGGTATATTTTTTTCTTCAAAATATAGTGCTATCGCATTTTTTATTTCTTTCAAGGCTTCTTCTTCTGTTGCCCCAAAAGCACTAATAGAGTCCAGTTCTTCAGATAAAGCTATATAACCATCATCTTCTTCACTATAAAAAATTTTTATACTATAGTTCATAATTACTCCTCCAAACAATATTTTTTAACAAGAGATAAAAACTGCTTAACTTGATAAGGTTTTACCTCACCATTAACATTTTGTATATTAATAAACTCACTAACTCCTATTTTGGAATATATTCTATGGATTCCTCTTGCCTTTTACACACAAAACCAAAAAATTCAACAATAGACTTGTTTCAAAACTCAAATTTTTAATATTTATAGTTTTTTAATTTAATATTTTTTTGATTATAGTTGGGGCTTTGCTGCGAAGCACCCAGTCGTGCCAAACCCAACTTCTTTTGTGACGCCTGTCCGCCTTCGGTGTGGCACATACGAAGTACGCCTGCGGCGAAAGACTGCACATTTATATACTAAAACAATAATTTATAAAACATGTCAAACATTATTTTATAAATTATAAAATTACGAAATTTTCATATGTAATCTTGTCAAGTAGTTTTGAAACAAGTCTAATATTACAAAAATAAGAATATTTAATATTTTTATTATTATTTGTAAGTTTATTAATAATTTCTTTTTTATCCATAATTTAATTATAAAGTTATTCAATATAAAATCAACTACCGCTTAGCTTCCGCAGTATTCGCCTATACCCTTACTTCGTTGCGGGTACACTTCGTGCGGGCATTCCGCACGGCAACGCAAGCCCTTACCAAACGCCAACTGTACGCAACCGAAGAAAGTACATGACAAGTCGGTATGCGGCTGACTACTCGCCGTAGTGGCTTCCCGCACCGTATATCTTAATATTAAGGACAGTAAAATGTAGGTGCGGCTGAGTACCCAAAATCAAACAAAAATAAAATATTTGTAAAAACATAATCTATGTGTTAGAATTAATAAAAAAATAAGGAATGCCAATGCCTGTTATATCAAGATTTTATGGTATCATCATCAAAATGTATTTTCAGCAAAAAGAACATAATCCTCCGCACTTTCATGCTATATATGGAGAATATGTTGGAGTTATCGATATAAACGAATTAAAAATGATAGAAGGAGATTTGCCTAATAAAGCATGCTCTCTTGTATTAGAATGGGCTAAAAATAATCAAGATGAACTACTAAATATTTGGAATACACAAAACTTTAAACAATTAGAACCTTTGGAGTAATTATGGTTTTCCACAAAATAAAAAATGTAAAAGCTATGGACAATCTAATCTTAAAAATAATCTTTGAAAACGAAGAAGTAAAATATTACGATGTGAAAAAACTAATCTCTGAGCATAAAGAGTTTGAAATTTTAAATGACATCAGTTTATTTAATCTTGTAAAGGTGGATGCTGGCGGATACGGTATTTCTTGGAATGATGATTTGGATATATCATGTAATACTTTATACTATGCCTACGAGTTTAGCTAACGCACTTACCTACTACGGTCGGCACCTTCCCGCAGTATTCGCCTATACCCTTACTTCGTTTCGGGTACACTTCGTGCGGGCATTCCGCACGGTATCGCTTTCCCTTACCAAACGCCCCATGTACGCGACCGAAGGAAGTACCTGACGAAGTCCTCCGTAGGAGTAAGGGTATGCGGCTGACTACTCGCCGTAGGGGCAACCCGCACCGCATATCTTAATATTAAGGACAGTAAAATGTAGGTGCGGCTGATTACACAACATCAAAAAATAAACTAACTAAAAAGCCAACCCAGAAATATAAAAACTAACACAGAAATAATTTTTTAAAAATGTACCTTATAACCCACCCAAACCCGCCCTTATTATTAAACAAACATTTTTAACAAAATAAGCCTGCAAACAGTAACTTTTTTAGAAAAAAACGAAAAACTACTCGCCTAGCTACGCACTCCCTACGGTCGGGGGCATTCCCGCCTACGAGCTGTAGCACCTTCCCGCACGGTATCGCTTTCCCTTACCAAACGCCCCCTGTAAGTGCGGCTGAGTATTCGCCATACGGGCATTCCGCACGGCAACGCAACCCATTACGGACAGTACAATGTACGTGCGGCTGAGTATTCGCCATACGGGCAACCCGCACCGTATATCTTAATATTAAGGACAGTAAAATGTAGGTGCGGTTTATTATCCAATATTAAACAACTAATAATCTGTATTATTATAGAATTCTATTCTTTCTCTTAATTCTTTTATTCTATCTAATAAGTATTTATCATTTGTTTCTATACTATCTACAAATGGTATCAAATTATTTACCATATCTTTCAATTCTTTAGCATTATAATCATATATTTTATACTTTTGAAAAGCATTATAAATAATAGTTTTTGAATTCAAAAAAAATAAAAATATTCTTATTGAAAAAACATCTTTTGTAATAAGTCGTAAATTTTGAGATAAAAACAACAAATGTACTATTGCATAATTATATTGTCCAAAGTCAGAAAAAAAATAATATTTGTTATGATTATTAAAATTTTCTAAAACATTATAAAATTCTTCTGGAACTTCTTTTATTTTCTTTTCATACAAATTATTTAATAATTCTCTTTCATAATTTATTAAAACATCATTATTATTAATGGATATAATATCATTACGAGATATAAAATAGAAAAAATTATTATGCTCATATTCATTTTTTATAAGAAAAATACCATTAACATCTGCATTGTTCCAATAATTATATAATGCATTTTTTAAAATTTTTAAATATCTATCTTTATTATCATAAATAATATCATAATAATAAAAATAAACTTTACTATATATATCGAAACAATCTGAATCCATAAAATTATCAATTTCTTTTTCTATAATATTAAAAACAATATCTATATTTTCTTTGATAATTTCAGAATTTTCATAGCCTTCACTAATTATTTTATAAGATTTTAAATATTTTTTATTTAGATAAATATGATTTTTATATTCTAAAAACAATTCTTCATAATTTAACATTCCGCATTCTATATATTTATAAAAATAATATAAAATATATTTTTTTGTTTCATTTCTTATAACATATTGTTTTCCTATATTTGAAATTAATTCTTTAAATTTAGATAAATATTCTTGATTAATATTATTATTTACATTTTGATTTTCCTCCGTTTTCATATCCATAGAACAATTTTCTATAGCATTTTTTATTATTGCTTCAGTAATAATTTCTGAATGATATTTATCATATTCTTCTTTACTTACAAAAATGCTATTATTTATTATATTTTTATCATATACTATTAAAACAATTGCAAATATTTTTAATATTTCTAAAAATAATTCTTCATTATTGTTTAATTTATATTCTTCTTTCTCTATAAATCTATTTATTTCATTTAAGAAATATTTTGACATATCGAAGAATTTTTTAAAAGTCCTTATATTATAACATTCCATTTCCATAAATATATTAATAATATTAGGTATGCATTGCTCATAAAAAAAATGATTACTAATATAATAATTTTCTATGTCTTTATCATATATTAAATTTTTTATTATATATGTTTCTAAAAATAATTTAAAATTATTTTTATCTATACTATGTAATTTTATAGTATGCCTTATGATTTTTTCTTTTATTTTATTATACTCTCCATTATTAATTAATACTTCTTCATTACAAATAAATAATACTTTTACATTATTCGATATAAAATTATCATAAATAGAATATAATAAATCTTCTATATTTATATTTTTAGATAATCTTTCTAAATCATCAATAATTAATAATATTTTATTAATTTCAATAGAATTATTACTTATATCAGATAATATTTTCATAATAGGTTCTTCTAAAATATTATTAGTATATTTTATTATAGGTTTAAAAATTTTTAATGCCATTTTATTTACATTATTTATAGCTTTTATATTTGGACAATCTGAGTCTTTTTTGGGAACATCAAAAATACCAGATATGCTTATATCATAAATTACATCATCTATAGTATTTTTTCCTGCAACAGATACATATATACTATCTTTATAATTATTTTTCACATAATATGTTTTACCAGCTCCCCATTCACCTGTAAGCATTATTCCATAATCTGTATTTTCTTCAGCTAAATAATGTTTTATTGTATTTTCTATATATTTAAAATAATTATCTTTATTTTCCATTTACTCCCCCTCAATAATCTTTATTTCCTCATCAGTAAGCCCGTATAAAGAGTATACAATCTTATCCACCTCCGCCTCAAGCCCTGAAGCGTCCTTGTTCTCTTTTTTAAGCCGAATAATATCGTCAACGAGATTAACTAATTTATTTTCAGTATCTTTGTCAGGTTCTGGAATTTTTAATGGTTCTACATATTGTTTTTTCCATTCATAAGCATGCCCTAAAGTAATACCAAAATTAGTAAACTGATAATTAAAAACTTTAGAATTCATTACTGCTAACAAATATTTTAAAATATTTTCATCTTTAGAATTAATTGTTAATATATTTGCAGGAGCGGAAACAAAAAAATCTTTAAATAAATAACAAAATCTACTCTCACTGCTTATATTTCCCCATGCTATTTTAGCTTCTTCAAAATCTTCTAAATAAGCACAATTTCTTAAATTATAAGGAGTATCTCCCTTATCCTGTCTTTTTTCTAATTGTTTATAATATTTATCTAAATGCCTTTTTATAGCTGGATAATCTTTTATATTAATAGGCGGTATATCTTTTTCTTTTATACCATTATGAATATTAATTAAATATTCTTTTACAATTGAATAATATTTCGCTATATTCCGACCTCTTATTAATGGTTTAATTAATTCTGCACTTTTAGCATCTTCTTTTATAAGATTATTTTTAGTTTCTTCATCGATAAAAAACGCTTCATTAAATCCTGTTTTTATCCCAAAATTTATTTTTATACCCCAATCCTTCAAAGCCTTAAATCTATGTATTTTCTCCAATATAGACTTCTCATCTTCATTTAAAATTATCCAAGAGCTGTTATCTTTCTTAGGATAAATAAAGCACTCTTTTTCTACGCCTGATAATTTATCTTTTTTAGATTTAAAAATATCATCGCATAAACTTATTTTGTACGCATTAATTTTCTCCTGAATATCCTCTTTACGCTTACCATAGCTGATAATATTAGTATCCACCGTAGCACTTTCAAACCAATTAGCCCCCAAGTCTATAACCTCATAAACATAAGCCCTATCATATAAAAACTTCCTCGTCCTCTCCCCATAACCCGCACGCATCCACTTATTAGATACTACAGCACTTACAATACCGCTCTCATCAATCAATCTATTAAAAGACATTTCCATAAATAATTGATAAATGTCCGAAACTTTACTATCTTTTTTATCAAAATAATTCAAGTATTGATGATTTCCCGTAAGCTGAAAATAAGGCGGATTCATTATCACCAAATCGAATTTATCTACCCCAAACATCAAACCGCTGTCAAAAAAATCATAGCTTTTTAGCATGTCAAACGGATTATAATTTTCTAATTTCGCATTATGATTAGAATACTCTTTAATAAGCCTTAAAATCTCCTTTCTTATACCATTCTTATTCTCATAACTCGCATTAAAATACTCCCGCATATTTTTGATAAGCTCATTCTTATCCCAAGTAAGAGATATCAAACTCACTTCTTTATCATCAAGCTCTATCAAACTATTAGCAGATATTATCTTAAACTCCAAATTAGGAAGTATCTCCAAATCGATAAACCTCTCATCGCTTTTTATATCCGTATAATAACTGCTCTTTAATAATTCTATCCATAATCTCAAACGGCATATATTTACAGAGTTCGGATTTATATCAACCCCGTAAAGCTGATTACTGATAATATGCTCCTTAGCTTCAAATAATGTCTTTTCTATCTCCTGCTTTCTCTCTGTAATATTATCATTTTCTATATTATACTTAAAATGCGTACCGTCTATATAATTTATAACAAGCTCATCTTCCGATATATTAATATCTATATTATCATGCAAAACTCTAAACTCACTCTTTATCCTTATAAGCTCATTCAAACAAGCAACCAAAAAGTGTCCGCTTCCGCATGCAGGATCTATTATCTTTATAGAGTTCAAAATATCTTTTATATTATCCCTATAAATATGTATATTAGCCCTCACATAATTTTTTACTTCTTCTATATTATTAAAATGCGTCTCCTTAAAATATTTATTAAACTTCTCAATAATAATTTTTTCTATGCTGTACCTAGCCATATACATAGTGATAGCAGGCGGAGTAAAATGCGAGCCGTCCTTATACCCATTAAGCCTTTCAAATACAAGTCCCAAAACTGAAGATTTTATTATTGTATTTTTATCTACATTCTTAGCATCAGCATTAAATACATAGCAATTCAAAAATCTAAGTATATACTCCAAAAATGTTAATTGACTGCTGTTAAAATCCCTATCATTATAAAGTATACTCCCAGACATAATTTTCATTTTTGAATCATTATTCAATTTTGTTATAGAAAAAATCAGCTCATCTTTACCCTCTTCAAATAATGAACTGTTAAGATAAGGTATATAATTATAATCATTATTAGATGACCTCATATTTTTAGGCTTAGCAAGCACATTAAAGAATAATGTATACAAATAATTATAATCTTTAATTTTAAAAGGATTTAATATATCCAAATGTTTATCATTTCTAAAAGTCCTAAGCTGTGCCTCAAGTATCTTTAAAAATAATATTCTATTAACCCATATAATATTAAGTTTCAAAGCCTCATCAAAGATATCATTTTCATTTGTTTTATCACTGCTATTTCTAATTACGTCCATAGTAAGCCTTATTAAACTATTATCAACATTAGATAAACGCAATTTCTTTTCTTTATCTTCTTCAAGCCCCATCATATAAATTATTTCTTTATAAAATGTATTCGATATAGAATTAATATCATTTCCAAGTTTAACAGAACAAATATTATAAGAATTAAAAAACCTATATATAAGAACCTCATCATCATTAAATAAATCTATCTTATACCCAACAACCTCAAGATTAATATTATCTAAAAATCCGCTGCAAATCTTATAAAAAGTTTCATTTTTTACTTTACTATTTTCATTAAAATAATTCACTATCTGATTATCATTAATAAGTTTTTCAAAATCATATTTAGAAAATAAATACACTTTTTCAAAATTAGTAATAATAATATTATCAATATTAAAATCTTTATTATCTTTATTTTTTCTGCTTTTATAATAATAAAGTATAGTCTGATAAAATGCTTTATTATTATAATTATTATCATCAATCATCTCTAATGTATTATTATAATTTTTAGTTTCTATAATGGTTTTAATATTATCATCAAACTTTATAACCAAATCTATTTTACCTTTTGTATTGCTGTCATACCCAAAGGCATTAACTAAAAATTTATTTAATATACCCTTACAATGTTCTTCTGTCTCACCTTTATTTTTAGCATTATTTATTTCATTTCTATACCATTTAATATCTCTTTTAAAAAAATCTAATTTATCATTATCAATTTCATAGTTCAATAAATTTCTTAATTTTAATAATTCTTTTGCATTTTTAGTAATAGACTTCATAAATAACACTCCAATAGTAATGATATTATTATACAGTAAAACAAAATAAAAACAAATAAAAAAGGACAGCCATTATTCATAGCCGCCCTTTTATTATTCCAATCATTTTATTAAAAATATTATTAATTAGAAACTAAACAATATCCTAATAATCCTTTTGATATTATATTTGTATTTAATAAATAATTAATAGAATTTAATATATCTTTTTCCTTAAATTTTCTTGACTTTTCTTTTGAAAACTCCCAATCTTTAAAACCCTTTATTATATCTTCTTCTGTAGTATAACTGTAATCTTTTATTAATACCATTATAGTTGTTAAACATTCTAATTCACTGTTTGATTTTATATTATTAACATATTCAGAAGATAATTTAATAGCATTATCAATATTATCTAATTCACTTTCTATTTTTTTACTTATTATTGTTTTATAAACTTCATCACATAAAACATTATAATCTTTTATATCATAATAAAGCATATATTCATTAATTTTTTTATTTACGATCTCTATATCATGAGAATATGGACCATATTTATATGCTTTAAAATCAAAATAATCCTTTCTATAAAAATGATTAAAAAAATAACAACTCTTCTGAAGTCTAATATATGTTTTATCTTTAACATTGTAATATTTTAATAAAGACTCTATTTTACTAACTACATAATGAGATAGTGATAATTTAGGAGCTTTTTTAGGTTTTAAATTAGTTTGTATATTTCCAGCAGGTTCATAAACAACTACTTCAATTTCTTCTGATAAATCATAAAAAGATGACTCTATTTCCTTTCTTACATCTTCCCAATTAAGCCCACCATTTCCAGAACCTAAAGGCGGAATCGCAATAGAATATATTTGTCTTACTATTATTTTATTAATCAAATCTAATAAACCTAATTTAATATATTCCATTTTTGAAGGAAGTCGCCATTTATCTTTTGTAGGAAAATTTGCAATTATTTTATTATCTTCTTCAAATAAAAAGACTTTTCCTATAGCAATCTCACCTGTTTTACATGCTTTTATATATGCTTTTTCATTTGCAGGATATGCTTTTTTAAATTGGTAAGCTAAACCCTTACCCATATAGCCTTCACAATTAACAGTATTAACGATACATTGAGAATCTGTATCTAATATATTGCCTGTTTTATATATAATCATAACTTTAAAACCAACTAGGACTAATATCGACAAAAAAGCTATATTTTTTTAAATTTTTAGTATGAAAACTATATTGATTATCTTTTTTGATAAATCCATATTTTAATAAAATTCCACCTATTTTATTAAAACTTTCATTATTTTTTACTGTAATGGAAGTAATTTCTATTATTGGTATTTTACCATAAAATAGACATTCTGCCATACATGCATTTTTTATATCTTGATTATTATAATCTCTGTTATCACTATCTATTATATCCCATTCTATTAAATCAAATCCATCATCATAATTAAATAAAATATTATCATAATTAGCAAGTTTATTAGATAATGGATGGCATGGTATTATTTTAAAATTATGATTCCTAGCTATTGTTCTTTTTATACATATATAAATAAAATCAGTAGTTTTATATTTCTTTTTTATAGCCCCATCAAATGGTGTATTAATAAAAAAGTGAAATGGTACATAATCTAATAAATTATATTTATTTCTTCCGTTTAATATTTCATTATCAGCAACATCAATATTAGGCTTTATTTTACTTCTAGGAAGTAATCCATTTTTTACTATAGACTCAAAATTATCTATAGCTGTTAAATGATATATAAGTTGTCCTGTTTTAGCACTCATATATAAATAACCTTTCATTCTGTAGATTATATGCAATTATACTATAAATAAAATATATTAAAACTTTATATAATTCATATTATAAAATTTTAATTAAAATTACTCAATATATAGTTCCTATTCTAATAAAAAGGACAGCCATTATTCATAGCCGCCCTTTTAATATTTAAAAATTATGTTATTTTTTATTTAACCGCTTCAGCACATCTAGAACATAACTCTTTATGCTCGCTATCTTCGCCTACACTCTCATAATGTCCCCAGCAGCGAACACATTTTTCATGGCTTGCTTTCTCTGTCTTAACAAATGAAACGCCGCCTTCTATAAATGTATCGTCCTTGCTGTCTGAAATTGTTACTTTACTTACAATAAATACTTCGTTTAAATATTTTTGGTATTTTGTAAGTAAGTCTTTTGATGATGATTCTTTAGTGCATATTGTTATATAAGCCTCTAAAGATTTACCTATAGTATTGTTGTCTCTGGCTCTTTCAAGAGATAATAATACATCATCGCGTACTTTAAGAAGTGAAGTCCATTCTTGTTCTAATTCTAAATCAATCAAACTATCATCAGCTTTAGGATATAATTCCAAATGTACAGAAGAAGCATTTTCTCCTTTGTAGTATCCCCAAACCTCATCAGTTGTGAAAGGAAGTACAGGAGCTATAAGTTTAACTAATACATCTAATATTTTAGCAAGTACAGTCTGAGCACTTCTTCTTGAAATAGAATCTTTTCTGTCGCAGTATAATCTGTCTTTTATAATGTCAAAGTAAGTAGCAGAAAGCTCAACTACACAGTAATTTATAAGTCTTTGATAGAATAAATGAAACTCATAACCCTCGCAGGCCTTATCAGCAACTTTTATAAAGCTATGAAGTCTTGATAATGCATATCTGTCTACAGGAAGTAAATCTTTAACTTCAATCTTTTCTTTGCTGTAATCAAAATCAGAAATATTTCCAAGCAAATATCTGAAAGTGTTTCTTATTTTTCTGTAGTTATCGGCAATAGCTTTCATCATGTTATCTCCAACACGTGCATTGTGAGTAAAGTCTTCACTTATACACCAAAGCCTTAATATATCAGCACCGTATTTATCAATAACTTCTAAAGGCGAAACAACATTACCAGCACTTTTATGCATAGCTCTGCCCTGCTCGTCCAAAGTCCAGCCATGTGTAACAAGCTCTTTGTATGGGGGAATTCCTCTTATAGCCATAGAAGGCCAAATTGCAGCTTGGAACCAGCCTCTGTATTGATCGCCTCCCTCCAAATATATATCAACAGGGAAAACTCCGTCCAAATCTCTATTGGTTTTCTGTGCAGCAAAAGATGATACACCAGAATCAAACCAAACATCCAAAATATCCTCTTCTTTACCAAAGTCAGAAGAACCGCATTCGCATTTAGTACCTTCAGGAAGTAAATCTTTAGGCTCTAATTCAAACCATACATCCATTCCTTTAGTTTTTACTATTTCAGCAAAGTGCTTAGTAGACTCTGCAGTAAGTAAAGTTTTTCCGCAGTTTTTACAGTAGAATGCAGGTATAGGAACACCCCAAGAACGCTGCCTTGATAAACACCAGTCTGGACGATTCTCAAGCATCTTTCTCATTCTGTCATGTCCCCAAGTAGGATACCATTTAATATTATCTAAAGATTTAACAGTTCTCTCATCTATATGATCATGCTTCATATCCATAAACCACTGAGAAGTAGCTCTGAATATCAAAGGATTTTTACATCTCCAACATATAGGATAACTGTGTGTAACTTTCTCTTTATAGAATAATGAGCCGTTATTTTCAAGTATTTCAATTACTTTAGGGTTAGCATCTCTTACTTTCATGCCCTGCATTTCTGGAAACTCACTTGTATATCTTCCAGCTTTATCTACAGGACAATATATATCAAGTCCGTAATTAACACCTGTCTGATAGTCTTCCATACCATGACCTGGAGCAGTGTGAACAACACCTGTACCAGCAGTAGCCTCAACATAATCAGCAAATACAACAGCAGATTTTCTGTCTTTGATAAATGGGTGTGCTATCTCAAGTTTTTCAATCTCTTCTATAGATATAGGAATAATATCTCTGCCTTCTGCTTTCATGTCTTTTTTGCCAAGAACAGTATCAACTAGGCTTTTAGTCATTATTGCATATCTTCCATCTATTTCAACAGCAACATAATCTAAATCTCTATTAAAAGCACAAGCCATATTTGAAGGTAATGTCCAAGGAGTAGTAGTCCATATCATAACATCAACATTGCCGTCTAATTTATCATTGATTTTATTTAATACAGGAAATCTCACATAAACACTTGTAGAAGTATGATTATCATCGTATTCTATTTCAGCAGCAGCCAATGCAGTTTCACAGTCCATACACCAGTGAATAGTTCTAAGTCCTTTATATATATATCCTTTCTCTACAAGTTTAGCAAATACTTCAACTATTTCAGATTCATATTCAGGCGACATAGTAAGGTAAGGATTTTCCCAATCGCCCATAACACCAAGTCTTTTAAACTCTTTTCTTTGAATATCAATATATTTCTGAGCATAAGCACGGCATTTCTTTCTCATTATGAATTTAGAAGTTTCTTTATATTTATCTCCCAAACTCTCCTGCACCTTTAATTCTATAGGCATACCATGACAGTCCCAGCCAGGAACATAAGGAGAATCAAAGCCTTTAGCAGATTTATATCTTACAATAATATCTTTAATAATTTTATTCAATGATGTTCCAATATGAATGTCTCCATTCGCATAAGGCGGTCCATCATGTAAAATACATTTAGGAGCACCTTTTCTTAATTCTCTAAGCTGTTGATAAAGTTTTTCTTCGTCCCATTTTTTTATTATTTTGGGCTCTTTTTCCTTCAAACCTGCTTTCATAGGAAAAGAGGTTTTAGGTAAATTGATAGTAGAACTATAATCCATCTTAATTTTTGCTCCATTAATTAAATTTTCTTAAATAAAATTTTTGTTATTTTATAAAGATATATAATTTTATACTATAAGAAAGAATTTTACAAGTTTTATTTTATTGAATGCGTATATTACAGATTTCTTCTATTGTATATGTATTTAATATATCTATTAGTATTATTTTAGACTTGCACTTTTTGCAGCGGGAAAAAGTTGAATAAAAAAATTACTGACAAAGAATTTTCAGTATTATTGAAAACTTAAAACGCTTCAAAGCCTTGTTTTTGATAGAGGAAATATTAATAAAATAAGTATATAAATGTTTGACAAAGTTTTTATTTAATGAATATATTATCAACTTTTTTTTCGTCACACACACTCTGTGGACTTCGTCAAAGCTGCCAAAAAAGACTTGGGTCTTGAAGGTTTATAATTAATAAAAATTTAGCAGCTTATTCTTATTCATGCAATTTAATTTATTAGCAACTAAAATCTATAACTACAAAATATAAAACTTATATAAACATCAATTATATTTAGAGCTTTATTTATATATTTTGCAAACGCTTCAAAGCCTTGTAATTGGGTAGAAATATTTTTTATAAAATAGTATGAAACAATACTAATATTTAAAACGCTTCAATTCCTTGTATTTGAGGGTGAATATGTTTATAAAAATTAGTATAAAATATTATTTAATATTACATATTCAATAATATTTTATACGCAAAAATATAACAAAAATTACAAAAATCAAATATTATACTTGCTATTTGTTTAAAATAATTTATAATATAATAAATTTAAATATAAATTTAATTTCGTATTATAAATTTAATAATACATTTAAAAATATTTAAACTAAACAGGATATAAATGTCTTTAATGATATTTATAATTAAAAGGAGTTTTACTATGAGTAAAAAAATTTCAGCAATCTTTCTAAGCCTATTTTTAGTAGGAGTTTTATCAGTAAGCTGTTCCAACAAGGACAAAACAGCACCAGATACAAGTACACCAAAAACTATAAACATAAAATATGCTGGTATATGGGAATCTAATAATGGTGATAGTGTAGAAATAGATATGAACGGTAATATATACGAATATCAAAATTCGTCACGCGGAGCAAAAGGTGAAATCATAGAAGCTAATGATCCTAATTACAAAATAAAAATTTATGGTGATGAGTTTACAATAACATTTTCAGATACAAAGAATGCAGCTGTAAATATTAATGGACAAGAGGTTACATATACTAAAACTTCAAAAGACATAGAAGATTATAACGGCAATAAATATGTATCAGAAAATATGGGAGGTAATTATTTGTGGATATCTATAGAAAATGGTCTGGTTGCTATGACTCCTAATACAGATGCTAATACCCCACCTACTTTTTATGGATATATGTCTGGAATGGCTGGTTATGGTACAGATTATAATTTTTGGTCTAGCGATCGTTCTTCAGAAGGTACTTTAAAATTCTCAACTGATGGAAATTCTGTAACAGTTACACTTACAAGAAATGATCCTGCACCTGAAGCAGTAGGACAAGATTTTGTATGTTATAAAAAATAATTAAAAGGAGTTTTACTATGAGTAAAAAAATTTCAACAATCTTTCTAACCCTATTTTTGGTAGGTATCCTATCAGTAAGCTGTTCTAATAAGGACACAACAGACCCAAAAGGCATAGAACAGTATAACGGTAATACTTATGTATCTACAGAAACTTATGACGCTTCAAGTGTATTTCCAAATTTACAAACAGCATATTTATGGGTATCTATAAAAGACGGTCAAGTAGCAACTTTACCTAATGATAATAATAATACTGCACCTACATTTCCTTCAGAGAATTATTTTACTGTAACAGGTTCTGGCACTGATTATAGCTTTTCTGTATACCAGGGACAAGTTGTGGGCACTTTCAAATTTTCTTCTGATGGTTCTTCTGTAACAATTAGATATACAAAAAATACAGTAATGCCTAGTATTGAAAATACAGACATAGTTTGCAATAAAAAATAATAATCAATCATATTTTTAGTTAAAAGGCTTTGCTTGTATTTTCAGGTGAAGCCTTTTATTTTTGTATGGCTTTTTATATTTATACAAAAAATAAAATTCTTAAAAATTATGACAGTTTTTGTCGCAAATATAATATATAATTAAAACATAACGAAATTAAAGGAGGCTTTTTATGGCTCAAAACTTTTACTGCGAATACTGCGGTGCTAAATATTCTTCAATAGCTTCTCTTACTAGCGGTTATTGTCTCAAACACCCTAATGGTCCTAACAAGGGTAAGCATAAACTTTATGAAGGCGGTGAAAAGTCTGAATATTTTTGTAAGTATTGCGGAGCTAAAAACAAATCTTTACAGTCATTAGTAAATGGTTATTGTCTCAAACATCCTAATGGCCCTAACAAAGGAAAGCATGCACCTGCTTTATAATTAGGAGCTATAATGAACTATAAAATAAAAGAATTAAAAAATACTTGGCAATTTCCATTTAATAGATCTAAAGAAATCATAAAAGATACTTTTTCTATAGTACAAAAATATGCTAATAATGATTCACTTCAAAAGTATCATAATTATATCAAGAAAAATACTTTTAATGAAGATTATCCTTTTAATATATTTGAACTTATTTCTGATACATATTATAAAGAAAATTTTCATTCTGATATAATAGCAAAACTTTTAGAGCATGAAACAGTATTAAAACATTTTCTTGATTTTATAAAGATTGATGCTTCTAAATATTTAAATAATGATTATTCGGTTGTAAGAGAAAAAAATAAAATTGATATTTTAATAAAAACTAATACTGATACAAACTGTATAATAATAGAAAATAAACTTAGATGGGCTAAAGATATGAATGAACAATTATCAAGATATTATAATAATTGCCTAGAAAATAATTTAGAAGTTGATAAAATAGTATATTTATCTCCTGATATATTAAAACAGCCTGAATCTCAGTCTATAAAAGATATACCAAAAGAAAAAATCGAAATCATATATGGATATGATGGAGAAAATGAAGACTTTTATACTAAAGTAATAGAAAATAGTTTAAATGATTTTATAGAAAATAATGAAGCTAAAGAATGGATATTATTAGCAGATCATTATTTAAAAATATTAAGAGAAACAGGAGTAACTAAAATGGATAAATTAACACAAGATTTTTATAATGAGATAATAAATAATACTGATGAATACGAAAAAATAAAATTAATAGTAGATATGTATAATAATTTGATTGTAACTCGTATCAATAACTTAGTTTCAAAATTTCAAGGTGCTAATTGTGACAATGAATGTTTTTACAGAGATTTTGAAAGTAAGAAAAGAGGACTCAATTATGCTATAGATATATATATCTATAATGATTATAGTTGTTTTAACTTATTTTCAAGAGGAGAAAATACTGGAGATGATCCAAAATTAATAAAAAAATGGAAGCAGGATAATAAAGATATAGAGGCTTGGCTTAAAAAACATAATTTATTTGATGATACTTTTTATTTTGAAGACAGATGGAAAAAGAAATTTAAGTTTCCTCAGCAGGAAAAGGAGTTGTATGATTTTACTGAAAAAGTTATAAGGCTATTAAAAGAAGATGTTGAAAGCATATGCAGCAAATAATTTATCGCATGGTAAACAAAACTTTAAAATAAAATTAAATGATATTTTATTTTTGTACTAAAATAATTATACTTGTTTCAAAACTAAATTTATAAATTTTTAATTTAATATTTTTAAATTTAGTTGGGGCTTTGCCCTTACGAAGTACACAGCGTGACCGCTCTGCGTGCTTCGCAAAACCCCAGTTCTTTTATGACGTCTGTCCGCCCGCGACCGAAGGAAGTACCGTTAGGTATGGCGTGGTATAAGACACAGCCCTCCGAACTGCATTTTGTAACTTAAACATACAATTTACACAACAAGTAAAACATTTAATTAAACTATAATTAATATTATTTAATTTAACATAAAACAATAAACTTATTAAATTATTTGTCAAGTACTTTTGAAACAAGTCTATTATACAAAATTAATCGTGGTTTAAACAAATTTCTTCAATATAATCGGAACTTGGACGGGTGTGCTTTTACAGTGAGAATATTATAAAAAATAGGCATTAATAAATTATAGTAACGCAATAAAATCTTAGAGAGGGAGTGTAAGTAATTTTTTTGAATTTTATTTTCACTGCACTCATTAGATTTTGTAATTAAATATAAATTATTTAATCTATAATTCTATTTTTTATATATAAAGTTGTTTCAAAAGTACTTGACAAGATTATATATACGAATTTAGTAATTTATCAATTATAAAAATAATGTTTTATATGTTACATAAATTATTATTTTAGTATATAAATATGCAGTCTTTCGCGAAGCGTATCTGAGCTTGTCGAGGATATAGCTTCTCCGCAGAGTGATGCGTACTTTGTATGTGTTACACCGAATGCGGACAGCATCACAAAAGAGGTGCGGTGTGGGCTAGTCCCCACAATTAATAAATAAAATTAGTTTTGAAACAAGTCTAATTAATTAAAAATCAATCATAAAATCATCTCACACAAAATAAAAGCAGATAAAAGATTTATATTCTTCTATCTGCTTTTATCATATTTTAATCAAGTATTTTATTTTGTATTTGAAGCATCAGGCTTAGGCTGTATTATAGCAGAGAGAACTAAAAATACTATTAAGCTTGCAGCTATACCGGGTATTATAGGGTCAACTCCGAATAAATTGATATTTTTATTATATTGGAAGAATATTGTAACAACACTTCCTGCTATCAATGAGCCCATACTAGCAGCTGCAGAAAGTTTTTTATTTGTATAGTTTCCAAATAAATATGGAATGAATACTCCAGCAGCTCTCAAACTAAAAGAGAACATAAGTATTGTTATTAAGTTTGAAGCCTTAAAAGCTATAAACATAGATATAAGTCCGACTGCCACCATGCATACTCTTCCCAAAAAAAGAAGCTGTTTATCAGTAGCATTTTTATTTATATACTTTTTATATATGTCATTTGTTGCTATTACTGACACTGCAAGCATATCAGAGTCAGCTGATGACATAGTAGCAGATATTAATGCAGAAAATAATAATCCCACTATAACAGGAGGCATTGTATTCATAGCAAGCACAGGAAGTATATATCTAGTTCCTTCAGAAGTTAAAAGTTCGGAGGTAAGAAGTCCGTCTTTTACTACGCTTGAAGCTATGAGTCCTAAAAATGCTGGAAATAATGAATATAATATACATACTAATCCGCCTGCTAAAGAACCTAGCATAAGAGATTTAGCATCTCTTGCCGAAAAGAATCTCTGACTTATTTCAGGTCCGACAGAATATGAAGCTATATACATTATAGTAAGTGATATAATTGTAGGCCAACCCATACCTGCAGTAAAAGATTTTTGTGCAGGTGTTAAATTAGATACAACATGTTCAAAACCTCCAGCATAATGCAAAGCAAAAGGTATAGCTGCTAAACTACCTATAAAAACTAAAGAACCTTGAATTAAATCGGTAAAAGCAACGCCCCAAAGTCCTCCCATAGAAGAATATGCTGTAACTACTATCGTTACTATTACTACAGACAATTTATAATTCCATCCTGTCATAACAGTTAAAATACTTGCTGAAGCTATTATCTGAGCTGCAGTTATACCTATCATAGGAAGCCCCATTATTATAGAAGTTACTAAAGCATTAGCCTTTCCGTATCTTTTATAAAAATATTCTGATACTGTTGTAACCATAGCATTTCTAAATCTCTGGGCTAAAAATGCAAGAACCAAATATGCAATAGAAGCTGTTATTACATACCAAACAGCTGAAAGTCCCCATTTACCGTACGCCTGTTCTGCCAAACCTAAAGAAGTACCGCCTCCAATATTTGTAGCAGCTAAAGTTCCTGCCAAAAGTACAGGTCCTAAATTTCTTCCTGCCAATGCAAAATCGTTACTATTATTAACTTTTTTGCTTGAGTATACACCTATAAGAAGCATAGCAGCTAGGTATACAATTACTATAATTATTACTATAGTTCCTCCCATATACAAAACTCCTTAAATATTTTTTGTTTTTTATAAAAAATATGAATAAGTCATTATAATATTTTTTTGATTTAAAAAAGCCATTTCTTTGTAAAAATTAAAAAAAATTATATAGACTAACTAAATTTAATAATATTTGTATCAATTTTTTAATACTATAATAATTAAAAATTGTTTATATATTATTTATTGACATATAATATAATATAATATAATATAATATAATATAATATAATATAATATTATATTATATTAGTATGATGGGAGATATTATGGAATTAAATGATAATGAGAAAGAATATTATTATGATTTGCTTGATGCAATGAAATTAGGTGTTATAGATAGTAATATGAAAGAACATCTTAAAGAATCGAAAATTGACAATAAAATATCTGATGAAAGAGCAAAAGAGCTTGAAAAACTTGCAAGAGATGAACAAATATCTGCTATGGAAGAATTGAAAAATGATTCGGAAAGAAGATATTATAAAGAATATATAAAAATGATGGATGACGGAATAATATCCGAGAGTGAAAGAACTAATTTAAATAATAAAAAAAGTAGATTATCTATAAGCGATAGCAGAGCAAAAGAGATAGAAGAGTTATATAACAACAATAATAAAATAGCAAAATCTGAAAATACTTTAACTACAGTAAATGAAAAAAATATTATTAGTGATAATAAAAATAGTCAGGAAGTTAAAGAAGCTGAAATAGTTGAAAAAGATAAACAAATTGGAATATTAAAAAGATGGAAATACCTAAATAAAACTAAGTTTATTAATTTTCATATATTTAATATACTTATTATATTAGCATTTGAAATATACTTTTTCATAAGATTAAAAGACACATTTAATAATCCTAAACCAGCACCTACAACATCTTTTGAAAAGTTTGCTGATATGATAAAATCAGGAGCTTCGACTATATATGAAGCTATAGTACCAGACAGCATAGTAACAGGAATAGAAATGGCTAACAATATTATATTTAATGTCATTATTGTTGTACTTCTGCTTGTTCTTTTAATTGTACTATTTATTTTATACACTTATTCAGCTAGAATACTTTCTGTTATGATAGCAAAAACATGCAAGCAAGTTGACTTTTTCTATAGAACTATGGCTATATTAATACCAGTATCTATATCTATAACTATGGTTATTTTTACAGAATGGGATCATATGACTGACAGAAGAGCTATAGCAGCATTCAAAAAAGAAAATACTGCTTTGATAAATAAAGAAGATTATTTGAGAGTATTTGATAGGAATAACAATATAGAGAACAATTTGGCACTTATATATGAAAGCAGATATCAGACTACAAAAACTGCAGAGTTTGACAGATTAATAAGCAGTATGATTAATTCATTTGAAAAAAGAAATAAATTAGAAATGAATAATACTAATTTTTCTTATATAATAGGAAATTTAGTTCCCGCTTATAATCAATCTATAAAAAATATTCCGCAGTATGCACAGAGCTATAATAAAATTATAGGAAACGCTGTATCAAATTCATTTAAAAATCGTATAAATTATTTAATAGATAATACAAATTATATAGGTGCTTATATCACAATTTCAAGCATACCTAACATTAATATGATAAGTGAAAAAGAATATTTAAATAATTTTAAACAGTCCGAATATCAAAAACTTTTAGAAAATATAATGAATAATTTTGAAGTTATGATAAATGAAGAAATGAATATTGATAATTATAATTTAATATATAAAGAATTTGTTTTTGTATTTGATAAAACTTTAGGAATAAATCAAAATTTTTGGTATAAAGTAAAAAATACAGATATTAAAGAAGGTATTGAAAATTTTGGTACTAAAGCTGGAGAATTAGTACATTCTATAATACAATCAGTTAAAAATTTTATTGGTGCTTCTAAAGGAGAGGAAAGAAATCTTTATGAAGATAAAGATATATTTGTATTTGATACAAAAGATATTTATTTTGATGAAGTTGGTAAAAACTTTATGATTCAAAGAATGAATGAATTAAGAAAAAGACTCGATATAAAGAGGGATAAATATTTACTTGATTTGGATCACAGATTAATAAATGCATCAATGACTATAGAAGAAATGGAAAAAGCAATTCCTACAATAGTTCATTATTCTGAAGCAAAAAAAGATGATGTTGCAAATTATTATCAATATTGGAATTATATGCGCCATAAACGTGAGCTTGGATTGGATCAGCTTAAATTTGAACTTCCTTATAGAGAAAAATTAAATGCTTTGAAATCAGAATATGATGATTTACTTAAAAAAGATATTGATTACACTAATTATATGTATATAATGGATTATTTAGAAAATGAAATAGTTTATTATTATACCAATTTAAGTGATACTCAATATCGTAGGGATTTACAGAAAGATATAATACTTAATATTGATGAACGTGACAAGAAAAGACATGAATATTTAAAAACATTATCTCAGAATCTTACAAACTCAATTGAAAATAAAACTATAGGAAGAAAAGAAGCTTTAGAGATAGCTAATCAAATAGTTCATTATTCTGATGAGAAAATAGATAAAGATGGGTTAGTTGGTCTTTTACCATCTTTTTTAGGCGGTGATACAACATATTACAAATATTGGAATGATATAAGAAATGATTTAATAAACAAGATAAACCGCAAATTAAATTAACTAATTTTATTCTATGGGCTTTATATAATTTAAAGCTCATAGAAATATTTTTATAATGTTATATTAGAATTCTTCTGCCATTTGTTAGATTTTAAATAATACATACTAAAGAAAGTATTAATTATATAACATATACCCATAGAAATCCATATACCAACAAGTTCAAAATGAGGCGATAAAGCATAAGCTAAAATTGTTCTTAAAATTAATGTTGTTGAAGTGGTGAAAGCCATTATCACAATGGTTTTTCCTGCTCCGTTTATAACACCATTACATACAAACATCACAGAATAAAAAATAAATATTGGCATTATAGTATAAATATAGCTTTTAGCGTATTCAAATACAGAAGCATCATCAGTAAACATTCTTATAAGGAGATAAGGATTAGTAATAGAAAAAATACTCATAACAGAAGAAATTATAAGTCCTATTATGATACCGCTTTTAAAAATCTCTTTTACTCTATCTAATTTTTTAGCTCCAATATTCTGTGCTGACATTGTCATAACGGCATTACCCAAAGCACCTATAGGCATAATAAATAATGATTCAACTCTATTAACAATAGCAACGGTTGCACTTGCTGCCTCTCCAAAACTGCTTATAAGCCTAGTTATAACAAGCCAGCCGAAAGCAACTATAAATTGATTAAATGAAATTGGTATACCTAATTTCATTATTTTTTTAGTCATTTTCAAATCGAATGTGAATATAAAAGGATTAATTTTTATAAAGCTGTTTTTTATTCTAAGGTATGTTGTACTTATCAATACAGAAGTAAATTGTGATATTACTGTAGCAATTGCAGCACCTTTAAGTCCCATTGCCGGTATTATCCAAAAACCTTTTATGAAAATAGGATCTAATATTATATTAAGAACAGAAGATATAATTAAAAATATTAATGGTCTTACAGTGTCGCCTACTGCTCTAAGTATTGAAGATATAAAAAAGTAAGCATAAGCGAATGGAAGTCCTATTATAGATATTCTTAAATAAATAAGTGCCATATCCATAGCATTTTGAGGAGTATTCATTATAGTTAATATAGTTCTTGAAAATATAAGCATAAGGGCTCCAACAGTAAAAAGTATTATAACTCCTAATGTAGTAGATACTTTTATAACATGACTTACAGTATCATAATCTTTAGCCCCATAATATTGAGATACTATAACCCCGTTTGCCATATTAATACCGAAAGCAAAAGAGCCTATTAAAAGCATTATTGGAAAACTCACAGCAACTGCAGAAAGTCCAAGCGGTCCTATAATATTTCCTATCCATATACTATCTACTATATTATATACAACATTAAGAATATTAGATAGAAGTATTGGTATAAGAAGTTTTATTAATGTTGGAACAACTTTTGCTTCTGTGAGATCTGTCCCTATATGATTACCCATTTTTATCATAGCCTTCAAATTAAATTCTAATTAATTATTATAAACTAAATAATAATTAATTGAATAGCAAAAAGGGAAATTATTTTTATATGCTATTTTTTATCAAACGCACGGTTAATAAATTATTTTTTATACTAAAAGTTATAATGATTAATAGACTTTAAAAAGAAAAAACATTTTTCGTGCGTAGTGTAATTTATTAAATTAAAAAAATATAGGGCGGACTTTATAATAACAGTATAAGTTATAAAGAAGTATAATATAAAAATTGCAAATGCTATTGTAAAGCCTAGAGGGCGGGCAATTAGAATAAATTTATTAAATATAAGTCTATTAATTTTTATAATTTTTAAAAAAACTATATATTAACAAAAAGAAAAACATTAATAGATTCTTTAATATCTAATTCTTCTATAATATAAGACTGAGTAAAACCTACATTTATATCATATAATCTAGCATAATAAAAATAACTTTCAAAATTATAAAGTTTTATATTTTTATAAAAAACAATATATTACAGCTTCATTTCAAACCATATTCTTCTTTAAGATATTTTATATTTTCTTTAGCATATTCATTATTAGGATCTAATTTCAAAGCCTTTTTATAATCTTTTAATGCATCTTTATAAAGACCTAAATTTTCTTTAGAATAGCCTCTATTATTATAAGCATCAGCATAATCAGGTTTTAATTCTATAGCCTTGTCAAAATCTTTTATAGCCTCTTCATAAAGACCTAAACTATCCTTAGCATTTCCCCTATTATTATAAGCTGATGCATAATAAGGATTTAATTTTATAGCTTTATCATAATCTTTAATAGATTCTTCATAAAGCTCTAAATTATATTTTGAGTTGCCTCTGTTGTTGTAAATAACCGCATCATCATCTGCTATCTTTATAGCTTTGTTAAAATCTTTTATAGCCTCTTTAAAAAGTCCAAGCTCATTTTCTAATACTCCTTTATTATTATAAGCATCAAACAAATTAGGATCTATTGATAAAGCTTTGTCAAAATCTTTTATAGCTTCCTCTAAAAATCCTAAATCGCTTTTAATAAGTCCTCTGTTATAATAAGCATCTGCATAATCGGGTTTTAATTTTATAGCCTTATCATATTCCTCTATAGCTTCTTTTAAAAGTCCAAGTTTAGCTTTGGAAATACCTTTATTATAATAAGCATCTGCCATATTAGGATTTAACTTTATAGCCTCATCATAATATTTTATAGCTTCTGCATATTCTCCATTGGCACTTTTATGAATACCTTTAGAATTATAATCATGGTAATCAGTAAGATTGTTTAAACTATCAATATCAACTTTTTTATTATTGTCAGCTATATTTGTGAAACTGCCTATAAAATATGTTTTATCTGAAATTATTTTATTTAATTCTTCATTAAAAGTTTTTGCTCTTTCATTAAAATCATCAAAATCAGAATAGTTTTCTGGATCAATATTATTTAAAAAATTATTAAATTCATCTATACATTTGTTTAGTTCTTTTTTGAAATCTGTTAATTTATTTTTACATTCTTTTACATGTTGTATAAATAAAAAATTAGTCATTGTAGCCATATATAAATCCTATGCTTATTTATTTATTAATTATAATACAAAAATAATTTAATACTATTAAAAATTCTAATTAATAAATTTGCTTGTTTTATTTTTTATATTTAGTATTATTGATGTGCAATTATTATTAGTTTAATTATATCGGAGGATTTTTATGACTTATAAAGAGATTATAGAAACAGCAAAAGATTGCATGGGTTTCTGTAAAGCATGCATTATATGTAATGGTAAGGTTTGTAAAAATAGTATGCCAGGACCTGGTGCAAAAGGAATAGGAGATGTTGCCATTAGAAATTATGATAAATGGAGAGAGATAAGACTCAATATGGATACAATATGTTCTAATGAAGATATTGACACTTCTTTTGAACTTTTCGGCAAAAAATTTAAATACCCTATATTTTCAGGTCCTGTTGGTGCAGTTCAGCTTCACTATGGTGATAAATATACAGAAGAAGAATATAATGATATATTGGTAAAATCATGTCATGAAGCAGGCATTACTGCTTTCACAGGAGACGGAACTAATCCTAATGTAATGATTGCTGCTACTGCCATGATAAAAAAACAAAACGGAATAGGAATACCTACTGTTAAGCCTTGGAATATGGATGTTATAAAAGAAAAAATGAAATTAGTTGCCGATTCAAATGCTTTTGCTGTTGCTATGGATGTTGATGCTGCGGGGCTTCCTTTTTTAAAAAATCTTACCCCAAAGGCTGGAAGTAAAACAGTTGATGAATTAAGACAAATAAAAGAGATTGCCCAAAGACCATTTATAATAAAAGGAATAATGACTGCAAAAGGAGCTAAAAAGGCGGTTGAAGCTGGAGCCGATGCTATAATAGTATCAAATCATGGAGGACGCGTACTTGATCAATGTGCATCTACTGCTGAGGTATTGCCTGAAATTGTTGATTCAGTTAAAGGAAAAATAAAAATATTGGTAGACGGCGGAATAAGAAGCGGTGCTGATATATTAAAAGCTCTTGCTATAGGAGCTGACGGAGTTGTTATTGCTAGAACTTTTGTAATAGCTGCATACGGTGGTGGAGAAGAAGGAGTTAAATCTTACGCTGCACAATTAGGGGCTGAACTTGAAGATGCTATGACTATGTGCGGAGTTCACAGCTTAAAAGAAATAACTAGAGAAATTGTAAGACTTTAATTTATTAGACCTGTTGCAATTTTGTATTTTTATACAGTTAAGATTAAAAATATATAGTATAAATTTTATTTATATTAATTTTACATATTGTTTTTTTTGTTTTAAATGTAACATAATCTTATCTAAATAATATATAAATATGCAGTCCTTTTGCTTCTTTGGGTCACCACCGAGTAGGTGCCTATTCGGCAAAAGAAGTGGGGTTTTACGAAGTACGCAGAGCGGGGCACGAATGTGTACTTCGTAGGCAAAGCCCCAATTATTAAAACTATAAATATTATTTTTAAATTTATTATATACTAATATCACTATATGTATGTAAAAAATTGCAACATGTCTATTTAATTTTTGTTAATTTTATTTTTAAAACTCAATATATAATAGTAATTAAAAACTATCTTTATATTGAGTTTATTTTTTATAAATAGACTTAAATAGTTTCATATATTTATTATATTTAGTCTTTTTATTAAAATAATAATAATTCTAAACTTCATTCATTTATAAAAGTTATTAAATAAATAAACAATTAAAGCAGATATTAGAGATATAAATGCACATATAATAATACCTATAAAAAAACCCTTTATATGATGCATGGGATTTTTATATTCTTTAATCATATCTTCAGTGCCCTTTATTATAAAAATATTTGTATTACAAAAAATGATTATATCAAGAATAATCAAATCATATAAATTTACTGCCGAAGTTAAAGCAAATACATATATAAATACAGACTTAAAACTATTATATGATGATAAATATGCTATTATAGAAAATATAACTTGTATAAAAAACATAACTAATAATTTTAATATAATATGATTTTTTTATAATTATTTATACTTCACGAATATAATTTTTCTGCTCTTTCTATTATTTTAGGAGGATAAGACATTATAAGAGTTAATGGATTTTTTATTCCTTTAGCTAATATTAAAATACTAAATATTATACATATAAAAGATGATTGAACCATAAATACATCATATTATTTTTTTCCTATAACAGAATATATAAAACCTTTTAATTGCTTTTTCTCTATTACTTCAAATCCGTTTTTAATCATTCTTTTTGATATACCTTCCTTATTTTCAGTATGACAATCTCCGCTTTTCATTAAGGGAAATAAAATATTATTATCTATCCAAGCAGCTATTCCGCCTACTCCAGTATCTGATAATATGTAAAGTCCTCCTTTTCTCAAAATACGGTACGCTTCTTTCATAGCTTCATCTGGATATGGATAATGATGAAAACTTTGTATGCATACTGCTATATCAAAAGTATTATCATCAAATGGAAGTTTATCTGCTGTGCCTAAAATAAAATGAGAATTTTTTATATTTTTAGATTTAGCAATTTTTAGCATTTCCTCTGATAAATCAAGTCCGTAAAATGAGGCATTATTTTTATTTTTAAGTAAATTTATTAAATAACCAGTTCCGCAGCCTATATCCAGAAGATTATTATAATCAATATCTTTTAAATATTCTGATACATAATTGCAGCTTATTTTTCCAAATTTTGAATAATATACAGTATCTTTTTCATCGTAAATACTTGCCTGTTTATTAAAATGTTCTTTAGATAACTTTTCATAATCTTTCATAATAATATCCTTTATCAAGTATTAATAAAATGTTAGTATATTCTAACATTTAAAAATTTAAAATCAATAGACTTGTTTCAAAAGTAGTTGACAAATAATTTAACAAGTTTATTATTTTATGCTAAATTAAATAATATTAATTATAGTTTAATTAAATATTTTACTTGTTGTGTAAATTGTATGTTTGAGCTAAAAAATGCAGTTCTTTTGGTTCTTTTATACCAATAAAAGAACTGGGGTTTGGAACGAATGTGTGCTTCGCAGCAAATCCCCAACTAAATTTAAAAATATTAAATTAAAAATTTATAAATTTAGTTTTGAAACAAGTCTAATATATTACAATAAATAAAATTAACGATTTTTAGTTCTATTAATTAGAAATAATAGGCCTGTTGTAATTTTGTACATACATATAGTTATATTATTATATAATAAATTTAAAAATAATATTTATAGTTTTAATAATTGTGGATTTGCTGCGAAGCACATATTCGTACTTCTAGAGGACGGCAAAAGAAAGTGGGATGTGAGGCAAATCCCCAACTGTAATGAAAAAAATATTAAATTAAAAAACTACAAGTATTAACAAATTTAGTTCTGAAACAAGTATATTATTTATTATATTACTGTTTTCTTATATAAGTAAAAGCTCCGCCTAAGAAAGTTTTCCAAGCCGGATCTGTTTCATCTAATGCATTAGGTATTATCAATGTCTTAAGTTTATCGCATCCATAAAATATATTTTGACCTATAGTGGTTATATCACTAGGAGTTTTTCCTAAATAAATAAATGTAGTTAATTTCTGAGAAAATGCAAATACCTGCATCCCTATAGACTTTACTGAAGCTGGTATTGTGAGTTCTGTGATATAAATAGTGTCAAAGGCAGCATCTCCTATTGATTCCAATGAAGAAGATAACTTTAATGTTTCTATCGGTGCTCCGCTGAATGCTCCCATTCCTATTGATGTTACAGAATCTGGTATCACTACTTCTTTCAATGAATTATTATATAAAAAAGACATATCTCCTATAGTTTTAAGTCCATTACCTAATGTTAATTTATCTATATTTTGGCAATTATTAAATGCATCATTTTCTATTGAAGTTACAGAATCTGGTAATATTATTTTTCTTATGTTATATAAATTATCAAAAGACATACTTGCTATTATTTTTATCTTATCTTCTGGAAATATAAAATTAAGATTTATAGTATCATCAATAGTTTCACCAGAAAACATACCTGTTTTTATGGTATTATCCTGAAAATCAATATTTCGTATATCAATATCTATATTTTTAGCATTATTAACTTTCATAGCTGATTTTAATGTTAAAATAGAAAGCGATTCTGCTGTGCTTTGAGTATAATCTTTAGGAACACCTGTAAATATTAATCTATATGAACCCATCTCTTCATAATAGGCTTTTAGATTTTCTTCTATCTTTTGCCTTATTACAGCATCGTCCAAACCTATATCTATGCTGTATTTGCTATTAATTCTTCTTCTGCGGGTAATGAAGGCATAGTCGTATCTGCATTATCATTATTAGGTGATACAATTTCTGATGAACAAGATACAAGTACTAATGTCAATATCAATAAAATATTTTTAATCATTATTTATCCTATAAATTAAAGCTACTTATATAATAACAAAAATTATAAAAAAAATACTTTGTTTTAAAAAAATAAAAAAATATAAATTATGATATTATAGATAATTTTATATAATTTATTTTTTGTATTATAAAAAACTACATAAAACCTTATTGTATATATTTTTTTGAATAAACTTTATCTTTTATTTGAAAGAGAACTATCAATTACAAAATAATAAAAAAAACTTATACTGTTTAATTTGCTTAAACAGTATAAGTTACATTATATTTGTTAGTATGGTAATTATAATATATCTTTTATTTCTACGACTTTAGCTTCATCTATAAAGAGATTTATAACTGCTAATTTAATACTTTTTGTTTTATGTTCTAAACTTTCAGCTTCAGCAATATAATAATAATTACAGCCATGATGTATTTGATGACCCAAATAAAGTTCAGCCTCATAGTCAAGACCTAAAACCTTATGCATACCTTTGTCAAATAATTTAAGCAGATTATTAGCTTCTGTAGAATTAATTATTCTTATAGGAGCTTCATCTTCTTTGGAACAGATTATACCTCCGATTGCAGATTCTGAAGCTTTTAATATAGTTTCTCTTCTTACAATACAAGTTTTTCCTGTTTCATTAATATTTATTATTATTAATTCATAATAAGGTAAAGGATTAAGAGTAGCAGGTACGCTTCTAGATATAAATGCATAATTCATGCCATGAACTACTTGTTTTCCTAAATAAAGCATTAATTCTCTGCGAACTCCTAATAAATGAGTTCCTTTCTCAAAAATATCTTTAATCTCCTCAGATATATTATTTTTTTGTTTTACATTGATTTCAAAACCGCCGTATATAGGTATCATAAAAAAACTCCTTAAAAATTTATTCTTTATAAACAATTTCTATATTATGTAAACTAAAATATAGAACTATTAAAATATGTCTTATTTGTTATTATATTAATTTTTTTAATATAATAAGTTTACTGCAATAATTATAATACATCTTTTATTTGTACAACTTTAACTTTATCCATAAAAAGATTAATCACTACTAATTTAATACTTTTTGTTTCAGGTTCTAAACTTTTAGCCTCAGCAAGATAATAATAATTCATTCCTTTAACTGTTTGGTGTCCCAAATAAAGTTCAGCCTCATAGTCAATACCTAAAACCTTATGCATACCTTTATCAAATAATTTAAGAAGATTATTAGCTTCTGTAGAATTAATTATTCTTATAGGAGCTTCATCTTCTTTAGAACATATTATGCCTCCAATTGTAGACGCTGAAGCTTTTAATATAGTTTCTCTTCTTACAATACAAGTTTTTCCTTCTTCATTAACATTTATTATTATTAATTCATAATAAGGTCTAGGATTAGGAATAATAACTTCGCTTCTAGCTACAAATGCATAATTTATACCATGAACTACTTGTTTTCCTAAATAAAGCATTAATTCTCTGCGAACTCCTAATAGATGAGTTCCATTTCTAAAAATATATTCAAGCTCTTTAGATATTTCATTTTTTTGTTTTACATCGATTTCAAAACCGCCGTATGTATGTATCATAAAAAAACTCCTTAAAAATTTATTCTTTATATATCAGTAAAATATGTATGATTTATTGTCATCAAAAACTTATATTTATTAATTACTATTTAATAGTACAATTATAATATATCTTTTATTTCTACAACCTGAACTTTATCCATAAAAAGATTAATTACTACTAATTTAATGCTTTTTGTTTTATTTTCTACACTTTTAGCCTCGGCAAGGTAATAATAATTTCCTCCCCTAACTATTTTTTGTCCCAAATAAAGCTCAGCTTCATAGTCAAGACCTAAAACATTATGCATACCTTTGTCAAATAATTCAATTAAATTACGAGCCTCTGCAGAATCAATTATTCTTATAGCAGCTTCATCTTCTTTAGAGCATGTTACCCCTCCGATTGGAAACTCTGAGGCTTTTAAGATAGTTTCTGTTTCTAAAAGACAAGTTCTTCCTTCTCCATCAACATTTATTATTACTAATTCATAATAGGGTCTAGGATTAGGAATAATAACTTCGCTTCTAGCTACAAATGCATGATTTATACCATTAACTACTTGTTCTCCTAAATAAAGCATTAATTCCCTATGAACTCCTAATAAATTAGTTCCTTCATCAAAAATATCTTTTAATTCCTTAGATATCTTATTTTTTTGTATTACATTTATTTGAAAACTTCCTAGCATTATAAAAACTCCTTAAATTTATTCTTGATTAATTATTATAAGATTATAAAGAGTATATATGTTATGTAAACTATATATAGTTGGTATTAAAAGGAAATATGCAACCGATAACATAAATATGTTTTATATGTAGAAATTGATTTACTAAATATTAGGCTGGATTTAACAGATTTGTTTAAAAACTACTTGACAAGTTTATATAAAAATTTAGTAATTTATCAATTATAAAAACAATTTTTCATAAACTTTTAATAATAAGTATACTATCCTTAGCCTGCTGAAACCTGCCATGTCAAAAAAGAGTTAGGCGGACATGATGTACAATTAATAAATGAAATTAATTTTTAAACAAGTTTAATATAATGAACTAGATGCTGAGTTTTAGATTATAAAAAAACTTATACTGCATTATTTAATTAATACAGTATAAGTTCATTATTTTTGTAGTATTATAATTATAATATATCTTTTATTTCTACAACTTTAGTTCCGCTTGGAGGATTATTAACTGTTACTAATTGAATACCTTTTACTTTAGTTTCTATATTTTGAACTTTTGCTATATAATAATAATCAATACCTGTAACAGGTTTATCTCCTAAGTATAGTTCAACTTCATAATCATATTCTTTAACTTTTTTAACCAATTCCATTTCTTCTTCTGTTCCTTCTTTTATATTTTTAGTATTACCTACAGCAATATTAAATAAGCTTATTAATTCATTAGCATATACTGAATCAATTATTCTTATAATAGCTTCATCAGATTTAGAGCATGTTATTCCTCCAAACATGCCTTTCTCCGCGTTTTTAATTATAGTAGTTGCTTTTAAATCATTGATTTTTCTACTTTCATTATCATAAGTAACATTTACTATTATTAATTCATAATATGCTACAGAATCAGGTACAACAATTTCGCTTCTTGAAATATAAGCATAATTATACCCATGAACCAACTGTCTTCCTAAATAAAGCATTAATTCTCTGCGTACACCTTGCATATTTGTAGCTTCATTAAATATGGATTGTATTTCTTCACTTACTGCATTTTTTTGAAGAACATCTATTTCAAAACTTCCTGCCATCATAAAAAACTCCTTAAATTTATTTTAATATAAAATTATAAAGACTTTTATTTTATAATAAAAAAACTTATGCTATTTAATAAAGTTAAATAACATAAGTTCAATATTTTTTAAATAATAATTATAATATATCTTTTGTTCCTGAAACTTTAATTTTGTCCATAAAAGAATATATTTCTAGTAATTTAATACTATTTTCTCCTTTTTTATCTTTAGCCTCTGCAAGATAATAATATTTACAGCCTTGAACTACTTTATGACCCAAATAAAGATCAGCTTTATAATAAAAATCTGAAACGTTAGAAACAGCTTTCTCAAATAAATCAAGTAAATGTTTAGACTCAGCAGATTCATTTTCTTGTATAGAGGCTTCATATGAACTAGAACAAATTATTCCTCCTACAGTACCAATTTGAGAACTTTCAATTATAGTTTCCCTTCTTCCAATAGAAGCTCTTCCTTCTCTATCAACATATATTATAATTAGTTCATAATAAGGTACAGGATGAAGAGTAGCAGGTGTACATCTTGTTATATATGCATAATTTTTTCCATTAACTAATTGTTCTCCTAAATAAAGCATTAATTCTCTGCCTGCTCCATAGAATCCCTTAATTCCTCTTTCAAAAATACCTACTAATTCATCAGGTATTTCATTTTTTTGTTTTACATTTATTTCAAAACTTCCTTCCATCATAAAAAACTCCTTAAATTTATTCTTGATTAATTATTTAATATTATAAGGAGTAAATATGTTATGTAAACTATATATAGTTGGCATTAAAGCTATATATACAACCGATAATATAAATATGTTTTATTTGTAGAAATTAATTTACTAAATATTAAGATGGATTTAATTAATAATCTCTTTCTATTGTCTCAATCAATTTATTATTAGTATAATCCAAACCAAAGAAATCAACTACTTCAGAGGTTATATTATCATACACTATTATATTAACCCCATTAGTAGTTTTTCTTAAATTGCTCCTGCTTATCATTATTCTGTTTCCGCTATCAACTACTAAATCATTGTATTTATTAAGCTCTTTATGATAAAGATAATTAGTTTTACCCATTGAAGAAAATACTAATTTATTTTTGTCTATGACATAAGAAATATTATTAGTATACATTTCATTAGTAATATTAAAATTGGAATAAATACCTTTTACTACGCTATCATTTGTACTGTATTCTCCAAGCATGTTTATTACTATAGTATAATTATTAAGATTAGTTATTTTTGTTATATAATTATGTATATTGTTTATGTCTCTAAGATTCATGTCATAAACTCTATTGTATTCGTATAAAGCATTTTTCTCCCAAGTATTATAATTACTGTCTCCTCTTCTGTCTGGCAAATCAAAATTGTCTTTTAAATATTTTCCTAAAAATGAAGTATATTTTTCTACGCCTTTATAATTTAAATGTCCTGCATCATTATAATCAGTCCAAAAATCTAAATCATAATCATCATAATAATGATTAAAATTCATAAAAGGAACATCATACTCTTTTGCAATATCACCTACCATATTAAAATGTCTAGCCTCATCATCAGTCATAGGAAAAGGAGAAGCTATCACTACTATAGGTATATTATTAGTTTTTGCAAGCTCTAGTATTTTTCTATAATAAGTTTCCTGCTGTTCTAATAAAGGCAGAGTATCTTTTATATTTTTTATATTAGGCTCTTTAACAGGAAATGTTTTATTATGAAAAGAATAACCTTTAAAATATTTATAATGATTATAATTATTAGCATAAGGAACAAAATCTTCATCTTTTAAATCTTTGTATCTGTTATGATATCTATACATTGGGTTAATAAACTCATCAAATCTATCTGCAGCGGTAATTTTTAAAGAGTTTATTCTGTTTTGAGACCATCTTAATGCATAAGTAGCTGCTACTATCTGATAATCTACAACATTGGTTCTGCTTGCTGCTATGATATAAGACTCTAATGCAATTAATTTTGGCTTTTGATATTTTAATGCTTCAACTAAATAATGATAAGTGCTCCATATAGGCTGGCTTCCAGATGTAAAGTTATAAGCTGCAATTCCGTACTTATTATACAAAGCAGCTGGATTAATATTATAGTGTACATGACTGCTGCCAAGAATAAGTAAATCTATGGTGTTAGTTTTCTGTTCATAAAAACTGTCGCCCTGATATATACCATTCTCATTTTTAAATCTTAATACTCTGCTGGAAGTCCAGAGTAATATAATAAATATAGCTATAAAGCAAATAATTTTTAATGTGTTTTTTATCATATTATAAACAGCCTATTATTTTTATATTTAATCCCAATATATACATAAATCTAATTTGTCAAATATCTGCATGGATTCACAGTCGTGCCACGCTCTGCGTGATTCACAAAACTAAAGTATTTTACAACTGTATTAAGTCCTATGAATTGCCATAAAAAAGTATGCACATTCAGTAATCTCTAACTCTTATATTTTATACTAAATTTAATAGTTTATCATACATATAAAAATAATTAGTACGATTTGATAATAATTTTAATACTTGCACTTTCGCTAAGCGTGCCTCTGGCAGCAACTTTGACGAAGTCCGCCTCGCGAAGCGTGCGGCGGGAAAAAGTTGAACAAAAAATTTATAAACTTAAAATTTTTTTAGTATAAAATATAATTAATAAAACTCTTATATTATACAATACCTCCTAAAACTGAAAATATATAAATTGCTTAGGATCAAAGCCTGCACCGTATTTGCCGTATATGATTATAAAAAATAACAAGAAAAATATTACAGCCCATCTGAAATACAAGCATTGATTTTTTAAAAACTCATAAATAGTTTCTTTCTTTATATATTTTATAATATCTGCCAAAAATAACACTATCAAAGATATTATAAGTATATTCATTTCAAAACTGTCTAATCCCAATTTATATAAAGATCCGTCAAATAAACGCCATAAATCTATTTTAGTAAACATTCTCTCTATATAATAAAAAGCATCATGTATAGTTTCTGCCCTAAAAAATATCCAAGCTAAATCTACTATTATAAATGTGATAATCACCTCAAGAAGTTTAAAGCTGAAACTTTTCACCTTTACACCAAATTTATTTAAAACATTATTTCTAAACTTTGAAGTAATATCTTCTATTAGATAGCATATTCCATGAATAGCACCCCAAGCTATGAAAGTAAAATTAGCTCCATGCCAAAGTCCGCTTACTAAAAATGTCAATAATATATTAAAACTTCTTCTTAATTTTGAGCATCTGTTTCCGCCTAAAGGTATATAAAGATAATCTCTAAACCAAGTAGATAATGATATATGCCATCTGCCCCAAAACTCTTTTATGCTTCTGGAAAAATACGGAGTGTTAAAATTCTCCATTAAATCTATTCCCATAACTTTAGCAGTTCCTATTGCTATAAGTGAGTAGCTAGCAAAATCACAGTATATCTGCACCGCAAAAAGTAATGCTGATAATAATAATTCTGATGAGTTATAAATATAATATCTATTAAAAACAGTATCTACTAGTATTGCCGCTCTGTCTGCTATTACCATTTTCTGAAAATAACCGAAAAGCATTAAAATAAGTCCTTCAGTTATTCTTTGATAATCGAATCTTTTTATTTTATCCATATTCTGAATCTGTCCAAGCAAATGCTTTGAACGCTCTATAGGACCTGCCACTAACTGCGGGAAAAATGATACAAACAATGCATACTTAATAATATTTTTTTCAGATTTTATTTCACCTCTATAAACATCTATAGTGTAGCTTAATGCCTGAAATGTATAAAAAGATATCCCTACAGGTAAAATTATATCAAAAGGTTTTTCTATCAACTCTATATTAAATGCTGATAAAATCATATTTATATTTAATAGTAAAAAGTCAAAATACTTAAAAAATACTAGTATTGCAATATTTATTATAAAACTGAAAGCTACAACTATTCTTTTATATTTTAATTTTTCTATTAATATACCGCTTAAAAAAGTTACTACAGTAGATGTTCCCATTAACAATGCATACTTTGGATTCCAAAACATATAAAATATATAACTAGCTATAAAAAGACATATATATCTTAATTTTTTTGGAAATATCCAATATAAAATAAGCATTATAGGAAAAAATATCAAAAAATCAGTAGAATTAAAAAGCATTTATATAACTCATAATAATATACTAAATTATACAATTATAACTTATAAAACTCTCTATTGTAATATGAATTATATAAAAAACCGATTTTAATTTTACATTTTCATATAAAAAATCAATATTATCTATTAATTGTAGGGTTAATAGCATTACTTTGATACTCTAAATATATATTATCAACTATTTGTTCAGTAAACTTATCATATATAACCATGTTTATGCCATTAGTTGCTTCTATATAATTTGTTCTATTAATAGAGAGCTTTTGACCATTTTGAACAGCCAAATCAGTATAGTTTCCTATCTCTTTATAAAATAAATAATTATTAGAGCCAGAAGATGAATACATAAGTTTATTATTATCTATAACATAAGAAGCATTTTGTAAGTATATATTATTAATATTAAAATTTGTTGCTATACTTTGAACTACAGCATCATTCTTTTGATAATTACCAAGCATAGTAATACCTATAATATAATCATCAGCATTTTTTACTTTTTCTATATATTCATTAAAATTTGTATACTGCTTTAATTCAAAATTATAAATCTCTTTATACTGATATTTAGCATTCATATTCCAAGAATAGTATTTAGGGTCTCCTCTTCTATCTGGCAAATCATAATTCTCTTTTAAATATTTACCTAAATATCTATTAAATTTCATAACTCCTTTATAATTTAAATGTCCTGGATCAACAAAATCTTCATTAAAATTTAAATTATAATTATCATAGTACAAATTAAAATTAATGAAAGGAACATTATATTCTTCTGCTATATCTTTAGCCATATTAAATTTTTTATTATCATCATCCCCAAATGAATATGGTGATATAATAACAATAATAGGAATATCGTTTTCTTTTGATAATAATATTGACTTTCTATAATATTCTTCAACAATTCCCATCAATGGCAGTCTTTCTTCTGTAAAACTATTATTTCTTACAACTTTTTTTACTCCGTATTGAATATATAATCCTTTATAAAATTTAATATAATCAGGTTGAATAAAATCTGACATTAATAAGGATGAATATCTATTATGATAATGATAAAAAGGATTAAAAAATTCATTCAATCTAGTTTTTGGAATATGTAATTTCATTAAATTAATTTTATCTAATGAAAATTTTATACCTAATGTACCCATTAAAAAACTATAATCACTAAAAAAAAGATTATCAAATATCAGCATATATCCTTCTAATATAATTAATTTTGGTTTTTGTATTTTTAATATTTCTTTTAAACGAAGATATGAAAGTAATAAAGTTTGCTCAGATGAAGAGAAGTTATACGATGATATGCCATACTCTTTATATAAAATTGCTGGATCTATATCGCAATAAACATGACTGCTACCTATAAATAATGCATCTATTGAATTTTTAGGTTGCTCATAAAACATATAAGTTTGACTTAAACCTCCATCATTTTTTAATCTCAATACTCTGCTTACAGAATAAAGCAAAATACAAAATATTAATACAAAAGAAATTATCTTTATAACTCTTATTTTCATAAAATACCCACACTATTAGAATTGGAAATATATAAATTGTTTAGGGTCAAAACCTGCTCCATACTTGCCGTAAACAATTATGTAAAAAATCAAAAATAACATCACAAACCATCTGAAGTATAGATTTTGTTTATTTAGAAATTCAAATATACTTTCTTTTCTTATATACTTTACTAAATCAAAAGATATAAGTATAAATAAAGCTATTATTAAAATATTCATCTCAAATATGTTTAAGCCTAAATTATATAAAGTGCCGTCAAACAATGTCCATAAATCTATTCTAGTAAATATTCTTTTTATACAATGTATTGCATCATGTATAGTCTCTGACCTGAAAAATATCCAAGCCAAATCTACTATGATAAAAGTAATTATTATTTCTATGAGGGCAAAACTAAAAGCATTTGTTTTTATTTTGAATCTATTTAAATATTTTTCTTTGATAGGTTTTAGTTGTTCTTCTATTATATGAAATATTCCATGAATAGCACCCCAAGCTATAAATGTAAAATTAGCTCCATGGCATAAACCGCTTACAAGAAAAGTTACTAATATATTAAAACTCTTTCTTATGTTGGAGCATCTGTTTCCGCCTAATGGAATATAAAGATAATCTCTAAACCAAGTGGATAATGATATATGCCATCTGCTCCAAAACTCTTTTACACTTCTGGCAAAATATGGAGTATTGAAATTCTCCATCAAATTAATACCCATAACTTTAGCTGTACCTATAGCTATGAGTGAATAGCTTCCAAAGTCGCAGTATATTTGTACTGCAAAAAATACAGCTGCCAAAATTAAAGCCATGCTGTTATATTCATAGTATCCATTAAAAACTGTGTCTACTAATATAGCCGCCCTGTCTGCTATTACCATTTTCTGAAAATAACCAAAAAGCATTAAAGTAAGTCCTTCGGTTATTCTATCATAGTCGAACCTTTTTACTTTTTCTAAATTCTATATTTGAATAAGCAAATTTTTAGAACGCTCTATTGGACCAGCTACCAATTGAGGAAAAAATGATACAAACAAAGCATATTTGATGATATTTTTTTCTGACTTTATCTCGCCTCTGTAAACATCTATAGTATAACTTAATGCCTGAAAAGTATAAAAAGATATTCCTACTGGAAGTATTATATCAAAAGGCTTATTTATTAATTGAATATTTAGTGCTGATAAAACTATATTAATATTCTGGAGCAGAAAATCAAAATATTTGAAAAATACGAGTATTGCAAGATTTATTGTAAAACTAAGTGATACAACAGTCCTTTTATATTTTAATTTTTCTATTAGTATGCCGCTTAAAAAAGTTACTACAGTGGAAGTACCCATTAGCAATGCGTACTTAAGATTCCAAAACATATAAAATGTATAACTTGCTATAAATAAACATATATATCTATATTTTTTTGGGAATATCCAATATAAGATTAATGTTATTGGAAAAAATATCATAAACTCTGTGGAATTAAATAACATTATTTAACTCCCAGAAAAAATGCAAAAGTATTCTATTTGGTTTGGTTTGGTTTGGTTTGGTTTGGTTTGGTTTGGTTTGGTTTGGTTTGGTTTGGTTTAAATAAACAAATACTTATCATAAAAAAGTATTATATAGCATAACAAATAAAAATCAATAATTAATAACATGAAAAATATAAAAATATATATAATCAATTAAAAACACTTGATTTTTTTTATTTATTATGTACATTATGATTTAATACTTTCAAGGACTTATTTATGAAAAATAAAAAAAAATTTTTATTTTTATATTACCTCTGATTTTTATGATAATATTACTATTAGCTTTAATAATAATAGGAAATATTAATAGAATAGGATATTTAAACAATATATCATTAATTGAAGATAATACTTATAGTTTTAGAATAAGCTATTATGATAAAGTTTTTAGAAATAGCGATATTTATGGTGTATATTTAGACATAGAAAAAACTATTAATGATTATGATTTTATAAAAGATATTAAAATGGGTAAATATGGAAGTCCATACGGTGATTTAATAACAGATAAAGCTATAGATATAGAAAAAATTTATAATATAAAATATACTCTAAAAATAAAGAGTATAATATATTTTTATGCTTTTATAATATATATTTTAATTGTTATCTTTTTGTATTTTTTTAAAGAAATAAAAAATGTAATAAATATACCTATGCTAATTAACTTTCTCATAATAAATAAAAAAACATCAGTGCCTATATTATCAATATTATTTATATTTATAATCTTATTATTATCTATAATTGTACTAGGCAATATTCCTAGAACAGGATATTTAGATAATATATCATTGATTGCTGATAATACTTACCGTTTTAGAATAAACTATTATGATAAAGTTTTTAGAAATAGTGATATTTATGATGTATATTTAGATATTCAAAAAACAATTAATGATAACAACTTTATCAAAGATATTAGAATAGATAAGAAGGGAAGTCCTTTTGGTACTTTAATAACTGATAAAGCTATAGAGACAGAAAAAATTGACAATATAAAATATTATCTAAAAATAAAAAATATTGTATATTTATACGCACTTATAATATATTTATTTTCCATATTTTTATTTTATTGTATTTCAATAGTAAAAGAAAATAAACTTATCTTAGTATCAGCATCTTTATTAATTATAATACAAATATTTATATATTTCTCACTATATAATTATTTTAGATTAATTTAACAAATTATTATTATATAAGTATTGATAAAAAAACAAAAATACTGTATCATTTTTACATAACTTGGGGAGCTTAAAAAGGCTGAGAGGAAGTTTACATAATTTCATTTTCAAAAACTTCGACCCTTATAACCTGTTTGGGTAATGCCAGCGTAGGGAATTATCTCTTTTTTTTAATTTCTTAAAATTAATAAAATGAGACCTTTTCTAAAGTTGGTCTTGTTTTATTAAAAAATATCAAGCAAGACTAAAATTTCAATAAAACAAAACAAACGGTGTTATAAAAATCTCTATTTTTTAATACAAGGAGCTTTTTATGACTTCAATACAAAAATTTATTATTATATTATTAATATTTGTTTCATTCATATCTTGTAAAAAACAAACGAAAAACTCCATAAGAGATGAAATCACTGTAAATTTGGGCTATGAACTAAATACCATAGACCCAACTTTAAATGATGAAACTTACGGATATATTTATATTAATCATGCATTTGAGGGACTTCTTAATAAAGATATAAACGGTAATATAATAGGAGGCACTGCCGAAAAATGGGATATAAGCGATGACAAACTAACATATACATTTCATTTAAGAGATAATGCTAAATGGAGCGACGGAAAAAAAGTAACAGCTGATGATTTTGTTTATTCCTATAGAAGAGCAGCAACCCCAAAAACAGCTTCACCATTGAGCTATTTAATAGAATATATAAAAAATGCAAAAGATATAATAAGAGGAAAACAAAGCGTAGAAAATCTAGGAGTTAGGGCAATAAATGAAAATACATTAGTGATAGAACTTGAAGAGCCTACAATATATTTTATGGATTTACTTGCTTCAGGCGGAGTGTATATGCCTGTAAGAAAAGATATAATAGAAAAATACGGTGATGATTGGACTTGGAAACCTGATACCTATATAGGTAACGGTGCTTATAAAATGACAGAAAGAAAACCTGATGAGAAAATAGTTTTTGAAATTAATACTAATTATTGGAATTATACAAATCAAATTGCTAAAAAAATTAACTTTGTTTTGATAGCCGATGAATATATTTCACTTAATGCTGTAAGAACAGGAGATGTTGACTTTTCTATAAATGCCCCTCCTATTGGAGAGATAGAAAAACTTATAAAAGAAAATCTAATGGCAGTAAGCGATATCATAGGCACTTATTATATAGACTTAAATACTAAAGATAAAACACTATCTGATAAAAGAGTTAGAAAAGCATTATCACTAGCAATAGACAGAAACTATATAGTATCAAATATAGGATATGGAAAATTAATAGCAGCAGAGGCATTCGTACCTCCAGCAGTAAAAGGACTTGAAAAATCATTCAGAGAAGAAAGCAGTAATTATATAATAGCAAATAATTATAATAAAAATGTTGAAGAGGCAAGAAAATTATTAGCTGAGGCAGGATACCCAAACGGAGAAAACTTTCCTATATTGGAATTAAAAGTATCATCAGGTTTTTATACTACAGTTATGGAAGCAGTTCAGCAAATGTGGAAAGAAGCACTTAATATAGAAGCAGCTGTAAGAACAGAAGAATCAAAAATAACTCTGCCTTTTAGAGAATCTGGAAATTATCAAATGGCTAGAACAAGCTGGACAGGCGATTATAATGATCCTCTTACTATGCTTCAAATTATGACAAGCGACAGTGATATCAATTACGGAGGCTTTTCAAATGAAAGATACGATTCTTTAATAGATTTTGCCATTACAGCAACAAATGCTAAAGAGAGAATGGAGGCATTAAAAGAAGCAGAATCTATACTTTTTGAAGAAGTACCTATTATACCTTTTATATATAGGACTGATTTTTTGGTAGTTAATCCTAAATTAAAAAATTATATTGATGAGCCTTTGGGCAGATACAAATTTAATTATGCATATATAGAAGAATAGCATAATAAGATAAGAATAATATTATTTAAATAAAAAATTTAATAATTAATAATTTATCACAAAAGGAGAATAAAATGAAATTTTCAGAAATGGTTTGGAAAAAAAATGAAGAGCTATATAAAAAAATAATTGATATGCCCTTTAATAAAGAGCTTATGGAAGGTACTTTAGATAAAGAAAAATTTGCCTACTATATAGAACAAGACAGCTTGTATCTAAAATACTATTCTAAAGTATTAGCCACAATATCTTCAAAAATAAATAATAATGCAGATTATGCTATTGCTTTTTTAAAATCATCTATGAATGCATATATAGTAGAAGAAGAAATTGTACATAAATATTTCAGAGACACTTTTCAATTAAAAAATACAAATAAAATTACAACTGCCAATTTAGGTTATACAAGTTTTTTAATAAACACAGCTCATACTGAGGCTTTTGAGGCTTCTGCTGCTTCTATACTCCCATGCTTTTGGATATATAATGAAATAGGAAAATACATAAAAGAAAATGCAAAAATAGAAAATAATCCATACAAAACTTGGATTGATGCTTATGCTGATGAAGAGTTTTCAAAATCAACAGAAAATATGATTAAAATTATTGATGATTTATATAATAATGCTTCTGATTATGTTAAAGAAAAAATGATAATTGCTTTTGACATAGCATTTGTTTGGGAGTACAGATTTTGGAATGATGCTTATAATTTAGATGATTTCTATAATGTGTGAAATTTATTTAAATAAATTAAGCTAACTAATTGAAATTTACTTCCCCGTATGTTATAATACTATTATACATACAGGGGGTATATAATGAATAATACTTTAACTCTAATAATAGGATTAATAATAACATTTATAGTATTAAGCTTTGTGAGAAAAATTATATTTAATATAATGAGCAAGGGTAAGTTTAAAAATATCAATATAAATGAAGCAGCATCATTATACAAAAATAATAAAAATATAGGCTTAATAGATGTAAGAAGCTACGCAGAAGTACAGCAAAGCGGATATATAAAAAACAGTGTAAACATACCATTAGATGACAGCAAATTTAATGAAAAAATGTCAAAACTCGATAAAAACAAAGAATATATAGTGTACTGTGCAAGCGGCAGCCGTTCTGGAATGGCTTCTATGCGTATGTATAAATTAGGTTTTACTAATATTAATAATCTTAGAGGGGCTGGATATTTTCAGCTTTCATCATATTTAAAATGAATTTTAATTTGTAAAAAATCTTCCCTTTATTAAAAATTTTAATATATAAAAAAGCGAAGCTAATGAAAATTAACTTCGCTTTTGAATATTATAAATATTAAGATATTAGTGTTTAAAATGTCTTATTCCTGTAAATACCATAGCAATACCATGTTCATTACAAGCATCTATTGATTCCTGATCTCTCATAGATCCGCCTGGCTGAATTATAGCTTTGATATTATATTTAGCACAAGCATCTACAACATCTCTGAATGGGAAAAACGCATCAGACGCCATTACAACTCCGTCTACGGCACGTTCCAAAGCATCTTCGCAAGCCCATATTCTATTAGTTTGTCCGCTTCCTATACCTTTAGCCATAAAGTCTTTTATTACAACTATAGCATTTGATTTAGCATATTTTACAACCTTCATACCAAATATTAAATTTTTCATCTCTTCTTCAGTAGGTTTTTTATCAGTTACAACTTTATAATCTTCAACTAAAACACTGTCCTCATCCTGTACAAGTAATCCTCCGTCAACTTTAACAAGATTAATTTTATCGCTTGTATTAGTTTTATATTTTATAACTCTTAAATTCTTTTTACTTTTTAATACTTCCAAAGCCTCTTTAGTAAAGTCTTTAGCAATAACAATTTCTAAAAATATTTTAACAAGTTCTTTTGCTGTTTCATCATCTACTGTACTATTAAAAGCAACAATACCTCCGAATATAGAAGTAGGATCACAATTATAAGTTCTAGTATAAGCCTCAAGTACATTAGAACCCAAAGCAGCACCGCAAGGAGTAGAGTGTTTTATTGCTGAACAAGCATATTCATTTTTAGCTTCATCAAACTCTAATACTATTTTTAAAGCTATATCCATATCTCTGATATTATTAAATGAAAGCTCTTTTCCGTTTAACTGTTCAAAATCTTTCATAGAACCTTTATCTGTAGTTGATACATAGTAGCTTGCTCCCTGATGAGGATTCTCTCCGTATCTTAATTTCTCCTCTAATGCATAAGACATATTCAAATAATTAAGTTTTTTATCTTCCTTATTTTCTAATGAATTAAACATAAACTCTGACACTGCCGCATCATAAGCAGAAGTTAAATTAAATACTTTAGAAGCTAAATATTTTTTAGTTTCAAAACTCACTTCTCCTTTTTCCATCTCATTTTTAACTAAATCATAATCTTTAACATCACTTATAACAACAACATCTTTGAAAGATTTAGCAGCAGAACGAAGCATTGTAGGTCCGCCTATATCTATAAACTCTATTTTTTCTTCAAACTTCAAATTGTCATCTTGTACCTTTTCAAAGAAAGGATAAAGATTAACTATCACCATATCAATAGGAGTAATTCCTCTCTCTTTAATAGTTTCCATATGAGTTGGATTATCTCTTATAGCAAGTATTGCTCCATGTATTTTAGGGTCTAAAGTTTTAACTCTGCCGTCAAGCATTTCTTTAGCACCTGTAACTTCAGCAACCTCTATAACATTTATGCCATTCTCTTTTAAATATTTATAAGTTCCTCCTGTAGAAACTATTTCCACATTTTTTGAAGCTAAAAACTTAGCGAACTCCAATATTCCGTCTTTATAAAATACGGATATCAATGCTCTTTTAATCATTACAGCAACTCCTAATAATAGTTTTTTAATAATTTTTATTATTTTGAAAAATAAAAACAATAATACATTATAATACAAAATGTGTTATTGTAAAGGTTATTCATTGAAAGTCTATTAATTTTATAATAAATAACTTTTAATCGCAAGCACCAATACTGAATCCAACCCGCCCGCCCCAATTTTTTTTCTGCGTAAGCATTTATATATAGTTATCATAATTGTAATTTTATGTTAACTATGATATAATAAATTCCTATATATATTATTAATCTTAATATAATATTCCATTAAAAGTAAGGGTTAGTTTATGAAACATTTCTTATATTTTTCTTTTGTCTCTGTTATTCTCATAAGTAATGCATATGCCGATGTTACAGTAGATTTCAGATTATTTACAAGTTCTTATGCCTATAATGCTGAAAACACATTGTGGCAGGATACTAGAACAACATTAACATACTTTGAAAACTTCACAGAAGGAGCATTTGATATAAAATTTAATGATTTTATTAGCTTAAGAGTTGGGGCTTCAATATTTTTTCCATTTACATTTGAATTTCCTCAGGGTATAAGAGTTTTTCCTGTAGTTACAACACAATTATCTAATGAATATATTTCTCTTAGAATAGGCACAATGACAGGAGGACATAATTTACCCTCACCTATAAGAGATCCTCTAATGGATATGACACCTGTTGTGAGATCTACTCCAGATAATACATTAATAGCAAAGGGACCTGAAGAATATAAATATAATGAACCTTTCACTCATGGTTATTATGAATACGGAGCTTCTTTTGAATGGTTTAAAGGAGGAAGAGGAGAAGTATATATGAATTGGCAAATACAACATAATGCCAAACATAGAGAAAGATTCGATGTAGGATTAATATATGCTATGGATTTTGCTCATGATATAGCAACACCATATGTGGCAGTACACTATTGGCATAATGGAGGGCATGAATATCCGTTTGTAGAAGGTTCGCCTGCTATTACAGAAAATTATGTTGGAGCTATTGGTATTAACAGTTATTATTTATCTATACTTTATATGGCTTCTTACAATATTCCTGACAGAGACAATGAACCTGGAGTATTCGGACATGGACTTTTCTTAAGAGGAACAATACCTGTTATGACTTGGTTTGAAATAGAGCCTATAATATTCGTTTCTGGGTGGTATATAGATAAAAGGCATAAATTTATAAGTGTCGAAGGTGATCCTTTCTATAGAGTACCTTTCTATTTCGGACTTAATTTGAAAAAAGATTTCGTATTTGATAATGGTATAGTATTAGGACTTGCTCTAGTTAATGGCTTATTCTTAAACGAAAAAAATGAAATAGGAATAAGATACGATCAAAGTTTGCAGTTTGATTTTACATATTTAGTACCGGTAAAACAGTAATTCATAATTTCGATCATTGACAGCGATGAACTAGAATATATTCAGTTTATCGCTGTTATTATAATATATCAAAACTACATTGACTAATGCTTATCATTAATATTATTAAATTATAGTTTAGCTTAATTACTAAATATACTTATTTAATAGCACTATAGAAAAAATTTATTCTTTTTATAATACCATGAATATTATAAATAAAAATGATTTGTAATAGTGAAAAATAATATAAAATATTTTATTAATGCATATTGCTTCATTAATAAGAAGCACACATAAGCATTTTTTTAATTTTTAGTATTAACAGCACGCGGTAAATAAATTTTAATTTATAGTGTGAATTTTGATTATTTACTAGATTTATTTTTTATGGCAAGTTTAACGCGTGTTGAATTAGCCATAATTATCAAAATCATATAAATATTTATTCATAATGAAGCAGCTATAATTTTTTATACCTCAAATATAATTTTTAGCATTCTAACAATTTTTAATTTTAATTTTTCAATATTTATTATATAATAGCTTTAGAATATTAAATAACTAAATATAAAAATATCTGCAATATGATAGCATTATATAGTATTTTACTGAGCAAATTTTATTATAAGTAATAATAAAAAATAATTTTAAGGAGCAATGTTTATATGAAAGAAGATATCTTATTTACAAGAAGAAGCATAAGAAAATATATTAAAGGCAAACAAGTTGAAGATGAAAAAATAGAATATATGCTTAAAGCGGCAATGTATGCTCCTTCTGCTAACAATAGAAGAAATTGGGAGTTTATAGTAGTAAAAAATAGAGAAACACTAGATAAAATTATGAACTTTCACCCTTATGCTAAAATGCTTGATACAGCTACTTTAGCTATAGTTGTATGCGGGGATTTATCTGATGAATCTGGAAAACTTTATTGGCAGCAAAACTGTTCTGCAGCTTTAGAAAATCTAATGCTTGCCGCAAAGGCTAAAGATTTAGGAAGTGTATGGATAGGCATTGCCCCTCGTGAAGAGAGAATGAATGAAATTATAAAACTTTTTAATCTACCTGAACATATAAAGCCTTTAGGACTTGTTGTTATAGGATATCCAGATGGAGAGCCTCAAATGCCTGATAGATTTGAACCAAATAAAATACATTATGAAAAGTATTGATTATTAATAATTAAAAAACAATTAATATAATATGATAAAAAAATAAAAACAAAATTAATTATTAGGAGATTATTTATGAAAAAACTTTTTATTATATTATTTATGATTTTTGCAGTATCATACATCAATGAAAATTATGCTCAGAACAATACTAAAAAAGTTAATATAAGTTTTGATTATACAAAAAGACCAGGATTTGCAAGTAATCAAATAGCTGTTTGGGCTGAAGATAATAATGGAAACTATATAGCTACAATATACATTACAGATTTTACAGGCAGAAGAGAAGGCTGGAAAAAAAGACCTTTATCATTGAATAATTGGCAGAAAAAAGCTAATGCATCAAGCATGGATAAAAAAATAGTTGATGCAGTATCTAAATCCACACCTAAACAGGGAAAAGTCAATATAGTTTGGGATTGCAAAGATAATCAAGGAAATATTGTAAAAGATGGTGCTTATAGAATAGTTGTTGAAGCTACTATATATCAGGATAATAATGTGCTTTATACTTCTGTGATTAATATAGGAAATCAAGCTAATTCACAAAGAGCATCATCAAAATATTCAAAGCCTGAAGCTGAAAATATGGATATAATAAAAAATGTGAATGTAAGTTTTATTCCTTAAATACTAATTTATCATTTTATTGACATATATGTTACTATAGTATATATTAGGTTAATTTCAAAACTATTTATAATTACGGATACTAGGTATACAAAGCAGACTTCGTTAACACCCGCTTATTTTGCATTAGGCATGTGAAAGACTGTGTATTTATATGATAAAAAATAATAAGCTATACCAATATATAAAACATTATTTTATAATTGACAATTACTAAATTTTTTATATATAATATTGTCAAAGAATTTTGAAAAAAGTCTATTATTAATTGGAGATTTATGAAAATGAAAAAAACTATTAGCAGAATAATTATCTCTTTTATTTTATTAATAATATCATCTCTCTTTTTATACTCAGAGGAATATGATACTAATTTCTATAAAAAACTTTTTGATGCAATGTTTGTAAATGAAGATGAATTAAAAGAAATGGGAAAAGACCCTAAAGAATATATGGAAAACTTGCTAAAAAAGGAAGAAGAAAAAGCATTAAAAGAGAAAATGGAACTTTATAAAAAATATAATGTTATAGAAATAGATAGTTTAGAAGATGAATATAAACGTACTGCAGAAGGTTATGGTGATTTAGAAGATGTTAAGAAGTTTGTACAAAAATATGATATAAACGGAGTATATGACGGCTATACTTTGCTTTATACTTATTCAGGATATAGGGGCGAAACTGATATAATAGAGTTCTTAATTGAAAATAATGCTGATATTTATAAAAAATCTATTAATGGTAAAAAACCTCTTTACAGTGCTGTAGACGATTATTTTCATGATGCTGTTGAAATTATTTTGAAACATTATAAAGACAATGATGATGTAAATGATGAGTTTTTGTTAGCTGTTAATAATGAAAATGAGTTTATATTAAAAAGTCTATTAAAAAAGAAATTTTTATTCTTTGGAAATAAATTCAAAATGAATTTAGACAAAGGGCTTGAAATAGCACTTGATAAAGGCAATAAAGATATAGCGGCTGAATTAGTTTTAAGCGGTGCTAAAACTGATAATTTTTTATTTTATTTTAAATTGGTATTTGGTAAATATTTAATTCTTATAGCTATTATGATTGCTTTATTTGCTTCTTTTATTTATGTATATAAAAGAAGATATATTCCTAATATTTATGAAGAGAGTACAATGTTTATAACTTTTAAAGATAAGGTAAACAATATGTATATTTACTGTTATACTTATTATTCTTTCGGACTATTATCTACAATGCTGGGTTTTTTTGGAAATATATTTATAAATAATAATAAGCTAAAAGGATATTATAATATAAACAGTAATTTTTCGGGGAATGATATTGCTGTTTATGATTTGTATGATAATAAAAAAAATGATAAGGAATATTTTAGCTGGTATGATGTTGACATAGAAGCAAATGAAAAAGCTATAATAAAATTCGATTGTTCTCTTTATGATTTTATAAAGAGTGATAAAAATGAAATTGAGTATATTGCGGAAATAGCTGACTCTAAAATTATGAATGGAGTTTTTGAAGTAAATAGAAATACTAATATTAATGTAGAATATTCTAGATTAATGTTTAAAAAGGCTTCAAAAGGTAATCGTTTTATAGGGATGCTTTCCTATTTCTTTAATCTATATCATTTCAATATAAAGAATAAAGATAAAATTAATGCATATATAAACGGAGATAATAAATCGTATTCTAATAAAAAAAATGAATTGGAGATAAATGTTGAACAGATTTTAAAGAAACATGAGAGTATGTCATTAAACGATATTAAAACTAAATATTATGATAAACTTAAAGATTTTTATAATGCTGATAATATAGTGTATTTAGATGATAAAACAATATGTTTATATAAAAGATTTGCTAAAATAGAAGCTAATAATAATCTTACAGTAAATAATATATCTCTCATAATTGATTTATATAATGAAAAATTAATAAGTCCTTATTTTAAAGATTTTGTTAATAATGCTGATGAGATATTAAAAAGATATAATAGTAATTTTTCTAATAATATAGATAATTTAATTTTTCTTATAACAGAAGCTGGCATTATATTGATGAAAGATAAAGGGCATAAAAAAATATTTATTCCTTTAGATGATATAAAAGAACATGTTAATAAAGAGCATTATTTGTCCTATTTATTTGATTAAATTTTTATAAATAAAAATATTAATAACTTATTGCTTATATTTTTTACTATTGGAAAACTAATAATAAGGAGTTATGAGTTATATGATAGAATTAATAATTATAGCGGGAGTGATATTGGCAGCTCTTGTCTTTATTGGTATACTGACAAATGATGCTAAAAATAATCCTGTTAAATTTTATAAAAATGGTTTTTTTATGCTTAAAGATAAAATAAACAATATATATGTTTATATTTATGAATATAAAAAAAATGATATTGAAAGTTATAATTATTTATATAAAAATTACTCTAACAATAAAGGAAGAATATATATAAATAATAATAATGAATTTATTATAAATGAGGCTAATGTAAAATCTGAAAAAATAGAAGTTTATAATTATTATGATAGATATAACAATAATTTGATAAGAACTTTTGCTGAAATAAAATTCAAAACAAAATTAGATGATACATCAGAATCAAAAATAGAATATATTATTGAGTTTGATCCTTATACAAATGTTATAGATTCTACTGCAGATAAACTTAAAAACACTTTTAGAGAGACTGTAAAAATAGAAGGTGTTTTTGAAATCATAAGAAAGCCTGAAGCGGAAGTAATAAGTTTGTATAATTCAGAAATATCACCATTAAAGAAAGCTGAGGAAAGATTCGTTTATAATGTATTTAATTTTAATTATTTTTTTATAAATGGAAAAGAAAAAATCAATTCATTTATTAATGGAGCTGAAGAGTTTTCAGATGAGTTTGTTAAAGAAAAAATAGAAGAAAATAATAGTATAATTGGATCGTATGTAAAAGAATATAATAAAAAAGATTGGCAGTCATTATTTGATGATAGTATATTATCTTATATAGGCGATTATAATAATATTTATGATGAACTTAAAGAGTTTAAAAGTTTTAATATATTATACTATGATGATAAAACAATATGTATATATAAAAGATTTTCAAAATTAGAAGATATTAAACTTGTTGAAATAAATAATCTCTTTGCTATATTTGAGTTAGACAGTCAAATATTAATAAGCTCTTACCTTAGAGACTTAGTAAAAGATCCTGAAGAATTATTGAAAAAACATAATGTCAACAGTGATTTTTATTCTAATATAGATAATTTAGTTTTCGGTATAACTGATTCATTTATTGTAATAATGAAAGAAAAAGGATATGGAAAAATATTTATTGATAATAAGAATATAAAAGATTATATAAAGAAAGATCATTATTTGGCTTATTTATTTAATTAATTAATATAAATGAAAATTTGATATAGTAAGTGATTGTTAAGTAATAATTATGACAGTTAAAGAAGAATTAATAAATATTATAGTCAGTATGCCTGAAGAAAGTTTAACAAAAATTATTGATATAATAAAAGAACAGCAGTATCTTAATGAAGATATAGATATGGAAACTAATGGAAAAGTTATAGAAGAACTCGAAGAGCTTGAAAAATGAAAATATTACAAAAAAGATTTATATTCAAGAAGAATTAATTTATAGTATAGATTAGTTTATCATATAGAAAATAATAACCATTCAGCAAATATCATTATAGTAAAAAATAATTATTATTTAGTATGATTTAATACTATATTTTATAAAGTAAATATAGTTTCTAATTAAGCCGAATAAATAACATCACATTTTTATATAAAAACAAATTTTTATTGACATAATTAGAAAATGTATTTATAATTATATATAAGAGGAGGTTTTATGAAAGGTGGAATTTTAAATTTTTCATTCTTTTTATTAATTTCAAGTTTTTTATTCATTAATATTTCATGTTCTAAGAAAACAGAAGAAAACACAAATATCCCTGAAGACCTATACGGGCAATATTTTATGTCTACAGATGAAACATATATGAAATCGGTTTATGTAACTGTAGGTTATGAGGGATTAGAAATTGACTATCCTAATGATGAATCTACAATAGAAGCTGTAAAAAAGTGTGTGGATGTTGTACTAGAAAGCGACAGAGCTGTAAAAGGATCTATAGGTAATGATGATTTATCAAAAGTATCAGATAATCATTATAAAACTATATCTGCAAATGATGCTCATATGGAGTTTAAATTTACTAATGGATTACTTGAAATGTCTGTTTATGAAGGCACACAGAAACTTAAATCAATTAATTTGCCTAAATTAGGAAAAAAATATTGAAAAATATCTTAATATGAATAAAACTATAACTAAAACACATAAGGGGGTTATATGAAAAATCGTATTTTAAAATTTTTATTTGTTTTATTAGTTCCAAGTTTTTTAGTGATGAATTTATCTGCATATCCCAAAGAATCAGGTGTAATATCTCCTAAATGGTACGGCACTTATGTTGGAGATCCTAATAATTCTGAAGAGAAAATAAGAAAAATGATTGTAACAGTAGGTTCTGAAGGTATAAGAATTATGATAAGGGGAGAAAATTATGAAGGCGGTATGCTAAATGAACAATTATTGAAAGTGTCAGATAATTATTATAAAACTGAAGATGAAGGCGGCAATTATGCAGAATTTAAATTTACTGATACATCACTTGAACTTATTTATAATATTAGCGGAGAAGAACCCATTATAATCACTGTAATAAAACAAAAAAATAATTTTTAAAGTTATAAGTTTTAAAAATTATTAGGGTCAAATGGTATAACATTTTGCCAATAATTTTTAAATATTAGAAAGCTAAACATAAAAATTGTGAGCATCTAGCAAATTCGCTGAATGCGGCTAGATACAATTAGCAAACAATTTTTACAGCGATAAATGATTATATTAAGCAAGTTTATCGCTGGCAATAATAAAAAGCGAGCATAACAATTAAAATAAGTGAGCCGAAGCCAGCTAGTGAGTTTACTCACTAGCTTATTATAGGCGAGGCGAACATAACAATAATAGGAGTTATTTATGGATATTGAACTTATCATAGGTATTTTAGTTTTTATTGTATTTCTGGGTCCTCTGGTATTATATCTTAATATTGGTAAAATTCTACCGTCGCTAAAGAAATGGTATTCTAAAAATAAAATATGGTTAAATGAAAAAGAATTATTTATGCTTAAAGATAAAATAAATAATATATATATTAATTGCTATAAAATTAAATATGATGAACATTATTATTCATACGGTGCATCCTGCCGTAAGTTGAGAGATGTATCTCCTTCATTAGATTTCGATTTGTGGGCACATGAATATTTTGACTCTTTTTCAGGGCAAATATTTATAAATAACAGCGATGAATTAATTATTCGTGAAACTAGTGCGTTATACATAGATCAAATTATGGTTTATCATGATTATGATGTTAAATATTTTAAAGAAATATATTTCAAACAAAATCATTCAGCTATACGAGAGAGAGATAAATTTGAGTCAAAAGAAGGGATAAGAGGTAAATTGACAAGAATAACATTCAGAAAAGAATTAGATTATGAAAAAGCATCAAAAATTGAATATACTATGGATATTGAAAATAAAAGAATAGAAGGAGTTTTTGAAGTTATTAGAAAGCCTGAAATAGAAATAAAAGAATTTTTTCTTCCAATTGAACAGATAGATTCATATGATACAGCTTGGTCTGACATGAATAACATGATGACTAATTATTTGTTTAATTTCAATTTTCCTTTTATTAAAGGAAAAGAAAGAATAAATAAGGCTATTAGCGGAGCTTATAATTATGATGAAAAATTTAAACAAGAAAAAGGAAAAGAGCTTGAAGAGAAATTGAAGCATAAAGATGAGCTTTTAGAAGATAAATTCTGTCTTGATGATAAAACTTGTATTGCATATTATAATAAACTTAGTAATTTTAGATGCCTTGATATATTATACTATGATGATGAAGTAATATGCGTATACAAAAGAACTGTAGAAGTAGAAGCACCTAAAGAAATTATATTAAAGAATCATTCTCTTATATTTGAATTGGATAGCGAAAGAAGTATAAGTTCTTATTTAAGAGATTTAGTTTCTAATAGTAAGGAATTATTATCTAATTATGAACTTACCGATAATTTTTATAATAATATAGATAATGTAATATTTCTTTTAACAGATACAGGAATTATAGTAATGCCTGAATACCCAAATATGGAGCTTAATGATAGAGATATAAATTTAGGAAATACTGCAGAAAGAATATTTATACCTACAGATCATTTAAAAAATTATTTAAATGAAAGTCATTACTTATTTAAATTTTTTAATAGGAGATAATTAATTTTTATATATACCTAAATAATTATAATTTATCAATTTTTAGTTATTTATAAATGAATTATAATTTATCAATAATATAAAGTATTATTAATTATTAAAAAAATAAGTTTTAAATGTATGATATTGTCTGTATTTTATTAAAAATGCAGTCTTTTTGCTTCTTTGGGTCACCAAAAGAAGTGGGGGCGTGGGGGCAAAGCCACCACAAACAATAAATTTGAAAAACTAACTTTTGACAAACTTAGAAATTTTAAGTATATATTAAGCGAGTTTATTGCTAGCAATAATAAAAGGCGAGCATAACAATTAAAAAGTGAGCCGAAGCCTTTCCCACAGGGACACAGGCGTGTAACTTAATTTATTAAGTCAAACCTTTAGGCGAACCAAGTAGGTACACTTCGTGTGGGCTAACATAACAATAAAAAATAATTTTTAAAGCAATAAACGAGCAGCTGGCAACTTTAGTTGTCATCTAATATTAAGCGAGTTTATTGCTAGCAATAAAATGCAAACATAATAAAATATTAGAAAGCTAAACATAAAAATTATTGGCGTCTGACATTCGTAAGAATGGCAGAGCCTATAAGCCAATAATTTTTATTAGCAATAATAAAAGGCGAACATAGCAACTAAAAAGCGAGCCAAAGCCAGCTAGTGAGTTTACTCACTAGCTTATATAGGGCGTCGGCGAGCAATAACAAAAATAAGCGAGCCGAAGCAGCTGACAACTTTAGTTGGCAGCTTATACTAAGCTGAGGCGAACATAGCAACAATAGGAGTATTTATGATATCATTTGGAATATTGGAACCATTAAGACTTTTTCTTATTAGTGACTATTTCTGGCCTATTTTGTTTGGAGCAATTGCCATTTTTCTAGCTGTATTTTTTCTAATTGAGAAGAAAGCAAAAAAATGGTATGCTAAAAATAAAATATTGGTATATGAAAAAAGTTTTTTCATGCTGAAAGATAAAGTAAATAATATATATATTAATTGCTATAAATATAAAGATAATAATTATGATGAATGGTACAAAAAATACCACGGTAAAATTAAGTATGTACTTAAATCAAAATTTGACAATTTCGCACGTGAATATTTTGCTTCTTTTACAGGTCAAATGTTCATAAATAGCGAAAATAAATTAATGATTCGTGAAACTAATGAATTAAATAATAATCAAATTAATGTTTACCGTGATTATGATACAGCTTATTTTGAAAGACTAGAGGAAAAGCAATTTAAATACGATGATCCTTATAGAAAGTCATGGAAAGAAGCACGTAAATTTGGCAGTTGGAGTTCAAAAGAAAACAATAGAGAAATTTTGTTAAAAATAAAATTCAAAAGAGAATTCAATTATGAAAGAACATCAGAAATTGAATATACTATGGATATTGAAGGCGGAAGAGTAGAAGGAGTTTTTGAGGTTATTAGAAAGCCTGAAATTGAAATAAGAGAGTTTTATATCCCAGTAGAACAGACTACTTTTACTAATGATAAATATTCAGCTTATCTTGGTATGGACGAAGTAAGAAAAATGCTCACTAATTATTTATTTAATTTCAATTATCCTTTTATTAGAGGTAAAGAGAGAATAAATATGGCTATCAGCGGAGCCTATAATTTTGATGAAAGATTCAAAGAAGAAAAAGGAAGAGAGCTTGAAGAAGAATTAAAAAATAAAGAACTTATTATAGAAAAATTCCATCATTATGATCAAAATAAGGCCTATTACGCTGATAAAATTGGTATTATATATTATAAGAAACTTAAAGACTTCAGATGCTTTGATATATTATACTATGATGATGAATTAATATGCATGTATAAAAGAACTGTAAAGGCAGATGAGAGAAGAGATGAAGCTATAGTAAAAAATCATTCTTTTATATTTGAATTAAACGGAGAAAAAAGTATAAGCTCCTATTTAAAAGATTTAGTTATTGATAGTAAAGAGTTATTATCTAAATATATAGTTGCCGACTATTTTTATGAGAATATAGATAATTTAATATTTCTTTTAACAGATACAGGAATTATAGTGATGCCTGAATATACAAATCTAATTCTTAGCGATGAAGATTATGATTTGGAAAATACAAATGAAAAAAATGCTGATAGAATATTTATTTCTTCTGATGATTTAAAAAATTATTTAAATAGAAGTCATTCTTTATTTAGTTTTTTTGATAGGAAATAATTGACTTCATAATTAATTTTTATATAATGAGGGTATAATATATAAAGTTGTATATATACTAGATTTTTTAAGTTCGTCAATTTTCTTATTCAACTTTTTTTCGCCGCACAATACCAACTGTACTCCTTTCGTCCGTATACTTACATACTCATAAATAACCGTGGATTTATGACGCCTGCTGCAAGGTGTACTTCTTATTCAACGCATAGCATGACTTTCTGCTTATCGGTCTAGCCCCACAAAAAATTAGTTTTTGAAACAAGTCTAATAAATCTCAAATAAATATACAAATTTACATATATGCAGATTTAAATATCTAAGAACTAATAACAGATGATTAAATATAACAATTTTTAATCATTTATTTGATTTTTATTATGCAAAATTAAGGAAGTAAAAGAAACAAAAATATCTCAGCTAATTATTAATTATCAGCTGAGATACAATATTTTAACAATTAATTTATTATTCAGCTACAACTGAAATAGTTTTCTTTCCGAATTTATTAGTATGGAACTTAACATAACCAGAAGCAGTAGCAAATATAGTATGATCGCGACCTATATCAACATTTCTTCCAGCATGGAATTGAGTACCGCGTTGTCTAACTATAATATTGCCTGATATAACTTTCTGACCGCCGTAAACTTTAACACCTAAACGTTTAGATTGACTATCGCGTCCGTTTTTAGAACTTCCGCCGCCTTTTTTATGTGCCATTTTTATACTCCTCTTTATATTTTATAAAATCAGGATACTCTTTAATTAAAGATTTTATACCTATCAAATATCCATTACTAACTATTTTATACTCTATTTTTTTATTATTTTCAAGTTTATCAAAATTAACAAGTTCTAAACTTAAAAATCCATCATTTATTTTGTATTTTAAGAACTTATTTCCTACTATAGATAATAAAGCCCTATACATAGCCTGTGTTAATGTACTCAAAGCTATACAAACTTCATAACCTTCACCAGACTTTTTAATACCGGCATGCCCATCAACTGTTATGCTTTGTATAATAGATTCTATATTATATACTACATTAACAGATGAAGCCATTAAACAGCTATATCTTCAATAGTTATTTTATGATATTTATGTCTATGACCTGTTTTTCTTCTATAGTCTTTTCTTCTTTTATGTTTACCAATAACTACTTTATCGCCTTTCATCATCTCTACTATTTTAGAACTTACTTTAACGCCATCAACATAAGGTGTACCTACTAAAACACTTTCATCATCTTTTTTAAGAAGAAGAGTTTTAATTTCAGGAGCTTCTTTAGCATCATCGCCTAGATATTCTACTAAAATATCCTGACCTTTTTCCACCTTGTATTGCTTACCTTTTACTTCTACGATTGCATACATTATTGCTTATCTCCAATTTATATATATTTTATTTTATACAATACTATGAGTACTCTATATTACTATATTAAATTATTTTTGTCAAGCATAAAAATAAAAAACTATCAATGAGTAAAAAATAAATTAATGTTTTAAATAAATAGATTTTTTTATAAAAATATTGTAATATATAGTTCAATGAATAAAAAAATTTTAGAAAAAATTAAAGAACTGCATAATCAGGACAAGCATCAGAAAATCATAGAAATTATTTATTCTATAGAAGAAGATAAAAGAGATTATGAAATAATTCTTCTGTTTGCCAGAGCTTTAAACAATGTGCAAAATTATGATGAAGCATTGGATAATCTTATGTATATAAGAGAAGAAGGGGTATTTGATCCTGTATGGTATTACAGAACAGGATATGCTTATTATCATAAAAATGAGAAAGATACTGCTAAGCAATATTTCAGTAAGGCTATAGAATTATTTGAAAATTATGACAAAAAAAATATAGAAAATTTTGAAGACATATCAAAGAATATAAAAAATTTATATTCTTTATGCTTTGAAGACAATGGATTAAGTTTTACTCAAAGAATAAAATCATTTTGGAAATGGTTTGAAGATAATGAAGCAGAAATTGATAATATAATGAAAAATAAAAATAAAGATATAGTTCATTTTTTATCCGATGGAGTAAAGATAATATCTGATAATTTAGCTTTCAATATAGGCAGGAATTATAATTTTACTTTTAATATAGACGGCAAAAACTATCTGTTTTATCTAACTCCAAGAATAATATCTGATATGCCGGAAAAGTTAAAAGAAAAATGGACTTTTATGCCTTTTATACCTAGTTCTAATGGTGTAAACTTTACTATTGAAATACATAATAAAAGAATAGAAACTCAGGATGTTTTTGTAAAAATAGAATTCGATGATGAAAATGACAAATTTGATTTAGTATTCTATAATAAAGATTTAAATGATTTTGATAAAGAAGAAGCATATAATATATTTTTCTTAATTATGGAAAACTCTATAGGAGAAGGTTTGTCAAGGGTATATATAAGATATGCTGATATAAGTAATAGAAAATTAAATAACATGCTGCCTCTTGTAGAATTAGAAAAATATATAAAAAAAACATTATCATTCCATAGAAAAAAAATTATCACTAATCCTATAAATCAATATTTAGCATACACTTCAGAACCTAGACAATCCGATGCATTAAGATATGATATAATAGCAGGAACTACATCATACTATGAAACAGTAAATGATTATTACAATGAAAACACAGATGATATAATAGAAATTTCTAAATGCGGAGCTAGGGCAATATTTTTATATTATACATATAATTACAAGAATGATGATGAATCAAGAAAAGAAATATTAAATGAGAGATATGAAATACAGGAAAGATTAGAAAAAGAAGTTCTTGCAAGCGGAGATAAAGAAGCTGATATAGGAATTGTACTTGGCGGAGCTATGGGAGTATACAATATTTATATAGATTTGATTATTTATGATGAAAATGAATTTATCAAAAGAGCTAAAATACTGCTTGCTGAATATGAAAGAAATTTCTATATATCAAAATTAAGAAAAAATTCAGATATAAAAAACATATTTGATTTATAAATTATTTAGCAACTGAAGTACTAATCATTCTGTCATTAAATTTCTTTTTTATCCTATCAAATTTTTCTCTTGTTCTTATTATAGCAGAACTCATTTTATTAATAGCTCTTTGATTTGCTGCATACAATGCTAATGATTTTCTAGCATATTGTACCATCTCATTTTTTTTATCCGGATATAAATTTATTAATTTTACTATTGTATTATAATATCCCTCATTGGCAGCTATCATTCTATAATGCCTCATTTCAATATCATTAATTTTATTTTCACTTTCTTCTACATTATTATTCACTAATGAAGAAAAATTATCGTTATCATCATTATTTTTATACGGTATATCTTCCATTGCCGACATCAAGTTTTCTATAGTATACATATAATCTTCTCTTGATGCCTCCTCTCCCCTATTCAAAAATACTATAGGATCGCTGTCAGAACTTTGACTTACAACTTTAGATTTATCATCTATTGTATTTATATAAGCATTCTTAGGATTGAGAACTTCTTTGTCATTGTCCGTAACAACATCAACAACCCCTTCATCAAGAACAACTATAGTAGAACCATCTTCTGCAAAAGCAACCTCAAAACTCGTACCCCTCACCACAGAAGTAGTAGTTGCTGTATGTACTTCAACCAAAGCTCCGGCATTTTTATTTATATCAACTTTAATATATCCTTCTAATAAAGACAAAGAAACTCTATTATCATCTTTTGAAATAGGTTTATTAACGAGAATTATGCTATTCTGAGGAACTACAATAGAACCTATTTTATCTCCTCTTCTGTTTAAAGTAAGCTCAACTTGAGTATCAGCTGATGTTCTTAATCTATATTCACTATGTACTTCACTTCCTCTGAAAGCCCTCAATGATTTATTTATATCTGTTTTTTCTATAAAAGCTATACCAGATATACCTGTAACTTTAAAAGATATATCCTGTGATAATAAAATATTGCCTAATGAAAAAGCAAACAATATTGCTAATAAAAATATTCTATTAAGCATAAATATACTCCTTAGTTTTAATAAATAATATCACTAAGTAATATAAGTGTATAATTTAGAATAAAAAAAGTCAATAGTCATAAAATTCAAAATTACATATTTATATTAATATTCGGCAATGTAGGATAAGCAAATAACATATTTAAATTAAAATCCTGAATATTCAAATCAACATCATTTTTTGTATCAAAACATACACTTATTATATATGAATCATCAAGTATAAAAGAAGCAAAAAATAAATTATCAGCATTTCTCACTTCTCTATTAAGCAAATCAACTTCTATAGAATTTTTTATATCAAAAATAGTTCTTCCAAGCATTTTTATGTATGCTTCTTTTATTGTCCATATAGTAAAAAAATCTATTTCTAATTTATGAGTATTTTTAAGATATTCAATTTCACTTTTATAAAAATATTCTTCTGCAATAGCAAAATAATCCCTATCCCTTATATTTTCGGCATCTATTCCAACATTATATTCATCACTCATAACAGCAGCAAATAACTCGGAAGTATGCGTTCCATTAAAATATATACTATTTTCATTTTTGAAATATGGCTTTTTATTTTCTTCTCTATCTATAATTAAATTATTTTTATTATAATGAGATTCTACCATAGAGAGTATTAAATTTTCTAATGTTTTTCTTGCCTCTGCCCTATTAGTATTATCACTGAAACTGTACTCTAAATAAGTCATAAATATTAACCTATTAAATAAACTTCCCTATCAATGTATGGCTTTTTATCTCTGTAACTTCAGCATTAAAAATATCGCCCATATTAAGTTCTTTATCTTTTTTTACAAGTATTATCCTATTTTCTTTGCTTCTGCATAAATAGTGCATATTATCTTTGGCTATATCATCTACCATAACAGATGTTTTTTTACCAACCTGATTAGCTAATAGTTTCTGAGCTAATTCTCTTTGATAATTCACGAGATTAGTAAGTCTTCTCGCACCTGCTGCTTTATCATACTGTATTTTTTTTCTATGTGCTATAGTACCTTCTCTCTCTGAATATTTATAAAGATATGCCTCTTCAAAACCTATATTTTCAAGTAATTCTAATGTTTCATTATATTCATCTTCTGTTTCATCAGCATATCCTACTATTACATCAGTAGATACAGGAAAATCTTCAGCATAATCTCTTAGATAATATACTTTTTTTATATATTCTTCTTTTGTATATTTTCTGTTCATAAGATTTAATATTCTGTCTGAGCCGCTTTGAAAAGGAAGATGTATATGTTTGCATAAACTATTTAGATTCCATATAGCATCGGCTAAATCTTTATCAAAATCTTTAGGGTGAGAAGTTAAAAACCTTATCCAAACCCTGTCTTTAGCCTTTTCATCAACAACTTTGTCTAATTTATATAATAATTCTGTAAAATTAATCTCATTGTCAATATCAAGCCCATAAGAATTAACATTCTGCCCAAGTAATGTTATCTCTTTAGCCCCTTCATCTATTAATCTTTTCAACTCTTCTGCTATTTCGCCTGACTTTCTGCTTACCATCTTACCGCGTGTATGAGGCACTATACAGTAAGTACACCAATTATTGCAGCCATGCGATATAGGTATAAATGCTTTATGAGGCTTATCTTCATCTACATAAGATTTATTAAATATATAGTTGTCATTAAATTTTTTTACAAAAACTTCCTCATCTTTAAGATAATCTATAATATTAACTTCATTGTATACATCAAATATCTTATCAGCTCCTAATTTCTCAAGATGCTCTTTTGAAGTTTGAGCCATACAGCCCATAATTATTATTTTACTGTCTTTTTTATTCTTCTTTCTATTTGCATTGAATAGTTTAACTCTTGAAAATACTCTTTCTTCAGCATGTGCCCTCACACTACATGTATTTATTATAATATTATCAGCATTTTCATGATTTTCCGTCTGTATAAAGCCTTCCTGCATAAGCGAATTTATTAAACTATTTGAATCCGCCTTATTCATTTGGCATCCGTAATTTTCTAGGTAAAAATTCTTCATGTTATAATCTTTTTATTATTATTTTTTTATGAATTTGGATCTTATATCTTCAACTATTATTTCCGGCACCAATCCGTCTATAGGTCCATTAAATTTAAGTATTTCTTTTATTAAAGAAGAACTTACATAAGCATAATGTTCTGATGTATGTAAAAATATAGTATCCATTTCTGGATATAATAATTTATTCATTCTGGACATTCTTAATTCATAGTACAAATCTTCACTGTCTCTTATACCTCTGGCTAATACTTTTATATCATTTTGCTTCATATATTCTGTAACAAGCCCAGATATAGATACAATTTCTATGGCATCATTATCCCCTATTACCTTTTTTATCATATTTTTTCTTTCTTCTATTGTGAAAGTAGGAGATTTTTCCAAATTAAGTGCTACAGATATATAAACTTTATTAAATATATCAGCAAGCCTATAGAGAACATCGAGATGTCCCAATGTAAAAGGGTCAAAAGTACCCGGAAATATCACTTTTCCATTTTTCATAATGATAAAGTATATACAAAATTAATATAATATCAATATAAAAAATAAGATTTATTATAATACTTAAGCAATTTAATATATTTTTTCAAAACTGATTGATAGATTAAGTATAAAATTATATGATTTATTATCTTAATGTATTAATATACAGTTTATTTTTATAGAAAGAGTGCTTCTCAGTCTAGTACCTGAAATCATAAATAAAATTAGTTTTGAAGCGAGTATATATAAAAAATATAAAAAAATAAATATTTTTTTATTTATATGTTATAATTTAAAGAATAATTATTCATTAGGAGTTATTTATGGCTCATGTTAATAGAACTGAAATAAGAGTAATATATGCTGATACTGATCAAATGGGGGTAGTTTATCATTCAAATTATTTAAGATATTTTGAGATAGGAAGGACGGAGCTTTTAAGAGAGTTAGGCATTTCCTACAAAGATATGGAAGAAAAATATAATATAATGCTTCCTGTAAAAGAGGCTTTTGTAGATTATAAAATTTCTATAAGATATGATGAAGTTATAGTAGTTTATACTAGTGTTGAAAAACTAAAAAATGCATCATTAAAGCTAAAATATGAAATAAGAAGCAAAGAAAACGAAAAAATATTATATAGTACAGGTTATACGCTTCACCCTTTTGTAAATAAAAAAGGACAAATAGTAAAACCAGATGAATATCTATACAGTATAATGTCCAAGGGTAAATAATATATGAGTTGGCTTAATGTTATATTAACTGTTCTATCTTCTGCTAATATGGTTGGTGATTTGGTAAAAACAACAACTATGGAAAATAGAACAAAAAAACTATATAATAAATTAGATGAAAAGGAAAAGGAAATAATAGAAAAAGTAGAATCCAAAACTAGAAAAGAATTTCAATATATATATTCAGAAATAAATTCTTTAAAAATAGTTGTAAGATTTTTATTCTTTATTTCACTGATACTATTAATTTTATTTATAATTTCATTGATATTTATAATTTTTGTTTTAAAATATAAAAATATAATTTAATTTTGAGGGTTTTATATGGCTACTGCAGCAAAAAAAAATAAAAAGGCTTTAACTTGCTCTGTAATTACTAGAATTGGACCTATGTTGAGATCCATAAAAATAGATCATGTAGAGATACCTTCGCATGACGGATATGTTTCAATATATCTGGATCATTGCCCGTATATAGTAAGAATAGGTTACGGCGAACTCAAAATATATAATGAAGATAATAAACTTATAAATATGTATGTAGAAGATGGTATAGCTGAAGTTACAAACAATGTTATAGGAATATTAGTAGAAACTGCTTTATATCCGAAAGATATAGATGCTGCTATATTAAAAGATGAAATAAATAAATTATCTAGTCAAATGACTATAAATCCCGAAGAAGCAAGAAGAAACAATGAAAAAATAGCTAAACTTAATAAACAAATAGAAATTTCTTCTAAATAATATGCTATTGTAATTTTAGTATTATCCGATAATTTAGTTGACATATTTTTATAGCTTAATTATAATAAATATGTTAACTAAAAAATTTATATTAGATGATTGAATATGCCTAAAATAGAAGATTTAGAAAGATTAGGAAGTATTGCTTTTTTAATAGGAAATAAAGCATTACCAAAAGAAATATCAAAAAGCGACTATGACAGTTTTAAGTCAGTTTTTACAGACGAACACATGGCTAGTTCTATGCCGTCAGAGGATAATGGTCTGCCTTCTATTGATGATTTAGATAGTTTAGATCTTCCTGAAGACTCTGATGATGATAAAGTATCCGCAGATATTGATGATTTAAAATTGCCTGAAGATTTAGATGATGATAAAGTATCTGCAGATATTGATGATTTACAACTGCCTGAAGATTTAGATGATGATAAAGTATCTGCAGATATTGATGATTTACAACTGCCTGAAGATTTAGATGATGATAAAGTATCTGATAATATAGACGATTTAGGATTACCTGAAGATTTAGATAATGACAAAGTTTCTGCTGATATAGATAATTTAGATCTTCCTGAAGACTCTGATAATGACAAAGTTTCTGCCGATATAGATAATTTGGATCTTCCTGAAGACTCTGATAATGAT
>NZ_JH994110.1:698536-850406 GCF_000316195.1 Brachyspira hampsonii 30446 | reverse complement strand
TTAGATGATGCTATAGAAGAATACGGACAATCACCTAAAGATGAAGTAAAAGATGATCTGGACCTAGACGATAACATAGATCTAGACAATGATGATGAAAAAGAAGAAAATAAAAGTATTTCTAATAATATAATTGCAGGAGGCACTACTCTTCCATCTCCTGATACAGCTAATAATCTGCCGGCTTCTAAATATGAAGATGTAGATAAAGATGTAGATACTGATAAAGTTATTAATGCAATAAAACATCTCCCTTCTATAACACAATATCATGTTTTAGATGCCATACTTAATGAGAAATTAGACAGAATCTCTATGGAATCTTTGCTTAATGCCTTAGAAAGAGGAGAGTCTAATGAAAACATTACAGAATTATTAAATAAAGAATTAGGTTTAAGTCTTAAAGAAGAAGGCAGCAAAAATGTATTAGAACTTATACCTATACCTAATTCATTAAAAGATTATGCTAAAATAATAAGAGTTGCAGCTGTATTTTTAATATTGTTTGTAGCTTTAGTGATTTTATCTTTCCAATTTATTTATAAACCTGTAATGGCAAATAAATACTATAATCAAGGTTTATTAAGCATATCAAAGGGAGCTTATGATGATGCTGAGAGAAACTTTGCCGAAGGTGAAAGATTAAAACCAAAACAGATAAAATGGTATAATAAATATGCAAGAGCTTATATTGACAGAGAAACTTTCAATGATGCTCTTAAAAAGATACAGGGTGCTTTAGATATTAAGCCTAGAGATTTTGAAACTAGAATAACTTTCGGATACTATTATAGAAAGAAAGGAGAAAAAGAATTATCAATAGAAGACTACACATTGGGTGAAGAATTGTATAATAATATGTTAGTTTATACTGAAAAGAAAAAAGAAAAAGAAACTATATATGATGAACGCGGTCTTCTCATGATAAGCAGAGCTAAAAATTTGCTAGAGCCAGATTATTATGATATAGCTTATAATAATTATAGGGATATGGTTAATTTCTTTGGAGACGGTGTAGTTCCTAGAAAAAGAGCTATGCTTATAAAAATTTATCAGGATAATTATGAGCAGGTAAAAGCACTTCAAAATCATATAAACTTATTGAAAAAAGACTATATTGATGATGAAGTTTATCCTAAATTGGCAAATTATTTACTTAATAAAGATGATTTTTATGGCTCAAGAATACTGTTTGAAAGTCTATTAGAAGCATATCCTAATAATTTAGAATCTATAGTAGGTTATGCTGATTATGAAACAAGATTAAAGCATTATGACAGAGCTATGGAAATACTTAATACTGCGGCACTTCCTTTATATGAAGCTAATCCTTTCTATAGAGGAAAAGAATATGTATATAATATGTTAGGTCAAATATATTATAATTTAGGTGAATATGGAAATGCGGTTAAAAACTTTAATGAAGCTTTAGCGATTAATTCAATATATCCTGATGCTAATTATAATTTGGCTAATGTTTATTTCTATAGAGAAAAAGATTATGAAAAGGCAAAACAGCATTATCAAACAGCTTATGATAATTTAGCACCTAATCTTAGGAGCGATAAACTTTTATATAATTTGTCTTGGATATATTATTCAGATGAAGAATATGACAGAGCATTTGAGGGATTCAATGCATTATTCCAAAAAAACCCTAGCAATAGTGTTGTTTCTTATGCTTTAGGTAATTCGCTTTTACATTTGGATAAAGCTAATTTGGCTAATGGATTCTACAGAAATGCTTTAAGTCAGGTATTATCTAAGAGAGACAGATTAGGAAGATTAGAAATGCGTACAGAAGGAGATTTTATACTTGTGAGTTATTTAGCAAGCCTTTACAATAATATAGGTGTTTCTTATGCTTACAATGCTAGTATTACAAATACTATTGTTAATGAACAGGAAGCATTTAAATATTTTGTATTAGCAAGCGAATATTTTGATCAGATAAGAACTTCAAATATAGATTTAGAAAGAATAGAAAAAAGAACCATACTTGTTGATAATCAAAATATAGGGGCAGCTGCTTATAATATAATGGCGGTACAAGGAAAAAGAAATTTGAAGCAGACAGCTGTTATAGATGATTATATACCAAAAGATATGTATTATGTCAGATAAAACAATAAAAAGCAGAGATTTTATAGTCTCTGCTTTTTTTATTATTATTTGATAAAAATATAAAATAATACTATAAATTTCTAAGATGAACCTTACCATTCATATCTATAGTTTTATTTCCTTTTTTATACATTATAAATAGATAATTAAATCCTCTCAAATAAAAATTATTTTCTGCCGCTGCTATATGATAATTACCTTTATTAAGAGTCTTATTATGACGAACAACTGATATAATATCTATAGGCATAAAATATTTATTCATAATTTCAAAAAGTTTAAAACCAATAGGCATAAAAGGAAATCCCTTTTCATAGGAATCAGACACATATAAAGCCATATACCTATCTTTTTTCATTATTCTAAATATTTCATTTATAACTTTTTCCATAGCTTCATAATATTCATTTTCTCTTGCTGTTAATTTTCCAATACAGTTCTTTTCATCAGAATAATTGATATGTGTACTGTAAGGCGGATCTATAAATACAAAATCTACCTTTTCATCTTCTATTGGTATTTTTCTAGCATCAGCTTTAAAAATATCTTTCCTCTGCAATGCTTTTGGATTTATATCATATCCCAAAGCTCTCCTTCCTAGTTCTCTTGCTACATCAACAGTAGTACCGCTTCCTGCCATAGGGTCTACAACCAAATCTTTTTCTTTTGTATATCTGTTTAGAAGATTCCAAATTATATATGAAGGTGTTGCTCCTATATAATGTTTATGTTTTTCTTCTTCGCTTTTTAAATACTGCTGAGAAGGATAATCCCATAAAGTGGTAGTTTGTAATTCTAACTTTTTTTTCATATTTTGTTCGCTTTATAAATAATATATTATCAGCATTTAAAACAAATACTGAATAAAAAAATTGCTTGTTAAAAATAAATACTTTGATATTATATAACAGTAAATATTATTTGGTTATTATAAATGAAAAAAAGAATTAAAGCTATAATATGTTCCGCTATTTCTCTGATATTTGGAGGAATAGGAATACAAAAATTTTATTTAGGTCAAACTAAAAGAGGTATATTGTATGTTCTATTCTGTTGGACAGGCATACCATATTTGCTTTGCATTGTAGACTTAGTAAGGTTTATATTTATGAGTGAAAAAGACTTTAATATTACATACAATAAAAGATATATGGAAAATATAGATTATGAAAATAATAATGAAAGTTACAGCAATAAATTTGATGATGCTATAGATGCTGAATATACTTATGTTGATGATGAAAAAGAAAATCATGATAATCAAGAAAATACAGAAGAAAATATTATTGTTAATAAGGCATTAGAATATTACAAACTAATTAATGAAGCATCAATTTCTATAAAGGACTATAATTTTTCATCTAAAGTAAAACATTTAAATAGCTTATTTAAAAGCATTATTGATAAATCATGCAGCCTAAAGAAAAATGAAAGACCTAAAAAAGAGCTTGATAGAATGCTTCAGTACAATATACCTACAACATTAAAACTTATTAATTCATATATAGATTTATCATCATCAAATACATCAGATTTAAATAATATTAAAGCTGATATAACAGAATCTATAGAATCAGTAATAATATATTTAAATAAGGTATTAGAAAATATACAAAAAGATGATATTATGGATATAACAAGCGATATAGATGTACTTAAAGCAGAATTAAAAAAAGACGGTTATGTTTAAGGAGATAATAAAGTGGATAGCGACGGCGTATATAAAAGAGTTAATATAAATAAAGTTATTAAAAATATTCAGAAAAATAATAATGATATAACTGAAAGCAAAGCACAGGAAATAGCATATATCATGATAAAAGAACTTAATAAAAAAGTTTCTGATATGGTTCATGACTTTGAAAATGGAGAAGGAGATTTTATGGCATGCTATTTTGATGCTATAGATAAAAAATAATAATAAAAATTTTTATTAAACAATATATAAGAAGTTTTTATGAAGTAAAAGTATATTTTATTGTATTGACTTTTTATTTTTCAATGATAAAAAATTAATAAATATATAATAAACAGGAGGATTAATTATGTCATTATCAGATGATATTAAATCAGGATTTTATTCAAGCATTGGTATGATGCTTAAAGGAAAAGAAAAATTAGAGGAAGCAGCACGTGAATTTATTAAAGATAAGAATGTCAGTGCTGAAGAAGGAGAAAAATTTGTAAAAGAAATGGTTAGTAAAGCCAATGAAACTAAAGAAGATATTTCACAATTCATAGATGAAAGAGTGAAAAAAGCCATTGACAAAATGGGATATGTGAAAAAAGACGAATATGATGCTATGAGAAAAGAATTAGATGAACTAAAACAGTCCATCAAAAAAGATGAACAGTAATCTAATTTTTGATAATTAATTTATGAGGAGTTTTAATTATTTTTTATAAATAAAAAAAACTCCTTATTTTATAAAATTATTAGTTTATTAAAGTTTGGGTGATTAAGTAATATGAATAACATAAAATCTATAAACAGAGCTAGAGAAATTATCTCTATAATAATAGCTTATGGGTTCAGAGATATTATAGCTATAACTCCGATATTAAAAATAATAAAAAATCCAATAAATAAAATTAATATAAAACATAAAGGTGTTGATTTAAGAAAATACAGCAAAGCTGAAAGAATCAGAATGGCTTGCGAAGAGTTAGGAACTACATTCATTAAATTAGGGCAAATACTTTCAAACAGAAATGATATACTTTCAAAAGATATTACATCTGAGTTAAGCAAACTGCAAAATCATGTAAAACCTTTTGATGAAAATATTGCTAAAAGTATTATAGAAGAAGAACTTGGGGGTAAAATAGAAGATTTTTTTGAATCATTTGAATTAACACCTAAAGCAAGTGCTTCTATATCTCAGGTTCATACTGCTGTATTAAAAAACGGAGAAAAAGTAGCTATAAAAGTAAAGAGACCTGATATAGAAGAAAATATACTTACAGATATAGAAATTATAGTATGGCTTTCAAACATAATAGAAAAATATAATGAAGAATTTGCATTGATGCAGCCTCAAAAATTGATAGCTGCATTTAAATCTCAGCTTATTCAGGAATTAGATTTTAACTTTGAAAAAAATAATACTTTAAAATTTGCCAAATTCTTTGAAAATAATAAAAATATAAAAATAGCAAAAATATACAATGAATACAGTACAAAAAATATATTAACTATGGAATATATAGAAGGAATAAAAATCTCTGATATTGAAGAAAACGATACTAGATATGACAGAAAAAAACTTGTTTCTATAGGTATAGATGCTGTATTGGAACAGATATTTATGTTAGGCTTTTTCCATGCAGATCCGCATCCGGGTAATTTAATGGCTTTAGAAAATAATGTATTATGTTTTTTAGATTTTGGTATGATAGGATTTATTCCGCCTAACTCTAAAGATGCTTTTTCTTCTTTGATTATGAGTATAAGTTCTGCTGATTATTTAGAATTATCTAAATCGATACTTGATTTATGCTACCATGGGGAAATAAACAATATAGATGAATTTAATATGGCTATATTTATATTGGTGAGTAAATATGTAGATATGCCTTTGGATAATATAAATATAGAAGATGTATTCAATGAACTTATAGGTATAATAAGAGAATTTCGTTTAACTTTGCCTAGCAATATTATGCTTTTAATAAAATCTTTGATAGTTCTTGAAGGAGTTGCTAGAAATTTAGATAAAGATGTCAAATTAATAGAACATATTAAGCCATTCGCATTTAGATATGTTAAAGAACAAATGAAGCCTAATAATTTATTGAAACAGATTAAAAAGTTGCTATATGATTATAGTTATATAATAAAAGAATTTCCTTCAGACTTAGAGAATTTAGTATCAGTTATAAAGAAAGGCAGTGTAAAAATTCAGATGGAGCATAAAAATCTGGAATCATTGTCATCCACTTTAGATGGATTAGCAGATAGATTAAGCTATTCTATAGTTTTAGCTTCTTTGATACTAGCAAGTGCTTTAATAATAACAAGTAAAATGCCTCCCCTTTTTCATGGAACATCTGTTATAGGAATGATAGGATTTGCGTTGTCAGCGATAATGGGATTTATTATGATTATAAGCAGGTTTATAAATAAGTATGTGAAGAAGAAGTAAATTGAGAAATAAAAAAGCCCCTTTAATAGGGGCTTAAAAATGCTCCGAGAACAGGGCTCGAACCTGCGACCCGGTGATTAACAGTCACCTGCTCTACCGACTGAGCTATCTCGGATTATCATTTAATGTTTAAGTATTATAGCATAAACAAAAAAAATGTCAATAGACAAAACATATTTTTTTATTTATAGGCACTAAAATATTCTAATATTTCCTGATATTTTTTTGAATTATTTCCAGATAAAACAATATACTTATTTAAATATTCATATACATTTTTCCCATATTCCTGCTCTTTTTCTGAATCATTTTTCTTCACAGCAGCATCAAATTTTCTTTTATAAATAGATGCTAATTGATAATTAGAATTGGGATCTGCTCTTAATTCTAATGCTTTTTTATATAATTCAATAATTTTATCTTCTTTAAACTCTTTAGTTAAATATATAGCACCGTACATATATACATCGCCCAATTTAGGATATGAAGGATGCTGCTTTAATGCCGCCATTCCTTTAGAATCTAATATATTTATATATGCCTTTAATCTTATATAAGCATTCATACTGCCATCAAACTTAGATAATGTAGTAGAATATCCTGCTGCCTTATCTAATTCCTGATCTTTACTAGGTGTTATAGGCACTGTAAAATTTTCTTGAGAAAATGCTATAATATTGCATATAAACAGTAGAAATATAATTGTTTTCTTCATTAATTCTCCAATTTTTAATATATATAGTATTTAATATTATCGTAATAATTAAAATCTAGTAAAACTAAAAAAGTAAAAAACTAAATTTAATTCTTGACAATAAAAGTATTTATTCTATAATATTTTTGAGAATATAAATTTATGGAGATATTTAATGGCAACTAAAAAAACAGAAAAAACAGCAGAAGATACAAGCAAGAAAACTGCTGCTAAAAAAACTACAGCTAAAAAAACAGCAGAAGAAAAATCTGAAAGCACTCCAAAAAAGGCTGCAGTAAAATCAGCTGCTGCTAAAAAAACCACAGCTAAAAAGACTACATCAGCAAAAAAAGCATCGTCTAAAAAAGATATAGAAGTATTAGAAGCAAAAGAAGTTAAAAAAGATGAATATATACCTGATGAAGTTGATATAGTAAGAGAATTGCCTGAGAGATATAAAGAAACAAAATTGGTACTTATGATGCGTGATCCTGAATGGTGTTTTTTCTATTGGGATATATCTGATGAAGATATAAATTATCATTCTCTAAAAGGAAAAAGAATATCGGTAAGAATATTCCATGTATTTGGTTATGATATTACTAATGGAGAAATTCATAAAGAAATAGAAGTTAATTATATTTATGGCGATAGATATGTTAATTTGGCTATGCCTCATGCATATTTTATAGGTGAACTTGGATACTATGATGAAAATAACAGATTTATAGTATTAGCTAGAAGTAATATGATTTATGCTCCTAGAGATTCTATGAGCAATGTTTATGATGAAGAATGGATGGTTAATGAAGAGATTATCAAACTCTTAAAATCGCCTAAAGCTTTAAGAGAAAGTTTATCATCTGCTACAATATTTGAACTTATAGATTTAAGAAGAAATCATTTGGCAGCTTCTTCTTCATCTTCACTTTTTATGAAAAAAAATTAAAAATAATCAGCGGTATTAATTGATAAAATAAATAATATTAATTTTTCTGTTTTTGAAATCAACTATTGGACTCTATAAATTAAATATTAATTAATGCCGCTAAAAATAATATATAAAGCGGTGAATCTATTAATATAGAAAATAAATGTCTGCTTGTTATTATCTTCTTTTTCATCACAACAAATGAAATTATACTGCTGTATATAATTGGAATACAATATTTCAATTTATTAATCTCTAATGGGAATTTGCCTATTATAATACCCACTAGCATAAACAAAGCCAAAACAATAGGTATTATACCTGTTATAAATGCTAATTTACTAGAATCTATATATGTAGTTAAAGTTACGGCACCTGCAATTTTATCGCTTTGAGAAAATTTTATTTCAATTAAAGCCTGTCTTATAAACATAAATAAAAATACTGTCAATGTAGAAAATAAATATAAAAACGGCTTTTCTTTCAATATATTTCTATGCATAATAAATATTGAACCATTTAATAATACAGTAACTGCAACAGATATTACTATTGCTTTAAAAGGTATAAGTTTTTTAAATAACCTGAAGAAAAAAGAACTTTCAAATCTTGATTTATTTTCAAAACTAATATTATATCCCATTCCAAGCAAACTTGAGAGAATTGAAAGCATCAATATTCCTACATTAATCTTATAGGCAAAATAAAACATAAGAACAGCACTCATCAATATTAAAAATCTAAAAAATATCTTATACTCTTGATAAAACAAATATCTTCTTTTATCGCTTATCTTTATAGTATAATTACTATACCCATTTTCTAAACTCATATATAAATAGTATAAAGATATTATAATGCCTATTTGATATTGAAAAGGCTGTGATAACATATCATATATAGCATAGGACATTAAAAAAGCACCTACAGAAAAGAATATATAACCGTAATTTAGAAAGTCAAATATTCTTGACATAAACCTAACAAAATTACCGGCATATCTATCTTTTATAGTTTGGGCTATATCCTCTATAAGCCAATCAGGAGTAGATGCTCCAGCCATTATACCTATATTTTTATAGTTTGATAAATCAATTTTATCCAAATCCTCTTTATATTCTACATAAAATGCAGGCTTAATAGCTGCTGCTATATTATATAAATTCCTGGTATTTGAACTTTCAGAACCGCCTATTACAAGTACAACATCATTTCTCTTTGCTATTTCTAATACTTCATTTTGTCTTTGATCAGTAGCGGAACATATAGTATTTTTAATAATTATTTCTGTATCTTTATATTTATTTTGTATTTGATTTACATACTTGTCAAAAACTGATTTCTGCAAAGTAGTTTGAGCAACGATTAAAGCTTTTTTAGAATCATTTGGAAGTTTATTTAAATCCTCATCTTTATAAACAACATGAACATCATCAGCATATCCGCATACCCCTATAATTTCAGGATGCGAAGGATTTCCTATTACTATAACTCTGTATCCTAAAGAGCTATATTTTTTTACAAGTCCTTGAATTTTAGCAACATATTTACATGTAAGATTTACTATTTTTTTGGCATGACTTGAAAGAGCTTCTCTTCTTTGAGGAGATATACCATGAGCCCTTACAATAACAGTTTTTCCATCTAAAACGGACATATCCTCATCATCTTCATAAGTTTTTACACCAGCATTTTCCAACATATTAAGAGTTTGAGGATTATGTATTAAATGTCCATCTATATATATTTCATTATCTTTTTTAGAAGCCTGAGAGAAAGTATTTTCTACAGCATACTTCACACCGTCACAGAAACCAGCAAATTTACCTATATCTACATTCATTTGTTTATAATTTTTTATAAGGAATAATAATATTATTATTTAGCTTTAGAAACTTTATTACCTTTAATACATTTAGTACAAACTAAAGCTTTTTTTGCAGAACCATTTACTTCTATTTTTACATTTTGTAAGTTAGCATTAAAAGAGCGTTTAGTCTTTATATTAGAATGGCTTACACTATGACCATTTTGCTTACCTTTACCGCATATTTCACATACTCTTGCCATTTTTTCCTCCAAAAAAATAATATTATTTAGTTTACAATTATAATGCAGTGATTATATATTAAAAAATGATTTTAGTCAATGATTTATTAAAAAATTATTTTTTATTATATATACTCTGCCTTAACCATAAAATAAATTTATTTATATGATGACTTGTCTTATTTATTATCTTCTAATTTAAAAATTATTATTGAAGTATAAAAAATCATATAAAACCAACTTTATAAGACAATTCATACATTTTGTAAAAATTATGCTAATTTCATAGCATATTACTATTTTTTTTATGAAATTAGTTTACAAAAAAACTATTAATGATGTATAATATAAATAATGCACACGGTTGCAAAAGTTAATATAAGGTTTAATTAAAATTATTTAATATATTTTTGATGAATAAAAAAATAAGATAAATTTTAATAAAAAATAAAATATAGGAGAGAAAACATGAGAAACTTAGATAAGTACAAAGGAATTATTCCTGCCTTTTATGCTTGTTATGATGAAAAAGGAGAAATAAGCCCTGAAAGAGTTAAAAAATTTACACAGCATTTAATAGACAAAGGTGTAAATGGTTTATATGTAGGCGGTTCTTCAGGTGAATGTATTTACCATAGTAAAGAAGAAAGAAAATTAGTATTAGAAAATGTTATGGAAATAGCAAAAGGTAAAATCACTATCATAGCACATGTAGGCTGCAACAATACTGCTGATAGTGCTGAATTAGCAGCTCATGCTGAAAAATTGGGCGTAGATGCTATAGCTTCTATTCCTCCTATATATTTCCATCTCCCTGACTACTCTATAGCAGAATATTGGAATGATATAAGTGCTGCTGCCCCTAATACAGATTTTATTATATATAATATACCTCAGCTTGCAGGTGTTGCTTTAAATGTTAATCTTTATAAAAAGATGAGAGAAAATCCAAGAGTTATAGGTGTAAAAAACTCATCTATGCCTGTACAGGATATTCAAATGTTTAAAGATGTAGGCGGCGATGACAGCATCATATTTAACGGACCAGATGAACAATTCGTAGCAGGAAGATTAATAGGTGCTGATGCAGGAATAGGCGGTACTTATGCCGTAATGCCTGAATTATTCTTAGCAGCTAATGATGCTGTTAATAAATGTCAGTTTGAAAAAGCAAGAGATATACAATATAAAATAGATAGAATCATATATGCTATGTGTGAATGTCATGGTAATTTGTATGCCGTAATGAAAGCTATTCTTAAATTAAAAGGTTTGGAATTGGGCGGAGTAAGAAAACCATTAAGCAATGTAATAGATGAAGATAAAAAGAAAATAGAAAATTGTGCCAAAATGATAGATGACGCTATAAACAGCATAAAATAATTATTTTTGTATAATTTTTATATAAACCGGTCATTTTTATTCAGATTAAATGATCGGTTTTTTATTTTATTGAGTTTATAATAAGATTCATAATATTCATTTATATTAGCTATATTAGACTTGTTTAAAAACTACTTGACAAAATTACATATAAAAAATTAGTAATTGTCAATTATAAAATAATGTTTTACATGTTTTATAGCTTATTATTTTAGTATATAAATATTCAGTCCTTTTGCTTCTTTGGGTCACCAAAAGAAGTGGGGGGGTGGGGGCTAGTCCCCACAAAATTATAAAAAATTAGTTTTGAAACAACTCTATTATCTTATAATTATAAATTACGCAATTTTTATATATAATCTTGTCAAGTGCTTTTTTAAAAAAGTATATCAATCTAATAACAAAAAACTTCAAAATAAAAAAATAATATTAGCATTGATTATATTTAAAATTATAGTATAATCTTTGGCAATAATAAAAAAGCCAAAATAAAAAATACCTAAAATAGGAGATACATATATGCCACCAAGATCAAAATTAGGAGAAATACCTAGACAGGAAATGCCTACTAGAAGTCCGGAAGAAAGAAGCAAAGATTTTAAAGAGGTTCCTTTAGGATATACTGAGGAACAGGCATATCAGGAATCTTTAAGATGTTTGGACTGCAAAGTTCCTCATTGTATGGAAGGATGTCCTGCTAAGGTAAAAATTCCTGAATTTATAGGACTTATAGCGGAAAGAAAGTTTTTAGAAGCAGCCAAAAAAATAAAAGAAACTAATGCTTTACCTGCTGCATGCGGAAGAGTATGCCCTCAGGAAGAACAATGCGAAGAAAGATGTGTTGTAGGTAATGCTAAAGATAAAGCTACTGGTAAAAACTTAGAGCCTGTTGCTATTGGTAAATTGGAAATGTTTGTAGCTGACTATGAAAGAAAACATGCTCAGCATGAAGATTTAAAAGTAGAAAAAAACGGTAAAAAAGTATGTATAGTCGGAGCAGGTCCTGCAGGTTTAGCTTGTGCGGGAGATTTAATAAAATTAGGATATGATGTTACAGTATTGGAGGCTTTGCATACTATAGGCGGCGTATTAATGTACGGTATTCCGGAGTTTCGTCTTCCAAAAGAATTAGTAGCTCATGAAGTAGAAAATCTTAAAAAAGACGGAGTAAAATTTAAAATTAATGAAGTGGCTGGTATTTCTTTAGATTTTAATGAATTAAGAAAAGAATATGATGCCATATTCTTAGGAACAGGTGCTGGACTTCCTGCTTTTTTGAATGTTCCTGGTGAACATTTCTGCGGTGTTTATTCTGCTAATGAGTATTTAACAAGAGTTAATTTAATGGGAGCTTATAAATTTCCTGAAGTAGATACTCCTGTTATAAGACATAAAAAAGTAGCTGTATTGGGAGGCGGTAATGTTGCTATGGATGCCTGCAGAACTGCTGTAAGATTAGGTGCTGAAAAAGTATACATAATATACAGAAGAACTGAAAAAGAACTTCCTGCAAGATTAGAAGAAATTCACCATGCTATGGAAGAAGGTGTTGATTTTAGATTTTTAAGAGCACCTTTAGAAATATTAGGTGATGAAAATGATAATGTTATAGCCGTTAGAACTCAAGTTATGGAACTTGGAGAGCCTGATGCAGATGGAAGAAGAAAACCAATTCCTGTTGAAGGTCAAACTGAAGATATAGAAGTTGATGCTATTGTAATTGCTATAGGTACTACTCCTAACCCTCTTATAGCTAGAAAAGTACCTGAATTACAAACTACTAAAAAAGGAACTTATGTTATAGATGAAGAAACAGGTGCTACTTCTATAGAAGGTGTATTTGCTGGAGGCGATGCGGCAAGAGGTGCTGCTACTGTTATTTTAGCTATTGGAGATGGTAAAAAAGCTGCTGCCGGAATAGATAAATATTTGTCTAATAGATAATATTTCTCTGTAAATATTTATATAAGGAAGAGACTTTTTAAAATAAAGTCTCTTTTTTTATGAGAAAAATAAATGATCTAATATGTAAAATAAGTAAAAAATTACAAAAGCTATTGACTTTTATACCGTTAATAATAACATAGTTAACATAATTGCATTTTTTTTCATAAAATGCAATTATTTTTTTTTCTTATTTTAATAATTATGGTTTTACTTAATTGAAAGCCATAAAATATATTTTATAAACACTGGAGGATTAATCTGATTATGAAATTGAAGTTGCAAATAGGTTTTATAACCCTAATAGCTTTTATGCTTATTTCATGCGGCGGTTTGCCTGTAAAGGAGTATGAAAGAGTAACCGCTCTAAGAGATACTGTAGTAAACAAATATCCGGAGATACAAACATTTGCTCAGGAAGATTTTGATATAGCAGAAAAAGGCTATGCTGAAGCTGATATCATAATGAAAGAAGAAAATGAAGATGAAGCTGAAAAAGCCAAAGAATTATTATTAACTGCTGAAACTAATTATAATTTGGTTTTAGACAAAGGTTTACCACCATATTCTGAAATACTAAAAAAACAGACTGATGAAAGTGCAACTAACGCTATTGATATTAAAGCTAGTGTAATGTACGGTGATGAATTCACTAAAGCTGATACAGTATATCAGGAAGCTAATGCAATGTATACAGCTGAAACTAAAGATTATAGAGTTATGGTAGATAAACTTTATCAAGCTAAAGTAGCTTATACAGATTTATACAATAAAACTAAAGAACAATTTGATAGAAGTGATGAGGCTTTGAAATTAGTTAAAGAGCGTTTGGCTCAATTAGAAAAAATGATGCAGGAAATAGAAGCCTTTGAACAGGAACAGAACTAAATTTATAAGGAGTAAATGATGAAAATAAAAAAAATAATGGCTACTATAGCTTTATTATCTTTCACATGGTCTGTTTTACCGGCACAAACTTATGAAGATGCTGCTAGAATAACTCAAGAAGCTGATGATCTTCAAAATCAAGGTCAATATCAGCAGTCTTATGATAAATCTCAAGAGGCATCTGTAAGCATAGATAAAGCTTCTATGGCATTGTTCTACAGACTTATGAATGCTAGAATAAATAAAACTAAAAATGATGCTGATAATGCAATAACTGAAATAAATCAAATGGGAGCTGCAAGCGATAATCAATTCAAAGCTCAGTATGAAGAGGCTGTGAAATATTTTGAAGAAGGAAATGCTAATATAGGAAGCATACCTGGTCCTGACACAGTAGCACAAAATGATGAAGAATTTAATACTGCTTCTAATACTTTTAATACTGTTTTACAATACTATAATAATGCTCTATCTTCTGCTAATTCAGTTAAAGAAGGTTATTTAGGAAGAGAGAGAGATACTGCTTCTAAATCAATAGCTGATGCTAGATCTAAATATAATGCTGCTTTAGGTAAAAGTATAAAAGCAGGTGATAATAATGATAAAACAGTTTCGGGTGCTTTAACTAAAGCTGATGAAGCTTTAAAAGCTGATAACTTTGCAAGCGTTCAGCAGAATGTTGCTGCTGCTCTTGCTGGTATTACTAAAGCTGAAGCAGATGCAAAAGCTGCTGCTGAAAAAGCTGCCGCTGCTGCTAAGGCAAAAGCAGAGGCAGAAGCTAAAGCAAAAGCTGCCGCTGAGGCAAAAGCTAAAGCAGAGGCAGAAGCCAAAGCAAAAGCTAAAGCAGAGGCAGAAGCCAAAGCAAAAGCTGCTGCTGAGGCAAAAGCTAAAGCAGAGGCAGAAGCTAGGGCTAAGGCAGAAGCTGAAGCTAAAAGAAAAGCTGAAGAAGAAGCCAGACAAAAAGCAGAGCAAGAAGCACTTGCTAAAGAACAGGCAGATGCTGTTGCTAAAGCTAAACAAGATATTGCTAATGCACAGCAGAAATATGACAGTCTTGTTAATGATAGCACTATAACAAGAGGCGATGAAACTGATCAGAATATATCTACTCTTTTAGCTGATGCTAACAATGTTGTAGAAACAGATCCTGCTGCTGCTAGTCAGAAAGCATTGGAAGCTTCTAAAGCTATGGACGATTTAGTTAATAATCGTGATCTTGCCATAGCAAGAGAAGAAAATCAAAGACAATTAGATGAGCTTAAAGCTAGATATCAGCAATTAATTGATGAAGGTTATATAATACCAGATAGCGAAGAAGATCAAAACCTTTCTCAAATAATAAAAGATGCTGAAGACGCTTTGGCTAATAATGACAATACTTTAGCTAGAGAAAAATTAGAAGAAGCTAACAGATCTATGAATGCTATATATGAAATGGGACCAAAAAGACCTGTAGACGGTGATTTGGTTGATACAGACAATAACAATAATGAAACAGGTCAAATCATAGATGCTACTACAGGACAAACTGTTAATACTGAAGGAAAAGTTACTGTACTTCCTATGTATTACACTGTAGTACAAAGAACTCCTCTAACTGATGCTTTATGGAGAATAGCTGGTTATTCCTTCATATATAATGATCCTATACAATGGTATAGATTGTATCAGGCTAATAGAAATGTATTAAGAGATCCTAATAACCCTGACTTGATACTTCCTGGTCAAGTATTAACTATACCTAGTATGAACGGTGAAGAAAGAGCTGGTACTTATGATCCTAATATGGAATATATTACTTATGACGAAGCTATGATATTAAGAAATCAGCAGCAAAATAACAATACTGAAAATGCTAATACAGAAGAAACTACTGAAGCTGCACAAACTGCTGAGTAAGAATATAATTAATTACTAAAAAATAAAGCCATGTATGATTAATTCATGCATGGCTTTTTTATTAATATATAACAAATATAATTATTATAAAATCAATATTTCCGAAAATAAATACCGCATATAAAATGTATTTTCATATAAAAAAATTAAAAACTCCCTTTTTAAAAGGTTGTAACTAAATAAATAAAAAATATAATCATAATAATTAAGATTATGAAAACATATATTTGCAGCATATTATCTATAATTTTTATAATATCATGCCAAACTACTAATCAGGTATATAATATAAAAAATGAATATGATAAAGAGCATATTATAAAAATAAACAGAATAGAATATCTAAAACCTAATATAAAATATAATATAAATGATACTCTATACAGCACTGACAGCTCATCAAGAATATATAAAGTCATAAGAAAAAAGAATTTAACACTTTCAAATGCCAAAAGAAATAGTTATGCCCAAAGAAAAATTGTAGAGCTTTATGGTATAAAGGGTAAGGATCAAGGAGGACATATAATAGGCAGACAATTCGGAGGCTCTCCTAATATTGATAATCTTATACCAATAAATAAAAATCTAAATATGGGAGAAATGAAAAAAACAGAAATGGAATGGAGAGAAAACATCATAAATGGGGATAAAATAAATAATATTATCATAGATATAAAGTATGTATATACTAATGCAAGACCATATTTGATTATTATAGATTATAATGTAGAAAAAGATTATACGAATTATAGGGTAAAAAAAATGCTCACAAATTACTGATATCTATAAATAAAAGACGCCCCAAAATCATAAAATAATTTTGGAAGCATCACAAATATTTATAGGAGTATGTTAACTAACTTTTAGATAATTCCTTATTTTCTGTCCTAACTGACTTGTCATAAGAAAATATCAAAGAGCCATCATTAGCATCAACATTAATAGTATCACCATCTTCTATATTACCGAACAATATTTCGGTACTCACATAATCCTCTATCTCTTTCTGTATAGCTCTTCTCAAACTTCTAGCACCATACTTCTTGTCGAATCCCTTATCTATGATATAATTCTTAGCCTCTTCGCTTAAATTAATAACAATATTTCTCTCTTTAATAGCATCATTAAGCTCTTTAAGCATTATATTAATAATATCTTTCAAATTATCTTTACTAAGAGTATGGAATACTATAATATCATCAATTCTATTTAAAAATTCCGGATTGAAATTCTGTTTTAATTCTTCCAAAGCGAAATTTTTAATATCATTAGCATCTTTCTCGCTTCCAACAGCATTAAATCCTAAAGAACTTCCTTTAACAATATCTCTAGCACCCAAATTGCTTGTTATAATTATGATAGTATTTGAAAAATCAACTTTCCTTCCAAAGTTATCAGTAAGCTGACCTTCCTCAAGCACCTGCAAAAGTATATTAGTAACATCTGGGTGAGCTTTTTCTATTTCATCAAAAAGTATAAGAGAATAAGGTTTTCTCCTCACCTTTTCAGTAAGTCCGCCTCCCTCTTCATAACCTACATATCCAGGAGGAGCTCCTATGAGTCTGCTTACAGCAAACTTTTCCATAAACTCACTCATATCTATTCTGATAAGAGCATCACTATCTCCAAACATAAACTCTGAAAGAACTTTAGCTAAAGCAGTTTTACCCACACCTGTAGGTCCCAAGAAAATAAAACTACCAAGAGGTCTTTTTGAAGTTTTAAGCCCTGCTCTGCTTCTTCTAATAGCTTTAGAAATTGAAGATATAGCCTCTTCTTGTCCTACAACCTTCTGATGAAGTTCTTCTTCCATACCTATAAGTCTTTTGCTTTCTGAATTTAATAATCTTTTTATAGGTATATTAGTTATTTCAGATATAACATGTCTTATATCATCTTCTTCAATAAATGTTTCTATTTTCTCTCTTTCTCCGCGCCATTTTTCTTCTTTAATTGAAAGCTCTTCCTGCAAAGAACTAATCTCATCTCTTATTCTAGCAGCATCTTCAAAATTCTGATTATCAACTGCATTTCTCTTATTTTGATTAAGTTCTTCTATTTTCTTCTCTAAATCTTTGAACTCCTGCGGTCTTGTCATATTGAGAAGTCTTGCCCTTGAACCTGCCTCATCTATTAAATCTATGGCTTTATCAGGCAAATGTCTTTCAAATATATATCTCTTACTCAATACAGCAGCTGCAGTAATAGCTTCATCAGTATATTTTACCTTATGATGTTCCTCATATTTAGGTTTTATTCCATTTAAAATTTCTATAGTATCTTCTACGCTAGGCTCTTCAACATTGATAGGCTGAAATCTCCTAACCAAAGCACCGTCTTTTTCTATATATTTTTTATATTCATTGATTGTAGTAGCTCCTATACACTGTATTTCTCCGCGGGAAAGAGCAGGTTTTAACATATTAGCAGCATCTAAAGCACCTTCAGCACCGCCTGCTCCTATTAATGTATGAAGCTCATCTATAAATATTATTATATTATTTGCTTTTTTAATTTCTAAAACTATATTTTTTATTCTCTCTTCAAACTCACCTCTATATTTTGTACCGGCAACTACAGAAGACAAATCTAAAGTTAATACTCTTTTTTTAAGAAGTATATCAGGTACATCTCCAGCAACTATCTTTTCTGCCAACCCTTCAACTATAGCAGTTTTTCCAACACCCGGTTCTCCCAAAAGTATAGGATTATTCTTTTTTCTTCTTGAAAGAATCTGAACAACTCTCATTACTTCATTTTCTCTGCCTATAACCTTATCTAAAGCCTTATCTCTAGCCATTTTAGTCAAATCACGTGCAAATTGGTCTAAAGTAGGAGTTTTTACTTTTTTTATAGTATCTTCCTGATTAGTCTGTTCCATAGAAGACATATTACTTCCGGCAACACCAAGCATTTTTAATATTTCTTGTCTTAATATAGTAAGCTCAAGTCCCATACTTGTAAGTACATTATAAGCAGTGCCGCTTTCCTCTCTTAAAAGACCAAGCAGTAAATGTTCAGTACCTATATAATTATGACTTAAAGCTCTAGCTTCTTCAGCAGATCTACTTATAAGTTTCTGTACTCTAGGGGCAGTAGGCAAAGTTCCAAATACCTTTGTAGTTGAAGATTTCACCATAGCTGATTCTAATTCTAATTTAAGTCTGTCTAAATCAATTTTCAATCTCAATAACACACGAGTAGCCAAAGCCTCTGACTCATGCAGAAGCCCCAAAAGTATATGTTCAGGGGTAACCATATCATGATTTAATCTCTTAGCCTCCTCCTGAGCGTATAATTCTATTACTTTTTTTGCTTTGCTTGTTAAATGAAATTGAAACATATTATAATCCTGTATTATATTTTATGTAAAAAATATTTTACTAGTCATTATCGGATATAATAGAAATACTATTATAAATAAAACAAAATTATACATTAACATAAAAGCATGCTAATGTATAATTTAGAATTTCTATTATAGGTTTTAAATTTTAAATAAAACTACTATTAGCCACATTAACAACATTTATGTTAGTTTTACTAGATGATGCAGTATTAGTATTATGGGAGTTTTCCTTATTAGGATTTCCATAAAACAAAGATAAAGCTAATACCAAAACTATTGCAGTAGAGAGTGCTATAGAAAGCCTAGCAGAACTCATAAAAGCATAAAATGGAGTAACTTCGTTTTTTTTCATACTTTCCATCTTAGCCCTTTGAAGCATATACTGCCATTCTCTATCAGGCAAGCTTGGCAAATCAAAATGATGTCGTTTCTTTTCGATTTTGCTTTTAAATTGCATCATGTCATGTAGTTTCATAAAAGAGTCCTTTCTTTTTCTAGGAGCGATTTCATTTTTTTAAGAGCATAAGAATAATTACTCTTAGCTGAATCGCTTGATATATTCAAAATATCTGATATTTCTTTATATGAGTAATTCTCATAATATCTCAATATAAAGACATCTCTCTGTTTTCCCTTTAATTTAGTAGAAGCATTATAAATTTTTTCCTGAAGGTATATTCTTTCATATTCTTTTTCTGTATTATACCTCTTATCATCAACTATTTCTAATTTTTCTAAATAAGGAGATTCCCTCCTATAAGCCTTAGAATACATATTAATAGCTGTATTGCTTATTATACGATATAACCAGCCTTTAAAATAATTGCGTTCTTCATATCTGTCTATTGCTTTGTATACTCGTATTAATACATCTTGTGTTAAGTCCATAGCATCTTCATAATTATGCATAAAGCGATATGATAAATTAAATATATAATTTTTATATCTTGTCAATAATATATCCAATGCTTCACTATCACCTTTCTTATGTGCTTCTATTAATTCATAATCTTTTAATAATTCTTTTTCTTTAGTTACTATCATCTCTACAAACTCCAATATATTACCTGTTCTTAAATAATTATATATACATTATTTATAACAAATAAATAAAAACAAAGTAAAATCAAGCCATAAAAGATTCTTTAGAAAAATTCTTGCCGGAATTATCTAATTTATCATCTTCATTGCCTGAAGTTACAAACTCCTTCTCACTGAATGCATTTTCTATATCATATTTAGTAAGAGTTAAGGTATTGCCTTTTACTCCGTCTAAATTAAAAAGTATATTAACCATCGCAGTTTCCACTATACTTTTTAAAGATCTTGCACCCATATTCATGCTAGAAGCCTTATCAACTATAAAATTAATAGCTTCAGAAGTTACTACTAGCTTCTTACCTATACTTTTAAAAAATTCAGTGTATTTAATAATAGGAGATTCCGAAGTTTTTGTCAAGATATCTTTCAAATTTTCTTTAGTAAGATCATTTAATGTTACTATTATCGGAATTCTTCCTATAAACTCAGGTATCATACCATACTTTTCTATATCTTTAACATCAACCTGACTCAATATCCTATTTTTCTGCAGTTTATTTATAACAGCATTAGAACCAAACCCCAAACTGCTTTCTCCTTTCAAACGCATCTTAATTATATCATCAAGCCCCACAAAAGCACCGCCGAATATAAACAATATGTTTTTAGTATTCATAAGTATTCCATCGCTAGAATGCATCATACGCCTATCTCCGAATTCAGGAACTCTTATATCCTCGCCATTCATCATAGAAAGAAGTGCTTCCTGTACAGCCTTATCAGAAGGATTGCCTGTAGTAGATTGATGAGCATCAGCCTTTGCTATTTTGTCAACCTCATCTAAAAATACTATGCCATGCTGTGCATGTTCCAAATCACCATTAGCTTTTCTATAGAGATTATAAAGCACAACTTCTACATCATCTCCGACATATCCTGTTTCTGTGAGTGTAGTTACATCGGCACGGGCGAAAGGAAGTCCCAATATATCTGCCAATGTCTTTACTAAATAAGTTTTTCCAACTCCTGTAGGTCCTATCATAAGAATATTTGATCTGAAAGGTATATCTTTATTGCCGTTTATTCTCAAACAATGCAAATACGCATGTACTGCCAATGCCTTTTTTGCTTCGTCCTGACCTATAACTGTTTTATCTAATTGAGCAACTATTTCTTTAGGAGTTAAAATATTTGATTTTGAAGATTTGCTTTTACTGCCTATTTTACTCTCTAATGAATATTTTTTTAGAATTTCTTCATTGCTGATTATACTTTCTATAACATTGTAGCTATCTTTTTCTAAAAACGCAAATATTACTCTGGAATTTATAAATGTTATTAATGTATTTGTTATTTCTAGTATGCCGCTGCTTGGATAAGGTTCATGTGATAGATTAAATATGCCGCTTGATATTAATTTGCTATTATTATCAAAATAATGATACTTATTTATATATATATCATTAGTTAATGTGATAAGCTCTAATATTCTTCTAACAGATATAGCAGACATAGAATCGCCGTAAATAGTATAAACTAATACAGAATATAAAATAAATCTCTCATCTAAATCTAAATCCTTCTCTGATATAAATCTTTCTATATTAAAATTATACTTCTTAAAAGATGATATCTTTTTTACATCTGTATTAAGAGAATTGATAAGTATTTCAACCTCATTACTGTTATTAACTATTTTTTCATTATTGGACACCATCTCATCATCATAACCCAAAGCTCTGTCAATATTACTTGAAAGTCTTCTAGTCATATCATTTCTATCTGATATTAGATTTAATGTATAAACTATTTTAGTAACTATTTCAAAATATGCCCTGAAAGCATCTTCTCTATTAGCATAAGATGATTTTTTCTCTTCTTTTCCAATACTGCTGGATTCATTTTCCTGCTTTTTTTTCTTCATAGCAAAAGATCTCCTAATTAAATAACATTGCCTATTAAATCATATTCTGTATTATGAGTAACAGCAACCTGCACTATATCGCCAATATTTATATTATTATTAGTATTTTCATTATAAACTTCAACATATCCATCAACTTCAGGTGCATCATATATGCTTCTGCCTATAAATTTATTATCATCTTCTTTTTTTTCTATCAATACATCTATAGTCCTTCCTATAAATCTCTCCAATCTTTTTTCAGATACTTCTATAGCAGCACGCATAAGTCTTTCTCTAAGCATTAATTTTCTATTTCTGCTCATTTTAGGCTTATCTATTAATAAAGCCTTAGTATTTTCCTCTTCAGAATAAGTAAATACTCCTACCCTATCAATCTGAGCATTTCTTACAAACTTTATTAACTTTTTAAATGATTCAGCAGTCTCTCCCGGAAATCCAACTATCAAAGAAGTTCTTATAACAGCATCATTATTATAACTTCTTATTTTGTCTATCATTTCCCTATAAAATTTATAGCTTCTTGTGCCTCTGTTCATATCTTTTAATATATTTTTATCCACATGCTGCAAAGGTATATCAAAATAAGGAACAACTTTATCAGTAGTAAAAAAAGATTCTATTATCTCATCATTCAAAACAACAGGATTCTGATAAAGTACTCTTATCCACTTAATGCCTTCAACTTTTGAAAGAGCTTTAAGTAAATCCGGTAAGGCTAATTTGTTATATATATCGTAGCCGTAAAAAGTTGTTTCCTGAGCTATTAAATTAATTTCTTTAGCTCCGTTTTTGGCATAATTTTCAGCCTCTTTTACTATATCTTCAATCTTTCTGCTTCTATGATCGCCTCTGATTCCCGGTATAGCACAAAAACTGCAGTTGGCATGACAGCCGTCGCTTATTCTTATATAAACACTATACTTAGTGCCTGTATTTACCCTATCACCATACTCTTTATATTCAGTATTTTCTTTTGCATCATGAAAACCATCTTCTTCTACAGCTTTTAATATATTCTCTAAATCATATATACCTATAGCAGAATCAACTTCCTTGAACATCTCAAGAAAATTTTCTTTATATCTTTCACTCATACAGCCTGATACTATTAGCCTTTTACATTTTCCGTATTTTTTATACATAGAATGATCAAATATAGCATCAATGGACTCTTTCTTTGAATCCTCTATAAAAGCACAAGTATTTATAACTATTATATCTGCATCTTCCGGATTATTAGTAATATTAAAGCCTTTTTTCTGTAATATGGCTAATATATGCTCACCATCAACAGTATTCTTCTCGCATCCTAAACTATGTAAATATATATTCTGCAAATTAAATTTCCTTTTTTAATTTTAAATATGATAGTCTGCCGAAAATATTCAGATAAAAAATAAATAATTATTTAGTATCTGACATAATAAGATTATATCTAGTAGAATCATTCAAATTCTTAACCCATTTTATAGTCTTATTAACAGTTTCCCCAGCAGCTCCTACATTAATAATTTTTCCATTAACTTTAACTACAACCTCTCCAGCATTACCTATAGTAAGCATAACAACATCTTTAGCCTCTAAATACAATGTTTTACCGCTTAAAAGGTTAGTAGTTGCCGGCCTGTTTGAATCTATAAAATATCTTATATATACAAAATGCTTAGCAGTTATCTCTATTCTGATATCTACTTTCTCAGTATCCTGTTCTATATAAGTTTCTCCATTTATTACAAGTAAATTTGTAGACACTGTGTTATTATAATTGGTGCTATTTAAGGCAGCAGCTGTTTCAATATCAGTAGTATACCCTGTATTAACCATTTGATTTTCTTCAAGTTTTTCCATTTCTACAGTAGCCGAATTATCATAAACTTCTATAACACTTATCTTAAAATCATTTATTCCATTGCCGTTCAAATCCAATATTATAGGACTGCTTTTGGAGAAAGATAAGTCCTGTCCATTAATATTTATATGAAGAACATTTCCTATGCTGTTAAACTTAATTGTAGCGGATATTCCAAGCGGCTTAAAGTATATAATATCCCCAGACTTTACGCTTTGCTTAGCCTTGCTGTCAACTATATTTTTTGATATTTCAACTTCATTCCTATTTTGTCTTTTATTGTTTGAAGGAAATATAAATCCTGTTATATTCTTCCAATTAAGAACTATAACGGCTATAACAACAATAACCGCAAGTACAACAATTATTGTAGGTGCTATAGATTTATCCTTATTCCTTAATTTATATAAATCTCTCCTTGCCATAAAAATCAAATCTGTTTCGGCACGGTTATTTGTATTATTATTTTTATTTTTCTTATTTGTTTCTTTTATAGTTTTCTCTTCATGCTTCTCAGTATTGATAACATCTTTAAGAGATTCTTTTGTATTAGTATCTTTTACAGCTTCTTTATTAGTTTCATGTTCTTTAGGAGCTTTAACATCTTTATTGTCTTTGATTTCTTTAACAGGCTCTTTATTTTTTTTAATATTTTTTATTCCCTTATTTCCCTTTAATAAATCCTGTTCAGACTTAATACCGTTTTTCTGCAGATTATATCTCTCAAGAACCATATCAGCATCTAATGATAACTTATCACTTAAATTCTTTATAAATCCTTTTACATATATCTCTCCCGGAAGAACATCAAATTCCTCATTCTCTAAAGCCTTTATAAATCTAGCAACTATATGAGTAGTAGCCTCAAGTTCTTCTATTGTAAGCCCTTTCTTTTCTCTAGCATTTTTTAATATTTGACCTATAGTTTCCATATAAATCCTTAAAATTAATTATTAGGTACTAAACCATCTTTAAGAACCTGCATATTTTCTGATATCTCTGGTTCAAAATCCTTGTTATTATCCTCATAATTAGGGTTATACCTAATAGATGTGAATAAATACTCAACCGGAACATTTGTAGTTGTTATTCCCAATATTCTTATAATCATACCTGTATTATCTACCCATAAATGTATTTTAGTAAAACCTGTTCTGTCTACGCTCGCCTGTTTTGAGGTTAATAGCATATGATAAGCCTTTCTATTATCATTTGCTGCATAAGAACTATTATACTTAGCTATTCCCAATTCAGAATCGTTAAAGCTGTTTACAGATACAAGCCCCCTTTCATTATAAAAATCTATGTTAAATTTAGTAGTAAGTCTCATAATTCCTTCAGGAGTATATATAGCACCTGAATCACCATAATTTAATTTCTGCTCTGCAACAACATTATTTCTAGGAAATATTATCCATAGAGTTTCTCCATTGCAGTATATAGACTGCCCATTTCCACCGCTTGAGTACTGCATTCTAAATAAATTAGGATTTTTAGTTATAACATCTCCATAAGAAACTTTTTCACCATTTCTCTCTACAAAATTAGCTGAAAAACCTTTAATAGAAGAAAATCTATTAGATATCATGCTAACAACTTTTTCAGGAGTCATTATTTGAGAATGGGCTTGAATACTTAGCAATATAATAAAAAATACAATTTTTTTCATAAATTATTTTTTCTTTCCTTAAATATTAAACTTAAACTTACTTTTTTACTAATATTATATGATATAATAAAAATACATAAAAAACAAGTATTTTATTTTTTTATTTTTTTATAAAAAACGAATAAATTCATACTCGTTTTTTATAAAAAATGCGTATAAATTTCGTTTTTTTTTTATATATATACTTTTTAATATTTATAGGAACTATATATTACATCATATTAATGACTTATTTAAAATATAAAGTATATTTTAAATATATAAATATAAGATTAACAGAAACATTATGATGATATAGATAAATCATAAAAGGAGGCAATATGAAAATAAATAATACAAAATATAATATGAAAAAATCAAGAAGCATATACAGTAATAGAAGTGCTATAATACAAAATGATGAAGAAATAGTACTTCTGCTTGGAAATGAAATTGGAAAAGAAAATACTGTAGATGTTGAAACTGCTGTATATTTATCTCTGCCTAGCTTTCTGAGGCTATATGATACATTAAAAGAAAAAGTTGATAAATTTAGAGAAGGGGGAAATCTAATATAAAATCAATTATCAAAAGGAGTAAATTTATGGAAAAAAATATTAGAAAAAACAGTATAAAAGAATACTATATAAATAATGATAAAAATATAATACTAATAATAGAAAAAGATATTAATTTAAGCATATACAATGAACTTTATAGTATACTAAATAGGCTTTTAGAAAATTACACAAAAAATATAATTATACATTTCGTACATAACACTAAATACATAATATCCAATGCTATATATTTAATGATTGAAGCTCAAAAAGTATTGGAATTTAGAGGAGGAAATTTAATATTAACAGGGTTAAATGAATATTCAAAATGGTCTTTAAAATCATTGGAGGCACATAAAAAAGTAAAAATATACGATGATATACAAAAAGCTATAAAAGAAATAAAAGCGTCATAATGCACATAATACAATAAAAATAAGCATGGAGTTTAATTTCCATGCTTATTAATAATTATTCTTGCTTATTTATAAATTAATTTTGGTTTGTTAATATGGCATTTACAAAATCTGCATAACTTACATTTTGCAAATTATAAACATGTAAAAAGCCATTGGTAGCCATTATACTTGAAGCTATAGAAGATCTGTTTCCGCTTCTGCAGTATACTATATATTCTTTATTTTTATCTAAAAGATCTATTTTACTTTTGAAATCTGTATTGAGAACATCAATATTAATAGAATTAGGAGCACTTCCTCCCATATATTCTTCTGCTGTTCTAACATCCAATAAAACTAAATTAGTTGATTTAGTCATCAAATCTAATGCTTTTTTTAAATTGATATTATCATAAGGTTTTTTAGAGCATGAAAATACAAATAATAATGATACTGAAATAATAAAATATAATGAAATTTTTTTCATATTCAATAGTTCCTTTAAAATTATTCCGATATTATGTTAATAACAATAATATTATATTTAAACATTTTGTCAAACTATTTTATTGATAAAGTAATTATTTTTTATATTTTTAATGACTATACTGTTTATATAATATGCTGTTTATATAATAATTTATTTGCGGATAGTATAATAATGATGAAAAAGATATATTGTTTATTAATTTTAATGATGTTATTATTATTGTCTTGTTCTGATAAAAAAGAAACAGATAATAAGAACTCTATAAAAGTCATAGAAGATGATGAATATATAAAAAATATTATAAGAGACTCTTCTAAATAGCTGGAAAAAACATAATGTTTATCAATCAAAATATTAAAGCATACTTATGCACATTTTTCAGTGTATTAATGTGGGGTATTACTTTTATTTCTACAAAAATATTATTAAGAGATTTCTCTCCTATAGAGATACTTTTCAGCAGGTTTTTATTAGGATTTGCTTTACTCTTAATAATATACCGCAAAAATAATAAAATACACACCAAAAAAGAAGAAATATTATTTGCAGCTACAGGATTAAGCGGAATAACACTTTATTATTTATTTGAAAATATAGCATTAAACTATTCTTTGGCATCAAATGTCGGTATTTTGGTTGCTATAGGACCATTATTTACAGGAATATTCGCATCAGTATTTTTGAAAGAAAAATTAAAAATTAATTTCTTTATAGGATTCATATTTGCTATAATCGGTATATTTGTAATAGCATTCAATGGAAAGTTTATATTAAAAATAAATCCCATAGGCGATATGTTTGCCGTATTAGCTGCTGTTATGTGGGGAATATATTCTGTATTAGTGAAAAAAATTTCAGATTTGGGATATAATTCTGTTTTAATAACTAAAAAAACTTTTATGTATGGAATAATATTTATGATGCCTGCAATGTTATTTATGGGTTTTGATGTAAATATAAATGATTATTTAAAACCTATAAACTTAATAAATTTTTTATTTTTATCTTTTATAGCATGCACTTTATGTTTTATAACTTGGGCTTATTCCATAAAAATATTAGGTGCTGTAAAAACTAATACATATATATACTTTATACCAATAATAACTTTAATAGCTTCAAAAATAATTTTAGATGAAAATATAACTGTATTTGCTGTAATAGGAATAGTTTTTATATTATTAGGCGTTATAATATCGCAGGCAAATATTTCATTCAAAAAAATGAATAAAATAAATACGAAAAAGATAATAAACAATCAATAATATATTTATTTTTTCTTATTAGATTTTTTTTCTTTATTTTTCTCTTTATGCTCTTTATATTCATTTTTAAAATAATCGCAATACTGAGATACTGTGCATTTTTGGCATAATGGAGAAATAGGCTTGCATAAATTCTGTCCATAAACAACCAAAGTGTCATTATAAATCCTCCAATACTCTTTAGGAAGTTTATCTCTTAAAGCAAACTCTGTCTCTTCAGGAGTTTTTGTATGAACATATCCGAATCTGTTTGATATCCTATGAACATGAGTATCTACGCATATACCGTCTTTATCAAATGCTTCAGTTACTACCAAATTGGCAACTTTTCTCCCCACCCCTTTAAGCTTCAAAAGTTCATCTATTTCATCAGGCACCTGTCCATTATAATCATCTATTATCATTTTAGATACTTCCAATATATTTTTAGCCTTTACTTTATAAAAACCAACAGGATATATAAGTTTTTCTATTTCTTCTTCTGTAAGTTTAAGCATGTCTTTAGGATTGCCTGCTTTTTCAAATAATCTCATAGAAGCATCTCTAGTTGTAGGATCTTTTGTCCTAAGTGAAAGCATTGTAGATATTAAAATTTTATATGCATCTCTGTTTGTTATTATTTTTATTTCAGTCACAACAGGCATAGGCATTTCTTTAGTAACTTTTGTAAGCTCTTTCATTATTGGGTGAATATCATTATCATTCATAAAATATGTCCTTTATAGAATATAAAACAATAAATATTTATCTAAACAAATACCAAAATTTAGAATCTTTTTTTATAAAAGGCTTAAGCTCTAAATATGTAAACTCAATTTCTATAATACCATGAGCATAATCGGCAATCTTATATAAAGGCCATATAAATCTTATACCAGATGGAGTTACATCATAAATATCACTAAGTTCAATAGAATAAAAATCAAAAAAATCTTTTTCTGTAAAATTCCTTAGCAATTTACTTCTCATCAAATTAACTAATTCCCTATCATTTTTATTTTCTATTAGCTCTGATAAATTTAAACCTATTCTTTCACCCGTTGAAATTAAATATATAGCAGGCACCGCATTATATATTCCATGAATTCCTCCCGTATAAGAATAATTATATATGTTAAATGATATTATATTCTCATCTAAATAAGAAACATTTATTTCTTTTATTAATTGAAAATCCTCATTATTTTCTTCAGATTTTTTCCAAATATTATATTCATCAATAATAGAATTATTAAGTATAAATGCTATTCTATTCGTATTTAAAGATTTTACTCCATCAACATCTAAAGAAATTCTATCTAAATTATTAAGATTTTTTTCATTTTTTATTATTACAGCATCTTTACTCGATTCAAATTTTCTGCCGTCATCTAAAGTAACTTCCAAATCTAAATTGATAATATCAAGAGTATTTATAGGATAAGATTTATTCATATAAAATGAAAAATCATATTTATTCTCTCCATCTTGAGATGTCCATTCCCCTGAAAAAAATAAATCATTAGAAACTATTCCATTAAAATATCCCGTTACACGATTATTGACTTTCTCTTCAATATATAACTTATTATCATTAATATGTCCTTCTATATTTATAAATTGATTTATATTTTTATAATAATATTGTCCCCAAACATTAGTTCCATCAATTATATTTAAATACATAGATATTTTAGAATTACCAATTTTTCCATCGCACATATAAAACTTCACAAGCGAAATTTCCGGCTGCTGAGAAAATAAAATAATATTTGAATAGAAAACAAATAATAATATATAAAACAATTTAAATATCTTCAAATTATTATGCTCTTTTAAATTATTTAATAATGATATATTATATATTTTTTGCAAAATAAAACAAGGGTAATACTAAAAAAGCATTACCCTTAAATACAATATAATAATTAAATTTACTTAGCTATATAATTAACTATCCTAGCAAATTTATCAGCAACCAAAGAAGCACCGCCTACTAAAGCACCATCTATATTAGGCATATTAAGCAAATCATCAGCATTTTTTTCATTAACACTTCCGCCGTAAAGTATAATCATACCTTCAGCAACAGAATCATTATAAAGAGATTTCAAAGTTTCTCTAATAGTTTTATGAACATCATCAGCGTCCTGAGGAGTAGCAGTTTTACCTGTACCAATAGCCCAAACAGGTTCATAAGCTATAACAACTTTTTTAGCTTCTACCTCACTTAAACCTTTGAAAGCTTCTTTAGTTTGATTGCTTACTATATCAGAAGTAATTCCTTTTTCTCTTTCTTCTAAATGCTCTCCTACACATAAAACAGGTATAAGATTCTTATCTAAAGCTCTTTTTACTTTCTTGTTTATAAGTTCATCTTTTTCACCGAATATATCACGGCATTCAGAGTGTCCTATGATAACATACTCACATCCTACAGCTAAAAGCATGTCAGCAGAAATCTGTCCTGTAAAAGCACCTTTTTCCTCAAAATATAAATTCTGAGCACCTAATTTTATATTAGTTCCTTTAATAGCATTATGAACATCGCTTAGACAAGTAAATGTAGGAGCTATCATAATATCTCTATCTTTAACATCTTTAACTAAACCTTTCAAGCTATTAACTAACTCTAAAGCTTCTTTATTGGAATTATTCATTTTCCAGTTGCCGGCAATAAGTTTTTTTCTAGCCATTTTATTTCTCCTAAATTATATATTAATTATCTTTTAATAATTTACTAACATCTTTAAAACAAGAAACCTTACAATTTTCTATATGACCAAACATTATCATCTCTGTAGTTACTATATTAGCACCAAGATTAGCCATTTGTTTTAAAGCTATATCTTTACTTTCTTTAGTTCTAGAAGAGCAGGCATCAGCAACAACATATACATTATATCCATTCTCTAGTAAATGAACAACACTGTAATAAACACAAACATGAGTTTCTATACCAAAAACTACAATATTATTTTTATTGATAGAATTAAACTCATTTACAAAATCTTCAGTACCAAATATACTAAAATATTCCTTAGCAAAAAGCTTATAATTTTTTGGAAACTTAACTTTCTCATCAGTACCGCCAAGACCTTTAGGATACTGTTCTGTAACTAAAACAGGAATATTATGCATATCAGCAGTTCTAAAAAGCATATTAGTATTTTTTATAACAGTATCAGCATCATATACAGCAGGAATTAATTTAGCCTGTTCATCAATACAAATATATAGGGTATCATCTTTATTTATTAGAGGTTCTTTCATTAATCTCATAAATAACTCCTTAAATATAATTTTAATAAAATTATATTCTAAAATATAAAAAAATACAATAAAAAAAGGGGAAACTATCAAGTTTCCCCTTAATCTATTAATTAGCCTTTTATTTCCAAACTAATTTAATTATTGAGCTTGTTCTTCAGCAGCACCTTGATCAGCAGCAGCACCGTTATCAGCAGCAGCACCTTGTTCTTGTTCAGTACCGTCACCTATACGTCTTTGTTCAAGAGCTCTTAATTCAGCTTGCTCGCGTATTCTAGCAGCTTCTATAGCTTGTTTTCTGTCATTTTCAGTTTTTAAGATCTGCCAAGTACCTTCATCATCGATATCTTCTTCAGCATCAACAACTACTACATCGTACTCAACTGTTACATCTTTAACATAAGTGATGAAATCTCCTCCAACTGTATCTTTAGTTCTGTAGAAACCTAAAGAATCTAATTTGATAGAAGGGATCATTCTAGGGTAAAGAGGTTCTCTTACTAATACTCTGTCGCGAACATTAGGTAAATATTCTCTGTTTTCCCATCTTACTTGTCTCCAACCATTGAAGTAAACAGTACCCATAGGATAAGATTTTAATTGACCGTATTCATTTTGTAAGTTTACAAAATAGCTAACTAAGAAATTGCGTCCGTAAATCCAAGAGCTTATAGATTTAATTTCGCCGACATTATGTATAACACCTTTACCTTCTGTATATTTAGTACCGTCAGTACCGCCATACATTTCAAGTTCATATACTGGTTTTACTAAAGCATAGCTGTTCCAACCTGCTAATGGGAAATGTACTCTTATACCAAGAACTTTACCAGCTTCCCAAGCACCATTGTTACCTTTACTATCTACGTTAGTAACATAAGAATTTCTGCGATTTTCTGTTAATCTAGCAGATTCATTCAACCATACTACCCAGTTATCATTATAAAGATTTTCTGCAACTGGAACTAATTCATTTGTATCACCTTCTCCAGCTTGTAAGTTATCAGCGTTACCTGTTAAAGCAAAATCAATCAAAGTTGAGTTTGTTAAACCGTAAGCAGATGCAGCGATAAAAATTGAAGTTAATACTACGAATAACTTTTTCATAATTTATTGCACTCCTTGTACTAATTAATAAGCATAATAATATAACTTTTATACACTAAATTTCTTAATTTGTCAAGCAAATTTAATCAAAAAAATAAATCAATATTTGACATTATCTATTATTAATATAGAATATTACGCAAAAATGTAATTATGTAAATTAAAAATGAGGTTTGCACTATGGCTGATAAGAAATCCCAGGCAAAAACTATTAAACCGCCTATATTATTTTCTAAAACTCAAGAGATTATTAATAAAATTACAAAACAGCTTGATGCCCCATTACTTTCATATTGGAACTCTAATGGAGGAAGTGTATGCCAAAATGATGTAATTGTACTCTCTGATATACTTAAACATATAGGAAAATGCGATAAAATATACTTCTTCATAAAAAGTTCCGGCGGAAGTGGACAGGCCTCTTTAAGAATAGTACATCTTCTTAGAGAGTCTGCCAAAAAAGTTGTGGCTTTGCTGCCTTTAGAAGCTGCAAGTGCTGCTACAATGCTTTGTTTGGGGGCTGATGAGATACAAATGGGTCCTTTAGCATTTATAACTGCTGTAGATACTTCTCTTCAGCATGAATTATCCCCTGTAAATAAAGATAATAGTCTTGTATATGTCAGTCAGGACGAATTGGCTAGGGTTATAAAGTTATGGAAAGAGCAGTCAAATAATAATGATAATAATCCTTATGAACATATATACAAATATATACACCCTTTAGTTTTGGGGGCTGTAGATAGAGCTTCAAGCCTTTCAATAAAGTTATGTAAAGATATTTTATCATATCACATGAAAGATCAAAAATTAATAGATAATATATCAAATTCGCTTAATTCTGCTTATCCTTCTCATAACTACCCTATTACTATAAGAGAGGCTAAAAAATTAGGACTTAATGTTAAAGAAATGGATGATAAACTAAATGAATTATTAATGTCGCTAAATGAATATTATTCAGAAATGGGACAGAAATCATGTACAGATTATGATGAATTTAACTATCATGATAATGAAATACTAAATATACATGAGGGCAGCACAATACAAATATATTATCAGGAAGATAAAGATTGGCATTATAGAGCTGAAGAGAGAAGATGGATTCCTATGAATGATAATAGTTCTTGGATAAAAAATACTTTAATAAACGGCAAACAAAACAGAAGTAAATTTCATATTCGATAACATAAATTATATCATTGCTTCAAATTTGCTTATAACCTCATTGGGCTTTATAACCTCACGGCATTCAAATGTTTCTAATTTGCATTTTTTACCGCCGCATATACATGCAGGATTATCCGGCTTTTTTTCTATTATTTGGCTATTAATTCCAATAGGAAAATTTTGATATGCCGGTGTTGCAAAATATAATGCTAAAGTCGGTATCCCAACTATAGAAGCTACATGCATAGCCCCTGAATCATTGCCTATAAAACCATCGCATAAACTTAAAATACCAGCTATCATATCTAATGACATATAAGGTATTATAGGCTCTTTTAAAAGCATTGCTGATATTTTATCAGATATCTCTTTTTCATTAGGGGTAGTAATAAATAAAGTAAGAGCATCGTATTTATTAGACAAATAATTAGCAGCTTCTGCAAAATACTCCTCTTTCCAAATCTTACCTACACTGTTAGTTGCTCCTATGCCGTAAGCAAATATTTTTTTATTATTAGGATTCACAGTTTTTAGATAATCTTTTGCTTTATTTAATATATCTTCTTTTATTTTTAATTTAATACTAGGTCTTTGTTCATTTATTCCAATAGCTTTAAGCAAATTAACATAATAATCAGATGTATGTATCCACCTAACTTCTTTTCTATCAACTGCATCTGTAAGCATAAAATTTCTATAATCAGCCTTATAACCTATACGCCTTTTTATACCATGCCCGAATACTCTAAAAGCACTTTCAAATGAATTAGGAAGAATCAAAGCAGCATCAAAATGATATTTTCTCAAATGAGGAAATCTTTTTACTTCCAAACATTCATCAACTAAATCAGAAGCCTCAAAAACTCCAAACATAGATTTTTTTGCCATTACAGTAATTTTTATGCCTTCATATTTTTCTTTTATTAAATGAATAGCAGGCATAGACATAATTATATCTCCAAGCCAATTAGGAGAATGTATAAGTAAGTTTTTAATATTTTCCATAAAAAATCAAATTATAAAATATAATTAAAAATCATCTAAATCTATGAAATCATCCATAAATTTTTCATATCCTGATATTATAGTTTTATAAACAGTTCCTTCTATTATCAAATTACTAGACTTTCTAATATTTTGAAAATATTCATAAAGCATAGAAAAGTCATTTTTAAAAATATTTTTCCAAGTATCTTTAGCAGACTCAACAACTTCAATATTGCTGCAATTTATTATAATATATTTTAATTTATTATCTATATACTGCGTTGAAATTACTATATCTATATGCTTGTCATTAATAAAAGATAATTGATCCTGACGATATATAGAATTTACAGGGCTTTCATCAATAGGTATTAATTTTTCATTCTCATCTATATAGTTATTAGAATAATAATTTATACCTTTAAATAACAAAGTAATATAAAAAGGCTCCAATCTTACATCCATAGATTTTATATCTATTAAAGTATTAGCCAAATTAGTTAAAATAATATCATTTAATTTTACAGATATGTCATTTTCAGTTATTTTCATATCTTCTATTACCGCACTATGCATCTGATTAAGACCTACATAATCAATACTTTTTCCAAGCCTTGCAGCATTAGAAAATAGAAAATTCTTATAAACATTATCAGATACATGACATCTCTCAAATGTTTCATCATCTAAAATCAAGGCATCCTTATCCGAACGCCCTTGATACTGACTATAGAATATAGTTTCATATACGCTAGGTGATAACATAGAGGCTATCTCATATAATCTGACATTACCATAATCCATAAATCAACTATATAATATTTCCTATCTTTTTTATATCATAATCAATTACAAATAAATCATATTTAGTCGATATTTTAGAATTGTTACGATAAAATTTGCTGTTAATACAAGTAAATTTTATCGGAATATTTTTCTCTTTAGATAAATTATACGCTATATTTTCTCCTCTTTCTATATCATCAAAAGAAGTTTCATCCATTAAATGAGTATTATTTACTATAGCAGTTACATTTAATCCAAGTGTTGCCTCTATACTTAATAAATGCCCTAATGCCGATTCAAAATCAGAATTTTCTTTTCTGTTAGCGTTAAAAAGAAAAAAAACATCCGTTTCATTAATATCAACATTATCACGAAAAGAAGCAAATGATAAACTGCCTGCTGAATTGCCACCCATATCAATTATCCCTATAATATCTTTTCTATCGAAAATAGAATAAACTTCAGCAGAAACCGCAGGTAAATCAGAACCTGACCGCGGAAGGTAGCTTCCTATAACTTTTATATTTTTTTCTTCTAAATACGAAGAATGTTCTCTGGATCTGAAATAAGGGTTCACAACATCTAAATCAGCAATATAAATATCTTTAGATGTAAAATTTCTAATATACATACTATAGTTAATAGAAAAAGTAGTTTTCCCAACACCATAATGACCGCAAACTATTGTAACTCTATTGTATTTATTCATAATTAATTTCCCGATTAATTTCCTAAAAACCATTTTATAAATAATAATATAATATATTTCATAATTTTTTCAAATTTTTTTAATTAAATTAATAAGCCTTAATTGCATAATTTTAAAGAATAATAGACTTGTTTCAAAACTAAATTTATTAATATTTATTTAATATTTTTAAATTATAGTTGGGGCTTTGCTGCGAAGCACACAGTCGTGCCAAACCCCAGTTCTTTTATTGGTATAAAATAACCAAAAGAACTGCATTTTCTAGCTTAAACATACAATTTATACAACATATAAAATATTTAATTAAATTGTTATTAATATTATTTAATTTAGCATAAAATAATAAACTCATAAAATTGTTTGTCAAGTAGTTTTGAAACAGGTCTAATATAAAAAAACAGCAAAATAAATTTACTATTTTGAAATAAAATATAACCGATACTATATAACAACATTGTATTTATAAGGTTTTATTAAAAGAATAAAATAAAAAATTTGGGATAAAAAATGAAAAAATATATATTTATTTTGATATTTGTATTTGGATACAGTTTATTTTCTCAATATGCAACAAATGATGCTTATATTCCGCCTCAAAATAACACACAAAATAATACACAAACAACAGAAGAAAATAATCAGAATAATGATGAATATATAACTAATGATGCTATAATGGGCAGAAAACCTGCTGTAATAGATACTCCTATAACAGGATTTAAAAACATTACTTTAGGAGCAACAAGACAAGACACAATAAATGCTATATTAAGCGATAATACTATGACTTTACCTAAACAATATATGACAGGTACTGTAGATTTGAATTCTGAAGAAAGTGCTACATTCCTTGCTTTAGAAGAAAATAAATTTTATAAAAGCGGATATTTTATATTTAAAAATGATGCTTTATATTCTATAACCATAAATTTTCAGCCTAATCAGGTTGATTTTCTTGAATTATTATCTGCTTTAAATGCCAAATACTCTAAAGGAGCTTTCCTAAATGCCAATACAGTAGCTTGGCAGAATGGAGATATAAGAATAATATTAGAAAGACCAAGTGTTGTAAAATATATAGATATGAATAATGTTACAACAACATCAGATACAAGAATAAAAGAAAAAGAAGCTATGCCGCCTCAAAATACAAGAAAATCTATATTGGAAGGACTTTAATAAATGTTTAAATATATATTATTAATATCATTTGCTATATTATCCTCAATATCATGCAGCAGCAGTAATAATAAAGAAAATATTAAAAGAGTTGAAATAATTCTAAAAGATGAAGATTTTAAAGAAAATGTAGAAGTAAAAAAATATGATGAAGATAAATTAAAAAATCTAGCTTTATCATCTTTGAAAGAGTTTTACTCATTGCCTTATAATCAAGATAGCGTGAGGATAGCTTATGAAAAATTCTATTCTACAAATTACAAAGAAGTATTAAGAAAAAGCAGAAATATAAAAAATGCTGATGAGTATGTACAAAGCGATCCTTCATTAGATTTTGAATTTGAAACTAAAATAGAAAAAGTTTATGATATAAAATTAGAAGGAAAAAAGGCTTATATAGATGCCGATTCATCTGTTTATGACAGAGTAGAAGATACTACTTCAAAAGCAAGACAAACATTCGTAATGTCTTATGAAAACAATAAATGGGTTATTTTATAATTTAATAAGTTATATATTAATTTAATTAAACCATAATAAAATCATAAAAAATAATCATTAATCATACTTTTATTTTTACCGAGAATATTAACATAATATTATTATTTAGGAGTTTAAACTTGAAAGAGCCAATCTTAGCAGGATTAGATGCAGGAAGTGCATCAATAAAAACTGTCATTGCCCGTGTTAATAATGATAAATTAGATGTTATAGGTATAGGCGAAAGCGAAAGCGAAGGCATCAAAAAAGGAGTTATTATCAATATAGATGCAGCTGCCAATGCTATAGAAAAATCTATAAATGAAGCTGAACATATGGCCGGATTACAAGCTCCTGATATAATTGCCGCAATAGGCGGAGATCATATAAAAGGATTAAACAGTAAAGGTGTAATAGGTGTTAATACTAAAGACAAAGAAGTTACCCCTGCCGAAATAGAAAGAGTTTTAGAAAGTGCCAAAAATATACTAATACCTGCTGACAGAGAAATAATAGAAGCTATAGAACAGGAATATTCCTTGGACGGACAAGATGAAATAAAAAATCCTGTAGGTATGTCCGGAACAAGACTTGAAACTAAAGTGCATATCATAACAGGGCTTAAACATGTAAGCGAACATTTAAGAAAAACTTTAAATAAAATGCGTTTTTCAGGAAAGGACTTTATAGTTAATATAAGAGGAAGTTCTGAAGCATGTCTTACTGAAGATGAAAAAGAGCTTGGCGTAGTGGTATTTGATATAGGACATTCTACTACTTCTATTATGGTATATTTGGAAGGTTCTGTTTGGCATACTGCTGTTATACCTGTAGGAAGTCAGCATATAACTAATGATATAGCCGAAGGTCTAAGAATCACAATACCTTCTGCTGAAAGATTAAAAAGAGATCATGGTTTTGCATTTATAGATATGGTTGGAGAAAAGGAAATTATTGAAGTGCCTACTGCAAGCGGACAAATGCGTACTATACCTAAAAGAGTTTTAACTGAAATTATACAGCCTAGAGTAGAAGAAATTTTCAGTTTATGCGGAAAAGAATTAAATAAAATGAAGTATATTGATTCTCTTTCTGCAGGAATGGTATTTACAGGAGGAGGGGCATTGCTTCCGGGATTGGTAGAACTTGCTAAGGCCTATCAAACTGCCGTTAAAGGTGCTGCCCCTATTAGTGCCAGAATAGGTGTGCCTGATAAAATTGAAGGAATAAGAGATATAGCAAATAACCCTGCATATTCAGCTGTTATTGGAATACTTATGATGAGTTTAGATGAGGCTACTCAGGTAAATATACCTCATAAAAAAACTTCTGAAAAAGGTAAATTTAAATTCAACTTTAAAAATCCTTTTTCTGAATTTTTTAAATAAAATATTCATTATAGCAGGCAGTAAAGTATGAATAATCAAGAACCGGATAATGATGATATACTTGCTATAACAATTCAGCTTATATTGGTAAGAATAATTATGATTAGCAATCTTGTAGCTTCTATAAGTTTAATAATAGTAAATGAAGGTATTAAAAGATATTATTTTATTGCTGCATTAATTTTTGCTTTATTTTTAGTTATATATTTTCTTAAATCTATCAAAATAAAAATGTCTTTAATATACAGTATTATTCTGGCTTTAATAATATTTGCAGCTAATTATTTTTTATAAAAATTTCATACTTAATAACTATAACTGTAAATTTTGACAAATACATTCTTTATTAGTATAATATGTATATGATTAAAAAATTAAATACCACAAAAATAAAATATTTCAATCCTTTGAATGATTATTTTATAAGATATCTCTTTACTGATAAAGGCAGCAGCGAATCTATACTTTTGGACTTTATCAATTCTATAATGCTTAATGCTAATATGAAAACATTTCGTTCTGTGGAAATATTAACTCCTTTTAATTTAAAAAAGAATAAGAATTTAAAATAGACTATAGCACCGAAGGTGGGCAGACGCCTTGATGTCAAGTGTATTACCCAAAATGGTTCTGTTGTTATAATAGAGATACAATTACAAGGTAATTCAAGATTTCCAGAACGCATACTTTATTATTGGGCTGCTAATTATAGTAAATTATTAAAACATGGTGAAAGATATGATGAGCTTACCCCTGTAATAAGTATAAATCTATTAAATTTTAATTTAGATAAAACTAAAAATATACATTCATGCTATATGCTTTATGAGATGAATAATAAAAAACTTCTCACTGATCATTTGCAAATACATATAATAGAATTAAAAAAATTTAAGAAAAATGTATTATCTAAAGATTTAAATTATTGGATCAAAATATTTACAAGTAAAAATTTGGAGGCGTCTATGTCTGAAATAGTAAAAGAAAAACCTATAATGGAAGAAGTACAGAAAAAATATAATAATTTTGTAAAAAGCAGATTAATGATGATGAAATACGAAAAAAAGAGGCTTATTTATACGGCAATCAAATAATGCTTGATGAGGAAAGAAGACTAGGTAAAGAAGAAGGAATAAGAGAAGGAATTAAAGAAGGAATAGAGCAAGGAGAAATAAATAAAGCAAAAGACATAGCATTAAATTTAAAAAAAAATGAATATGAGTAATGAAGATATAAGCAGAATTACAGGTTTAAGTATAAAAGAAATAAAAAACTTGTGAGTGCCTGCTATTCGTAAGAATGGCAGGGATATTTATGAACAAGTTTTTTTATAGATAATAAAAATAAAAAACTTGTGGGTGTCCGCTATTAATAAGAATTGTATGAATTATTAATTAAAAAGTTTTTATATTAAATAAAAACCCTTTAGTTTTACAAAATCATTATTGAAAAGTTTTTAATAAAAAATTAATAATTACTACGGAGTTATAATTATGGGCTGTTTGGGAGTATTATTTGCTTTAAGCGATAAGGATTTAAATAAATTATTAAAAACTTCAAGACTTGAAAGACCTGATTTTGTTTCTGAATATTTAGAAGAAATATACTTTGAAAAACATAAAAAATATATTTATGAGCTTGATAAATCTTGGGACGCTATGCATAGATGCCTTTCTAATGATAGGCTTTTAGTATTCGGTGATGATAATTATCCTTTAGGCTCTGTTATAATGGGAGGAGATGTTTTATACGGAAACGGAGATGATGAAGAAGATTATATTATCACATTAAAAAAAGCAAACATTGTTAAAGACATTGCCTCAAAAATAGAAACTATCACAAAAGAAAATCTCAAAGAAAAATATCTAAAAATAGATGAAAAAGATTATGAGTATACTTTAAGCGATGAAGACTTTGAATATACTTGGGATTATTTTTACAGAAGCATAGAGTTTTGGAAAAATGCTTCAGAAGCTAATAGGGCTGTAATATTTACGACTGACCAGTAATTTTATATGATAAAGTTTCTTTTTTTATTTTTTACTATTTATATAAATGTTTTTTCAGTTATGGCTGATGATATTTACAAATTAAGCGATTTAAAATATAAAGGCTATGATATACAAAGAGAAAAATCTGATATAATAGGATTTCATAAAGATGAATATAATTATAATTTATTTTTAGAAGATGATAATTTCGACACTAATAATTTATATATTCAAACATTCGACAAAGATGCAGATATCAAGTTAAATATAACTGCAAATCAAAATATAAAATACAATATAAAAATTTTAGAAATAAATATAATGAAATTAGGACGTGTACTAAATACATATAAAATTAATGTATACCCTGCCCTATTTAATATAGAAATCACAGATGGATACAATAATTATAAATCTGTAAAAGAAAATAAATTGTTCATAATACAAATACCAAAAAATATTTATGACAGTATTAATGAAAGAAATATAAACTCATTTCTGCAAATTGATTTCTTTTTAAATGGCAGTAAAGAAATAAAAAATTTTAAAGAAACAAATAATTATAAAACTTTTAATATAGAGCTTTTCAGCAGATATCCGTATTATTTTAATATTTATAATATAAAGATAATATACAACTAATATTGTAAAATATTATCTATTATCAGGATCGAATCTCTGCAAAAGTCTTATGAGAAAATACGCTGCTAAAAACACTATAGGACATAAAGCCCATTCAATGCCTTTTGGAAGTCCGGGAAAAACCTGTATAATAGAACCTAATACAAAACCAGATATTATCAAATAAGAAGACTTTACATAATGCTCCATCCAATATTCTAAAATTTTAGTAGTGAGAACAACTCCTAAAATTGCCCCTATAGCCAAAGGTGCTAAATATGGAATATACAAATCATGAACAGCATCAATAGTTTCCTGATAAATACCTAAAAGCAAAAACATATATGACACACTTATACCCGGAAGTATCATAGCAATAGCAACTATTAAACCAGCTACTATAAGTATAAAGTACATAAACATCTCACTTCTATCTCCGGAACTGCTGAAAAATCCTTCTGGTATTATAGATATTAAATATACTATTGCTGCTCCTAAAAGAATATATATAATGCTCAAAAAATCAAATTTATAGGATTTAGTTTTATTATATACAGTATTGAATCCGCCAAGTGCAGATCCCATAAAAAAGAAAGAAGAAACTGTATAATATTTCTCTATTAAATTTGATAATGGCTTTGAAATTATAACCATACCTAAAAGAGAGCCCGCAGAGAAAAATATTAAAAACAAAAAGTTAAGTTTGTTTTTAAGAAAGTAGTTTTCATTTTTTGAGAAAGTTAAAATACCGCTTAAAGAAGCAATTAATTTATCATATATTCCAAGTATCATAGCCATAGTGCCGCCGCTGAAACCTGGTACAAGCATTGAAGCTCCTATTATAAAACCTTTTATTATAGTATAAATATAATTACCTAAAATTTTCATATATTTCAATTAACCTCTTAAATAAGAAACTCAAAAAATCATCAATTATTTGAAAAATGATAATATATTATATAAGTATTTTAAGCAAGTATTTTTTACAATAATTTTACTATTTTTTTACAAAAATAATTTATAAAAAACGATTATACTTAGAAACATTTTTTCATCTGTATATTTTTATATACATTATATTTCAATATACCTTCATCTTGAGTCAATAAAATTAAATTATTTATTTTTGCAGCAGCCAATATAATTTCATCTGGAAGTTTTATAGAAATTTCTCTTTTTATTAAAATAGTTTCATTTTTAATATAACTATCTAAATTTATAATATTAATACTATTAATAAAATCTTTTATTATATTTTATTCTTCCAATGTTATTTTTGGATAGCATAGTAATTCTATTTCCGATATTATTGATGTAAATATATTATATTCACTATCGAATAAAAACTTACCGCTTAGAAAATATATAATTGCATTTGTATCAAGTAATATATTATTCCCATTCATTTCTTATTTTTTTGGAATTCTAGCGGATATTTTTCTAATATTTTTAAACTTCCGCTAAATTTATTCAAATCATTTTTAGCATACTTTTTTGTTTATTGAGCAATAAATAATAAAAATCTATTATCTGTTTTTTGATTCATTATCAAATACAGATAAATCCAAAATTTCAATAATAATTTCCTATTAAAATGAATTACTCCTCACCTATACTCATAGGCATTATAATATAATAATAATCCTCTCTTTCTATTTCTTTTACCATAGTAGGACTAGAATCTTTATTAACCATAAAAGTAACAATTTCAGAATCAATTTGTTTTATAACATCTTGTATATAAGTGTAATTATAAGCCACAGAATGCTCTTCTCCTGAATATTTTATATCAATTTCCTCTAAAGATTCTCCCATCTCTTGGTTAATACCTTTTACTTTAAGAGATTCCTCAGAAACAGTTAATATCATTCTCTTTGAACGAACATCATTAATCATAGGTACAATTCTTCTTATAGCATCTAATAAATCATTTTTATTAACCCTAAAACTATAAGCAAACTCTTTTGGTATAACCTGTCTGAAATTAGGATATTTTCCTTCTATAAGGCTAGATACAAAGTCATATTTGCCTACTTGGAAATAAACCTGCTGTCCGTCTACTCCCATTTTTACTTGTTCTACATCATCATAATTTGCAGTAACAAGTATTTCATTTAATACTTTAGGCTCTATAATTATTGAAAAAGAGCCGTTTTCTACACCTTCAAACTCTCTCTCTATAACAGCCATTCTTCTGCCGTCAGTAGCAACAGCAAGAAATTTAGAATCGGTTTTCTCAAAGCATATACCCCTTAAAGCAGGCTTAAATGGTTCTTTAGCTATTGATGATATTGTCTTATTAATCATAGTAACTAGTTCTTTAGTAGGAAGCATTATATAACTAATATCACCATTGCTTTCAGGATAAGCAGGGAAATCATCTGTTTTCATTCCGATGATTAAGTGCTTAGTTTTTCCGTTTTCAGATTCTATATTGATTTTTTCATTTTCTTCTACATTAATAGTAATAAGTCCGTCAGGCATCTCTTTTAATATTGAACTTATTTTTTTAGCATATACAGCAACTGCACCTTCACCCTCACAGTCATCAAGTATGATTCTGCTTCTAGCCCAAACAGAGCCGTCAGTAGCAGTCAATGTAAGCATATTTCCTGAAAGATGAAAAAGTACATTGCTTTCTATATTATAAATTACTTTGCCCTCAACAACATTTTCAGTAACTCCAATAGATTTTACTATATCTTTTTTTAAACATCTAAATCTCATTGCTTCCTCTTTTTTTATTATTTATTTATATTCTATTAATTTCTAAAAACTATAATATTGATTACTAATTCTAACATTAAAAAATATTTTTTACAATATATTTTAATTATTATAAATTTGATAAATATTTATATATATCCTCATACCCCTCATACTGTGCTATATCTATAGGAGTAAGAGAATAATTGTCCTTTATGAAATCTTTAGCACCAAGTTCTATTAAAGCAACAACAGCATCATATTTATTATAATAAACCGCCCAATGCAATGCAGTTCTTCCATTATTGTCTATTTCATTTAATTGATTGCCGTATTCAGCTATATCCTTTATTATTTCAGTATCTCCATTATATACTGCATACATTAATAAAGTCTTACTTTCGCTATCTCTGATTTTATAATCTATATTTTTTCTATTATCTCTTATAAGTTTTTTTATATCGTTGATGCTTAATTGATTATTTTCATTAAGTAATGCCTTCATAACTATTGTAAGTCCTGATGAATCTACTTCATTTATATTTGAAATGGAATTAATTTTTTTATTATAAAAATTGTATATAAATACAGTAAGTAAGATAAATATAATAAAAAAAATAATAAATATATTATTTTTATTGTTTTCTTTGGTAGAAATCTTTTTCGTATTTTTATTAGCTTTTTTCATAAATTTGCCTTGATTATTATTAATAAACAGTAATTTATATATACTTGTAACATTATTATATATAATAATAAGAAATTTGCTTGAAAAAATTAATATTTATTCTATACTTAATATAGTAGTATTATTAATAGTAATGAATTTAAGGAGATATAAAATGGAACTTTTAGCACATATTCTAGCAACTGAAAATAATGAAGAATTTATTAAGAAACTTCTAACAGAACTCTTCACAAAAGATGAACAAGATATGATACAGCAAAGACTGAGGATAGTAACATTATTAAGAAAGAAAATGCCGCAATATGAAATTGCCAAACATCTGAATGCAAGTCTTTGTTCGATAACAAGAGGTGCAAAGGAATTAAAAAAAGATGACAGTGCTTTAGCAATAATAGTAGATAAATATCTTATAAACGACAAAAACTTTCAAGAATCATTAAACAAATCAAAGTAACAATATACTAATCTCATCAACATAATCAAAATAGTGCTTCTTTATAGATAAATAATTTTTATATACATTAAAATATTGAGTATTATTATTTATAATGTTGTAATACTTATCATAAAATTTTTCATTAAAGTAATTATTATACTTATCAATATTTATTCCTTTTACTGTCCTTAGTGAAAGGAATATAAACTCTTTTTTTCTAGTATCTATATCTAAGTATTCATTTTCTTTTATAGGGAGATTACTATTGTCAATGAAATTAAAATAATCTCTAAGCATTTTTACATTGCAGTATCTATTATTATTATAACATCCTGCAGCAGATACTCCTATACCTATATAATCTTTTAAAAGCCAATAATTACTATTATGAATAGAATTATAATCAGGAAGCGAATAATTTGAAACCTCATACCTTTTAAATCCAAGTCCTTCCAAAGTATCAGATGCTTTTTTATAATAAATGACAGATTCTTCATCATTAGGAAGTAAATCTTTCCATTTTTTATGCAATGACTCTGTAAGCTCTAAATAGTAAAGTGAAAAATGCTTGACTTTAGGAAGCAAATCATAAGAAAATAATATATCATCTTTTATTTGCATTTCTGAGTTTAAAGGGAGACCGCATATAAAATCAAGAGATATATTTTCTAAAGAAGATTTATTTATTAATTTAAGTACATTTATAATATCATTTTTATCTGTATGCCTATTTATAACAGCTAAACTTTTTTCATTAAATGTTTGAATACCAAGAGAAAGCCTTATATTTTGTATTTTCTCTAAAAATTTTATATATTCTAAGTTTATATCATTTATATTTGATTCAATAGTTATTTCTTTGATTAAATCTGTATTTTTTGAACCTATATAATCTCTATTATGATTATATACAATATCTAATATATTATCTAACAAATATTTTAATAAATCAGAACCAAATACAGAAGGAGTGCCTCCTCCGAAATATATTGTTTCTATATATGATTTATAATTTTGTATTCTTAATTTTAGTTCTGATATTAATGCTTCTGAGTATCTTCTGTATATTTCTCTGTCATTCATATTAACAATAGAATAAAAATTGCAGTAGCTGCATTTATATGTACAAAAAGGGATATGTATATAAAGCCCTGACATTTTATTATTTTAAGAAATCTTTTAATGAACTGTATTTTTGAGAATGCATTTTTATCAATGCTTTTTTTTCTATTTGTCTTATACGCTCTTTAGTAAAGGAAAACATCTCCCCAACCTCTTTAAGAGTTTTTCTCTCCTGATCTATTCCATATCTGGCATTAATAATCTGTTTTTCTATATCTGATAAACTTTCAATAGCAACTTTTAATTCCTCCATAAGCTCTTTGTTTATAGCAGTTTCTTCAACATTTGTAGAAGTTTTATCCTCTATAGTATCAATAAGCCTATCTTTCATACCATCATAATTATATTCGCCCTCAAGTGAAATATGTTCTGTACTCATAGACATAATATGAAGTATATCATTAGGATCTTTATTTAATATGGCAGCAAGCTCATTAACATCAGGAGCATATCCGCTTTTATAATAGTATTGATGCACAGTGCGTTCCAAATCCACTAAATCCATAGCTTTGTTTAAAGGAAGCCTTATGAGTCTTGATTTCTCATTAATAGCCCTTAAAATACTTTGCCTTATCCAATAAACTGCATAAGATATAAAATGATATCCTTTATCCGGATCAAATCTGTCAGCTGCTATTATAAGCCCCATATTTCCTTCGCTTATCAAATCTTCAAGCAGAAGTCCGCTGTTTTTATACTGTTTTGCAATAGTAATAACAAACCTTAAATTACTTCTAATAAGTTTAGACCTTGCCTCTGCATCGCCTTCTTTGAGTCTTTTCGTAAGTTCTATTTCTTCTTCTCTAGTTAAAAGTTTTTCTTTTTTAGCATCTGCAAAATATAATGATATATTATTCTGTTCTTCCGTATTAGTTCTTAACCTGCTTTCTGACATATTTTTATACTCTTAAATTAGTTATTAATTATATCATTTTTAACCATTAAATCAAATTCATAAATATCTATTTGCAAGATCATGTACAACGGAATGATTGAAAGAATGAGATGACTTATTAGCAACAACTTTGCCCCTTATAGGTCTGCCTAAAATATATAAATCTCCAATTATATCCAAAATTTTATGTCTTACAAACTCATTATCGAAATGAAGTTTGGTATTAATTACTTTTCCATCGCAAAGAATTATATGACTTCCTATCATACCGCTTCCAGCCATTCCCATTTTTTGTGCATAATCAATATTGTCTATTGTATTAAATGATCTTGCTCTTCCAATCTCATCGGTAAACTGATCGAAATTTTCAAATTTATATGTATATTCCTGTACTCCTATAGAACCAGCAAAATCTATACGAAGACTTACTTCAAGCCCATCATAAGGCGAAAGTATTATATAAGTTTCATTATCATTAACATTACCATAAGTTAAAGTAGTATCTATCACTATAGGCTCTATATAACCGTCCTGCTCTACAAAACCAGCCTCTTTTAAAGCATTGCAAAATACTAAAGCAGAACCATCAACATTTGGTACTTCTCCATCACATTTTACTATTAAATTAGTAATACCCATCATATGAAGTGCCGCCAAGAAATGCTCTGTAGTCTTTATATATCTATTTCCGCATACCAAAGCAGTAGAATTAACCGCTCCGGATTTATCTTTAGAAAGTATATTATTATGTGATAATTTTATATGAGTATTTGTATTAATATCAATAAAAACTATACCTGTATTAACATCAGCAGGAACTAATGTTAATGCAGTTTTTCTTCCCTCCATTAAGGCAAAACCGCTTACAACAATGCTTTTAGCTATAGTTCTCTGTTTAATCTTATATCCTACATTACCGCAATGTTTATTGGAGCAATTTTCCTCATTTACTGATACTTCCGCTTTATCTATACTCTCTTTGAATACATCTTCACAGCTTGAAAGAAGCTTGGATATGCTAATAGGTTTTTCTAAAAAGTCATAAGCCCCCATTTTAGTAGCTCTTACAGCGGTTTCAACACCAGCATGTCCGCTCATCATTATTACAGTAGTATTAGGATATTTTTCCTTTATGTTAGAAAGTATGTCTAGCCCATCTACATCGGGAAGCCATACATCTAAAAATACTAAATTTATCTTCTTACTATTAAATATGTACTCTGCTTCTTTATAATTTTTGGCTATATCTACTCCATAGCCTTCATCTTCTAAAATATTCTGACAAGTAGTCAGTATATCCTCTTCATCATCTATTATTAATATATTTTGTTTAGTTGTTACTGTCTGCATATTCAAATCTTCCAATTTATAAATATAGTATATTAATGATATAAAATCAATATCTTATTATATATTATCGTAAAATAATAATTATTTTCTTTAAATATTCTTATTCTTTATTAATATAACCTTACAAATAAACAAATAGTTAACAAAATTGCAAATTAACATTCAAAAAATATTGTTTTTTTTATACTATAAATATACAATATAGGACATTAATAATTATTATTTTAAGGAAAATTAAAGTGAAAGATTTACTCATTGAAATATTGGTTGAAGAGATACCGGCAGATTTTGCATATCCTGCAAGTATGAGTTTTAAAAAAATAATAGAAAATACATTAAAAAATAATGGTATTAATTTCAGTTCTGTTAGCTCATACACTACCCCAAGAAGATTAGCAATTTTAGCAGAAAACATAGAAGAAAAATCAAAAGATGAAGTAATAGAATTTAGAGGACCTTTATTTGAAAGTGCTTTTAAAGATGGTAATCCTACAAAAGCAGGAGAAGGTTTTTTGAAATCTCATAATATCAATGCTAATTCAGTAAAAAATATTGATGAAAATGAATCATTTGATAAACCATATATAAAAGAAGTAAATGGAAAAAAATATATATTTGTAAAAAAAGAAAAAAAGGTATAGAAACTAAAAAACTATTTGAAGAAAAACTAGAAAGTATTGTTTCAAGTATAGATTTTAAAAAGAAAATGAGATGGGGAAATAAAGATTTTGCTTTTGTCCGCCCAATAAGAAATGTAATAGCATTATTCGGAAATGAAATTATTAAAACTTCAGTTGCTGGAATAGAAACTAATAACAAAGTAACAGGACATAGACTTCTTTCTCCTGAATTTAAAGAAATTAATAATCCTAAAGACTATGAAAAAATATTATTAGAAAAGCATGTTATAGTATCAAGAGAAAAAAGGTTAGAAAATATTATAAATCAATTAGAAAATATAGAAAAAGAATTAGGTTTTGAAGCTGTTTCTAAGAAAAAAGTATCTGAAATAGTTGTAGATTTGACAGAGGAGCCTTACTTACTAACTGCAGAATTTGACTCTAAATTTTTGGAAGTGCCTAAAGAAGTATTGACAAGCGAAATGATAGAACATCAGAAATACTTCCCATTATGTAAAAAAGACGGTTCTTTAACTAATGTATTTGTAATAACAGCTAATCAGCCCAAAACTCCTCAGATAATAGCTGGAAATATAAGGGTTTTAACAGCAAGACTTTCAGACGGAAGATTCCTATACCAAGAAGATATAAGAAAAGGTATGGACGAGATGAATGAAAGACTTGAAATGCTTATGTTTAGAAAAGAGCTTGGAAGTGTTGCTGATAAAGTAAAAAGACTTGAGAAAAACTCTGAGCTTTTAATAACACTTTTAGGATATGAAAAAGATAAAGAAAATATACTTAAAGCTATTAAATATATGAAATCAGATTTAGTAAGCAATATGGTTTATAATTTCCCAGAGCTTCAGGGTATAATGGGAGGATATTTTGCAAAAGCTATGAACCTTAATGATGATATTGCTTTAGCTATCAATGAACAGTACAGACCTTTATTTGCTTCCGATGAAATACCTTCTAATGATACAGGTAAGGCTATAGCTATACTTGATAAAATGGATAATATAGCAGCTGGATTCTATGTAGGAGATATACCAACAGGTTCTCAAGATCCTAATGCTTTAAGAAGACAGGCTTTAGGTATCATTAATATACTTATAAAATCTAAAAAGCATGTTAATCTTAAAAAATTAATAGAACAGTCAATTAATTCTATGCCTAAAGATGCAAGAAATAATAAAAGCGAAGATTTAATAAAAGATATATTCGAGTTCTTTAAATCCCGTTTTGAAAATGACATTGATTTTTCTAAAGATTCAGTTGCAGGCGTTCTTTCTACAGGAATAGACGATATGTATGACGCTTACTTAAAAATAGAAGCCATTGATGAGTTTAGAAAGAAAAATGAGGCTTTATTCTCTAATCTTTTAATAGTATTTAAAAGAATTAAAAATATGATTAAATCTGCTAAAGATACTAACTTAGATGAATCATTATTAAAAGAAGAAGCAGAAAAATCATTATATAATACATATAAAGAAAAATTAAATGAAGTAAACAAACTTATGGAAAATAGAGAATATGAAAAAACATTTGCTTTATTAGCAAGTCTTTATGAACCATTAGACAAATTTTTCAAAGATATTATGGTAAATGTAGACGATGAAAAAATAAAAAATAATCGTATAGCTTTGCTTTCTTCAGTAGATAAAATTTTTAAAAATATGCTTGATTTCTCTAGTTTGGTAAAATAAAAAATAATTAAATAAATCATTATAAAAGGCACTTTCATTTATTATAAAATGGAGGTGCTTTTTTTATTAACTATATAATTTATCAAATATAAAAAAAATTTACATTTTCTTATTGTAATATTTTCTATATATTTTATTATATAATCAATACAAAAAAAGGAGCGAAAATGAAAAAAATTATATTAATTATGCTTATTATATCTGTTTTTGTATTTTCATGTTCTAAAACAGATACAACATCAAATCAGCAAGGAACATCTGAAGCAGGAACTATGGATATAGACTTTCAGGCTGTATTTGGCGAAAAAGCTAATGATGATAATAATTTAATGCAAAACTCATATTTAAAAGTTTCAGGAACTTATGGTACTATAGACGCTAAAGTTGATGCTGAAACAGGAGCTTCAACCCCAAAAGGAGCTACTAAATCTTGGGACTCATACAGATACGAAAATAAACAATATGCAAATAATAAAATAGAAAGAGGATTTGGATTCTTTGTACTTTACGGAGTGTCACCTGCTAAAACCTATAATTTTGACGGTATGACAGGAACAGGAATATCACAAAAAACTTTAGACGGAACTAATGGTCCTATGATTACAGGAACAGGAGTTACAAAAGATGAAACAGGAGTAATTACTATAAGATACGCTCATGCTGGAGGTCCTACAGTTTATCCTTGGGTATATGAATTAAAGTCTGATACTAACGGAATATTCAAAATAGGATATGGTTTAGATAATAATAAAATCAGCACTTCTCAAATTTCTAATGATATGAATTTTACTGATATTCAGATGGTTACTGATAAAGCTAAAGACGGCATACCTTATTGGCAGGGTGATTTGAAGGGTACTTTTGAAAATGACACTTTAACTTTGAAAGGTACATTAAAAGAAGTTAAATAAAAAATTATCAAACAAAAAAGGGCTTTATAGAAATATAAAGTCCTTTTTTTATTTAATTAAAAAATATTAAAAATTATTTTATTTATCAAATAAATTTTATTAGCTTATAATATATCAAAATAAAATTAACAGATGCTAACAATTTTTATAAAAAATGCATTCCTATATATAAATACTAAAAATAAATTATATACTTAAATGCGTCCAAGCCTCATAAAAATGATGAACAGGGCCATGCCCTTTTCCTACACTGTCAGTTTTGCCAGCCTTTAATGCATTGAATAAATACTCTTTTCCTAATTTTGAAGCCTCAAGAGGAGTTTTTCCATGAGCCATATAACTGCATATTGCTGCAGAAAGAGTGCATCCTGTACCATGAGTATTTTTTGTATCTATTCTTAAAGCATCTAAAAACTCTTTGCTTTCTTTACTCATAAATAAATCTCTTGAAAGCTCCCCTTCCAAATGTCCGCCTTTAAGCATAACATTTTTTGCCCCCATATTAAGTATATCATTAGCAGCTTCTATCATATCATCATCTGTTTTTATTTTTTTTGAAGTTAAATCTTCAGCCTCTGGTATATTAGGTGTTACAATAGTAGAAATAGGAAGTATATATTTTTTCAAACTATCCACTGCCTCCTCTAAAAGAAGTCTGTCCCCGCTTTTAGCAACCATTACAGGATCAACTACTATAGGTATATTCTTAGCATTATTTTTTAAAAAATCAGCAACCAGCTTTATTATATCACTATTAAAAAGCATTCCTATCTTTATGGCATCAGGTATAATATCATCAAATATGCATTCTAATTGTTCTTTTATAGCCTTTAATTCTATTTCATAGCAGTTTCTCACACCCTGCGTATTTTGAACAGGTAATGCAGTAAGTACGCACATTCCATAACAGCCCAAAGCAGAAAAAGTTTTCAAATCTGCCTGTATGCCTGCACCTCCGGAACCGTCAAATCCTGCTATTGTTAAAGCCTTTAACATTGTAAAACTCCTGTAATAATGAATAATATCATTTTAATTTTTCTATATATTTATCATATATAAATTTACATATCAATTTAGCATTAAATGCTGATAAATCACTAAACTCGCCTATATATTCATTGCCTATTTTTTCTAGTATATTAATAGAAAAACTTATTTTATAAGAACTAATAGACATAGAAGCATTCTTTATAATATGCCCCACCTCTATACTAGCTTCTTCAGGCGGCATAATAAATTTTAATCCTACCGGAGACATTTCTATTATCATACCATGAAGAATCTGTCTTACCCCGTCATGTCTAAATACCAATTTAAAATTATCTAAATTGTTTATTACTATATGTTTTAGTTTTTTAGGCTTAACTCCAGCTTTTTCTATCAAAACATTAAATCTATTTAAAAAATCTTTTTCATTAAAAGGCTTTAATAAAAAACCTGAAACACCTATTCTCATCATCTTAGTAAAAAATTCTCTGCTGGGATCTGCAACATGAACTATAACATGCACTCCATGATATCTGTCGTCTAAATATATTTTTTCAAGTATACTCTCCATTTCAGTATCATTTTCCCCAATTTCTATAATAGCAATAGAAAAAGGAAGTTTACCAAACATACTCAAAATATTATTTTTATCCTTAACAGCAACAACTTCATATCCTGCTGTAATAAGAATACTGATAAGACTATCTCTTATCTGTAAAGATGAATCATAAATTAATACTCTCATAATTTTATACCTGAAAAATTAATTATATTGTTATTACATTATATAATAGAAAAAATTAAAATCAATAATATATATAAACTTCATCACAAATGATAAAGCAAATAATTTCTATAATCTATATAATTTCTATAATCTATATAATTTCTATAATCTATATAATTTCTATAATCTATATAATTTCTATAATCTATATAATTTCTATAATCTATATAATTTCTATAATAACTTATTAACATATAATGCGGTATATTATACATTTAATAAAAAACTACTATAAAGTTTTTTATTAACAAAAATATATAAAAAGTTGTTTTTTTTCTTTAATTATATATAATAAAGACATGAAAACATCTGGATATAATTTATTTCCGCCTCTTTTAGGGCATATAAAAAATTGGTACAGCCATATTGATAGGATTAAGAATATGGGATTTGAATGGGTATACATTAATCCTATAACATATCCCGGATTTAGCGGAAGTTTATACGCTACAAAATATTATTATAAATATAACCCTGCTTTTTTCACTAGTTCTGAACAAGAAATAGCAGAAAAAGAGTTAAAAGATTTCATTGCATATTGTAATAATCAAAAAATAAAAGTAATGATAGATTTGGTTATTAATCATTCATCAAAAGATTGCAATCTTGTTAATGAACATTTTGAATGGTATAAAACCAAAGACGGAGTTCTGCAGTCTCCAGGAGCTTGGGATAATGGAAAATGGATTGAATGGGGCGATTTAGCTATGTTCAATAACAAAATAGATCCAAATGAAAAAGACGAAGGAGAAAATACTGATAACAATGATAATAAAGATAATCAAAACGGCAATGAAGAAAAAAATAATCAGAATATTAATGAAATATTAAATCCTATATGGTTTTATTGGAATGATTTAATAAAACATAATCTCAATTTAGGATTCAGCGGATTCAGATGTGATGCGGCATATAAAGTCCCTAAAAAATTATGGAAATATTTAATATATAATGCTAAACAAATTAATAATGAATCTGTATTCTTTGCTGAAAGTTTAGGCTGCTCTATGGAGGATACTGAGAACTTAATTGATGCCGGTTTTGATTATGTGGCAAGCAGTGCTAAATGGTGGGATTATGAAGGCGAATGGTTTATAGAACAGTATGACATGGCAAGAGAAAAATGCATGCAAGTAGCATTTCCTAGCAATCATGATACAAAAAGGCTTATTTCAGAATATGACGGAAATATATGGAGAGTAAAACAGACTTTCTTATTTACAGCAATAGTATGCGATATGTGGATGATAACCTTGGGTGATGAATACGGATTCTTAAAAAGATGCAATGTTGTAGGCGGTAATGAAAAAGATTATGAAAATATAAGCTATGATTTAAGCGAATATATAAAAGATATTACTAATTATATAAAAAATAACACTATACTTGCAGACTGCGGTAAAATAGTTTCCATTGACATAGAAGAAAAAAAGAAACTAGACAAATTGAAAAAAGAAACCGATACTCATTATGGATATTATGAACAAGAAAAAAATTATAAAGAAAAAAAAGAAAAAGATCCTTTTAGAAAGTTTTATAAATTTAATTTAGATGAAAGCGATAAACTCTTAATTATAGTTAATATAACTTCTAAAACTAGAAAATTAGATACGAAAGAATACGGCATAAAAGAAGATATATCATTTGAAAACAAAATAGAAAACATTACAGAAACTATAGATATATTGCCGTATGAATTAAAAATATTTACTTTATAGGTAAAAGTATTTGATAAAAAATAGGAAGTTGATTTTATGGAAGAGAGAAAATCTATAGACACTTTTTTTTCTGATTTATCTATGGGACTGCTTTTTGCTGAGAATACTAATGAAATAGACAGAGTTGTTGATTTATTCTTAGAAAAAACTTGCCAGTACTATAATTTTGATTGCGGAGAAGTGTATTTTCCTAAAGGCGATTATCTTATACTTAGAGGCGTATATGGAATAGACAGATACTATGTCTGTAAAGTTGATTTTCCAATATCGGACAATCATTGTAAAGATGTATTATATGATCAGAAAGTTTTTATAGGAGAAAATATTAATCATACAAATATGGAAGTATTTTCAAATTATTCATCTATGTTTGTACTTCCTATATTTTTCTATGCACATCCTATAGGAGTTGTAGTTTTTAGAAATAAAGAAAAAAAAATAGAATTCTATAACTCTATAGTTAACGAAATAAAAAATGTTATAGGACACTTTGCTGTATATGCTAATAATGTACTTCAAAGCGTAACATATAAAGAAAGAGATAAGCAATTAAAACTGCTTAGAGAATTATATTTGAAATTAAGCGAAGTTGATGATTTTGAAAATAATTTAAATCAATTAGCAAATGATATTGCAAATATTTTTACGGCTAATAGAGCATTTATAAGACTTAGAAATGAAAATGATGAATTATACACAAGATCTAGTTATGGCTTTCCTGATAATTTTGATTATTCAATGTTTGATGACAATGTTTATGTAGTAGAATTTTGGGATAAAGGGATATTCTATATAAATAATGCTGCAAACAATAAATATTATGAAAAGTTTAGAGGACTCATAAATAGATCCGTACTATTCAATAGAATATCTGTAAAAAATAACTGCATAGGTTATGTAGTTGTTATAGATAAAATACCGGATGCAGTTAATCCGCTTGGAGATTTTGATATAAATGATCTTAATTTATTTAATCCGCTTTTAGCCAATATAGCAAGCAGAATTTCTGAACATTATAACATTGTAGAATTAAGCAAAGCAAATGAAAAAAACATGAAACACATGTCTCGTTTGAATACATTATATGATATAAGCAATATTCTCTTAGAGCGTTCAAAAACAGAAGATATATTATTTTTACTTCTGACAATAGCAACAATAGGAGATGTATTTGCTTTTAACAGAGCATTTGCTTTTCTTTATGATAAAGAATTTAATGTATTTAGAGGAAGAATGTGTGTTGCTCCTACAAATGCTCAAGAAGCCGGTATGATATGGAGTAATATGCAAAAGCTGGATAAATATGCCCTTAGAGAAAAATTAATGCTTTCTTTTGATAGAAGAAGCATGGAAGATTCTTGGGATTTAAATCAGAAATTCTTAAATACTGTTATACCAAATAATGAAAACTGCAAATTATTCTTTGATGTATTCAACAATAAAAACAGCATCAATATAACAAATACAGATAATCAGGAAGTAGAACAAATAAAAAAATACACAGATATATTCGGATACTGTCCTTTCGCCATAATACCTATAATGAATGCCACAAACTGTATAGGTATGGTAGTAGTTGATAATTCTTATAATGGAAAGCCGATACCGGAAGATGATTTAGATTATTTAAAAATGTTTGGAAGGCAGGCAGCGGTAGCTTTAGAGTATTCATATCTTTATAATGAAATAGAAAAAAATAACAATGCTTTAAAAGCTGCTGAAAAAACATTATTAGATTTAAAGAGTTTGGCTATAATAGGAGAGATGAGTTCTTCTATGGCTCATAATCTTAGGAATTTCATAGTACCTATTGCTGGATTTGCTAATAGGCTTGTGAAGGTTAGTAAAGAAGAAAATATTAAAAACTATGCTCAGATAATAGCTAATGAGGTAGAAAATTTAGAAAATTATTTGAGAAGGAATTTATCATTTGCTAAAAGTATTAATCTGGAAGTTGAGAATATAAAAATAGAAGATATGATTAAGTACCTTACTATTTTAGCAAAAGAATATATTAAAAAAAGCGGAAAAAATATTAAATTCTATGCTGTCAAAATCACAAAAGAAGATGTTGTAAAATGGGATTATGACAGAATGAATGAAGTTATATCTAACCTGATAATTAATGCTATAGATGCCATAAATAACGGCGATGAAGATTCGATTATCAGTGTAATATTTGATGATAATGCTTACAGAGAATCTATGATAGATATAATAGTTGAAAATACTAATTCATATATAGAACCGGAATTAGCTGAAAAAGTATTTACTCCATTCTTTACAACAAAAAGTCATGGAGTCGGTATAGGACTTGCCATTTCCAAAAGAATAGTAGAAGCTCATGGCGGAAGTATGGTGATAAAAAGTGTTAATGAAAAATTTAAAATAACAACTTTTTTTGTTTCTATACCTGTTAGTTTAAATAATTAATAATCATTTTCCGATAATAATTGTGGGGGATAAAATATGGCTAAAATAAGCGAAGCTGCAAAAGCTGATTGTTCCAGAATGCAAAATAAATATAAAAATTTGCTTGCAGGAATAGAAGCAAAATTAACAAAAGCAGAAAAAGATTTACTTACTATAGAAGATAATTTTGAAATAGCTTCTAAAAAAATAGAGGCGGCCGTATTATATATTCAGGCATCTTCCTATATTGCAACTATTTGCTACATAGCTATAGAATTTATAGATGTTCGTTCTGATAATCAGCTCAATGATGGAAGAAGATATATAAACAAAGCTATTATGCTTTTAGAAGAAGTATTCGGAAATCATACTGATGATTCTCTTTCTTTAAACGAAGAAATACATGAATATTTTAAAGATAAATTATCTGATGAATGGAGATACAAATTTGTCTGCTCATTCGGATATATTATAGACTATTTCAAATACTGCTATGGAGAAAACTCTAAATGGCTTCAGAATTTTATAGAAATTGAAGCTAGATTTGCTACTATATGCAAAAATATGATAGATTTTAAAAACTATATTAAAGAGTTAAGTCCTGAATTGGAAGGATATAAATTCAGAGTAAAAATGATGGAGCTAGTAAAAAAATTATTGGCTTCCGCAGCTGAACAATACAGAACTAAATATGAACTTCAGGATAAAAGATTAGATGATATGAAAATGGCTTTAAATATCATAGCCTCCCTAAGAAGAATACATGTATATTTAAATGAAAATGAAGAATCCGAAGAGAAAAAGAAAATGTATGATCTTTGGAAAAAGAAAATGGATGCTGATATTAAAAAAATGAAATAATATACATATCTTTACAATTTTTTGCTTTTTAGTATAATAATAATACCTATGAAAATAAAAATTACTTTGATACTATCACTTATATTTATTGTTATTATATTAAAAATAGTAACATTTTCTAAGAACTTTGTAGAAAATTATTATTCAAGATTAATATACAAAAAAATAGCCGGAACTTTAAATCGTATATCTTCAAATTTTACTTTTTCATTAGGAGAGCTTCTGCTTTTTTTAATTATAATAGCAGTTATTATTTTTATTATAATAGCTTTCAAAAAATCATTTTTCAATGGGAATATCAAATCATTAGCAGATAAATCAAAAACGGTATTAAATTATTTATATATACTAGCCTGTTTTATGATTGTTATATATATAGTATTTCTTTTAGTATGGGGCTTAAATTATCACAGAGTTCCTTTAATAGATAATTATCCGCCGAAAGAAATCAATAATGATGATATATATTTACTAGCTGATACACTTGTAAGAAATATAAATGAGCTTAAAAATGAAATGAAATATAAAGAAATTAATACTAATTATCAGGCTTTAAATAGAATGATAGAATCAGAATATAATAAAGTTTTTGAAGAATTTGAGTTTTTAAATATGCATTATTCAAAAACAAAGCCTATAATGATATCAAAGTTATTTTTGCATCTTCAAATAACAGGAATATATTCTCCTTTTACATCTGAAGCAAATGTAAATATACTCATTCCAAGCATATCAATACCTTTTACAATAGCACATGAGATGGCCCATCAAATAGGTATAGCTTATGAGGATGAGGCTAATTTTATATCATATATAGCCTGTTCAAAACATACAGATCCTTTTGTCAGGTATTCTGCTAATTTTGAGGCACTTCTTTATGTACTTGGAGAATTAAAAAGAGATGAAAACTATGCACATTTGATGTCAAATTTAAATAGCGGCACTAAAGAAGAAATAAAAAAATATTATGAGTTTTGGCAGCAGTATATGGGAAATCTTTCTAAAGTAAGCCAAAAGGTAAATGATACATATCTTAAAGCAAACAGCCAAGATGACGGAATAAAAAGTTATTCAAGAGTTGTTAAACTTTTAGTGTTATATCATAATATTAACCCTTAATAAAATTTAAAGTTTTACGATAATAAAATTAAATACAATATAACGATAATAGGATATATTTACATGCGTTTAGATGAACCGCCTTATTTTTATCAATGCAAAAAATGTAAGAGAAGATTTACTGTAAGAAGAAAAAAATATACAATAAATTTATTGATAATAAAACTTAATCCTCAGAAATGTCCGTACTGCAAAAGTTCAAGAACTAGAAATATTGATGAGCTTGTAAAATAAAATTAAAACTTCCCAAACAAAAAATCAATTATTACTCTATTGAATTATTTTTTTATTTAATATATAAAATTAGTATTGAGATATAAATTCGGAGCTATAATTTTTATGTATGAAGAATTATTATTAGATAATGATTTACCCAAAATTGAAATATATAACAGCAAAAGAAAATTAGTTTTATTATTATTATTTTCTTCTGTTTTTATTGTAATTTCAATATTATCTTTTATGCATTCAAATTCTTATAAAAAAATATTATTTGTTATTAGTTTGTCATTTTTTTTAATACACTTTTTGATTTTGATAGTTAAGTTACTAAAATTAGGAAAGCCTATAATTGTTTTAGATGAAAATGGTATAATGTATAATATGCTATTAAAAAATAAAAATATATTTGTAAAATGGACTGATATTAGAGAAATATCTTTTTCAAAAACATTTATATATTTATACTTAAAAGAAGAAATCAGTTTATCTATAAATAGAAAAAATCCTAATGAACCTATTGTTTTTTATATGTTGGGATTAAAAGATCCTGTTACTATTCTAGCTATGATAACATATTATTTTGAAAAAAGCACTGGGGTTGTTTGATTATGAAAGATATTAATAAATTATTTTCAAACAGTAAATTTTCTGTTAAGGTTTATATTAATAATATAAGATTCTTTGCTGTAATGATGATAGGATTGATTATTGCTGTAATTTTAATAGATGTACTATTTACGAAAAATCCTGATGATGATATGAAAGCTGCCATTATATTTGTAGTATCTTTCTTTATGTTTGGAGTTATTATACTATCTATAATATTGATAAGAAGCGTTATTTTTAAAAAGGCTAGTTTCATATTAGATGATAAAGGAATATATTATAATAACTTACTAGTAAAAAGTTATATTTATGTTCTTTGGAAGGAAATAAAGGATTTGGATATTATAGGAAGCTATCTTTTTATTTACTTGAAAGATCCCCAAAGCTATTATTTTAGAAAGTTTAAAGGCAGGGTAATATCAGAAAATCCTCTGTATATACATCTAGGCGACTTAGATATAAGCAATAAATTTATTAATAGTATGTTTGACTTCTTCTATGATAATTATGATAATTACGATGACTTTGATGACAATAAAAATACCAGCAAAGAAGAAGATTATAAAAAATACTACAGAGATTACTATTAATAAATTTATTCTTTAGTAAATTGATTTTATTTAAAATGCCTGTTTATATCAAGTTCTCTCAAAGTTCTAATCATCTGCATTTCCATTTCTATTCTAAAATTATCATTTACAGCACTATTTACAACATTATTATTAGGGTTTCTCTGATGTATTTGAGATTTGATGGTAGAATTATTTATTCTCATCTGATTTTCAAGCATTCTGTATCTAGGAGAATATCTGCCGTCTATATCTCTTAATTTCTGTCTATCCCAATAACTCATATAGCCGCTTCCAAAGTAATGAAATCTTCCGTTTCTGTAATAGCTTTTAGTGTATCCGGGATTTGCAAATCTTGGTTTAGAAAGATCATTCTTATATGGATATAGAGGTATAGCATTTTTTGCTGTAGATGGTACAAAAGGTCTGACATTCCCTACTCTATTAGCCGGAGAATAATGATATTGAGAAAAGGCTAAACTTGCAATAGTCAAAAATATTAAAAATATTTTCATATATACCCTCCTAATTGTTTTATATTACTATTATATAACCATTCTGCAATAAAGCAATATAAAAAAAATAGTCCCCGCATAACAATATATTACACGGGGTATAAAGTTGAGCGATTAAAAAAATTATTTATTTTGGTATACTTTGTCTATTTCTAAAAAGCACTGAGTTCTTAATTTTTGTAAGTCTGCTGAAGCTTTACTTCTTGCATCTATTGCTGCATTGATAGCATTTTGATCTGGAGTTTCTTTTCTCATTTCAGCATTTATATTTTGAGTCTGAGTATATATTTCCACTCTTAAACTGTCCATTTGAGGAAAATATTTATCCTGTATGCTTCTTACTTGATCAATTTGCTCTTGAGTAAGTGCAGCACCATAATATCCGTAACCTCTGCCGTATCCTCTTCCGTAACCTGCACCATAACCGCATCCGCCTCTTCCATAACCTCCTTGACCATATACGCATCCTCTTCCATAGCCTGCACCATAACCTCTGCCATATCCTCTTCCATCACCTCTTCCATATCCTCTGCCGTATTGAGCGAATAATGACATTGAACCTAAAACCATAATTGCGATTGAGATTAATATTACTGCTTTTTTACTTATTTTGTTTTTCATAATTGTTTTCTCCTTTTAATTTATATATTTTCTTAAATTATTTTTTATTGATTATCATAAGCTATGTAATAATAATATTCATTGTAACTGCCGCTGTACCTTAATAGTCTTATCTATTTTCATAAACCTCCTTTCTCTTATTATTGACCAAATAAAGATACCGAAGCAAAATCATTATTAATGCTTAAATAAAATGATAATACCTTTTCTCCTGTTTTTTATTTTTTATTGTTTTGTTTTCTTATGCTTTATTAGACGATGACAAAATTAAAAAGTTCCCAAAAAAATATAAATTTACTAAAAAAAACAATTTTTTTATATACCAATAGCATGTATATATAATTTATTTGATTTTATTATATAATTTCTTTATTAATCCTATTTTTCCAAAACATATATAGTAGAATAATGCTAATATTAACACTATAGGAATAGCAGCAGCTGTAAAACCTATCAAAAAGAATAATATACCTGAGAAAAATGCTTTCAAAAATGATATTAAATTCAAATATTTATTATATATATTTGTGCTGCTTTTTATTGCTTCAGGATTTGATATATTTAAAGTTACTCTTGAATAATCAATAGATGACTGCAGATTCTTTAAATTTCCTTTCATAGTTTCTATTTCATAAGTTAAAGTATTGATTCTATCTTCTACTTTTAGTATTTCATCAATGTTTTTAGCTTCTCTTAAATAGTTTCTCAATTTTTCTAAAAGCACTTCCCTATTTTTTATCCTATTTTCTGTATCATAATAAGTTTCTGTAACATCTTGAGTATTTATATTTTTATTTTCAACTTTTTCATTTTTTTCTATAAAATCTATAAAAGCATAAAGATTTTCTTTAGGTATTCTTATAGTAAGATAATATCTATTTTTAGAAGATTCAACATTATCAAAATATCCATTATATTCTTTTAATTTTTCTTCTATGGCTTTATAGCTTTTTTCTACATCTTTTGAATTTACTCTTATATCAACTGAAACTATTAATTTTCTTTCTGCAATTTTCTCAGAAGAATCTGATGTATAATCCGATACCGTACTTTTTTCCATTCTAGCCTGAGGTACTGATATTGATGATGTTGCTGATAAAAAATTAACATTTTGTTCAGAACCGCCTTTGCTGCTGCATGAAAATAGTGATAATAATATAATGACTGCAAATATAAATTTTTTCATATAAGTACCCCAAAATAATTAATATAATGATGATATTATAACGAATTATTTTTTCAAGCTGTATTTTATATAAAAAATATTCTATTTATCATCACTGTTTATATATATTATAAATTATCTTTATGCATATACTCTATTAAAATTCAATCTAAATAAACTTGATTATAATATATTAAAAAAATTTTCGAATAATATAATTTATATAATTATTTAATCTTTAGAATGATATTTATAATAATCTTTTATTAAGTTTTTTAATTTAATTTCTAACTAAAAATATATTATTAATAATAAGAATTTCCAAAACTATTAAGAAAATTATTTATTATATCTGCCGAATATTAAAAAAAAATAATTTTTTATATAAAATATAAGTCATTATGAAATACGAAAGAATTTTATGCTTTCTTCTAAAAACTTAGCTTTATCAAATAGTTTCTTAGATAATTCGCTTGATTCCTCAGCTAAAGCAGCATTCTGAGTAGTAGAACTCTCTATACTATTTATGGCAATACTTATCTGTGAAACACCTGTCTCTTGTTCTAATGCTGTTGAACTTATATTCTGCATTAAATCAGAAGTGCCTGATACCTTCTCCTGCAATTGAACAAATATTTCCTGAGATTCTCTCGCTGTATTTGTGGCAGTATCTATTTTTTCAGCAGTATTGTCCACAAGAGAAGTAATATCTTTAACAGATGACTGAGTAGTTTGTGCTAAATTCCTAACCTCGCTTGCTACAACCGCAAAACCTTTTCCCTGAGTTCCCGCACGTGCCGCCTCTACAGAAGCATTAAGGGCTAGTATATTAGTTTGGAATGCTATATCTTCAATGATTTTAGTAATATCTTTGATTTTATCGCTTGCCTGATGTACTTCTTCTATATTAGAAACTGTTTGTGCTATTATACTTGCAGCTCCTTCAATATGCTCCATAGATTCAGACATCATATTTTTACCTGATACAGAATTATCAGCTGATGCTTTTATCGTAGAAACTATTTCTTCCAAACTTGAAGCAGTTTCCTCCAAACTAGATGCCTGAGAATCAGTTCTGCTTGAAAGTTCAACACTGCTTTCCATCATTCTCTTAGAAGCTAATACTATTTCATTTGACGCCTCATTAACATTGCTTACAACCTCTGCCAATTTCTCGCTCATAATATTAAATGCTTTCTCTAATTCGCCAAATTCATCTTTTCTATACTGAGAAACAGATTTAATCTCTATATCGCCTTCAGATATTTTGTTTGCCTTTTTCATCAAAACACTTAAAGGGCTCATAGTTTTTGTAATATATGAAACAGAAAATAAATTTACAAATATTATAGATAATATACAAACTATAATAGCTATCCTAATCATACTTATATTTTCAGCATATATAATCCTATCATCAGCAGCCATAGATAATATCCAAGGCATAGTATTCATTTTTACATAAACAGCTGTTCTTTTTTCTCCATTTGTATCAGATATATAATGTAATATACCATCAGCTTTATTCTCTCTTATTACCTCATTATAGCTTTCATTTGCTAAAGTATTTATTTGATTTCTAGTATCAAGTGCAATATTTCTTTCATAATCAATAGCAAATAATCTTCCTGTTTCCGGAAGCTGCAACTCTCCTAATTTTGATACCAAAACATCCCAATTAAGAATCATATACACAGTACCAATTAATACATTATTGGTTTTAACTCCTGCGATAATTGCTAAAGTCATATTATCACTTAGAGTAGACTTTAACACCTTTGTATCATAAGCAACATCATAATTGTTTTTTACAAAATTATCCCAAATACCTGGTCTTAAATCCTTTAAATTAATTCCTAAATTTACATTTTTGGTATTTTGCAAAGTTACGCCATTTTCATCAGTTACTCCAATATCCAAAGAATATTTATTAATACCTTCAAACTGCTTCAATGCATCTATCAAAACAGCAGCAGCTTCAGGAGTATTATTACCGGATAAATAATTGATGATAGAAGGCGTAATAGAATATGTTTTTATCAAAGTATTATTTTCTTCAAACCATGTATCCAACATAGATTTATAGCCCTCTATAGTGTTATTATATCCGCTGTATGTAGATTTTGTTATACCTGAATGAGATTTATATGATAATATTATTATTGTTATTAATAAAAGTATTGTTGTTATAATACTTATAGTTAATGGCATCTTAAATCTTATAGAACTAGTCTTTTTCATAACTTCAGATCCTCTGAAATTTAATATTTATAAAAAATTTAATACTTAATTAAATTCACTAATTACATTTATCGTTTTTTTATACAAAAAATTCAATTAATATAACAATTTATTTTTTTTTATTAAGATTTATGTTTTTTATTTTTATGATTATTAAATAAATCATTTGCAATTAATAAATAGTATATTATTATATTGCTATGGAAAAAAAATTAAAAAAATTACTAAGTTTTATTCCTATATTTCTAATCATAATTATTATATTGTGGTATAAATCTCCTATTGACGGAATAAAATGCTATCCTGAAAGCGTATCAAAAATAGATATAAACTATAATGGAAAAACTATGATTATAACAAATACCAATGATATAAATTTTATTATAAAAAGTTTAAATAGTATATCTTTAAACAAATCAATATTAAAAATAAATAAATCAAAAATAGGGTATATGGTAAATATATATTCAACTAATAAAAACATAATTAATAATCTGATTATATATTCATCTGAAACTGCTTCTATAGGAAATTTTTATTATACCGATAAAAATATAATGTTGCCTTATGAATATATAAAAAATTTATACTCTAATGTAAATTAGATTGAAAATATATGTAAAAAAAATATAACACTTTTTTCTAAAATTAGGTATAATTATATGTATAGTTAAAAATATTTTAAATCTGGAGAATATAAGTTATGAAAAAACTTCAAAGCTTAAGAGTGAAAATGCCGCTTATTATCATATCGATGGTAATTATATTTATAATTGCTTTAATTACGATAATAGAAATAAAAGTATCTAACAGTATAAAAAATGCCACATACCAAGGATATAACAATACAGTTATGGGGTATGCTTCCCTAATTGATACTTGGTTTGATGATCAATTAGCAATAGCAAGTATATATGGTACTTCTGAAGAGTTAATAAGATATTTAGAATTGAGAACTGAAGATCTTAGAAATACAGCATTAAATAATCTTAAAAAATTTAAATCATTAAATGAATATGCAATTAACATAGGATTATCTGATCTAAATGGTAATATTCTAATAGATTCTGATAATACTGATCTGATAGGTCAAAATATGTTTACCATACATCCAGACTTAAAAACAAAAATAAATGGAAGTTCAAAAGGAATATTTGGAGAAAACATTACACATTCGCTAACAACAGGCGGCTGGTCTTTAATTTTATTAGAAAAAGTTGCAAATGCCAGCAATCAAAATATAGGTTATCTTTATGTAATTCTTGATTGGTCTACTCTCAATAAAAATCATATAGAACCTCTTGTTATAGGCAAAACCGTAAATATGTATGCTGTTGATAAAAATTTAATAATAAAAATACATAGTAAAACTGAAAATATTAATCAAACAGCTCCTGAACAATTTAAGGGCGCTTTTAATTTAGGAAAAGGTGTATTAAGTTATGTATTTAACAATGAGAAAAGAGTATCTTCTGTAATAACATTAAAATCTCAGCCTTGGGTATTGGGAGTATCTGTAACAGAAGCAGAAATATATCAAGCTAATAGAGAACTAATGCTTACTATGATAATTATATCTGTGATTGCTATAGTTATTATATCTGTATTTATATCAATGTTCATAATGTCTATAACCAAACCTCTTCACTTATTAGTAGGTGTTGCTAAAGAAATAGCAGAAGGAGATTTAAGAACTACAAAACAAAAAATTAAAAGAAAAGATGAGCTTGGAGAATTATCGGATGCATTTGTAGCTATGAGAAAAAAACTTGTAGATGCTTTAAGAGTTGTGGAAGATTCAGCAAACAATATCACTATGGCTGCCAAAGAATTATCCGAACAAAATACTGATTTGGCACATAGAACAGAAAGTCAGGCTGCAAGCATAGAAGAAACTTCAGCTTCTATGACAGAAATATCTTCTACTATAAGAGACTCAGCAGATCATTCTGTCAGCGGAAGTAAAATGATACTAGATTCCAAAACTTCTGTTGAAAATGCAGGAAATATCATAGCTGAAACTACTTCAAACATAGAAGAAGTACATGATGCAAGCAGTAAAATTAAAGATATTACTAAAATCATTGAAGATATAGCATTCCAAACTAATATATTAGCACTTAATGCTTCCGTAGAGGCAGCAAGAGCAGGAGAACAAGGAAAAGGATTTGCTGTTGTTGCTTCTGAGGTAAGAAACTTGGCTCAGACTACACAAACTTCTGTAAAAAGCATTACAGATTTAATAGAAAATGTATATGAAAAAATAGATAAAGCTACAGGAACAGCCCGTGAATCTCAAGAGATATTTATAGAGATACAAAATAAAATAGATGAAGCTTCAAAAATTATGGAAGGCATAAGCAATAGTGCTATGGAACAGCAAAATGGTATAGATCAAGTAAAAATAGCTATAGCAGATATGGATCAAACAACACAGAAAAATGCTGCTTTAGTAGAAGAAGCTACAGCATCTGCTGAATTGTTATTCGCTCAGTCTAAAGAATTAATGGATGCTATACATTTATTTAAACTCCCTGATGGAACTAGATAAATAAAATCATAATATAAAATTATCCTATGCTGCTTATTTTTATGGCATAGGATAATTTTATATATTTCAGCAAAATATTATAAAAATAAAATTAATACATCAGAAAAATTTGGAAAAAATCTGCTATATATTTATATGATTTTATATATTATTTTTGCATATAGCATTTGATATTTATTTATTTTCGTATAAAATAGCATTAAATATTTTAATATAAGGAATAATATGTCATTTACATTCAATGTATTAAAAAACAGCAGTCAAACATCGGCAAGGCTTGGAAAAATAAATATTAATGGAATAGAAATAGATACACCTGTGTTTATGCCTGTAGGTACAAAAGCAACTGTGAAAGCATTGACTCCTCTTATGATAGAAGAAACTGAAAGTAAAATAATATTATCCAATACTTATCATTTAGTATTAAAACCGGGACTTGAAGTATTAAAAAAATTCGGCGGAGTCAAAAAGTTTATGGGCTGGAAAGGAGCTATGCTTACAGATTCAGGCGGATTTCAGGTATTCTCTTTGGCAAAATTAAGAAAAATAAATGATAATGGAGTGGAATTTAGCTCTCATATAGATGGCTCTAAATACCTATTTACGCCTAGAAGTGTAATGGAGGCAGAACATATCATAGGAGCCGACTTTATAATGTGCCTTGATGAATGTTCTAGAGCAGATGCAGATTATAATTATGCAAAAGAGGCTATGCTTAGAACTCATAAATGGGCTAAAGAATGCAAAGAATATCATGACAGCACTCCAAATAGTGAATATCAGTATTTAGGCGGCATCATACAGGGCGGAATGTTTGATGATTTGAGAAAAGAAAGTGCTGAAACTTTAGTAAATATGGATTTTCCTTTCTATTCCATAGGAGGACTTTCTGTAGGAGAAACTCCTGAAAAAATGCATGATGTACTTTCCAAAGTAATGCTTTATACAGATAAAAGCAAGCCTCGTTATTTGATGGGGGTAAGCGAGCCTAGAGATATACTTAATGCTGTTATGGAAGGTATTGATATGTTTGACTGTGTTATGCCTACTAGAAATGCTAGAAATGGGGAGGCATTTACTATGAATGGTATTGTTAGAATAAGAAACTCTAAATACAGAATGGACGATACTGTGCTTGAAGAAGAATGCGATTGTTATACTTGTAAGAATTTCTCTAAGGCATATCTTAATCATTTGGATAAAACACATGAAATACTGTTTTCTATACTTATGACTATACATAATGTAAGATTTATGCAAAGATTTATGAAAGATTTAAGAAATTCTATTGAAAATGATGTATTTTCCGATTATAGAAAAGATATGATGAAAAAATTTTATTAGTTTACATATTTTTTAAAAAGTTGTATTATATACAAACAAATAATTAAGTGAGTTTATTTATGGCAGGTAAATATGACAAGCAATTAGATAAATATAATAACATTTTATCAAAAAAACCAAATGATCCTTATGCTATGGCTATGTTGGCTAGAATAGCTTTTAAAGAAAATAGAATAGATGATGCTGAAAACTATTACAGCACCATTCTGCTTAAAACACCTAAATATCCAGAAGCACTATATATGATGGGATTCATCAATATGAAAAAAAATAAATATAATACTTCTGTAAATTATTTTAATCAGCTATTGAAAACAGGTAAAAAAAATGCTTTTATATATGAATACTTATCTATAATGGATAAAAAAAATAGAAAGGAATATTTAGAAAAAGCATTGGAATTATCAAAAAATATTAAAATAAAATCTAAAGACTATAAAAGATGCTCATATATTGCTTTTCAGTCTTATGCTTGGAAAGAATATGATATATCTTTAGAATATGCCTCTTTAGCTTATGATGCCAAGCCTACAAATGATATAATCAATCTATTAGGCTGTATTTATCATCATAATGGAGATTATGATAAAGCTCTTTCTCTTTTTCATGAAGTTAATGCGAATTATGAGAGTAAGAATCCTTATGTATTATGTAATATATCTTCATGCTATAATAAAAAAAATAGTAATAAAATGGCTATAAGATATTTAGAAAAAGCATTGGAAGTAAATAATAATGATAAAGTAATATACTATACTATAGGCTCTATATATGCTTCAACAGGAAATAAAAAATTAGCTATTCAAAATTTTGAACAGGCTTTAAAAATTAATGAAAATTATGAAGAAGCAAAAAAGGCTTTGGAGGCTATTAAAGAGTAATATTTTATAGTAAAAATAAATAAAAAAAACTTTTAATATTAGTCAATTTAGTATATTATAAATAACTAAAATATAGTAAATTAATGGGGTATTGCAACTGTGAATTTTTTTGATTATATAAGATACAATTTATTCAATATAAGAACTCCTGAATTAGTAGAAAAAATGCGTATGGAGGAGTATTCTGACAGAATATCAAAACAAAAATATAATTTTGTGGATTTAAAAACTAAATCATTAACTGTTACTTGTGCTAAATTTATGTTCGAAATGTATAAAGTAATAGGTCCTTTACTTAATCCTTTAAAAGAGGAATTTATAGTAAAAGATGGTAAACAATTTTCATATTATTTAATAGAAGTATCTTTTAGTGATGAGATGAAAGAATTATATTCCACATTAAATAGAGATTATATGATGTCCAAGATAGGAGAAGGTAAAAATCCTAATAATGTATTTAGTGAAGTAAAAAACAATTTTGTAAAATTCAAAAAATTTATAAGCGGAGAAAGCGGAAAGGAAATGAATTTAACTTTCAACTTGCTTAAAGATTTTGCTCAATTATCAAATTTTGATTTCTTTCTCTTTTTGAGAGCTTTTTGTCCGTCTTTTGTAGATGGTGCCTACAATTCTAATCCTCAATTCAAGCCTAGTTCAAATATGCAGGTAGTTGATGATTTAGTAAAATTGGATTATGCTGTAAACTCAATAGTAATAAGAAAAGAATTATTATCTGCTTTAAATATTTTTCAGCAATATTTAGGAATGCCTGCTATACCTGAAAAAAATATTAAATCATTTTTAGCGAGAGTTAAATATCTTCAAACTCCTGACATAATGCATGATATTATAGTTTATTTGCTTAAAGATTTTACTTATAAATGCAGTATTAATCCTTCTAATGTTAATATATTTGTAAATTATATAACAGATTTGACAAATAACTTAAAGAAAGATATGGATAGTATAGTTGCTGAAATTAAGAGCAGTAAAATTGCCGGAATGCGTAATAAGCTATTTAATGGTATAGAAATATTAAAAATGTCTAATGTCAATGAAGAAAAAAATGAACAGCTTGAAAAATTTGACTGCCCTATATTTACATGTGTAGAGCCGCTTCAGTATATAAAGACATTTATTATAGAAATATTTGATATCAATTATAAAGATCCGCTTAATGATATGTTTTTAGGGGCTGAATTTGTAAGCAAAGATAGGAACTCTCAGGGACTTGATGCTTTCTATATATTAAATGATGTTAGAGAAGCTATACAAAAGTTTGATACTATGCTTAGTCCTGAATCTGAAAACTTCAAGCGTTTAAAAACTTGGATAATATCAAAAAATAAGGCAAATGCTAATAAAGATTTAATAGAAACTATGGTAAATAAAATTGATACTGAAGGAAATAAAATAATTTTAAGCGTTTATAACTCTGTAATAGATTTAACTACTATAGTAAAAAATATCTATGATGACTGTAAAAATAATACTAAGCAGGAAATTAGTAATGCAAATAAGGTTCAGTACTTACCTAAATTTAATCTTGATATAGCTCAAAACATGCTTGATGATTTTGACAATTTTATAACACTTATGAAAAACTTTATAAGATAATATACAAAATGGAAAATTGCTGATGAATAAAAAACATAAAACTATTATACAGGTAGTTATAGGAATTGCTATAAGCATAATATGTTTATATTTTGCTTTTAGAGGCATTAATATAAAAGAATCTATAGAAATAGTAAAAAACATTAATGTAGTATATTTTATTATTTCATTAATATTAAGTATAGTTATTATAGTATTAAGAGGCTTAAGATGGGAATGTTTTATTCCTTTAAAAAAGCCTATTAAAAAAAGAACTGTAGTTATGGCAACTTATATTGGTTATATGGGAAACAACATACTTCCTGCTAAACTTGGCGAGGTGGCACGTGCTTATATTTTGGGTATTAAAGAAAATGTAAGCAAATCGGCATTAATTGCTTCTGTAGTTACTGAAAGACTTTTTGATGTTATAACAGGCGGTATTATATTAACTGTATCTGTAATATTTATTCCTAACTTGCCTCAGACAGTTACTTATGCTGCAATAGCTTTATTTGTTTTATCAATAATTGGCTTTTTGGTATTAATGTTTCTAGTATGGCAGAGAGAATTTGCCCATAAAGTTTTTCATAAAATTTTTGGCATACTTCCTAAAAATATCGGAGATAAATTAATTGAGTTTTCATGCAATTTTATAGACGGAATAGGATTTAAAAATGATGCCAAACATATATTTTTAATATTTTTCTATACTTTTCTCTATCTTATAGGTCAAATGCTTACTATAGGATTTCTGATGATGGCTTTTAATATAAAAACTAGTCCGATAATAGCATTATTTACTTTTGCTATAGGAGGATTCGGTTTTGCCGTACCTTCTGCCCCTTCAGGAATAGGACCTTTTGAATGGGCTATAATATTCGGACTTTCTCTTATAGGTGTAGAAAAAAATATAGCAGCTCCTTATGCTCTTGTATATCATATAATGGGAATTGTGCCTATAGTGATAATAGGATTTATATTCTTATTTATTATGGGAGTAGATTTAAAAACTGCTACTAAAGCTGATAATGAAGAAGAAAACAAAGATAATAAGGCATAATATTATATATTAGATATTATAACTATATGCCTCTCTTTATCTTTATTTTCTAGCTTTTTTATTTCTACAGTATATTTACTTTTTGAAATATTTGCTTTTTTTAATTCTTCTTCTATTTTTTCTATTTTGCCTTTATATAAAATTAATTTTGAATTTTTTGTTTTTAATTTATTAAATATTTTTAAAAGTGTCTCTATATCAGAAAAAGCTCTTGATGTGATAGTATCATATTTTTCTTTTATCTCATAAGCATTTATACATTTCACTTCTATATTATTTAATTTTAATTTATCTTTGGCTAATCTTAAAAACTCAGCCTTTTTATTTTTAGATTCGCATAATGTAATTTTTTTATCATCAAATACAATAGCAAGCGGTATAGACGGAAGTCCAGCCCCTGAGCCTATATCTATTATATTATTGTAATGAGAAAATATATCTAAAGCAAGAAGACAATCAGCAATATGATCATTAAAAAAATCTTCTTCAGTTTTTGCCCCTGTGATATTGACATTTCTATTATAATCTATAACTAAAGAAGCATACTCTATAAGTTTTTCTTTTTTATTTTCATCAATTTTTATATTATTGCTGATATTGTCTAATACAAAATCATAATGCATAAATTATTACCAGCCCAATTTTTTGGCATCTTGTTTTGCCTTATCGCCTGCAGATACATTTGTAACATTATAGCGGAGTTCTCTTTTATCAACTTTGCTTTTCATTATAAACTCTTTAGGATAAGGTATATTATTAACAGTTGTATAAGAACCCAACTCTACGCTGACAACATTATCCATAAAAGCAGTAGAAAAACTTCTCACCCTATAAGTAGAAGCAGAGAACACTATAGTATCTACCCTATCATTATAGCCTATTTGCAATGTATGCCAATTCTTTCCCAAAGTTATATTACTGCTTATTATTTTTTTAGACATATCTATAAATTTATAATCAAGTATGTCAGCATAAACTTTAGGAAAACGCATAATAGGTGCTTCCAATGCAAACTCATCAAAATTTCTCTTTAAAGGAGCCTCTGCTTCAGCTAAATCTAAAGTAAGACTATTATTATTAACTTTAGCATCAAATATAAGACTGCCTAAAAGTCCGTCAACAACATTCATATATTTATTATTGCTGCTCTTATAATAATTAACAAGCATAGGCATTTGATCTAAGTCATCTCCGCTGTAAAAAGCCCCGCCTGATAAATATATGCTTATAAAAGGAGATTTTGAAAACCTATTAAAAGCCTCTTTCATAACCTCATTCTCATTTTGGCTGTATGCCAAACTAGAAATTAATAAAAATATAATAAATATTATAGTATTATTCTTTATCATTATTTATAAACCTCTTAAAAATCAATATAGAATATAAAACCTATTTATTGTTTCTCTGTTAAACTTTCGATCCTATCTTTTATTCTGTTTTCATCATAATCGAATTCTTTTTTATAGGAAGATATTGATTTTCTATAATATTTAAGTGCATTTTTATAATCATTTTTGGCATAGTAAGCATCAGCAATATGGGCATATATTTCAGATTTGGAATCATCATCTGCATATAAAGCAGCTTTTAATAATGTTTTTAAAGCATTATCATAATCACCTTTTTTATAATATGCAAAACCTAAAGTATCTATATAGTGAGGAGAATCAGGCTCTAATTTAACAGCATCTTTAGAAAGAAGTATAGCTTTATCCAAATCACTGCCCAATGAAACCAATGCCCAAGATAAACTGTTCATATTTTCTGCTGAATTTGTATCCTGAGAGTATTTATAATTGGCATATAGTAATGCTGAATTCGTATTATCTAATGCCAATGATGTTACATAAGGAATATTTATTCTATAATCATTAGTATTTGATTTATTATTACTGAAATATTCAAAATCTTCATTTAAATATTTATTAGCATTAACTTCATCATTATTTATCAATGAAGCATAAGCCTTCAAATAGCTGTAAGAATATTTTTCTTTTTCATACTTTTCAACTGCACTTATAGCAAGTCCGCTTTCTCCTATATCGCTTGCTGTCAATACCAATGATACTAATTCATTTTCTTTTATATTATTATTATTCAACGATAAATATTTATTTAGCATCTCTTTTGATGAATTGAAATCATTTTGATTTTTAAACTCTAAAGCCGCCTGTAAATATAAGTTATTAAACTTTCCACTATTATCATAGCTTATTAAATTATCTATATGTTTAGGCAAGGCATCTATATTTTTAATCATCAAATAAAATGATATTATATCCATCTCAGAATTCATTTTATTTTCTTTGCTTCCTATTTCATAAATCATTTTATAATATGCTTGTATAATGTCTAAATCAATTTCTCTTCTATCTAAATCAGCTTCTATTATATTAAGAGCATTACTGTATCCATAAGTCTTAGCTTCAGCAATGATAGACAATATTTTAGGAGTATTATGGCTTGAAATATCTATTTCATTAAATAATTTTTCATCATATTTGTCAGACATAAAACTTAAATATGCACTCAAAAATAAACCATCTTCTATACTAATACTATTAGAATAAGCCTCATCGTATTTTTCTAAAGCCTGATAACTTTTCACTATACCATAAGAAGCAGTGTATTTATCTGCCGGAGCTAATTGAACATTTTCTAATTTTTTGAATCTATTTATAGCACTAGAAAATCTGCTTAAATAAAACTCACTCATACCATAATAAAAATTATAATAGTTTAAATAATTGTTAATATTGCCTGATTTTTTAGTTTCATCTACTTTTGAAAAATAATATACTGCTTTATCTAGCTCTCTTTTTTGATAGCAAGTATATCCTAATAATATTAAAACATCATTATTCGTATTATCTATCTCATAAGCTGTTTCCAAATAATATCTTGCCTTATCAATATTATTCATAATAAATATATTTCTTTCTGCCGCTTTAAACAATATATCAATATCCTCAGGAGAATCAAAAACTAATCCGTCATAAATTTTTGAACTCTCATAATATTCCCCCAAAGCCTCATGGGTTTCAGCCAATGTTATATATATCTCTTTATTTTGTACATATTTAACAACTTCCTGAAGTATTACTTTAGCACTTTCCAAATCCTTTATAGTTTGCTCATCTGCCGTTTTTCTAGCTAATGCACGCTCTTTATAATACAAAGCTAAAGTATATGCCGCTTTCGCTTCCTCTTCACTTTTTATATATTTAGAATCTTTAAAAACATTTCCATCTTCTTTATTTGACTGAGAAAATAAATGAAATGCACTAAATATAAAAATAGATAATATAATACAGAATTTTCTAATAAACATAATAATTACAACTCCGTGAATAATTTTAATATATATCAATACAAAAAACAAGATTTAAATTTGAAATATAATACTTTATTTATTCATTATTATTTGCTGTACTTTCAGATTCGCTTTGTACTAATTCTTTTGTGAATGCTTTTTCTAATAAATCTTCCAATCTCTTATTGGTATAAAAATCAGCCTTAACTTTTGCAACTATTTCCAATGCATTTTTTCTAGGTATCTTTACAGTTTCACCCATAAATATATTATAATTGCTTTTCATAAGTTTTATAGTTTCATATCCCATAAGAACTGCAACCAAACAAAAATGCCTGTAGCCTAATGCTTTTTTATCTATTGTCATAATATATTCTATAGAATTTCGAAACTCATTCATAGCAGATTCTATCATTTTTACTAAAATTTCCATAGATTTATCCATATAAGCCCCATCTTCAAAATAAGGAGCCGGATTCTCATTTTCAAATAAACTTAAAGGCCAAAAAACTCTTTTCTCTCCATAATCTAATTTGGCATCTTTAATAATATTAACTTTCTGTAAAAATCTTCCCAAGCTCTTAGCCTTCTCTCTGTCCAATTCTAAATTATCCAATATCTTTGTAAGCTCAGTAAGATAAAGTCCTACAGTACCAGCAACATAATAACAATAATCATCTAAATCTTCAAATGTTGATATAGTATGATCCTGATAATAAATCATACCATATCCCATTTCTCTTAAGTATGAAATAGAGATATTTTTTATTTCCTGCTTAAAAGCAAAAAATGACTTAAGAACTACATCTATATTTTCTATTAAAACTTTATCATTTTCATTGATAGTTTGTTCTATTACTACATTTTTTAAATTTTCTAAATTATCAGTATTTTCTGATTTTAATATATTTATAAATCCTGTTATTAATGTTTCTTTATCCTGTATTGTATGGCTTGAATCCTCTATAGTATCTATTATTCTAGCAAGTAAATATTGAACTTCAACCTTATTTTTTTTATTCTTATCCAATAGCGGTATAGTTAAAGCAAAACTTCTTGAAACTAAATCTAGTAAATATTTCGTGTTAATTTTTGTTGCCATATAGATTTCCTAAATTTTTATTTTGTTTTTTTAAGTAAAGATACACAATGAACTGCTATGCCTTCTCCTCTGCCTATAGAATCCATTTTTTCATTAGTTTTAGCTTTTATTGAAATATTTTCTATATCAGTTTTAAGAATTTTGGATAGATTTTCTCTCATAGTGTCTATATATTTTCTTAATTTTGGTTTTTCTAATATAATCGTGATATCAGTATTTGATATTTCATAGTTTTTTTCCTGCATGATTAAAACTGTTTTTTCTAATAGAACTATAGAAGAAATATCTTTATATTGTTCATCATTATCAGGAAAATGACTTCCTATATCCCCCAACGCCAAAGCCCCTAATATGGAGTCTATTAAAGCATGAATAACCGCATCAGCATCTGAATGACCTTTTAATCCTAACTCATAGGGAATCTCTATTCCAGATAATATCAATTTACGATTATCAGCAAATACATGTGAATCGTATCCATAGCCTATTCTCATTTACTAATATCCTTGATTATAAGTGCTTAAATTATACTAAAATAGATTAATTTGTCAAATTATTTTATATTCTAAAATAAATAACAAAGTATTATTTGTATAATAAAATAGATACTAACTTTATACTAAAAATAAAAAAAACTAAAATTTACATATACTAGTTGAATGCATAAAAAAAATTTATATAATACTATATATAATAATAAAAATTATATAAAACAAAATGGAGAAAAAAATGAAAAAAATAGGTCTATTACCTAGAATTATAATAGGTATAATTTTAGGTATATTAGTAGGTATGTTTCTTCCGGCACCTATAGTTAGAATATTTGTAACTATAAGTGCAATATTCAGTTTATTTTTAAATTTTATTATACCTTTGATGGTAGTAACATTTATAGGCTATGGTATTGCTAATTTAACAGAAGGAGCACCTAAATTAATAGGCATTACAGTTATTATATCTTATGCTTCTACATTGGTGGCAGGAAGTATAGCATTCTTTGTAGCTTCTAATCTTTTCCCTACACTTTTAGGCTCAGCCACTTTAAGCAATATAAAGTTAGAATCTGGTTTGGAAAGCTATTTTACAATACCTTTGAAGCCTCTATTTGATGTTACATCAGCTGTAATATTTGCTTTTATATTAGGTATAGGAATTACTTTATTAAGACCTAAAGGACAGGGAGCAGAATTATTTTCTATAGTAAAAGATTCTGAAGAGGTTATACAAACTATATTAAAAAATATCATTATTCCTATACTTCCTCTTCATATTTTGGGTACATTTGCTAATTTGGCTTATGCAGGAAGCATACAGCATATTATAGTAATATTTGCTAAAGTATTTGTTGTTGTTATTATTCTTCATATACTTTATATAACAGCTTTGTTTATAATTTCTGGTGCTATAGGAAAGAAATCACCTATAATGCTTATTAAAAATCAAATACCTCCTTACTTTACAGCTATAGGTACTCAAAGCAGTGCAGCAACTATACCTGTAAGCTTAATAGCCGCAGAGAGAAACGGAGTATCCGAACAAATAAGAAAATTTGTAATACCTCTTTGTGCTACTATACACTTGGCAGGTTCTATGATTACATTAACTTGCTGTTCTACTGCTGTTATATTAATTTTAGGACAAAATCCTACTTATGGTTCAATACTTCCTTTTATACTTATGTTAGGTATAGCTATGGTTGCTGCCCCTGGTGCTCCTGGAGGTGCTGTTATGAGTGCTTTGCCTTTCTTCTATATGATTGGAATAACAGGAGAAGAATTACAGGGTTTAATGATAGCATTATATTTAACTCAAGACTCATTCGGTACTGCTGCTAATGTATCTGGTGATAATGCTATAGCAGTATTTGTTGATTGGTTCTATCAAACTAGAATAAAAAAAGATGCAGCTTGATTTTATTTAATTATTTATTAAATTAGAATGAGATAATATAAAAAAGACGGTTTCTTAAAGTTTTAAGAAGCTGTCTTTTTTATTATAGGTTTTAATAACATATTCCCAAATTTTTACTTATAGATTAAATATGAATTTTGATTTTTGTTAATATAAAACTAGAAATTGTACCACCATTTAAATGGCTTGTATGTAATAAAGATTTTAAAATTCAATTACATTTTCCCACCCTTTATATTTTTTATCTTATATATCATTTTTGTATTGCTTTTATTTTTAAGCTTAAACTGTTGTTACAGCTCCCACCCTAGATTTTTTTAATTTATTATACATATTACCGCACGCAGAATAAAATTAATAATATAAACTAATTTTCAATAATAATTTTAATCATTTATAAGATTTAATTAACCGTGCGTTATATATAATAGACTTGTTTCAAAACTAATTTTTTATAATTTTGTGGGGACTAGCCCCCACACCCCCACTTCTTTTGGTGACCCAAAGAAGCAAAAGGACTGCATATTTATATACTAAAATAACAATTTATAAAATATGTGAAACATTATTTTGTAAATTATAAAATGATGAAATTTTCATATACGATCTTGTCAAGTAGTTTTGAAACAAGTCTAATAAAATATTTATATACTCCCAAATCTTTTTGAATCTTTAAGTAAACTCACAAAAAACAGATAAATAAAAACTGATAAAATATTCATTAAAAAAAGTTCATTAGCTAGATTTATAACTTCAATATTATTTAATATTCATCTCTACAATAACAATGATTTAAAGCGTTTTGAAAATCAATCTCTAAAACTAAAATGAATAAGTTAAAGATAATGCCGCATAAAACAATTATTTGTTTATTTATAATAAGATTAAACTTTAATATAAAAATAGTGCGTGCTTTTGCAACTTTTGCCATGGGAAAAGTTGATAAAATATTCATTAAATAAAAAACTTTGCCAAGCATTTATACATTTATTTTTATTAATATTTTTTATAAAAAATAAGCAATTAAAATTTTTGAATATTAGTGTCGTTTCATACTATTTTAGGAAAAATATCCATTCCAATAACAAGTCTTTGAAGCGTTTGAAAAAATTATAACCTAATAAAAAATTATTTTATTATATACACATTTAAAATATATAAAAAATATAATTCATAAATTAAAACTCTAATGCAAATAAAAATGCATGCATAAATTAATATGCATGCTCTTTAATTCAAATTATATAATCTTTAATCTCTGCTTCTAGTTTTAGCTAAAAGTTTTAATATCTCTAAATAAAGCCACACCAAAGTAACAAGAAGTCCGAAAGCAGCATACCATTCAAAATATTTAGGCATATTATACTGCTCTCCTTTCTCCATAAAATCAAAATCCAAAAGAAGATTGAAAGAAGCAATAAGAACTATTACAATACTTATTCCAATACTTAAAGGACTTGAACCATATAAGAAAGGTATTCTAGCACCAAAAAATGACATTATAAAATTAGCTAAATATACAATACCTATACACAAAGTAGATACCATAATTACGCTTCTCAATTTTTCTGTTACTCTTATTATTCTAAATCTGTATAAAACTAACATTATAAATAAATCTAAGAATGTAAGAAATACTGCCTGAACAACTATACCATCATAAGCAGCATTAAATACATAAGAAACAGCCCCGATAGCAACACCTTCAAGTATAGCATAAAGTATAGAAAAAACTTTAGATAATTCTTTTTTGAAAGTCATTATCAAAGCTAGAACAAAAGCAGCTATAGAAGAACCCAAAGCAGCAGGATAAATCATATCTGGTCTGCTTGCCAAAACAAAGAATACACTTACCATAGCTGAAAGCATTAATATCAATGTAAGTATTATTGATTTGTTAATTGCCCCATTAAGTGTCATTGTATTTTCATTTTCATAACTTGATGCATAATTAAATGCCTTATCTGATAATACTGGATTTGCCATAATTAAAAACCTCCAAAATTCTTTTCATTTAGTAATTTATTATACAATAAGTTTAATAAAATACTAGTGTAAAGTATAACTGATTAATTTAAATAAAGTAATATTTTTTAATATTTATGATAAAAATATAATATATAAATAATTCTTATAAGAAAAATTAAATTTATTCATCTTCCTCATATTTTATTATTTTCTTTATAAGAATTGCAGCAATTAAAGTTAAAACAAGTAATATAATCTTATTAAAAATTACTGATATTAGGTGAATGATTATAAACGCTATTAAAAAAGATACAGCATATTTTGAAAAAGTATTTGGAAGATAAGAAGCATTTTCTAATTTAAGATTATAAATAGCTAAAGTAAGCGGTATAACAATTATAATACTAAATATAGAACCAGAAATAAGCATAATCTTTTTCTTTTTATTTTCTTTCTCCATTATTCACAAATCTCCAAAATTATTTTTATTTAGTAATTTATTATATCATATAATACTAATCTTTCATTCCCTTTTTAATTATTCTAATTATAATAATACATACCAATATAGCAGCAATGAAAGGAATAGCAAAAATAAAAGAAACATTAGGAGGAGCAGAAGCCCCATCAAATTTAACAGCATAATACATATAACCATAATTAAAAGCAACTACAGTAACCATCATATAAGAAAATAAATAAGCTACAATTTTAATAGTTTTTATAATTCTTTGTTTATTATTCATAATTTACTCATTATTTATTAATAAATTAAATAAAAAAATCCCAACAGAAAAAATCTATTGGGATAAAATATATAATATATACCCGGCAACGTTCTACTCTCCCGTAAAGCTACCCTTACAGTACCATTGACGATGAAAGGCTTAACTGCCGTGTTCGGAATGGGAACGGGTGTATCACTTTCTCTATGGTCACCGAAATAATATTAGCAAATTAAAAGAACAAAGTTTTAAGTATCTTTGTCAGATATATAAGAGCGTAGATGTCTCATTCTACTCTTTTATTATGATTTCCCTAGTTATAAGAAGAAAACGATAATATGGTCAAGTCATTGGTCTGATTAGTGCTGCTCAGCTGAACAGGTATTTCTTCCCTGCTTACACTTGCAGTCTATCAACGTCGTAGTCTCCAACGAAACTCATAGGGAAAGTTAATCTTGAAGGAGGCTTCCCACTTAGATGCTTTCAGCGGTTATCCCGTCCGCACATAGCTACTCTGCGATGCTCTTGGCAGAACAACAGATACACCAGCGGTGCGTTCATTCCGGTCCTCTCGTACTAAGAATGACTCTTCTCAACTTTCCAACGCCCACAACGGATAGGGACCAAACTGTCTCACGACGTTCTGAACCCAGCTCGCGTACCGCTTTAATTGGCGAACAGCCAAACCCTTGGGACCTGCTCCAGCCCCAGGATGCGATGAGCCGACATCGAGGTGCCAAACCTCCCCGTCGATATGAACTCTTGGGGGAGATAAGCCTGTTATCCCCGGAGTACCTTTTGTCCGTTTAGCGATGGCCCTTCCACTCGGGACCACCGGATCACTAAGACCTACTTTCGTACCTGCTCGAGATGTCTCTCTCGCAGTCAAGCCACCTTATGCCTTTATACTCTACTACCGATTTCTATTCGGTTTGAGGTGACCTTTGCACGCCTCCGTTACTCTTTAGGAGGCGACCGCCCCAGTCAAACTACCCGCCTGACAATGTCCGACTGCCGGATAACGGCTAATCGTTAGAATCCCATTTTGCGAAGGATGGTATTTCAACGATGGCTCCATGAAAGCTGGCGCTCCCACTTCAAAGCCTCCCATCTATCCTACACATCACAAAACAAAACTCAATGTCAAGTTATAGTAAAGGTTCACGGGGTCTTACCGTCCTGTTGCGGGTAATCAGCATCTTCACTGATAATTCAATTTCACCGAGTTCTTCCCCGAGACAGTGCCCGGATCGTTACACCATTCGTGCAGGTCGGAACTTACCCGACAAGGAATTTCGCTACCTTAGGACCGTCATAGTTACGGCCGCCGTTTACTGGGGCTTCAATTCGAAGCTTCGCTTACGCTAACCTCTCCTTTTAACCTTCCAGCACTGGGCAGGTGTCAATCCCTATACATCCATTTACATGTTTGCAGAGATCTGTGTTTTTGTTAAACAGTCGGCCAGGCCTTTTCACTGCGACTCTCCTCTCAATATTGCTACCAAGATTCAAGCGTCTCTTTTTCCGAAGTTACAAGACTAATTTGCAGAGTTCCTTAGGGAAGATTATCTCGAGCGCCTTAGAATACTCATCTCACCCACCTGTGTCGGTTTGCGGTACGATTATGACATGCCTAACCTTAGAAATTATTTCTCGACAGCCTAGCTCATGCAACTTCCTGAACCCGAAAGCCCAGTCACTATCCAGCCTCAACCTTAAAGCAGCAAGCATTTGACTCACCACAAGTCTAAACTGTTTGACGTTATCTACCAATCTAACGCGTACATAAACAATCTGTGTCATTCCATCGAAACATATCATAGTACAGGAATATTTACCTGTTTCCCATCGACTACGCTTTTCAGCCTCATCTTAGGGGTCGACTAACCCTAGGCAGATTAGCTTTACCTAGGAAACCTTGGGTTTGCGGCGAACGGGTTTCTCACCCGTTTTCTCGTTACTCATGCCTGCATCCTCACTTCTTATACCTCCAGCCCACCTCACGGTAAACCTTCGACGGCTTAAAGAACGCTCTCCTACCAATTATAGATTAACTCTATAATTCCCTAGCTTCGGTACTATGTTTGAGCCCCGTTACATTTTCGGCGCAAGAACACTCGACCAGTGAGCTGTTACGCACTCTTTAAAGGAATGGCTGCTTCTAAGCCAACCTCCTGGCTGTTTAAGTATTCTCACATCCTTTCCCACTTAACATAGATTTTGGGACCTTAGCTGAGGATCTGGGCTGTTTCCCTTTTGACAATGACGCTTATCCGCCGCTGTCTAACTGCCATGTTCTTAACTTACGGTATTCGGAGTTTAGTTGGGTTTGGTACTCGGTTAGGAGCCCTAGTCCATTTAGTGCTCTACCCCCGCAAGTAAACACATAACGCTGCCCCTAAAGACATTTCGGAGAGAACCAGCTATCTCCAAGTTTGATTAGCCTTTCACTCCTACCCACAAGTCATCCAAAGCCTTTTCACGGCCACTGGTTCGCACCTCCATTCGATGTTACTCGAGTTTCGCGCTGCTCATAGGTAGATCACTTGGCTTCGGGTCGTATAGCATGCAACTAATTTCGCCCTATTAAGGCTCGCTTTCACTACGACTACAAGGCTATTACCTCTTAATCTTGCTACATACTATAAGTCGCAGGCTCATTCTACAAAAGGCACGCCATCAGGCCTTCTACTATTGCTAGCAGGGTACCCTCTGACTACTTGTAAGCTTAAGGTTTCAGGTTCTATTTAATAACCCTCAACGGGAGACTTTTCACCTTTCCCTCACGGTACTCTACACTATTGGTCACTGGTTAGTATTTTGCCTTGGATAGTGGTCTACCCAGATTCAAACAGGGTTTCACGTGCCCCGCCCTACTCAGGAACGATAAAACCTTCTTTATATGATTTCATATACGGGACTATCACCCACTATGGTCTGCTTTTCCAAAACAGTTCTATTATCATATAAAGCAAAGTCGATGCATGTAAGTACATCACTTACCGCCCTACAACACCATAATAACAACATCTTACAACTTGACATTATTAAGGTTTAGGCTCTTCCCCTTTCGCTCGCCACTACTTAGGGAATCTCAATTTTGATTACTTTTCCTCCAGGTACTTAGATGTTTCAGTTCCCTGGGTGTCGCTTCATAAACCTATGGATTCAGTTTATGATATAGAAGGTTTACTTCTATAGGTTTTCCCATTCGGTGATCTACGGATCATAGAATATTTGCTTCTCCCCGTAGCTTATCGCAGCTTGTCACGACCTTCATCGCCTTCCAGTGCCTAGGCATCCACCTTAAGCCCTTACTTACTTGACCATATTACCCTTTTCTTCTCTATTATTTCTAATATAAAAGTAAAGCTAATATATCAAATTGAATGAGACTTTTAGCTAATTAAAGCTGTTTCTTATCTAATTCTTTAGTAACGCTCCGCTTAATTGTTTCTACTCTAAGACACACAATCTAATTGTGTTTTCTTTATCTAGTGAAGATTTTTATAATAGCTGATTTTCCGTTTATGTTGGAAAAAACTTTCTAAAAATCTACGCTCTCATATATCTGTCAAAGAACTTTAAGTTTTTCATTTTTCAGTTGATGTTTCGTTTCTTTCGTTTTGTTTTTTGTTTCTCATCAACTGTTTTATTATTATAGCATACGATTAAAAAAACGCAATAGCCTGAAAAGCCTGTTTTGACCTAAAATCGATATATAAACTAAAATAAATATTAAATATAATACATTTTATACAAAAATTAAGAATGTGGAAAATTAAAACTTAGAAAAACGATTTTTGATACCCTAATTTTTAGCTAAATTCATAAATTTCTTTGAATTTTTCAATGAAATTTGGAATTTTAATATTAAAAATATAAAAAACTAGCATATTTTAAAAAAATAATATATAATTTTTCGAATAAGTATAATAAACATTTGAAAAGAGAGTTATTATTATGAGTGTAAACATTGAAGAAAATGGAAATTTAAAATTAAGCCCTGGAAGTATTGTTTTTTATGAAGGAGAAAATGTAAAAAACATATCAATAGTAACAAAAGGAGAAATAGATGTTTATATTTCTTCAAAAGAGATTCTAGGTATAGAAGATGAAAATGAAGTTATGAGATACAGCTGCAAATTATTTTCTATACCCAAAAATATTATGCTTGGTATAGGAAGCTACAAATCAAATTCTAAATATATGTTTTCTTTTAAAGCAAAAAATGATACGGAAATATATGCTGTAAAAACTCCAAATCAAGAATATGTTAAAAGTTTTTTTAAAGTTAATAAAGCATATCTTACAAGTATGTATCATTCTATAGCATATCTGATATTAAAATCCTATGAAGAATATGTTAAAATGAAAAAAATAAATTCTGATATAAAAATGATATCATCAAATCTTGCTGTTATATATTTTAATTTGCAGCAAAATAAATCAAAAAACATTAAATCAGAAATTTTTAAAAGTTATAAAGAAATTTATGATGATTCTATAAACTCTGGTTTTAATTTTCCTGTTTCTTTTGATATAGATTTCATAAGAGCAGATCATTCTGAAATATATATGCATAATAAAAATCAATTAATAGAAAATACGGAAAAATTAGAATTTGAAATTGATTATGCAAGAAGATTTTTAACTATGCCTAAAGAAATTAAAAATCAGTTTTTTTCTTATGATGAAAATATGAGTTTAGATGCTTCTCATATGCTATATGAAAATTTAAAAAGAATATCATCTCTGCTAAAAACAGAAATAGTTGAAGCTATAGAGAACATACTTTTTTTATCTTCTAATGAAGAAGAGTCTTTATTTGGAGAGTATACTAAAACTGCTCTTGATTTAGACAAACAAGGAAAAGATAATGAAGTATGGGTTAAATATATAATATTTATGTCTAATATTATAAAAGACATTTATAATAAAATTAAAACTGAATATGATTATGATCTTAATATAGATATTGATGAGATAGATTCGATAATAAGAAGAATATCAGCAAATTCTATAATGCAGCCTGGTGAAAATGCATCTATGGGTAATGAAATTGACAGTATTAAAGTTACTGTTGGTTTTGAAGAATTACCGGCTGAAGTAAAAAATCCTACTAAGAAATTAATAGAAATGTCTGGAATTGATGAAACTAAAGCTAAAAACTTCATGAAATCTTTGCAGGCATTTAGAAAATTAAGAGATAAATTCAGTACAGATGATGATGTAAGAAAAATAAGAAGAGGGGTTTCAAGTGTATTCTTTGAAATATATAAAGAAATTTCTAAAAGAGCAATAATAAACGGAGAAAACAGCAAACTTGTAAAAATGTTTTTAAACTTCGGATACATGGATGATCAGCTGCTTACTCCTAATCAAATAATGGATCTTTATGAAATAAAAGATAAAAGTAAAACTAAAAGAATAAATGTATTTTATATAGACGAATGGCTTCAAAAAATTTATGATAAAGAAGAGCCGCCTTCTGTTAATGGATTCGGTCAGGATTATAGAGAGGCTTTAAGAGAATTAAAAAAACGAGGTACTATAAATGATAAAGAATTAGAAGATCATTGGGAAAGTTCTTCTAAAAGACTTGAATATGAAGTTGATAATATGATCGAAACTACTCATAGATTATGTTACGGACAAGTAAGCGTGTACTTCCCTATACTGCATAAAGATATGATAACAAAAGATTTCGAAAGAGCATTAATCAGAAGAGATGTTATGGAAAAGTCTATAAAAGATATAACTGATGTAGATTTTTCAGCATTCTATAGGGAGGTATTGTATAAGAATAAAGAACTAAATATAGAAAAAGAATTAGTTATGCAGGAAGTTTTGCCTAATATAATACTTATGCCTACATTTGGTTCTAGGGCTATAATGTGGGAAGAACTTTCAAGCAGACAAAAAAATAGTACAGGAAGATTTTTATTTCCAATATTCACTTCTGAAGATATAGATTCTTTATTAATACCTACTATCGGAGCTTTCAGATGGGAATTATGTAAAACTATGCTTGGACCTGCTTGGAATGATATTACTCAAATGTCTATTACTTCTGAGTACAGTGATTATGTTCAGTTCTACAAGAAAAACAGAGGTCTTTCAGATGAAGCTAAAGAAAAATTAAAAGTACAAATTAAAAAATGCAGAAACAATCTTAGAGAAGTATTCGTAACCGATTATAATTTGTGGATAAAATATGAGAGTAAAGGTATTATGAGACTTAACAGGGTTGCAAGAGGAATATTATACAGACAAGTACCTTTTGCTAAAAGCATAAGAACAGAACTTGAAAAACAGCCTATGTACACAGAAATAGCAAATAGATTTAAAAACATAAGAAATAAAAAAGCCACTGAATTAGAAAACAGATACTTCAAATTCACAAAATCAGGAAATCCTCTTCCAGATGAATTGCAGCATAACATAGATTTCTACAAAATTATGTAAAAGTCATACTATAAAGAAAAGGGCTTTGAATATATGATTTTCAAAGCCCTTTTTATTTTTTTAATATCTTAATATATTTTTTATTTTTTTTAATACCCCTTCAGCAGCTATTAAATATAAACTATATAAATCTTCATCAATATTAGACTTGTTTCAAAACTACTTGACAAATAATTTTATAAGTTTATTGTTTTATGCTTAATTAAATAATATTAATTATAATTTAATAAAATGTTTTACATGTTGTATAAATTGTATGTTTAAGCTAGAAAATGCAGTCCTTTTGCTTCTTTGGGGCACCAAAAGAAGTGGGGGTGTGGGGGCTAGTCCCCACAAATTATAAATAAAATTACTTTTGAAACAAGTCTATTATCTGTTGTATAAGCTTCGCCGTAATCTCTAAAGCATAAACTATCCATGATTCCATCATCTAATATTCTAAACTGTATAGAAGCCTTATCTCCTTCTAAAGTTCCATAGACTTTAGACTTGTTTCAAAACTCAAATTTTTAATATTTATAGTTTTTTTAATTTAATATTTTTTTGATTATAGTTTGGGATTCACATTCGTGCACCGCTCTGCGTGCTTCGCAAAACTCCGCTTCTTTTGTAACGCTGCGTAACTTTGGCAGATGTCAGCAGGCGAAGGTCTACATATTTGCACACTAAAACAGCAATCCATACAACATATAATACATTATATGTATAATTTTAAATTAAATAATTTTTATAATTAATCTTGTCAAGTAGTTTTGAAATAAGTCTAATACTAGCTATCAAATACACGATCATTACTAGTGTAGAACAAAAAAAGAAGATGATTTTTTATTGGTTAGGTGAGAAGCAACCAGCGGATAAGAAACTAAATATATATAAAATCACAATCTATATAGCATATAAAATATAATATCGTTATTCTAAGGTTAAATAATTTTATGCTTAATATTTTAAATCAATTTTAAAACAAATCAAACATATAATAAGACTTATATATAAAAACTAAGCAATTCATATAAAAAATGTTTTTATATTTTAAAATATTTTCAAACAAATTATTTTTTTTTCGATATTTATAAAAGCATAATACTATATTTTGCAACTATACTTGCAATAAAATTCATATATTGTTAAAATACTTTCAATCAATTAGTATTGAAAGAGTATTATTATATGAGACTTGACTATATAAGACCATTTACCGATGCGTCAAATGAAATATTGCAAAATTATATTAAAGACGGAATAAAAATCGGAGATATAACTTTAAAAGGTGATTTTGTAAATGCTTCAGGTATTATAGCTATAGTAGCATTATCAAAAGATATAGTAGGTCATTTTATAATAGATATGGAAATAGAAACGGCCAAAAAAATAGTTGCTATAATGAATGACAGAGAAATAAAAGATATTGATAAGCTATCATTATCTACTATACAGGAACTTGTCAATTTAATAGCTGGGCTTTCTGTAACCAAATTAGAAACAGACGGATATGATGTAGATATATCTCCGCCTGTAATTATGAAAAGCAAAAATTTAGAAGTTTCGATAAGCGATTCGGAATTTCTGCATATAAAATTAGATACCTCTATTGGCGATTTTAATATATTAGTTGCCGTAGAATCAGAAAAGGAGTAAAGAAATATGTCTGACATTAATACAAAAGAAGCTGATGGTATAAATGAATTTGGTAAGCCATTTAAAGTTTTAATCGTAGATGACTCTGCATTTGTCGTTAAACAATTACAGCAAATCTTTGTATCTGAACAATATAATGTAGTGGGTACCGCAGAAAATGGAGAAGAAGGCGTACTTATGTATAAAGAATACAAGCCAGACTTAGTAACTATGGATATTACAATGCCTAAAATGGACGGTATTACTGCATTAACTAAAATAATAGAATACGATAAAAATGCTAAAGTTGTTATGGTTAGTGCTTTAGGTAAAGAAGATATGGTAAAAAAAGCACTTTTAGCCGGTGCTAAAAACTATATAACTAAACCTTTGGACAGAAAAAAAGTTCTTGAGCGTATAAAAATGGTTCTTGCAAAAAAACAATAATAATTTATTACCTATTTACTTGGAATAACTTGTTTTGAATGAGATAAAATTAACCGAAACACAATTCGATCTGTTTAAAGATTTTGTATATAGAGAAAGCGGTATATGTTTTAATGTTATTAATAAAATTATTTTAGAATCAAGAATAGCTTCTTCTATGAAAGAAAAAAAATTGGAAGTAGTAGAAGACTATTATAAACTTATTTCCTCTGATAAAGAAGAGTTAAAAAAATTTTTAGATAACATTACTACAAATCTTACTAAATTTTTTAGGAATGAGCCGAATTTTAAACTGCTTAAAAATTATGTTCTGCCCAAAATAATGAAATATAAAAAAGCAGGCGAACAAATAAGAATTTGGAGTGCAGGCTGCTCTACAGGAGAAGAACCCTACTCCATAGCGATAACTTGTTTGGAAACTCCGGGTATAAGAGCAGAGGATATAAAAATATTTGCAAGCGATCTTTCTCTTAATTCTTTGGTAGCGGCTAAAGAAGGAAGATATGATGAACATAAGGTTGAAAATGTTCCAAAAGAGTATTTAAATAAATATTTTGATAAACTATCCTCAGGAGAATACTCCATCAAAAATGATATAAAAAAATTAATAACTTTTGATTATCATAATTTGAGGCATAGAGGAAGCCAAGCAAATATGGATGTTATTTTTTGCAGGAATGTTCTTATATATTTTGATAATGAATCTGTTAAACTTACTGTTAATAGATTTTATGACATACTAAATGAACATGGTTTTTTATTTATAGGACATAGTGAATCATTATTTGGGTTAGATACAAAATTTAAATTTAACAATATAGATAATTCCATAGTATATACTAAAAATTAGGAGTTTTATTGATGTTTTCAAGAAGAAATGATAATACAGAATCTAATTCTATTATAGGCGAAGGTTCATACTTCAAAGGAGAATTTACATTAAACGGAACTTTGAGAGTTGACGGATGCTATGAAGGCGAAAAATTAGAAGTTGATAATGTTTTTGTAGGAGCTACAGGAAAAGTAAAGTCAAATATAAAAACTGTTTCAGCTGTTATAGAAGGAATAATTATTGGAAATATAGAGGCAAAAAACAGAGTAATGCTTATGCCTACAAGCAGAGTGCTTGGTGAAATAAGAACTCCTGAACTTATAATACAAAACGGAGTTATATTAGAAGGATTATGTATAGTATCTCAGGATCCGCTTACTAATCCTAAAGAAACCATTTTAGAATTATATAATAATGGTAACACAGCAGATAATCAAAATTAATTTATGGATTACATTAAATAATAATGCCTTACCTATATAATGTTGAAAAAAAGATTAGCATACATATTGTGGCAGCAACCTTAATTACTGCTGCAGCTGTAATATCAGCTGCTTATTTATTTACTTCAAACTATATAGAAAAAAAAAGATTGAAATCTATATATGACTATATGGAATCAGAAGATTATAATAATGCTTCATTTTTGTTTAATGATCTCTACAGTAAAAAACCTTTAAATAAAAATATACTTATAACAGGAATAGATTTATATTATGATATTCTTATAAGATCTGATAAAAAAGAAATTATTGTAAATGCAAGTGAAAATATCATACGATATGCTAATCAATTATTATTATCTTTCAAATTCATAAAAAACAAGAATATCATACATCAAAGATTAGCATACAGTTATCAAAGATTAGGGCATGCTTATTATATTGATTCATACAATTCATATATAGAAGCAATAAATGAGGGCGATAATAGAGTATCAACAGCTATAGAATTATCCAAAATTTGTTATGAGATAGGTTTATTTAAAGATGCTGTAAAATATTTAGAAGATGCTATTGACAGAGAGCTAGAAGAAAATAGTGATAAATTTATAAATATGGAATTATATTATGAACTTGCCAATGCTTATGAGGGTGATAAAGATTATACAAAAGCTATACAAATATTATCGTCTATGGATGGTAAATTTAATAATAATACTATGCTTGAATCCAGAACCTATTTTAAATTAGGTAATTTATATTACAGACAAGGATTATATAAAGAAAGCGAATTTTTTTATAAAAAGGCATTAGAGATAGATGAAAAAAATCCTGATTTATATTATAGTATAGGAACATTATATTTAGAAACTAAAAGAAGAAACGAAGCTGTAAAAATGTTTAGGGAAGCTCTAAAAATAGATAATTCGTATAAGCCCGCTAGGGATACTTTAAGGAGATTATAATAAATGTTTAACTGGTTATATAATATGTTCTCAAGTGATATGGGAATAGATTTAGGTACTGCTAACACTTTAGTATATGTAAAGGGTGAAGGTATTGTTTTGGCTGAGCCTTCAGTTGTAGCTATAGAAAAAAGTACAGGAAATGTTATTGCTGTAGGAAATGAAGCTAAGCAAATGTTAGGAAAAGTACCTAATTCAATAGCGGCAATAAGACCTATGAGAGACGGAGTTATTGCTGACTTTGAAACTGTTGAAAAGATGATAAGATACTTTATTAATAAAGTACATAATAAAAGGACTTTGGTAAAACCTAGAATAGCTATAGGTATACCTACAGGAATTACTGAAGTAGAAAGAAGAGCTGTTAGAGAAAGCTGCGAACAGGCTGGAGCTAGAACAATATTTTTGATAGAACAGGCAAGAGCTGCTGCTATAGGTGCAGATATGCCTATAAATGAGCCTCATGGAAATATGATTATAGAGATAGGAGGAGGTACTACTGAAGTTGCTGTACTTTCACTTGGAAGTATGGTAAGAAGTGCTTCTATAAGAGTTGGAGGCGATGAACTTGATGATGCTATTATCAAATACATGCAAAGAACTCATAACCTCTATATAGGTGAAAAAACTGCTGAAGAGATAAAAATCAATATAGGTCATGCTTATAAAGGAGACATATCAAAAACTATGGATATAAGAGGAAGAGATTCTGTATCAGGACTTCCTAAAACTCTTACTATAAACAGTGCAGAAATTAAAGATGCTATAGCTGATATACTAGTAGAAATTTTAGAGGCTGTGAAATCTGTACTTAATCAGACACCGCCTGAGATTTCTGCTGATATCGTAGAGAGAGGCATTGTTATGAGCGGAGGTACTTCCCTACTTCCGGGATTCACAGATCTAATTTCTATGGAAACAGGTGTGCCTGTAATTCTTGCTGAAAGTCCTCTTACATGCGTTGCTATAGGATGCGGAAAGTTTATAGAAGAAACTAAAAATTTAAAGAATTATAGACGATACTCTTAATCGGAAAAATTATAAAACTTTAATTAATATAGCCGATATTCATATACGTGAAACTTTTTATAAAACATAAACTACTTACACTTTATATTCTGCTTAATCTTGTGGCAGGAATGTTTATGGTCTTAAATAGAAGCAATTTTGTATTTAATCTGCAGTCTATTTATGCACTTGGAGTATACCCTATTCAAAGTGCTACCAAAAGCGTATCAAGAGCTTTTGTATATCTTTATACCAGCATAACAGATATATTCACTCTTCAAAGTCAAGTGCAGATATTAAGGGATAGAATAGCTGAATTAAGCGGAGCTGCTTTGGAGTATGAACAGTTAAGTGCTGAAAATGACAGACTTAGAGCATTATTAAATGAAGCTCCTACTGATGAATATCCTTTAGAATATGCTGAAATAGTTTCTAAAGACCCTCAGAATTTCTACACTACTATTGTTATAAATAAAGGCAGTGCACATGGAATAGTTGTAGGAATGCCTGTTATATCATATCAAAACGGATATAAAGGATTGGTTGGAAAGGTAGTTGAAGTAAGAAGATACAACAGTAGAATATTATCTCTAGTTGATCAAAGATCCCAAATATCTGTAATGCTTGAAAGCTCAAGAACTACAGGAATAATGGTGGGACAAAGCCCTAAATCTACTCAGACACATTTGCAGTATATAGATTTGCAAATGGATGTTGAAGAAGGCGAAAGAGTTGTTACAAGCGGTATGGGAGGAGTATTTCCTAAAGGTATATTAGTAGGCACTATATTCAAAGTTGAAAAGAAAAATTACGGACTTTTCCATGATCTCTATGTTGAACCTACTGTTAATTTCTCTACTTTAGAAAATGTTTATGTTATAAAAAAAGTTCCAGACCAAGAAATAATTATGCTTGCTAATGAAGAAGATAATGCAGAAAACGGAGATGCTAAATGAAAAGAATAGTAACAGTAATCATTACAACTCTGATTTTGCTTCTTATACAGTCATCTCCAGCTTATGATTTAATAAGAGTGGCATTAGGTGCCAAACCTGATTTACTTTTAATTTTTTTAGTATTCATAGCATTTAGATATGGTTCATTTGACGGTATAATATATGGTTTCATCATAGGGCTTTTGCAGGATATTGTTTCAAGCGGTACTTTCGGTTCTTATGCCATAATATTTTTAAACATAGGCTTCTTTGTTGGTTTCTTCAATACTAGAATATTCATAAAACAAATTGCTGCTGGAATATTTGTAACTTTAATTGGATATTTAATAAAAATTATAGCATTATTTTTGGTAACTTCTATATATTCAGATCTTTCAAATGTTGCCGTATTAATAAGATCTGAATTACTTGTTGGACTTCCTCTTACAGTAATATTATCTTCACCTGCATTTATCTTATTTGAAAAACTAGCTCCTTTAATTTATGATAAGCAAAAAATACATGTAGATGACAGCACTTCGAAAGAATATAGTGAGTAAATAAATAATGAAAGCAAACTCTGAAATTGAAATAAAAGCATATATAAAAGATTTTGACTCTGTTTTAAATTTTTTGAGAAATAATGCTAAATTCAAAAAAAAGTATTTTAAAAAAGATATTTACTATGCAAAAGAAAATGATATAAAAGAAAAAAATATAAAAACTAGCGACTGTATAAGACTTAGAATAGAACATGGAAGATATACTTTCTGTACAAAAGAAAGAAACTTAATTGAAGGTGTAGAAGTTAATGAAGAAATAGAAATTAAAGTCAGCAAGAAAAAAGCAAGATTTATTATTAACTTTTTATCAAAACTGCAGAAATATAAAGAGTATGTAAAAAAAGAAAAAAAAGGTTATGCCTTTATATATAAAAATGCTTTAGTAGAAATTTCAAAAATAAAAAATTTAGACAACTTTATAGAAATAGAGTTTTTAAACTCAAATGAAACTATAGAAAATCAAATAATTCAATTAAAATCCATATTAAATGAAATAGGTATAGATAAAAACTGTATAGAAACAGAACCATATATAAATCTGCTTGCTAAAAAAATAACTTTATAATTTGTAATTTATTGAAAAAATGAATTTTTCATATATAATGTTTGATTATTTATAAAAAATTGGAAATCATTATGAAAAAACTATTATATATTATAATATTCATTTTATTTACTTTGCCTATTTATTCTCAAAATGCAGAAAATTCTTTAGAAAACAAAATGAATGAATACAGAGAAAATACAAAAATAAAATGGAGATATAATCCATTTAGAAACTTTGAAACAGACAGATATTTATATGGCTGGCTTGACCCTAATGTTTATAATAGTAAATTTTGGTTCGGTGATATTTTAAATATAAAAGAGATGTATAATAAAGGTAATTATGATTTTGATTCTGTATTGATATTTCATCAGCCTACATTAGCAACCGAAGCATCTCCAATAGCATTTGAATATAATAATGATCATAGATTCAGAATAGGCGTAGGTTATTTGACTCAATTTTTCTTATCAGCCTACCCTAAAGGATATGACAGATATTATGGAATAAGTTTGATGTATGGTACTCATATGCAAGTTGAAGCGTATTTTGATTATATTTATAAAAATAAATTAAGATTCAGATTCACTCCTCTAAGACATACCTGTTCTCATATAAGCGGAGATATATTAGGAGACAGCGAATTATACAATAAAGATGAAGAAGAATTTAGAGATGTTGGTTTTGAACAGATGCATTTTTCTTTGCACTATAATTGGGGTTGGTTTACTTTTTACGGCGGAACTGCATTCGCTATAACAGGATTCAAAAAATCAAACTTTGTAAATTTATTTAATATGTATTTCGGAACAGATTTTAGATTTCCTATATGGGGAGAAATAAGTTTAATAACAGGGATATATTTAGCTGGAAATTATGATGAGATTAATACGATAGATAGAAAAAAGAGAGGAGAAGGATATCCTGTTATTGACAGCTATCAGAAACTATATCCTCATATAGCTGTGGGAGTTGGTTTTGAAATTTATAGAATAGTTTTTGCATTTAAATATGAATATCTGAGATCAAGACAATTATATGCTTACAAAAAAATGGAAAATAAAATCGGAATAGAAGTAAGTATATTTTTATAATAATTAATTATTAGTTGGATTTTTTATATTGTAATATTTTACAAAAAAAGTAAAATAATATTTATGAAAAGAATTTTTATACTATTATTATTTTTTATAATTATTTCAAAAATATCATACTCTTATGAATTAAGATTATATTTTTCAAGAAGCTATATATATGATGATATGCTTTATGTTGATGTAAGAACTCATTATGAAAATGAAATATATCAGAATATCAAAAAATATATAGATAATGGAATAATATTGTTTATCAACTATAGGGTTGATTTGATAAAAAAGAATTTGATTATCAATGATAATGTAAGAGAAATATATATATACAAAAAATTATATTATGACTTTTTCACTAAAGAATATGTAGTTTTAAACTCCGAAACTATGAGGGAAACTAGAAATTCTGATTTAGAAATATTAATTAAAAATATTTATCAGATAAACAGAATAGAAGTAATTAATGTAAATAAACTAAATAAAAATAATAAATACATATTCAAAACTAGGTTATCCATGCAGTTTCAAAATGCATATCCTTATTTATCAGCATTTTTTAATATAATAACGCCTATACAATATAGAATAAAATGGTTAAAATCTGATGAATTCAGTATTAAAGAATTATATTATAATAACATGTAACTATTATTTATAATTAAAAATCCGATTTATAATTAATGAAAATTATTATAAAAAAATAATAAAAAAATTAAATATTACAGGTGATTATATGCGTTTTTATATTAGTATTTTAATTATCTCATTACTATTTAATGTACCTGCTTTCAATCAGGAAAATATCAGACTTGAAATAATAAAATGGGCTAATTTTTATATGAATAAAAAATATAAATACAATCAAAGCGACACTATTACTAATCCTTTTACAAAGGAAAAGAAAAAAGTTAATTTTGACTGTTCCGGATTTGTAGCAGCTGTATATTGGACAGCCATTGAAAATCCAGAAATAACACTTAAAGGTTCAACTGCAAATATATTTTATATACTGTCAAAAGAAAATAAAACTTATAAAAACTCACTTCCAAATATAGGAGATATAATATTTTTTGACGGAACTACAGATCCGAATAAGAAGCTGACACATTCAGGAATTATTATAAATATAGATGAAGATGAAACTATAACATATATTCATTCATCTACGAGTAAAGGTCCTATTTTAGGATATATGAATTTACAATATCCTGATTTAGCAAGAAAAGACGGAAAACAAATAAATAGCTACCTTAGAAGAGGAGATGCTCCTTATTCACTAGCTTCTCATTGTTTTAACAGTTATGGCACTGTATTAGAAAAACCAAATTAATATAAATAATAATATTGTAAATTGCCTTGACTTTTTACTAATATTTTATAAAATAACTTACTATATATAAGAGTGTATTATGCGTTTTTATATTATTATACTATCATTATTTATGATGTTGTTTAATTCAGTATCATTTACTCAAACTTACGGATATGATAAAGAATATCAAAAACAGCTGGAAGAGAAAGGCGTTGAAATAAATGATACTCAAAAGCAAAAAGTTAGAAATGATATAAATAAATGGGCTAACTTTTATTTGAATAAACATTACAAATATAATGAAGAAGCTACATTAACACACCCTACTTCCAAAGAGAAAAAAACATTTCGCTTTGACTGTTCGGGATATGTAGCAGCAGTTTATTGGACTTCTAACATAGCGGTATTTGAAAAACAGGCAATTTTAGATTCCGGCGGAGTAAAAACTATATATACTACTTTGTCAAAATACAAAAAAATTTATAAAGATGTTTTGCCGAATGTAGGAGATATAATAATGTTTGACAAAACTACATCCGATGATAAAAAACTTACGCATGCAGGTATAGTAATAGGAGTTGATAAAGAAGATGAAACTGTAACATATATTCATGCTTCTACTAGTAAAGGACTTATAGTTGGATATATGAACTTAAAATACCCTGATTTGGCTAAAAAAGATGGGAAAACAATAAACAGCTATCTTAAGAGAGGCGGAGGAGTTTCTTCTTTAGCATCTCATTGCTTTAATAGCTATGGTACTATCTTGGATATACCTAAATAATAAATTTGTAAATATTTGATATTTTATTAATATTTATTTATATATAAAAAAGTTAAAATAAGTTTGGAGAATACATGAGTAGTAAAAGAAATAATAGAAGACAATCTATGCCTCAATCTGGCGGAGGCGGAAATCAAATTATAATCATACTTCTTCTTACAATGGTAGTTGTAATGGCTATAATGTACTTTCAAAAAACACCGCAGGTAAAAGCTCAGGAATGGGATTATTCTACAGTTGTACAAAAAGTTAAAGAAGGTGTCGTTAAAGAAGTTACTATAGTTGATCAAAACATAAGAAATGGTAAAGCTATAGAAACTGTTAATGGTAAAATTACAGAGATAAACTTTTATTCATTTATACCATTTACAGCAAGCGGTTTTGTTAATTTGCTTATAGATAATAATGTAAAAGTAAGAGGAGAGGCAGAAAAGCCCAGCTATTTAAGTCTCATACTTGTAAACTTACTGCCTATACTTTTAATAGGATTTTTACTTTGGTTTTTTATGTTCAGACAGGTTCAGGGTTCTAATAACAGGGCTATGAGCTTTGGTAAAAGCAGAGCGAGACTTCTAACTAAAGAGGATGTAAAAGTTACTTTCAAAGATGTAGAAGGCTGTAAAGAAGCTAAAGAAGAATTGCAGGAAGTTGTGCAGTTTTTAAAAGATGCAAGCAAATTCACAAAATTAGGTGCTAAAATACCTAAGGGTGTGCTTTTAGTAGGCCCTCCGGGTACAGGTAAAACTTTACTTGCTAAAGCTGTTGCTGGTGAGGCTAATGTTCCATTTTTTAGTATGTCTGGTTCTGAGTTTGTTGAGATGTTTGTAGGTGTCGGAGCTTCAAGAGTAAGAGATTTATTTGAACAGGGAAAAAGATCTGCTCCTTGTATTATATTTATAGATGAGCTTGATGCTGTTGGAAGAACTAGAGGAGCTGGATACGGTGGCGGTCATGATGAAAGAGAGCAGACTTTAAACCAAATGCTTGTTGAAATGGACGGTTTTAATACTGATACTAGAATCATAATATTTGCTGCTACTAACAGACCTGATGTACTTGACCCTGCTTTGCTTCGTCCTGGAAGATTTGACAGACAGGTTGTTGTTGATTTGCCTGATGTAAAAGGAAGAGAAGGGATATTCAAAGTACATGTTGCTAAAATACAGCATGATCCTTCTATAGATTTGTATCATTTAGCTAGAGCTACTCCAGGTTTTTCTGGAGCTGATATTGCTAATATGGTTAATGAGGCTGCTTTAATAGCTGCTAGAAATGATAAATCAAGAGTAGAGCTTTCTGATTTTGAAGAGGCTAGAGATAAAGTTATGATGGGGCCTGAAAGAAGAAGTATTTTGATAAGCGAAAAAGAAAAGTTAAATACTGCTTATCATGAAGCAGGACATACTTTAATGGCAGTTCTTCTTCAAAATACTGATGCTTTGCATAAAGTTACTATAGTTCCTAGAGGAAGAAGTTTAGGTGCTACTTGGACTTTACCTTCAGACGGAAGATATACTCTTCAAAGAAAAAAAGCCATTGATGAAATGTCTTTGCTTCTTGGAGGACGCGTTGCTGAAGAGTTCAAATTCGGAGAAGATTCTGTTACTACAGGTGCTTCTAATGATATAGAAAGAGTTACTGAACTTGCTAGAAGAATGGTATGCGAATGGGGTATGAGCAGATTAGGACCTATATCATTCGGACAAAAAGAACAGCCTATATTTTTAGGTAAAGAAATAGCAAGACATAAAGACTACAGTGAAGAGACTGCTCAGAAAATAGATGAAGAAGTACATAAGTTTGTAATGAAAGCTTATGAAAGAACTAAAAAATTAATAGCTGAGAATGCTGATAAGTTTGAGGGTTTATCAAGAGAATTATTTGAAAAAGAATCTCTCGACATAGAAGATATAGAGAGAATATGCGAAGTCAAATTGGATAAAGTTAAAGACAAATTAGTTTATGCTGGTAAGGACCCTAAAAGGGGAACTGATGAACTTGAAGATCCTTCTGCTTATCAAGATGGAGAAGTAAAAAGCGTTAAAGAAGAAGTATTTAATTCTCCTCTTAAAGTGAAAGAAGAAAAAAAAGAAGAAGTAAAATCAATAAAAAAATCTAGTGTAAAAAAAGTACCTTCTTCTAAAAAGAAAAAAACAGAAGAATAAAAACAAATATTTTTCAATATAAAAGCCATAGTATTTATTTATACTATGGCTTTTTTAATTGCTTAAAAAATATTAATAATTACAAAATAAAAGAATTTAATTTTTTTATTAATCTATCCTGCCCGCCCGCCCACCCCAAAATCTATTTTTTTATTAGACAAAATTAAAAAACTAGAAGCACTAATTTAATAAGCACTTCTAGTTTACTTTTATAAAAATAATATTCTAATTTTAATAAGAATTAATTTTTCATTATATCACTATAAGATTTAAAACCATAAGAAGCCTCAGCACTTTTTACAGCATTATTAATAGCCCTACCCATAACTATTGCAGCAATAGTTCCAACTGAATCTAAACTAGCATTAATATCCCCAACACTCATAGCATAAATACTGTCGCCATCTACTGTAGTATGCACTGGTTTTATAGCCCTAGCAAAGCCGTTATGTGCCATAGAAGCTATTTTTCCCATTTGTGACTTTGTAAACTTGGCATTTGTAATTACAGCTCCTATTGTAGTATTTGTAACTATATTATTATTAGAAGTAAAAGACAAATTATTATTCTGCGTTATTTTTATAAGCTCCTCTTCAGAACTTCTAAACCCATCTTTATTTTCATTAAGAAGACCAGCAATCATTTTTCCATTATCATAATCATAAATATCGCCGAAAGCATTAAGAGCAACTATAGCACCAACCTTAACATCATCAATTTGAACAGCATAAAAACCAAGCCCAGACTTCATAGTATAATCAGCACCAAGTATTTTTCCAACACTAGCACCTGTACCAGCTCCATAATTTCCCATTTTTGGATTATTATTTTGAGCATTGATACAAGCCTCATAAGCCATATTAATATCCGGACGAACTTTATAATCCCCAACACGCAAATCAAATATACAAGACTGACAAACCAAAGGAACCTTTGTAACTCCAACATCAAAACCTATATTTCTCTCTTCTAAATATTTCATAACGCCTCCGGAAGCATCAAGACCAAAAGCACTTCCTCCGCTTAAAAGCACAGCATGTATAACTTCTGCCGAAGCAAATGGTTTTGTAAGTTCGCTTTCTCTTGAAGCAGGTCCTCCTCCCCTAACATCGAGTCCAGTAACCGCCCCTCTTTCGCATATTATAACAGTACAGCCTGTTGCTGCATCTTTATTTTGAGCATTGCCTATTTTAATATTTTCTATATCTGTTATTTTTATCTCTTTCATAATTTTATCCTATTTTTATTTGATATTATATTTATAAAACAAAATAAAAAGAAATGCAAATTTAAAATAAAATAATTTGTATAATTAGGTATTACACATTAGACTTTTTTCAAAACTAATTTTTTATAATTTTGTGTGGACTAACACTACGAGGTACACTCCGTGAAGTGTGGTATACAAAATCCTCAGTCGCGAAAGACTGCATATCTATATACTAAAATAATAAATTATAAAACATCATGTTTATAATTTTATACTTAATCTTATAAAGTACTTTTAAAACAAGTCTATTATAATAACTGCATTTTATCAATTATGAGAAATTTTGAAAAACTCAATACTGTTTTCTAAAAATCTGGCTTTTTCAACCAAACTTTTTGATATCTCATTTGAGTTTTCAGCTAAGGTAGCATTCTGAGTAGTTACCGTTTCCATATTATTAATTTCAGTGCTTATCTGATTAGTTCCAGACTGCTGTTGTAATGCATTTGAAGTGATATCTTCCATCAGCTTTGAAGTTTCTAATACCTTGTTTTGAAGTTTGGCAAATATATCCTGCGATTGTTTAGCAGTATTAGTTGCTATATCTATTTTACTTGAGGTGCTATCAACTAATGCTGTAATATCCTTTACAGAAGCCTGAGTGGTTTGAGCTAGATTTCTTACTTCAGAAGCAACAACAGCAAATCCCTTACCATGATCTCCAGCACGTGCTGCCTCTACGGAAGCATTAAGAGCAAGTATATTCGTTTGAAATGCAATATCTTCGATAATCTTTGTAATATCTTTTATTTTCTCGCTAGACTGATAAACATCCTCTATATTTGAAGCGGTTTGTGATATAATGTTTGCAGCATCTTCAATGAATGTAATAGACTCAGACATCATATCCTTACCATGAATAGAGTTCTCAGCTGAAATCTTTATATTAGAAACCATTTCTTCGATGCTGGCTGCTGTTTCTTCCAAACTAGATGACTGAGTGTCTGTTCTTGCCGATAATTCGCTGCTGCTTTCCATCATATTTTCTGCTGCGGTCATTATCTCTTTAGAGGCATTATTAACATTATAAACTACTTCTGCTAATCTGCTGCTCATAATATCAAAAACCATTTCTAATTCTCCAAACTCATCTTTTCCATAATTATTTTTAGTCCTAACAGTAATATTACCTTCAGATATACTAGTTGCATGATCCATTAAATTTTTAAGCGGATGAGTAACTTTTTTAATATAAATAAAAGCGAATATATTTATAAAAATGATAGATAAAATACATATAATGATAGATATTATTATAGAATCATTATTAGCCTTGTAAATAATTTTATCATCCATAGCCATAATTAAATACCAAGATAAATTTTGAAGTTTGCTGTAAACTGCTGTTCTAGGATCATCACTTACAGAAGATATGTAATTCATAACACCAGATGATAAACCGCTATTTATAATTTCTCCATAAGCCTCATTCGCTTTGGTATTGATTTCATTTTTTGTGTCAAGTACAACTGTCTCTTCATCATCAATAGCAAATATCCTAGTTCTTTCAGGCAATTTCAAATCCTGAAGCTTTACAGCAAGCTCCTCCCAATCCAAAATCATATATATATTTCCTATGTATTCACCATTATAATTAACACCGCAAATAGCAGCTAATGACCATTTATTATCAGCACTTGATCTTTGTATGCCGTCATCGAAAGAGGCTTTATTATTATTATTTTTTAATATATTTAAAATATTAGGTCTTACTGTGGTTATATTTTCACCTATCTTTACATTATTAACATTATCTAAAACTATTCCATTAGTATCTGTAATACCTATATCAAGTACATATTCATTAATGCCTTCAAACTCTGTAAGTGTAGTTCTAATATCTACATTTCTATTTAGAAGATAATTTCTTACTATAGGAGATACAGAATAGGTTTCTATCAAATTCCTACTATCATCAAGCCAAACATCAAGCATGTCTTTATAACCATTTACTGTATTATTAAAACCATTCAATGTGGCATCTTTAATTGTAATATGGGATCTGTATGATAATATAGCAACTATTAAAACTAAAAATATAGTGCTTAAAATACTTATTGCTATAGGCATTTTTACTCTAATGGAATGAATTTTTTTCATAATATTTTCCTTATACGATATTTTATCTTTATAAAAAACAATAATAGAATTTTTACAAAAAAACAGTAAAAACAATATTCTAATAGAAGTAAATATTTTTGATTATTTTAGAAAATTATTATAAATTATAATCATATAAAGTCAAACAAAAATATATCTTTTTTACTTTTATAGTGCATAAAGTAAATTTTTTTAATAATTTCATATAAAAACTAAAATAAAACTATATCAATTACATCTGCCAAAAGATATACCTAAAACTAATCCAATAGAAAGAGTCGAAAAATTATATTTATTATATATATTATTACCTAAATTATTATTCACAGCATCAGTTTTGTACTGCATACCAAAATTATACATCATATATCCTCCAAGAGTAACAGCAAAATTAGGAACTAAATATATAAATCCTTCAACAGTGAGTTTTATATAAGGCATTATTGGAGCTTTAAATAGATTTCTCATATCAGAAACATTCCAATTATCTAAATCATCAGGTGCCGATATAACCCCGCCATATTTACTTGAAGAAACAACAGCATATAAAGGAGCTATTATTCCTGTACCAAATCCTATAGATATTTTACTGAAATTTAACTTTACAGTAGCTCCAACCAGCATAGAATAAAATCCAAGTATCTCTGTATATTTTATATTATTTTCTTTATAATCAGACATCAAAGCATTAATACTAAAACCAATATCTCCAAATAAACTCACACCTTTAATAATGCTTGTATAATCATCTTCAAATAATTTAAAATAATTTCCAATTTGAAAAAATATAGCTCCTTCAAAACCTAAAGTACCTTTAACGCTATCATAAATAGTATTTTTATAATTATCATTTACTTTTATAGAATTAAACGGAAAAGCAATTCCATAATGTCCTTGAAAATTTATCTCCAAACTAGCAAATGCAGTATATGTAATAGTGATAATTAAAATATTTACAAATAAAAAATATTTAATTATTTTCATAAGTATCACTCCAATTATTAATATATTAAACTATAATTATTTTATTTCAATACATAAATTATCAGTATAATATCCATTAACTATAGAATATTTTGGAAATTCAAAACATATAATTATAGATTCTCCGTCCGGCAAATTTTGTATTTTTTCATTTTTTATATAAAATGTAGCCTCTGACATTCCTCCTGAAACTAAAAGATTAACTATCAAACCATCTGGTTTAATTGATATAGGATTATTATTATAATTTTTAAACAAAAAATATTGACCAATTTGTGCATAACTCATACTATCAGGCTTGTGTTTTATATACCATCTTATAGGTGCTAAATCAGATTTTATGGGGATCACCAAATTAAGAACATTATTAACAATAAATGAATCACCATCAAATACAATATCCTGATTATCTTTCAATATTACAGCAGAACTATTTCTATAATTTATAACAAATTGTTCATCAACTTTTTTTGATTCTAAAGCTTTTTTAGCAGAATCCGTAATTAAACTAATTAATGGAACAACAATAATTGCAGTTACTATACTTAATCCAACCAGAATTCCAACAGCAGCCATTATCCCTTCTGCTATACCTGTTACTATTGTACCTAATGCTTGAAATATGGGACCAAATCCAGCTCTTGCTTGAAATTGTCCATTATTAGTAATATGATTATTAATTGAATTTAATATGAATAAACTATTCATCATTATATTAAGATTATAATTTTCATCTTTATCTAAATTAAAATTTTCTTTATAATTTTTTATATCATTTTTTAGTTCTATACCGGATATTAACTCCATTGTATCATTCATATAAAATGTAACATCAATATTATTATATTTAACTAAATCCATTTTTACCAATCCTTTTATTATGGTACTATTTTTATAAAAACTAATTGTTTCAGGAAATATTTTTTTATTTTTATATCTCATTAAAACAGAAGTATTATTTTTTAATATTACAGAAACTAAATACTCATTATCATTTTCTTTTTCTGAAAAAATTACCATATCTTCAATATCTTTAAAAAATATACACATAATATCTGTTTTATTTTCTACAGAGGTATAATTACTATCTAAATACATAAAATTAATATCTTCATAAATAGAAGGAGTTTCTGGAGTGCTTGGAGTTTCTGGAGTGCTTGGATAATATACCGAGTATTCATGTTTTGTACATGCTGATAAATTGAATAATGTTAAAATAATCATAAAAATACATATTAACTTCATAAATTACCTCAAAATTAATAATATTAAGTACGATTAGTATTATAAATAAATAAATAAACAAATATGAAATTACCATTATTTAATAATTATTGTATAATAAAAAGAATTATAGTTCATATTTAAATAAAAAAAGCTGCCCAACTAATTAAAGTCAGACAGCTTATATATTTAATATTAAATAAAGTTATTACTTAATAATTTGATCAGCTATACCTAATAGAGCCTGAATTTTTGGTGAGAAAGCTACTATTGCACCAGCAAATACAACACTTATCAAGCTCATTAATTTGATAAGAATGTTGATTGAAGGCCCTGAAGTATCTTTGAATGGGTCACCAACTGTATCACCTATAACAGCAGCAGCATGATTAGGGTTAGTAATTTTTTCACCTGTTTTTTCATCTATGATTTTTTTACCGCCCAAATTACCAGCTTCAATGTATTTTTTAGCATTATCCCAAGCACCGCCAGCATTAGACATCATAACAGCCATAGCAAAACCTGCAGTTAAACCGCCTACCAACATACCTATAACAGCAGGTACTCCGAATAAGAAACCAACTACAACAGGTACTATTATAGCAAGTACAGAAGGAACAATCATCTCTTTTTGAGCTGATTTAGTACAAATTTGAACAGCTTTTTCATAATCAGCTTTTACGCCTTTTTCACCAGCAAGCAAGCCTTTAATTTCTCTAAACTGTCTTCTAACTTCTTCTACAACACCTGCAGCAGCACGACCAACAGCTTTCATAGTTAAAGCACAGAAGAAGAATACTAACATAGCACCGATAAATATACCTATTAATACTTTAGGGTTCATCAAGTGAATATTGAAAGCATTCATAAACTCATTCATACCTAAACTATAAACAACTTTGTCGTATAATTCTTTAGCACTGTTAGCAGTATATTGAACAGTACCTATATCTATAGAAGTAAGGTTACCAGAATTAATCATTCTTCCCAAGGAAGTTTTAATTTCCTCAATATAAGCAGCAATCAAAGCCATGGCAGTTAAAGCAGCAGAACATATAGCAAAACCTTTACCAGTAGCAGCAGTAGTATTACCCAAAGAGTCTAAAGCGTCTGTTCTTTCTCTAACACTCTCTGGAAGACCAGACATTTCAGCATTACCGCCTGCATTGTCAGCTATAGGACCATAAGCGTCAGTAGCTAATGTGATACCTAAAGTAGATAACATACCAACAGAAGCTAAAGCAATACCGTATAAACCTTGAGAGAAAGAAGAAGCTTCAGAACCGAAACCGCCTGCAAAACCAAATGCCAACATTATAGAAATAACTACTGTAACAACAGGTATTAAAGTAGACTGCATACCTACAGCAAGACCGCCTATAATAACAGTAGCAGGACCAGTTTTAGATTGTTCAGCTACCCATTGAGTAGGTCTGTATTCAGCTGCAGTATAGTATTCTGTGAAGAAACCAACAACATTACCAGCTATAAGTCCTACGATTATAGAAACGAATAATCCTAAATTGTTTGGAAGAAGTGCTTTTACAAGTAAGAAAGATACTACTATAATAATAGCACTGCTCACATAAACACCAACTCTTAAAGATTTTAATAATTCTCCCATAGTAGCACCTTCTTTAGTTTTAACGAAGAATACACCTATTATAGAAGAAAGAGTACCAATAGCAGCAAGTATCATAGGAAGAGATACAGCATATATTGGGCTTACATTAGGGTTAATATATCCAAAAGCAGCAGAACCTAAACTCATAGCAGCAAGTATAGAACCTGCATAAGATTCATAAAGATCCGCTCCCATACCAGCAACATCACCTACATTGTCGCCTACATTATCGGCTATAACTGCAGGGTTTCTAGGGTCATCTTCAGGTATTCCAGCTTCAACTTTACCAACCAAGTCAGCACCAACATCGGCAGCTTTAGTAAATATACCGCCTCCAACACGGGCAAATAATGCTTGGAAAGAAGCACCTACACCAAAGCTAAGCATTGTAGTAGTTACAAAGTGCATTTTAGCTGCAGTATATTCAGCAGTACCTTTAGCTATTCCTGTAGCAGCTAAATTTAAAAAGTCTGTACCGAATAAACTATTATCAAGCCATACATTTAATACTATAAACCATAATGATATGTCAAACAAAGCAAGACCTACTACAGTAAGTCCCATAACTGCCCCAGAACGGAAAGCTATTGTTAAACCTTCATTTAAAGATTTACTAGCAGCATTAGCAGTTCTAGCAGATGCATAAGTAGCAGTTTTCATACCCAAGAAACCAGAAAGAGTTGAGAAGAAACCGCCTGTTAAAAAACCTATAGGAATGAAAGGGTTTTGCACTTTTAATGCATAAGAAAGAATAGCAAAAATAATGAAAGCTCCAGCAAAGAAGAAAGCTATAACTTTATACTGCTGTTTAAGATAAGCTATAGCACCGGAACGAACATGTGAAGCTATTTCTTTCATAGTTTCATTACCTTCGTCCTGCTTACGCATCCATTTATAAAAATAGAATGCGAAAGCTAATGTGAGTATTGCCGCTGATATTGTAAAAAAGCGGGCATTTTCAGCTAATATTTCATAATTCATACACATACCCTATTTTTTAAATTTTGTTAGTTTTTGTACAGTTATTGATTATAACGCAAATTCGATAAATTGTCAATTATTTTTTATAGTATTTTTTATACATACCAGACCTATATAAAATTTTATTTAGCTATATGTAGTTTATTATTATTTGTTAATAAAATGTAAACGCACTATTAAAAAATTAATATATAGTATAAAAATAAAAAAGGCTTAATTATATTACTATTATAATCAAGCCTTAATTTAATTTATCAAATTATAATCAATTAGGATTTTTCAAGTTACAGTCCTCTGAATAAACTCTTCCTTCATCATAATATAAAGGCATTTTATCTGCTCTATAACTCATAAATGGTAAATCTAATCTGAATAAAACATTCTTTGTATTTTTTTCTACTTCTAAAATTCTAGCTTTTGGATCTGCATATGCTAATAATAAATTCTGATAATTATCTCCTGTAAAATCTACATCAGACATACTGTGAGAATATAATGAAGTATCTCTATACTCATAAACTTTTTGAGCCATGTAATTACCATGTGTACCCGTTATTTGGTATTCTACATATCTCGAACCATTAGGATTATTTTCTTCATCTCCTTGATTATCAAACATACCTAAATTACCATTAGCAAGTAAAAATAAAGCATGCTGATTCTTAGGTCCGTCATTCATTCCATCACCTTTTACTCTATAAGCATCTAATGATTTTAAATCTTTAAAATGTACATCGTATGGTATAGCACCTGGAACTTCTGTAGCTAATGTTTCATCAGCCATCCACCATATCAATTTCCACTCTGAATAATCTATAGCAACTACTGCTCTCTGTCTTATAGAGACATATAAAATATCAGTTGAAGAATCATAAACTAAAGAATTACCATGAAACCAATCTATAGATTTTTGCTGTCCGCTTACAGTATATATATTATTTACATCCTCTCCAAAAACTATCTGTTTAAATACAGCCTCATCTTCAGGATATTTTTCTAAATCTAAAGAATTTTGTATCAATTTTCCAAAACTTAATTCTCTTACTTTGGAACCTGCACTATTTATTTCTACCAATCTATCCTCTGATCCCCAAGTTGAAAAGGATAAATAAATATAATTACCATTAACTTTTATAGTATCATGATGAGAAATTGTTGGATACTTTATTAATTCTTTTCCTAATAAATCAGTAATTTTTCCACTAATCTCTGGATATAATAACATCCTTTTATTTTCAATTACTAGTTTTGTACCACCATAACCAGTTTGTATATATCTTACATAACCATTTTCTGATATTCCTATGGAATATAAATAAGTAATAGCCATAATAAAATACAATTCAGGATTATTTTTGTATTTTTCTTCTGGTAAATTATTGATTGACACATCATATTTTTTTTGTATCCCATTTTGTAAAGATGCTACATAAACATTTTTAGTTATAATTCTTCCGCCATCATTAACTTCAATAGTGTTCTGAGATTCTGCAAACATACCATGTATTTCAAACTCTCTGCCATAACCTGCAGGGTAAGTATGTATTATATCAGGCTCTCCATATAAACCTTTAACTGTTACTGTTATTGGAGCAGTATTTACTGTTTCTCTTGTATAAACTGCTGACAATGGTGTTGTTCCATTAGGATTAACAGTTATTCCAATTGGATTATTAAGAGGACTTGTTACTTTATCTTTACAAGATAAAGTAAATAAACCTGTAATGAGTAAAATAGTAAATAATAGTTTTTTCATAATCATTCCCCTAAGATATTTATATTAATTATTTTTTACATGAGATATTAATAAATAGTGTTTTTTTGTATTGATAAAGATAATATTATGGGAATATGTTTTTATAGCTAAAAAATAAAGATTGATTTTATTAAAAAATAGAAATGTTAGATTAGTGTTGTGTTGTGTTGTCATAAATTAAGCCAAAATTAGGTATTTTACCTATTCTATAATCTATTGCTTTATTTCTAAATAATGTTTATATAATTACATAATATTTTTACATAAATTTACTATTACAAAAATAATATTATTGAAAAAAAATAAACTATCATTATAATGTCAATATTAATGTTAAAAATTTATGGAAAATTATTTTAAAGCTAGGAGTTATCATTATGAAAATACTATTTATACGACATGGGCAAACTCAATTAAATGCTGAAGGAAGATGGCTGGGATCTACAGATGCTCCATTATGCGAAGATGGAAAAAAAGCTTTAAATGATAGAAAAAAAATAATAGATAATTATAAACCTGTAGAGAAATTGTATTGCAGTCCATTAAAAAGATGCTTAGAAACCGCTGATATATACTTTAATGATATGCAAAAAGAAGTTTTGAATGATTTAAGAGAAAGAAGTTTCGGAGATTTTGAAGGAAAAAATCATGATGAATTAAAAAATAATCCTTACTATAAAGAATTTTTCAGAACTAATTGGAAAAGCAATGTACCTAATGGAGAAACTTCCGAAAATTTCTTTAGCAGAACAGAAAAAGCATACCTATATATTATAGAAGATATGAAGAAAAATAATTTGGATTATACTGCTGTAGTCAGTCATGGAGGAGTTATTATGTCTATATTCAGCAGATTTGATAAGCAGAAATTGGGATTTTATGATTATCTTTTACAAAATGGATGCGGATATTATACAGAAATAGATGAGAAAAATAATATAAATATTATAGAAAAGTTATAATTTTACGATGATTATTAGTAATAACTTTTATTGGAATAAGCAACATGAGAATATTATTAATACTGCCTATATCTTTTCTTTTAAATATATTTATTAAAAATGTAAAATTTGATCCTTTTGTTTTTATATCAAGACTTCATTTTATATCAGAAGATTTATTTAGAAAAAAAGGAAATCCTGAAAATAAAATATTGACATATACGGTAGGAATACTATCTTCTTTAATACTCATAGCTGTATCTTTTTTAATTCCTTTCTTTCTTTTAATGCTTTTGTATAAAGTGCATTTCATACTAGGATTAATAATAGAGCTTGCTCTATGTTATATGACATTAGGAATTAGAAAACCTTTAGAAATAAGCTCATATATATATCATAGCTTGACTACAAATGATTTAAAAAAGGCAAAATCACTTTTAAAAGAAAATGCTGAAATTGATACTGAAGATATAGAAGAAGAACAAATTATTAAAAATACTATAGAATATACTATAATAAGTATTTCAGAAGATTATATATATCCGGCTATATTTTTGTTATTGGGAGGTGCCCCTCTTTGTATAGCCTATAAAGTTATATATGTACTTTCTGAAAGTTCTTCTGATACTATATACATAGATGAAAATAAAAGTAATGATATATTCGGAATATTTAATATCAAATTATGCTATATATTAAATATAATACCTTCATTCTTTACATCTTTAGTTTGCATTGTTGCATCTATATTCTTCAGATATGAATATAAAAATGCATTTACGGCATTAAAAAGAGACGGCAAAAATAATAAAGCAAGATTGGAAGCAAGTGTTGCTGGTGCTTTAGATATAGAGCTTGGGGGAGAATATATTAAAGACGGGGAAATATATGACAGACCTTTAGTAGGTGAATACTTAGAAGATTTAAATTCTGAACATATAGAAAAAGCCAATAAACTAATGCTAACTTCTGCAATATTTTCTTTGGCTATTTTGATAATAATTAAACTTATTTCTATGTTAATATCTTCAATAATTTTCTAAACAAGATAATAAATAAGAATATGATTATAGGCTTTAAATAATATAAATATTGATTATTATTTAAAGCCTATATTTATTAATTATTCATTTTGATAAACTGCTTTACTTATTAAATTATCATTCTTTAAATTTGTATTATAAAATATCAATAAAAATATAATAGCTAATATTAATTGTGATACAGGCACAGCAAACCATACACCATTAAGTTTTAAAAATAAAGGAAGTATCAATATACATAAAGGACTTACAAATAAAGGGTCTATATATGTTAAAAGTGTAGAATATCTGCTTTCTCCTGATGAATAAAAATATGCAGTTCCAAGCCTTACTATGGGCTGAAGTATAAATGCAGCTGATATTATAGGAAGACCTAAACTTATTATAGAATTAGTCTCTATAGAAGCACCGAATAATATTCCAAGTTTATTTCTAAAAATCAATACTATTATAATAAGAAAAGCACCAAGTATAATATCAAATAATATGCCTTTTTTTAATACTTTTTTCATAAGGTCATTTCTGCATGCTCCTTTAAAATAACTTATCATAGGCTGACAGCCCTCTGCCACTCCCTCAAATAAATGCAAAATAGAACCGTAAATATAATTCATTACAGAGTATGCAGTAGTTCCTAAATATCCGCCGTATTTGATGCATTGAAGATTATTAAATATCACTATAAGAGAAGGAGCCATAACTAAACCAAATGGAGATAATCCTATTTGCAAAGCTCTTTTTGGCATAGATAAATCAAAATCTGATAATTTTATTTTTGTTCTGTTTTTCTTTCTTATAAATAGATAATAAACAGCTATCAAAGCTACAATACCTTGAGCTATTATGGTAGCTAAAGCAGCACCGAACATTTCTAATCTAAAAACCATCAAAAATAAATAATCAAGAATAATATTTGTTATAAGTCCAACTCCCATAAAACTCATAGCATGTATAGTTTTTCCTGAATTTCTTATTATAGGCATAGATCCAAATGATATTATTTGAAAACCTCCTCCTAAAATTATAGTAGTGATATATGAATCAGCCTGTTTAAATACCTCATCTCTTGCCCCAAGCAAATATATGAGACTGTTTTTTAATAAAAGCAAAACAACTGTTAATATTATACTAGCTAATATTAAAGAAATAAAAGTATTTACTTTAGCCCTATTAAATCCTTCTATATTACCCTCTCCAAGATATGTAGACATTATAACAGAGCCTCCCATACCAAGCATAATAGCTGCTGCCATAAGCAAAGTGCCTATAGGATAAACTAAATTAATTGCAGTAAGACCAATATCTCCCATAGAATTACCAATGAAAAAACCATCTACAACTATATAAAGTCCTCCAAGCATAGTAGATACTATAGCAGGTAAAACATACTTAAAAAAAGATTTTTCCATGTTTTTAGTATTTTGTTCAATATTAATCATGATAAACTCCTTTATAAAGAATAGTCTTATTTCGTACTATATACAAGATGTGTATTATATGCATGTTTATTATTTTGTCAATAGATAAAGTACGAAATTTTACTTTTTTTATTCACTATTGCAATATTTGTTTTTTAGAGTATTATTTAAAATATAGTCAGCAATCATTTAAGGATATATTCTTATGCTTAAAAATAAAAATATATTTTATATTGTGATAATTTTTATATATTTGACATCTTCTTCATTTTTATTTTTTGACAATGATAGAAATATTAATTTTATTCCCTACACATCTTTACCTTTAAATATTCAAGAGTTTGTAAATACATATTTTAAAGATTATGAAGTGCATAGTGCTGCTGTTTCCACTCATTATATCGTAATTTTTAAAGGAGGTTCATCAATAAATTTCAATAGAAAAGGGCAATGGACTTCTATAATAGGAAATAGAAAAACAATAGCTATTAGCACAGCTGAAAAGTTTATTGACGCTAAAATCATAAATATAATTAAATCAAAATATAAAACCATTAATAATATATACAAAAAAAGCAAAGGAATAGAATTCAAGGCTGATGACAAAGAATATATTTATATAGACTATGAAGGCAATATAATAAAAATAAAAAAAGCCTAAAATAATAAATTAATATATTTTCATTTAAATTTTAAAATTTTTATTACATACCCCGCCCTTTATATTTTTTAATTATTTTAGAAAATTATATTTAATTTTTCTTAATGCTTAATTAGAATTTCAAGACACCCGCCCAAGTGTTTTTTTAATTTGCTGCTGTATCAGCACGCGGTAAAAGGAATTTCAAATTATGCTAGAAACTGCAATAAAAAATAACCTTGTTTTTTAAGCAAGTTTAACGCGTGGTGTAAAATACACTTAAAAAAATAAAATTAGCTTTTTAATCACAGTATAAATAAAACTAAATAACTTATGTTAAAATATGATTTTATAATTGCTTTTATAATTATTTTTGTACAATTCAGGCTTTCAATATACAAACAGTTTAATAAACAAATATACAATTTATCTATTGACATACTAAAAATAATATTATAAGGTTTAAAACTACTATAATTTGAAAATTAAAATACATAAACTATTTATAAGGATATTAATGTGAAAACAAAAGAAGAATTAGTTGAATTTCTAAATAGAAAAATTGAAAATAATCAAAACCTAGATGATGCTCATAATTATATTTTCTTAAAAGCATATTTAGAAGATATGATAGAAAAAGAAAAAAATGAAAATCAATAAGCAAGGTATTTGAGAGTTATATAAAATTGAAAATTATTTAGATTACAATTATGGATATTATACCTTATCAAAAACTTCCAGAAAAAGCAAAAAACTTTATAGAAACATATTTTAATGATTATTATGTTTTTAAAACTACATTTACTTCATCATACAGTGTTGTATTTAAAGGCGGAAGCTCTGTAAACTTTACTTCAAGGGGTGAATGGACTTCTATTATAGGAAACGGTAATGAGATAGCATTTCCTATAATAGAAAAATTTGCTGAAGATAATATCATAGAGAAAGAAGTCATAAATACTATAAAAAATAAATATGCAGATTTTAATATATACAGAATAATAAAAAGAAAAAATAAATATGAAATAGAAATCAGCAATAATATTATTATAATAGATAATAGAGGCAATATTTTAAAGACTAGAAATGTATAAAAATATTATTAATTTGTATTGAAATTTGTATTTTTAAGGTTTATTATATTGATATGAAAAACATATTAATAATAATTTTTATATTAAATTCATTTTTATTTGCACAGTATTACTCTTATACTAATATACCTTCCTTTCAGAAACAGGAATACTTTGTACATAAAGGAATATCCAGCAAAAAGAGTAATGCCATGATAGTATATACAGAAACTTCTGTTGACAGTAAAGGCTATTGGAACATTAAAGAAACTTATATCAAAGGCTTTGTTACAAACAAATTAAAAGACCCTTTTCTACTAGAAGAAAACATGATGACTAATGTAAGAAAGTCTGAAATGTATTCCATTATAGATTTGGCAAATATGAGAACTGTTTATAATAAAACAATAGATTATTATGATTTCGGAAATATGGAGCATACATTTGATATAAGAGACAAGGTGAACTATACAAATTCAAACGGAGATTTGGCTATATTCTCTATGTATGGAGTATATCAAATATCGAGAACTTTTCCTATAGACTCTACAAATCAAATGAATATTATTATGCCTATGGCTTCTAAAGATAGTAAATTAAAAGTATCAATACTGAACAATGGCATAAAAAAAATCAAAATAAATAATGAAGAAAAAGAATGCTATGAAATGGAAATAAAATTAGAAGGAATACCTTTTTCAATATTTTTCCCAAAAATAGCAGCTTATATTGAAAAAGATGATAAAACAAGAAAAATAATAAAATACAATACTATGACAGGAATGCTTGATACTATGGATATTTATCTTGTGGAAACAGAAAAAAAATAAAATAGGAGAGATAATAATGAGTGAATTAAAAATTGATTGTGTATGTGAAAACATGTATGGAATGAATTCTTATGTGGTATCTTATGATGATGAGGCTATAATAATAGATGCGGCAAAACTAAATAACTATGACATTTATAAAAAATTATTAGAAGGGAAAAAACTAGTTAGAGTAATATATACACATGGGCATTTTGATCATATATCAGGAGCAGATGATATAAGAAGAGAGTTTCCAGATGCCCCTCATTGCGTGCATAGCCTTGATTATGATTTCTTTCAGGACGGAAGTTTAAATGTAAGCTCATATTTAGGAAGTGTAATTAAATGCCAAAGCCCAGAAATACAATTTAATGAAGGCGATACTTTCAAATTAAAAGATATAGAGTTTAAAGTTATACATACCCCAGGTCATACGAGAGGAGGAGTATGCTATTATACTAAAGGGCACTTATTCTGCGGAGATACCATATTTGCTTACGGAATAGGAAGAACAGATTTTCCTACAGGCGATTTTCCTACATTAGAAGAAAGCATATCTCAAAAAGTATTTGCTTTAGATGATGACACTTTATTATATCCAGGTCATGATGCTTATGGTGTAAAATTATCCCAAAGAAAAAAAATGGGTGTATTTTAATATCAATACAAAATGATAATAAGTGCAAGCAGAAGAACTGATATACCATCACTGCATACTAAATGGTTTATAAATAGATTAAAAGAAGGGTATATAATTACTCAAAACCCTATAAACAAAAATAACTTTTATAAAATAACATTAAATAAAAATATAGTTGATATAATAGTATTTTGGTCAAAAAATCCTGATATAGAGTTTTTGAATGAAGTAAAAGATTTAGGTTATGAGTTTTATCTGCATTTTACTATTACAGCTTATGATGAAAATATAGAAAAAAATATTCCTGATAAATATAGCTTAATAAAAAAATTTCAATCTATAAGTAAGTTATTCGCAAAAGAAAAAATAGTTTGGAGATATGATCCTATTATTTTAAATGATGATTTTGATATTAATTATCATATAAATCATTTCAAAAACTTTGCTTATAGTTTAAATGGTTATACAGATGAATGCATATTCAGCTTTGTTGAAATATATTCAAAAATAAAAAATAGTATTAAAAATATAAACAATGATGATAAAGTTTTATTAATAGAAAATATGAAATATATATCTGAAAAAAATAATATAAAATTAAAATCCTGCTCTCAAGATTTTGATAATTCCAATATAAAAATAGAAAAATCTGCATGCATAGATAAAGAAAGAATACAAAAAATATTGGGTTATTCTATAAAAGAAAAAAAAGATAAATCTCAAAGAAAATTATGTGCTTGTATAGAAAGTATTGATATAGGAATGTATAATACATGTACTAACGGCTGTATATACTGTTATGCCAATTCAAAAAATATATTAAAAGATTATGATGCAAATAGCAAAATATTATCTGATAAATATTTAAATGATAATATAAATATAAAAGAAAGAAAAATAATTGTTAATGAAAAGAGTAAAGTATTTAAATTATAAATTACGGATAACATAATGAATATAATGATGGAAGAAACTTCACAATTTTTACTTTCAAATATAGATGACATAAAAAATAAAACATTAGCTGCAGCATATTCAGGAGGTATTGATTCTCAGGTTATGCTCAATATCGCATACAGATTAAAAGAAAAGTTATCATTTAATTTAATAATAATACATGTTAATTATAATCTTAGAGGCGAAGATTCTACTAATGATGAATTATTTGCCCGCGAAATGGCTAAAAAATATAATATAGATATATATGTTAAAGAAATACCTCCTAACAGCTATAATGGAAAAAATATTCAGCTTGAAGCTAGAAATGACAGATATGCTTTTTTTGAAGAGCTTCATAATAAAAAAATATATGATTATCTTTTAATAGCTCATAATAAAGATGATTTAGCTGAAACTATAATTTACAGAATGATTAAAGGGGCTGGAACTAATGTTTATAAAAGCCTTAGAGAAAAAAAAGGATATATTTTAAGACCTATTTTGAACTTTTATAGAAAAGATATTGAAGAGTATGCAGTAAATAATAATCTTGAACATAGAGAAGATGTTTCAAATAAAAAAAATTATTATGCTAGAAATAAAATAAGAAATTTAATCATACCAATGCTTGAAGAAATAAATACAAATGCTAAAAACAATATAATAAGATTTGCAAAAAAAAGCTATGAAGAAACTTATATACTAAGAAAAAAAATTAATAAATTATACAAAAAAAATATATACGAAAAAAATAAAAAACTTAATATAGAAAAAATAAAAAATATAAAAAGTCTTTTTATAAAAAAAATCATAATAAAACTTTTAGCAAAAAATAATATAGAAATAACAGAAAAAAGAATTATAGAAATACTAAATATAATAAAATCTGATAAGCCTAATATTAAATTAAGACTTGATAATTTTTATATTATAAAAGAATACGACTTCATTAATATAAAAGCTATAGAAAAAAAACTTGATGATATCAAAACAAATAATTTTATAAAAATAGAAAAAGACGGCTTATATATTTTCTGCAATAAAACAATAAAAACAGAAACAGTTTTAAATAAAGATATTAATTATAAAGAAGCTCTGTATATAAAAGCTAAGTACCCAATTATAATAAGAAGCAGAAAAGATGGGGATTTTATATATGCATATCCTAATAATCAAAAAAAATATTTAAGAAAGATTTTTATAGACTTAAAAATATCTTCATATAAAAGAGATAGAATACCCGTAATAACTTCAGAAGATGATAACAATATTCTGGCTTTATATTTAGAGCCTTACGGATTAAATAGAATATCAAATGAAACAGCTATAAATAAAGAAGATGAATACATATTAAAAATCATCTTTAATAATGATTGCGATATTAAAAAATAAGAAAATTAAAAGGGATAATTAGAAATGGCATTTTCAGATAATGAAAGAATGATATTTGGAAAAGGTGTAGGCTGTGTTGTAATAAAAGAAGGTAAAGTTCTTTTAGGAAGGCATAATTACGGCAGAGGAAATGGTCTTCTTATAATACCGGGAGGATTTATTAATGAGGGAGAACTGCCTGCAGAAGCAGCTCAAAGAGAAGTATTGGAAGAAACTAATGTAAAAGTAATTGCAAAAGAAATAGTATCTATGCGTTTTACTGCTAATGATTGGTATTTGATATTCATGGCAGAATATATTTCAGGAGAAGCGAAAGTTAATGATTCTGAAAACAGCGAAGTTATTTGGCTTGATATAGAAGAGGCTCTTAATAGAAATGATGTGCCTCCTCTTACAAAAGAAGCAATAAAATCATGTTTAAAATTTATTAACTCAGAAAATAAATATGCAATGAGTATTAAAGAAGATTATGATGCTTCAAGGGAAATTGACAGCTATGCTTATTATGATTAAATTATATAATTTTTTATATTTTTAATCTATACTGCATCCCCGCCCTATTAGTTTTATAACTAAATATAAATTATTAGATTATTATTTCTTTATTGCTTAAAAAGAAAAAGCATGCCCGCCCAAAATTTATTTAGATTACAGAACTTTGTAAAACGCACGTTTAATTTATAAATGAATAAAAAATATGTACTGCAAAAATAATTTTTATACTTATATAAGTAAACTTACCGTGCGTAAAAAATAATTATTTGTTTATATGAATATTAATCCACTCTGTTATTTCTTTGGCCACATCGTCTCTTTGAATATCATTAAGTATTTCATGTCTTCCGTCTTTATACAAACTCATATTAACATCATTAAAGCCTAATGATTTGTACATGTCATAAACCCATTTTACACCTTTTCCCATATCACCTACTGGATCTTTCTCTCCGGATATTAAAAGTATAGGAAAATTTTTATCCATAGAAGAATAATTATCCTTATTTGAAATTTTATCAATAAGCTCAAACATCTGTATATATGTTTCTATACTTGCAGGCTTATTAGCAAAATATTCATCTTCAAGAGTTTTTTTTATCTCTTCTTTATCGGAAGTAAGCCATGCTAAAGGCGATTTATCTTTAGGAAAGAATTTTTTACCATATCCTCCTACTGATAATTTATCAAGTAAGTTGGCTCTTTTTCTTCCGCCAAATATTGATTTCTGAATATTCGCTATAACCTTTCCTAAATTTTCTATTCCTTTAGGTTTTCCCTTAGTACCCATTACAACAGCACCATTTAATTCTTTATAATACTTAATTATAAAATATCTAGTGAGAAAAGATCCCATACTATGTCCTATCATAAAATAAGGAATATTAGAATAATCTGCTTTAGTATTAACCATCAAATGTCTCATATCTTCTATTATAAGTTCATGTCCATTCTTATCCGATATATGCCCTATTTGATCCTTACTTACAGTGCTTCTTCCAAAACCTCTATGATCATCGGCACAAACTAAAAATCCAGCCTTATTTAATTTCTCAGCAAAATCTTTATATCTTCCTGCATGCTCGCCTAGTCCATGAACAAGCTGAACTATAGCTTTAGGTTTGCAATCTGGTATAAATATATAAGTATACATTCTGTGTCCGTCATCTGATATTAATACCCTATTTAGCATTTCCATAAAAAGACTCCGATAATAAAATTGCTGTTGTTAGAAAGTTATTTAACTTAACATAATTAATACGGCTATTGTTATAAATAATAGGGCAAATTATATAGCATTTTTTTTCTTAATGCAATTAATTTTTACATATTTTAATATGATGAATAATAGACTTGTTTCAAAACTAAATTTATAAATTTTTAATTTAATATTTTTTAAATTATAGTTGGGGCTTTGCCCCAAACCCCACTTCTTTTGTTGGCACAAAGAAGCAAAAAGACTGCATATTTATATACTAAAATACTAAATTATGCAACATGGAAAACATCATGTTTATAATTTTAAAATTAAATAATTTTTATAATTAATCTTGTCAAGTAGTTTTGAAACAAGTCTAATACCCAAATAGTACATGCTTGCAAAAAATTTATTTATATTTTAATATAATTTTAAATTATTTTTAAGGAGAGGTTTATGAGAATAATTAATGTATATGCAAATAAATTGCATTCTATGCTTTTTATATTGATTCCTATTGTACTTGTAGTAGGATTTTTACTATTTTCAAGCGTTACTATAGTTTCTACAGGTGAAGTAGGAATAAGAAGCAGACTTGGTAAAGCTATATCACAAGAAGAGCCAGGTCTTCATTTTAGAATACCTTTCATAGATACAATAAAAACTATGGAAGTGAGAGAACAAACTGTAGAAAAAACATATTCTGTATCATCAAAAGATATGCAGACTATATCTATGACTTTAAATGTTCAGTATTCTATAGGAGGAGATGCTTTGGATTTATTTAGAAAATTTGGAGTAGATTATAAAAATAAATTAATTAATCCTAGAATATCTGAAAGCCTTAATGCAGTTTCTGCTAGATATACCATAGAAGAGTTTATCACAAAAAGAAATGAAATGGCAGGAGAACTCTTAAAAGAAGTTACAGCCGATTTTGATGATTATGGAATAACAGTTGCAGCCTGCTCCATTATAGAGCATGATTTCTCTGATGAATTTGACCAAGCAATAGAGAGAAAATTAATAGCATCTCAGGACGCCCTAACAGCACAAAATGCTTTAGAAAAAGTTCGATACGAAGCAGAGGCTGAAATCACAAAAGCTAAAGGTGTTTCCGAAGCTAATAGAATAATGCAGGAATCTTTAACTCCTCTATTAATACAAAGAATGTATATAGAAAAATGGGACGGTAAAATGCCTCAGGTATCAGGCTCTGGTGTTACGCCTATGATACAGATAAAATAATTAAATAATAAATGAAACTTTACAAGCATATTATAAATAATATATTTTCTTTAATATTTCCTAATCACTGCATAATATGTGGAGAGTTAATTCAAAGCAATAATATGAATTATATTTGTATTAATTGCATAAATAAAAAATTGGATTATATACATAAAGATGAATATATACGATGCAATAGATGCGGTAAAGTTTTAGAGAATATAAATTCTATATGTATATGCAAAGATGAAGAACTTTATTTTGATGAATGTAAATCTATGCTTTATTATAATAATTATACTGTAGATTTGATTCATAAAATGAAGTTCTCTCATAGGTATTTAATATGCAGAGATTTTGCTGCTATGCTTAGCTACTATTATAAAGATTATATCAAAAACTATGATGCTGTTACTTTTGTTCCTCTTGGCAGAAATAGATTATTGGATAGAGGATACAATCAAAGCGAACTCATAGCAGAAACTATATCTAAAATTTTAAATATAAGTTTGATAAATAATATTATAATACGAAAAAAAGAAACTAAAGCATTGAGTTCTTTAAATAGCAAAACAGAAAGAATAAACATGATACAAAATGCTTTTGAAGTAAACAGTAATTACAATTTAAAAGATAAAATAAACATACTTATAATAGATGATGTAATTACCACGGGAAGCACTTTAAATGAAATTTCTAAAGAGATTAAGAAACTTGAATGCATTAATAAAATAGGAGTACTTACAGTAGCCCGTGCTTAATTTTTAATCTCTTTTAAAACTTTCTCTTTCAATTCTAAGTCATTCATTTTATCGCATGCTTTAAAGAAAGAATCATACAAACTTTTCGAATATGTATCATGCTCATTGATAAATGCTGTCTTTACAAAATCCCATAATAAGTTTAACTGCTCATTATTTTCTATATTAACTAAAACTTTTAAAGCACTATCTACTATTGATATTCCAGCATGAACCTTATAAAAAGCATTATTATTAATGTTTTCTATATTATCAATGTTTAATAAAATAATATTCAAAGCCTCATCATAATGTGAAAGCCTTATTAAATTTTCTGCATAAGTACTTAAATATGAAACTAAATAAAATAAATACTTTTTTGATAATGCCTGATTATCTTTGTTTTTATCATAATCATTTTTTACAATCTCATAAAGATTTTTATTAGCTTCTAATTCACCTTCTCTATTGCCTATTTCAATTTCAAAATCTCTGAGTCTTTCTAAATTAATTCTGTCCCATTTTTTTATTCCCGATTTCCATATATCTATAAGTTCATAATATAAATCTTTAAAACCTAACTCCAAAGCATAATGCATACAATACTGAATATTTAATTTTTCTATGTCAGTTTCAAATCTTACATTACTGTCATATCCAATAGCACAATCATTATTTATCTTTTTTGCCTTTTCAAATAAATCTTTATTATCTTTATTGTATTTACTTAGAAGAAATGTTAAAGACTCTAATGCTATTCCTATTCCTTTATACTTTGAAGTTTCTCGGTCTTTTAATTCTTCATTAAATAAATGAATAATTATATTTTTAAGAGCTTCTTTATTTAAAGCCTGCACATTTTTATAATATATAATTGAAAATGAAAGTCTTGCCCTTAATAAATAATTCTTATCAACATTATCTTCCATTTCCCATGAATATTTGCTTATTAAATTATTATATTTTTCTTTATCTTCAAAAAAACTGCTGACAATATTATCAAAATCATTTTGATACATTTCTAAAGCTTTTAATAATTTTTCTTGAAATATCTGCATAATCATACTCCTAATTAACTCAAGAAACTATATCAATAAAAAGCAAATTTGTCAAAGAAGTTTTTATTATTGAATAATGAAAATTATATATTTAAATTAAGCATTTTATTAATGAATATACCTACCCCATTTTCTTCATTACTTTTAGTAATATATAAAGCCTTTGATTTTACTATATCTTCAGCATTTTCAACAGCAACAGAAATACCAGCAAATTCAAGCATCTCTAAATCATTATTATTATCTCCGAAAGCCATCACATTATCAGGTTTTATATTATATTTATTAAGAAGATAAGATAATGATTTAGCTTTTGTAGCATTAGGATTATGTACTTCCAAATATACAGGTCTTGAAAAAGTAAAATAAATACTATCACCAAAAGTTTTATCTAGTTCTTCTGCTATTATTTTTAATATGCTGTTTTCTCCTATAAACATAAATTTACTGAAAGAGAAATCAGTAATATTATCAAATCCTATAGTATAATTATTTATTTTAGCTATTGATATATAAAAATCTATCCATTTCTTATCAAAAAAACCTATGTTCCATCTATCAGCTAAAAAACTTTGATGATAAATATTAGACCTGTTTCAAAACTACTTGACAAACAATTTTATGAGTTTATTATTTTATGCTAAATTAAATAATATTAATAACAATTTAATTAAATATTTTATATGTTGTATAAATTGTATGTTTAAGCTAGAAAATGCAGTTCTTTTGGTTCTTTTATACCAATAAAAGAACTGGGGTTTGGGGCAAAGCCCCAACTATAATTTAAAAATATTAAATAAACATTTATAAATATTAATAAATTTAGTTTTGAAACAAGTCTATTATATTTTCTAGCAATATTTATAAGTTCTTTTCCTATTTCAGCATCAAGGTTTTGCTGATATACAATATTACAATATTTATCAGTAATCATAGCACCATTAAATGATATAAGTTCCGTATCAATATGAAGTTCTGCTAAAAAATTATGGGCAGCAGAGGTAGGTCTTCCGGTTGATAATATTGTTTTTATTCCTATTTTGGAGGCTTCTTTTATAACATTTTTATTATATTCACTTATTTGATGATTATTATTTAATAAAGTGCCGTCTAAATCGGTTGCTATAATCTGAATATTTTCCAAAGATTATCTCCGGTATTATATGTTTTAGAAAATTTTGTTTTATATTAATAAAAATAATTTTATAAAAAAGATAAAATCTCATCTTCTGTAAAGTCTTCTTTTATCATTTTTTCTAATTTTTCATTATTGCTCAGAAATTCAGCAAGTTCAGATATTGCCTCCTGATGCCCATCTGCATTTTCTGCAGCTAATGTAAAAAATAAATATACTTTTTCATCTGTTTTATAAAAATCTACACCATTTTTTACTTTTAAAAAACTCATCCCTTTTTTTAAAACACCATTTTCAGGTCTTGAGTGCGGCATTGCAGCCCCCTCTGTAAGAACTATATAAGGTCCGTATTTATATACATCATCTATTATTGCTTGAATATATTTTTCTTCTATATTACCATTATCAACTAAAGATCTTGCTCCTATTTTTAAGGCCTCTTCCCAATTTGAAACACTTTCTACTATTTTAATATTGCCTTTTAAAAACTCTTTTAACATAAAAACTCAATCCTTTATTTATTTTATTAAGTATAATTATTTTTAGGATTTTATAACATATATAAATAATTTCTTATAAGTGCTATATAGTTTAACATTATATCAGATAATCAAAAAAACAATATATTACTGTATGATAATATCGTATATTTCTAAATCAGTTAATTCATCATACATTATTCTTTTAATTTTTTCACTTTCATTTAATAAATCAGCAATTTCTTCCATTAATCCCTGATGATTATCATTATTTTCTGCCGCCAATGTAAACAATAAAAACACTTTATTTTTTTCATCAAAGTCAACACCATTTTTAATTTTTAAAAGAGTAATTCCATTTTTTAGAACCCCGTCCTCTGGTCTGGCATGAGACATAGCCATTCCATCTCCAAGCACAATATATGGACCGGTTTCTTTTATATTGTTTATAATGCAGTCAACATATCTTGGTTCTATACATTTATTTTCCAAAAGCAGCTCAGCTCCCTTTTTTATAGCATCTTCCCAATTATCAATACTATCAACTATATCTATTTTGTTTTTTATAAGTTCTTTTAACATATAAACTCTCCATATAATAAACTTTTATATATTATAAAATTATACTTTTATTTTATTATTTGTCAATTATTATTTTTTATGTACATAAAAGTTTCAAAATAATAAAGTTATGCTCTATTTTAATATATAAAAATATAAATTACGATAATGAACTATTAAAATATAACAATTTCTGTATAAATAGGTTATAGTATATAACGAAAACTACATTTACAAATTGGATTTTAATTGAGACAAAAAAATAGGTACTCTAGGTTTAGAATGTATGTAGCTACAACTTTGTTAGCTTTTATGATACCAGCTTTATTTAGCGTATCTATAGTAATATCTAATAAACAAAAATATTTAGATAATGTTATAGAGTATATAAATAAAGTAAGTCCAATAAATATATATATATCAGATATAAGCATATCCTATAAATTAGAATTAGTATTAGATAATGTTAAATTATATTCTAAAAATAATACTAAAGCATTTTTTGAAATGGATAAAGCCTCATTAAGATTCAATATTTTTAGAATATTTATAAAAAGAGATCCATTATATATTTTAAGTGATGTAGATATTAATGATGCTGTCTTTTATCCTGTATTAATGGACATGTCTATATTTCAAAATAATAATAATACTAATAAAACATCTTTAGAGGATATAAGGAAAATAGTTGATAGTATAAGTCCTATATTTATGGATAAAAATATTAGCATTAATAACTTTTCAACTAAAATAGAAGATAATGGTAATATAACAGAAGTATCGCTTAATTCTTTAAATGGTAATTTCAGAAATTACGGTTATTTTCTTTCATACGATATAGATTTACCTGACAGAACATTAGTACATTTTTCATTGGAAAGCAAAACTAATTTATCAGAAATTAATTCAAAAATATACGCAGAAGATGAACATGGAGATTTATTTGATTATACATTATTTTTAACTAATGAATATAATATATTAGGAGCTAATTTACAAAATGAAAATAAAAATAATTTGTTAAACTTCAAATATGATTTTGATAACAAAGATATAGATTTCTCCATTACAAATGTAAAAGTAAAAAAAGATACAATATACAAAATTATGAATATAGTTTTGGACACTCCAATAATTTATAAATTTGTAAAATTAGATAATAAAACTATAAGCACTATAAGTAATTCTATAAATACATTTAGAGATGCTGAAATAGAAGCGGACGGATACTATTCTATTGAAGAAAAAGAAAAATCTCATATTAATTTTGATTTAAATGTTAGAGATAAATTATTCAATGTAATGGTAAATGCTGAGTTAACCAACAATAATATAATACTATCAAATGCTTATATTAATATATTAGAAGGTGATATTATAGCAAGCGGCATAGTGCCTTTAAATGACCCTATATCAAGCATACTTTCATTAGATGTAAACAATATAAAAGCAGGGGCAAACTATCTATCAACGAAAGTACATTTAAAACCTGTAAATGTAAATGATGATGAAATAATATCGAGATTTACAATATCATCTCTTAGTTATGCTAATACTATGCAAAATCCTATGACATTTGAATTTTTATATAAAAGACCTGAAAAGGAAATATCTCTTAATTTAATAGAAAATATATATGGTCAGCCTTTTTACGCCAGCTATTCATTAGATAATAGCAGTCCTGTACTAGCTTCTGCCAGAGGGGTAATACCGCAGGATATATTTGTAGTATTCTTGGGACAAAATATAATAGATAATTTATCATCTTTAAATATAGAATATACTATGAGTAATGCAATGTATACGGGCGGTAAGGGAAATGTACATGTATTGAATGCATCATCTAAAAAAATATATACAGAGGAATATTTAATAAGAATAGGAGCATCTGCCTATAAAAACATAATAGATATTAATGACATTTATTACAGACTTTCTGAAGACAGCGGAATAAATGCCAATGCCAAAATAGAATATGACAAAAATTTTAATGTTAAAATAGATGGAAATGTTAATACTCCTGCCGGCAATTACGGACTAAACGGATTCAGTACAACATCTACAAATGGAAGCAAAATAATATACGCTTCTACAGATAATTCAGAAATAATCGCAAACGGAGTAATAGCTACAAATGGTATATTAGATTTAAATATTAAAACTCCTAAAACTTTAAGTATAAAAGATATAGATATAAATGTGGATGTAAATATCAATAATTATATGCGTCAGCCTTTATATTTATATGGTAATGTTAAGGCTAATAAAAATCTTGCTCCAATATTTGCTTTAAATACACAATTTGAATTATCAAATGAAAGTATAATGTTTACAAATATTATTTTAAATTATGGAGAAAATAGGATAACAGGAGACGGAATATTAAACTCTACAGACGGCATAACAAAATTTGCTGCCTTATTAAAAGATTTAGAAAATAACGGGATATTTGCAATAGACACATCTATAAATAAGAACAATATATATGGTACAATAGCTGTTAATCAGCTGCCTTTCGATATAAGCGGTCAGGCCTACGGAGTGTTAACTGCTAATGCTACTGTAATAGGCTTAATGAATAATCCTGTTGTTTATCTTGAAAAATTTGATATAAAAGATTTTCAAATACCGGGAATGCAGTTTGATGTTTCTTTAAATGGATATTATAGGGCAAATGAACTTGAGATAAAAGATGTATTAATAACTAAGACAGGGGATTTCGGAACTCTTACAGCAAAACCTTTTGCAAAAAAACAGCAGATAAAAATTCCTTATGCTTATTTTTCAAAAGAACTTCAGAATATGACAGTTGAAGTTGATAATATGAGCTTTATGAGTTCATTCTCTGGAACGATAAATTATAATATGAGAAAATTGCCTGACGGCAAGGAAGAATACAGATTACAAACAGGTCCTATTACTATAAACAAAAGAAAACTGCCTGAATTTGGAACTACAGTTATTAAATATGAAAATGATATACTACTTACAAATACTAAAGATCATGGTATAAAAGGTTCTATAATATCAGAAGATGGAAATAAAAGAACTGATTTAATTTATATATACGATAATGATGATATGCTTAATATAGACGGTGTCATAAAAAATACAAAAAGAGATCAGGTAGACTTATTAGTTACATCCGATATAATAAATGTAGAAATTTTTGAAATATTCAATGTATTATTCACAGAGATAGTTTCATCTCCTACCAATTTCACAGTAGATGGTAAACCCTATACATTGTATGCCCGTATACATGGTGATGCCGATAATGTAGCAATAGACGGAAGATTTTTAGGACATGGAAAAAGAGTAAAAATATCATATTTCAATGATATTTTTGATGATACAATAGTAGACTTTAGTTTTAATGGAAATATGTTCAATGTTAATAATTTAACATTTACATCTAAAAATAAGAAAAATTTAACAGTAACAGGCGAGGCAGAAATTTTTAAAAACAATATAAATTATATGGCATTTGATTTGCTGTCATCAGATGAACAGCTAGGACTTTTAGACGGCAATTTAAATTTGGGTATTGCTAAAGTAAAAGGTCCGGTACATGTTGATCTTACAGTAGGCGGAAATATTGCAGCACCTAGAATAGGCGGAATACTTACCCTTATGAAAAGCGATGTTCAGCTTTCTACTATATCTTCAGTAAGTACATATAGAGAAAGAGTTTATGGTATATTAAGTAAGATATATTGGGATTTCACTATAGAGGCTTGGCGTCAGGTTAGAGTAGCTCATAACTTGGTTGGAGATGTATATTTAGAAGAAGGTTCTAAAATGAGAGTTTACAATACTCTTATTGACGGAATAGAACTTGCAGGCACTATAAATGTAGAAAGAGGAAGTATATACTATTTACAGAATGTATATCAGTTGGAAAGAGGTTCTGTAACTTTTCCAAGTGTTAACAGCTTGGATCCTATAATAGAAGCTACTGCCTATACATATAAAAAATATTACCCTTCAACAGTAAATACCTCTTCTCAGTCATTTGAAAATGAATTGGCAGGAGAAAGTGTAACTTTATATGTAGAAATGAATGCCAGACTTTCTCAGCTAATATCTTCTCAAAATGGAGCATTAAGACCTGTAAGATTCTATACTATACCTGCTTTAGGTCAATATCAGGTTAATCAGCTTGCCGGAATACCTCAAGGAACTTTTGGAAGCCGAGAAGATCAGATGTTTGCAGACAGTACAGCAAATAGAAGCAGTATAAATAGCGATCAATTGCAGCAGCTTACTATGAATTACAGCGATTTACTATTGAGAAGCACTGTATTAAGACCTGTAGAAAGATGGTTCAGACAGTTTTTAGGTATTGATTATATAAACTTAAGTCCTACAGTAGTAAATAATTTATTATTTGTTACAAACACCAGCAGTATAAATCCTACATCAGTATGGGATAATACTAGTGTTGGTATTGGTAAATATGTTTCTAAATATTTATATTTAAAATACGATGTTACATATAGAGTTAATGATACAACAAGACCAAGTATAAACGGAAGAAATATAGACCCTTACTATTTTGACCATCAATTTGGTTTTGAGGTTTCTCTATTAAAAAATTATAAACTTGCAAATTTTGTGTTTGAGTATAAAATAAATCCTTTCGATATAAGAGGAAAAGGACAAGATTTTAATATTGTTACTCGGTGGAGATTTTAGTGAATTTTATTAAGAAAAATTATATTATTCTATTTTCATTTCTTTTACTTACTGTATCATTATTGATATCTGCAGAAAGTGACTTTGAAAACTTACAAACAGCTAGAAACATAGCTGTATATGAAGGTCTTACAATAAATCGTATAGATGTTACAGGTGAAGTAAGAATTACAAAAGAACAAATAATAAATAATTTTCCTGTAAAAGCCGGAAGTAAATTCCAAAGAACACAAATAAATGAAGCGATTAAAAAATTATTTGACAGCCAACTATTTGACAGAGTGGCAATAGATGCTAATAGAGAAGGTGAAGGAGTAGTTTTAAATATCATAGTAGCAGAAAGATTTATAATAAAAGATATAGAATATATAGGAAATAAAAGATTAAGCAGAACGGCACTTAATGATGCGGTAAAACCTATAATGAAGGCAGGGGATCCTTATATACCTCAGAAATTAAATGATGCTGTTAATGCTATTATTACTAATTATCAGGATAAAGGATATTTAAAAGCGTATGTTGAGCCTAAAGTAATAGAAAACAAAGATAATTCTGATGTTCTAATACAAATGAATATAGTAGAAGGTAATGAAGTTAAAGTTGCTCATATACGATTCCATGGAAATACTCACTTTACAGACAATGAATTAAAAAGACAAATGTCAACTAAAGAAAACGGATTTATGGCACTTGGAAAATTTAACGAGTTTACATTTGATGGGGATAAAGATAAAATTGTTAAATATTATGCTGACAGGGGTTATTACAGAGCTAAGGTTGATAATGTCAAGTTTACATATCAATGGAGAAATCCCGAGATAAAAAATGAGCAGGATTTAATAATAGATATATATCTTACTGAAGGAGATAAATATTATTTTGGAGATATAGGATTTAAAGGAAACTTTATTATACCTTCTGATAATATAGAAAAAGATATAAAATCAAAAAAAGGGGCATTATATAATTACTCATATCATATGGCAGATTATCAGGGTATACAAAATAAATATTCTGAAAGAGGATATATATTCAGACAAGTTATACCTGTAATTACTGTTAATGAAGAAAACAAAATAGTAAATATAATGTATGATATAGTAGAAAATGATAAAGTACATATAGAAAATATTACTATATCCGGAAATACCAAAACTAAAGATTTCGTTATAGAAAGATATGTAGATATAAAACCTGGAGAAGTATTTAACACTACAAAGATACAAAGAGTACAGGAAAGATTATATAATACTCAATTCTTTGATAATATTAACTTAGGAGTAAAACCTGGTTCTGCTGAAGGACTTATGGAATTAAGTTTGAATGTAACTGAAGGAAGAACTGCTATGGTATCAGGAGGAGGCGGTTTCTCTACAGGTTCAGGATTTAAAGTATTCGCTTCTATTAGAGAAAACAATTTCTTAGGAAGAGGTTTGCAGTTAGGATTAAGCGGAGAATTAGGACAGCAGCAAAAGCGTATAGCGGTTAATTTTGCTGAACCTTATTTGCTTAATTTGCCTATATATTTCGGTATTGATTTATCTTATTTTAATGAAGGAGTAAACACCGGATATGAAATAGGTACCGATCAATTCGGTATACCTAAATATTCATATTATACCAAACATGGTTTTGAAGGTATAGTAAGGCTTGGTTATTATTTTGCTGACTATTATTCTACATTCATAACATTTGATACTATAGTGCAGCAGTATCAGCAATGGTATGATCAGGGAGCCAGCGATGCAGGTCCTAACTATGTTCTTAGCGATGTAAAAAAATACTTAACTCATAGAGTTAATAAAAAAGACGGTTCATTTGAAAGATGGGAAAGTGATTGGTTTACAACATTTATTCTTTCATATTCTTTAATTAGAGACAGCAGAAATGATTATTTGAACCCTACTAGAGGAAGTTTCTTAAGAGGTATGGTGGATTTTTATTTTGGGCATACACAGCTTATGAGATTAAGTGCTACAGGATTTTTGGCGGTTCCTGCTACAGAGTGGCTGTCATTTGCATTCTATGGGGAATTAGGACAGATAATTGCAACTCCCGGACTTGCTATGCAAAATGATGCCGATGTACTTTACTATCTTAACCCATTTGAAGATGTACGCGGCTGGGATACTTCTAAATATACTATATTTAAGAAAAACAGAGGTCTTTCTACTTACGATATGAAAGGTGAAAATAATTCTACCGATTCTTGGAGTTATGGAAGAGCTAAAGTGAGATTCTTTGCTGAACTTCGTATACCTATTGTACCTAAAACTTTAGGATTTGTTACTTTCTTTGATGCAGGACAATTATGGATGCCTGGAAGTACAGGCTGGAATCAGGACGGAGATGCTCATACATATCCTTCTCAATTTATGAAAATTGAAGATATATTTGACCCTTCCCAATACATATATTCTGTAGGATTTGGATTCAGACTTACAATACCGATATTCAATATAAGGTTCTATGTTGCTAAGAGATTCGTTTATAACAAGAATGATGTTGGTTTTGGTAAAGGTCTTCAGGACTTTGAAGGAGATACTTTCACACCTCTTGGTGCTTGGCTTGGAAGAGGATGGGGAATTGCATTTACTATGAATCACCCATTCTATTAAAAATATATAAAAATAATTTTTATTAATTTCTAAGGAGATAAAAAATGAAAAAGTATTATATTATGAGTTTATTATTTATAGCAGTGCTTACAGTATCTATTATTAGTCCTAGAGTTTTTACTCAATCTTACAGACTTACAAAAGTTGGATATATTGATCTTGAAAGAGTAATCAAAGAACTAACTAGTGATGATGAATTTGTTGAAAAATTAAAAATGAAATTAGAGGAATATAAAACTCAAGATGCTATGCAAACTAATATGTCGGATACTTCTATAGCCCAGAACAGAGATTATTCTTTGAGAGGAGAGGTAAAAAGACAAGTTGCTAGTTCTCTTATGTCTATAGTAAAAAAAGAAGGATATACTTTAATCTTAGAAAGAACAGAGCATGCTATTCTTTATGCGGATAGAAATTTTGATATAACAGAAGCCGTTATAGCTAATGTTAAAGCTTCATTACAAAAATAATCATTAAAAAACAATTTTGATAATAACTAAAATGCATTAATAGTTTTTAATGCATTTTAGTTTTTTATATATAAACAAACGAATAAATTTATAAAGGGAAATTTACTATGAAAGTCAAAGATATATCTAATTTTATACAAGCAAAAAAAATAATAGGAGATGAAAATAAAGAAATTAGCACACTCTCCCCTATTAATGAAATTATAGAAAATTCAATAGTATGTATAGATAATAATAAATATCTTGAAGCTGCATTAAACAGTAATGCAAATGCCTTAATATTAAGAGAAGGCACAGCTGATGAAATAAAAGATTTAAAAAATAAGACTTTATTAATACATAATAATCCTAAAGAAGCATTTATAAAATTACTTTACTTTTTATTTGAAGATAAAAAATACCCTCTAGGAACCATTGAAAAAACTGCAGTTATAAAAGAAAATACTAATATATCTGATAATACCTACATTGGAGATAATGTACATATAGGGAAAAATACGATTGTTGGAAAAGGAACTGTTATAGAAGCTAATGTATTTTTGGGTGATGATGTAGTCATAGGAGAGAACTGCACCATATATGCCAATGTATCTATTCATGACAGATGCGTAATAAAAGACAGAGTTGTAATTGGTTCTTCTACTGTTATAGGAAATGACGGATTTGGATTCTTTGAAGTTAACGGAAAACAGATGAAAATACCTCAGAGAGGAAATGTTGTTATAGAAAATGATGTTGAACTTGGTGCTAATGTATGTATTGACAGAGCTACATTGGGTTCTACAATAATAAGAGAGGGCGTAAAAATAGATAATTTAGTTCAAATAGCACATAACTGCGATATAGGAGAGCATTCTATAATAGTTTCTCAGGTTGGAATTGCTGGAAGTTCAAAAATAGGTCATCATTGTATATTAGGAGGGCAGGCTGCTTTGGCTGATCATGTTACTCTTGGAGACAGAGTAATATTCGGAGGAAGAACTGCTGTAATGTCTAATGTTAAAATTCCTTCTAATTCTATTATGCTTGGAGCTCCTGCACAAAATATAGAAAGAGAAAAATTAAGAATGATTGCTGAACAAAAATTACCTGAATTAATTAATTTAGTTGAAGAGCGTTTTGAAGTTAAAATAAAAAGAGTGAAATAATTTTTAATCACAATTAAAAATATGCCTATATCTATAATATATAACAGAAATAATATATTTTTAAAAAATTTTATTGTTGTTTTTTTTAATTAAGTATATTATTATACTAAATAAAATAAAATTATTTAGGGTATATTATAAAAATGGAAAATAAAAAATCATTAGGGCTTCAATTTAAAATATTTGTAATATTGAGTATATCAATACTAATAATGTTTATAACCATTATATCATATATGGTAAGTCATAATATATCTACTTCAAAAGAAAAAGGATTTGCTTCAACTGAGTATATGGTTAGTACTTATGCTAAAGATATAGAAAAAGAAATGATGTCATATATATCCATGCTAAAAACTATATCGCTTTCTCTAAAGAATGATATATTAAATGGTTCAGTTACAAGACAATCGCATGCGGAAGTTTTGGGAGAAGTTCTTAAAAACAATAAAAACTTATTTGCTATATATGAGATGTGGGAAAAAAATGCCTTTGACGGAAGAGATAATGATTTTATAGATACTGATTACGGTTCTGAAAATGACGGAAGATATGGACCTGCATTTTTTTATGATGATAATACTGTTACTTATGATAAAGTTTATCAAGAAGAGTTTGATGCAAACCCAGACTACTATACTATACCAAGAGATACAAAACAGCTTTATATAAGCGATGTGGAAAAAGACGATACTTATACAGGAGCTGATACTGTACTTACTGTAAGTGTTGTTGAGCCTATACTAGATAATACCGGCAAGTTTTTAGGTATGGTAGGAGTGGATTTTTCTGCTGAAAATTTGGTAGAAATAGTTTCTGCCATATCTACTAATGAAGGTATGCAAGGTTATTTGATTAATCAGTCTGGTATCATTCTTGCCTCTACAAATACGATGAATATAGGAAGAGAAATTTCAAGCATATATACTGATAATGCTAATCAAATAATGAATGCTGTAGAAAACAGTATTAAATATTCTTTTATAAATAAAATAGACAGACATAAAATGTTTAATATTATAGTGCCTTTAACTTCATTAAAAGATGATTATAATTCAATAGCACTTCTTGTAAGTATTCCGGAAATGGTTATAGTAAAAGAAAATATAAAAAATGCCGTTATAACATCTATACTTGCAATTGCAATACTTATAATATTTTTAATTATAATAAATATTTTAATAAAGAAAAGTTTGATAGACCCTATATTAAAAATATTACATGTGTCAGAAAAATTAAGCAGCGGAGATTTAACTTCATATAAAAACGAAGCATTAGGCAAAAGAAAAGATGAAATAGGAATGATATTTAACTCTATTCAAAATACACAGAACATATTATCAAATATAATAAAACAAATATTAGATTCTACTAATGCTATGGAAAATGCAAGCAAAAATGTTAGTGCTGGAAGTGTAGATCTTTCAAATAGAACTGAAAAACAAAGAGATGATCTTAAACTTATAAATGAAACTATGACAAATACATTAAAAGTAATAGATAAAACAACTAATGATATAGCAGTAACTAATGATAAAATACAAATTCTCACAAATTCAAGCGAGCATTGCTATAATTTATCAAAGGAATCTATGATTCTTATGGAAGATATTACAAAAGCAACTTCTGAAATATCAAACATAACAAAAATAATAGATGATATAGCTATGCAGACAAATATACTTGCTCTTAATGCTTCTGTAGAGGCGGCAAGAGCAGGAGAGCAGGGAAAAGGGTTTGCTGTTGTAGCAGCTGAAGTTAGAAACCTAGCTCAGACATCTCAAGAATCTGTAAAAAATATTACTAATATAGTTAATAACAGTATAGAAAAAATCAATGAAGGAAATAGTAAAATAAAAGAAACTATGGACGCTTTGGAAGATATAACAAATAAAGCTAAAGAAAGCAGCGATATAGTAAGCCAGATGGTTGAATCTTCCACTCAGCAAGATGCTTCTGCAAGAGAGGTTCAAAGTGCTGTTAATAGTGTTGATATTAGTGCTGAACAAAATACTAATTTGGTGAGAACAAATGCTGATATAGTTATTGACATGGAAAAAGAAACTGAAAAACTTGCTGATTTAATGAAATTTTTCAGTTTAAAATAGTGTTATTTATATAGGATTACACCAATTTCTATATTAGACTTGATTAAAACTATTTTTATTTATAATTGTGTTGACTAACCCTACAAAGTTACAGCCGTACCGCCGCATACTTCTTTGTAAGCCTAGCTGTGAATGAATAATAAGGCAGGAAGACTATACGAAGTCATATCGTGAAGCATGCCTTTTGTTAGTAGAAAGCAGCTATAGTACGCAGTCGTGAAAGATTACATATATACTAAAATAACAATTTATAAGACATGTAAAACTTTTTTATAATTGATAAATTATGAAAATTTTATACAAAATCTTATCAAATAGTTTTGAAATAAGTATATTAAAAATATTTTATAGTTGAATTATATCAATAATTTTTATCAAAATTAAATTTTCTGCTATTTAATAAATAACATTCTATCCTTTTTATAAATTTATTCTGCCCACCCACCCGCCCCCTATTTATATTTTCTGCGATTATATTATAATAAAGTGAATATTTTTTTAGGAGTTTAAAATGAAATTCGCTTACTTAATAATGGGTACAATTTTTGACAGCAAAAAAGATAAAGCATCTATACATAATGGAGTTTCACAAATTATAGGAGTGTCTAATATAGAAGAAGCATGCAAAATTGCAAAAGAACTTCAAAATGAAGGTATTGACTGTATAGAACTATGCGGAGGCTTTGGAGAAGAAGGAGCAAGAAAGATAATAGAGGCTACAGAAAATAAAACTGCAGTTGGATTTGCAGTGCATTTAGAAGAGCAAAATGATATTTATAAAAAACTTTTTGGTAAATGAGAAATTATTATGAATTAGATTTATACAAGAAACCTGTAACTATAACTATAATACCCACAAGCATAGTAAAAGGAGCTAGAAACCCCATAAAACCTTCAGGGTGCTGCCCTACCATTGCTATAAATAAAAAACTTACGGCAAATATTATAAGCCCTATGATTAGGATAATTAGATTTTGTTTAGAAAGTTTATCGTGATTATTTACCATATTTAATATATAAAAAAAGTTCATAGCCTAAAATATTGCTATAAACCTTGTTTTATCTGCTCCATTATTTAGTTTTTATTTGCTCGGGGCCGGAATCGAACCGGCACGGTCGCAAGGACCAGCAGATTTTAAATCTGCTATGTCTACCAATTCCATCACCCGAGCTGGTAGTTGCTTTATATATTATCATATTAGCAAAAAAAAATCAAGTTTTATTTTATAAAAAATTATTTGTATTTATATAATCAAATAAAATTACTGCCAATCTTTAGGACAAATTATTGTATGCCCTGTTTCTAATTTAATAGAATTGGGGAGTAAAAAAGAAGATATATCAATTTTTAATAATTTTATATCAAAATCAGAAATATTTTTTAAACTGCTTGCCTGAACATTAGGCGGAACAACAACTCCTACTTTTAAGTCGGCATTCTCTTCTTTTGCCATTTTTATAGCAGGTACTAAATCACTATCTCCAGATAACAATATAGCTTTATCACAATTTCTATTACATGCATCCCTTACTAAATATATAGCTATATTTACATCACTTTCTTTTTCTTCATGATATTCATAATTATATTTTATTATATTACCATTATTATCTTTTATAATTAAATTTTTACTTTTCTTTTTAAAATTACCTAGAACTACTTCTACATTAAAATATTTAAGTGCTTGTATAAATATATAATGCTTATTTTGACTATATGGTTTCCAAAAAGCATATGCTGAAAAGTAATATACTTTATTTATTATCTCATTATCTTTTAATAAACTTTTACATAAATCATAATAGTTTATCCATTTTAACTTATTATTATTTAATCTATCAATGGCATGATATATATTAAATCCGTCTATGTAGAAATTAACTTTATCCATAAAAAATAAAAAACCCCATCCTATGATGGGGAGTAAGGCTCCAGAGGAACCACTACGCTTATTTGGATTATTATATATTTTATATTATAAAAAATCAAGTTTTATTTTATAAAAAAACATGATGTATTGACAAATTATTCATATATGTTAGCCTCTTATAACATATATAATTTACAAATTGATAATAGTGTGAAGATTATAAAACAAAACATCATATTGGTATTAATTTTAATACTTTGGTTTATAGCAAGTGAAAGCCATATATGGAGTGCCTATGTTCTGCCTTCGCCTCAGCGTGTAATTAGAGCTTTTTATATGGAAATAATGAATGGTAATCTAATAAAAAATACATATGTAAGCCTTTTGAGAGTAATAATCGGTTTTTCTATAGCTTTTGTTTTTGCTTTTATATTTGGAATGATTCTTGGTATAAAGCCTGAGAGATTTGAATATTTTAGAAATATAATAGAGTTTATGAGAAATGTACCTCCTATAAGTTTGATAGCAATATTGATATTATGGTTTGGAATAGGCGAAAAATCTAAAATAATCATTATAATACTAGCCTCTTTTTTTCCTATATTTATAAATATAAGACAGGCTATAGGTTCTGTTGATAAAAAACTCATAGAAGTGGGATACTCTCTAGGATTTACAAAGTCAAAAATATTTTTTAAAATAATGCTTCCAAGTGCATTGCCAAGCATACTCGCTGGAATGAAAATAGGACTTGGCTATAGTTTTAGGGCTATAATAGGAGCTGAAATGATAGCAGCGTCAAGCGGATTGGGTTATATGATACTTGATGCCCAACAGCTTTCTAGATCTGATAAGGTTATAGCTGGAATTATTACTATAGGTATTTTGGGATATATGTTTGATATTTTATTTTCTTATCTTATCAAAAAACTTCCTTATTCTAAAGGAGTATACATTGAAAGTTAAAACTGAAAATATTTCAAAATCATTTATAGTTGATAATAGAAAAATTGATGTTATAAAAAATGTTAATTTTGAATCTTTAGATAAAGGCATTACAATAATATTAGGCAAAAGCGGATGCGGTAAAACTACTTTTTTAAGATTATTATTAGGATTAGAAAAAGCAGACAGCGGAAGTGTGATTGTAGAAAACAATGCTAAAATATCAATAGTTTTTCAGGAATCAAGACTTATGCCTTGGCTTAATGTATTTGATAATATTGCTTTTTATATGAACAAAAAAGAAAAAAATATATACAAAGATAAAATATATAGCCTTATCAATATGATGGGATTAAACGGTTTTGATAAGGCTTATCCTTCTGAACTATCTTTAGGTATGATGCAAAGAGTATCTATTGCAAGAGCTTTAGCATACGATGGAGATATTATACTAATGGACGAGCCTTTTGCTTCTTTGGATTATTTTACTAGAGAAACTCTGCAGAATGAAACTATTAATATTTACAAAGAAAATAAAAAGTCTATTATATTTGTAACGCATAGTATTGATGAGGCACTTATTTTAGGAAGTAAGATTATAATATTTGAAAATGGAAGTATAAAAAAAGAATATAATTTAATTGATGAGCCTTATAAAAGAAATATACTTTCAAATGAGTTTATAGATATAAAAAAAGATATTTTAGATTCTATAAGAAATGAAAAATATAAATAATAAAAAATAATAGATAATATTAAAATAATTTTTAAGGAGCTATAAAATGAAAAAACAAATTTTTTTTAAAACTATTATAACAGTATTTATATTATTATTTGCTGTATCCTGCAATAATAATAAATCTTCAAACAATTCTAATTCTTCATCAACTAATTTTACAGCTAAAAAAATAGCTATTACATATGTAAAATCACCATTGAATGTTCCATCAATAGTTGAAAAAGAAAAAGCAATATTCAGCAATACTTTCAGCAAATATAATATACCCGTAACATATTCTGAACTTACAACAGGTCCGGAACAAACTCAGGCATTAGCATCAGGAGATATTCAATTCTTATATGCAGTAGGTGCTACTTCTGTAATATTAGCTAAAGCAAATGGTGCTGATATAAAAATTATTAATATGTACAGCAGATCTCCAAAGGCTTTTACATTATTTTCTCAAAAAGGAACATCTTTTACAACAGCAGATGAAGTTAGAGGAAAAAAAATAGCAGGACCAAAAGGAACTATACTTCATGAACTTTTAACAGCATATTTAAATACATTAGGACTAAAAGAAAGCGATGTAGAGTTTATATCAATGGGCATACCAGAATCTCAGGCTGCTTTAGTGGGAGGCTCTGTTGATATGGCTTTGCTTGCTGGTCCTTCTGCCTATAATATGATAAAAGATGGTTATAATGTTGTAACTACGGGGGAAGGTTTAGTTGATGCCACTATAGCAGTTGCTACTAGTGAAAGTTTTTATAACAGCAATAAAGTATTGGTAGATGATTTTATTAATGCACAAAGAGAGGTTTTAAGCTATATAGAAAATAATTATGATGAGGCTATGGCAATTTCTGCAAAAGAAACAGGACTTAGCGATGAGGCTGTAAAAGAGATGTATACTATGTACGACTTTAGTATAGATATTACTGATAATGATATAAACTCTATGAAAAAAACTGAAGAGTTTATGAGAAATAATAACATGATAGAAACTGAAGTTAATATAGATGATTTGATAATAAAATAATCTTTTTGATATTGTTTTAATAAAAATTGCTAGTTACTTACATTTATTAGACTTATGAATGTATTGACTAGCAATTACTATATTTGCCGCAAACACTTAAATAATTCAATAGATAATTAGAAAAACTATATACCTTTAATATATACTTAATTTCAGTATAGAAACTTTCAAAGTTTTTTATAATGATGTATATTGTTATTCGTTAAGCATGTAATAAATAATTATATATAGAAGAAACCTTTTATTCTTTTTTAAAAAACTAAATTATAATAAAAGTACTAATAAGTTTTAATAAAATTAGTTTTAATACAAATCTATTGACATAACTATAAAATATTGTTAATATGTTAAAATCAAAAAAATTTAAAAAAATCAAGAGGTAATTAAAGAATGTTCACAGCCACATTATACGCACAAACTGCCCAAGGAGCACAGGCAGGCGGAAGCCCATTAGTATCTATAGGTATGATGGTAGTAATATTTGCTATTTTCTACTTTCTACTAATAAGACCGCAGAAACAGCAGCAGAAAAAATTAGCTCAAAGTATAGCTGAATTAAAAAAAGGAGATAAAGTAATAATAGCAGGCGGCATAATCGCTGAATATGTTTCTGATAAAGAAGGCGGAAGAGTTGCAATAGTTAAAGTAGGCGAAAATACTAAAATGGAAATTGTTAAATCTTCTATATCAGCAGTTGTTACAGAAGAAATGTTAAACCCTCCTAAAAAAGAAGAAAAGAAAAAAGAAGATAAAAAGGCTATAGAAGATAAGAATCAAATAAAAGAAGATTTGGAAAAAGCTCAGGCAGAAGATAAAAAAGAATAATAAAATAAAAAATATAATATAATAGGATAGTATATATGAGTCATAATTTAAGACTAGCATTTATCATTATAGGACTTGGTGTAATGGCTTGGTTTATTACTCCTACAGTAAGATGGTATTTTTTCACATCTGATGACAAAAAAGAAGAAAGTAATATGTCTTTAGATGAAATGATAGCTAAAGGATACACTAAAGAACAAATTGATAATATTCAATCTCTTAAAAGATTAAGAAATGAATCTGTTAATATGGGTTTGGACTTACAAGGCGGTATAAGAATCGTTCTTCAGGCCGATTTTGAAGAGTATGCCAACAGAATTGACAGAACTGTATCATCTCTTACAGCTGAAGAGAAAAATGATGCTATGGAAAGACTTATATCAAGACTTAGAGGCAGAATAGATCAATTCGGAGTAAGTGAAGTAGGTATAAGAAAACAGGGTGAGGACAGAGTAGTTGTTGAGCTTCCGGGAGCAAGAGATCCGGACAGAATAAAAAGTGTGGTATTAAGTCAGGGAGCTTTAACTTTTAATTTGGTAGATGAAGCTGCTACTGCTACTTTAACTACAAATGATATGCTTATGGGTGTATTTACAAATACAGCTAAAGTTCCGGAATATGGAAAACAGCTTTATTTTTACAGTGAAAAAGATGATTTCGGAAGAAGAATAAGAGGTGCTCCTGTTATAGTTAATAAAGAACCTTCATTGGAAGGAAGTGCTTTAATAAATGCTCAGGTAGGCGGAGGACAATTCGGAGAAGTTACTGTTGAGTTTGAACTTAATAATGAAGGTTCAGAACAGTTTGCTTTAGTTACAGCTCAAAATAAAAATAGAATGCTTGCTATAGTATTAGATGATAAAGTGATAAGTGCACCTAATATCAATGATGAAATTAGAGGCGGAAGAGGTGTTATTACTGGAAGATTTACTTTAGAAGAAGCTCAGGATTTGGCTAGAATATTAAAAGAAGGTGCTTTGCCTCTTAATGTTAGTATAGTAGAAGAAGAGGTTGTAGGACAGTCCATAGGTGCTGACTCAGTTAAAGCCGGAGCTACTGCTTTGCTTATGGCTGCTATTTTAGTTGCCGTATTTATGATAGCGGTATACAGAGTATCAGGAGTTTTAGCAACTATTGCAATGATTGTGAATGTTGTACTCATTATAGCAGTATTATCTCCTCTAAGATTTACTTTGACATTGCCTGGTATAGCCGGACTTATTCTTACTATAGGTATGGCTGTTGATGCCAATGTTATTATATTCGAGCGTATAAAAGATGAGTTAAAAGTGAAATCTAGTGTTGCTGATGCTATTATATCAGGTTATGACAGGGCATTCGCTACTATATTTGACTCTAACATTACTACTATAATTGTAGCTTTAATACTTTGGATATTCGGAAGCGGTCCTGTACAAGGCTTTGCTATTACTTTGTTCTTCGGTATTTTGATAAACCTATTCACAGCTGTATTTATTACAAGATATATCTATGAAGAGATTATAAGAACTAAAATAGTAAAGAAAGCAGGATTCTTCTTTATTTAATTATATGACTTCTTAAAAATAAATAGGATTTTGTAAATGAGTGAAGATATAAAAAAAGAAAATAATGATTTAACAAAAAACAAGATACCATTTGTTAAAATTATGCCAATAGCTGCTGTGATATCATCTATATTATTCATAGCTTCTATTGCATTGTTTGTAAATAAACTTACCACAAACAGTTTTAATATGGGTATTGACTTTGCAGGCGGTGTTGAATTAAAAGTACAGATAAATAATCCTGAAGTAATTAATATTGCTGAAATAAGAGCTTTATACAATAATTTCGGAACGGAAACTGTTAATATTCAGGAACTTGAAGGGGCAGACAATGTAAATGCTTTCCTTTTAAGATTCAGAGGATCTAATGAAGAATCTGACAGAGCTATGCAGGTGCTTTATGACAAATACACTCAGGAAAAAGTTACACTTATAGGAAGCAATATCATAAGCGGTGTTGTATCTTCTGATAATTTGAAGCTGGCATTCATACTTATAATAGTTTCTTGGGTTATCATAATGATATACATTACTATAAGATTTAATTACAGATACGCTTTCCCTGCTATAATTACACTTATACATAATGTTGTCATAGTATTCGGCATACTTCTTTTTCTAAATAAAGAGTTTTCTGTCTTAGTTCTCTCATCAATGCTTACTTTAATAGGTTACACTATTAACGATATCATAGTAGTATTTGACAGAATAAGAGAGAATACTGACACTAAAAAACCATTTAAAGAGATTGTTAATATAAGTTTGAACAATGTTGTAGGAAGAACAGTAATAACTAGTATATCTACACTTCTTGCCGCATTAGCCATAATGATATGGGGAGGCTTCATACTTTATGATTTTGCTTTTACATTCTTCTGCGGTGTTGTTATAGGTACTTATGCTAGTAACTTTATAGCAAGCGGTCTTTTAATATTATTTATGAAAACTAAAAAAGATTAACAAATTACTAAATATAAAAATAAAAGAGTATGCATTTTTATGTATGCTCTTTTTTATTTGTATTATTTTTAATCTTTGACAAGATATTTATTTTAATATATTATTTTTATGCTATCAAATATAAATAAAAAACGGAATAAAAATTATGAGTGATATTCAAATACCAAATATTAGTATAAGTAATTTTAAATGCTTCAAAGAATTTTCTATTGACAGTTTTAAAAGGTTCAATTTAATATTCGGTAAAAACAGTGTTGGAAAAAGCAATCTTTTAGAGGCATTATATTTATACTCAAATATGTTTAGAAGCGATACAGTTATATCTTCTTCTTTTTTTCAAAGGAATATACCTATAAATAATAATTTGGAGTTAATTTTTTATAATTTTGATTATACTAATCCTATTAATATAAAAACTTATAAAAGAGAATTAAATATATACCCTATAAAATCATTAGAGCTTGCAACTTTAGATGGTATTTATTATCAAGTAAAAAATAATAATGGAGAAACTATAAAACTTCCAATGATTATAAATGATAACAGACAGATAGATAATAGTTTTATACCTATTAATAATAATTTTCCTATTAACAATATAAATATACGCTCAGCAATTTTAGCTCCTTCATTATTTAACTTTTATTTCTTTAATGATTACAGTACTTCAGAAACAAGAGTAAAAAATAATGTTGTTTCATCATTTGATAAACTTCAAAATTTAAAAATGGATAAAATAGTTGTAGAGACTTTAAAAGCTATAATACCAAATATAGAATCAATAAGAATATCATCTGAACAAATCTGTGAAGCTGATATTGGGCTTGACAGATATTTACCAATAAATGCATTGGGAAGCGGTATATTAAAAATATTCAATTACATAGTAAGTATACCATTTATTGCAAATGGAGTTATGCTTATTGATGAAATCGATAATGGGTTTCATCATAGTGCTTTAAGGAATTTATGGCTATCTCTATTTAAAGTATGCTATAAAAATAATGTTCAGCTTTTTGCAACTACTCACTCTTATGAATGTATAAAGGCTTTTAATGATGTTTATAATGAGGTAAAAAATGAATACAACTCAAATGATGATATTCAAGGCATAAGAATAGAAGCTGACAAAAAAGAAAAGTATAAATATCAAGCTATAATATATAACAATGAAGAATTAAATAATGCTATGGATAATTGGGAGGTAAGATAAAAAATAATGGAAAATAAAATGAATCCTATGGCTAAAAAAGTTCTTCTTGTTGAAGGAAATGATGAGAGAGATTTATGCTCTCTTTTAATTAATAAAAAATTAGGATTAAAATGCATAATAGGTAAATATGATAAAACTTTTATAGAAGATGATAACACTATTCAAATAATAACAATCAATGAAGCTGATAATAAAAATCATATTTCTTCATTTATAAAAACTTCCAACTACAGTAATATAGAAAAACTTGCAATTGTAGTTGATGCTGAAAGTAATGCTCAAAAAAGATTTAATATTTTTAATGATATTATAAAATGCGAATATAATCAAAACAACAATATTTATTATGATGATTATAAAGGCTTATTTATAACAGCCAAAACAGATGATAAAACTTCTGGATATTTAGAACATTTAGTAGAAAAAATAATTTTAGAAAATGATAAAGACTTATATAATGACTGCGTTAATAATTTTTTTAACTGTGCTGATAATTATATTAATCAAGGCAGTAATGAAGCCCATTTATTAAAAGCTAAAATACTTGCTTTTATATCGGTAAGATGCAAAAAGAGAAATACAGTAGGAGGGTTATTTCAGGAATGCTCTCATTATTTGGATTCAAATGTATTATATGATTTAATTGATTTTTTAAATAATATGTTCAAATAAAAATAGGTTTATAAAATGAATGAAAAAATTAACAATTTAAAACAATATGTAAATGAAAAATTTCTCCTTACTCTCACAAATAAAGGCATATATAACAGATCAGTAAAAGACATTGATAATATTATAAATAATAGCCCTGAAAAAATAAAGCTAGAAGAAGCCGATGATAAAATAAAAGTTACAATAGATACAGGTGATAAAATAGAAGTAATACTTAATGATGAGGATATAAAATCAAGCAAATGCACATGTCCTTCAAAAGATATTTGCAAACATATTATAATGTCGCTTTTATATATAGAACATTTAGATACAGAAAATAAAGAAAATGAAAACAATAAAGATACAGCAGATAATAATACAGAAGAAACAAAAGAGACAGAAAAAACAAATATTAATACAATAAATAATACATTTGATGAAGTCAAAAATATAAGTTTCGATGAAATTAGGAAATTAAGCACTAAAAGAAATTTTGAATATGCATTAGATAGGTTTTATGAAAATATTGAAGCAGAGATTAAAGAAGATGCTATGCTTGAAATTAATATTCCAGAAGAAAATACAATTATATATTTTCCTAAAAAAGACAGCATAAAAAAGGCAGTATGTTCATGCAAAGACTCTTCACTTTGTGCTCATAAGATAATAGCTATATTAAAATACAAAGAGATGTACGGAACTTTGGAGGATATAAAAGAAGAAGATAAAGTAATAGATGAAAATATTTTAAAATTTGCAAAAGATTATATTGAAAATATTTTTGAAAAAGGATTCTATTCATGCAGTGAAAAAGATTTTGATATTGCAGAACAAATAAGTATAAAACTTCAAGTAAAAAATATGCCGGAATTAGCAAAAATATTTAGAAGTATTGCTGAGAGTATTAACTCTATGATAAATAAACATGCTTCATTTAATAAATTATTTGCTTTTGCCTCACTTTCAAGACTTTATAATACAATAAAAAATATAGAAAAAGCAAAGCAAAATAATGATAATAAAACGGTAAAACTTCTTACAGGAGAAATAAGAAGCAAATATATAAATAGAAAAAGCGGAGAATTAGCGGGCTTAGGTGCTTATCCTTGGATTTCTTCTACAGGATATTTAGGAGCAAGTGCTTATCTATATAATTTAAATACTAAAAAATTATCATTCTTTTCTTATGTTATACCTACATTTTATGATAATGCTAAAATTTCTTATGATGATGTAAGAAGCAATTACAGAAAGAAAATTCATTTTGAAAATAATATCTCTATAGAAGAAATTTCAAAATATAAATTAAAATTCATAAATTATAAAGTTAACAATGAAGAGAGAATATCATCAAGTAAATTTACTTCAGTTATATTAAATGATAGAATTAATTATACATTATTAAAAGATATAAAAGAGTCAAAAAATAATGAAGAGCTATTTGCAGAAACCTATAATGATATAAAAAATATAGATTTTAGATATGATTATTTCAATAAGAATGATATGTCAAAAATAATAATAGCAGAATTTCAAATAATAGAAAATCAAGAGTTTGATAAAATAAAACAAATGCTTTATTTTGATATCATAAATAAATATAAAGAAGACGAAGAAGAAAGATTAACTTTAAATATAAAATACACATCAATTCACTCAAATGGAATCAAATATATCATGAATTATAAAAATTCAAATGTAGACAAAAACAGATTCATAGTATTAGAAAAAACTAAATATTATATAAGACCTATAAGTATAATAAATGCGAATGCTGTTATAAATATATTTTTTGATAATTAACCGTACATTAACAGCAAGAAGTTTTTAATTTCTTCCTGCCGTCAAATATAAATTTATGATCTATTTATGTACGAATTCTCTTATTTTTTTAGCAGCTTCTTTTAATATAGGTATATCCTGAGTTAAAGCTATTCTAAAATAATTCTCACTTCCGAAAGCAATTCCAGGCACTACAGCAACACCTGTTTCATCTAATAATCTTATAGCAAAATCAAAAGAAGGCTCTTTAGAAAATTTCTCATATCCTACAAACAAATAAAAAGCTCCCCTAGGTTCTATTACATCAAATCCCATATCAGTTAACTCTTTAGATAAAAAGAAAGCCCTCTCTTTATATATATCCCTAAACTCTTCTATCATAGGATATTTCTCTAAAGCAAACTCAGCAAGTGCACAAGAAACAGTAACCATACTTCCAACATTATTAAAGCTGGCATTAACTAAACATTTTCTCACATATTCAGGAGAAATACTGTAACCTATTCTCCATCCTGTCATAGAATGGGATTTTGAAAAACCATTAAGCACTATTACTTTATCTTTTATAGAAGGATAAGAAGCAAATGAAGTAAAAGGATAAAATGATATAGCAGAATATATCTCATCGGCTATTATAAATATATCTTTTTTCTCAAAATATTTAACAAGCTCATCCATCTCTTCTTTTTTAAGCATATATCCAGAAGGATTACCAGGATTACTGAAAAGTATAGCCTTAGTTTTATTTGTTATAACCTTGTCTATCGCTTCAGGCTTAATTACAAGATGATCTGCCCTAGTATCTAAAAATACACATTTACCATAAGAAAGTTTTACCGCCTGTTCATAAGGAGAGAAAAAAGGAGTAGGTATTATAACCTCATCATCAATATTAAGTATAGTTCTAAATACAGAAGAAATACCCTCCATAGAACCAATATGCATAGTAACATTATCAGCTTTAATATCTGAGCCATAGTATTTATTATAATGATTAGCAACTAATCCTCTTAAATGCTCGCTTCCTCCGGAATGAGTATAGCCCAATCTATGAGTTTTAGCGAACTCACAGGCATAATCAATAAACTCTTTAGGAGGCTGTAAATCCGGCTCCCCTATTGTAAGCATTATAGCATTTTCTTTACTTTGTGCTTTTTCTGTAAGCTCTCTTATGAGCGAATACGGCACTTGAAGTATATTTTTATTGAGTTCCATGATGATTCTCCATAGGTGTTTTTTTTTTATTAAAATATTAAGACATGATATTATATACAATAATATTATATATAATAATATTTTACCAAAAAATATTTAATTTGTCAATTTTTATTATAAAAAAATTTAAATAAGTAATTACAGTATCTTAATTTTTATTATTTTTTATAAT
>NZ_JH994110.1:687214-698055 GCF_000316195.1 Brachyspira hampsonii 30446 | reverse complement strand
TTTCTGCACTTTATTTGCTTAGAAATATTATATATGAATAAAAAATACCGTAACTATATTCATTAAAAATAAAATCATTGTTATAATATTAGACTTGTTTCAAAACTAAATTTATAAATTTTTAATTTAATATTTTTAAATTTAGTTGTGGCTTTGCCTACGAAGTACACATTTGTGCCCCCCCAGTTCTTTTACCGAGTAGTTACATTTCAGTATTGGTATAAGGCACAGTGCATCTTCGGCAAGAACCATACGAAGTACGCCTGTAGCGAAAGAACTGCATTTTGTAGCTCAAACATACAATTTACACAACAAGTAAAACATTTAATTAAACTATAATTAATATTATTTAATTTAGCATAAAATAATAAACTTATTAAATTATTTGTCAACTACTTTTGAAACAAGTCTATTATATAATTATATTAAAAAAAGGATAGTCTTAATTATGGGATTTTATAAAGAAAAGAAGAAATGTTTAGAAATAGAGCCGATAAGGCTAAAAAAGAGGGTGATAGATATTATGCTTTATGTAAACCAAGCAGAAGAATTAGGAGATAAAAAAGAAGCAGAAAAAAATTTGAAACTTTCTCAAAAATGCTATAAGAATAAAAAAGAAAATTTACAAAAAGTAGAACAATATAAAGGACAAAGTTTTTAAGTAAAAGTTAATAAATTTTATAACAAAATAAAAAGCCTCTATAGAATAATTATAAAGAGGCTTTTTATTTTAAATAATCAATTATTTTCTTAAATCATCTACCAATTTAGTTTTATCAGCAGTTTTTTCATCTTTAGTTTTTACTACTTTAGCAGGATTACCAGCAACAACCTCATTTTCTCCAACATCTTCTATAACAACTGCCCCAGCACCTACAACAGCATTCTTTCCAATATGAACTCCCTCAATAATAACAGCATTAGCTCCAATAACAACATTATCTTCTACAATAACAGGCTTAGCAGAAGGAGGCTCAATTACCCCAGCAAGCACAGTACCAGCTCCAATATGGCAATTTTTTCCTACAATAGCTCTTCCGCCCAAAACAGCTCCCATATCTATCATAGTGCCCTCACCTACTTCAGCACCAATATTGATAATAGCCCCCATCATAATAACAGCATTATCACCAATCGTCACTTTATCTCTTATTATAGCACCAGGTTCAATTCTAGCATTAACATTAAAATAATCTAAAGTAGGTACGCCTGAGTTTCTCCTATCATTTTCCAAATAGTAATCTTCTATAGAGTCTTTATATTCCTCTAATATAGCTTTTATATCTTCATAATCTCCTACTGCAAAATGAAATTCTCCTGAAGAAAATACTTTAGCATTTGTTTTTATTTTAGGTAAATTTCCTTTTATGTATATTTTAACAGGCGTTTTCTTTTTAGAATTTTTAATATACGCAATAATATCTTCTGACTTTTCTAACATATTCATTTCAATATTCTCCTATATAATTTCTAAAAGCAATTATCAATTTATTATTTATATTTTTTATTATGATAAAACCTCTTTCATTCTATAAAGTCCAGGTTTCTTATCAATAAGGAATTTAGCAGCTTTAATAGCACCATTAGCAAAAATTCTTCTGGAAGTAGAAGAGTGTTTTACTTCTATAATCTCATCATCTCCATAAAAAATAACACTATGTTCTCCTACAACAGAACCTCCCCTTATGGAATGCATACCTATTTCTTTTTTATCTCTTACATGAAGACCGTTTCTTCCGCTAACCAAGAACATTTCATTATCCAAAGCAGCATTAATAACATTGAATAAACTCTTAGCTGTTCCGCTTGGAGAGTCAACTTTTCTATTATGATGAGCTTCAATAATTTCAATATCAAAATTCTTAAGCTGAGTAGCCAATTTTGCTACAATTTCATTCATAAGATTTATTCCTATACAAGTATTAGATGATAATACTATAGGCACCTGCATAGATGCTTCTACGATTTTTGCAAGCATACTTTCATCATAACCTGTAGTACATATAACCATAGGTATATTATTTGCCAAGCTGTAATCTATCATAGCAGGAAGTCTTGAAAAATGAGAAAAATCTATAATCATATCTCCTTTTTCATTTGTAAAATCATCAGCAAAACCAGTGATTTCAAATTCACCTTCTTTCTCTATAACTTCTTTTAAAATTGAGCTCATAACTCCTGTTCCATGTATTAATACTTTCATATTTTTCTCCTTTTTAATTTTTATAAAAAATTATTTTTTTAAGCCGTATTTATTTATAATGTTCTTTACATGCTCTCTATTTTTATCACTTAAAGGACCTAATGGAGAACGGCATTCTCCTACACCAAACCCCATAATATTCATAGCCTCTTTTATCGGAGCAGGATTAGTCTCTATAAACATAGCCCTCACAAAATCTATATATTTAATCTGAGCTTTAATAGCTTCATTTACATTTCCATTAAGAAAATTCATAACCATATCATGATTTTCTCTAGGAATAATATTACTTGTAACAGATATAACCCCTTTAGCACCTAAAGCCATCATCGGAGTTACCATGTCATCATTTCCAGAATACAAATCCAAATTCGGTGCTATATTAGCAATATCAGCCACATAACTAATATCTCCGCTAGCCTCCTTAAGCCCCTGAATATTAGAAACCTCGGATAATGTTTTTATAACATTAAGAGATAATTTCACCCCTGTTCTTGAAGGAACATTGTATATAATCACAGGACATTTAACACTATTTGCTATTTTTGTATAATAATCAATAATCCCGCTTTCATTACCTTTATTATAATACGGAGTAACCGCCATAACCATATCAGCACCGTACTCATAAGACTTTTTACTGAACTCTACCGCTGTTGCTGTATTATTAGTTCCTGTACCAGCTATGACTAAAGTTCTTTTTTTTGTACGCTCTATACAAAATTTAATAACCTGCATTCTTTCTTCAGCTGTAAGAGTCGAACTTTCTGCTGTAGTACCTGCGGCAATTATAGCATCTGTTTTATTCGCTATTTGAAATTCAATTAACTCTTCTAATTTTTCATAATTAATTTGATTATCTTCCGTAAATGGTGTTATTAAAGCTACACCTGCTCCTTCAAATAATGACATATTAATCTCCTTTAATTATATATTGTATTTCTTTTTTTTTCTATAGTAAAAATAAAATAATAGTGCTACTTTATAAATTTATCTTTATTTTTATATGTATTATAAACATTAAGAAGCTGCATTTTAACGCCTATATTAATTGCATCTTCATCTATATCAAACAAGCTATTATGAATAGGAATATTTATTTTTTCATTTGATACTCCCAAACTAAAAAAAGCTCCTTTTACCCTTTGAAGATAATAACTAAAATCTTCAGTTGTCATATTAGACTTTTCAAGCAGACAATTTTCTTTAGTTAAAAAAGATTCCGCAGAAGTTTTCACTATATTAACAGCATCATCATGATTAATTAAAGCAGGATAAGAAGGAATATTAACAAACTCCGCATCAGCATTAAAACTTTTTGCAGTATTTTTAATAATATTTTCTATCATGTTTAGTCTTTTATTTCTTGTCTCATCATCGCATAACATTCTAATAATACCTTCCATCTTAACATTATCAGCTACTACATTATTAACACTTCCTCCATTTATAGTACCTATATGAAGCCTCATACTTCCGTCTGTAAATACTGAAGTAAAAGTATGAAGCTGAGTTATAATATGTGCTGCAATTACTATAGCATCTATACCATTATATGATTTAGCTCCATGTGCTGATTTACCATGAATATGAACTTCAAACATATTAGAACTAGCATACATTGCCCCATAGGTAATACTTATCTGTCCTACATTTATTTCAGGACGAACATGAAGCCCATAAATAACATTAACATTATCTAAAGCATGCTCATTTATCATAGGCAAAGCCCCGCCTGTAGTCTCTTCTGCAGGCTGATATATAAGCCTAATATTGCAAGGAGGCTTTATCTCAGAAAAATATTTTGCTATACCTGTGAGTACTGCAGTATGAACATCATGACCGCAGGAATGACATTTACCCTTATTCTGTGATGAATAAGAACAATTCTTTTTATCCTCCATAGGTAAAGCATCCATATCAGCCCTAAAAGCTATAGTAAAATTTTTATCCTCGCCTTCTATATCCGCTATTATACCCGTTTCAGCAACCTTATTCTTATACTTTATATTCAATGAATCAAGTATAGAAGAAATTTTCTCCGATGTCCTAAACTCCTGAAATCCAAGTTCAGGGTGAGCATGTAAATCCCTTCTTAAATCTATTAAAAAATCCTTCATAGATAAAAGAACATTTTCTGATATTATATTGTTCTGCATTGTTTAAACACCTCTGTAAAAAAAACAATTATACCATATAGATATAAAATATTATTATATACATTGTAATTATTATTAATTTTAGAATTATTAAAAAGATTACTTCTTAGATTTTGAAAGAGTGCGTTTTGAAGATTTATAGAATTTAGAAAATTGAAAGCATATATTTGAATGATTATATGAACGGCCTGTATTACAGGTGAATGAAATGTACATTCTAAACTCCTTAAATTTTTATTTGTAGTAATATTATTATATGTAATAATATAGCAAAAGTCAAGAAAAACCGCATTATTTTTTAATAAAAAAGATTTTTTATTATAGATATAAAAAATTATATGTTATTACTTAAAAAAAAGAATTAATAAAGAATATATATTATTTATTTTTTATCAATATTATATAAAGAATCAACAATATCCGTAACTCTTACGCCGAAGCATTCATCTATAACTACAACCTCACCTTTAGCTATTAATTTACCATTAACAAGCAAATCTACAGGCTCTCCAGCTAGCTTTTGAAGTTCTATGATAGAACCCTCTCCTAATCCTAATATTTCTCTAATACTCAAACGAGCCCTTCCAAGTTCTACTGTTACATTTATAGTAACATCCATTAATAGACCGATATTATTAGAAGGAATATTATTAGAATTTTTATTGTCTGCATTACTCATTATTTTACTTCTGTATTATACTAATCTATATATATTATATACTTTTATGCAATAATTGCAATTATATTATTATAAAAAATAAAAAAGCGGGAAATTATTTCCCGCTTTTATTATATTGGTAATTATTTTAACTTATATTATCTAGGTTTATTAGTAAGTCTGTCCATAGGGTTAATAATATCAGTAACACGAACACCGAAGTTTTCATCTATAACTACAACCTCACCTTTTGCTATTAACTTACCATTAACAAGCAAATCTACAGGCTCACCAGCTAGCTTTTGAAGCTCTATAATAGAACCTTCCCCAAGTCCTAATATATCTCTAATAGTCATAGTAGCTCTTCCAAGCTCTACAGTCATATTCATAGTTACATCCATGAGCAGACCGATATTTCCTGTTCCCTGTACATCAGAAGCAGGCATTAGAGAATTAAACTCAGCATGCTGCACACCTAATTGAGGTGAAGAATCAAAAGCTTGATTATCTACAAGTCCTGACATAGAATTATTAGCAGCTGCGGCATTTGATGTATTTCCTCCGGAAGCAGGAGCAGCAGCATTATTAGAGGCAGAACCTAGAAGGCTTTGAAGCAATGGAAGCTCTAAAGCAAATACATAAGGAGCATTTTCAACTTCTCCTTCAATAGAAAGCGAACCGCTTACTATAGCTAAAGGACCCGGTATATTAATACTGAAAGCATCTTCTAATATAGAAGTTTCTATAGGAGAGTTAGTAAAACTTCCTCCGAATCTTGAAGATAAAGCACTGTCAGAAACTCCCACCATTTGAGAGAAAGCCTCTTTCAATACCTGAGCTACCATATCATTTAAAGCAGCTTCTTTTTGTCCCATCATAAGAGAAGCAACTATTAAAGCCTCATTTTCTCCCATGAAGTAGTAAACATTTCCTGTGATAGAACCTGTATAACCAACCTTAGCTTCTATCATTTTACCAGAAAGCATTTGATGTAAGTTATTAACATCGCCAACTGTAGTAGTAATATTAGTAATGGATACAGTCTTAGTAGAAATAGATGATAGTGAAAAGGCTTGATTTTCAGCTATCATTTTAGCAGCTTCATTAAAAAGTTGTTTATCTACATTACCGCCACCATTACCAGATGCCTTAGGAGCATCGCTTCCGAAAGCATCATCGGCACCTTTTAGCAAAGCTTCTATTTCGTCTTGAGATAATGCACCGTCACTCATCATAACCTTAATCCTCCTCTTTTAATAAATCGTCTTCGGTTATATCAGCCTCTCCATCCATAACACCTGTAAGCTGTACAGCCATTCTGCTGCCTGATATACCAGGACGGCATAAGAATTTCTTTCTGTTTCCTATCTTAAATATGACAGGATCTGTAATCTTAGTATCTGTAAATTTAACAACATCGCCTTTCTGAAGATTGAGAATGTCTGATAGCGGTAATTGCATAGATCCAAGTTCCGCCGAAGTTTCAACAAATATATTTTGTAATTTTTCTTTTATTATCTTTAAATTTTCGCTAGTGCTTCCTCTTCTAATAGATGCATACCAATATTGAGCTGAAAACTTAGAAAGTATAGGCTCAATAGTAATATATGGTATACAAAAGTTCATCATACCTTCAACATCAGCTACCTTAGTCTCTAAAGTAATAAGCACAACCATGTCATTAGGGCTAACCATCTGAGCAAACTGAGGGTTAGTTTCTATAGAACCCAAACGCGGTCTTAAATCTATTACCTGAGACCAAGCCTCCCTTAAGTTACCTAGTATTCTTACTATAATACCTTCCATAACCGATAACTCAATATCTGTAAGCTCTCTATTTAAATTCTTAGGACTCTCACCAGGTCCGCCGAATAATCTATCAATAATAGTAAAAGTAATAGATGGATCAATCTCTAATATTGAACTTCCCTTCAAAGGATCCATACTTACAATAGCCAAAGTAGAAGGATTACTAACACTTCTTATAAACTCCTCATAAGTAAGCTGATCTACACTTGCTACGTGAATACCTACCAAAGTCCTCAGCTGTGCTGATAATGAAGTTGTAGTTACACGAGCAAAGTTTTCATGCATCATCTGAAGCGTTCTAATTTGGTCTTTTGAAAACTTATCGGGACGTTTAAAGTCGTATATCTTTATCTTTCTATGTTCTACTTCTACACGCTTAGTATCAATATTATCTAAACTTTCACCAGATGATATAGCACTTAACAACGCATCTATTTCGCTTTGTGACAATACTTCTGTCATACGAATATCCTTCTCTTATAATTTTTAGTAGTATTTAGCATTAGCTTAACAAGAAGTTATCAAATAATATACCATCTATTTGACCATTTCTAAGCATACTATTAATTTCCCGCTTAATATCAGCTTTTAACTGCTCTCTGCCCTCATTAGTTCTCAACTGATCATAAGTATAAGAACTAAGTATTGTTGTGATTCTATCTCTTATCATATAGAATCTTTCAGGAAGTTCTACTGCAAGCTGCTTAGTATTAGTAGTATAAGTTAATATAATACTAACCTTTACATATCTTGCTACATCCATATCTGCAGTGTTTACATTGAACTCAGGGTCTATACGATAAATTGATGGCGGTGGCTGTTTTACCATATCATCCACTACACCGCCCTGTACGCCTGCAGCTTTTCCTACACTTTTAGATACAAAAAATGCTATAAGCCCAGATATTAAAGCCACAACTAAAATGGCAGCAACTCCCATAAGGATTTTAACAATCATAGGGCTTAAACCAAATTTCTTCTTTGGTGCAGCTTCGGCTTGTTCTCCTTCTTCTTCTTCGCCTTCTTCCAAGTCTAAGTTTTCTTCGTCTGCCATATAATTTCCTCTCTTAAATTAATATGTTTATTTTCAATTATATAACAGTAAAATAAAATTAGCAACTCTTATGTTAACTTTAATCTCTTTTACTGTCCTTATATATAATATCGGTAAACTAAAAAAACACTTAACATATTTTTTATCTAAAAGTAAAAAAATATTATGTTGATTTTTTTCTCTTTAATCGTTATAATTCTCCAAATTATCTTTAAATATCAAAGGAGTATGAAATGAGAGTTTTACTAAAAGCTGAAGAATATGAAAAGGTTCTACCTAGACTTGCTGCTGAAATCATTGAAAAAGAAGATATGGAAAAGCTCGCTATTGTGGGTATAAGAAGAAGAGGAGATTTCTTAGGAATAAGATTAAAAAAACTTTTAGAAGAAAAAATAAAAAAAGAATTACCTATTGGAGCAATAGATATTAATCTTTACAGAGATGATCTGTCTTCTCTCTCTGAATTTCCGGAAATCAAAGAAACTGATATACCTTTTGATATTACAGGTAAAACTATACTTCTTGTTGATGATGTTCTTTATACAGGAAGAACAATCAGGGCTGCTCTAAATGCTCTATTTGATTATGGAAGACCTAAAAAAGTATCTTTATTAGTTTTAGTTGATAGATTCGGAAGAGAACTTCCCATATCTGCAAATTATATAGGACTTGCTCTTAATGTACCTCAGGATCAATATGTATCGGTAAGAGTAAAAGAATTGGAAGGAGAGGATCTAGTTCTTCTAAAAGATAGAAATTAAAAAAATATATATTATTTATTTGCAATAAAAAAAGGACTTTTAATAAGTCCTTTTTTATTTTGTAAAAATTAATTTCAATCGCCAAATTTTCTAAACAAAGATGAATACATATCATAGAACTCTGTTTTTGAAAAATCATTCAAATCTTCAGGAGACATTTTTTCTACAATATTTTTGAAATATCCAAAAAGTTTCTTGAATTTATTAATTTCATTTTCTGATAATAGTATATCAGCTTTAGAACTATACTCATTATTATTTCCGCTGGCCTCTTCAGATTCAAATAATTTAATAGCATAATCTAAATCAGATTGAGTAATTTCTCCGTCAAAATCTTCTTCTTCATCTTCAGTATGTTTTCTATCTTCCATTAGTATAGGATCATTATCATCACCCAAACTAAACTCTTCTTCAACTGCTACATTATTATCTATATTTTCTTTATCAATAGTTTCTAATTCTTTTTCTTCAGACATATTAGTCTCCTTATTTAAAAGCTCTTCCATAGAATCAAAATTTTCTACGGATTTTGCTTTAGTATTATCTTCTTTAGTATTATTTTCATTTTTTTTGTCACTTATTTTTATAAGTTCTACACCGTCTTCATCATTACCTTTAATAATATTTTCAAGCATATTCAAATCAGAATCTCTTATTTCATCTATTTGAACATTATTTATATATACAAGATCTTCTAATTCTTCATCGCTTACTTCTTCTTTTAATTCGTCGTTATAATCTTCGTCATATAATTCATCTTCTTGAATATCTTCTTCTGAGGAAGTAGGTTCTTGAATTATTTCTTCTGCTTTATCTTCCTCTACTTCTTCATTTGACTCTGGAGTTATTTCTTCTGTATTTGTTTCCTCTGAAGATTCAGAAGTTGGTTCCTCTTTCAATTCTTCTTTTACTTCACTATTATCTGAAGAGTTAGATAAATAATTTTGATATAATTCTTTTTCTTCTTCCGTTAAATCTTCTGATGAACTATCCACTTTATCCAAGTAGCCTTCTATCATAGATTTATCTTCTTCCGTTAAATCTTCTTCATTATTAATTATCTCTTCTTCTGCTTCTTCCTGAGGTTCTTGAGTTGTTTCTTCTTTATTTGCTTCCTCTGAAGATTCAAAAGTTTGTTCCTCTTGCAATTCTTCTTTTTCTTCACTATTATCTGAAGAATCGGATAAATAATTTTGATATAATTCCTTTTCTTCTTCTGTTAAATCTTCTGATGAATTATCTACTTTATCCAAATAGCCTTCTATCATAGATTTATCTTCTTCGCTCAAATCTTCTTCATTATTAATTATCTCTTCTTCTGCTTCTTCCTTAGAATCTTCACTATCCGCTTTTATTTCTTCTGCTTTATCTTCCTCTACTTCTTCATTTGACTCTGGAGTTATTTCTTCTGTATTTGTTTCCTCTGAAGATTCAGAAGTTGGTTCATCTTGCAATTCTTCTAATTCTTCACTATTATCTGAAGAATTGGATAAATAATTTTGATATAATTCCTTTTCTTCTTCTGTTAAATCTTCTGATGAACTATCCACTTTATCCAAGTAGCCTTCTATCATAGATTTATCTTCTTCTGTCAGATCCTCTTCATTATTGATTATATCTTCTTCTGCTTCTTCTTCAGGCTCTTCGATATCTGATTTTATTTCTTCTGCTTTATCTTCTTCTACTTCTTCTTGAGGTTCTTGAGTTGTTTCTTCTGTATTTGTTTCCTCTGAAGATTCAGAAGTTGGTTCATCTGGCAATTCTTCTTTTGCTTCAATATTATCTGAAGAATTGGATAAATAATTTTGATATAGTTCCTTTTCTTCTTCTGTTAAATCTTCTGATGAACTATCTACTTTATCCAAGTAGCCTTCTATCATAGATTTATCTTCTTCGCTCAAATCTTCTTCATTATTAATTATCTCTTCTTCGGCTTCTTCCAAAGGCTCTTCTATATCTGATTTTATTTCTTCTTGAGGTTCTTCTAGTTCTTCATTTGACTCTGGAGTTATTTCTTCTGTATTTGTTTCCTCTGAAGATTCAGAAGTTGGTTCATCTTGCAATTCTTCTTTTGCTTCAATATTATCTGAAGAATTGGATAAATAATTTTGATATAGTTCCTTTTCTTCTTCTGTTAAATCTTCTGATGAATTATCTACTTTATCCAAATAGCCTTCTATCATAGATTTATCTTCTT
>NZ_JH994110.1:682626-686852 GCF_000316195.1 Brachyspira hampsonii 30446 | reverse complement strand
CGGTCAGGTCTTCTTCATTATTGATTATTTCTTCTTCTACCTCTTCCAAAGGCTCTTCTATATCTGATTTTATTTCTTCTTGAGGTTCTTCTAGTTCTTCATGAGGTTCTTGAGTTATTTCTTCTGTATTTGTTTCCTCTGAGTATTCAACTGATTCTTCTTTTTCTTCACTATTATCTGAAGAGTTAGATAAATAATTTTGATATAATTCTTTTTCTTCTTTCGTTAAATCTTCTGATGAACTATCCACTTTATCCAAATAGCCTTCTATCATAGATTTATCTTCTTCATTATTGATTATTTCTTCTTCTGCTTCTTCCTTAGACTCTTCAATATCTGATTTTATTTCTTCTTCTTGAGGTTCTTGAGTAGCTTCTTCTAGTTCTTCATGAGATTCTTGAGTTGTTTCTTCTGTATTTGTTTCCTCTGATGATTCTTCTTGCAATTCCTCTTTTTCTTCGCTATTATCTGAAGAATTGGATAAATAATTTTGATATAATTCTTTTTCTTCTTCTGTTAAATCTTCTGATGAATTATCTACTTTATCCAAATAGCCTTCTATCATAGATTTATCTTCTTCTGTCAGATCTTCTTCATTATTGATTATATCTTCTTCTGCTTCTTCCTTAGACTCTTCACTATCTGATTTTATTTCTTCTGTTTTATCTTCTTCTACTTTTTCATAAGGTTCTTGAATTGTTTCTTCTGCTTTTGCTTCCTCTGAAGATTCAACTGATTCTTCTTTTAATTCTTCCGATGGTTCTGATTCTTTTATCTCACTTTCTTTCTTACTCTCTTCGTACTCTTCATTCATCTTCTGAAATTTAGATATATAATCATCATTTGAAACATCTTCATTATTATCTGATTCTTGATTTTGCAAATAATCATTATACATCTTAGATATGTAATCATTAGTTAATTCGGGAGTTTCTTCTTTTGTATCTTCTTCTTGAGGTTCTTCCACTTCTTCATGAGATTTTGGAGTCATTTCTTCTGATTTTGCTTCTTCTGATGATTCAGTATCTGATACCTCTTGCAACTTATCTTCTTCAATATTATCTGGAGAATTAGATAAATAACTTTGATAGAATTCTTTTTCTTCTTCTGTTAGATCTTCTTCTACTTCTTTATGAGATTCTGAAATTATTTCTTCTACTTTTTTTTCTTCTGATGGTTCTGACTCTTTTATCTCACTTTCTTTCTTACTCTCTTCATACTCTTCATTCATCTTCTGAAATTTAGATATATAATCATCATTTGAAATATCTTTATTATTATCAGATTCTTGATTTTGCAAATAAGCATTATACATCTTAGATATGTAATCATTAGTTAATTCGGAAGTTTCTTCTTTTTCAACATTACTAGATTCTATCGATGAATCTTCTTTCTCTGATTCTTCTTGAGGTTCTGATATATCTTCTTTTGTCTCTTCTTCTTGAGGTTCTTCTACTTCTTCATGAGATTCTGTAGTTATTTCTTCTTCTTTTTCTTCTTCTGATGATTCAGTATCTGATACCTCTTGCAATTCCTCTTCTTCAATATTAGATTTAGATAAATAACTTTGATAAAATTCTTTTTCTTCTTCTGTTAGATCTTCTTCTACTTCTTTATGAGATTCTGAAATTATTTCTTCTACTTTTTTTTCTTCTGATGGTTCTGACTCTTTTATCTCACTTTCTTTCTTACTCTCTTCATACTCTTCATTCATCTTCTGAAATTTAGATATATAATCATCATTTGAAATATCTTTATTATTATCAGATTCTTGATTTTGCAAATAATCATTATACATCTTAGATATGTAATCATTAGTTAATTCGGAAGTTTCTTCTTTTTCAACATTACTAGATTCTATCGATGAGTCCTCTTCCTCTGATTCTTCTTGAGATTCTGATATATCTTCTTTTGTCTCTTCTTCTTGAGGTTCTCCCACTTCTTCATAAGATTCTGTAGTTATCTCTTCTGTATTTGTTTCCTCTGAGGATTCAACTGATTCTTCTTTTAATTCTTCTAATGGTTCTGATTCTTTTATCTCACTTTCTTTCTTACTCTCTTCATACTCTTCATTCATCTTCTGAAATTTTGATATATAATCATCATTTGAAACATCTTCATTATTATCAGATTCTTGATTTTGCAAATAATCATTATACATCTTAGATATGTAATCATTAGTTAATTCGGAAGTTTCTTCTTTTTCAACAGTACTAGATTCTATTGATGAGTCCTCTTCCTCTGATTCTTCTTGAGATTCTGATATATCTTCTTTTGTCTCTTCTTCTTGAGGTTCTTCTACTTCTTCATGATATTCTGGAGTTATTTCTTCTGTATTTGTTTCCTCTGAGGATTCAACTGATTCTTCTTTTAATTCTTCCGATGGTTCTGATTCTTTTATCTCACTTTCTTTCTTACTCTCTTCATACTCTTCATTTATCTTCTGGAATTTAGATATATAATCATCATTTGAAACATCTTCATTATTATATGATTCTTGATTTTGCAAATAATCATTATACATCTTAGATATGTAATCATTAGATAATTCGGGAGTTTCTTCTTTTTCAACATTACTAGATTCTATCAATGAATCTTCTTCCTCTGATTCTTCTTGAGATCCTAATATATCTTCTTTTATCTCTTCTTCTTGAGGTTCTTGAGTATCTTCTTCCTCAGGCTCTTCGATATCTGATTTTATTTCTTCTTGAGGTTCTTCTAATTCTTCATTTGACTCTAGAGTTATTTCTTCTGTGTTTGTCTCCTCAGCTGATTCCTCTTGAAATTCTTTTTTTGCTTCAATATTAGAATTAGATAAATAATTTTGATATAATTCTTTCTCTTCTTCCGTTAAATCTTCTGATGAATCATCTACTTTATCCAAGCAGCCTTCTATCATAGATTTATCTTCTTCTGTTAGATCTTCTTCATTATTAATTATCTCTTCTTCTGCTTCTTCCTCAGTCTCTTCTATATCTGATTTTATTTCTTCTTGAGATTCCGATATCAATTCATCTAGTTTTGCTTCTTCTAATTCTTCTATAGCTGATGATATTTCTTCTTTTATGTCTTCTGATTCTAACTCATCAATTAATTCTTCATCTTTTATTTCTTCCGACTCTTCATCAGATATTTCTGACATAGAATAATTATTTTCTCTGTAATCATCTATAATATCTTCTTCATTATCATTTACATAACCATCATCTATCTCTTCCAGCTCTTCATCAGATATTTCTGACATAGTATAATTATTTTCTCTGTAATCATCTATAATATCTTCTTCATTATCATTTACATAACCATCATCTATCTCTTCCAGCTCTTTATCAGATATTTCTGACATAGTATAATTATTTTCTCTGTAATCATCTGTAATATCTTCTTCATTATCATTTACATAACCGTCATCTATCTCTTCCAACTCTTTATCAGATATTTCTGACATAGTATAATTATTTTCTCTGTAATCATCTGTAATATCTTCTTCATTTATTGAAGATTCTATGTCAACATCTCTAGTTATTAAATCGAGTTCATTTCCAGATAATTGTATTATATCATCATCATCATTATCTATTTCATTTATATAATTAGATTCATCTATATAATCAGCATTATCTATATCTGGAACTACAACATTTCTATCATTGTATTGTATATTTATTTCATCTTCTTTTAGATTATCTTCTTTTATTAAATTTACTTCTTTAGGCTCTTCATCATCTATTTCAGGTAACTCCAATACCTCATCTATTACTGATGAATCATCATTATCAGTAATTACAGAAATATCATCATATAAATCTGGTACCTCTATTTCATCATCATTATTATTATCCATTTTCTGATTACTAAAAAATGTACTCAAATCAAATTCTTCAACACAATCAATATCTTCTAATTCTTCATCTGTAAGAGCATCTTTTTCAGATACTTCTTTCATAAGTATATCTTGTTCTTCTGAATATATGTGCTGAACAACATAATTTTGTTCGTCAGAAAATTCAGCATCATCAACATCTATATTGTCTTTTGCATAAGAAGTTCTTTTTATTTTTGTTCCGTCTTCCAATTCAATTAATGTATATTTATCTAATGATAATTCATTATCGATTTCTGAAGCATCAGAATCTTTTAAATATTCTTTTTCTATATTTTCTAATTCTTCTAAAGCGGATAAACCTTCATCTATTAATTCTTTTTCTATGTCTTCTGATTCTTCC
>NZ_JH994110.1:669524-681682 GCF_000316195.1 Brachyspira hampsonii 30446 | reverse complement strand
CCAAAGATGATTGTGATTCTATATCTTTCTCAGCCTCTTCAGCAACTTTGTTTCCTGATGGTTCATCTTCTAATATATTATCAGTATCAAGAAGCTCTTCATCTGTATACTCTTTCATCTCTAATTCAGATTCTTCTTCTGAAGGAATAGATTCTTCTTCTGATGTATCTTCATCAATAGATTCTTCTGTACTTGCTGATTCTTCTAAAGATGATTCTGATTCTATATTTTTTTCAGATTCTTCAGTAACTTCGTTTCCTAATGGTTCATCTTCTAATATATTACCTGCATCGAGAAGCTCTTCATCTGTATACTCTTTCATCTCCAATTGAGATTCTTCCGCTTCTGGGAGATGAGATTCTTCTTCTGAGGAAGTAGGTTCTTCTTCTTTAGTATCAGAATTTTCCTGATGCTCAAAAGATATTAAATCTTCTATATTAAGATCTTTAGATGAATCATTTTTATTATTTAATAAATCCTTTATAGTATCTTCTAAATTATTTAAATCTGTTTCGCCTAAACGAATACTCTCATCTTTAATATCTTCTTCCAAATTTGAAAAATTATCTGTACCAATTAAATCTTCTATATCAACATCTTCTTCATTATCAATTTTCAATTCTTTTATAGTATTATCTAAACTATTTAACTCTTCTGCATTAAAGTTTTCATCTTCAATATTGTTAGAATTAGACGAATCTTCAGCATCATCTTCTAACTGATTATATAATAAATCTTCATCACTATATTCTGATACATCAGCTTTTTTGAAACTTTCATCTAAACTAAAATCTTCAACTGTTTCAATATTGCTTAATTCATAGCCCTCTAAAGATTCTTCTTCAGATTCTTTATGTATATCATTCTCTTCTTCAGAATATATGTTATTGATTATTTCAGACTGTTCTTCTGTTAACTCTGACTTGTTTTTTTCTAGTTCTTCTTCAGTTTTAGGGCTATTATCAGAATTAGGAAATAAGCTGGACATATCTATTTCAGAATCAACTATTTCACCTGCCACTTCTATATCATTTTCTGATAGGCTTAAAGTTTCCTGAAGATTTTTATATTTTTTGGTTTCTTCATCTGAATAAGCATTACTAGTTATTTCATCACTGTATTCTAAATTAGTATCCTCAGAATTTTCTTTTTCTTCATATTTTTTAGTTGTGATTGTAGCTAATATTTTAGGACTTTCTTTATCAGAATTTCCTATAGATATTACAGGAAATTCATTTTCATTAATTTCTATAGTTTTATCTAGAAGTTTATTTATTTCATACTCATCGAGCGAGATTTCTTTATTACTTTCAAAAATACTAGCGAATTCTTTTTCCACTATCAATTCTCTTCATAATTTTTTCTTATAGTTGAATATCTTTTTTGTATATTAATCGTTGTATCATTGGTTATAGGCATATTATAATCAAACCCAACCGGCAAATATCCAAGCTCAGTCATTCCGCCGCAAATTTCTAAAACTTCGGATACTGAGATGCCATATTTACAGAAATATACTCCCTGATTAACAACCGCCCCTTTTACTGTAATACTAATTAATTTATTATTTGTATTATTAGTTTTATAAAAAAGATTTATAAATATACCAAATACAAATATCAATAATGTAAAAGATAAACAAAGTATTCTATCTCTCATAATATTATCGGCTACTAATTTATATACTATATAATTTTATTTAATGATATCATTCTTTTTATTTGTAGTCAAGATTTCTGTTAATTAATATATAATAATTAGATTTTTTACTTGAATATTTGTATAATAGTAGTATACTCTTAAGAATATGATATTTATTTCCGATTATATTACAAAATAAATTATATGGTGTTATTATATGTTTGATTTAGATGTAGTAAATGCTTTCAGCAAAGGTACAGTAATTATATTAAAAAGTTATTTCAACTCAAAAGTTGGAAAAGGCGATGTAAGAATATACAGAAACGCAAATCATGTAGGAGGCGTTATAGTATTCGTAGGCATCACAGGAGATTTAAGCGGAAGGCTTATGTTTAATATGAACAAAGCAACTGCTTTTAAATTAGCTTCAGCTCTTAATATGGAATCTATAACTACAATAGATGATATATTTATTGCCACTATTAAAGAATTTGTTAATATGGTTGCTGGAAGTGCTATTAATGATTTATCTACAAAACATATAGATTTAGATATGACTCCTCCTGCTATACTTATGAGCGAACAGATGTCTATGCTGGAAAAGGAAAATGATAAAATATTATCTATAAGTTATAAAACTGAATTAGGTGAAATATTTATGAACTTAATTTTATTTAATCAAACTAATTGATAATGCCCAAAATAATACAATATCCATTAATATTATTTATTATAGCTTTAATTATAAAAATGATTATTGATAATATTCGTATAACAGTAAAATCAAATAAATTTTTAAATAAATATTTCAAAGATGAAAATAAATTATATTCTTTAGAAGAAGTTTCAGCAGCTTTTAGATTAGAAAAAGAACATTTCTCACAGCTTTTATCTACATTAGAAAAATATAAGTATTTTTCTTTCTTTAATAAAAGAGGCGTTACAATGGTAAAAGATTACTATTCAAAATATGAATTAAAATATTTAACTCGTCTTTTATCTAAAAAACAAAAATTAAAATATTAAATATTACATTATTTCTTTAATAAATAAATCGCTGGATACAGACAAATCAATAACCTCTAATCCATCGCTCACAGTACCATCAAGATGCTTAACAATAGAGAGTACAGGTCTTAAAGGCAAATTAGGGTTTTGTTCTATAACTCTCGCTATACTTCCATTTGAAAGTTTTACTCTTGTATTATTAGGGTAAAATCCAACTGCCTTTTGAAATGCTTTTACAACATCGCTGTCAAAATCTTTTTTTGCTAAAGATATAATGATTTTTACAGCTTTATCCGGAGTGCATGGAACACCATGTTCGCCTTTCGTTATCAAATTATTAAAAGTATTACAAATGGATACTATTTTACTATATAAACTTATATCTTTATTATCTTTTTGAAAAGGATATCCTGTTCCGTCATATTTTTCATGATGTTCTAATACTATATCTGCTATATTATCATCTAAATTATCTCTTTTTACCAATTTATAGCCTTGAGTAGGATGTTTTTTTAATATAGCCTCTTCTTCTTTAGTAAGATTAACTTTTGAAAGCAAACTTTCCTGTATAAGAACTTTTCCTATATCATGTACTAAAGCCCCAAGCATAATATTAGCCATATCAACTTTAGTAAGATTTAATTCACCAGCAGTAATAGCCGCTAATGTTGCTACATCAACAGCATGCTTATACATAGTTTCATCTTTTCTTTTTAACATAGAAAGATATGAATGTGCATCTTTATTTTCAACAATAGAAGAAAGCATAGTATTAACTTCTTTTTTCATAGAGTCAAAATCTATTCCGCCGCCGTTCTTAGCTGTTTCATACAATGACTTAGTTTTTTCTATGGTAGCCTCCTGCTTTTTAGCAACTTCCTGACTATCTATTTTCAATATTTTTTTTCCATTCTCTTCTATTACGCCTCTTAATACAGCTTTTTTTCCGTCTCCTGAAGTATTAACAGTATTTTCTTTTTTTAAATCCAAAAGCTCCATTACACTAATTGTAGTGATAGAATTTCTTTTTAAAGTTTCTATAATATCTTTTGTAATCACAGTACCTATATCTACAATTCTTTTTTCATCACTATTATATATATTGCTTGCTACTTTCATTCCCTCTTTTACTTCATTTAGTGGTATAATAATCTTTGGCATTTAGTTCCTCACTATAAATAATAAATCATTATATTAAAGATATAATATCATATAGTTATATATTATCAAGTAAAATTATGTTAATTTATATATATAAAATTCATACTCATTATAAACTTATGTATTTTTTCCAAATCTTATTGATGTTACATTATATTTATTAAGCCTAAGTATAAACATCGCTAATATTACAGCAAAAAATAATGCTAATATTATAAAATAATTAGCTATAGAAACCGCACTCTCATTTTGTATGCTATTAAGTCTTGCTGATTTTGAGTTTATACTCTCATCTATAGCATTAGCTTCGGATATGTTTCCGCTTTCCATTAGAGAACCTTTTCTAATCCTCAAATTATCTATTTCCTGTATTATACTGTCAGCTTCTCTGTCTTTTTTTATATTTTGATAAAGGTTATATCCCCAAGTACCTACACCTATTAAAGATAAAATAGAAGTTATTATAATTAATACTAATATAGCAAATCTTCTTTTTTTTATGCTTAAATTCGATATATTTAAAGATTTCGACTTTATCTCTTCTATATGATCTGTAAGTTCTTTAGATTCCGGATATGTTAATTTAGCTTCTTCCATACATGATAAAAGATTAAGCATCGATTTATATCTCTCAGATCTCTGAAATCCCAAATAATATTTATCTATCTCCTTTATTTTATCTTCTACAGTATGTTTAACTGTTTTGGGCTTTAAAAAATATGATTTTTTTTTCTTCTTTTTTTTATTTTCATCGTCTGAGTTATCATTCATTTCTTCATCATCATTATCTATAAGATTAATATTATCCTCATCATTATTATTAAATCCCTTATCTAATTTTCTAATACCGCCTAATGTACTTTCCTGACTTACTGTATTTCCGTTCCTATCCTTTATCTGAACTCTGATTCCGAATGTATTTCTAAACATAGCTTCAGCACTTTCTACACTAGTATCCTTATTAATAACTATAAATGCTTTTTGATTTTTTCTAGGGTCAGATATTTCAAATAATTTAATATTGTCAGACTTATGTGCACCTTTATATATTCCCAAAGATACTCCAAATTCTCTGTCAAAAGCATCAAGAAGTTTCGATATAGACATATCTAATGTAATCTTCATAATAAACAACCTTCATTATAAGATATTTTACTATATTTTATAATAAATAAAACATATATACGCAAAAAAAGAAAAAATATACCGTATTAATACTTGATTTTTATTCAGTATAATTTATAATTTAAGAATTAAAAAACTTAAATTTAATGTCTTTATATGACATACTGCCGAGATGGCGAAATTGGTAGACGCAGCAGACTCAAAATCTGCCTGAGGCAACTCAGTGAGGGTTCGAGTCCCTCTCTCGGCACATTAAATTACTATAAATGAGTTTGCCCATGAATTACTCAGCTATAATAATAGATGATGATAATAATAGATTAAATAAAATCAAAGCTGCATTAGAAAGCTCTTCAATAGAAGTATTCATAGCTGAAAATTTATATGAACTTATAAGCAAAATATATAAATACAGCGTAAAAATTTTAGTATTCAATCCTAATCTTGTATGGATAAATATTATGGAGTTCATTGCAGAACTCAAAAAACTTCCCAATTTTAATGAATTTACTATATTCTTTTTATATGAAAATATAGACATAGACTTAGAAAAAGAAGCAAAAAAACATAATATAATATGTATGAAATATCCTCTGCATATAAATAAATTAATAACAAAAATAGAATCTCTATGATTCAATCATAAATTTTATAAAGAAAGTAGTTCCTTCATTTGGTATTGATTCCACTTCTATAGTTCCGTTATGTTCAGATATGATTTTCTCAACAGTGGAAAGTCCTATACCTGTACCCTTTTCTTTTGAAGTAAAATAAGGCTCAAATATTTTATGTAAATTATTTTTTTCTATTCCTATGCCTGTATCTGTAATACTAATAATAAAAAACTCATTCAAATCTATAATTTCATGGTATGATGATATATATATTACATATCTTGAAGACTTTTCCATAGCTTCTACAGCATTTTTTATCAAATTTCTAAAAGCCATTATCAATTTTTCTCTATCCATATTAATAAAATAATCATGCTTACTCAATACTACACTAAATTGAATAGAGCTGATATTTTTGAATGATTCTAAAACCTCTATTAAAGCACCATTAATAGACTGTTTCTCATCTGAAAGTTTGATAGCAAATGAAAATTCAGAGAAAGATCTCACCAAATTAGAAATCACATTAGCATTTTTTATTATAATATTGGAAGAATTTTTAGCTCTTTCAACATCTTTTTCAGTCATATTTACAGATATTTTCCTATCTATAAGCTCAGCATTCATTATTATAGGCATAAGCGGATTTTTTATTTCATGAGCCACTTTAATAGCAGCCTCCCTCCAAGTTTCAAGCCTTGCCCTAGTGTTTTCTCTATCCCTATGATATTTTAACGCCCTAGCCATTACATTGAACCTATGTATTAGATTTCTCATGTCATGTACTCCACCAAGCTTCATATCTATATTAAAGTCAGCATTTGTAATAGAATTTGTAGCATTAAGTATAAGGCTTATAGGTCCTGTTATTAACCTTGACAAAGCTATTCCAAGTATTATAGAAAAAAATGCAGATATACCAAGAACAAATATATACATCAAGCTAAGTATCATAGAAAACTCATTAGTAAACATATTAACAGAATTATATATCCTAAAGCTTTCTAAAGCATTATTTCTTACTTCAATATAATTTTTAGGCATAGTTTCAGACCATATTACATAATTATTGCTATGTGATAATGGGATAATTGCATTAACATAAAATGAGCCGTTATATTCACTATTAACAAATATTATATTAGTATTAGTTAATTTATAGTTAATATCAAGAGGTATATAATTAGCTGAATTAAAAAAAATTATATTATTTACATTATATGAATTTGACAAAAATACTACATTATCAAAATATTTAGAATACTTTATGGCATCACTTATATCTTCATACTTAGAATAGCCTGTTCCTAAATCGTCAAACAAATTATTAAAATAATTTATCCCCACTTTTTTTATAATTCCATACATAAATTCCTGTTTCTCTGTTATTTCTCTATTTGAAATATCCATTACATATTCTACAGAACTGTTTATATTTTGATCTAAAAATAAATTTAAATTTGTTTTAATTATGTATGTAGATATTTTACTTATGACAATACTTGGAAGCACAGTCATAAGACCCATAATCAATACTATTACCAATTTTAAATGAGAACCCTCTTTTTTCATTATAGCATCAACAATAAATTTAATTATCACTATAACGCCTATCATAATGCTTGTAAGAGGAAAAAACATTATAGAAAACATATAAAATTGATTTGTAATGTTAGGCTCATATATAAAACTGCTTAGCCATAAGGTAGCTATAAAATTTATTAAAGTAAATAAACATATAAGACTTGGAAATAATATACCATATCTAATCTTTATTCTTGATAATATTTTTTTTATAAAATTCATAATATATTATTATTATTATTTAAGCATATCTTGTAATATAACTTTCATATCATCTATTTTTTTTAATTGCAAAGCATTAATACCCATCTCTAAAGCAGAATTAACATTGTTGATATTGTCATCTATAAATAGACATTCATCAGCTTTTAGAGCGAATTTATTTAAAAAATATTCATAAATATCTTTATTAGGCTTAATCATTTTGACATGTGCTGAAACAACGCCTCCTATACAAGTATTATCAAAAAAATCAGTTTCTTTTCTTAATACTTCAAATGTTTCAGAGGGCATATTAGAAAGATAGTATATATCATACCCTTTATTTTTATATTCTTTAAGTAAAGATATATTATTATGATTTCTATTGAGGCATAATGTTAATGCACTATCAAATAAATCATCTATAATTTTTTTATATTTCGGATTCATTTGTATAAATAATTTTCTTGCATCATTAAAAGCTAAATCGCCTTTATCCATAAGATTCCAATTTTCATTTAGAAAAGAACTTTGTAAAAATTGTTCTCTATCTTCAGAAGCTATATATTTATTTATAAATTCATTTACGCTAAATTCATATAATACATTTCCAATATCTGAAATAATATTTTTAATCATAAAATAACCCTTAAAAATTTATTATATATTATATTTTCTATAAAATGTTTGTCAAGTATATTAAAAACTAATCAAGAAGCAAATAAATTTTTAAATATTATGTTAATTTTATTATTATAGTCTTGACAAATAATTAAAAAGAATTTATATTGTAATAACTCTGCTGTTCTCGTTGAACGATAGTACATTCTTGCGCCAGTATAAATTAATGCATTAGGGATCTGGAGCGAAGCATTAATGATAGGCTCGCCGTTATCGCGATACGGTTTTGAGAAATCAAGGTCATGTTTCTGAGGAGCCCACCTGACGAAAAAAAGTCAGGCGCATTTATGTCGTATACGGCTCAGCGGAGCTCTTTATAATATACAGTCCTAAATTAATTCCAATAACAAAGAAAACATTTCAAGTAAAATTCGCTTTAGCCGATAACTAATATAGTTTCTTGTATCTTTATTAGAAGATAACTATATCTAAAGGCTAAATATTATGAATGAAAATGAAAAACAAAAAATAATGAAGACCATTTTAAGCTTAATGATATCTTTTCTTATCATTTTTATAGCAGCAATGTTTGCCCGTGCTGCAAGCAATACTGTATTGCCTGAAAATAATGGAATAGCAGTGTTTATAAATGATTATTTAGACATGATGATGCAGAAAATAGACAAAATAGCTGTAAAAATGAAAATAAAAAGAAATAGCGTATCTGAGTATCAAGTTAATTTAATAACTCAATCTATATCTGATTATGTAGGATATAGTATGTATCAGACATCAGATTCACTAAAAGATTTCAATCCTAATAATACGCCTTCAAAAGCTCAAATAGATAAATATAAAAATAATTATTATAAAATGACTGTAGAAAATCCGTATCTTAGAGGCATGACTGTATTTAATATTGAAGGAAAAATGCTTCTTAACTTATATCTATCAAGAAACAAATCTTGGCCTTTAGAACTTCAGGATAATTTAATAAATGAAATTAAGACAAAAGGTTCATTAGTGTTAAATGCTACAAATGAAAATGCATTCTATATAATGGAGTATATAAAAAATCCTTATGGCGAAATAATAGTTGCAACTAGAAATGATTATGCCTATGTATCTGATATAGCTATGTATTATCAAGTAGCAGATAAAAGACTTTATGTAAGCGATGCTAGAAACTCTGTTTACAATGTCAGAGAAGCTGTTGGCGATAACAACATAGAAAAAGTTTCAAGCGTTATAAATAGATATGCCTACTATAAAAAACAGCCAAGCTTTATGGTTAATGATTCTCTTTCTGTTTCTATGATAGGAAAAGAATATCCTAACTACTTTGAACTTATAGTGCTCGCTATAACTGCATTATTAATACTAGTTTGTCAATTACTTATAAAAGCTGTAGTATATTTCTTCAAGTATATTATGCAAGTAAAAAGCAATAAAGATTATGTGGAAAGCATAAAAGGAGATGATGAGCTTATAAGTAAAAATATAGTTAACTCACAACTACCTAAATCAAACCCTATAGAAGAAATGCCTCCTATAGTTCAAAAGGTGCAATACAAAATACCTGATGAATATATAAAAAATAATATAGAGTCCAAAAATGATGATAAATTCAATATAGGAAAAGATATATTAAATATAGTATCAACTATAAAAGAAGAAATAAATGCATGCAAAAATAAATTTGCTATTGATAAAAAAGACTTAGAAGAAAAATTAGAAACTTTAGAAAATAAAACAGAAGAAATAAAAACTGAAATAGATATAGAAACAGCATTTGCTGATATAAAAAAAGATTTGCAGGAAGAATACAATAGAGCAATAGAAGAAACTTTTTTAGAAGATAGTGTTTATGATATTAGCAGTGAAAATGAAGATGAGTATTATGATACTATATCTGCAGATGATTATGAAGTGAAAGAAGAGCTGGAAGAAAATTATGAAAATATTGTAAATGATTATGAGATAAAAGAAGAACAGTATGAAGAAAAATATTATGAAGAAAAATATGATGATATTATAAGCGATCATAAAGAAGAAGAAGAAGAAGAAGAAGAAGTAAATCATGATGATAAAGAAGAGTTTATGTCAATATCTAATGAAGAATTAAATAATGCTTCTTCAAGTTTTATTAAAGAGACTTTATCTTTAGATGAAAACATACTAAAAAATAATATATCAGATAGTTATGAAAAAGAAGAAAATAGCTATAAAATTAATAATGAATTTAATAAAAAAATAATAAAAAATGAGCTTTTATCAAGCTACAAGGCAAAAGAAGAAGAAAAAAATAAAGAGTATGTAAGAAATTTATTTAATAGCAAAAAATCTGAGCCCCATATCAATAATGATTCCCATGATATTAGTATGGATATATTAAATTCATATAATAAAGCTATCGATAATATAAAAAATAAAAATGAAAAAGATGAAGATTCTAAAGAAGATATAAAATCATCTAATTTGGATAATTCATCTAATTCAAAAACAGATGATGTGTTTGCTGCTTTCGATAAAATGTTATCCTCTATAATAAGCAAAGCAGAGGAAGATGCCAAAAGAAGCATAACAAAAAAATAATAGTTATTTAGAGGTGTTAATATGTCTGACAAAAATAAGATATCTATCTTTGTATATATATCTATACTCATAAATTTAATAGTTCTTGCTTTATTTATTACATTTGTATTCGGTCTGAAAAAAGACGCTTTTGATGTTGATACAAAAAAACTTGATAGAAATGCTTTGATATGTCAGAATAGTATAGTAAATTTGGTTAAGGATTATGATGAAAGACTTAATAAAATAGTTGATAGTTATCCTTTTATCAATCTTTTACAGCAGGTAATATTAAATGGAATAGATACTGCCGAAAGAGATAGAATTATATCAATATTTAGAAGCGGCAATTATCCATTTGATACTGTTGCTCTGTATTTGGCAGATGGTAAATCAGTATTTTCTTCTCCTGTTAAAACTAAGCCTGTAAATTTGGAAAGCTATAAGAACTCTAAAGCTATTGCATTTTTCGATAAAGATTATGACGGCGTATATTTTGTCAAACCTATAAAAAATGATAGAGGAATAGAAGTAGGATATATAGTAGCAAGTGTATTTAAAAAAATATTTGAAAATACTTCATATAATCTTAACTTTGTTGTACTTTCTAATGGTGTACTTTATTATAATCCTTCTATAGATATTAACAGCATATCAATAGACAGTTTAAATCAGTATATGAATAGAGATATAGGAAGTACCGGAAGTATTGAAGCCGATAATAATACATTCGCTTTTTATTCCGGAAAGGTTAAAGATATAGAGAATTTCAGTATAGGTATATTAGAACTTAATGTACCTATAGTTCAAAAATATTTGAAATATATAATATTAGGACTTTTATCTTTATCTTTTATTTTCTTACTTACAACATCTCTTATAGAAAGATTAATACCAGCTAATAATAACATAGCAAATGAGTCTGAAGAGGATTTAGAAGAAAATATATATGATGAAAGCGAGCCTCCTATAAACAATTATGCTAATTCTAATATTGTAAATGATGAAGAATTTAATATTGATGATTACAATAATGATTTAGAAGGATTAGATGATGAAAGTATAAAATATTTAAATAAAAAAAATAGAATTACAAAAAACAGCAAAATTGACTTACCTAATATAGATGAAATAGAAGATATAGAAGTTGAAAATGATAGCTCAGATAATGATGATGATATAATAAAATTAGATGATGTATTAGAAGACGGAGGAGAGACACTTCAAGATAACAATAATGAAGATGAAAATATAAAATTAGAAGATTTATCATATTTGGATAAAGTATTAGAGAATGAAAATGATGATGATGAAAGTATAAAATTAGAAAATTTAGATGATGTACCTAATTTAGATGATGTACTCGAAGAAGACAATGATGATTTAGAAGATGTACCTAATTTAGACGATGTGCTTGAAGAAGATAATGATGATTTGGAAGATGTACCTAATTTAGATGATGTACTCGAAGAAGACAATGATGATTTGGAAGATGTACCTAATTTAGATGATGTACTTGAAGAAGATAATGATGATTTGGAAGATGTACCTAATTTAGATGATGTACTTGAAGAAGATAATAATGATTTGGAAGATGTACCTAATTTAGATGATGTACTCGAAGAAGAC
>NZ_JH994110.1:655896-668965 GCF_000316195.1 Brachyspira hampsonii 30446 | reverse complement strand
GATTTGAAAGATGAAATAGAAAATAATGATAAAGAAGCGGATAATGCTGATAATGAAGAAGAACTAGATGAAACTATTGATAATAATAAGAACTCATCAGATAATGATATTATAAAAGGAATAGATGATATTATAGATGATAATAATGAGGGGGATATTTTGATAAGTCATGGTTCTATTTTAGAAGATGAGATAGTAAAAAAAGAAGAAGAATATTTTTCTTCAAGCGATGCCTTTAATTTTTCTCTTAATAAAGATTTTCTATTAGGTGATTATGATGATGAAGATAATAACAGCAATGAAGAAAATTCTAATATATCACCTAACTTCAATGAAGAATATGATGACGGAGAAGTAATTAAACCTGCAAGCGAAAAAGACACTTTTGATACAGAAGATCTAATAGATAAAGATTTATATGATCCGGAAGAAGTGCCTAAGGTACCAAATGATTTTTACAGAGAGGCAGAAGAAAAAGTAAAAGAAAACATGACTTCTAATTGGAAAAAAGTTTTAAAAGCTCTTAGAGGTAAAAAATTTATTAATAAAAATATGAAAGAAATGTTGGAATGGGTAAAAGAGCAGTCAGGATTGGACATTATACATGCTGCTATGCTTAGCAGACAAGATAATGGAAATTATGATATAGTAGAATCTCAAAATATATCAGATAATACAAAAAATAAATTGAGTATTAGTGAGAATGAACCTTTATTTAAAAAGATTCTATCTCATAAAAAAACATTATATGTATCTGATCCATTTGCTTCAGACTCCATAAAAAATAAATTTGATACTGAAGATAGAAAGGATATTTCCCATATGATATTTGTACCGATAGAAAATGATGAAGGAGGATTAAAATCATTTTTCATAGGACTTTCATCTAATTAGTAAAATAAAAGAGGTTATAAAAAAATATGGAATATATTATAGTAGTATCAGCATTTATAGTTATAGGAATCATTGTCAGTTTGGTATTTGTTAAAATACTTAAAATAAAAGTATTCGGCGGCTGGGTGATGATGTTTCTTATAGCAACTGTTGGTGCTCTGCTTGGATCTTACTACTTTCCTAGAATAAGTAATATACAATATATAAAAATAAATCTATCATCTGCAATATTAGGGGCTATTGTACTGGTAATTCTTTTATATATATTTACTCCTAAATCTTTAAAATAAGGAATAAAATAAAATGTTTATAAAAGAAGGTATAGAAATAATAAAACCAAAAATAAAAGATGAAAATACAATAGAGAATATAAAAAAAGCTGCTGAAATAGCTCAAGACTCTATAGATTTAGCATTCAAACTTTGCATGTCCGGAGTAAGGGCTTCTAAAGTAGATAAAGAAGTTGAAAAATATATAAAATCAAAAAATGCATATCCTGCCAATTTTGAAGTTCCTGATTACGGTTTTGCTACAAGTATATCAAGCGGAAATGAGATTGCACATGGAAGACCTACAAACAATAAAATACTAGTTCATGGAGAGCCTGTATGTGTGGATGTAGGAGTAAAATATAATGGCTGCTATGCTGATTGTGCCAGAACTATAGTTATAGAAGGAGGTATGGGGTCTGTTAATCATAGAGCTTATAAATTAATAGATGCCTGCAAAAAATCTTTAGAATACGGCATTTATAAATTAAAACCAAATGTACTTTTAAGCGAGTATGGAAAAGCTGTAGAAAGCAAAGTACATGAATACGGATTTAATGTTATAAAGTCGTTAACGGGTCATGGTGTAGGCTATGAATATCATGAAGCCCCTTATATATTTAATTTTTATCACCCTAATAATGATGTAGAATTAGAACCTAATATGGTACTTGCATTAGAGCTTATGATAACAAATGGTACTGATAAATACGAAAAAGAAAAAGATGGCTGGACTTTATCTACTGCTGACTATTCGTTGGCTGTGCATTTTGAACATACCGTTTTAATCACTAAAACAGGCGTAGAAATACTAGGCATAAAACAGTAATAAACTCATCATTTATGTTTTTCATCTGAATTGGGTTTTTCTTTATTTTTTCACAAGAAGCAGTTTCTGTAAAGTCTTTTGTATTATTATCAAACAATACTTGAAGCTTTTCTGCTGACAGTTTGTAGATAGTATATAGTATTAAAAAATAATAAATAAAATTATTCTTCAAGCCACATGGGTTTTCTTTCAAATCCCACATGATAAGTAAGCCATTGAAGAACTACTTGATGTTCTCCTAAATTAAATAAATAAAAATTTCTTTCTATGCCTATAATTTTTCCTCTAGGTATTTCATTTAAACATTTATTTAAAAGCTCATTTGCTTTTTGGTAATCTTCTTCTTTATAAGGAATATTCGGATCATTCTGACCTACTATTATTCTCTTAACATATCTTATATTACTTAAATCAAAAATTTTATTTTCAGCCATAATTAAAACTCCAAAATAAAAAATAATTAACATTCTTACTAACTATCTATAACTAATATCATATTTTCAAAATTATTTACTATTTCATTATTGATTTTTATACCATTTTCAGATGAGAAATAAATCTCATAAGAATCTTTTGAAACATTATTATTAGTAGTAGAAAATACATTATCAGATATTTTATATACTGTAATAGTAAAACTAATATCAGCATTGTAATTTCTATAAGAAAGAAAATTATATACTTCTTTAGTATTAAATTTATCCTGTAAAAGAGGTATCAAAGCAGAATATTTTTTTAAAAGCTCTGCCTCATAAACCTCTTTTATCAGAATAGATTTTTCATCTAAATTTTTTTTTATATTATTAAAACTAATAATCATTTTTTAATTTTAATATAGAATATATAACTTTATTATCATTTATTTTTATTATTATCATCAGGTAATTTAGGTGATATAGGAGCTATATTAGCATTAATAATATCTAATACTCTAGCAAGCCCTTCAGGCATACCTTGATCAACTGCATGAACTTCTACATGGTATTTAGCTGAAGTATCTGTTTTTCTAGTGTTTTCTTTGTGAGAACTTATAGAACCTGTTATTGTAGCTTTAATAGAAAATAGTCCTAAGTTAAGCTCTCCCTCACCTGTTCCTGACGCTGATTTATCATCAGTACTTTTTTCTTCTTCTGAACTTTTTACTTCCATATCAAAAGTAATATCAACAGAATCCACAAATAGAGACGGTACTTTAACTATACTAATAAAAGGTACCTTTAATGTCATATTTACCACACCACCATCACCGCCATTGCTATCCTTGCCATCTGGTGTTAATAACCTTTGGTATTCAAACTCAACCATTCTTAATGTCTTTTTAACATTATTATTATTATCTTTAGTTTGATCAAAAGCAACTGTTTCTATAAAGTTTTTTGTAGTATTAGCCAAACTTAATTGGGCATCGGCTACCGCCTGTAAAGGACCTCCTATAAGAGAGGCCATTGGAAGACCTGTAAATTGATTTGCTATTGGACCGGCCATAATTCCCTCCTTAAAAGTATATTTTTTATATTTTAATATTAGTTAATTTTAATTATTTATATCATTGTGGATATCATTTTTGTCATCTTTAACTTCTATGAATCCTTGACTTAAATTTGTTATTTCGTTTATGAGTCTAGACATTCCATCACTAATTTCTGTTTTAGAAATTGAAACTTGAACATTTATAGTTGTTCCTTTGCATTTATCTAGACCAGCACCTGTAACATCGACGGATATATTTGAAGAATTTTCAAAATCACTCATATTACATACTTTATCATCATCATAAACATTGTTAAACACGGATTTATTAGTACTTTTTTGTGGTTCTATAAGTTCAACAATACCTATATCAAAAGAAGCATTAACTGAATCTATATTAAGCTGAGATATTGGAAGCAAATTTATATATGGAACACAATAATATTTATTACCATATTTATTGTTTTCATCAGGTACGCCGATTTTTAATCTTATAGGAAATATACCAGGTAAATATTCGCCTACTTCACTATGACTTTTATCTCTCTTTTTTTTAAAGTATTTTGATAAATTACTTAGCTGTACTTCTTCTAGCTGAGCTTCTGCTTCAGCTACTGATTTTGCAATTGCAATAATTACTTCATTAAATTTAGACATAACTTTAATCTCCTAGTGTATTTTCATTGCAATAATATAATAATAATATTATTAAGTTATTTGAATGAATTATAGTACACCTTTGTTAACTAAACTAAATAATTTCATAATCATCATATATTTTTTTATTAACCATAAAACATTTAACACTAAATAAATTTTATTAAAAAACTAATATTATCTAGCTTTTAAATTACTAATAGATTTATTTAAAAAGTCCATGACAAGATTAATTATTAAAATTATTTAATTTTAAAATTGATAATATAATATTTTATATCAGTACAAAATTGTTATTTAGTATATAGATATGCCTGCCTACAGCACACAAAAAGGTTTTTGGGAGAAGTACTGTGAAACCTACCTTACAAAATAAAAAAATAAAAACAGTATAATATTTATTAATTTAGTTTTGAAACAGGTCTATTATTGGAAATCATCTAATGTAAATCAATCATCTTTTTTATTGGAACTGCTTTTCTTAGTATCTTTTATTATATCTTTTTTTGAATATTTTAATATACTACTTAATTGTGTTTCGTCTAATTTATATTCTGCTTCAGCAACTGATTTTTCTATAGCTGTAATAATTTCTTTAAATCTGTCCATAACATTACCCTCCTAATGTATTTTCTTTACAATAATAATAATAATATTAAATTATTTCAATTAATTATAGCATACCTTTATTAACTGCGATTAAATTAATTTCATAATCATATATATTTTTTATTAATTATAATACATTTAACACTAAATAAATTTTATTAAAAACTAATATTATCTAACTTTTAAATTACTAATCTAATATAGAAAGTTTATAAAAAATGATATATACTAATAGAAAATTTACTTTTAGGAATAATTTATGGGAAGCGTGTTTGGAAATAATATTAAATTAAGTTTATTTGGAGAATCACATGGTGAAGCTATAGGCTGCGTTATAGACGGTTTTCCTTACGGAATTAATATAGATAATGATTTTATAGAAAGAGAAATGGAAAGAAGAAGAGCAAAAAATGCCAAACTAACAACCGCAAGAACAGAATCTGACAAACCAGAAATATTATCAGGCATTTTAGAAAATAAGAGTACAGGTATGCCTATTGCTGCAATAATAAAAAATGAAAACAAAAGAAGCGGTGATTATTCCAATTTAAAAACTCTGCCTAGACCTTCTCATAGTGATTATACGGCAATGCTTAGATATGAAGGATTTAATGATATAAGAGGAGGAGGACATTTTTCTGGAAGATTAACTGCTCCTTTAGTATTTGCAGGAGCATTAGCAAAATTAGCTTTGAAAGAAAAATTTAGTATAGAAATAGCAGCACATATTAAGCAAATATACAATATAAAAGATAAATATCCAAACAATACATTTCCATCTTATGAAGAGTTTGTAAACAATTATAATAAAGAATTAAGTGTATTTGATAATGAAGCTATGTATAAAATGATAAAAACTATTGAAGAAGCAAAAATGAATATGGATTCTGTTGGAGGAATTATAACTGCTGCTGTATTTAATATGCCAGCTGGTTTCGGAGATCCTTTTTATTCATCTATAGAAAGCAGAATAGCTCAGTCAATATTTGCAGTACCTGCTGTGAAGGGAATTGATTTCGGACTTGGATTTGATTTTGTAAATTATAAAGCTAGTGAATGTAATGATGCCTACACAATAAAAGATGATAATAATACAAAAAAAATAGAAACAAAAACTAATAATAACGGCGGAATACTAGGAGGAATATCCAACGGTATGCCTATAATAGTTAATACCGTAATAAAACCAACTCCGTCAATCTCAAAAAAACAATTAACTTTAAATATGGAAACCAAGGAGGAAGAAACTCTTATTATTAAGGGGCGTCATGATCCTTGCATAGCTGTAAGGGCTGTGCCTGTTATAGAAGCTGCTATTGCAATTGCGATACTTGACTTATGCATAGATATGAAAGGAAAATTTATTTAATACTGCAAGAATAGTATATTTTTACAGTATTAAAAATTTGTAATTAATGAAAAATTGTATATACTATATAAAATAAAACATTATAGGATATTAAGTGAAGAAAATATTTACAGATATACCTCATCCGATAAAAGAAGTAGCGAGAATATTATATATTGAAGGTTTTCAATGTTTTTTAGTAGGCGGTGCAGTTAGAGATTCTATAATGGGCATCACTCCGCATGAATATGATATCACCACAGATGCCAGACCTGAAGATGTACAAAGAATATTTAAATATACAATTCCAACAGGCATAAAGCATGGAACTATACTAGTAATTATAGAAGATATGCATGTGGAAATAACAACCTTTAGAAGTGATGGAAATTACAGCGATGGAAGACATCCTGATAGTGTGGTATATGCTTCTAGTATAGAAGAAGATTTACCTAGAAGAGATTTAACAATAAATGCTATGGCATATAATATTTTAGACGGAAGTCTGATAGATATGTTTGACGGCATGAAAGATATAAAGAGAAAAATAGTGAAATCTGTAGGCAATCCTTATGAAAGATTTAGAGAAGACGGACTTAGAATAATGCGTGCCATAAGATTTGCTACAAAATTAGATTTCGATATAGAAAAAGAAACATTTGATGCTATAACGCACTCTACAGGAATGCTTGCTTCAATTGCTGCAGAAAGAATAAGAGAAGAATTTAACGGCATACTATTATCCAAAAACCCTTTCAGAGGTTTAGAATTACTTAGAAAAACAGGTGTATTATCTTTAATACTGCCTGAACTTATGCAAGGATTTGGAGTAAATCAGAATAAATTCCATAAATATGATGTTTATTATCATATTCTTCATACAGTACAATCAGTAGAACCCTTAGAAACTGAAGAATTAACATTATTGGTAAGGCTTGCAGCACTATTTCATGATATAGCTAAACCTATGGTTCAAAAAAAAGTATCTAAACAAGATGATCCTGTTTATTATAATCATGAGGTTGTAGGAGCTAATGTTGCCAAAAAAATAATGAAAAGATTAAAATATTCTAATGCTGAAATAGATTTTGTTACATTATTGGTAAGACAGCATATGTTTTATTATCAAGATGAATGGACTGACGGTGCGGTTAGAAGATTTATGCGTGCTATTGGCGTTGAAAATATAAAACCTCTTTTAAGATTAAGAGAAGCTGACAGACTAGGAAGCGGAAACAGAAAAGATAAAGAAAGTAAGGCTATACCTAAATTATTGGCTAGAATAGATAAGATAATCGAAGAAGAAAATGCTATTACAGTAAAAGATCTAAAAATAGACGGAAATGATTTAATCAATGAATTTAATTTAAATCCAGGACCTTTAATAGGAAAAATACTCAATTATTTATTGGATTTAATATTAGATGAACCAGAATTGAATAATAAAGAATTCCTTATGGAAAAAACAAAAAACTTTTTAGAGAGTAACAATATAAAAGATGGGGTTTAAAAATGTATTTGCTTTCAGATATAGGAAACACTAGAGTTAAGCTAGGAATTTTTGAAGAAAAAAATTGCAAACCTTTATATTATAAAGCTATAGAGCATAGCAATGCTTTAGATCTAGTAAATGCATTAAATGAAATAAAAAATAATCATACAGATATAAAGAATGTATTTTACAGCAGTGTTTCACTAAAAGTAAATGATCTATTTGAAGGCAGCATAGAAGATTGTTTTAATATGAAACCTCATAGAGTTACTCATAATGATATTGAATTAAAAGATAATTATTATGAGCCTAGAGATTCTGTAGGTATAGATAGAATATTATCTACTTACGCATCTATATGTCTTGAAAACGGCGGCAGCACAAATAATAATAATGAAGATAAATACGCTTCAATAGTTATAGATATGGGTACAGCTACTACAATCAGTATTATGATTTCAGATTTTACTTTTTTAGGCGGTATGATTATAGCAGGTACAAAAACAAGTTATCAGGCATTATCAAATGTTACTTCTTTACCATATTATGAAATAGGGCCTATAGAATCAATTCCTAATCCTATAAACAATAATGTAAAAGATGCTATCATGTCAGGAGCTATATACAATACAATAGGTACAGTTAATTATGCTGTATCAGAAACTAAAAAATATATAAAATCTAAATATAATATTAAATGCAAAATATTTTTAACAGGAGGAATATCCAATTTAAAATTATTGAAATGCAAAGTATATCCGTTTCTAGTTTTACAGGGTATTTATTTTAATATGATACATAAAAAATAATTTTAAATCATAAAATTACAATTATATATTATTTAATACATATATAATTTACTTAATAATAAAAAGTTTATGAAATGTCCGCTATTGTAAAGTTGAAATAGAAAATGAATCTGGAAAAATAGTTAATGCTTCATCTCTTTTAAAAGTTTTATCTTTAGCATAGGATACATATCTGCAATTACAATTTACTGCTATAAAATAATAATAAAATCTTAAAAAATATAAACATTTTTAGATAATTTAAAAATATAATCAAATTTTATATTATATTTAATAATGAATAGATATTATTATGAATAATAAATATATAAGCAAATTATAATGTTAAAGCAAAAAAGTTAATTATGAAAAAATTATAATAATTGTACAGTATTTTATTTTTTATGATAAGAATTCTTTTTTATTGTACTAAAAATATACTTTTAATACTGCTATAATTTGACAAATGAAAAAAAACTGATATACTTAAAATTATATATAAGAAAAGAATGGAGGAGTTTCAATGACTATAGGTAAAGTAACTATACAAAACGATACAGGACTTCATGCTCGACCTGGTAATGAATTCGTAACATTTATAAAATCATTAGCAGGATGCAAAATAGAAGTAGAAAACGAAGCTGGTAAAAGAGTTAATGCTTCATCTCTTTTAAAAGTTTTGTCATTAGGGGTAAAAAAAGGCTCTGTACTCACAGTTTATTGTGATGGAGAAAATGAAGAAGAAAATCTAAAAAAGATAGAAGAATTTATATCTAATTTAAAAGACTAATTAATTTTTTATTTATGGAATTATAGTATGGAAAAAAGAATTACTGGAATAGGAGTTTCTCCTGGCATAGCTATAGGTAAAGTTTATCTATTTTTTAAAAAAGATATAGTAATTTCTAAATGCCCATGTAAAGATGTAGATACTGAAAAGGCTAAATTATTAGAAGCTAGAAATAAAACTAAAGAACAGCTTATAAAAATAAGAGAAACTACAGCTAAAAAAGTTTCAGAAGAAAAAGCGGAAATATTTGATGCTCATATAACTTTGCTTGAAGATGAAGACTTACTTGAAGAAGTTAATAACATTATAACTGATGATAAAGTTTGTGCTGAATATGCTTTATCGCAAGGTGTAGAAGTTTACACTAAAATGTTAAGTGAAGTTGAAGATGAATATTTAAGAGAGAGGGCTGGAGATTTAGTTGATATTTCTGACAGATGGATAAGAAATATTCAAGGAGAAGATATAGTTGATGTTTCTAATCTTCCTAAAGATTCCATAGTAATTGCAAGAGATTTAACTCCTTCTGACACTGCTAATTTAGATTTGGAAAACACTCTTGCATTTGTTACAGAAATAGGAGGAAGAACTTCGCATACATCTATTATGGCTAGATCTTTAGAGCTTCCAGCTGTTGTGGGTGTAGGCAATAATTTAAAAGATGTAGAAAATGAGCAGATTATAATAGTTAATGGAAATACAGGTTCGGTTATAGTAAATCCTACTAAAGAATCTATAGATGAATGTCTAAAACTTAAAGAAGAATTTGATAAAAAAAGAGCTTTATTAAAGGAATATGCTCATAAAGATGCTATATCTAAAGACGGAACTAAAATTAGAGTATATGCTAATATAGGTTCTCCTGCTGATTTAGGCGGGGTTTTGAAAAATGGAGCTGATGGTATAGGACTTTATAGAACAGAGTTTCTTTTTATGGAAAATACTGACTTCCCTACAGAAGAAGAACAGTTTAAGGCTTATAAAGAAGTAGCTGTTGCTATGAGCGGACATACTGTTACTATAAGAACTATGGACATAGGAGGAGATAAATATCTTCCTTATTTAGAAATGCCTAAAGAAGAAAATCCTGCACTTGGATGGAGAGCTTTAAGAATATGTTTGGATAAAACTTCTATCATAAGAACACAATTTAGAGCATTGCTTAGAGCTTCAGCTTTCGGCAAAATAAAAGTTATGCTTCCTATGATAGTATCTATAGAGGAACTTCGTAAGGCTAAGGCTATATTCAATGAATGTAAACTAGAACTTATGAAAGAAAATATTGCATTTAATGAGGCTTTGGAATTGGGTATGATGATAGAAACCCCTTCAGTTGTATTTAGAGCTGAAGCATTTGCAAGGGAATCTGATTTCTTTTCAATAGGTACTAATGACTTAACACAGTATACTTTAGCTTCAGACAGAGGAAATGAAAAAATAGCTGCTATTTGCGACCCTTACAATCCATCTGTACTTATAGCTATAAAAATGGCTATAGAAGGAGCACATGCAAGCGGAATTATTATTTCTATGTGCGGAGAATTAGCAGGAGATTTACTTGCGGTACCATTACTTTTCGGACTTGGACTTGATGTATTCTCAATGTCTGCTATATCAATACCTGAAGTTAAGAAAATGATAATCTCTTTAGATAAGCCTGAATGTCAGATGCTTGCTAAAAGAGTACTTTCACTTGATACTGCTGAAGAAGTTAAAGCTGAATTATTAAGATTCTTAGAAGTACATGAAAAAGGCGGTACTGTAAGTTATTAAAAAATATTAATTGTGATAATAATAAAAAGGGGTCAAGAAATTGATTCCCTTTTTATTATATATGTTTTTTATTTCTTATCTAATTTTAATATAGAAGTGCCGTTGTTCATTTTGGTTAAATATTGAATTTCATAATCTTTTAATAAATTATTAGTTAATATATATTCTGTATCTTCATTAATTAAAAAATAAAATTTATTATCATTTGTTATGATATTTAAATCATTTTCATTATCTATATAAGTATAATATAAATTTGTATTCAAATAATTATATTCATGAAAAACATAAAAACTTTTATACGAATAAACTTTAATATTTTCTTTTAAAACATACTTATCTCTATCTGTTTTTTCAAAGTAACTAAATCTTTTGTTATTTGTAACATTATAAATATAAATTATAGAAATCAAAATAAATACTGTATATTTTATTTTATTATTATTAATCACAGAAAATACTAAAGGAAATATAAATAAAATTAGTATGTAACTAGCTGCTGAATATCTCTCAAGTTTAAATGGGCTTGTTAAATCTCCTAATAATGCATATATTATACCAAGTACAATAATAAATACCAGCAATTTAAATTTGTCTTCATTTAGATTAATGTATAGATCTTTATTATTCTTTTTTAAATAAAATAAAAATACAATTATTAACAATGATAACAAAGGTATTAAACCATCAAATGATAAATTATTAATGTACTGTAATAGTTCTCCTGAAAATTTTAATGAAGTACTTGCTCTGCCATTTGCATTGAATAATGATGAAAAAAAACTAGCATATAATAATCTTGAAACTAATAAAGCTAATATAAATGATGCAGCATAATATATTATAACTTTATAGCTTTCTATTTTTATTAATGGGTTAAATATGATAATTTTTTTTATATTTGTGAAATGTTCTATATAGTTAATAAAGAGCATAGCAGATAATATTAATACAAAGAGCATAGATGAATATAAAGTAAGATATCCAACACCAGATATAACTGTTGTTATTATTAAATTTTTTATAGAATATTTATTATTGTAAATTGTATCAATAACTAAATATGTAATAACTACAAAAAAAGTTTCCTGCATTTGATAGGCTCTCAAAAACATTGAAAAACTTATCGATATTGGTGATAAAGACATAATTAAAAGTGAAAACAATATACAATCGTATTTATACTCAAATATTAATTTAAGTATTTTATATAAGAAAATAAATGATATTATAAAAAATATACAATTTAAAATAGTACCTGTCATTATTATATTTTTTATACTAACTGCCTCTCTTCCTATAAAAGCCAGTCTCAATAAACTATAATATAAATTGCTTATGAAAGGATCATTCGTATTTTTATATAGTCTTTTTATATCATCAAAACAGTCTTTTACACTAGAATTATCTATAGTTATATTTCTTAATATTTCATATCCTAATATATTTTTAAATTCATTGTATAATATATGATATTCTGACTGTTCTCCTTTATTCAAATAATTTAAACTATGATATTCATCCCAATACAAGCCTTCCTGCTGATATGCCCAAAAAAGTCTCACAAGTAAACCAAATAGCATAATTAAAATGATATATAATATTTTTGTTTTATATTTATATGGTTTTATATTATAAAAAACTATTTTTTTATTACTGATAAATGTATAAATTAAATATGTAAATAATATTATTATATATACAATTATTATAGATATAATAAATTTTTTCTTTAATTTCAATGTATATTCAATATTATCTATTTTACTATCTATCGCTTTACTAGATATAACATTTCCATAAGCACTTCCATTTCCATCCATATTAATTTCTTTTATAAAATTATTATTATCTAAAACTTTATTTGTATCTACATATACAACATATATATCGCTATGTCTGAATATCTTATTATAATATCCAACTTTTACATAATATTGAAAAGTATTAGTATATGTATTTCTATAAGTTTTTAATATTTCTATGTATCCTATTCTAGTCTTACTGCCTAATATAGATAAAATTAAAAGTGTTATTGCTGCAACTATGATTAGTATTATATAAACTATATAAAATATGTTTCTATTTTTCATAAAATACTCCAAATAGAAACATATAAATATAATAAAATATAAATATTTGATATTGTA
>NZ_JH994110.1:651123-655534 GCF_000316195.1 Brachyspira hampsonii 30446 | reverse complement strand
TTGTGTTGTGTTGTGTTGTGTTGTGTTGTGTTGTGTTGTGTTGTGTTGTGTTGTGTTGTGTTGTGTTGTTAATCATTGAACAATTATATAGCATAAATAATCTAATGTCAAATAACTTCACAACAAAATTATTTTTAAGAATAAAATCTCGCATATATACCGCAAGGAAGAACAATATTAGAGTTTTCTATAGGAAGTCCTATTTCGCCGCTTTCAAAAGCTCCATTATGTTTTATAGAAGTTGATAAAATATTTTTAAGTGATATATGAGAAAAACTTGCAGTATAACAATTTATTAAAAAAAGAATAGGATCATCTGATAAAAGTTTTACGCATTCTTCTACAAGTCTTTTTAAACTAGTTTCTATCTGCCAAAGCTCTCCATTAGGACCTCTTCCGTATACAGGAGGATCCATTATTATAACATCGTATTTTCTTCCTCGTCTTATTTCTCTTAAAACGAATTTAATTACATCTTCTATAATAAATCTCACTTTCTTATCTTGTAAATTGTTTATTTCTATATTTTTTTGAGCATGCCCAACTATTTTTTTTGAAGCATCAACATGAACAACTTCATTACAATCAGCATAAGCACAAGCAACCGTTGCACCGCCTGTGTATGCAAATAGATTCAATGCTTTTACTTCTTTATTCTTATGAGAAGAAGATTTTTTTTCTTTGATTTTATCTATAATGAACTGCCAATTAACAGCCTGTTCTGGAAAAATACCTATATGTTTGAAATTAGTAAATTCTATTTTGAATGATAAATCTTGATATTTTATAATGAAATTATCTTTAGGCTTATTTATATACTGCCAATAACCTCCACCCTTATCCGAACGATGATATACAGCATCCAAATTATCCCATTTACTTAACTGTTTAGACCAAATAACTTGAGAATCTGGACGAGATACTAAAAATCCTCCTATATTCTCAAGTTTTTCGCCTTCACCGCAATCTATAATTTTATAGTCTTTCCATTTATCAGCTAAGAGCATTTTATTTTTTACTTACCTTTGATTATAATAAGTAACATCATTTCTTACTACAACAATATCAACTCTTCTATTTAAAGCTCTTCCATCTGGTAAATCATTAGATGCCACAGGTCTAGTATCAGCATATCCTGCAATTGAATATTTATTTCTATCTAACTTTCCAGCCTGATCATTTTCAAATATTTTTTCTAAAATAACCATAGCCCTTGCAGAAGAAAGTCCCCAGTTATTACCAAATTTCTGTTCTGTAATACTTCCAGGAATGATAGAACCAGAATCTGTATGACCTTCTATTCTTACATCATTAGGTAAACCGCTAAGTACAGAGGCTAATTTTATAAATGTTTCAACATTATTCTGATTATCAACTAAATTAGTAGAAGCAGATTCAAAATACTGATCTGCACCAAGGCTTATGATAAAACCTCTTTCATCTTCCTCTACTCTAACTTTCCTGCTTTTAATTTCTGATTCTAAAACAGAAGTTGCCTTATCAATACTTCTTCCGACAGAATATCCTCTCTCTGTAGAAGGCAGATTATCAACTGTAGCACCGCCGTAAATAAGTCTGCTTTGTGATAAAGTAGTACCACCCGGCATAACACCAAATGATCCTTGGAATGCTGTAGCGATAAGCTGTATAGAAGAATCACTAACAGAGGTAGACATTGTAGACAATAATAATACAAAGAATGTTAATACTAAAGTTACAAAGTCCCCATAAGTTTGAAGCCATAAAGGAGCTGAAGGACCAGGCACCTGAGCCTTATCACCTACTTTTTTAGCTTTTTTACCAAATTTAATAGTAGCCATTATTTACCTCTGAATTATTATTATCTGTCTCCAACTTGTTCATTAACTTTCTGACGCTGAGAAGGAGGCAAGAAAGATATAAGTTTATCTTTTACTATTCTAGGGTTATCACCTGCCTGTATAGATAATATACCTTCAACCATAATACTTTGAACTGTAGCCTCAGATGAGTGTCTCGCTGCAAGTCTACCAGCTATAGGCAAAGCAAAACCGTTAGCTATAACGGATCCGTAGTATGTAGTAATAAGTGCTACCGCCATACCAGAACCTATTGCTTCAACACCGCCGCCGCCGCCTAAGCTTCTAAGCATGATTACAAGTCCGATTAATGTACCTATCATACCCCAAGCAGGATATAATGAAGCAGCATCTTCAAATACTTTCCTTACTGTATCGTGCCTTGCTTCTACGTTATCTATCTCTGTATTCAAAATATTTTTTACTAATTCGGGATCTGTTCCGTCTACTACAAGCTGCATTCCTTTCTTTAATAAAGGATCTGATATCTCTTGTATATCATCTTCTAGTACTAATAAACCTTCTCTTCTAGCTTTTTCTGAAAAACTTAAAAGAGTTATAATTATTTGTGCTTCATCATAGTCTGGTTTATTTAAAAGTACTTTAATAGCTTTAGGAACACCTAATACTGTACCCATATCGTTAGCAACTAAAAGCGAAGTTGTTCCTCCTAGTCCTGTTACTACTGCGGATGCTATATCTATCATGTGCCCGACATTACCGCCCCCTGAAATAATACCAAATAAATTGATACCTATAACCAAAAAAACACCCAAAGGTACTATTATATCCATATTTTGCCCTCTAACTAAAATTTATTTTCTTTATTTAAGTTAATTTCTTATTCTTCATTACCATAGAATGAAGGTTTTTTTACACTATCTTCGCAAACTATTCTGCTTCTGTATTCTACTATTCTATTAAGTACTGTTTCAAAGCTGTCTTTAGTTACTACCTTCCTTCCGGATAACATAGTTATTACTAAATCAGGAGTCTCCTCCATAAATTCTATTTGATGCGGATTAACATACAATATACTTCCGTCAAATCTTGTTATATGTATCATAATATCAGAAACTCCTAACTCTATTATACTATAAAATTATAAAAAGTCTATTTTTAATAATATTATTTATATTAAATAATACCTATCTATTATCTTTTAAGTGCTATAACTTCCTGAAGCATTTGATCTGCTGTAGTGATAGTTCTGGCATTAGATTGGAAACCTCTTTGAGTTACTATCATATCAGTAAATTGTTCGCTCAAGTCAACATTTGACATCTCCAAAGCTCCTGCTTTTAAAGAACCTCTTCCTTCTGCAGCTGCTGTACCAATATTGGCTGCTCCTGAGTTATTGCTTGCTACAAATAAAGTGTCACCTGCTTTTTCTAAACCGCCTGCATTATTGAATTTAGCTAAAGCAACCTGTCCTAAAGTTTTTCTATTTCCGTTAGTAAATACACCTGTTATCTGACCGCTGTCATCAAAACTGAAACCTTCTAGCATACCCATAGTGTATCCGTCTTGTTCTATAGCTTTAGTAGTTGATGGAGATTCAAATTGTGTAATACCATTAAATAAACCAACTTCTCCCATAGTAAGGTTTATAGTTTGGTTTACTTCGCCTTCTGTTCCCTGATAAGTGAAAGATACATTAGGCATTAATACTCCTTCTGTCTGGGTATTAGTACCATCGCTTACAGAAATTAAAGAACCAGCATCATTAAATACTAATTGGAAAGTATTGTTTCCGCCGCCTTCTACTGGGTCGCCTGCTGATACGCTTACACTTCCTTCTGTTGCATCTGGTATATCTATTGTCATATCCCATCTGTTAACATCTGTTCTAGTGAAAGTTGCTCTTAATTGGCGAGGTATTCCTGTTGAATCGTATATAGTTAAATCTGACTGATGTGTTTCTCCGCTTTTTTGTAAGTTACAGAAATATTTTGTATTTGCTGTAGCTCTTGCTGGATCCTTTGAACCTACAGGTATAATTAAATCTTCTACTCCTGCTGAAGTATTTAATTCCATTTCTCCTGTTTCAGGATTAAGTACAGCATTCCAGCCTTGTACCTTATAACCTATAGAAGGATTAACTAAATAACCGTCTCTGTCTAAAGAAAAAGCTCCGTTTCTAGTATAGTAAGAATTATTGCCTCTTTTTTCAATAAAGAAACCTTCTCCTTGAATAGCTAAATCAGTGTTTACACCTGTAACTTGTAAAGCACCTTGTGTATGTATAGTGTCTATTGTAGCAACCATCATACCCAAACCTACCTGCTGAGGATTGATACCGCCTCTATCTTCCTGAGGCTTTGCTGCCCCGCTTAAAGATTGGCTTATCATATCCTTAAAGGTAACTCTTCCTCTTTTAAATCCATAAGTATTAACATTTGCAATGTTATTTCCTACTACATCCATTCGAGTTTGATGATTTTGTAAACCAGACACGCCGGCAAATAATGAACGCATCATAAGGCGTATTCCTCCAAAAATTTTAGTATTTCTTACAAAATATTTTCGGTATAATTAAAATTTGTTTAATACTTTTTTATTTCTAACTATAA
>NZ_JH994110.1:530437-650598 GCF_000316195.1 Brachyspira hampsonii 30446 | reverse complement strand
AATAATAATTGAAATAAACATAAAAATATGTTAGAATTAATCTATACTTGATTATATCTATTTTCTTAAATAGAATTAAAATATGAATTGTTCTCTATTAGTAGTTTTATATAAATAATTAATATGAAATAGGGGGAATAAAATGAATTCACATAACATGAAGTATTATACTTTAGAAAAAATTGAAGAAATACTCAATGATAATGAATTCTACGATAATAATGACTTTGAAAGCGATGAAAAAGAATTCATATATAACAAAGAATATTCCAATATCATAGATATATTAAATGAATATTTAAAAGATGATGATAAAAATATCAAAAAATTATTCCTATTAGCAAAAGCATACTATCTAAACTTTGATTACAAAAACAGCAAAGAAATATTAAAAAAAATAATTGAATTAGACAGCAAAAATGACATAGCATTATATTGGCTTGCATGTGTATACTATTCTTCTAATGTTATTAATGATGCTTTAAAAAATATAAAAAATGCAATAGAAATAAATGACAAAGACTCTGAATATTGGTTTTTGATGGGAGAAATATACGATAATATAGGAAATTACCAAGATGCTGCTATTTCTTATAAAAAAGCTTATGATATAAACAATACATCAGAAGTTAATAATAATAAACAATATTATGCTTTTAATTTAGCTAAAGAATATTTAAAAACTGAAAACTTTGATGAAGCTGCAAAATATTTTAAAAAATCTTTAGAAAACTTTCAAGATGATAATAGTGAAATTATTCATTATTTGGCATTATCTTATGATAAAAATAAACAATACGATGAAGCTATAGATACATATTGCAAACTATTAAAAAATGATTATTATAGTGAATTAGAAGACTTTTATTCTACTGCAATAGATTCTCTTGCAAAAATATACATAAAAATAGGAAATGATAAAGAAGCTGAAAATCTATATAAAAACTATATAAAAATTAATCCTTCTATATGGAGCAGAATAACTAAATTTTATGATAATAATATTAATCAATATAAAGAAATAATCAAAGCATATAATGATATGATAAAAGAAAATCCTGAAAATAATCAATATTATTATTATTTATCTGAGTTGTATAAAGAAATTGAAGAATATAATAAGGCCATAGAATTATACAATCAAGCTATAGAAGTAAATCCTAATGATTTTAGTTATTATATTTCAATAGCAGCATTATATGAATACATTAAAGAATATGATAAAGCTGTAGAAATGTTAAAAAAAGCTATAGAAAATGATTCAGACAATATTGAAGCATATATTGCATTAGGAGATTTATACGAGAAATTGGGAAGTATAGAAGAAAGAAACGATGCATATAAAAAAGCAATAGAAATATATAATAAAGAAGATGATGCTTACAGTTTTGAGGATATTGGAAATTTATATGAAAAATTAGGGGATATAGAAAAAAGAAATGACGCATATAAAAAAGCAATAGAAATATATAATGAAACTCAAGATATATATCATTTGGAAAAACAGGCTGATTTATATATAAAACTTAATGATAAAAATAATGCCATTAACTCATATAAAAAATTATTAGAAATAGATCCTTATAATAATAAAGCTTTAGAAAAAATAGAAGAATTACAGTAGTTAAACCTATACACTAATTAAAGCGTAATAGACTTGTTTCAAAACTACTTGACAAAATTATATGTAAAAATTTAGCAATTTATCAATCATAAAAACAGCGTTTTACATGTTTTATAATCTGCCATTTTAGTATATAAATATGCAGTCCTTTTGCTTCTCGCCGCAGGCGGGCTGTGCCTGGGTCACCACCGAGTAGGTGCCTAGACGGCAAAAGAAGTGGGGTTTTGCGTAAGCACGCAGAGCGGTGCACGACTGTGTGCTTCGCAGCAAAGCCCCAACTATAATTTAAAAATATTAAATAAAAATTTACAAATATTAAGAAATTTAGTTTTGAAACAAGTCTAATAATAAGTGTTAAAAAAATAATTAATATAAAGGTCACTTGGGCGGGCATACTTTAACAATTTCTACTTTAAATATAAATAAATTAAAAACATAAAATTAATTTCAAAAATCTAAATGGCGGGGTATGTAATAAAGTTTTAAAACCTATTTTCACTCCCCACCCTATAGGATTTCTAATTTACTTTGAATTTTTTGTTTTTTATTTTTCTATTGTCTAATTAGAATTTACAGCACCCACCCTAGTTTTCTTCAAAGTATATGAGTTTTATAGCACGCGGTAAATATATTTAAATTTATAATAAATACTGCAATTATAGATTAAATTTACTTTTTAGAATGATTTTAACGCGTGCTGGAAAAATACAAATTATAAAAATAAAACTATATAATTTAGCTTATAAATTCTATTCTTTTGCTACGATTTTTAAATAATTCAAAAATGCCTCGTCTTCACATATAGTCTTACCTTCATCATCAGACAGTTTAGCTACAGGCTTACCATTAACACTTTGAAGTTTCATCACTATATTTAAAGGCTTAGCTACAGGTTCAAAATCATTTGTAATGTAAGTACCTATACCAAATGTAACATTAGTTTCTTCTTTGAATTCTCTGTATATATTATACGCCTTATCAAAATTAAGACTATCACTGAAAAGCAATGTTTTAGTTTTAGGATTTACCCTGAGATTTTTATAATGATTTATAACCTTATATCCCCACTCAAAAGGATCTCCGGAGTCATGCCTTATTCCATCATAAAGTTTTGCAAAATATAAATCAAAATCTTTTAAAAATTTATCAGTACCTAAAGTATCCGATAAAGCTATTCCTAAATCTCCCCTGTATTCATTAACCCAAGACTGAAGCATGAACTTCTGACTTTCTGCAAGCCTTACCTTATCCAATGCCTGCCCAATTTGATAATATTCATGAGCATTAGTACCAACAGCAAGCAAATCATAAGTCTTAGCAAAATATACATTGCTTGTACCTACCAAACATTCAGCAGGAAGTTTATCTTTTAATATATTAACAACTTTTCTCTGCCAATCAAAAGAAAATCTTCTTCTAGTACCAAACTCTGAAAATCTAAATCCGTTATCTGATTTATGTATAGGCAGTAATTTTTCATCTATTTTTCTTATTAAATTAATTTCAGCCTGTTCATAAGCTCTTTTACCATTATCATCTTTACAAACAGTATAAGCATAATAAATTTCGCTAATCATAGCAAGAACCGGTATTTCCCAAAGAATAGTTTGATACCAAGGTCCTTCTATTTCTACAGTTAATTTATTATCATCAAATAATGCCTTTATATGCTCAGCTAAAGGTCTGTATAACTTGAGAAATTCTATATAATCTTTTTTTATAAATCTTAAAGATGCTAAATATTCTAATTCATCTTTTCTAAATCTTAAATCGCAAAAATATTTTACCTGTTTTAAAAGTTCCTTATGCATATCTTCAGTCCACTCTAAAATATTCCTGCTTCTAAAAACATAACGAACCCAAACATCTGAAAATTGTCTTAAGGCACATTGCTGCATAGTAAATTTATATAAATCAGTATCTAGCAAACTATTTATTATAGGTTTCATTATTTTATCCTTATTTATTCTTATTAATTTTATCAAAAGTCTTGGATATTTTATAAAGCCTATAAATCCCCGAGACAAAACCTACGAATATTCCTATTATTGTAAATAAAGGCTTACTGTTAAAATGTTTATCAGCATAATATCCAACAAAAGTTAAACCTAATACCATACTTCCAAACTCAACACCAAGTGCTGCATATTTTATTCCATTTTTTAATTTTTTATTTTCAGTTATATTCATTCATATTCCATTGTTGTAAATATTAATGGATTAACATATTCACTAGCTATTCTTAATTCATACTCAAAAACGCCTGTTTTAGCATTTCCTAATATTTCCCCCTTCTTTACACCCATTCTTTCTGATACTAAAGAAGTAGCAAGTCCGCTATATCTGGTAATAATACCAAATCTATGATAAATTGTAATTGTAAATCCGGTATCTTTATTGTAAGATATATCATTAACTGTACCGGAAGCAGTAGCTCTAATCAGAGTTCCTGCAATAGTTTCAAAACCTATACCCCTTGATATAATAGAGCCTTTCTGATAAGGTCTTGATATAACGGCATATCTTGAATCTATAGGCAGTATGGAAGGTATTGGCTCTAATGCATTATTTTTTGAAGTTATATTAGCCTTTAACTCATCTAAATATACTTTCAATTTTTCTAACTCTTCAGCTCTTGAATTCATAAGTAAAATATTATCTGCATAATTTGCTGCTAAATTAATACTATTTGTATCAACTTTCATTAGAGAGGCAATATTAGACATATCATTTCTATAATAGTCATTAGTAACAACAGAGCTGAATATATTTTCAAGCGAATTTATCTCAGATAATTTATCCTTATAACTTCCGCTTAACACTTCAGTTTTACTAGCCAAAACTGTATTTTTTGTAAGAAAAGAAAATGTTGTGAGCAGAGATATAGAAATTATTAATACTATTATTATAATAGAATATACAGGAAGCGATAATGTTCTAGTTTTCTTCTTAGAATGAGGTATAAACATAAAATAAATTCTATGCGTGAGAAATCTACCGATTTTATTAAAAAATAAATGAAATGGGTTATTCTTTTTATTAATATATTTATTATTATTTTTCTTTTTTTTATGTTTTATATACATAATTCTACTGCTGCCTATTTTATAGTTATTTTAACAAAATATTGATTTTTAATCAATAATATAATAACAGTTAAATAGTTCATTTTGTAGTATATATATCAACTAAAGCTAAGTACATTTGATTAGCTAATTCTTTTACAGCTTTGTTGCTTCCAAATTGCCATTCATGTATAAAAGCAGATTCTATGAGTACAGAAGGAACATCTTTTTTTATTTCCTGTTTATTATAAGCATTTTCAAAAGCATCTCCTATAACTACTAACCCTCTTAATGATATGGCATTATTTATAAGCTCTTCTTTATCATAAAATTTCCATACAGTATTAGGAAGCACTCTGTCATGTCCTATTATAGGGGAAATTTTGTATTTCTCCTGCATTCTCTCAGACAATTTATAAGCCACCTGCATAGAAGCTGGGAATTCTCTATTGTAAGGACTAACTATAACATGAAAACCTGAAGTCTTAGATCTTCTGCTTATATAAGGCATATAATCAAAATGTATACTTAAAAGCAAATCAAAATTATTATCTATAGCATAGTGTCTAATAGCATATAACTCTAAAGTCTGATATCTAGTTAATCTTCCGGTTCTCTCTTCACCTTTTACTTTTGTATTATATATACCTAAAAGTTCCTGATAATTATTAGTCATATATTCTTTTATTGGTCTGCTGTAATATGCACCTTCTCTGCTTAAAAAATATTCAAATCTATTATCCTCTGAAAGTATTTTTGCTAATTCTCTAGCCACCCTTAAATTCATATAATATTCATAACCCAAATAACCCAAAGCACCTTTAGTAGCCGCATTATGTCCCGGATCTATAAGTATTCTTACTTTTCTATTTTCTATTATATCATTAAATTTTCTGCTAGGACTTTCAGCATTATTTAATTCGCTTTCTCGTACTATAGTTTCAGATACTCTCATATTTGCAGTAACTATAAGAGATGAAAAAGAAACTATTATCAGAACAATAATTACTGTAGAAAATATAATAAAACGGTTCTTGTTATCCATAATAGTATAATTATCGTAAATAATTTTATTAAATTAATATGCATATACAAAAATAGGGCTTTTATAAGCCCCATTATTTAGTAATTTCATTATTATTGCTATTATTGACAAGAAGCCTTTCCTGTTCTTACATTTATTCCGCCGGCATCTGATATCATCTTAATAATATTCTGATTTCTTGATTCGCATGCATAAGTGTATGCTGATTTATTTAACTGTTTGCTTACTATATTTACATCAACTCCTTTATCCAACAAGAATTTTACAGCATCTTCTCTTGAGTTTCCAGCAGCAACCATAAGCATTGTTTCACCGTCTCTTTTATCCTGCTCATTAAGATCTAATTTTCCATTGTATAAAGGATATAAATACTCTATAATTTTTATATTTCCGCCAAGTATAGCAGATTTAAAAGCACTTGTAACATCAGCAGTATCGCCTGCATAGAGATTAGCACCTTTAGATACTAAATACTCAACAACATCTAAATATCCTATGAAAGCAGCCCAGCCTAAAGCAGTCTGTTTCAAACTGTATGTATCCTGAACTTCTATATCCTGACCTGCCTCAACCATTTTTTTTATCTCATCAAGATTTCCTTCTTTTACCGCATCAAACCATTTGGCATTAGGCCCCTGAGAAGATTTTGTATAAAATATTCTATGTGAAAGTCTTCTAGGATTTGCAAGATTGGTTAACTGTTCTGGAGTAAGTCTTTTAAATCTTGCAGTCTGAGAATAAAGCGGAATGGATAAAATTAAAATAAATAAAATACTAACTATATTCTTCATAATATAATATCTCCAATTTAATTTTTGATTTTAAAACAAAAATTACTATATTTAGTAAAATACTTTTTAATATTTTAATCATAAATAAATTACTATTATTAGTAAAAAATAATTGCATTATATAAATTATTATAGTATTATGATAACTAATACTATATTTAAGGAAAATACTATGTTTAGAAAAATACTGATTATCTCAATCACCTTTATCATGATATTTGCACTATCATGCTCATCATCTAAAAGCAGAAACAGTAAAGAATTATTTATTAATGCAGGGGAAGAGCCTAAAACAATAGACCCTACATTATCCGGAAATGATTTCGTATATCCAAGGCATGTATTTGAAACTTTAATCACAAAAGATAAAGCAGGCAATTTACAAGCAGGAGCCTGTGAAAGCTGGAATATCTCTGATGACGGACTTGTATATACTTTTAATTTAAGAACAAATGCCAAATGGTCTGACGGTAAAAAAAATGTAGTTGCTGATGATTTTGTATATGCATTGCAAAGAGCAGCAAACCCTCTAAGTGCAGCTGAATATACTTCTTTTATAGAATATATAAAAAATGCAGTTAAAATATTATCAAGCGAACTTCCTGTTGAAGAGCTTGGCGTAAAGGCTATTGATGATTATACTTTAGAAATAACTTTAGAAGCTCCTACAGGTTATTTCTTGGATATATTAACTTATCCTATATTTGCCCCTGTAAGAAAAGATATAATAGAACAGTACGGAGATCAATGGTCATTAAATCCTGAAAGCTATATAGGAAATGGTGCTTTTGTTATGACTGAAAGAAGCCCTGATGAAAAAATAGTTGTTGTAAAAAATACCAACTATTGGAATAAAGATAATATAGTACCTGAAAAAATTACTTTTGTTATGATGAAAGATGCTACTTTAGCATTGGCCGGAATTAAAGACGGTTCATTAGATTTTTCTGTTTATATAATAGAACAAGATTTAGAAAAATTAAAATCTGAAGGAATAGTTAATATTGCTCCTTATTTTTCTACTATTGCATTCGGTATTAATGCAGCTGATGAAGTATTGAAAGATACAAGAATAAGAAAAGCATTATCATTGGCAATAGACAGAAACTATATAGTAGAAAATATTGTTCCTACAGCTAAATCTCCTACAAGTGCTTGGGTTCCTGTGGGTGCTTATGATGTTCAGGGAGATTTCAGAGAAAATGGAGGAGAATATATAGATTTATCAAAAGATGCTTACTCTAATAATGTAGAAATGGCTAAACAATTAATGGCTGAAGCAGGATACCCTAATGGAGAGGGTTTTCCTGTACTTGAGTATAAAACCACTGCAGATTTAGTATATATACAAGTTGCAGAGGCAATTCAGCAGATGTGGAAAGAAAATTTGGGTGTTGATTTGCAAATATCATCTATGGAATGGGCAGCTTATCAGCAGATGAGAAGCGAAAAAAATTATCAGCTTATAAGAACTTTATGGATTGGCGATTACAGCGATCCTATGACTTTCTTAGAAAATTATTTAAGCTACAGATCCCAAAATAGTTCAGGATACAGCAATAAACAATTTGATAATTATATTGAAGCTGCAAGAAATTCTGCTAATCAGGAAATAAGAATGAAAGCTATGCATGAAGCTGAAAGACTTCTTATAGCAGAAGATAATTTGCTAATACCTATATACAATCCATCAAATCCTACTTTAGTAAGTAAAAGATTGAAAGATTATGTATTAACACCATTAATGGAATACCAATTCCATTACGCTTATTTAGAATAAAATATAAAAATTGCGAGTGCCTGTCATTCGTAAGAATGGCAGGGATTTTTTTTACGAGCAATTTTTATTAGCAATAATAAAAATCAATTCAACTATGCTTATTTAGAATAAAATATAAAAATTGCGAGTGCCTGTCATTCGTGAGAATGGCAGGGATTTTTTTACGAGCAATTTTTATTAGAAATAAAATAAATAAAGCCTCATCTAAATAAGATGGGGCTTTTTATAATATACATTACTCTAAATATTATTAGATAACAAAATCAATCTTTATTTTCTTCCGATTTATTTTCATTCTTATCTTTATTATCTTTCTTTGATTTTTCTATTCGGATTTTAGTAACAATATTTCCGCTTTTACCTACAACAGTAAATGAATATCCATTATATTCTATATCCTCATTTCTTTTTGGAAGCCTTCCTAAATATGAAAATAAAAATCCTCCCACAGTATCTGCCTCATCATCTGGTATAGGAGGAAGTATATCATATTTATTGAAATCATCTATTCTAGTTCTTGCATCAACTAAATATGTTCCATCATCATTACTCTTTATCTCTTCATCTTCCTCATCATATTCATCTCTTATATCCCCTATAATCTGCTCAAGTACATCTTCCATAGAAACAATTCCAGAAAATCCGCCGTACTCATCAACAACCATAGCTATATGAATCTGTTTTTCTCTGAAATTTTTTAATAATTCCATTAATGAAATTGATATTGGAACAAATAGAGGCTTATGAAGAATTTTTTTAAGCGAGAAAGTTTTTTCTTCTGCATCAATCAAATCCTTAACATACAAGACTCCAACTATATCATCTATTCCGTCTTTGTATACAGGAATTCTAGAATTTCTATCCTTATTAAAAGCCTTTATCACCCTATCATAAGATGATTCTATAGGTATCATAACTACATCAACCCTAGGAACCATTATTTCTCTCACACTTTTTGTTTTTAATTCAATAGTATTTGTTATAATTTCTCTTTCTGCTTCTGTTAATGATGATAAATTTACATAATTATTTTTATCAGTATTATTATCTTTTTTCTTTAATATTTTAGATATTAATTTATGTATTGGCATTTTTATATGTATCCTTAAAATTTATGATCTATTTTCCTTTATAGTTTTAATAACCCTTTCATATAATTCTTTCATCTTCTCATTATTTTCCATCAATGATTTTCTGCTGTAATTATGATGCACTCCTTTTAAATGAAGTATTGAATGAATAATCAATTTTAATATAGTTTTTTTTATCCTTTCTTCACTGTATCTGGCCGCTACCCATTCATAAGAAATAACTATATCTCCTCCTTCATGTATATCCCCCATAGGAAATGTAAGTACATCAGTAGCTTTATCCTTATTTCTAAATTCTTTATTAAGATTTTTTATATATTCATTATCACAAAAAAGTAAATTAACCTCTCCATCAATATCAGCAGTCTTTAGAGAATAATACAAAAAATACTTATAATACTTTATATTTATATCATAATTAGTTTCATTGAAAACATTAACTTTCATAATATACTATTTTTTTACCGACTCTTTATTTTCCTTGCTCTCTTTAATTTCCTTATTATTATATTTCAATTCCTTTGCATCCTTTTCCCCTTTATGCTTTAAAGGTAATTTTTTGGCTATTTTTTCTTTTATATTTTCTTTAATATTTTCAACATTATTTTTATTTTTTTATCATTTTCTTTTGTATATTTAACTATTTGTTTTTTAGAATCTTTTTCTTCTTTTTTGTTATCATCTTCATTTTCTTTATTTTTATCATTTTTATCATTTTTATCATTTTCATCATTAAGTTCAGGATATTTAATCCTCTCATGCAATGATGCTATAATCTGCTGGAATGATATCTTTTTAATTATTTCTATATCTTTTAAAGTAAGTCCGCTGTCATTTAACTCACCAATAGACATTTTATCATTTACAATATGATCTATAAGCATTTCCAAATCCTCTCTCTTAGGAGAATCCAAAGATCTGCTTGCTGCTTCTATAGAATCTAATATCATCAATATAGCAGTAATTTTTGACTGCGGTCTAGGTCCGGGATATCTAAATAGATTTATATCCACATCAGGATTTTCTTTTAAAGCTTCGACATAGAAATATTTTATTAATGTTGTTCCATGATGTTCTTTAATTGCTGCGATAACCTCTTTAGGAAGTCTGTATTTTTTGGCCATTTCAACACCTAGTCGAATATGTGCTTTTACTATTGAAGCAGAAAGAGTAGGTTTTAATTTATTATGTCTATTTTCTGTTTTATTAGTATTTTCTATATAATAAAGCGGATTCTCCATTTTACCTATATCATGATAATATGCGGATACACATGCAAGTCTTGCATCTTCACCTATTTCCTCAGCTATAGTTTCTACTAAATTTGCCATACTTATAGAATGATGGTAAGTACCAGGAGCATTCATTTGAAGTTTTCTAAGAAGAGGATTATTTAAATCTGATAATTCCTGAAGTCTGAATATAGTAGCTGTTTCAAGTACATATTCAATAATAGGTAAAAATATCATAACAAGTATAGACTGTGCAAAACCGCTTGTAAAAGCAAATACAATAGTTAAATAATTTATTTTTATATTGTCATTTAATAATACATCTATTAAACACATTATACTTAAATATGCCCCTATAAGCAAACCTATTAAAAGAATAGAATATCTATTATGTATTTTTTTTGACAAAATGGAGGTAAATACAGATATTACAAATAATGCTGATATTTCAAATAAACTAGCCTGTGCTACATTTGCCGCAAGCAAAGTTATAGATAATGTTATTATAGAAGATATTCCTCTTTTAGCTCCAAGCAAAGAGTTTATTATGCTGAACATAGGAATGAATGTATATACATAAAAAGGAATATAAATATTTAATGAATTATAAGAAACATGATTATAAAAAAGATAAGTTACAGAAACTATTACGGTATACTCTATAGCAAACAATATGAAATTTTTGAAATTTATATAGAAAGGTATCTTATATTTAAAAATGATAAATCCAATAAATGAAAAAAGAATCAGAATAAATAAAGCCTGTCCCATAAATACAGCTACACTATATCCTCCAAAACTATTTCCGAATAAATTTCTAATCAATTCAGCTTTTTCTTCTGTTACTCTTTCTCCAACTGTTAAAATAGGGAAACCTTTTTTTATCAAATTATAAACAGGCTCCAAGCTAGATTTAACATCATTTATCTTCTCTTTTGTTTTAGAAGAATTATATATTAAGTTATCTTTCAGAAATGCATTTACAATAGCGGATATAGAATTTATATGATTAATATTAAGATTTCTATATTTTGTACCTATGATTGAAGGAAGTTCTACCCTTAAATCTTCCAAAAAGAAAACCCTATTTCTAGGAAGCAGTCTTTCCTCTATTATATAATTATCATAGCTATATACAAATATGCCATTATTTAATATCAAACTTAATGTATCAGAACTCAAATTTCCTCTTGAAAGAATTCCAACTCCAAATAACTCTTTAATTGTTTCTATTATTTTTGCCTCATAACCTATATTAAGATCGTTTAATACAGCATTAGAGAATACAGACTTGTTTATAGGCTCATCATATATAAGAAGAAATTGATTATATATTTCATCAATAGGAATATTATTATCATGAGATATTCTAATAAAAGAAAACATATTGCTTATTTTAGATAGAGCTTCATACTCTATATTTTTAGGCATGTCAAATATCGGAGCTATAGTTGCTTCTGTATAGTATGTAAGTTTTTCAGTTTCTGCTTTATTTTCGTACTTAACATTCTTTTTTACTATAAAAGGCTCTGTAACTATATCGCCTACATTAGGTATATCAACTTTTTGAATATAAGTTGGAAAAACCAAAAATAAAGTAAATAGATATAATAATACAGCTATAATTAATTGAAAAAATCTTTCTATATTCGGTGTTTTACTTAAAACAGATTTTGCTATTTTTTTATTTGTATTCATAAATAATAATACCTTCTAAAAATAAAATTTTTATTAATAATCAGCACCATCATAGGCTTCTAATATTTTAGAAACCAGATGATGCCTTATCACATCTTTTTTTTCAAAATGGTGAAAACTAATACCATTTATATTGCTTAATATCTTTAAAGCATGTTCCAAACCTGACTGAGCATTTTTCGGCAAATCGCTTTGAGATATATCACCTGTAACTACAACTTTGGACTTCTCCCCTATCCTGCTTAAAAACATTTTCATCTGAGATATTGTTGTATTCTGTGCCTCATCAAGTATAATGAAAGCTCTGCTTAAAGTTCTTCCCCTCATATAAGCAAGAGGAGCTACTTCTATTTTGCCTTCTTCTGTATATCTTGATATCATATCGGCAGATATAATGCTGTATAAAGCATCATAAACAGGACGCATATAAGGAGATATTTTTTCTTTAAAATCACCGGGCAGATAACCTAAACTCTCTCCTGCCTCTACAACAGGTCTTGTTATAATTATACGCTCTATTTTTCCATCTGAAAGTAAATTTATAGCATAAGCGACAGAAAGAAAAGTTTTTCCCGTACCAGCAGCCCCTGTAGAAAATATTATATCGCTTTTTTGCATCTTATAAAGATATTCGCCTTGAGATACAGTTTTCATTTCAATATTTCTACCCAAATAAGGCAGTTTGATTTTCATGGATATAAATTTATTATCTTTATTATTCCAAATATTGTCTGCTATATTAATTACTTTTTGTTCAGTTATTTCTGATGATGAATTATATAAATCTTTTAAAATATATAAAACCTTTACGGTATCTTCTATTCTTACCAGATCACCTTTTATTGTTAATTCATTTCCTTTCGGATATATGGAAACATTAAATTTATTTTCTAGTATTTCAAGATGCCTATCTTCTATTCCGCATATAGATATAAAAGAATCAGCATCTTTGAATTTTACCTTATTATCTAAAATTTTATTATTAATTATACAAGTCCTTTATATTTAAAATTGCTTACTTAATAATATACTAAAATCATATCTATTGTCAATATTAACTAAAAAAAATATAATTTTTTTTACAATAATTATTTACAGTATACAAGTATGATAAAGTAATTGGATTGGTTTAAATAAATTTAGAATTGATTGTAAAAAATAGATTTAGTATACTCTAATTTTTTGCAGTATTTGTTAATATTATTTCACATATATATTTATATATATCATATTATATATATAATAATATTATTTTATTCATATAATTTTATTAATAATTACTAAAAAACAAAATAATTTTAAATATATAGTATATTATTACTTAAAATAAAAATAAAAAATTAATAAAAATATATAGACTATTTTTTTTATTTATAGTAGTATATAATTGTTTAATAATATATTTTAATTATAGGGTTATAAAGTTATAATACTTTGATTTGATTATGAGAATTTTATTAGCAATAACAAGCTCAATATCCGCATACAAAACTCCATTTCTTGTAAGCCATCTAAAAAAACAAGGACATAATGTCATATGTGCCGTTACAAAAAATGCACAAAATATGGTCGGTGCTAAAGCATTGGAAACTATGAGCGGAAATAAAGTAATAACGGATCTATGGCAGGAAGATGATATACTTAGACATATTCATATAAATGAAGAAACGGATATATTATTAATAGCTCCTGCTGATGTAAACATTATAGGAAAAATAGCAAATGGTATATGCGATGATGCTATAAGTACAATAGCATGTGCATATACAAAAAAGAAATACTTTGCACCTGCTATGAATCCTAATATGTGGGCTAATAAAGCAAATCAAAGAAATGTAAAATATTTAATAGAAGAATTAAACTATGAACTGATATCACCTGAAAGCGGAGAAATGGCATGCAATGACACAGGAGTAGGAAGACTTGCAGATATAGATACTATAATACAAAAAGTAACTTCATATAATAAATCATTAAAGTATAATAACATAAGATTCACAATTACATCAGGTGCTACAATAGAATGGATAGATCCAATAAGATATATAACTAATAATTCAAGCGGTAAAATGGGAGCTTCTATATATGAGGAAATATCTTCAAATGGAGGAATATCCGCATATATAGAAGGTAAAGTTAATGAACCTTTAAGTGTAAAAAACAATGATAAGAAAATAAAAGTCAATACCACTAAAGAACTTCAGGATAATGTATTAAATGAACTTGATAATACAGATATACTTATTATGGCTGCTGCTCCTTTAGATTTCAGACCGGCACAAGTATTTGATAAAAAAGTAAAAAAACATAATATAAATACTATAGAATTAATCGAAAATGATGATATACTTCTATCTGCAAAAAATAAAAAGAAAAATCAAACAGTAATAGTGTCTTTTGCTGCGGAAACTGCTGAAAATGATGAGGAACTTAAAAATTATGCTTTAGATAAAATGAATAGAAAAGATGCTGATATGATAGTAGCTAATAAAATAAAAGATGCTATAGGAAAAGATACAAATAAAATTACAATATTTTTCAAAGACGGAAGATTTAAATCTTTTCCTGTTTTAAATAAAAAAGAATGCGCCAAAGAAATAGTTTCTGAGGCTGTTTCAGAATGGAATAAAAAAAATAATATTACGGGATTGAAATAATGAGTTATCTTTATGAAATAAAAGAAATTAGTAAGATATACGGTCATGGAGGAGGTGCCACACAGGCATTAAAGTCTGTTAACCTTACTATAGAAGAAGGAAAACTTACTGCTATATTAGGTCCTAGCGGTTCAGGAAAAAGTACATTACTTAACATATTAGGAGCTTTAGATAAGCCTACAAGCGGTCAGGTATTATTTTTAGGTGAGGATATATCTCATTACAGTAATAAAAGATTGGCAAAATTTAGAAGAGAAAATATAGGCTTTGTATTTCAAAGTTATAATTTGCTTCCTAATCTTACCGCTATAGAAAATGTTGAATTTTCTACTGAAATTACAGGTCTTTCAAGAACTAATGCAGAGGAAGCTTTAAAATTACTAGGACTTGAAAATAGAATAAAACATTATCCTACAGAATTATCAGGAGGAGAACAGCAGAGGGTAAGTATAGCCCGTGCAATAGCCAAAAAGCCTAAAGTGGTATTATGCGATGAACCTACAGGGGCATTAGATAATAAAACAGGTGTTATGGCTTTAAAAATACTTAGAGACCTCAATAGAAATTTAGGAACAAGCATCATACTTATAACTCATAGTAAGGAAATAGCTAAAATGGCTGATACTGTTGTAAAAATTTTGAGCGGCGAAGTATTAGATAAATATGATGTAGAAAATCCTTTGAATCCTGAAGATATAGAGTGGTAAAAAATAATGATAAATATAAAAACAAAACTATTATTTAGAAAAATAAATAAACAGCTTGCTATATTTATGTCTGCTGTATTCATAGTAACATTAGCTGTACTTTTTTTCGTTGCTGTAAAAACAGTATATAGAGATTTTAAACTTTCAGCAGAAAACTACTTTGAAGAAAACACATTAGATGATTTAGCATTATTCGGTATGTTTGATACCAATGATATAGAAAAACTTGAAGATATGAAAGGAGTTGACAGAGTCGTTGCTAAACATAGATTTCAAGGTAAAATAGAAAATATTGATGCTATAATTTACGGCACTGATAATTCAGAAGACAGGATAAATAAACCTTATGTATATGAAGGAAAAACAGAATTAAAAACTAATGAAATAGCAATCAATAAAAATTTTGCGAAAGCTAATTCTCTAAAATTAGGCGATACTGTAGAAGTGGTATTTAATGATAAAACTAATTCATTTGTCATAGCGGCTTTAGTATCTTATCCTAATTATGTGTTTCTTTTTAAAGACGGAGCAAGCACCGCATCAGAAGCTAAAGATTTTGCAGTTATAGAAGTTAATGAAGATCATTTTAATTATATACCTTATAACTCAATATATATAAAATATACTGATGATGCTAATAAAAAAAATGTTGAAAATCTAATAAAATTAAAATTAAAACAAAAAATATTCTTATCTACAGACAGAGAACAATCGGTAAACTATGTGAATTATGAACAAACATTACTTCAAATAGACTCTTTCTCATATATATGTCCTTCTATACTTCTTCTTATGGCAATACTTTTACTTTACATTATACAAAGAAGAAATGTAGCTGTAGAAAGAAAACAAATAGGAATAATGAAAGCTATAGGACTTACAGATTTTTCTATAATGTTTATGTATATAAAATATTCATTTTTAGTATCATTTTTCGGAATACTTTTAGCTTTTATAGCAAGCAATTTTCTTTTACCTCCTATATTCAATGCACTCGGAAATATATTCGATATGCCTAATTTCAATCATAATACTTATATAGATTTATGGGTAATATCAGCAGTAATTATATTATTTGTATGCATATTCTCAAATCTTTTAGCTGCTGTATCAATATTAAAATTAAATCCTGCTCAGTCTATGAGAGGAGAGCCTCCTAAAGGATCTGGAAAAATATTTATAGAGAAATTACCTATTTGGAATAAATTTTCTTTTAATACAAGATATGCTATAAAAAATGCCTCAAGAAGCAAAACAAGATATTTAGCTTCTCTTTGGGGAATGTTTGCTGCTATAAGTATGACTATATTTGCTCAGGGATTTAATAATTCCTTTGATTATTTCTTATATAACTTATATGAAAAATTTGCTTTATATGATGTTGTTGTTAATGTAAACTCTACAAAATGGGAAGATAATTCTGATATACTAACTAATGACGGAATTAAATATTATGACAAAGCAGCAATTTATCAGGCAAGATTATATCCGGCATTTAAAGATGATGCAGAAAGTTTATATATACCCGCTTTAATATATAAAGATAGTTTCTCATCTATGGATATACCAAATAATAATGAAAAAGAAGATTCTGTAATGATTCCTAAATATTTGGCTGAAAAACTAAATATTAAAGAAAATGATTATATAGGAATAGAATTATACAGCTTAGGAAACAGTATTTCAAGAAGAGTGAAAGTGAGTAAATTTGTTGATCAGCAAGGTATGTTTTATATCTATATAGATAAAACATTTGCTGAAGAGACATTTGAAATACAAGATGTTTATAACAGCATATTCATATCTACTAAAGATAATGTTACTAAAGAAGATATGAAAGATATATTAGATAAAAGCAAAGAAGTTTCATATTATAGTTTCAGAAATGATGAGTATGAAGCCTATAAAAATCAGATAGCTACTATATATCTTTTAGTACAAATACTTATATTCATAGCATTTTTACTAGGTGCTACTTCGCTTTATGGTGTAGGAGTTATCACTCTTGCAACTAGAAGATATGAATTTACTCTCCTAAAAGTTATGGGTTATACTACAAAAGAAATTATGATAGCGTCTTTAAAAGAAACTATTACTCAGATAATAATTGCCATACCTCTTGGAATAGCGGCAGGATATGGAATATTATATTTAGTAAAAAAACCTTTCTCAAGCAAACTATTCTCATTCGTTCCGCATGTATATGAATCAAGTTATATACTTGCCGTAGCATTGCTTGTAACTGTAATATTCCTTGTATCTATAATGAGTGCATATTATATAAACAGATTGGATATGGTTGAAGGATTGAAAGACAGAGAAGAATAATTAAATAAAAATAATATAAATTTATATAAAAATACTTGACATTTTTTTTAATTATTGTATAATGATAATCACTTCGCTGGTGTAGCTCAATTGGTAGAGCAGCTGATTTGTAATCAGCCGGTTGCGGGTTCGAGTCCCATCACCAGCTCATTTTTTACTCCCCACCCACTTATTTTTTCCAATATAACTTTCAATACTAAAAATATTTAATAATTAATCAATACTATATTTCGATAATATATTGCAAATAATATTTAGGATATGTATATATGCTGAAATTAAAAGATATTATAAATAAAAAAGGATATTTCATAATAGCTGAAGCCGGATGTAACCATGAAGGCGATTTAAATACTGCAATTAAACTCATTAAAGAAGCAGCTAAATCAGGTGCTGATGCCGTAAAATTTCAAAGCTTCACTCAAAAAACTTTGTTTGCTGCTAGAGAATATACTAAGGCACTAAAATTAAAAGATGATGCTTTAGAAGGAGTTGATAATATTATATTAAAAAAAGAATGGTATGAGCCTTTAATAAAAGAAGCTAAAAAAAACAAAATCATGTTTATAACTACTCCTTTTTCTGTGGATTCTATAAATGATATTGTTTCTTATGATATACCTATAATAAAAATAGCTTCATGCGATATAGATAATATACCTTTGCTTGAGGCCGCTGCTAAAACACAAAAACCGGTTATACTTTCAACAGGACTTGCTTTAAATAAAGATATAAAAGAAGCATTAAAAATATTGAGAAAAAATGAAGTAGCATTACTGCATTGCTCTGTAGAATACCCTACTCCTTTGCAAAATGCCAGACTCAATAGAATATCTGTTATGAAAAATCTGTTTAAAAATAATATAATAGGATATTCAGATCATACTATAGGCATTGAAGCTCCTATCATTGCTGTTTCTTTGGGTGCTAAAATAATAGAAAAACATTTCACTGTAACACCTGAAAAGGAAACGGGAGATCATATTATAAGTTTAGAAACAAATGGTATGTCTGAAATGATAAAATCTATTGATAAAACATTAACTATGCTTGGAGGGGATGCGGCAAGAAAAAAAGAGCATATATTAAGCAAGCAGGAAAAAAAAGAACTTGTATATGCTAAAAGAGGAATTTATTTAAGTCATGCTATGCTTAAAGGAGAGATGATTACAGAAAAAGATTTAATTGCTTTAAGACCATGCGTAGGAATACCTGCTAAGTATTATAAAAAAGTTTTAGGTATGAAATTAAAAGTTGATAAAAAATCTAATACTGCTTTAAGTTTTAAGGATTTAAAAAAATAACTTGAAATAAAAAATGTTTTATGATAAAGTTTAATAAATAAGGAATGAGGTCTCCTTAAATTATTTAATTAATATATATTTTTATTAAATAATTAAACCGCTTATATTTATTTTTTATATAAAAGCTGATGACTTCTGCAAATTTTAATGATTTTTTATGATTATTAAAGAATAAATAAAATCTTTAATAATTAATATATGAATTTGCAGATTCAGTTTTTATATCTTTTTAGATAATCTAATAATTCACATACTCATAAAAAATCAAATACTAATAAAAAAGGATTATATATTTATGCTTCTCAGTTTAGCTTTGATATTTTTATGCGGAATGATGCTTGGAAAAATATTCTCACTTTTAAAACTTCCTTCTCTTTTGGGGCTTATAATCACAGGAATAATATTAGGTCCATACTGCTTTAATTTGCTTGATAATTCAATACTTTCAATATCAGCAGATTTGAGAGAACTAGCACTCATTATAATATTGACAAGAGCAGGGCTTAATCTTGATATAGAAGATTTAAAAAAGGTAGGAAGACCTGCTGTTCTTATGTGCTTTGTACCTGCATCTTTTGAAATAATAGGAATGATTATAATAGCTCCTAAACTTTTTGATATTAGCTTATTAGATGCTGCTTTAATGGGGGCTGTTGTTGCTGCTGTTTCTCCGGCGGTGCTTGTTCCTAAAATGCTTAAACTTATAGATGAAAGATACGGCACTAATAAAAGCATACCACAATTATTAATGGCAGGTGCTTCTGTTGATGATATATTTGTAATAGTATTATTTACATCCTTCACTTCGCTTGTAAAAGGAGGAAGTATATCTTATCTTGATTTTATAAAAATACCTACTTCAATAATATTCGGACTTTTATTAGGTGTTATTATAGGTTTTATACTATCAAAATTCTTTACTAGATTTCATATAAGAGACAGTGCTAAAGTAATTATCATACTAAGTATATCTTTTATACTTGTGAGCATAGAAAATTCTATATCAAATTTATTAGGAGGTATAGCAGGAATATCTGGGCTTTTGGCAGTTATGAGTATCGGAGCATATATAAAAAAATCAAAAGAAGAATTGTCAAAAAGGCTTTCATTAAAATACTCTAAACTTTGGGTAGCTGCTGAAATTATGCTTTTCGTACTTGTAGGTGCTGCTGTCAATATTAATTATGCTTTTAAAACAGGTTTTTTAGGAATTATATTAATATTTGCAGCTTTGATATTTAGAATGTTCGGAGTGCTTGTATCATTAATAAAAACTAAACTAAATAAAAAAGAGAGAATATTTAGTATGATTGCATACTGTCCTAAAGCAACTGTTCAGGCTGCAATAGGTTCAATTCCTTTATCATTAGGTTTTGCATCAGGAGAGATCATACTTGTTATAGCGGTTCTTGCCATATTAATAACCGCACCATTAGGAGCTTTTGCTATAGATGCTTCTTACAAAAGATTATTAGAGCATGACAAATAGTTTTTAATTTGTTTACAATAATTGAAAATAATATTAGATGATTAAGGATTTGTTTTTTATATAAACAAAGCCTTAATCATAAAAAATAAAGAAAATATATGAAAAAATTATTTACCTGTAACATTTATAGTATCATAACTATTGAAATCATTTTTACTCTCTAAATCTTTTTTCTCATAATCTTTAAGAGGTATTTTATTTCTTATAGCAGCATAAACTGTAGGCACTATAACAAGTGTAAATGCTGTTGATAATAAAAGACCTCCGAGTATAGCTAGAGATAAAGGCTGATACATTTCATTTCCGCTTCCGCCTGATAATGCCATAGGTAAAAGCCCAAGTATAGTAGTGAGTGTTGTCATAAGTACAGGTCTTAATCTTCTAGGACCTGATTCTAATGCTGCTTCATCACCATTTATATGTTTTTCATGCATAAGCTGATTCATATAGTCTATAAGTACAATACCATTATTTACTACAATACCAATGAGTACAATAAATCCTATACCGCTATATACGCTTAAAGTTTGACGGCCTATAAATAATGCTATTAAAGAACCTGCAAATCCAAAAGGAATTGCAAGTGCTATAACAAATGGTGCTATAAAAGATTCAAACTGACTAGCCATTATGGCATAAACCAATACCAATGCCAATACCAATGCCTGAAGAAGCTGCAAAAAAGCATCATTCATATCTTCAAAATCACCTGTATAATTTATGCTAAAACCAGAAGGAATAAATACTTCCTGTTTTATTTTTTCCTGTACATCTGCCATTATTTCACTTAAAGCTCTATTATATCCTGATGCTTTTACAGTGGTTATTCTGGTGCTGTCTTTTCGCTCTATCTCCGTAGGTCCGTAGCTTTTTTCAACAGTAGCTATAGAAGATATAGGTACTATTCCTGAAGTTGTAGGTATCATAAGTCTTGATATATCATCTATATTTAATCTGTCTGGCTCTCCTAACTGAACATTAACATCTATATCTGTAACATCAGAATTGGCAGGAGTCATAGTTGTAGCTGTAGTACCTGCAAAACTTGTTTTAACAATATTTGCTATAGTGTTTACATTAAGCCCCATTTTAGCCGCTATTTCTCTATTAACATATATTTTAAGTTCTGGATTTGAGTCATCTCTGCTTAATCTCGGCTCTCTTATACCTTCTATATCTGATATTGCACTTATTATATTATTAGCTATTTCAGTAGCTTTATCTAAATCATCGCCTACAAGTTCTATTTCTATCTCCTGTCCTCCTGTTCCGCCATTTCTTCCGCCGCCTCCTATAGCTGAAGTTGTTATAGCTGCTATATTAATCTGAGCAGGATAAGAAACCAATGCATTTCTAGTAAGCTCTATATATTCATCTACAGATTTTTTTCTTCCTTCGCTTTTATCCCTTAACTGTACTCTTATTTCTGCTTTATTTTCATCAGAACCAGATTGTACTCTTGACTGCATTCTGTCAAAATCTTCGCCTATAAGATTTTCTATATCGCTTTCCATTCTAGTTACAAAACTTTGAGTCTGCTCTGATTTTGTTCCTACAGGCATTTCTACATCTATCTTAAACTGACCTTCATCTGAAGTAGGAAATCCCTCTTTGCCTATAAAAGTTACTCCTAATGCTATTACTGCAAGTACAACAGACAATGAAGAAATTAATACTTTCTTTTTATTTTTTATAGAATAGTGAAGCACTTTAGAATATAAATTATTAACCCTGTCATGAAAGTTTTTATTAACAAAATTTTCTATAGGTATTAAGAACTTAGTTTTTTTATTCGTTACAAGTCTGGCACCAAGCATAGGAACTATTGTAAGAGCTACAAATAATGAGCCTATCATAGAAACTGTAACTGTAATACATAAATCTCTGAATAATTGTCCAGTCTGACCTTCAACAAAAAGGAAAGGCAAAAATACCGCTATTGTTGTAAGCGTAGAAGCGGATATTGCTAATGCCACAGAAGAAGTACCATTTATAGCTGAAGAATATTTTCCGTATCCGTTATTCCTATAAAAAAATATATTCTCTAAAACTACAATGGAGTTATCTACCATCATACCTATACCTAAAACAAGTCCTGATAATGAAATAATATTTAAAGTAATACCCATAAAATACATTAATGTAAAAGTGATTATTATTGATATAGGAATAGAAATAGCTATTATAGAAACTGTTTTTATATTCCATAAATAAAGCATTAATATAATAACGGCAAATAATCCGCCCTGCCAAGCTGTATCAAGAACTCCGTTTATAGATTCATTTACATTGTCTGCATTATTAAAAAGTATCTCATATTCTACGCCTTCTGGAAGAGTAAGATTTGCAAGCTGTTTTTGAACGGCTTTAGATACATTAACAGTATTACCACCAGACTCTTTATTAACAGATACGGATATTGCAGGCATACCGTTAATCTTTACTATCTCAGAATCATCACTGTATCCCTGATAAACTCTTCCTAGATCTTTTAATTTTATGGGTGTATCATTTGTTTTTAATGCTACAACTGTATTTTCAATATCTTCTACTGTGGTAAACTCTCCCATAGTTCTTAAAGTGTATTTATAAACGCCTTCATAAGTATCTCCTCCTGATAGGTTTTGATTCTCACTTGAAAGAAGAGAGACTATTGTATTGATATCTATACCATAAGCATGAAGCCTATTTAAGACCAAGTCTACTTTCATTTCAGTTTGAAGTCCGCCTCTAATCTCTGCCCTTGCTACTCCTGAAGCCTGCTCTATTTTATTTAATATTTGATTATCTATTAAAGTATACAATGCCCCCAAATTGTCAGTTCCAAAAAAAGCTATTTCCATAACGGGCATCATATCGGTAGAGAATTTCAATACTGTAGGACTATCAGCATCATCAGGAAGAGAGTTTTTTACTCCATCTATCGCCTCTCTTACATCTGCTGTGGCAACTGCTAAATCAGTACCCCAATTAAATTCTATAAATACGCTTGACTCCCCCTCTTGCGAAGTAGAAGTTATTGTATTAATATCGCTTACTGTGGCAACCGCATTTTCAACTACTCTTGTAACTGATTTTTCTACCTCTTCAGGTCCTGCATTCTCATATTCTGTTCTTACTGTAATATATGGAAGCTCCATATCCGGCAAAAAGTCTACTGCCAATTTACTTAAACTTACAAAACCTAATATTAATACTGCTATCATACACATAAAAACCGCTACTGGTCTTTTTACTACTAATTCTATAAAATTCTTCATTCGCTTCAACCCGCCTTTTATATAGCATACTATATAGTTTAAATTCTCTATTTTAGACGAATAACTATAAAAAAAGTTTCAATACAAAATATTTTTTTAACAAAATAATTACTCTATTTTTCAAAAGATTCTAATTCATCGCATAATTTCATAAAGTCTTCATAATTTTTTATAGACTGCAAATATCTTAAATCAATCATATATCCAGAATCAATATGTTTAAAAAACTCAGCATCCCAAAGTTCTGTTTCTATAAATCCTTTCCTATAATCATATTTATAAGGCTCAAACTTAAATATATAAGTTCTAAAATATTTAACTTTAGCAAAACATAATTTATATATTCTAAATAATATTCCTATAGTATCATTTCTGCTTAAAAACTTATCCGTAAATATTAATGTTTTATGCGAGTTTTCTTTTTCCTGATACCAAGATCCACCCTCTTTTATTAGATCATATTTCTTTATGATGTTTTCTTTATCCGAACTATAAAGAGATGTAAAATCATAATCATATATCACCTCTTTATAAATAAACTCTATTCCATCGCATGCTATATAAAAATAACTATTCATATCATCAGCTTTAATTTTTATCATAATAGAATATTTACCATTGATTACATTTTTATATTTTTTAATAATATCTTCAATCTCATCATTAGAGCATAAATAAAATACATCATACTCATTAGGGCATGCATTAAAATATTTTGAGCATTGCACAAAAGAGGCATTCTTAAAAATTATCTCTGCAATATGACCTAAACTTAAATCATTTCCGCCTACTATATGAAGATTGTCTTCATAACTAGAAATCATAAAATCAATCCACATATTATTCTTTATTGAATTATTTATATTTTCTATCTTTTCTTTTGCAAGCGATGTATTAATTTCATCTATATAACTTTTAAACTCTCTTTCCATATATTTAAAATTTGTGAAAGCAACTTTATCATTATGCATAATCACTTTTATACATATAGCATCATTATTTGATATATAAAATAAATATTTTTTTTCATCATTGTATAATAAAAAACCTTCCTCTGTTTCCTCTATCTCTGCATTTATTTTAGACTTTATATATTTCATAAGTGAAAACATAGCATTTATATCATTGCTTTTATTATCATAAAGAAGTTTTATTATTTTTAATTTTTCATCTAAAAAAATTATTTTATACATTAGCTATCCAAATTACATAAAAATATATTAATTTTATTATAATATAAATACTTTATTTTTTAAAGTGTAAAATCATTTTTAGGAACTTTTTAATAAATTGGTTCGTCTAAAAGATAAAGCAATTAATTTAAGAGGTTTAGAGGTTTATATGAAAAAAATAATAATTATTGCTTTATTAATTTTTAATATATATAATTTATATGCCGAAGAAAATTTTATAATAGATGATACTTCTATTAAAGTATTAACTGATGCTGGAATATATATAAGCAAAGAAAAAAAATATACTATAAATTCAATCATAAAAAGCTACTTGAAAGATGTAAGAAAGATTTTAAATGAATTAAATGAAATTAATATAAAAATAAATAATGAATTAAAAAAAGAAGATATAAATTTAGATAATATAAAAAAATTAATATTTGAGAAAAAAGAAAAAGAAGCCGATTTTGATTATACTATAATGTCATGCGACTTGGATATATTGTCATTATTTACAGATAATGAGATAAAGAAAATAAAATATTATATTATTTTTAGAAAATAGCGGGAACTTTTTATATAATAATTTCGTCTAATAAGGAAAAGATAATATAATATTAAAAGTTATGGAAAGATAAGGAGAGTTTATGAGTAAAATATTTTATACTATATCTTTGATATTGTTGTTATCTTTATCAATTTTTGCACAGCCCGGTCCTAAAGGTCCTCATGGTCCAGGATATGGAAGAAATAGAAGAGGCGGAGAGTTTGATAAAAGATTAGGACATGATCCTTTACAATTTTTTAGAAAAATAGGCATCATTCTAACTGAAGAACAAGCTGATAGAATGTATGATATAGCCATTAAATTCATCACAGAAGAGGAGCCTATCAGATTAGAAATAGAAAGAATTGATAACAGTATAAGATTAGAATTAATGAAAGATAATACTGACAGAGAAGCAATTAAAAATCTGATAAGAGAGAAAAAAGAGCAGGAAGCTTTAAGAGATTATTTAAAAATAGTAAGAGATTTAGATATTATAGATGTTCTTACTCCAGAGCAGAAAGCTCAGCTAAACAGCCGTATGATGAGATAGGAAATTTTTATAAGGATAAGTATGAGCAGTGTTATGGCCTATGAAGATAATATAGATGCATTCAAAACAGGTAATGAGGAAGCTTACAAAGAGCTTATAGAAATGTATAAAAAACCATTATTCAATTTGGTTTATTCTATCATTTCTAATAAAGATGAGGCAGAAGAAATTGTGCAGGATGTTTTTGTAAGTTTTTATATAAAAAGAGAAAGCTTTGAGGGCAGAAGTAAAATATACACTTGGCTTTATAGAGTTTCCTTTAACAGAGCGGTTGATCATATAAGAAAAAAAGAAAGAGAAAAAAAATACCGCTTGAAAGAATATAGAAATTCTGAAGTACAGGAATCTGGAAATGATGACAGCATACATAGAATCATATTGGCTGAGGCATTGGAAAAATTGGAAGATGATTTTAGAATTCCGCTTATGATGGCTGAATATGAAAATTATTCTTACAATGAAATATCTGAAAAATTGGATCTGCCGGTTAATACTGTCAGAACCAGAATATTCAGAGCTAGAAAAAAACTTTTGGCTATTATGAAAAAAATGGGGGTGAGCTTATGAAAAATAACCATGAATATTATGAAATGCTTATTAGCAGATATAAGGACAATGATTTAGATGCTAATGAAATCTTTGAAATGGAGAAACATTTAGCCTCTTGTAAATCTTGTCAGAAATTCAAAGATGAAGTAAATTCTATGTCATCTATACTTTTAGGAAAATCGAATATAAAAATTGATAAAAAGCCTGTAAGTATATTTAATAAGAAGAGAGTAATAGCATCTATAAGTTCAATAGCTGCTGCTTTACTCGTATTTGGAGCTGTTAGTATAATATATAACAAGAATAATATTACAAGCAGCCCAAATGATAATTCAAAATTAATAGCTGCTGATCTCAATAATAACTCTATAACAACAACTAGTTCAGATGATTATAATACACAAGAAGATTATGCACCTCTATCAAGCTATTTTACATATAGTGATATTGATGCTGAAAATGATTCATTGGATAATAATGATTCAGAAATATCTATAATGTCTGCATACATTTATTATATGGGTAAATAACGCATGTTCAATAGACAAAAAAATATAAAAAATTTGTAATTAATAATAGCACAATATTATTAAAAACAATTATACATGCGTTTAATATAGCTTTCAATCTAATCAAAACTTGGGCGGGCATTGCTTTTTCTTAGAGAAACAAAAAAACAGTAATAACTATATTTATTATAATAGCAATAAATATAAAGGGTGGGGAATTAGAATAAATTCTAACATATCATATTTTAGAAAGTTTTTTCACAGTAGCAGGAAGCAATTTATGTTCTTCTACTAATATTCTTTTTTGTAAAATATCAGCAGTATCATCTTCTTTTACAGGTACTTTAGCCTGCATTATAATATCCCCTCCGTCTATAGTATCAGTAACATAATGAACAGTACATCCTGATTCCTTTTCATCATTTGCAATTACTGCCTCATGCACATGAATACCATACATTCCCTTTCCTCCATATTTAGGAAGAAGAGATGGGTGAATATTAATAATTTTTCCTTCCCATTTTTTTATAAAATCACTATCTACTATTGATAAAAATCCAGCTAATACAACTAAATCTATATTAGAAATCTCTTCATCTATTTTTTTAAATAAATCTTTTTTGTATATTTTTCTATCTAATAATAAAGCTTTTATTCCAGCATTTTCAGCAATATTTAATCCACCGCAATCCCTATCAGCAATAACTATATCTATTTTATAATAATCATTATCCTGAGAATCTATCAAAGATTTTAAATTACTTCCTCCGCCCGAAATTAAAACAGCTACTCTAAGCATATATCACTCTTATCCTCATTATCATTTTTAGCAATATACCCAATTTCATAAGCAGATTCATTTTGCTCTTTCAAATCATTTATAATATTATCTTTATCCTCTTTAGAAGCTATTATAACAAATCCAATCCCCATATTAAAAGTATTATACATCTCTTCTTCTTTTATATTACCTAAATACTGAATATAATTAAATATATTAGGAGTATTAAAACTATCCTTTTTAATTACAGCTTTGTATCCCTTAGCAACAGAACGAGGAACATTTTCTATTAAACCTCCCCCTGTAATATGTGCCATACCTTTAATATTATATTTTTCTAATAAAGGCAAAACTTTTTTCACATATATTTTAGTAGGAGTTAAAAGAGTTTCACCTATTTTCTCACCTTCATATACGGCATTGTAATCTCGTACAAGTTTTCTTATCAAAGAAAATCCATTACTATGAAATCCTGAAGATGCAATACCTATGATAGAATCGCCCTCGATGACTTTAGAGCCGTCAATAATTTTATCTTTCTCTACAACACCAACACAAAAACCAGCTATATCATAATCTCCGTCTTTATAAAAACCCGGCATCTCAGCAGTTTCTCCGCCTATTAAAGCAGCCCCAGCTTCATAACATCCGTCTGCTATACCTTTTACTATTAAAGCAGCTGTCTCTCCATTTAATCTTCCGCAAGCAAGATAATCTAAAAAGAAAATCGGCTTAGCACCATGACAAAGCACATCATTAACGCACATAGCAACAGCATCTATTCCAACAGTATCATACTTCTTCATAGAAAATGCTACCTCTAATTTAGTTCCCACTCCATCAGTTCCTGATACAAGTACAGGATTATTATATTTACCAAGTTCATACAAAGCACCGAAACTTCCTATATTATTAAGTACATTTGAATGCATAGTTTTGGATACAACTTCTTTCATCAGAGCTACAGCTTTATAGCCTTCTTCTCTGCTGACTCCGCTGTCTTTATAAGAAACTCCCATAAATAATTCCCTTATTTTAGAATTTAAAAATAGAAAAAATGTCTACTAAGTATACCAATATTTTATATATTTACAAGAAAATTTTTTTTATTTGCTTAAAAATCACTATTAGAATGTTATACCAATAGCCAATCTAGGAAGCGGTACAAATCTTATACCATGAGTAAATGAATACCCCAAATCTAATAAGGATATATCAATAAAAGGACGGACAGGCCAATTTGCCCCCATTTTTGTGAACATATCTATCTTAAATCCCATCTCACCGGATATATAAAAATTTACTATGGCACTTAAAGTTTCCTTATTTGCCGCATAATCTTTCCCTTTAACAGCAAATATATTCATACCAATCTTAGGAAGAAGGAAAAAACCATTATCCCTATTGCTTTTATTAAAATAAAATCTTACCCCTATAGATGCCGGTATAACAACAACATCAGCATTATATATTTTTTGATAGCTGCTTGCCCCATTAACAGTCATAGTGCCGTTATAATGGGCATTAAAACTATATATGCCTAGAAAAGCATCTATAGCCTGTTTTGGCAAATATGCATAGTTATATGTAAATGCTATACCAAATCCTCCTTTAAACAAAGGTTCAGTTGCTCCATTTTGATGCTTGAATATTAAATTTGCTATACCAGGCAAAGTAGCAGCAGAAAATATTGTAGTACCAAAATCTATACCTACAGCATGCTTAGCATTTTCATAACTTGCTGCATAAATTAAAGAATTAAATAATAATATAAATATTATAACCTTTTTCATAATCAAATATCCGTTAAAACCTTATGCTAAAACCTATTCTTGGAAATAAAGCTATTCTGAAATTAAGTAACATTTTAGACGAATCAGCCATATTAGAAACGTTTAAATCACCTGAAATTCCTCCGGCAAAAAAATACAGCAAATTTCCTGCTAAAGCATTAGCCATATTCTCTCCCCAAGGTCTTACATAATATCCTATCTCCAATAATCCTATATCAATAGTAGGCTTAACTCTCCATTCTCTTGTAGGAAATAATTCTATATTCCATCCAATTTCATAAGAAATATAAACAGCTGCATCTGCTACTGACTGCCTTGTCCTAACACCAGTGATACCATTTTCTGTTTGAATATCATAAAAAAATGCATCTATAGCTAAACGAAAATGATTGTAAAACTGCCTTTTCTTACCATAGAATTTCACTCCGAATGTAACAGGCATGATGATAAAAGAAGCATTAAATTTAGTATCACTTACAACAATACTAGATAAATCAAAATCTAATCCTTTAATATCTCGCAGTAATTTGATCGCATTATCTTTGCTAATATTAAAAGAGTATTCACTTCCGTATAATCCAATACCGGCACTAACAGATATTTGATTATGTACAAACAATGAATATTCAATAGAAGGTATATACCAGCCAAAAGCATCAAGACCAACATACTGTAAATATTCTCCGGCATTTCCTAGATCTGCTCCAAACATACCTACTGTATGCCTTCCATGTTTAAAAATTGTGTCCAAAATCATAGGAGCAAATACAGTAATACCGGGATTGAGATTGAAACTTATCATCTGTCTTCCCTTTATCCAACTGTAATCTTCCCCTGTAACTTCTGTAGATAAAGGAAGCCCCTTAGAAAATACAGTATTAATTGAACAAATAAAAATAAAAAATATTATTAAAAACTTTTTCATATTGATTATACTTTAAAAAATTATATTATAGACTCATAGTTAATAAAATCATCCTTAGATTTCGCTAACAAATCCTCTAATTTATTACGTTCAGCTTCAGATAAATTAACATCTTTAAATATTTCATCAGTTTTAGTCGTATCTATTTTACCATCATTTTGCATAGCCTGTTGTAATAAATTGCCAAAAACTTTTTTATATTCAGGGTTATCCGAATTAATAAGAAGCTGCAATAGCTCTAATCCTTCCTGTTTAACCTTAACTATATTAACTTTTCCATCTAATGGAACTACTAATAAGGTATTTCCGTTTCCATCTTTAAACATGGAAACTAAAGACAAAAAGTAATCATAAAATTGATATGTTCCATTATTATTATTTTGACTTCCTGTTATAGTTAATGTATTACCATTTAAACTTACCCCTTTAAAATTACCATATCTAATTTTATCCAAAACCAAATTAGAATCGGGATTAGTTACAACGACTCCTGTACTTTTTGTACATGAAACAATTAACATAATTAACAGCGAAAAAAGAACTGCATACAATTTCATATATGCTCCTAACATAAACTATTATTTTATATAATAAATAATAAAATATATTTCAACAATATAAAGTATACTTTAATAATATTTTATAAATCCTGAGCTATTTCTTCTATCTTGAATATCTCAAGCAAATCTCCTTTCTTAATATCATTAAAGTTTTCTATAGAGGCACCGCATTCATAACCGCTAGCAACTTCTTTAACATCATCTTTAATTCTTCTTAAGCTAGAAATTTTGCTTGTATAAATAAGTACATTATCTCTCATGACTCTTACACCAGCATTTCTTTCTATTTTTCCGCTAGTTACATAACATCCGGCAATAGTACCAACTTTAGGTACATGGAATACATCTCTCACCTCAACAGTACCAATATCAACTTCTTTTTTAATTCTTTCAAGAGAGCCTTTCATAGCATTCTGAATAGCCTCTATTGCTTCATAGATTATATCATATCTTTCTATAGGTATGCCGAGTTTTTCAGCTAACTCTTTTGCCTTTCCTGAAGGACGAACTCTGTAAGCTATAATAATAGCATTGGATGCATGGGCTAAGTTTACATCGCTTTCGGTAACGGCACCTGATGCACTATATATTGAAACGAATCTTATTTTATCACTTTGTATTTTATTTAAAGCATCTCTCAAAGCCTCAGCACTTCCCTGAACATCAGCTTTTATTATAACTTTAAACTCTTTCATAGCATCAGAAGCTATTTTCTCATAAAGGTTTTCCAAAGTAACTTTAACATTAGCCTTCAAAGCCTCTTGCTGTTTTAACTGAACCCTTTTATCGGCTATAGCCTTAGCTTCTTTTTCATCAAGCATAACATTAAATGACTCTCCAGCCTCAGGAGTCTTTTCAAATCCTAAAACCTCAACAGGAGTAGAAGGCAAAGCCTTTGTAACTCTCTGACCCAAATCATTAACCATAGCCCTAACTTTACCTACAGAAAGTCCGCATACAAAATAGTCTCCAATTTTCAAAGTACCATTTTGAACAAGTACAGTACCCACAGGTCCTCTTCCTTGGTCAAGAGATGCTTCTAAAACTATACCTATAGCCTCTCTGTTAGGATTAGCCTTTAATTCAAGCATTTCCGCCTGAAGTATAATAGCTTCTAATAATTCATTAATACCCTGTTTAGTTAAAGCACTGACACCTATATACTGAGTATCTCCTCCCCATTCTTCTGGGGTAAGTCCGTATTCAGATAATGCTGCTTTTACTTTATCCATAGTAGCATTAGGTAAATCCATTTTATTAACCGCAACTATTATAGGTACATTAGCTTCTTTAGCATGATTTAGGGCTTCTATTGTCTGCGGCATAACTCCGTCATCAGAAGCAACAACAAGTATTACTATATCTGTACTTTTTGCTCCTCTAGCTCTCATCATAGTAAATGCTGCGTGTCCGGGAGTATCAATAAACGCTATTTCACCGCTAGGTATTTTTACCTTGTAAGCACCTATATTTTGAGTTATTCCGCCGCTTTCTTTTGATGTAATATTACTATGTCTTATGGCATCAAGAAGAGAAGTTTTACCATGGTCAACATGCCCCATTATTGTAACTACTGGAGGACGAGGTTTTAAATCTTCTTCTCTATCTTCTTTTACTTCTATAGTAGCCTCTTCCTGCAAAGATATAACATTAACTTTACATCCGAAATCATCTGCTATAATTGTAGCAGTATCAGAATCAATTATATCATTAACTCTAGCCATAGTACCCATACCCATAAGTTTGGATATTATGTCTGAAGCTCTTAAATTCATCTTTTTAGCCAAATCGCCTACAGTAATTGTTTCCATTATGCTGATTTCTTTTTCAACACTTGCAAGTCTTTGTTCCTGCTGACGTTTCTTTGCCTGAAGTTTATTAAATATTTTATTTTCCTGTCTTTGAACTGCTTCTGCTTTAGAATCTTTTTGAGATGATTTCTTATCGTATTCTTTATCTTTTTTATCGTAATCTCTTTTCTTATTATCTTTTTTATTATCTTTCTTGAATGATGATACATCTTCTACAGGAACTTCTATAGCAGAAGAATCTTTATATGATTTACTTTCTTTAAAATCTTTATTATCCCTATTATGAGAATAATGTTTACCTTTTGATTCTTTATTATCTCTATTTTCTTTTGCTATATTATTTTTTTCAGGAGTATTATTATTATTATCCTGTTTCTGAGCATAAGGCTTATCAGATTTATTATGTATTATTATTTTCTTTTTTACTATAACTTTTTTTACTTTCTTAACAGCTGCTGCAGCTTGATTATCATCATTATTGTTATTAGATGCATTATTTTTTTTTATAATAACTTTAGGTTTATTATCAGCTGCAGAACTTTCCTGATTTAAATTTTTTTCATTATTCTCATTTTTTTGAGACATTCTTTTCCTTTCCCATTAATATTAAATTTTAATTATTTGTTCTTGGTAATAAATTATTAGTTTGCTGAGGCAATGCTGCTGTATTAGTATCTCCTATTTGAGGAGGAAGTATACTTGCTTCTCCTAAAACGGCAGTATTTCTTTCTATTACTGCTTTATCTTTTAGATCTTGTATATCTCTTTCTACTAATTGCTGTGCATAAGCATTTTTGTATAATTGAGCAATATAAGGAGCTGTTTCTGTATTATATGCTGTAATGCCGTACATTTGAGTTAATTGATCTTTAGCCTGTTCAAAAAAAGCCTGAGCCTGTTCAGGTGTAGGATCTGGTATATTTTTAGAAGCATCTGCCATGAGTTTTGTTACATAATATTGAAATTTTATATTTCTGATTGAAAGATTAATAAAATCTTTAGCTTCTTCTGTTTCAAAGAATTTTTCTTCTTCTGCTTTATTTAATAATAAAATAGAATTTATCAGCTGATCTGCATATAATTGTTTAGTATTAGCATCATTAGCATACATAGCTATTTGTTCAGCTGTAGCACCTTGAAGTACTAAAGAAGCTTCTAAATCTTTAGTAAAATTAGTTTGATTAACAGTAAAATCATCTACTTTTAAAACCCAATCACCTGCTCCGCCATTTAAATAAGACAAAGAATCTGATGAAGTTTTTGAACCGCTTCCTCCGCCTTGATTCTGGGAGCAAGCTATTATAGCAAATGATGATATTATCAATATTAATTTCTTCAAGTTTTTCAAACTCATAAATACTCCTTAAAATAAAAAAAACAATTTAATAATAGTATAGTGTATCATATATAAATATTTCTGCAAGTGAAAAATATATAAAATTTACATATATAAACTAATAAAAAATAATTAATTATAAAAAAATAAATAAATACTATTTTTTTCCGGAATACATATTAATTACTAAATTAGGAAGTTCTTTTTCTAATATTCCGTACCATATAGATTTTCTTCTCTTTAAAGTTTTACTGCTCATAGCAATATTCATTAATTTATTATATGTTTCATTAGCCTTCTGAACATTCTGAAATATTGATATATGATTAGCAGGGAAAATTTCAGATATATTAGCCTCTATATCTTTCTTTATAACAACATCATATATAGGCAAAACCTTTTCATATCCTGCACAAATACTCTCAGCATATTCCAAAACCATCTTATCAAAATCCGGAATAGTTTTAAGCAGCTTGATAATCAAAGCAAAAGTATCTATAGCCTCTTTATAATTTTCTTTAACTACATAAGCTCCGTTAGCTTTATCGCATAAATCGCATATAGTACCATTAGTATAACTAGATATATAATCATTAACTTTTTCATCTATCTGGAAAGGAGGCATTGATTTAGCAACTTTTGATATCAAATCTAAAATAGCTGTAAACATTCTCTGCTTCCATAAATTACCCTTAACACTTTTTACAAGTTCTTCCATTTCATTAAAAAACTTTTCTTTATATTTCTCATCAGGATTAAATATAGCTTCAACTATAGGAATATCAGTACCTTTAAATGATATCATACCATTATCATAAAATGAGATAATATTTTTTTCAAATATTTCACTTTTTACTTTGCTGTTTTCTTTTAAAAAGTTAAACTGTAAATTTTTAGTTACTATTACTTTATTTTCTTTTGGTGCTAAAGTATTTGCCCTAGCCTGCATTCTAGCAGCATTATTGATTAAAAAACCAGATAAATCTCCATCCTCTGTGATAATCAAAGAACTATTAGTATTACCGCCGGATATTCCAGCACTTATTTTAAACTCTGGAAGTCCGCTGGTATCTACACCCGGATATTCAGTCAATAATCTTTTTTTACTTAAAACACCGATTGTAGCTATAGTGGCACTTAAAGCATCTGTAGCTGTAGGGCATACCATAATTATTTCATCGCCCTGCTTCCTATGTGATATAACATTATAGAATCTTGTTACTTCACTTACCTTATTTTGCATTAAGTCATCTAAGGCATGCATTTTGGAAAGATTATTCTTATTTTCTTCGCAGAATTTAGTATATCCATGTATATCAAGCATTGCTATATAAATATCAGCTATTGAAAGACTTAATTTTAAATCGCCCGCAAAATTATATTTTTGATTTTCTGTAACGAACTGAGACCATAATTTAGGGTAAAGCTCCTTATCCAAATTATTAAAGAATCCCCAATAAATCTTTCGTATAAGATCAAATAAACCTTTTAAAATCTTCTTACAGTCATGTATTTTTTCAAAGTTAATATTTTTAGCATAAGTAAATATTTCGGAAAATGTTTTTATTTCACCTGATACTATTTTTTCACTTAAATGAGTATATAATTCATATTTAGAAGTGGATTGGTTAAATTCTTCTATTTTGTTCACTTTCTTCCCTTAATTTAATTTTATATAAATAACCATTTTATTACTTTAACTTATAAACAAAAAAAATCAATAGATGTTATAAAACATATTGAAAAAAATATAATCTATACTAGAATAAAACAAAAATAAATTTACAAATTTAATATTAAATTATGGCTCAAAAAAAAATAAATGATAATTTTAATATAATTATAGCATTATATCGTCCGGAAATACCCGCAAACACAGGAAACATCGGAAGATTATGCGTTGGACTTAATATAGCTTTGCATATAGTCTCAAAACCTTCTTTTATAATAAGCTCAAAAGAAGTTAAAAGAGCTGGGCTTGATTATTGGCAGCATTTAAATTTAATAAAACATGAAAATGAAAATACATTTTTAGATTACTGTAATACCAATAATAAAAGAATAGTTCCAATTACAAAGTTCGGAAAAAACAGATACGATGACTTTGAATATCAGAATAATGATATACTTCTATTCGGCAGAGAATCAACAGGACTTAGAGAATCATTATGGGAAAATGATTTAGAAAACTCTGTATATATACCAATGAGTGATAATATTCGTTCTATAAATGTATCGAATACTGCTGCTATAGTTGCTTATGAAGCATATAGGCATATTGTTTTAAGTAATAATTAATTTAACGCACGGTTAATAATTTTTTTTATATAGTCAATATTATTTTATTAATCAATTCAAAATATAAAATTTTATTCTGCGTGCGGTAATAATATTTTCATTCTAATTAAATTTAGGGTGGGTTTTGTAATTTCAGAAAAAAATTAAAAAAAATAAATTAATTATAGATACTAAAATAAGCAATAAGTATATAGGGCGGGATTGTAAATAAAACAAAAAATCAAATATTAATAAAATTCACTTTTGTATTTTATTAAATTGTTTTTTTAATTTTTCTATATAGATATTAATAAATTTAATATTATAAAGCTATCATAAAATGTGCTATACAGTCTACGCAAAGAACTTTAAAATCATGTAGTTTTTTAAAATTATTATAATAAAAGCCCATCAGTATTTCTACCAATGGGCTTTATATCTACATTTGTAATAAGTCGCTTAAATCAAATTATCCGATAATTCTCATTATAGATTGGTTTTTCATATTAGCATTAGCTAACATAGCAGCACCTGTTTGCTGTAAGATTTGTTCACGAGTATAAGCAACCATAGCTTGAGCCATATCAGCATCTCTGATAACACTTTCAGAAGCGATAGTGTTTTCAGTAGCTATCATTAAGCTTTTTACCATAGATTCCATTCTGTTTTGAACAGCACCTAATTCAGCTCTTTGAGCTACTACCATTTGTATACCTTCATCTATTCTTCCTAAAGCTTGGTTAGCAGTTTCTACAGAAGAAATAGAAATAGGAGTATCTCCTCCAACTTGTAAGTTAGCAGCAGTCATAGCACCTATATTAACAGATACTCTTTGATCCATATTAGCACCGATGTGGAAAGTCATAGGAGTTTGAGCATCAGCAGCGAAACGGCCTGTTAACATGTTCATTTTGTTGAATTCAGCTTGAGAAGCGATTCTGTCAACTTCAGCTACTAATTGGTTAACTTCTACTTGAATCAAAGCTCTGTCGCTGTCAGAATAAATACCGTTAGCAGATTGAATAGCTAATTCTCTCATTCTTTGCATAATGTTAGTAGTTTCATTTAAATAACCTTCAGTTGTTTGAATGAAAGAAATACCATTTTGAGCGTTTCTAGTAGCTTGTTGTAAACCACGGTATTGTGAACGCATTTTTTCAGATACAGCTAATCCAGAAGCGTCATCTCCTGCAGTATTGATTCTCATACCGCTAGAAAGCTGTGCTATTGTTTTAGTCATTGAATTTCCTGTTAAATTCAATTGTCTGTTTGCATTTAATGCAGAAATATTATTGTTGATAATCATAACTACCCTCCATGAATAGTGCTTAAAATATTTTTGTAATTTTTATTTTCTAAAGCTTTAAAATATTATGCCTTTATTTGCTGTTTAGTCATCCCCTACAAAACAGCAGCATAATATTAACTTCATAGTATAATATTATTATAATATCTTTTTAAAAAAAAGTAAAGACTAATTTTTTATAAAAAAATACCGATACGGCAATTTACTGCATATTAATATAATAACATTGACTTTTTAACACTATTATTTTAAAATCTAATAGCATAACATCATTTTTTGGAATGAAAAACTATGAAATTTATAACAACAGCTATCATTATAATGTTTTTTATGCTTAATTCATGCAGCAGTGCAAATGCAAATACGGATAATAAAATAAATACTAATTTCTATTTTAATGTTGAAAACGCATACAATTATATAAAAGCTCAGACTGATTTGGGTCCTAGAAACTACGGAAGCGAAGCTCATAAAAAAGTAAGAGAGTTTTTTAAACAAGAAATTTCTAATATGGGTTATGAAGTCTTTAGTCATAATTTTCAAGCTCCATATATTAAAGAAAGAAACGGAGAAAATATATACGCATTCCTTAAAGGAAAAACTGATAATTATGTAATTATAACAAGCCATTTCGACAGCCGTTCTGTTGCAGAAAAAGACCCTGTACAATTCAATAGAAAGAAGCCTATAAGCGGTGCTAATGACGGTGCAAGCAGCAGCGGAGTATTATTAGAACTTATGAAGGCTTTAAAAAATTATAATGATTTGCCTTACAGCGTATGCTTTGTACTATTTGACTTAGAAGATGATGGAAATTTATTTGATATTGAAGGAAATTCTCTAATAGAAACTGATTGGATTCAGGGAAGTATTGCATTCGTAAATGAAGTTATAGCAAGAGATAAAATAATCGATAAACAAAAAATAAAATTTGGAATTCTTCTTGATATGGTTGGAAGCAAAACAGCAAAATTCAAATATGAAAGTTTTGCTCATACATATTATTCTCCAATATATAATAAAGTTTGGCAGTATGCAAACGATTTAGGATACGGAGAATATTTTATTGATGAACACTATGGAACTATAGTAGATGATCATACACCGTTTCTAATTGATAAAATACCTTTTATTGATGTTATAGATATGGGATATCCTTTTCATCATACATCGCAGGATACTATAGATAAATTAGATAAAAAAACCTTAGAAGCAGTAGGAAAAACTATAGAATACTCTATAAAGAACGCCGATAAAATTTATTAATTTTAGCTTTTATTATTAGGTATATTATAACGATAATTAAAAGAGATTATCAAATATCTAAAATATAGTTTTGATATAAATTTATTTTACATTAAAACTATTAACATTGTTATAGAAAAATGTTATAATATATTGAAATTAATCATATATTTAAAATGAAAAATACTAATTATCAATTTTAAGGAGGTTTTTTAATATGTTTGGCGGATATTTTGAATATTATTTCGGATATATATGGATACTAATTCCAGGTATACTTTTAGGGTTCTGGGCACAGATGAAGGTAAAAAGCACTTATGCTAAATACAGCAGAATGGAAAATAAAAGAGGAATTACAGGTGCTCAAACTGCAAGATACATATTAGAAGGATATGGAATAGATATTCCTGTAGAAAGAATAGGAGGAACTTTAACAGATCATTATGATCCTTCTTCAAAAGTATTAAGACTTTCTGCTGGAGTTTATGACGGTACTGATGTTGCCGCTTTAGGAGTTGCAGCTCATGAGGTAGGACATGCTATACAGCATGATAGAGGGTATGCACCTCTTTCTATAAGAAACGGCTTCTATCCTTTATGTGCTATAGGAGATCAATTCGGTCCTTATCTAGTGCTTATAGGTATTATGATAGGAGGGGCTGGAAGTTTTTCATACTACATAATGATGGCGGGCATTGTGCTTTTTGCTTTTGCTGTATTCTTCTCACTTGTTACATTACCTGTAGAATTTGATGCTTCAAACAGAGCTATAAAAATCTTGGATAAAGGTGGATTTTTAGACCAAGAAGAACTATATGGTGCTAAGAAAGTATTATCTGCTGCTGCTTTAACTTATGTTGCTGCTGCTGTTACTGCTATACTTACACTTTTAAGACTTTTAATGTTAGCACAAAGAAGAAGAGATTAATAAGTATTAACTGATAAAAAATAAAAGGGGATTATTTCTTAATAATGCCCTTTTTTATATTTAAATATTATTTTTTATAACGCATGGTAAAATTATTCTTATAAACTATTTTATTTATATTTACGATTAATCATATATTTAAAACATCATTCTTCGTGCGGTGATTGTATAATAATATTTCTAAACAAATTCTGGGCGGGGGTTATAATTTCAAAATAAAAACAAAAAGAAAAATAATGTAAAAATAACAAATAAAAACAAAAAGCCTAAAGGGCGGGGTAAAAAATAGATAAAAAACTTATATGAAAGAATTAATAAATTACAATGATGTGTATATTTTTTTTAATAATATTTCGATATTATTATTTTTTATGATATAATTAATTAACATTATTTAAGGATAAAATATAAATGGAATTAAATATAAAAAATTTCTCAAAAATAAAAAAAGCTAATATAATAATAGAAGGTATTACTGTAATAGCTGGAGAAAATAATACAGGAAAAAGTACAATAGGAAAAATTTTATTTTCATGCTTTAACAGCACTCAAAATATATTTGATGAAATATACGAATCAAAATTTCAACCTATTATAAAAAACTTACAAGATTTTATGAAAGAATTATCTGAAAATAATGAATCAATAAAAAAATTGATGCCAAACTTTATTAATTATAATAACAAAGAAATTGGTGGTTTTGGATTATTAGCAGCTATAGCATTAACAGTCATAGGAGGTTTGCCTCTTGCTACTGCATTACTTAGCGGATTAGGCTCATTTAATTCAGGCTACAACATAAAAAATGTAAAAAAAGAAAAAACAGATGTTAAAAATATAAATGATTTAATTGTTAATATTATAATTGATTTGACAAATGAAAATGATAAAAAAAATGCATACAATGCTTTGAAAGATAATCTTAAAGAATATATAAATATAGAAGATGAAAAAAATAATAAAATTATAAACAAATATGCATCTAAAATTGATGAATATATAAATATTCCAAATGAAAAAATAGCATATAAAAAGATTGATGAATATTTTAAAGCAATTTTTAATAATCAAATAAACAGCAGAATAGATAAAGAAACTATATCAGAAATAAGTATAATGGATTTAGTATTTAAATTTCAAAATGATAAATGTATAGAATCGAAATATGATAATGACTATGATAAAAATGTTTATTTTATAGATAACCCTTTTGTATTGGATAAAAAATATGATAAAAAATACATGACTAAGTATGAATATAATTTAATAAAAAAAATATTATACAATACAGAAGAAGTTAATACAACAGAGCAAATATTAGCAGAAGAAAAACTTGAAAAAATATATAATAAATTATCAGAAGCTGTAAATGGTAAAATCATAAATAAAGACAATGACTTTTATTTAGAAGAAGAAAACTTTACAGAGCCTATATCAATACATAGCTTATCAGCAGGGTTAAAATCATTTGCTGTAATAAAGATGCTGATAGAAAAAAATGCATTGAAAGAAGAAGATATTTTAATTTTAGATGAACCTGAAATACATCTTCATCCTAAATGGCAGCTGCTATATGCTGAAATAATAGTATTATTACAAAAGATATTCAATGTTTATGTTATAGTAACAACACATAGTCCTTATTTTTTAGAGGCTATAGAAATGTACTCTAAAAAACATAATTTAAATGAAAAAACAAATTATTATCTATCAGATATAGAAAATAATTATTCTGTTTTTAATTTAGTTAATAATCATATAGAAAAAATATATTCCAAAATGGTACAGCCTATAGATGAACTTGAAGATTTAGCAAACATGTTTTAATTATGTATTAAAAATATAAAGCGGAGTATAAATATATGGATCCTAATATAATAAATAAATTACCTGATATATTAAAAAAGAATATTGAGACATTCAAAAAAACATCTGAAGATTCTTCTAATAAAGATAATATAGAATATATGACTGATTGTGAATATTCTGTTATTAACTTTGATAAAGTTACTGAAGAATATAAAAAAAATAATAAAATAAATATGGATCCAAAATCTAATGATGCACTTTATATTGATAATGAAAATTTATATTTTATAGAGTTTAAAAACGGATATTTTAGTGTTAATTTTAATGTAAACCATATAAACGGATATATTTCTAATGCAATTATAAATGTTGAAGATGATAAAACAAAAAAAAGAATAATTTGTGATGATTTTAACGAAAAAATTAAAGGAGATTTCAAAGGATATTGTAAAGGTACTATTAATACTGACATGGATAACGATATAAATTATAATTTTAATGGTTTTATCAAAGGATATTGCCGTAAATTAAACATAGAAAATGAAGATGCAAAAATAAAATATTCTATTAAAGGAAAAATTAAAGGAGATATTGAAGGTAATTTTAAAGGCTTTGTAAATGGAAATACTATATTAGACGATTTAAAAACAAAAATATATGACAGTTTATTTGTGCTATCTAATATAAAATATAGTAATGGTGATTATTATATAGAAAATATACTTGAATATTCTAGAAAAAATATAATATATATAGCAGTATATAATAGAGATAATATTCCTAAAGCCAAATCGAGTTTACATTGGAACGAAAAGGCTGGTAATGGAGAATCAACAAAAAGATACAATTTAAATAAAATATTATTATTAAAAAATTTCATATTTAAAGATGTGCATTTATACAGCAAAGAACAATTTAGAATGAATTTTATTGATAAAATTAAAATTTAATAATACATAAAATATTATTTGATAATGAAAAGGCATAGACTTAAAAAATAAGCCTATGCCATAATATTTTTAATCTAATTATAAATTTACATTTTTCTTAAAGCTATGCTAAGAAAGAAAGCAAAACCTCCCCATATAACAAGCAGGCTAAGTCCCATAAATATAGCAGAATCTAATCCCATAATTAATTCCTCCCTTTTATTTTATTTAATGAGGTATATTAGGCTGTCTGTCTTTAAATTTGGCAAATAATATACCAACTATAAATGCTATAATAGGCATAGACCAGCCCAAAGCAATTAAAGCCCAAGTAGGATAACCGCCGTAAGGTTTTTTGAAATCATTTATTAATTTCAATGATAACATCACAGCTAAGAATATAGGTGTTAAGAATTTCAAACAGAAATCCCACCAAATACCTACTCTGAATTCACTCACAGTATTGATAGTTTCTTTAAATGATCCAAGTTTATATACCCAAGCAACTAATATAATCTCTATAAGTCCGCTTACTACAATATTATAATTGTTAACAAAAGCGTCCACTATATCAAGTATAGAAAGTCCGCTTCCTGTAGCATATACCATAGATATAGCACCTTGTATTACTATAATAATAATACTTACTTTTTTTCTGTTGAAATGGAATTTATCTATAAATGAAGATATAACAACCTCAGCAAGAGATATAGCAGAAGTAAGACCTGCAAATGAAAGCACCAAGAAGAATACTAATCCGAATATTCCATTCAAACCAGGCAAAGAGTTGATAGCTTCAGGAAATACCATAAATGCTAAACCTATACCGCCGCTTCCAGCTACTTCAGCAACTTCTTTTCCTTGAGAATGAGCCATATATCCTATTATACTAAATACTGTTATACCAGCAAATAAACTAAAGCTAGTATCAGCAAAACCTGTCATAAATGCATTGTTTGCTATATCAGAATCATCAGGAAGATAGCTTGAATATGTAATCATTATACCAAAAGCAACAGACATACTATAAAATACCTGTCCGTAAGCATCTATCCAAATTTTAGGATTAGTAAGTTTAGAAAAATCAGGTTTGAACATATAATCAAGTCCTGCCAAAGCACCAGGTAAAGTTACACCCCTAACAAGAATAATTACTACTAATATGGCTAATAAAGGCATAAATATTTTATTAGCTTTTTCTATACCGTCTTTAACTCCGCCTATAACAGAAATTAATATTATCACCCAAACAATAATTAAAGGAATAGCAACACCAATATTGAAATTACCAAGTGAAAAACCATCTTGAAGTTTTAAATATTCATTAGTAAAAAATGAAGCTGTATCAGTTCCCCATTTTAAGCCCTGAATAGAAAAAAGTCCGTAAGATAATGACCAAGCAATAATAACAGAATAATAAATAACTATTGCAAAACATGTAAATACCTGTAACCAACCCAACCATTCCCAAGAAGGGTTTAATGCCTTCAAAGCACCGGGTGCACTTTTATGAGTTTTATGCCCTATAGAAAATTCTAGTATCATTATAGGTATACCAGCTGTAAGCATAGCTATAAGAAAAACTATCATAAAAGCACCGCCGCCATTGGAGGCAACCATATATGGGAAACGCCATATATTACCTAAACCAACAGCAGAACCTATAGCAGCCAATATGAAACCTGCTCTAGTTCCCCATTGTCCTCTGTGATGATGATGACTCATCTTTCTCTCCTTATTTTTATTTTTTTCATTATAAATTTTTTATAATATATGTAAAATAATAAAATATCAATACTTTGTATAGAAATTTTTAATTTATTTTTTCACATAAAATTATTTTTAAATAAGATATTTTATTTCTAATACAAATATTTTCTATAATTAATATAACAACTAAAAGAACTTAAAATATTAATCATTTCACAATATTGTATATTTATTATTTTTCTAATAAAGTTGCTACAATATAAAATTTTATTCTATCATTATGATTTTTAATAGGATCAATACATAAAATTTCCTTAATTTTTTTCATTCTATGCAAAACTGTATTTCTATGTATGCCCAATTCTTCGCAGGTTTTATTAATATTCAAATCATTTTTGCTGATAGTTATTATAGTTTCTTTAAAGATTGAATTTTTATTAATAAAATTTAATATGTTTTTTAATATCATAGAAGAAGAAAAATAACCTTCATTTAAGATAATGTATTCTAATATATAATCTTCAATAAAATAAATATCATTATTTGTACACTCTATATAATTAAATAAAAAATTAGCCTGTTCAAAACTATTATACATATCCTCTAAATTATTAACTATGCAGCCGCACATAACAGAAAACTTTATATCAATCTTTATTTCTTTTCTAAGATATTTAAAAAATAATGATATCATTTTATTTTTATCTTTACTATTATCTAAACTTTTTATTATAATAAATTGTCTGTTTCCAATATGAGAGATTATATCCTGCTTGCTGAAATATTTTATTAATTTTATTTTCTGCATTATATATTCAGATATCTTTTTTATATCATATTCATCATTTTGTTCTAATTTGATTAAGCATACCATTCTATCTATATCAAAAGAATAACCATTATTTTCAGCCCATATATTAATAGAAGGCAGATATTTATAATTTTCTTTAGATATAATTTTATATATATAATTATTCAAATTTGTCTGCTTCAATATTTTTTTATCAATATCTATTTCTCTTTCTATGAGCATTTCTGTAGTCATCTTAATAATATTTGCTATTAATTTTATTTCATTGGGATCTCCTGTAACTCCTACAACCCCTATAAGTTCATTACTCAGCATAAGAGGCATATTAACACCAGGTCTGCTGCTTTCTTTATCATTATCTATAGAATTGAAATAATCAATACTTTTAACATTTTTAATAACATCTAAAGCCCCTAAATGTATTTTTCCTATTCTGTTTTTGTCTCCGCTTGCTATAATCTCACCATATTCATTCATAATGTTAATATTTACTTCATAATCTATAACCTTCATTATTTTATCTAATAATCTTTGAGCAATTTCATTATCTATATACATAATAACCTTAAAACTTTTTAATATTTTACCTAGATTTGCTGCAAAGCATCTGTTTTAGAATTGAAAATATAAATGATATTTAGTTTATAACAGAGCTTTAACTACAAAAAGTCTGGTACAATATTATTATACTTTATATATACAAAAAAACAAAAAAATATTTATAATTTAAAATATGATATATACCTAGCCAATACTATATAAAGTAGAAGCTAGGTATATATTTATAGAAGTATAGAAAATATAAATTTATTAAAAAAACAATGAAACTATAAACACATTAATTATTCCCGCAATACCTATTACTAAAGTCATTAAAGTTTGCGTTTTATAACCATCCTCTGCTTTTATAGAACTGAAATTAGTAACAACCCAATAATAACTATCATTAGCATGGGAAACTGTCATAGCTCCGGCACCTATAGCCATAACTGTTAATGCTGATAAAATAGGCGTATCTAAACCCAATGCCCCCATTAAAGGTGCTAATATTCCAGCTGTAGTAGTTAAAGCAACTGTAGAAGAACCTTGAGCTGTTTTTAATATAGCAGATAATATAAAAGGAAAGAAAATACCTACACTTTCAAATAAAGCTGCATTATCTGTAATAAACTTAACTAAACTAGAAGAAGAGATAACTTTACCTAAAACACCGCCTGCAGCTGTTACAAAAAGTATAGGACCTACAACTTTTAAAGTATCATTTGTAATATCATAAAAACTTTCTAAATCTTTCATATTCTTCTTTTGAGAAAAATATGTAATAATAGAAAATATAAGACCCACAGCCAAAGCTATTATAGGAGTACCTAAAAATTGTATAAATATTGAAATACTGCCTTCTATTTTTGCCATAGTAAATACTGAAGATAAAGCCATTAATATAATAGGTATTAAAATAGGAGATACAGCTAAAAAACCATTCGGCAATTTACCATAGCTTGCCACAAGCTCCTCATAGCTTTTAACATTTTCATCATTTGATATTTCATCTGTTGATTTTACTTTCTTACCTATATATTTAGAAAAGAAGTATCCGGATACTAGAGGTAATATAGAACATACAACCCCCATACCTATAACCATAAGCAAATGATTTCCTATACCCAAAGAATTAGCCGCTGCTATAGGTCCCGGAGTAGGCGGTATAAATACATGCGAAATATATAAACCTGCTGAAAGTGCTATACTCATAGAAACAGAAGATGCCATTGTTCTTTTAGCCAATGCTTTTTTTATTGGGTTTAAAATAACAAATCCAGAATCGCAAAAAACAGGTATCGAAACTATCCAGCCCATGATAATCATTGCAAGTTCAGGTCTTTTTTTACCAACTACTTTGATTACCATATCTGAAAGTTTTAATGCTCCTCCTGTTTTTTCAAGCACAGTTCCTATTAAAGCCCCCAAAATAATTACTATACCTATACTAGTAAAAGTACCGCTAAAACCGCTTCCAATTATACTAGGTATTTCTTTTAATGATATCCCAGAAATAAAAGCAAAAAGAATAGATACACCCATAATTGATAAAAATGGATGTATTTTTAATTTTGATATTGCAAATATCATTAAAATTATACATACAATAAAAAATATTATTAGTAAACCGCCTTGCATAATGCCTCCTTTTATTTATATATCAAGTATATAAAAATAATATGTGTTTACATTGTATGATAAACACAATTTTTTCAATATTTATTGTATATAATAAACAAGGAAAAAGAAAATTAAAATTAATATATTATATTTAAAACATAATTTAAAACATATATTTAATATTCTGTATTTAAGGAAAAGTCTATGAATATAAAAAAAATAATAATAATACCTGATTCTTTTAAAGGAAGTGCAAGCAGTTTAGAAGTTTGCAATTACATAGAAAAGGGGGTATTAAAAGTTATTAAAGATGCTGATATAAAGAAAATACCTGTTGCAGACGGAGGAGAAGGAACTGTACAATCAATACTATATGCTGCTGGAGGACATACCAAAAAAATAAATGTTAGAAATCCCAAAGGGGAAATTATAGAAGCTCAATACGGAATAATAAATAAAGATAAAGCAGTTATAGAAATGGCTGAAGCGTCAGGACTTACTCTAATAAACGATAAAAAAAGAGAGCCTTTAAAATATTCTACTTATGGTACGGGAGAACTTATTAAAGATGCTATTAATAATAATATTAAAGAAATACTAATAGGCATAGGCGGAAGTGCTACTAATGACTGCGGAATTGGAATGGCTAATGCTTTGGGATATAGGTTCTTTGATAAAAATAATAATGAGCTTGAAGCCGTAGCTCAAAATATGATAAAAACTGCATATATAGACAACAGCAATGTTGATAAGAGAATATTTGATATAAAAATAACTGCGGCATGCGATGTAAAAAATCCTCTTTACGGAGAAAATGGGGCTACAGCAGTATATGGAAAACAAAAAGGTGTTACTAATGAAAGTTTTGATATACTAGATAATGGTCTTAAAAATATAGCAAAAATTGTAAAAGAACAATTTGGCAAAGAAATAGACTATATAGAAGGAGCAGGAGCTGCCGGAGGACTTGGAGGAGGGCTTATTGCCTTTTGTAATGCTCAGTTAAAAAGCGGTATAGATGCGGTGCTTGATATAATAGACTTTGAAAATAAAATAAAAGATGCTTCTCTTATCATAACAGGAGAAGGTGCTATTGACGGACAGACTAAAGAAGGAAAAGTTCCTGTAGGTGTGGCCAAAAGAGCCTGCAATATACCTGTAATAGCAATAGTTGGCGAAATAAGAGAGGGTGCAGAAATAGTATATGATTTGGGTATTAAATCCATAATGCCTTTATGTACAAAAGCTATGACGCTTGAGGAATCTATTGCAAATACAAGTTCTTTAGTAGAAAATGCTGCAGAAAGAGCATTAAGATTTATTAATATAGAATTTTAAATTAGTATAAAACTTTAAAATAGAGTTTATTTAGAAAATAAATAATAAAAATAATAAATAAAATATATTTATTATTAGTTTTCAAGATTGTCTCTAACTCCGTAAATATTAAAATATCTCACTTCAATATCTTCTATATCTTCATCTATATTTTTTAAGAAGAATTTAAGATTAAGTCCCATAAGATATGTTTTATTTAAAGCAATATACCTCTCTTTTTTATTATCATCTCTATTCATATAATCATATACTATCATAGTAACATCTATATGAATATCTGAAATAACATATCCTTCTTTAAATATTTCTGTAGTTATAATAGTATAATTATTTGTATATTCATAATCACAAGAAGCATTATTAGAATACATTTTTAAAATGGTAAAATCCAAATAATTTTCTACTCCATCTTTTATAGCCAATTCTATATTTTTATCTTTATAAACCTTATCTCTTACCTCTTCCTTACTCATTTTTGAAACATAATTATTAAAATCATTAATATCAAGATTCTCTAAAGTACCCATATATCATATCTCCAAAAAATTATATTAAAGAATTATATAAATATTGCAAAAAAATGAAAGTATAATTATATTATTATCAAAATAAATTTTTATTTTAGGAGATTATAAGATGAGAACATCAGAAATAGAAAGAAATACTAACGAAACAAAAATAAAAATTAAATTAAATATAGACGGCACAGGAAAATATAAAAACAATACAAAAGTAGGATTTTTGGATCATATGCTTGATCTGTTTGCAAGACATGGAAGATTCGATTTAGAAACCGTATGCGATGGAGACATTCATATTGATTATCATCATTCAGTTGAAGATGTTGGAATCGTTTTGGGAAAATGTTTTGCTAATGCACTTGGAGACATGAAAGGAATAAAAAGATACGGTAATTTCAGCATGCCTATGTGCGAGGCTTTAACTTTAACTGCTGTTGATATATGCGGAAGAAGTCATTTAATTTTTAATAGTGATTTAAAACATGAAAAAGTTGGAGATTTCGATACTGAACTAGTTAAAGAATTTTTTACTGCATTTACTAATTCTATGAATATTACTTTGCATATAAATACTTTATATGGAGAAAATACTCATCATATAATAGAATCTATTTTTAAAGGTGCAGCAAGAGCCATAGCTCAGGCCTGTGAAATAGACGAGAAATACAAAAATGAAGTTTTATCTACAAAGGGAATGCTTGAAAATAATAATAATAATTAAAGTTCAAATAATACTTTGACTTTTATATTTTATTTTAGTATAATGCTTCAAGGTATAAAAAATTTTATTAGGATATAAATATGACAGCTATAATAGATTATGAAGTTGGAAATTTATTTTCTCTTATGTCATCTCTCAAATATGTAGGAATAGATGCCAAACTTACAGATGATGAGAAAATAATAAAAAATGCTGATGCTGTAATACTTCCTGGAGTAGGAGCTTTTAGAGATGCTTTGGCAAAACTTGAAAAAAGAAATGGAGGCACTCTAAAAAAAACGATCATAGAAGAAGCCAAAAAAGGAAAATTAATTTTAGGAATATGCTTAGGAATGCAGATGCTTTTTGATAAGAGCTATGAATACGGCGAATATAATGGGCTTGGACTTATAAAAGGAAGTATATGCCCTATAGAGAAAGATTTGCAGAATAAAAATTTAAAAGTACCTCATATGGGCTGGAATAATCTTAATATAAAAAAAGAGGATAAAATATTTAAATATATTAATAATATGGAATATGTATACTTTGTGCATTCATATTACGGCAAATACTGTGATGATAGTATAATAGCCGACAGTGAATATGATGTGCAAATACCAGCCATTGTAAAAAATGACAATGTATACGGCATACAATTTCACCCTGAAAAAAGCGGAAATACAGGTCTTAATATATTAAGAGGATTTAAAGATTTGATACAAAGCTAAATTAAAATAGCCCTACTCTCGTTCTTTTAATCTCTGTTCTGTATCTTTTTATTTCCCATTCAGTTCTGATTTTATCCCATTTAAGTATATTAGCCATTTCTTCAGCTATATGCTCGGAAATTAAAGTGCCGCAGTCATTTTCTGTCAATATGAACCTAAGTCTCCTCATCATAATATCGTCTAAATGAATAGCATGTTCTATTTCTATAAAATATTTTATAAGTCCTCTATTAATTCTATAATCAAGTCCCACTTCTACTAAAAGAGATGAATCATTCTTACAAAGCTCATTTAATTTTAAAATTAGATTAACAGATCCGAAATAATCTATAAGGAATTTAACCAAATTTTCATTCAAAACTAATTCAGTATTTTTTTCAAATTTATTATTAATAACCTTCTGAGTGCTGAACCATTTATAAGGCTTGCCATACATTTTTACTAATGCTTTCATAGAAACAGAGGAAGAAGTTGTAAAATTTCCTCCTTCAACTAAAAATAATCTATACTGCGGATGAACATGTATTTTCACCTGCGAAGAATTAAGAGGCATCATTCCAGACTGCGTAGTTATTATATGATTTTTATTGACAATAGAGCTGAAGTAAGTATTATATATATCAAGCAAATATTCAGCTTCATCGCTTGTAGTATATATACAATCTAAATCATGAGTATTTTTTTTGATTGTAGGTCCTATGATCGTATTATTTTTCCAACGCATTAAAAATACATTAGGTCTTGATTTTATTTTAGGAAGAATCACCGATTTATTTATATGAATCAAATCATTGTCTATAATTAAATGACTTCCCTTAACATAAACCAGCTTATCTTCAAAATTTCCATTAGGAAGCATAGAACTTATACTATGACCCCAAGCCCCCGCAGCCACTAATATAGTTTTAGCACTTGCCGTATGAACTCTTCCTGTAACTCTATCGGTAAAAACTACATTTTCTATTTCTTTCTGATTATATTCAAAAGCCTTAACTTCAGAATAGTTTAATATATCAGCCCCAAATTCCTCTGCCTTCAAAAGAAGCTCTATGACATATCTTGAGTCATCTAACGAACCCTCATAATATTCTATAGATGCTATAACATCATTATTTATTAAATCAGGCAAGTCCTCCAAAGTTTCATTTCTGCTGAGAGATTTATGCTTTTTAGTTTTTCCAAACAAAGAAAATGCATCATATAATATTGTCTTTAGCTCTTCTCTAAAAAGACCCGTTCTGCTATGTTCATATATAGGATTTATAATACCAAAATTTGAAGCTGAAGCCTTATACATAAGGTTATTTCTTTCTCTCACCCTATGAATTGTATACATTAAATTCTTACTGCTCATATCATTATATCCGCCCGAAAGCATTTTAGAAGTTCTGGAAGAAGAACCAAAAGCAAAATCATGCTTTTCAAGCAATAAAACGGCAAGCCCTACCCTGGAAGCCTTTAATGCTATAGTAGCCCCCATAACTCCGCCGCCTACAATGATAATATCATATTTTTTATTACTATTTTGGAGTATCTCATCTCTTGTTTTTGCCATAAATACCTCTCCTTTTTTATACATAGGAAATAATAACTTTTATTAGCAATAATAAAAAATAATAATTAATATATAAACTCTATATATTTTAGTATATACAAAATCATTATAAATACAAATATTTTAACAAATCTCTTAAACTCATACGATTTTTATTCTTTTCTAAAAATGAATTCATCTCTTTTACCTTACCATGATTATCTATATAATGCCCTTCAAACTCTCCAAGATAGGATATAGGAAAACTTAAATAAGCATTGTAAGCCAAAACAGAAAAATTCGGGCTGAATACTATATAATTTCCCTTATTCTTCTTAGAAAAATCAATCATATTATCATTGTCATCTAATGAATCGCCTACTATAATAAATTTTTTAAATTTGCCATTATATATAATATTATCGTCAAATATAGAATGCTTTAAATTTACATTTAAAGCTCTAATCTCTTTTATGGAAAAATCATTAATATTTGTATAATTATCCCTTATATTTTTTGAATTTGTAGCCATTATATTCTTTTTAAAGACTAGATTTTCTATTCCCAAAGAATCAATAAATTCATTAAAAGCCCTAATGTCTTCAATAGGATACATACTTGAATTTACAGCCAATACATCTTCTGCTTCAATATCATTAATAAATTTATGATAAAGCTCCTTAGCCTCATTGAATTCGCATTGCATTCCATTATAAAAAGGCTTTTCTAATGTATTATTTGAATAATAATCCAATTTCCTGCCGTAATCACATAATCCGTATTTTTTACCCTTAGGGGATGATATATCTTTTATGCTGTGTCTTATATAGCTGTACTTGGCATCGCATAGATAATTGCATCCTATACAAAAACTCTCTATAGTTTTTACTGTACTTATATCATCATCGATTTTATTATCTATATTCCTCTGAACATCAAATACATGAGTAGGACATAAATCTGTTATCATAGAATTATATCCGTCTATAACTTTATAATCCTCGCATATACCGCAGTTAATACATCTTTCAAAATTTGCTTTTATAAAATCTGGAAGATTCATTTTTTCTACGATATTCTTTAATTCTATTAGATTAATATCATTTTTATTAAAAGCATTTGGAGAAGCCTCTATAGAAACATTATAAATATCTAAATACTTTTTTAAATTGCAAACATAATCAGCTTTACAGCTTTCACATACAGGCTCATGCATATAAAGTATAGCCTTTAATAAAGAAGTTCTATAATTTATAATATCATCATCTTTTTCATTTAAAACACTCATTCCGTTTTCCACTATTTCATCGCAGGCATATCTATAAGAATAATTATTTTCATTTTTCTTCTTTACTTTAACCAAGCATAATTTACATCTTAGAATATTATTTTTCTTGCCAAAAGTATTTGTAGTATTTATTTTATAAGAGCATAAATGAGGTATATCTATATTGATGTAGGACAGTGCCTGAAGTATGGTATATCCTTTCTGAGATGATACAGTCTTTCCATCAACATTAAATTTTATTATCATTCAATAAAACCTCTAATATAAAATTATAAAAATCTTTAACTTTTTACAAAACTATATAATGTTATTTTATTTTCTATCAAATAAATAAACTCATCTTTAAACATTTCCATAACAGCTAATATACAGTCAGCTATACTTCTTATATATAAACATGAAGCCCCTATTTTAATCATTTCAGCAGCCGATTTTAGATTGGAATAATCATCAAAACTAGAATATCCCAAAAGCATTCTATTAATATAATACTCGCATAAATCAAATCCGTAATGACAAGGAGAACATTTTCGGCATGATACACTTTTAGCAAACTGAATTATTTTTACAGCAACCCTTATCATACATCTGTCCTCTTGTATAAAACATAATCCCCCATTTCCAAGCTTCATATTATAACTTCCGAAACATTCATAATCTAAAGTCATTTTCTGAAAAGTATCAAAATCTATAGGAGGATTCAAAAAACCATTTGTAAATACACATTTTATACTATACTCCTTAACTGTTCCACCTGATGCTTTGAGAATATTTTTTAAAGGAGTATGCATTTCAAATTCATACAAATTCGGACTTATAATATCACCTGTAACTGAAACTATAAAACTACCCTTATAATCTCCGTTTCCATAATTTTTAAAAGTAAATCCTCCGATATGTGCCAAGTATGCAATTTGAGATACAGTTTCTAAATCAAATACATATTTTTTATTTTCTAAAAAAGAAGGTGTAAGTCTGATATTATATTTATTATAATAAGCATATTCATCGTATATATTTATTTCTATATCATTGACAAAATTAGAATCCTCTGCCTCTACTATAGCTTTTAATATAATATCTCTCTCTTCCAAATAATAATCTTTTAATATTATATCTATTCTTTTAATATTTAAAATATTAGCTATAAGAACAGAACCATCTAATATGAGATGCGGATTATTTTTTAATAGAAATTTATCTTTAAAAACTAAATAGTCAAATGAAGCAGCATTGATTAGTATAAAATCTTCTTTAATATTTCCGTCGGTTAATAATTGATATATAGAGCTTTGAGTAATATCTCTTTTAAATATAGTATATTCTTTTAAATCTTCAAAAAAAGAATTAGCTATTTTTTGAAGATTTAAATAATCTCCGAAATGATCTTTATATGACTGGATATCTGTTATATTATTTTCACTATGCAGTACAAACTTTTTCATCTTTTTCTTACATGTATAGCTTCTATATACTTAATAATACTTTTAAAAGACGATTTTGTACATTCCATACCATTAATAAGGACAGGTACGGCATTATGGCAATTATGCATACACTCCATCTCTTTAAGGAGCATACCATCAGAAGACGGCACTCCTATTTTTAAATCATAATGAGAACGAATAGCTTCCAAAAGGGCATAAGCACCTTTCATAGAGCAATGAAGTCCTACACATACTTCTATGACAGTTTTAACATTGCTTGCCATACTATTATTCCAATTAAAAACATAAATATTAAGAGATGAAAAACATTAATATGTATAATGTTATTTTATATTATTTTTTCTTATGCCTATTTTTGCGTAAACGTTTTTTGCGTTTATGCGTAGCCATCTTTTGACGAAGTCTTTTTCTTCCTGAAGGCATATACACTCCCATTTTTATCTAATTTGAATATTCATTATAACATTTTACACAAATAATTTCAAGTAGAAACTAAAAACTAATTTGATTTTTTTATATTTATTTTATAATTAATTATCATATATAATACATTGAACATAATAACAATATTATAAAAAAATAATCATAGCATTTTATAAAAACACTATGATTATTTTATAAACAACTAATAAAAATTAATATTTAATAATTAAAACTTATCTATATCAACAAGTTTTTCTACTGTTTTAGCGAGAAGATATACACCTACTCCTGTAGCACCTTTAGATATATATTTCACATTTACATCACTCATATCAGTACCTGCTATATCTAAATGTGCCCATCTTGCTCCTTCTGTAAAATAGGATAAAAACTGTCCGGCGGTTATAGCTCCGGCATATCTTCCGCCTGAATTTTTTATATCAGCAACATCAGATTTTATATCTTCTTTATATTCTTCAAACATAGGAAATTCCCATACTCTCTCATAAGTATCGTCCCCAGCATCTTTTAAAGCAGTTGATAAAGCAGCATCATTAGACATAAGTCCTGAAGCATGTTTTCCTAAAGCTATTGAGCAGGCCCCTGTTAAAGTGGCAATATCTATCACAAAATCTGGATTATATTTTTTTATTCCATAAGCCAAAGCATCGGCAAGTATAAGTCTTCCTTCAGCATCTGTATTAACTACCTCTACAGTAACACCATTATACATTTTTAATATATCGCCTGGGTTTATAGCAGCACTTCCTGTTTTATTATCTGTTAAAGGGCATATTACTGTAACATTTGCCTCTAAATTCATATCAGATATTAAAAATAAAGCCCCGCAAACAGCAGCAGCACCAGCCATATCATCTTTCATACCAAGCATACTAGTACTAGGTTTTAAAATCATTCCGCCTGTATCAAAAGTAATACCTTTTCCTACCAATAATATATGTTTTTTGGCCTTAGCTTTTTTGTACTGGGCAACAAATACTCTAGGAGGATTTTTACTTCCGGCATTAACCCCTAATATTCCATTCATACCAAGATTTTTCAATTCTTTTTCAGTAAGAACTGAAGTACTTATTTTTCTGCTTTCAGCCTGTTTTTTAGCTCTATCTACAAATGTCAAAGAATTTATAACATTGCTAGGCTCATTAACCATATCTCTTGCCCAAAATACGCTGTTTGCTATTTGTTCAGCTTTAGATATAGCATTTTCAGTATCTTTTTTATGCTCAGAAACTAAAAGTATATTTTTAATATTGGCTAGTTCTTTTAATCTTTTATCACCTAAATAATTATCAAAACTATAAGAGGAAAGAAGTATACCCAAACAAAACTGAACATATGATTCTTCAGAAGCTATTTCAGCAAATAATTCAGCCATATCCACTTCTATATCATCTATATGCAAATCTTTCATTATCTTAACTAATGAAGCACCGGCATTCTTCCAAGTTTCATACATATAATTTTTTACTTCTTTATATGTTATATAAATTACTCTGGTATTGCTGGCAAAAGCAAAAGCAAAAGGAGTAGAAGTATTATAATATTTATCTTTTACCAAATCATTAAATAACTTTATATACTCTTCATTAAATGAACATACTTTAAGCTGCTCTTTCTCTACTTTTACAAATACAGCTACAGTATGTTTTTTAATGAAATTGATGGTATGTTTTAATTTCATTTTTTGTTCCTCTATGATTTTAAAATAACTTTCGATTAATAATTATATATAATGTTTATTTTATGTCAATTATAATATAAAAAAATATTATAAAAGATATTGCAATATACTTCTAAAGGTATATAATCGCATATAAATTTGAATATCATTACTTTAGGAGGTTTATAATATATGATAAGAAAAATATTTAGCTTTATTATTTCTATTTCTCTAGTATTATTTATAATATCATGCGGAAGCGGTGTAAGCAAAAGCCACCCAGAAGGCTGGATTAACGATGACACATTTAGAGTGATGGGTATGGGATCTCCATCAGATGATATAGATGATAAATTCAGAAGAGAAGTAGTAGCAAAACAAGCAGCTGAATTGGATGCTAAAAATAAAATCGCTGCTAAAATTGTAGGTTCTTATATAGAATCTTTAAGCTCTACTGAAAAAGGCATGATAGATGAGTATGTTATACAGGAAAGAGTTGCAGGAAGAATAAGAGGTACTTCTGTTGTAGAAACTCAATGGGATTCTAAGCAAAATTGTACTGTGGTTATGGAATTATATTCAAAAAATCTAAAAAAACAAATGGATAATTTAGTAACTCAATACCTTAATGAAGTAGGAATGCAATATACAGCTCAGGATGTTGCTGGAATGGTAAGAACTTATGAATAATAATAATAAATAAGATACAGTGAGGGCTCCTTAATGGGAGCCTTTATTATTTTTTTAGTTAAAAATGTTGATAGATAATTATTAAAACAGCTATTTTTATTATATTTATATTGCATGGTAATAAAAATTATTTTTTATGCTATTGCAATATAGTATTCAAAATATATAATACTAAAATAAAATTAGGAAGGATTAAATATGAAATTTATAAAATTATTTATTATTGTATTAATGTTTTCACTGCTAGTTATTTCATGCGGAAGCGGTGTAAGCAAGACAAGACCGGAAGGTTGGATTAATGACGATACATTCAGGGTAATGGGAATGGGTTCTCCTGCAAAAGATATAGATTCAGATGATAAATTCAGGAGAGAACTTACTTCCAAACAAGCAGCTGAATTGGATGCTAAAAATAAAATTGTATCAAGAATTGTTGGTTCTTATATAGAATCTTTAAGCTCTACTGAAAAAGGCATGATAGATGAGTATGTTATACAAGAAAGAGTTGCCGGAAGAATAAGAGGAGCTTCTGTTGTAGAAACTCAATGGGATTCTCAGCAAAATTGTACTGTGGTTATGGAGCTTTATTCTAAAGGTTTAAAAAAACAGGTAGATGCCTTAATCACAAAATATCTTAATGAGGTTGGTATGCAGTATACTGCCCAAGATGTTGCCGGAATGGTAGAAACTCATAATTAATAATGATTTTACATATAATTGCAGACATAATCTGCAAATAATTTTTATTATCAATGACAAAAGGAATGAATTATGTATATAGAAAATATTAAAGGAAGAATTGCATTTGTATCAGGTGCAAGTGCAGGTATTGGGGAAGCTGTAGCTAAAATGCTTGCTTCTAATGGGGTTAATCTTATATTGGCTGCAAGAAGAATAGAAAAACTTGAGGCTTTAAAAAATGAATTAGAAAAAAATCATAATGTAAAAGTAAAAGTAATAAAATTAGATTTCTCCAAACCTGAAGATATAGTAAAAGCTGTAGATTCTCTTAAAGATGAAGAGAAAAAAATAGATATACTTATAAATAATGCTGGTTTAGCTCTAGGTAAAGACTTATATTATAATAATCCCATAGAAGATTCGCTTCAAATGATTAGAGTTAATTGCGAGGGCTTAATAGTATTAACAAGACTTTTGCTTCCATACATATTAGAAAGTAAACATGGCCATATAGTAAATCTTTCATCTACTGCTGCTGATGAGGCTTATAGCGGAGGTGCTATATACTGTGCAACTAAATCTTTCGTTGAAATGTTCGGAGATAGCTTGAGAGTAGAATTAATTGACAAGCCTGTGAAAATAACAAATATAAAGCCTGGTGCCGTTAATACAGAGTTTTCTACTGTAAGATTTAAAGGCGATAAAGAAAAAGCGGATAATGTATACAAAGGATTTAATCCTTTATATGCTGAAGATATAGCCGATAATATAGAGTATGTATTAACTAGAAAAAGTCATGTACAAATTTCAAGCATGACTATAATGGCAGAAAATCAAGGAAGTGCTACTATAATACATAAAAGCAAATAATATACTTATAATATATACTTAGGGAGTTTTATTTATGGGCGATATAGATAACACTAGAGACAGACTAAAGTTAGATGAACTTAATAAAGATGCCAGAAAAGATTTATTTAATAAATTTGTAGATGCAGGCGGTGAGGTAGTAGCAGATAAAAAAAGAGATAATATACTTGTCGGATCATCAAAAAAAAGCCAAAATACATTGGTAGGAGGAAATAATAATAAAAATTCCAAAGGTTCAAACAATTATAGTACCAAAAGCGACAGTAAAGATAAAAATTCTAAAACTTCTTCTGCTGTAGGAACTGCTCAAAATAAAAAAAATAACGGATTATTTTTTAATATTAAATTATGGTTTAATGCCTTAAGTTCCGGTGTAATCACATTAATGGGCGGAAATGTTAATCCTAAATTCTTAAACTTCATAGATAAAAATGTTATATCTGCACTTTTAGAAATGGATACTTTAATATTTAATGCTTTAAACCCTAGTGAAGCTTCTGATATAGATGCTAAAGCTAAACATGAAAAAGTAATCTCTCAATTTGCTAAAACTTTAGATGATTTGGAATTACTAGAAAGAATAAAAGATCAGTATAATGAAAATGTATATAAAAACTTTTTAAGACCATATAAAGAATTAAACAGCACTGTTATAGCTGAAAGTTATGTAAAAGAAATAAAAGCTATGTTCAGACCGCTTTATATACTTCATACTTATTCTTCAAGAATAAAATTAGCCGGAGAAAAAGCTATGTTTGCTTATGCTATGGTTGATAATATAAGCAAAGGAATTGTAAACTCAAGAATATCCGCTTTTAAAAGAGCAGTAGATTTGATATATAGTAAATATTATCCTAAACTATTGTCCCTTTTACAGTATGCTTCTAAAGAATCATTAGAAAATATAAATGATTTTAATCGTTATCTAAATATTACAGAGGAAGATATATTAGGATATTATACAAAATTAAGAAAAGAAAAAGAGAAACTGCAGGCTACTAAAATTGAAGAAGCTAAAGAAAATATTGGAAAGAAAAAAGATAATGAAGAAGAAAAATTGGGTAAAGTAGAGGCTATAGGAGTAAAACTAATAGAAAAATGCGTATCATTCAAAAAATCTGACAACAATATAGAATATGAAGCAGATCCGTTTTTCGTTGTACCTGTAAAAGATAAAATATATAGAATAAAAGTATTAATAGACTTTTTAGACAGGGAATATTCTGCCGTTTTTGTTTCTAATAAGGTTAAATACAATTTAGTTTATGATAATCAGGTAAGAACAGATTATAAAAATGATTTTAATAATATATTTTTATCATTATCAGATACAAATTCAAGATTAAATGAATACAGCGAACTTTGCAGAACAATAAATAAAGTAGAAGAAGATAAAACTATGCGTTTTGAACAGAGAGTTTCAATGCTTTCAGATAAAAACGGTCAGCGTTCTTATTTAGCTAAAAACTTGAGAAACACATTTATATCAATAATATCACCTTTCAAAAAGAAGTTAGATAAATTATTATTAGATAAAGAAGAGAGAGAAAGAATAATAGAAAACCCTAATGATATACTAACCTTCTCTGCAGAAATTGGAAAGTCCAAAAAAAGAATACAGGGATATAATGTAATGAAAGCATTGACAGAAGCATATTATTTTATATCCGGATTTAATTACTTAATAACACAGGGAGAATTATCAGGATCAGGTATTCTAATAGAAGGCGATGATGATGAATCAGATACAATCAATGCAGAAAAACAGGTAAATACTGAATCTGCAAAAGACACTAATGATAAAGCAGAGAGTGTTAATAATGTTGAAGCTGCTGTATCTAGTGCAGAAAATGACAATAATGAAAATAATAGTATAGAAAATAATGATGAAAATCAGGCTTCTGAAGATGAAAAGTCAAATTCTAATACTGAAAATGAGTCTGAAAATGTATCAGAATCAAATGAAATAAAATTAGAAAATGACGAATTTGATGAATCTTTAGAAGATGAAGATTTGTTTGAAGATAAAGAAAAAGAAAATAAAGATTAAAAATATTAAATATAAGAGGTTATTTTGGCTTATAAATCCCCAAAAGTTGTAATGCTTGAATATATTCCACTTCGTATATTGATGGAAATAATAGCATTTACACCGTACATTATAGTAATATTATTTGCTAAGGTTATAGGAAGTTTAATGTACTATTTTGCACCAGGTGTGAGAAAAACTGCCTTAATTAATTTAAAACAGGCATTTCCAAATAAAAGTTTTCATGAAAGAAAAATAATTGCAAAACGTTCTATGAAATCTATGATAATGACTTTTGCCGAGTTTATTAAATCATCAAGAATGTCAGATGAGCAAATATTAAAAAGAATAAAAATAGAAGGTCAGGACAAATTTGATGAAGCTATGAATGAGAAAAAAAGAGGTATTGTAGCTATTACAGGACATATAGGAAATTGGGAGTATATAGCTTTTTATTTTGCTATCAAAGGATATAATCCCGGAGTAATATTCCGTCCTCTTGATAATCCGAAATTAGATGCTTATATGCGTTCTTGGAGAGAGAAAAGAGGTATGAAATGTATATCAAGATGGGGCGATTTGAGGGAAATATTTCATGTATTAAATAATAATTCGCCTGTTGCTTTTTTATGCGATCAAAATTATTTAGACGGTATTTTTGTAGATTTCTTTGGATATCCGGCTGCCACAGCAGTAGGTCCTGTTGCTATAGCTATGAAAACAGGTTCGCCAATGGCTATACTTTATAGTTTGCCTGACAGATATGGTCATCATAAAATAATAGTTTATGACATAATGTACATAGAACAAAAAGAAACTAAAGAAGAAACTATAAAACATAATGTTCAAAGATACACAAAAAAATTGGAGGAAATAATCTCAAAACACCCTGAAAATTGGCTTTGGGTTCATCCAAGATGGAATACAAGACCTAATGGAGAGCCTGAAATTTTTTATAAAAACAATAATTATAAATAGTTTTTTACTTTGTTTTTTTTCATAGGTTTATATTATATATTAAATGTACTAAAACGATAATAATTGTCAGAATAAAATTATATAAGTTTCTTAATTTTACAAATAATGAGGTAATAATCTTCATATAAAATTTTCGATTTTATTTTTTTAAGTTTTTTATTTAAAAATTAATATTTTTTTACTATAATAAAGTTGTGGCAAATTATTGAAATTTTAGTCTATAAAAAATACATTAAATCGGAGGTTATGAGTACATGGAGCAAAAAAAACGTTCATTTATGTTCTTTTTAAATCTTGGGCTTACATTTACTTTAGTTGGCATAATTATTTCTTTTTTCATATTTTCTTATGAGAAAAATTATAAAAAAGATGAGTTTTTAGTTCATGCTCAGGCAGCACCTGAAAAGACAGACTTTGAAGATTCATTAGACGGAGCCTTAGCTGTAGAAAATGCTATAAGAGATGTAGTTGATAAGAACATGCCTGCTGTAGTTAATATATCTACAGAAATAGAAGCAGGTAATACTCAAGAAGACAGATATGCAGATGAATTCTTTAGATTTTTCTTCGGTGATCAAGTACCTAGACAAAGAAGAAGCCAAAAATCTTTAGGAAGCGGTTTTATAATTAATGAAGAAGGATATGTACTTTCTAATTACCATGTTGTAAAAGGTGCTACTAAAATTATGATTACTCTATATGGAGAGGATGGAGAACTTCCTGCCAAGTTAATAGGTTATGATGAGGCTTATGATTTAGCATTATTAAAAATAGAAGATGAAAACAGAACTTTCCCTTATGTTGCTTTAGGCGATAGTGATGCTATAGAGCCGGGTGAGTTTGCCATTGCTATAGGAAACCCTTACGGACTTAATAATACTGTTACTTTTGGTATAGTAAGTGCTAAAGGAAGAAGCGATGTCGGTGCTAATAAGTATCAAAGATATATACAAACTGATGTTGCTATAAATCCGGGTAACTCAGGCGGTCCTTTATTTAATATCCATGGTCAGGTTATAGGAATAAACACATTAATATACTCTACTTCAGGCGGAAGCATTGGTATAGGATTTGCTACTCCTATTAATCTTGCTACTTCAGTAATGACTGACTTAAAAGAAAATGGCAGAGTTACAAGAGGATATTTAGGTATATATTTACAAGATATTGATGAAAATCTTTCAAGAGGTTTGAATGTTAAGCAAAACAGCGGTGTTTATGTAAGCGAAGTTATACCTGATTCACCTGCTGCAAAAGGAGGCTTGCAGGACGGCGATATTATAATAGAGTACGATGGTGAAAGAATGACTAAATCAGGAGATTTATTCAATAAAGTAGCTACTACTAAGGTAGGAAAAGAGGTTAATGTTAAATATTTAAGAAATGGAAGAGAAAGAAGCACTAAAATTACTATAGAAGCTAGAGTTGAAGATGATGAAGTTGTACCTACAAGACAGTCTCAGAATAATTCGCAAGGCAGCACTCGTTCTTGGATGGGTTTAGATGTTTCTAATATCACTCCTGAAATATCTCAAAGACTTCAGATAAGAAGCAATGAGAGAGGGGTTGTAGTTCTTAATATGACTCAGAACTCTAAAGCCTATCAATACGGACTTAGACCGGGAGATGTTATCAAAGCTATTAATGGTATAACAATATCAAATACTGATGATTACGATAACTTCGTAAAATCTTATGGTAATGATAAGTCCTTTACAATAACTATAAAACGAGCTAGAATGACTTATGTTATAATTATAGAATAGTGCTTTAATAAAAGTTAATAAAAAGGAATTGCAGGTAAATATCTGCAATTCTTTTTTTTTATGTTAAATACATTATATTAATTATGTTAACTATTTTTGTATTTTGTACTTGCATTCATAATTGATTTAATATATTATTAATGGAATATATTATTTGACAATAAAAATTTAAATTTTCATATATATAAATGTTCTTAAAAATAGGAGTAGCTAATCATGACACATTTAGAATTGAGAGAAAAATTTAAAGAGTTTTTTAAAAGCAAAAAGCATGCTATAGAGAAATCATCATCTCTTATACCAATAGACGATCCCAGCCTATTATTTACAACAGCCGGAATGCTTCAATTTAAACCTTATTATGCCGGAATAAAAAAAGCCCCATATTCAAGAGTGGCAACTATACAAAAATGCTTCAGACTTTCTGATTTAGAAAATATAGGAAAAACAGCAAGACACCATACATTTTTTGAGATGTTTGGTAATTTCTGCTTTATGGGCGATTATTTCAAAAAAGAGGCTATTGAATTTGCTTGGGAATTTTCTACTCAGGTTATTAAACTTCCTATTGAAAGAATATATGTTTCTATTTATGAAAAAGATGACGATGCTTTTAAAATTTGGAATGAGCATATAGGGGTACCTAAAGAAAAAATTGTAAGACTTGGAAAAAAAGACAATTTCTGGGGACCTGCTGGAGATTCCGGAGCTTGCGGACCTTGCAGTGAGCTTTATATTGATATGGGAGAAGAAAAGGGATGCGATAATCCTAATTGTTTTGTGGGATGCGATTGCGAGAGATATTTAGAGTTCTGGAACTTAGTATTCAATGAGTTTTTTCAGGATACTGACGGCAACTTATCTCCTCTTCCGAATGTAGGTATAGATACAGGAATGGGACTTGAAAGACTTTGCTATATTACTCAGGGAGTAGAAAGCAATTATCAAACTGATGTAATGAAGCCAATAGTTGATGCAATAGCTAAAAAACTAAATGTTAAATATGATGATAAGAATAAAACCAAAATAAATCTTATAGCAGATCATTTAAGAGCATTGGTATTTGTAATATCCGAAGGCTGTACTCCTTCTAATGAAGGCAGGGGGTATGTACTTAGGAGACTTTTAAGAAGGGCTTTGAAAACTGCAAGCGATTTAGGTCATAAGGGAGCTTTCCTAAATGAGATTACATCTTCAGTGGTTAATGTATATAAAGAAATATATGATTATCTTCCTAAAGAAGAAGAAAATGTAAAAAGAATATTAAAGGAAGAAGAAAATAAATTCATAAATACAATATCAGCCGGTATGAATAAGCTTTATGCTGTAATGGAAGAAAATAAAGATAGTAAAGTAATATCAGGCAAAGATGCATTTATGCTATTTGATACTTACGGACTTCCTATAGATATAACAGAAGAAGAAGCATCAGATCATGGATTTACAGTTGATAAGGCTGGATTTGAAGAAGCTATGGAAGAGCAGAAGAAAAGGAGCAGAGGTACTGGAGAAGATAAAAGGTCTAAATTCGGATATGTTGAAAATTATGAAACTAAATATGTCGGAGAGGAAACTGATAATCTTATAAACGGAGTAAATGCAAAAATAGTTGCTGTATATGAAGATAATACCAAAAAAGATAAAACATCATCTTCAAATGCTGTCATTATTACAGATGTTTCGCCTTTCTATGGAGAGATGGGAGGACAGATTGGAGATAACGGATATATAGAAAACGGCAAAAAAGAAATAATAAAGATAATAGATACTCAAAAGAAAGAAAATACTATAATACATATAGCAGACTGCAGCGGTAATTCTTTAAGTGTAGGAGAAGAAATAAAGTTATTTGTTAATTTTGACAGAAGAAGTGCTATAAGAAAAAATCATACCGCTACACATATACTTCAAAAAGTATTAGAACTTACACTTGGAAATCATGTTAATCAGGCTGGAAGTTTTGTAAGCGATGAATACTTGAGATTCGATTTTACACACCCAGATTCAATTTCAGAAGATACATTAATAAGTATAGAAAATCAGGTTAATGAAGTAGTATTTAAATCAATGCCCGCGGTTATAAAATATATGCCTAAAGAAGAGGCTATTTCCTGCGGTGCTAAGGCTTTATTTGGAGAAAAATATCCTGATACTGTAAGAATACTCGATATAGGAAATGGTTTTTCTGTAGAGCTTTGCGGAGGAAGCCATTTGACAAATACATCTGAAGTTGGTTATTTCCATATAGTTAGTGAAGGTTCTGTGGCTAGCGGAGTTAGAAGAATAGAGGCTATCACAGGATTAAAGGCTGCTAATGAAGCTAGTAAATTATTCAGCAAAGTAAAGAATTTAGCTCATATACTTAATGCTTCAAAAACTGATGAGCTTACTGTAAGAGCAGAAAGTTTGCAAAATGAAGTAAAAAAACTGCAAAAAGAAATTAAGCAGCTTAAAACTTCAGGTGCTTCTGCTGTTTCATTTATGGATAATTTTGAAGATTTAAAAGGTATTAGATTCTATAATTTGGAGTTTAATGAAGATATAAAAGAAGTAAGGCTTTATGCTGATACTATAAAAGAAAGAGTAAAAGATAGTATTTCTGTGATGATAAGTAAAACCGATTCTTCCAACTCTATACTTGTTCAGATTACAGGAAATGCTTTAAAAGACAAAAAATTATCAGCAAATAATATTATAAAAGATATTATTGCTGCTGCAGGAGGACGCGGAGGCGGAAAAGATACTTTCGCTCAAGGTTCTATAGAAAATATAGAAAAAGCTAAAGAAGAAATTAACAAATTAAAAAGTAAATGGTTGTAAATCTTAATATGAAGAAAAATATTGCTGTTTTTATATTTGCGGTAAGTTCTATGCTTATTCTTTCATGCTCTGCTAAAGATGTTACTTTGAGAAGAATTGAAGATGTACATAAAGCAGAACAAAAACTTGCTAAGAATCCTGATGATGAAGAAACTGTATTAGAAGTTCTTAATGCAGCTCAAAACGGCGGAAGAGAAGTTCGTGCTGAAGCTATATGGGTGCTTGGAAAAATAGAAGCCGATATTGCTTACAGTGATTTTCTCCGTGCTAGTGTTGAAGACCCTGATTTTAATGTGAGATGTTTGGCTGTTTTAGGACTTGGAAGATTAGATGCTAATAATCCTGAAGCTATTGACAGAATAAAAAGAGCAATATCAGATACAGATTTACAGGTTCAAATAGAAGGACTAAAAGTAGCGGGTAGAATGAATGCTAAAGAGCTTTTAAATTCTATACTAGATAGTTTATCAAGTAAAAATAAATGGGTTAGAATGGCTGCTGTAGAAGCTTTAAAAGATTATGATGATGCTAGAGTTGACAGATCTTTAAATTTGCTGGTTTCTACAGATAAAGATTATGCTGTGAGATCTACTATCAATCAGGTAATAGAATACAGAAAAAATAAAAAAACTGAAGTTAAAGAAGAAATAGAAGAAACAGCATCAGCAAAATAATAATATAATAGAGGAAAATATATTATAATGAACAATAAAATTAATTTTCTTTTTATATTGATAATATTATCTTTTATTATTGTGTCATGTGCATCAAAATACTCTTATGTAAGAGTAGATGATATAATAGATAAAAATAGAACTATTGCAGTTGCTTCTTTTACTTTTCCAAAAAGTATGACCAATGAATATTGGGACAGATTAAAATATTTAAATACAGAAATATACACTGATTTTGTATTAAATAGCTTCATTAGTAATTTTAATTCACAAAATGAAATGGTTAAGCTAGTAACTTTGCAGGAGGCTTTAGGAAATAAAGAATTTGCTGAATTACCAAATCATTCTATATTAGGAGCTAACTATGTTGCTGCTACAGGCACTCTTGCCACTAATAGACTTTCTGAAGAAACATTAGCTTTACTTGCTGATAAAGTAGACGGAGTAATGTATGCTGAATCTGCTATGTCTTTTTGGTCTCAAAAGGTGAAAATAGATTTTGAGATTTATGATATAGAAGGAAACTATTTATGGATAGATACTTTAAATGGAGCTTCTTATTATATAATAGGAGATACAGGAGCACCTACAAGACAAACTGCTTATGAAATAGTTATAGCTGATGTTATGAAATATCAAAAAAGGCATGCTGAAGAATTATATATAGTTATAGATCAGGCTATATCAAATGGGGTAAGCGGTTTGAAAGGTAAAGTACCTTATGCATTCAATACCAATGATATTATATTCACACAAAAAACATTTAGTTTAACTAATGAAGATTATGCAAAAAAGGCGGGTATATATTAATGGCACAAAAACAAAAAATAGAATTAAACTTTAATGATGTAGATGATTTCCATTTCAAAAAAACATTAAAAGGTTATATGATAAAAATAGCAGAGGATCATTATGTTATAGGCAATGAAGATTTAGCTATTAGAGCAACAGGAAAAACACCTAAAGAGGCAGCTGAAATGCTTAAAGAACAATTTATAGTTCTTGCTAATGATATAATGTACAAATCCAAATATGCACCTTTAAGCGAAAGAGAAAGAAAAAAAGTAAATATTATCAATTCTATATGTGATATTATTTAAAATATTAATTAAAGTCTTAAATAGTGAGTATTATTATGTACTCACTATTTAAAACTTAAAAATTAATTCTTTCTATAATCTTTATATTTTTCCATTAATTCATCAAATATTTTAGCTGCTTCAAATATTAAATAATCGCATCCGTTTTCAGGGTGTCTATAATTTTCAACTAAATAATCGCAATTAATGCTATTCATTTTATCATTAAATTTATTTATATATTCTGCTTCTATTTCTTTTAAAAGAGTACCTTCATGTCCTCTATCTGCTATAAAAGCCTTAGCAAAAGCCATTATTCCGCCTGTTAATATACCGCAGGTTATACCAACAGCCATACCACCTCCGAAACCAGCCGCCAATTTTAAATCATCTCTATTTATGCCAAGCTCATAAACTTTATCAGCTCCGTAAAGCATTTTCTCAGCACAATTCAAATCTTCTGCCTTACCAAATCCTGAAGATAAATATTCATATAATGTCATAAAAAACCTCTTAATTAAAATTTAATTAAAGTAGAGCCCCAAGTAAGCCCTGCCCCAAAAGCAGTAAGAAGAACATAATCGCCCTCCTTTATAGCACCAGATTCAAAAGCCTCTGTAAAAGCTATACCAACACTAGCGGCAGATGTATTTCCATATTTCTGTATATTAATATAAAATTTATCATCGCCTAAACCTAAAGTTTTTGCAACCGCATTCATTATTCTAGTATTAGCCTGATGAGTTATTATAAGAGACAGATCTTTTAAATCTAAATCAGCATTTTTTACCGTTTTATTGATAGTTTCATCAAAAGTTGTAACAGCCTTTTTAAATACTTCAGTACCCGCCATAGTTATAGTATTTGTATTATCTTCAACATTATTCTCTGTAATAGGATTAACACTTCCGCCGCCTTTTACTATAAGTATTTCATCATTAGGCTCAGAGCCTATATCCGTTGATATAATGCCTTTAGAATCATCTTCAGAAGCCTCAAGCAAAGCACTGCTTACACCATCTCCGAATAATATAGCAGTAGATCGGTCCTCCCAATTAAGTATATCCGAACATTTTTCAGCAGCAACTATTAAAACCTTTTTACATTCTCCGCTTTCTATAAGCGAAGCAGCAGTATTTAAAGCATATATATATCCTGAGCAGGCAGCAGATATATCAAAAGCAAGACATGAATTCTTTATATTAAATGCCTTTTGAATAAGTCCCGCAGTAGATGGAAAAGTATATGATTTTGTAGAAGTAGCAACTATTACAGCATCAGCATCTTCTATTACAGCTCCCTTATCTTTTAATTTTGTCAAAGACTTTATTGCCATATCTCCTGTACTTTCTTTTTTATCTGCTATTCTTCTTTCTTCTATTCCTGTCCTTGAAACTATCCAATCATTATTAGTATCCAATTTTTTCTCTAAATCATAATTAGTTATTACATTTTCAGGTAAATATGAGGATAAATATTTAATAATAGCTTTCATAAATTTAAACTCCTCTTTTTATTTTATTAATTTTCTTAAATCAATTCTTCTCTTTTACTAAATATATCATAGGAACACTTATAACTGTAACTGCATATTTTACTATAAAATTAAATATAAATATGCCTACCAAAGCATCGAAAGGTAATGCCCCCCAGAATGCTATAACAACAAATACTAAATTATCCACAGGTATGCTGAAAGCATTGCTTATTAATACCCTAAGCCATTGATATTTCTTTGTTATCTTAGTTACAAAAAGATGATATATTTCTGTATCAACAAGCTCAGACAAAGTGGAACCTAGTATAGATGCAATAGATATTCTTAGAACAGGGCTTAAAGTCAGCTGAAAAGCCTCATTAAACTCCCAGCTTGCATCTGCAGGTATTTGAGATATTATATAAAAATAAATAGGTGAGAAAATATTGATAATTGCTGAAATTATTATAAGTTTCTGAGTATTTTTCTTTCCTATAGTTTTATGTGCCATATCTCTTATTGTAAAAGCTAAAGGATATAAAAATGTTCCTCCGTCAACAGCTAAAGTTAAAACATTAGCTATCTTTACACTTGCTATATTTGATATCATTTGACAGGCTATATAAGAACAAATAACAAGTATAGCAACAAATGAAATTTTATATTCTTCCTCTCTAATATTATCCATATTCTTAATCCATTAAAATAAGATGATATATGATATATTAAAAAAAGATTTTAGTCTATAGTTTTTTAATAATAAAAAAATCAATTTTATGTAAAAAAATTATATATTATTTGTATATTTTTATTATATTTGTTATATCAGACTTGTTTTAAAATACTTGATAAGGTTAAATGTAAAAATATTTAATCTCAAAAATTATAAAACACAATGTTTTATATGCTGCATAGCTTATTATTTTGGTATACAAACACATTGATATATGTTTACACAATTAATAAATATACAAGTCTAATGATAAGTTGTTAGGAAGGTTTTTTAAATGGTTTATATTATATTATCAGCAATAGTATTATTAGTTTTAATTATCTTAATAATAAGAAAAATTATTAGTAAGAAAAAATCACCTTCTCTTAAATATATAAAAAAACAAATAGAAGAATTAACTAATAAAATTAATGAAGATGAAAAAGATTATGTGTCGCTATATCAATTAGCAAAACTTAAAGAGCAAATAGAAGAAACAGAATCAGCTTTAAAAATGTATGAAAAATTGATGCAGGTTTCTTTCTTTAAAGAAAAAGAAGAATTGGAAATATGTAAAAAATTTGAATTGTACTATGAGAATCTGGGTAAAAATCAGGAGGCTTTTAAATATACTTTAAAAATTGCCAAATTAGATCCAAATAATATGTCTTATAATATCAAAACAGGAACCATTCTTTGTAATGAAGGATATTATATACTTGCATGCGATTACTTTAATAAGGCTATATTAAATAAAAATGAATTTAATACTGATAATCTTAAAGCTGCTGCTTTTAGTTTTTTTAAGAATAAGGACTATAAAAAATGTATTGTCTTTTTAGAAGAACTGCAAAAAATATTAATAAAAGAAAAGGATAAAGATATAGATACTGTTAATAAAACTTTAATATCAATGTATATGCTTTCTGATGAATTAAATATAGCTAGAAATTTTATAGAACAGATTATAGCTAATAAACACATTAATAATCAAGAGTATATTGATAGGATCTATTTACATGTATTATATAAAGTTCTTGATAATGAAAAGTTTGAAGAATTGTATAAAAATTTATATAAAAAATATAATATAGCAAATCCGGATAAAAAAACACATGATCTAATATTAGACTATTCATTCTATTCATATTTTTTAAGGGATATAGCTTTATCTAAAAGATTATTTGAAATTATAAAGAATTTAAATTTACCTGAATTAAATATTTATAATTTTGATATCATAATAAAATATTTATCAGATATAAATAAAGCTACAGAACAGCTTAATAAATTAAGAAATATGATGAAATTAGATAATTCTAAAAATGATAATTATGAAAAGTATGTAGCGAAAGAAGATATTGAAAATTGGGAGAGAGCTGTTGATTTATGGGAAGGTTCTTTTATAGATATAGATTATTTAAGTTCTCTTATAGAAATACAAAATAATATCAATGTAAAAAAAATATTAGATGAATTAAAAATAGATGATGATAACAATAATAATGAAGTGAGCTTGAAAATAGTTCAGAAAGTAGATAAAATTTACAATATGAATATTATAGATTTCAAAAAATTATGTCAAAATCTAATTCGTACAAAATTATCGCATTCTATAATACAGGAATATACTGACAATACTTCTAATAATGATTATGGAGATGAGGTTAATTACATAACATATAATATCAAAGGAAATAAAAAAGATACTACATTAATATCTTTCAAAAGATGGAAAAAAATCGAAGTCGGAGAATTGATTATAAGAGATTTTTTAATGATGGTTGCTGAATCCGGAGCTAAAAATGGTATATTAATACTTCCTGTGAAATTAAGCAATAGTGCTAAAAGCTATGCTTCTCATAATGATAAAGTTACCGTATATTCAAGAAATCAATTTAACAATCTTCTTAAAGAAGAAAAACTATAAAAATAAAAAAGTGATAGTCTATTTTTATAGAAACTATCACTTTTTAAAAATTAAAACTAAGTGAAATTTATTTTAACATTTCTCTGTCTACCAAATCATTAGCAGGTACATAATCATTTACTACTTGTGAGAAAACTAAAGTATCAACGAAACCTCCTCTTTTTATAGAAAGGAAAAGATCATTATATTCATTTTCAGGCATTCCTAATTTTTTCATAGTTACCGCCTTATAGAATACAGCATCATTAGCAAATCTAGTTCTAGGATATTCAGTAATTACTCTGTCAAACAAAGCTATAGCTTCCTCAAGTTCATTTTTATCATTTGAGTAAGTCTGATAAAGCATACCATTCCATAATAATGAAAGAGGCTTAAATTTTTCTATTTTTGTAAGTCCTTCTACTTTCTTAAAACATTCATCAGCTAAATCAATATTACCTCTAGCTACAATATTATTTGATTTAGAACCGCCTTTAGAAAGGAAATAATAAACTATACCTTTAAACTGATATAGCTGACCAACATCCACATCAGCAGGTAAATTATTAAAATCTAATTTATTTATATAGTTTAGAGCCTGAGTATATTCTTTATTTGCTATCATAACTCTTATCTCTCTAATTATCAAAGGATCATTTTGAGAAGTCCAAGGACTATAAAAGTTATATATAGTAGCTTTTAAAGGTCTTTTTTTGGCAGGTGCTGCAGATGCTACTGCTGTATTATCTGTCATATTAACATTTTGATTAGAATTATTATTTACAGCCTGATTATAATCAATATTATTATCCATTGCAGATGACATATCATTCGATGTATTTCCTATATCATCGGAAACTCCGCTATTAGTTTCTGCAACAACATCATTGCTTGATGAATTTTGATATTCCTTTTCTATTTCATTGATATAATCATCTTCTATATTACCTTCAGGTTTTTTACATGATATTGTAAAAACTAACAATAAACCTATTAATATTGCTAAATACTTCTTTATCATTTTCCGCTCCAAACTTATTTTTATATTGTTTTTTACATTTTCGGAAATTATAAAAAAAGCGTTAGAACAATATTTATTGTTATGATATATAATTTTCTATATTCTTATAGTATGTTTTTTGTTTATATTCTTCTTTTGAATTAAGCGAATAATCATGTATCTTTTTATCAGCATCGGCAAAATATCTATCATAAGCCTTTTTGCAGTAATTATCATGTTTAGTTTTTATACCTGTAGGCGGATTTTCAAATTTATAAACTCCATTAACTCTCCAGCCATTAAGTATGCCTATAGTTATAGCATCAACAGGACATCTGAAAGCACAGCTTGTGCACATTACACATTTATTTTTAAACTTTATATCGCCCTTTTCATCATTATAAATATTATTAACAGGACATTTCTTAACGCATAAATTACAATGAGTGCAAATCTTTTTAACTTTAAATAAATGCCCATTAACTTTCATGGCAGGGTGTTCTATCCTAAATAAAAATGCTATAAATCTGCCGAAAGGAAATTTCTTTAAAAAACTTTCTCTGCCGTCCAAAACTTCATTAGCCTCTATTACGCATAAAGCCTTAGCAGTCTTCCACATCTTAGCAGCAAACTCATCAGTATGCCTGAACATTATATTATAAGGCATTATATAATGATACTCATTAGTAAGTATATAGCCTTTATTTTTAAGCCTTGCCATCAAAGGCTCTGAAGATATATTATTAATAGTGAGAGGCTCTCCGGAAGTTTTTATAATAAATATTTTTTTCTTTTCATTATCAAATTTAGGAAAGAGTTTTATCAAATCAAAAATAGGATAAGGAGCATTGAATCCATGTATAGGATAGGCAATACCTGCATAATCATAATCTTTAATATTAGGTATATTATCAAAATTATCGCTTACACTATAAAGCAAAGTTTCAACTCCGTTTTCTTCAAATATTTTTTTATACTCTCTTGCAACCTTTTCTGTATTTCCAGTACCAGAAAAACAATATATTACAGCCTTTTTATTTTCAGACATATTTACAACCTTTTTTATATAAATTATTATTTTTTATTATTGCTAATAAAAATTGTTCGCTAAAATGTATAGCAAATTACGCTGTCCGCCTTTGGCGAATTTGCTATATGCTAACAATTTTTATATTTAGCTTTCTAATATTTAAAAAATTATTATTAATCAATTTTTTTGTAATGAGCCTTAAAATCCTCGTCAAAATAATAAAGCATATTCTCATCTTTTTCATGAGAATCATACCAAACCTGAGCAAAGAAAGGATTTTTCTTAGATAAAATATCAAAGTTCCAAGTATAGTCCGGCATGCATTCCATACACCAATGCCCTGCTTTTATAATAGTAAATGGAGAAGCCTCAAATTCATGCCCTTCAGCACAAGCCCATCTTAATTTTGTATGCAAATCTCCTTTGGTCATACTAGTGCTTAAAAGTTTACCCCCTCTAAACTCTGCAGCTTTTTTCAAATCTTCCAAATCTATTTCACTGTCTTTTTTATTTTCATCATAACCATGATTAAGAAGTTCGGCATTTTTTATATTGAGTAAAGCCTTATAGTCTATATAATTGCCTTTAGAATCTTTATTTTCAAAAAGCAGATTAAAATCCTCCCATTTTTTAGGCAAATTATCAAAAGCTTCTTCACTTCCGAATGTTGCTATAACCTTACCTTTTTCTCCGTTTTTTCTCCAATATGCAGGCGAATTAGGGTGTGATAAAAGTCTTTGTATAGCAAAAAACGATATTATAGAAGGAGGTACAAGTTTACCAAAAGCATAATACCAATGTGTTTTTCCTATTTCATTCCAATAATCTGTAACGGACTCTTTCTGATAAGAAAATAATTCTTCTAATTTGTACCCGTCATAATACCAAAGCCCATGAAAATTTCTTGTAGCATTCCAATTAGGCTTCATGTATTTTTTTGTAGAGCCTCCGATGAGTTTGAAGCCGTCATTAAAAGTGTCATATCCCAAAAGCCTATTTTCTGCCTTGCTTCCCAAATTGAAACAGCCTTTCCAAAAATAATCGTCTAATTTTCCTTTAATATCCTCTTCAATAATTCTCTTCATTAAAAGTCCGCTGTCTCTTGCAGTAGCCCACTCAAGAGGAGCATTATAACAAGTATGAAACATAAGCCCATCGCTCATATTGTCAGTAAGCATTCTATTATGAAGCATAGCAGTTTGTCTTATTATGGCCCTATTTTCTAATGATGAATCAAGAACATATCTTTCGCCTTTTAATTTTGAAAAAGAATATGCATCATAAGGACTTATCAATAAAGGATCCCCAACTCTCCCCCAAGGGTGCTTTTCATTGCGGTTGCCGTAAAGAGCTACTGTTGATATATGAACAAGTTTTGGGCGTTTTTCTTTAGGCATTTCTTCTAATATATCTACAATATGCTTAATGCCTACAAAATTAGTCAGATGTGCAAGTTTTGGGTATTTGTCAGAATTTGGAGGTATAACTGCCGCAAGATTAAGTACATAATCACAGTCTTTTAATAATTTCACACAGTCGTCTCTCTCGTATAAATATCCTATAATAATTTCAACTCTATCCCCATACTGCCTTTTAAACTTATCAGCCATTTTTTTGCTTTCTTTTCTTATAAGCACCTTTACTAATTTTATATCATCTATCTCAAATAATTGTCTTAATGTTTCAAGTCCCATATTTCCAGTAGCACCGGTTAAGGCTATTGTATATTTCATCTTATTATCCTTTTTTTATTATACTTTATTAACATAAATAAACTTCAAATACTTAAATATCAATTAAAAATTTAAAGTTTAACACTTTTTAATTAATTATTTATTATTTTTACATAAACATACATAAATAGTTTTTTACTTTACATATTATATATTGAAAAAAAATTTTGTAAATAAAGTGTTTGGAGGTATCAAAAAAATGAAGTCATTAAAAATATTATCTTTATTATTATTTAGTTTTATTATTTATGCTCAAACATCTTTTTCACAAAATAATGATGAAGCATCTCAATTATTTCAATTAATAAACAGCGAAAGAAAAAAGTCATCTCTTAATGAATACAAAACAGAAAAACAATTACAAAATGCAGCAAACCAAAGGGCAAAAGAAATATCAGAAGGTATAAGAAAATCAATAGCTTTACAAGACAATAATATACAATTTGCCTCATACTCTGAAGGCTCTATTATTGCTGATATGAATGCTGAAGAAATATTTAATCAGATAATGAAAAGCCAAAAGAATCTGGTATTAAATAAAACATTTACCCATGCTGCTGTGGGAGTTTATGAAAAAGGAGACAAAAAATATTGGGTTATGCTTTATGTCTCTTCAAGAAATGGAGATATAATAAAAAGAGAATTAAATATACAAAAAGAGAGAGAAAGAGTAGCTGAATTATGCAATGAAGTGAGAAAACAAAATAATATATCTGTTGCCTTAGTGCTTGACAGTAAATTAAGCGAGGCAGCACAAAAAAGAGCAGAAGAGTTAAAGACTTTATTTTCTCATACAAGACCTAATAAAAAAGCATTTTCTACCATATTAAAAGAATATAATATAACTTACAAAACAGCTGGAGAGAATATAGCAAATGGTCAGGTAGATGCAGATGATGTTATGAACTCTTGGCTTAACTCAAAAGGACACAGAGCAAATATACTTAATAAAAGTTTCGGAAAAATAGGTGTTGGTGTATTTGAATATAATAACAGACTTTATTGGGTTCAGGTATTTACTGATTAATAATTTTTTATTTAATTAGAATATAATTAAAGAAAATTTCCTTTTTCATTTTATTTAAAAACCCTCCCTTTAAGATTTAAAGCATTAATTTAAATTAAAATTTTATTCATATTAAAAAGCATGCCCGCCCAAGTGTTAATTAGATTTAAAATCTATTTAACGCACGGTAAATGCATTTTCATAATAAATTTGAATTGTATCAATAATGAAACTTATATTTTTAATATTACTATGCGTGCGGTGAAAAAACAGCAAATTTAAACAAAGCTTGGGTGGGTGCTGTAATTTATAATAAAGCAGAAAAGAAAATAAAAATAAAATCATCTGTTTAGGCAGCATAGAATAAAGGGCGGGATTTAGAATAAAATAAAAAACATTGTAAAAAAATAATTATTGAAGTATCATTTTTAAATGAAGTAATAGGAGTTTTTTAATTATGGCACTTTTAACATATAGAGATTATGATAAATATGTATTAAAATTTTTTTATGATATAAATAAACCAGCACATAGAAAGGATACATACAGCAAATTAAAAGAGTATACCAATACATCCGATGAAGACTTTAATTTAATAACAAAAAATGGATATAATAAATTTAATTCTAGAATTCATTGGTCTTTAGTTGTTTTAAAAAAAGCTCAGTTAATAGAAAACACATAAAGATAAGTATATCAAATAACTGATTTCGGTAAAAAATTCTATGAAGAAAATCCTAACTTTGACTTCAAAACTTTAAAAGAAAAAACGCCTTATTTGGAAAACAGCAAAAATAATTCAAATTATGATATTGATGAAATAGAAGAATCAGAAGAAGATGAAAATAGAAACGAGATAGAAAAAAGCATCGAAGAGTATTATGAAAGCGTAGAGAAAGATATACTTGACAGACTTCAGTATATGGGTGAAAGTTCTGTTGATAAAGGTACTAAATTTGAAAATATATGTTTAGAACTGCTTGAGAAAATGGGTTATGGTAAAAAATACAGAACAGGAGGAAGCGGAGACAGAGGAATAGACGGTACTCTTACTATGGATAAATTTGGTTTTGACATTATAGGTGTACAATGCAAATGCTATAAAGAAAATAATAAAGTTAATGATACGGAAATTACAAAGTTTGCTCATGGGCTTAAAAATGTTAATGGCATAAACAGAGGAATTTTTATAACTACTTCAGATTATACTCCACAGGCTAAGAAGGTTGTAGAAGAATCAAAAGATATAAAAATAATACTTATAAACGGATATAGGCTCGCTAAATATATGCGTGAATATGAAGTCGGAGTAAAAGTTCTTGAAACTAGAAATATTTACGATGTGATAATATAGTATCACGAATTTAAATAATACTTTAGTTTGTACTTAAATTTCTAACGAAGTTATATCTAAATTAAATAATAAATTTTTATAATTTCTGTTTTTATTTTAATAAAAAAGCAAGCTTGATAAATTATTTTTTAATTTTAAATCTATCCTAATTCCCCGCCCTATAGGCTTGTTATTTAAATTTGCATTATAATGTTATTTTCTCTTTTTGTTTATACTAATTCATTAGCACCCACCCAAGTTGTTTTTAAATTTAAAAATTTCATTAAACGCACGGTGAATGAAGTTTGATATATAATTTAAATTGAATTGATAATTATATTTATATACTTAATTTTACTCTGCGTGCGTGTAAGAAATTAGCTTATAACAATAACAAATTCTCTTTTTTTACTGTCCTTATATTTATTATATATGTCTGATACTCTATCTATAATGATTTCTTCTCTGTCAGTTGTAATATCTAAACATAATGCTATTTCTTTATCTTTGGAATATACTTTTCTGATTGCATTAAGAACTTTACCCAATCTATATGGAGTATCTAATATAATAATAGGTACATTCAATTTTTTTAAATATAATAATTTTTTTTCACGATCTCTGTCATCACGCGGCAAAAGCCCTGCATAATAAAATTCTTTGAAATTAAAAGGCAAACACATAATAGCCGCTGTAACACTGCTTACCCCTGCTATAGGTCGAACCTTTATATTATGAGAATAACAATACTCAAGCAAAAGCCTCCCAGGATCTTCTAATATCGGAGTGCCGCAATCACTTATAAGAGTAACCGTTTTACAGTTTATAATCTTTGTCATTATTTCATCAATGTCTTTAGATTTTTTTGTATGCTCACTAAACTCTATTAAACATTCTCTGTTTTTATCTATATTAAGTAATTTGAAAAGTGTAGTGGCTTCTCTAAAACTTTCAACTAAAATAATATCACTTTCAATTAAAACTTCCTTCAATCTTTCAGTATTATCTTTATAATTACCTATATCTCTTGCAGCAATGTAAACAGTAAGCATATATATAATCCTATTTCCTCAATGAAGTATTTGTATCATAAGTCCAATTTGTACTTATTATGTTATTACTTATAAATATATTGGTAAAGAATGTATTAGTAAGGAAATTATTAGCTTTAGAACGCTCTTCCATTTCATTAATCTTCTTAACTTTAAGATTTAAAGCTCTAATAACCGCATAAGTTTCATTATCAATATTCCCATCTATTTTTTCGGGTCTGAAATGACATTGAAAAGCATAAAGCACCTTTCTGGAATCAAAATCCCAAACATTATTTGTAGGCATACTTGTATATCCGTATTTTATAAACTCTTCTTTTATATCCATTACTTTTGCTTTTCTATATTCATTATCATTTAAGAAATTGCTGTAATCATATTCATCATACCATATACCTAAATTATATTCATCATGAAGTCTTTTCCATGGGAATTTAGGTCCTGGGTCTTTTTTTCTGTATGGAGCTATATCAGAATGCCCCAATATATTATAAGGCTTTATTCCATATTTCTCTATTAACTCTTTAAGTAAATACGCTACCTTTTCTATCTGGCTATCCTCAAATTCTATGTACTCATCATAAGGAATAAAAAATAAATCTTCCCTTTGTTTTTTTGTCATTCTTCTTAAATCTTCATAAGTATTTGTAACCTTTCTTAAAAATCCTAAATTTACTATTTCTATACCAATAGAAGTATCATTCATAGTAAGTCTGTTATCAAACATAGTAACCCCCGCATGCCAAGCTCTATCATTATCATCAACAAGTTTATATATAGGTTCATCTTTTTTTGTAGTTATAAGATAATGTGCCGATACGCCAGGATCAGTTAATACTTTAAAAGATAAATCATCATTTAAAGCAGTATAATGAAGTATAATATATTTTATTCTTAAATTATAAGCAGGAGATTTAAAAGCACTTGACACCTTAGGAGCTATTTTCCTAGTTCTTATGGGGGTTATATTCTCATCATTACAAGATGTAAATGCTATTATTATTACTAATAAATAAATAAATCTAATATATTTAAACATATACAGGAACTCCGTTAAATCTATATCGTATAAACCCTTTATAGAATTCTTTAACTTCTACATAAGCAAAATAATATGCCTGTGCTGTATTTATTCTGGCATGCCTATGAAGTAAATTGCTGTAAAAACTGTAAATAAAATCTAAATACATACCATCAGCTAAAGAACCAATGCCTGAAATTACAGTGCTTACACCAGAAGAAAGAAGTGATTTTGTCAGCTTATTATCAGCTTCTTCCATATTGCATGCATTAATAAAAATAAGCGAAGGAGGATTTTGTAATGCAGTTACTGAATTTAGTATGTAATCCTCACTCAATTTTATTCCGTCTCTATATCCATGCGTTATAATATGAACTATATCATAACTTTCCAATATTTTAACAAACTCAAAATAATTATGCTCTTTTTTATATAAATCTATTTCTATATTTTTTATATTATTTTGCAATGACAAAATAGAATCTATCTCTCGTTTATCATATAAAATATCTTTATTTGGTATTGAAATAATAGCCATCTTTAATTTTTTATTGTCAATTTTCTTATTATGCAAAACATTAGATGCATTATTATATGAAAAGATTATATTTTCAGATAAAAATTTACCGTCAAAAGATAGTATCTCCCAAGGAATAGTGTATGTTTTATCGTCAAGATGAAGATAAACTATTCTAAATCCATCAAGCAAATGTTCTCTGAAGTCTTTTTCTGGAATTAGCATATTCATCAAATAACTTCCAAGTTCTATATATCTGTCTATACTTTTATTTTCACTATTTGTATATTTTAATAGACGAAGATATTCATTGTATATACTTTCATAAGCCTTGTTATCAAAAGGCTTTTCGTATTCTGCCACATAAAGAGAAGGATATGTTTCTATAGATTGATATTTGAAAATATTATCATTTATAGAACATGAAAAAAAGGTCTGTGATATATTATCATTTAAAAGTATTAATCTATCTTTTAATTTGGAAAATGTTTTATCATCTATTTCATATATTGCAAAATCTGAATACTTATCTTCTAATTTATAATATATTCCTCTTCTTCTTTTATAATTGTCAGTTATATAAATATTAGTATAGTCTTTGTTTGATGTTTCATTATTTTTATTATTTAAATCAATTTCATAATAACCGTATAATTTATTTTTTTCATTATCATACAAAAATATATTTATACAACTTTCATCTTTTTTGATACTCTTTAAAATTTTTTTTACAGATGCATTTTTTAAAGAAATATATTCTATACGATGAGATAAAAAGTATTCTCTATTTTGAGTTACAATATATGATTTACATGTCATTTAATAAACATCTTCTTTTTAAGTACAAACAATAATTATTTATTATACAGTAATTTTTTATATAATCAAATAAAATGTTTGTAAATAATTATAATCGGATAATATAAGAAGACATAAACAAAAATAAATTATTTTGTCTCAAATCCATCAAGAGTAAAAGTGTATGTATCACTGTCTGGAAGCAGTTTCAATGTAATTAAAGCTGTATTATTATATTTTTCTTCATCAAAATTATTTAAAGGTATTTCTATGATTATATCTTTTCTTAATATCAAATTAGAAAATTGTGCTCCTATCCATAAATAAAAATCAAGATTAAACTTTTCACTGCCTTCATTATATTCAAAGTACATATTGTCAAGTTTTATGTATTTTCCAGTGGTCATGGTCCTTCCCCAATCATTATTATTACACATATAATATCCGCCGTTAAGATCAGCATTATATGTACAGGTTTTATTGTTGAGGTTTATTTCAATTATGCTTGCATACATAGTTCCATTTTTTACGAAATATTTTGAACTAGAAGAGCCTTCTACTTTTAATTTGAAATTCATAGTTTTTTTAACTATTTGAGTATTATTATTTTCTCCGATGCCAGAAGTTTCATCTGAATTTTCAGTATTTTCATTTGAAGTATCTGTACTTACAGGATTCAATGCTTTATAATTGCAGCCGTATATAAAAAGACATACTGACAATAATATAATTAATGACTTCTTCATATAAAAAATTTAACAAATTGATTATATTTTGTCAATAGTTTTTGTTATATTTAAAGAATACATAATGTAAATCTATTGTAAATTCTTAAATTATAATATATTATGTTAATAATTTTGCGAAAACATATTGAAATAAATTTACATTGAATATATACTTATTAGTAATTATTCTTAATAAAATAATTTTTAGGAGGTTCAATTTGAGTTGGATAGGTGCTATTATACTATTAAGCGTGCTTGTATTTGTTCATGAAATGGGACATTTACTTGCAGGATTAGCAGTTGGAATAAAGGCTGAGGCTTTCTCTATAGGTTTCGGTCCTATACTTTTCAAAAAAGAAATTAAAGGAATAGATTTCAGATTTTCAATCATTCCTTTCGGAGGATACTGTAAGTTCAAAGGAGAGATTTCTGAAGACGGTAATGTAGAAGAGGGTGATTTTTTAAATATGTCTCCTCTTAAAAGAATAATAGTTTATTTTGCAGGTCCTTTCTTCAACTATTTATTTGCATTTTTGCTTCTTACAATATTGGTGTCTCTTCCTTCAAAAATAGATCTGTATTCTCCTACAGTATCAGTATTTAAAGACGGAAGATATATGCATTCTAAATCAGGCATAACATTAGCCTATGAATACGGTTTGCAAAGCGGAGATACTATTACAGCTATAAATGGAGTAAAAGTAGAATCTGACAATGATATACTAAAAACTATAAATGATGAGGCAATACAGAAGGCAGCTGAAGAGATAATTTTTAGTGTAAACAGAAACGGTGAGGCTATTAATATAACTATACCATCTGTTGAAATGCTTAAAGCACTAAGCGGAGAAAGAGCTTTAGGATTATATTTCGGAGATGACCTTGTAATAAAAAATGTAATTGCTGATTCTGCTGCTTCTGAGGCTGGGCTTATGGCAGGCGATAAAATAATATCTATTAATGGAATGAATGCAAGAAATATAGCTGATTTCAGACCAATAGTTATGGATAATGCTTCTCAGAAAATTAATATCACTGTAATAAGAAATGGTGAGGAGATTACAAGAGAGGCTATACCAAGACCTGTAACTTCAAAAACTATAGGTACTTACGGAAGTTTGGGAGTAGAGTTTGAAAGCACTCCTATGAGAGTTGAAAAAGTTGAGGGAATACCTTTTCCTAAATCAATACCTGAAGCTTTTAAAGAAACAGGTAATTATATAGTATCATATCTTAATGGTTTAAAATTATTATTTACAGGAAAATTATCAGTTCGTGAAAATTTAGGAGGACCTGTAAGAATAATACAGATTTCATCACAGGTTATTTCTGTTGATATAGAATACAGACTTAGAACAATACTTTCATTTACTGCTACTATAAGTTTAATACTTTTCCTAATGAATCTTCTTCCTCTTCCAGTAGTAGACGGCGGTATGATAGTATTTTCATTTATAGAGCTTATAATGAGGCGTCCTATAGACAGAAAAGTTTTAACTAAAATACAGGCTGTAGGCGCTGCTTTCTTAATAACTTTAGCTATATTTATAACTATTAATGATATAACACAGCTGTTTAGATGATGATTTATAAAATATTTTCATTATAAAATATTTTTAGAAAATAAATAATTAAGAGGTTTGTTTTTTAGCAGACCTCTTAATTGTATTAAACATTTAATTAATTTGAAATAAAGTATTAAGAAAAATAACCGAATTAAAATATATCAATTTTTAGAGAATACTATAAAAATATGAAACTTTCAATAAAGAATTTAGCAAAAATAAAAGAAGCCGACATTGAAATAGACGGAATTACAGTTATATGCGGAAATAATAATACAGGAAAAAGCACTGTAGGCAAGGCTTTATTTACTATTTTTGAATCTACACTAAATATAGATTATAGAATTAGGAAAGAAATATCTTCAAAAATTATTGATGTATTTATGAAAAGTGGAGTATATATACGTAATTCTTTTGTTCATAATAAAGCATATAATGGTTTCCGATTTGATATAGATAATTTAATTGATAAAATGTATTCAAATGATTATAATGATATTGATTCATTAATTAATGATTTTGTAAAAAAAAATATTGGTGATAATCAGGAAATTAGATTGATAAATGGAAATCGTATATATAGAGATTTTTCTTCTTCTTATTATATAGATATTTCTGATGAAATAAAAAAAATTATAACAACTCCAATTGATAGTATAAAAAAAGAATTAATTTCAAGATATTTCAGATCTATTTTTAATGAACAGATAAATAACATAGATAAAATCAATATTGCTTCTTTAGATTTAATTATTAAAGGAAAAACGAATCAAATAATATTTAATCAAAATCAATGTGAAAACTTTAATGAAGAAATAATTATAGGGAATAATATTTATTATATAGATAATCCTTTTATTATCGATAAAATTAGTACTAGAACTAACGGATATACTCTTATAGAAAAAAAACTTATTAATACACTCAAAAAAGATTACACTAATAATATGCTTGAAAATATTATAGATTCTGTACAAAATAAAGAAATTTTAGACAAAATAAAGAAATTATTTGATGATGCAGTAAATGGAAAAATTAATTCTATAGGCGGATTTTATTATTTAGATAAATTAAGATTTGAAAACCTATCTGCTGGAATAAAATCTTTTATTATAATTAGAATGTTATTAGAAAACGGTTCTTTAAAAGAAAAGGATTTACTAGTATTAGATGAGCCTGAAATACATCTTCATCCTGAGTGGCAGCTTTTATATGCAGAAACTATAGTATTATTACAAAAATATTTAAATTTAACAATTACAATAACAACTCATAGCCCTTATTTTTTGGAAGCTATTAATGGATATTCAAAACTGCACAAAATTCATAACAGAGTAAATTTTTATTTTGCTGAAGCTGATGATAATAATAATGTAGCTATAAATAATGTTAATGATAATATAAACTTAATATTTAAAAAAATGGCAGATCCTTTAAAAAAATTGAGAAATATGAGAATAGAAGAATTTGATAATTCAAAAAGCGAAGAATGAAAGATAAAGTTTTAAAAGAAATTCATGATTATATAGTACCTATTTTATTTAAAAATAGAGAATATGATTTAATAAAAACATTAAAAGAATCTTCTTACTCAGAAGCAAATAATCAGTATATGACAGAATCAAATTCTCTAGTAATAAAATGCGAAAACTTAAGAGATGCATATTGTTCATATAATAAATATAGCCAGCAAGTAAAATCTGTAGATGCCGTATATAAATTTGAAAATAAAAAAATATATTTAATAGAGTTTAAAAGCGGTGCTGTTAAAGGTAAAATATATTGAAAAAAGGTGAATCTGTATTTAATATACTTAAAGATTTAAAATTTTTTGATGATAAAAAATATCTGTCATATATAGTTGTTTATAATCCTAAAGATATACCTAGAGAAAGTTCTGAATTAGAAGATATTACAGATATTATACTTGATTTTTCTATAGATACTAAATGTATGAATGAAATTAAAGATTATAAAAATAAAGAACTTCATGATATATATTCATTAGAAGAAAATTTTTTTTATGAAGCATATTTCTGCACTAAAGATGATTTCAATAATTATATTGTCAAAGAATTTGAAGAAGAAGAAATATAAATAATAATTTGTATAATAACAAACTTTACTATATAATACTAATTCAAAAAAATAATCAGGGTAATTATAATAAAATGAGCGAAAATTTAAAAAATGAAATACTAGAACTTGTAAAAAGTGAGGATATAATAAAACCAACCAGATATTTGGGAGGCGAGATAAATGCTATAATAAAACCAGATATGCCTTTTAAATTTGTTATGTGCTTTGCGGATATGTATGAAATAGCCATAAGCAATTTGGGGCTTTCTATACTTTATGAGGTTATCAATTCTATTGAGTATGCATCATGTGAGAGGGTATATGCTGTTGCTGAAGACTTTGAAAAACTTTTGAGAGAGAAAAATATACCTCTTTACACTTTAGAGACTTTCAGAAGAGTAAAAGACGCTGATGTATTGGGTTTTACTTTGCAGTATGAGCTTATATATACAAATATACTTCAGGTACTAGAATTAAGCCAAATACCTATACATAGAGATGAAAGAGGAGAAGATGTACCTATAATAGCTGCAGGAGGACCTAGCGTATTTAATCCTTTTCCTTTGTCTGATTTTATTGATGTTTTTTTATTCGGCGAGTTTGATATTGAGATGAAGAACTTTGTTGATATAATTTATAATCTCAAAAAAAACGGGGCAAAAAGAGATGATATATTAAAAGAGCTTTCAAAACTTGAGTATGCCTATGTGCCTAAATATCCAAGAGAGAATGTTAAGAGAATATTCGTTGAAAACATTAATGATATGCCTTATGTTAAAAAGCCTTTAGTTCCTCTTGTAGAGGGCATACAGAACAGAATATCCGTTGAAATAGCTAGAGGCTGTACTCATAGCTGCAGATTCTGTTTAGCTGGTATTACTTACCGCCCTGTAAGAAACCGCACTATAGAAAAAATTGTTGATATATCAATGGAATCATTAGAGGCAACTGGAGCTAGTACGCTTAATTTATTTTCACTTTCAGCTGATGATTATCCGCATATTGCTGATTTGATAGAATATTTGCAGACACTTGGAGAGCATAAAGGATTTTCTTTATCTCTTCCTTCCCTTAGAATAGACTCATTCGATAAAGACACCGCTAATAGAATAGCACAGTTTAGAAAAACAGGGCTTACATTTGCATTAGAAGTAGGAAGCCATGAATTAAGAGAAAAAATTAATAAAGAAATGGATGAAAACGCCATATACAATATACTTGCCGATGTTCAGAAAATGGGCTGGAAAATAGTAAAGATATATTTTATGATAGGCTTTACGGATAACCCAGACAAAGAAGCCGATGAAATAATAGAAGCTCTTGAAAAAATGATTAAAGTATCAAAAAACAAAGTAAAAATCAATGCCGCTATTAATGTATTTATACCAAAGCCTCATACTCCTTTAGAAAATAATAATCAGCTTACAGATGAGGAGGCTATTCATTATATAGGAAAAATACGGGATCATTTCAAAGGAACTAAAGTAGCTATAAAATATCACCCTCCAAGAATGGCAGAGATTGAGGGAATAATATCAAGAGGTGATGAAAAAATAGGTAATATTATTTACAAAGCATACAAAAAAGGTGTAAGATTCGATGCTTGGGTAGAACATTTTAATTATGATGCTTGGAAAGAAGTAATAGAAGAAAGCGGATATACTATAAAAGAATTATTAAGCAAACAAATAAATATGCCTTGGAAATGTATTGATACTCTTGTAAGTCAGAAGTTCTTTGATAAAGAATACGAAAGATTTCAAAATGGTAAGTTTACAGACTACTGCTTTACAGGTAATTGTCAAAACTGCGGTATAGACTATAAAAAATACTGCCACAAATACAAAAAAGAAGTTTTAAATACCAATTTTACTCAAATGGTTGAAGAATTAAAAACATTAAAAAAACGAGATATATTTGCTGTAAATCATAAAGTGTTTATGAAATTCAAAAAAGAGGGTATATCTTCATTATTAGGAATGCATGATTTATCTCGTGTGATGATATGTGCTTTAAAAATCGCAGGGGCTAGTATATCATTAAGCAAAGGTTTTCACCCATTGGAAAAAGTGGTATTTACTCCTCCAACTCCTTTCGCTTGCGAGAGTGAAGCTGAGTACATGGAAGTGAGTTTAACTGACTCTATAGATATAGAATTATTAAAAAACAAAATTAATAATCTTCTTTCACATATAGGCATAGAAATAGTGAGTGCAGTTTCTACTCCTACAAATGCTAAAAATATACAGTCTCTTCCAAAGAACACTATTTATAAAATTAAAACAAGCGATGATAAAAAATCTTTTAATATACTCTCAAATAAAGAAGATTTAAAAGCTAGCGAAGAGCGAAAAGGTGATTATTTAATTATAAATAAAGATAATAATTTACTTATAACACTTTTAGAGAGCAGCGAAAAAGCTATAAGGGTACGAGATATAAAAAGCTATCTCTCAAAAAATGATATTAATATAAAAAATATCAGGAAATTAGAGATAGTTTAATATATGATTTAATACTATAAAAAACAGCGAAGCAGCAGTTTGTATGAGCTAAATAAAGTCATAAATTTAAAAAAATTGGGCGGGCAGCTAAAATAACTGTTTTAATCTATAAAGAAAAATAGTACAGAAATTACATAAGAAATTTCAAAGATAGAGGGTGGGCAAATGTAATTAATTTTTTAAACTTTTATTACATACCCCGCCCTTTATTATTTATTACTACTTCTGAATTTTAATATTAATTAGCTCTATAGCCTAATTAGAATCTTTAGCACCCACCCAAGATTTATTTAAACTTATAATGCATATACCGCACGGTGAATGCATTTTTATATATAATTCAAATTGAATTGATAATTAAATTTATATTTTTAGCTTTGCTCACCGTGCGTGAAAATAATGCCCAAAAATTAAAATAAAAAAACAAGAGTATCATTTTAAATATGAACTATTTTTTATAGTTATATTAAATATTTTTATTATGCATAATGTTTCACTTGTTAATATCAAAGTTTTATTATATTATAGTATAAATATTAACCTAATGGAGAAATATCATTATGAAATCATACAGAAAAGTTTTAGAAATAAATTATCCAAAAAGAAGAGGCTACATGAATATTACCCCAGAAGTTCAGAAATGCCTAAATGAAAGCGGTATTAAAGAAGGACTTGTTTTATGCAATGCTATGAATATAACAGCAAGCGTATTTATCAATGATGATGAAAGCGGACTTCATCAGGATTTTGAAGTATGGCTTGAAAAATTGGCTCCAGAAAAACCTCATAGTCAATACAATCATAACGGCTATGAAGATAATGCAGATGCTCATATGAAAAGACAATTAATGGGAAGAGAAGTTGTAGTAGCTGTTACAGACGGTAAACTTGATTTCGGAACTTGGGAGCAGATTTTCTACGGAGAATATGACGGAAAAAGAGTGAAAAGAGTATTGATAAAAATTATAGGAGAATAAATTAACTTTATGATAAAGCCCAAAAAATTAGAAAAAGGAAATACTATAGGAATAATAACACCATCAAGTGCATGTCCGAAAGATAAACTGTATGAAGGAATAGAATATTTAGAAAGCAGAGGATACAAGATAAAATTATCAAAACATATATTTGATAATTATAATGGATACGGCGGAAATGATGAGGCAAGGGCTGAAGACTTAAATAATTTTTTTAAAGACGATAAAGTTGATGCAATAATATGTTCAAGAGGCGGATACGGTGCGGTTAGAATACTTAATAAGTTAAATTACGATATCATAAAAAGCAATAATAAAATATTTGCAGGCTACAGCGATATCACTTCTTTTCATTTGGCTTTTTATGAAAAAACAAAACTCATTACTTTTCATGCACCAATGGTAAGCATAGATATGATAAAAGGAAAATCATTTGATGAAGCCTCATTGAATAATATGTTTGATGTTTTAGAAAGTAAAGAAAAAATAATTTATAAAAATCCTGACGGATCAGAGTTTGAAAGCATATCCTATGGAAATGATGGAAAAGCAGAAGGCATATTGATAGGCGGAAACTTCATTGTAATGATGTCTAGTTTCGGCACAGAATATTTTCCGAAATTAGATAAAGATTATATATTATATATAGAAGAAGTAGATGAAAAACCTTATAAGATTGATAGGATTATCTCTGCTATATTTAATTCAAAAGAAATAGGCAAATCTATAAAAGGAATTGTAGTTGGTGATTTTGAAAACTGCGATTTGCTTGAAGGAGAAAAAGAAACAGGATTTAGAACTGCCAAAGAAACAATAATAGAAAGATTCAGCAATTTAAATATACCTGTACTTACGAATGTAAAATGCGGACATGGTAAAACTAAACTTACTATTGCACATGGTGCTATGGTAAAGATTGATGCTGAAAATAAAAGTTTTGAAACATTAGAAAATGTACTGATTTAAAAAAAACAATAAAAAATTCAAATAGAAATAAGAGAGTTATTATGAAATTGTTTTTTAGTGATTATGATATGACTATTTATATTTATGAAAAAATTGATGAAAGTGTTTTTGATGCCATAAAAAAATGGAGAGAAGCTGGCAACATATTTACTATTGCAACAGGAAGAAATAAATTTTCTATATTTGAACATATTGAAAGACATGGATTGGAATTTGATTATTTGATAGCCAATAACGGAGCTTTAGTATTCAATAATAAAAGAGAAATGATATTTAAAGATGCTTTTGATGATGAAATGGCATACAAGGTTATAAGATTTCTGCATGAAAAATTCGGCGGTACAGTAGAAATAGCAAATGATAATTATTTAATATCTGTAAAATCAAAAGATGGAAATGATATACTTCCTTTTAGAGTTGATAAAAAGATAGATATAGAACAAATAGAAACAGTTAAAAATATTATACAAATAAATAAAATGACTCCTAATGCTGAAAATACTGAAATGACAGCAAACATTATTAATAAAGAGTTTGAAGAAGTAACAGCTTATGCTAATATTAGAACTATTGATATAGTAAAAAATACAGTTAATAAAGCGAATGGGGTTGATTTTGTATATAGGCTTTTAAATAAAAATAATAATAATGTAGAAAAAATAATAACTGCAGGCGATTCCAATAACGATATAGAAATGATAAAAAAATATGATGGCTATATACAGATGAATGCTAATAAAAAAATAAAATCTATAACAAATAAATATTTTAATTTTATTTCTGATATTATTTATAAAGAGTTATAAGATATTGACTTTAATACCTTATTAGGGTATAATTAAATAAAGAATATAAGGAGCATCTATGTGAGGAATATTTTGTATAATCGGTCTGATTATAGCAGGTATAGTAAGTTTATTTGATAAATTAAGAGGAAAAAAAGAATAACCCCGAATTATTTTAATAAATAAAACGGGGCTTTTTTTATTGAATTAAAAATATATTATTCTGCTTGATAAACTAATTTTCCATCTGCATAAGTTTTCAATACTTTAGTTTTTGTAATATCTGTAGGCACTATCTCAAGTATGTTTTGATCCAATATTATAAAATCTGCTTTCTTTCCTACTTTTATAGAACCCAAAGTATCTTCAGTAAAATTCTGATAAGCACCATTTATTGTGGCAGAGTCCATCATCTGTTCAACACTTACTATTTGATCTTCCCCAAGTAATGATTCAGGCTCACCTTCTAAATTCATTCTTGTAGCACCAATCTGTATAGCATCTAAAGGTTTTGGAGATATTGTTACCGGATAATCGCTTGCAAGTGATACTACACATCCAGCATCAAATAAATCTTTCATAGGATATTCTTTACTAGCTCTTTCTTCTCCTAAATAAGGAACTTCCAATTCATAATAATATCCATCTTCTTTAAAAAACCAATAAGGATTTGTAACAGCAACTATATTTAATTCTCCCATTCTTTTTATATCATCTTTACTGACTAACTGTAAATGTGTTATAGCATGTCTTTTATTAGTTTGTCCTGTGGTATCTTTTAAATACTCAAATGCATCTATAACTTGTTTTGCAGCTGCATCTCCTATAGAATGAACATGTATTTGAAGACCTAATTCTTGAGCATTAAGATATACATCATTTAAAGAATCTTGCTCCCAAAGTTTATAACCTTTAAATCCGCTGTCTGAAGCATAATCATCAAGTAAATAAGCAGTTTTACCCTCTATTACTCCGTCTGCAAATATTTTCAAAGTTGTCATTTTGAATTTATTTCCATTTACATCTTTTCTAAGCTGAGATATTTTATCAAATTTTTCTTTATAGTTATCTGTATTATATAAACTGTAAGCAACAAAGAAATTTAATTTTAATTCATTATTTTTATCAAGTTCATTTAAAGCTATGAAAAAGTTATCAGAAGGTCCAACTGTATTAATACCCGGTTCAAAAACAGATGTAATTCCATAAGCCAATACTTCATCTTGATATGATAGTATTGCATTTTTATATTCATCTACTCCAAAATCTGGAATTTTTTGAGTAATTAAATCTGCTGCTTTTTCTCTGAATGTTCCTGTAGGTTCTTTAGTAACAGGATCTCTCTCTATCACTCCGCCTTCAACATCTGGAGTATTAGCATCTACTCCGGCAATTTCCATAGCCTTTGAATTAACCCATACAGCATGACCATCTTCTGAAGTCATCACTATAGGTATCTCTGTTGTTATACTATCAAGAACATCTTTTGTAGGACCATTCATAGGAACATATCCATTATTCCATCCCCTTCCTCTCAAAACTGTTACATTCTTATTTTTTTCATAGAAATCCATAATATTATTAGCATAATCATCTACAGATTTGCCAGAATATAACTGTACCTGATATAATCTTAAAAGTCCGCCTTTAGCTGTGTGAGCATGAGCTTCAAAAAAACTAGGCATTGCCATACCGCTTTCTAAATTAATAACTTCGGTATTATCACCTATAAACTCTTTTACTCCTTCTTCATCTCCAACATATTGGTATATACCATCTTTAATAGCGACAGCATTTACTATTTTCTGATTAGTTTCAGATGTGTATATTGTACCGGTTATTACAGTATCAGCATATTTACTGCCGCCATTACAACCGATTACAATAAAAGATAAAATCAGTAAAATGATTGGTAATAATGTTTTTTTGTTCACTTTTTGTAAACTCCTTTAAATAAAATTTTTAAAATGAGTCATAATTTTATATTAATTGAATACTATATACAATAAGGATACATGTAATTTTTTTGAATTTTTATTAAAAAAATTTAATTTTTATATAGTTTTGTAGAAAATGAAAAATAATTAAACAAATTCAGAATTATTTTTTTAGATAAAATGAAATATATATTTAATATTAATTTGAATATTTTTCTAATAATTCATCTATTAATTTCATTTTTTCTTTATTTTTTATATGATAGAACTTACCTATTGTAGTTGGAAAATAATCTTCTTCTTTTAATTTATATATTTTAACTTTAGCAGCTATTACCCAATCAGAAATATTAACTCTCTCAATTTCATTTTTATTAAATTTAATATTAAAATTATCAAGAGAATCAGAATCAGTTAAAGCCTCAGCAACGGCAACAGCAGTTAAACCATCGGCTATCATTATCTTAGTACCTTTTAAAAACTTTTTCTCTCTTACTTTTTCTGCCCCAGCTTTCACTTCGGCAAATACAATATTATGTCTATAGAATATATCCAAAAGCTTAATATCTCCATGCTCACCTCTCCTGCTTCCAAATTTAACATACTGCATATATTATCCTCCTTAAAACTTAAAATTAAGAGTTCTTTATATTATAACAAACCAGAAATCTATCTTTTCCGTTTAAATCTTTTTTTACCAATACATTTTTTATATTAAAGAAATGACATATATCAGCCAATGCCTTACCCTGATTACAGCCTATTTCAAAAAAGAAAGCCCCATCATCTTTTAAATATCTTTCTATAATACTTAAAAAACTTTTGTAAAAATCAAGTCCGTCATATCCGGAGTATAAAGCATTTTGAGGCTCAAACTCCAAATCTTTTTGAAGTGAATCTTTATCTTTTAAAGCTACATAAGGAGCATTCGAAACTATTATATCAAATTTTCTCTTAGGTATAAACTCTAAAGCATCTGCATTTATTATATCTATTAATTTTTCATCTCCTAATATATTTAAAGCATTTTTCTTTATAACTTCAAAAGCACCATTACTTATTTCAATAGATGTAATATCAATATTTTTACTTTGCTCTAAAAATAATTTTTTTAATGTTATAGGTATATTTCCGCTTCCTGAACCAATATCGCATATTGAAATATTATCTTTATCATTTGTATAATCTAATATCAAGTCGATAAGCTCTTCAGTTTCCGGTCTTGGTATAAGCACATTATTATCAACATAAAAACAAAAACCATAAAACTCTTTTTTATTTGTAATGTATGATAAAGGCTCATAATTTAATCTTCTTTTTATAAAACTATCTATTATATTTATTTCCTCTTCAGTTAATTCTCTAAGTCCTTCGGATATTAACTTTATTTTACTCATATTTAAAGAATGCATTATGATAGTCTGTGCCTCAATATAAGACACTTTATAATCATAATTGATTTTTTCTAATTGTTTAGCATAATTTATTATTGCTTGATTTATATTCAAATTAATCATAAAAAAAATAATCTCTCTTATGTGTATCTAATTTGGCATAAGCATTCAAACCATAAGCTCATGATGTATGGTTTTATATTACTATTTTTTATATTGTACACTATTGTACAAGTCTGCTCACAATACTAGTAGATATTATATTCAAAAAAAGAGTATTGTCAATTTTCTCAATTATTTATATTAAATAAATTTTAATCTATTTATTATAAGAGAATAATAAAATTATAGTAAAATATTTTGTTTTATAGGCTTAAATATTAAAAAAAATTTGTTTAACTATATGCATATAAGAATTAATACAATGGAGTTTTATATGCATACAAAAATATATTCAGAAGCTCTTTACGGCATAGAAGGAATACCTATTGTAATAGAAGTTAATATATCTGAGGGTTTGCCTAAATTCGATGTTGTAGGATTACCGGATCAGGCAGTAAATGAAGCAAAAGAGAGAGTAATTGCTGCTATAAACAACAGCGACAGATTTTTCCCTCCTAAAAGGATAACTATAAATTTAGCCCCTGCTGATTTAAAGAAAACAGGAAGTATGTATGATTTGGCATTTGCTTTGGGAATACTATCCTCAAGTGCTCAGATATTTTTTTCTGACTTTATGGATAAAACTATAATACTTGGGGAATTGGCTCTTGACGGAAGTGTAAGGGAAGTTAAAGGAATATTCTCAATGCTTTTAAATGCTAAGGAATTAGGTATAAAAAATGCTGTTATACCATTTAATAATATAGAAGAAGCTAATATCATTGAAGGACTTAATCTATACCCTGTAAAAACTTTAAAAGAGGCAATAGATGCAATAGAGGGAAAAAAAGCCCCTATCATATCAGAAGGTAAATTTAATTTTAATAGCGAAGAAAATGAAAATATAGATTTTTCAGATGTTAAAGGTCAGGAATATGCTAAAAGAGCAGCAATGATAGCAGCAGCCGGCGGACATAATTTTATAATGATAGGATCTCCCGGATGCGGTAAAACTTTGATAGCAAAAAGAATACCTACAATACTTCCTCCTCTCACCTTTGAAGAAGCCCTTGAAGTTACTAAAATTTATTCTTCTTACGGACTATTATCTAAAAACATGCCCATAGTAAAAAAACGTCCGTTTAGAATACCCCATCATACTTCTTCTTATGTAAGTTTAGTAGGCGGAGGCAGAAATATAAAGGCTGGAGAAATAACATTGGCACATAATGGAGTTTTATTTCTTGATGAATTTGTAGAGTTTCAAAGCTCAGCACTTCAGACATTAAGAGAACCTATGGAAGAAAAAACTATAACAATAAGCAGAGCAAATGGAAGTATTTCTTTTCCTGCTAATTTTACTTTAATTGCAGCTATGAACCCTTGTCCTTGCGGTTATTATGGAGATGAAAAACATACCTGCAGATGCTCTGATATAGCTAGAAAAAAATATATAGCTAAACTTTCAGGTCCTATACTCGATAGAATAGATATATCAATAGAAGTTCGTGCCGTTGAGTATGCTAAAATGACTTCAAAAGCAGACGGCGAGAGTTCTGCTTCTATGCGTAAAACAGTTATTGAGGCTAGAAAAAAACAGGAGAAAAGATTCAAAGATAATGGACTTAAAATATTCTCTAATTCATCTATGGGGATAAAAGATACTGAAAAGTTCTGCATATTAGATGATAAAGCTAAAAATTTACTTAATATGGCTATGGAAAGATTTTCAATGAGTGCTAGAAGCTATAATAAAATATTGAAAGTATCAAGAACTATAGCCGACTTAGATGACAAAGATATTATAGGAGTAGAACATATAACAGAGGCTTTGCAGTACAGATTTAATTTTAATAACTAAAATTTTAAAATATTAAATCATATTTATATAAAAAAGAGCTTAACTTATTAAAGCTAAACTCTTTTTTATTAAAAATTGTCAAATAAAAAATCAAGCCTTGCTTAAATAATGAGTTACGCTCATAGCAGCAACAGCACCTTCTCCAACAGCATTAGCAACCTGACGAACAGGTTTTAATATAGAATCTCCGCAGGCAAATACTCCAGGAATATTAGTTTCCATTGTAGACATGTCAGTAACTATATGTCCTGTATCATTTAATTCTAACCCTGTGTCTTTTAAGAAATGAGTTGCAGGCTCCTGACCTACGAAAACAAATACACCGTCTACAGCCTGATCATGTATAGAACCGTCTACTACATTTTTTATTTTTATATTATTAACTTTACCGTCTCCACAAATCTCATCTATCACAGAATCAAGTACATATTCTACTTTTCCAGTGTCTGTTAAATGCTTAACATTTATAGGTTCAGCTCTGAATTCTTTTCTTCTATGAACTAAATATATTTTATTAACAAATCTTGTAAGGAAATAAGCCTCATCAAAAGCACTGTTTCCTCCTCCAACTACAGCAACAGTTTTATTTTTGTAAAAAGCACCGTCGCAAGTGGCACAATATGAAACCCCTCTTCCTCCAAATGTATCTTCGCCTTTTGTTCCTAATTTTTTAGCGAATCCGCCCATAGCAAGTATTATAGTCTTTGTTTCGTAAGTTTTACCATCAGCAGTAATAACTTTCTTCACTTCATCTTTAATATTTTCTACTTTTATAACTTCATCATAAACTATTCCATTTTTAGAGAATTTTTCAGCATGCTGCTGCATTCTTGCTACAAGCTCAAATGCACTCATTTCTTCAGGAAAACCTAAATAATTCTCAACAGAATCAGTACTCATCATCTGACCACCAATACCTTTCTTTTCTATCAAAATAGAATTTGTTAAAGCTCTTCCCAAATATAGCATAGCAGAAAGACCAGCTGGACCTCCGCCTATTATGATACTATCATATACAGACATATATAAACACTCCTTTTTATTATTAGTAATAATTATTATATAATATATATTTTAATAGTCAAGTTAGATATATAAAACATTTTAATTATATAAAATGTTTTTTCTAAATTAAAATCAAAACATTTTAATTACCTAAAATGTTTTTTCTAAATTAAAATCAAAACATTTTAATTACCTAAAATGTTTTTTTACATAAGCTATTATTTCGCTTGCATTTGCAATTTCCCTAGAAGAATTTCCAACTCTTATATAAAATTTTTCTTCTTTAGCACCTTGTTTATTTGTTATTTTAGTGTATACAGGTTCTCTTCCTTTTCTTATATAAACAATACATATATCTTTTCCGTTATGATCCACAAAGTCAATTCTTATTCCCTCAGCAGAAAAAGCATTGCCATAATATGTTTCTATAAGTGTTCTTAAATGAAGCTCAAAAAAATCTCTATTAGGCTGCCTCAATGTAGAATAATCATGTTCAAGTCCTATTATTTGCCCATCATTAGCAATTCCTATAAATAATCTTCCGCCTTCAGTATTGCTGAATGCCGCAATAGATTTCATAATCACTTCTTCTAAAGCTTTATTTATTTTTTCTGTATTACTGTCATATCTTAATGTGGATTTAAACTCTACATTAGTATTTTCACCCTCTTCTATTATTTTTGTTATATTCATATGATTTCTTTTTAATTCTTCTATAATCCTGATATAATGTATTGCAAGCATCACTATTATAACTACAGTAATAATTATAAATACAACCAAGAATAATATTATAGGTATTTGTATTTTACTGATTAAAGCCTTTTCCGGAATGATTATGCCTATTTCTATATTATTATCAGCAACTGAGAAAGTACCTTTATATCCCCAATAATTATTATCCCTATATGAAACTTTTATCATATCTTCATTGGTTCCATTAAATTCATCAGTCATAATATCAGCTATTGTATTATAATCCAAATTATCTTTCATCTCATTTGTAGCAGAATATGATATAGGAAAAGTAATTTTGCTGTTGCCTGTTATGAGATAAGCATACATGTCATTAATATCTCTAAGCTCTACATCATTAAAATTTACATTAAACTGAGAAATATATTCAAAAGCTATATTTTCATTAGCTATATATATTAAATGTATATATGGCTTACCGTCTTTTATATAGAAAGAATCAATACTAAGCTGTTCAAAAGGAACAGATGAATATTGATTGCTGCTGCTGTTCGTTACAATATGCCCGACAACTTTATATCCGTTTCCTTCTTTGGTAATAGACATATAATTGTTTCCTACCTGCATTGCTGCTTTTTCTATAAAAGTATGCTTTGGAAAGAAATTAGTTATTAAGATTTTATATGCCTCAGGAGCCTGATTAACTATATCAAATATAGGCGTCATCTGCATAGAAAAATAGTATGTAGGATAAAATATTTTAGAATATTCTTCTACTATTGAAGTTTTTACATCTTGAAAAAGTGATTTAAAAATAAATTTTATAGGTATAGGGCTTCTAATCTGCATATAAACCAAAATGATTATAAACAAGAACAAAATGGAAATAACCACATCTCTCAATATTCTATTTCTTAGTTCAGATTTAGAAAAAAATCTGCCAGATACAATCTTCATACCATATCCATCAATACCTATTATTATATATAATAATATAACATATATACAAATATTATCAACATATTTTATTTACATAAATAATAGCAGATAATATATGTATAATATGTAATAATTATAAAACTATAAATTTAATGAATTCAAAAATTCTAATTTTCTTTCACTCTGCTCATTATCCCCGCCCTCATGTCCATTAAAAGTATAAACATTAATAGACTTTTCTCCTGCATAATTATTATAAGCAGCAAACACAGTAGAAGGAGGACATAAAATATCCATAAGACCAACTGAAAATAAAGCCTTCACTTTAGACCTTTTAGCAAAGAAACTTCCGTCAAAATATGATAAAGTTTCAAAAGCAGTTTTTTCATGCATTCTATTAGTTTTGCAGAATCTTGCTATTTCATTATAAGGCAAAGTATCTGTAATTGTACATGCTCTTTTATAATCGCATAAGAAAGGAACATCTATCATAGCAGCTTCAATTTTTTCTTTTTTAAGTGCTGAAAGTCCTAAAAGAGCAAGTGATATACCTCCGCCCTGACTAGTACCATTTAAAGCAATTTTACCTGTAAGAGAATGCTCTTTTGCAGCCTCAATGGATTTAAAAGCATCTATAAAAACTCTTTTATAAAAATAATCTTTTTTGTCTAATATTCCCATAGTGAGAAATCCGTCAGCATGAGGGGTTGAACCCACAGGATCAGGAGTTGATGCTCCGTTTCCGCCTTCTGCACCTTGTCCTCTTACCTCCATTACGAATACGCTGTATCCTGCTGAAGGAAAAAGTAAATGTTTATTAGGATAATCTCTTCCGCCGCCGTATCCCGGATAGCACATTATACAAGTTAATTTCTCATTATTCTCTCTTGCATATTTAGGTGCTATATACCAACCATTTATTTTATGAGATGCATAACCTTTGAATGATACATTCCATACATCAAACAATTTTAAATGCGTATCTATTAAAGTATATTCAGTCTCTGTTTTATGATTATTTTCATTTAAAGTATCAAGCCAAAATTCATCGAAATCTTTAGGCTCTTCGCCGCTTCCCTTATACTTATAAAGTTCTTCTAAACTTAAATCAAAAAAAGCCATATAAAACCTCTATAATCAAATTAAATATATATGCTCTATAGTATATATATATTTTTTGTAATTTAAAGTATATATATTAAAAATTATCATTAGTTACTATAAATAATTCACCCTGAGGAGTTACAATATAAGCCTCTTTATATTTAAAAGCCTCATTTGTAAAGAAGTTAGTACCCATCAAAAATGCTGTTGTTGATAGTGCATCAGCTTCTTCAGCATTTGTATGAACTATAGTAGCAGATATTGTATTATAAGTAGGATATCCTATTTCTGCATCTATTATATGATGATAATTAGTGCCGTCCTGAGTAAAGTACCTCTCATAATCTCCGCTTGTTACTATTGTAGAATTTGTGGTTTCTAAAAGCCCTAAATATCCGTCAGCATCATTTCTTGGATTTCTAATTGCTATTACCCAAGGCTTGCCTCTGCTATTAACTCCTTTTGCATAGGTATCTCCGCCATAATCTATTAAATAATTCTTTATATTATATTCTGCAAATATATTTTTTAATTTCTCTATTATATAACCTTTACCATAAGATCCAAAATCAAATGTTAACGGCTTTGATAATTTTAATATGCTCTTATTTTCATCATTTGTTATTATACTCACAGCTGAATAATCTATATCAGATAAAGCATTATCTATATCCTCTTTTAACGGTACTGTCTGATTTTCTTTTACTCCAAATCCCCATAATTCTATCAAAGGTCTTACACTTATATCAAAAGATGGGTTTAATTTTGAATATCTTAATCCTGTTGTAAATATATGTGCCATTTCATCTGAAATTTCTATTTCAGTTTTTCCTGATAAACTTTCTTTGTTTATTATTCCTATTTCGCTTGAAGTATTATATGAATTTATCATATTATCAAGCCTATTTATTTCATTTGTAATACTTTCTATAAGTTTATCCATATTCTTATCAGAAGTCTCTGCTGTTATATTAAGTATAGTATCGCTTATTACTACAGTAGCTGTTATATATTTACTTCTTGACATATAAAATGAAATCGATATTATTAATGCTACTACTATTATTGGTATAGAAAAACAAATCTTTTTTTTCATATTTTAATCTCTCAAAATCAAATTATACATATTTATTTATTTTATAAACCATTAATAAAAAATAATAGTAAAAGTAAATAATATTTACTATCATTTAATTTATCTTTATATAATTATATACTAAGTATTATATGTTTTATAAATATATTAATTTTACTATATTTTGTAAAAAAAATGTAAAACTAGAGTAAATTCCATTGACATAAATCCTTTTTCTGATATACTTATAATTGTAAAGATAATTTACAGGAGATTATTGAAAAATACAACTAAATTAAGGAGATTCATTATGACAAAAAAATTATTAGCTTTATTAATATCATTAACTATTATATCAACTTCAAGCCTTTTTGCTGATTGGGTAGTACCAGCTTCATCATTACCTCAAAAAGCAAGAACATTCATAAGAAGAGTTTATCCTAATGCTCAGATATGGAAAGTTGAAAGAGATGACGGTAAATTTGAAGTTAAGCTGTCAAATGGAGCTTCTATAGATTTTATGCCTAATGGTAATTGGCTTAATATAGATGGAGAATATAACGGAGTACCTATGAGCGTATTGCCTCAGGCTGTAGCTAATACTCTTAGAAGAACTTATCCTCAGGCTAGAATGATAGATGTTGAAAAAGAATGGGGTAACTACAAAATAAAACTTAATAATATGATGGAATTATATATAGCTGCTAATGGTCAATTAATGGGTCAGCAATGGGACGATTAAACATAAATTAAGGTTTATGAAAATTTTAGAGAGATGCTGTTTAAGGTATCTCTCTTTTTTTATACTTAAAATTTCATATATACTTAAATATTATTAATACACTCTCTCCATAGGTTTTTATATCATACTTCATAATACCCGATATCATGTTTTTTAAATCTTCATTGTCTAAGAACTTTTTATAATAATCCGCCCCAAACTCTGCAGCTAAAACTCCATTATCATGTAACATATTTCTTTTTATTATATTATTTATAACATCAAAATATATTTTTGAATGATAAGGCGGATCCAAATATATAACATCAAATTTATCATCAGTTTTTTTAACATAATCTTCAGCTGATACTCTTTTTATTTTATAGAGATTTTCATCATTATCGAATATAGTTTTAGCATTGGAAAATATAGTTTTTACAGCCTCTCTGTCTATCTCTATAAAAGTTACAAACCTAGCATTTCTGCTTAAAGCCTCAAACCCCATAGCACCGCTTCCAGAGCATAAATCCAAAAAAGTTTTATTTTCTATATCAATAATATTAAAAAAAGCCTCTTTAACCTTACCCTGTGTAGGTCTAAAATCCCTTTTGGGAGTTGTTATTTTTCTTCCCTTTTTATTTCCTGATATTATATGCATAAATTAATTACTGCCTGACAATAATATATTCATTTATAAAGAACCCTTATTTGTGCAAATGCTGAACTAACATTTAAATAAAGTATTTTATCAGAGTTTCCCATAATAAAATTAGTCTCTCCAAAACTTACACTGTCACCTGTAGGAAGTGAAACAGATCCGAAAGCACTTGATGCCTTTATATGAACCTGCACTTTATCACTTATTAAAACAACAGTATCAGAAAAAAATGTATTAATATCTATAGTTCTGTTTCTATCTATTTCTAATTCAGATAAATCTATACTATCTGTTTTAAAATATACATCATATTTAGTTTTATTATTTTTAGGTATGCTGTCTCTTAAATAATGCATTCCAAACAATATATAAACACCCAAAAATATTATTATCATACCTATAATCATTCTAAATATTGGCGTATATAATATAAAAGGCATATTAATATTAAAACAGTATCTTATAAGTATATATATTCCAGCACATATAACAAAAAGTCCCAAAAGTATTTTAGATGCATAGAAACCTCTGCCAACAAGTATAGCACAGCCCCAAACCATTATTAAAATAGATACTATTATAGTAAATACCGGAGTATATGCAAGTGCAGGAATATAGATATGAAAAACATACTGAAGTAGAATATAAGCTCCTATCAGTATTACAATACTTCCTATAAAAAATCTGGAAAATATAAATTTCATAAGTTAAAACCTAAAATATTTTTATTTATATAGTAACTAATATTAATAAAAAAACAAGTGTTTTATAAAAATATTTAATATTATATTAAAGTAATCATATCTAATATTATAGCTGTTTATAAAGGATCTTAAAATATTTATAAGAAATTTACTAAATTATCAATAATTTTATAGTAATAAATTAATTAGAAAAAGTCTAGCTATAATATTATTCATAATTACTATATATCTAAAAAAAATAGATTTTTTTAGATAAAAAGCACAAAAAAACCAGCCTAGATGGCTAGTTTATTAACGAGGTATAAAAAATATAATATGGAAAAATTCTTTCAAATATGAATAGCAGTAAGATTTAAGTCGGACAATCTCCGAATAAAGGAGGTGATCCAGCCACACCTTCCGGTACGGCTGCCTTGTTACGACTTCACCCTCATCATCAGTCCCACCTTCGGCGCCGCCCCCCTTGCGGTTAGGCTAACGACTTCAGGTAAAACCAACTCCGATGGCGTGACGGGCGGTGTGTACAATCCCCGGGAACGTATTCACCGTAGCGTTCTGATCTACGATTACTAGTGATTCCAACTTCATGGAGTCGAGTTTCAGACTCCAATCCGAACTGAGGCAACTTTTTTGAGTTTTGCTCCACCTCGCGGTCTCGCTTCTCTTTGTACTTGCCATTGTAGCACGTGTGTAGCCCTGGACATAAGGGCCATGAGGACTTGACATCATCCCCACCTTCCTCCTACTTGAACGTAGGCAGTCCCCTAAGAGTGCCCGACATTACTCGGTAGCAACAAAGGGTGAGGGTTGCGCTCGTTGCGGGACTTAACCCAACATCTCACGACACGAGCTGACGACAGCCATGCAGCACCTATGTAAAATCTCCTTGCGGTCTGACTTATCTCTAAATCATTAATCTTACAATTCAAACCCAGGTAAGGTTTTTCGCGTATCATCGAATTAAACCACATGCTCCACCACTTGTGCGGGGACCCGTCAATTTCTTTGAGTTTCACCCTTGCGGGCATACTCCTCAGGCGGTACACTTAAGACGTTAGCTACGGCACTCCTATTTAAATAGAAGCACCTAGTGTACAACGTTTACGGCTAGGACTACCAGGGTATCTAAGCCTGTTTGCTCCCCTAGCTTTCGTGATTCAGCGTCGATAAATGCCCAGATGACTGCCTTCGCTATAGGTGTTCCTCTCGATATCTGCGCATTCCACCGCTACACCGAGAATTCCATCATCCCCTACAATATCCAAGACTCACAGTATCCGAGGCGTTTCCGAAGTTGAGCTTCGGTCTTTCACCTTAGACTTATAAGTCCGCCTACTCACCCTTTACGCCCAGTAAATCCGAGCAACGTTTGCCTCCTACGTATTACCGCGGCTGCTGGCACGTAGTTAGCCGAGGCTTACATTATCTACTGTCACTCATTCTTCGATAATTTCCGAGGTTTACAACCCGAAGGCCTTCATCCCTCACGCGATGTCGCTCCATCAGACTTTCGTCCATTGTGGAAGATTCTCAGCTGCTGCCTCCCGTAGGAGTCTGGGCCGTATCTCAGTCCCAATGTGGCCGGTCACCCTCTCAGGTCGGCTACCTATCGTAGCTTTGGTAGGCCGTTACCCCACCAACAGGCTAATAGGCCGCAGGCTCATCGTAAAGCGGATTGCTCCTTTCCTCTACTCTACTTGTGTAGTAAGAGTATATGCGGTATTAGTCCATGTTTCCATGGGTTATCCCCCACTCTACGGCAGATTACCTACGTGTTACTCACCAGTTCGCCGCTAACTTATCCAGTTGCCCGAATAAGTCCGCTCGACTTGCATGCTTAAGACGCATCGCCAACGTTCGCTCTGAGCCAGAATCAAACTCTCCATACTCACTTTTTGTGAATCTGAAATGATTCTTTATTTTACTATTCTACTGAATAGAAGATTTACTTACTTAAAGAAATGTTACAAATTGTAACTATTGGGTCATAGAACTTATTTAAGTTCTTTACACCAGTTGTGTTTTTCTTAAATTGCTTCTGCTATCCATATTTCAAAGAACTTTTATTTTGTTTGTGTCAGCTGATGTTTTGTTTTTTGTTTCTCATCAACTGTTTTATTATTATAGCATACAGCTAAAAAAACACAATACTAAACAAAGCCGTTTTTTGTATTTTTTCAATTTTTTTTAGTAAAATAAAGATTTTATCATACATATAATACTTGTTTCATGCTAATTAAAATATGTTTTTACTTTTTTAGAAAAAATGATACTCAAAAAAGGTTAAAAAACTTCAAATTTGGGGAATTTTTAGTCTATTTTTGGAAAACTTATCCTAAAAAAATCAAAATTCGGTGAATTTCAAAAATATTATTTAAAAAAATAATGAAATCTTAAAAATTCATAGATTTTTTTACACACTTTTGAAAATCATTATATTTATTTAAAAACTAATTTTTAATTATGGAGGCTAGACCTACAAAGTACAAGTCAGTCAATATTATGCATAACTAAAAAAACAGCCTATCGAAGAGTATAAATGCATATCTATATGTTAAAATAACAAATTATACAACATATAAAACATTACTTCTGTAATTTATAAAAAATTGTTATACAATCTTATAAACTACTTTTGAAAAAACTCTATTATAAAAAACATAAAAATAAAATTAATAAAAACAAATCCGATAAAAAAATCCCAAATTATAGAAAACAATGTTAAAAAAATAGATAAACAAAATATTTTTTAAAACTTGATTTTATATTCATTTAGATATATTATATAGAATATTGGAGTAGAATTTTGGAAAACATTTTAGATATAATCAATAAAGCACAATTAAAAACAATAGATAAAGACACATTTTTATCAATAGCATCAATGTGTTCTTTTATTCCAAAATCTATAACAGAAAACAATACTTGGAAGAAATTACCATTATCAGCTAAAGAAGTATATAGAACTTTAGTTGCTAATTATGATTATGAACTTGGTATAGCTAAAACTACTCATTCCCAAATATTAAATGAAGCAGGTATAGGAGGAAATGCCACTATAGTTAAATCATTAGATGTTTTGGAAGAAAAGGGATTTATTACTAGAGTAGAATCTAAGGCAAAAAGTCATCATTATCTTATGCCTTATCAAGAAAAATTTTATGCTACTGTATGTAATTTTGAAGCTAGAGATTTTTCTATACTCTATACTATAAATAAAAAAGTTAAAAAAGATACTCAAATTAAACAGGTTACTAATAAACTTTTCTTTAAAGTTTGTTATAATTTAAGTTGTTTGGGTATTGATGAACCTCAGAAATTAATAGATAAATATTCTTCTGATGGAAATCGGCTTAGAATAATTCTATCTATGTGTAATTATATTTATATAGCTAAAGAAAAGAACCTTAATAAAGATATAAATTTAAATAAATATCTTATAGATTCATTAAAGCGAGGAAATATAACTGAAAACATATTTGATGAGAAAACAATGAATACTATAAAAAACATATTAATAAATAGAAAACAAAATATAACAGAGTGAAAATATGGCAACAAGAAAAACTACAACAAACAAAAAAGAAGAAGAAGTTAAGGAAGTAAAAAAGACCTCAGCTAAAAAGACTTCTAACAAGAAAGAAGATACTGTAAAGAAAACTGCAGCCAAAAAAACTGCTGAAAAAGCTGAAAAGAAGGAAGATACTGTAAAGAAAACTGTAGCCAAAAAAACTGCTGAAAAAGCTGAAAAGAAGGAAGATACCGTAAAGAAAACTGTAGCTAAAAAAACTGCTGAAAAAGCTGAAAAGAAAGAAGATACTGTAAAGAAAACTGCAGCTAAAAAAAACTGCTGAAAAAGCTGAAAAAAAAAATATCTGAAACTGAAAAATCAGAAGAAATAAAAGAAAATAAGCCTGAAATAAAAGCTTCCGATTCTATTCTTAAAAAAAATAATGATGATGAAAAAAAAGATTTTAAAGATATAATCAAAGAAGCAACATCTGAAATAAAAACTGCCGAAAGAAAAATAGTTCTTAAAACTTCAACTCCTGTTAGAAAAATAGAATCAATCAAAACCGAAAATACTGAAAATAAAACAGAAAGAGAATCAATAACTCTTCTTAAAGAGGCTATAAAAGCAAAATCTAAAAATGTATCAAGACCTGTTAGCGTAAAAAAGCGTATAGCCATAGTAGATGATGATAATTTAGATAATATTAATAAAAATGAAGAGATAAATACATCTAAACCTATTATAAGCAGTGTATTTGCAGCTCATAATATAAAAAATGAAAAAGATGAAGAGGATACTGCATCAAGCAATGAAAATATATCTTCATCAGTAGTTCATGATAATAATTCTCCTGTTTACTCATTTGAAACACTTGAAAATAACAAAGATGAGGATAAAAAAACCGAAGAGAATGAAAAAATTGAAAATAATGAAATATCTGATAATAAAGATTCTGATATTTCTGATACTAAAGAAGAAAAAGAAGAAGCAGAAAATACAGAAATTAAAGAAGAATTAATATCATCAGAAGAAGATAAAAAACTTGATGAAATTGCAGAAGAGAAAACAGAGGCCGAAACTAATGAACCTGAAAAAATAGAAAATAATGCTGATAGTGTTAAAGCAGAAGAAAAAGCAACATACAGTAAAAGCGATATATTTAAAAGACCTGTTGTTATACCTACTGAGGATGAGCATATTCAGAAATCTAAATTTAATCAGGAAGAAATTGACTCTGCTATAAAAGATGCACCTACAATAAGTGAAAACAGCTCTGTAGAAAGCTACAAAGATTATTCTTCATCAAAAATAGATGAATTAAAAGAAACAATCAATGAAAAAATTCAGGAATTAAAAGATAAAGAAATAAAAATTATAGAAACAGAAGATGAATTAAAAAGCTCTTCTCTTCCTGAAATTGAAAAAAAACCGGCAGAACCTTATGCAGCTCCGGAGCATTCTATAGAAAATAATAAAAAATCAAATAAAATTGTACCTATAATTGGGATTATAATTATAATATTAGGTTTATCATTCTTAGGTATTCAATTCTTCTCAGGAAAAAATAATGAAATTGATGATAACTTCTATGAAGAGGTTACAAATAATAATACATTAAATACAAATGATTTAGCAACAAATAATATTATATCAATCACTAATAACTCTGACACACCTAAAACTAATACATTAAGACCGCAGACTAATAACGCAGTCAATACTCAAACTAATGCAGTAAGACCACAGACTAATAACGCAGCAAATACTCAAACTAATACAGTAAGACCGCAGACTAATAACGCAGCAAATACTCAAACTAATACAGTAAGACCACAGACTAATAACGCAGTCAATACTCAAACTAATGCAGTAAGACCACAGACTAATAATACAGTAAATACTCAAACTAATGCAGTAAGACCGCAGACTAATAATACAGTAAATACTCAAACTAATGCAGTAAGACCGCAGACTAATAACACAACTCCTACCCCTCCTAAAGAGCCTGAAATAACTCCGCCTACTCCTCCAACACCTCCGCCTAATCCACCAGCTGCAAATACTAATGCATCTGCTAATAATAATCAGGCAAATAATAATACATTAGCATACCAAACAGATACCTATAAAACAAAGTGGACTGATACACTATCATCAATAGCCACCTCCGAGCTTGGGGACAGCAGACGATGGCCTTCAATAGCGGTGCTTAATCAAAATATTATAAATAATAATCCTGACAGTATAGTTTTTAATATAGATATTAGGCTCCCCTCTGGGGGTAAAAAAAAAATTGAAGATATGAATGATTCTGAGAAAAGAGCCTTATATAATGATTACATAAAAGTTTCTGAAATGTACTTAAAAATGGGTAAACAAAATCTAGCTAATACAATAAAAACTCAAGCCAATTCTATATTAAAATAATACAATACAGTAAAATCAATAAAATGAAAAAATCAAATAAATTAAACAAAAATAATAAAAATGCAATATTAACATTTTCATGTACAGGATGCGGTATATGCTGCCGTGAAAAAGGATATGTATTTTTTAATGATGATGATATAAAAAGAGCTTCTAAATTATTAGAAATATCTCCGTTAGTTTTTATTAATAAATATTTAGAATATGAAGAAGGATATGGTTATTATATAAAAGTAACAGAAGATAAACCTTGTACCTTTTTAGATGAAAATAATAGATGTACTATTAATAGTGCCAAACCTAATCAATGTTCTACTTTTCCATATTGGAAAGAATATATGGATAAAAATGGTAATTTAATAGCAGGAAAATTCAAAAGAGCTTGTCCGGGTGTTAAAATAAAAAAATAATTTTTTATATTTCTTTTTTTAAAAAAATAATATATAATATAATGTGAAAAATCTTATATAATTTTTGTTTGAGGTAGTTTTTTATAATGAATGATTTGATAGAAAAATATGATATTCTAACAGTAAAAGAAATAAAATCCATAAAAGATCAGCTGGTTGCTCATAATATACCGTTATTCAGATTAGATAAAGAAAAGAAACTTGTAGTGTTTCCTACCGAACAATTAAGTTTAATAATTGATAATGAAAAATACAGCAATATAAAAATATACATACCCAAAAATTTTTCTATGTTTATAGAAGAATTCAAATCTATTACTCAAACAAATAATTCAAATAATACTTCAAATGAGCCTGCTCCTTATGTATTTAGAACACCTAAAGAGTCAGAAAAAGAGATGGGTAAAAGAATATCTGAAATCTCTAAAATGACTTATAAAGAAAAAGTTAACACTATAAAAAATTATGATGATAAATTAAAAGAAATTTCAGTAGATAAATCAACAGGAATCAATAAAAACACAGCTCAGGAAATAGTAAATGTTGGAAATGATGTAGGGCTTATAGCTAAAGTTACTATGTTTGAAAGTATTCAAAAAATTAAAGGAGAAGAAATCACCCAGGAACAGGCTAAAATAGAAAATCAGGAAATAACTGAAACTACTACAAATTTGGTTACTACTATAGTTGATATGCTTGCTGCAAATACAGAAACACAAAAAGTATTTGATGAACTTAGAAATTACTCTGACGGCGGTGTTATGTCTCATTCTAACAGAGTATTTATATCTTATGTAAATTTTATGGTATTCTACAATAATTTAATAAACAGAAGACATTTAGTACATAAAATTAGAACTTCATATACTAATAAATATAAAAAATTTTATGAACAAGTTGAAGCTGTATTCAATAAAGAAGGAATACATAAAAACTTAGCAACTGTTGAAGATTGTATAGATAAAGGTATTAAAATTATAGAAGAAAAAGATATGAATCTTTATTCTGTCGGTGCTTTGCTTCATGATATAGGTAAAGTTAAAGATTTAGACTATTTTGAAGGAGCAAATGGAAGAGATTATGAAAGAATAAAAAAACACTTATTTAACAGCTATGCTTTAGTAAGTCAAACTTCTGAATATCCGCTTGAGGTTATACTTACAGTAGCTTTACACCATGAATATTACGGATTAGGATATGGACCTTATGAACATTTACATGCTTTAAAATTAAAAAAATATCCTAATTTCCAAATACAAAGAATAATGACTTATGATGCTAAAGCTATAGATGAATGCGAGGCTTTTGCTTATTTCCCTGCTAAAATGCTTGAAATCATAGATGTATACGATGCTTTAATAGATCCTGCCAGAAAATATAGAGGCGGAAAAACATTCACTCCTGAAGAAGCTCTAAACATAATGAGAGAAGATTTTATAGAAAAACATGTAAAATTAGATCCTATACTATATGATGTCTTTGTGGAGTTTTTAAGCAATTCTATAGAACAAGACTTAATGGCATGCAAATTAATATAATAATGAACTTATATCTGCATAACAAACTTAACTCTGTTTTTTAATAAGTATTATTAGTTCCCTGCAATTCTTCTAAAGCATCAATACCGTTTTTGAAGGCACTGAATATTTCCTGCCAATTACTTGTTGTCAATATAGATATGCCTATATCTTCATAATCTTCTTCACCAAATTGATTTATAAAATTAAATCTTATGTTTGATATAGATTTACTAGTAAAACTTTCAAATTCACTGTCTTGATTAAATTTATATCTTACTTCAACATCATAATAATTAATATCACCCATTAAATATGGATTATATATAACCTTTTGTATATTAGTTAATTGAATTGTACTTCCATCATCAAATGTGAATATAATAGGAGTGCCGTTATTAACATGTAAGCTGCTAGGATATTTATATCTGAATTCTAATGTCAAAGTTCTTCCTGCTCTTTTATAAAATCTAAATCTATTATCTCTCAAATATTTGTATGTTTCTTTCCAAGATGTGTATATATTTATTTTAGAAGTTAGTTTATCTCTTTCTGTAAAAAATAATCTGCTTTTTAAAGCATTAGTAGAATTATTATCTCTATTATTCTGAGAATAAGCTAAAGATGAACTTATTAATATAATAAAAAATGAAATTAATAATATATATCTATTCATTTTAATTTCCTTAAGTAATTTATACTATTAATAAATACGGAATTTAAAACTTAAAATTAAACATATATAAGTATTTTTTTATAAAATTTTATTGACAATAGCAGTATAATTGTTAGAATATTATAACATTTTTTATAATAATCAAACTTTGGAGATAACAATGGAAAGCATAATAATAATATCAATCATAATTATAATAGCTATAATCTCTGTAATGAACTATATAAAAAAGATTAAATCAGGCAGCTGCTGTTCATCGGAGAATACATCTCAAATTATAGAAAAAGTTAAAGTAAAAGATAAAAACAAAAAAAACTACCCATATAAAAAAATAATTAAAATAGGCGGAATGACTTGTAATCATTGTGCCAAAATAATAGAGAACAATTTTAACAAGATTGAAGATGTATATGCAAAGGTAAGTTTTGATAATGAAGAAGCTGCAATATTAACTAAAAAACAATTAGATGATAAAGTATTTGAAGAAGCTCTAAAAGAATCCGGATATAGATATTATATAAAAGATTAAAAAACAAATATGATATTGGGGCGGGTGGGCGGGCAGAATAAATCAAAAAGAAAAAATATAATATTTTTTTAAGATAGACAATAAAATATTATTTATATACAGCAATATAAATTTTTTATTTGTATATAATTTTATTTAAATTTTTAATGAATAGAAATAATACACTCAAAAACTTTTATCAATTTATAATTAAACATTTTAATATTTTTTAAATAAAAAAATAGGAAGTAATTTTTACTTCCTATTTTTAATTATATTTTCATTAATTATCTTTTACTTTTTCATCTTCTTCTTTTTTATCTTCATTACCTTTCGCTAAAGTAGCACTTTCTTCCTGCTTAGGTTTTGGTCTTAAAGAATTGAGTAAAGTATAAGCAACAGCAACATTCTCTTCACCTGAAGAAGAAGCAACTCTAAATGACATAAGCGAAGAATATCTGCTTCTGCCATAAGCATATCTGAATCCTATCTCAACAGTTTCCCCAGCTTCAATATCAACAGTTTCAGTATCAAGCACTATAGTAGATAGAGCCTGAGCCAAATCTGTTTTTATAGTTACATCATTCTGTTTCTTGGAAGTTCTATTAACTATAGTAAGCACACCTGTTCTGTTTCTCTCATCTAATTTTACAGTAACATTAAATGGGTTTTCTGAATATTTTTCTTCTATTCTTGAAACAATAGAAGCATTTATATTAGCCCATTCTCTTATACTATTTCCTGAACCTCTAAATTTAGACCATAACATTCTTGATATGTCATGGAAGAATACTCCTCTTATTCTGCTGCTTCTATTAAACTTAGCTTCAGATTCATATACTCTTCTCATATATTCAAGTTCCGGTCTTAAACTTCCGTCCTGAAGTCTATTATCTATCATATTTCCAACTAGTACATTATATTCGCCTGATAAGTATTGAGGCCAAGCAGCAAGCATACTTACATGCTGAGGACGGCTAGCTTCATATATCATAACTGCATCATAGTCTATACCAGCATCAAAGAACATATAAGGATCCTGACCATGTTCCTGACCATGATTCCAGCCCAAAGTAAATGCCCATAATTTTTTTCTTATTCCCGAATCTTTTATAGCTTTTATTATTAAAGACTCTTTATGAGCTCTGAACCATCTCCATTTCATACCTATTTCTTTTCTGCCTCTATTAACAGCAAGCCAACGCATACGAGCAGCTTTACTCATAGTAGACCAATTAGCAGGCACATAAACACCTGTAAGCTCAACCATCTCATCAACCATCTCATATCCATCAACCTCACCTGTTCTTATGAAGTCAAGACCTAAATATGATATATTAGGATTAGAATCATATCTTTTTAATATATCTATAATATCCTGAACTCTCTTAGGATCATCTAAAGATATATGTCTGCTTTCCACAAGACTCTGAGTAGCAGAATTATACCCTATAGAAACATCATAGCCGCCTTTTCTGGCACCGCCGCCTGCCGCAAAATAGCTCATAACATAAGCACCAAGCTCAACATTACCTTTAGCTTTGCTGGAAGCAAGATTCTCTATGTTTTTAATCATATCTCTAGCCCAAGGCTCTTCCGGAGTAATTCCTGAAGTCCAGCCTGTAGTCTGACCTCCTATAGCCCAGAACATATCGCATTTCATATATCTAATCCAATCATATATAGCATCATAAGTAGTAGGCTCTCCTGTTTCTACACTAGGTATTTTTTTAGTTGTTAAATCTATAGCATATTCTAATGTTGCTATCTTTTTAGTTTCTTTAGCAGGAGGAGACTGTCTTCCTTTAACTGTAAAATCTTTAGTATAACCGTAAACACCATTTTTAGTCTGAACCAATACTACAGCCTGATATTCTCCTAAAGCTCCTCCGAAAGGATGAAGATAAGTTCCTTTATACTCTGCATTTTTTACTTTAAATACATTTATAGAATATCTTTCATCTCCATTCACTCTAACTATTTTATCTTTTTTATATCTTACATATATGCTTATATTTTGTACCACATCCTCAGTATATACAGAAGCATTAATAACTACAGGCTCATATCTGAATACTGATATTTTTGATAAATCTATTGCTACTCTAGGAGCTTCTCTGCTTCTTGAATTTTGTATTGCCATATCTACAGACGCACTTAGCTTATCTGCAGCTTTATCTACATTATTAGCATTAAATGCCATAGCCGGAAGCACATTCGGATTAGGCATTTCACTGCTTAAATCTTCATCGCTAAGAAGCATATTTTGATTTAAATATTGTATATCAGAATCCGCACTGATTTCTTCTTCAGTATATATATCTTCTAAATCTACGGATAAATCATAATCATATATAGGCTTTGATGTAACAAGAGAAAGAGAATCAGGATTATACATATCTATCCTATGATTTTTTTCTGTTTCATCAAAAATATAATTAGGATCATTATCATTGTAACTGACTATTGTCATTCTTTCGCCTATACCAAAAGTCAAAGCTACCAATGATATAGATATAAGTAGTAATATTGTTGTGGCTATTATGCTTCTTTTCATTTATTATTTCCAATCCGTAATATTTTATTTATATATTAGTATTTTGTCTAGCATGTTTAGAATGCTTAGGGTGTTTTGATATTTGTTTTTTAAGATGTGCAGAATCAACATGCGTATAAATTTCTGTTGTAGTGATATCAGAATGTCCGAGCATTCTCTGTACTGCTCTTAAATCTGCACCATGCTGTATAAGATGTGTTGCAAAACTATGTCTTAAAGTATGAGGATAAATATTCTTTTCTATTTTGCTTTTTTTCATCGCCTCTTTAACTATTTTCCAAATACCTACTCTTGAAATCTTATCTCCTCTAAAGTTTAAAAATAATTCCGAAGTCTTTTTACCTTTAACCATTATGACTCTGCTGGTTTGAATATATCTTTGCAAAATATCTAAAGCTCTGTCATTAATAGGTACTATTCTCTCTCTTTTTCCCTTACCGCATATCTTTAAATACTTACCTTCAAAAAATATATCATCTATCTTTAAAGAGCAAATTTCACTAACTCTAAGTCCGGAAGAATACATAAGCTCAAATATGGCCTTATCCCTTAATCCCTTGTCAGTCTTTTCATTATGAACTGAAAGCAAATCATCTACTTCTGTTGTTGTAAGTGATTCAGGCAATACCCTTTTTAAGCGTATAACCTCTAAATTATCTGTAGGATTTTTAGAAATATAATTCTCCATAACCAAAAATTTATAAAGATTAACTATGCTTACTTTGTTTCTAGCTACAGTTCTGGATTTTGAACCTTGTTCTTTTCTTTCGCTTAAAAATTTTTCAATATCTTTTCTTGTAGCTTTTAAAATAGATTTTTTATTTCTGTTTAAAAAATCAAGATATATCACAATATCTCTTTTATAGGATTCTAAAGTATTTGATGATAATCCTTTCTCCACTGCTTCATAGTTTAAATACATTGATAATATTTCTTGATCGGAAACCTGTTTTACTGACATTGAAATCTGCCTCTTAATTTAAGATATAATATACAAAATTTTAGCTGATTTATGAATGATCAACCTAACATAATTATCGACAAGATTTGCTATTTATTTAAACATAATACATACTTAATAAAAATATTACATTAACTAAACATAAAATTAAAAAGTGTAAACTAATTTAAAAATATTAAGATAATTATCAATGATACATTTTAAATATTAGAAAGCTAAGCAAGACACATTGACATAGATTGTGAGTTAATAACTTAAGTAAATTCTTTGGGCGTAGGCGAGCATAGCAATAAAATAATCAAGCCTAAGAAGTTACCGAAGGTACACAGTGTGTGAGTTAATAACTTAAGTAAATTCTTTGGGCGTAGGCGAGCATAGCAATAAAATAATCAAGCCTGAGAAGTTACCGAAGGTACACAGTGTGTGAGTTAATTATTTAAGTAATACTTTGTGTACAGGCGAGCATAACAATAAAATAAGCGAGCCTGAGAAATTACCGAAGGTACACAGCGTGTGAATTAATTTATGAAGTAAATACTTTGTGTGCAGGCGAGCATAACAATAAAATAAGCGAGCCGAAGCAATTACCGAAGGTACACAGCGTGTGACTTAATTTATTAAGTAAATTCTTTGGGCGTAGGCGAGCATAACAATAATGAACAAAAAAATTTTTTTAGATAAAAATGAAAATCCATACAAGCCGTCAAAAAATATTATTAAAGAGCTTGAGAAATTTGATATTGAATCTCTAAGATTCTTTCCTGAGTACAGCCCGCAGAAATTAGATGAGCAAATGGCTAAATATCTTAATATAGAAAATGATAATATAATTTCTGTTAATGGTATGTATGAGGCTTTTGCATGCATTATCAACTCTTATGATAAATATAAAATATTTCTTCAGGAGCCTTACAGAGATTTATATATCATGATCTTTTCGTATTATAAAATGCATTATGATATAATTAAAGCTAGAGAAGATTATAATATTTCTCTTAAAAACAATATCAAAAATAAAAATTCAATTATAATAGCAAGCAATCCTAATGCAGAAACAGGTATGTTTATAAATATAAAAGAAATAGAAGAGTTTTTAAAAAATTATGAAGGAATATATGTTATAGATGAATCATATATCAATTTTGCCGGTGAAAGTGCTGTCAAATTAATTAATGAATATAAAAATTTAATTATAATAAGATCCATTGCACATTCTCATTCTATATCAGGACTTAATATTAACTTTATAGTATCTAATTCTCAAAATATAGAAAATATGTCAAAATTAAGACAGAAATACTCAGTAAATAAAATCTCTGAAACTATAATGACAGCAGCCTTGCAAGATGAAAAAACTTCGTATAATAATATATTCGATATAGTTTTGGAAAGAGAGAGATTGGATACAATATTGAGCAAAGAAGGTTTTATCGTAATACCTTCAAGAGCAAATTTCCTCTTAATAAAACATGTAAATAAAGAATCTGATTATATATACGAAGAACTTATAAAAAGAAATATATTCGTAAAAAAATATGATAAAGAAAACATACTATCTGATTTTCTAAGAGTTACAATATCTACTAATAAAATAAATAATATCCTTATAAATACATTAAAAGATATTTTATATAATAATTAATCAATTTTATTTAGTTAAAACATTTATAGGATTTCCTTCTAAGAATGCTTTTATATTCTCATAAACTTTATGCATAAGTCTTGTTCTAGCCTCTAGAGTATTTCCGGCAAAATGCGGAGTTATATAACAATTCTTAGCTGTAAGCAGAGGATTATCTGCTGTAGGAGGCTCTTTTGAAAGCACATCTAAAGCTGCCCCTGCTATGATATCATTATTAAGAGAATATGCTAAATCTTTTTCAACTATTACTCCTCCCCTTGAAGTATTAATTAAAAATGCTGTTTTTTTCATCTTTGAAAGCAAATCTTTATTGACAATATTTTCTGTTTCTTTATTTAAAGGTGCATTGAGCGATAAGAAATCGGATCTCTCAAAAAGCTCATCTATACTAGAAGCATTTTCAACATTTTCTTTTTTACTTCTTGAATAAACTAAAACTTTCATACCCATAGCCGAAGCCATTTTTGCAACTTCTTTTCCTATATCGCCGAAACCAAATATACCCATAGTTTTATTTTCTATTTCCATTAAAGGATAAGAACTAAAAGAATAAGCCTTGCATTTTACCCAATCGCCATTATGAACCTGATTGTTATGTTCAACTATCCTAAAAGAAAGCGATAATACAAAAGCCATTACAAGCTGAGCCACAGACTGAGGACCGTATCCCCTAACATTTGTAACAGTAATCCCCAATTCTTTGGCAGCTTCAATATCTACGCTGTCATACCCTGTTGCAAGCATTCCTACATATTTTAAATTAGGCAATGACTTCATTAATTTTCTATCAATAACAACTTTGCTGTTCAATATACCCCAAGCATCTTTAGCTACTTCAGGCACTTTATCATAATCTGTTCTATCATAAACTGTTAAATCTGATATGCTTTCAATTTCTCCCCAAGATATATCTCCTGGATTCAATATAGCTCCGTCAAGCACTACTATTTTAGGTTTATTCATAATAAATTACTCCTTATATTCGCCGGTACGCTTCTCACCGCCAAGCAGCACGGTATCGCCTAACCTTTAAGATAATACAATGTAAGTGCGGCTGATTACTCTTCATTATACAACAATAATATTAAAATAAAAAGATATAACATTCTATAATGCAAACATATAAATAAAAAGTAATCCCTAAATAATATAATAGTTCGCCGAAACCGTATTACAGCTTTATCTGGAATACATTTATAGGTTTCGGCGAACATAACAATAATAAAATTGTTTTTTTGTCTTCTTTTTTTACAAAAACTACTTGCCGTAGCGACGATCCGCACCGTATTTCTTAATATTTCAGATAGTCCACTGTAGGTGCGGCATCGTACCTTTCATTATACAATGAATTATAATAATAAAAATCTAAAAAATATTATAATGCAATCACAGAAATAAAAAGTAATCCCACCAAGATTGTAATTGTTTTTTATTTTACTTTTTTACAAAAAAGTAAATAGCCTTTTTTGGTTCTTTTTTGGCTAAGCAAAAAAGAACGAAAAAAAAGATTTTATATACTAAAAAG
>NZ_JH994110.1:392727-529708 GCF_000316195.1 Brachyspira hampsonii 30446 | reverse complement strand
AATATTTTTATATTCAGTATATCTGAAGTATTTAAAGCAGGATAATTGGAACCAACTAACATATTAAATATTTGTTTTTCTATATAATTTGCATATAAATTTTGGTAAACATATTTCATAGAAATTTCAGACTTTGAAGTTAATACTGCAAAACCTGTAGAACATATATATTCCTCTGGGTCAAAAGATATATAAGCAAATCCTTTTAAATTTGGTCTTACTGTTGCCATAATAACATCATCTATTTTTATTATTCTCCTTGCTCTGCTTGGTGCATTTTTAAAAGTTATATAATCATTTGGAAAATCTATAATACCATTTTTTACGGCTGATAAATCTATATATTTAAATTTAAAATTTTCATTAGTATTTTCTTTCAGACTACTAACATTTATACTGCATATATCTCCAAGTTTTACTTCTTGCCAGCCTTTTGGAAGCGGTAGATTTTTCATAAATATGCCTCTATTAAATACAATATCTAATTCTTAACAATATTATACTATGATATATAAAAAATTCAAAATCTTTCTTATATCAATGCAAATAAAAAAGACACAGGATATTTTTATCTACCCTGTGTCCCTATTATTATGGATTATATCTTATGAATTTAATTTATATAGGTTTTAATTATTCTCCTTTTATCTCTATTTTTTTCTCATATTTAAGCTCTTCTTTCTTTGGAAGTGTTACCATAAGAACGCCGTTATTCAAATTAGCAGCTATATTTTCAACATCAATTCCTTTTGTGCTGATATTAAAGCTTTGCTCATAGCTTGAAATAACTTCCTCTTTTGATTCACCGTTTTCTGTTTTTACTGCTTTTTTCCTCTTAGCCGAAATAGAAAGTATATTCTCTTTTATTCCTATTTCTAAATCCTCTTTTTTTACTCCAGGCATATCCATCTCTATAATATAATTTTTATCATCTTCCTCTATTCTATAGTTTGATACTCTATTATGATAATCGCTATAAGCTCCGCAGTTTCCTAAAGAATTGCATCTGTTAGCATTTGAAAAAATTGAATGTAATGTTGGTACAAATATTCTTCTTGACATATTAAAACTCCTTAATTTATATTAACTATTCTCTTATATTTTAATTTTTAACAATTTTTCATAAACCTCTATAATTTAATTAACGATAAAATAATTAGCCTATATTTATTTTTTTCTCATATTTTACTTCCTCTTTTTTAGGAAGAACTATTTTTAAAACCCCGTCTGTCAAATTAGCTTCTATATTCTCAACATCAATTCCTTTTGTGCTGATATTAAAGCTCTGTTCATATTTAGAAACTATTACTTCATTGCCGCTGTCATTTTCCTCTTTATTTTCACTATTTTCAAGTTTTTCTTTACTTACTTTTTTGCGTTCAGCATATATAGAAAGTACATTTTCTTTTATACCTATTTCTAAATCTTCTTTTCTCACACCCGGCATATCCATCTCTATAGTATAGCTCTTATCATCTTCTTCTATATTGTAATGAGATAATTTTCTCACCTCATCATTGCTGTATAAATTGCCAAATGCCTCATCAAAACTTCTAAAATCATCTAACATAGAATGTAAAGCTGGAAAAAATAATCTTTTAGTCATAATTAAAACTCCTTTTATATAAACTTTTATATTTTTCTAATTTAATCAGCGATTAACTATCATTTGTTTTAACTCTCACCGAGTCATTATCGCTTACACTATTATATATGCAATAAATATGCCAATTATTTTTATATCTATGTATATTTATAATACACTATCTGCTATTAAAGCCCTATATATAGAATCTAAATTATTAAATATGTACAATATTAATACATTCAAATTTTACAGTATGTACTCCTATTATACAATATATACTAAAATTAAAACTGACTGTTTATACTCTATACAATTTAAATCATAATTGTAAACCTTTTTAAATTTTAAAGTTGACAATTATATTTATTATGTTATCATTCTGCATTATGAGAAAAAATTTAAAAGAAAATATAATATCAATACTAGAGTCAAATAAAGGGCTTTTCATATCTGGAGAGAAATTAGCAAATGATTTGAATGTGAGCAGAACAGCGATATGGAAAGCGGTAAAATCCTTAAAAAATGAAGGATACGATATTCTTTCTGTATCAAATAAAGGCTATGCTCTGTCAAAGGAAACTGACATTTTATCATCAAAAATAATAAAAGATAATATGCCTAAATATAGTGATAAATTCAGCTTCTTGATATACAAAACCGTAGAATCAACAAACACTATAGCAAGAGCAATGGCAATAAAAGGAGCTGAAAGCGGTACTGTAATAATTGCAGAAGAGCAGACAAGCGGATACGGGCGAAACGGCAAGTTTTTTTTCTCGCCCTATGGTACAGGCATATATATGAGTATAATACTTAATCTTAAAAAAGAGAAAAAGATTTTTAACAGTTCTTTTATAACTACTGCTGCAGCTATGGCGGTGTCAAAATCAATAGAAGAAGTTACAAATGAAAGTACGCAAATAAAATGGGTAAATGATATTTTTATTAATAATAAAAAAGTATGCGGCATACTTACAGAAGGATCTTTCAGCTTTGAAGACGGAAAACTTGATTATGCAGTTATAGGAATTGGCATAAATGTTAATTTCCCAAAGAAAGGATTTCCAAAAGAGCTTGATAATATAGCTGCATCTATTAATAATGATAATTTAAAAAATAATTCTGATATAAGAAATATTTTAATAGCGAAAATATTAGAAAATCTATATGAATATTATTTTAATGATATTAATTTCTATGAAGAATATAAAAAACGCTCTTTTTTAATAGGGAAAAAAGTATCTGTAGATATAAATGGAAAAGAGAATATAGTTAAAGTTTTAGATATAGATAAAACTTTTGCTTTGATAGTAGAATTAAAAAATGGTGAAATTGACAGGCTTACATCTGGAAGTGTAAATTATAAAATATCTTAAAATTATGGAGTTTATAAAAAATGAATAATATTGAAACAGTAATAAAAAAATCAATAAATATAGAAGAGTTAAGAGATAAAATATTTAATGGATATAACATAACAAAAGAAGAGGCTTTAAAATTAATAGATTCGCCTTTAGAAGATTTATGCAAAGCAGCTGATGATATAAGAAAGCATTTCTGTTCTAATGTATTTGATATGTGTTCTATAATAAATGCCAAAAGCGGAAAATGTTCTGAGAATTGTAAGTTCTGTGCACAGTCATCTCATTATGATACTAAATGCGAAGAGTATGATATTTTAGATAGAGAAAAAATATTAGAGCAGGGCAAAAGCGATTTTGATAAAGGCGTTTTAAGATACTCTATAGTAACATCAGGAAGAGCATTATACGGTAAAGAAGTAGATAAAGTATATGATGCAATAGAAACTCTTAATAAAGAAACCGACGGATATGTATGTGCATCTTTGGGGCTTTTAGATGAAGAAGGGTTTAAAAAGATGAAAGAAGCTGGACTTAGAAGAGTGCATAATAATTTGGAAGCCTCAAGAAACTTCTTTGCCAATGTATGTACTACCCACACTTATGATGATAAGATAAAAGCAATAAAGGCTGCACAAAAAGCTGGAATGGTTGTATGCAGCGGAGGCATTATGGGTATGGGAGAGAGTTGGGAGGACAGAATTGATATGGCTTTAGAATTGAGAGATTTAGGAATAATGTCTATTCCTGTTAATATGCTTAATCCTATAGCAAGCACTCCTTTTGAAGATATAACTCCTCTTACTTTAGAAGATATGAGAAGAATAACAGCAGTATACAGATTTATCAATCCTAAGGCATTTATAAGACTTGCAGGAGGAAGAGGGCTTTTAGAAGACAAAGGAAGATCATGCTTTTTGTCTGGGGCTAATGCTGCCATAACAGGAGATATGCTCACAACTTCCGGCATTTCAATAGAAACAGATAAAAAAATGGCCGAAGATTTGGGATATAAAATTATTTTAACAGAAGATTAAATTTTTTATTTAGGATTTTATTAATATGGCTAAAGCACTTTTTATAACTGCCACTGGTACTGATATAGGTAAAACTTATGTATCAGCCTTAATCGCTAAAAACATGAAAGATAAAGGATTTGATATAGGTTATTATAAAGCAGCATTAAGCGGAAGTGATGATATAACAGACAGCGATGCTTGGTATGTAAAACAAAAAGCAGATTTAAAAGATTCTTATGATGAAATGGTATCATACACTTATAAGCATGCCTATTCCCCTCATTTGGCAGCACAAATTGAGGGGAATCCTCCCAATATGGAGTTTATAAAAAATGCTTATAAAAATATAGATAAAGTACATGATTATATGATAGTAGAAGGAAGCGGCGGTATAATATGTCCTATTAGATATGATAATAATAAAAAAATTTTTTTAGAAGATATTATAAAAGAACTTGACTTGCCGTCTTTAATAGTAGCCGATGCAGGACTTGGTACAATTAATTCTACTGTCTTAACTATAGAATATATGAGAAGTAAAAAATTAAAAATTAATGGTGTGATATTAAATAGGTTTGAAATAACAAATGAAATGCATGATGATAATAAAAAAATGATAGAGGATATTACGGGAGTAAAAATTATAGGCTTTGTTATAGAAGGTATCTTAAAATTAGATGATATAAATATAGAAAATATTTTTGAATAATATTTTTAACTTCGATTTTTATATACTTCATATAAAGGAATCATTATGACATTAGAAGAAAAGGATTTAAAATATATTTGGCATCCTTGTTCACAGATGAAAGATTATGAGGAGCTTCCTCCTATAATAATAGACAGAGGAAAAGGAATATATCTTTACGATAAAAACGGAAAAGAGTATATTGATATTGTAAGTTCTTGGTGGTGCAATTTACTTGGGCATTGCAATGAAAAAATAAATGCTTCTATAAAATCGCAGCTTGATAAATTAGAACATGTAATATTTGCAAACTTCTCACATGAAGGAGCTATTAAACTATGCGAAGAGCTTGTAAAAATACTTCCTAAAGGGCTTACTAAATTTAATTTTTCAGATAACGGCTCATCATCAGTAGAAGCTGCCTTAAAAATGGCTTTTCAGTATCATCATCAAATAGGCAATACTAAAAAAATAAAGTTTATGTGTTTTACTGACGGTTATCATGGCGAAACTATAGGTGCATTATCCGTTGGAAGTTTGGACTTATATGCCAAAATATACAAACCTATGCTTATGGAAACTATTCATATAGAAGTACCAGACTGTTATAGATGCAAATATAATCAAAACAGAGAAAATTGCAAATGCGAATGTTTTTTAGATGCTCAGAAAAAGTTTGAGAAATATGCTGATGAAACTTGTGCTGTTATAATAGAGCCTTTGCTTCAGGCTTCTGCTGGTATGAGAATATATCCTCCGCTTTATTTAAAAAAGTTAAGAGAGCTTTGTGATAAATATAATGTTTTATTCATAGCTGATGAAATAGCAACCAATTTCGGACGCACTGGAAAGATGTTTGCATGCGATCATGCTAATATAAGCCCTGATATAATGTGCGTTTCAAAAGGTTTAACTGGAGGCTACATGCCTATGGCTATAACAATAACTACAGATAAAATATACAATGCCTTTTATGCTGACTATAATGAAGGTAAGGCTTTTATGCATAGTCATACCTACAGCGGAAATCCTCTCGGCTGTTCTGCTGCTTTGGCTGTACAAAAAGTTTTAAGAGAAGACGATATTCTAAATAAGGCTCAAATAATGGCAAAATATTTAAATAATAAATTAAAAGAAAAATTATTAAATCACCCAAATATAGGAGAGATTAGAAATATAGGACTTATTAATGCTATGGAATTAGTTATTGATAAAAACACAAAAGAAGGTTTTGACACTAAACTTAGAATGGGTTATCAAATATATAAAAAAGCACTTCAGAGAGGATTATTATTAAGACCTTTGGGTAATGTTATATATTTTAATCCGCCTCTTATAATTAATGAAGAAGAGATAGATAAGGCTGTTGACTTGTGTGTAAAATCTATAAGTGATATTTTAGGTTAAAAAATACAATTTTATTTAACCTCGTAGTATATACCTAAACAAATACAGTTTGTCAAAAAATTAATTTTTTAAATTTTGATATTTGTGGGGCTTTGCCCCACACCCCAGTTCTTTTATGACGTCTGTCCGCCTGTGGCGTGGTATAAGGCACAGCCCGCCTTCGGCGAGAACCAAAAGAACTGCATTTTTAGGCTAAATTTAGATTATATACTGCAAATTTTTAAGTTTGTCAATTTTTTTATTCAACTTTTTCCAGCCCACACCATACCTAACGGTACTTACTTCGGTCGAAAAAATAAGTGTGGATGTGCTTTGCAGAGCTAGTCACAGCAACTATAAATAGTTTTGAAACAAGTCTATTGTCCAAGGTATAATTATGTCTTTTATAAAAAATTTTAACTTTAAAACTTTAAAAGGAAAATATATGCTTAAAAAAATAATTACTTTCAATTTACTAATACTTTCAATAATATCATGTTCAAAAGTTTCAAAAAAAGAAATTAATACAAACAATGATATAGTGATAAATCTAGCTCCTGAGCCTTTAACTGTTGACCCCACTTTAAATACTGATAATCTTACTATGATATACATTCTTCATGCTTTTGAGGGGCTTACAAAAAAAGATGCAGACAATAAAATAATAGGCGGAGCAGCAGAAAGCTGGGATATTAACAGAGAAGGAAATATTTATACTTTTCATATAAGAACCAATGCAAAATGGAGCGATGGAAAAAGTGTTACGGCAAAAGATTTTGTATATACTTGGAGGCGTGCAGTTGATCCGAAAACTGCTAATAAATACAGCTATTATTTTGAAGTGATAAAGAATGCTAAAGAAGTAATAAGCGGTGAAAAAGCTATAGAAGAGCTTGGTGTTAGGGTGGTAGATGACTATACATTTGAAGTAGAATTAAACAGCCCCACTGCATACTTTTTAGAGCTTGCTGCTTATCCTCCTTTTTATCCAGTGCGTGAAGATATAATAAATAAATACGGCGATGAATGGACATTAAAACCTGAAAGCTATATTGGTAATGGTGCTTTTAAGATGACAGAGAGAAACTTTGATAAAAGCATAATACTAGAGAGAAATACTAATTATTGGAATAATGAAAATATAAAGCCTAATAAATTAACTTTTCTTTTGATGGAAGAGCCTAATACTTCGCTTGCAGGAATTCTTAATGGTTCTATTCATTTTGCTAAGCCTTTTCCAAGAAATGATATAGAAGCTCTAAAGAAAAAAGGAGTAGTTCATATAGTACCAGTTGCTGCCTCATACTATTATAGATTTAATCTAAACAATAAAGAAGCTTTAAAAGATAATAGAGTAAGGCTAGCATTATCTTTGGCTATAGACAGAGATTATATAGTAAAATCAATAACAAAGTGCGGAGAGCGTCCTGCTGGAAGTTTAGTTCCTTATGGTATTAATGACATAAACGGAGACTTTAGAGAAAAAGGAGGAGAGCATATAATATCTTCCAACTATCAGAAAAATTTAGAAGAGGCTAAAAAATTATTATCGCAGGCTGGATATCAAAATGGTAAAAATTTCCCTGTTATTGATTTATTAATAGCGACAAGGGAGTTTGATATAAATATTGCAGATGCTGTTCAAACTATGCTTAAAGAAAATTTAAATATTGATGTAAGGATAGTCAAGCATGAATGGGCTTCTTATCTTCAAAATATGTATGATAGAAATTTTGATTTAGCTGTTTATTTATGGTATGCTGATTATAATGATCCTATAAACTTTTTAAACATTTTTAAAAGCGATGCTCCGAACAATTACGGCTCTTATTCCAATAAGGCTTTTGATGATTACATTGACATAGCCTCAACAAATAAAAATAATAATATAAGAATGCATGCACTTCATTTAGCAGAGAATATTTTTATGAATGACAATTCAATAGTACCGATATATTTTTATTCTGAAGCCTTGCTTGTTTCACCTAAACTAAAAAATGTAGAATATGATTCTCAAGGATTATACAGATTTTTTAATGCATATTTAGAGTAGTTTTATTTATTTCCAAACGCACGGTAAGCAGATTTTTATATATGATGAAAATTGTATTTGCAGCTAAATTCATATTTAAAATTTTATTTATCGTGCGTTAAACAATTTTTTTACTCTAATAAAATCTTGGGCGGGTGCTAAAATTTCTAAATAAGCTATAAATATATGATGAAAGTTAAAAATTCTAAATTAAATAAAAAGGAATAAAGGGCGGGATATGTAAATAAATTCTTAATTTTATTAATTTTTAATTATTGCTATATATAAGCTAAATTAAAAAATATATGATAAAATAGAAATTCGTTTAGATGTTATCATTTTGTATAAGTTTTATCTATTCTCAAAGAAAAATCCAAAGCTCAGCATCAAACCTACAGAATGATATTGCCTCACATTATGAGAAGAAAATAAATTATTCATATCATTAGCATTAAAAATCATATTCTCATAAGATAAATGTACACCGGCAATAAAATCTGTTTTTTCTGTTTCAAAGAATTTTCTTTCAAATGATAATCTTACATAAGGAGATATTGGTACTGATTTATAATTTGCATCTAATAAAGGATTAAACTGCACACCTAAAGCTATTCCTACAAGAAGATGCTGATTATTTTTAGTTAAATCAAATTTCAAAGCTGCTCCTGTATATATTCCAAAAGCTGTTACCCTATTAATCAAAGATGTATTATTATCCATTATAGATACCATATGTTCATTAATTCCAAAATCAAACAAAAGATCTATGCCGCTTAATAAATTAACATTATTTAATTTAAATCCATATCCTATTTGAAAATTGATATCTAATCTAGGATCTAATAATACACTATTATAATCTTTGGTTTCAGCTATATTTATATCAGCCCCAATTCTAGGACTAATTCCAAACTTAAAATTAGCAAAAAGATTAAAAGAAAATAATATTAATAATGTCAATATAACAAATATTTTTCTTAATAGAGCCATATATAAAATATCCTCAAATAATATAAAAAAGCAGTATATTTTATAAACATTGATATTTATATATTTGTAAAATTTAATTACACTTTCCCACCATATAGATTTACTGCCTTATCAGTCATTTTTGTATTATTTTTTACCATTAATCAAAACAGTCATTTTAACACCCGCCCTAAGTGTTAAATAATTTTTTATGCCTATTAACGCACGATTAATAAAGTTTAGAAATAGAGATTAGTTTATAATATAATCTTATCATATTTATAATCTTATCTGCGTGCGTAATATAATATTTATTAAAGATTAATTTTAGTAAGCTATATTTTTTATTGCATACATTAACTCAGAATTTCTTTTATAACATTCTTTAAATATCTCATAATATTCACAGTAAATTTTCACATTCTCATCAATCGGCGTTATAGGTATATCATTATAAGTTATAATGTTTTTTAGAGCTTCTTCATAACTTTGATACTCTTTATTAGCAACAGCCGAAGTTATAGCCGCCCCCAATGCAGCCTGCTCTTTAGTTTTTGAAACATAAATTTCCCTATTTAAAATATCAGCCTGAATCTGAAGCCATACATCACTATAAGATCCTCCTCCAGAAGCTATTAATTTACTGCATTCCATATTTAAATCATCAGTCAAAATCATAAAACAGTCTTTTAAAGAATATACTACTCCCTCCATAACAGATCTTAAAATATGATATCTATCATGACTTAAAGTCAATCCTAAAAACATAGCAGAAGCATTACTATTCATATAAGGAGTTCTCTCACCAGCTAAATAAGGAAGAAATATTATTCCATTACTGCCTGCTTTTATATCTTTTACTTTTAAATCTATATCTTTGAAAGTTTCACCTGCATTGCAAAAATTATTCTTAGCCCATTTCAATGCTAAACCGGAAGATAAAGCAGCACCTAAATAATACCAAGTGTTGGGAAATAAAAAATTGAATGTATGAGAAGCCATATTCTTTTTATCATAAATAGGTTTATCTATAGGCATTAAAATTTGTCCGCCTGTACCTATAGTAATTGATGCAGTATTTGTATTTATTATGCCGTTTCCTACAGCCTGCATAACTTGATCAGCCCCTCCATAAGAAACTTGTATACCTTTTTTTAATCCTGTTTCTTTACTTGACTTTTCTGTAATAGTACCAGATACTTCATAAGGATAAAAAATATCAGGAAAAATATTTTTATCTAAACCTAATTTTTCTATTATGTAATCAGACCAACAAGATTTATTACTATCAAAAACTCCTGTAGCAGCTGCATCTGTTATATCAGATGCAATGATGTTTGTTAATTTATATCTTATATAATCTTTGGGAAGTATTACTTTATCAATATTTTTATAAATATGAGGCTCATTATTTTTTATCCAAAGCAAAGAAGGAAGTAAAAATCCCACAGCTATAGGACTATGATTTATCTGCATTATATTTTCTAAACCTATTTTACTGTTTATATACTCAATCTCTTTAAGACTCCTTGAATCACACCATAATATAGCTTTTCTCAAAACATTTCCATTTTTATCTAAAGCCACAAGTCCATGCATTTGTCCGGAAAATCCTATTCCTTTAATATTATAATTTGAATCTATTTTTACTAATTGATTTAAAGAATCTTTTATTGTAAATACAGTGCTTTCCCACCATACATTAACATCCTGCTCTGCAAAATTATAGTAAGGTTTGTCAAAATCATAATCTTTCTGAGATAATGCTGCTGTTTTCCCATTAGATGTCATTATTAAAGTCTTTACAGATGAAGTTCCTAAATCTATACCAATATAGTAATTCATAATTTTCTCCTAATATAAATAATAATACATTAAAATTAGTTTATTAAAAGCAATATTTTTAATTGATTTTTTTAACAAAAGTATTATAATAAAAAGCTGTGTACTTGTTTACATAACTATTTTTTATTAAAATGAGGTGTTACATGGAGTTAAAAGACTATATAAGAAATATTCAAGATTATCCTAAAAAAGGCATACTTTTTAGAGATATTACTACTCTACTTCAAAATAAAGATGCATTCAAATATGCAATAGACAAAATGGCAGAACAAATAAGTAATGAGAAAATAGATTATATAGTCGGAGCAGAAAGCAGAGGATTTTTAATAGGTTCAGCATTAGCTTATAAAATGAACTGCGGTTTTATCCCTGTAAGAAAAAAAGGAAAACTTCCTTATAAAACAATTTCAGAAGAATATGCCTTAGAATACGGTACAGATACTCTATATATGCATGAAGATGCTATTAAAAAAGGTGAAAGAGTTTTAATAGTTGATGATTTAATCGCTACAGGAGGCACTGCACTTGCTATGATAAAAATGGTTGAAAAACTAGAAGGCATAGTTGTAGGCTCATCTTTTTTAATAGAATTAAAAGAGTTAAACGGAAGAAAAGAAATAGATAAATACCCTATTAATGTTGTTATACAATACTAAATAATATTGCTCTTTATAAGTTATTGACTTTTAATATTTTTTATTATAGAATATAGCAAAAATTATTAAAAAAAATTATCGAAATAAATACATTTTAAGGAGATATAAAATATGTCATCTATTAAACCATTAGCAGATAGAGTACTTCTAAAAGTATTAGAACAAGAAGAAAAAACTTCAAGCGGAATACTTCTTCCAGATACAGCTAAAGAAAAAACTCAGAAAGCAGAAGTTATAGAAGTAGGCGACAGCGAAGATATAAAAGTAAAAAAAGGCGATATAGTTATATATGATAAATATGCTGGTATCCAAATAAAAGAAGGCGACACTGAATATTTGATAGTAAAAAATGAAGAGATAGTTGCTCTTATAAAATAATTAATAGCTATACAAATAAAAAATAAAGAACACTAATCTTTAAAAAAGATGGTGTTCTTTTTTTACAATTATTATTTTCAGCAGTTATTAATATTGTTAATAAAACTTTTTCGTATCATAAAGAATTAATAAGGTTAAATAATATAAAATTTATATTATTTAATTTTATTAATTTGTTCGATAATTAATAACAATCATTAATTTCATTTCTTTGTCAGGAGATTTTTATAAATGCTAAAATATTTAATAATATTTCTTGCAATATTAAATATAGTGTATGCTCAAAATAATACAACTAATAAAGATCCTGAATATAAATTTACTTATGAAAAAGAAAATAATTTTATCATATATAGTGAATCAAATGAAACTAATGAATCAGATAAAACAAATACACAAAATGAAATATCTATAATGCTTGAAAGGAGAGGATTTCCTCTTGTTAATAGATTAGTTAGATTCACATCATTGAACCCTGATATGTTTGATTTTGAAATAGATGAGGATCAAAAAGAAGAAATACTTTTAAAAGAAATAGATGAAAATGCAGATATTCAATTAGATACAAATGAAGCTGTTAATATGTATACTAATATATATGTTGTACCTACAGATGAAAATGGAATAGCAAAAGCTAAATTAAATTTAAAAAATCCTGGAAATGGTATTGTACTTATGCATATACTTTATGTAGGTTCAACAGGAAATACTAATATATCCTATGAAGAATATGCTTATGTAAATATAAAAAAAGAAAATAGAATATCTTCAAAATTATTAATCGGAGATACTGATGATTTAAATATTAAAAGTTCAATATTAATAACATCAACCTTATTTCCATCTCTGTTTTTGGTATCTATAGCATTAATCTTTATAAGCTACTTTAAGCATATATATGAAGAATATAGAAATAGTAAATCAAAAATTATAATATATACTTTTTTCGGATTTGCCTCTATTAAAAAGAATTTTACACTTATGATATTGATAATATTGACAGAATTATTGATATCAGCTTGTTTTCTGCTTTTAGACAGCTATATTTTTTCTGTTATACTTATAGTATTTTTTATAGCTGGATTTTTAATGAAAAGAGAAAAAATATATGCAATAGCGTTTTTTATTCTTGCTTGTATTTCAACGATATACTTATATCTTGAAACATTCGCTATTCATATTGGCAGTGAATATATATTTAACAATGCAGTTATGGGGAATCCTATATTTGTATTCTTTTTCTTTTTAATACTTACTGCCTTAGCAGGAGGAATATATATACCTATATGTATATTAATATTATATCAAACTGTATTTGTTATGAGTAACTTATCTTTAATAACGGCTTTGATAGGAATGTTTGTATCTTCTATTCTTTATATTTTTATAGTAAAAAAAGATATACCATGTCTATATAGGCTTAATTTATTGAAAATAAAAGATAACAATAGGTAAATATATATATATGATTTTTGATTTATTAAGAGATTTAGAACTGCTTTTATCTGATATAGTTTTCAGCGGCATAAACAATATAGATTACAGCACTATAGAAAAAATAGAAGTTTTGGCAAAAAAATTTGAAAAAATTTCTATGGAAAATATGAAAAATTTACTAATGGAATTTATAGATTCATTAAAAAAATATAAAACAGAAAAAGATAAAAAAATAAATATTAAAGAAGTATCAGATAATATTACTAAAATAGAATTTTATATAAGAAATTCTTTATCTTATGAATAAAAATTATTTTATCTTTTTATATATCTTTCCATTTCTCTATCTAAAGTTTTTCTCTTTAGAGTCTCTCTTTTATCATGAAGCTTTTTACCTCTTGCCAAAGCTAATTCCACTTTAACTTTTCCTCTTGAGAAATATAATCTAACCGGAATTAAAGTAAGTCCTTGTTCCTTTATTTTTCCGTATAATCTTCTTAATTCTCTTTTTTTCATCAATAGTTTTCTTTCTCTTAAAGGTTCATGATTATTTCTATTTCCGAAATGGTAAGGCGATATATGCATATTAACTATAAAAAGCTCTCCATTTTTTTTAAAAGAAGCATAACTGTCAGCCATATTAACACTTCTTTCTCTAAGAGATTTTACTTCTGTACCAAGCAAAACAATGCCCGCCTCAAATTTCTCTATAAGCTCGTAATTGAATAGAGCCTTTTTATTTTTTACTATCTCCCCAGATGAAATAGCATTGCTTCCTGATTTTTTATCCTTTTTACTAGCCATAATACATTACCATAATTTAAGTATATAGATTATACTAGAATTAATCAATTTGTCAATTCTAAAGCTTAAAAGTAAAAAATAGGAGGTATTAAATTACCCCCTATTATAAAAAAGTAAAGATTAATAATTATTTAACATATTATTCATATCATTTATTTCTTTTTCTTGTGCCGCTATTATCCTATTTGCAATTTCTTTTATTTTATCATCTTTAGTATATTCTAGTATCTTCTTTGATACATCAATAGCCGCCTGATGATGAGGTATCATACCTTTTAAAAAATCAATATCATTATCTCCAGTAACTTCAATGGAAGACATATCTTTCATCATATTATTCATAATTGTCTCCATTTCATTTCCTAAAGCCTGAGTGTCTATATCTGCGTAGCTTGTATTTTTATTTTTTAATTCAGTAACTAAAGCTGTAAACTCTGCTACTTCTTTTTCTTGTTCTGCTATTATATTATTAGCCAAAGTTATTAAAGCATCATTAGTTGTTGTTTCTAATAATTTTTTTGAAGAAAGAATAGCTCCTTGATGGTGAGGTATCATGTTTACTAAAAAGTCAGCATCAATATTCTGAGTTTTTTCAAAAGGCTGTTCCATCATAGGGGCATGCATTAAGTCTATAATCTCAGAGCCTTTACTATGCATATTACTCATAGAATGCGATGAATGATTAGCTGTATTTGTTGATACATTTTCAGAAGTATCAGAAGTTTTTTGTCCGCATGATATTATTAAAACAGACATTAAAACCATAAATATTGTTATAATTTGTTTCATTTTTATATCCTTTAATTTTATTCAAGTTTAATAACTTGGTAATATAATCAAAGGTAAAAAATTATTTTTTTATACTAATCATCATCAAATATCGGCTTTTGAATGATTTGTATTGATTTATTAGCCTTATCAGCTTTTCCGAAATATGCATGAACAAAAGGAATAGAGACTATATTTCCGTTTTCAGCTAGTTTTATTTCAAATACATAATTTGAAGGAAGACTGTATACATCTGTTATTTCACCATAAATATTATCGTCATTATCTATGATTTTATATCCTATTAATTCAGCCTCATAAAAAGTATCATCATCTAATTGAGGCAAATATGAAGAATCTACAAATATATCAAGCCCTATTAATTTTTTAGCCTCTTCTATAGTATTGATATCTTTTAATAGGAACACAAAAGATTTATTTTTCTTTTTAACATTTAATAGGGTAAATGTCTGATTATCAATTATAACAGGTGTATCTTTATTTAAAATAGGAAGAGAGGTAAAATAACTCTTATCAGAAAAAGCAATTTCTACCTCTCCTTTTAAACCATGTAAACCTGTGATTTTGCCATAAAAAAAAATCAATTGTCAATAATCTCAAGCATTACACGTTTACCACTTTTCATGGAAGCTGCAAAAAGAATAGTACGCAATGCATGAGCAATACGACCTCTTTTACCTATAATTTTACCTATATCGTTTTGGTTCACTTTCAATTCCAGAATCGTACTCTTCTCACCCTCAATAACCTTCACACTTACACCTTCAGGCTCATCCACTAATTTTTTAGCCAAATACTCAATAAGCTCTTTTTCTTCCGTCATAGCACACTCCTTTATATATTATAAGACGTAAATTAAGCTTCGCTTTTCTCCTCAGCAGATTCAGGCTTAGCTTGTTTACGATGTTTGCGTCTTTTTTCAGGATTTTTCAATGCTCTTTTTTTCTTTCTTTCAAGCGGAGCACCTTTATCTTTTTCCATCAAGCCTTCTTTAACAAGAATGCTTTTTACCACATAAGTTGGCTGTGCACCATTAGAAAGCCATTTTTTTAAGCTTTCTACATTCAACTTATATAATACATCTTTAGCTTTAGGGTTAAACCAACCTAGCTCTTCAATAAAACGACCATCGCGTGGGAAACGAGCATCTGCAGCCACTATACGATAATGAGGCTCATGTTTGCGACCTATACGTTTTAATCTTAATTTTACCACCTTTCTTTTCCTCCAAGTTTATTTACATTAATTTGTTTAAATCATCTATAGACATACCCATACCCTCTAGGGACTTTGCGAGCTTATCCATCTTTTTAGTACTGCCCATCATGTTTTTCATCATAGTAAACTGTTTTATTAACTGATTTACATCATAAACACTTTGACCGCTTCCTTTAGATATTCTCATTTTTCTCGAATTATTCAAAGGAAATAGGGCTAATCTTTCTTTTTTAGTCATTGATTGTATAATAGCTTTATACTTTTTGAATTTTTCTTCTTCGCGGCTTAGAAGTTCAGTATCTACATTAGCCATACCGGGAATCATAGAAGTCATTTTACTAAGTCCGCCCATTTTAGCAGTAGCTTCAATTTGTTTTAAGAAATCATTATAATCGAAATTATTTTCTATAACTTTCTGAAGCATTTCCTGAGCTTCTTTTTCACTTATAGCAGCACGGGCTTTTTCTACAAGTTTTACTATATCGCCCATACCAAGTATTTGTCCGGCTACTCTCTTAGCATCAAACACATCAATATCATCTAAATGCTCACCTACTCCGACAAACTTAACAGATGAACCGGTAGCATATTTTAGAGATAAAGCAGCACCGCCTCTAACTCCTGAATCAAATTTTGTAAGTATAACACCATTAATTCCAATATTATTCTGGAAATTTTTGGCAACATCATAAACACTTTGACCTGCTGTAGAATCCACAACTAATATTTTTTCTGTAACATTAGCAGAGTTCACAACGCGTCTTAATTCAAGCATCATTTCTTCATCTATCTCTAAGCGTCCTGCAGTATCCACTAATATCATATTATACTGCTCTTTTTTAGCTATAGAAAGTGCTTTTTTAAGTATTTTATATGCTTTTTTTTCTTTAGTGTCTATATGATAAGGAACGCCCACTTCCCTAGCCAAAACGGCAAGCTGCTCCATAGCGGCTGGTCTGTGAACATCAAGACCTACAAGCATAACGCGTCTTTTATCTTTATAATATTTAGCTAATTTAGCTGATGTAGTAGTTTTACCAGAACCCTGCAAACCAAATAATAATGTAATAGTAGTTTTCTCAACAGGCTCTAATTTTAAACCGCTTTCACCCTCACCTATCATATTAACAAGTGTATCATGAACATCAGCCACAAATTGATTGGCAGGATCTACGCCTTCTAATTTTTCTTTTCCTATAGCTCTATTAGTAGCTTCTTCAAGAAATTTATCTGCAGCTTCTAAGGATACATCAGCAGAGAGTAAGGCTTCTTTGATAGTTAATAGACTATCTGTTATATCCTTATCTGTAAGGACTTTTTTTCCTTGTATTTTAGAGAATACATTAGATATAGATTTAGTTAAATTACCAAACACTAAAAAACAACCTTATAAATATATTAATTCCTAGTAATATTATACATAATATATTTTAAAAGTCAATATTTATAAAAAATTATATATAATAACATCGGAATTATTCAATATATTTTCAATATTATTATCAATTTAATTTAAGTTTGCTGCTTAGAGCATTACTTATATCTTTAGTGCCGCTAGCTCCTACAGATGTTAAGAAGAATTTTTTATTCATCAATTTTTCATCTATAACATCATTAACTAATTTTAAATCTATTTTATCTATTATATTATAAAGCTCATTAAATGAGATATACTTAGATGAATATAATTCATGCCTTGCATTTTTATTCATTATAAATTCCGCACTAAATTTACTAAATGCCATAGAACCTTTATAACTGTCCTTAGCCTCTTCAAGCTCTTCCTCTGATATTCTTTCATTAATTAATTTTTCTATTTCATAATATATACTTTCTATAGTCTGTGCATATTTATCCAAACTAGTAGAACCATGTATCTCAAATGTACCACCGTTTATAAAACTGGAATTATAACTGTATATATTATAACAAAGTCCCTTATTTTCTCTTATCGATTGAAATAATCTTGAATAAGAACTTCCTCCAAATATATCATTAACCATATTCATAGCATATCTCTTTTTATTATCGCATGCATTATATGAAGGTGTTACAAGCGAAAAATAAACATGATTAATTTCCTGTTTTTCTTTAGTTATAGTTTTATAATAAAAAGGAAGCTCATCATTAACTGTTCTAGTTCCTTTTTCTAATTTTATTTTTTCAAGTCTTTCTACTGCATAATCAATATCAAAATTTCCTGCTATAGATATAATTAAATTATTAGAATTAAAATGCTCTTTAAAATAAGAATAAATTTTTTCTCTGCTTATTTTTTTTATATTATTAATATTTCCTCCTATAGGAAAACTCATAGAAGTGCCTTTATAAGCAGCAGCAAAAAATTGATTGGCTGATATTTCTTCAGGAGTATCATTTGACATTTTAAGCTCTTCAATTATAACTTTTTTTTCTCTGTTTATATCATCTTCTCTGAAAGCAGAATAAAGCATAATATTTTCCAAAGTATCAACTGCTCTGTCAAAGTATTTAGATATTATATTGATATAAAAGGAAGTTAAATGTCTTGAAGTAAAAGCATTGAATATACCGCCAACACCCTCTATTTTTCTAACAAGTTCTTTTGCACTAATTTTATCAGTGCCTTTAAAAAGCATATGCTCTATAAAATGAGTATATCCGTTTTCTTCTTTTTTCTCATTGGCACTGCCTGTTAAAAATATAAAGCCTATAGAAACAGTATCAAGCATCGGCATTTTTTCTAAAACAACTCTTGTACCGTTTTTTAATGTTAATCTTTTTACCATATTTTTTCCATAAATATTTTTATACTAATAGTATTATATATTAATTTTATTATTTTTTACAGTGTAATGCATGAGATTTTTTTATATAAAAAACCCTATTTAAATTAATAAACAGGGTTTAAGTATTATATATAATCATTAAATTTGTTTTTTAATTAATGGAAGAATGTAAGAAGTATGCCCATCACTATAGCACCGGATATTATGCCAGAAATATTAACAGCCATTGCATGAAGAAGCAGACAGTTAGATGAACTATTTTCCTGTCCGTAAACATGTGCTCCCCAAGCAGGAACAGGAAAAGCACTTAAACCTGCAGAACCTATTATAGGATTAACTTTACCGCCTGATAATATATTAATAACTTTCGCAGCAATTATACCTATTGTAGTGCTTAATATCAATGACAATAATCCGAAAGCAAATATCATAACTGTATTTAATGTCATAAAATATTCAGCTGAGGCAGAAGAACCTATTGCTATTCCTATAAGCATAGTAAGTATTCCTGTTAAAGATTTCTGCAAATTGACTGAGAAATTTTTTATAATATCTGACTCTCTCAAAATACTTCCAAATAAAAGAGCAGCTATAAGAGGAAATGAGTTTGCCAAAAATATTCCGCAAAGCCCCATAGCAATAACTGCAAATATAATTTTCTCTCCTCTTGAAACATGTCTCAAATAATTCATAGGAATTTTTCTTTCTTTTGCAGTAGTTAAAACTTTTGTAAGCCCTGATTGAAGCAAAGGAAGAAGCTCCATATAAAGATAAGCAGACATAACAATAGCAGCAAAATATTTAGGCTCTGTAATTAGAGAAGTCATATACATAGCCAAAGATCCGTCAGCAGCACCTATAATTGAAGTGGCAGCAGACAAACCTTCTCCTAAATTCAAAGAACTCATAATATAAAATACTATAAGTATTCCAATCTGAGAACTAGCACCTATAAAGAAATTTTTAGGATCTGCAAGCACAAGTCCTAAATCTATCATAGTACCAACCGCAAAAAATACCAATACAGGATACACTCCGCTGTCTGCACCGCTATGAATTAAACCCAAAAAACCATTTACTACATCTTCTGTCATTTTAGGAAGAGGCATATTAGCAGCTAATATTGCAACTCCCATAGGAAGAAGAAGCAAAGGTTTTTTCTTATAATATATAGACATATATATAAGATATGCTCCTAAAAGCATCATTATAACTTGGGCTAAAGTCGGCGGATAAAAACCTGTAAATAAATTGTTAAAATCCAAACCTAAAGCATTATTCATATTTACCCCTTTATATTACTTAATTTGTAATATAACCTGACCATCTACAACTGAAGAACCCTTTTCAACATGTATAGATTTTACCTCTCCAGAAGCAGGAGATACTATTTCATTTTCCATTTTCATAGCTTCTAATATAGCTACAACCTGACCTTCATTAATTTTATCTCCTACCGCAACATTAAATGATACTATAGTACCAGGCATAGGAGCTTTTATTGATATAGCATTTTCATCTATAGGAGCAGGAGCAGGAGCTGCTGGAGCTGGTGCCGGTTTTGATTCTGCAACAGGTTTTGCTGTATTTACCGGAGCATTAACTATAGTAGATACTGTTTTATTTGAAGCTACAGCTCTTACCTCCTCTACTGATACATCATAAGTTTTTCCATTAACTGTGATTTTATATTGCTTAGTCATAATATTATTCTCCACAAAATATTTTTATATATTTATAATATTCTAATCTATAACAACTTTAGTTATAAGACTATCAATTTTTTATTAATAAAAATATAAAGCTTTTTTAAGCTAACTATTTTTTTATATTAATAAATTATCATTTTAATTTATTTACTCTGTCAACCATTCCCCATATAGGAGTTTTAGACTCTTTAATAGATGTAATAATAAATTTATTATTGGACATACCTGTATAAGCTGATATTGAAGCGGTTAACACTGCCACAAGTTCAGTATCATCTATTAAATCCTCTTCTTTACTTTTACTTTCCTCTACTACTTTTATAATTTCTTCTTCTTTCTTTATATTCCTAGTTTTGAAAATCATTCCCAAAACTAAAGACAATATATAAAAAACTAAAGCAACTATAAAAACAGACATTATACCGAATATTGTAATAGCTGCATTATGTTCCATTTAATTCTCCTTAATTATTTAAAATTAAATTTTATAGAGGTATATTGCCATGTTTTCTAGGAAGTCTTGTTTCTCTCTTGCTTTTTAAAAGATGCAAAGCATTAATCAAATAACTTCTAGTATATTCAGGCTCTATGATATCATCTACATAACCTCTTACAGCAGCTCTGTAAGGATTAGCAAACTCTTTTTTATACTCTTCTATTTTTTCAGCTCTTACTTTTTTAGGGTCATCAGCTTTATCTATTTCTTTTTTAAATATGATATTAGCAGCACCATCTGGTCCCATAACCGCAATCTCAGCAGAAGGCCAAGCATAAACCATATCAGCACCCAAATGTTTAGAACACATAGCTATATAAGCTCCGCCGTAAGATTTTCTTATTATAAGAGTAATTTTAGGTGCAGTAGCCTCCGAGTAAGCATATAAAAGTTTAGCACCATGTCTAATAACACCATTATGCTCCTGAGCAACACCTGGTAAATATCCTGCAGTATCAACTAATGTGATAAGAGGAATATTAAAACTATCACAGAAGCGAATAAATCTTGCAGCTTTATCAGCAGCATTAATATCAAGTACGCCTGCCATAGAATTAGGCTGATTAGCTATTATACCAACAGACTTTCCATCAAGACGAGCAAAACATATAACTATATTAGTAGCAAATAAAGGCTGAAGTTCAAAAAACTCTCCGTTATCAACTACTCTTTTAATAATTTCTTTAATGTCATAAGGTTTATTAGGGCTGTCTGGAAGAACATTAGATAATTCTTCATCTGCTCTGTTAGGATCATCATCTGTATTATTTAAAGGCACATCCTCTAAATTATTCTGCGGTATATAAGAAAGTAATGTTTTTACACCTTCCAAAGTAGAAACCTCATCAGGGAACATCATAGAAGCAACGCCAGAAGTTTTGCTATGAACATAAGCTCCTCCAAGCTCTTCAGCAGAAACCTGTTCTCCTGTTACAGCTTTTACTACCTGAGGACCTGTTATAAACATATTGGAACCTTTATCAGTCATAAATATAAAATCCATCAAGGCAGGCGAATAAACAGCACCTCCTGCACAAGGTCCCATTATAATACATATCTGAGGTATAACTCCTGAAGCCTGAACATTTCTGTAGAAAATATCACCGTATCCTCTTAATGAGTCAATACCTTCCTGTATTCTAGCTCCGCCTGAATCATTAATACCTATACAAGGACAGCCTAATTTTATAGCCATCTCCTGTACTTTACAAATTTTAGCAGCATGCATTTGTCCTAAAGAACCGCCTATAACAGTAAAGTCCTGAGCATATATACATACCTGTCTTCCGTTAATTTTACCGTATCCTGTAACTACACCTTCTCCGGCAACTTTATTTTTTTCCATACCGAAATCACTGCATCTATGCTCTATAAAAGCATCTATCTCGCAGAAAGTACCTTCGTCTAAAAGCTGTAATATACGCTCTCTTGCTGTTAATTTACCCTTTTTATGACGCTCTTCGTTTTTTTCCTTGCCGCCGCCTTCTTCTATTTTCTCTTTTCTTTTTCTTAATTCATTGATTTTTTCTTGCATATTCCTTTAAGTCCTTATTAGATTTTTTATCTAACTATTAGATTTTAAACAAAAATTTAAATGACTAGTTAAAGAAACATATAACTATTTCTTATTTATTGCAATGGTATTTTATAACTTTTGTATGTTTTAACAATTTAGTCGAAAGTTTAATTTTTTTATACATAAAAAATTTTAAATAAAGTGATAAGATATTTTTATATACTTTAAATAATATTACATTTTTTACTGCAAATAAAAATATATAAAATATTAACTTCAAAACATAATCTGTTAACACTTTATTAACTCTAATCTTAAAATTCATAACTTTATCTTAAATATACTTAATTAAAGATTCAATTTATTTTAATTACATATAATATTATTTAGCATCATAAAATAAAATTATAAGTTACACATTTAAAATATCTATTAATTTATTCATAACTTTTTATAGTTTATAGCAAAAATAGAACTATAAATAGTTTATTTCTAAAATAAATAATTCATAATAGAACAAATTTATTTTTAAAAAAAGGAGAAATATTAATGAAAAATAAGCTCATTTTATCTTTAATGTTAGTTTTAGCACTTGCTGTAAGCTGTAAAAATAACACAACTGACAGTACAGCAACAGGTACTACAATAACAATGGATATGCTGGAAGAAGAATTAAATAATATTAATAATGATAGCCCAATATCACAAAATGGGGAATTAAAGCATATGAATTTATATTCATTATATTAAATACGGATCCAAGTTCTCCTTCAGAGATTAGCATTTCTAATGATTATTTTACAGCTGACTCAATAAAGAAAGGATTAGATAATGCTTTTGCTGCCATACCAAATAGTAAAATTAATTATGAAGTAACTGCACCAATAATAACTACAGATGGAGAACAAAATGCAACTACTACTATAAAATTAACTCCTAAAAATGTTAATGATAAATTTGCTGAATCTGGTTGGGATGAATATTTTACAGTCGATCCTGATAAACAAATTACAATTAAAGTGACAATTAAATCAGACTGGAGAAAATAATTAAATAAAAAATTGATTTAAATTAATTCTTATATAAAAATAGAGAGCTTAAGTATTATAACTTAAGCTCTCTATTTTTTATTTATGTTTATCTATTATTTACCCGGAGTGCTTAAAGCATCATCAATACCTGTTCCTGTTTCAACACTAGCCAAATCTTTAGCATCATAATCTTTAAGAGGTATTCTGTTTCTAATAGCAGCATAAACAGTAGGTACTATAACAAGAGTAAACATAGTAGAAACTGTTAGTCCTCCAAGAACTGCTAATGATAAAGGCTGATACATCTCATTACCTTCTCCGCTTGATAATGCCATAGGAAGAAGACCTAATATTGTAGTAAGTGAAGTCATAAGTACAGGTCTTAATCTTCTAGGACCTGCTATTAAAGCAGCTTTATCACCATTAATCTTTTTCTCATGCATAAGCTGATTCATATAGTCAATAAGTACAATACCATTATTAACTACTATACCAATAAGAACTATAACCCCAATACCGCTGTATACACTCAAAGTCTGTCCTGTAACAAATAATAATGTAAGAGATCCTGCAAAACCAAAAGGTATAGCAAGAGCAATAACAAAAGGAGCTATATAAGATTCAAACTGACTTGCCATAATAGCATAAACTAATACTAAAGCTAAGAATAAAGCCTGTATAAGCTGTCCAAATGCCTCATTCATATCTTCATAATCTCCTGAATAAACTATTGAAAAACCAGAAGGTAAGAATACTTTTTCATTAATAGCAGCCTGTACATCAGTCATTATCTGATTCATAGGTCTTCCGTAACCTGAGGCAGTGATTGAAGTTATTCTGCTGTCATTTTTTCTCTCTATTTCTGAAGGGGCAAAACTTTTATCAACATTTGCTATAGCAGATACAGGAACCATTCCAGCAGGAGTTGGTATAAGCATTCTATTAACATCATCTATATTGATTCTGTCTCTTTCATTTAATCTCACTATAACATCAATATCAGTAACATCAGAATTATCCGGAGTCATTCTAGTGGCAGTAGTACCTCCGAAACTTGTTTTAATGGAGTTTGCAACAGTATTTATATTAAGTCCCATTTTAGAAGCTAAATCTCTATTAACAGTAACATTAAGTTCCGGACTTGCATCACTTTTTTTCAAACGAACATCTCTAAGTCCTGGAACATCCTGTAATGCTGCTATTACATTATTAGCAAGCTCTCTGGCTCTAGTTAAATCTTCACCAACTATATCTATATCAATACCGCTGGAATCACTATTTCCACCTCCTCTCATACTGCTTACTAAATCCACATTAATTGTAGCAGGATAGCTTGCCAATTTTTTTCTCACAAGCTCAACATATTCAGCAGTCTCCATAGTTCTTCCGTCAGATTTATCTATAAGTTTAGCTCTTATTTCACCTTTATTGGCATCAGAACCGGATCTCGCTCTAGTCTGAATTCTGCTTAAATCTTTTCCAACAACCTCTTCTACATCTTTTCTCATTCTGTCAATAAAAGTACCTGTCTGTTCTTTTCTAGTACCTATAGGCATAGTAATACTAGCTCTAAACTGTCCTTCATCAGACTCAGGGAAACCCTCTTTACCTATAAAGATTAATCCAACAATAATTACAGTAAATACTATAGTTATAACAGGAATTAATACTCTGTTTTTATGATGAACTGAATAAGTTAATATTTTCTCATATACATAATTAACTTTTGAGTGAAAATGCTTATCAAAGAAATCTTCAAATTTAGATAAGAATTTAGATTTTTTAGTAGTTACAAGTCTAGCTCCAAGCATAGGTACAATAGTTAAAGCTACAGCCAAAGAAGCTATCATAGAAACAGTAACAGTAATACATAAGTCTCTAAACATCTGACCGGTCTGACCTTCTACAAAAAGGAAAGGTAAGAATACTGCTATTGTAGTAAGAGTAGAAGCAGATATCGCAAGAGCTACAGTAGAAGTACCATCTATAGCAGATGAATATTTACCGTATCCGTTATTTCTATAGAAGAATATATTTTCAAGTACAACAATAGAGTTATCAACCATCATACCGATACCAAGTACAAGACCTGATAGTGAAATAATATTTAAAGTAGTTCCAAAGAAATACATCAAAGTAAATGTAACTATAATAGACATAGGAATAGATATTGCTATGATTAGTACAGTTCTAACATTCCATAAATAAAGCATAAGTATTATAACAGCAAATAAACCACCCTGCCAAGCAGTATCAAGAACCCCTTTTATGGCATTATTAACATTATCCGCACTGTTAAATAACACTTCATATTTTATACCTTCAGGCAGATTAAGAGTAGCAAGTCTTTTCTTTATACCATCAGAAACGGCAACTGTATTAGCACCGGATTCTTTATTGATAGAAACATTAACAGCAGGAGTACCATTAACTTTAATAACATCTCCGTCTTCATCATAGCCTTCATATATAGTTGCCAGCTCTCTAAGTCTTATAGGTGTACTGTTAGTTTTTAAAGCTACGACAACATTTCCTATATCATCAACAGTTTTAAACTCTCCTGTAGTTCTTAAAGTATATTTATAAACGCCTTCATAAGTCTCTCCGCCTGATATATTCTGATTTTCAGTAGCTAAAGTACTTACAATAGTATTAATATCAAGTCCGTAAGCCTGAAGCCTATTCATATCCACATCTACTTTAATCTGAGTTTTAAGTCCTCCTCTGATTTCAGCCATAGCAACGCCGCCTACCTGCTCTATACTAGTTAATATTTGATTATCAACCAAATTATATAAAGCAGCTAAATTATCAGTACCATAAAAAGATATTTCCATAACAGGAATATTGTCAGTAGAAAATTTATAAACTGCAGGACTTTCAGCATCATCAGGAAGCGATTTTCTTATTCTATCTATTGCCTCTCTTATATCAGCAGTAGCAGAAGCTAAATCACTGCCCCAGTTAAACTCAATAAAAACTCTTGAGTCCTCTTCTTCCGAAGTAGAACTCACCTCTTTAATGTTATTAACTGATGAAACAGCTCCTTCAATTATCTTAGAAACAGATTTTTCTACTTCTTCAGGACCTGCATTATCATAAGTAGTTCTGATACTAATAAAAGGAAGCTCCATGTCGGGCAGAAAGTCGACAGGAAGCCTTGAAAGACTTACAGCACCAAGTATAACTACAGCAATAATTCCCATAAAAACTGCAACAGGTCTTTTTACTATTAGTTCAATAAAACTTCTCATAAAAAATCGCTCCTTTAATTAAATATATATAATTAACCTCCAATAGAATAAATACCATTATCACTGCTATTATCTGCAGTTTTTGATGTATTAGTAGTGGTTGTTGTTTTAGGTGTAGTAGTAGTTTGTTTAGCAGTAGTAGTAGCTGGCTTAGATGCAGTTGTTGTTTGTTTGGATGTGCTAGAAGCTGCTGGTTTAGATGCAGTTGTTGTTTTAGCAGCAGCAGTATCTTCTTTAACTGCTGTAGTTTGATTTGCTACTGTATTTTGATTAGTATTAGCTGAAGCAACTGCTGTAGCCTGAGGTGTAATATATTCCAATATAGTAGGGTCATTTTCTATTCTATTAACTAATGAACCATTTTTAAGGAATTCGCGTCCGAACATTACTACCTCTTCTCCTTCTTCAAGTCCTCCGCTTAAAGCTACTTTATCTTTAGAAGTGAATAATACATTAACTTCTCTTGTATATGCTCTGTATTGAACATTAGTTGAATTTTCTGCCTGAACTTCTGCCGGAGGATTATTTGAATTATCTTCTTTAACAACATAGATATAATTCTTACCTAAATCATCACTGAACATAGCACTGTTTGGTATAACAAATACATTATCAGCTGAATTCAAAAGTATTGAAACATCAGAAAACATACCAGGTAAAAGAAGTCTGTCTTTATTATCTATCAGAGCTTTTACCATTAAAGTACGGGTAGAAGGATTAACAGCATAATCTCTTTTTGTTATCTCAGCTTCTATTTCTTTATTAGGAGCTGAAGGAACTCTTATAATTACTTTTTGGCCCAATTCTATTCCGGAAATGGAGCGCTCTGGAACTTGTATTTCTACCTCTAATTGGCTGATATCAGCAACATTTGCTATAGGCGTAGAAGCGGCTATTGATGCACCTGCTGCCATATATGTAGTGGTAACATATCCTGAAATAGGAGTTCTTGCAGGAGCATAAGCATAGTTTGCACCTATTACGAATCGGTCTATTAAAGCTATAGTGTCTCCCTTATTAACAAAACTTCCTTCGTATTTTAAGATACTTGCGATTTTTCCGGGTACATCAGAAGATATTTCTACTTCTTTAATAGCCTTAATCTCAGCTGATAAATCTAAATACTCTTCTAAATGCTGCTTTATAGGTGCTGCTACCAATACACTTATAGGGTTCTCTTTTTTCTTTAAATCTACTGCTGACTTTTTACAAGAAGCAGATAAAAAAGATAAAATTAAAACAATTGATAATACTATAATATTTACTCTTCTCATCATAATCTCCTTAAGCACCTAAAAGCTTTAATATTTGTAAAGTGCTTGAAAAATAATCATATATAGCCTGCAAATATGCAAGCTGTGCATTCAAATATGTAATTTCGGCATCACTAAGTTCAAGTGTAGATATAGTACCGCCTCTATACTGCCTTTGTGCCATTTGCAAAGCATAAGCTGCAGTTCTGGCATTCTCTGCCTGAGACTGCAAATTCACCGCTTGAGATCTTGCTGTAGAAATCAAATCCCGGCTGCTTATTTCTATAGTATCTCTTAACTCATCATAGCTTACTTCCATTTGCTTTATACTAAGCTCAATTTCTTCAGCAGCCTTTGCTGTAGAAGAAAAAGGCAAAAGAGAGTTAAGACTATATGACAAAGAAAAGCCTACACCCCAACTAAATTCACCAACCCTATTTTTCGTAAATGTGCCGTTCTCCATTTTTACTTTATCTACTGTAGTAATACCTACATTAGCACTCGCTGACAATGTAGGCCATAAATAACTTCTTGCTACCTTTCTATTATACTCTAACATTTCTAAATTGCTAGCCATATTTTTTAATTCTATATTATTATTCATTATAATAGTAAGCAAATCATCATAAGCCATATCAGGCAATGCTATATTTGTAGCATCCAATATATTACCTACTAAATCTACATCATCAGCAATATTAGTTAAACCTATTTGTCTGATAAATGTCAATTTCAAACTTTGATATTGATTGCTTAAAGTTATAACCTGAGGTTTTGTAGTTTCATATTGCACCTTAGCATTTAAATATTCGTATTCTGAAACCTGTCCGTTTCTATACTTTATATATGCCTCTCTCATTCTATTGCTGTAATTAAGCTGCTGCTGTAAATATACTCTGTAATTTTCCTGAGCTACAAATGTATTATAAAAATTTAATTTTGTATCGAGATCCACATTAAGCATTTCATCATAATATGTATCCTTTTTCATTTTTAAATTAACATCTCTAGCCCTATCTGTATTCCAATTTTTAAATCCTGTAAATAATGTTTTTGATAAACTAGCCGAAGCCGACCAAGTATCAGGACTTGAATAAACGCCTGTATTTCTATTGCTGATAGAATATTCTTTAGATTCAGATAAATCTAATCCTCCGCTTATAGTTAAAGAAGGCATAAATAAGTCAGAGAAAGATGCATCTTTTTGAACTTGTGCTATTCTTACATCATATTCAGCCTGCTTTAATGTTTTACTAGTATCAAAAGCCATATTTAGAGCATCTTCTAAAGTTATAGATATTTTTGTTCCATTTGTAATATTATCTGTTAAATTTGTATCCTGTGAATATAAAGAAATATTTAATATTAAAATCAAAACCAGAGTAACATAAAATCTCACCACATGCTCCTAATATCAATTTATCATATTATAAAGTTTAGTAATAAATCTTCATATTATAAACTTAGAATAGAAAATATCAAGTTTCCATATAAAATTCGTATTATTAGACGAATAAATTTAAAAATAGTTCCTAATATCTTTATAAATTTATAACAATAAAATTATAATATTGTAAACTACACTTACAATACTTTTATTTATATTTTTTATTAATAAATAAGAAATATAAATAAATGACTATGAATTATTAAAGTAATTTATACATATAATACAAATTTAATATTAATATGTTCATTTTTATGATTTTTTATAAAGTTTTAATCATTAAATCAAAAACTTCATTATCTATCTTGGAAGCTAATTGTATTTCTTCTATAGGCAGATTAACATCAATTAATATTTTATTTTTACTAATATTATATTTATCAGCTATAATATATGATAAACGCTCTATTTCTATAGGGCTTAAATTGGCAAAGGCATATCTAAAATTAGGAAGTATCTCTAAAAATTTATCTTCATCTAATTTTTTTATTGCCAAGTCTATACTTTCTATAATATTCTCATTTATGAATAATATATCTCTTGCTGCTGAAAGTATGCCGTTCAAAAAATATGAAGATGATTCTATATCAGAAGATTCCATAAAAGATGATATTATATGAGAAAATTCATCTGCTGTTAATCTTCCCGATTTATATTTTAAAGCTAGGCAAACTGCATATATATGAGAACTTCCGAATGTATTATCAAGCATTGAATCTATTTTATTATTAAAAATATCTATATCGCACCAATTAGGATTTTCTAATGTAAATGAATATAGATTTTTTATATAATGGGAATTTTTTAATGCCTCCTCTTCAGGCAGATTTTTAATAGAGTCCATATTAATAACAGCAATCGTAAATACCTGTTTGGCCAAAGACTCTATAACAGACATTATATCATAATTACAAAATAATGATTCCCTCTCTATTGATAAATTATTATTAATAGCTTCCATATTAGCTAAATATGATAAATTATTAAGGCAGGAGCAAAGACTTACAAAATTATTATCACTAAGTATAGTTTCTTCTATTTTGTTATAGTTATCAGTAAAAAAGCTGTAAATCCCCATAACATTAGCTTCTATTAAGAGTTTTGAAACCTCTGCAGCTCCTATACGGCTATTTAGCTTTTCAACTATCAAATTTGATGCTAGCTCTTCTATTGTTACACCATAAACAGATTTATCTATTAAAACGGAATCTACTGCTGTTTTATATTCATATTTCCAAATTTCTCTTGCTAGATTCTTATTAATTTTATTTACATAGTCAGGTCCCCTTTCTAATTTGCAAAATCCCGTATCCAAAAATTGCATCTTATGAAAAAATTTACTCTTTTCAAAATGACTTCTATTTTTTACTATATCTAATGCAGATTCTATTTCTTCTGTTTTATTAGTTTTTATTTTATATTCTTTGCATTTATTTCTAAAATCTATTACAACAGGAGGAACTATACTTTTTGACGACACATGACCATTTGACATGCCTGAAAGAAGTTTAAGCATCAAATCAAGATTGCTAGTGTTCTCCAAAGATATATCACCCTTAACAAATGCACTCTTAGCAGCATCTATAAGCTCATAAACTCCTGCCGAATACTTACCTCTTAATTTAGCAAGATTGACTGCCATATAATAAGCATTAATACAGTCTGGTATGCTTACATTATGATTGTATCTGTCTATATTTGAAGCCTTTATTATAAATGACATTACAACATCTAAATACATATTACCTATATTACCGGTATTATTTTGATTTATATAATTTTCTAGTTCTTTATAAACCAAATTATAAAATGCCGGAAACTCTATGCCGGCTCTGTATCCTCTTCTAGCATCAGCATCTTCAAATGAATATGGTATCAAATAGTTGGCTGTATTTGAAATTATGTATTTTTTTAATCTTTTATATTCTTTATTTAATTTTTTATTATCTTTTTCATCCTCTTTTAATTTATCTATTATGCCTTTAGTATGAAAACTTCCTGTAACTACCAAAACCCTATTATATTTTTCTAATGCCTCTTTAACATTTAAAGCCATTACATATTCTCTATTTCTAGTTTCAAAATCTTCATCTTCTATCAAACGCATATAATAGCCTAAAGCATAAACACTTCTTATAAAGTCTTTACTTTCTTTATGTATACCATTTATCTCAAAATCTCTCTCCCAAAGCTCTGCAAAACTTCTAAGTCCTGCCTTTTTGGTCAGCTCTACAGTATAAGCATTAACATTAAATCTATTATCATCATTATCATAAATTGATACTAATTTTTTTCTTTTTGCATCTGTATTATTATTAACTTCCTCAGAATTTTCTTGATTATTATTACTTTCTTTTTCATGCTCTGAGTTGTCTATAGAATTCTCTATCATAAAGGCATAATTCATATCTATAAAACAGCAGTGAATATTATTTTTAAGTGATTCTCTTATAGCAGTAAACTCCGGAGAATAATCTAAAAAAGGATAGTAGCATCTGTATTTCTCATTATTTCCGTCAACATAGCTTGAATAAATACAAAATGGTGCTTTAGTATCTTCTTCAATCATATACTTCATCAGATCATTACAGTCATTTGGTCCCTCTATAAGTACAGCATCAGGCTTAAAACTCTCAAAAATTTTCTTCAAATGATATGAGCATGCAGGAGAGTGATGTCTGATCGGAAAAAATATTACATTATCTTTTATGCTTTCTTCAAAACACTCATCAAAATTGTTGTTATCTTTTATACTGCTATTTGTTTTTTTCATTATTAAAAATCCTAAATAATGAAAGTATTTTACTATAAAAACAGCATAATGCAATAATTACAAGTTAATTGCATTATGCTTCTTTAATAAAGTATTATAAAGTTATATAAATTATTTGGCTAATTCATCAAAATCTCTGCTTACAGAATCAATAATATCTACTTTAACATCACCTTTATTTAATGAAACTAATGTTTTTGAAAGAGCATCTAATAATTTATTTTTCTCATTTATATTTGAAACACATAAAGATAATATTTTATGTCCATTTTTATTAAAAAATGAGAATTTATAAAAAGTACCGCTTCCTAATAATGCATTAAAAAAATTACCTTTAGGAAATGGTATCGCATCTATTTGAAAACTCTTTACTTCTATAAAAAATACTTCTTTTAAATATAAAACATCTTTTAAAAAACCAAATTTAGCATTATTATTTTTTACTAAACGCCCTTCTCTAACATCTATATAAACTCCTCTTGGATTCATTTTCATAGCTAAAATAACAAAAATAAACGGAACAACAATAGCTATAAATGGAAAATTAACATTCATTGTCATCATTAATAACATTATAACAATAGGCAGTATAAATGCCGAAAACAACATATGTTCATAACCATGATCAAATTTTGATTTTATACCAGATATTGGAACATAAAAACTATTACTAAAATTACTATTAGCCTGTTCATTAATACTAGCCTGTTCATTATTATTAGCTTGTTCATTATTATTAGCTTGTTCATTACTATTAGCTTGTTCGTTAATATTGGACTCTTTATTACTACTAACTTCTTCGTTAATATTGGACTCTTTATTACTATTAGCTTCTTCATTAATAGAACTTTTTACATCTGACATATTTTCTATATCTTCCAATTTTACTCCGCAATAACTGCAAAATATAGAATCGTCTTTAATTTCTTTTAAACATTTTTTGCATAACATATTTAATCTCCTAAAATATATTTTATAATTTTTTATTAGTTTTAAGCACCATATTTTTCCAATAACTCAATAATATCTTCTCTGCCTTCGGAAGCTGCTGTCATTAAAGCATTTTTACCATCAGAATTTTTTGCATTATAATCAGCACCAGCCTCTAAAAGAGCATCAATAACTTTTACATCTACACTATAATTATCATTATAACGAAAACCTCTATGATTTTTTATTGCCCAAGTTAATACTGTCTCATTTTCAATATCTTCTTCCAATAAACTTTTATCTTTTTTTAGAATCTCTCTTACTATATCAGCATTATTAGTTATTATTGCAGCCATTATCACAGTTTGATTATACCTATTAGTACCTTCAAGTTTTACACCTTTATCTAGAAAAGCCTTAACAATATTATAATTTTTGGTTTGTATAGCATAAAAGAATATTGGTACTTGAATATAATATGAATAGTTGTCAGTTTCTGATATATCTACACTTAATGTCATATTAATATCAGCATTTCTTTTTATCAATTCAATTATAGCTTCACTATTATCTATTTCCTGATAAATATATTCAAATATTGCCCTTCTCAAAGAATTATTAAAATCATCTGCACCAGCCTTTATAAGTTCCTGCATTATAGCTACATTACCTCTTTCAGATGCATAAGGAAGATAATAATTAGCATCAGCTCCTTTTTTTATAAATTCTTTCACTCTATTAATATCATTTTTGTATATGGCAAAAAATAAAAAATCATTAGGATTAGCTCCCTTGCTTAATAAATATTCGATAATATCATTATTGCCGTTTTCGATAGCAAAGAAAGCTATATCAATATTTACACTTTTACCTCTGTCATCAGAAGAACCATAATAATATCCTATATCAGCCCCAAATCTTACTAATTCTTTTACCAAATCTAAATTTCCGCTTTTCACAGCATACATCAAAGCACTTACTCTTTTATCATCTTTTGTATTAACATCAGTGCCTGTTCTTATTAGTTTTTTGGCCGTTTCTAAATCGCCTTTCTTACAAGCTTCTATTAACGTTTTTTCATCATTATTATATTGACTGAAACCAAATGAATTAAATAAAGCTAATGAAAATATTATGGTTATTAATATTTTAGTAATTTTCATAAACTATCCTTAACAATATTTTTATACATATTATAATATAAAATATACATAAAAAGTCAACTATTAAATAGTTTAAAACATAAAAATAGTTTATATATTTTATAATTATTTTATTATTATAAACATACTTTAAGCGAAAGATTATACCCTATATGGATTTAATATGAAAACTTGAAAAAAAATATTTATATAATATACTAATAAAAACTTGACTATAGGATAATATCGTTTATGAAATATTTATTAATTCTTTTTCTCTCTACTATAATATTTTCTTGCAATACAAAAGAAGCAAACAATAATAATACAGATAAAGCAGCTATAAATTTAGATGACAGTACGAATCAAACAGAACAAGCAAAAATTACAAATAATAACTCAATAAATACAAATCAAACAGAAGAATTAACAGATTACTCTCTTTCATATACAGATGAAGAGATTATAGACTTAATAAAAATGGGAGACTTAGAAACAATCAAAAAATTAATTGAATCAAAAAGTTTAGATGTTAATTATAATTTAGATATAGATGAATATTCCAAGTCAACCCCTTTAATAAAAGCTATAGAATATAAGCAAACTGATATTATAAATTATTTATTAGAAAATAATGCCGATGTTAATTTAACTTTGGGATATTCTACTCCTTTAACAGAAGCTATGTATGATGAAGAACTTGTTCGTAAACTTATAGATTTAGGAGCTGATATAAATTTACCTACCGAACTTACAGGATTTACTCCTCTTATGGCAAGCCTTCATAATATTGCTATAGCAGAGCTTTTAATTGAAAAAGGTGCTGACATTGAAGCTAAAGATGATGACGGCATTAATGCTTTAGTTTATGCCTCAACTTATAATAATGAAGAGATGGTAAAATTTTTACTTGAGAAAGGTGCTGATGCCAATACAGTATGCGAAATAGAAAATGAACATACGGACATATCTTCTACTCCTTTAATGAATGCTGCTTATAGAGGGAATACTAATATAATAAATATGTTATTAGAAAATGGTGCTGATATTAATTATACCACTGATTTTGGAATGACTGCTTTGATGATGGCTGCTAGTTTTAATCAATTTGAAGCTGCAAAAGTACTTTTAGAAAATAATGCTGATACTTCTGTAACTGATGAATATGGCAGGACTGCACTTGATTTAGCAAAATTAGAAGATTATAAGGATATAGTTCAGCTTCTTGAAAAATATAATTAATAGCTTGATTCAAACTCAATTTGTTAATACTTATAGTTAGAAATCACACAGCCGAAATTATAAAAAAATTAGTTTTGAAAAAAGTATAATTTTAGATATAAATTGAGAGATATATAAGATAATTTTATAGTTTTGATAAATAATATTCTGTGTTTTTAATATAGACTTATATAAAAAATATTTATTAAATTGTTTTTGAAACAGATATAATATAGCTATACAAATTACTTAATTTATTATAATAAAAAAGAGGCTATGTATAATACACAGCCTCTATATTTAATTTATTATTTTTTTGCTGATTTTCTTACAGCCGATTTTTTAGTAGGATTCTTTTTGGCAGAATCATCAGATTTTTTTTCTAATTCAGGTAAAAGAAGCTCAGCTATTTGCACCGCATTTGTAGCAGCTCCTTTTCTTATTTGGTCTCCTGCACACCAGAATGTTAATGAGTTTTTAGCACTTATATCGTCTCTTATTCTTCCAACATATATTAAATCTTGATCAGAAGTATCTAAAGGCATAGGATATTTAAATTTCTCTGGATCATCAACTACTTTTACACCTTTTGCTTTAGATAATAATTCTCTTGCCTTTTTAGCAGTTATTTTTTTCTCAGTTTCTACTGTAATAGATTCGCTATGGCTTCTCATAACAGGAACTCTTACGCATGTACAGCTTACATTCATATCAGGTGCATGAAGTATTTTTCTTCCTTCATTAGTCATTTTTAATTCTTCTTTAGTATATCCGTTTTTATCAAATGAGTCAATTTGAGGAATTAAATTGAATGCTATTTGATATTTGAATGTTTTATTAACAAGTTTTTTCTTAGCAACATAATCTTGAATCTGCTGCTCTAATTCTTCCATACCTTCTTTACCAGCACCTGAAACAGCTTGATAAGTAGATGCTATAATTCTTTTAATTTTTCCGAATCTGTGAAGCGGAGCCAATGCTACTAAAGCTATTATTGTAGAACAGTTAGGATTTGCTATTATTCCTTTGTGAAGTTTAACATCTTCAGGATTAACTTCAGGAACTACCAAAGGAACATTTTTATCCATTCTAAATGCACTGCTGTTATCTACAATTATGCTTCCTGCTTTTACTGCTAATGGGCTAAACTTCTTACTTAAATCTGCTCCTACAGCAACCAATGTTATATCCATATCTTTGAATGAATCTTTAGTTGTCTTTTCGATTGTGTATTCTTTTCCGTTAAATTTTACTTTTTTTCCTGCTTCTCTATTTCCAAGAAGTCTTAACTCATTGATAGGGAATTTTCTTTCTTCCAATACTTTAAGCATTTCCTGACCTACAGCACCAGAAGCCCCTAATAAACATAAATTTACTTTTTTCATAATTGTATTACCATTAATTATTTATTTTTGTTCGTTTAATTATACATTGATTATACATTAAAATCAAGATTTTTTTACATATAAAACTATAGTTTTTATAGTTTAATCCAATGAATTTATTATAATTTTTACTAAAAAAATGTAAATTTTTAGTAAAAAACTAGTAAAATTAATTGACATAATCTTAAAATTATACTATAATACTAAATGTAAAGATAATTTACCTAGTATCAGGGTGTCTTTACAAAATTAAAAATAGGAGAAATTTTATGACTACTATAAAAAAAGCTTTATCTATAATTTTTGTTTCAGCAATGCTTACAGGTTCATTGTTTGCTCAATATAATGGATATTATGACAATAATCAAGGTCAAGGCGGAGGACAAGGAGGTTATCAAGATCCTTATGGACAGCAAGGAGGACAAGGAGGCTATCAAGATCCTTATGGTCAGCCTCAGGTACAGCCAAACCCTCAAAATAATTATCAAGACCCTTATGCTCAGCAAGGAGGTCAAGGGGCACAATATGGATATGGAGTGCAATTATCTTCTATCCCTCAGAATGCTCAGAATTTTATAAAACAGCATTTTGCTAATGTGAAAGTAACTTTCATAGAAAGAGATTGGGACGATATCGAAGTATATTTAGAAAACGGTACTCAAATAGATTTCTTCCCTAATGGAGATTGGAAAGAAGTGAAATGTTATGGAAATATGCCTTCTACTATACTTCCTGCTAATGTTATGAACACAATAAAAAGAACTTACCCTAATGCTCAAATTATAAAAATAGAAAAACAGTTTACTATATTTGAAATCAAATTAAATAACATGATGGAATTATACATAGACAATAATGGTCAGTTATTAGGTCAAAAATGGGACGATTAATTTAATATATTTTATATAAAAGGAGTAATATTATGAAAAAAATACTTTGTTTATTAGCAGCTTTAACAGTTTTAAGCACTTCAGCTTTATTTGCTGATTGGTATGTGCCTCTTAATCAAGTTCCTCAAGCTGTAATAGCAACTGCCAAGAGAACTTATCCTCAGGCTCAGATTTGGGCAGTAGAAATGGAGCATTACAATGTATATAAAGTTAAAATGAATAATATGATGGAATTATACATTGATAAAGCAGGCAATCTATTAGGTCAAGAATGGGACGATTAATTTAATATATTTTATATAAAAGGAGTAATACTATGAAAAAAATACTTTGTTTATTAATAGCTTTAACAGTTTTAAGCACTTCAGCTTTATTTGCTGATTGGTATGTGCCTCTTAATCAAGTTCCTCAAGCCGTAATAGCAACTGCTAAGAGAACTTATCCTCAGGCTCAGATTTGGGCAGTAGAGATGGAGCATTACAATGTATATAAAGTTAAAATGAATAATATGATGGAATTATACATTGATAAATCTGGTCAGTTATTAGGTCAGGAATGGGACGATTAATATAAATACGCTTTAATATAAAAATATATTAGAACAAGAGATATGTAAATATCTCTTGTTCTTTTTTTTAATTTAATATTAAAATAAAATTATTGACATTATATCTATAATTATGTAAACTTTATTATGTTTATTGAATAACAAAAAGGTTTTGTACATGATAAGAGTTAATACAAAAGAATTAATGGAAGCCGTATACAATAAATTTAAAATGGCTGGGGTACCTAATGAACAGGCTGGAATAGTTACAGATTTATTAATCTATGCAGATATAAGAGCAATACATTCACATGGAGTATTAAGGGTAGAGCATTATATAGAAAGAATAAAAGCAGGAGGAATAAATTTAAATTCACAGTTTAATATAGAAGAGAAAAAACCGTCTTTTGCATTAATGGATGCTGACGGAGGATTCGGACATGTTGCAACACAGTATGCTATGGAATGGGCTTTGGAAACTGTTGAAAAACAAGGAATTGCATTAATAGGAATAAAAAATAATAGCCATGCAGGAGCATTAGGATATTATAATAAAATGGCTATAGACAGAAATAAAGTTTCTCTAATAATGGTTAATACAGATCCTTGCGTTATACCTTTCGGAGGAAAGAGATCTTTCTTTGGTACTAACCCTATAAGCTATGGTTTTCCTGCTAAAAGAGATTTTATACTTGGTGATATGGCTACGAGTGAAGTATCATTAGGACGCATATTTACCGCTCGTGAAAATAATGAAACAGTGCCTATGCATTGGGGTGTTGATGAAAATGGTAATCCTAGTTCTAATCCGCATGAAATAAAGTATGTTGTACCTTTCGGAGGAGTTAAGGGATATTTAATAATGACCATGGTTGAAGCTTTTACAGGGCTTTTAATAGGTCAGGCCTACTGCAATAATTTAGTGAAGATGTACGGTGATATGGATAAAAAAAGAAATCTATCCACATTTATGCTAGTTATTGATCCTGCTGTTTATAATGATTTAGATACTTATTTAAATACTGTGCAGTCATTTATTGATGATATAAGAAAAGAACCAGCCTTAAAAGAAGGTGAAACTATATCAATACCGGGCGAGAGAAAAGAGGCTTGTTCTGCTGATTACTTAAAAAATGGAATACCTTTATCAGATCATGTTTATAAATATATTTTTGATAAGTAGTTTTAAAGCTTTATTAAATGAATAATTTATATAATAATCTCTCAAAAGAATTTGAAATATTAAAAAACAATAAAGAAGCCGATTCAATGGCTAAATACATGAAAAATAATTTTGAGTTTTTGGGTATTCATTCAAAAGAGAGAAAAGAAGCTCAGAAAAAAGTATTTAAAACAATTTCAAAAGATGAAAAAGAATATATTGATTTTGACTTCACCGACAAATGCTACAAAAATAAATACAGAGAATTTCAGTATGCCGCAATAGATTATCTTATATTAAAAAATAAATATTTAAATAAAACTCATATAGAAAAATTAAAAATATATGCCCTCACAAAATCATGGTGGGATACTATAGATTTTTTGGACAGAATTATCGGAGATATTGCTTTAAGAGATGAAGCAGTTAATAACATACTTTTAGAATGGTCTTTATCTGATAATATTTGGCTTAGAAGAATAGCTATAGATCATCAGCTTTTAAGAAAAGATAAAACCAATACTGAATTATTAGAAAAAATTATAATAAACAATTTAAACAATAAAGAGTTTTTTATAAACAAAGCAATAGGCTGGGCATTAAGGGATTATAGTAAGACCGATCCTCATTGGGTAAGAGATTTTATAGAAAGGCACAAAGACGACATGGCGAATCTCAGTATCAAAGAAGCAGGCAAATATATTTAATTTATTATTGCTGCTAGTGATAAACTCATAATTATAAATTTCAGTATCCGCCAAAGTGTTGATTAGATTTAAAAATTATTTAACGCACGGTAAACAAAATTAAAAATATAATAAAATTTGAATTACAAATAAATCTATATTTTTAATTTTATTCTACGTGCAGCAAATACGCTATAAATTTAAAAAAATCTTGGGTGGGCAGCTAAAAATTCTAATTAAACAAAAAATAAAATATAAAATTATAATTGCAAATTAAAGTCATAAGCCTAGAGGGTGGGAATGAAAAATAAGTTTTTAAATTTATTTACATACCCCGCCCTTTAAAATTTACAGCTTTATTTTTAATTTTAATATTAATTATATTTATAGCCTAACTAGAATTTGTAGCACCCACCCAAACTAATTTAAATTTATAGTCTATACACCGCACGGTAAATAAATTCTAAAATATTAATCGATTAACAATCAAATTTTTCCTATATTTTAAAATCTATTCTGCGTGCGTTAGATGAATTCAAAACCTAGTAAAAATTTGGGTGGGCTTTAATAAATTAGAATAAAGTAAAAAGATAAATAAAATTTTAATTGCAGGTTAAAACAACAAACCTATAGGGAGGGAATGAAAAATAAGTTTTAAAACTTTATTTACATACCCCGCCATTTAAAATTTACAGCTTTATTTTGGATTTTAATATTTACTATCTTTATAACCTAATTAGACTTTGTTAGCACCCACCCTAGTGAGGATTAGATTAAAAAAATCATTTAACGCACGGTAAAAAAAATTTATAATATGACAAAAATATAAATTAAAAATAAGTTTATAATTTTAGCTTTACTCTGCGTTCATTTAAAAATAATAATTATAATATAACTAATTTACATAATACTATCTAATATATAAATTTTAGAAAATTATAAAAATAATTTTTTTATTTTTTCTAAAAAAATTGTATTTTTTATTATATTTAATCGCATAAAAATATAAAGTGAATTTTGGAGAATCAATGAAAAGAGGATTAATGTTCAAGTTTTTGAGTATTTTTTCTATATTTCTATTTGCTGCATTTTTAGCAATATTATTTATATACAAACCAATATATAAATCAAAATTTTTAAAAGAAAAATATTTTCAAACTTTAAACTCAAAAAATGAAGCAGAAGCGTATGTAAAAGAAATAAAAAATACAGTCAATTTAATAGTTAATAATTTAGAAGTAAATCCAAGTTTAGAGACATTCGGTAATTTTATAACAAATGTACATAAATCAGGTACCGGTTACTTAAATATGTATTTTGGAGATACTGTACCATATTCAGAAGGAGGAATATACATAAATACTTTAGAAGAATATCCCCGTACATATAATCAAACTTCAAGACCTTGGTATCAGGATGCGGTAGCTTCCAATGATATAGCAATAAGCGATCCGTATATAGATTTTGCGGTTAATAAACTTACAGTTACATTCAGTAAAGCTGTATATACAAATGGAAAATTAAAAGGAGTATTTGCTATAGACTTTGCTGATATGAATGCTATTATGAAAGATATAAAAGAAAATTTTGATGAAAGTTTTTATATAGTATCCTCTGATGGAATATATATGACTCATGAAAATAATGATTATGTACTAAATGAAAATAATAATTTATTTAAAGATCCGCTTTTTAGTTCTTTTAAAGGAAATCTCATATCACATATAGGAGAAGTAAAAATCGTAGGCAATCAATGGTATTCAGTGCAAAAAACAGATAATGCTCCATGGATATTAATATTCAAAGGAGATGCAAGCGAATTAAATAATCAATTTATGATTTTAATGTTTGTGATATTTATTGTTATGATCATTCTTTTATTTCTTGAAGGGTTTCTAGTTTATAAAATAGTAAAGCCATTAAAAAACACGATAAAGATTATAGACTTAATGAAAGAAGGAAACTTTAATAGTGTATTTGATAAAGAAGATTTGGATTTAAAAGATGAATCAGGACATTTGGTTAATTCTGTTAATGATATGCAAAACAAAATATCATCTATAGTATCAGAAATAAAAATGAATATGGCTTCTATAAATAATTCAAGCGGACAAATATCAAATGGTATAGATAACTTATCAGACAGAACATCTTCTCAGGCTGCTGCTATAGAACAGATAAGCGGTGCTATAGAAAGTCTATTCTCTTCTATATCTGAAACATCCAAGCATACTAATGATGTAAAAGATATGAGTAATAAAGTAGCTGATTCTACAAGAGTTGGAGTTGATGCTGTAACACAGATTTCTAATAATATGGCTGATATATCTCAGTCTAGTAAAGAGATATATGATATAATAAAGCTTATACAATCTATAGCATTTCAAACTAATATACTTTCTTTGAATGCTGCTGTAGAAGCTGCCAGAGCAGGCGAACAAGGTAAAGGATTTGCTGTTGTTGCTTCGGAAATCCGTTCTCTTGCACAAAATGTTAATGATGCTGCCGGAAAGATTACAAATATAATAGAAAATAGGGTTGCTAAAATAGAAACAGGAGATGAATCTGTTAAGCATTCTTTGGAAATACTTTTAAATATAGAGGCTTCTGCAAATGAAGTTTCAGAAGTTTTAAATAATCTTCATAATGCGGTTTCAGAGGAAGAAGGAAGCGTAAAAGAAATTGCACTTGCTATGAATGAACTAAATAATATTACTCATGAAAACTCTGCTCTAGTAAATAATAGCTCCATACTAGGAAAAGAAGTTGCTAATAATACAGAAAGAGTTTATTCAGAATTAGAATATTTTAAATTGCATAAAATAGGATAATATCAAAATCATATAATGCATATAAAAACTGCATTGTATGATTATATGATATTAGTTCCGTCATCGTCCATATTTCTTCTATTATCTTTATTATCTCTATCATCAATATTAAGACTTAATATTCTAAGCCCCTCATTACCAAGTACAGATTTTAATGCTATTAAAAATGCTGTATCTCTGCTGCTTGCAATATTTCCTTTATATAATTTCATTGCATATCTAGCCATATTAATACCATCTCTCACAGAAAAAGAAGCATTATGAATATGTGATTTTTGTAAAAAACCTACAGTAATTTTTAATATTTCATCATCAGCAAAAGGAAGATTCATCTTTAATATATCATATTCTTCTTTAACATCAGGGAAAGGAAGTTCTATAGTAGGCTGAAGACGAGAATGTATATATTCAGGAAGCTCAAAAGTGCTGGCATCATCATTCATAGTAACTATTACTCTGAAATCAGGATGAGCCTTTATCTTTATTCCAGCTATTACACTTTCTACATATCTTCTGTCATCAAGAAGCGGAGCAAGCGAAGCCCAAGTTTTTTCACTCATTCTATTTCCTTCATCTAGTATAGCTACCCCTCCTTTAATCATAGCAGTAACCAAACTAGAAGCATGATAGCTTATTTTATTATTTTCAGATATTACAGGAATAATTATAAGATCTTCAGGTCTTGTATCTACAGTACATTGAAATATATAAACATCTCTATTTAGAATTTCTTTTCCTACATAATACGAAAGAGTAGTTTTTCCGGCACCTGGTTTTCCTACAATTCTTGGGTTTAGAGGTATATCATCTTCTGAAATTAAATGCCAAGAAGCCATTATCTGTCTTACTAAATCATTCTGTCCTGTCCATTTTATATTTAAATTATCCGGATGTGATAATGTAAGTTCAACATTTTCTATTTGCACTTTTTCCATACTTTAATCCTATTTTTAGAAGAAATTTATAATTAATCAATGATATTATTAATTTTATAAAAAGTCAATTATTTATAATAATTTTAATTATTTGTATTGATTTATTGGTATTAATTTATATATTAACAGTTATAGCAAAAAAATTAAGGGTGTATTATATATGTTTCAAAAGTTTTTGTCTTTGTTAATTGTTATTAATTTAATTATTTCCTGCAATAATTCTAAAAGCATTACAACGGATAAAACTAAAAATGGTTCAGAAATACAAGAATCTAAATTCTATTTGCTTGAAGGAAATATATCCGGAGAAAAGGCTGATATGTATTTGTATGTAAATGAAAAGAATCAAAAAGTAAGCGGTTATTATTATACAAAAAATGAAAAATCAGTAATTACAGGTACTATTAATAATAATAAAATAAATTTGCAGGAAGTTGATGATAATAATAATATTCATGCTTCTATAGTAGGCAGTTTAAGTGATGATATAGTATTAAATGCAGAAATAAAATATGAGGAATTAAATGAAGTTAAAGATATGGAGTTTTCTTTAAATAGAAATCTTCCTGTATATTATGCGGATATAGTAGATTATTATAAAAATGAAAGTATAAGTAATTCTATATTCTCCTATCATAAAACTTTACTTTTATTTAGTAAGAACAGTGATACAAGCTCTTCAGATATGGAATCATCTATTAATTATGCTGAGGAAGAATGTGATAATTACTATAATGAATGGAAAGGACTTTTATATATAGGTTCAAGCAATACTACTTATGAAATAGATAATACAGTTAATGTAGGATATATAGACAGCCGTATAATAGCACTTGATAATTATTCATCATTGTATACAGGCGGAGATTATGCTGAAAAAGCTAATATTCAGGAAGTATTTTCATTAGAAAGTTCTAATCTCATTACTATAAGAGATTTAATATCTGACTTTAATAATGCTGATTTAATCTCATTAATGCGAGATAAAATATTAAAAACAGGTTATTCTAAAGAGGACTACTATGAATTTGATTCTATCACATTGGAAAGCTCAACTTTTAGAGTGCTTCCTAATTCTTTAAATTTTGTATGGCAGGCTAATGATATATCACCATATACAGTAGGAATTACAGAGATAAGTTTTACATTTAAAGAATTAAAACCATATATAAAAGAAGATTCTCCTTTATATTATTTATTTTTATAATTTTTTATAAAAGTTAGGCTTAAATTGATAAAAAAATTTGTTTAACTATTAGCATAAAGACAATAATCAATAGGAGTTTTAATATGTCAGGAAATGCTAATATTATAGTAATAGAAGGAAGATTAACAAAAGATCCTACTTACATGAAAACTAAAAATGGAAAATCTTTATGCAAATTTTCTGTAGCCAATAATAGATTCTATTATACAAACGGAACTTTACAAAAGGAAGTATATTTCTTTGATTTAGTAACTTGGGGATATAATGCAGATAAAGCTGCGGTTAGTTTATTTAAAGGAAGACATGTACTTGTAAGCGGAGAATTAAGACAAAATATTTATACATCAAAAGAGGGAACTAAAAAAAGTGAGATTTATATACTAGCATTGGATATAAAAAATTTGGATAAGAAATCTATAGGCAATACTTATTACACAAAAACAGCTAATAATCAAATAATATCAGATTCTATTGAAGAGAATTTAGAGGAAGTATTTTAGATTCTTTTATAGTATTTAAAATTTCATCTTTGATTGATTGCTGAGATTTGGAAGCGTCTATATGATGTATATATGAGGCATCAAAAGAGCAGAATATTTTATCAACCTCTTCTAAATAATTCTTGTTTTCAAATCTATCAACGAATCCTCTTTTTTCCATGATTCTGTTTAATGCAGTTTCTATATCAAGATGGAGTATAAATACTATATCAGGCTGTAATATAAAATCTTTATGCAGATTATATATATATTCTTTATCTATACCCTTAGCTCCCTGATATGCTATAGAGGAATAAATATATCTGTCTAATACTATTACATATCCGTCATTAATAGCAGGCTTAATCATATGTTTTATATGCTCTTTTCTATCAGCTATAAATAATGATAATTCTTCTTCAGGTTTTAAATCTTTAGAGAGCATGCTTTCTCTCAATTTAGAGCCATAATATGCATGAGTAGGCTCAAATGTATATATAGATTTTATTCCAAGACTATTCAAAGTATCAGTAAGCATCATACCAATACTAGATTTTCCAGAACCATCTATGCCTTCTAATACTATTAATTTTCCTTCCATTAATTATATTCCTAAATTATATTTACTACATACCCCTATCATAAATATACTAATTATTCAAAATAAATCAATATATAATTTTATCTTATTTTAAGCGTAGCTATTCCAATAAGAGCCATTATAATTCCTATAATATAAAATCTAAATACCACCTGAGTTTCTTTCCAGCCAGATTTTTCAAAATGATGATGTAAAGGAGCCATTTTAAATACTCTCTTTTTAAATAGTTTATATGAAAAAACCTGCAAAACTACACTGAATGCTTCAGCCACATAAACAGCACCTATTATAACAAGAAGTAATTCATGCTTTATGAATAAGGCTATGATACCTAAAACTCCTCCCAAAGATAAACTTCCTACATCTCCCATAAACACCTGAGCAGGGTGAGAATTAAACCATAAAAAGCCTAATCCTGCACCTATTAAAGAACCTACAAAAACAGTAACCTCTCCAGCATCTGATATAAAAGGTATTTTTAAATAAGTTGCTATTAGTGAGTTTCCTGATACATAAGAGAGAACCGCTAAAGCCATAGACATTATTATTAAAAGTCCTATAGCAAGTCCGTCAAGTCCGTCGGTAAGATTAACAGCATTACTCATACTCACAACTACAAATGTTGCAAATGGTATGTATAATATTTTTAAATCTATATATATTGTACTTGCAAATGGAAGAAATATAGTTGAAGAAGGTACTTGTGCCACTTTTACAGCTTCTAATACTCCTATACCTTGATTAAGTTCAAATGTCATCAAAAAAGTTGATTTATCAAAATAATATAAATAGACTCCTATTATAATTCCTACAAAAGTTTGAAAAAATATTTTGTATTTTCCGGGAAGACCTTTTGAGTTTTTATATTTAATCTTTAAAAAATCATCTAAAAAACCTGCTATAGAAAGTATTACTAATGATAAAGTAAGCAGTATTATTTTTAAATTATCTAATTCAGCCCATAAAAGCACACTGATTACAATACTTCCTATTATAAATATCCCTCCCATAGTAGGAGTTCCTGTTTTAACTAAATGTGTTTCAGGACCGTCATCTCTTATAACCTGTCCGAAATGAAGTTTTTTTAATTTTTCTATAACATTCGGAGCAAATAAAAGCACTAATATCAATGCAGTAGCTACAGCACCTGCAGTTCTGAATGTGATATATCTAAATAGGTTAAAACCAAAAAATGATTCCCTTAATGGATAAAAAATTTGATACAGCATAATTATATACAACCTTTATATAATTAAAAAAGTTAAATATTTATTTATTATATACTATTATATATAAATTGTTTTGTCAATTAAAAAATATTATGTTAATTAACAAATTCTAATTATTGCAGTATACTTTTTGATATAAAAAATCAGACTATTACAATTTTCTATAATAGCCTGATTATTAAATAATATATTATCTTAATCTCTTTCCTTAATTATCACATCTTTGAAGTAATTATCTTTGAATATGGTTAAATCTTTAAAATCACTATATTGTACGCTTAAAGATTTTGATGACTGCGGCAAAGTTATTGAAATGCCTACAACATTATTCGCTGCAACAAATCCAGGAGTTGCATTTTTTGAAGTATTTAATAGAAGATAATTACCATCTTTTAAAGCTGTTTTTGTTATTTTAGAATCAGTTATTTTGTTGGCATCCTCAGCAGAACAAACTACTAATGCTTTAGGAACTAGCGGTAATTGTCCGTTTACAGTTAAATATTCAGTAAGACCCGAATCAGATAAAGGAATAGGAGAAACATTTAACCCTAAGTTATTTCCGTTATATATATCAGAAATATAATTAATCAATAAAGTATTCATATCGCTGCCTAAAGATGGTGCTAATTCATTTACAGAATTTACAAGTCTTTGTTCACTGTCTGCTATAGTAGAAGAGGCTATTTTTCTATAAACTTCCTGATTTCCTCCTGTTTTAGTATCAATCCATTTCATAAACATTGATGCTGGAGAATAGCTTAAAGCATCCAGATATTGTCCAAATATATCTGTTTCATCTTCATATTTCAAATACCAAGAATAAAAAGAATAATAAGGTATTTCATTAAATGATTGTACTCTATCTTGTACAAAGATATTATTAAATGTATGTGATGTGGATTCAGAAAGTGCCTCATTAAGCCAAATATCCATATCTTTATTATGTCCAAAAACATTTACATTGTAATTAATCAAATGCTGAAGTTCATGCATCATAACAGCAAATATTAATTCAAATTCCCACTTAAAATTTACATGAAGATATTCCCCTCTTATTCCATCTTTTCCATCAATCAAATCATTCGGATCGAAATACCCTCCTATACTATTTCCATTTGTATTAATATTAGCCATTAAAAATATTATTTTACCATTTCTATCAAGATCTGATGGCTCTCCATATATGCTTATCTCTTTTTTATAAGATTCTTCAAATTGAGTGAGAAAACTTCTTAATTGATCTCTAGTAAAACTATATCCGTCTTCAAAATAAATAATAGCATTTTGAGATTCTGCTAGTTTTTTGAACTTACTTTTAGCTTCAAAATCTTCACCTGTAGTGCCATCAATCTTATAAAAAGAAAAATATTTAGTTTCTGCAGTTTCACTATCATAATATACTATACCATTTATATTTTCTGAAGGGGCTGTAATCTTATTACCGCATGAAGCAATAAATATAAAAATAATTAATAAAAATATCCAATTTCTTTTCATAATAATTCCTTTATTAAATACTATTTTATTATTCTATTATATAATCTTTACTAAAAACTTTATCTATAAAAGGATAGCCTTTAAGTGAGTCTAAATCAAGTGATTTATATTTCATTGAAGAACTCAAACCATTTACCTGAGTCAAGTTAAGCCTTACAATATCCGCTTCATCAGCATATCCTGCCTTTTTATTTTCAGAAGTATTTACTACAGCAGAAAACCCATTCCAACCCTCTCCGCTTAACTGTATTGTCTTAATTTTGGAGTCAGTAGGAATAGAAGCTGTATTATAAACTATAACTGATTTAGGCAATAATGGTATGCTTCCATTTTGACTTATATTTGGATAACTTGGATTTATAGCAGAAATACTTATTCCAGGAAGATCCCCTTTACTTAATCCGTCTATCCAATTAAGCATTACATCATCCATATTGTCTCCAAGACCATATTTAGATGTAATACCTGTAAGTCTTTCTTCGCTTGTTAATGAAGTACTAGAATGTGCTATTTCTTTATAAATATTATAGTTTCCTCCTGTTTTATTATTTAGCCAGTTCATAAATACTGATACAGAAGAATAACTTATAATAAAACTGATTTCCCCAAAGATATTATTTCTATTATTTGACTGCATATACCAAGAATAAAAAGAATAATAAGGGGTTTCTACAAAATACTCTCCTCTTGATTTTACAATATCCTTTGAAAATAAATAAGATGTTGATTCTGAAAGTGCTTCATCAAGCCAAATATCCATTGATTTATTTCCATTAATTGCATTCATATTATAATTAATTAAATGCTGAAGTTCATGCATCATAATGCCAACTACGCTATAAATGGAGTCTTCAATATCAACATGCAGATACTCCCCTCTTTCTCCATTTTTTCCATAAAGTAAATCAGAAGAAGCGAAATATCCGCCAAAACTACGTTCATTAGGTTTTTTATTAATATTTAGAGAAGCCATTAAGAATATTATTTTTCCGTTTCCATCAATATCTGATGGTTCTCCATATATTTCAACTTCTTTAGGATAATACTCTTCAAATTTATTTATAAAGTTCATAATATAATCTCTTGTAATATCTTGTCCATCTTCAACATAAATAATAGTATTTTTAGATTCTGCTAACTTTCTGAAAGTGCTTTTAACGGTAATGTAAGTGTAAGTGTTATTGTCATTTTTCATAATACTATATTTCTTAGTTTCTGCAGTATCATAGTCATAATATATTATACCATTACTTTCTGAAGGGGCTGTAATCTTATTAGCACATGAAACAATAAAAATAGATACAATAAGCAAAAATAAATAAATATTTTTCATAATTAATCCTCATCTTTTTGTTTCATAAATGATAAATTATTAATACATAATAAATTATTAATACATAATTTCAATATGAATTTATCAACTCTATTTTTTAATATAGAAATAAAATATAATTAATTATTATAATTATGAAAATGTTTAATTTTAATTAAATTTATTTTGAAATATATTTTGTAATAAGGTATCTTATTAAGACATTAATACTTAGGAGATAAAAATGAATAAGAAATTATCTTCAATTCTATTTATTGTTATGTTGTCGGGATTTTATGCTATAGGATGTAAAAACAATAATACAAACCCATATACGGAAATAGATATAGGAGAAAAATATCATGCAACATGGTATATTAATGCCGAAATAAAATTTGAGTTCTATCCTGATTCCCCTCCGCTAGCAGCTCAAATAATTGCTGATTTTGAATCAGTGGTTGATAGTGTATTTCAAGATGTAGAATTAATTATTAATACAGACGGCAGTGTAGTTTTTTATGGAAGTACAATAGAAAAAAATAATATAATTAAAGAAGACAGCAATAAATATATGATAACCCTATATAATAATAATCTATCTACGGAGTATATTGTTGAAGAAAAATATGAACTTACTTTTAATACAGATGGTACAGGAAATATGTTGTTTTATATTATAATAAATGTAGGCAAAACTCATTATAATCTTTATCTATTTAGAGATGGAAAAATTACAACTACAAAACAAAATGTTCAATAATTAGATAAAATTAATTTAATTATAAAAAATTAAAACCTGCTTTATATATCATATAGAGAAGGTTTTTATTATATAGTTACAATAAATTAGACTTGTTTCAAAACTAAATTTATAAATTTTTAATTTAATATTTTTTAAATTATAGTTGGGGCTTTGCTGCGAAGCACACATTCGTACTTCGTAAAACCCCACTTCTTTTGTGACGCTGTCCGCCTTCGGTGTGGCACATACGAAGTACGCCTCACTCTGTGTGCCTTTGGCAGGCGAAAGACTGCATATTTATATACTAAAATACTAAATTATGCAACATGTAAAACATCATGTTTGTAATTTTAAAATTAAATAATTTTTATAATTAATCTTGTCAAGTAGTTTTGAAACAAGTCTATTATTTCTTCTTATTTGTAAGAGCAAGTATTAGAATATGCACTACCGATTTATCTACTTCTGGTATTCTTAGTGCCTGCGATATATTATAAGGCTTATACTGTTTTAATTTGTTAATGGCATCTATCTTTACACTTTTTAAACTAGAATAATCAAAATCTTCTGGTATAAGCATGTTCTCATACTTTTCAATGTCTTTTATTTCATTTAAATACCTTGCAATATAGCCTTCATACTTAATAGCAATTTCTGCATTATTCAAAACATCTTTATTGTACTCATCATCTATTAAAGATACAAGCATATCAATACCGCATTCAGGACGCTTTATTATAGAAGATAATGTCATGCTTCTGTATTCTTTAGCCTCTTTTGTAAACCCCAGATCCTCTGCTTCTTTCTGAGTTAATGTCCTTTTATTTAAGTATTCTACAAGAATTTGAGTTTTTCTTTTTTTATCTCTTACTTTATCAAGCCTTTCTTTACTTGCAAGCCCTATATTATAAGAAAGCTCAGTAAGTCTTTCATCGGCATTATCCTGTCTTAAAAGCATTCTATGTTCTGCCTGCGAAGTGAACATTCTATGAGGCTCTTTAGTTCCCTTAGCCGTTAAATCATCTATTAAAACACCAATATATCCGTCGCTTCTTTTAAGTATAAACGGATCTTCTTTTTTAATTTTTAATGCAGCATTTATTCCAGCCATTAATCCCTGACAAGCAGCTTCCTCATATCCGCTTGTTCCATTAATCTGACCTGCTAGAAATAAACCTTCAATTTTCTTAGTTTCAAGCGTAGGCTTTAACTCTATAGGGTTCACATAATCATATTCTACTGCATAAGCAGGCTTTAATATCCTCACTTCTTCAAGACCTTTCAATGCTCTTATCATCTTTATCTGCACTTCTTCTGGTAAACTTGAAGAAAAACCGTTTATATAAACTTCATTAGTTCTGTAGCTTTCTCTCTCTAAATGAAGCTGATGTCTAGGCTTATCTGCAAACCTTACAACCTTATCCTCTATACTAGGGCAGTATCTTGGACCTATTCCTGTAATTGCTCCGCTGTACATTGGTGATAAATGTATATTATCCTGTATAAGTTTATGAATATTAGTATCTGTATATGTTATATAGCAAGGCTCCTGAACTATATCAATTTTTTCATCTAAAAAAGAAAATGGTACTATTTCTTCATCGCCTTTCTGAATCTCTAATATATCAAAATTAATAGAATTATAATCCACTCTTGCAGGAGTACCTGTTTTTAATCTTCCTACTTCAAGCCCCAAACTTCTCAAATTATCAGAAAGCCCTATAGCGGGAAGCTCTCCGATTCTTCCAGCCTGTTTCTGATATGTTCCTATATGAATAAGTCCATTTAAAAATGTTCCTGTAGTAAGTATTACAGCATTACATTCATATTCTCTGCCTCTTTCTGTTTTCAATCCTTTAAGTACATTATTTTCTGCAATTATTTCTGTTACTATATCCTGATGAAGTGTGAGATTATTTTGAGCATAAAGAGTTTTAGCAGCTTCTTCCTTATATGCATATTTATCTGCCTGAGCTCTTGGTGCCCATACAGCTTTGCCTTTGCTTCTATTAAGCATTCTAAACTGCATCATAGTTTTATCTATTAAAATTCCCATCTCTCCGCCTAGTGCGTCTATCTCTTTAACAATAGTACCTTTAGCAACGCCTCCTATAGAAGGATTGCATGACATTTGTCCTATAGTATCCAAATTAATAGATATAATTAAAGTTTTCATTCCTAGTCTTGCTGATGAAAGTGCAGCTTCTATTCCAGCATGTCCAGCACCTACTACTATAACATCGTATTTATTATTATCCATATATAATATTCTCATTAAAAAAAATTAATTTTTATTAAAAAGATAATATATTAAAAACTTTTAATTGTCAAAGAAATATTTTGAATACTAGTTTAAAAATTTGAAAACCGCACGCAGAATAAAATTTAAAATATAGAATATTTTGAGTTACAACTTTAATAATAAATAAAAATATGCCTACCGTGCGTTAAACAGATTTTAAATTTAAATAACACTTGGGTGGGTGCCATAATTTCTGGTTCAGCTTTAAATATAATTAATATTAAAATTCAAAATACAGCTGTAAAGTATAAAGGGCGGGGTATGTAATTAAAGTTAAAAAAATTAATTACATTTGCCCACCCTTTAGGCTTATAACTTTTATTTGTAATTGTCATTTCTATTTTCTTTTTTATCTAATTAGAATTTTTGGCTGCCCACCCAAGATTTTTTTAAATTTATAGCATATTCACCGCACGCAGAATGAAGCTAAAAATAAAGTTTATTTGTAATTCAAATTTTATTATATAATAAATTTTATTTACCGTGCGTTAAATAAAGGCTTTACTCTTACAAGCAAAGCTAATTGTTTTTATTCATTTTTATTAAATTCTAAATCTTTTAGTTCTCTTAATTTTGGAAGATCATCTAAACTATTTATTCCAAAATGCATTAAAAATTTATCAGTAGTTCCATAAGTCTGCCTTTTATCTAAATAGTCCTTTCTTCCTTTCCAAGCTATGAAACCATCTTCCATTAAAGCCCTTAAATGATAACTGCTGTCGCTTTGCCTTATATCGTCAATTTCAGCTTTAGTTAAAGGCTGTTTATATGCTATTATAGAAAGAGTCTGAAGCATTGCTTTTGATATTTTTTTCTTTCTTTTTTTATCATATATTGCTGATAAAGTACCGAATGTAGAAGGTATTATAGTCATAAGTATAGAGTCTCCTAGCTCAAGTATCTCTATAGCACTTTTGGCATTTCTATATCTATTATTAATATTTTCTATATGAGTTCTTATATCTGAATTCTCGCATTTGAAAAGAGTTCTTAATCTGCTTATTGGAACATTTCCTTCAACATATATGATAGCTTCCATAATCTTTTCAAGTTCTTCTTCGTTTGCAAGTATAGAATCATCTATTTCTAAAGTGTTTTTATTCTCAGTATTTGCTACCCGAACTTCTGCATTATTATCAGAATTATTTTCTGCAATTTCATTCTCCAAAAGAGCACCGCTTGTTTCAATCATTTCATCCATAATGTTTAATCCCTAAAAAATAACTTCCTTTTTATTTTTTAATATATTTAGATTATAGCATATTAAAAACTTTTTTCAATCGTTTAGACATAATTTTGTGTATATATTTTTATGTAAAAATAAATTTATTTTCAATTATCAGTTTTTAAAAGTTTAATACTTTCATCATTTATAATTCTTCTTATAATCTCTATATTAGAATCATCAAAGTTTTTATGGAAATATATATTTTTTATTTTTATATTGTTAAAAATTACTCTATAATCATCACTTTTATTTTCTGAATTATAGCTGAATATTGAAAGTAAAGTATCATAGTGAATATCATCTTCTTTAGTAATAAACTTAGCCGTTTTTCCGTAAATGTTTTCTTCTTCACTATAATTTTTTGTTTTGATTATAATTGAGCCTTGAGTTTCATATTCTAAGCATATAATATTATTCTCTAAATTATTAATAGATGAACTAAATGAAGATAAATTAATATTCATTTTTTCATTAAATTTTTCTATAACAGGTTTAATGGCCGCAAATTTTCCGGCATCAATAGTATTTTCTAAAATATTTACTATGTTTTCAGTTTCTGTTTTTTTATCTAATAATAATTTAAGAGTATCTGTATTATAGTTAATATTTTTATATAGAGTATAAGAAGAATTAGTTTTATGTATATTATGAAACTCTATAGTTTTATTTAAAGATTTTTCAAATAAGTTTAGAAAGTCATTGTATTTTATTATATTTGCTTTCAATAAAGTATATGATAGTAAAAATATATTGCAGCTTGCAAAATGAGTCTGATTTAAATCAAAATTATCTATATATCTGAAATAAGTATTTAAAAGTGAATCATAATCTTTTTTCAAGTAATATATAACTGCTAAATTATTATAAAGATAAAAATCTGATTTTTTATTTTCTATTAATTTATTATAGCATATAGAAGAATTATCATAATCTTTTATTCTATAGTATGACTGAGCCAGCATATCATAAATATCATCATCTCTTTTATCAGTTCTTGATGCATATTCTATCACTTTATTATAATCTTTATTATTGAAGCATATTGAAATCAATTTATCATAATGCTTAAATGAATAAGGATTTACTTCTATAATTTTATCTGCAATAGTCAAAGCATTATCATATTCTTCCAAATCAAAATATATGTTGAATAATATTTGATAAGAATTGCTGTATGAAGGATTAAGTTCTAATGCTCTATTTAAATAAATCAATGATTTTTCTTTTTCGCCTAAATGATAGTAGGATAAACCTATGCCGTTATATGAATCTGCATTATTATTATTTATATCTATTGCTTTATTGAAATTTTCTATTGCTTTATTATAATCTTTTAAATTAAAATAAGCCAAAGCCAAATTATTATAAGCCTTATAGTACCTATCATTTATTTCTATAGATTTGTTAAAATATTCTATTGCTTTATCATATTCTTCATTAGATGAATAGCACACTCCTATAAAGTTGTATGCCTTATAAGCATTATTATTTTTTTCTATAACTTTTTCAAAACATTCTATAGCTTCATAATAATATTTTTTGGAGTAATAACTTATTGCCAATTTATTGTAGTCTGTAAAAGCATTGATATCTAATTTTCTAGCCTTATCAAAATAAAAAGCCGCTTTATCAAATAATTTTCTATTAAAATACACTAAAGCTAAATTATTATAGGCATTAGCATATTTAGGGTTAATATCTATGGCTATATTAAAATATTTTATAGCATTATCATAATCCTTTAAGAAAGAGTAAACCGCTCCTAAAGTATTTGCTATTTTATAGGATTTATTATTATACTGAAGGAATTTGGAAAAACATTCTATAGCTTTATCATAATTATTAATATTATAATAACTCATTCCAAGCATATCATAAGCTTTAAAAACTCTCTCATCTAAAGATTTTGAATGTTCAAAAAACTCTATAGCCTCATTATATTTTTTATTTTTATAATAGAATAAAGCTAAATTATTAAATGCCTTATCATATTTAGGATTAATTTCTATTGCCTTATTAAAATTTTCTATAGCCTTAGTAAAATCCTTTTTCTCAAAATAGCTGATACCCAAAAGATTATATGCTTTGAAAGAATTAGGAGTAATTTTTAAAGTTTCATTAAAGCATTCTATAGCCTTATCATACTGTTTTATGGCATGATAGCTTATACCTAGAAGATTATAAGATTTAAAAGTTTTTATATCGACTCTTCTAGCCTCTTCAAAATATCTTACAGCATCTTCATATTCTTTAAGCTCAACGCAAACTTGTCCCTTATATAAATTAGCCCTGTAATTTTTAGGAACTTTTTTAAGTATAACATCAAGTATTTCAAGAGTCTGATTATAATCTTCATTATTCAGTCTGTATGAAACTTCATTTAAAAGATTCTCCATCTTAGTATTGTACATAACAACCCCATATACAATTATTGTAAATATTTTACAATGAATATATATATTATGTCAACAATAAAATGCAATTTTTTATTTATTAAAATACTTTTTTAAATCATCATCATTTATATTAATAGAAATAAGTTTTTTACTGTTTTTCTCGCCTTTTAGTATCTCAATATCTTTTTTTTTAATATTAAGCTCATCAGCCAAAAATTCAATTATAGCCTTATTAGCCTTTCCATCTATAGCCTTAGCCATAATGCGAATAGAATAAGCTCCATTCTCGAATTTAAAACTATTGGATTTAGCTCCTGCTGTTACTTTAACTTCTATGTTCATCATTTTGTATAATAATTTACATATAAATCTATAACTTCTTTTAAATGTTCCTTACATGCATTTTCATCCCATTTATTGTTTTTTAATATCAATAATGATTTTAATGATTCTATATTTCCTCTATCGAGGTTAGTTCTAAATCTAGCTAACTTCTCATGATATGGCTTATTACTATATTCTGAATTAAGTCCTTGACTAATAAGAACCAAATTCCCAAAATTATGCAAATATATATCTTCCCATTTTGGTGAGTTTTCAGGATTTTGAGGATATACATGTTCTATAGAATTTTTAGCAGTAATTCTAAAATTTAAGAGTATTTCATTTAATTTACTATATTTATATTCAAAAAAATCATTATTTTCATTCCAATAATACCATAAAATAAATTCTAATTTGTAAAACCAATATCTATAAAATTTTAATCCTTTTGGCATTTTGAGTTCTTCTATTAATCTATCCTTTATTGTATCAATATTCTTATCATAGTATTTATTAATTTTTTCAGAACACATATTTATAGTTCTTTCACTTAAATTTTTATCACTTTCATAAAAATATAATAAATTATCTAATTTCATTAAATATTTATATAAAATATTTTCATCTATGTTATTATTTAACATCTTTTTTAAAAAAGGTGTTAACCAATATTGTGTTATATATTCCTGTGAATGATACAGCATCATTTGAAGCATAGAAAATCCATCTGAATTTATATTATGTCTTCTTTGTATTACTTGAGAAGTATTATTCTTTATACAATATATTTTACTTATGCTTAAAACTTCTTTATCATTTATATATACCCATTTGACTACATATTTATCAAACCTTACTCTAATTTTCCATAAAAGTTTAAAAAATTTTTTTATATCATTACCATTACTTTTCTTTGTAAATACTTTTTTAAAAATATTAATAAGTTCTTTTTCTTTTACATCAACTATATCAATATCTATATTATTTTTTATAATATAAATTCTTAATGTATGCAGTAATAACATGGGAAAACTTATTATACTTCTTATGTATGGTGCTTCATATTCATTTTCATCATATTCATTCTTATTAAAATTAAAATCATTATTTTCATCTAAAATTTCATATAAGTTATAATTATCAGAATTATTATCTTTATCAATGCTTTTTATTAAATATTTAACATATTCTATATTATCAGGTATTTCTTCTTCTCTTTCACTATCCGTTCTAATATATGAAGTGTTAATGATTTTTTTCCAAGGTATATTTAAAATATCTTTTAAATTCTTTTCAATATAATTATCCATTATGGAACAGCAATCCCATATAATAGAATATATGTATTTATCTCTATTATTTTTAATTTTTTCTAATAATTTGGCCTTTAATATTTCATGCTGTTTTAATTGTACGCCTCTATTATTAAAAGTTTCAAATAGTTTATTAACATCTGTATTTCTAGGCATTTGAGTTATTATGAATATTAATTTTGTGGAAATGAAATCTATAAAATTATCTAAATTAATATTATTATTTATATCTTCAAAAAAACCTCTTATTACATTTATAGCTTGATAAAATGGATCTAACAATTCTTTTTCTTCATCACTATTGTCTTGATTATCTATGTTAACTTTTTTAAAAAAATCATCAGCAAATTTTCTGGCTCTGAATAATAATCTAATATTATTTTCTCCATATAGAAAATTTTTAATAAATAATAAATTTTTTTCGTTTATTCTATCTTCAAATATTTCTTGTATAGTTCTAAATAATATAAATATTGTTGTGAAACGCTGCTGACCATCTATTAAATCATATCTATTATTATCGGATTTTAACACTATTAAAGATCCTATATAATAATTTTCTTTTTTATCTTCAATTGCAATTTTTATATCTTGCAAAAGTTTTAATATTTGTTCTTCTTTCCAAACATAAAGTCTTTGATAAATAGGGATTGAAAAATATTGTTTTTCTTCAATAATTTTATCTAAAGAAAATTGTTTTGAACTTAATTCATACATAAATAATTCTCCATTGATTATAACTTATTTGATATTTCAATTATTTTACTAATGATGTTTTCTTTATCTAAATCATTTTTTAAATTGATACCTATAGTATTTATAAAATTAATATAACTTTTTCTATACTCACCTATTACTCCTTCATATGTAATTTCAGAATTTTTATCAATCTCAGGAGTATTATCTTTTATAAAAGATAGTACATCTTCAGTGTCAAAAGCCATAAATATAACATCGATGATATTTTCACTGCTGTCTTTTATTATTTTTATAATACTTTCTTTGTATATCTTTTTTTTAATTATACGGTGATTACCTATTAAATAATCACAATATAAAGCAAATTTTAAAAAATTATTTTCTCCAAATTTATCATAATATACAACGCAAAGCAATTCAAAAAAATATTTAAAATAATTGCTTATTTTATTTTTATAAACACAATTATATAAATTATCAAAATATTGAAATTGTTTATCATCATTTTTAGGAAGATTGAATAGATAATCATATACAGCATTGTATTTATTTGTATATAAAAAGAAGTTAATACCCTCTACTATGGGTTGTCTTAACATAAAACAATAATCTTTTTCATTATCATTTCTGATAATATCAATTATATTTTCTTGTATACATGATTTATCCTGATTATTATTAAAATCAGATAAACTATTAATTTGATAACAATATCTAATTTTATCAATATCCCAATTTTTATCAGTGTGTTTCTGAAATTCTTTTAATATTTCATCTTTATTTTCAAAATATAGATTATTTCCTTTCCATTTTCTTGCTCTCCATAATATATTATAGAATAAGATGTTAAGATTATTGCTTTCATTATCCTTTTTTATTCTATTATTTTTATCCCATTTTTGTGCTGTATCGTTTAATAAATCTGTATTTTTTATTGCTCTTAAATGATACGCTTTTAAATAATCAACAGCAGCTAAATTTACTCCTCTTCCATTTTGTGTATCAAAAAAAGTAAATGCATCGTCTTCTGATTTTGTATATATTACCGTAAAAGATATCTTATTTAAAAAATTTTTAGGGAGAATATTTTTTATGCTTTTTGAACATATATATTTAAAATTATTATTTATATTTTTTAAAGTTATTTTAGAATTGAATTCTGCTTTAATTGGAAATCTTTTCTTCCTTAAAACATAATCAATTATTAATAAACTTATTATTCTTTGCTGACCATCTATTATATTATATATTTTTTTATTAGTATTTTTTTTAGTTTCCAAATGTATTAAAATTGTACCTAAATAATATTTATTATGATCTTCTTTATTGTTTTCAAAAAAATATTTTAAATCATCTATAAGTTCTTCTATTTTATCTTGATTCCATACATAGAACCTTTGATATTCAGGAACAGTTAATTCTTTTTTTAATAGTTTACTAGGAGTCATAATTTTTACTTTAATATTCATATATAAAAACCTTTTTAATATAATGCTATAAGTATAGTAAATTTTAAGTTTATAGTAAATATTTTTATGCCTTATTTATTAATTTTACATATATTTGTAAACCCAGCAGTAGGTACTCCCAAAGCCCTTATAAGCCTTGCCCAATAATTCACCTGTGCGGCAGTAGACGCTAATATAAGTATTGCTCTCTCTGAATACTCTTTTTTTACTTCTGTTATTAATTCTTCGGATATTATTACAGGTGTTTTTGTAATAGCTGAAATATATTTTAAAGCAATCTTTTCTTTACTTGACATTGTAGGACATGAATCTATATCTTTATTTTGTAAATATTTTATTTCTTCTTCTGTTACATTTTCTTTGTCGTATTCAAAGCTGTTCATGTCTATACAAAATGGGCATGCTATATCTATTGAGATTTGTATTCTTATGAGTTTTAAAAGTCTTTTAGGCACTTCCTTATCATCATGCGTAATTAATGCCTCCATTATGCCAGAACTTATTGCTGTTTTAGGGTTCCAAGCCAAAATCTTTGGTAGGAGCAAGTCTTTTTTTACTTTCTTTTTTGCTATCCACATAGTAAGTCTTAAAAATAGAGGTATTTTTTTTGGAGGCTTTATATATGCAGTAGTTTCACTTTCAAAATAATTTTCTTTTGTGCTTTGTATATTTAGATTTATATTATTCATTTAATTATCCTTTTAAAAATATTTTTAATTTTTTATATGTTAAGTATTGTTTTTAAGCTGTAAACGATAAGCTAATAACTTTTAAGTTCTCATATAATTTTTAGAGAGTTTATAGCTAGAAGTAATTAATGTTATTTATAGGTTTTATGTATGACTATTGTGTGCTTTCAAAATAATTGTATTTATATTTGATTGTAAAATTGATTGTATTATCCATTATGTTTCCTTAATTTTAAATTATTTTTATATTTATTAATATAACATAAAAAACTGATAATAATTCTAAAATCATATATCTTTACAGTTATAAATAATAAAATAATTTTTTATCATAATATATATATAATTATTTACAAGTAGTTTCAAATTTCTTAAATATGATTTATAATATGAAACTAATAATTAAAAAGGATTATATGGAAAATATTAATAAATATCTGCATGAAGTAGATGAGTGTATAAAAAACAAAAATTATAATGATGCATTTTCCTTATGCAATGATATTTTATCTATCAACCCCAACAATATAGAAGCTATGTTTAAAGCAGGTTATTGCTGTTATAGATTAAAAAAATATGATATATCTATGATGCATTTTATAAAGGCTTCTTCATTAGAGAAATTCAGCACTAATAAGGCTATATATAAATACTATATAGGAAGATGTTATGCTTCTTTGGGTGTATATAAAGAGGCATTAGAATATTTTAAAGCTTCATATAATTTAGATAATAACAATAAATATTATACTTTATGGCTTGGAATAACTTATGCTAAAACTGCTGTTAATGATAATGATTATAATACAGCATTAATGTATTTGTCTATGTCTTTAGGTTCTGAAGACTATTTGGTATACGGATATATTGGATACTGTCATATTCAGTTAAAAAATTATGATAAAGCTATTATGTATTTAAATAAATCTATAAAATTGAAAGATAATGATTATTTAAATAGATATTATCTAGGAAGCACATATTTTATAATGCAGGTATATGATAAGGCTTTGGAGCATTTAAGTGAATCTGTAAAATTAAAAGATGATGACTTTGATAATTGGTTTGCTTTAGGTTTGATATATAAAGTAATAGATGAAAACAATTTATCAGATGAATGTTTTGAGAATGCTAGAAATATTGCTTTAACTAATAATAATATTGATGAAGAGCTTGACTGCTTTATTAAGCTTACAGATTCTCAAAATGATGAATATTTAAATTATTTATATCTTGGCATCTGCTATGCTAAACTTGAAAGCTATAAAAATGCTGTGCATTACTTACTTAAATCTATAGAGGTAAATGAAAAATATAATAATGAAAATAACTATCTGGCATATTATTGGATAGGATATATTAATTATATAGACAGTGAATATGAAGATGCTGTAAAATATTTTGAAAAATCTTTAAATTTGAATAGCGATAATGAAGAAAATTATTTGGTTTTATTGTGGCTTGGGGACTGCTATTTTAGATTGGGTAATTATAAAAAGGCTTTATTTAATTTAAAAAAATCTATAGAAATTAAAGATGATGAGGCTGATGCTTATAAATTAATATCCGAATTATATTTAAAAGCAGGAAAGAAAGAAAAATATAATAGTTATATAAGCCAATATAAAAAACTCATTAAGAATTCTAATATATATGATAATATTGAAAATAATGAAAAAAAAGAAAATATTTATCAAGAAGAATATGTATTAAATAATAATGAAGAAATCCATTATCAAAAAGAAGATGCATTATATATTAATGAAGGAATTCATTTTAAAAAAACAGATATTTATCATTTTATCAATCTTTTATTTCAGGATATAGAGAGTAATGATTTATATAGCTTGTATTCATCTAATACTGAAAAAAAATCTTATATAGATTTTAACAATTTTAATATAGATAATTTTTTATCATATAGAAATATAATCAATAATGCAGTAAAAGATAATTTTGATAATTCCAGCAAAATAACAGTAGTAAAAAATATTATAACTAATTTTGATATTATAAGTGATACAGAAATAAAAAATGCTAAAAAATTAATAGATGATATAGAAGAATTATTTAATTATACTTCCGAATGTATATTAAATACTATGCATTATTATTATAGAAAAAAAGATATAGAACTTTATTTAATATTAATGAGAATAATAGAAAATAATTTATAAATAAAAAACACATATATTTTTTGATATATGTGCTTTTTTAATTATTTATAGTTTAAAAAACTTCATAGCATGCTGCAATGAATTAGCCTGAGCAACTAAATCCTTTGAAGCATTTTCAGCATCATTAACAAGAGCATTATTCATTTGAGTAGCTCCATCCATTTCAGAAACTGCCCTATTAACCTGTTCAACACCTGACTGCTGCTCTACTGCTGCGGAACTTATTCCTTTCATTATATTAGCTGTTTCATCTATTTTTGTTCTTAGATCTGCAAATATTTCCTGGGAATGATGAGCTGTTTCTGTAGCTTTATTTATTTTATCGTATGCATTATCTACTAAATCAGTAATATCCTTTACCGATGACTGAGTAGTTTGAGCAAGATTTCTAACCTCGCTTGCTACAACCGCAAAACCTTTACCTTGATCTCCAGCTCTTGCTGCTTCTACAGAGGCATTCAATGCTAGTATATTAGTTTGAAAAGCAATACCTTCAATAATTTTTGTGATGTTTTTTATTTTTGTGCTTGCTTCATATACTTCTTCTATATTTTTTGTAGTTTGTATAATAATATCTCCTGCTTCATCTATAGAATTTTTTGAAGATATCATCATATTATTTCCTGTTATAGAGTATTCTGTAGAGGATTTTATAGTAGAAGCCATTTGCTCCATAGAAGCTGCTGTCTGCTGCAAACTTGCTGACTGAGCTTCCGTTCTTCTTGATAACTCAACATTACCTTTAGCTAACTTTTCTGAAGCATTCATTATACATATAGAAGCATCATTAACTTCTTTAATAGTTTCAACTAATTTATGTCTCATATTAGCAAAGCTATCTGCAAGTATGCCGATTTCATCTTTTCTAGGTTTTATTTTTCCTTTAAATTCTGTCAAATCTCCTCTTTCTATTTTTTGAGCTTCTAGTACTACTAAAGATAAAGGTTTTGTTATAGAGCGTATAAATATATTAATAAATATTGCTATAGAAACTATAGTGATAATTCCAAGAATAATCCCGCTTAATATAGCTTTTCTGCTTTCAGCAAATATTTCTTCCGAAGTCATAGTCATAGAAGTTATCCAAGGCACATATTTCATTTTTGTGTATGAGCCCATTGTCTTATGATTATTAGCAATATATTCAACAACCCCTTTTGATAAATTACCATCAAATACACTTTTATAAACTTGAGGAGCATCTGTATTAACTTTATTATAATCTGTATTCATTAATACTTTTAGATTAGGTGCTATTACATCGAGACCGCCTGTTTCTCCCAATTTTATGCCTTCTATATAATTTTTATAAAATTCTCTCCAACTAAAAATAGTATACAAATAACCTATTTCTCTATTTTCATATTTTATAGGAGAAGCAAAAATGAATGATAATTCGCCATTAACTGCTGAAGGAGTAATATCATTTCCATAACTAACAGAACCATATCCATATTCTCTATTTTGAAGTTTATTCCAAACATCAATATTATTATCTGTAAATTTACTGCCTATCCATTTAGGATAATCACTGTCAGCAGATATGATGCCATTTTTATCAACTATTCCTATATTTATGGCACAAGCATTCTTTTCTCTGAATGTTTTTAAATTAGAAGTTACTTTTTCTCTTGCATCTTCATCTGGAGAAAGTATATACTCACTTATCATGGGCATAGATGCATAAGTTTCCAATAAATATGACTGCGTTCTAAACCAAGCATCAAATACCGATGAATATCCCTTTACCGTTGTTTCAAAACCTTCGAATCTGCTTTTTGATATACCATTGCCGGCTATTGTAAGTGAAATTATAAGCATTATTGTTATAAATATCGCAGTAACAATACAAAGAATTACGGGTACCTTAACCGACAAACTACTAAATCTACTCATCCATTACTCCATATATTTTATGAAAAATTACCAACGCTTTGAATATAATAATTATTTTCATATCGTCAATAATTTTTTTATATTTTTATAGTTTTTCTAAAAAATATTTAGATATTTTTTAATTGAATAACCGCTAAAAAGTAATCATTAATAGCTGATAAAATCCGAATATTATTTACAATATAGAACTTTTAAATATAAATTATGGTGCAAAAATTATGAAAATTTTTATTAACGGAAAGGAATTATCAGTAATACTTGAGAATGAAACTAATGCTTATGAAATATTAAAACCTATAGAAAGTTGGTGCAATTCTAATGACTTTTTAATCAATAAAGTTATTATAGATAATAAAGAAATGCAGCCGTATATAGACGAAGAATATGAAACTATACCAATAGAAAATATACAAAAAATAGAAGTAGAGGCATTGAGTCAGGCTGAATATTCTCTATATTCTATTATGTCTATTGCTGAATATATAGAAAAAGTATTGAATACCGATTCAGTAAGCAGTAAAGATATAGAAGATTTAAAAGATGGTATGTATTGGGTGTTGGATTCCATACCTAGAACTATATTTCTATTTAATATGAGTTTAGAATCCTACGGAATTATTCATATACTAAAAATGCTTGAAGTAAAATTGGAAAAGTTTAATAATGCATCAGATAATATAGATAAATTTAATGAGTTTTTTAATAATGAATTTAAGCCTTTTTTAAGTGAAAAAATGCTTCCTACTATGTACATTGTTATAGAGGAGGCTAAAATAAATACTATATTCCTTTTTGCTGGGAATATAACAAGCAGCAATGCTCTATATAAAGTGGGAAGTCTGCCTAAATTCTTACCGCTAATACTAGATGTATTGGATTCCATTGTCAATAAACTTCAGTCTGGAAATGATAAAGAGGCTTTTATATATGCAGAAAAATTTTCGCGTATAGTAAGTTATGCATTCAGCATACTTTCAAATGTAGCTTCTATTTATTCTATAGATTATTCTCAGATTTCTTTGAATTCTGTTGCTCTTACAGATGCCATCAATGATTTTAATGAAATGATGAATAATGTTTTAGATGCCTTTGCAAATGAAGATTATATATCAATAGCTGATTTGCTTGAGTACGAAATCAAAGAAAGAATAGAAAATATTATGAATTATATACCGCTTGTAGAGGAACATATTGAAAAACTCAATGTTTGATTTTGAAGAGGACATTAATAATTTCAGACCTATGGCTGAAAGAATGCGTCCTCTTACTATAGAAGAAATTTTCGGGCAGCATCATATACTAGATAAAAATAAAACTTTAAGGAAAATGATAGATAATGATAAAATAACATCTATGGTTTTCTTTGGTCCTCCCGGTGTAGGTAAATCTACTGTAGCATCAATTATAGCTAAAAAAACTAAAAGCGAATATATTAAACTAAATGCTGTACTTTCAAATGTTTCTGAAATAAGAGAAGCTATAAAAAAGGCAGAAAAAAATTTAGAAAACAGAAAAAAGACTATTCTTTTTATAGATGAAATACATAGATTCAATAAAAGTCAGCAAGATGCTTTGCTTCCGGCAGTTGAAAACGGAGCTGTTATACTTATAGGAAGCACCACATTAAATCCGTACTTTTATCTAAATAATGCTCTTCTTTCCAGAATAATGCTTTTTGAGTTTAGAAATCTCGATGATAATGATATAAGAGAAGCCGTATTAAAAGCTATTACTGACAAAAGAGGTTTAGGCGAAGATGATGTTGATGTTGAAGATGAGGCAGTTAATTTAATAGTCCGTTATTCTCATGGCGATGTAAGAAAAGCTTTTACATATCTTGAGGCATCATATTTAGCAACTCAAATTGATGAAACTAAAGAAAAACTCACCATTACAGAAGAAATAGTTAGAGATGTTACAAGCAAGCAGTCAATAACTTTTGATGAAGATGAGCATTACAATACTATAAGTGCATTTATAAAAAGCGTAAGGGGAAGCGATCCTAATGCCGCAATTTACTATTTAGCTAGAATGCTTGAAGCCGGAGAAGATCCTAGATATATAGCAAGAAGATTATGCATATTAGCTTCTGAAGATATAGGGCTTGCTGAGCCTAATGCTATGAATATTGCTTCTTCTCTTGTAAGTATTGTTGATTTCATAGGTATGCCTGAAGGAAGAATTCCATTAGCTGAAGTTACTATTTATTTAGCATTATGTCCTAAATCAAATTCAGCTTATAATGCCATTAATAAAGCCATAAGAGACATAAGAAACGGAGAGCTATATTCTATACCTAACTATTTAAAAGATAATCATTCTGCCTCATTCGATAAAAAAAGCGATGAAGAATATAAATATCCTCATGATTATCCTTATCATATAGTAAAGCAGGACTATTTAGAACATGGTATAAAAAAAGAGTATTATGAGCCTGTAGATATAGGCGAAGAGCGGGAACTAAAAAAAAGGTATGAGTGGATTATAAAGCATATATAATTCATTTTACTATAATAAAATTATAATAATAAATAATACATATATACTGCAAAGCTTACGCAATAAGCAAAATATTTTTAAAAGTTATATACATAAATAAAAAATCATATTTCATTTAATATAAATAAAAAATATAGACTAATTTTATATTTTATATATATTTAATATAGAATATATATTACTAATGGAAAATTTTTATGAATAACAAAATAAGCATTATTTTATATTTCATTATATCAATATTATTATTCTCATGTTCAAAAACAAAAGAAGAAAAAGATGATATTATTATATTTGCTTCTTCTAGTTTGATGAATCCATTAATTGAAATATGTACTAACTATAAAAAAGAAACAGGTGAAAAAATAGGATGTTCATTTGATTCATCAGGAAGACTAAGAGAACAAATACAATCAGGTAATTATGCTGATTTATATTTTTCATCTTCTCTTTATGAAATGAATATGCTAAAAGATATGAATCTTTTATATAATGACAGTATCACCAATATAGTTAAAAATGAAATAGTTTTAGTTATCCCTAAAGATTTGAATATAAATATTAATTCTTTTTATGATTTAACTAATGATTATATAAATAAGATAGCTATAGGAGAATCTATGACTTCCCCTATAGGACGATACACAGAGGAAACATTAAATAATTTAGGAATATATGATATTATTTCAGATAAAATTATATTTGGAAAAGACACAAGAGAAGTAATTGACTTAGTAAAAAATGATAAAATAGAATGCGGTATAGTTTATATAACAGAAGCTATGCTTAATAATGATTTAAAAATAGCTGCTGAAAATAAAAGTCATACAGAAATAATTTATAGCATTGCTGTATTGAAAAAATCTTTAAAAGAGAAAGAAGCAAGAGATTTCATTGACTACTTATGTTCAGAAGAAAGTATTAATATATTAAAAGATTATGGTTTTGGTATTATTACATACCCTGCCTTTTAAAATTTATAGCTTTATTTTGATTTTTTATATTTATCATATTTACAGCTTAATAAGAATTTGTAAGCACCCGTCCAAGTTATATTTTAATTCATAATTTATTTAACGCACGGTGTATGAATGTTTTTATATAATTTAAATTACAATTTTCAATATGCACATATTTTAAATTTTACTCTGCGTGCGGTATTGATGCATAACAACTTAAAAAATTCTGGGTGGGAAGCAAAAAAAACAGCTGAAAACAAAAAAGAAAAATAATGTAGAAATAACTTAATAATATTGAAAGCCTAAGGGGTGGGCAGATGTAATTAAGTTTAAAACTTTATTTACATACCCCGCCCTTTAAAATTTAAGGCTTTATTTTGATTTTTTATATTTATCATATTTACAGCTTAATAAGAATTTATAAGCACCCGCCCAAGTATTTTTTTAATTTATAATTTTATTTTCATTATCATCTTTGGAATATGAATTCAATGTGATATTAGCATTCTTTTTCCATTTGTTTGAATAATAATAAGCTAAATGGAAAATCATATTAAATAAATTACTTACAGACATAGAAATCCAAACGCCCCATAAACCTATTTTTGGAGACAATAAATAAACGACAGGAATTCTTATTAAGAAATGTGTAAATAGAGTAAACATCATTATTATAAAAGTTTTTCCTGAAGCATTAATAATACCATTTGCTGAAAATATAACGGCAATTAATATTGCGGAAGGAACACCGGCATATATATAACTTTTCATATAAGGCATTATATTATCATCTTGTACAAATATTTTGATAATGAAATCAGGAAAAAGCATACATAATGCGGTCATAATTAATGCTATAGTTAAAGAAACTTTTAATCCTGTAATAAATATTTCTTTAATTCTATACATTTTATTTGCCCCTATATTTTGAGCAGCCATGGTTCCTATACCGGAAAGAATAGCAGAAAGAGGTACAAATGATAAAGCATCTATTCTAGCAGCTACCGCAAAAGCGGCAGAAGATAATTCTCCATAAGAGTTAATAACCTTATTTAAAAATAGCCAGCTTATAGAAGATATTAAGTGCATAAAAGTAAAAGGAAGCCCTATTTTCAATATTAATTTTGTTATGTGCAAATCAAATTTAAAATTAATGGGATTAACCTTTATAATACTATTTTTTGCTTTTAAATAAATCATACTCACTATTAAAGATACAGCCTGAGCAAATACTGTAGCATAAGCAGCACCGGAGACCCCCATAGCAGGAAAAGGGTATATTCCTTTTATCATAAGAGGATCTAAAACTATATTTATCACAGAAGAAATTATCAAAAATATTAAAGGTCTTACAGTATCGCCTATTCCTCTAAGCAAAGCAGAAATGAAAGTATAATAAAATACAAAAGGAAAACCTATCATACTTATTCTAAAATAATTTACAGCATCTTCCATTATACTTTCAGAAGTATTTAAAAATACCATTAAATCAGGAGCAAATACATATCCTAATATTGCCAAAGTTAAAGAGATTATTAAACTTACCGTAGTTGACACTTTAGAAATATATGTTACATATTCCTTATCATTTGCCCCAAAATACTGCCCTATTAAAACATTTACTGCAGTTGCTACTCCTGATGCTATAGCAGTAACAACCATTGTAAGCGGGAAACTCACAGCAACAGCAGCAAGCCCTTTAGAACCAACTATCTGACCTATCCAAATGGCATCAACTGTAGAGTATGCCACATTTAATAGGTTGCCAAGCACCATAGGAATAACTAATATTAAAAGACCTTTTGCTACATTGCATTCTGTTAAATCTAATTCATTTTTTTCTTTCATCATTATTATTAATTTACATAAATTATTTTTATATACTAAATAATTAGGCAATTTTATACAAAAGATATATAAAAGTCAATAAGTATCAGTATTTATATATTATGCTCGGCTGCAGAATGAGAGGCTATATTGGCATCTTTTTTCCACTTGTTTGAAAAATAATATATCAAGCTGAAAGTCATACTAAAAAAGTTCCCTATAGCCATTGCAGTCCATATACCCCATAATTCCATTTGAGGAGATATTATATATGCAAGCGGTACTCTAATTATTATATGAGCACAAAAAGCAAAGAGCATAAGCATAAAAGTTTTACCAGCCCCATTAATAACCCCATTTGCCGTAAACATTACAGCAAGCATTATTATAGAAGGCATAACAACATAAATATAGCTTTTAGTATATTTTAACACACTCATATCTTTAGTAAACATTCTTACAATAAGCTCAGGAAATAATATAGAAAAAAGAGCCATAAATACTGATATTCCAACTGATAATTTTATTCCGGATTTGAATATTTCCTTTACTCTTTCCATTTTACCAGCCCCAATATTTTGTGCTGTCATAGTGGCAATACCTGCAGATAATGCTAAAAGCGGAAGAAACGATAAAGAATCCACTCTCATAGATACAGCAACAGATGCAGAAGCAGATTCACCGTAAGTATTGATGAGCCTGTTTAAAAATAACCAGCTTACAGATACTATTAACTGCATAGCAGCAAAAGGAAGTCCTATTTTAAACATTAATTTAGTGATGCTGAAATCAAATGCCAAATCAAAAGGATTAGCTTTTACAATACTGTTTTTCATTTTTAAATATATCATACTCACAGCAACAGAAACAAATTGTGAGAAAGCTGTAGCATAAGCAGCTCCATCAAGTCCCATAGCAGGAAAAGGTCCTATTCCTTTTATCATAAGCGGATCTAATATCAAGTTTAAAATTGATGCAATAGCTAAAAATATTAAAGGTCTTACAGTATCGCCTATTCCTCTAAGCAAAGCAGATACTAAAAAATAATAAAACATAAATGGAAAACCTATCATGCTTATTCTAAAATAACTTACAGAATATTCCATTATACTATCTGCGGTATTTAAAAAACGCATCATATAAGGAGCAAATATATACCCTATGATTGCCAATGCCAAAGAAGTTACTAAACTTATAGTAGTTGAAACTCTGGAAACATATATTACAGAATTATGATCATTTGCACCGAAATACTGTCCTATTAAAACATTAGAAGCTACTGTAACACCTGAAGCTATAGCCATAAGTATTAATATAATTGGGAAACTTACCGCAATAGCACCAAGCCCTTTAGGACCTACCATCTGACCTATCCATATAGTATCAACTATATTATATGCAATATTTAGTAGGTTTCCTAATATCATAGGTATAACTAACTTTATAAGTCCTTTGCTGACATTGCCTTCAGTAAGCTCTAACATCTTGTTCTTTTCCATAATTGTCCTCTAGTATATTTTTATAATAAAAAATGAGTATTGAAATATATTATTCTTAAAAACAAATATATAACTTTTTTATTATTTTATTTTTTATAGAAAAAAGTTTAAAAAGTATAAAAGCATCAAAAAATACAATGAATAAGATTATATTTTTTATAAATCAAAATAGATTTAATCATTTCTCATAAGCAATGGATAAAAATTATATATTACAGCGATAATATCAAATTTATATTATAATAAAACAGCAGTAATTTCATATAAATTTCTATATGATTATAAGTAAGTAGTAATATTATATTCTTCAAAAATAAAGTCAATATAAAAAATGTATTATTTGTAAAATTTTAATATTTTATACTATAAATTTTATTATCTTCTTCTAGTGGAAGATCTTCTAAAAGTAGATTGTTTTCTTGTAGAACTTCCTGAACTAGGTTTAAATAATGTTCTTCTTTTGCTAGTAGAATTATTATTATCTACAGTTGTTTTTTTCGCTGAAGTACTTGAATTATTAAATATGCTTCTTCTTGTTGCAGTTCTAGTATATCGGTCATCATAGTAATCTCTATTAATAGTTCTTCTTTGACCATAATCATCATAATATACAGGTCTTCTATTATCCATCATGCTCATAAGCATCATATATGTAAAGAAACTGCTTCCAAATCCACCGCTGTTTGCAATTCTTTGAGCTTTTTCAGGCTGAATTTCTTCGATAAAGTTTGTATATTTAGTAAAACTATTTGTAGGAAATGGCACATTAAACTCATATTTTCCGGCATCAAACATCATAGGACCTATTTGAGACATAGAAGTATTAACTATAACATCATTATCATTTAAAAATTGAGAAACTAAAAATATATTTTCTGATTGTCTGCCTGATTTTTTAGCTTCTACTATCACTTTTATACTATCATTTTCTTTATTTGCTGATAATATATTAAAATATGATTTTGCAGGTGAATAGCAGGAAATAAATATAAAACTTAAAAACAATAAAATATAAACTTTTTTCATAATCATAAGCCTCTGTATTTTTTATCTAGTCCAAATTAATATAAGCAGTTTTTTTATGCTGATTTCTAATTCCATAAAATTATTAGATAATGTTTTTCTTTCGCTTTTTACTAATAATTTTTGATATAAGATTTCATTAAGAAGATAAACCAAAAAATCTTCAACACTTGAATATACTTCTCCCACACTTTCGGAAGTATAAAAAACTATTTCATTATTATTTTTTAATTCATTTGACACAGCATTTCTGATTCTATCTTTTTCATAATTATCTAAATCATATATATGATTTTCCAATTCTTCTCTATTTTTTAAAACTTCAAATTGAAAATCATCTTCATAAAGAGCTTTTAATTCAGCATACTTTACCATGTCAAAGTATTTTTTTACTTCGTCTAATATCATACAACCTCCATAGATTTGGACATTATAACTTATATTTTTTGTCTGTCAATATTTAGGATATTGAGATGTATATAAAAAGATATGAGCTTATTATAATAAAATATGATAATTTTTCATTATACAAAAAGAGACAGCATATTTTTAATGCTGCCTCAAATTTTATAAAAATAATAAACGAAATATTTTTATTATTTATTAGAGAGTTTTCATATCAATTACATATCTGAATTTTGCCTTACCTGTTGTAAGTTTATTGTATGCCTCATCAATTTGATTTGCTGATATGATTTCTGTTTCCGGATATATTTTATGTTTTAAAGAGAAATCAAGCATCTCCTGAGTTTCTTTAATACCTCCTATCATAGAGCCGTAAACTTTTTTTCCGCCTGAAAATATTAATCTAGCTAAATCTATGCTTTGTTTTAATTCAGCAGGAGGAAGTCCTACAATAGCCATTTCTCCGCCGTATTTAAGTAAATCAACATAATCATTAACATTATATCCTGTAGGTATAGTTGATATAATTAAATCAAAACGGATAGGGACATCTTTTGTAGAAGTAAATAAATCTTTTACCCCCATTTCCAAAGCTTCTTTTTTCTTTTTATCATTACGGGCAAATACATAAACTTCAGCCCCCATATTAACAGCGTATTTTACCGCCATAGAACCAAGTCCTCCGAAACCAGCAACTCCAACTATATCACCTTTTTTAACACCAGAAAATTTTAAAGGGGAATAAGTTGTAATACCTGCACATAGTAATGGAGCAACTTTTTCCATTGGGGCATCTTTTGGTACAGTAATAGCAAATTTTTCGCTTACTACTATATTATTAGAATATCCGCCGTAAGTAGGCTCATCATTGTGAAAATGATCTTTACAGTCATAAGTCAGAACTGTCTGACCTCTTTCGCAAAATTGCTCATGGCTTCTCTTACATGCTTCACATTCTCCGCATGAGTTTACCATACAGCCTACTCCTGCATAATCGCCTATTTTAAACTTAGTAACATTCTTACCTACCGCCACAACTTTACCTGCAATTTCATGACCTGGTACCATAGGATATATACCCTCATGCCATTCACTTCTTGCTGAGTGTATATCGCTATGGCATATTCCGGCATACATTATTTCTATAAGTATATCATTATCTCCCATTGAATGTCTTGAAAATTCAAATGGTTTAAAAGTATCTGTTTTGCTATGAACCGCATAGCCCTTAGCATTTATTCTTTTACCTGAATTAGCTTCTTCTAAGTTTTTATCAAGCAGCATAAATAACTCCTTTTTATAATATATCATTATTATAACATTGAAGTGCACTCCAATGTCAATAGGCTATATACATATTTTTGCATTTTTATTACATACCCCGCCATTTATTTTTGTTAGCTTTATTTACAATTAACAAGCTTATTTTTATTTAAAGCAAATTCAGAAAAAGCATGCCCACCCAAGCATATTCTGTATTTAAAGTCTATTAATCGCACGGTGAGCGAAATTTGATATATAACTTAATTTCGATTGATAATTTAATTTATATTCATGATTTTATTCTGCGTGCGGGTATATAGCTGCAAATTTAAAATCAACTTGGGTAGGGGCTGAAATTTCTTATGATGTTAATTATATAGTAAAAATAAAATATAATAATACAAGTTATTAAGCCTAGAGGGTGGGTAGGAGAGAATAAAATTTAATAAAATACAATTTACTATTTTTAAAAAAGCTGTATAATTTATACAAATTTTATTTAAGGATTTTATTATGATAGATGTAAAATTAATAAGAGAAAATATTGAATTGGTAGAAGAGAACTTGAAAAAGAGAAGAAGCAAAGTATCTTTAGACAAACTAAAAGAATTAGAACATGAAAGACTTAATTTATTAAAAGAAGTTGAGCAGGACAGAGCAAAAAAGAATGAGGCTTCTAAAAAAATCGGCGAATTCATGAAATCAGGAAATAAACAAGAGGCTGAAAAAATAAAAGAAGAGATGAAAACTTTTACAGAATCCTTAAATAAGAAAGAAGAAAAATTAGCAGAACTAGAAGAATCGGTTAATAATGAAATACTTTATTTACCTAATATGCTTTCAGAGGATGTACCAGAAGGTGATGATGAGAATGCTAATAAAGAAATAATCAGATGGGGAGAGCCTCGTAAATTTGATTTTGAAGTTAAAGATCATGTCGATGTAGCTTTAGGTCTTGATATACTTGATATTGAAAGAGCTGTAAGAATGTCTAGAACTCGTTTTTCACTTATGAAAGGCAAGGGGGCTGCTTTAGAGAGAGCATTGATTAACTTTATGCTTAAAAAACACACTTCTGAACATGGATATACTGAATATGTTCCTCCTATGCTTGTTAATTCAAGAACTATGACTGGTACTGGTCAGCTTCCTAAGTTTGAAGAGGATTTATTTAAAACTACTGATGATCCTGCTTTATATCTTATACCTACAGCAGAAGTTCCTCTTACTAATATTTACAGAGAAGAGATTATACCAGAAAATATGCTTCCTATCTATGCTACTGCCTATACGCCATGTTTTCGTTCTGAGGCAGGATCTTACGGACGCGATATGAGAGGACTTATAAGACAGCATCAGTTTGATAAAGTAGAGCTTGTAAAAGTATGTGCTGCCGACAAATCAAAAGAAGAGCATGAAAAGATGCTTAAAGATGCTGAGAGTATTTTACAGGCTTTAGAACTTCCATACAGAGTTGTAGTGCTTTCTTCTGGGGATATAGGAAATGCTGCTTACAAAACTTTTGACATAGAAGTGTGGCTTCCTTCACAAAATACATACAGAGAGATTTCTAGTGTTAGTAACTGCTGGGATTATCAGGCAAGAAGAATGCAGATGAGAACTAGAAGAAATGGTAAAACTGAATTAGTACATACTTTAAATGGTTCTGGTATCGCTGTTGGAAGGACTTGGATTGCCATACTTGAAAATTATCAGCAGGCAGACGGAAGCGTTATAATTCCAGATGCTTTAAGACCGTTTACTGGTTTTGATAAGATAGAGAAGCCTAATTAATGTTTTGTTAAGAAAAACTAATTAAAAAATAATAAAGTGCAGATCTGAATTAAGGTTGGCACTTTTTTATTGCATAAATGATGTAATTAGGTTTTGAATTTATTTAACGCACGGTAAATGAAATTTCATAAATAATTTAAATTATAATTTATAAAATATACTTCATTATAAATTTTGTTCTGCGTGCGTTGATCAAATCAATAAGTTAAAATAAAGCTTGGGTGGGCTTCTAATAAATTAGAATAAAACTATAAAAAATAAAAATTTAACATTTAAATATAAATTAAAAAGCCTAGAGGGCGGGAAAGTGTAAGTAAAGTTTCAAACTATGTATGATACAATAAAACTATAAAAATAAACTATATATTGAATACATAATAATTTTTTTATATATAAAAGTTTTGAATTGTAATAAAAACTATAAATAATTTTTATCATGCGTTATAAAAGTATTTAATTTAATAAGAAATTGTATTGTAGATAATAAATTAGAATAAAATGTAATTCATATAAATTAATAAACTTATATGGTTGGTATTAAAACAAAGCAAAAAAATTTATTCTCACTTTCCACCCTTTATACTTTATTAAATTGCTCTGAATTTAAATTATGTATTGTTTTATCATTTAAATAACATCTGTTAGCACCCTCCCAAGTGTTATTTAAATTTATAATAAAATTAACGCACAATTTAATTAATTAAAAATATAACTTAATTAATAAAAAAGTTTATACTGTAAATATTAATATTTCTACCGTGCATTAAAAAAATAGGCTTTACTTAATTTAATAAATAAAAAAGCAAAGCCCAAATGAAATTCTATTATTAAAAAATTATTCCCAATACTTTTTCATTCTTTCTTTTAAAGAAGATTTATATTTTTCAAAATTATCAATAGGCTCTCTTGCAAGTCCTTCATCGCAGGCAGCCTTAGCAACGGCAGGCGATACCCATTCAATAACTCTAGGGTCAAAAGGTTTAGGTACTATATAATTTTTACCATATTCAAAATTAGTATTACCATAAGCTTTGAAAACTTCTTCAGGAACTTTTTCTTTAGCAAGAGCAGCTAAAGCTAATGAAGCAGCCATTTTCATTTTTTCTGATATGGCTTTTGCTTTTACATCCAAAGCACCTCTGAATATGAAAGGAAAACCTAAAACATTATTAATCTGATTAGGATAATCACTTCTTCCCGTAGCCATAATCAAATCATCTCTTATTGCTATGGCTTTTTCATATTGTATTTCAGGGTTGGGATTAGCCATTGCAAATATTATAGGGTTCTTAGCCATAGATTTCACCATATCTTCACTTAAACAGTCTGCAACAGAAAGTCCTGCAAAAACATTAGCTCCTTTTAATGCCTCTTCAAGAGTTTTTACTTTTAAGTCAGTTGCAAACTCTCTTTTCTCTTCGGTAACTGATTCTATTCTATCCTTAGTAATAACACCTTTACTATCGCACATAATAATATTTTCTTTAGGTACTCCTAATGCCTTAAACATTTTAGCACAAGATATGCCAGCAGCTCCCGCACCATTAAATACTATCTTAGCATTTTTTCTATCTATATCTGCAATTTCCAAAGCATTAATCAAAGCAGCAGAACATATTATAGCAGTACCATGCTGATCATCATGAAAAACAGGAATACTGCATTTTTCTATTAAAGTTTTTTCTATTTTGAAGCATTCAGGAGCTTTTATATCCTCAAGATTAATTCCTCCGAAAGTAGGCTCTAACGATTTTACTATATCTATAATTTTATCCGGATCTTTTTCATTTATCTCTATATCAAATACATCAATATCAGCAAAGCGTTTGAATAATATTCCCTTTCCTTCCATAACAGGTTTTGAAGCCAAAGCTCCCCTATCTCCTAAACCAAGTATTGCAGTTCCATTTGAAATAACTGCTACTAAATTTCCTTTTGAAGTGTATTTGTATGCTTCATTAGGATTTTCAGCTATTTCAAGTACAGGTTTAGCTACTCCAGGAGTATATGCTAAAGATAAATCATCAGCCGTTTTACATGGCTTTGTGGCTATAACTTCTATCTTTCCAGCTTTTCCTTTAGAATGATATTCCAATGCTTTAATTTTTAATTCATCTGACATAAATATTTCCTTATATATTTTGTATGATTTATAAGTAATATTATATAAACAATATGATTTTGTCAATTTTTTTATTTTTTAAATTATCTTGAAAACCCGCCCTTTATATTTGCTGCTTTAATTAGGAATTCTTTACCAATCATTTTTTATAATTTAAATTATAAAAGCATGCCCACCCAAGATTTTTTTAAATTATAAATTATATACCGCACGGGGAATGATTTCTTAGCATAGATGCATATAATAAAAATTTATTTCTATTATATTAATAAAGTAATTTACCGTGCGTTAAAAAAATTAATATATATAATTAGTATCATAAACTGAAATCATCAATCTTTCTTAATTCATCATCGGTAATAGGCATTTTATTTATGATTTTTAGGTTTTCTATTATTTGGCTAGGCTTTGAAGCACCTATCAAAACACTTGTAACCTCTTCATCTTTTAACACCCATCTCAAAGCCATTTGTGCCAGACTTTCACCTCTTTCCTTTGCTAAATCATTAAGGTTTTTAATTTGCTCCAATCTTTTTCTTGTTATAGAATCTTGCTTTAAATATCTGCCGTCAGCTGCTATTCTGCTGTCTTTAGGAATACCATTTAAATATTTATCTGTTAATAATCCCTGAGCTAATGGACTGTATGCTATTATACCTTTTCCCAACTTTTTAGCTTTTAATTTTAACCCGTTATTTTCTATAGTTCTGTCAAATATAGAATATCTGTTTTGATTTATAATGAATGGTACATTTGCCATATAAAGCAATTTAGATGCTTTTTCCATTGTAGGGCCATCATAATTTGAAAGCCCAGCATATAAAGCTTTACCGCTCTTTACTATTCTAGTTAATGCCTCAATAGTTTCTTCTAAAGGAGTCTCAGGATCCATTCTATGATGGTAAAATATATCAACATATTCAAGCCCTAATCTTTTCAAACTTTGATTGATGCTTGCTATTAAATATTTCTTGCTGCCCCAATCTCCATAAGGCCCTTTCCACATATCATAACCGGCTTTAGTGCTTATTATAAGCTCATCTCTGTATTTATTTAATCCGTCATTTAATATTTTTCCCATACTGATTTCAGCAGAGCCATAAGGCGGACCGTAATTATTAGCTAAATCAAAATGTGTTATTCCATTATCAAAAGCCGTTTTTATCATATCTTTCATATTATTATAATCGCAGTTTTCACCGAAATTATGCCAAAGACCTAAAGAAACTATAGGAAGTTTTAATCCGCTTTTACCGCATCTATTATATATAATATTATCATATCTATTTTCAGAAATTTGCATTTTTATAGTCCTCTTTAAGAAAAATAACTATATATTAATAATTATAGATTTATTATTATATTATTCAAGTATAAAATGTAAAAAAAATATTTAATATTACGAAAATAGTTTCCGATAGTTTTAACGGTATTGAGTTTAAATAAAATACTTGCGGAGGTACCATGTTAAAAAAATTTTTTATTGTTGCTGGGTTGGTAACTATACTTCTCGGATGTGCAACTATGCAGTCTAAAGATAATAATACTCTTACTAAAGATAATACAACTAATGAAGATAAAAAAGAAGATACTATAACTAGAGAAGATACTCCAAAAATGAAAGTTACAGTTTATGGAGCAGATAAAGAAATTCAAGCTGTAGAAATAAATGAAAAAGTCTATTATGTAATAGGCGGAAAAGATGTTGAGAATATGACAGAAGCCGATATAAAAAAATCATCATTGGTAGCACCTTTAAAAGTTACAGAAGAAACAATTAATGGTACCAAAGGCATAGTCGTTACATATTATGATGTAAAAGTATTCTTGGGTAAAAGAACAGGAACAGGAACCATTGTAGGAATATTTGAGCCTCAGAAAAATGATTGGACTACAGGTAATGATATAGATAGAAGTTTATCTATTCAAATAAAATTATCCAGAAATATAGCAGGTCCTATAGATATAAAAAGAGGAAGTATATCTTTAGCATTTAATTAATAATTGAATTATACTAAATTAAAAAAGCTGATTAAAAATCAGCTTTTTTTATAATTATAAAATTATTTCATTTTATTTGTATACAATTTATATAACTCGCTTGCTGCTATATCTATAGTGTATGGAGTTTTATTTATTTCAAATGCATACAATTCCCATCTGTATTGATCTGTTATCTGAAACTGTATTATATATTCATTTGTATCATATCTTGCTACTATATCTATATAACGATTATAATCATCTTCTGATATGAAATCCTGCCATTCTACAGAAGTAAAAGGGGATATAAGTTCATTTATTGTGATATTAGGATATGCTGTAAATGAACTGTTTTTTATTAAACTTATTCCGTCAAAACTTCTGCTCTTTATATCTACTACTTCATTTGTTTCTGCAATATTAAGCCTATATTGTTTACTTTCCAACTTTTTATTATTACAAGATATAATAAACAAGATTATTATTATAGATGCAGAATAAATTTTATACATAATTAAAAGCCTAACAATTAATTTAATTTATTATCGGTCAAACTATTTTATTTATTGAATAATCAAATTTAATTGAGATTATTTTATAAAATTAATCAATATAAATCAATACATTATGTAATTTTATTTTATGAAATAGTATTGATTTTTATGAAAAAAATACAGCTATATATAAATACTTAGTTTGAAATTGATAATCAAAATATGAAATCTTATGATACAAATGTATTATAACATTACATTACAAATATTAGTAACTAGAAATATTATTAAAGTGATGTATACAATAATTCATTAAAAAATATTATACTTGTTTTAATTATTATATAGTTATAATTTTATTATGGGGTTTTACTAACTTTGAAACATGTTAAATAGTCTAAAATCCGTATTATTTATTACTATACAAATAACAGAATAATAATAAAAAAATAGTTTGTATACTACAAACTTACCTTACATATTTAAAAACAATAAAAAATTATAAAAAATTACAAAATATTATACATTTTTTATAAATAATATATATAATACTTCATCATTTAAATAATAATTGTTAGGAATAAATAATAATGACTATATTGGTATATTCTATGCCGTTTCTGCTTTACTTATGTTCAAGTATATTCAGCACGGTTTTAGTTATAAATGCTTCTATATCAGGAGCCAGCCCTTTTTTTGTATCGTTACTTGGTGTTTCTTATGGTATGGGTATGATGCTCACTGCTGGTACTTTCTCTCGAATCAAAATACAAAAGAAATATTATACCAATTTAATATATGTTGAAGCACTTCTTCAGCTTATTATTGCAGCAGCATGTTTAATATTTCTTCCTCCTGAGATGTCTTTATTTTATTCATTTTTATACGGATGCTGTGCTACTATATTTTTTGTATGCTTTCAATCTTCACTAGATGTAGTATCAAAGGATCTTCCTGTTACATTAAGCGGAGCTTTATTTATATTTTCTTGGTCTTTGGGGTTTGCTGTAGGTCCAACTATTACAGGTTTTATATATAAGTTTGATTATAAATTGGGGTTTTATTTTGTTATAGCAGTAAGCGTAATAATGTTTATACTATTTTATCTTTCAAGGCATTTGAGATTTAAGGCTAACAACAAAAAAATAAATTGGAATATACCTTTCATGCGTGCTCCTAGATACAAAGTACATATAGGCTGGCTTGTAATATTTGTAGGTGCTATGGTTTTACATACTTTAAGGTTTATGTTTCTTGATTATGGAATAAATGTAATTGGTTTTTCTGAGGCTGATTCATCATTACTAGTTGGAAGTTTATCTGCTTTTATGGCTGTAGGTTCTTTATCATCTGCTTTTTATTTGAGATTTTTAGAGAAAAAAAGAGTGTTTACTATAGTAGGTCTTCTTACTCCTGCTGCTTTGCTTTTAATAACATTCACTAGAAATTTCTGGTTATTTTTGATAGCATTTATGTTTTTAGGTTTTGTAAGCGGTTTTGGATATTTCTTCGGGCTTTATTATGCTTTGGCGGATCAGGACAATGCTCCTAGAAATGTTGCTGTTAATGAGGCTTTAACAGGTGTTGCTGCTTTGCTTATACCTTTTGTAATGGGTTATTTAGCTTCTCATTTCTCATATTTAGTTGGATTTTTATTTATGATGGGAGTATCTTTAATATGCTACATTATAGCTATATACACTATGTGGCAAAAGAAAAGAACTGCTTTGCTTAAAGAAAAATTTAATAAAATAATAAATGATATAGATAACAAATATATAGATAAAAATATTTAATACATATAAATTTTATAAACTGTTATTTTTATGTTTATAAGGCTTGATATTAATCTTAAAAAGCTCATTAATTATTTTATATATTGAAGCTTATTTTTGTCTGTTTCATAATCTAAAACTTGAACTTCTTTAATATTCCACATTCTACCGAGCGGACATATTAAAAATTTTTTTATACTATTTTCTATTTTTTGTGAAACGCTTTGAAAATTTACTTTTGATTTGCTGTCTAATTTAAATATAACATATATTTTTAATTCTTCATCACCAGAATAATTTTTATTTAATTTATTTAATACTTCAAATATGTAATTATTTTTAGAATATAATGCAGTTTTTATTAAAGCAGAAGAATGTAATACCTTATCTGTACAATCTTCTTTTAAGGATTTTTTATCAGGATTGCAGGCTTCTTTACACTCTATCAGTCATTAATTATTTTTGTTTATCTGTACTAACAAATCAAATTATTAATTTTTATTGTACAATCAAAATTTTTAATTATTCTTCTTCTATAATTTCAAAAAGTTCTTTAATAATTTTAGGATGCAGTATTTTATTTCCATGATATGGTATAACCATTCTTTTATTATTTTTTTTGTATATTCTGTGGCTGCCTTTCTGTCTATCTAATATAAATCCATTATCATATAGAATTTTTTCAGCTTCTTTGGCATTCAATTTTGGAAACTTATCTTTCAATAGATACCTCTATTGGGGAAATTGTATAATCTTTAGAAATCAAAGCATTTAGCTCATCTTCTTCCATACTTTCAATATATATTTCTATAGCTTCTTTAATATTCGATTTTATTTCTTCAAAAGTATTTCCTTGACTAACACATCCTTTTAATTCTGGAACATAAGCAAAATAACCATTTTCGTCTTTTTCTATAATAGCATTTATTATCATTCAAAATCCTTTTAATAAATTATAATAATATTTTTATTATATATTCTATTCTTTATTTATCAATATTTTTTATTTATGTTTATAAGGCTTGATATTAATCTTAAAAAGCTCATTATCATCTAGTTCAGCCCGATACAGTTTAATTATATCATTATTATAATCAAGTCTTTTTTCATTTATTGAGTTCACTATATTGTATACAAGCTCTTTATCATCATCTGAAGTTTTTACACCAAAACAAATACTTTTTATTGGTAAATTGATAAGTATTCCATTTGGATTTCTATTTTCTTCATCATAAAAAAGTATACGGTACTCGTCTTCATATTCCCATTCTTTAGATTTTATAGCAAATGATTCTATGATATAATTTATTTCTGTATATTCATCTAAAACAAAATTTCTAATTGTTAAATTATCATTACTTGTAAATGAATTATATCTATTCATTTTAGTATGATACTTAATTTTTTTAAAAATAATTTCTTTCCTTTTAGATATATTACTAATATCATATTCAATACATATACCTTGATGTTTATCAGAATAATGACTCCACATTAAAGTATTATCATTATGCGTAGTCAAACAAGATACTTTTATTTTTTCTAATAAGTAATTATATGCTTCATTATCTCTATTTTTTTTAATGAGAGGATCAATAGGATCATTAAATTTATTTGTATTTCCAACCCATAATTGACCATTCAAAACACTCTTTAATCTATCTTTATCAAGTATTGTGTAATTATATAAAGTATTATTTTTTATTTCATCATTTAAATTTGAATTAAAATCTTTTAGTATTAGTTCATCTATAAAATTAAAGTCTGCTTTCATTTTAAGTTTTGATATAAAAGAAACATATAATGACAATAATTTATTTGTATATATATCATAACTGTAAAGAAACTTTTTATATATTCTTGATAACTTATTATACAATTTTTCAATTTCAAATATTTCTTTATTTAAATATAAAGATTCAATTATTTCTGTATATATTGTTATTTTATTATTATAATTATCTGTTAATTTTATAGCTTTTTTGTAATAGTCAATAGACTCTTTATAATTTTTTAAATTAAATAATATAAGCCCTTTATAATAAAAATAGCCACAATTATTAGAATCTAATTCTATTAATTTACTAATATCATTTAATGCATTAGTATAATAATTATAATTCTCATATTTTGCTAAATAATAATAAGATAAAAACCTATTATAGTATGCATTTTTATTATATGGATCTATATATATGACTTTATTTAAATTATCTATAGATTCTGCATAATTTCCTAATATTGCATATGAAACTCCAAGTTCTGAATGAACTGATTTGTATTTCTTATTCAATGTTTCTATGTCAGAATCTTTTATTGTTTTTTCTTCATTTTTCTTTAGTAACTCTAAATTTCTATTGAAATAATATACAGCTAATTCCAAATAGTTTTTAGAATAATTATTTTTAATAGCTAAATTACGGTATATAAGTCCAATATTAAAGTATGCTTCTTTAGCCTTACTATTATATGGTATTAAATCTATGACAATATTATAATTTTTAATGGCTTCAAAATAATATTGATAATTATTTTCCAATAAAGCTAAATTATAATAACATTTTGCTTTATGAAAAAATATATATGGGACATCATCATTATAGTTTAATAAATATTCATTACAATGTTTTAAAGCTTTTTTATATTTTTTTTGATTAATTGAACTTTCTATTTCTTTAACAATATTTTCTTTATTATGCATAATAAAATCCTAAACATTAATGAATATATTTTATAGTAAAAATAATTTGTTTTTTTTGCAACTTTTTTAACGTAAAAAAGTTGATAAAAATTATAATTAATTTATTAAACAATTTCCAAATATTTTATTACATCAAAATAAAAATTAAACATTTTATAGTTAGTATATGTTTATTGAAAAATACTACAAAAAAATAAAAATCAATAATTAACATATTGAATAAAATCAGAAATATAATATAGTTTTTAATCAATAAAATAAATTTTTAAATCTTAGAGGAATTATATGAAAGTTTTTATTAGTGCGGATATTGAAGGAATTACTACAACTACACAATGGCCTGATACTGATGCAGGAAGTTTAACTTATAAAGAGCATACTCTGCAAATGACTAAAGAAGTTAATGCGGCATGCGAGGGAGCTATAGCGGCAGGAGCTAAAGAAATATTTGTAAAAGATGCACATGACTCTGCTATGAATATAGATCAAACAGCTTTGCCGGAATGCGTAAAGATACATAGAAGATGGAGCGGAGATCCTTATTCTATGGTAGAAGGTATTGATGAGAGCTTTGATGCGGCTATATTTATAGGATATCATAATGCAGCTTCTATCGGCAATAATCCGCTTTCGCATACTATGAATACTAGAAATGTATATGTGAAACTTAATGAAGTTCTTGCAAGCGAGTTTATGTTTTTTAGTTATGCTGCAGCTTATAGGAAAGTACCTACAGTATTTTTGTCTGGGGATAAGGGATTATGCGAAGAGGCTGTTAAGATGAATCCTAATCACCCTAATTTAATCACGCTTCCTGTAAAAGAAGGTATAGGCTATTCTACTATTAATTACTCACCTAATTTAATGGTAAAGATGATTAAAGAGAAAACTAAAGAGGCATTAAGTCAGGACTTTAAGGGCAAATTATTAAAACTTCCTAATCATTTTAAACTTGAAGTTTGCTATAAAGAACATGGTTATGCTCATAAAGTATCATTCTATCCGGGAGCAAAAAAAATTAATGATACTACTGTAATTTTTGAAAATAATGACTATTACGAGGTGCTAAGAGCCTTGAAATTTATATTATAAAACTCTATAATATAAAAATCCGATAACTTATGAAAGCCCCCTTAAAAAGCAGTATTCTTTTAAGGCGGCTTTTTTATTATCAAATATGTTTTTTGGAATGTTCATGAAAGAGATTTGGGATATATACGATAGAAATAAAAATAAAACAGGACGCATTCATCAAAGAGGAATTCATTTAAATAAAAATGATTATCATATAGTTATACATGCTTGGGTGGTAAATAGTAATGATGAAGTTATAATGACAAAAAGGCATAGCAGTAAAAAAATATGCCCTAATATGTGGGAATGTACTGAAGGTTCTATATTATCCGGAGAAGATAGTATTAACGGAGCTTTAAGAGAGCTTAAAGAAGAAATAGGATTGTCATTTAAAAAAGATGAAGCTGTATTTTTAACTTCTTTTGTATTAGAGTTTTCAAATACTATAGTAGATTCATTTATGTTTAGAAGAGATGTAAAATTGGAAGAATTAATTTTGCAGGACAATGAAGTAAGCGATGCTATGATAGTAAATAGAGAAAAATATTTAGAGATGTGTGAAAGCGGAGAGATTATCTCTTCTATAAGATATTTTTATGATATTTATGATAAACTAAATAATTAATAGTAAAAGAGGGTTAAATTGAAAGTATTAATAATAACAGTAGGAGCTCAGGGAAGCGGTAAAAGCTACACTATAAAAAAAGCTAAACTTGACAATTACAGTGTAAGTTCTGATAATATGAGAATATTATATTCAGGTATTTTTCCAGATGGATATAATGGTATTGGTATTTCTGAAAATGATAATTCTTATATTTGGAATAATTTAATATTAAGCATATTAGAAAATAGATTCAGATTAGGACAGTTTACTATATTGGATAGTACAGGACTTTTTAATTTGAAAAGCATTACAGATCTTGCCAAAAAATACGGATACAGAATAGCGGCCGTTTTATTTGATAATGTATCTCTTAAAGAATGCATTGATAATGTAAGAAAAAGAGAAATAGGTTCTAATATACCAAAAGAAGTTATTGAGAACTTTTTTATGCGTATGAAAAGTTTTAAATTGTCGGGGGCTAATATTTTTAAGGCTTCGGATTATGGAAGTGCTGAAACTGCTTTGATTGAAGCTTCAAAATGGGATAGCTTTTATTTGAATAAAACTGAATTTGAAAAGTATGATAATATAAAAGTGATACCCGATTTGCATGGTGAATATGATGTATTTAAAAAATTTATAGAAAAAGAGAATTACTTTCAGGATAAAAAAATAGCTTATATATTCGTAGGAGATTTAATAGACAGGGGTTCTAAATCAAAAGAATTACTTGATTATTTTCTCAATAATGATATATCAGATAATGTTTATTTTACTGAAGGCAATCATGATATAAATTTGAATTTCTTTGCTAATGATATAAAAGTTACAAGTCAGGATTTTTATAAAACAACATATAAGGAAATAAAAAAATCATTTACCATAACTAAACAAATAAAAGATGACAGCAATAATATTATAGAAGAAAAAATATTAAATGAAAGCGAATTAAATAATTATAAAAAGAAAATAAGAAATTTTTATAAGAAGTTCAGACTTTATTATTTTTTCACTTTTAAGGGAAAGAAATTTTTTATTAATCATTCTGGTATAGATAAAATGTATGATCATATACCAGCTTCGCTATTGAATGGTATTATAACTTACGGATATAAAGAAGATGATAACAGTTATAAATCTTATATAGAAGTAGGAAACAGATTTAAAGAAAATCACAATGATATTATTCAGATATTCGGTCATAGAAATGTGCTTCAGGAAGAATTAGAAGATAAGTTATGCAAAATAAATGATAATGCATATTGTATAGAAAACTCTGTGGAATATGGTAATGATTTAATTATTCTTAATTTAAAAGATTTATATATTGAGAGTTATAAAAATGACAGAGAAATAGAAAATATACTTGATAAAGAAAAAACAGATGATAATCTTGTACGCTATAAATATTATGATACAGTTTATTCTACTAATTTTTCAGATAGAGTATTTTACAAAAGATTATGGAATGAACAGACTATTAAGGCTAGAGGATTATACCGATACAATGAAACAAATGAAATTGCAGGAAGAAGCTATGATAAATTTTTTAATTATGATGAAGTTAATGAAACTAAATTAAAAAGTTTAGAGAAAAATATAGAGTTTCCTGTAAGCGTATACAAAAAATATAACGGATACTTATTTTTAGTATTTTTAGATAAAACCAGAGATGAGCTTATATTTGCTACTAAAAGCTCTATTGATACTAAAATGACTTCTTGGGCAGAAAGTTTACTTACCGAAGAAAATAAAAATTTTATTAAAGAATACTGCAAGAAAAATAATACTACATTTGTATTTGAATGCATACACTTAAAAGATTCTTCTCACCCTATTGTTTATGATGAATCATTTTTGGTTTTGCTTGATATTATATATAATGAAGAGAATTTCAGAAAACTTTCTTATGAAGAACTATCAGGCAAAGAAATAACAGAGCAATTCAAAATTAAAGAGAAAATAGAAATACTTGAAGCACCAAAAGATAATAAATATATAGAAGAAATGATTAATAAATATACTGATGATTTTTCTATAGACTATGAGGGAGTGGTATTTGAAGACAGTAAGGGCTTTATGGTAAAAGTTAAATGTCCTTTTTATATTATCAAAAAGGCATTAAGGTCAGAGTCTATGCGTTTAAATAGATTAAGTTATTCATTAAATATTCATTATCCTAATCAATATGTTATTTTTACAGGAAATAAAATATTTTTAAAATATAAAAGAGAAAATAAATTAAAGGAGTGGAGAAGTTTACAAGTATCAGAAGTTTTAGAAACTTATAATGAGGTTTTAAGTGAATTAAATAATAAATAAAGTTTATTTACTTAAATAAAACTTGGGCTGGCATGCTTTTATAATTGAAATTTTAAATATTAATAAATCTCTTAATTGTAAATATAGCTTTTAAATATAAAGGGTGGGGTATGTAATTAAGTTTTAAAGTTTAATTACATTTGCCCACCCTATAGATTTATAATTTCAATCTGCAATTAAAATTATTCTTTTTTTTATTGTTAAATTAGAACTTATTAGCACCCACCCAAGATTTTTTTAAGTTTAAAGCATCATAATCAATTTTCAATTAATATTATGCTTTTTACAGAAATTTTCAGCAGCTTCCATATTAAGAAAAGCTAATTTTTTAAGACCTTCAGAAATGATATTCTTTATATGTTCATTAGCTAAATCGTATGCTTTATCAAAATCATCTTCAGCTTCTTTTATTAGTTTATTATATTCATCTTTGCTTATTTTATCTTTTTTTGTATATGCATTTTTAGATTTTGAAATTCCTCTGTTGAAATAGCTTTCAGAATAATCCGGATTTAGTTTTATCGCTTGATCATAATAAAGTATAGATTCATCATATATACCTAAATGATTAAGTGCTACTGCTTTGTTATAATAAGCATCAGCAATATTCGGATCTAATTCTATCACTTTATCAAAATCTTTAATAGCCTCTTGATATGCTTCCATGGTTATAGCAATTATTCCTCTGTTTAAATATGCTTTTGAATAATTTGGATCAATCTTTATTAATTCATCAAAGTCTTCTACAGCACCTTTGTAATCTTTTATATGAAATTTGGCATTTGCCCTATTGAAATATCCGTCAGCAAATTCTCTGTTTATATGAATAGCATTTGTATAATCATCTATAGCTTCATTATAATTGCCGAGTTTTTCTTTTACATTTCCTCTGTTATTGTATGCATCAGTAAAATGAGAATTATATTCTATTGCTTTGTCATAATCTTTTATAGCCTCTTTATATTCTCCAAGTGCATTTTTGGATAAAGCTCTGTTATAATAAGCATCAGCAAAATGAGGATAAACTTCAATAGCCTTGTTATAATCTTCTATAGAACCTTTATAATCTTTCAAGCTAGCTTTTGTATTTGCCCTTACATAATAAGCCTCTTCAAGATTATAATTAAGCTCTATTGCCTTGTCAAAATCCTTCAAAGCATCTTCAGTGTTTCCTAAACTTCTGTTCATAATTCCTCTGTTATAATATGCTGCTGCAAATTTATCATTTAATTTTAAAGCCCAAGTATAATCTTCTATGGCACTTTTATATGAATTTTCATTGTCTATATTTGCTTTTGCATTTGCTCTGTTATAGTATGCTTCGTAGATGGTTGAATCTAATTTTATAACCTCAGAAAAATATTCTATTGCTAAGTTATAATTTTTATTTTTAAAAGCATCATAAGCCTTATTAAAAAAATTGTTAATATCCTTTTCAGCCATAAATTAAAACCTTATATTTATATTATTTTTTTATATTATAATAATATCGAAAAAACTCAATTAAAATATATAGCACTTGAAAGAATATCATAAATAAAATATACTATTTCAGAATTATTATATAAGTGATAAAGATAAATTATGGATATAAATAACTTAAATACAGCAATATTAGAACTTTTAAAATTAAGAGGAATAACTTCAAAAGAAGATATTTATGATTTCTTTTTTCAGGATATATATTCACTGTCTAATCCTTTTAATATAATGGATGTTAATGTATTTGTGGACAGAGTAAAAGAAGCTATAGAAAATGATGAGAAGATATTAGTATATGGTGATAAAGATGCAGACGGTATAACAGCAGCATCTATTATATATAATACCTTAAAAATGGTTACAAAAAATGTTGAAGCATTCGTACCTAATCATACAACAGGATACGGACTTTCTAAATCGGTTATAGAAGAATATGCCAATTCAGGTATAAGCCTTATTATAACAGTCGACTGCGGTATATCTAATGCTGAAGAAGTGGAGTTTGCAAGGGATTTATCAATAGATATTATAGTAACAGACCATCATGATATACCGGAGATACTTCCGAATGCTTATGCGGTATTTAATCCTAAAATTTCAAATACAGGTTTTGTATCAAAGAATTTTTCAGGCTGTGCTGTTGCTTTTAAACTTATGCAGGCTTTCGTGTTTTCTTATACCAAGTTATATAATAAGGATATAATAGTATTAGATTATGAGATTGATAGGTCTAAAAATGTATTAAAAAGAATAAGGGCTTTGAAATCTACTAACTTTGTTATAAGCGATGAGGTATTCGGATTTGAGCTTATTAATAATGATAATCGCTATAAGTCGATGTATGCTGACTATTATGATGAGCTTATGAGCGAAGATGAGGTCTTGGAAGAGCTTGCTAGTTATATGTTTGAAGGCGACGGATGCGTATTGGTGCTTACAGGCGGAGAAGAGCGATTAAAAAGGCTTATTCATTTTTATGAGAAATATGAAATATATTTGCCTGAATATGATAATGTATATGATCTTCTTCAATTAGGTGCTAAATATGGTAATGTCAATATAAAAACTACAAAGACTTTAAATGATTTTGCTTTGGCTCTTAATGTTAATATTTACAGATATGATAATATAGAGTATAGAGATTTAATTATAAAAATGGAAATATTCAGAAGGCTGTTTTATATAAGTCAGAAACAGCTTCAGAATTATATAAAGAAGAAGTCTATACTTGTATTATTCGGCAGTGTTGCTGATGTTGTGCCTCTCATAGAAGAAAATAGGGCTTATGTGAAATGTGCTTTAAAGGAATTGGAAAAGCCTAGTCATATTAGATATAATATTATACTTGAGCGAATTAATTTATTAAATACAAAGATAGATACTCAGATTATAAGCTGGAGGCTGGCTCCTTTTATAAATGCGGCTGGAAGAATGGGAAGCCCTGAAACTGCCTTGAAACTCCTTACTTGCGAAATAAAAGAGGAGGCTATGACTTTATCAAATGAAGTTTACAATATGAATGAGACTAGAAAATCTTTGACTGAATCCAATTTTAATATTGTAAATGAATATATAAAGGCTAATAGCTGTTTAGATTTGCCTATTATAGTGGTTAAGAGTAAAAAGATAGAGCAGGGACTTACAGGACTCATTGCTGGAAAGGTATTAAGCGAATACGGCAAAACCGCTGTGATTATGCATGAGAATGATGATGGTATTTGTATAGGAAGCATAAGAAGCCGTGGTGAGGATAATGCTAGGGATATGCTTGAGTATGCTAATATTTATTTAACTAAATTCGGAGGTCATAAGAATGCTGCCGGATTTACTTTGAATACTGATAATTTTGAGAAGTTTCAAAGTAAGATAATAAAGTATGCATCAAATCAGAATTTCCAAACCGAAAAAAATGATGATGTATTTGATATGGAGCTTAGTTTTAAAGAGATAGATATAAAATTTGCAAGATTGTTGGAATTGTTTGAGCCTTACGGATGCGGAAATGAGGAGCCTTTATTTATGTCTAAAAAAGTTAAAGTTAATGGCATAAATAAAATGAAAAAAAACAATAAAACACATTTAAGGCTTGAATTATTACAGGATAATAAAAAAGTTAATGCTATTATGTGGGATAAAAGCGATGAGGAAGCTGACAAATTATTATCCTCTGATTATATAGATATTATTTATAAATTGAAAGTTAATCGTTTTAATGGAAGCGAGGATGCCAGAATATATGTAGAGAGCTATAAAATATTTTAATAGTATTATAGCTTTTCTATTTGCTCTATGCTTAATCCTGTATTCTCACTTATTATTTTAATATCTATTCCTGATTTTTTGAGATTACTTGCTATTTCAATTTTACTCTTTTCTATACCTTGCTCTATGCCTTTTTCTATACCTTGCTCTATGCCTTGCTTTATACCTTTTTCTATACCCTGTTCTATGCCTTGCTCTATACCTCTTTCTATGCCTTTTTCGATGCCTTGCTCTATGCATTTTTCTATACCCTGTTCTATGCCTTGCTTTATACCTTTTTCTATACCCTGCTCTATACCTTGCTGAATTCCTTTATTCATAGCATTTTTTATTTCATAGTCAATCATTCTTTTGTTAAAATATTCATCTATCTCTTTTCGTTTGTAGGTATCGATTAATGGATTATCGCAAAGAAAAGATTCTGATTTCTCTTTTACTAATTCAAAAACTGTATCTTCTTTTAATAATGTTTTCATATCTTCCCCCTTAAAAAATTTTATCCAAGACAGAAATTCTTTTTTTATATCTTTTATATTTGCATTATTATTGAATTTTGGAAGTTCTAGGAAATGTATCTGACAATGATCAGTTAAAATATTATTATGCTTTATTTCTTTAAGCACATAGCATGTATGTATATCATCAATATTTTCTATTAATTTAAAATCTAAAATATTAATGATGATTAAAGCCTGAAGTTTATTATAATCTTCACCCTTATCAAGCATTACACTATAGCCTTTAGCCCAATAAAATAAACTTCTGTAAATAAACTCATTATTTCCTTGAAGCTGTATCTCTATAATTACAACCTGTCCGCTTTCAGTAACGCATCTTATGTCCATTATAGATTCTTTTGATTTTAAATACTTTGAGAGGCTGAAAGGGTTTAATATTTCTACTTTTACGAAAGTTTCAAAGTCTAAATCTTTCATAACAGAGTTTATAAAGCTCAGCACTATACTTTCAGAACCATCGGCAGAAAATAAGTATCGTATAAAGCAGTCATTAATCCTATTAATATTATCAATGGTAATAGGTTCTTTGAATAATTGTTCTAATTTTTTGAAACCGTCCATAATTATATTATATTAAAAAAAACATAAAAGTAAAGCGTATAGTTAAACTAGCCCGCCCACCCACCCTAGTTAAACAAACATTTTTAATGAAATGAGCCTAAAGGCAGGAATTTTTTTATAAGCCTATTGAAAAAAATTATAAACGCTAATAAAAAAGGAGGGCATTAAAGCCCCCCTTGTAAGTTATATATATTCTCTAGTTAATTTCTAATTAATTGAAAGCAGGTAAATACCAAGTTATACCTGTAGTAGCTGCGAATTTAACAGGAACACCATTATAAGCAGTAGTAGTAGTGTCAGAATTATTATTAACATCCATCTCGAAGTACCATTCTAAGTCTTGAGTAGGTCTGATATAAAGCTCTGTGTAAGCACCCCAATATAAGTTATGTATTACTTTAGGATCAGTACCTGAAATAGTGTCTGTAGTACCAGCAGTAGTAGTAGTAGTTTTAGATTTTCCGCCGTAAGTAGCTTTATAACCTAAAGCAGGCTCTACATAAAGAGAAACTATATCGCTGTTAGCAGTGATTCCTAATACAGCAGCAACAGTTACATCATAAGGGCTTTTTTCCCATTCTTCTTTATAAGAATTACCGTCAGCACTTGCACTTTTAAAGAAGCCGCCATTATATCCAGGATATGGGTAAGTTCTATCAATTGAACCATCTCCAGCACCGCCGGCTCTAACTTGATTATTATTTGCTTTTCCTTTTAAAGAAGTATTGAAAGCAACTTTCAAATAAGGGTTAACTGTTACATTTCCAACAGGAGTATTTAAGAAATAGAATCTAGTTTCAAAACCAACTGACTGAGCCATATTATCAGAATTTACACCATAAAATTCATCTTTGTATGAAGCTTGTCCGTATTTGAAATATACTCTTATCTGATTGAAAGCATCTATGCCTGTGTAATATCTTATTTGAACATCAGTGCTTATTCCTAAATAATCTTTTGCAGTGTTATATGGAGCACCATTATATACTTCATCATAAGGATTTTGAGAAGTAGCTATTTGTAAAGGAATAGCTATTCTTAAATTGTTATTTAAAGCATTAATCATAAGTACAGGAGTATGAACACCTAATCTGTCATGTACATGAGTATAGTTGTAGCCTAAACCTATACCGAAAGGCTCAGAAGTGTAGCCTATACCAGCAGAAATAGTTGTTGTTAAATCCACATTACCTGTAGCACCTGTTGTAAGTATGTTGCCTAATGCAGTTGTTAAAGCTTGAGATCTAAAACCGAAAGTACCTTTAATAGTACCGTTACCCAAAACAAATCCTAACTGATCCATTCTAGCTCTGAATTGATTTCCATGTACTAAAAAGTCGATCCAAGAATCTTGGTCTCCGTACATACCGAAAGCAGATGCACTAGCTATAGTTAATAAAGCCATAGCTGTCAATAAAACTTTTTTCATTGTTTTTTCTCCTAAATTTTTTTATATATAGTTAATACTCTTTATGAGCAGTAACTCCAAAAATAATTTAGGAAACAACAAAGATTTAGAGGATCTTTATTGTTTCCGAATGCGTTAGAACCTTTAAGCTTAATTCTAACGGACTATAAAAAATCAGTGAGAATAATAAGATTTAGAGGATCTTTATTCTCAGTAAAAACAGTTAACTAACAGAAAAATTATGCTGCTTTTACTAGTGTGTTGAGTTGGGAATAATAAGATTTAGAGGATCTTTATTGTTCCAAACATTGGTTATAGACATTATAAGCAATCTTTTTTCTAATGTCTATATCATACCAACACTTTCATTCTAATAAATTTACATAAAAAAGTCAACAGTAATAATCCTAAATTTATAATTTTTTTTAAAAATATAATTAAAATATATAAAAAACAGTTAATTATTTAATTATGTAAATAATTAAGTGAATTTTTTTATAAAAAATAATGCTGATTTATTTAATAAAAAATAATAATTTTTAAATACTAGAAAGCCAAATATAAAAATTGTGAGCGTATAGCAAAGTCATTTGCTATGCATTCTTAGCGAGCAATTTTTATTAGCAATAATAAATAATAATAAGTTTTTAATAGTTAATATTAAAGTTGTTTAAAAATACTTAAAATATTAAGCATAAAAATTATTATATTAAAAAATTATTGAAATATTTCGATTGCATACGGAAACAAAATAGATATTACAATCAATTAATGTTCATTCAAATTACATTAAATGCAAAGTTATACATGCAGTAGTTTAAAGTATACAGAAATAAAACATACTATAAAAATAAAACTAAAATTTTTTTTACAGTTTAAATTAGCCCGCCCGCCCACCCTTAATTAAACAAATATTTTTAACGAAATGAGCCTAAAGGTAAGAATTTTTTATAAATTTATTAGGCTTGTTTCAAAACTAATTTTTCATAATTTTGTGTGGACTAGCCCTACGAAGTACACAGTCATGCACCGCTCTGTACCAACTTATTTTGCCGCCTACTCTGCGTACCATAGGCAAGGCACCTACTCGGTGGTGACCATACGAAGTCCACCTCGCGAAGCGTGCCGACGAAGTCCACCTTTGGTGTCGGCAGGTGTCGGCAGGTGTCGGCAGGTAAAGAACTGTGTGTTTATATACTACAATAACAATTTATAAAACATATAAAACATTACTTTGTGAATTATGAAATTTTTATATACTATCTTGTCAAGTAGTTTTGAAACAAGTATATTGAAAAAAATTATAAAATGCCAATAAAAAAGAGGGCTTAAAGCCCCCTTATTTTCTATAGCTAATTTCTAATTAATTAAATTCTGGTAAATACCAAGTGATACCTGTAGTAGCTTCAAAGTATACAGGAACACTAGAAGCTTGTGAAGTATTACCGAATCCGTTATTATTAACATCCATTTCAAAGTACCATTCAAGATCTTGAACAGGTCTTATATAAAGTTCTGCATAAGCTCCCCAAGCTAATCCATGCTGTACTTTTTGATCAGCAGCATTTTTTGCTTTTCCGACATATTTAGCTTTATATCCTAAAGAAGGCTCTACATAAAGAGATACTATATCGCTATTAGCAGTAATACCTAATACAGCAGCAGCAGTTACATTATAAGGGTTTTTATCCCATTTACTATCTTTTTGTACATAAGCTGTGTCTGCAATAGGCTCTACTGCTCTAATCATTGTATTGTCTCCAATTAAAGCAGTGTTATATGCTACTTTAACATAAGGATTAACAGTTACATTTCCAATAACAGTATTTAGGAAATAAAATCTTGCTTCAAATCCAACTGACTGAAGAAACATATCTGAATTGTTTACAATATTTTTATATCCTGACTGTCCGTATTTAACATATAATCTTACCTGATTAAAAGCATCTATGCCTGTGTAATATCTTATCTGTGTATCTGTACTTACTCCTAAATAATCTTTATATTGGTTTGCAGTACTTTTTTTGAAAGGATCCTTTGATGCACCGATCTGTATAGGAATAGCTATTCTCAAATTATTATTCAAAGCATTAATAGTAAGTACAGGAGTATGTGTACCTAAAGTACTATTATAATAAGTAAAATTATAACCAAGACCTATGCTGAAAGACTCAGAAGTATAAGCTATACCAGCTGAAATAGTTGCATCAAGTCCTATATTATCAGTTTCTCCTGACATTATGCTTCCCCATGAAGTTTTTAAAGCTTGTGATCTAACTCCGAAAGTACCTTTAATAGTATTGTTGCCTAAAACGAATCCTAACTGATCCATTCTGGCTCTGAATTGATTTCCGTCTGTAAGAAAATCAATCCAATCATCCCTATCTCCATACATAGCGGATGCTGATGCACTTAACATGGTTAATAGAGCAATAGCTGTTAATAAAAATTTTTTCATTGTTTTTTCTCCATAAATATTAAAAATTTTTTCTTCTATTATTATATAATAATATTTTTTAAATGTAAATATATAACTCTGATTTCATTTAATTTACTATAATATTTATAAAAAATTCAAATAAAAAAAGGAGGCTTAAAGCCCCCTTATTTTCTCTAGTAATTTCTAATTAATTGAAAGCAGGTAAATACCAAGTTATACCTGTAGTAGTTTCAAAGTATACAGGAATATTAGAAGCTTGTTTTGTTCCGCTGTTATTAACATCCATCTCGAAATACCATTCTAAGTCTTGAGTAGGTCTGATATAAAGCTCTGTATAAGCTCCCCAGTATAATTTATGACTTACAGTAGGATCATAATTAGCACCTTTTTCTTTTCCGCTTCCACCAGCTGTATAACCTAAAGAAGGCTCAACATAAAGAGATACTATATCGCTGTTAGCAGTGATACCTAATACGGCAGCAACTGTTACCTCATAAGGAACTTGATCCCATTCTTTCTGATTATTACCTCTAGCCCAACCTGCAACAGAATCTCCAGCTCTTACTTTAAAATTATTACCAACTAAAGCAGTGTCAAATGCAACTTTCAAATAAGGATTAACAGTTACATTTCCAACAGGAGTATTTAAGAAATAGAATCTAGTTTCAAAACCAAGTGACTGAGCAAGATAGTCAACATTAGGTCCATTAAAAACATCCATTTTTTTATATCCATTTTGTCCATATCTAAAGTATACTCTTATAGCATTGAAAGCATCTATGCCTGTATAGTATCTTATCTGAATATCAGTACTTACACCTAAATAATCTTTTTTTCTATAAGGATCTGGAGTACCTCCATTCATCTGATTATCAGCATTATCAGAAACAGCAACTTGTACAGGTATAGCTATTCTCAAATTATTGTTTAAAGCATTAATCATAAGTACAGGAGTATGAACACCTAATCTTTGATTTACATAAGTATAGCTGTATCCAACACCGATACCGAAAGGCTCAGAAGTATAGCCTATACCACCAGAAATAGTTGTTGTCAAATCTACATTATCTGCAGCACCTGTTGCAAGTATGTTTCCTAATGCAGTTGATGCTGCCTGAGATCTAAAACCAAAAGTACCTTTAATAGTACCGTTACCCAAAACGAATCCTAACTGATCCATTCTAGCTCTGAATTGGTTGCCATGTACTAAGAAGTCAATCCAAGAATCTCTGTCACCGTACATACCGAAAGCAGATGCACTAGCTATAGTTAATAAAGCCATAGCTGTCAATAAAACTTTTTTCATTGTTTTTTCTCCTAAATTTTTTATAGTCTTTTGACAGTGTCTATTGAGAGATTGCTTAAAAACTCAATAGACACCATAAAGATCCTCTATAAACTATTATAGAAAAAAGCTATAAAATGTCAATACATATAAACAGAATTTGTATAAAAAAATCATAGTATTAATTCATATTTACATAGTTTTTAATAAAAAATTATAATTTTTTCTAAAAACCACATAATTATGATTTTTATTTTTATGAATTTTTGAATTTTATTATATATATTTTGATAATATTTAATTAAATTAATGATCTGTATTAATTGTGTTATAGTTATTAATAATTGTTTTTACAATAAAAAAGTAAGCTTTTAAAAATCAGTTATTTATGATTTAATTACACTTTATGAAGAAGGTAAATATTAAGTTACATTGGTATAGTTTTAATGTATACAGGAATACTGATTAATATAAAAATAAAACTAAATTTTTTTATAGTTTAACCCGCCCGCCAACCAACCCTTAATTAAACAAACATTTTTAATCAAATAAGCCTAAAAGCAAAAATTTTTTATAAGTTTATTGAAAAAATTATAAAAAAACAATAAAAAAGGAGGCTTAAAGCCCCCTTTATTTTCTATACTTAATTTCTAATTAATTAAGAGCAGGTAAATACCAAGTTATACCTGTATTAGCTCCGAATACAACAGGTACTCCGTTACCCGCAGGGTTTCCTTGAAGTTTAGGTACGCCGTTATTAACATCCATTTCAAAATACCATTCTAAGTCTTGAGTAGGTCTTATATAAATTTCTCCGTAAGCCTGCCAATATAATGAATGAGTAAGTTTGCTTCCCTTAATTCCGTCGTCTTGTATTCTGTATCCTAAACCAGGTTCAAATATCAAATTAACATAGTCTGTATTAACACTTAAAGATATGCTAGGTATGATTTTCAAATCATAAGCTTCTCTATCATAAGCTTCTTCACCAGCTGTAGCTTCTCTCCAAGCATTTGCAGCCCAAGCTGTAAGTCTTCCATCAAAAGATGTATTTGCTGGGAATACTACATTGGCTTTTCCTTTGGCTCCTATAGTAGAAGCAAAGTCAATTCTTAAGAATGGATTTACAGTAACATTATTTCCAATAACTGTATTCAAGAAATGAAGTCTTAATTGGAAACCTATAGTTTGTGCTTCATATTTTGCTGTTTGATTGCCTGTTACTCCATCATATTTATTTAATCCGTAGTTAAATTCAAATCTTATATAATTAAATGCATCTATTCCTGTATAATATCTTATCTGAGCAGGTATGCTTAAGCCTAAATAATCTTTTCTATCTGTTAATGCCCCAGAACCTCCTATGCTCTTTTCTATTGCTATACTTACAGGTATTGCTATTCTCAAATTATTATTTAGGAAATTCATAGTTACTACAGGAGTATGGGTGTTTATTCCTGTACCAGTAGCAGAATAAGTATAGTTATAACCAACACCTATTCCAAAAGCATCGCTAGTATATCCTATACCGCCGGATACAGTAGCTTCTAATGGATTTTTGTCATTTTTACCGCTTGTATTTAAGATGCTTCCGTTAATAAGTGTATTAGCTTTAAAACCGAAAGTACCTTTGATAGTGCCGTTGCCTAGAGTGAAACCTACTTGGTTCATTCTAGCTCTGAATTGGTTGCCATGTATAAGGAAAAATAACCAAGTATTATCCGCACCATACATACCAAACACTGATCCGCTTGCTACTGTTAAAATAGCCATTACAGTTAATAAAAACTTTTTCATTTTTATTTTCTCCTAAATTTTTATATATAAATACTATTATATAAATTTTTTTTGAAAATTCTATGAAAAATACAAAATTTTTTATATTTTGATAATTATATAATTGCTTTTTATAATAATACTCATTTTTTACTTTAATATGTACTATAATATTATAAATATATAAAGTTTATATGGTTATAAAATACATAATTCAGCATTATATATAAAAACATTAAAATAAAAATATATTTGAAAGTTTAATTAAACATATCTGATTTTATTTTGTTATATAGATAATTATTAACAATATTATTTTTAATATAATATATTAACACATAATACTATTTAATAAGATTTCTGCTTTCATAATACTCTTTCCATTTCTTGCCGAATTTCTCAGCTTTTATTTTTACAGAATTATTGAAATAGTTCTTTAACTTAGGCAAATCATCTTTATTTTCTTTAGCAACACTTCCTATTAAGTTTCCAACTACAGTATCCATTTTTATACTTTTATCACCGTAATAATAAGAATGAAGTGCTGACTGATAATAAACCGATACAGCTTCAGCAGTGCTCATAACCGAATTTAATTCCTGTATTTTGGCATTTTCAAAACTCTTTCCGCTTCTAAGTTCATTAAATGTAGTGGCAAGTATATCAACAACATCATATTCTATATCAACATCTATATCAGCAAGCTCTAATAATGTTTGGCATTGATTAGTAATGATTTCGCCTTCAAGTTTAGGATTTTTTATAGGTTCAACTGTTTCAAAATTGAATCTTCTTTTTAATGCACTGCTCATTTCATTGATGCCTTTATCTCTGGTATTGGCAGTAGCTATAATATTAAAGCCGGAATTGGCAAATAAAACTCTATTCTGCTCTGGAATATTCATGATTTTATCGCTTAATATACTTATAAGTGAATCCTGTATTTCAAGCGGGCATCTTGTAATCTCTTCAAATCTTGTTATTATTCCTTCATTCATTCCTATATAAACAGGAGAAGGTATCAATGCCTCTTCTACAGGTCCCTTAGCAAATAGCATGGCATAATTCCAAGAATATTTTATATTATCTTCATTAGTTCCGGCAGTTCCCTGTATTGTTATTGTACTGTTTCCGCTTATAGCCGCTGATAATAATTCGCTTAGCATAGTTTTGGCAGTACCGGGTTCGCCTACAAGCATTAATCCTCTGTTGCCTGCTAATGTTATTATTGACCTTTCTACTAAGGCATCATCTCCGTAGAATTTTCTTTTTATCTCTGCACCGCTCTTTAATTTTTTACCTAATATGAAATCTCTGACAGCCTGAGGAGATAAATTCCAATTTTTCGGCTTACTATTTTTATCTTCTTTTTTCAAAGCTTCAAGTTCATCTTTATAAAGTTCTTCCATTAAAGGTTTCTGATGTATTTTTTCTTCATTATTATTATCTTTTTTTTTCATTGTTATAAAAAACTCCTTTATTTAGAAATAGTTTTTCTCTTTTCCCATAAAAATAAAGCTATTCCTGCTAATATAACAGTTATTCCTATAAACTGCTTAAAACTTATGCTTTCATGCAATATAAAGTATCCTAGTATACAAGTTCCCACAGCTTCGCCTAATATAGTCATAGAAATAATAGTAGCTGAGAAATATTTTAAAAGCCAAGTAAATATTACCTGTCCTAGCATAGTTGATATGAATGTAATTCCTAATATATTAATCCAAGTATTTAATGAATAACCTGTAAAAGGTGTATGCATTATATAAGATAAAATCCCTAAAAAGATAAATGCACTGAAATATGTTAAACTAATCCAAGTTAAAGCTGATAATCTTTTTCTTGTATATTGTCCTATAATAAAGTATGTACTTATAAGTCCTGCCGATATAAAAGCTATAAAATCTCCAAGCAATGCTTTTGAGCTTATCTGAAAATCACCCCAGCCTATTATGACAGAACCCATAACTGCTATAATAAAACCCAAAATGGCTAATTTAGTGTACTCCTCTTTAAAAAAGAAATGTCCTGCTATGAATGCAAATAAAGGCTGCAATGTTACTATAACTGTAGAGCTTGCAACAGATGTAAGGCTTAATGATTGAAACCATAAAAAGTAATGAAGTGCTAGTGAAAATCCTGATATCACAGAAAGTATTATTTCTTTCTTACTAACAGATAAAAGTTCTTCTCTTGAAGATTTTTTTGATATTGTTATCACAGATATAAAACAAAATGATATAAATATTCTATAAAATGCTATTATAGATGAAGGAGCATTAGCAAGCTTAACAAATATTGCAGAAGCTGATAATGCCATAACTCCTATAAGTAAGAATAAAGCCATAAAAATTTAACCTTAAATTAATTACAATATAATATATTAAAAAAATACTATTGCAAGATAAATACCTTCAAACTATTAAATTTAAACATTTTTCTCTAAACCCCGCCCTTTAGGTTTTTATGCGTTAATTTCAAATGACGGCATCATTTATATATTTTGCCTAATTTTAAAAAAGCATGCCCGCCCTAGTATTGATTAGATTTAACAAATTATTTAACGCACGGTAAATGAGCTTTTATTTATTGTTTTAATTATAATTTCAAAATAATCATATATTAAAAATTTTATTCTGCGTGCGGTTTAGAAAGCAATAAATTTAAAATAAACTTGGGTGGGTGCCTCGATTTCTAATTAGACAATAAAAAAGCATAAATTAAAAATTTCAAAATAAAACAAAAAGCATAGAGGGCGGGCAGATGAAGATAAAATTTTCTTTTTTAATAATTTTGTTTTGTAAATTCAATAAAAAATTGTAAAAACTCTTTGACAAAAGTTCAATTTTTCAGTATATATAATATGTAAGAATTTAATATTTCAGTAAAGGAGATTATTTTGTCTTATGAAGAAGTATATTTTTATCATAATGGTATTGATTTCTAATATGGTTTTCGGATACAATCAGACATTTAAAGTAGGTGAATATATAAAGTATGATGTTTTAGCACAGGTACCGGAATTTAATATAAGCGGAAAAGTTGGTACACTCGAAGCTAAAGTCCTTGCTATAAGCAATGTAAACGGAGTACCAGCATACCATTTATATGCCCATGTTTATACTACAGGAGCAGCTAATTGGATTTATAAAGTAAGCGATATATTTGAAGCATGGGTAAGCACCAATGATTTTAAACCTATAGTTTTGAAAAAAGATACTTCTGAAGGAGATTGGACTAATAAAGAATCTTTAACTTTTTATGATAACTATTATTTATTCAATGACAAAAGAACTGTTGATGAAAAAGTAGAATTTGAAGGCATGGCATTTGATGCTTTATCGTTAGTATTCTTTATGCGTTTCGTAGACAAAAATATTGGCACATTTAAAGTTAATTGGCTTGAAGGAAAAAATGTCAAAACAGATATAAGATTTACTATAGAAAATGGAGAAGATTTAAAAACAAAATTGGAGCGGGATAAATTATCCACTATAAGAGTTTATGAAAAGGATAAATATGGTACAGATGCTTTAATTTCCAAAGACAAATATAATCAAGTTCCTTTAGATGTTATTATAGCAGAACAGAAAGTTTATGGACTTACAATAAGAGTCAGAGGAATAATTAGAGAATATAAAGACGGAAAATAATACACTTATAGAATTATCAAAATCATAAAAAAAGAGATAGTATTTTTACTATCTCTTATTTTTTGATATAAAAACCAATTATTTTCTGGCTTCTAATTTATCATTTATTTCTTTAACTATACTGTCTATAACTTCATCACTCATGCCATGTCCTCTGCATCCTTCTTCTAAACTTTCCCAGCTTGCAACATGACAGCCTACGCAATGAAGACCTCTTCCCATCATTATTTCTACAGAATCAGGAAATATCTGTATAATCTCACCTATACTCATAGTTTTGTTTATCATATTTATTACCTCTTTTTTATTTTTATTTATATGTTTATAATACTATTAATATATTTTTTTGTCAAAGTGTAAAATCCCTATTTAAAATAGGATAGAAATTATTGAAATTTTTAATGTATTTTCTTATGTAATTTAAATTTAATTCCCCTGTAGTTTCTAATGCCTTTTTCTCCATTTTAGACATTCTCTTAACATCATTCTTCTTTCCCAATCTTTTATATATTCTTTTAAGCATCATTATAATATATATATTATGAGAATAATTATCTATATTTTCAAATAATGTTAAAGAAGTAACTAAATCAAATCCTTCTATATTATTTAAAGCAAAATATGAATATAATAATGCCGCATAATCATGGGAATTATTACCTAAAACATCAACGGTTTTTTTTATTATATCATAAGCCATTTGTTCATTTTTTTCTACTCCTATTCCCTTATAATAACAATGAGCTATAATCCCATTAGAACAGGAACATCTGGAATTACTATTTTTGCATATTGTCATAGCTTTATTATACATTTCAAAAGCCTTAGAATCATTTTGCTCTACTCCCCTTCCTAATTCATAAGCTCTTCCTACAATAGTTAAAGCACATTCCAAAGTATTATCTATATCAAATGCTATATTTGCCATAGAAATAGCTAGTTCAGGATACGGAGTAATAATATCGCCGTAAAATAATTCTTTAGCATATATATGATATGATATGGCATCATTTAATTCCAAAGCTTTTTTTAACATATATATGCCTTCATTAGTATATTCATTAGGCATATTATAAATCATTATCTTTGCTATAGCTCTGTATATAGGAGCTTTATCGAGATTGCCATTTAAACATATCTTAAAATTATCTAGTATTAATTTATAATCATTAGAGCCTATCATCTGCAAAGAATGAGCATATATAAATCTTATATAATATATCTCATCATCATAATCATTTACATATTCAAAAAATTCTTTGCATAATTGAGCTGCTGACTCATAATTTTTTATTTCATAATTTGAAAATATAGATAGATAATATGTAGAATATTTATATTCTATTTTATCTATATGAGATAAATATTTTAATGCCTCTCTATAATCATTATCACTTTTAGCATAATTATGATATAATTCTGCAATTTTTTCATAAATCCATGCTTCTTTATTTTCATTGAGTATTTTTTTGAATTCTGCTATTGCTTTTTTTATTTCACCCTGATAAGCATATAAATTTCCTCTATAGTATCTGTACTGAAGAGTATTTATGCCTATTACATCTATAACTTTATCTAATAAATAAAAAACTTCTGCTAAATCTTTTCCTTCTTCCTGACTATCCGGATAATTTTTATCATCATTTTCTATAATTAAATCATGAAGTGCCTGAATTTTACCAAGTAAAGCATCTAATCTATATTTATTATTATGTTTTAAAAGCTCATTATAATTTTCTATAGCTTTTCTATAATTTTCTTTATTAAAATACCATTCTGCTCTTTCATATATAGCATTAAAATTGGAAGCATTTAATTCTATAGCCCTATCCAAAAAGAATATAGCATCATCATAAAACTCAGATTTTATACCATTTTTGGCAAGTATTATACCTTTAAGAAAGTAAGCATCATCATAAAAAGGAAAATCATAAATAAGTTTATTAGCCTCTATATCAGCTTTTGTAAGGATATTAAGATTATAATAGCAAAGACCTCTTTCAAATCTTGCCGCTTTAGTTTTTTCAGGCTTTACCTTGCTGATAAAATCATCATAATATCCTATAGCCTGATAGAAATCTGCTTCATTTTCTCCATTATTTAAATAGCTGCTTGCAAGTATTAACAAAGCATCATAAGCAGTATTATCTTTTTCAAGAAGTATCTGAGCATATTCTCTTTCTTTATCAACATTTTTCAAATCTCTATTAAGATACATTAACCCTCTATATGCATCTGTTATATTAGGATCTATATCTATTGATTTATTAAGGTCGTATTCTATAGTAGAATATATCAAAGCCCTTCTAGCATCATATTTATTTCTATCAAACTCTTCGTTCTGAAGCTCTATGAATGCTGATTTTCCCCTCATATAAAAAGCTCTGGCATTGTCCGGTTCTCTAGATATAATAATATCCAATTCTTCTATGGCTTTTCTATAATCACCATCATCAATATATTTACTTATATCATCTAAAGAACTCATAATATGCTCTATATCCTAACTGCTAGATTTAGTAAAAACTGGAATACTACTCTGAGTATAATAGGAGCAACTAATTGAAGTACCAAAAGAAATACTAATGGAGATAAATCAAGAATACCTACAATAAGTCTTCTTCCTCCGAATATTTTATCTATAACTCCATCAGTGATTTTATAAAAAAAGTTTACTATAGGATTATAATAGTCCAAATGCATAGCTCCGAAAGCCTGAAGCCAGCTTAATATAATCCATACAAACCATATAAAAGAATAAAGTCTTAGAGTTTGCATTAATAAATAGTATATGAATCTAATAGTTTCTATTAACATATATATCCTGTTTATATTATTTAATATTTTTTAAGGCTTCATCTATATTATCAGCAGTTTTTACAATGGTTAAAAATTTAGTAGCTTCAAATAATGATTTTAACTGTTTGCTTAGAGAACAAAAATAAACAACCCCTCCATTTTCTGAAGATACCCTTAAAGCTAATGCAATCAATCCTAATGCAGAGGAACACATATACTCTATATTATGGAAATCAAATATCAAATTAGAAATATCTGCATTTTTTATATAATTCAATTTTTCTTCTAGTATATCTACATTCTCAGATATTATATTTTTTTCTATATTTATTATTGCCGTTTTATCCTCAATAATTGTACGAACCATGCAAACTCCTTTAATAATATAAAAATAGAATCATATTTAATAATTTTTAATATATTATAAAACCTTAAAAAATCAAGTAATTTTTTAATTTACAGTTTTTATTGTTTATCCCATTCAATAAGTATAGGACAATGATCGCTTCCCATAACATCAGTTAATATATCAGCTCTTTTTATATTAGGAGCTATTTCATTGTTAACAAAGAAATAATCTATTCTCCAGCCCACATTTTTTTCTCTGGATCTAGTTTTCATATCCCACCAGCTGTAATGACCGCCTTCTTTTACAAACATTCTAAATGTATCAGTAAAACCCTTATTTAAAAATTCTGTTATTTTTTCGCGTTCCTCTGGTAAGAAACCTATACTCTTTTCATTTTCTTTTGGTCTTGCCAAATCTATAGCCTCATGAGCTATATTCATATCTCCGCATAATATTACATTTGTATTTTTTTTGAGCTTACTTAAATGTTTTGTGATTTCATCATAGAAAGAAAGTTTATATTGAAAATGCTCTTCAGATTTACCGCCGTTTGGGAAATATACATTAAATATAGTAAAATCATCAAACTCTAATGATAATATTCTTCCTTCTCTGTCTGAGAATTTACTTCCTAATTTGTTTTTTATTTCTTTATTTGGTTTTAATTTAGTATATATAGCAACTCCGCTGTATCCTTTTTTTATTTCAGGATCAGCAGGATTAATAAAAAGTTCATAACCTTCTATATTTCTTAAATCTTCAGGCAGCTGCTCTTCAAATGCCTTAGTTTCCTGAAGACATATTATATCCGGATTTTCTTTTTTTATAAAATCTACCAGACCTTTTTTGTATGCTGCTCTTATTCCGTTTACATTCCAAGATATTATTTTTAATACACTCATATATTTTAATTACCTTTTATATAATGTATATTTATTATAAACTTTATGCCGTAATAATACAACTATATAAAAATTGTATAGTTTTTTAAAATTGAAATTAGATTGATTTTTTTTTATTATTGTATTATGATATATAATATAAAATAATAATTTAAGGTTTATTTGTGAAAGTAAGATTTCTTGGAAGCAGAGGATCTATACCAACCCCCGGTAGCAGTTTTAGCGTATATGGCGGAAATACATCTTGCATTCAAGTTGTAGATGATGACGGTACTTATATAATACTAGATGCCGGAAGCGGACTTAAAAATGCAAGTTATTATGCTTTAAAATCCGAAAAGACTGAAAGCATAATATTATTAACTCATTTCCATTGGGATCATATAATAGGCATACCTTTCTTTGCCCCATTTTTCTCCGATAAATACAGCTTTACAATATACGGACCTAAAGATTCTTATACAGAAATGTATGATACTATAAATAATATACTAGCTAAAGATTATTTCCCTGTTAATTTGGAGCAGTTTGCAGCTAACCTTAAATTTGAAGCATTTTATGAGGGAAAGAAAATAACATTCGGAAATATGACTATAGAAGGTTTATGGGTTAATCATCCTTGCCATACACTTTCATATAAAATAACCTCAGGAAATAAAACTGTTGTATATCTTACAGATCATGAGCCTTATAAAAAGCGTCTGCATGCACAGCATCCTTCACTTTCTCATTACAATCATAATGCTGATTTGCTTCATGCAAGACTAATAGACTTTGTACGAGGTGCTAATGTCCTTATAATAGAAGGCGAATATACAAAAAGTGAATATTATAATGGACATGTAGGCTGGGGACATTCTACTTTGAATGATGCTATTCAGGTAGGACTAGATGCTGATGTGCCTTATGTTATACTTCATCATCATAATCAGGAAAGAACAGATGCTCAAATAGATTTAATATACAGTAAATTGATGGCTTTCCTCAAAAAAGAAGAAATTGACCTGCATCTTGCTTTTGCAAAAGAAGGCTCTTATATTAATATATAAATATTTTATTAACTTCTTCACCGATATAATTTAATATAACGAAATGTTTTCTATTTGGATTTAAAAAACTTATTTATTTTTTATTATAAAGTGTATATATTTCACTATACAAAATATCAATTATCTTTCTTAAAAATTGAAAATATATAATTTATCAATATACTATATATTATACTTCATTTGAATTGTATAAAAAAATTAATATTTTACATAAATTAAAAAGGCAGGATATTTTATGCGTGATTTACATGTTGATACTATAACAGATATTATATCAAAATTATGTATAGAGGCGAATATTAATTTAAACCAAGATATTAAAAATGCCTTTATCGAAAACGAAAAAAAAGAGGAAAATCTTCTTGCAAAGAATATTTTAAACATTTTAATAGAAAATTCAGAAATAGCTTCAAAAAATGCCAAACCAATATGTCAGGATACAGGAATGGCAATAGTTTATATGGATATAGGAATGGATGTTCATTTTACAGGAGGGAATCTTACAGATGCTATAAACAAAGGTGTGGCATTAGGATATACTAGCGGATATTTAAGAAAATCTGTAGTAAATGATCCTATTGAAAGAAAGAATACTAATGATAATACGCCTGCTATAATTCATTATAATATAGTTGAAGGAGATAAAGTAAAAATAGTAGTAGCTCCAAAGGGATTTGGAAGCGAAAATATGAGCAGATTAAAAATGTTTCCTCCTTCGGCTGGTATAGAAGGCGTTAAAGAATTTGTATATGAAACTGTAAAAATGGCAGGTGCCAATGCCTGTCCTCCAATGATTATAGGTATAGGACTTGGAGGCACTATGGAAAAATGTGCTGATATAGCTAAAAGGGCTTTACTTAGAGAGATAGGCTCTGTTAATGAAGATCCTCGTTTGGCTCAGCTTGAAAAAGAATTGCTTGAAAATATAAACAAAATGAATATAGGTCCTTCAGGATTCGGCGGAAAAACAACAGCTCTATGCGTTAATATTAACATGTATGCCACTCATATAGCGGCACTTCCTGTTTGTGTTTGTACAGGATGTCATGTTACCAGACATTGTGAAGCGGTATTATAAGAAATAAAAAAGGAGAATGACTTTATGGAAGTAAAAAAACTTAAATCCCCTTTAACTAAAGAAGTTTTATCAGTATTAAAAGCAGGAGATATGGTAAGTTTAACAGGAACTATATATACCGCCAGAGATGCAGCACATAAGAGATTGATAGAAATGATAGATAAAAATGAAAAACTGCCTTTTGATTTACAAAATCAGACAGTATTTTATGCAGGACCTTCTCCTAATAAACCTAATGAAGTTATAGGAAGCGTCGGACCTACTACTAGTTATAGAATGGATGCTTATTCTCCTAAACTTATAGAATTAGGACTTTTATCTATGATAGGTAAGGGAAAAAGGGGGAAAGAAGTTATAGATGCTATAGTAAAATATGGAGGATGTTATTTTACAGCTATAGGAGGTGCTGCTGCATATATGTCTAATTGCGTTAAAGAATCTAAAATTATAGCTTTTGAAGATTTAGGAACAGAGGCAATTAGAGAAATGTTTGTTGAGGATATGCCTTTAATAGTTACAATAGACTCACATGGCAATAATGCTTTAACTGTTTGAGATATAAAATATTTTATTTTTTAATATTTAATAAAAAGAGAGGCTGCATTTACAGCTTCTCTTTTTATATATAAAAAATTATATTCTTATTTCTCTAAAATAATAAATCAAACTCTCAAAAATAATTAATACATAAATATCTTATGCTTTTTTATATTATTTGTATAATTGAAAAAATGAAATACTTTGCTGAAGTTTTTCTGCTCTGCTTAGAAGATTTTTAGATAAATTATTAGAATCAACAGCTAAAGAAGCATTTTGAGTTGTGGCACTTTCCATATTATTTATTGCGGTACTTATTTGATTAACTCCAGACTGCTGTTCTAATGCCGTATTTGATATGCTTTCCATTAAATTAGAAGTTTCTTTAACTTTACTTTGAAGTTCTTCAAATAATTCCTGAGATTTTCTAGCAGTTTGTGTGGCATTATCAATTTGCTCTGCTGTATTGTCTACTAAATGAGTAATATCTTTTACTGAAGCCTGAGTAGTTTGTGCCAGATTTCTTACTTCGCTTGCTACTACCGCAAAACCTTTACCCTGCTCTCCTGCTCTTGCCGCCTCTACAGAGGCATTTAAAGCTAATATATTGGTTTGAAAAGCTATATCTTCTATTATTTTTGTTATGTCTTTTATTTTTTCACTTGATTTATAAACCTCCTCTATGTTTGACGAAGTTTCTGCAATGATTGATGCTGCCTCTCCTATATGATTGATAGATTCATTCATCATATCTTTTCCATTTACTGCATTTTCAGTTGATGACTGTATTGTAGACACTATCTCTTCTACGCTTGCTGCAGTTTCTTCCAAACTAGAGGCTTGAGATTATGTTCTTGATGATAATTCGCTGCTGCTTTCCATCATGTTCTGAGCTGATTCTAATATTTCTTTAGATGTTTCATTTACTTCATTAATAACTTCTGATAATTTTTCGCTCATTATATTAAATGTTTTTTCTAATATTCCAAACTCATCTTTTCTTTCTTTTTTTATTTCTTTTACTTCAATATGTCCTTCTGATATATTTTGTGCCTGTTTCATTAAGCTTTCTAATGGAGACATTGTTTTTTTAATATATGATAAAGTAAAGCTATTAATAAATAAAACGGATAATATACATACTATTATAGCTATTTTAATCATGGTTATATTTTCTTTATATATGATATTATCATTCATAGACATAGTTAATGTCCAAGGCATTTCTTCCAATTTTGTGTATACTGCTGTTCTTGAAGTGCTGCTTGTATTTTTATATTTAATTATTCCGTTTTGCTTATTATCTTTTTTTATTAGATTAAAATAAGCCCCTCCGTTTTCATTTATATAATCATAGGTGTCTGCAACTATAATTCCTTCATTGTCTAATGCAAATAATCTTCCTGTTTCATCTAGTTTTAATTGCTTTAATTTATTTATGAGTTCCTGCCAATTTATTGTCATATATATAGAGCCTATTAAATTATTATTAGCATCTCTCACTCCGGATATTAATGTAAGCGACCATTTATTATCATCTCCGTATTTTAATATTTTGCTTCCGTAAGCGGTATCATAATTGTTTTGTTTAAAACTATCCCATATACCCGGTCTTAAATCCTGTATATTCTGCCCTATTTCATTATGTTTTGCATTATCAAGTACAATGCCGTTTATATCTGTTACGCCTATATCTAGAGAAAATTTATTTATAGATTCAAATTTCTGCAATGTTTCATTTAATTGTGTATTTGCATTCGTACTGTAGCTGTTTAATAGATAATTAATTACTGCTGGAGTTATAGAATAAGTTTTTATAAGTGTTTTATTGTCAAAAAGCCATGAATCCATCATAGACTTATATCCCTCTATTGTACTTGAAAATCCTGAAAAAGTTGTTTTACTAACACCAATAAATGACCTGTAAGATAATATAGTTATTGTAATGATTAGAAGTATTGTAGTTATTATACTTATAATTAAAGGCATCTTAAATCTTATTGAATATCTTTTTTTCATAAAATTATTTTACCTAAAATAAATATATTTTTTCTCAAGTATAAATTAGTTATGTGTCAAAAAATGACGCGTATATTTTTTTATTATAATTATCATTAAAAAAATAGATTTTTATGCAATAACAATATGAATACAATAATATTTAAAAATTGATGCTTGATATAATACTTAAACCTTAATAAATTCATATCAATTATATTATTTATTTTTAATAAATCAAACTTACTTTTTATACTTATTGATAAAATCATATACAATATTGTTTAAATTACATAGTACTTTCATAAAACTATATGCCAAGCATTGATTATTATATTAACAGCAAAATAAAATACTATATTAATTTTTTAGCTTTACAAAAAACATTAATTTTAGTATAATTGATTTGTTTTTAAAATATTAAAGATACATAACTTGACATGGAGGCATACAGATGACAGATAAAAAGTTTTATATTACAACTCCGATATATTATCCTTCAGATTATCTTCATATAGGGCATTGCTACTGCACTATAGCTACAGATACTATGGCTAGATATAAGAAGATAATGGGATACGATGTTTATTTTCTAACAGGTACTGATGAGCATGGTGAGAAAATCGCAAGAAAAGCAGAAGTAGCAGGAACTACTCCTAAGGCTTATGTTGATAATATCGTTAATGCCACTAAAGAGTTATGGAAAAGACTTCATATTGATTATAGTCATTATATAAGAACTACTGATGACTATCATGAGAGAAGAGTTCAGAAAATATTTAAAATTCTTTATGATAAAGGATATATTTATAAAGGTGCTTATAAAGGACTTTATTGTGTAAGCGATGAAGCATTTTTTACTGAAAGTCAGGTAGTGAAAAAAGATGACGGAAAGTTTTACTGCCCAGATTGTGAAAAAGAATTAGAATATAAAGAAGAAGAATGCTATTATCTCAAACTTTCACAGTACGGACAATGGTTAATAGATTATTATAAAGAACACCCTGAGTTTTTAGAGCCTAAAGAAAGACAAAATGAAATGCTTAAAAACTTTTTGCTTCCGGGGTTAGAGGATTTAGCAGTAAGCCGTAAGGGATTGCAATGGGGCATACCTTGTCCTGTTGACAGCGAGCATAGTATATATGTATGGATTGATGCTTTGGCTAATTACATAACAGCTTTAGGATATCCTGAAGAGGGACAAGATGAATTATATAAAAAATATTGGCCTGCAGATGTACATTTTGTAGGTAAGGAGATAGTGCGTTTTCATGCTATTATATGGCCTATAATGCTTAAAATGCTTGATATACCGCTTCCTAAAAAAGTATTCGGTCATGGCTGGGTGCTTTTTGATGATGGAAAGAAGATGAGCAAAAGCAGAGGAAATGTAGTTGATCCCAATACTTTAATTGATAAATATGGAGTTGATTCTTTAAGATATTTCCTTATGAGAGAGATTAATTTCGGTTCTGACGGATATTATTCTCAGGAGCTTTTCTTAAAGAGAATAAACAGCGACTTAGCTAATGATTACGGCAACTTATGGCATAGAATCACTACTATGCTTGGAAAATATTTTGACGGTGTTCTTCCTAATGAATCAGAGAGTGTTTACGGTGATAGAGAAAAAGAACTTAAAAAAATGGTTCTTACTCTTGATGCTAATGTAGAATCTGCTTTAGATAGTTTTAAATTTCATGAGGCTTTAGCTTATATTTGGGAAGTAATTAGAACTACTAATAAATATGTTGAAGAGAGTGCACCTTGGAATTTGGCCAAAGACGAAAGTAAAAGAGAGCATCTTGCCAATGTAATGTATATTTCTTTCCAAGTTTATTATATAGTAACTGCATATTTACAAATATTCTTTATAGAAACACCTAAAAAAGTATTTAATAGATTAGGACTTGGAGACAGTGTTTCTTTGGAAAGTGCTAAGCAATGGGGTTCTTTAAAATCCGGAATAAAAATTGAAAAAGGTGAGCCTTTATTTAATAGATACGACATAGAAAAAGAAATAGGTGCAAGTATGGAAGATAATAAAAAACAAATTAATCCTCCTAAAGAAGATAAGCATAAACCTAATATAGAAAAAGAAGATTTTGAAAAATTAGAATTATTAACTGCTAAAATACTATTTGCTGAAAAAGTAGAAAATGCTGATAAGCTTTTAAAATTTGTACTCGATATTGGATGCGGCGAGCAGAGAGTAGTTGTTTCTTCTATAGCAGAATATTACAAGCCTGAGGATATGGTTGGTAAAACAGTTCTTTATTTGGCAAATTTAAAGCCTAAAAAATTCAGAGGTGTTACATCTCATGGTATGCTTCTTTTAGCTGATAATGGAGAAACCCTTTCGCTTATGACTACAGAAAAAGGTTTCGATGCAGGATGTTCTGTTAATTAATAATTTATAATTAAACAATAAAAGATGATATTATAATGAAAGATTTTAAAGATAATAAACTTAGAAAAAAGCTTAAAAAAAATAAACTTAGCGATAAACAGAAAAATATAATAAAAAAAATAATTATCTTTTTTGTTTCAGCTGTTATAATATTATTTCTTGTTGTGATTATAAATAAGGCTAGAATATTAAGAGTGGAAATACGGGGATTAGAAGTTTTAAATGCTATAGATATAATGGAAGAAGCTGGATTATCAAAGTACAATAATGTAAGTATTTTTAATGTACCTAAAAAAGAAATAAAGTCTGATATAGAAAATAATCCCAGACTTCAGGTAGAAAGCATAAAAACTTCTTTTCCTGATTTACTTATTATAAATGTAATAGAAAGAGGAACATTATTTTTATTAGAATCCAGCAGCGGAATATATGAAATTACAGATGACGGATATATTCTCAAAGATAATATTATTCACAATTATGATGTTCCATATATAACAGGGCTAAGCATTAATCCTACAAATAAAATGGTAGAAAATGATTATTCTAAATATCTTTCATCTGTTATATATGATTTAAAAACTAATCATAATGAAATATACAATCTTATATCCGAGATTAATGCCTATGGAGATGATTTAATACTTTATCCTAGGGGATATCAGGTGCAGGTGATATTAGAAAAGTATGTGAAAACTGATAAATTTGTAGATTTGGCTGCCATATTAAAGACATTGCAGAATCAGGATAATCAAACTCACAGAATAGATTTCAGATTTAAAGAGGCTATAGTTAATTAATAATTTTTATCTCTTTATTTAATGTTTAATACTCTTTATAAAAATTGCGCAGCATATTTATACTTTAGTATAAATATATTCTTAGCGCAGCAATTTTTATTTATGATAAATAGATTTCAGATTTAAAGAGGCTATAGTTAATTAATATATTTTTATCTCATTATTTAATGTTTAATGCTCTTTATAAAAATTGCGCAGCATATTTATCTTTAGTATAAATATATTTCAGATTTAAATAGTTAATTAAAACATATTTCTTATTTTTATATTTACGCACGGTGAATAAAATTTCAAATATAAAAACGTTTAAATTACAATTTTAATAATATATATAAATGCGTTCATCGTGCGTTAAAAAAATTTTTAAATTTAAACACAGCTAGGGCGGGTATGCTTTTATGATTTAAACTTTAAATTAAAATATATTTATCAGTTGTAAAAAGAATTCTAAAATCTAAAGGGCGGGGTATGTAATTAGGTTTTTAAATTTAATTACACACCCCACCCCTTATATTTATAGTTTGAATCTGCAATATAAACTTTAAATTTTCTTGTTATTGAGCCCCCACCCAAGGTTTTTTAAATTTGTTAATCTATATACCGCATGTCAAAACTATATTAAATATAATGTGCATTAATAATTGTTTATTTTTATTATATTTACAGCTAATTTAACATGCGTATTATTTTAATAAAGTTTATTGTAAGTAATTTTTCTTACAAATATATAAAAGTATATTAACCCTATAAAAGCGGGAACTATACTTGACAATGCCATCGCAATATATATTCCTAAATATCCTATGTATATTTCTAATATTTTTGATATTATTATTTTAAATATTATAGAATCTATAAATGAATTAATAAAAGCCAAATATGATTTTTGAATGCCTATTAAAAAACTATCTAATACATACATTAAAGCATAAGTAATACCATTATTTTTATATAGAAAATAATATCATTAATAACTTTATCATCTCCGCTGTAGAATATAGCTATTATATTTTTAAGAAATAGATGTATAAATATTATTGCTATTACTGTAGCAGATATATTAAATAATACGGCAAAATTAACCATGCTTTTTATTTTTATGTAATCTTTTTTTCCTATACTATTTGAAACAATTATACTTAAAGCCTCTCCTATAGACCAAGAAATCATACCTATAAAAGTATTTATTTTTAATCCTATTGTAAATCCTGTAATAGTGTCATATTTATTCATCATTATATTAACAAAAAAATATGATATATTTATTATAAGAATTTGAAATATGCAAGGCAAAGAAATAAATATTAGCTCCTTTATTATTTTTATATCAAAATTAAAAGTTAATAATTTTCTTATATAATATAAAGACAGTAAAAATGAAACAGCCTGAGATGTTACAGTAGCTAATGCTGCACCTTTTACAGATAATTTCAAAATATAACAAAATAAAAAATTTAGTATAAAATTTAGTAATGCAGCAATTATCATAAAATATAATGATACTTTTTCTTTTCCGCTTGATTTTATTACAGCTGATAGATAAGAATATAGAAATATAAAAAATATCCCTGAAAAAATTATTTTTATATAATCATCAGCATACTTAAATGATTCTTTTGGAATATTCATAAATAATAATATCTTATTTGAAAATATTAATCCTATTATTGAAATTATTAAAGCTGCTGCTGAAGATAAAAATAATAAACTTCCTATTGCCTGCTTATATCTTGTATTATCATCAGCACCTTTATATTTTGATATTATAACAGATCCGCCTATTGATAAGCCTAAAGATATAGAAGTTATTATAAACATTATAGAAGCACAATTTCCTAATGCTATAACTCAATTACTGCCAAGCAAATGAGAAATAAATATTATATCTGTAATGCTGTATAGGTATTTAATATATTTGAAATGAATAAAATAAATGAAAATTTTATTAAATACATGAAACTTTCCTTTGAATAAATTAAATAAAAAACATATTAAAAATTTTATAACCTTTAATAACTATAAAGAACTATAGCATACTGTTTTTTAGTATGCCCCAACAATAATGATAAAATATTTCCGGAGCTTTATTCAATAACAAGTTTCATATTTTTTATAATATATTCATTTTTATTAATTGTCAATTATATGTATTAATTATATTAGGAAGTTTTTTATATTAGAATTATAATACATAATTTTTTCATACTTTTTCTAAAAAAGTTATAAATAAATTGATAATTTTTATTATATTTATTGTTGAATTACTATTTAGTAATTATTCTTATGTAAAAACATATTACATAATAGTAAATTTTTTATAAAGGATATATCATGATAAAAAAAACAATCTATTTAACTTTTACAATTCTATTATTTTTACTAATTATAAGTTGCGGTAAAAATGCAAGTAATTCAACATCACCTATTACTAAAGAAAACAGCGAGTATACAGTTAAAGGTTTAGATGCTAAATACAATACTGTTTGGAAATTTTTTAATGCCGATGAAACAGGAAATAATGCAGTTGATGTTGTCATAGAAAATGGAGGAATAAACGGTTTAATTGTATCAAATAAAACAACAAAAGTAAATTTCACTAAAGATGATATTTACAGCATTGCAGATGAAAATAAAAATAAATATTATGACAGATATTTCGGATATATAGTAAGTTCTTCAGATTGGGTTGGAGAGATTCAATTTCCTACAGATGAATATGAAACTGTAGGATATGTATATATAAGAAATAAAAAAAATTCAGATATAATAGCCGGCATTATTGATAAGGCTCCTTCTGATAAAGAAGGAATAGATAAAGGATATTGGGGAAAAAGAAGCAGAACAGATAATGGTTTAAAAAGAACTGTAGATGTAGAAGGAGATTTTGTAACATATTATGAAAATGATATTCAAAAACTTAAAATACCTTCAAAATTCTTTGATTTATCTAAAGGATCCGGATTTTACGGATATACTATAATACTCGGACTTTTATATTCAGGCATATCCATAAATACATATAATTCCCAGGATGCGAGTATATTACCAAGTATATATTTTGAATATATTGACTATAATTACATACTTGATATCACATTAAGAGATGACGGAGTCCCTATTTCAGCAAAATATAATAAAATAGTAACAGTAATATCTCCGGAGGATATTCTATATTCAAAAGCAGATTAATTCTATTCTCACTACCATAAATTTATATAAGATGCTTTAAATAAAATTTTATTTAAAGCATTTTTATTTTTTTGCGACAATTAAAACGATATCTTTTATTTAATGGTTTTAATGATGAGCAAATATATAATAATATTAACAATAATACTTAGTTCTTTATTATCGGCGAATAATTTTAAAATTATATCCAGACAAGGCGAGGCATCTGTAATAGTTAATGAAGAGCATGCTGATATGGATATAAAAAAAAGTTTTCCCACTAATTATTTCTCTATATCTACAAAAGAGGAATCTTATTTAGTAATAGATAACGGAGAGAAATCAATTATACTTATGCCTAGTTCAAAGCTCACTTATGAGGATAATAAATTCACTTTGGATTCAGGATATATTTATGTAAAAAGCAAACATAATGATGATATTCAAATGACTTTAACAAAAGAAGGCAAAGGATATAATTTCAAAGGAAAATCTTTTGCTATAGTTTCTTATGATGATGAAGTATCCGTTATAACATATAATAATGCTGTAAAAATTACTCCTGAGGCATCTTTAGGAGTAAGCTATTTTTTAGAACCTAATCATAAAACATCTATAATACCAATGCTTAACGGCCCCTACAGAACTACAGAAAATGAAAAAGCCCTAATTGAAAATGTATCAAGACAATTAGAAAGCGAAGTAGCAAGCCATTTAAATGAAGATATAGACAGATACAATTTCAAAATAATGGAAGGTACTAAGAACGAAAATACTATATACAGAGTGGTTCACCCGGAAAAAGGACCTAATATATTTTTAATAGTGCCTCATGGAAGCGAGAGAGTCGGTACTGATGTTGCTATGGAAAGAATCAATATGCCTATAAAAAAAGGAAGTCTTACTATAGTACCTATTGCTGTACCTGAAGCATATAGAAAAAATACTAGAGCAATAGAAGGACAGGATATTAATAATAGATTCTTTGATAAAAGTATAAGCAGAACCGATACTGATAAATTAGCCAAAGAGTATATGAATATGCTTGATGAATATGATATAGATGTTGTACTTACTCTTCATGAGGGAAACGGATTCAAAGAATTTTTTGGAGATTCTATAATATATGACAGCAGAAAATTAGATGATAAAGTTGTAAAAGTACTTGATAATATAAACTCAAGGATAGAGCCTATGAAGTTTAAATTTAAACAAATGTATTATCCTATGCCTACAACTATTACTTATTATGCGGCTAAAAAGAATATAGAATCTTTTGGAATAGAGCTTACTAGAAATTTAGATTATGACAAAAAAAGAATAATTATGCATACTATATTAAGTGAGTTTTTGAAAATATACGGACTTGAATAGAAATATAATTTTTATCAAAATAAAAATTAAACAGCTAATGATTGATTTATTTCATCATTAGCTGTTTTTATAAGTTTTACCTTTATATATAAAAAATTTAGCAGTAATAAAAAATGAATATTATGTAAATTATCAACTGTCAATGATTTAAAAATTTATTACCAAATCATTAAAGTAGACCCCCAAGTAAATCCGCCGCCGAATCCTGTAAGAAGAACCAAATCTCCATCATTAATTTTATTATTATCTAAAGCATCAGTTAGAGCTAATCCTATACTTGCAGAAGAACAGTTTCCAAATTTGTTTAATACAACACTTACTTTTTCCATAGGAAGCCCTATTCTTTTGGCAACAGCCTGCATAATTCTTAAATTAGCCTGATGAGGTACAAAATATTTAACATCGCTTAATTGTTTTCCTGAATCTGCCAAAACTTTATCTATGCTATTAGAAAACTCAGTAACAGCTCTTTTAAAAGTTTCAGATCCTTCCATATATATCTTGAATTCAGGTGCCTCTATATCATCGGCTCTTATAGGACAAACGCTTCCTCCATTAAGTACAATACTCATATCCGGCTCACTTTGCATATGCATTCCTATTATACCTTTACCGTCATTTCTTGCTGTTATTAATGAAGCAGTAGCAGCATCTCCGAATAAAATAGCAGTTCCTCTGTCTTTCCAATTAATATCTTTAGTAAGTTTTTCGCTTGAAACTATAAGTACATTTTTACATTGTCCGCTTTCTATTAAAGCAACAGCTGTGTTTAATGCATATATATATCCAGAGCAAGCTGCAGATATATCGGTAGCAAAGCAGTGTTTTAATCCCAATGTTTTTTGCAATTGTCCTGCCATAGAAGGGAATATATAATCTTTTGTTACAGTAGGTACCAATATTGCATCAACCTCCTGCAAATCAACACCTTTTTTTTCTAAGTTTCTAACAGCATTCAAACCCATTTCAAAAATAGTTTCATCTGCTCTTGCCATATGTCTTGTTTCTATTCCTGTACGAGTTATTATCCATTCATTGTTAGTGTCCAATATACTTTCAAAATATTTATTATCTAATATTCTTTCAGGTACATAGTAAGCTATGTTTTTTATATATGCTCTTTCCATACTTTTCTCCGTTTTAATGTAATGTACTTAAGATAGAACTCTTATTGTAAAAGTTTAATTAAAAAAATAAAAAAATCTATAGCTAATAATAACTATTTTTGTAAATTTAACTGCAGTATTGATATTATTTTATGATATTTTAATGTTAAATTATCAAAGATAAGCTGTTACAGTGCTTAATAAAAAATAATATATAAAAATTGTTTGATAATTAGATTTATTAATATAGGTTTTATAAATATAGATTATTTTAATTTATTTACTAACAAAAATTGCAGGCTAATTATATATAATAAATTTATTATATGCCCGCAATTTTTAATAATATTATTCTTCTTGAAATAATAGATATATATTTCTTGAATTGTAGTTATTTTCTTCTGTATATATTTCCCAATCGGTAAGTCTCTCTATGCTATGCATTCCTCTATCGCCTTCATGCATACCCAAATCTTTATAAGGTTCATTTATTAAAGTAGCATCGAAATATCCTTCATTGGTGAAGTCATGCACATCAAACCATAAATGCTCTAAGTCATTAGGGTTTTCTTCTGTTTCTCCGTATCCTAATTTCACTAAGAAAGAAGTTTTATCATCACCTTTATTCTTATTCAATAATTCTAGGAAATACTCTAATTTTTCAAAAGCAGCCTCTCTCATTAGCGAAGTTTCAAAATAACTCATCATAAACATAGGATTATCTGTAAGCTCATTTTTATAATAATCAAGAGAATGATAATTGCCTTCAGCATCTACAGCAAGCAAAATACCTGAAGGCGTATTATGCACTCCGTCATTTCTGTCTTTAGCACTTCCTGTAATATCATCAGTAATATTTAATTTCTTCAAAGCCTCCTGCCAAGGAAACCAGCATACATAAGTGTTATATGCAGGATTAAATTTAAATCCAGCTTCTGGAACTCCCCTTTCTATAAACATTTTTGCACAAGTATTAAGCAATGCACCATAAGAGGCATTTGAATCTTCAACTCCTACTATTTCCAATTCTATAGAACCTACTCTGTAAAGTCCATGCGTATGAAACCAATATTCTACTTTATTAGGGTCTTTATCATCATCATAAACTGCATGTATGGTATATAGATAATCTAAAGAAGGAGGTAATGCAAAAGTTGATGTATAAGAAAGCCAATCTCCTGAATGTGCTGTGTAGCATGACATATCTAAAAATATAGAACATTCCGGAACTAAACTGTCTAATAATTTTAATTGTCTTTGATAGTCGGTAAGCGGATGATTATCAAATGTTGTTGATATATGTACTGCATATTTACATTGACATGCTTCATTATAATCATCTTCTCTTACTGTATTTACAGAAAATATTTCAGGTACATTTTCAGTAACGCTTGAAGCATCTACTAATGCCGCATAAAAACTAAGCTCATCATTATTTTCTTCTTCTTCATGATTGTGTCCGCATCCGCAGGAATGTTCTTCATCATCATGATTATGTCCGCATCCGCAGGAATGTTCTTCATCGTCATGATTATGTCCGCATCCGCAGGAGTGTTCTTCATCGTCATGTCCGCATCCGCAGGAGTGTCCTTCTTCATCATGATTATGCCCGCATCCGCAGCCATCTTCTTCCATTTCATCCATCTCATCTATAACCATAGGCAAATACTGCAGCTTAACCGATACTTCCCACTTGGATTTATCTCTTATAAAATTGGATTTTTCTATTTTATTGAACTCTAATACCATATATTCATCAGATTCTGATAATATATCTCTGAACTCTTCAACTGTCATATTATGATCATATTCTTTAGTAAATACAGCCGCCATCCATGATTCTAATCTCTGCTCTCCGCTAGAAAATACATTATATAACTTTTCATTATAATCCATTATTTTTACCTCTATTATTAATTTTGTATTATGAAATTAAAAAGCTTTTTTAGTATAGAGTAATTTATATTTTTTTCAACTTCTTTAAATTATAAATTAGTAAAAAATGTATCCAAAATCTTCTTTTCCTTTTTCCATTCCGGCATATACAAACTTACTATATTATAAAATTTTTTACTATGATTAGCCTGAAGAAGATGTGCTAATTCATGAAGAACAATATATTCTACAGCAGAAATCGGATATTTCATAAGTTCCAAATTAAATGTAAGATGTTTTTTATTTATATCGCATGAACCCCATTTGCTTTTTAATTTTTTTACTGTGAATGTATTAATTTCTAAGTTCATCATAGCAGAGTATTTTTTTATAAGTGAATCAAATAGCTTTAATGCTTCTTTTTTGTACCATGTATCAAGAAGAATATGTTTTTTTCTTATATCACTGTTTTTGTATTCCTCTTTATCTTTTATATTTACATACATATACATCATTCTGCCGGCAAGAATTATATTTTCTTTATTGCATTTTAATACTTTAAGCATATAGCTTTTACCAAGATAATATACTTCATTGCCGCTTGCAAGTTCCTTTTTGCTTATATCAAAGCTGTTTTTCTTTTTTATAGCTTCCTTTCTCTCTTCTATCCATTCTCTTCTTTTTTCTATAAGTTCGTATATGTACTTTTTAGAAGCTCTTTTTGGGGCTGTAACATATATATTTAAATCGGGCTTTACTCTTATATAAATATTTTTTATTTTTTTATATTCTATTATTATTTCACTTGTAGTTTGCATATATATTTAAACCTATCTTCACCAGCATTTTTAAAAATTCTTTCATCTCTTCATTGCTTATACTTAATATTTTTTTATCCTTGCTTTCTTTACCAAGTTCATATAATTTTATATCTATATCACCTTCTATATTATTTCTTATAGATTGTATATTCTGCCAATTAGGCATACCGCTGCTAGATTTAAATAATTTATCAACAAATAAAGAAAAGTCTATTAATGTATTATCATTATCTATATATTTTTTAGAGTTATCGTATATGGATCTTGCACATTTATTATCTCTTATACGCTCATCATATTTAAGATTTTCTTTTTCATTTTCGCCTCTTATTGTAGATGCTACTTCCATTACCTCTAAAAGTTTTTCCTGCTCATTTATCCTGTTATTCTTGTATTTTTCTATTATATCAAATATTTTCTCTGAAAGTTTCCTATACATTTCAGGGTTTTCATCCATTTTTTCTTTTATAACACTGTTTGCTGCATTTATTATGGCATCTGCTTTTGATTCATTTAAATAATCTATTTCTTTTTCAAAGTCGGCATCAAATATGCTGGGTATTTCATTTAATACTTTCACATTATTATCAGTACCTACAAACTCATCATATAATTTCTGCATTTTAGATTCATATTCTTTAAAATCTACAGCTTCATGATGGGTAATTCTTAAACGATTTCTAATCTCAATACAAGTTTTAAATAATTTTTTATATTTTTCAATTTCTTTATATTCAAAACTTTCTATAAAATGATCGCTGAACTGACATATATTTAAAAGTTTTGAATAGTTTAAAAATAACCCATAAAATTTTTTTCTTTTATCTTCATCGCTTAAAAGAGGAGGACATATCTCATAAGCCTTTTCTAAAGTAAGTTCAGGCAAGAACTGTACTAAATCTTCATAGGAATTTTTAAACTCTTCAATTTTTTCCTTTATATCGAATACAACATCTTCAATATCTTTAGGATCATAATTGGCTAATTTATCATAAGCATTTAAAGCATTATCCAAGTTGGAAAGAAGTCCTCTATAGTCTATTAATATTCCATTATCTTTTCCTGAATATGCTCTGTTTACTCTTGCTATAGCCTGAAGAAGTCCATGATCTTTTAATTTTTTATCTATATATAAAACCTGAGCCTTTGGGGCATCAAAACCTGTAAGAAGTTTATCTACTACTATTATTATATCTATAGTGCCTTTTTTAAAACTTTTTATTATTTCTTCTGTGTATTTATTTTCATCATTTGAATATTTGCTGTATAGAGCTTTCCATTTTTCTGCTACATACTGTTTTTTTTCTGAGCCGTTATTTTTTTTGTATTCATCACTGTCTGCCCCTTCATCATTTTGCGAAGATATGACCACTGCTGTTTCAAGACTATGATAAGTATCGAATATTTCCTTCATCTTCATAGCCTCATATTTGCTTTCTACTGCAAGCATGGCATTAAACTCTGTATTTGCTAAATTAGTTTTATAATGTTTTGCTATATCATCGGCTAATACTATTAATCGCTGTTCGCTTTCAAGTATCACATTTTCGCTTAGATTTTTCTTTTGTAAATCTTCTTTTTCTTTATCTGTTAAATCTTTTGTAATTAAATCGAATCTGTAATCTAAGCCTTTTTTATCGTATATTTTCTGATTTATCAATCTGCTTTCATAGTATAGAGGTACTATTACTTTATCTTCTAAAGCATCTCTTATAGTGTATGAATCTATAAAGCCTCCGAATTTCTCTGCTGTACTTTTTTCGGATTTGTATAAAGGTGTTCCTGTAAAGCCTAAATAACATGCATTAGGAAAGACTTTTCTCATCTTCATAGCAAAATCCCCGTACTGCGTTCTATGGCTTTCATCTACTAGTATAAAAATATCTGCAGAATCCATTACCACTTTTTTGTCGAATACTTTTTCAAATTTATTGATTACTGTTGTTATGACGCTTTTACCGCTTTCTATTAATTTGATTAAATTCGCACCTGTTGTTGCTCTTTCAACCTCTATATCCGTATTTTTGAAAGTGCCGTGAATTTGCTCGTCTAAATCTACTCTGTCGGTTACCACCACTATTTTAGAGTTTTTTATTTTTCTTGATATTATTTTTGTAAGCATAGACATTGTAAGACTTTTACCGCTTCCCTGAGTATGCCATATTACTCCGCCTTGTCTTTTCCCTTGACTTATATTTTGTATTCTATCCATAGTTTTTTTGATAGCGAAGTATTGATTGTATCTTGTAACTTTTTTTACCGTTCCGTCAAATATGATGAAATATTCTAATATATCAAATAATCTCTCTTTTTCAAATAATGAATATAATGTTATGTCTATTTCATTTATTACTCTGTCTTTCACTATTTTTTTTAATGCTTTCATTACTTTGCTTTCTTCTTTTCTGCCTGTTTTATCTTTTTTATTATCATTATTTTCTTTATCTTTCCAAACATTATATAATTTTACCGGAGTTCCTGCTGTGCCGTATTTAACCATATCATCATTAGCACATATTAGTAATTGGCTGAATTTAAATAATTGTCTTATTTCTTTTTCTTCCTGATTTCTCACCATCTGCTCTATAGCATTCTTTGAGTTTACGCTTCCTTTTTTTAATTCTATTACTGCTATAGGTATGCCGTTTATAAATATTACTAAATCTGGTCTTCTTGTTTTTTCTTTTTCTTCTGTACTGTTTCTAGTTACTGTAAATTCTTCAGTGATATGAAATGTATTATTTTCTATATTATCAAAATCTATATATTTGATATTAAAACTTTCATATTTATTTCCGATTTTTTCTTTGTATGATTCGCCTTTTAAAATTCTTTCTGTAATCTCTTCATTTGTGATTAAATATCCTTTTATAAGCGGCATATCCAAATCACTTATTGCCTTTTTGATATTATCTATTGAAAAGCTGTTTTTCTTATCATCATACATAAAGTAATTAATTTTTTTAAGCTGTTCTTCGAGAATATTTTTAAATAGCACATTATTAGTATCATTATCTCTTTCTTTAAGAGCTTCTTCCGGGCTTAAATATTGGTAGCCCATATTTTTAAAAAGTTCTATAACTTTATTTTGTAATATTCTTTCGCTGTATTGTTCATTCATAAAAAACTCCTGTATTCGCCATTACCGCAGGTATGCTTCGCGACGGGCAAGCTGCACGGTATTGCTTATTCTTATCAAATGCCCTATGTAAATACGGCATCGTACCTTTCATTATACAATGAATTATAATAATAAAAAGCTAAAAAATATTATAATGCAATCACAGAAATAAAAAGTAATCCCTAAATAATATAATAGTGAGTCGAAACCGTATTACAGCTTTAGCTGGAATACATTTATAGGTTTCGGCTAACATAACAATAATAAAATTGTTTTTTGTCTTCTTTTTTACAAAAACTACTTGCCGTAGCGGCGATCCGCACGGTATCGCTTAACTTTTAAGATAGTACAATGTATGTGCGGCATCGTACATTTTATTATACAATTATATTCAAAACTTTAAATCCTCACCTCACCGCTTAAAAGCCTCTGCATAAGTCCTTTCTTCTGCTGTTTACGAAGCTCCAACTGCTTTTTAAGATTGTCAATCTCTTCGTCTATAACCGAAATAAGCCCCGCAATTTTTTTCTGCTCCTCTAGGCTTGGTACTTTTATTTCCATATCTGTTAATGTGCTTAGAACTATATATGGTGTATTTCCCTCATTTTTTTCTTTTCTTATTCTATCCTTTAAATATATGTCAAGATAATATTTTATATATTTTATATCTTCTTCAAAATCCATTAAAACATAAGTTCTTTGATAAGCATTAAACTTACCTTTATAATAATGAACATATCCAACATAAGCACCATTGCCGGATATTAATAAAGCCTCCCCATCAAAGGCATACTCATTTATTCTATAATATTCTCTAGCACAAGTATAAAACCTATATTGCCCGTTTTCTTCCATAGCATTAGCATCTAATTTTCCTGTTTTTATACTTCTGCTAATTTCAGATAATTTTTTTATTTTCCACTCATCTCCAAAACCATTGAAACGAACTTCACCGCTTAACACTCTCTGCATTACGCCTTTCTTATAAAGCTCTTTCTTCTCTATTAATTGCGTAAGATTCTCTATAACATCATCGCATAATGACAAAATTTCAGATATACGCTTCTGTTCATCTATGGGCGGCAGTACTATATTCATATTAGCATATTCTTTTCCATTTATTCCAGGCTGTCCTGTTCTTGCAGATGTTATTTTTACAAAATGCCAATATCTCTTACTTTGAGTATAATATTTTAAAAATAGGCTATTTAATATATTTTGATTCGGTTTTACTTTTATTAAATAACCCGCAAAAACTAAAATGCCGTCTTTTCTATTATATAAATATGTTTTTCCTACCGAAGCTCCTGTTCTTGCAAACAGAAAGTCATTATCATGTAAAATATACTCTTCATAATTAGCATTGTTAACAGATACTTTATTATCATTTATAAAATTTCCATACTCATCTATATCAGTTATCCTTATATATGTAGGTAATGAATTATCATATTTTACAGCAGGGGCATTCATTCCATATTTTGGTTGTTCTAATAGACATTCCTGCAATTTTACTTCCTGCCATCCTGCTGGGAGCGGTTGGTTCATTGTTGGGGCTCCTTTTTATAAATATACAAATGATTGCGGTGCATAATAGATATTAAAATCTTCCAATTTTTTAGGTTTACGATATTTTTTTATTTTACCTATTTTTTATAGCATATGCTATTTCTTTATTTTCAAGATATTTATAAAAAAAATCTACAGAAATACCGGACTCATATTTTATTATGTTCCATACATTATCTAAATCATCAGATATTATATCTTCTATTTCAAATTCACCTACTACCTTAGAAATAGGAGATGAAGAATATATTATAATTTTTTTTATATTTTTTCTTTTAAAAATAGATTTTCTAATTTCATATTTTTTACTACCATTGAATATTTTTTCAACATATTCAGGTTTAATAGACAATAAAACTTTCATTTACTTTACACTCTCTTAATATTAATAAGAATTGTTCTTTTGTTATTTTTGTTAGACCTCTAATTCCATTATCAGCATCACTTATAATTCCTAGTTGTAGTAATCTACCTCTATTCATTCTATTCCCAATTTTAAATGAATATACATATAAAAAATTAATTAAAAATGGTTTAGCACCTTTCCCGTTCCAAAAATTAGATAATTCTTTATCTGTAAAAATACTTCTTTTCCTAGAATTTATTATAAATTCTTTTTCATTTTTTATCTTATCAATTTTTTCTTCAACTATTCCTATAGTAGTTATTACAGATGAATATTTTGCTGGCTTACCTTCTTCTTTGGTTCTATAAAATATTATAATATCTCCCTTTTTTATATTTTTGTTTAATGAACGAGATACATAAACTTTACTTATTGCATTTCTATGTGGTAAATTATCTTTAAAATCTTTTGCAGATTCTGTTTTTAAATAAGAATCAGGTAATAAATCTGTATGATAATCTGGATATATTGGTACTAAAAAGATATTTGTATTTATTGAAAAAAATGGATAAGTATGTTTTGGTTCTTCTATATTAAACCTTTTTGAAAAATCTCTAATATATACTAATTCTCCATTCTCTCCTTTTTTTCCCCATTTAATAAAACCATATTCTTCAAATAAATTAATTAGTCTATTTTGTTCTTCTCTTTTATCAAAAATTGTAACATATATTTCATCAACTTTATTAGCTATAGCATTATCAAATATTATTTTTATAAATCTCTCACCTAATTTGACTCCGTTATATTCTACTTTAAAAGTACCTATTTTTAATCTTTTTTTAGGAGAAAATGCTGGAATTATATCAGCATAGTTTTCATCTTTGTCTTCAACTTTTAAATATAAAAAAGATAATAATTTTTTATCTTTGTAAGTAACATAAGCTATTTCATTAGATTTTTTATTAAACCATTTATCAAACCCAACATAATCTTCTTTTAAAGAATCAAAGAATTTATCTTTTAAATCTATATTACCAAAATATTCTTTTTCTACTGATAAAACTTTATAATCAATGAGTTCAGGATTTTCTGCAATAACTTTTTCTAGAAAAGAGTCTATGGTAAATACTTTATTATCTATATTTACTAATTTAGCTTTTTGATGTATTTTTTTATCTTCTGTAATAAATATATCAACTCTGTCATTTACAAGTTCATTTAATAATAAAGTATCATTTTTATCATTTTCTGTTTTGTCAAATTTTTCATATATTTCAAGTAGTTTTTTATTTAATGGAGCTTGAGTCATTAATAAAGTATAATTTTTAGATTTTACATTCATAACATCTACAGTATCAGAATTTGAGTTTTTATTTAATTCTTCAAGATTAATTTTATGTATACATTTTTCATATTTAGTCTTTTCTAGCCATTTAAATAGACTACCTATTTCTCTATTGATTATTTTATTATTACTTTCTCTATGAATAATAATATTTGTATCTAAAAGTGCTTTCATAAAATTCTCCACAAACTAAAATTATAACTAATTTGCTAAGTTTTTCAATTATATTATAATTTTATATCTTTCAAAAAATCTTCTAATTTGCCGCTTAGAGTTTCGCGTTCTTTTTCTAATGCTGTTATTTCTTTGTTTATGCTCTTCAAGTCCACATGCTCCTCATCTTCAAATGAGTCTATATATCTAGGTATATTGAGATTGTATTCATTTTCTTTGATTTCTTCTAGGCTTGCTGATTTAGAGTATTTTTCTATGTTTTTTCTGTCTTTGTAGGCTTTTACTATTTTTTCTATATCCTCATCGCGTAAGCGGTTTTGATTTTTTCCTTTCTCATATTCTACGCTTGCATCTATAAATAAAATGTCTTTCTCTTTTCTGTTCTTTTTTAATATTAAAATGCATGCTGGTATTGAAGTGCCGTAAAATAAATTGTTTGGAAGCCCTATAACAGCATCAAGCAAATTTTCATTTATTATTCTTTCTCGTATTATTCCCTCGCTAGCTCCTCTGAATAATACCCCATGAGGCATTACAACAGCAGTGATTCCATTTTCAGACATACTGTTTATCATATGAAGTACAAAAGCATAGTCTCCCTTGCTCTTTGGAGGTATGCCGTACTCAAATCTATTGTATTGGTCTTTAACTGCAGTTTCATCTCCCCATTTATCCAAGCTGAAAGGAGGATTAGCAACTACTATGTCAAATTTTTCTAAATTGCCGTTTTTATCCAAGAATTTAGGCTCTTTTATAGTGTCGCCCCATTCAATCATTCCTTTATCGCCTATTTCATGCAAATACATGTTCATTCGGCATAAAGAATATGTTTGGTTGTTTTTCTCCTGTCCGTATACAGAACATTTTTTGCCTCCTAATTCTTTATACACTTTAACAAGCAAAGAACCGCTTCCGCAAGTAGGGTCATATACTTTAACTCCGTCTTTTATATTCAAAGTTACTATTTTAGCTATAAGCATAGATACTTCAGGAGGAGTGAAGAATTCGCCTCCTTTTTTACCGGCATAGCTTGCAAAGTTTTTTATCAAATACTCATAAGCATCACCCATAACATCATTGTTTTCTAATGCACTGGGACTTAAATCTAATGCAGGATCATTGAAGTCTTCAAGCAGATTTTTTAATATAGAATTTCTTGTTTTTGTATTGCCGAATTTATTTGAATCATTAAAATCTATATTATTAAAAATGCCTTCAAATTTACTCTGATTCTGTTTTTCTATTTCTCTTAAAGCAGTATTGATCCTCTCTCCAATATTGTTTTCCTCTCTTATAGAATATAAATAATCAAAGTTAGCAGTTTCGCTTATTTTATAATCCAGCCTTTCAATCATTCTTGATAAAATACCTTCATTGTCTTTATATTCTTTTCTTAATTCTTCAGTTTTTTCTTTCACGAAATCTGATAAATATTTCACAAACAGCATACTCAATATATAATCTTTATAAACAGATGAGTCTATTGATCCTCTGAAAGTATCGCATGCTTTCCAAACTATATTTTCAACTACTTCTTTTGTTGTTTTCATCTTGATTTCTCCTTTTAAAAAATATATTTTAGTAAATGATTAACAGTTTTTTAATATTTTATTCATAGCTTCTTTATAAAATACTTGTTTTAATTCAAAAAGTTTTCCATAAATAAAAATATCCCTTTCAAATAATGAATTTATTTCAATGATTTCTTTTTGTTTATCTATACTAGGCAATTCTATTTCTATATTTGCTATATCAAAAGTTCCTATTGATATTATCCCTGTTCCTCTTGATTCTCTTTTTAAAAATTTCTGAACTTTTTTATTATTTAGATAAATAGCAAGAAAATGAGGCAGGCATATATTATAAAATTCTTCTTTTATTCTGATACATGCCATTAATGAACTTATTATACAATTATCAATATTATCTTCTACTATTAGGCTATTGAATGGTTCTCTAAGCCTTATGATAATATCATTTGCTTGTATTAATTCGATATTTTTTTGTTTGATTTGTATTGTATCAATATTTTTTTCATTTTGAGTATACTTAATAGATTTATTATCGAATGCTTTTAAGTTTATGAGATTGACTTCATACCCTTTTTCGTATATCTTTGCTGAAGCCCTTGAAACAGATGCCCCTACTCTTATATTTGCAAGCTCTTTTAATATGATTTTTTTCATAATTTATTTCCTCCTTATGTTTTTATATTAGCACATAAATTAGGTATTGTCAATATTTTTTATTAAAAAATTACGCTCTAATCAAAAATATGCTGTTAAAAATATATAGGTGCCGTATTTTTTATTCATATAATGATATATATTTTTTACCTATCAAGAAACATACTGTTATTTTTATATAAAATTTATTTGATAATACAGATTATTGTTTAATTGTAATATTTTATTTTGATATATAAATAAGCGGATATAAAACTATATCCGCTATTAAGGTAAATTATGAAGAAAAAATTTATAAAATTAGATACAAATCAACTTTGTTATATTAATAATATATAAAACTTTTAAAAAAAGTGTAAAAAAAATACGATTTTTATATATTTTTTTTAAAATAAAATATTTTATATGAAAAAAAAGTATAAAATTACTAAAAAATAACGATTAAATATAAAGCATTTTCTATTTTTATATGAATTGGAGTTTGTCTATGAAAAAGATACATAGTTTATCTTTCAAGGTTCCTGCTATAATATCGGTTACATCTATATTAATAATATTTATTGTATTAAGTGTAGCAGTAACTTTTGCTAATAAAGGTATAAGCAAAAGCAGATTTGAAGGCTTTGCCAACACAGCACAGTCTTATGCTAAATTATTTGATGCCATATTGGTAGATCAGATTTCATTAGCTAAAACATATTCTGTTGCACCTGCTGTTATGAATTCACTTTTAAATAGAAATGAACAGACAGAAACTGATGCTTTAAATGCTTTGGCACTATTTAATGGTGCTAATGAATATTCTATAAATATAGCAGTAGCAGATTTAAATGGGGATATTATAGCTGATGCTTTAGGAAGCTCCATAGGTAATAGTATTTCTGATACTAGACCTAATTTCTGGTCTATACTAGAAAGAAATAATTTTGAATATACATTTGATGAGGAAATAATAGATTCAGCAGATACTGGAAATAAATCATTGATTTTAGGCGGTGCTATAAAAAGTTTGGACGGCAATTTATTAGGAGTAATACTCGTAGTAATAGATTGGAAACTTATACATGACAATTACTTTGCTGATATAACTTTAGGACAAACAGGCAGAATACTTGCTATAGATTCTAATTTAACTGACATAATGGATAATCTATATGATCAAATAGGCTCTAGTGTCGTTCAGGATTACAAAACAGTTTTTGATAATAATTTAACTCAGGGTACTTTATCCTATATCTATATGGATCAAAAAAGAACAGGTTCTTATTGCAAAATGAAATCTATGAATTGGATAATAGCTATGACTATGTTCGATAGTGAGATATATTCTACAAATAGGGAATTGATTTTAATAAGTTCGTTAGTAGGTTTAATTGCTGTTGTATTATTATCTATATTTGTTTATCTTTTCATAAAGAGAATAATGGGACATATATACAGCATTATAAGAGAGGCTAAGGAGATAGAGGCAGGAAATTTGACTTATGTTTCAAATGAACATAAAAGAAAAGATGAGCTTGGAATATTATTTGAATCTTTCAGCGGAATGCGTAAAAAACTGACAGAGATAATATCTCAAGTTAATGATTCTTCTATCAAAATCACTACAGCGGCTCAGGAATTAGCAAATGGTAATTCTGATCTATCAAGGAGAACAGAAGCTCAAGCTGCAAGTCTTGAAGAAACTGCTTCTTCTATGGAGGAGATGGCTTCTACAATTAAATCTTCTACTTCGCATTCTATAGAAGGCAATAATATGATGAAGGAATCTATGAATTCAATTAGAAATGCAGGAGCTATAATTTTAGAAACAACTAAAAGCATAGAAGAGGTTAATGAGGACAGTGAAAAAATAAAAAATATAACTAAGGTCATAGAGGATATCGCTTTTCAAACTAATATATTGGCACTTAATGCTGCTGTAGAAGCTGCCCGTGCCGGAGAGCAAGGTAAGGGATTTGCTGTTGTAGCAAGTGAAGTTAGAAATTTAGCACAGAATTCTCAGTCTTCGGCTAAGGATATTACTGCTTTGATTAATGTTATATATGATAAGATTAGTAAGTCTGTGGAGAAAGCAAAAGAATCAGAAAAAATATTTGAAGATTTGGAGAAAAAAATAGAAGAAACTTCTAATATAATGAGAGATATTAGTGAAACGGCTATAGAACAGCAGTCAGGAGTTGATCAGGTAAATATAGCAGTTTCTCAAATGGATAGCGTAACACAGCAGAATGCCGGATTGGTAGAACAATCTGCTTCAGCGGCTGCTTCTTTGTTAAATGAAGCTAGAGACTTGGAAGATGCTATGCAGTTTTTCAAATTAAATAAATAATTTATTTGATATTATTACAAAAAAATATACTGCCATCTGATAATTTATTATGATACTTTTTTCAACGCACGGTAAGCAGCATTTTATTTATAGTTTAAACTATGATTTTTGGTTAGCATATATTTTAAATATTATTCTGCGTGTGGGTATGCGTTTTTTAAATTTTAAAAAAAACTTGGGTGGGTGCTAATAAATTCTAAT
>NZ_JH994110.1:292637-392172 GCF_000316195.1 Brachyspira hampsonii 30446 | reverse complement strand
GAATATAAAAATATCCAAGCCTTTATATATATTTAGAAGATACAAAATGATAAAAGTTATGCCATTATTAATTGTCCGTTATTTCTTATGCATATTTCCAAAGAATTAGTCAATCTTATTTTGTAGAATTCCATTCTTTTGCTCACTTCAAAAATATAAGCATTATTATATTTTTTCATTATGCTTTTTATTTTGCTTGCTATATTTTTTGGAAGTATATTTTCAGATAATTTATCATCGCTGCTTATATAATTCCAAGCTCCGTTTTTGTCGAAATTTATATAAATTCCATTGCTTAATTTTATTTCATATTGTTCTTTTCTTATGTCAATATAAACTATTTTAGCTTTGCTGTAATTAGAAGCGATAAATCTTATAATATTTTCAGGTAATTTGCTAGGTGTAATTTTAATAAAAAGGTTTAAGCTGTTAGTCATATGTATCTCCTTATGTTTAGCATTGTAAAATCTCTTTACATTTATAATTATAGCAGAATGTAAAAATTAAGCAATATTTATTTACAAATAATTTACAAAACATATAGATATTTATTAATTATCAATACATATAATACATAAATAAGCTGTATATAAACAAGTTAATGTAAAATATATTTACAAATATCAAAAAATTAGCTATAAATATAGGATTTCACTATGAAAATTAGAAATAAATTGGAAATTTTTATTAAAAATCTGTAATTTCTTATAAATAAAATAGAATAAAAAATTTTACTTACATACCCCACCCTTTATCTTTTTTAGCTTGTTTAGAAAATTATATTTAAATTTCCTTAAATGCTTAATTATAATTTATAAGCCCCCGCCCAAGTGCTATTTAAATTTGTTGTCCGCTAAACGCACGGTTGATATGATTTTATATGTTATTAAATTATGATTATTAATTTACTTATATTTTAAGTTCTGCTCTGCGTGCGTTTGAATAAGTTTTAAATCTAAGTATAATATTAGGGTTAGAATTAAAAAAGTCAAATTTTAGATGATTTAGTTTAAAAATGTATAAATCAATCATAATTTTTATTATGAATAATAAAAAAATCTAAATAAATTCCGCTTGCAATGTTATATATATTATAGTATCATATATATTATAATATAATTATGTTAATATGGTGATAAATGTTTAAGAAAAACAAACTAGAAAATAACAATAACGGTGTTAAAAAGAAAAAATCCAAATTAAAAAAATTTATACTAACTATTTTTATTATATGTTTATTTATATTTGTTGCAGTAGGCATAGTTGGAATATACTTTGTAGGCGGCGTATATAAAGATTGGGTGTCCAGAAGAGATCAAAGTATGGCTATGCTTGAAGAATACTATGATATAATAGTTATAAGAGGTAATGAAAAAAGAATAAGATATTTTAATCCTTTAAATCCTTTTGGAGATTCTCCTCCTACAAAAATATATGATAGAAATAATATATTGATAGGCGAATATATGCCTCCTGCTTATGAGGTTGTTAATGTAGATGATATTAACCCTCTTTTAGAGCAGACTCTTCTTTTAATGGAAGATCAGAAATTCTATTCTCATAAAGGTATTAACTATTTCAGAACAGCTTATTTAGGTATACAAACTATTTTAACAAGAAGAATAGTGGGCGGAGGATCTACCCTTACTCAGCAGCTAGCCAAACTGCTATTTACAAAAAGCGAAAGAACTATAGAGCGTAAACTATTTGAAATGTTTGCCGCAAGAGAGATAGAACAAAAATACACAAAAAAAGAAATTTTGGCAATGTATTTTAATACTGTTTATTTAGGAGACGGAAATTACGGATTTGAAGCAGCAGCCAATCATTATTTCAATAAACCTCTAAGACAATGCCGATTATTAGAATACGCCATATTAGTTGGTATGCTTCCTAACCCTACATACTATTCTATAGTTAATAATCCTGATAACAGCAGAAAAAAAGTAGAGCAGATATTATCAAGACTTGTGAAAAATAATATTATAGATAAACAGACTATGGAATCTGAACTTGCTTTATTTGATAAAGAATACACTAATATAAACAAGCAGGTTAAAGGTGCCCAATGGAAGATGACAGTAAATAGAACTCCCTATGTAAATGAATATGTAAGACAGGAATTATTAAATTATTTTAATAAAGATGAGCTTGCATTATCCGGTCTTAAGATATATACAACAGTAAATGAAAGATATTATAGAGTTGCTGATTCCGTAATGAAAGAAAATATAAGAAACTTACAGTCTAGTTCGTCAAATAGAAGCTATCAGGGAGCTCTGGTATCAATAGATCCAAAAACAGGCGGCATACTTGTTATGATAGGCGGAGACGGATACACATTACAAAATCAATTCAACAGAGCAGTACAGGCAAAAAGACAAATAGGCAGTGTAATAAAACCTTTTATATATTTATATGCATTTGAGGGAGGAGCACAGCCTTTTTCTACTATGCTTGATACGAATTATACCTATCCTCAAGGTACCGGAAAACCGGCATACTCACCTAGAAACTTTGATAGAAGGTATAGAGGCGAAATGACTTTAGAAACAGCCTTATCAAAATCAATTAATACAATAGCGGTTAAATTATTAAATGATATAGGACTTTCTTATTTTATAGAACATTCAAGAGAGTTTTTTGGAGAAAATGCTTATATACCTAATGCTTTGTCTATAGGTTTGGGAACTATGGAAATGAGTCCTCTTAATTTGGCATCTGCTTATAGTGCATTGGCTAATGGCGGTATTAAATATGAGCCTTATATTGTAGATAAAATAATTGATATAGATGGTAATGAACTTAGTGTTACAGCTTTAGTTGATAGAACACCTCATAAAATAAGTGCAACTTCACCATCATCTTATTATTTTTTAAATACTACTTTACAGAAAGTGATAGCACCGGGAGGAACAGCATATAGAAGTGCTAATACTTACGGATTTAAATATCCTTCTTATTCTGCTAAAACAGGAACAACAAGCGAGCATAGAGATAATTGGTTTGCGGCATATAATGATGAAATAGTTACTATCACTTGGATAGGAAGCGATAGAAATGACTTGCTTCCAAACAGAGTTACAGGCGGAGCTATTACTGCTTTAGCAACTTTTCAATATCTTGATGCAATTACTCCTCAATCTAAAAGAGAATTTAATTGGCCTATACCTGATGATGTATTAGTAGTAGAAATTTGTCAGGATTCAGGTCTTCCTAGAAATCATACATGCGTAAATGTGGCACCTCTAACAGTCGGAGGAAATGTTGATTTGTCTACTCAATGTCCTATAGATCATATTAGAACAGGTACAGTTAGAAATGAGAATACCAATGATACTATGATAGAAGATGATGGAGATTTCTATTATACCCCTTTAGATGAAAATACTAATAGCTATGATAGTAATCAAAATAATAATAATAATACTCAAAACAACAATCAAAATAATAATATATACATGCTTCCTGAAGATAATATAGAAGATCCTAGTTTAGGTAATATAAGAAGTTAAAATAATAAAGGTAGTTTTTTAAAGCTCAATTTGAATGTTTATAATTAAATTTTAATACAAATTTAATTATAATTAACTATTAAAAGCAGATAGATTTTTTAATCCATCTGCTTTTTATATTTTTTATAACCAATTAATTAAATATTAATTATCCTAAATGTTTCTGTATTATAGGCATAAGTATTTTAATTAAAAGAAGTGCTGATAATATCCAAGTTAATAATGATATATCTTTATTTTTACCAGAAACGAATTTTAATATAGTAAATGATAATACTCCGAAAGTTATACCTTCAGCTATACTATAAGCGAAAGGCATAAATATTATACAGATAAAAGCAGGAATCGCTTCAGTATAATCATTGAAATTAATTTCCAATATAGGAGTCATCATAAATAATCCGACTATAATTAAAGCAGGAGCAGTAGCAGCAGAAGGTATAGCTAAAAATATATGCGATAAAAATAATGAAACAGTAAATAATATAGCAACAACAAGCGAAGTTAATCCTGTTTTACCGCCTTCAGCAACACCTGAAGCACTTTCTACATAAGTAGTAACAGTGGAAGTACCTAAACATGCTCCTACAACTGTTCCTACAGCATCAGCAAATAAAGCCTGCTTACATCTAGGAACTTCTCCGTTTTTTGTAAGCATATCTGCTTTAGTACATACCCCTACCAATGTACCTACTGTATCAAACATATCAACAAAAAGAAAAGTAAACAGAACTATAAACATATTAGGAGTTAATATATTACTGAAATCTAATTTAAAAGCTATTGGTTCTAATGAAGGAGGAATAAAACTTGCATCTGGAGAGAGTTTTGTAAGTCCCATAGGAATACCAATTATTGCGGTAATAAATATTCCTAAAAGAATCGCTCCTTTCACATTATATGCTAATAAAACTGCTGTTATAATAAGTCCTATAATAGCAAGCAATGCACTTCCTGAAGTGATATTTCCAAGTCCAAGCAAAGTAGCATCATTATTTACTATAACTTTAGAGTTTTGAAGACCTATAAAAGCAATAAACAATCCTATTCCAACAGAAATAGCTCTTTTCATATTAACAGGTATACTATTAACTATAGCCTCTCTTACATTAAAAATAGTAAGAACTACAAAAATAATACCTTCTATAAATACAGCAGTTAAAGCAGTTTCCCAGCTATAACCCATACCCAATACCACAGTATAAGCAAAGAAAGCGTTAAGTCCCATTCCTGGTGCTAAAGCAAAAGGAAGATTTGCTAATAAAGACATTATCAAAGTTGCTATTATTGAAGATACTACTGTAGCTGTAAATACCGCTCCCTTATCCATACCAGTAGCACTAAGAACTCCAGGGTTTACTGCTAGTATGTAAGCCATTGTCATAAAAGTAGTAAAACCAGCTATTATCTCTGTTCTTACATTGGTACCATACTCTTTAAGCTTGAAAAATTTTTCCATAAAATAGATTCCTTATAACAGTTTTTTATCCATAACTATTTATAATTATGAAAGCTATACTATATATGAGATTATAATTTTTGCAATATTTTTTTATTTATAAAAACAGCTTGGGCAGGAATGCTTTTCTTAATCAAACAATAAAAAATATTTTAAACAAACTTTTCAAAAAAATGATAAATTGCTGGAAGTAAAAATAATTTTTTAAAATAGATTTAAAAGTTATTTTTATTTTATACTTATTTTTTATCTAAATTGTATTTTTTGCAAATGTCTTTCACTAATTGATTCTTACAGCAAAGTTATAAGATGATAACTATACATCTACCCGCCCTATATATTCAGAATTTTAATATAAAATATCAATTTTTATTTTTCTTGATGCTGAATTAGAATTTATTAGCTGCCCACCCAAGCGGATATTTAAATTTATGGTATATACAACGCACGGTAAAATAAACTTAGATATTAAGTAAATTTATGATTATAATTTTTACTATATTAGAAACTTAGCTCACCGTGCGGTAAAAATATCTGATTAATTCTTATCAGTTATTTTCGCCATACCAATCCACATTGCGAGTGAAATACATAGCAAGAGCAATAACAGCAAATAATCCTAAAGTTCCCATAAGAAGAGCATAATCTGTAAGCTGAAGTATACCAAATAGGAATATATAAATTAATATATTTACCAAAGCCATTGAAAAAGCATATTTATTAGATTTTATAATATATCCTATATAAATAGAAGTTAATGCCGTTACCATTAAAGCACTTAAAAAATAGCTTAGATTGAATATTAAATGCTCTGATATAGCTAAAAGCAGTAAGTAGAATATTACATTAGCTATACCTATTAATATGTATTGAACAGGGTGTAAGCGTTTCTTTGAAAGCACTTCGCATAAAAATAATACAAAAAATGGAATGAATATAAATAATATTGCATACTTCACACTTCTTGAAGTTTTCTGATAATTGTCATTGAGAAGAAGAAAAGATATTAAAATATTATTAGAATTTTCATCGCCGGCTCTCAAATATTCATTATCATTTACTCTATTTGAATTTTCATCACTAGTCCAATACTTTGTAAATGCTGTATTAAAACTTGCTATATTCCACTCGGCACTAAATCCGTCATTATTCACTTCTCTTTTTGTAGGAAGAAACCCTCCTGTAAAACTAGGATCTTTCCACTTTGAAGATATTTTAAAAGTATTTTCAGAAGCTAAAGGTGTTATTATAAGAGAGTTTCCTCCCTGAATATCCATATTTATATTAAAATCAAAACCATTTAATATATTATCTCTTGAAATAGTATATAAAAACTTATTACTAAACATATTTAAAGATATATTGATGTTTTTCTCATAATATTGAAGCTCTTCATTTTGATTAACTAATACATTAGGAAGTTTCATAAGATTTTTTTTGTTTCCTATACCTAATATAAGCATAGCCTCATCATAAAGTATAGTATTATTATTTTCATCTAAATTAAATATTTCAGCATTATATTTATCGAATCTTCCTGTAATATTCAATTTAGAATTAAAAATAGGAGCTTTAAATATTCCTCTGCTTAAACTAGAAACTTCAACATTTCCCTCAACATTATATTCATTAGGCATATAAAAAATATATTTTCTGATATAGCTTATTTCTTTGGTTTCGCTATCAATAAATCTGTTTAAATATGGTATTGCAATGACAACTCCCTGTATATTTGCACTATTTCCAACAGGCTCTATTATAGAAGATACTGCTTCATTCTGATATCGTACTCTATCTCTTACAACACCATTTATAAAACTCATAGGAATTAAGAGCAAAAGCCCTAATATCACTATTATTAGTATTTTAAAACCTAAAGTCTTTGTTATTTTGTTAAAATTTTTTATCATTATAAATTTTATTATACTAAAAATTTGTAATTACCATTTAAGTACGAATTCAGTATAAAACTCACCATCTTTAATAGATTTAGTAATTTCCATAGTTGCTCTAATATGAGTTGCAGACTCAAGCAAAAGCGTAGCCCAAGAAAGTATAGCAAGCTCAATCACCTCAGGATCTTCATTAAAGTTTACTAGATGTACAACCAATAATTTTTTTCTAGCTTTAATTAATTCTATTCTTGCCGGATCAAATAAATCAGTGAATATATGTTCAGCAGCATAACTTAAAATAAAGTGCTTAGGCAAAAAGAATAATAAAGGTCTTAAATACTTAGGTACAATTTGTTTAAAATGATATTCAGAAATATCTTTAATACCTGTATTAGTACCAGCATAGAATAAATCACATACTAATCTATAAGGTTTATCGAATGATGTAGTATATGGATACCATTCTTTACTTGATATCTCATTTTTAAATATTAAAGCAGATGAAGGCTCCATTGCAGTTACCCATTTCTGATATCCTTCTTCTCCAAATTTTGTTTTTATGAATTCTTTTAATATGATTAAAGTTATTCCTTTGACTCTCTGTGTTACAGTATCTTTTTTAGTTTTCATATCTCTAATTTTATACTGAGATATTTCGGTTTCAAGATCTGATAACAGTTTATTATTATCATTTGCAAATTTATTCATAGTATTTGCAGAAGCAGAAAGATCATTAGAACTATCAGAAATACTTATTACGCTTGTATGTATAGATTCAGATATATTTTTAAGCTTATTCATAGTTTTTGATGTAGAAATAGAAATATTATTAAGAGATTCAAGACTATTTCTTATATTGCCAAGTTTATCGGCCATGTCAATATACTGAGTTTTAATATGATCACTAGACTGTGAAATTTTAGTAATAGACGCTACTATTTCATTAATAGCTTTTAACTGCTCTACGGAAGACACATGCACTGTATCCATAATCTCTGTAACTTCCTGTACATCTTTAGTAAGTACATCAAATTGTTCTGTGGATTCTGTTAAATCATTTGTGGTAATGATTATTTTTTCTTCTATGTTTTGAAGAACTTTATTAGCATTATCTGCCTGTTCATTTGAAACCTCAGATAATTTACGGATTTCTTCTGCAACCACAGCAAAACCTGAACTATATTTTCCTGCATGAGCCGCCTCAATAGCAGCATTCATAGCTAAAAGGTTTGTCTGATGTGCTATATTTCTAATAGAACTTACGAAATTAGAAATAAATCCCAAAGCATTTCTCAAATCTCCTGTAGCCATAGAAGTAGCCTGCATTTTTTCTTTACTTTTTACAGAAGCCAATGACAAGTCTTTAGCTTTGTTTGTAGCTTTAGAGATAATGGAGTCTATATTTTCAATAGTTTTACTCATTTCTTCAACTGAAGCTGCTATTTGTTCTATATTTTCACCTTCTTCAATAATTTTATTTTGAAGTTCTCTAGTGTCTCTTTCAACCAAATCAATATTGTCTGTATTTGAAGTTATATATTCCTGCATATTCTGATTGCTGCTTTCTACTATTTCCACCTGATTCAATTCTTCATTAACATTGTTTTTAATAACTTCTATATTATTATTAATTCCGTATATTATATCTAAATTAGCACTGATTTTTTGTGAAAGCGTATCACTTTGCTTTTTAGAAGTCAAAATTGTTCTTTTTACACTAGAAAGTACAGACTGTAAAGAATTATTCAAAAGTCCTACCCATTTAGTCATCTCTCCTATTTCATCGCCTCCAGATATAGTAGGGATCTTAACAGTTAAATCTTTATTATCAACTGAATTACCTATAGCATCTGATATCTTTGTTATAGAGCTGAATAATAATTTGATAAAGAATATAATAGTAACTATTGCCATTAGGAATGCTATTATTATAGTATAGAATATAGTATTATTCATATCTTTTATCTGTGCTGTATAATATGAATGAGGTATAAGCATTACTATATTAATAAGTCCTGCAATACTTGCTACATAAGATTTATATAATTTACCGTTTAGTTCTACATCATCTGTTCTGCTGTATCCTGTAGCTAAATTAGCATTAAATATTTCATAGTATTGAGGGAACAATACATCTGCTCGGGCATTTATTAAATCAGAATTCTGAGAATTGATGATAGCTGAATTTTTTTTATCAATTACCATGATATCTGAACCTTCTATAGATAGAATATCTTTTATAATATCTGAAGAATAATTGAAAAGTACGCCGACATTTGCAATTCCTACAATTCTTTCTTCATTTTCAATATCAGGTATTGTAGAAGATATATTAAAGGTTATTCCTACATTCTGCCCCTCATTAATCATATATGGTTTTAATATTTGTCTTCGCAATATACTTTTATATATTTGATTATAATTATTTGTTAAAGTATCCCACATAATTTTATTTGTGGTATTTATTTTAGTAAATTCCTTATTAAAAGTGGAATATCTGTAAAGAGTAAAACGTTCATTTCCATCGCCAATAGACTGAGGATGAAATAAAATACTAACTATTCTATTAAAATATAATTGAGACTCATTTACAGTAGCTGATAGGAAATTTTGAAAATATTCATCTCTTTGCTGTATATCCATATTTTTTATATTATTATAAACTACTGAAAGAGTAGTGGATATCTTTGCCGATTCTTCTCTTGCTGAAATTATATTATATTCAAATTCTTTTTCTATTAATTTAAATCTATTATCCAAACTATTTTCTATAATAGCAGAAAAAGTTTCAGTATTTAAAGTATTACTTAAGAAATTGGTGCTGAAAGCAACCAAAACCATAACTCCGACTATTATTAAAATTATACGAATCTTTATACCCATTTCAAAATGCTCCTGTGTAATTAGTATCGGCATTGGAAGTATATATTTTAAAGAATTATATCTATAATATATTTAAAACTAATAGCTGTAAAGAGATATTAATAAAAAAGTATAATATTTTTTATATAAAAATAGGCGGCATCTTCTTTTTTGATACCGCCTCAAAAAAATCTATATATTACTTACACACCCATTCTGTTTATTACAACATCTAAAAGCTGATCCATAATACTTACAACCCTTGCCGAAGCATTATAACCATGCTGATACATAGCCATTTGAGCAACTTCTTCATCTAAATTAACTCCGGATACAGACTGTCTTAATTTTTCAAGATATTCCATAACAACAGTTTGCTTTTCGGTTTCAGCATTAGCTGTTTCTGTTCTTGAGGATATTTTAGCAAGACTTCCTGTATAGAAATCATTGAATGTAGATTTACTGTCTATCATTATCTCTTTATTTTTCAAATTAGCTATAGCCAAAGCATTAGAGCCGTCGCCTATTCCATTCCATTTATCATTAAAGCCGTTACCTGTAGTATCTATACCTTTAGAAGCAGCTATATAATTAACATCATTTCTTATAATGTCATTAATGGCAATAGCTGAAGCAGGGTGTCTGTCAGGAGTAACTGTAAAGTTTCTGAAATCGCCTGCTAATTGATTAACCTGATCTATTGTCTGCCAATTATAAGCTCCATTAGCTCCGGATTGATTTAATACTCCTGTTATTCCTACTAAGAAATCGCCGGAATCCTCTATATGTTTAATAAAATATGAAGGCTTCATATAATCATCAAATCCTCTGGCTTTAAGTACAAGTCTGTTATTATTATCTAAATAAGCTGAAACATTAGCCTCGCTTGAGTTGATTTTATCTATCAATTCTCCTACTTTCATCTGAGCAGTATAATCTATAGCAACATCAGCACCTTCTCTGGATTTATTGCCGAATACTAAAGTTCCGCTGCTTCCTATACTTGCAGTAGAATCCACTGAATTAATACCACTTACTTTGAACATTATAGTAGAATCTTCCTGTCCGTCATTATTAATATCAAAATTACCTATTACAGAAGGAGTAGTTTTTGTAACTGTAAAGAAATCTATACCTGTTTCCTGATTAAGACCGAAACCGCTTCTATGTATTTCATTTACACTGTCAGCTAAATTCATAGCGAAAGTATCTATATCATTAATGGCATCAACTGTATCAACATCTCTAAGTTCTAATAAAGCCTTTAATTCTCCGCCTTCAAACTGTACCTGAACATGATCTTTTTTCCAATAAATATCATACATTCCTTCATTATTAATATTTTTTTCAGCACTTAATTCGCTTACAATATTGCCCTGAACCAAAGCTCTTCCGCCTATATAAACAATAGTTTCATCAGGATCCATAGATTTTATATCAACATTAGCAAGCGAAGAAAGCTCATCAACAAGTAAGTCCCTTCTGTCTAATAAATCATTAGGGCTTTGTCCTAGCGCCTGCTGTTTTACTATTTCAACATTTAAATCTTTTATAGAATTAGCTATATCATTAATTCTCTTAACCTTATTTTCAACTAAGTTATTCAAATTATTACGCATACCGTTCATTTGATTAAACATTTGATTAATAGAATTATTTATTCTGTCTGCTCTCTCTACAAGAACCATTCTTGTTCCTCTTTCTGCAGGATTAGCCGCCATTTCCTGCCAAGAATCCCAAAAAGCATCTAAATCGCTTCTTAAATTAGCATTACCAGGCTCATTATATATAGCTTCCAACTGCTTTAAATAATCAGACTTAGTTTTCCAATAACCGTCTGTACCAAGCTCCATCATTATTTTAGAGTCTATAAACTGATCTCTTATTCTCTCTACTGTAGTTATTTCAGCACCCTGTCCTAATTGCCCAGCACGTTCCGCCCTATTAAGGCTAGGAGCTTCAAGAGGCTTATCAAAAGTACGCATTACAACTCTCTGTCTGCTGTATCCTTTAGTGGCAACATTATTTATATTATGACCTGTAACTTCTAATGCTGTTTTGAAGTTTTGCAGAGATCTTTTACCTAATTCTATACCAAAAAATGAGCTTGTTGACATTATTATGCTCCTTAAAAATAATAATTTACTTCTAATTAATTATTAGAATTATCGTATTTATAAAAAAATTTATTACATTTTTTTTATTATTATTGTAACAAAAGGTAACATAATAAAAGCATTAAATATTTATCCATATATAGAAAAAATTATTTGTTAAAATATATTATAGTTCTTCTATATCTTCTATACTTAATCCTGTAAGTTCTCTTATAAGTTCTATATTCATATTTTTGTTTTTCATTTCTTTAGCTATGGCAATCTTTTCAGATTTTTTACCTTTCTCTATTCCTTTCTCTATTCCTTCTTTTATGCCTTCTTCCCTCTCCTTCTTAAGCATAACAGTCTGACCATATAAAAAAGCATCTCTTGCATTATAAACTTCCATTTCATCTTCGCTTGATATAAAACGTTCATATTTATTAATTACTTTATCCATTATAAAATTTGCCTCCTTTAATCTTTCTTTTGCCTTATCTAAATCTTTTGCTGTAAAAAACTCTATCCAAGATAATATTTTATTTCTCTTTATATCTTCAGTATTAGAGGCATATAAAATACTTTTAAATCTTGGAACTTCCAATTATGCATCTGCACCATATCTAAAACAACATTATGATTTTCCGTATCTATTAATTTAAAACACCTATGAGGTTTTCCTTCATCATTAAAATCCATACTAAAATTAACAAAATTAATACTTATAATCTCACTAATTATATCATACGATTCTTTTTCCTCTACTTCACTCACTATATTTCTAGATATAGAATAATATATTCTCTTTAAAAAATCTATATTGCCTGATAATTGTATTTCTATAATTATTTTTTTATTGCTTTTTGTAATGGCTTTAACATCTAGTACGGATTCTTTTAAATTAATATTTTCAGGAAGATTATGAGGATTAATGATATGCAGATTATGAACTTCTTCAAATCCTAAATCTTTTAGTACAGAATTTACTATATTCTCAAGTATATCCTCATTTCCTTCAGATGCAAGCAAATATCTTATAAAATATCATTCATTCTATTTATGTTTCTCATTTTTATTAGATCCAAAAATTATAATATGCAGATAAGATTTAATATTAGTTAAACAAATTCTTTTTATAAAATAAGCCTAAAATAATATATTTTTGTTTGATGAAATAATTTTATAAATTAACAGTTTTAATATAGTATAATTTTTAAAGACTAAACTTTGAATAATATCTTATAGATTAATAATACTGCCTTAATAAGACTGCATAATAAAAAAAATATGCGGGCAAAAACATATAATTTCAGCCCGCTTTAAAAATTAATTTTATTTATTTATAAAATCATTCTCGTCATATTCATCATCTGTAATCTTATAAATATAATCATCTTTAGTATATTCTCTATCTTCAAATCCTAGATCTGATATCTCCATTTTAGGATAATTGTCCCAATTAGCACCTTCTCTTCTCCATTTAGAAATTTCAGAGGAATAATCAGATGATTCAAGATAGATTCTAATAAGCGTTTTATCTTCAGATAAAGTGATAGCTGTATATTCATCTGCATATTCATTTGCAGTCTCTTGTCTTTTTCTTGAATATATAGCATAGTTATTGGTCATACCTATAAAAATTAAATCACCTTGCAGAATAGGATGATGATAACGGCTTGCTATATCTCCATTATCTTTAAAATACCCGACAGGAAATCCTCTTGCAGATCTTAAAGGTACAATAGCTTTTCCTTTAACTGCATCCAAAAACTCGGCAGCTTCTTTACTATTTTTCTCAACTCCTGGTACTGAAACTTGCCCTGCTGTCTTTCCTCCACATGCTGCTATAAATACAAAAGAAAAAATAATTAAAAGTTTTTTCATTTTTACCTCCTAATTTTTTATAAATAAAAAAACTTTTTAGATAGTATAGTATAATATATAACTTGTCAAGTTTTTTTTAATATACAATACATAGGCATTGTGTATTTATCAAATTAATTATTGGCATTAAAAAAATAATAAGCCTCCTTTTTGAAAGACAGCCTATTATTTTTATTAATTTTTTATACTTAAAAAATTTTATACTTTAAAGAAACTCATAGCATTAACCAATTCTTCCGCCTGATTTAATAGGGCATTAGCCGAAGAAGAAGCCTCCTCAACCAAAGCAGCATTCTGCTGAGTTACCATATCCATGTCTGTAACAGCTTTATTAACCTGTTCCACACCTTCATGCTGCTCTACTGCTGTTGAACTTATATCACGCATTATTTTTGCAGTATTTTCTATCTTTTCCTGAAGCTCATTGAATATATCCTGTGAAGCTCTTGCAGATTCTGTTGCCTTGTTGATTTTTTCATAGGCATTATCAACTAAGTGAGTGATATCTTTTACTGATGACTGTGTAGTTTGTGCCAAATTTCTAACCTCGCTTGCTACAACAGCAAAGCCTTTACCCATATCGCCTGCCCTTGCCGCCTCTACGGCCGCATTAAGAGCAAGTATATTAGTTTGAAAAGCAATGTCTTCTATTATCTTAGTAATATCTTTAATCTTAGTGCTAGCATCATAAACTTCTTCTATATTTTTAGTAGTATCAAGTATTATTTCGCCGGCATTTTGAATGGCATCTCTTGAATCTATCATCATTTTATTACCCTCTACAGACTGATCTGCAGATGATTTTATTGTAGAAGCCATTTGCTCCATTGAAGAAGCTGTTTCCTCCAAACTTGCAGCCTGCGATTCTGTTCTTTTTGATAAATCCGCACTTCCGGAAGAAAGCTCTTTTGCATTCATTCTTATTTCATCAGATGAAGTTCTTACTTTTATAATAATACTTGAAAGCCTGTCTCTCATGTCAAAAAAAGAATTCGCCAATACCCCTAGCTCATCTTTGCGGTTTATATTTCTATGAGTGGAAGTTAAATCTCCATTAGAAATTTCTCTTGATATAATAACTAATTCATCTAAAGGTTTAGTAATGCTCTTAATATACATAAATATTATTATAGTACATAATATTATAAAAAGAGGTCCTATTATCAATGTACGAAAAATAGTATATTTTATTTCTTTATATATTTCACTATCTGCTTTAGCAAATACAAAAGTCCAAGGCATTATATCTATATTTTTATAAGCTGCTGAACGTTTTCCTTCCTGACCTTCTATATAATAAGATTCAATAATGCCTTCATCTTTTGTTTTTATGACATTATAAACATCTGGAAGACTGCCTCCTATACTATTGTCATCTGATGATAATAATATATTTCCATCATTATTAGCTACGGTGATTCTTCCATTGATATTTAAACTCTTTATAAATTCATCATTTACTTTTTTCAAGTCCAAATTAATATAAACCAATCCTACAAAGTTCCCCTGAGTATTCTTTATTCCGCCGCAAAGAAGCAATGCCTGCCCTCCTGTTGTAGATGAAATACTTGTAGAATTATCAAATGTAAACTTATAATTATTAGCTTTCATTTTTGTAAATAAATCTTTATGAATATCTGCTATAGATGCTCCTATAAGTTTAGGATTAGCACTGTCAAGCAAAACAACACCATTAATGTCTGCCAAACCTATATTTATAGCATAAGTATTAACTGAAGCAAAATCTTTTAATCTCTTTAATGATTCGCTTTTTACCGCTTCATCATCTATATTAATAATACCATTAACCAATGCCGCTGATTGTGAATAGGTAGCTATCGCCAATAACTGTTCATGAAGAACCATATCTATCATATAAGAATATCCTGAAGCTGTAGAAGTAAAACCTTCTAAGGCAGCTTTTCTAATAGCCCTAGAAGAAGACCAAATAGAAATTGAAGCTAATGAAACTATTGTAATAAATATAATAGAAATTATTATAACGGGAACTTTAAAAGATAAACTATGTATTTTTTTCATTTATAAAAACCTCTGTATTTAGATATAAAAATAAAAAAATCAAAAATTAGAAAAGATAAATAACATATTGATTAATATAACAATTAAATTTTGTAAGTCAATTTTTTATTATAAAATATTTTGCTATTGATTTTATAAAAATATCATATATAATAATCTATAAATAAATATAAGGATTAGTCATGAATAAATTTCTAAGTAATAAAGCTAAATCTATAGAACCATATACTCCGGGTGAACAGCCTAAAGATAAAAATTATATAAAATTAAATACTAATGAATCTCCGTATCCTCCTTCTCCTTATGTAAAAAAAGCTTTAACGGAAAGCAGATTCGATGATTTAAGACTTTATCCGGATCCTAATGTAACAGATTTGAAAAAAGAAATATCTGAATTATACAATATAAATACAAATAATATATTTATAGGAAACGGCTCTGATGAAATATTGGCTTTTTCTTTTATGGCTTTCTTTAATAAAGGAGATAAAGTTTATTATCCGAATATTACATACAGCTTTTATTCGGTATATTCAGATCTTTTTGATTTAAATGAGGTGAAAATACCTCTTAAAGATGATTTTAGTATAGATATTAATAATTATAAAAATTTAGATTCAGGAATATTTATAGCAAATCCTAATGCACCAACAGGATTACTGCTTAATCCGTCTCAAATAGAAGAAATTATAATAAGCAATAAAAATAATATAGTGATAATAGATGAAGCATATATTGATTTTGCTGAAACAGAAAGTGCATATAAACTTATAGATAAATATGATAATCTTTTAGTGATACAAACTTTTTCAAAATCAAGATCATTAGCAGGAATTCGTTTAGGCTTTGCTATAGGTAATGAAAATTTAATTCAGGGGCTTAAAAATATTAAATACTCTTTTAATTCATACACTATTAATAGACTTTCTATAACAGCAGGAATAGAAGCTCTAAAAGATAAAGAGTATTTTAAAGATACTGTTAATAAAATTATAAATACAAGAGAAAGAACAAAAACTGAATTAAATGAATTAGGATTTAATGTTCTTGATTCTAAATCTAATTTTATATTTATATCGCATAAAAATATATTCGCTGAAGATATTTACTTAAAATTGAAAGAGCAGGGAATATTAGTAAGATACTTCAAAAAAGATATTATAAATAATTATATAAGAGTAACAATAGGCTCAGACAAAGAAATGGATATATTTTTAGAAAAAATAAAAGATATAATAAAAAATTAAAGAAATTATTTAAAGTTTTTAATTTTTTTTACATAAATAAATAACAAAATATAAAATATTGGATAAAAACATGAAAGACACTACATTATACATAATAATAGCAGTAATATTTATCGTTATATTAATATCTACAATTATAATGATTAAAAATATTTTTTCTAAAAATAAAAATAAGCCTAAGAAAAATATAAAAAAGATGATGAATGAGCTGCAGAAGAATATATCAGAAAATGAAAATGATTTAGACTCCATTTATCAATTAGCTATGCTTGAAGAAAAATACGGCGACTTTAATAATGCATTAGAGAAATATGAAAAACTTATCAAAGAGAGATATTTTGCGGATAATGATATTAATGAAATTGAGATATACAAAAAATTAGAGCCGGCATATTCTCAATTAGGAGATAAAGAAAAAAGTTTTAAATATTCTCTTTTAATTGAAAAAGCTGAACCTAATAATATTTATTATGCTATGAAATTAGGTACTATGCTTGGAAAAGAAGGCAAATATAAACTTGCCTGCGAATACTTTAATAAAGTGATAGTATCAAAAGAAAATATAGATGCAGAAGAGGCAAAAACAGCTGCATTATCATTTTTTATGATTAAAGATTATAGAAAGTCTATAATCTTTTTAGAAGAATTATACAAAAAAATATCCAATGATAAAGAAATAGATGTATCAGAAATTTATAATCTTGAAATATTGATGATATCTATGTACATATCGGCTGATGAGCTTAATAGAGCAATTACATTCATAGAACAAATATTATCAAATAAAAATATAAGCGAAGAACATAGATTATATATTAATAAAATGTATATGTACACATTGTATAAATTATCTGATAATGAAATATTTAGAAAAATGTATAATAATATAATTAGTTTATATAATTTAGAAGAGGCAGATTATAAATATGCAGGGCTTATATTTGATTTTGCATTTTATTCATATTTCTTAAAAGATATAGATGCTTCTATAAGGTTCTTTACAAAATTGAATTCTTTTCATAAATTGGAATACAGCGTTTATTATTTAGATCAAATACTGCTGTATCTTAATGAAGTTAATAAAGCATCACTTCAATTAAGCAAACTAAGAAATGCTATGAAACTAAATGATGAAAAATATGTAAATGAAAGATATGATAAATATATTGACAGCGAATTAATAGAAATATGGGAAAAAGTATTGGGATTATGGGAAGGAAATTTCTATAATTTTGATTATATTAATTCATTGGTAGAAATTCAAAATACTATTGATGTTGATAAAATACTAAATGAATATAATATAGAAAAACAATTAAATGATGATAATAGGCAGAAAAGAATTACAAATATAGATACTATATATTCATTAAGTTTGAGTAATTTCAAAAAACTCTGCCAGAATATAATTCAAAATAAATTATCATATTCTATATTGCAGGAGTATTCAGATAATGTAATAAATTATGAATATGGAGATGATGTTAATTATTTGGCGTACCCTACTAATAAAAATAAAAAGGATTTAACATTAATTTCAATAAAAAGATGGAAAAATACTGAGGTAGGCGAACTTATAATCAGAGATTTCTTACTTATGGTCAATGAATCCGGGGCAAAAAATGGGATACTGATTCTACCTGTGAAATTGTCAAATAGTGCAAAAAGCTATGCAAAACATAATGAAAAAATTACTGTTTATACAAGAAGCCAATTTAATTCATTTTTAAAAAGTAATTTTGTAAAATAATTACTAAACATAGGACATATTATGCTTGACTCTTACACTTATATAATCATAGTTCCGGTATCTATAATAATAGTATTAGGAATCATTTTCTTCTTAAAAAGTATAATGATAGGAAGTAATCATACATATAAGCCGAAAGACATAAAGAAAAAGATAGATGAGCTTGAGAAAAAAATACAGTTGAATCCTAAAGATTATAATTCAATATATGAATTAGCGGTAATAGAAGAACAGTACAATATGACAGAAAAAGCTATAGAAAAATATGAAAAACTTCTTAATATTAAATATTTTGAAGGAGAAGAATTAAATATATATAAAAAACTTGAAGAGTTATACAGCAAATTAGATAATAGAGAAGAAAGTTTAAAATATACTTTAAAAATAGCTCAGATAGATGTTAATAATACATACTATTCTATAAAAGCAGCTACAGAGCTTGGAAGAGAAGGGGCTTATAGATTAGCTTCAGAATATTTTAATAGAGTTTTAAATAATAAAAATGATTTTGAAATATACGAGCTTAAAATAGCTGCTATATCTTATTTTATAAATAAAGAGTATAAAAAAGTTATTCCTATGCTTGAAGAGCTTCATAAGAGATTAAGCAGAAATATAAGCAATATTGAAGAAGACTATGATGAAATGACATTGGTAGAGAAAATACTGATTTCACTATATATTATAAATGATGAAATTAACAGTGCAAGAAGCTTGGCAGAATCTATATTATCATCAAGAGCAATTAAAAATGATTCTAAATACCGCTTTTTCATAAACCGAATATATTTGTATATATTATATAAATCAGATGACAATGAAGCTTTTATTAATTTATATAATCAATACTCAAAACAGTACAAAATAAATGAAATAACAAAAGATGAAACTATTATTATTTTAGATTTTGGTTTTTACAATTATTTTATCAAAGATATTAATAGTGCTATAAGTTATTTTGAGCATATCAAATTATTCAATGATCCTGAATTCAGCATATATGATTTGGATAGTATGTTTAATTATTTATCTGCTATTGCAAAAGCTGAAGTTCAGTTAAAAAAATTAAGAGGAGATATGCTCTTAAATAATAATGATAAATATATAAAAGAAAATTATGAAAAATATGTTGATGCTAAGTATATAGAAGCTTGGGAAAATGCTGTAAGTTTGTGGGAAGATTCTTTTAATAGTTTAGACAAAATATTAAATTTAATAGAAATAGAAAGAAGTGTAGATATTGAAAAAATATTATTAGAATGCAATATAAATGAAAATAATGCTACTATAGAAAATGTAAGCAGTAAGAAAGTAGATAAAATTTATGATATAAGCTTGTCATCTTTTAAAAGTATATGTCAGGATATAATACAGAAAAAACTTTTATATTCAGCTGTGCAGGAATATAATGAAAAGTTAATAGATTATGATTACGGAGATGAAGTTAATTATTTGGCATTTTCCGCAAATAAAAGTAAAAAAGATTTAACTTTAATATCTTTCAAGCGATGGAGAAATACTGAGGTAGGGGAACTTGTCATTAGAGATTTTATGCTTCTTATAAATGAGGCTGGGGCAAAAAATGGAATATTAATTCTTCCTCTTGAACTTACAAATAGTGCCAGAAGTTATGCTACACATAATGATAAAATTAAAGTTTATACAAGAAATCAATTTAATTATATGCTTAGAGATAGTCAAATATAATAATAACAATGAACTATAATCTAATTATAACTTTATTGTTTTTCCTTATTAATATCTTTAGTTTCATCTATGAGTCTTATAAGCTCATTTGATCTGGAAGCTATACTTTCTTTTAATGCCAATAATGTATCTTTTCCTGCTTTATTATTTGCTATTTCTCTTTTTAAAAGATCTGCTATATTAAGACATGCTAGTATGGCTATAGTATCTCTTGGATAATTTGGACCATAATGCTCTGCTATATCATTCATACTCTCATTAACAAATTCTGCAACTTCTTTTAAATATTCAGCATTGCCGTCTTGAGATTTTATGCTTAGCGTCCTTCCGTATATATTAACCTCTACAATATTAATATTATCCATAATTATTTACCTATTATTTTGATTCATTATCAAAGAAAAATTCTTCCTCATCATCATCACCAAACATATACTGATCATCTTCATTTATATCAAACTCATAATTATCTTCTTTGCTCTCTTTCTCATCAATTTCTTCAATATTCTCTGCTGATGCCTCATTAGTTTTATTTTCTACCTCTTCATTTTTTATATCATTATCCCAACTAGCATCTGAAGCATTACTGAATGGATCTTCATCTTCGCTCACTTTTACATTTGAAACTTCTTTAACTTCTTTTATTTCATTTACTTCTTTTGTATCGCTGCTTTTGTTAATCTGATTTTCAGATTTATATTCCTCATATTCATTAGATAATTGTTCATCACTTTTAAAAGGATTTTCTTCATCAGGCTCTTCTAAATCATTCGCAAACTCATTTTCAGCATTTTTAACTTCTTCTTTAACTTCTTTAGCTGTTTCTTTTAATTCTTTATTATTATTTTCTTCATTATTATGAACTGCATTTACATTATTATGAACTGCATTTACATTAACTGCACTTACATTATTAGCTGATGCAGCATTGTTAACTAAATCATTATGAGAGGCATTTTCTGAATTATGAATAATAGCTGAATGATGAGATTTCTTAGATTCAAAACTAGATTTCCTAACACTGTCTATTCTTTCTATGAGAATACTTAATTTTTCTTTAAGATCATTGTTTTCTTTATTTAGAGAATCTATAGCTCTTATTGCTTTTTCTAATTCTTTTTTAAGAGTATCATTTTCTTCTATTAAGGCTATAGAATCTTTTTCTATATTTTCTAAATTAGATTTAAGAGTATCTCTTTCTATTCTAGTAGCTTCTAATTGTTTTATTAAATTATCTTTATCTTCTTTTATAGAATTATAATTATCAGTAGCATTTCTTTTGTCAGCCTCTAATATAGTTTTTTCTTCTTTTAAAAGATTGAAACTATCTTTCACATTTTTCAAACTGTTTATTAATTCTTCTTTTTCTGATTTAAGCTGTTCTATAACTTGGTATAATTCTTTATTATCAAATGAAATTAATTGGTATTCATCTAAAATATCTTTCAATTTTTCTTCTAAAATTGTAAATTCTTTCAAATTTTCCCCCCAAAAAAATATATATTAAAAATTATATCACATATAAATTCAATTGTCAATTTTTTATTTATATGATACAATATAATATATAAACATAATATAAAAATAGGTTTTTATGAAGAATATATTAAAATTCATAGTTCTGCCATTAATATTGATATACAGTACAATAATATACGGACAATCTCCATATACTGATAAGGAACAAAATCTATTGAAAGGTGCTGTAGATGTTTGGCCTTATATAGGTATAGAATATGAAAGACCTACAGAAAGTTATATGCCTTTTGACTATATACATGAAAGTCATAAAAGAGAAAATAGATTAAAAAATTCATTCCCATCAAGACTATTATATGAACTTTCAACTATAGAAATACACATGAATACTTTAATAGGTGTTAATTTGAAAGATGGACATTTTAGTATGCCTGACATGTATTTATCTGTAGGTAAAAGTTTCCATTTTGATTGGATGTTTTCTGCAACTCCATTTGTAACTATGACTTCTAAATTTGATGTATTTAATAAAGATTATGCTACAGGAAGTATAGGATTATATGATGCTGGTATAGAAACTGTTACTTTAACTAGAATATTATTATCTTTTAGAATGAAAGCAGTTAATGATATTAATGGTTCTACATTTATGCTTTTGCCTTCTGTTATTGACAGTGAATCTGCAAACTTTGCTCCGCATTGGTATATTCCTAGAGTTAATAATGAAATGGGTTTTAGGGCTGGATTTATAGGTTCTTATTATGAATTATCTTATTCGCAAGGTTTTTCTGAAGATTCAAATCCATTGGCCGCTGTTTTCAAAATTAACGGAGACTACTTCAGAGCTCAGCTTCTATATCAATACAATAACAAAAACTCTCTTTCTCCTGACAATTTTAAAAGCAGATATAATACCCCAGATAATATTAACGATGAAAAGGAATATTATACTCATCATCTGGTGCAATTATCCGGTATGGGAAGAATTCCATTTCTTAATAAGGACTTATGGCTAAATTTATTAGGTGAATATACTTGGAGAGATAATGACGCACATTATTTAAGGTTTGAACTTGGACTTGAATGGAAAATGATAAATGTTGCTTTGAGACCTCTATTTTATATACCTGTTAACAATAATGATAATCATGCATACAGTTTTGATCCTAAAGAAGATTTGTTTTGTTTAGAATATTCTGCTTATGTGAAATTTGATCCTATTTCATTTGGATTTCAAGGCTCTACTGACGGAAGATACTATATTGCTATGAAAGCCGTATTTTAATTAAAAATATTATTAGAAAAAACGCACGGTAAACTAAATTTTATAATTAATTACATTATTAATTCAGTTTAATCCATTATAAAAGAAATACTAAATCGTGCGTTAAATAGATTTTAAAATTTAAATAAAATTTGGGCGGGTGTTAACATTTCTAAATAAGCAGTAAAATTAATTTAAATTAAAATATAAAAAATACGCTGTAAAGAATAAAGGGCGGGGTATGTAATTAAAGTTTTAAAATTTATTTTCATTTGCCCACCCTCTAGGCTTTTTAATTAACTTTTAATTCATAATTTTTATTTTCTTTTTTATTTGTATCACATTTATTAGCTGCCCACCCAAGATTTATTTAAGTTTTCGGCGTAAACACCGCATATATAAAATTATAATGCTTTAATATATTAAGTATTGACATAAAAATTAAGTAATATATCATTCAAGTAAAATATTAGTAATGAGGAATATAATTGAGAAATTTAAATCTTGATGAATCAATATTAAAAGAATATTTATTAGATGATTTTAATTCAGAAGATAGTTCTGCAATATCAAATGAACTGCAAAACAGATTATCCGGTTATGAAATAATAGAATTAGAAATAGGCTGCGGCAACGGAAAATTTATAGTAGAGCTTGCTATGAATAATAAAGATAAATATTTTATAGGAATAGAATATTCATATAAAGCCGCTAAAAAAGCAGTATCAAAAGCATATAAAAGAAATATAAAAAATCTAACTATTATATTCGGCGAGGCTAATAATATAATAGATAAATATCTAAACGGCAAATATTATTTTGATAAAATATATTTAAACTTTCCTGATCCTTGGCCTAAGAAAAAACATGCTCATAGAAGAATATTTACTAAAGATTTTTTGGGTAAGATGAATATTTTACTTAAAGATGATGGTATATTCTATTCAGTTACAGATGATGATAATTATGCATTAGAAATAATGAATCCTATTTATAAAGAGTCATTAATATTTAAAAATGCTTTATCATCAGATTATGTAAATAAATTAGAAGGCTACGGCATAACACTTTATGAGGAGAAAATGAGAGCAATAGGTCATAATATATACTTCTTTGCTCACTCTAAAAAAATATAAAATATAGATGTATGATAACTAATAACTTAAAAATTATATTATTGCTATTAATTCTTTTTTTATTTTCATGCAGTAATGAAGAAAACTCGCAAAAAACTACTATTATAAGTATAATAAAAGAAAAAAATTCTAGAAAATACGCTTCTATAGAAAAAGGACTCTTAGATCAAATATTATCTGATAAAATGGATGTTCAAATTAACTTTTACGAATTGGATAATGATGATTTATCAATAATAAGAACTGCTAATAATGTAAGAGATGATAACTCTAGTATAGCGGTAATTATAGGAGAAAATGCTACTTTACTATCTATGAATATAATAGTTCCGCAATCTATAGTATTTGCTGGTTCTTTTGATAATTTATCATTAAGTAATATAAGCAGAAATGAAATTCAGAATAATAATATTACAGGCGTTTATGTCAATTTGGATATTACCAAGTATATAAAAATCATTTCTGAAAACAAGGTAAAAAGTATTGCTTATTTATACACTAAAAACTCAGTAATGTCAGTGAATATATCTAAACATATTACCCAATATTGCAGCAATGAGAATATAATATATTATCCCTTGGAAATAGAAAAAGATTTTAATTCTCATGATATAGAAAATATTATCAAATTTAAAGACATAGACTATATGATTTTAGCCGATGAAGAATATATAAATAAGAATATATATTCTATATCACATTTATGCGATGAATATTCTATTCCATTGATAAATACTGATATTTCGGAAGCTGTAAATTCATCAATATTATTCTCATTAGATTTCAATTATTATTATTTAGGCAGACAATTAGCATTGCTTCTTAATGATGTAATAAATAACAATGGCAGAACAGAAGGATTAAATTTTGTACAATTATCTGATTCATACAGAATTCTTATTAATGAAGATATCGCTAAAGATTATAATCTAGAATTTACAGAAGAAATACTAGATAAAAGTTCTATAGTAATAAGAGATGGAAAAGTTACAAGAAAATAGACTATATATTATGTTAATTCTGCTTGACAAAATTGATTCTTCATAGTATTATAGTCTAAAATTTGTATCGTATAATAGCGATAATTATCTTAATTTTTGAATTTATTTGAACATTTAAATATAAGGAGAAAAAAATGGCGGTACCAAAGCATAGAAAATCGAAAGCAAAAAAAAGATCAAGACAAGCAGCTAATGATAAAAGATTCTTAGGCTCATTATCAATCTGTCCTCAATGCGGAGCAGAAAGAATGCCTCATAGAATCTGTCCGGAATGCGGTTTTTATAAAGACAGAGTAATCAAAGCTCCAAAAACACAAAATGCCGGATAAAACTAATTTTAGGAAGTTGTTATGAATTTAGCCATAGATGTAGCCAGCGGAGAAAAGCCTCTTGAAGAACTAGTATTAGGTGCTGTTAGTGCCCTACAAGAAAATAAAGATATTAATTTAATTTTAGTAGGCAATGAAAAAAACATATCACAAGCCATATCTAAAACTAAATATGATCATAATCGTATAGATATAAGACATACAGATGAAATAATAGATATGAATGAAAGTCCTGCTAACGGCATAAAACATAAAAAGAATGCCTCCGTTTTATTGGCTGCTCGTTTGGTTAGAGAGAAAGAAGCAGATGGTTTCTTTTCACCAGGAAATACAGGTGCTACTTTAGCCGCAGCTCTTACTGAAATAGGACGTTTAAAAGGCGTTATGCGTCCACCTCTTATATCTACACTTCCAAAATTAAACGGCGAGTTCTGTATGTTGGATATGGGAGCAAATGTTGACTGCACTACAGATTATATAGTTCAATTTGCCGTTATGGGCAGAGTATTTGCTAAAAGATATTTAAAGATAGATAATCCTAGAGTCGGACTCTTGAATATAGGCGAAGAAGACTCTAAAGGGAACGCTAATGCTAAAAAATCATTTGAGCGTCTTCAAAAAATGAAAAAAATTAATTTCATAGGTAATATAGAGCCTAATGATATGCTAAAATCTGATAGTGTTGATGTTGTTGTAACTGACGGATTCGATGGAAATATAGTGTTAAAAACTATAGAAGGAACAGCTTCTTTTGTTGTTAATCTATTAAAAGACGAAGTTAAGAAGAATCCTATCAGCGTTATGGGAGGGCTTATGATGAAACCTGTATTTAATAATTTGAAATCAAAAATGAGTTCCGATTCTTATGGTTCAGCTATATTATTAGGTTTAAATGGCGGAGCTTTTGTAGGACATGGCAAAACCAGCGGCATAGGTATGAAAAATGCTGTACTAAATATGTATAGATTTTTAGATGCCAAAATAAATGAAAAAATAGCTAAAGAACTTTATGACTCAGGAGCTAAAAGAAGAATTTTTTAAAGGATTTTTTTAATGGTTTATATTAAATCTTGTAAAGGCACTTATAAAAACAACAAAACCAATATGGCAGCCTCAGATTTAGCCCTACTATCAATAAATGAAGTAATAAAAGACATAGACCCAAATAATATAGATGCTATTCTTTGTGCTACAGTTACTAAAGATTATATTTATCCTTCCACAGCCTGTATATTAGCAGGAAAAATTAAAGCAAAGAATGCTTTCTGTTTTGATATAGAAAGTGATTTTACAGGCTTTTTATCAGCATTAAGACTCGCTTATGCGTTTGTTAAAAGCGGAAGATATAAAAATATTTTAGTAGTTGCTTCAGAATCATTTTATATATGTGATGATGAAAATAGATTCGATGATGCAAGTGCTGCAGCCTTAGTAACAAATGAAAAATCAGATATTCAAATAGATTTTATAGATTCAGTAACAGACGGAAATGCTCTAGAAAATTGTTATATACCTATGGGCGGAACAGCTAAACCTTATACTAAAGAAGGCGTGCTTAATAAAGAACATTTTATTTCTATAAAAGACGGAAGTATTTTTGAAGAAGAAGCTAAAAAAGCCGGTCTTTATGTTAAAGATGTATTATCATCTAATAATATAAATCCCGATTTATATATACCATCTTATTCAAGCCCAAATGCATACAATGCCTTTGTTGATGCACTTTCAGTAAGCAAAGATATAGTATACTCTAAAATGGAAAATGCTCACTCATCTTTAAGTGCTTCATCTGGTGTGGCATTATCTATGGCTTTGGAAGATGGTTCTATAAAGAAAAACAGTAAGGTAGCTATATGCAGTTATGGAAGCGGTTATACCAAATCTGTAGCTGTTATTTCTATAAATTAACTTATAATTAAAAAATAGTATTTATTTTTAATTGAGTGAAGGATTGATAATATGAACTTAGGTAGATTTCGTTTTGGCGGAGTTCATCCGCATGACAGTAAGGATACAGCCGATATCGCTTCATCTGCTCTATCCAAGCCCCCTAAAACCGTCCTAATATCTATGGCACAGCATATTGGTGCTCCAGCTAAAATGTTAAAAAATAAAGGGGACAAAATTGAAAAAGGCGAACTTATAGGAGAAGCTGGCGGTTATGTATCAGGAAATGTTCATTCTTCTGTTACAGGTACTGTTGCATCTGTAGAAATTGCTGCACCTCCTTTAGGACGCGGAGCTAATGCTTTACTTATCAATGTTGATAGTAATGCTGATAATTTAGCTTACTTTGAGAGTTCTGATTATATGTCTATGCCTGTAGAAGAAATGTCTAAAAGAATACAGCAGGCTGGTATAGTTGGTATGGGAGGTGCTACTTTCCCTACTCATGTAAAAGTTGATGGGGCTGCTAAGGGAAATGCTGATACTTTAATTATTAACGGTGTTGAATGCGAACCTTATATCACTAGCGACTACAGACTTATGATTGAATATACTCAGTATCTTTTCAAAGGTATTGAAATTTTAAGAAAAATAATTCCTTCTGTAAAAAGAACGATTATCGGTATAGAAAATAATAAGCCTAAAGCAATAGAAGAAATGGCTAAAATGGGAAAAGAATATAATGTTGAAGTTATGGCTTTAAGACTTAGATACCCTCAAGGTGCTGAAAAAATGCTCATAGAAGCTACTACAGGAAGAATAGTACCTGTTAGTAAACTTCCTATGGATGTAGGGGTTATAGTTGTTAACATCGCTACTCTTTATGCTATATATGAAGCTGTAGCTAAAAATAAACCTCTTATAGAAAGACTTGTTACAGTATCTGGTGATGCCATAAAAGAACATAAAAATATATGGCTTCCTTTGGGTACTCCTATTTCTCATGTAGTTGAAGAATGCGGCGGTATTACTGCTGAAGATGTTCTTATACTTTCAGGCGGTCCTATGATGGGAGCAGCTATACCTAATCTTGAACAATGTGTTAATAAAGGTACTAACTCCCTTCTATTCTTAAATAAAGATAAATTACCAAAAGAAGTTGAATATCCTTGTATTAAATGCGGAAGATGCGGTAATGCTTGTCCGCTTAAATTATCTCCTACTGAAATTGCTCATACTGCTAAAGCAAAAATCAAAGATAAATTGAATGATTTAGATATAGCAACTTGTTTTGAATGCGGCTGCTGTTCTTATATATGTCCTTCTAAAATTCCTTTGGTGCAGTGGATTAGATTTGGAAAAGATTTATTAAGAAGATAATAAGGAGATAAGATAATGAAATTTTATACTGAATCATCTCCGCATATTAAAGATGGAGATACTACTAATAAGATTATGATGAGAGTTATTATAGCTCTCCTACCTGCTGTTATATATAGTATAGTGCTGTTTGGAGCTAGGGTTATTGCCTTATACTTAGTTTCAATTATAACTTGTATACTTGCTACTGTAATAGTTAAAAAAGCAAGAAAAAAACCATTAGTTCCTGATTATGCTGTTATGGTTACTGCTATACTTTTGGTTATGACGCTTCCTCCTAATTCTACAATTACAATGGTTGTTATAGGCGGTGTTGTAGCTATAGTATTTGCTAAAGAGGTTTTCGGAGGTTTGGGCTCTAATATATTCAATCCTGCTTTAGTCGGAAGAGCTTTCTTACAAGTAGCTTTCCCTGCTCAAATGACTATATATACTCCGCCTAAAAATGTTCCTTTCTTAGGTGTTTTTGAAAATATAGTTAAAGATTTAACTCTTACTGTTTCAGGTGCAACTCAGTCTTTAGATGCTGTAAGTGCTTTAACTTCTGCTACTCCTTTAACTTTCTTAAAATATAATGCTATTGATTTCGGCGGCTCTTTAGCTTCTCAAATACAAATAGAATCACACTATTATCTTCAAATGTTATTAGGAAGTACTGCTGGTGCTATAGGAGAGACTTCTTTCCTTCTATTATTAATAGGCGGAATATTCCTTCTAATTACTAATACTATAGATTGGAGAATACCTTTAGGAATGTTTATTTCTTTAGTTATCATGAGTTTGATTCTTTGTTTGGCTATGCCTGGTAAAGTGGCTTCTCCTATATATCAAGTATTAGCAGGCGGTTTCGGACTTGGTGCTTTCTTTATGGCTACTGATATGGTTACTTGCCCTTCTAGTCATTTAGGAGCTTGGATATATGCTCTTTTAATAGGAGCTGTACTTGCTGTTTTAAGAACTTTCGGTTCTTCTCCGGAATATATGATGTATTCTATACTTATAGGTAATATGTTTATGCCTTTAATTGCTATGCTTACTCGTCCTTTACCTGTTGGAAAAAGAGAATTAATTAATATTAATAAAGCTAATGCTCAAAAAGAAGGAGGTAAATAATTATGAAAAAAGAGGTTGGTTATACTGCCGTTATTTCTGTTACAATTACTGCATTATTAGCTGGTTTTTTGCTTTCATTTGTATATTCTTCTTTTGAAAAAGATATTTTAGCTAATAATGAAAAAACTGTACTTAATGGTGTTAAAACTGTTATTGAAGGTGCTGATGAATTAGAAGGTCCTTTAACTGATAATTCTGCTTATCCTTACTATATAGGTAAAAAAGCTGATGGTACTGTAGTTGGTTATGCTATGCTTTCTTCTGCTGGAGGATACAACGGCGAAAATAAAGTTCTTGTTGGTTTTGATGCTAATGTTGATAAAATAACTGCTATAGTAGTTACTGAACAGGCTGAAACTCCGGGGCTTGGTGCTAAAATCATTGAAGATAGCTTTAGAGATCAATTCAAAGAGCAAAGTACAATAGTTCCTTTAACTGTTGTAAAAGGAATTAAGCCTGAAGAGGCAGCTGATGCTCAAATTGCGGCTATAAGCGGTGCTACTATATCTACTACTTCGGTTGTTAATGCTGTTAATAGTGCTAAAGATGAGGCTGTTAATTTATTCAAAAATTGATAATTAAATTATGAAAGTAATAAGGCTTATAAATGTTAATCATTTTATAAGCCTTTTTTATTTTAACTATTACTCACTATAAATTTAATAAAAGCTTGGGTGGGGAATGCTTTTTCTAATTTAAACAAAAAAATAAATAAAAATAAAAAAGTGAAAATAAAATAATAAAAATAAAGGGTGGGGAATTAAGATAAAATTTTTAATGTTTAAAACTTTTACTATACATGTTATAATCATATAAAATATTACGGAAACATAAATATGCAGGAATTTAATCTAATAGAAAAAATAAAAAAATTAACAGAATCTAATAATACAGATAATTTAAATATAGGCGATGACTGTGCTGTTATAAAAAATATAAGTGCTGATAAAGATATTTTAGTTACAACCGACATATTAGTAGAAAATATACATTTCTCTTTAGATTATTATTCTTTTTATGATATAGGATATAAATCAGCTCAGGCGAATATCAGCGATATAATATGCAAAGGAGCAAATCCTACAAATGCATTCATATCTCTTTCAATACCTAAAAAAATTAATGATGAAAATATATTAGAATGGTATAGAGGTTTTTTAGAAGCATGCAAACCATACAATATAGAAATATCAGGAGGAGATACCACTTCATCAAAGGACTTTTTTTTCATTTCAGTAACATTAATTGGTACTATAGAAAAAAATAAATCCATATTAAGAAGCAATGCAAAAAATGATGATAATGTTTATGTGCTTGGATTTGTAGGAGAAAGTGATTTAGGACTTAAAAAACTTTTATCTGGAAATTATGACTATAACGATCAAAGCATTAAAACCCATTTAAGACCTACGCTTTTTTATGATAAATGGCAGGAGATTATTAATAAATACAAAATAAACTCATCTATAGATATAAGCGACGGACTCTTGCAGGATGCATCTCATATTGCTGAAAACTCGAATAAAACTATAGAAATATATGAATCTTCTAATTGGTACTTAGTAAATAGATTTTTTAATAATAATAACAAAAAAATACTAAAATCTATACTTACGGGAGGAGAAGATTATGCTGTAATTTTTACAACTTCAGACAATATACCAGAAGAAAATAATTTGATAAAAATAGGAAAGGTTCATGAATACTCAAGTAAATATATAAGATTCATAGATTCTAATAATAAAGAAATTAATTTTGATTCATTAGGATTTGTACATTTTTAAATTAGGTTTAAAATATTTATTACATTCCCCGCCCTTTATACTTATAACATTAATTTAAATATAAATTTTTAATTTCTTATTTGCTTAATTAGAATTTTCTGCTGCCCGCCCAAGATTTTTTAAATTTATTGCAAACTCAAGCCGCACGCAGAACAAAGCCTTAAATATATATGTTTAATAAAAATTATAATTAAAACAATAAATAAAAATCAACCTTCCGTGCGGTTATCAATTTTTGAAAGTTTACCGTCAGATGTAGAATTATCAGTATTTATAATCGTTAAATTCATGTAAGTATCATAAAAAGCAAAAGAATATTTTTTTCCATCTTTCTCTGCTGTATATGATGAATCCCCAACTTTAGTTAATTCTTCTTTTGATATTGTTACTATATCATCATATATATTTCCGCCTTCTATAGTAATATTTATAGAACTATCTTCATTAACAATTAAAGTGCATTTATTTGTTATAAGCTGTCTAGTATTTTGAGTTGTATTTAAAGTTCCCTCATATCTAGCATTTTCTTCTATGTTTTCTATAGGGTCATTTTTATTTCCGCAGCTTAAAATAAATAAAAATATGAAAGATAGACTTATAATTTTAATACAATGTTTCATAATTTAATCCCTAAATAAATTAATTTAATGTAAAACAATAGTACTGCTTTTTATAAAATTGTAAATAGTATTTTATCAAAATTAAAATATAACTTTCTTTGATTATTATTTTTTAGAAAAACTATTTTCCTCGCCTTTAAGCATTCTTTTATAATTAGGTATATGCTTTATTATAATAAATATTGCAAGAAGTATCGCTATAGGAAGAAGAATAATATAGTTTATATTAAAAAATATTCTGTATAAAAAATTAGCTTTAAAATACAAAAAGCTCAAGACTATAGGAAAAGCAATAGCCCCGCAAGTTGAACCTATAGCAACAGTTTTTCTTGAAGCAAATAAACCAATAAAGAAAAATACCATAGTAATAATTAAACTTACAGGAGCAAGCATAAACATAGAACCTGCACTAGTTGCTACACCTTTACCGCCTTTGAAACCTAAAAATATAGAAAATACATGCCCTAATATAGCAGCAACAGCACAAGCCACTAATATATAACTATGAGTAAAAATAATATTAGAAAGTATGAAAGAAGGTATTAGTACAGCTATCATTCCCTTACCTATATCACAAATATAAGCAGCTATTCCAGCCTTTTTACCGCATACACGAAGTACATTGCTTGCACCCGGATTGCAGCTTCCCTCTTTTCTTACATCATGTCCATTTATTTTTCCTATTATAAATGAAAATGGTATTGCCCCGATTATATATGAAACAAGTATGCTTACTATAATTTTAACTATCATATTTTTAACCTCCAAATTTTTTACCTCTTTTTCTAAAATTGAGTATAATAGGTGTTCCTCTGAAATCGAACATCTCTCTGAATCTATTTTCCAAATATCTATTATAATGCGAATTTAATTTATGAGGATGATTGCAAAATACAGCAAAGGCAGGAGGATTTATACCTGTCTGAACAACATAGAAAATTTTAAAAGGATTTCCGCCGGCAGATATTGAATATTCTCTAGTAGCTCTTACCATAGTTTCTGTGAGAGCATGCGTTTCAAATCTCTGCATTCTTGTCTTTGCAACTCTTACAGCTAAAGATAAAAGTTTTTCTGCATCATTTTTTCTATTGGCACATACTTTGGCATAAAAAGCATAATTAAGAACAGGAAAAGTATCTTTCATATATGCCTCATAATCATTCCAAGTAATGCCTTTATCTCTTATGTCCCATTTATTTGCAGCTATTACTATTCCTTTTCTTCTTTCTATAATAAGATTGGCAATAGTTTTATCCTGATCTGTAAGCCCTTCAAAAACATCAAGCATAAGTATGCATACATCTGATGCTTCTATAGCTTTTATCGCTCTGTTTACACTATAGTATTCAATATCGCTATTGACATTTTTTTTCTTTCTTATTCCGGCTGTATCTACAAGACAAATATCATCATTTTTGAAATTAAATGTTTCATCTATAGCATCTCTTGTAGTGCCGGCAATATTAGAAACTATGCTTCTGTCTTTTCCTATCAATGTATTTAATAAAGTAGATTTTCCTGCATTTGGTTTTCCTACTATAGCTATATTGATTGTTTTCTTTTGTGCTATATATTCATCAAGTTTATATTGTTTTGATTTTTCTTTTTTATCATTATAACTTTCTTCATCTTCTTCATCTAAATTATCATCATAATCTTCAAAATCTTCATCTATATTTTCAATTTCTATTGTATCTTCATCATTATTATCAGAATTACTATTTTTAGAGATTTCTCTTTCAGCTTCCAAATCAAATCCGTTTCTTTCAAGAACTTCTAGTATTTTTTCTCTTAAATCATCAATACCGTTATTATGCTCGGCACTTATTATAGACACATCTTTTACACCTAATGAATAAAATTCACTCACTAAATTATTATGAGAGTCAGCATCCACTTTATTTATTACTAGTATTATAGGTTTTCCTGATTTTCTTATTATATTAATAAAATGTCTGTCATCAGGGTGGCTTTGATGTGCATCTACCAAAAACAAAAGTATATCCGAATCTTCTAAGGCTGTTTTTAATGCTTTTTCTCTTACCTTTTCATTTAAAGTGTCATCGCTTACATCGAGAAGTCCGCCTGTATCAAAAACATTAAACTCTATATCATCAATATAGGTTTTAGCTATACTTATATCTCTGGTAACTCCTGCTGTAGGGTCTACTATGGATTTTCTTCTTCCTGCAAATCTGTTAAACAATGTGGATTTACCTACATTAGGTCTTCCTAGTATAGCTATATTTATCATTTAATTAAGCCTTTTATATTATAATTAGAGTTAATAATATCATAATTTTTAATATATTGCTATTGAGCTTTATATTTTTTATATTATGAAGACAAAATAATATCTATTATAACTTTTTATTATCTTTATTCATTTTGCAATACTATTATAAATTCTATCAAATTCGGCTATAAAAGTAATAATAACTTTTTGTGTAATATTGTTTAATTTTGCAAAACAGTAATAAGGATCTTTTCCCTCATATTCTACATCAATTAATGAAGAAGCTTCTATATCTGTTAATTTAGTTATATTATGCTTAGTTAAAAATTCTGATAAATACAAAAAGCTATGATTATGATTAACTGTAAGTATATCATTGTCAAATGATAAAAATAAACCTATAAATGTATATTCAGCATCATTTTTAAATTGAATACCTTTATTATTGTAATAATAGTTAGTATTAAAATAATGTAAGAATCCCATTTTTAGCATAGTCTCGTATACTATTTCATCTTTATATTCTTTGTTCAATTTAATGTATGTCATAATATTATATCCCTGCTCCTGTAAAATTATTGCAACATTATATCATAATTATATTTTTATTAAAACCAAATTTATAAAAAAATATTATGTTAATATATGAAATAGGTTAAAAAATTAATAAACTCTTGGGCGGGCGTTAATATTTCTATATTGGTATTAAAGAAAATATAAATAAAAATTGCATAATAAAGTATTTAAGGATAAAGGGCGGGGTATGTAAATAGATTTTTAAATTTAATTACATTTGTCCACACTCTAGGCTTTTTAATTTATTTTACTATTTTGCTTTATAGTTATTCACTGTTTAAGCTAGAAATCACAGCCCCTACCATAGATTTATAGTCTGTACACCGCACGGTAAACGAAACAAAAAATATAAATATATTAACAATACAATTTTTGCTATGTTTGAAAATAAAATTTTGCGTGCGTTGTAAAGATTTAAAATCTAATAAAAGCTAGGGTGGGCGTTAAAAAATTCTTTTTAAACAATAAAGAAAGTTAAAAATTATAATTACAGATTAAAATAATAAACCTATAGGGTGGGAATTAGTAAAAGTTAAAAAAATTAAAAACTTTTTCTTGCTCCCCGCCCTTTATAGTTCATTACTTTATTTTGAATTTTAGCTTTATATTGTTTTATGATTTAAATAACATCTGTTAACACCCACCCAAGTGTATTTAAATTCATAGTATATTCACCGCACAGTAAACGAAACAAAAAATATAAATATATTAACAATACAATTTTCATTATGTTTAAAAATTAACTCTGCGTGCGTTGTAAAGATTTAAAATCTAATAAAAGCTAGGGTGGGCGTTAAAAAATTCTTTTTAAACAATAAAGAAAGTTAAAAATTATAATTACAGATTAAAATAATAAACCTATAGGGTGGGAATTATAATAAAGCTAAAAATTTAAAAACTTTTTCTAACTCTCCTCCATTTAGAATTTATTACTTCACTTTGAATTTTAGCTTCATATTGTTTTTGTATTTAAACTATATATGTTAGCACATACCCAAGCGTATTTAAATTTTTAGCCTATTCACCGCACGGTAAACGAAACAAAAAATATAAATATATTAACAATACAATTTTTGCTATGTTTGAAAATAAAATTTTGCGTGCGTTAAAGAAGTCCTAAATCTAATCAAAACTTGGGTGGGCGTTAATAAATGAAAATAAAATAAAAAGACAAATAAAATTTTAATTGCAGAATTAAACAATAAGCCTATATGGTGGTAATGAAAATAAGGCAAAAATTTAAAAACTTTTTCTAACTCCCCGCCCTTCAGAATTTATTACTTTAGTTTGAATTTTGACTTTATACTATTTTATTGTTTAAGTTAGATATTACAGCACCCACCCAAGTTTTTTTAAATTTGCGGAGAACATACCGCACGAGTCAATGAAATTTAAAATATATACTTCATTAAGAATAATAATTTGAATTATATATTTAAGTGTATTTACCGTGCGTTTTAGATTATGATTATAATATTTACATAATATGTAGATAAAATTTATCAAGGCATTTTTCATTATACCGAAAATAAAGAAAGCAGAATTTTTATTCTTTAAAAGGCGGAAAATATATGTATAAATATGTGATAGAAGGTTCAAACAATATCGGCGGAGTATTAAAGGTATCTGGGTCAAAAAATGCATCACTTCCTTTGCTTGTGGCATCTATTCTAACAGATGAGCCTGTAATACTTCATAATGTACCCGATTTGGTAGATGTTCATGTTCTTATAGATATATTAGAGCCTTTAGGAAAGAAAGTTGATTTTAAGAATAATACCACTGTAATAATATCTCATAATGGAAAGAGTGAAGAAGCTCCTTATAAACTAGTAAAAAAGATGAGAGGCTCTATTATAGTTCTTGGACCATTGCTTGCTAAAAGAAAACATTGCCGAGTATCCTATCCGGGCGGCTGTGCTTTCGGACCAAGACCAATAGACCTGCATTTAAAGGGAATGGAAGCTTTGGGAGCTAAAATAGATATAACAGCAGGATATATTGATGCTAAAGTGGAAGATAGCCTTATAGGTGCAGATATGGATTTATCTGGTAAGTTCGGACCTACCGTGTTGGGAACTGATAATGTTATGATGGCGGCATCTTTGGCAAAAGGAACTACTATTATAAGGAATGCTGCAAAAGAACCTGAATGCGTTAATCTTGTAGATTTGCTTAATGCTATGGGAGCAAAAATCACAGGCGGAGGCACTGATACTATTACTATAGAAGGTGTAGATAGTCTTCATGGTGCTGAGTTTACAGTGATACCAGACAGAATAGAGACAGGTACTTTTTTAGCAATAGCGGCAGCTGGAAGAGGAAAATTAAAACTCGAAAATTCTGAGCCTAAACATTTAAGTTTTGTATTAGACTTACTTTCAGATATAGGCTGCGATATAAAAACTACAGATACAACTATAGAGCTTGATGCTTCTAATAGAGAATTAAAGCCTTTTAAGGTGGAAACTCTGCCGTATCCGGGTTTTCCTACAGATTTGCAGGCTATTTATACAACACTCGCATGCACAATTAAAGGCAAAAGTGAGCTTATTGAAAAGATTTATCCAGACAGATTCAGCCATGTTCCAGAGCTTATTCGTATGGGAGCAGATATTGATCTTAATACTTCTGACATAGTAGTAAATGGAGGTAAAGAGCTTTCAGGAGCAGATGTACAGGCAAGCGATCTTCGTGCAGGTGCGGCTTTGGTTGCTGCAGGAGCTATAGCTAAAGGTGTTACAAATGTTCATAGGATTTATCACATAGAAAGAGGATATGAAAATTTGGAAGAAAAATTAAAAACTATTAATATAGATACAAAAAGAGAAAAAGACGACATATTATAATAAATTAGGGGGATTATAAATGGTAAGAGGTGTTTATACAGGTGCAAGCGGCATGATGGCCGAACAAGCAAGATTAGATGTAGTTGCTAACAATTTAGCTAATGTTGATAAACCTGGATTTAAAAGAGATACAGTAAGCTTCAAATCTTTTCCAGAGATGATGGCAGCAAGAACAGAAGATGATGGAGTAGTAATATTTCCGCTTGGTTCTACCGATGTAAGACCTTATGTAGGAAGAATGGGTACAGGAGTAGAAGTTAATGAGGTTTTCACAGAATGGGAACAAGGTTCATTAAGAGAAACAGGCAATCAGCTTGATATAGCTTTGGGCGATAAAGGATTCTTTGCTGTAGAAACTCCTCATGGTGAGAGATATACAAGAAACGGAAGTTTTTTAATAGATAAAGATCATTATCTTGTAACTAAGCATGGCTATAAAGTTATGGGTGAAAACGGATATATACAGATAAAAACTAATAACTTCAATATAGATGAAGAAGGAAGAGTAAGCATCAATAGAAGATATCAGGACGGCAATACATTTGTACAGTTTAATGATAATGAATGGGAAGATGAAGATATACTTGATACTTTAAAGATAGTAAGATTTGACAATGAAAGATATTTAAAGAAAGAAGGAGAATCTTTCTGGGTGGACACTGATATAAGCGGTCCTGCATATATAGCACAAAAAGGCGTAGACCGTCCTAAAGTATTATCAAGATTTTTAGAGATGAGCAATGTAAACCCTATAAATGAGATGGTTAGAATGATAGAGGTTCAAAGAGCCTATGAATTAAATTCCAAAACAATCTCTACTCATGACACATTAGTAGGCAGAGTAATTAATGAGGTAGGCAGAGTATAATTTCTTAATATGTACTTCATTTTTTTATGAATAAATTTTGATAAAAAATAAACGATAATGTATAATATTATATTAATTGCATTTATTTAATAGAGGATATTATGGCTTCAGAAAAGATAAAACTACATGTTATTAGAAAGCTTAAAATTATAAGTATTCCGCTATATTTATTAGTGGATATTGTTATTTGGAATACAGCGTTATTTTTTATATATAAAGAAATGCCGCCTATTTACGGACTAAAAATAGTCTTTTCTGTGATATCTTTTATATTTTTATTTAAATATTTAAAAATTTGGAAAATAAATTCTGATATAAGATTGGCAAGCAGAGTTCTATTAATATTTTTTGTTATTTCTCTAGTAGGAAGCGTAATAGAAATTGTTGCATACTCTATTATAAATAAGATATTCATACATACTATGACATTAGCTCTATTTAATGCCACTATAAATGCGGTTTTATTATCAAGTGTGTTTATGCTTTTATTTAAAATAATGTCTAAAGATTTTGAATTAGATGAAAACATATCCACTTTTTATATACCGCTTATAGCTAAATTAGGACTTATAGTATATTTGTTTTTCTCTACTATAATACTAGCTTTTCTTATGAATTATGTTTCTGTACAGGAAGATGTTTATTTAAAAAATTACAGTAATTCAATATTAAATGAAATTCTTGCTGTATCTGATAATATAAAAGGAATTGATGATAATATAAAATCAGATATGATGACTTATTCTGAATCGGTGCTTAATATTTATTCTAATAAAAGTGTCATCTCAAAAGATGATATACAAAACTATATTGTTAATAGAATAGGATATATAAACAATACTTTAAAAAATAAATATAATACAATCTCTATTAATATAAATCAGGAATATTTAGATACGGATCTGCCTTATTCCGTAACAATATCAAAAGATCCTACTACAGACAGATACAGCAGCAGAGCATCAGACGCCTTAGCTATTCATAATTTCTTAGAAAATGAAATAAGAGATAATCTTGTAACTTTAAATATAAATGTTTATGATAGAAATAATATATATATATCTGCTTATACACCTTTAAAATTATTCGGAAAAGATATTGGATATTTGATATCTGAAACAGGAATGGAAAGTATAAATAATATAATAAAAAATAATTATACTCTTTCTAAATGGGATTATATTTATTATTCAACAGAAAAAAGAGAGATAATACTTAGTTATGACAGCAGATATATAGCTGAAAGCTCCTCTTCAATATTATCATCATCACCGGAACTTGTTCAAAATATAGAAAATTTTGAGAAATCATTCGGAGCCAATAATACATTTGAAATATTGTATCCTATTAACATAGGAGGAAAAAAATCTATTGCTATAATTTCATATATAAAAGAATTAAAAGTTATTGGGCTGTACTATAAAGATATAAATACTTTAATAAAAGATTCTAATATGAATCTAACAGTATTTAATTATATATTTATATCTATATTTATTTTATTCTTTGGTGTTTATTTAATTATTTTGAAAATACTTCTATCTTCAATAAACAAAGCAAATAAATCTACAAAAATGCTTCTAGGCGGAAACGGAGATTTAAGAAAAAGAATATCTTCAAAAAATAATGATGAAATAGGAGTTTTAATTTATAACTTTAATTTATTCTTATCTAGTTTGGACAATCTTATAGGAGACTTGAAAGTAGAAAGTTATAAGGTATTTGAAGAGATAAAAGTAATAGAAAAGATTATTGATGAAAACACAAATAGAATAAATGATCAAAGCTCAAGCATCACTGAAAGCGTAGCAAGTGTTAATAATATTATTACTTCTATACAAAATGTTACTAGCTCTACAGATCAGCAAAAGCATGCTTTTTCATCAGCTTCTATCGCTGTAGAAGAGCTTTTGCAGACAATCTATAAGATTAATGATAATATGGAGCGTCAATCATCAGCAGTAGAACAGACTTCCGCTTCTATTGAAGAGATGATATCTAATATTACATCTGTGGCAAGAAGTGTTAATAAAGCAGACAGTTTCTCTAAAAAACTTCTTGTAGATGCACATGACGGCGGTGATACTGTAGATGAAGTTATTGAAGCTGTTAGAGGTATTGAAGAAAGCTCAGATCAGATTAAAGAAATAGTTAATGTTATTCAAGGTATTGCAGAACAAACTAACCTTCTCGCTATGAACGCAGCTATTGAGGCAGCACATGCCGGAGAACAAGGAAGAGGTTTCTCTGTAGTTGCCGATGAAATAAGATCTTTGGCAGAACATACTGCAGATAATACTAAATCTATTACAAACATCATTAAAGCTATTACTAAGAGAATAGAAGAGACAGTGGAGCTTGCAAGCAACAGTGGTAAGTCTCTTGATAATATACTTGATATGTCAGAAAATACTGCAAGAGTTGTTTCTGAAATCAATACTGCAAACAGTGAATTAGAGGTTGGCGGAAGAGATATACTTGAAACTATAAGACACTTAAATAATATTACTACAGGGGTTAAAGACAGCGTAAAAGAACAGATGAACAGCGGTGATGTGGTAGACAGTCAAATTACTTTGCTTGACCAGATTACTAGAGAAGTTTCTGATATAATTGAAGCTAATAGCTCAGGTGCTAAGGAAGTTATGCATGCTATGAGTTTCTTGAATGAGCTTTCTGTAAAAACTGTTGAGGGTAATAAAGAATTCTATACTGCTACAAATAAATTGAATGAAATATTTGTTAAATTTCATGAGCTTATGGGTAAATTTATCACAAATGCTGATGATATAGAAGAAGATAAAAATGAAAATGCTAATAAGAATCCGGAAAATTATACTGTAGATGAAAGAATGGATATGGAACTTAGAAGTCTTGAGGAAGAGTTTAAAAATGATAATGATGAATTTAAAAAAGATGATGATGTATTAGAGATGCTTAAAGAAGACTTTAAAAATCCGGAAATGTTTAATATGTAAATGAATATTGCGGCTTTTAATAATGAGATATTATATATATAATATAATATCTCATTTTTTATATTTTTGACTTTATTAACAATTATAAGTTTGATAATAATAAAGTTTTAATTATTAAAAATAAGTAGGTTAAGATTATGTCAAATTATACTATTGCTGAAATTGATTTATCCGTTTTTAAGAAGAATATGCAGATTATAAGATCCATTATAAATGAGGTTAAACTTCTTAATATTGTTAAAGCAAATGCTTATGGGCATGGTTTAATAGAGATATCTAAGGCATCGGAACAATTTGGAGCTGATGCTTTAGGTGTTGCCAATGTTGAAGAGGGGATAAAAATAAGAGAAGCTGGGGTTAAAATTCCTATATTAGTTCTGTTTCAGCATTTTAAAGATGAGTCTGATTTGGTATGCAAATATAATTTAAGTCCTATCATAAGTAATGATGAATGTTTAGAGTATTATGATAGATTTTTAAAAAAGAATGGCGGAAGTTTAAATTTATATATAAAAGTTGATACAGGATTAAACAGAATGGGGGCTAAACCTGAAGAAGTTGTGCCTTTAGCAAAAAAAGTATTATCTTATGAAACTCTAAATATAGAAGGTATTAATACTCATTATGCTGCTTCTGACATGAATGATGATTACTCTGTTAATTTTACTAATAAACAGATAAAAATTTTTCATGATGTATTAAATAATCTTAAAGAAAATGGTATAGAAATAAAAAATGCTCATACTTCTAATTCAGCAGCGATAATTTCATATAAGAATACATATTTTGATATGGTTAGAGCTGGAATAATATTGTATGGATATAACGATAATATTTTAGGTATTAATCCTATATTAAATTTAAAATCGTATGTTGTTTTAGTTAGAAATATAAAGAAAGGGGAAAGCATCTCTTATGGAATGACTTGGACTGCTAATAAAGATACAAGAGTGGCTGTAATACCTATAGGATACGCTGATGGAATACCAAGAAAATTATCAAATAATTGGGAAGTAAAAATTAATGGTAAATATTATCCTTTAAGAGGAAGAGTATGCATGGATTCTATTATTGCTGAAATAGGAAATGATGATGTAAATGTAGAAGATGAAGTTTTAATATTCGGTAATGATGAAAAACTCAATGCTTATACTTTAGCTAAGAGAATAGACACTATAACACATGAGGTGTTGGTAAATATAGGAGATAGGGTAAAAAGGGTTTATAAATATTAGAAAATAATTTATATAAAATTAATAATAAGTAATATGAGCTGCATATTAATATTTAATTTATGAATGAGCATCTTATAACTTTAGTTATAAGCTATTAATAAGCAGTTCATCGCTAGCAATAATAATAAAGCGTATGAATGAGCATCTTATAGATTTAGTTATAAGCTATTAATAAGCGAGTTCATCGCTAGTAACAATAAGGATATATTATGGTAGAAATGATAGCTAAAATAAATAATGTTGTTAATAGTTTTGTATGGGGACCAATAATGCTTACATTGTTAGTAGGTACAGGAATATATTTAAGCATAATAACAGGTTTTATACAAATAACAAAAATACCTTTATGGATTAAGCATACATTCGGAGCATTAGCAAAAAAACATGATTTAGATGATAATATTACTCCTTTTCAGGCGGTAAGCACAGCATTAGCAAGCACTGTAGGTACAGGAAATATTGCCGGTGTTACTACTGCAATAGTGTCAGGAGGACCTGGAGCTTTATTTTGGATGTGGTTTGCTGCTTTTTTCGGTATGGTTACTAAATATTCAGAGGTTATTTTAGCTGTTCACTATAGAATAAAAGATGATTTAGGTCATAATCATGGCGGTCCTATGTATTATATATCCAAGGGTGCTAATATGCCTTGGCTTGGGAGTATATTTGCTGCTTTTGCCGCTTTAGCATGTTTTGGGGCTGGAAATATGACTCAGACTAATGCTATGGCGGGGGTTATTTATCAGAATTTTGGAGTTCCGCATATAGTTACAGGAATAGTTGTTGTAATTTTAACTGCTGTTATTATTATAGGCGGAATAAGAAGAATAGCTACTGTTACCGAAAAATTAGTACCTTTTATGTGCGTTATATATATCATTTCAGGTATTATTATATTAATTATGAATGCCGATAAAATACCTCATGCTTTTCAGAGGGTATTTCAAGAAGCTTTTTCATTAAAACAGGTAGGAGCCGGATTTATGGGATATACTATAATGATGGGTATGAAATTCGGATTTGCAAGAGGCGTATTTTCTAATGAGGCTGGTTTAGGTACTGCTCCAATGGCTCATGGGGCTAGCAATTCAAAAAATCCTATAGAGCAGGGTTTATGGGGAATATTTGAAGTGCTTATAGATACTTTCTTTGTATGTACTTTAACAGGGCTTATAGCTATAATATTTTTAGAAGCTAATCATGGTACTAAATTAAATGGTGCTGAACTTATCTCTTTTTCATTCGGAAATAATTTAGGATATGCAGGCTCTGTAATACTTACAATATCTTTAGTATTATTTGCTTTTTCTACATTTGTGGGTTGGTCTCATTATGGTGTTGTTGCTTTAGGGTATCTTACAAAAAGAAATAAAATAGCTTCATATTCATACAGAGTAATATTCTTAATTATAGGTATAATTGGTGCTGTAAGTCAATTAGACTTGATATGGGCTATAGCTGATACTTTAAATGGGCTTATGGCTATACCTAACCTTATTGGGCTTCTTATACTATCACCAAAAATAGCTAAACTTACTCGTGATTATCTTAAAGATCCTAATTCTACTATAATGAAAGATTGATATTTTATTTTAAAAAAAACTTCTATAACAAAAATATAAAATATTTGAAGTTTTTTATTATTTAGTATTGATTTTTTATAAAAACATATTATAATTAATAATTATTATCAATAAGCATGGTGGTATAACTAAACTTTCTTATTGTATTATAATAGTTTTTATATAATAAAATTAATTTTGAAAAAATCTCATAATAATAAATCAAACTAATTTTTACCCCAATTTTACGGCAGTGTATAGAAATATACACTGTCATATATATTTAATTTCATATACAAAAATTACTTTATATAAAGCTATAAATTTAAATAAAGCTTGGGTGGGACGCTGTAAATTCTAATAAAACAATAAAAAAATTAAAAATTATATTTCACAGTAAAACTATAGGCATAGAGGGTGGGGAGTGTAAATAAATTGCAAAACTTAAATTACATACCCCACCCTTTTTACTTTATTGTTTTATTTACAAATAATTAGATTTATTTATATTTAAAGCTTAAAACATAAAAGCATGCCCGCCCTAGTTTTTGATTAGTTTACAGTCTATTCACCGCATGGTTAGCTTACTTTCAAATATTATAAAAATAGTATTATATTTTTTGTTTGATTCAACATGCGTTATTAAAAATTAAAAAATAAAATCATTAGTATTTTTTGATATATTGTTTTTTAATATGTTTCTTTTAATCTTTATTTCTTTTAATATGTCAGAAGCTAATTTAACATCTTTAAGAGATTTTCTTATCTGCCAAAATCCGCTGTCCCATAAAGATATTTTAAATTTTTCTTTATTAACTTTTTCTATGTTAGAATAAAAATATTTATAAAGTTTTTCAGCAGTATTTATCAAATCAAATGCTTCATCAGATATATATTTATTATTATTTTCTAAATATTCAAAACAAAATCTTTTTTCATTATTATATTCAAAGAAACTGCATCCGCTGTAAACTTTTTTATAATCAAATGGATAAAAATGATTTATTATAGTATAATATTTTTCTTTATATAAAATATTATCCATAGCAGATGTTTGATTGGAAGTAGAAAATAAAGTCCATACTACACAGTCTAATATAAATTTTCTATCCAATTCATTTTTAGGTATGCAAAATTGATCGCTTCCATTAAGCCAATCTACTTTAGCAGTTCTTCTAACGGCATGTATTATCATAGCCTTTTCAAAATTTTCTTTTGTAATAGAAAGCGAACCCGCCGAAGCCTGAGGAGCAGAAAATATAGCAGTAAGATTCTGTTTTTGCAAATCACTTCCGCAGCTCATAAGAGAACCTATAAAGCCTTCGCATACTTTATCTCTTATATCATGTCCTGAGGTTTTTACTTTTATTGCTGATGAAAGCGGTACAAATGTTGATGAAGTTTTTATTCTCTTTATCCATTTATTAAGAAGATTATCACTATCTATTACATTATAGCTTTTTTTATCTATTATACTGCAGTTATTATCAAGAACATCTAAAATAATATTTTCTGTTTTTATATTATGCTTATTATTTATTTCCCAAATGATGAAACTTACAGGAAAAGAAGTAGTTTTTGAAGTATTGTCAAAATTAGATGAAGAGAAAATAAATCCATTTAAAAATTTATAATTGCATACCTTATTTCTAAACTTTTCATTATTATTATATTTTATATAGTTGGTTTTAGAAAATATAGCAAGATAAACTTTATTTTTATCATTAAACTCTTTATGTATTCTAAACATAAACTGAGCATATAATTCTCTTGAAGCATCACCTAATTTTTCTTTATGCATCATATCTCTAATCTTACTTACACTAACATTTTTTTTACTTTTTGAGTTTGTACCTGCAACCTGACTTGTAGCATAAGGAGGATTAATTAATATAATCCATTTTAATTCTTTATTATTTAAATCATCTTGAAGTTTTTTAGGAAGCTTATAATATTGAAAATCATCATTATTTATATCATCATTTAAATAATCATATTGAAACTTAAAGGCATTTTTAAATTTTATTTTAGAATATTCTATATCATTTTCATCTATTGTGGACATATAAACATATTTATGATATTTTTCATCGATATAATACTCTAAATTTCCTGTTCCAGATGCCATATCCCATATTCTATATTTTCCATTTTCAAATTCTTTTTTATCTATTATGTTAAATATATAGTATAAAGATTTTTCAGCAAAATTTAAAGGAGTATAGAACTCTCCTAAATATCTCTTCTTAGAATCATGTGCATTCATATAACATTAGAAGAATAATAATATATAAAATCATAAACTAGAATCTAGCACCTAAATAAGGCATAGGATTCTTATGATCTCCTCCTATCCTCACCTCGAAATGACAATGTATTCCTGTGGTTCTTCCAGTGTTTCCTATTAAAGCTATACGATCTCCTCTTTTTACCTTCTGTCCATAATCAACAAGAAGTTTAGAATTATGACCATAAGCAGTCTGATATCCGTTAGCATGCGTAATTAGAACAAACCAGCCGTATCCGTTTCTCCATCCTGCAAATGAAACAGTACCATCAGCAACAGCAAGTATAGGAGTACCATAAGGACCTGCTATATCAACACCATAGTGATAACTTTTTTCCTGATTGAAAGGCGATAACCTTGCTCCGAATCCGCTTGATATTCTTCCCCCTCCTGCAACAGGCCATCCTAAAGGAATTTCTTTATGTATTTTTGGAGATACTTCCATAAATGAAAGAACATTCTTTTGATAGGAGTCTAATTCGCTAAGCATTTTTTCAATATTATTTAAAGATTCATTATTATTTAAATTATTGTTATTATTGAAAGTACCAACATCATTATAATCTATTGTATAGGATATAGATTTCATGATATTATTATAATCTGTTAAAGCTTTGGAAAATCTATTTAAAGATTTTTTATAATCTTCTATTAAAGTATAAGTTTTAGCTTCTCTTGCAGAAAGAGTGTTGTAAAATTCTCTAGCTGTTTTTTGTCTGTTATATGCATCATAACCTGTATAAATCAAAGCAGAGAATACTAAAAAAAGAAATAAAATCATAAAATTATTAATAGGAAGTCTTATTCCATGTTCTTCATCATCATAAAATATGAGTATGCTTCTTTCATGGTTTCCTTTTCTTTCAATGGCTCCTATAACCGAATTAAATGTATGTCTTATTCCGTAAGTAGCATTATATAAATTATTGAGAAGTTTTTTGGTTTTATTGAATTTTATTTTTGTTTTCGGAGCTTTATATCTTGAAGATGGAGTTAATTTAACACTTTTTTTATAGTTTATATCAAAGCGGGAATTAGAATTATCAGCAGATTTATTAGCATCTTTGAAATTGCCGACGAATTTTTTCGCTAAATTTTTAACATCTTTTGAAGTTTCTTCCAAATAATATTTATCCAACTGAGCATTGGATTTTTTCTCTTTTGTTGAAGTATCGTCTGTAATTAAAATAGGTAAACTCCTTAAAAATCAAATAATCCTCTTTCTTCATTATTATAATTATCGTCATACTTTGAAGAAAGATTTAAATAAGCATAAGCCTTATTTGTAGCTACTCTGCCTTTTGGTGTTCTTTTTATAAATCCGCATTGTATAAGATAAGGCTCTATTACATCTTCTATGGTTTCTATCTGTTCGGATAAAGACACCGATAAAGTATCAACTCCTACAGGACCTCCATTATAATGTTTTATGATAGTATTTAAATAAAGTTTGTCAAGTGCTTCAAATCCATTTTTATCTATACCCAACTTTTCAAGAGAATCACAGGCAAACTTATCGTCTATTTTTAAAACATCATGTACTGTAGCAAAGTCAAAAACTCTTCTTAAAAGACGATTAACTATTCTTGGAGTTCCTCTTGATCTTGAAGCTATAGATAGTGCCGCTTCATCTGTAATATTGATATTAAGAAATTCAGAACTTCTCTTTACTATATTGGCCAAATCTTCATTAGTATAAAATTCAAGCCTTTCTACTATTCCAAATCTATCATACAAAGGTGTACTTAGCAAACCGCTTCTTGTTGTAGCTCCTATAAGAGTGAAATGAGGTAATTTAACTCTGAAGCTTTTAGCAGATGTTCCCTCTCCAACCTTTATATCTACAAAAAAATCTTCCATAGCGGAATAAAGAACTTCTTCAACTACAGTTCTAAGTCTATGTATCTCATCTATAAATAGTATATCTTTTTCTCCCAAAGTAGTAAGTATAGAAGCCAAGTCTCCTGGACGCTCTATTATAGGTGCTGATGTAGCTTTTATATTACTTCCCATTTCATTTGCTATTATTTGGGCTAATGTAGTTTTGCCAAGTCCGGGAGGACCGTAAAATAATATATGATCTAAAGAAACCTCTCTTTTTTTAGCACTATTTATAAAGACTTTCAATTTTGATTTGATATTTTTCTGCCCCAAAAAGTCCTCAAAGCCCTGAGGTCTTATATTGTTATTAGGCTTATCATAAGAGTTTTCTTCAGCATTTGTTATGCTTTCTTTATCCATAATTCTCTCCATTATATATTAAAATGCATTAAATAACAAATTTTATTAACACGCGGTGAGATGATATTATATTTAAAAATAGTTATTATTATAGTATTATTCTTATATATACAACATACTAAACGCGTGATGAATTAACTTTAAATCTAATAAAAACTTGGGCGGGTATTATATTTTCTAATTGAACTTTAAACAATAACTAAATTTGAAATTGAAAATTTAGTTATAAAATATAAAGGGCGGGAAGTGAAAAAAGTTTTTAAGAATTTAATTACACTTGCCCACCCTCTAGGCTTTTTAAAATTCACTGCTGCTTTGATATTATTTTTCTTTTTTAATCCTATCTGTTATTTCTGCTGCCCACCCAAGTGATTTTTTAAATTTGTTGTGCCAATAACCGCACGCATAAATAAATTAAAACTATATAATAAACTCTAAAAGCAAATTTTATTATAATTATATATAAAAATTCTTCTAACCGTGCGTTAATCATTAATTTTAACATTAATAAGCTTATTGAGTATAAATGCATATTATTGTATAATTTAATCTAATTTTACAATATAGTTAATGGAGATATTTTCATGATTAATTTTAATAGCCTGCAGTTCAAAGTAAGTGTGTTCATACTAGTCCCTTTTTTCGTTATGCTTATTATATCAAGTATATTTAATATATTATCTGTTAATAATGTTACAAAAAAACTTTCATATAAAGTATTAGAAGAGAGTGCTAAAGGAGAAGCTTCTAAAGTAGAGGCTATTGTTCAAGAAGCATTTGATAGTTTGAGTACATTTGAATATACAATAAATAATTTATATAAATCAGGTGAGAGAAACAGAGAAGTATATAAAAATACAACTAAAGACTTTTTCAGCACTTTGCCAGAAAATACAGGAGCATTGTTTCTTATATTTAAAAATAATGTGATGGGAAATGATGCTGATTATATAGATGATCCTAATTATTCAGAAGCAGGCGGAATGTTTTCTGATTATGTTTATAGAAATAATAATTCTGCTTCTGACAGAGGTATGACTAGCGAAGAGTTAAAAAGCGATTATTATTCAGTACCTATAACAACAGGAAATATCAATATTACATCTATATATGATTTTGAAGTAGGCGGTAAAATGGTAAAAATGAATACTTGGTCTATACCTTTAAAAAATAACGGAGAAATTATAGGTGTTGCAGGAGTAGATATATTTATCGATTCATTAGCTCCTATAATGGATAATATTAAACCTTTTGAAAATACACTTACTTCTTTATTCGATCATAATGGTACTTTGCTTTATAATAAAGAAAATGAAACACATGTAGGCAAAAATGTTTATGATGCTTATCCTTATTATCAGGACTATAATTTATTAGATAAGATAAAATCAGGACAAACTGTTATTTTTGAAGAGTTCAGTTCTACATTAGACACTAAATCAACATATATATTCGTACCTATAAGACTAGAAACAGGTCAGAATTGGGGTATGAAAATACTAGTACCTAATTATATTATACTTGAAGACAGTAATAATATAAGAAATATAATGATTATAATCTCAGCTTTAATATTAGTAATAGTATTAATTATTACACCTTTAATAATTAATAAAAAAGTTGTATTCATTATTAAATTGCTTGCTCTTGATTTAACTAAATTATCCAAAGGCGATATATCTTGGGGTACTCCTCCTGGATTTACAGAGCGTAAAGATGAATGGGGCGAAATAGCAAGAGCAATTAAAAATATATTAGATAATTTGAATAATGTTGTAAATACTGTTAAAGACTCATCAGAACAAGTTCAAAGTGCTGCTAATGAAGTTCTTTCCGGAAATAATGATTTATCAAACAGAACAGAAACTCAGGCTTCCAGCTTAGAAGAAACAGCATCAACTATGAATGAAATGTCTTCTAATGTTAAATATACAGTTTCTGATGTATCTGAAAGTACGAATATGGTTATTGAAGCAAAAGATTATGTAAATAAAGCAGGAAAGATAATCGAAGAAAGTGTTAATAAAATGGATGCAGTTTATGAAGCTAGTTCTAAAATAATGGATATCACTAAATTAATAGAATCTATTGCCTTCCAAACTAATATACTTGCCCTTAATGCCTCTGTTGAAGCTGCACGTGCCGGGGATCAGGGAAGAGGATTTGCTGTTGTAGCGAGCGAAGTTAGAAACTTAGCACAAAATACGCAGGAATCTGTTAAAAATATTACTTCTTTGATAGTTGATAGTAATGATAAAATTAATTTAGCTGCTATAAGTGTTAATGAATCTAAAGATATATTTAATGATATAGCAAGCAAAATGGATAAAGTTTCTAGTTTAATGCAGAAAGTTAATGCTGCATCTCATGAACAGGAAAATGGAATAGAACAGATTAATATTGCTATAAAAGAAATGGATTCTTCCGTTCAGCAAAATGCTGCTTTAGTAGAGGAAGCTAGTTCTTCATCTCAGCTGCTTTTAAATGAAGCTCAAAATTTAAATAAATTAATTGACTTCTTTAAATTAAGATAACTTTTTAATTATTATATGCTAGTATAAATTAAATACAATATATTATTTGAAGTGTTTTATTATTAAACAAGTATAATAAAATACTTCTATTTTTTATAAAAATATATCTTATTTTTAATAATTTATATAGTAATATTATTAGACTTATTTAAAAACTAAATCAATATATAAGCACACTATTTTAATTCTTAGTATTTTTTATTTTATAATGTGGAGTATACTTAGAAGCATAAGTCTTTAAACTATGTCTACTTCCTAAAAGAAACTCATTTTGATGTACGCTGCAAGCACCTACAAAGCTCAGGCAACATTATAACAATCATATAAAACATTATTTTTATAATTTATAATCATGAAAATTTTATATGTTCGCATTCATATTTTACTAATTTCTTATATAAAAATAATAACACAAATTCAAAAGATACTTTATTTTATATTTAATACATAAAAAATAATCAAAATATTTATTATTGGTATATTTATTGCATAGAATACTTAATATGATTTTATTTGACTTATAAGTATATTTTATATTATACTATATAGTATTGGAGTTTTTTATGACTAGAGATAAAGATAAATTAAAAGATATAGATAAAAATAGCGATAATAATAAAAATAAAAAAGAAGATAATAAGGTTTCAATAGTGGAAGATAAATTACCTTCAAGATTAATAATTATACCTGTGATGGGAAAGCCTTTATTCCCAGGTCTTTATGCTCCGTTTCCAATACCAGCCCATCATGCTGATGCGGTAAACAAGGCTATAGCCGAAAATGACGGATTTTTAGGACTTAATTTATATATTTCAGACACTCCCTCTGAAAAGAAAACACCTTCCGTTGATGAAATCTATAAAGTTGGTGTTGTAGTAAAAGTATTTAAAAAACTAAATTTACCCGACGGCGGACTTAATCTTCTTATAAATTCTATACGAAGATATAAGATTATAAAATTTGTAACTACAGACCCTGTTATAAGAGCAGAACCTCTTTATATACCTGATATAGATCCTTTCAGAAATGAGAAAGAGGCTAAAGAAATTAAAGCATATACCAGAGCTTTGCTTTCAGACATAAAAGCTATAAGTGAGAATAATCCTCTTTTCACTGAAGAAATGCGTCTTACTATGGTCAATGTAGATGATCCGGGAAGATTAGCTGATTTTGCTACCTCAATGCTTAATGTAGAGAGAGCAAGCCAGCAGGAAATACTTGAAACTTTTGATATTCAGGAAAGGCTTGAAAAAGTGCATATTCTTCTTCAGAAAGAAAGAGAGATATCTGAAATACAGCAGAAAATACAAGGCAGTATTAATTCAAAAGTACAAAAACAACAAAGAGAATATTTCCTAAAAGAGCAATTAAAAGAAATAAAAAAAGAATTAGGATATGATACTGATCCTAAACAAAGAGATATAGAAAAATACAAAAAAACTCTTGAAGAACTCAATGTGATAGATGAAGTTAAAGAGAGAATGGAGCAGGAAATAGAAAAGATTTCTACAATAGATACTCATTCTCCTGAATACACTGTATCTAAAAATTATTTGGATACTTTATTTGCTTTGCCTTGGAATAAGGAAAATAAAGAAAGAGAAGATATATCAAAAAGTAAAAAGATATTGGATAGAGATCATTACGGACTTGAAGATGTTAAAGAGAGAATATATGAATTTCTAGCCGTTAGAAAATTAAATCCGGAGAAAAAATCTTCTATACTATGTTTTGTAGGTCCTCCGGGGGTAGGTAAAACTTCTATAGGAAAGAGCATTGCTGAGGCATTAAACAGACCTTTCTTTAGATTTTCTTTAGGCGGTATGAGAGATGAAGCTGAAATAAAAGGACATAGAAGAACTTATATAGGTGCTATGCCTGGTAAAATAATAGAGGCTTTAAAAATAGTAAAAGTTAAAAATCCTGTTCTTATGCTTGATGAAATTGATAAATTAGGAACTAGTTTTCAAGGAGATCCTTCAAGTGCTTTACTAGAAGTTTTAGATCCGGAGCAGAATGCTTCTTTTAGAGATCATTATTTGGATTTGCCTTTTGATTTGTCAAATGTTCTATTCATAACCACAGCAAACACTCTTGATACTATTCCTAGACCTTTGCTTGACAGAATGGAGGTTATAAGACTATCAGGATATATATTGGAAGAGAAATTAAAAATAGCTTCCAAATATATTATACCTAGACAGGTAAAAGCTCATGGGCTTGATATAAAATATATTAAATTCACAAATAAAGCTATTAGTAAAATAATAGACGGATATGCAAGAGAAGCCGGAGTGAGAAATTTTGAAAGAAGAATAGAGAGAATATGCAGAAAAATTGCTGCTGATATTGTAGAGCATAATAAAACAAGCTACAATTATACAATAGATGAAAATGATTTAGAGAAATATCTTAAAAAGCCTATATTCACAGAAGATTTTACAGAGAAAGATTTAAAACCAGGAAACTCTATAGGCTTAGCTTGGACATCTTTAGGCGGTGCAACTCTTACAATAGAATCAATAAAGGTATCAGAGAAAAAAGATTCCGGAAACATACAGGTAACAGGACAGCTTGGAGATGTTATGAGTGAGAGTGTAGAGATAGCATACAGTTATGTAAAAAGCGCTGCTAAAGATTATGGTGTTCCTGAAAACTATTTTAATGATGCCATGATTCACTTGCATATTCCTGAAGGGGCTACTCCTAAAGACGGACCTTCTGCGGGTATTACTATGGCTACTGCTTTGCTTTCACTTTCTATGAACAAAGTTATAAGAAATGATACTGCCATGACAGGAGAGCTTTCTTTAAATGGTAAAGTTCTTCCTATAGGAGGCTTAAAAGAAAAAACTATAGCAGCAAAAAGACTTGGATTTATTAAGCATATTATAATACCTTACGAAAATATTAGGGATTTAGATGAGATTCCTGAAAATGTTAAAAAGGGTTTAACTTTCCACCCTGTTAAAGATGTCAGAGAGGTATTTGATTTTATGTTTAAGTTAAATAAACTAAATAAAGAAAATAAAAAAGAAGTAAAAAAATATAATAAAAGCAAATAAAAAAATATTATAATATAAAATTATAAAAGGTGCAGGATTAATTATTCTGCATCTTTTTTATTATTATTGATTTTATTTATTATTAATAATACAATGAATACAATAGACTTGTTTCAAAACTAATTTTTTATAATTTTGTGGGGACTAGCCCCACACCCCCACTTCTTTTGTGACGCTGTCCGCCTCGCTGTGCGTGCCTTCGGCAGGTGTGGCACATACGAAGTACGCCTCGCTGTGCGTGCCTTTGGAGGCGAGAAGCAAAAGACTGCATATTTATATACTATAAACTATATTTTATATAACATGTAAAACATTATTTTTATAATTGATAAATTATAAAAATTTAATATACAATCTTGTCAAGTAGTTTTGAAACAAGTCTAATATATTAAGCAGTCTATTATAATAAAACTATGAATAAAAAATCAATAATCAATCAGATAGAAACAGATAAGAAATTAATATCTATACTTAAAAAATTGCCATATATTAAAAATTGAAGATATACGAAATTTTGTATTTGAGGAATTTAGCGAATCAGTTAGACTTGTATATAATCGCAGAAACGGAGAGTTTAAAATGTTTAGAATGACTCCGATAAAAGTTAAAAGTTTTGAGTCTAATGTATTAAAAGAATTCGCTGATATTTTAGATAAAAATATAGAAAAAATGAATGACTTTGCTAAAATTTGTAATAAAAATGGTATCAGTTCAAAAGTTAATATATTTAATAATAATGCTGCCGACTTGTTTGATATTGCTTATTCATCATACGCACGTTGAGTAAATTTAAAAATGCACAAATATTTTATATTACAAATTAAATGATTAGTATAAAATTATTAACCGTGCGTTATATGAATTCCAAAAATTAAAATATGCTTGGGCGGGCATGCTTTTATGTTTTAAGCTTTAAATATAAACAAATCTATTATATGTAAAAGAAGTCATAAAATATAAAGGGCGGGGTATGTAATTAAAGTTAAAAAATTATTTTCAATCCCCACCCACTAGGCTTTTTAATTTACTCTGCATATAAACTTTTTATTTTTCTTATTATCAAATTAGAATTTTTTAGCTGCCCACCCAGGTGTTATTTAAATTTGAAGCTATATTAACCGCACGATGAGAAAATTTTTAAATATATGATTATCACAAATTTTAATTAAAATAATAAACAAAAAATCTATTCACCGTGCGTTAAATAAATTTTTATGATATAACAGTGCTTATCCATTTAGAAAGCTCATCAGGTGTTATAGCAGCAACTTTAGCACCTATTTTGGAAAACTGTTTAGCAGCCTCCTTATCATAACTTGCATCCGCATTATAATCCAAAGCAGGAAGCACAAAAAGTTTAGACCTTGACTCTATTATATCCCTAGCACTTTTATACATATACTTATAATCATTGCTGTCATACAAATCACTTATAAGAAGAACTATAGTTTTATCAGGTACAGTTATAATCTTTTTGGCATATTCCAAAGCCATGACAATATCAGTACCACCTCCTAACTGCACTTTAAATAATACATCTATTGGATCTTTTACACTGCTGCTTAGATCAACTATTGAAGTGTCGAATATTATTAGTTTTATTGATAAATATGGAAGATTAGAAAATATAGATGCCATTATTGAAGAATATATAACAGAGTCAAGCATAGAACCGCTTTCGTCTATTAATATTATTATATTCCAAGGATTATATTTTTTTATGTTTTGATTGAAATACAATTTATCTACAAAAATAGTTTTATCTTCTATGTTATAGTTTTTTAAATTATTTCTTATTGTTTTTTTTATATCAAGATTTTTGAATATTTTATTTTGTGTCGTAGAGTTAGGAAGTTTTTTTCCATAGAAAACTTTTTTTATATCGCTTTCCATTTTCTTTTTTATATCATCAACAACCTTTCTTACTATATCATAAGCAAGTTTTTTAACACTGCCGTTCATCATATCTTTAAATATGAGAATATTTTTTAAAAGCTCCATATTAGGCTCCATCTCTTTTAAAATATCCTCATCAGTAATCATCTCTGTAAGGTTATATTTCTCTAAAGCATGAGCTTGCATAATTTCAACAGTTTTTTTAGGAAATAGTTTTTTTACCTTTGCAACCCAAGAAGGAACAGTTAAAGCACTTTTTCCTTTACCGCCTCTATTTTCTTTGCTTTCAAAATCGGCATACCCTGCTTCTCTGCTGTATTCTCTGTCATACAAAAAACCTAATGCACTGTCAATTTCAGAATATCCGCTGTCAAGCTCTATATTATCTTCAGCAAAACTTCCAAGTATTAAACGCCATCTTGAAGCATTTTTATAATCTATATTACCATTATCCATATAGTAATAATATAAATAAATAAACAAAAAATCAAATTTTTTATTATTTTTAATTTTTTTCTAATTCCCCGCCCTCTATTTTTTCTGCTATATTTTGTAATTTTAGTATTTAATTTTTTTATAATCTTAATAAGAAATTAAAGCACCCGCCCAAGTTTTTCTAAGATTTAAAATCTTTACTTATTTAATATTATTTTGTTTTTATAGTATGATTAAAAAAATTATAATTTCAAATTACAGATCATTTTATGATGAAACTGTTTTAGATTTAAGTGTAGATGTTAATGCAGCGAAAACAAATGAATGCCGATTTATAAAGAAAATAAATAATGATGAATATATATCAAAATTATGTCTCTTATACGGCTATAATGGCTCAGGTAAAAGTAATTTAATTAATGCTTTAAAATATATTCTTTATTCTAATAATGGATATATAACTTCAAGCGATGACAGTATCAAAAAACTTTTAGATCCGAATATGATTTATGGCAAAAACGATAAAAGCCGATTCTGTTTGGAGTTTTATTCAAATGATGAATGCATATTATATTTATATGAATTAATATTGGATAATCAAAATAAAAAAATATATTCAGAAAAATTACTTAAAAATAATAATATTATAGTATTTGAAAGAGAATTAAATTCTATAAAAGAAGGTATATTTCATTATAATAAATATATTCCAGATACAAATACATTTTTAAGTTTTATGAATGAAGAAAAAATAGATGAGTATAGAGAAGAAGTAAATTATTATCTATCATTATTTAAAAATTTATGTTTTTTATTTCCATTTACTAATGAGGCAGATTTTTCATCTTATGCTATAGTAGAGGCTTTTGAGTATTTTAATAAATATAATATTTGGGATATATATAAAAAACTTCTTTCCTTAATTGATATTGATGATTTGAGTATAGAAAATGCTGTATACAAAAATGAATTTTCTTTTATCATAGATAATAAAAGGCTTGTAACTAAGCATGATAGTTATACAAATGATTTTGATGAAGTAGAATCTGAAGGAAGTAAAGTTTATGCTATTAATTTGATTTATATATTAGTTTCTTTAATCAACGGCACATTATCAATAGTTGATGAATTTAATGGTATTCAATCAGAATTATTGGAGTTTATTATAAATTTATTCGGCAATAATTTTTTTAATGGTATTAAAGATATAGCAGCAGATACCTCGCAGCTTATACTCTCCACACATGATTCATCACTTATGAGTATAGATGGCACTATGCTTTATAATTATTTTTTAGTAAATAAAGAAAATAATATCAGCAGTATTTATAGGATAGATTATTTAAGCAAAAAAAATAATAATTTAAATATTAATAACTTGGAAAAAGAATACAGAAAAAATAGATTTGGGCTTTCAAAGAAAGAGATAAATATATTTAATTAATATTTATATATATATAAAGATCCCCTATTATCATAAAGGGCTTCAGCTGAATTTATTTTAAAAGCAGTATTGCAGTCTTCTATAGACTTATCAAAATATTTTTTATCACCTGAATTTTTATATTTAGTAAAATATAAAGCACTTCTATTATTAAGAGCATATATATTGTTATAATCTATTTGTATAAGTTCATTAAAATCATTAATAGATCTTTTAAATATATTTTCATCACCGCCTATTTTATACTTTACTGAATACAGTGTTGCTCTATTATTAAGAAGTTCTACATCCAAATGATTAGCTGATAAAGCATCATTAAGAATAATTAAAGCAGTTTCATAATCTTCTTCTGATTTTTTACATTCATATCTTATAGAATGTAATATAGCTTTATTATTTGAAATAATTTCGCTTTTAGAATGTAAAGATAAAGCATATTGGAAGTATTCACTAGCTTTTTTAAAATACTCATCTTTATTTTCTTTTCCAAACATCTTAGTATACAAAACACCTGCCCCATTCAAAGCTAAATAATTCCTATCATCTAATTGAAACATTTCCTCTATTATTTCTAAAGCTTTATCATCTCTTGAATTTTTAATTTCTTTTACTAAATTTTTATACATTTCTTCTATTTCAATTCTTAAAGCATCGCTGGAAGATGAATCAATCATATTTGATATAGGATTAGAAGATTGATTTTGATTATCCTTAACATTTTCATTTGTATTATTAACATACGAAACATTATTATTCATACTGTTATTTGTAAAATTAATTACCAAAGTGAATATAAACATAATCACTGATATAAATAATAAAGCATAAGTAGTTGTTTTTACATTATTTTTAATTGTATAATCTATTGAAAATTTAAGCGAATTGAAATGCGGAGTTATTCCCAATCTTACTTGTTCTTTAACTAAATTAGTAAATTCATTTGCTATGGCATAATTATTTAATTCTTCTTTAAAGTATAAAGTCATCATATCCATATATTTACTTTCCATTCTTAGAGAAAGAGAATTAGTAAAATTATCAAGTTCTCTTCTTATTCTGCTTTCGGCTCCTATACTGTATATGTTATATGTAATAGAAAATACTAAAAGCAATATTGGAAATAGTATTAATATAACTAAGTTGAGTTTTCTTATAGTTTTTTCTTTCATTTCTTGTAAAAAACCTTTTTACTATTACATATATTTTAACATATTTATTCAAATAATCAATTTGTATTCGCGTCTGAGAGGAATCGAACCCCCAACCGGCGGAACCGAAATCCGCTGCTCTATCCAATTGAGCCACAGACGCTAATATTAATACTTATGAATATATAAAACTGCTTATAAATAGTTTCGTCAATTTTCTTAAAACAGTTTAAATATAAAATTATAGTTAATGTATCAATTTATATATATTAATAAAAAATTAATATTATTTTAAAAAATTTATTATAGTATTACAGTTTAGGAGCAAACCTTAAACCCAACTCCAAACCTATATCAATACTATCAGTTCTTATGTCAAAATATTTTGATTTCAAACCATAATCATAATTTATATATGCACCAATATTAACCGCTATTTTTTCTGTGAAATATACAGAATAATCCATTGTAATCTTAACATAAGGTATAACGGCATATTGAAATGTGCTATTCATATTATTTATATTATAATTATTAAAAGCTGTATATCTGGAATAAGTTCTATTATCAAAATCTATTGTAAACATCTCATCTGAAGTAGTTATATACATAGGTAATTTCACACCAAAACCTAAACCAACAGAAAAATTACCTTTATTAAATTTAGGCAATAAACCCAAAACTAAACTATGAGACTTGATATAAGAATTAAGTTTATCTTTTATTGATACTCCATCATAAGTTCCGCTAATGCTTATATTATATGAATAAACATTATACTGATATCCTATTTCAGCAAGTGCACTTATTCCTATATCATCATATTTTCCTCCGATATCAAATAAATAACCAATTTGAGCACTTACTCCCGCATCAGCTGTTATATTTCCATTTCTTTTAAGACTTGATCCTAAAAAATCTACTCTATGATTTCCTATAGGTATATTTATAGATAAAGCTACAGGAATATTAAGTATAGCCTCAAAACCGCTTTCTGCAAAAACACTAACATTTGTTAATGTAAGTATAAAAATTATTAATAATATTTTTTTATTTTTTTCATAATTAAATCCTAAAATCCATAACGAATTTTTGAAAGTTCAACTTTTTCAATTCCAGGACCAAATCTAAGTCCTATCTGAGCTGCTATATTAAAACTATCCAATCTCTCTTCGGCATATACTCTGGACGGAAATCCAAAATCATATCCTAAATAAACTCCTACACCTATAGCTAATTTTTCCATAATAGCAAAATAATAATCAAAGCTAAGCTTTAAATACGGTATAACACTTCTGCTGTAGCGATTCTCTATAGCTTTTCTATCTAAATTCAAATTTTGATTTTCTGAATATTCGTTATTATTATTAAACATTACTATATTATATGTAAAAGTAAGATACAGCGGTATTTTTACTCCGAAACCTAAACCTATTGCAAAATTCTCTATATTAATTTTTGGAATAATTCCAATTTGAAAACTATGAGCATTAATTGTTTCACTCAGAGTAATTCTAGTACGAGTTGTATCAAGAGTGTTTTCAAAAAAAGCAGAATAAGCATAAGTATCATAGCTGTAGCCTAATTCCAATAAAGGAGTAATACCAAATTTCTCTAAATCAAATATATATCCTAATTTAGCATTAACTCCAGTATTAATTCCTATTTTATTTAGAGTTTCACCACTATTTACATTAACAGGTATCCCTACAGATAAGCCTACAGGAACATTAAGTATAGCCACGAAACCATTTTCGGCAAATACTCTCATATTAATAGATAATATAAGAGTAATTATAAACAAAATATAATTAAGTTTTTTCATAAAAATCCTTTGAGTCATTTACAATATAATATATAAAATATAAAAAAAAATATCAAGTTAAAATAAATACCAATATATGAAATTTTATTATAATATAAAAGCAAATCTAAGAGCAAGCTGAATTTCTGCATCAAAACTATAAATTCTATTATCCGTATATTTTTGATAAATATCTATATCAAAAAATAATCAGCATATTTGTTACATATGCGGATTTATAATCATATAAATATATAATATTTTAATATCAAGCATAATTTTAATAAAAAACCTGCATATTGATTATATGCAGGTTATTATTATATATATTTTTTTATTTATTAATTTCCAACTCTAGGACCAAATTTAAATCCTAACTCAATTCCTAGATCAAAACTGCTTATAGAAGCATCTTTAAATAATGTGTACTCTTCCTTAATAACAGGCCCTATATCAAACCCAAGATATGCTCCCAATATAAATGCAAAATGGTCATTAAAGAAGAAAGAATGATCAAATGTCATTTTTACATAACCTATAATAGGTAATTCAAAGTAAGCAGATTTATAATCTGATTTTGATATATCATTTCCGTTGATATTATCTTCAACTTTATTTTCAATAGTTCCAGCCATAGGAATTTTTACACCGCCTCCTATACCCAAAGAAAAGTTTCCAAAATTAAATTTAGGAAGAATACCTATTTGAAAATTATGCATATACATACTTTGAATTCTTTCATAATTAACTGAAATTAAATTTCCTGATAAATTTAAATAATCTAAAAATCTATAGCTGTCATAACTATATCCTAAATCCCCCAAAAGACTTAATCCAAAATTTCCGAAATCAAACATATATCCTATTCGAAGCTGAACACCAGCATCAAATCCTACTTGTGTAGTAATCGAACTTTTTGATCCTAAGAAATTATAAGATGGTTCAAAGTTTAAAGGTATGCCGAAAGATGCTCCTAAAGGTACATTTATAGATGCTTCAAAACCGCTTGCTGCAAACGCTTTGATATTAGCTGATAATATCAAAGCAATAACTAATGATAAATGTTTTAATTTTTTCATTTTTTATAATCTCCGATTAAAATTTTTAATATTTAATTTATTATAATCTACATTAATTTTTATTAAAAATCAACAATATAAATAAAGAATTTTATACTTATTAAGTAATATTTTAACATTGAAATTGCATAAATATTAAAATGTTTAATCAGCAATTTTTGGGGCAAATCTTAAGCCCAACTGAATACCAACATCAAAACTATCTATTCTATTATCTGCACTAACTTTTGGAGAAAGACCTATATCATACCCTATATAAGACCCCAAAACAAAAGAAAATTTATCGTTGAAGAAAAAATACTGATCAAATGTAATTTTAACATAGCCTATAATATTTGATTTAAAATATGAAGAGTTGTAATTTACTTTATTCGATGCATTATATGCATACGATCCCTCATATTCTGTTTCAATTGTACCTGAAAAAGGTATTTTTATACCTCCGCCTATTCCTATTGCAAAGCTGCCGAAATTAAATTTAGGAAGAATACCTATCTGAAAATTATGCAGATAAAAATTAAAATCTACATTATTATTTAAAGCATTAATTGAATATCTATAACTGTCAAAACCATATCCTAAATCTCCCAAAATGCTTAAGCCAAATCTGCCGAAATCAAACATATATCCTATTTGAGCCTTAACTCCTGCATCAAATCCAATTTTTGTATTAATTGAAGAAGTTGTTTTCCCATAAATAATACCAAATGATGCTCCTAAAGGAACATTTAGAGATGCTTCAAAACCGCTTGCTGCAAATACTTTGATATTAACTGATAATACCAAAACAATAACTAATGATATCTGTTTTACTTTTTTCATTTTTTATAATCTCCGATAAAAATTTTTAATATTAATTGATGATAATTTATATTACAATACATTAAAAATCAACAATATAAATAAAGAATTTTCTGCTTATTAATATTAGCAGCTTTATTAAAATACAATTAGACTTGTTTCAAAACCACCATATATACATTTATACAAAACCTGAATTATACTTAAAAAAGAATGAATACTAGAATGCAAATTTATATGCGGTATAACTGATTAAAACCTATATAAAAGCATGCATTTTCTCTTACATATTAAGAAATAAATTGTCTTTGCTGTAGCAAAAGATATTCATATAGGCAAATATATTAATTATAAAAGAAGAAATGGGCGAAAGACGGGACTTGAACCCGCGACATCCAGATCCACAATCTGGCGCTCTAACCAACTGAGCTACATTCGCCATTTAAACATTAAAAAGAGTTATTATTTTTTATCATTATAAACGCTGAAGTTTTAACAATTTCGTTTATATGCGCGCCAGACAGGAATCGAACCTGTAACCTACTGCTTAGAAGGCAGTTGCTCTATCCAATTGAGCTACTAGCGCATTCGGGATGGTGAGACTCGAACTCACAACCCCCTGCTCCCAAAGCAGGTACGCTAACCAATTGCGCTACATCCCGTTACATTATGTTTAAGTATTATATAATAATTATTTTTTTTGTCAACTATATATTTTTATTTTACAATATCATTTTTATATACTCTATAGATTTAATCTTATTTTTGTATATAATATTTAATATATGATAATCGGAGTTTTTATATGAGAGATAAAGATTATTTAGAGTTATTATCTAGAAAATATCCTACAATAGATGATGCTTCTGTAGAAATTATAAATTTAAAAGCTATATCTCAATTACCTAAGGGTACTGAATATTTTTTAAGTGATATACATGGAGAATCTGACGGATTTGAATATCTAATAGGTACTTCCTCTGGTGTAATAAAAGAAAAAATTGAACTGCTTTTTAAAAATACTTTGCCTGAACATGACAGGGTAGAATTACAGATATTAATAGTAGATACTAAAAATTTAATAAATAAAAAATCTAATGAGCCGGATTTTGCTGATTGGTCTAGAATAACTATATACAGACTTATAAGAGTATGCAAACTAGTAACTAGCAAATATACAAGATCCAAAATAAGAAAGAAAATGCCGGCTAACTTTGCATATATATTAGATGAACTTCTGCAAACTGATTCGGAAGAAAATAAAGAAAATTATTATTTTTCTATTATAGATTCTATTATAGAAATATCTGCCGCTGATAAATTTATACTAGCATTATGTCAGCTTATTCGTCAATGCAGTGTAGACAGACTTCATATAGTAGGCGATATTTATGATAGAGGACCTCACCCAGATAAGGTAATGGAAAGCATAATGACTTTTAATGAAGTTGATATCACTTGGGGAAATCATGATATACATTGGATGGGGGCGGCAAAGGGAAGTTTAATATGCGTTGCTAATGCTGTTCGTTTGGCTATAAGATATAATAATTTTGATTTACTTGAATATAGTTATGGTATTAATTTAAGATCTTTATCTTCTTTTGCAAATGATATTTATAAAGATGATCCATGCGAGGTTTTTAAACCTAATACTTTAGACAAAAACATTTATGATGAAGTAGATAAAGAACTTGCAGCTAAAATGCATAAAGCTATATCAATAATACAATTCAAATTAGAATGCCAGCTTATAAAAAGACATCCGAATTACGGTATGAATGACAGAATACTGCTTGATAAAATAGATTATGATAATGGTACTATAACAATAAATAATAAAACTTATGAGCTTAAAGATAAAAATTTCCCTACAATAGATAAAAATAATCCTTTTGAGCTTACAGAATCTGAGAATACTCTTATACAGACTTTGGCATTCTCATTTATGAATAGCCCTGCTTTGCAAAGACATGCCAATTACATATATTCAAAAGGAGGAATATATAAAATATTCAATGGAAATCTTCTTTATCATGGCTGCATACCTACAAAAGAAGACGGTTCTTTTGATGATGTTTATATAGATAATCAATATCTATCTGGAAGAAAATATTTAAATCAGGTAGAAGATAAAGTTAGAAAGGCTTTTTATTCAGAAACAGGAAGCGAAGAACAGTTAAATGCTCTTGATTATTGCTGGTATTTATGGTGCGGTCCTAAATCTCCGCTTTTCGGAAAAAATAAAATGACTACTTTTGAAAGATATTTTATAGATGATAAAGAAATTCATCAGGAACATTATAATGCCTATTATTTTTATGTAGACAGCAAAGAATACTGTCAAACTATTTTAAAAGAATTTGAATTAGATCCTAAAAGATCCCATATAATAAACGGACATGTACCTGTAAAAACTCATAAAGGTGAAAGTCCTATAAAAGGAGACGGAATACTTCTTGTTATAGACGGAGGTTTATCTAAAGCATACCATAAAAATACAGGAATAGGCGGATATACTTTAATTTCTAACTCCAACATGATGGTAATAGCAGAGCATAGACCTTTTGCCGAAGTAGTTGAATCTGGATTTAAATTAAGTCCTAAATCTATAATAGTAGAAAGATTTGTAAAAAGAATTACCGTTGGAGAAACCGATATTGGTAAAGATTTAGAAAAAAGAATTGATGACTTACTAGAGCTATTGAATGCATATAGAAATGGTATAGTAAAAGAAAAAGTAAATTAAGATTATTATTCTGGTGAATTATTAATAATTTTATTTTGTTATGTATAATAATAAAAATTGTTAGTTATAATTTAATAATAGAATAATTTGTTATTAGCTAGCAATTTTTATTATTAATATACATTCTCTTCTTTTTCAAATTCTTTGATTATAAAATCATTAAAATCATCTTTAGTGCAGGCAAAAGATTCTTTAAACAAAAATCTTTCAAGCCCTCCCATATTCTGAAAACTTTTATTTTTATAATCTGATTTAGATAATTTTTTCATATCATTAAATATATTATTTTGATTCTCATGTTCTTCTTTTTTATTTTCATTATATACAAGTATATACACGACATTGTTTTTGCAATAATCTAAATTATTTATTATTCCTAAGTCCATTAATGTAATAAAAGTGTCGTATCCTTTTTTATATATTTCATGTTTTTTTATATTAAAATTATCATTATCATTATTTGCTAAATAATTTTTATCTTCTTTTTGTTTAAAACTACCGCTTTTAAACTCTATTAAATAAATTTCATTCTTAATTTTAATAAATTTATAAATAGAATCTACAGAACTAGGATTGCTTATAAATTTATATTGCTTATTATATTGCCTCACTAATTCATCAATATTTATAATTTTAGATTGACACTCTGTCATATATAATTTTGAAGTTTTACTATATGATGATTCTTTTAAAGAAATTTCTAATTTGGAATAATTTAAATTATGTAATTTTTCTGTTAATTTTAATTTTATTTCTTCAAGTGCCTTAAAAGTCATAATTAAAGTTCTTCATCTCTCATATTCTTTAAAATTTCTAAAGGTTCATACATCTTTTTATAAATTATATCCAAATTATCATTAACATTTTTAAATATTACATTACATTGATTTTCAGCTAATTCGGTAATATAAAAATTTACTCTTTCATCTATATTATGCCTTTTAGAAAATCTATTAATAGCTTCTAAAAAATAATGACTATGTGTAGTTATAGTAATAGTCAAATTAAAATATTTTTGTAATAAAACAATTAACTCGGCATAAATAAGCTGCCATTTAGGGTGAAGATGTATTTCAGGCTCATCTAATATAAGAACATCTTTTTCATTTAAAGAACCATTCTCTAAAAGCCTTTTAATTATAACAAAAGATTTTAAACCAGCTGAAAGATTTGGCAATTTTATTTCAACATCATTTTTATTATAGTGTAAATAAAAATTATCATTTTTATTTATTATTTTTGCATTCATGACACTATTAAGTACATCATAAACTTTCTCCAAAATTTCTTTATTTTTTACTGAATCAAATACATTTTTATTATCATCAGATATAAAATCATGTATAGTTTTTTCTAAAATAAAATTATCAGTATCGATATCACTATTAACATCATTGACTATAAAAGGATTATCAATATAAAAAGCATTATGTATAATATTAAAATCAGATTCAAATTTTACACATTCATCATTTTTGAATTCTATATTCATTTTTTGTTTTTTTATTTCTAATTCTAATACAGAATTTACATTTTTATTAAATAAATTGTTAATTTGGTATTCAAAAATATCTCCGAAATAATCACTCATTATTTCAAATGTTAATTTATCTTCTGAAACAGATATAAGTCTTAATATATCATTGGCAACATTATAAATTGTTTCGTCACTCATATTACTTATAATATTATAAGGTATATTTTTTTTAAATATTAAAACTAATTTATCTGCATTAATTTCATTATATGGGTAATCTATGCTATCATATATATTATCCATTATTTCAAAATAATAATGTTCTATTTTATCTTTAAAAATAAACCTAATTAAAGTTTGGTATAATTTTCTTCTAAAATCATTTTTTACACGCCTACTTCTAAAATTATCATAATTAAATATAGAAAATAAAATTTTTCCTACAGTGCTTTTGCCTGTATCATTGTCTCCGCATATCACTGTTATACCATCTATTTTTATCTCGGCTTCTTCTATCTTGGCAAAATTAGATATTTTTAATTTCATAAAAAACTGTCCTAAATACTAAAATTATCGTCATAAAAGATATAAATATTATCAATACAAAATTATACCCAAAACCGCAGATATCAATATTATAGCAAGAATAGGAACTTTTTTTATCTTTAGAAAAATTGATAATGCAAATATAAATATCCCTATAGGACTTATATATTTAAAAATGTTCTGAATAAAATCTATATTTCTTAAAATAGAAGTTTCTGTAAGTTTTACAAAAAAAGCATCTTTAGTGAAAGTTATAACAGCAGAAGCTATTAAAGCAACAGCACATACTCTCAAAGCATTCATTATACTATTAAACTGTTCATTATCCTTAACAGCATAGAAAAATTTTGACACTATCATAGTGATAATAAAAGCTGGTATAAATATACCGAAAGTCGCAACTGCAGACCCCAAAACTCCGGCTACTTTATACCCTACAAATGTGGCAGCGTTAATGGCTATAGGTCCGGGTGTTATTTGGGATATTGCAAGAAGATTAGAAAATTCAGACGATGTAATCCAATGATATTCTTTTAATATACCAAGCAGTAATGCTATTATAGCATATCCTCCGCCATAAGTAAAAAATCCTAATTTTGCAAATACATAAAAAAGTCTAGCATATATCATAATATAAAGTCCAAATCAAGATTGTTTTTTTATAATGTATTTATTAATAATATAATAAATCCATCCAATAAGTGCCGAAAGAAGCAAAGTATATATAACATTGAAATTCAAAAATACAACTAATACAAAACTTAATATAAATAGAAAAGCAGTAAATTTATCCTTTATAACCTGTTTACCCATACCAAAAGCTGATAAAAGTATAAGTCCTGCAATAGCCCCTCTTATACCTAAAAAAGCCTTATGTACATATTCAGTATTTTGAAATCTCTCAAATATAGGTGCTATCATAAGTATTATAATAAAAGAAGGAGCCATAACTCCGATTCCTGCCATAATACCGCCGAATATTCCAGCTACTTTGAATCCTGTAAGAAGAGAAGAGTTTACAGCAATAACACCTGGTATGCTTTGAGCGAGAGCAAATATATCTATAATCTCATCTTTAGTTATGAATTTTCTTTTATTAACGAATTCATCTTCCATTATAGGAAGCATGGCAAGACCGCCTCCTATTGTAACAAGACCTATATAGAAAAAAGAAAAAAACATAGTGTACCATGAAACTTTTTTCTGATTATTCTCTTTTAAATTATTATCCATTATTTATCCATATACAAAATTAAAAATTTATAAGCTATAAGGTTATACTATATTTATTTATTGTCAATAAAAAAATAATAGTTTACATAATTGATTTTTTACAAAAACATTATATATTGTTTATTATAGTTTTACATATTATAATTTGATTATTTATAATATGTATATATAAAAATAAAATTGGAGGCATACAGATGGGATATGATGTAGAATATTTAAAAAATCAAACTTCAATTAATTATGATAAAACACTATGCTACTGCAAAAATGTTTCATATAGAGATGCATATAAGGTTATAGCTGATAATAGATTAACAAAATTAGAAGAAGTTGTTGAAAAAACTCAAGCCTCTACAGGCTGCGGCGGATGTAAGGATAGAATAACTAGCTTAATAGAATATGCAAAAAATAATAACTATGAACCTCTTAATGTTTGATTGGATATATTATGAATGAAAAAGTGCTTAATGCTTTAAAAGAGCTTAATATAGAATATAAAGAATTTGAAGAGGCTGGACTTACAAAAACCGTTGATGATGCCGCTAAAACGCTCAATATAGAAAGAGGACAGGTTGCAAAGTCAATACTTGTAAAACCTTCCAAAAGAGATAACTTTGCTATGATTATAGCTTCAGGTGATAAGAAAATTTCTTCAAAGAAGATGCGGGCATATTTCGATTGTAAGACTAGCTTTGCAAATGCAGAAGATACTTTCAAATTGACAGGCTTCACATTCGGAGGAGTATGTCCTTTCGGTATAGATAAAAATATTGATGTTTTAGTTGATAAAAGCATGAAGAGATTTGATGCTCTTTATATAGCCTGCGGAAGCGACAGTTCTTTAGCAGAAATGACTTATGAAGAAATACTAGAAAAAATATCTAATGTAGAAGTTGATCTCACAGAAGACTAATTTTTGGATATATAATAATGAGCAAAACAAAAATATCAAGTAAAAAAGTATCATCAAAAAATAATATAGAAAATATTAAAATATCTAATTTTACCGTTTTTAAAAATGCTGAAATAAATTTTTCAAAAGGATTAAATGTTTTTATAGGAAAAAATGGAACAGGAAAAACTCATTTATTAAAGCTTATAAATTGTTTAGATAAAAAATTATATAAGTCAAATGAAAAATTAGAACTTAAAAAATTTAATAATTTCAAAAATAAAAGTAAAGAAAAAATCGATGATATAAAAAAATCTGATAGAAAATTTTTTAATGATATAGATAAAAACTCTTATCCATTTGATATTGATATAAATAAAGTATTCAGCCGATTTGGTGATTTTGATAAAATAAAAAAAGCATTTTCAGATTTTATTTCCTATCTAGAAAAAAAAGATAAGAATAAAAAAGATAAAAAAACATCTATAGAAACATATAAAAATATACTTTCCAGACCTCAAGAATGTAACATTGCTTTTAATAAAAATATTTCTTTAGAATTGATACATAGAGGTTTTAATATTACAAATGATTTGATTCCAATATTTGATTTTATTTTATCATATCAAAAAAGTTATTCATTTAAAAATAAAAATTTTACTTTTATTCCTTGTAAAGATATACTTACTTCTTCAAATGGGTTTGCAGCACTTTATGATAAAAGAGATATCAATTTCGAGGCAGTATACTATAATATTATTAAAAAAACAGAACTTCCAAAGTTAAGAGAATTAGATGATGATTTACTTGAAATAGCTAAAAAAATAGAAAATGCTATAGGCGGAAAAACTATTTATAAAAATAATAATTTTTTTATAGACTATGAAAATATAGGCGAAGTATCTTTTGATATGGCAGCTGAGGGTCATAAAAAATTAGCTCTTATATATATTTTAATTATGAATGGTGAAATTGATAAAAATACAATACTTCTTTTAGATGAGCCTGAATCAAATTTAAATCCAAGTCTTACTGATTTGCTTGTTAATATACTTTTGAGTTTATCAAAATTGGGACTTCAAATATTCATAGCTACACATAATAGTTTTATACTTGATGATATAGAATTGCAAAGAACTGATAAAGATTCTGTTATGTATCATTCTTTTTATTTTGATGAAAATGATTTTAATAGCGGAGTAAAAATAGAAAGTAAAGAGATTTTGCTGGATTTAGAAAACAATCCAATAAATGAAAAAATAATAAAACAGCATAATGAATATATTGAAGATATGATTAAATAATCGGATACATATATATGAGTATTATTGAAAAAGATAATTTTAAAATACATTATAGTGATGATTTTGAAATTATAGATATTGAAGAAAGAGATATTAACGGTAAAGAAAAAAGAAATCAATATTCTCACTGTATGAGTAATGTTGATTTAATGATAAAAGCTAATGATAAAATAATATTTATAGAATTAAAAAATTTCCAAATAGAAGATAAAAATGGAATAAGAGGATTAAAAATAGAAGAGCCTTTAAATAAAGATTCTATTATTTATGAATTAATACAAAAAGGAAGAGGCTCATTTATTAAAGAATATAGTTCAGAATATATTAATAATAATATAGATGTTTATTATTTTATAATATTTCATTTTCCATTTAAAATAAGAAATATGCGATTCAAATCAAATATAAATCAGGCTTTAGAAAAACATTTACCAATAATAAAAACAGACTCTATATATAAAAAATCATTTATAAAAAGTATCTTGTTTATAACAATAGATGAATGGAAAGAAATATCTAAAAACATAAATGCAGAAAAAATAATATTTGAACCAATAAGCAAAAGCCAATGCATACCTAAGCCATAGATATGCATTAGCTTTTTCCCATATACTCATTTTTAGGAGTTATAGAATAGCTAAAGTACTGAAAAATGCTTTATTAATAAAATGAAGAATTAACTATTAAATATCTGTCTTTTCCTTTAGTATTTACATCAGGATTATAAACAATATAAATATCATCGCCAAGCTCTACATATCTTAAAAGAGTATCATCAGACATAAAATCGCCCTTAACATAAATAGCAGACCCCGGAGCCATAGGACAATTATATTGAGTAGTAATGATTTTAGGCTTTGTTTCTATATAGCCTTTATAACCATAAAGTCCGCTTTTATCATTTTTATAATTAGCTTCAAGCCAAGTGGCATAAAGCTCGCTCCAATCCTGAAACTCTCTAATATTTTTATTAGCAGCATATAGTATAGCCTTATAAGTACCTCTATATTCTTCTGGGGCATTTGCTATATCTTTATAAATTTCAAAACCATTTTTAGAATGAAGTCCCAGCCAATACATAAAAAGTGAAACAGTTGCATATTTATGAACAGTATATCCCTGATTCCAATTAATAAAATAATCGCCTTTAGTTATTAAATACATCGAATCTGTATTATAGTAATGAAGTCTGTTTTCAGGAACTTTGCCTCTATATGAGATAACTGCTGCTTCTGATAATGCTTCATCAACCCATACATCAAATGCATTGCTGCTTTTATTTTTTAATTGGCTGTAATGTATAACATGATGAAGTTCATGAGCTATAGTATTTACAACCGATTCAGGATTCTCCCAGCCGTTTATATAGTCTAAAAATATTATATTCTGACTATCATTTTTTATCTCATTAAGTCCGTCTAATATGGAATACCCCTGCATGTAAGGTTTATAGCCTGTATGTCCGCCGTTAATATCCATTATTAAAAGAGTTAATTTGCCTTTTAATTTTCCGTATAAATATTCTTCCATTTCATATATTTTAGATGTTTCTAATATAATACTTTCTAATTCTCTTTCATTAATTTCTAAACCGTTTTCTAAATATACATCTATTTTTGATGTTGAGTATATATTTTTTGCTTTGAATGTTTCTTTTGAATAATTATTATTTATGTATCTTACGGCATTGAAGTTTTTTTCTGTATTATTGCCTTTGTATATATTATAACTTACAGGAGTTTTTAATACTTCATTTAAAGAGCTGTATTCTCTGGCATTTAAAATAAAGATATTTAATACAAAGATAATCAGTATAAAATATTTTCTCATTATTACAACTCCTTATAAAATTATAATAGACTTGTTTCAAAAGTAATTTTATTTATAATTTGTGGGGACTAGCCCCCACACCCCCACTTCTTTTGCCGAATAGGCACCTACTCGGTGGTGACCCATACGAAGTACGCCTCGCTGTGCGTGCCGACGAAGTCCACCTTTGGTGTCGGCAGGCGAGAAGCAAAATGACTGCATTTTTCTAGCTTAAACATACAGTTTATACAAAATATAAAACATTTAATTAAATTATAATTAATATTATTTAATTTAACATAAAATAATAAACTTATAAAATTATTTGTCAAGTAGTTTTGAAACAAGTCTAATACTTATAATTAGTATCGGAAAAAATAATGAAAAATTATTTAAAAAAATAAAGACCTGCTATAAAAAGCAAGCCTTTAATAATATATAAAATTAATTTTTTTCATTAATTACTTTCTATATCATTGTATGTAGTAGTATTTTCAGTATCATCTATGCTATTCCATATAGTATTTAATTTATCCTGAAGTATAGCAGCTGCTACAACATAAACTAAAAAGCCTAATATTACTAATAATGAACTGCTGTCTTCACTATTATCCATGCCTGCTTTTGCAGTCATTTCTAAATAAACTATTTTACCATATTTATAATACCAGTATAAACTATATATATTGCAAGTTACTAAAACAAGTATAAGCTCCAAAGCAGGATTTATATCTTCCCTCTCCATAAAATTTTTTATCTCATCGGTAGTTTTATAAATCCAATAAAGATAATAAATACCGCATGTCACCAAACTTAAAATTACAACCATAGGGACACTTCTAACTATACCTTTTTTCATTTTTAACCTCCATCATATATTTTTATTAGGGAATTTATTATATATTATTCATTAAAAATAAACAATACTTTATAAAATTGTATTTTATAAAGTATTGTTAAATTTCAAATTACTTTAAATGAACTAAAAGTTATATGGCAATAATTATAAATTTTGATCTTCAAAGAAAGTTTTATATATGCTTTTTATAGCTTTATTTAAATCATCATCTTTTACGCCTATCATAATACTTACTTCGCTTATACCTTGGTTAAGCATTTCTATATTGATATTGCATTTTTCCATAGAATGCATAGCCCTAGCAGAAACACCTACACATTGCTGCATGCCTTCTCCTACAAGCATTATCAAAGCAAGTCCATGTTCAAAATAGATATTATCAACATTAAGTTCATCTCTTACCCTTTCATATATACGCTTTTCTTTTTCCGGAGTAATAGCAGAATTTCTAACTATTACAGAAATATTATCTATTCCTGAAGGAGCATGCTGATAAGGTATATTTTCATCTTCTATTATCTCTAAAAGTTTTCTACCGAAACCTACTTCTCTGTTCATCAAATATTTACTTACATAAAGACAAGAGAAATCATCTTCACCTGAAACACCAACTACAGGATTAATACTTTTATTTCTGCTTGCAACTATTCTAGTACCTTTAGCAGAAGGGTTATTAGTATTAAGTATATGTACAGGTATATTGGCTTCATAAACAGGCTGAAGTGCCTCTGCATGAAGAACATTAAATCCGCCGTAGCTTAATTCTCTCATTTCTCTATATGTGAACTCATCTATAAGTTTTGGATTATCCACTATATTAGGAGCTGCCGCAAAAACACCGTCTACATCAGTAAAGTTTTCATAAACTTCTGCATTAACTGCTTTAGCCAAAATAGCCCCTGTAATATCACTGCCGCCTCTAGGAAAAGTTACTACATCGCCTTTTTCTGTATATCCAAAAAATCCCGGAAATATTACCAAAGCAGATTCATCTTTTAATTTAGACAAATTGGCATAAGATTTTTCTAGTACCGCAGCATTACCAAATTCTTCAGAAAGTAAAAGTCCTGCATCCTTAGGATTAACATATTTAGCTTTAACTCCTATAGAATTAATATAAGCTGCTATTACCTTAGCACTTAAATCTTCACCTAATGCCTTAACTCCGTCTGTAAACTTTGTAGGAAGTGATTTATCTTCTGCTATTCTATTTAATATATCATTTTGCATCTCTTCTAAAAGTTCATGTGAAAGAGAAAGTTCATCTATGATATTTTTAAATCTTTCTATAATAATTTTTAATTCTAATTTTCCATCTTTTCCAGCAATGATAGTCTCAGCAAGCGTAATAAGCAAATCGGTTACCTTTGTATCTTCTTTGAGTCTTTTTCCTGGGGCAGATACTACTACTATTCTTCTATCTTTATCTGATAATACTATATCTACTACTTTTTTTATCTGGCTGGCATTTGCTACTGAAGAGCCTCCGAATTTTGCTACTTTCATCTTGCTAAAATCCTCCGTATTTAGTAAAATTTATTGAATAAATTACTATATATAATAACATAAAATGATTTTTATTTCAATTATTTTATATATGTTTTTTATTTTTTAATAAAGTATTAATTATAGATAAATAATTAAATACATTAAGGAAAAGATTATTTGTATTGATTTCTAAAAATAAAACATCATATCATGTAAAAATTTTTATTCTAATAATAGCTTGGGTGGGTGCCTACAAATTCTAATTAGGCTATAAATATAAACAAATTTAAAATTCAAAATGATTCTATAAATTTTAAAGGGTGGGGATGTAAATTAAGTTTTTATAAAAGAATATTGTAAGGTGAATTTAATATATTTATCCATGATAAGCTTACTTCTCAAGCATAATAAAGTTGTATTATTAAATTTATTCATAATTTTTTGTTTTACTTATTGCACAGAGAATAGTTTTTTTATTTAAAAATATGTAGTGGGTATTAATAAAAAAATAAATGGAGCTAAGTTATAAAAAACAAAAATTTTATAAGTACATAATATATAGCTTAAAAAATAATATTTAAACTATTCTATATAAATAAAAAATCAATTAAAAGGAGTTTATTTAAATTATGAACAAAAAAATATCATATACTTTATTTGTTTTATTTTTATCTAGTGTTTTATTTATAAGCTGCAATAACAATGATAAAACAGGCTCAGAAACAGCAACTGGTATAGCAAAATATGCAGGTACTTGGATAGTCAATATAACTGATCCGGCAGATTCTGGAATGGATGGTGCAAAGTTAATAATAAATAACGATGGTTCCATTACTGATAATGATGGTTATAAAATACCTTCTTCACAAATAACTGCAGATTCTGAATCATCATATACTGTATATCAAGAAATAAATGATACTGATGGAACAACAGCAAAAGCAACTATGAATATAAAATTCACTTCTACAACTTCAGCGAATATCGATATTACAGAGGTAACTACTTCGCCTAATGCTTCAGAAGAAAGTGCAATTTACAAAGGTACTTTAACTAAACAGCAGTCTTAAAGTTTTTATTATTTAAATGCCTAACTAATTAATTTATAATTAGTTAGGCATTTTTTATCTGTACATATACATAAAAAACATTTTTTAGTCATTGTTTTTAATATGAAGTTCAGATTAATATAAATTAAGTTTCTAAATTCAATTACATTCGCCCGACATCTATATTTATAATTTAAATTTGCAATTTTTATTTTTTATTTCTTTACTGATTAATTAGAATCTAAAGTACCCGCCCAAGTTTTTTATAAATTAAAAATTCATTCACCGCATGCAGAATTATATTCACAAATACATACAATAAAAAATATAATTATAATTTTCTATAAAATCTGATTACCATGCGAAAGTTAAATAATGCTTGATTAAATTTCATAATACCTTATTATTAATAATAAATATTTATTGATAATAAGGAATAACTATGAATATATTTGCTTTTACTAAAAAAGGTACTAATACAAAAATAAATACAGATACAATACTCTTTAATAATGAATCAATATCAGGAAATCCATTAATCATAGATAATCAAAATAACTATTCTCATTATATAAATAATATTGAAGGCACAGCAATTTCTCTTGTTTCTGACGGACTTGGTGATACTTTTGCTTCAAAATTGGCTGCATATATTTATAATGAAAATTTTTTAGATTTGCTTGAACTTGTAGGAGAACAGGAAGTATCAAATTGGATAATGCATAATTTTATTAAACTTGAGGTTATAGCAGCTAGGGATTCTGCTGATGATAGAGAAAAATCGATGGCTGGAGCTTCTATTGCTGGGGTTTTATATCATAAGTTTGCTGGTATTTTTGTATTTAATGCAGGAGACTGTAAAGTCTTTGCCGTTGGGAAAAATAGAGTAATGCAGATAAGCAGGGATCATATTAGCGGTAATGCTTTAGAAAATTGTGCTTGTGCAGGAGGAGGACATTATATAACTATAGAAGGTGCAAGAAGAAATCCGAATTATAATTATTTTATAGCTTCTAATTCTATGATTGAATTATTATTAAATGAATACGAAAATATTGAAAAAGCTATTAATGATATAATGAGTTCTTCAAATACAGAAGAATCATTAAATAAAATTAATAAAATTACTGAAAACAGCAGTGATAATGTAAGTGCATTAGCATTATTTAATATTTTTGAATAATAAAAATTTAGGATTATTTATGAAAAAAGGTACTATAAGACCTATACCAATAGTTTTTCTTTTAAATATCGTAACCTGCGGTTGGTATTATCTTTATTGGATATACAAAACTTCATCTGAAATAAAAGATTTCACTGAAAGAGAAGATTTGAATCCGGCATTAGAGCTGATTCTTGGAATAATTACATGCGGACTTTATTTTAAGTATTGGTATTATAAGTACGGAAAAATCGTTTATAAAGAAATGCCTTTAAAAGTTGGTATGAATAATACTGAAGACAAAACAATTATTCTTGTAATTATAGATATTTTAGTTGCTGTTATTTATTATTTTAATATTATGATTAATGTTTTATTTTTAACATTGGTATTATATGAAAATGCATTAACAGAAGAGAATTTAATGAATCTCTTTAGCCTTATACCTACAGGATTAATTTTTATAGTAAATATTTCTTCTCTTATAATGCAGGATAAACTTAATAATATTTGGAAGTATATTCAGTAATTGTTCTATATATTTTATTATAAAAAAGAAATTAGAAGACGGCGGAATGTATGAAATTTAATTACATACCCCGCCCTCTATTTTTTATAACTTCAATTTTCAATTTTGTTTTCTATTTCTTTACTGATTAATTAGAATTTTTAGCACCCACCCAAGTTTTTTTAAAATTTGGAATTCATATAACGCACGGTTAATGAAATTTAAAATATATATTAATTAATAATACTATTTTTATTATATTAAAAAATCTGCTCACCGTGCGGTAATTAAAATATCAATAACTTATGCACTTACATCTATGAAATTAAACTCTTTAACATCAAAAAGTCCGTTCGTTGTAAGTTTAATTTCTGGTATAACAGGCAAAGCCATAAATGATAAAGTCATAAAAGGATCTATTTCTCTGTTAACATTAAGTTCATTATAGGCAAGTTCATGCATAGAATAGATTTTTTGTACTATATTATGAGGAGAATCATCAGACATAATACCTGCTATTTTTAATTGTAATGTATCAAGAACTTTTCCATTTTTTACTGCCGTAATTGCACCTGAACATTTTTCTATTTCTTTTATCGCTAATATTATATCCTCATCATTATCACCTACCGCTATTATATTATGAGAGTCATGCGAAACACTTGTTGCTATTGCTCCGTTTTTTAATTTGTAATTTTCTATTAATCCTAAACCTATTTTACCTGTAGCCTTATGCCTTTCAACAACAACCAATTTTAATATATCAACACTCTTTCTGTATTTAAAATATCCGTTTTCAACTCCTACAATTCTTACACTTTTCTCTGTAAGCAAATCTTTATTAACTATTCTTATAACATTAGCCTCATCTGATTTTAATTTTATCTGTATATCATCAACAGTAATAGGAGCAATATTTACTGTATTAAAAATATTATCATTATAATTATCCTTATCTGTTTTAACTAAATACTTTCCATTTTCTGAAACCAATTTGCCATCTATAAAAACTTTATTAACTTTGAAATCTTTTAAATCATCAAATAAAACAATATCAGCCTTGTACCCAGAAGCAATCAAACCAATATTTTTAAGCCTATAGCATTCGGCAGCATTAATAGTAGCCATAGCAATTGCACTAAATACATCAAGACCATGCTCTACTGCTATTTTTAAATTATGAGATATATGTCCATATTTCATTATATCGTCTAAATGCTTATCATCAGTACACATAGCACATCTTCTTGAATTGCTTTGATTAACTCCCTGTAATAGTGAAGCTAAATTCTGTGCAGCAGATCCCTGTCTTAAAAGTACATACATTCCATTAGCTATTCTTGCCTTTAAATCTTTAGCAGATACACATTCATGATCTGTATAAACTCCAGCTGCTCTATAAGCATTCAAAGTTTTTCCGCTAAGCATAACACCATGCCCGTCTATAATCTTATCCGCATTGATTGCCGCAAGTAATTTTTTTAGTACATCTCTATCAAGTGATAATACTCCAGGAACATTCATCATCTCAGCAAGTCCGAATATATCTTCATCATTTATAAACTCTTCTATTATATTAGAATCAAGTATTGCACCTGCATCCTCAAAGCTTACAGCAGGAACGCATGAAGAAAGCATAAACTTAAATTTTAAAGGACTCTTTTTGGCAGACTCTATCATAAATTTAATACCGCCAATACCGCATACATTAGCAATTTCATGCGGATCAGTTACAATTAAAGTAGTGCCGAAAGGAATAACCGCTTCGGCAAAATTAACAGGTGTACACAAAGACGACTCTATATGCACATGCGAATCTATTAGTCCGCTTGTGGCATAAGAGCCTTTAGCATCTATAACTTCTTTTCCATTATAAGAACCAACACCTACGATATAGTCATCAGCAATAGCAATATCAGCATCCGTAATTACTGAAGATATTGGGTCTACTACCTTACAGTTTCTTATAACCAAATCAGATAAAACCTTACCGCTTGATACTTCAATCATCTTTGATAATTTCTCTATATTCATAAATAGTCCTTACAATAAAAAAATATATATTTAAATATAATAAATAATAATTAGATTTTCAAATTACTTATATAAATATTTCTTTCATTATTGATAAAAATAATATTATATGATCTATAATAGAGCTAAGGAATATAATAATCTAAATTATTATTTATATTCTTTGGCAGGTAATGCACAAAATACATGTAAAATTTTACAAATATATAAATTAACAGTATAAATTATAATATTAAAGGCATCTATATAGTTATTTTCAGTTCATACTTGATTATTTTTTATATTAATATATAATTCCTCTAACATATGCGATTTTATGAAACAACAAATAATAAACGACAATTTCTCAAGTTTTATTCTCTTAAACAAATTTACAACTATTGCAAAAAATATATTGATCAAAAAAATACAACATTTGTATTTTATGGAGTAATTTATGAAAAATAATAAGTTATTTTTTTTAATATATTTTTCATTACTAATCATTTGTATTATAACTTTTATAATTCTATATATATTAGGAGCTAAAGAAAGAGTTGGTTATTTATATAATTTCACTTTTGATATAAATAGAACTTTAGAATTAAATGGATTAAATGTAGAAGAAACTAAAAAAATCTTTACTACAGATGACAAATTAGATAATGATGCTATTATTAATTATATATTTACAAATGAAGCCATTACAAATTATAGATATGGCTTTAAAATAGGATATTATAGCAAAATTTTTAAACATAGTGATATATATGTGGTTTATCCTAATACAGTTCAAATTCTAAAAGATAATAACTTTATTAAAGAAGTAACAATGGATGATAAAGGAGGACCATTTGGAAATTTAATTTCTGAAAAAACATTGGAATATAATGAAAAAATAGATAATATTGTTTACACTTTATCATTAAAAGCAAAATTTGTAAAATATTTTATTTTATTTGTTTGTCTTATTTGTATACTAATATGTACTGTATACTTTTGGAAGAAATTAAAATTATTTCTTTTTGAAAAAAAATATTATATATTAATAGCATATTCCATTTTTATTGCAATTTTTATATTATTCTTAATAGTAAATTTAAATATAATACGTAAATCTAATCTAACAGATTTGCATATAATATCAGAAAGTAAAGCCGGATATGTTTATAAAGCAAAAATAGAAAATTATAAGAATAGTAAATTATTTTCTATAAATAATAATTCTATACAGGTTAATAATACTAACTATATAAAATATTATGGTTATTCTTTAGAAATTACTAATAAGCCTGAAGGTTCTTGGTATAATGATGATAATATTTATTATACAAATAATAATGCCTATATAATAGACAATAAACATGAAACAAATGGATATAAATATAATATACAACTGACTACATATATAGGAAATAAATATAAAATAACTATATTTGCTAATCAATTAGGCAGTAACGGAAATGTTTCATGGTATTTAAATGAAGAAAATAATTACAAGGAAATAAATAATAAAGATATATCTAATGGTAATATAATTTTATCAGATATAAGAAACATATTATCATATACTAATGAATTTGGAAGTCTATATTTAATATTTCCCAAAGGCATAACTGAAGTAGAATCTATTCTAATAGAGAGCTTAAATACTAATTTAAATTTCAAAGATGGATATACTGTATTCACAACAAAAAATAAGATTGATAATAATCAAATCTTAGAAATTAATTATAAAATGAAAAACAAATTTATAACAAATATATTAATATTGTTTATTTTAATGCTTGCAATATTACTTTATATGTATTTTATGTCATTTAACTTAAATAAACTGTTCTATATTTTTATTTTTGTAGTTGGTATTGTTTTATTTATATTTCACTTTTGGTTAGGTTTCCCAGGATATTATAATTATATAGATGCGTTCACAATTATGACAGAAGCTATAAATAATGTTTATAATAATTGGCATCCTTTTATTATAGGGTTAACTTTGCATATTCTATATAAAATATTTGGTTATCATACTTTTTATATATTTTTCATTAACTTATTTTTATGGTATGTTGGATTATCGCTTATCATAGTATCATTATATTATAAGTATAAAAACAAATTAGTAATACTTCTTTTCGCTTTATCATTTTTGGCTAATATATTTTTTGCTAATATAACTCATTTGAAAGATATAACAGCAACTTTATTTTTCTTTTTTAGCATTTCAATACTCATATTCCAAATTATTGTTGATGTAAAAAATAAAATTTTTAATATAATATTAAATGTTATTATGTATATAAGTTTGATATTTGCTCTTTTATGGAGACATAATTTTATAGTTACTATTTATCCTATATTTATAGTTATAGTTTATAGACATTTAAAAAATATTGATAATAAAAAATATTTTCTATTAAAATTTTGTTCTATTATGCTTATAATAGCATTTTTATTAATAGCCATTGTTAAAATATCTCCTGTTTTATTTGCTGAAAATAATAATAAAAGTTATGCTCCTGCTCCTCTTATACTTTACCAAATAGTATGGTGTGCTGTTCTTTCAAATGATGGAAGTTTAATACCTGATGAATGGTATGCCGAAGATAAATCATTTTCAGATGTTGCACCTCAACTATATAAAAGCCCTAGATTAATAGATCATTTAGTTATTGGAGATAATATAATATTTTCTAATTATAGTGATAAAAAAAAATTAAAGGAAGTATTAATAAAATATATTATTAAGCATCCTAAGTCCTATATACAATTCATTGTTAAATTTTCTATTTGGGCTATAGTATATACAGAAATGTTCATTCATGTAGATCAAAATTCTATTCAGAGTTATGGTTATGGTATAACAGATACTTATAAGAAAATTTTTACTGACGATGTAGGAATTAAGTTAAGTCCTATTAAATATAATATTTATTCGTTTTTATATAATAATAAAATATATATTAGGCCATTTTATTCTGTTATTTTATCCATAGCATTATTTTTTATTACAGGTTTTATTTGGTTATTTAGATCAGGATTAAGAGATGACTTTTTATTGTTAAGCTTTTCTCTTGCTTTTTCAGCATTCGCTACTGCAGTTATAGTTTGTTTATTTTCTACATCAGGAATATATAGATATATATCGCCTGTGGTTATTATATCAATATTATCTTTAGTATCATTTTTTATATATAGATTTAAATATAAAAAATAGATATAATATTTAAATTAATTATGGAGTATCAATGAAAAAAATTAAAATGTTTTTAGATAAATATTTTCTAACTAAATTAGAAAAAATAAGCCCTTATTTATATAGACGCATTACTTATGATGGATATAAGAAATTTTCAGAATATGTTGATTTAATAAAACGTAAAGACAGATATTTCTTTCATAATGTAGCTATTGAAATTTCTACTTATTGTAATAGGAAATGTGATTATTGTCCAAATAAAGATTATGAAACACCTAAAGAGTTTATGTCTTGGGAAATATTTAAAAAAATAATTTCTGATTTAAAAGATGTTAAATATTCTGGAGTATTGTATTTAAGTTTATATAATGAACCATTATTTGATGATAGATTGGTTGAATTTACAAAATATGTACATAAAGAATTACCAGAAGTTACTCAATTATTAATAAGCAATGGTGATTTGCTTAATGTTGAAAAAGCTAAGGAATTAGTAGAAGCTGGTGTAGATAAATTTTTAATAACAGTTCATGATAAAAATCCAGAGAGAAATCTAGAGAGATTAAAACCTGTAAAAGAATTTTTAAAAGAAAAAATGAGACTTCAAACTTCAAATGATCTATTTTTGGAAAATAGAGGCGGTAGTGTAGAAATAGATCCCAAAAAAAAGAAAATTGTATATAAAAAATGTCAAGCAATAAGGAGTTTAGTGATTTCAAAAGATGGTAATATAATCCTTTGCTGTCAGGATTATTTCAAGAAATATATAATGGGAAATGTAATGGAGAAAAGTATATTAGAGATATGGAATTCATATAATGATTTAAGAGTAAAACTTTTAAGAGATAATATAGTTGAACTTCCTATTTGTAAGAAATGTTTGGAAAGGGAATAATTATGTATAATATATGTAAATTATGCGGTTATGAAGGAGAAATGAAAGTAAAATCTATTGTGAATGGAAATAATATACTTTTATGTCCTAATTGTACATTAGAATTTATGTATCCTCAAACAAGCGATGAAGAATTAAATAAAATTTATTCTGGTAAAAATTATCCTACTTGCAGTTTTGACAATGGGGCAGAGGAAAATCCTATAACATTGATGAAGAGAAAAACTTTTAATAATGTTTTAAAAAAAATATTACCATATTGTAATTATGGAAATTTACTTGATATAGGATGTTCCAGTGGATTATTATTAGAAGAAGCAAAACTTCTTGGATTTGAACCTTATGGAATAGAAATATCTGAATATGCAAGCAGTATAGCTAAAAAAAGAATAGGAAGTGATAGGATATATAATGGAACATTGGAAACTTCAAATTTTAATAAAAATTTTTTTAATGTGATAACTATGATTGATGTAATAGAACATGTTAGAAACCCAATAGAAACATTAAAATATGCAAAAAATATTTTAAATAGTACGGGGGGGGGGTACATTTTGATAACTACTCCTAACACAGATTCTTTTAGTAGAAAAATAATGGGTAGTAAATGGCATCATTATAACTCTGAACATTTATTTTATTTTAATTTACAAAGCATAAAAAAAATATGCAGTATAGTAGGTTTTGAAATAATTCACTATTCATCACTAATAAAGATTATGAGATTAGATTATATATGTAATCAGTTAAATAGAAGTAGTAATAATATTTCAAAATTAATTAGTTTATTTAGATATGTTCCAATTATTGGAAAAATGAGATTTCCTATTTTAACAGGAGATTTTATTGTAATTTTAAAAATACTTTAAGAGGTTTATATGTATAAATGTTATTTATGTGATTATGAAGGAGAAATGGAAATAAAATCAACTGTAAATAATAGAGATATAGTTTGTTGTCCAAATTGTGGATTAGAATTTATATATGATCAACCTACATTTGAAGAGATAAAACAAATATATTCTAATGAATATTATAAAGCATGGGGCATGGAAGATGGTGAAAATAATGAAGTTGCTTTAATGAAAAAATCAACATTTAGAAATATGTTGAAAAAAATATTGCCTTATAAAAAAAATGGAAATATATTAGATATAGGTACCGCCTCCGGATTTTTACTTGAAGAAGCTAAAAAATTAGGTTTTGAACCTTATGGAGTAGAACTTTCTGAATATTCAAGTTCAATAGCAAAGAAAAAATTTGGTGATGATAGAATATACAATGGAATTTTACAAAATGCCCCATTTAAAAACAATTTTTTTGACATAATTACTATGACAGATTTATTAGAACATATCTCAAATCCATTAGATATACTAAAAAAATGTTATGATATATTAAAAAACGTTGATAATGGCGGCGGATATATTATGATAACTGTTCCGGATACTTATTCTTTTACTCATAATGTTATGAAAAGTAAATGGACACAATACAAATTAGAACACTTATTCTACTTTAATAAAAAGAACATGCAAATAATATCAAAAGATACAGGATTTGAAATTATATATATGAAGCCAGCTGTAAAAACTATGACAATAAAATATATGAGAAATCAATTTAATGTTTATAAATTATTTCCTATAACTCAATTATTTAATATAGTAAATTATATACCTATAATTAATAATTTAAGATTTAATATTAAATTGGGAGAGTCATTAGTTATACTTAAAAAGGTTTAATATGTTTTCTTTAGATTTTAAACTAAAAGTTGACAGAATATTATTTGGAAGCAGTGCTTATATACTGGATCATATAAGTTTATTAATAGGTAAATTCCTTAATAGAAATCATACTATAACAAAAGAAAATATTAAAAATGTTGTCATAGCAAAATATCTTGGTCTTGGAAGTATAGTAAGATCACAAGTAATAATTCAAGATATAAAAAATTCTTTTCCCGATTGTAATGTATATTATTTAACATCTGTAAAAAATAAGAAAATATTTGATATAATAAAAAATGTTGATAATGTATTAACTATTGATGACAGTGGAATAATAAGTATGGCTATATCCACTTTTAAATTAGTATTAAAATTATTAAAAATAAGAGTGGATGCTTTTATAGATTTAGAAGTTTATTCCAGATACTCTAGCTGTATGGCTTTAATGTCTTGTGCTAGAAACAGATATGGTTTTTTTAGACATGATATTCATTGGCATATTGGTATATATACTCATATGCTTTACTTTAATAATCAAAAAAATATAACAGATATTTATTTACAGATTTCTAATTATCTAACTAATAGTAATAATTACAATAAAAAATTACCTGAATTTAATTTCAAAGAAGATAATAAATTAGAAATAGAAAAATATTTTTTAGAAAACTTAAAAGAAAAAAAAGAAAATGATATATACATAGGAATTAATGCCAATGCGAGCGAGTTGGCATTAGAAAGAAGGTATCCTCCGAATTATTTTGTTGAGCTTATAGAAAATTTGATTCTAATTAAAGAAAAGAATATATTTATTTTTTTAATAGGTGCTCCTAATGAGAAGAAGTACTTAGAAGAAGAAATATATAATAAACTTTCTGATGTTGCTAAATATAAAGTATTTTTAACAGCTGGTATATTTTCATTAAATGCTTCTATTTATTTACTTTATAAATTTGATTTATTTATAACTACTGATTCAGGACCTTTACATTTTGCTTATGCTCAGAATATTAATATAATATCTATTTGGGGAACTGGATCATATTTTCATTATGGCATGATTAATTATGATAAAGAAATTTATATGAGTGCAAACGTTTATTGTTCACCATGTTTATATTTAACTGCCAAACCACCTTGTAATGGTAATAATATATGTTTGCAAAAGATATATCCATATGAAATATATAAGAAATCAATAGAAATACTAAAAATATCAGAAAAAGAAAAATATATAGAAAATAAAAAAAATGTGGATCATTCTTATTATTTGGGAAGTGTAATAAGATAATATTGACAATTATCAATTTATAATTTATAATACATAGGTGTTTTTTCTTATGACAAACAAACATAGTAGATAAATATGATTTAGATGTTAAAAATACAGGCGGAACTTACTTATACCATAATGGTTCTATGGCGGAAAAAATTAACAAACAAAAAAATATGAATGCTATGTTATCAATGTATGATTTTAATGGTAAAAATATTTTAGAAATAGGATGTGGTGATGGTACTTTTTCAATAGAATTTGCACAAAAATATCCAAATACTAATATATTATCTACTGACCCTTCTAAAGAAGCAATATATTCTGCCAAAAAATTACAGGAAAAATTAGGTATAACAAATATAGATTTTAAAATAGATAATATATATGAAATGGAAGAAAATAAAAAATTTGACTGTGTAATTTTTATTGTTGTTTTACATCATTTACCTGATCCTGAAAAGGCTATTGAAATAGCTTCTAATTATTCAGATAATCTCCTCATAATAGAAAATAATGGATATGCACCTGCATTAAAAATTTTGGAAAAAGTTTCGAAATATCATAGAGAGCATAATGAAAGATCATTTACACTTGGCAGGTTAAAAAATGGATTAATAATGCAGGTAAAAAAGTTATTAGTTATAAATACATAGATATTATTCCTATGTTTTGTCCAAATTGGTTCGCTGCTTTTTTAAACTTTATATCTCCAATATTTGAAAATAGATCTATATTAAAAAGATTGAGCTGTGCTAGAGTCGTTATTTTTTCTTCTAGTGACAATATTGATAAAAATAAATAGTCTTCTTAAGAATAAAATGATTTACCAACAAATCTATACATAATACAGATATATATTTTAAATTAATGAATTCTATAATAAATCTCATATCATAAATATAATCTAAAAGAAAATTGTTGTAAAATTACACATTATTTTATAATTAATATATTTATTAAATTTTACATTTTTATAGAAAATTAATTCTGTAATTTGCAAATTTATTATATTATGATATAATATCTCAAATATAGGAAATTTTTATGAAAACAAACAAACAAACAAACAAACAAACAAACAAACAAACAAACAAACAAACAAACAAACAAACGGAGTAACTTATGAAAAATAAAAATTTAATAATAAAAATATATATTTTTTTATTATTAATTATCATTTTATTTTTAGTAACTTTTTATTTATTGGGAACAATTAAAAGAACAGGATATTTATCAGATTTTAACTTGAATATAGATAATATTTTAGAAATTAATGGGTTGAATCTGGAAGAAACTAAAAATCTGTTTACTGTAGATAATATATTAGACAATGATGCTCTTACTAATTATATATTTACAAATAAATCTATTACAAGTTATAGTTATGGCTTCAAGATTGGATATTATAGTAAAGTTTTTAAACATAGCGATTTATATAGAGTTTATCCTAATACAGATAAAATTCTAACAGATAATAATTTTATTAAAGAAATAAAAATTGATGAAAAAGGAAGCCCTTTTGGTACATTAATATCAGATAAAAAATTAGATTATAATGAAAGAATAGATAATATTAGTTATACTTTACTATTAAATACAAGATTAATAATATATATAGTCATAGCTTATATAATATTATTTTTGTTTATAGTTTTTTGTTTAAAAAAAATACTATCTGCTATAAATGCTTGTTTAGAAAAAATCGTAATAAAATTGTTATTCAAGAATGCAGTACATAGTATTTTTAATATGTTTAATACTGTTAGTGATAGTATAAGCATACATAGAGAATATATAATAAGTTTTGCTGTTTTTTTTCCTTTTATTATAATAATATATCAGTTTATAGGTTATTCTTTCCCATATTATTATTCTTGGGATTCTACAAAATTGTTTACTAATGATATATTATTAGCATTAAGTAATATTATGCCTGAACACTTTTTAGGTTCAAATTTTATTTTTTTCTTATTGTATAAATATTTATTTATACCATTTGCAAAATTATTCAATTTAGTAAGTATTGTTAATATATCAGGATTAAAAAATAGTTTAAATCCATATCTATCTTTTGTAGAATTATCTGAATATATATTATTAGTTCAGCAAATATTATTTTTAATATTTATAGTATTTTTATTTATCAATATAGTAAAAATAATGAAAATACATAATTATACAAATAAAAAAATAATTTTATATATAATGAGTTTTTTATTTTTAATATCATTATCAATCATAATACATACTACATTTATATATAATACAATAAGATTTGAAACTAATGGTTTATTTTATCCTTTAATATCATTATATTTTATTTTATTAGCTTCAGAAATTAATATTGATTCTAAAAAACATAGAATATATATAATACTATCTGGTATATTTATTGGTTTTGCTTTATTTACTAAAATAATGTTTATATTTTATATAGTATTTTTATATTTTATATATATTGTATTTAATTTTGATAAATATTATATATATAATAATGACAATAATGTAAATTTTTCTATTCCATTAAAAATATTATTTAGTTTGATTATATTTTCTATATTAATGAGTATATCTATAATAATTTATTCACAAAATAAATTATTAAATACTGCTTTTAACCACATTATTTATGAACAGCCAGTCAAACTTATATTAAGTTTAAGTATTTTTCCATTGATTTTGCTAGTATTGTTTATATTCATATATTTAATAAATAAAAATAAAATTTATATATCATACAAGATAAAAGTATTTATATATAATTCACTTATATATTTATTTTCATTTTCTTCTATAGTATTTTTATCACTTTTACTTCCTGAAAAACTTAATTCTATTATTTACGCTTATTTGTTTTCATATGGCGGCGGTTCAACAATAATGTTTATGGGTATAAATAATTATTATTTAATAATAGCATTAATATCTATTGTAGTTTTATCATTTATATTTATAAGATATTTTAATATTTTTTATAAATATATAATAAAATTAATATTTTTAGTTAAAAATGTAAACATTTTAAAAATCATCTTATCAATATTGTTGATATTTCTTTCATTATTCTTAGATCAATTTATGAGAAATGATGAAAAAGATATTATATTATCAAATACAATGTATATTATATCATTTTTCATTTTTTATAAAACTATTTTAGATTCATTAAAATGTAAAAAATTATTATTAATATTACTTATATTTATATTATCTATATATTCTGTAGTAAATATAAATAGATTTAATGAATATAATTCTAAATTAGTTCAAAATCAATTTGTGGATAAAAGTGCATATGTATACACTCAAGGTGAATGGGAATGGAAACTTGCGTTTTATGGATTTAATGCTTATATGATAGCAGATATAATGGATATGGCTTATACTACAGATGAGAGTTGGGATAGTGTATCTTATTGGTCTAGGAATGTGCAGATGCTAAAAAGATTAATTAAGCAGGTAGAAATAAAAAACAATTCATTATCATATACTTCTATAGCTAATACAAATTCGATTATAAGTCACAATTCTGATGTTATTTCAAGTATAGATAATAATATAAAGGGAGGAATTCTTATACCTCTTACTGATATTTCTAATAATATATATTTAAGAGATGATTATGACTTTTATTATATATCAGATAAAGAATATAATAAAGAAGATACAAGAATGAGATATTTAGACTATGATTTTTCTGTCAATGGAAATAAATATTTTGTGTATAAGCTTAGTATGTCAACTTGGCAGGAATTAAATTTTGGATATAATGGAAATTTTACATTTATAAAAGATGAAGATTTTACTAATGCTTTTATATTAATAAATGATAAATTGGCAAAAAAATTATAATAAATATTTATGAATGAGGTTAATAAAATTTTATGTATTATCATATTAAATGTTATGTATTTATATGTGATGGAAGTTATAAAAATTATTCTTTATATATAGATTTAATTAATGAAGAATTTTTAAAAGGATTATAATCAATGGAAAGACAAGTACCTGAATATGAATATAAAGAATATTTTAGTAAGAGAAATGATTATTGCCTTTTAATACCAACTTGGAATGAAGGTGAAAGAATAAAGATAGAACTTAATCGGTTAAAAACAGCAGATATACCAAAGCAAATAGATATATTTTTACTTGATGCTGGAAGTACTGACGGATCTATAAATGATGATTTTCTTAAAGAAATAGGAGTTAGAGCAGTACTTACCATAAGAATGAAAGGGCAGGCTAATGCATATAAGGCAGGATTTTCTAAAGTATCCGATGAAAAATATAAAGGAATAGTTACTGTAGATGGAAATAATAAAAATAATGTAGAGCAAACTATGGAATTTGTAGAGCTATTAGAAAAAGGCTATGACTTTGTACAAGGATCAAGATTCATAAAAGGCGGACATCATGAAAATACCCCGCTATTAAGATTGCTAGGAATGAAATTGTTCTCAAACCCATTAATTTCTATGTCTTCCGGATTTAAATATACAGAAATTATGTCTTCATTTAGAGGCTATAAAATGGATATAATAGATGATGAAAAAATAAATGTATTTAGAGATATATTTCAAACTTGGGATCTTCTACTTTATTTGTCTAATAGAATACCGCAATTGGGATATAAAGTAATAGAAATACCTCAAATTAGAGTTTATCCAAAAAAAGGAAAAACACCAACTAAAATCAATGTAATTGGAAATATAAGAATTATAATTCAATTAATAAAAATAGCATTAGGGATTTATAACTATAAATAAAAAAGGAGAAAATCATTGTGAATAAAGATGATAAAATATATATAGCTGGTCATAGAGGATTAGCTGGTTCTTCTATTGTTAGAAAATTAAAAGAAAATGGATTTAATAATTTAGTATTGAGAACATCATCTGAAATAAATTTGTGTAATTATAATGATACATTAGAATTATTTGAATCAGAAAAACCAGATTATGTGTTTATGTGTGCAGGTACAGTAGGCGGCATAATGGCAAATAAAAAATACCCTGTTGAATTCACCCAAAATAACATATTAATGGCTATAAATGTTTTAGCTTTATCTCATAAATATAATGTTAAAAAACTATTATATTTAGGAAGTTCATGTATATATCCAAAAGAATGTAAACAACCTATAGAAGAAGAGTATTTAATGTCAGGAAGATTGGAAGACACTAACGAAGGATATGCTTTAGCAAAAGTTACAGGTGTTTATTTAACCTCATATTACCGCAGAGAATATGGAGTTAATTTTATATCTTGTATACCATCAAACTTATATGGTATAAATGATAATTATGATGATAATAATTCCCATGTAGTTTCTTCTCTAATAAAAAGATTTCATGAAGCTAAAATAAAAAATATTAATGAAGTTACTGTATGGGGTGATGGAACACCTTTAAGAGAATTTACATATACTGATGACTTTGCTGATGCATGTATATTTTTGATGAATAATTATGATGGTGAAAGAAATGTACATGTTGGAGCCAATTATGAATATAGCATATATGAATTAGCAAAAATTATCGCAAAAGTTATAGATTATAAAGGAAATATAAAATTTGATACTTCATATCCAAATGGTATGAAAAGAAAAGTACTAAATAGTGATTTTATTTTAAGTATGGGTTGGAAACCAAAAACATCATTTGAAGATGGATTAAAATTAACATATAAAAATTATATAGATAATTTAAATAAAAATAATTTAAGAAAAAATATAATTAGGAATGATTTGTTATGAAATATGAATTAGCAACTTTAAGTTGGGATGAAAAAGAAAAAGAAGCAATAAAAAAAATTATAGATTCAGATATGTATACAATGGGAGAAAATGTATATAAGTTTGAAGAAATGTTTTCCCAATATGTAGGAAGCAAATATGCTGTTATGGTAAATTCAGGATCTTCAGCAAATTTATTAATGATAGCTTCTTTGTTTTATTCTAAAACATTTAACATAAAAAGAGGAGATGAGGTTATTGTTCCTGCCGTATCTTGGTCAACTACTTATATGCCATTAAAACAATATGGATTAAAATTAAAATTTATAGATATAGATATTAATACATTAAATTTCAATATAACTCAATTGGAAAAAGCTGTTACAGATAAAACTAAAATAATATTAGCAGTAAATTTACTTGGGAATCCAAATGATTTTAATTCTATAAATAAAATTATAGCAAATAAAAATATAATATTATTAGAAGATAATTGTGAATCTTTAGGTGCTGTATATTATGGAAAACAATTAGGGACTTTTGGTATTATGGGGACATATTCAACTTTCTTTTCACATCATATGACCACAATGGAAGGCGGAGTAATAGTTACGGATAATGAGGAACTTTATCATATACTTCTTTGTTTAAGAGCACATGGCTGGACTAGACAGCTTCCTAAAAATAATAAATTATGTATCAAATCAGATAATCCATTTGAAGAAAGCTTTAGGTTTATTTTGCCAGGATATAATGTAAGACCCATTGAAATGAGCGGTGCTATAGGAATAGAACAATTAAAAAAATTACCGAATTTTATAACTGAACGAAGAAAAAACGCCGCTTATTTTACTAATAAATTTAGTAATGATAAAAGGTTTATCATACAAAAAGAAATAGAAAAGTCTAGTTGGTTTGGATTTTCTTTTATTATAAAAGATAATTCAGGTATTTCAAGAAAAGATATTATAAATAAACTTATATCAAATAATATAGAAGTTCGTCCAATAGTTAGCGGTAATTTCTTAAAAAATGAAGTCATTAAATACTTTGATTATGAAATATTTGAAAATGTTCACAATGCTGAATTACTAGATAAAAATGGATTTTTTGTAGGAAATCATCACTTTGATATAAGAGATAAAATAGATTATTTAGAAAAAATATTAATGGAGTTTAAATAAAATAGTAAAAATAAGTTTTCTATATAATTTTCAAATAATATTTCAATTAATAAAAGTTGCTATAGGTTATTATAATGTAAAAAAGTAATTGTTATTTTTCTGCCTTAAAGTATAATACTTATAAAATAAAAAAATTATAATAATTACAATGTATACTAATATTCTAAAAAATAATATGTGATTTTCGTTATATCATATATAAAAAATTATTATTTGGATTTTTATATGGAAGATAAAGCATATAATGATATAGATGACTTAGAAGATAATCCATGGTGGTTTAGAGTTAGGCGAGAAATAGTTACTGATATAATAAAACGATAGTAATAATTGCTGTTTACTAGATATTGGATGTGGAAACGGACATTTATTAAAAGATGCTTGTAAATATGTTAATAAAGCTATTGGTATAGAAAAATTTGATTATTCAAAGCCAAAGTTTAATAATATTTTAAATATATATATTTTTGATAATAATTTTTCAGATAATAGTTTTGATATAATTACTTTTTTAGATGTCATGGAACATATTGAAGATGAAAAGAAATTTTTACAAGAGGTAAAAAGGTTAATAAAGTCTGAAGGAACAATTATAATTACAGTGCCTGCATATCAATGGTTATTTAGTAATTCCGATATATTTTATGGTCATTATAGAAGATATAATTCAAAAACATTAAGAAAAGTTTTAGAAGATAATGGATTAGAAATACAAAAATTATCATATATGAACTTTTTTCTATTTCCATTATTTGCTTTGGTAAGAATCATAGATAAAGTATTTAATAGAAAAAAATTTGAATATGGTGAATCAAAATTAACTAATACTATTTTATACGGTATTTTTCATATAGAGAAATCTTACTTAAAAATTTAATTTACCATTTGGTTCTAGTTTGTTAGCTATTTGCAAAATTAAATAAAATTTTGTATAAAAATATTCAAATTTGTCACATATGTTATTTGTAATATTATATAACAATAATTCAAACAAATATAGATATTTATTATAAAAATTAAAAACTTTTGATGTTATAATATTGACTTTGATTATGTGTTAATATTTTATAGTATTATATTATATAGATTTAAAATATATAAAGTTTAAAAATACTAAAATAAAAGCCTAGATATTGAATAATAGCTAGGCTTTATTTATTAATTTTAATTTAATTATTCGCTTAAAATTTTTCTTAAAACTTCATTAACAAGTTTAGGGTTGCCCTGACCTTTAGTAGCTTTCATAGTCTGACCTACTAAGAATCCGAATGATTTTTCTTTACCTGCTTTGAAGTCAGCAACTGATTTAGGATTTTCTTCTAAAACTTTTCTGATTATTGTTTCAAGCTCTCCTGTATCACTAACTTGTTTAATGCCTTTTTTCTCTACTATAGCAGAAGGAGCCTCACCTGTTTCGCACATATCTTCAAAAATCTCTTTGGCTATTTTACCGCTTATAATACCTTCATCTATAAGTTTGAAGATTTCAGCAATATGTTCTGGTTTTGGTTTGAAATCTTTAATAGTAAGAAGCTTTTTATTTAGGTATGCATTAACTTCAACCATTATCCAGTTGCTTATTTTTTTTGGCTGTTTAGGATATGCTTTAACAGCTGCCTCATAATAGTCGGCTAAAGCAGCATCTTCTGTAAGAACTACTATATCCTGATCTGGTAAATCATAATCTTTTTTAAGTCTTTCGCGTTTTTGCTGCGGAAGTTCTGGAAGCTCTTTTTTAGCATTTTCAATCTCTTCATCTTGAAGCACTAAAAGAGGTATATCAGGGTCTGGGAAATATCTGTAATCTGCAGCACCTTCTTTTGAACGCATACCTTTAGTAGTGTTCTCTTTAGCATCATAAAGTCTTGTCTCTTGTAAGATTTTCTCTCCATTGTTTAGAGCTTTTATTTGTCTTTTAATCTCATAGTCAATAGCAAGTCTTACATTTCTAAAACTGTTCATGTTTTTTACTTCAGTTTTAACTCCTAGTTCTTTGCTTCCTTTAGGACGAATTGAAACATTGGCATCGCATCTCAAAGAACCTTCTTCCATATTACAGTCAGAAACATCAATGTATTTGAATATTTTTTTAAGCTCTGTTAAATATTGATAAGCCTCTTCTCCTGTAGAAATATCCGGTTCGCTTACGCATTCTATCAAACAACAGCCTGCGCGGTTTAAATCTACATAGCTTAAAGGTCTTCCTGTATCATCATGTACAAGTTTACCTGCATCTTCTTCCATGTGTATTCTGTTTATTCTTACGCTTTTATTATAGGAAGAGCCGTCATCATTAAGTACAGTAATATCAAGATGACCTTCTGTACAAATAGGTTCGTCCATTTGAGTAATCTGATAGTAGGAAGGCAAATCTGGGTAAAAATAATGTTTTCTTGCAAATCTGCTTTTCTTTTGAATAGTGCAGTTAGTAGCAAGCCCTGCTTTAATAGTCTTATGCACCATTTCTTTATTAACTATAGGCAAAGTACCTGGGTGAGCCTGACATCTTGGACAAGTAAGAGTGTTTGCAGGAGCACCGAAAGTATTTGGGCATGAACAGAATGCTTTAGTTTTAGTATTAAGCTGAACATGCACTTCTAATCCTATGACTGCTTCATATTCCATATTAATTAATCCTAATTATAAAGTAATTTTAAAAAATATTATGTTTATTTTATATGAATTTGTATTTTTTTTCAAGTACAGCAAAAATTAAAAAATCATTTACCCAAAAACTCATCGCTTCTAAAATGTTCTAATGATAAAATATTATGATTTATAATTATATCAAATAAACATTTTACTATACTTTGAAAATGTAAATCTATAAAGTTAAGGGCATCTTTTTTATGCTTTATAAAATTTTCTATTCCTTTATTTTCATTTATTCTATGAGTTAAAGTGTTTCTAATCTGACTAACAGCTATATAATTATCAGGCATTTTTTTATTTATCTGATATGATCTGTAATGATAGCATAAAGTATATTCTTTTTCAAAATAATTTACTTTTTCTAATTTAGTATTTTTCCATTTATTTACTTCATTTAAACAGTCCTCTGCTGATTCCACAAAATCAAATAATTCTCTTATAATAATATCTTTTCTTAAGATACTCATAATCCTGTATAATTCTATTAATACTTCTTTATTTAATATTTCAATATCATAATTTAATAATTCAGTTTCTGCTCTTTTATTTATTAAGTCTATTAAAATATTTTTATATACAGAAAAATCTTCCTCTTCAAATATTTTATTTAACTCATTTATATTATCAGTATTCAAATTATGAATTGAGTTAATCATATATTTAGTAAAATTAAGCTCAAATTTATCTTCCTTTCTTAATAATATTTTCTTATAAATATCAGAATTTTTAAAATCCGATATTATATTAATACAAGTATTATAATCCCCTATTTCATAAGATAATTTATATCCAAAGTATTGAAAACAGATATCATACCAATGGCTATAATATAAATTTTTTAATAATAATTTAGAATATCCTAAAGGAGCATGTCCTTTTTTCTCCATTTCATTTACTTCCCATATAGTATTTATCATAGTTTTAATAGCATATTTTTTATCTCTGCAATAATTTATTCTTTCTATAGCTGAATTATACCAGTGACAGGCATCTCTTCCTGAAATATCATTTTCTCCTTTAGATTTATAAATAGATTTTCCAAATAATATTCTATATGAAAAATTATACGAAATATTTATTTCTTTATTATCATAATATTTAATTAATAACATATATGCATCATCATATCTATTTTTTCTTAGATATAAACTTGATAAACTTAATATTGCATTTGTAAATTCCTCTTCATCTAATGTGCTGCCTTTAATTATTTTTTCATATTTCTTAATTTGTTCTTCTTCATCATTACAAAATAGCGAAGAATATAATCTTTCATATTCTTCTAAGTTGGCAGTTGTTAACAAATAATTTTCGTATTTCCAATGATATATATGCCATCTTATTTCTTCTTCATTGCAATATTTACTCAAATAAAAATGATAATATTTATAAGGCTTTATTGTTTCAATCAAAAAATTGCAATATTCTTTTATTTTAGAGTTATATTTATCTTTATCTTTTCTATAATAATAAAATATTATATGATACACCAACCCTATTTTATCAATATCATCGTAATTAGAACTTTCTATTATATTAACAGCTTTTTCCTCATTAATAAAAGAATCAAGCGACATAGATAATATATATTTATTATCAGGATAATTTTCTAGAGACTCGCACAATAATTTTACAGTAATTATTGGATCATCATATCTGCTGCGGCATATATATACTAATAATTCATATATATTAACATCTATTTTTTCTTTTTTATTTTCCTTATATTTTTTTATATCTATTAGTGCAGGCAGTAGATATGAGTAATTATCATAAAAATTAGGATCATAAAAATGATAAAAAAGCAGTTTATATACTAAATTAATTATCTGCAAAAAATCACACAATGCTAATTCTTCATTTAGGTATTTATCTTTTATAATTTCAAATCCTTTTTTCCACTCTTCAACATTTTTTTTATTAAAATCACCATTATTACCAAAAGTATAAAATAACTTTATATATTCAGATACTACTTCTTTATTAAAATCATAATATAATTCTTTTTTATTCATATAGTTAGTCTCCTATTATTGTTATACTCGCCTTCGCTATTATAAGCCAGCAACTAAAGTTACTGGCTGCTTCGGCTCGCTTGTTATTGTTATACTCGCCTTCGCTATTATAAGCCGGCAACTAAAGTTACTGGCTGCTTCGGCTCGCTTGTTATTGTTATACTCGCCTTCGCTATTATAAGCCGGCAACTAAAGTTACTGGCTGCTTCAGCTCGCTTGTTATTGTTATACTCTATCATTATTGCTAATAAAAATTGTTCGCCTTTATG
>NZ_JH994110.1:269840-292116 GCF_000316195.1 Brachyspira hampsonii 30446 | reverse complement strand
ACTAATAAAAATAGTCCGCATTCAGTGTACCATACAAAATTACATACAATACACTAACTTAAAGTATTTATAATTAAAAAATAAAATTATGTTGCAAAGAATAATATAATAGATATACTTAAAAGAATTAAGTATTTAATGAGATAAAAAGCCATAATAAATTGACTTTTAATATAAGTAATGTCCATCATAGAAACACCTCCGATTTTTAACTCGTATAAAATTCTGAAGTGTCCATATAACTTTTATATTATAAAATATTTAGCATTAAAAATCAATAATATTTTTAGTACCAATAATTATTTTTTATTTTGATATATTTAATAAAAAATAATTAATAACTTCTTATATTTAAGAGTAAATTACACAAAAAATCTTGACTTAATCTTTTATTTATGTTAGCATAGTAGGTGAATTTTATATGTTCGCGTATAGGATATTATTTTAATTTAGGAGTATATTTATGGCTGTAAAAGTAGCAATAAATGGTTTCGGACGCATTGGCCGTCTAGTTTTTCAGGCATTAGTAGAACGCGGTTTATTAGGTAAAGAAATAGAAGTAGTAGGTGTTGTAGATGTAAGCACTGATGCTGAATACTTTGCTTATCAATTAAAATATGACTCTGTTCATGGTAAAATGAAAGCAGATATAGGACATGAGGGAGAAGATGTATTAGTAGTTAATGGAAACAAAATAAAATGTATTAAAGCAGCTCCATTAAATCAATTAGAACAGCTTCCTTGGAAAGATTTGGGTGTTGAATATGTAATTGAATCTACAGGACTTTACACTGAAAAAGAAAAAGCAGAAGGACATATCAAAGCTGGTGCTAAAAAAGTTATTATTTCTGCTCCTGGTAAAGGCGATTTAAGAACTTTTGTTTATGGTGTAAACCATGAAGAATATGATCCTGCTAATCATCATGTAGTATCTAACGCTTCTTGTACTACTAACTGTTTAGCTCCATTAGTACATGTACTTCTTAAAGAAGGTATCGGTATAGAAACAGGTCTTATGACTACTATTCACTCTTATACTGCTACTCAAAAAACAGTAGACGGTCCTTCTAAAAAAGACTGGAGAGGCGGACGCGCTGCTGCTGTAAACACAATACCATCTACTACAGGTGCTGCTAAAGCTGTTGGTGAAGTTTTACCGGTTACTAAAGGTAAATTAACAGGTATGAGTTTCAGAGTTGCTACTCCTGATGTATCTGTTGTAGACTTAACTTTCAGAAGTGAAAAAGAAACTTCTATAGAAGAAATCGATGCTTTAATGAAAAAAGCTTCTGAAACTTATATGAAAGGTGTTTTGGGTTATTGTAATGAAGAATTAGTATCTAGCGACTTCATACATGATAATAGAAGTTCTATTTATGACTCTCTAGCTACTACTCAAAATAACTTAAAAGGCGAAAAAAGATTTTTCAAAGTTGTTTCATGGTATGATAATGAATGGGGTTATTCTAACAGAGTAGTTGATTTATTATTATATATGTACAATAAAAAATAATAATTAGTAATAATTAAAATTTTTTAAGCTATAATAAAAGGGTGTTATATTTAATTATAGCACCCTTTAAATTTTTATAGATATATAATACTAAATGTTTTTTGTACTTGTTATATATTTATAAGCAATAATAATATAAGGATTAAAACATGAAAAAAACAGTAAAAGATATTGATATTAAAGGTAAAAAAGTAATAATGAGAGTGGACTTTAATGTACCTCTTGATAAAGAAACTAGTTCAAAAATTACAGACACTACAAGAGTAGATGCTGCTATGCCTACTATAGAATATATACTTTCTCAAGGTGCTTGTCTTATACTTATGAGCCATTTAGGAAGACCTAAGGGTGAGCCTAATCCTAAATATTCTCTTAAACCTGTTTATGATTATTTAAAAACTAAACTTCCTAATAATAAAGTGGAATTTGCTAAAGACTGCATAGGAGATGAAGTTAAAAAACAGGCTTCTGAACTTAAAGCAGGCGATGTACTACTACTTGAAAACTTAAGATACCATGCAGAAGAAGAGAAAAATGATCCTAACTTCTCAAAACAATTAGCTGACTTGGCTGATGTTTATGTTAATGATGCTTTCGGTACTGCACACAGAGCACATGCCTCTACTGCTGGTATAGTATCTGCTAAAGCTGGCATGCCTGCTGTTGCTGGATTCTTAATGGAAAAAGAAATTAAATATTTAGGCGATGCAGTTGCTAATCCTGCTCGTCCATTTGTAGCTATAATTGGAGGAGCTAAAGTTTCTTCAAAAATTTCTGTACTTAAAAACTTACTTAATAAAGTAGATACTTTAATAGTTGTAGGCGGTATGGCTTATACTTTCTTTAAAGCTAAAGGATTAGAAATAGGTACTTCTTTATGCGAAGATGATTATATAGCTACAGCTAAAGAAATTATGGAAAAGGCAAAAGAATTAAATAAAACTTTATATTTGCCTGTTGATAATGTTATAGCTGATAAATTTGATAATGATGCTAATTTTAAAACAGTAGATTCTAATGCTATACCTGCAGGCTGGATGGGTATGGATGTTGGACCTAAAACTTTGAAAGAGCTTGAAGATATACTAAAAAATGCTAAAACAGTTGTTTGGAACGGACCATTGGGTGTATTTGAAATGCCTAATTTTGCTAAAGGAACATTTGAAGTAGCTAAATTCATAGCTAATTCTGATTGTGTAAGCATAATTGGAGGAGGAGACAGTGTATCTGCTGTTAACAAATCTGGTGTTGCGGATAAAATGACACATGTATCTACAGGCGGCGGAGCTTCTTTAGAGTTCCTAGAAGGAATAGAACTTCCTGGTATTGCTGTATTACAAGATAAGTAATTGTAATTAATAAATATTTTCAATCAAAATAGCGAGCCTCTGATAGCTTTAGCTGTCAGAGGTTTTTTAGTTAGCTATTTTGATTTTATGATATAAGGAATAGAACTTCCAGGTATTGCTGTATTACAAGATAAATAATTGCAATTAATAGTATTTTTCAATAAAGATATTATTGTTAGCATATTTATGTATTATCAGATAAATAATTATAATATTCCTTAATAAAAATACTAATACTCAGTAAGTTACTCAAAATATATTATAATACACTATATTTTTGTATAATTTATTTTATTTCGTATTATTAAATAATTTTTAAAATTAAAGGTATTTATACTTGACAAAAAAAACTTATGTATTATTATAGCTTTAAAATTATGAATTATGGAGCAAATGATGGAAGAATTAGAATCTATCTATTTTTTAGACGAACTAAATATATTGAATAATGGTTATTTTGCCAAACATGATGATGACTTCGATGATGATTATGATGACGATTATGATGATTATGACGACGAAGACGATTATGATGATGATGGTGATTTTGATGATGATGATGACTTCGACGATGATGATTATGATGATGATGACGAATACGATGATGACGATGACTATGATGATTATGATGATGACTATGACGACGATGATGACGATTATGATGATGATATAGATGATTTTGATGATGATTTCGACGACGATTTTGATGATGATTTCGATGACGACGACGATGATTATGATGATGACTATGACGATGATTATGATGATAAAGATGATTATGATGATGATTTTGATGAATAATTAATTGTTAATTATATAAATTAAAGCAATACTTCAGTAATAAGTATTGCTTTATTATACAAAAGGCTTATGATGTCAGAGAAGAAATTCAAAAAATTTAATAATAATAATAATTTTAATAATAATAAAGAAAATAACAAAAAGTTTTTCGGCAAAAAAAATAAAACCAAATTTTACAAAAAAAAATATAATAATCAATATAATAAATATCAGGAAAAAAGCATAGAGGAATACGAAAAAAATTATCTTAAAAAGCGTATGAAAGAAGAGGTTGAAAGACCTATATGTCCTATATGTAATGAACCTATTTATATAATAGAAGAGGCTATAAGGCATAATGCAAGCGGAGAGCTCGCTCATTTTGAATGCATATTAAATGAAATTAAAGATAATAATATTGCTGATATGGAAGAAGAAGATAAAATAGTTTATTTAGGTTCTGGAACTTTTGGAATTATACAGGAAAGACAAAACGGAAAGAATACTAGATTTTTTGTACGAAAAAGAATAAATTATGAAAATAGAAAAGTGAAAAAAATAGAAGATGATTCAGATCCGGAAGAGGAGGATTTGTTTAATGTGTGATATACCGCTGGGGTTTTCTTCTGCAGCAATGAAGTCGGGGCTTAAAAATAATGATTATGATTTGGCTATAATTAAAAGCGATCCCCCAAGTGTTGTATCTGCTGTATATACTCAAAATAGCTTTCAGGCTGCTCCTATTGTATTTTCTAAAAAGAATGATAAAAATGATATAGAATTATTAATAGTTAATAGTAAAATAGCTAATGCTTTAACCGGTAAAAAAGGATATGATGATGTTGTAGATGTCGTTAAATATGCTGCTGAAACATTTAATATAAAAAAAGATAATATATTAATGGCTTCCACCGGTATTATTGGAATACCGCTTGAAACAGAAAAAATAAAAAAAGCTATAAAGATATCTGATAAATATTTTAATAATAACTTTAATAATATTTCTAGAGCAATTCAAACTAGAGATAAATTTGATAAGATATATACTACTAAATTAGAAGTATCTTCAGGAAAAACTGCCAATTTTTATGCAATTGCAAAGGGAAGTTCTATTATACATCCTAATATGGCTACTGTGCTTCTTTTTATATTTACAGATTTGAATATAGAAAAAGGAGCTTTAGATAAAGCATTTAAAGGGGCAATAGATAAAACTTTAAATAGAATATCCGTAGACGGAGAAACTTCTACAAATGATATGGCTCTTATAATGGCAAATGGAGCTTTGGCAAATAAAATTATCACTGAGAAAAATAAAAAATTATTTAAAGAATTAAAATACAAACTAGATGAAATATGTGCATATCTAGCAAAAATGATAATACTTGACGGAGAAGGAATAACAAAAACAATAATAGTTTCAATAAAAAGAGCCAAGACTCAGAGTAATGCTTTTGACATTGCTAAAAAAATAGCTACTTCAAATCTGGTTAAGATATTATTTCTTTCTAAAAATCCTAATTTTGAAAAGATATTATCTGTTGTAGGTAATTGCAATATTAATATAAATAATATTGCACTATATGTAAACGATGTGGAAATTTATAAAAATGGTATAATAAATAAATATAATATTGATACAGAAAGAAAAGAAAATTATATAACTATAGATTTAGGATATAATACAAAATATGAGGATTATTATTATTTCACTGATCTCACTCAGGAATATATATCTATACATTCTTCTTACAATATATAAGGTCTTTTTTTAATCCCCGCCCTCTACACTTATAGTTATAATCTGATATTTTAACTTTTAATTTCTCTATTATCAAATTAGAATTTTTTAGCACCCACCCTAGTTTAAAATAAATTTATTATGCCCCCAACCGCACGGTTAGCAAAACTATAAATATGGATTAAATTATTATTGCAAATAAATCTATAATTGAAAATTTGTTCACCGTGCGTTTAAATATACTCATTATCTAATTAACACTTGGGTGGGCATGCTTTTATGAATAAAGCAAAAAAGAAAAATTAAATTATTGATTTAAAGAATAAGTAAAAAATATAAAAGGGCGGGGTATGTAATTAAAGCATTATTATTTGACTTATATTATTTTTTATATATAATAATAAGTATCAATATCTATAAAAATAATAAAATTTGTCGCCGGATAAATTTTTTTAAAACGTTTGTATTCATACTGTAGGCCTTAGAAAGTATGAACGCAAACGTTTTTTTATTATAGGGGATATTTATGAATGTTTTGAATATGTTTATTAAATATGTATCACTTAATATATTTGGAATGATAGGATTATCATGCTATATACTTGCTGATACTTTTTTTGTGGCAAGAGGAATAGGATCTGACGGACTAACGGCATTAAATATAGCTATACCTATTTTTAATTTAATTAACGGAATTGGACTAATGCTTGGTATGGGCTCTGCTACTAAATACGCTATATTAAAAACTCAAAATAAAAATAATGAAGCTAATATCATATTTACGAACTCTTTAATTTATATATTAATAATATCTGCTTTATTTATCATTGTAAGTATTCTATTTACATCAGGCATAGCATATATTCTAGGAGCTAGAGATAATATACATAGTATGACAAATACATATATAAAGATGATACTTTTATTTTCACCTATGTTTATGCTAAATAATGTACTTTTAGGATTTGTCAGAAATGATAATCACCCAAAACTTGCAATGACAGCTATGCTTATGGGAAGTTTATTTAATATTATTTTTGATTATATATTTATATTTCCTTTTAATATGGGTATATTCGGAGCGGTATTAGCAACTGTTTTCTCGCCTCTTATAAGTATACTCATATTATCATCAGTTTTTATTAAAAAGAAAAACACATTTTTCATTGTTAAACCTAATATTAGTTTTAAACAATTTTTTGAAATATCATCTCTTGGAATATCTTTTTTAATAACAGAACTGTCATCAGGTATTGTTATGATAGCTTTTAATATAATAATATTAAGTATTGCTGGTAATATAGGAGTTGCCGCTTATGGAATAACTGCCAATATAGCATTGGTAATTATAGCAATATTTACAGGAATGGGTCAAGGAATGCAGCCTATTATAAGTATGAATTATAATAATGAAATGAATATAAATAAAATATACAAATACGCTTTTGCTTTATCAAGCATCATTTCTATTTTAGTTTATATAATCACTTATGTATTTGCCAATGAAATAACTTCGATTTTTAATAGAGATAATATTGAAGAACTTCAAAAAATATCGGTTAATGGACTTCGTATATATTTCACAGCATTTATATTTGCAGGCTATAATATTATTACATGCGTATATTTTTCTGCTATGGATAAAGCTAAACCATCATTTATAATATCTATATTAAGAGGATTTATATTTATAATTCCTTCAATATTTATCTTATCATCGCTTTTTAATATGACAGGAGTATGGGTTTCTTTTCCAACGGCTGAAATTTTAACAAGTATTTTTTCTTTTGTATTTTTTATTAATTCTAATAAGTATAAAAGATATAAAAATTGACCGGAAATTTAATTTCAAGTAAAATAATAAACTTTGAAAAAATGGATAATATGGATATCATAGTTTAAGTATTTAGCAACAATCAATATAATATATTATTTATATAATTGAATTTATTGTTATTATTATTTATGTATTAATTTTATATTTTTAATAAATTTTATTTTATGTTACACAAGTATATGTATAATAGTTTTAAATTTTATTAATAATAAAAAAGGGTTAAAACTTAAGTATTAAGCCTTAACCCATCATATTTTATAATATTAATTATAAATTACATTTCTACAACTAAAGAAGTACCCATACCGCCGCCTATACAAAGCGTAGCAAGTCCTTTTTTAGAACCGCGTTTTTTCATCTCATGAAGAAGTGTAGTAAGTATTCTAGCTCCTGAAGCTCCTATAGGGTGACCTATAGCAATAGCTCCGCCATTGACATTAACTATGTCCATATTGAATTTTAACTCACGGGCAACAGCTATAGACTGAGCAGCGAAAGCCTCATTACTTTCTATTAAGTCCATATCTTCAACTGTAAGATTAGCCATTTTCAAAGCCTTTCTAGTTGCCTCTATAGGTCCTATACCCATTATTCTAGGCTCAACACCATGAGTAGCATAACCTAAAATCTTAGCCATAGGTTTAATTCCAAGCTCATCAGCTTTTTCTTTAGACATAATAACTACAGCTGAAGCAGCATCATTGATACCAGAAGCATTACCAGCAGTAACAGTACCATCTTTTTTGAATGCAGGTTTTAATTTAGCTAAAGATTCCATAGTAGTACCAAAAGTAGGGTGTTCATCTGTATCAACTACTATTTCGCCTTTTCTAGTTTTGATTGTAACAGGTACTATTTCATCTTTAAATCTTCCGCTTTTTACTGCTTCTTCTGCTCTGTTCTGGCTTCTGCATGCAAACTCATCTTGTTCTTGTCTTGTAATACCCCATTGTTCTGCAACATTTTCAGCAGTAACTCCCATATGATAATGCTCAAAAGCACAAATAAGAGCATCATTAAGTAAAGTATCCTGCATTTTACTTTCGCCCATTCTAGCACCCATTCTCATAGCTGAAGAAGTATATGGAGCCATACTCATATTTTCAGTACCGCCTGCAACTACTATATCAGCATCTCCTGATTTAATCATTTGTGCTGCCATTGATACAGCTCTTAATCCTGAACCGCATAATATATTTATAGTTAATGCCGGTTTGTCTACAGGTATTCCGGCATTAATAGAAATCTGTCTTGCCACATTTGGAAGAAGTGCTGATTGTATAACACAGCCGAAATAAGTTTCATCAACTTGTTCAGGTTTGATATTTGCTCTTTTTAATGCCTCTTTTACTGCTATTGTACCTAATTCTACAGCAGATACATTTGAAAATGATCCTAAGAATTTGCCTACAGGTGTTCTAACAGCACTTGCTATTACTATTTCTTTCATGCTTTCTCCTTAAAAATTATTTTACTATTTAGGTTATTTTTTTAATGTAAACTATTATATTATAGTATAGCAATTTAAAATTGTTTTTACAAGTTTATTTGTAATTTTTTTATTATGTATATTAAAGTTTTATTATACATCTAACAAGATGAACTATTCTCAATATTATTAAGTTTTTTTAAATGTTTTATTTCTCTACTGACTAATATAACAGTAACGATTAAAGCAGCTCCGTCAGCTACAGGTCCTGCATACATTACGCCGTCTATGCCAAGTATCCTAGGAAGTATTATGATAAGCGGAAGTAAAAATATAATCTGCCTTGTCATAGAGATAAAAGCTCCTTTAAATGCCTTACCCAAAGAAGTGAAGAAAGTACCTGTTACAGGCTGAATACCATTTATAACCATTAATGCCATATATATACGCATATACTCTTCTGCAAAACGAAAATATAAATCACTTCCGTCTCCGAATATTCCTACAATCTGTCTTGGGAATAATTGAAACAATAAAAATGCTGTAAAAGCCATAATTGTAGTAATTGTTATAGTAAGTTTATATGTTTCAATTACCCTATCATAATTTTTAGCTCCATAATTGAAACCTATAATAGGCTGGCTTCCCTGTGATGATCCTATTATAAATGCCATTACAAGAGTATTAACTTTAGCAATAATACCTGCTACTGCCAAAGGTATATTGCCGCCGTATATAGAATTAGCTCCATAATAACTAAGTACATTATTCATTGTAATTTGAACTATCATCATAGCTAATTGATTAAAGCCTGGTGATGAGCCTAATGAATATATTTTTAATATATTTTTAGGTTCTATTAAAAAATTATCTCTTTCAAATTTTACATGTTTGAATCTCAATAAATATCTTATAACCATAATAAATGAAACAAACTGTCCTATTATAGTAGCAAGTGCCGCTCCTGACATACCCATATCAAATTTGAATATCAAAATTGGATCTAATATAGTATTTATAACAGCACCTATAAGTACAGATAACATAGAATACTGAGGACTTCCGTCTGCTCTTATTATATGGCTCATCATTGTAGAAAATATAAAAGGTATAAAACCTAAAGCCGTTATATTTGTATATTCAACTGCATAAGGCAAAACTTCTGCGGTAGAGCCGAACATCATCATTAACTTTTTATTAAAAATTTTTACTATTACTGTAAATATAATTCCAAATATTAATACTAATACAATAGTATTTCCTATAATTTTAGCAGCTTTTTTATTATTGCCCTGACCTAATAATATACTATAAAATGAAGCACATCCGAATCCATGAAATAATGCTATGGACATACAAATTATAGTAAGCGGAAAAGCGACATTTGTAGCTGCATTACCATTAATGCCTATACCCTGGCCTATAAATATTTGATCTACTATATTATATAAAGAACCTACAAGCATTGATATAATACTAGGTGTGGCATATTTAAATAGAAGTTTATAGGGCTTCTCATAGTATAGAGGATTAGAAATTACATCATTATTCATAAGATAAAATCCGTTATAAAAAATAATTGTATTAAGTATATTTTATTTTTCTGTTTTTTCAATAATATAATTTTCAACTTACTTTACGAAATATATTTTTTACTATATAATTTCATAAATTAAATTAGGTGTTTTTATATGATAACAAAAAGAATAATTCCATGCTTGGATGTAAGAGACGGCAGAGTTGTAAAGGGTACTAATTTTGAAGGATTAAAAGATGTAGACGATCCTGTAGAGCTTGCTAAATATTATAATAACTCTTTAGCCGATGAGCTTGTGTTTTATGATATTACTGCTTCTTATGAAGGAAGAAAATTATTTGTCAATGTGCTTGAAAAAGTAGCAAATGAAATATTTATACCTCTTACAGTTGGGGGCGGAATAAATACTATAAAAGATTTTGATATGGTTTTAAAATCCGGAGCTGATAAAGTGAGCGTAAATTCCGGCGCTATAAAGAATCCTGATTTAATAAGAGAAGCTGCTGAAAAATACGGCAACCAATGTGTTGTACTTTCTATAGATATAAAAAGAGTTAATGGAAAATATTCTGTATTTTCTAAAGGAGGAAGAGAAGATACAGGAATTGATGCTATTGAATGGGCTATAAAAGGTGAGAAGAATGGGGCTGGAGAGCTTGTAATAAATAGTATTGATACTGACGGGGTAAAAAATGGTTTTGATATAGAATTACTTAAGGAAATAGCTGATAATGTTTCTATACCTTTGATAGCTTCAGGAGGAGCAGGAAATATGGAGCATTTTAAAGATGTATTTCAAGTTAAAGGTGTTGATGCCGGACTTGCTGCTTCGATATTTCATTTTAAAGAAATAGATATTAAAGAATTAAAAGAATATCTTCATAAGAATAATATTAAAGTAAGACTTTAAATTTTAATAAAAACTTGGGCGGGTGCCTTAAACTTCTGATTAAGCATTTAAGAAAAGTTAAACATCATTTTCTTAATGAATTGAAAAATATAAAGGGCGGGGGATGTAAATAATTTATTAAATTTAATTACACTTGCCCACCCTCTAGCTTTATAAGTTAAATCTGAAACTCTTATCTTCTATTTTTTTATGGCTAAAATTAGACTTTTTAATTCCCACCCTAATATACTTAGATTTAAGAATTATTCAAACGCACGCATAGCAGAACTTAAAATATAAGTCAATTAATAATCATAATTCAAATAATATATAAAATTTCATTCACCGTGCGTTTAGCGGACAACAAATTTAAATAACGCTTGGGCGGGTGCCTTAAACTTCTAATTAAGCATTTAGGAAAATTCAAATATAATTTTCTAAACTAATTAAAAAATATAAAGGGCGGGGTATGTAAATAAAGTTTTTTATTCTACTTTTTTATAAGAAATTACAGATTTTAATCAAAATTTCAAATTTATTTCTAATTTTTATAGTTAAAGTCCTATATTTATAGCTAATTCTTAATATTTGTAAATATATTTTACAGTAATTTATTATATATAACTCATTTATGTATTACATGTATTAATAACTAATAAATATCTATATGTTTTGTAAATTTATTGTAAATTATTTGTAAATAAATATTGCTTAATTTTTACATTCTGCTATAATTATAAATGTAAAGAGATTTTACAATACTAAACATAAGGAGATACATCATGACTAACAGCTTAAACCTTTTTATTAAAATTACACCTAGTAAATTACCTGAAAATATTAGAAGATTTATCGCTTCTAATTACAGCAAAGCTAAAATAGTTTATATTGACATAAGAAAAGAACAATATGAAATAAAATTAAGTAATGGTACTTATATAAATTTCGACAAAAACGGAACTTGGAATTATATAAGCAGCGATGATAAATTATCTGAAAATATACTTCCAAAAAATATAGCCGGTAAAATAAAAAACATAATGAAAAAATATAATAATGCTTATATTTTTGAAGTTAGCAAAAGAATAGAATTTTACAAAATAAGATTGACTAATTCTTTGGAAATATGCATAAGAAATAACGGACAATTAATAATGGCATAACTTTTATCATTTTGTATCTTCTAAATATATATAAAGGCTTGGATATTTTTATATTCAGGTCTTTTAATTTTTAAACCTAATTACATACCCCGCCCTCTAGACTTATTATTTAAATCTGCATTAAAGTATTTTATTTTTTTATTGTATAATTAGAATTTATTAGCACCCACCCAAGTATTATTTAAATTTAAAAAAATATATAACCGCACGCAGAATAGTATTTAAAATATATGCTCATCAGCAGTTATGATTTAGACTATAAATAAAGGCTTGAATTATTAAGGTCTTTTAATTTTTTAATCTAATTACATACCCCACCCTCTAGACTTATTATTTAAATCTGCAGTTAAGGTTTTTTGTTTTTTTGTTGTATAATTAGAATTTATTAGCACCCGCCCAAGTATTTTTTAAATTTAAAAAATATATAACCGCACGCAGAATAGTATTTTAAATATATACTAATCAAAAATTATAATACAAACTATAAATAAAAGTCTGTTTACCGTGCGTTATAAAAATCATCATAATAAATAAAAACTTATTTTGACAAAATATACTCATTCAAGTATAATTAAATAAAAAAAGAGATACTATATATGCAAGAATTATTTTTATTTCCTAACTATAAAGCAAAGAATAATTATCTAAAAAATAATTTCAAAAAATATACTTTGGATATAACCAATTATCAGACTCTGCATCAATACTATAAAAGCAGCAAAGAAATATTTTTTGAAAATTACAAAATAGAACATAATGTTCAGGATATAGATGAATCAATAGCAATAATCAATATTCATAATATATTATTTAAATATAAAACAAAAAATAAAGAAGCACTAATATCAAAACAAAATACAACTTATGAATTGGCATACACTTTATATAAACTAATAGAAGAAATAACATTAGCTAAATTCTACGGATTTGAATTAGATGAATATAATAATCTTAAAGATATAAATGAAATAATAAATCTATATAAAGAATATAACAAAGAAAATAATTTGTTAGATGAATTTGATATTTTCGAGCTTTTTATAAAATCTATAGAAAATAAGGAATTAGAATTTTTAACTACTTATAAATATATAACAATTTACAATTTTGAGAAAATACCGCCTTTGCATTTGATATTTCTTGAATCTATAAAAAAACATTATAATAAAACTATAAAAGTTATAATGCCTTATAATATGGAAAAACATTTTAATAATTATAAATCATTCTATCAAGGTATTGATAATTTTGAAGTAAATAAAAATTCAAATCTGGCAAAAGCACTTATAGGAGAAAATAAGGATATAAATAAATATAAAAACAAAATAAAGTTCATATCCGGATTCGGTGCCAAACAAGAAGTAGATACAGTCATTGATGAGATAATGAAATTGATAGAAAAAGGAGTTAATCCCTATGATATAGGAATAATATTTTCAGATATTCAGTTATACAGTGATATTGTTTCAAATAGATTAAAAGAATGCCAAATAAAGTTTAATGAAAGAAGAGCTAACTTTATATGGAAAGTGCCTATAATACCTGTACTCACTTCAATATTTTTAATATTAGATAAATATAATGGTGAAATAGATGCAGATACTTTAATAAAAATATTATCAAGTTCATATATAAAACTTGATGGAATTAATCCTTATAATATAAGAGATTTAATTTATTCTTATGAAGATTATAACTCTATAGAAATATTTTCAAAAATGTCTTTCAAAGATTTTAAAAATAAGATTTCTAAAAAATTTGAATATAATAATGCTTCAAAATCAATAGTAGATTTTTTGGATTTATTGAATAATCTTGTATCAAAGAAAAGTTATAAAGAAATAGGACTTGCATATATAAATATTTTAAAATTTTTAAATGTTGGAAATATGGAAGATACATACGATATTGATAATAATAAGAATGAATATTTCTACAGAGATAATGAGGCATTAGCTTTATTTATTAATCTTATACTAGAAATAGCATATACAGAAAAACTTGATAATATAGAAAATCAGGAAATAAGCCATTTTGATTTTCATGCAGCTTTAAATACAATTTTAAGAGATAAATCTATAGGCGAAGATGAAAATAAAGATATAACTCTTACAGTAAGCAATTTATATGATGCTAGGGGATTAAAATTAAAACATATATTTATATTAGGAATGAATAATGATTTTATCAAAATAAAACCTAATACATTTTTTATAAGTGCTAAATTAAGAGAGGCTATAAATAAAAAAATAAAAAAATAGTTTTTAATACTCAAAGTTATTTATCAGATATTCATTATGCTTTATTTTTAAATATATTATCAGGCTGCTATGAAGATAGTAATATTTATTTTTCATTTAGATTTAAAGATGAAAAAGGTAATTTAGAGATCCCATTTTATTATTTAGAGAATATATACAGAGAATTGTATAATGATGATTTTAAATTTGAAAATCTAGAGAAAAACGGACTTATATACAGAAAAGAATATATACAAAGAGAAGATAATATACATACAGATAAAGAAAATCTTATGAGTTTATTTTTATATAATACTATAGCTTATAAAATAGATAATGCAGAAAATATTATAGACACAGTTTATCATAAGCATAATAAAAATATGCATCATGATTTTGATAATAAAGAAGATATAAAAAATTTCTTTTTGAATATTTTAAAAGAAAAAATATCCGTTACAACTTTGCAGGCTATAATGGAATGTCCTGCCAAATTCTTCTATTCAAGATTGTACTCAAAAGAATCTGTTGAATCTAAAATACAAGGTGTAAATTATATGGATAGAGGAAGAGCATATCATAAATTCTTTCAGGATTTCTATCAAGAAGTAAAAAATCAATACTCTGATGAAGGATGCCGTTTAATAGAAAGCGAATTTAATAATTACTGCAATATAGCAAATCAGGTTGTAGATAATCATATAAATGAATTAATAAATATGTATTCATCAAAGGATTTAGAAGAAAAGTATTTATTAGAATATAAATTTGACTATAATGTTATAAGAGAAGAAGCCCTAAATGTTATGTCATATTTTATAAAAAAAGAAATCATCAATAACAAACTAAAAGAAGAAGATGAGGGCTGTTTTTATATACCTACATATTTTGAAAGATACATAGGAAGCAAAGAAGATTTTATTATATATAAAAATAAAGATCTATCTATAAAAATAAAAGGCATAGTTGATAGAATAGATTTAAGCTACTCTGATAAAGAACATAAAAATATCAATGGAATAAGAATTGTTGATTACAAGTCAAGATACAAAACAGAAGAAGCAAAAGGAGAAACTCAAAAAGATGTTATAAGGGAAACTATAAGAATATATTTGCAGCCTATTTTATATTTAAAATATATACTTAATGAATATATACAAAAAAATATATCAGAAAAAATAAAGCATTGCGAAGTAGTTTTTACTGTATATAGAGAAAAAGATATTATAAATGAATCTCAGAAAATAAATCAGATGTATAATGACAGGGATATGCTTTTATCTATATGCGGTTATATTGACAGTGAATATAATTTGAAAGATTATTTTGATGAGATATTTAATAAAATTTTAGAAGGGGAATTAGTTTATATACCAAATAGTACAAATTGTATAAACTGTTATAATGCTCCTTACTGCGAGAATGCTTATAAAAAAGACAATGATGAATATTCATTATAATATATAAATAAAAAAATAATAATTATATACTAAAAAAGCATGAGATTTATTATTATCTCATGCTTTTATATTACTTTTATATTATTTAACTATTTTTAATTATTATTTCCAAGTAGGAAGATAAGAACCTAAAAAGTTTTCATTATAAACTTTTTCTACTATATCAGATTGATAAGTTTCTACAACTTTTTTGTATAATTCATTATCTTTATCTTTAGTTCTTGCAGCTATTAAATTAACAAAAGATTTTCCGCTGTAAATAGAAGGATCATCTTTAAATATATAATCAGAACCCGGATTCAAACCAAAATCTATAGCATAGTTTCCGTTTATAACAGCACAAGCAACATCAGGAAGAACACCATAAATAGCACCGGCATCCATTTCCACTATTTCAATATTCAAAGGATTTTCTATTATATCGCTTACACTAGGAGTATCTCCTGCCTCAGGTCTTACTTTAATAATTCCAGCAGCCTGAAGAACTTTTAAAGCTCTTCCTCCATTAGAAGGATCATTAGGTATAGCTATTTTATCTCCGTTTTTTAATTCTTTTACATCTGTAATATTAGTAGAATAAATATTCATAGCAGATATATAAGTATCGGCAATAGCAGTTAAATCATATCCTTTATTTGATACTTCATCATTAAAGTATGCATAATGCTGAAAAGCATTTAAGTCAATTTCTCCGTCATTTAAAGCCTGATTTGGTATAGTATAATCAGAGAAAGATACTAACTCTACTTTTATTCCTTCTTCTGCCAATTTAGCTACTATAGGATTCCAAATTTGATAATCAGACTCTCCGGCAAAACCAACTTTAACTACCTTTTGATCACCAGAAGAATTATTTGTGCATGATAATATCATTAATGATAATATAACTGATGATATCAATAATAAAAATTTTTTCATTTTCGCTCCTTTATTAAATTTTAAATAAATTAGTATATTTAGATTATATTATTTTTTGAATAATTTCAATAAAAAGTTCTAATAATTAATGATAATTCCTTTAGATTTTTCTGCTTCAACAACCTCTTTAATCCTCTTTTTATAAGAATCAGCTATAGCTTTATAAACAATATTATTTTCATCTTCCAATCTGGCAGCTATTAAATTAATATACATATCAGAATCGTATTTACTAGGATCATCATAATATAAAATATTTGCATCCTTAACATCAAAACTAAGATTAAAATTAATAAAGGCTCCATCAACAGAGTGTATAACAGAATAAATATTATCCGCATCTATAGCTTCAAAGTCTAATTGCAAATAATTCTCTATTATATCATTTGTATTAAAATGATAATTAATATCATTCTTTTTCATTAATTTTATTATACCAATAGATTCCAATATTTTTAAAGCTCTTGATAAATTTACTTCATCTTTAGGAACTGCTATTTTAGAATGAAGATGCAATTGAGATAAATTGGTCAAATTTTCTGAATACATATTCATAGAAGCAGTAAAAGTTTTATCTATTATACTTAAATAATAATCATTTTTATTTGTTTCATTAACAAAATAATCATAATTTTGAAAATGATTAAGATCTATATGCCTGCTGTTTAATGCATTATTTATTACAGCATAATCTGCAAATGGTATTAATTCTAAAATGATATTTTGTTCTTTCATCTCATTTGATACATATTGCCATATATCTATATCAAACTCACCTATATATCCTATCTTTACTATATTTTCTTTTTTAGAATTACAAGAAACAATAAATAATAATAAAATAAATAATACTTTTTTCATGTTCATATATCCTTAATCAGCCATAATAAGACCATTTAATCCATTTCTCTCTATCTTCTTTCTCATTTTCTGTCTGTAGCTTTCTGCTATAAACTTGTAAAGATTATAATCTTTATCTTTTTCTCTGCATACAATCAAATTGGCATAAGACATCATACCGCTATGCGAATATTTGGATACATCATCATAATATATAATGTTATAGCCTACATGACCTGAAATAAAACCATAGTTTATAACTGCCGCATCTAAATTATCCAGATTATAGTAAATGATATTTGCATCCATAGGAATAAATTGAATATTTAAATTATTTTCAGTAATGTTAGATATTTTATAAAATTTTTTATCAGACCTTTCAATTTTAATAATATTTGCTTCTCTTAATATCTGCAATGCCCTTGATAAATTTACTTCATCATCAGGAACAGCTATTTTGGCATTTGATGATATTTGATTAATATTTGTAAGAAATTTTGAATATATATTCATAGGAGCAACAAAAGTTCTTCCTATAACATAAAGCTCATAATTATATCTATTAGTTTCATTAACAAAATAAATATAATTCTGAAAAGAATTCAAATCTATCTCTCCGTCATTCAACATTTTATTCAAAATATCATAATCTTCAAAATATATAAGTTCCAATCTAGCATTCTCTACCTTTAACTCTTCATCTATTTGCTGCCATATATCATAATCAAACTCTCCAATATGCCCTACTTTGACAATTTCAGTATTAGAACTTTCACAGGAAATTATATTCATTAATAAAAAAAACTTTAATAAATATTTCATATTTCTCCAACTTATAAAATCACCAAACTGCTATATATATACCATTAAAATTTTTATCATATATTTCTTTAACTTCATCAGATTGATATGCTTTTACTATCTTTTTATATATTTCATTATCTTTATCCTTTGTTCTTACAGCTATAATATTTACATAATTTTTGTCAGCATAGTTGCTGGGATTATCTTTAAATATAGCGTCTGTGTAAGGATTAAGTCCGAAACTTAAAGCAAAATTACTATTAATAACAGCACATGCTATGTCGGGAAGCAAGTTATATATACTACCCGCATCAACTTCAATTATATTCACATTTAACTTATTTTCTTTTATATCATTTATAGTTGGACTTTGCTTGTATCGGTCTTTTAATTTTATAATACCAGCCGCCTCTAATACTTTTAAAGCTCTGCCTCTATTAGAATCATCATCTGGTATAGCTATTTTATCATGTTTCTTAATCTGATTAATATTTGTTATATTATAAGAGTATATATTCATAGCTGCAATACATGTATCTGCTATAGCAGTTAATTCATATCCTTTAGATTCCAATTCATGATTAAAAAAAGCATAATGCTGAAAATTATTTAAATCTATTTTTCCGTCATTTAAATCTTTATTAGGAGAAAAATAGTCTATATAAGAAATCAATTCTATCTCTATATTCTCATTAGAAACTTTTTTCATGACTTCCTGCCAAATAACTTTATCAGATTCTCCTATATAGCCCACTTTTACAATACTAACATTTTTATCTGCATTAGAACATGAAACAGAAAATATAAAAGTAAAAAATAAAATTATTTTTTTCATATTTTTCATAGCATTATCATTTTAATATAATTCTATTAAAAAATTATTTAATTATAATTGAGCCTATAATAATACTATAGTCCCTAATAAATATTATTACATATTCAAAGCCAACTCATAATTCTTTTTCATAACACTGCAGGAGTCTGAAAATAATTTTTTCTCTTCATCATTCATTTTAAGCTCAATTATCTCCTCAACTCCGTTTCTTCCAAGCACAGCAGGAACAGAAGCATAAACATCATTCTGACCGTATTCACCATTTAAATATACAGAAACAGGAAGCACCCTATGTTCATCGCAAAGTACAGCACGAGCAACTTCAGCTAAAGCAGTACCTATTCCGAACTCTGTAGAGCCTTTACCTTCTAAAACATCCCAGCCGCCTCTTCTTCCTTTATTAGCTAATTCTTTCAAATCTAATTTTGAATATTTCTCTTTCTCTTTCATAAGCTCAAATAAAGGCTTTCCTGCTATAGTTACAGCCGACCATGCCACCATTTGGCTTTCTCCATGCTCTCCTAAAGCATAAGCATATACTGACTTTTGATCAACATTAATTGCCTCTGATATAGCCCTTCTTAATCTGGCAGAATCTAATGTTGTGCTTGTGGATATTATTCTATTAGTATCATAATTTAATTTGTTTTGTAAATAATGAGTAATAACATCAGCAGGATTAGATATATTAATGATAATTCCTGAAAACTTAGTAGTTTTTATATTATTTATCACATCTTTCATAACCTCTATTGTAGAGCCTAAAGTATCCATTCTAGTTTGATTGATAGTAGGCAAAGGTCCTGCACATACTACCATTATATCGGCATCATCAATATCGCTGTAATTTCCTGATTTAACTTCTACTCTATGAGAAAGATATACTGTAGAATCAAATATATCCAAAGCCTGAGAGAATGCCTTTTTTTCATCTATATCAATATAAACTATTTCTTCAACCAAACCCTGTGAAGCTAATGCATATCCTGCATGCGAACCCACATGCCCTGCTCCTATTAATACAGCTTTTCTTCTTTTTATATTATTCATAAAAATTCCTTTCCTTAATATTTTTTTAATGTGTAGCCTTTTTTACAATGAAATTTCCTACAGCCTGTATAATACCTACAAGTATAACAAGAAGTATTACAGACACATATATAATATCTAATTTATTTCTATAATACCCAGATTGTATAGCATAAGTACCAAGTCCGCCAGCCCCAACAGCCCCAGCCATTGCAGTAAGACCTATTAAACTAATTGCTGTTATAGTAGTTCCTCTTGCTATAGGAGCTACACTTTCTTTTAAATATACTCTAAAAATAATAGCAATAGGTGATGATCCCATAGACTGTGCCGCCTCTACTAAACCCGGATTCACTTCTGCTAAAGCACTTTCTATCTGTCTTGCAAAGAAAGGTACTGTTCCGAATATTAAAGGTATAATAGCTCCTTTTACCCCTATAGCAGTACCCATTATAAATCTTGTAAGAGGTACAAGCATGGCAAGAAGTATTATAAATGGTATTGCTCTGAAAAAGTTAATCAATTTACTAAGAACCTCATATACCAATATATTCTCCATTATTCCAAATCTCTTAGTAACTATTAAAAGTACGCCTAAAAAACCACCCACAAAAAATGATATTATACCTGAATAAAAAAGCATTACAAAAGTTTGTATTATACTTTGATAAAGTCTAGGTAAATCTGCCATAACATTAGGCATTAAATTATTCATCATATCTAGCATCTTTTATTACCTCCGCATCAACATTTTGCTCTTGAAAAAACTTTATAGTATTAGTGATACCGCCTTTTTCTTTTTCATGAAGTATCACTACCAAGCCTCCAAGCAAACTATCATCTATAAGCTCTACATTCCCAAATATTATATTAACATCAACATTAAATTTTCTGGATACATGAGAAACTAAAGCCTCTCCTACACTATCTTTTTTGTATTTTAATCTTACTATACATTCGCCGGCTTTAATATTTGTAATCTTATCCTTTTCTTCAACAAGTGTATATATTTTTGAAAGATTTGAAGTAGTGTCTATAAACTCCTGTGTAATTTGATTTTTTGGATGAGAAAATACTTCAAATATATCTCCTTCTTCTATTAGACTTCCTTTATTCATAACCGCAACTCTATGACAAAGTTCCTTAACTACATTCATTTCATGCGTTATTACAACTATAGTAATTCCTAAATCTTCATTTAACTTTTTTAATAATTTTAATATAGAAGAAGTTGTCTGCGGATCTAATGCACTAGTTGCCTCATCGCATAAAAGTATCTGCGGATCATTAGCTAAAGCTCTGGCAATAGCAACTCTTTGTTTTTGTCCGCCGCTTAATTGCGAAGGATAAACATTAGCCTTTTCTTTTATATCTACAAGCTCAAGCAAAGACATAACTTTTTTTTCTATCTCTTCCTTTGAAAGCCCTCTGTATCTTAAAGGATATGCAACATTTTTAAATACCGTCCTTGAACTAAACAAATTAAACTGCTGAAATATCATACCCATTTTTTTTCTTTTTTCTCTAAGTTCTTTGGGTTTTAAAGATGTTAATTCCTCTTCATCTACATATACTTTTCCTGATGTAGGTCTTTCTAATAAGTTTATGCATCTTACTAAAGTTGATTTTCCAGCTCCTGAAAAACCTATTATTCCGTATATCTCACCTTTATTTATTTTTAAAGATACATTATTAACGGCATTAAGCTGTTTATTTTTGGCTGTTTTAAATACCTTACTAACATTTTCCAAAACTATCATCTATTATCCTGAAAATTAGATTATTCAATTTATCGAAATATTATAAATTATATATTTTTAAATATATCTGTCAATAGTAATAAAAACTTGGGCGGGTGCTAATATTTCTACTATAGGCATTAAAGAAAATAAAAACTAAAATTTTTTTTTTT
>NZ_JH994110.1:134915-269393 GCF_000316195.1 Brachyspira hampsonii 30446 | reverse complement strand
CTGTATATTAATCTTATTTAATTTGCTGCTTAATCTATGTAAGTAATAAGTAATAAATATAAAAAGTCCCATTACAGCAACATGATCCATAAAGAAAAATATAAAAGCCTCTTCATAAGAAGGAACTTTTGCAACTGAAAATAGTCTAATATATATACCTCTTTTTATAAATGAAACTACTCCATATATAGCTACTAATGACCCCATTATAACATATATTTGTTTTTTTATACTTATGAATTTCTTACTCATATTTATAAACATACCCCAATGCATACCTAAATGTAAAGACATCAATATAAGTCCCCAATAACAGCAAATTATATGCAGTCTTTTATTAAATACTTTAATGCCTTCCAGATTAAAAAATTCAACTACATTTCTATTAAATAATATTCCGCTTATGATTAATCCAAGCATACATATAAAGAGCATAGTATTTATAAATGTATTTAATATTCTATTTAAACTATATTTTCCTTATTAAGATTTTTATACCAATGAAAATTCAGTATATGATGAAGTATAAAAAATATAAAGATTAAATATCCCAAATATTCATGCATAGTGCGGCCTGTAAAACTATAGCCAATTAAAACAAAAAAAAGAATAGTCATTATTATATCTATAAATATTTTAATTTTATTTTTCATATATAATTTTCCCCCTATTGCACAATAAGTTTATTTTAAAAAGTAAAATAATATATAGTATACTATTTAATTTATTAGACGAATTATATGGTTAAAAGTTTCTGTATATTTATTTTTTTGTAATTTTTATGTAAAAAATTATTTATTCATTTATTGCAGTATATCTTACATTCCCCGCCCTTTTATATTTTCTGCTTAATTTAAAATTATAGATTTAAATTTATTTTACTGCTCAATTAGAAATTAAAGCACCCACCCAAGTTTTATTTAAATTTTCAGCATTAATTAACGCATGTTTTAATAGAATTTTATATCTTAGTAAAATTTGAATTAGAGTTTATTATTGCTCATTGTATTTACACTGCATGCATTTTTAAAATTACAAAAAATAAGTACATAGAAATTAAAAATTAAATATCTATGTACTTTTGAGTATATATGATTGAAAAACTTAGTATATAAAAATAAAATCTATTTGCTTGGTTTAAAAAAGTTAAGTCTTAAAGCATTAGTAACTACTGATACAGAGCTTAAACTCATAGCAAGGGCTGCAAATATAGGATTCAAAAGTAAATCCTTACCCATAATAGCAACTAAAAAATCCCCTATAGAAGAAGCTATTAAAGGCTCTCTAAATACATGCAAAACTCCTGCAGCTATTGGTATACCTATAACATTATAGCAAAAAGCCCAGAAAAGATTTTGTTTAATATCTCTCATAGTGGCTTTACTTAATTCTATTGCTGTTACTACATCATTTGTGTTTGATTTTACTAATACTATATCAGCACTTTCTATAGCAACATCAGTACCGCTTCCTATAGCAATACCAACATTAGCCTGAGTTAAAGCAGGAGCATCATTTATACCATCTCCAACCATAGCAACAATATTTCCTTCGTCCTGAAGTTTTTTTACTTCTTTTGATTTTTCTTCTGGGAGAACTTCTGCAAATACTATATCAATACCTGCTTCTTTAGCAACTGAATTAGCTGTATTTTTATTGTCGCCTGTTATCATAGCAGTTTTTATACCCAATTTATGAAGCCTTCTTATGGCATCAATACTTTCTTTTTTTAATTTATCAGCACAAGCTATAACACCTAAAAGTTTATTATCATAAGCAACATACATAGGAGTTTTACCCTCTTTTGAAAGGCTGTCCATATATGAATGATAATTTTCTGTATTTATATTCTCTTTATTCATAAGTTTATCATTGCCCATCAAAACTTTTTTGTTATCAATAAAAACTTCTATACCGAAACCAGCTATAGCTTTGAAATTTTCTATATCAAGAAGTTTAATATTCTTTTCTTTAGCCTCTCTTACTATGGCCTCACCTAATGGGTGTTCGCTTCCATTTTCAGCACTTGCAGCTATTAAAAGAAGTTTATCTTTATCATCAGAAATAATATCTGTAACATAAGGCTTACCCTCTGTTAGAGTACCTGTTTTATCGAACATTACAGCATTTATTTTTTGAGATACTTCTAAGGCTTCCGCATTTTTAAAAAGTATTCCAAGCTCAGCACCTTTTCCAGTACCAACCATTATAGCAGTAGGAGTAGCAAGCCCCAAAGCACAAGGACAAGCGATAACTAATACCGACACAAATACAGTTAAAGCAAATACAAAATTATGAACTGCTATAAACCATATAACAGCCGATATTAATGCTATAGTAATAACAGCAGGCACAAAGTATGAAGATACAACATCAGCAATATGTGCTATAGGAGCTTTTGATCCTTGTGCATCTTCTACCAACTTTATAATCTGAGCTAATGCAGTATCAGCACCTACTTTCTGAGCCTTAAACTTAAAACTTCCTGTTTTATTAATTGAAGCACCAACCACCTTATCACCTACACTTTTTTCAACAGGAATACTCTCTCCTGTAAGCATTGATTCATCTACACTGCTGTAGCCTTCTATAATCTCACCGTCAACAGGTATCTTCTCGCCTGGGCGTACCAAAACTATATCATCAACTTTTACTTCAGAAATTTTTATCTCTTTCTCTTCACCGTCTTTTATTATAGTGGCAGTTTTCGGCTGAAGTCCCATAAGTTTTTTTATAGCCTCGCCTGTCTTTCCTTTGCTTCTTGCCTCTAAATACTTACCAAACTGCACTAAAGTAATTATAACAGCAGCAGACTCATAATAAAGATTTTCACCATGAGGATTAAGTCCCATAAATGCCAAAATACTAGAATATACACTATAAACAAATGCCGCAGTTGTACCTATTGCTACAAGAGAATCCATATTAGGAGAGCCTCTGAAAAGTGCAGGATAACCTAATGTGTAAAACTTATAGCCTGATATCATAACAGGTACGCATAAAAGTATAGCAACTATAGAAAAAACCTGCGGATTAAGATGATGAACCAAAAAACTAGGTATTGGAAACTTTACTATACTTACCATAGGCGCCATTGATATATAAAAAAGCGGTATAGAAAATATAGCAGATACTATTAATCTGATTTTCTGCTCTTTTATCTCTTTTGCCTTTCTCTCAGCGGGATCTTCCTCCTTGCCTACTACCTGATATCCAGCCTTTACAACTACATTTACTATATCATCATACTTAAGCTTTTTTTCATCGTAATTAAATACAGCTTTTTCTGTAGCTATATTGACATTAGCATCATCAATACCTTCTGTTTTTTTCAAGGCCCGCTCTACTGCCCTAGAACAAGCAGCACAGTGCATGCCTCCTATTTTTAAAGTCATTTTCATATATAAACACCCCTGTATAAAACATATTTTACTATTTTTTATTAAATGTTACAATCATCTAACAATATAATTATAATAATTTTTTTATAAAATTCAAGTAGGGTATATAGGTATATATGAAAATAAATAAAAAATAGTCTTTATATTATTAATATACAGACTATTTTCTATTATTATTTCTTAATTAAGATTAATTTTTTTGAATTTTTGATAATTTTTCAGATTCAATATAATATTTATAACTTTCTACTTTACTAAGTATGATAAATTGAAATTCTGTAATAGAATCATCTCCAATTTTCATAGTTAATGTATAATTACCTTTTTCATCACTTGAATAATATGTATGTTTCGTATTATCCAACTGAATATTGCTGAAATCAAAAATATTTGGAATATGTACTCTTGCAATTTTATCTTTTTCATAAATATCAACATATATATTAATATCTTCAGATTCTCCAAGATTAATATCATCTAAAGTCTTAATAGTTAATTTAGCATTTCCTCCAAACTCTATAGAACCATCATCTATATTAACAGATGGAATATCTTCAGTATCTCCATAATTATTTATCCCTGTATTTTCATTCTCACTAGTATTACTGCCTGTACTTCCACCTGATGAATTATTATTTTGAGTAGGATTTGACGGATTATTCTTGGCACATGATACTGCAAATAAAATTACAATAATTATTAAAAGTATTTTCGATTTCATTCTTATTTTTTTCCTTTATTTATTATTTTTTATATATAAAATATAACATTTACATATGAAAACATAAAAAATTTATTTCATATAATATATTTAAGAAAAATAAAATTAAATTTACATAAAATTGATATATTAACAAATTTAAGAATTTTATTTAAAATTATAATATAGTCATAAAATATTTTTACTAAAAAATAGAAATATGCCTGCTACTGTAAAAATACATATATAATTAGAAAATAAATTATTTTTATTGATTTTATTATATATAATACAAATAACACATTTATACTATATTATTTGTTTTTTAAATAATTATCAAAATACTCTATAGTCTTTTTCAAACCGTCTTCCAATTTATATTCAGGCTTCCAATTAAGTTTTTCTTTGGCTAAACTAATATTAGGCTGTCTTTTTATAGGATCATCTTTAGGAAGATCTTTAAATACTATTTCTGATTTTGAATTTGTCATTTCTATGATTTTTTTAGCAAATTCTAAAACAGTCATTTCCAGAGGATTTCCTAAATTTACAGGTCCTATAAAATTATCCGCATTCATCATTTTTACAGCACCGTCTATTAAATCATCGCAATAACAGAAACTTCTAGTTTGGCTTCCATCTCCATAAACTGTTATAGGTATATTCTGAAGTGCCTGTATAACAAAATTTGAAACTACTCTGCCGTCATATTCATTCATTCTAGGACCATAAGTATTAAATATTCTTATAATCTTTATATCTGTTTTATACTCTCTATAATAATCCATCATCAAAGTTTCAGCCCCTCTTTTACCCTCATCATAGCAGCTTCTTATACCATTGGGATTAACATGTCCCCAATAAGTTTCTATTTGAGGATGCTCTAAAGGATCTCCGTATACCTCGCTAGTTGAAGCTTGAAGTATTCTGGCATTGCAATCTCTTGCTAAATTAAGCATATTAAGTATACCAAAAACACTTGTCTTAAATGTATGTACAGGATTTCTTTGATAATGTATAGGAGAGGCAGGACAGGCAAAATTATAAATCTCATCGCATTCTATATGTATTGGTTCTGTTATATCATGTCTTATACTTTCAAAATTTTTATTATCTAATAAATGTTTAATATTCTCTTTACTGCCTGTAAAAAAATTATCTATTGATATTACATAGTTTCCTTCATTTAATAATCTTTCACATAAGTGAGATCCTAAAAATCCGGCTCCGCCTGTTACAATAATTCTTTTCATTAAAAAATCCTTTAAATTAATTACATCATATATTATAGCATATAATTAAATATTTCAATTAAAATTATAATATATAATTTTAATTAATTTTTATGTTTTAAAAATTAATTTACATACTCCACCCTTTTATATTTATTACATAAATTTAAAATTAAAGCTTTACTAATATTCAGCACTCATATTACAAAAAGCATGCCCTCCCTAGATTTAATTAGATTTATAACCCAATTCACGCACGGTGAAAATATCTTTCAATATAATCAAAATTATATTATTAATATATTTAAATTATTTGATTGGCTTACCGTGCGTTGTATAAATTAAAAAAATATATAAAAATTTTTATTATAACATATATAAATGACAAAAATTGTCGTTTTTTTAAAATTATAAAAAAATAAATAACCTTAAATGGATTAAATAAAATCCTTAAGGTTTTTTTTATATTACCGTTAATATCAGAAGTTAATTGCTAAATAAAGGAGTTATTAGTATGACTATCAATAGAATAAATAATAATGTACAGCAAACACCGCAAGTTCAAATGCCTGTTCCTAAAGAAAATAACTCAGCTCAAAATCCTGCTAATATACAAAAGATAAGCCAGCAAGGAAGCGGCATATCTCCTCTTTCAAGCAGATACACTTATGCTATAGGACGCGATGGCAAAAGATATGTTTTGCAGCTTAGAATAGATATATCCTCTGTAAGAGCTTTCAGTTCATTAGCATAAGTATCTTATAAAAATATACTTATGCTATAAATTATTTCTATTCTAAATTAGAAATTTAAATATATAATTAATATCAATTGGATTTCTTAACTACTATTCTATTTCCCTCTACAAGAATAACTTTTAAACTGCTGCCTTTATCTATAAACTCGCCCTCACTTACAGCATCATATCTCTTTCCGTCTATGATTATATAACCTGCAGGTCTGAAAAAAGTATCCGCAATACCATCTTTACCCATTAAATCATCATAAGAAATGCTTGAATGATATCCTGAAATATCACTCTCTAATGTAATCTTATTCCTAAAATCTTTTGACTTGCTCATAAATCTTGCAATTAATACTACAAGTATAATATCTATTATTAAAGATACAAATATTACAAAAGAAGCCACAGCTATATTATGTATTCCAAAAGAAATAAATATTCCCGCTACAATTCCTATTATACCAAGTATACCTGTGATTCCAAAGCCAGGTATAAGAAATATTTCTACACAAAGAAGAACAACTCCAAGAAGGAATATGGCAGGTGCTAAAAAATTACTGCTGCCTGAAAAAAACTGAATAAAGAAAAATAAAGCAAAAGCTATTATAGCTGTTACTCCGCCTACGCCAAATCCAGGAGTCTTCATTTCAATATATATTCCAGCTATTCCTATAGACATTATAATACTTAAAATAAAAGGATTAAGAAGTACCTTCAATACAGAATCATAGCCTTCTTCTTCTATATTAACTATTTCTGCATTATTCATATTTTTTAATTCTAATATGTCATTTATAGAATTAGCTTTATTATCTGCAATATTTATAGATACTGCCTCATCAGCACTTAATGTCAATAGAGTCTTATCATCTAAATCAATACCATCGCTTCTTTTAGTTAAAACTATAGTTTCATCAACCATGGCTTCGGCAGCTTTAACATTCTTTTTAGTAGTTTCTGCAGAAGATCTCATAGCCGCACGCATCGCACTCACCTCTTTCTCCCCTGCTTTTTTGGGTTCATTTCCATTTAAATATACAGGTGTTGCCGCTCCTATTACACTACCGTCAGACATGTAAATTTCTTTAGCACTCAATGATATTAAAGCCCCAGCAGATAATGCATTCTTATTAATATAAACAACTACAGGTACATTACTTTCCATAATATAATTCTTTATAGATAAGGCTGATGAAAGAAGTCCTCCAGGTGTATCAAGCTCTAATATAATCAAATCTGCTTTTTTGTCATTTGCTTCATCTATAGCATTTTTTAAATATCCGGCATACCATCTGTTTATCTCTTGAAATTCCTGCTTCTTTATAACATAAACTTTTTTATCTTTTGAATATAAATAATTAGAAAAGATAAAAATACTCAAAAAAAGCATTATTAATATATTATTAAATTTTTTCATAGACATCACTCTCGTTTTTTAATTATATGTTATTATTTTAGTATAAGTTATATTTTTTTCAAGCGGAAATTCTTAACGCCGTTTAATAGGCTATCATTCATTGTTTAAATTATAATAAAAAAATAGCATATATTTTAAGTATATACTAAACGGCGGTATAAGCATAATAAAATTAAAAAACACTTGGGGTAGGTCATTATAAATTCTAATTTAGCAATAAAAAAATTAAAAGTTTTAATCCATATTAAAATTATAAAACTAAAGGGCGGGCATGAGAATAAAGCTTTAAAACTTAATTACATACCCCGCCCTTTTTCTATAAAAAACTATTCAGAAATTTCTGCTTATTATTTTTTATATGCTAATACTGAAATGTTAACACCCGCCCAAGTTTTCTTTATCTTTTAAAACTTTTTCATGACTGAAAAGTTATTATCAATGTACCTACTACTATAAGCATCATGCCTATAATAACTTTTATATTCAAAGCCTCTTTTAAAAATATGGCTGCTAGTATTATAGTAAAAACTATAGAAAGTTTATCTATAACTATTATCTTATTAACATTACCAATCTGCAAGGCTTTAAAATAAAAAATCCAAGATAAACCTGTAGCTATGCCAGATAATACTATAAATATAACAGTCTTTGTATTTAGATTTTTTATAGTTTCAATTGTATTTATAGAGTTTAATGAATTAGTATAAAAAACTATAATCCAAGACATTATTAATATAATAATAGTTCTTATGGCAGTTGCCAAATTAGAATTAATATCTGATAATCCTATCTTTATAAGTATAGCAGTAAGTGATGCAAATATTGATGATAATAGTGCAAAAACAATATCCATAAAAAAGCTCTTAATTTTTAATATAGTGTTTTATTTTTTATGAAATTACTTTTTGTTTATCATCTTTTTATGAAGATAAAGCACATTATCTAAAAGCATAGAAACGGTAACACTTCCAACTCCATTCGGCACAGGTGTAATATAAGAAGCTATCTTAGAAGCCTCCTCAAAATTAACATCTCCTTTTAAAGAACCATCTTCTAATACATTTATACCTATGTCTATAACAACAGCATCTTTCTTTATATATTCACCTGTAATAAATTCAGGCTTTCCAATAGATACGCATAATATATCAGCATTTCTGCAAATATCTTTTAAATTTTTAGTTTTTGAATGTGCTATTGTCACAGTAGCCGATTTCTGTAAAAGCAAATGAGCTAAAGGCTTACCAACTATCTCACTCCTTCCGATAACAACAGCATTAGCACCTTCTATATTTATACCAGATTTCTCTATCAAAGCCATAGCACTCTTTGCCGTACAAGGAGCTAAATTGCTGTCTCCTATAAATATTCTTCCTAAATTAACATGTGATATTGCATCAGCATCTTTTTCTATTGAAATTGTCTCATAAACTTTTTTCTTATCTATATGTTTAGGAAGAGGCATCTGAATCATTATTCCGCTTGTTTCAGATTCTTCATTTAAATATTCTATCAATGTCAAAAAATCTTTTTCTGTTGTGTTTACAGAAAGATTATGCAAAGATCCTATCATTCCAACACTTTCAGCCTGCTTCTTTGCCCTTGTAAAATAAACTTCTGTAGACTTATCATCTTCAAAATATATAAAATCTATTCTTGGTTTTCTCTCAAGAAGTTCTGTTTCCTTTTTTATTCTTTCTTTTATCTCCTTTGCTAATTCTCTTCCATCTAAAATATTAAACATATAAACTCCTAATAAAAATTTTAAATTTTCTTATTATTTTTTTATAATAATATAATGCCGTAAAATAAAAAACAAGTATAGATTTTTTAATATTTATATTGTATATTATTAAGCTATGATGAAAAAAATATTCATTATCTTTTTTACTGTCTTAACTATAAACAGCATATCCTTTGCTCAAAAAAAAATAATAATATTTGAAACAGAATACAGTAATAATTATAACTCTTATGCAGTGAAAGATTTAATAATAAAAAATTTATTTGTTAATTCTGACTTTCATATAATACCATATATGCCGTATAAAAAAAGTGATTATAAAGAAATAAAATCAAAAATTAAAGAACTCACTTTAAATAATAATGCAGATTTATCAATAACTTATGATCTGTTTAAATATAAAAATGGACTTGTACTTAATTATGTAATATTTGACAGAGAAAAACCTAATGAATGGAAAGAAAAAAATCTTTATTCAAAAGAAGAAAATTTATTCGAATCTATTAACAAAGTATTAGAAGAGATATATTCCTATTCCAAGAAAAATAATAATCTTATAACAGAAGATGAATACATTTCACTTATAGGTTATTACAGCCAAATCATAAACAGTAATGATAAGAACAAAGTTTATGAAATGTTTTTTAATTTCTACAAAGATAATATTTATTTCAACATTGATTATTTGGAATATCTTACAGAAAAAGGAAATAAAGATTCTATTAATGATATGACTAAAATAGCAGATAATATAAAAAAATACTTGGATAAAAATAATCATTATTATCTGTCTGCTTTAGGAGATTTATATTACAGCAGATATAAAGTTAATGTAGAAAATGAGGATATAGAAAAGAGTATAGAAAATTATATAAAGGCAATAAATGCTAAAAAAGATAATTATATATATTATAAAAAACTTGCTGATGCTTATATATTAAAAAATGATTACAGTAATGCTTCAAAGTGTTATAATGCCGCTATAGAAATTTATGATAAAGATATAAGTTTGATAAAAGATGCTGTGTATTTGCTTAAAAGAGATATGAATCAGAATGGGAATTTAGTAATAGGATATTTAAAAAAGATTATTGATATAAATAAAAATGATGATGAGGCTTTAGAGGAATTGGCTAATATATATGAAAATTTGGGCGATAAATATAATTCTCAAATCTATTATAGTAAATTACTTGAAGCTATTAATTATAATCTTTATATAATCAATAATGAAAAGCCTAATCCTGTATTATATGATAAATACATAAAAAAAAGAAATGAAATAACCCAAAAACTAGAAAAACTACAAATATAATATTTTATCAATATAGTATACAAAAAATATATTTGCTTAAATAAATTAAATAAGGGCTTATACTTGATTAAAAGTAAAGCCCTTTATTTTTATCATCATAAAAATACATGCTATTTTTTAGAAGCGTATTTCATATCGTATTTATCCAAATTCTTTTTCATATCTTCAAGTTTTTCTTTAAATGTTACAGATATGCATTTAAAATCTTTCATAGCCTATTCCAAATCTTTAGTCTCCATTTTTTTGCAATCTTCAATAAAACATTTCTCTATAGCATGCTGAATAATAGATTCAATATCAGCACCAGAATAACCTTCTGTTTTATCAAGAAGACTAATAATATCTAATTTGGAAATATCCTGATTTCTTTTCTTTAGATGAAGCTCAAAAATCTCTTTTCTTTCTTTAGCATTAGGAAGCTCTATTCTAAATAGTTCATCGAATCTTCCTTTTCTGAAAAACTCAGCTGGAAGTTTGGTAATATCATTTGAAGTAGCAACCACATAAACAGTAGAATCTTTTTCCTGAAGCCAAGTAAGTATATACCCCAAAAGCCTAGTAGTAATATCGCTTGCCCCGCCTGTTCCGCCAATACCAGCAAAAGCCTTTTCAATCTCATCAATCCATAAAACACAAGGAGCAACTGCCTCAGCTATTTTTATTGCCTTTCTTAAATTCTCCTCACTCTCCCCAACATACTTACCCATTAACTTACCAATATCAAGCCTTAAAAGAGGAGTTTTAAAAATATTGGCTATTGATTTAGAAGCTAAAGACTTTCCGCATCCGGGCAAACCCACAAGTAAAATACCCTTTGGAATGTCCACACCAAACTTCATAGCCTTTCCCAAATTCTCAAAAATCTTAGCCTTAACTTTTATATAATCTTTTAAATTGTCAAGCCCACCTATATTATCAAGTCCGCCTTTGTAATTTACTATTTCAACAATGCCTGATTTTTTTATTGTCTGCTCTTTTTCTCTTAATATCAAATCCTGATCATCTAAAGATATAAAGCCCTTTCTTTGAATAGCTAAATTTAATATTTGTGTAATCTCAAATTCACTTAAACCTCTAAGAGAAGCCGTTATCTCATCTCTCACTTCTTTTTCAAGGGTAAGATTATAATTTTCTATATACTCATCTAGTATCTTTGAAATATCATTATCTTTAGGATAAGGTATATCAAGAATAGTAGTATATTTTTCTATTTCATTAGGTATATAAAGAGAAGAAGAAATTATAAATATAGTAACATTATAATCATTGTCTTTCATGTTTTTATGAGCTATATCTGTAAGCCATGATAAAACTTCATTATCTTTTAAATAACAATTAATATTTTTGAAAACTATAAAATGATTATTATCATGTTCATGTTCTAATTTTAAAAAGCCTATTATATCTTTGGCAGCAGAAAATTTTTTAATTAACTCTCCTGTTTCTTTATCCTTCTCCCATTTATAAGTAAGACTATTATTAACCCATTCATAAACTTTATATCCGCTTGAAACATCAAATATAATTTTATCAATCTTCTCAAAGTCAAAATGATTAATATAAATTATTGGTCTTAAAGCATATATATACGAAGCTAATTTTTCTTTTATATCATTATATTCCATATTATATCTCCATATATACTAATTGAGCAGATTCGCTTGAACCCATATAAGTAATACCTTCTAATATTAAAAATTTATTATTTACATCATCAGAAGAATATTCTTTACTCTTATCTTTGAAACTAGTTACATTGCATCCGCTGTCTATATGAAGTATTAAGCATTTTTTATCTTCAACAACAGTAGAGAAATGTTTTTTTGTATTTTGTGAGTAAATTTTTATTTTTTTTAACAAATAACTATCATCTTCTAATTTTTTTTCATACAATCCAAACCTAGATTTTTTTGAACCTGAATAATAGTATGTATGTGAAAACATTTCATTTAGACCTTTCATGATATCTTCATCATCTATAAAATAGTCTCTGGTTTTTTTATTTGATAATATTGAAAGAATAGAAAAATAATTATCTTCTTTATGGAGTTTTAAAAATAAATTGTAATAATCATATTTAAATGCATTCATAAAATTATTGCTAATATTTTTTACAGATTCTTTTATAAATTCATAATCCTCTTTTTTCTCTATTATAAGATTAACTATATCCTCATAGTTTTTAAAATAATTATCAACTACTTCTTTTTCTTTGAAATTGTTTTTGCTGAAAATTTCTAAGTCGTCCTTTCTCTTATTTTCAAACTCTATCATATAAGTAGCTTCTTTTGACATCTCTTTTATAGTGTTTTCATCTTCATCTTCATAAAATATTTCCATTAGGCTATTAACTTTTTTATAAATATCTGCATTCTTATCGATAGCTGATACTTTTTCATTAACATCATTTAAATTCTGTGCTGTAAGCCATTTCTCTAAAATACCCTTATCAAAATAATCTAATATATCATGAATATTAAAATTGTTTTTTACATCTTCAAGATTTTTACAATATTTATTTCCAAGTAAAAGATTAAATTTAATTCTTTTCAACATTTGACAAACTCCTTAATTTTAATTTAAATATTTATTTTCTAAACTCTCAACCATTTCTATATACAATTTTTTGCATTCTTCATACTCTTTATTTTCTATCATTTTTAAACAGTTTTTCAAATATTTATTATTAATTTCATCATATATAAAACTACTATTATTTTCTAAATCAATATTTTTTACTATTTGAGGAGCTATTTTATAATATCTATCTATCAATGCATTTCCATCTTTTTGATGCATTAGCCAATTATCTCTAAAATCCCTAAACATAGTCAGTTCATAACAATCATCTTCTTTATTATCCTTACGGCATACTGCAGTTGTTATATAACATCCTCCTGTAACAAAATCTACAGCACTGCTTACAAAATTTCCTACAGCTCTAACTGCTCCGCCTATAGCTCGTCCTACTGCTTTTACTGCCCCGCCTACTATCTCAATTCCTTTCTTAACAACTCCGCCTATAGCTTTTCCTACAGTACTTCCTGCAACTGCTCCCACAACCGCACCAGCTGCAGCTCCTATAGGTCCTAAAACACTTCCTATTGAAGCTCCTATTGCACCGCCTATATGTTTTCCTATTGCATCGCCAACAGCTTTTCCAGCCTTTTCACCTACTTTTGTTCCTATAACTGTTCCTGTAACTGTTGTTGCTTCTTCTATTTTTGTGCTTACTATCTCGCCTACTTGTGCTGTGGTTCTGTCAACTGCATAATCAACTACTTCTTCGGCGTCCACCTCTCCTGAAGCAACTTTATATGCAACCTTTGTAGTAGTTAAAGAATTATCAACTATACGCGCAACATCATCAGGATTTTTATCTTTCATTTTATCACCTAAATAACCTTTTTGAGCTGCTATATATGCGGCTGTAGTTACCATCTTTTTTACATCTTCATCTTTCTCATCATCTATATCTGAAGTTATATATTCTTTTAAAGCCTTTACTTCTTTATGATCTGTATTTATTTCTACTTTGTCATAACCTTCTGAAAACTCTATAGCTCCTATCAAAGAATTATCTCTTATATCATCGGCTGTATCCTGTATTAATGCCTTTCTTCCTTCCTCTGTAGTTAAATCATATTCATTATTTTTTATTTCTTCTGACATACTATTCCCCCAATTTAATTATTGTTTTCTTCTTTCATTTTTTCAGCTTTTTCAAGTATTTTTAAATGATCATTTTTAGTTTCTTTTAAAGCTTTATTTACACTTCAAGTATTATAGTTTTATCCTCTTCTTCCAAGCCTTCCATACTTTTTTCTAAATCCTGATAAAGCCATTGGGTATTTGATTTTCCTTTTTTCTTAAAATTAATAAGGCTTTTGAATTTATCTGCGATGCCTTTTAATGTAGTACCGAATTTAGATATTATAGATTTTCTCTCTTCTTCGCTTTGTCCCACTAAACTTCAAGTTGTTAATGTATTTTAAAAATAAAAAAACCAAGCATTATATAAATAATACTTGGAGAATTTATTAGAGAAATTTTTTACACTATGATATTTAATTTTTAAGATTAAATGAAAATATATAATTACAAATGAACAGAACCCTGACGAAGAACTTTATTTTCTAAGCAGTCATAAAGTGTTGAAGGCATCTTATTTTCTAATATACCGGCATTAATTATTAAGTCAGCTTTATCTTTGTAAAGCTCTGCTAATTCATTACCGTCAAGTATAATACCGTAACCGCTAGGATTGGCCGAAGGAGCTACCAAAGGATTAGTTCCTTTTAGTATAAGCTGCATATATTTATCATTAGGTATTCTTAAAGCTACCGTATCTTTCAAATATGAGAATTTATTTTTTAATTCATCTAAAAGAGGCATTATAAAAGTTAATTCTCCGGGGATATTTTTTTTTATGATTTCAGGTACTTCTTTATTTGAGAATCTTTTCACACTTTCTAAATTTTTTGATAATATTAAAAGAGGCTTATTTTTTTCTCTTTCTTTTACAGTATATATTCTATTTACAGCATCAGAATTAAAAGCATCAGCAAGCATTCCGTAAACTGTATCTGTTGGGGAAACTACTATTCCGCCTTCATTAATAACTTTTATAACCTCATTAGCTGCATACTCTATACTTTCTGAATTATTTTTTTCAAGATTAATTATCATAAATAATTATCACCTTTTAATAAGTGTAGGGTGTACAAACAAACTTGCAAATCCTCTCCTTTTAGCATTATGAAGTGCTAGTAATACAGGAGATATTTCTTTTTCCATACCCTCTATATGATAATTCTTTTTATATGCTGTGTATGATATTCCAACAGATATTGTATATTTGATTATAACGCCGTTATATTCAAGTTCATTTTTATCAACAAAACCTCTTATTTCTTCAATCTTCTTATCATATAATTTTATATTCATTCTATTGAAAGCAACCATAAACTGATTATTATCAAATCTTGCCAGAATATCTTCTCTTCTTGTTGTTTTTTTAAGAACCTCTGTAAACTTAAGCATTATTTCTTCAGCGGCTATGATTCCATATTCGCTTATAATACTGTCAAGTCCGTCTATACAAAAGCATGCAAGCACTATAGTTTCTTCATGCCTTACTGTTTCATAAAGAAGTCTTGTAAACTGCTCATAAAACTCTTTTTTATTCCAAAGCCCTGTTTCTAAATCTACATTAAGTATATCATCGTATTTTTTCTGGGCATCTTTATATGACTGATAATTTCTATTGGAAACTTCTGTCATATCAGCTAAAGAATTCTGAAGATAATCTGCCTGTTTAATTAATTTCTGATGTTCTAAGTAAAGTCTTCTGTATTTCAAACAGCTATTAACCCTTACTACAAGCTCCATCTCATCAAATGGAATAAATATAAGTCCGTCAATACCTAAATTTATAGCTTCCTCTATGAACTCCATTTTTCTATACGGCGTACTTAAAAGAATTACAGGAGTTCCTTTAGTAGATTCCTGATTTTTAAAAGTATCAAGAAGCTGCAAACCTTGCGAGTCACCTATGTCGGCATCCAAAAGTATTAAATCCAATGTACTTTCATTAGAAATATTAACTGCCTGAGATCTGGATTTTGTTGCTATCGGATTATAATGTCTTCCTCTTAATAGATCAACAAACCTGTCTAAAAGGTCTGCTCTATGCTCTACTACTAAAATATTTTCATTCATAATTAATTACATCTTCAAAATATATAAATTCTTATATTAAAGTATCGTAAATTTGTAGAATTTATTAAATAAAAAATAGGTATGAAAATGTAAAAGATATATTATATTTATAAGATTAATTATTATAATTTATTTTGACAAATTTTATTTATGTTTATATAATCTAGTAAAAATATGGATACATATATGAATTTAGATAAAATTATAGAAAACTCATTAGAATCAAATGCAGATGATTATTGTTATAAAAATAATACAGAAAGCAGTTACTATATATTTAATAAAGACTGCAGGGAAGGTTTAAAAAAAATACCTGATAACAATATAGATTTCATAGTAACAGACCCTCCATATTTTATTGACGGAATGGATAATAATTGGAATGACGGAGAATTAAAAAGAAGAAGTAAATATTCCAATGTGATAGGCGGAATACCAGCCGGAATGAAATTTGACAGAAAACAAGGTGAAAACCTTCAGAAATTTTTAGAGCCTATATGTTTGGATTTTTTTAGAATATTAAAGCCCGGCGGATTTTGTATAATATTTTCTCAAGGAAGATTGTATCATAGAACGGCTATGGCTTTAGATTTAGCAGGTTTTGAAATTAGAGATTTAATGGCTTGGAAATATGAGGGACAGGCTAAAGCATTTTCTCAGGATCATTTTATAAAAAGAGATAAAAATAAAACAGAAGAAGAAAAAGAAAAACTCATTGCTGAACTTAGAGGGCTTAAAACTCCTCAGCTTAAACCACAAATGGAGCCTATGGTGCTAGCACAAAAACCGAGAGAAGGAACATTCGTTGAAAATTGGGAAAAATATCAAGTAGGTTTAATGAATACAAATGAATCTTTAGACGGTAAATTCCCAGGTACTGTTATGGAAGTTTCTAAAAATATAAGAAAAAATGAAACAGATGAAAAGATTGAACATATGACTGTAAAACCAGTGCATTTAATTTCACATCTGATTAGACTTTTTACAAAAGAAGGTCAAACAGTATTAGATCCTTTTGTAGGAAGCGGCTCTCATGCAATTGCTGCTGTTATGAATAATCGTAATTTTATAGGATATGAAATAGAAAAAAAATATTTTGATATCGCCAAAAACAGATTAGAAAAAGAAGTTTATCAAAAATCACTTTTTTAATATTTTTCTAAGCAACTGCAATAATTTTTCTAAAACTTCTTCTGAGGCATTATTTATAAATTTTTCTACAATTCTAAATCCATCTTTTGTATTAGCAACTCCAATAACTCTTCCTGTCTTATCATAAATCCATTTATTTCTATCAGGTCTGTTGCAAATTTGACATTGAGGAATAATATTTCCTTCCTCTAAAGGCAAAGCAGGATTCATATGTCCTTTATGTAAACTTACTTTAACACCTTTTCTAAATAAATGCTCATCACCTTCTTTTGAACCGCAGCTGGCACAGCGATAATTATAAAGCCCTTTTATTTTTTCCCAATCGCCTGAAAATCCTTCTCTCCTTTCTGAAGAAAAAGCAGGATACGGATTTTCTAAATCTATGAGTTTATAAGATCCAGAGGGGATATTGTATCTGCTATCTCCCCTAGTTCCTGAAACTATATTAAAACCGCTTTGCATAGATAAATGTCTTGCCTGCTGTACATCATTAACATCTGGATAATACTGTTTTATAAAATCTGTCAATTCTGACTTTGATACTATATCTGTATTCGGATAATTTTTTGCTAATCTAAGCAAAACCAAAGCATTTTTAGTATATCCATTCTTATCTTTTAAAGATGGTAGTTTAACCCATTTATCAGAAAGATATTTATTATAATTATCTGTTATAATTCTCCATATTTTTTCTATTTCTCTATCATTCATTTTTTATCCTTAATTACTAATATATTATGAAAATCGGATTTTTTATAATTTAACTTTTATAATTTTTTAATAGATCCAAAATTATGCTTGCAGAACTTCTAATCTTTGATATACTCTATATACTAAAAAATATTTTTACTTTTCACATAATATCAACAGGAGAGAGTATGCTTAAGAAAATTATCTCAAATATCCTAAAAGAGGCTTTAAAAGAATATTTAAAAAATACTGATATTGAAAATATAGAATCTTATATAGAAATAGGATATGCAGTAGATGATAAATTCGGTGATTATGCTTGCCCTGCTGCTATGAGACTTGCTAAATTATTAAAGAAAAACCCTTTAGAGATAGCAAATGAAATAGCTGAAAAAATAGATAAAAAATATTTTGAAAAAATAGAAGTGGCAAAACCTGGATTCATTAATTTAACTCTTTCAAATAATTATATAAATGAATGCATAAATGATCTTTTAAATAATAATAACTACGGAAAAAATACAGCAGAAGATAAAAAAAAGATATTAATAGAATATGTAAGTGCTAATCCTACAGGTCCGCTTCATATAGGTCATGGAAGATGGGCTGCTATAGGAAGTGCATTATCTAATATACTTAAATATGCAGGACATGAAGTTTATCAGGAGTTTTATGTTAATGATGCTGGAGAGCAGATAACTAAATTAAATGAGAGTGTCAAGGCTGTGAAAGAAGGAAGAGAAATTCCTGAAGACGGTTATCATGGAGAGTATATAAAGGAAGTTGCTAAACAAGACGGAGTACCTAAAGACATTATATTAGAGAGTCAAAAAAAACTTCTTGAAAGATTCGGTACACACATGGACAATTATGCTTCCGAGTTAAAAATACGAGAAGGCGGAGAATTAGAAAAAACTATGGACTTTCTTGACAAAGAAGGGCTTTTATTTGAAGAGGATAATGCTGTTTGGTTTAGAAGCACTAAATACGGTGATGATAAAGACAGAGTAGTTAAAAAAAGTAACGGAACATACACATACTTCGCTCCTGATATTACATATCATAAAAATAAAATCGATAGAGGGTATCATTATTTAATAGATATACTAGGTGCTGATCATCATGGTTATGTACCTAGAATTACTGCTGCTGTTAGGGCGGTTAGTAAGGATACTGCTTCTTTGAAAGTTATACTAGGACAGTTAGTTCGTCTTTACAGGGGAAATGAACTTGTTAGAATGAGTAAAAGAACTGGGGATATGATTAGTCTTGAAGATGTTATAGATGAGATAGGTGTTGATCCTACTAGATATTTCCTTCTTATGCGTTCTTATTCTAGTTCGCTTGATTTTGATTTGGAGCTTGCTAAGAAAAAGGATAATGATAATCCTGTTTATTATGTTCAATATGCTTATGCTAGAATTTGCAATATTTTCTTCAAATTAGAAGAAAAAAATATGTCTTATGATGATAATAAGTCTTTTGATATTTCACAAATTGCTGATGAAAGCTCTTTAAAACTTGCTAAAATAATACTAAGATTTCCTGATGAAATAAATGAAGCGGCTAAATCTTTAGAAGTTTATACTCTTATTAATTATACTTATGAAATAGCCGGTGCATTGCATAGATTCTACTATGACAATATTGTACTAGAAGAAAATGAAGAAATAAGGCAGGAGAGACTCACTCTAATTAAAGCTGTTAAAAAAATACTTGGTATATGCTTTGATATAATAGGAATAACTAAAATAGAGAGAATGTGGTCTGAAGAATAATTATATATTCTTTAAATTTAAAAAAACTTGGGTTAGCAGCTAATAAATTCTAATTAGGTTATAAAAAAATAAAAGTTAATAATAGAACTTTAAATATAAAGGTTTGCCAAATATAATTAAGTTTTAAAACTTTATTATCAATACCCCACCCTCTATACTTTTCAATACTCCAATATATTTTTATGCCGTTTTTCTTTAAAACTTTTTATGTAATTACAGCACCCACCCAAACTAATTTAAATTTATAGCCTATCAACCGCACGGTAAATGAAACAAAAAATATAAATTCATTAACAATACAATTTTTGCTATGTTTTAAAATTTATTTTGCGTGCGTTGTAAAGATTTAAAACCTAATCAAAACTTGGGCGGGCGTTAATAAATTAGAGAAAATATAAAAACAAATAAAATCTTAATTTTAAAATAAAACAATAAGCCTAGAGGGTGGGAACTAGAATAAAGTAAAAAATTTAAAAACTTTTTCTCGCTCCCCGCCCTTTATTCTTTATTACTTTACTTTGAATTTTTACTTTATATTGCTTTATTATTTAAATTACATTTATTAGCACCCGCCCAGACTAATTTAAATTTATAGCCTATCAACCGCACGGTAAATGAAACAAAAAATATAAATTCATTAACAATACAATTTTTGCTATGTTTTAAAATTTATTTTGCGTGCGTTGTAAAGATTTAAAACCTAATCAAAACTTGGGCGGGCGTTAATAAATTAGAGAAAATATAAAAACAAATAAAATCTTAATTTTAAAATAAAACAATAAGCCTAGAGGGTGGGAATGAGAATAAAGCCAAAAAATTAAAAAAATTTTCTCACTTCCCGCCCTTTAGAATTCATTACTTCACTTTTAATTTTAGTTTTACACTGTTTTATTATTTAACTTACACCTATTAGCACCCACCCAAGTTTTATTTAAATTTATAGCTTATACACCGCACGATTGATGGTACTATAGTTGTTAATCAATATACAATTAAAGAAAAAATTATATATTATAATCTGCTTACCGTGCGTTAATTAATACAAATATTTTTGCTATAATAAGAAATAATTTTATACAATTCCTTGATTTTTTAACTAAAATGTTATAGCCTATTATTAGTAATAAAATATAGGGGTGATTACTATGGGCAAAAAACTTCCTCTAATCATTTTAAGCAGTACAATCATCACAGTTTCGGCAGCTTTAATAGTATTAAAAAGAAGAAATAGCAATGGCGAGTTTTTTATAAAAAGTTATGACGGAAAATTTGCTTTTATATTTGATAATGAATGGAAATTATCTAAAGAAAAAAATGAGCTTAATGAAAACTCTAATTTAGAAGCTATAAATAATAAAAAAGGCGTATGTTTTATAATGTTCTCTAAATCTAAAGAGGAATTAAATAATATAAGCTTGGAAGAATATAATACAAATATTTTAAATGGAATGAATGGCGAAAATATTATATCTTCTAGTAAAATAGAAGTTAATAATAAAGAAATGTATATAACAGAATTTGATTCATATTATGAAAATACATTAGTTCATTATCTTTTATATACACTAGAAACAAAAAATTATTATCATCAGGTTATGGTTGCTTTGATAAGAAATGATTATAAAAGACAATATAAACAGATTAATAATATTTTATCTACAATAAGAGAATTATAATATAAAACTTTAAATGAAAAAGATAGTATTAATATTTCTATTTAGTATTTATACAATAGCTGCAGCCGAACAGAAAATATTTGTATCTACAAAATTAAAAGGAAGTAATTTAAGAAAAGAAATTCTCAAATGGGTAAAAAATGAAGCTGCAAATAATAAATTCAGCAGTTATGATAATGGACTAGTATATTTATTTTTTGTATCTAATAATGTTATAAACAATAATTCTCTATGTTTTGATATAAGCTTTCATTTAGAATACGACAAATTTATAGTAAATTTTTCTAATATAAAACTTTTAGATAATAATACAGGAAATACTAAGGATTTAAAATTCAGCATTTGGGATACCCTCACTAACAGTGGCTGGTTCAAAGAATATAATGAAATAATATCCAATATCATAGAAGAGCTTGAGAATATAGTAAGCTGATGATTTTTTAAATATCAATACCTAAAAACTGCTTTACCAAAAGACCTATTAAAAAACTTATCGCAGCAACTGTTAAACTAATCCCAGCCATCTCAATGAATCTTTTTTTAAAAGGAAGACTTTTAGCAACAGATATATAGTATGTAAAGAAAAATATTATAAATACAACTATACAAAGCATAGTAATCAAAGCATATAAATAATGATTACTCGGAAAAATAAGATAAGGCAGTATTAAGAGTGTTACCGTTATTAAATACATTATTCCTGTATATGAACATGATTTAAAAGCATTTTTATCGCCTTCGGCTTTAGCAGATAAATACTCAGAAGAAGCCATTGATAATGTGGCAGAAATACCTGTTATAATACCAGATAATGCCACTAATTTGTTATTTTGCAAAGCGAAACTTAAACCTGCTAATGTACCGCTTATCTCTACTAAAGCATCGCTTAAACCTAAAACCATAGAACCTGCATATTTAAGCCTGTCCTCATCTAGTATAGATATAAGTCTATTTTCATGCTCATCTTCATCAAAAGCTATTTTTTTAGCATCAGGTACTTCTGATACTATTCTTGAATAAATATTCTCAGCGTTCTTTTCACCGCCTTCCATTATCTTTATTACAAATGTATATCCTAAGAGAAAACTTAATATAAAATATTTTAATACCTTTAATTTTTGAGGCTTTAATTTTTTATTTGTATATTTCTCTAGTATTTTTGAGTGAGCATACTCTTCTTTTGCAATATTTTCTAATACTCTTTTATCATCTTCTTTTTTTACAAATTTTACAAGATTCAAATAAACGGCATGCTCCGTTACCTCATTTTGCTGCATCTCTAATAAAAGCTTCATAGTGTTTTTAGAAATATTATTATTCATTTTATTTTCCAATAGTATATTTTTATTTTATATTATATAACAATATGAAATAAAAATATACCAATAAATTAATTTTTAATATAGACTCTATTTTTATAAAAATAAACAATCAATGCAGCAAATATTGTAAGAATCATTCCTATTACAGAATAAATGTCCACTTTTTCTTTAAATAAAAATACACTGAAAATATATGAAAATATTACTCCTGTATAATTATATATACTTACAGCAGAAACAGGTGCTTTTTTATATGCTACAGTTAAAAAGAACTGTCCAAATCCCGCAAATATTCCTATAAGCAAAAGTAATAACACTTCAAGCAAATTAGGAATAACAAAACTTTTCACAAAGAATAATGAAAATACACATGAAAACAAAGAAAAATAAAATATTATTAAAGAGCTGCTCTCTTTTCCTTTTAGAGAACCTATTATAGCATAAGAAATACCGGCAAACATGGCAGCAGACAAAGCCACTACAGCAGGAAATACATTTGAATTCATAGACGGCTTTATTATAAATACAGATCCTATTGCAGCAATAATCATTCCAAGCCACTGTATTTTCAAAACCTTTTCTTTAATTAAAATAAAAGCAAAAAAACTAGACCAAAAAGGCGATGTTTTCTGAAGTACGGATGCATCGGCAAGAACCATATTATTAGTAGCATAAAAATAGCATATAATACCTAAATATCCAGAAATACTTCTGCATACTATTGATAAAATATTGCTTTTACTAGGAAATAGTTTTTCTTTATCTCTAATCATAACAAAGGCACTTATAAACAATGTTATAAAGTTACGGGCAAAAACCTGCTCCATTACTGGTATATTTGAGCCTGAAATTTTTACTGCTATCTCCATTATACTAAACGAAAGAGCAGAAAATATTATAAATAAAGAACCTAATTTTATATTATTATTTGAATCATTAATCATAGTTATTTGCTTTTTGGTTCATGATTGTCGGAAAATATTATATTAAAATGATCTAAAAATCAATAATTGTAATGTACTTCTTTCAAAATTACTTAACAAGATTGTATATAATATTTTATATGCTGTACAAATTATTATTTTAGTATACCAATATTCATTCTCTAAGCGTATCTGAACTTGTCTAGGATATAGATTTTCTAAGCAAGCGAGGCATACATAGTAAAAAATAAGTTTGCAGCACCAAATACAACTACTGAGTATTACCAACAACTAATAAATAAAATTATATAAATTAATTCATATTCTATAGGCAATTAAAACAATATTGTTGATAAAATGTTAATAAATAATAAAAAAATATTAACATTGCAAACAAATTTATATTTTATAAAAATTCTGAATTTCATTATAAAATTTATTGTTTTTATATATTTTAATATTTGTTAATATCAACATAGTTATCAACATTATATTTATATATTTTTTCTATTTTCTTCTTATATGCAATAAATTATCAACATATCAACATCTTAATAATAATAAAAAATTTATTTAAAAATTTAAATATATAATATTATTATATAAAAGAAATCTTCATATATTCAAAATTTGAATTTGAAAAAATAAAAATATAATGAATTCAATTATTTTAATAATGTTAATAACTTGTTTATAATGTTAATAACTTAAAATAAAAATACTGTATAAATTTTACTATAAAATTTAATAAAAGAATTTATAATATAAATTTAAATTATGAATTCAAATTTTGAATTTATTTTATAAAATTGGCATTTTTAATAATTTTATGTTATAATAAGTAAAAATATTATGTTTATTTCAGGCGTATTATGAAACAAAATTTTTATATAAACAATAAATTAAAAGATTTAATTTCAAATATAATTTACGATGTTCAAAATTATAATAATATAATATCCAAATACATAGATATAGAAAGATGTGCCAATAATTATTGCAGCGAAGCAAGAGCAACAATAGTAAGACAATCTCTTCTAATAAATAGAACTATGGAAGCTTTAAATGATTTTAATGATATAAACTCTGATTCTTTTAAACTCAATATGAATTTTGAAAATATATCTGTTATTATAAATGAAGCTTTAGATGATATATTTGATTTGTTTAAATCTAAAAGAATTAAAATGACATTAAATGATAAAATATTGAAAGAATGCATAGTTTTAATGGATAGGGATAAGATAAAAAGAAGTATTCTTAATGTATTTACCTTTATTTACAATATAATAAAAGTGAATACATCGATGGATATAACATATAATTTAATTGATTATGATGATGATAAAGAATTTTTATTAATAAATGGAATTGACAATATAAGTAAAAAAGATGAGAAAACGCTTGATTTGAATGAAGAATGCATAGATATATCTATAACATTTAAAAGCGATGATATACCTGATGATATAAAAAGAATGCTTTTTAAAACGCCTTTAATATCTTATGATAATTTCAATTTTAATAATTTATATCTGTATACTGCCTATAGAACAATAAAAGAACATTATGGTAATATATGGTTTGAATCAGTGAAAAATGAGCAGAGAATCAATATAATATTACCGGCTAAGAATAAGTTATGAATTATGTATTAGGATATATTCTCTTAATTGCCTATTTATTTTCTTTTATAATAGGTTTTTCTTCAATACTTTTTTCTATTATTTATTATATAATAGAAAGAGTTGCATGGCTTAAATATTATATAGTATTTTTATTCACTTTTTCTCTTCTTCTTATGATAAGGGCTGTAAAAATTTTAAGTTTTTTAACAGTTCCTTATTTCATGTCTAATAATATATTTAATACATTATACTTTTTTAGTTTTTCTGTAGCTATGTCACTTATGCTTTATTTTATACCGGCATTTTTATATAGATTTTTAAATATAAAATGGAATTTAAAACAAAATATTATATATATAACTATATCAATAATTCATTTTATTTTGAGTATATTAGGAATATTGATAAAGTTTGATATTTATATTATAAGCGGCATTATTTTTTATATTTCTATAATCGTAATATTTATAATAGGTGCAGTGAACTATAAGAATATAAAAGACAAGACGGTAAAATTAATAGTAAAGATACTTGGACTTATAACTATAATAATATATCCAGTTCTTATATATCAGCTTATTATTTACCGAATTGAAGCAGCTGATATAGGTTCTATGGATATTACATTGGTATTATTTTATATATGGTGGAATTTAGTTATGCTTGGTTATTTATCTTGGTATTTTATCAATATTCTCAATAATAAAATATCAAACTCAAGTAATAATATTAATAGTGAAAATGCTATAGAAGATGATGTTAATTATAATAATACAGAAAAAATAGATGTAAATTTAACTAAGAGAGAGAAAGAGATATTATCATATCTTCTCGATGGTAAAACTAATAAAGAGGTATCATTAATATTGAGTATATCTCTTAATACGGTAAATAATCATGTAGCTAATATATATGAGAAATCAGGAGTAAAGAATAGGGTAGAATTAGTAAATAAGTTTTCTAAAAAATAGGCTTAAATTATGTATATAATTACTTGTTTATGATAACTTAATTTTAAAAAAATAGTAAGGATAATACTTACTATTTTTAAGATTAGATTAAAAAAACAACTAGACGATAATAGAGTTCTATTATTCTATAGGCATAGAATCTATTATAGAATTAGCTAAAGAGTTTAACACCTCTTCTCTTAATGCACCATCTTGCATATATAATTCCAATCTTTTTTTAGCTTCTGCGATTTTTTCTTCTCTTACATCTGGAGCTTCTTTGATGATGTTAATTAATTTTTCATTTTGCAAAGCTAATCTTGATTCATTAGAAATTTCTATTCTATCTGAACCCATTTTAGAAACTTTTTCATTATACTTAATATTAGATTTTTGTTGTATATTTGATGTGCCGCCTATTTTATCAATTGTCATAGTCTGACTCCTTACATAGATTATTTTCGGCATTAGCCTTGCATACTTTAGATTTTCTATTATCTATTATAATACAAAATTCTCCTTTAGTTAGTATACTACCATCTATAAAAAAATCAAGGATATTTTTAGCTTCTGATCTGATTATTTGCTCAAATTGTTTGGTAATTTCTCTTCCGATAACAATATCCGTTTTTTCTCCGAATATGTTAACAATATCCTCTATGCATTCTTTAACTCTATAAACAGATTCATATATTACTATTATTGTTTTTTGATTATTGTATAATTCTTTTAATTGATTTCTTCTTTTTCCTGATTTATTAGAAAGAAATCCTACGAATAAAGTATTGCCTGAAATACCTGAAACTGATAATAAAGAAGTAAATGCTGATATTCCTCCTACAGGAACTATTTTTATATTTTTTTCTATAGCTAATTTTATGATGCTTACACCCGGATCGCTTATACATGGAGTTCCTGCATCGCTAACTATGGCAGCTGAGTTTCCATTTAATATTTCATTTATATATTCATTGATTCTATATTCAGATGAATGGCTATGATAAGAAAATAATTTATTTTTTATATTATAGAAGTTAAGGAGTTTTAGTGCTACCCTTGTATCTTCAGCCAATATAAAGTCAACATTTCTAAGTATTTTCAAAGCTCTTATAGTTATATCTTCCATATTTCCTATAGGAGTAGCAACTACATATATGACACCATTTTCCACTATATTTTTATTATTGCCATGATTTATTATTTCTTCTACGAACTCTTCATCAGTTTTTATATCATCATTATTAATCATTTTTTTATTATTATTTTTAATAGTTATTCTCCATTATTTATTTATCTCTATTATATATTAAAGTTTTTATTAATACAATAATACTATAATAAAATGTTTCACATGAAACATTTTGACGCACGGTTATTAGACAAATAATATATTAGGCATGTTTTTATATATTCATTTTTAATGTATGTATTTTTTAATCGTGCGTTTGGTTTGGGGTGGGCGGGCGGGCTTAATAATTTTCTTTAATTAATAAAATTATATCTGAAAGCTAATATCGTCATATTAATAATTAATTTTTTAGTAAATAAAATGTTTCATGTGAAACATTTTTGTATTTAAGTAAATCACTATTAATTACGATATTTAGCATCAAATAAATTTAAAACAATATTTTATTTTAAGTGCTTTAATATGTTTTAAAACTTGTAAAATATATTAATTAATATAAAATTGTTGATATGAATATAAAAGAAAAAATTATTAATATAAAAAGAAAATTAATAAAAAGAAAAGATATACTATTTTCTGTTATAGTATCTTTTATACTGCATATATTTTTATTCAGCTTTATAAACACTTCTATAATGCAGGAAGTGTTTGCTTATGAAAAGGCTAAAAAAGAAGCAGAGGAAAGATATAAAAAAGATGATTATATGTTCTTGGTGGAAACCCCTGAAATAGAAGAGGAAGAGAGTAAAGAAGATACTCCTTTTGCCTCTGACAAAACATTAAGATCCAAAGGTCAGACAGATGTTAAGCCTTCAAAAGTATTTTCTGATACTTCAGTATTTTCTTTTTTGGGAGACGGAGCAAATAGCCCTATAATAGAAAGAAGACCTACAGAAAATATTAAGCCTAATAATAATCAAAATCAAAATAGAGAAAAAAAAGAATTAGGAAAGGATATATCCAGAGATAATGTAGAGACTTATAAACCTAAAAATCCTGGAATTAAAGGTGATACTAAAATACCTGCATCATTTGAAGAAGGTGCTGACAGAGCTGTTGTATTTTCAAGCGAAACAGGAAGTATGCAGCTTGGTACTAAGGCACAGGAATATTTTTGGTATTTCTATGCATTGGTTGGATCTATAAGAGATTCTTGGTATCTTACTATACCTAATCAGGCTCATTATTTGGGACTTATAAGAACTGATGAGGTTGAAGTTTTACTTTCTATAGATGAAGAAGGAAATATAGAATTTGAAAAGTTTTTGAAAACTTCTATATTTGGTCAGACTAGTCTTGATAATTCATGTTCAAAGGCTGTTGAATATGCCAAAAAATTAAAGCCTCCGCCTCAAGGTTTATGGAATGATTATGCTGAAAATGGAAAGATTTATATTCCTTTCAAATTTATATATCAAAATTTCAGCAGGGATTAATTATATAAATATTTTATTTTTTAATTTTAAATACCGCACGCAGAATGATATAAAAAATATATATTAATTTTGAATTATAATCGAAACAATAAATAAAACTTTGTTCATCGTGCGTTGAGTTATTTTTATAAAATTTATAATTAGTTTTTAATTATTATAAAACTAAAAGTAAATAATGCAGTATGTAAATAGGCTTTAAAATCTAATTACATATCCCGCCCTTTAGAAATTATTACTTAACTTTAAATTTTAGCTTTGTATTATTTTGTCATTTAATTTACACCTATTAGCACCCGACCAAGTCTTTTTTAAATTTTTAATCTATAAACATTTTATTATACTTATTAGTTATAAAAAAGTAATAATTTATAATAATATAATTGACAATTTTTATATAAATACTATAATATAGAACAATAAATTTGCTGCTTATACTATAGTGCATAATTCAAAAGTTTGTACTTTATACAGATTTTAATGCATTATAAACATATGAAGTTAATATTAAAAAAGTATTAGAAGCAGCTTACTATGGAAATGATGTCAACTTTTAATTAATATATTCTAATCATAGTTTTCCCCAAGTGTTATTAATATAATACTTGGGGTTTTTTATAAATTACTAATTTTAGTTTTTGGCTGGTGGGTAGGATAATTAGATTTAAAAATAAAAAAGGCTTACTATTATATTAATTATAACAGCAAGCCTAAAAAATATATAACTTTTTAATTAGGGTTATCAGAAGATTCATTTTTTATACCTGTCAGTGATTCTTCTATAGTAGCAGCTGAAGAATCTTTATCTTCACCTATAACAGATTTTGCCAGATTCTTTATTTTTTCGCTTGCAGATGAATCAGCTAATGTTTTTATAGCATCATACATATTTCCTGTAGGTGCAGATTCTTTATATAAATTAATTATTTCTACAGTGATAGCTTCTGAATTATCATTTTTAAGTCTGTATATAAGAAGTTCTTCTATTTCAGGTTCAGATTTATAATTAGATAGTGCCTTAATAGCATAAATTCTTACAGAATCGCTGTCATTTTTAGCAGCTTCTATTATATCTTTTTTTACATCTCCATAAGCACTATATTCAGGAAGTACATATATAACTCTGGCAGTAATTTCAGGTAAATCTTCGGCAAGAAGTTTCTGAAGTATCTCATAATTTTCAGCACTAGGATAAGCCCCCAATGCAACAACCCCCATATATCTAACCAAAGCAGGCTCCCCGGCATTCTGAGCTGCATTCTGACAAATCTTCTCACCTTTAGTATTCTTAGTTTCGCTGAAATATCTTAATATCTCAACCTTAGTGCTTGAAGCAGCAGTATTATTTGTATATATTTCTAGTAAATAATCCGCAGCCATCTCTGATTTTATAGCCCCCAAAGCATTAACCATACTATCTAATACAAGCCCAGAAGCATTAGAAATTTCAGACATTATAGGTACTTCATATTGAATATCCGGATAAATTGAGCATAAATAATAAGCATCTTTTCTTACATTATCATTTTCATCTTTAATAGCATATTCTATTACAGCTTTTGCATTATCATTTTTATTTTGCTTAAAGAAATTAATAATCTCGCTTTTAACTCTATTATTCTTTTCTTCAGGATAATGATTAGCAAGCATTGCAATATCAGCTTCATTTTTAGTTCTTTTTATTTTAGCTATAGTTGATATTTTTTGTGTAGGAGTTCCATATTTAAAAGCTTTTTCATATTCAGGATTTATAAGCCCTAATGAAGTATTAGTTGAAATACTAGGTGCTGCTGTAGGAGCTTCATTTGTAGGACTTTCTGAAAAAGCTTCAAAATTAATAAAAATAGTGAATAATAAAATGCAAATAATAATATTTCTCATAAAATAAAAATTTCCTTAAAGTTTATAATAAAAACCTCCTTTAAAATGTGAATAATAAAGGAGGTTAATTTTACTATTTATTATAATTTAATCAGTTTCCCTGATATGTACTTTCTTTTCTCACATCCAAATTAGAAATATAAGTATTATATTTTACTAAATCTTCATCATTGGCTATTATAACAAACTCATACCTTCTAAGCTCATTTTGAGTAGGATATTCAGGCAAAGCCTCACCAAGAGGACTTTCTATAACTCTTTCTGAAGGAATACCTTTAGCCAATAAGTATGCCTTACCATTTTTAGCTCTTACAACAGAAAGATTGTAATTATAAGGATATGCCTTTCCTCTATTGCTTGTATGTGCCTCTAAAACTATATTCACATTAGGATTCTTCTCTAAAAACTCTATTACCTGATTGAATGACATTTCTACTGTTGCAGGCATATTAGTTTCTACAAATTTGAATACTATTTTTGGAGTAGTTTCTAAAATTCTTCCTCTCTCAGTATCTCTTATTGAAGTATCTACAGGAAGATAAAGCTCTTCAGAACTAGATGTCAATGTTTGAGTATCTGATTCCATACTTGTATCAGCTACCACTTCTTCAGGGTTTGGCTTTTCTTCTTCTACTGCAGGAGGATTGTCTGCTATAACTACATCTTCCGGTGTTGTGTTTGTAGGCGTACTTTTACATGCTATGACAAAGATCAATAAACTAAAAATAAATAAAAGTTTTTTCATTATCTCACTTAAACCTCGACTTAATTTGTTTCTTTATTAATGTCGACAGTTTCGGCAAAATCGTTATATTTTTTCAAATCATCTTCAGTCATTATTATTATGAATTCACTTCTTCTATTTTCTTTAAGAGTAGGATATTCAGGTAAAGCCTCTCCGAATGCATTTTTTAATAATCTGCTGTTTTCTACACCTAATTTTATTATATAATTAAAGCTCTTATCAGATCTTCTTTGAGATAGAGCATAGTTATAAGGAGCAGGACCTTCTTTACTTGAATGCCCTTCAGAAATTATTCTGATATCCGGATTATTATTTATTATTTGATATACTAAGTTATAAGCTTCTTTATAAGTTCCTATTTCTATAGTATTATCAAATCCGAATTTTACCTCATAAGTTGAACCTGGCTTGCCAACATCTGTTTTAGATTTAGGATCATGAAGTACCAATATTTTTCCTCTTGGAGTTTCTCTAACAGTAGCTCCGTCAGGTAGATTAAGCCCTTTAGAATTTTGATTATTTGCTTCAGTTGTTTTGAATCCGCTATTGTCTTCAGGACCAGTAGCAACAGGTGCACTTTTACATGCAGCTGCTATAATCACTACTGACATAAGTAAAAATATTTTTTTCATAATTATATTTCCTTAAATATCATATTTGTATACTATTATATTAAAATAATTAACATAATATACATTTATAACAATGATAATAATATATTCGTAAAATTAAAAAAATGATAGTTATTTTCATATATAGGATTAATCATTTAATACATGGTATTTAAACTACATATACAACATTTTTATGATTTTTGATATATGCATTCAAATGTATCACCTAAGTTTTTATTTTTGGCCAAAGAATTATATATTCTTGATAGAAAATTATTCTTTCTAATAAGATTAAAACCGAATATATCGCAGAATCTATTATAATAAACGCTTTGATTTTCTAAATTTATGCATTTCAATGAATATTTAGACATAAGTATATCAAGAGACTTAGGATTAGCCTCAAATGCATGATCTGAAGGCACTATAGAAAAATAGTTTTTATTAAATCTTCCGCTTAAACCATTGCCATTAGGGGTTGCAAAGGCTAATATTCCATCATCTTTAAGTGAGTAAATTATACGCTCTAAAATACTTTCAAAATTGTATATATGCTCTACAACATACCAAGCAGTTATTATATCATATTCTTTTTCTTTATATTCAAAATTAAGCAAAGAGCAATTATGCACATTGAGATTAAGAGTATTTATACAGTAATTTGATGCATATTCGCTTATTTCTATACCTTCTGTTTCATATCCGTATTCTCTTGCCTCTTTAAGAAAAAAACCCATTGCACTTCCTATATCAAGTATTTTTCCATTAGGCTTTATTTTTATTATTTTTTCTAATCTTCTTTTGGCCAAAGCAGTTAAATTAGCACTGTCTTCCTCATAAGTTTTACCGTATTGATTCTTATAATCCTCAACAAAATATTTAGATGAATAATCTGTAAAAGGAGGAAGAAAATATTTTCTAAATAAAGTACTGCATTTTTTACATTTATATAGATTAGATTCCAAATTTCTATTTTTCATTTCTATATTTCTGCTTTTACAAAAAGGGCATTCTATATCTTTAAAATCTTTTATATTATCTATTATAGTTTTTATACGATCTAAAGATTTTTCTGTATTAATTAATTTGCCTTTTTCTCTAAACTTATTTTGTATATCATCATTAAATAAAAATTCTCTTAATTTATTTACCGATGCATTTGTATCTATATTTTGAAAGAAGCCTAAATTAAAGAATAATTCCTCCTGACTTTTTGCCAAATCATCATGATATTTTGTAGGAGAAAGCAAAATTACAGGAATTGATGATTCTATACATTCAAAAGCAGTTAATCCGAAATAGGTTATAACGGCACTGTATGGATTTTGAAATATATCTGTACCGAAATTTTTATAGCTTATATTACTGTATTCGCTTTCTTTCTCTGTATCTATTAAGATAAAGTTTTTATTTTCTATTTTGCTTATTATTTCTATGGCTTTATTTTTTAATTCATTATTAAATCCTAAATATAGAAGTACAGGAGCATCAGCATCATATTTTGGTTTTACATTAGAGTTTAATATAGTAGCTATAAAAGGCTTTATATTTACCTCTTTGGAATTATCTATATTAGGAAGCATTTCTATAACTATATCAGCCAATACTCTCTCATTTCCTACACTGTCTACTATTATAACACTGCTTATTTTTTTTAATTCTTTTATATATGCTGAATCTACTTCTCTGCTGTCTACTATTATCAGATAAGGATTTAAATTTTTTATCTCATTATATTTGCATGTATTTATAGTATTATCTTTAAATATACCGCTGTTATCGTTAATAGAAGAAAATGTGAAATTATAATATTCTTTTAATTTATTTGATATAAATTTCATACGAGTAATATGTCCGAACCCGTATATTGTTCCTATATCAGTTATTATACATATATCCTGCATAAATCTTACAACTATTTAAAATTTATTTATAATTCTAATTATTATATAGTAAAAAAAGCATTATTACAAATTAATATTTAGGGGGGCTGGTGGGCGGGCAGATAAGATAAAAAAACAAAATAGAGTTTTATTTATTATTTTTTCTATTTTTTATATAATTGCTTATCATATCATTTATTCTATTCATAGTTTTTAATTCTTCATCATCTTCATTATTTTCATTACTTTTTAAATAAATATATGCATTATCTCCATTATTATCAGTTTCATAAATATTAATATTGTTTTCAAGAAGTTCTTTTACTATATCTTCTCTAAGCATTAAGCATGCATACATAAGTCCATTAACCCCATTATTAGTTTTATCATTGATATTAGCATGATAATTTATAAGAAGTTTTAATATATCATTATTATCATGATTACATGCATAAATAAGCGGAGTAAATCCTTCATTATTTTTTGTATTAACATCAGCATTATATTTTAATAATAGCTTAACAGTATCAATTTTTTTATAAAAAACAGAAATAAGCAAAGCATCAAAACCTTGTTTATTTTTGATATTTAAATCGGCATTGTTTTTAAGTAAAATTTCAGCTATTTTGTCATGTCCGTAAAATGAAGCAAATATCAAAGCAGTCCAATTTTCTTCTGTTTTCAAATTAATATCAGCATTATTTTTTATTAATTCTTCTGCAATGCTGATTCTATTGAATATAGAGGCAAGCATCAAAGCAGTAAATCCTTCATCATCTAATTTGTTTATATCTATATTTTTATTTAAGCATTCTTTTAATGTTTTTAAATCTCCATTTTTAGCAGCATCAAAAAACTCTTTCATATATTTAAAGCCTCAATTTTATTTATGGGTTAAAGTAAAAATATACTTTAACCCAATCATTTTTTATATTTTTTAGAAGTTAAAAATTAATTAATAAGTTTTTTTTCTAGTTTTTTTAATAACTATAACAGCAATTAATATAACAACAATAACAGATATTATAATAATACCGTTATTGGATTTAGTAGTTTCTGTAGTAAGCATTTCTTTCCAAAGGCTTTCCATAAGCAAACTATCTTTACCATCAGGATTAGCCACATAATGAATCATATTTTCCATAGCTTTTTTATCCGGATATATTCTCCTATCATTTTTTACTTCATCGGGCATCATATTAACAGCTGTCATATTAGGAGAGGCATATTCTATATAATTGGCATTTGCCAAAGCAACCTGAGGCTCGCATAAGAAATTAAGAAACATATGGGCTTCTTCAACATTTTTAGCATTTGCAGGTATAGCTATGCATTCAACAAAGGCATTTCCTCCCTCTTTAGGAATCGCAAAATTAAGATTAGTATTATTTGCTATGGTTCTTAAAGCATCTCCTCCATAAGTTATTCCTAAATAAGCGGATTCTGATTCCATTTTGTCAAATATCTCATCCATAACATAACCCTGAACAATAGGTTTTTGTTTTTTTAAAGCCTCATAAGCATTTCTTATTTCGGTTTCATTTGTAGTATTGATATTATATCCCAAATATCCTTTAGCAGCGGCAAAAGAATCTCTAAGACCATAAGCCATTAATATTTTATCTTTATATTTTTCATCAAATAATAAAGACCAGCTCACATCTTCAGGCTTTACATCAACTTCTTTCATATTATATATTATGCCGCTCATTCCCCAAGTATATGGAATAGTATATTCGCCGTTTTTATCATAAGCTAATGATAAGAAAAACGGATCTATATTAGTTCTTGCAGGAAGTAAATCTATATTCATTTTCTGCACCAATCCTTCTTTAATCATTCTTATGACCATATAATCTGTAGGAAATATCAGATCATAATCAGTATTTCCTAATTTTAATTTAATATAAAGCTCTTCATTAGAATTAAAAGTTGTATAATTCACTTTAATACCTGTAAGGTCTTCAAATTCTTTTACTATGTTCATAGAATCATCAGAACCGTCAGCTATATATTCTCCCCAGTTGCATATATTTAATATTCTGTTTTGACCTTTAAATTTTTCATAATAATTTAAATCTAATTTAGTTTTATCTAATTTCTGACCTAAAAGAATATTATTAGATAATATTAAAAAAAAGCACATAATAGAAATTATGTGAAAAATAAAATCGTGAAATTTTAATTTTTTCATTTTTGATTTTTTCTCCTTTTGTAACTATTATAAAAACTAACTTCTAAAAAATAGAGATTGTATTCTATATAATAAAATAGATATTTTCAATTATATTTATATTTTTTTATATATTTTTATTGCAAAAACTTATTTTATTATTTAGAATATAAAAAAACTTTACATTAATGATAACAATTAGGATATTTAAAAATGAAAAGATTTACTGCATTTACAATTTTAATATTATTTTTATTTTTCTCATGTTCAAAGAAAGAAATACCGCTTCCAGATGATAAGATAGGGGAGATTATATTAAATCCTAACGGACAAACGCCATTATCATTAGTATACAAAACAGAAACCAACAATAATTACCCTGTTACAGTCATAACAAAAGGAATGCTTGGAGATAATGATATCATATTTACTTATCCTAAAAATTACGGATCTAATTTTGCTATACATGGTATGTATCCTGAGAATACAAATACCATCTATATTATTAACGGTACTAACAGAATAGAAACCAATATAATAGTAGATAAACTATATATTGACGGCCTTTATATACCGGCTACTAACAGAGTTATAAAAAATTTAGTGCCTGAAGAGAATGTATATTTTGCCGGTATCAATGATGAAAGTTCAATAAGCAATTTAACTGATAATAACGAAGAGATATATTTTGCAAGCCCTGTTATAAATAGAAGCTGGAAAGGTCTTTTCTTAATGGGGGTAAGCAGAAACGGAAATTTGCGTTATGTGAATTATTCCAACTTTTATCTTACTAATGAAATAGCAAAGGTCATTGATGAAGATAATGATATTGTTATTTACGATACTATGGGAGTAAGCGATTTGCTTGGAAATGCAAAACTTGATGTTACAAAACTTGATATAGGAGTTCATCATGACACTATAAGAAAAAAGTCTGACAGTAATTATATAATGCTTGCTAATTCTACTTGGGGCGTTGAAGACAGAATTTGCGAAGTTGATAATAACGGAAATTTAATAAGAGATTTGTATGTCGGAGATTTGATAAAAAAGATAGTAAATAAAAATGGCGATGAGGCAGAGAAAGAGTATTTAAAAAAACTTATATTTGATGAAGATAATAAATACTACAGCATAGGAAGAAAAAGAGATTTTCCTATGGATTGGGCACATTGTAATTCTTTGGTTTATGATGAGGATAATGATATACTTTATTTATCTGTGAGAAGTTTAGCTGTTATGGCGGTTGATTACAGTGAATGGGAGCTTATTTGGTATATGGCTGATGATACATTGGACACTATGGAATCATACAACCCATACGGCAGATATTTAAAAGATTTAAAATCATTTGATCCTTATAAGGTTCTTGGAGACGGCAATACAGACGGACCTAAAAGTCAGCATGCTTTATTTTTGATATCAACAAATGTAATAGGTATGTTTGACAATCAGGGCGATGAAGATATTAACTATAACGGCTCTAGATATGTAGAATATAAAATCACTGGTTCTCATGGTTCTTGGAAGGCTGAAAAAATTTACGAGTATAAAACAGAAAATAAATTATATTCTCACTATATATCAGATATAGATTTTTTGAGTAATGGGAATATGCTTCTTGATTTCGGAAATAATTCACAGATAATGGAAGTAAATAAAGATACTAAGGAAGTTTATTATCATTTAAGATTTGGAATAAGAACTTGGGGAATTTACCGAATTGATAAAATGCCTTTCTATTATTCTGATGGGTACAAATATAGTGAGGATAGCTCTTTTATCAATTAATTAACGCATGGTAAATGAACTCTTAATTTATTTAAATTATAATTCATTATCAGCCGTATTTGAAATTTGACTATGCATGCGGTATAAGAATTATAAATCTAAATAAATCTTGGGCGGGTGTTAATATTTCTGTATAAGCATTTAAGAAAATAAAAATAATAATTTTTAAATACTAGAAAGCAAAATATAAAAATTGTGAGCGTATAGCAAATTTATTTGCTATACATTTTTAGCGAACAATTTTTATTAGCAATAATAAAAAATAATAATTTCAGAATAAAGTACTAAAGAAAAAGGGCGGGGTATGTAATAAAAGTTTAAAAATTTGATTACATTTGCCCACCCTTTAAGTTTTTAACATATTATGTGTTTTAAATATTATTTTTCTTTTTCATTTTATATTGTTATTTTAGATGCCCACCCAAGTGTTTTTTTATTTTATAGTACATATACCGCCCATAAATTAAATAAAAATTACATTTATTATCAATAGTTTTAAAAATTTTATTTTATGATATACTTACAGCATTATGCAAAATAAAAATAATATTCAAAATAATAAAAATTACTATTCATTTTCTGATTATGTTAAAAATAAATTTGGAGTAAAAGTAGGGAAGATTTCTATAGATACAGATTTCGGCTGTGCTCATAAAGCTAATGACGGCGGATGCAGATTCTGTAATTTAAATAGCTATAAACCTCCATATATAACAGATGAAGATATTAACAATCAATGGATTAACGGATTAAAAAATTATAAAGGAAGATATCAAAAATTCTACGGATATTTTCAATTAGGTACGCCGCTATCACCATTAGCTTCCAAAGAATCATTAAAATATGCTAATAAATTAGTGAATTTTGATGAATGTGTGGGACTTATGTTTGGGGCAAGAAGCGACATGCTTGAAGATGAGGTATTGAAAGAACTTAGTGATTTATCATCTTCATCTGGCAAAGAAATTTGGCTTGAAATGGGGCTTCAATCATCAAATGATGAAACTTCAAAATTTATTAATAGAGGGCATGATTATAATTCTTTTGCTAAAATGGTAAATCATATAAAAAAGAATTATAGTAATATCATAATATGTACTCATATAATATTCGGACTTCCTAAAAAAATTAATAGTAAAGTAATAGAATTAGAAAGCAAATATGATATGATAAAAACAGTTAAAGATGTATCTGCTTTACAAATTGATGCTGTAAAATTTCATCAGCTTGACATAGTGAAAGATTCTTATTTTGAGAATATGTATAGTGATTATGTTTTTCCTACTTTAGATGAAGATTTTTATATAGATTTAATGAGCGACGCCATTTCTTTTACAAGGTCTGATATTATAATAGCTCGTTTAATGGGTGATAGTTTGGGAGAAAGTTTAATAGCTCCTAAATGGACAAAATCAAAAGGTGAAATAATAAATCTAATATCAAAGAAGATGAAAGAAAAAAATATAGTTCAGGGTATAAACATTAATATTTAAAAATATGTCTAATTTTTATATATTTGGTTTATTTATGCATAAGAGATCAATCAAATTTATATAATTAACTGCCATACAATTTCTTTAATAATAAATAGGAGTGCCTGATTAGGAAAATATAATCTAGTGCACTCGGCTGATTATTTATTGATTAGGTAATCCGACTTCGTTAATTTATAAATTGAATTTTACTGTTTGATTTACATTCTTATTCCCTAAATATTAATAATAGACTTGTTTCAAAAGTAATTTTATTTATAATTTGTGGGGACTAGCCCTACGAAGTACACAGTCGTGCCACACCTCCACTTCTTTTTCCGAATAGGCACCTACTCGGTGGTGACCCATACGAAGTACGCCTCGCTGTGCGTGCCTTCGGCAGGCGAGAAGCAAAATGACTGCATTTTCTAGCTTAAACATACAGTTTATACAAAATATAAAACATTTAATTAAATTATAATTAATATTATTTAATTTAACATAAAATAATAAACTTATAAAATTATTTGTCAAGTAGTTTTGAAACAAGTCTAATAAATAAAAAACATTAAATAATAAATTTTATTTGCAAATGAATATAAATTGAATATACTATTTTTTTATAAGATAAATTTTGAGGATATTTTTATGGAAGAGCTAGAAGCAAAAGTAAAAAAAGATTATTTATTAATAAAGCTTTTATTAGGTATAGCTTTAGGTATTATAATAGGTATGCTATGTAATGAAGCTGTAATTAATGTAATACAGTCTATAAAATATGTTCTTAATCAGGTAATATCATTTATGGTTCCATTAATAGTATTAGGGTTTATTGCACCTGCTATTACTAGAATGGGAAGCAAGGCAAATAAGATGTTAGGTGTAATTCTAGCCTTAGCATATTTTTCTTCAGTAGGTGCTGCTTTATTTGCTGCTATTGCAGGATATATAATAATACCTAATCTAAATATAGCTTCAAATGTTGCAGGAGGTAAAGAACTTCCTGAAATAATATTTAAATTAGATATTAACCCTATATTTCCTGTAATAACTGCATTATTCTTGGCTATATGCGGAGGAGTAGCTGTTATTAAAACTAAATCAAAATATTTTGAAAGTCTATTAGATGAGCTTAATAATATAATATTATTTTTAGTAAATAATGTTGTAGTGCCAATATTACCATTTTATATAGGAACTACTTTTGCTACTTTATCCTATGAGGGTACTATAATTAAAAGTGTGCCTATATTCCTGATAATTATAATCATAGCAATAATAGGACATTTTATATGGCTTACTTTTTTATATTCTATAGCTGGTATTGTATCAAAGAAAAATCCGGCAAGAGTATTTAAACATTATGGACCTGCATATTTTACTGCAGTTGGTACTATGTCATCTGCGGCAACTTTACCTGTAGCTTTGAAATGTGCAAGTAAATCTGATGCTTTAGACAAAGATATTGTGAACTTTGCAATACCTATGGGAGCAACTATACATTTATGCGGCTCTGTACTCACAGAAACTTTCTTTGTTATGACTATATCAAAAATATTATACGGACATTTGCCTGAAATTGGCACTATGATTCTATTCATTATATTGCTTGGTATATTTGCTGTTGGGGCTCCGGGTGTACCGGGCGGAACGGTTGTTGCTTCTTTGGGAATAATAATTTCTGTTTTAGGTTTTAATGATGATGGCACTGCTTTGATACTTGCGATATTTGCATTACAGGACAGTTTCGGTACTGCATGTAATGTTACAGGAGACGGTGCTTTAGCTTTAATACTTCAAGGTATATTCAAAAAAGATGGGGCAAGTTAATTTTATTATACGCACGGTAAACTAAATTTAAAATATAAAAATATTTTTGAATTATAATTTATACAATAAATAAAAATGCATACACTGTGCGTTAAATAGATTGTAAAACTAATCGTCACTTGGGCGGGCATACTTTTATGATAAGAATTTCAAACATAAATAAAACTATTAAATGTGAATAAAATGAAAAAGAAAAAAGGGTGGGGTATGTAATTTAAATTATCAATATATATAATACGGAGGTATTCTTTATTAATAATACTATTGACAAACTGATATTTTTAATATACTATAAAAAGTAAGGATAATTTTGGATATTTTTTATGAATAATTTTTTCTTATATAAGAAGTTTAAAAAAGCATTCTATTCTTGGGAGTGTTGAATTATTATATTCTTTGTATAATAATTTTTAATATTTAAGGCTCCCTAAACAAGGGGGCTTTTTTATATTTTAACAATCTTATTCAAGAAATCATTCAAAATTATAAGGTGTATATATTAATTAGGAGTGACTTATGGAACATTATGGTCTGTTGGGTATTATACCGCCTCTTTTAGCTATTATACTTGCTTTAGTGACTAAAGAAGTTATTATTTCTCTTACGCTTGGTATATTATCTGGAACTTTAATAATAGCACATGGTAATGTATTTACTGCTATTACAATATTTACTGATAAAGTAGCAGAGATGAGCGGAGATGCTTGGAATATAAGAATACTTTTATTTTGTGCTTTGCTTGGTGCTTTTGTCAGTATGCTGTCAAAGACAGGTGCTACTAGAGCTTTTGGTTTATGGGCCAGCAAATATTTAAAAAGCAAAAAGAGTGTACTTATATTTACTTGGTTTTTCGGACTTATTATATTTATAGATGACTATTTCAACAGTTTATCAGTTGGTACTGTTATGCGTCCTGTTTCAGATCAGAATAAAATTTCAAGGGCGAAACTTGCTTATATATTGGATTCTACAGCTGCTCCTGTATGTATACTTGCCCCTATATCCACTTGGGTAGTAACGGTTATGAGTTATATAAGAGATTCTCAAGGATTTGAATCTTTAAATATAAGTGAATTTGTGTTTTTTATAAAGATGATACCTTATTCCGTTTATCCGCTTCTTGCTTTAGCTTTTGTAGTTCTTATTTCTTTAGTATTTAAAGATTTTGGACCTATGAAGAGAAGTGAAGATAATGCTCAAAATGGAAAACTTTTTGATGAAGAATTATACGGAGCTTGTCCGGGTAATATGGAAACTTCTTCAAATAATAAAGCTAAATGGTATGATATGGTTATAGCTATACTTGTACTTATAATAGTATGTATAGTAATGTTTCCTGTTACTACATATATGGGATTAGTTGGAAGTGATGGAATAGAAACTTTCTCTCAAGCTATGTCAAGCATATCATTGAATCAGGCTTTTTTGGATACTGATGCTTCTAAGGCTTTATTTTACGGAGCTGTTATTTCTCTTATAATAATGTACATATATTATGTAGCTAGAAGATTATTAAGTATTCGTTCTGCCGGAAACTCTATTATGGAAGGGGTTAAATCAATGGTTCCGGCATTAGTAGTTCTATCTTTAGCTTGGTCTATAGGAAGTGTTATTAAATCATCTCCGTCAGACGGCGGACTTGGACTTGCTGCTTTTTTATCTGAAGCTGTAAAAGGAGGCGGTTTTCCTCTTTGGATACTTCCTGCTATAGGATATTTACTAGGCTGTGTTATAGCATTTTCAACTGGTACTAGCTGGGGTACTTTTGCTATACTTATTCCTATAGTAATACCTATTGCAAATGGGCTTGCTGCTGCTAATGGATATACTGACAATGCTCTTCTTAATGTTCTTCTTATAAATGTAGGTTCTGTTGTTTCTGGTGCTGTATTTGGAGATCACTGCTCTCCTATATCAGATACTACAATACTTTCTTCTACCGGAAGTAACTGTCCTTTACTTGAACATGTTGCAACACAGATTCCTTATGCCGGTTTGGTGGCAATATCTGCATTTATTGGTGTATTAGTTGGAGGAATAACTTTAAATCCTATAGCTGCACTATTAACAGGTTTTATAGTAATGTGTTTACTTGCTATGCTTGCTCCTAATTTCTATGATAAAATTTCAAGTTTTAATAAATCTAATTAAATAAAAATATAATTAAATATAAAAAGCAATCCTTTAATATTATTCATTTAATATTAAGGAATTGCTTATTTTTATATAATTCAATAAATTTAATATACGCTTGGGTGGGTGTTAACATTTCTAATTTTAATAAAAAAGAATATTAGTATTTTTATTACTTATTAATTTAAAAAGGAAAAAGGGTGGGGTATGTAAGTAATTTTTTAAAACAAAAATCACTTAGAAATCCCACCCTTTAGATTTATAATTTTAATATGCATTTAAAATTTTATTATATTTAATATTTTCATCAGAAATTATAGCTGCCCACCCAAGTATTTTTTAAATTGATAATGAATAATAACGCACGGTTAGTGAGATTTATTATATAGTGTAAACTAGAAATAATAATGAAAATATATTTTATAAATTTGTTCTGCGTGCGTAGTATAAATAAAAAAATTAGAAATATTTATAAATCAAATTTAACTTCATCTTCGCCTTCGTAGCAATACCTGCATACGCATTTATATATATCATCTCCGATTACAACTCTGTCCACATCTTTAACTATTCTTTTTGAGTATATTCCTTTTTTTCCGCAGTCGCATTTACCAAAAACTTTTGTATGTATATCAATCAGATCTTCTTCTATTAATGCCGATACACTTTCCCAATAATTTCTTTTATAGTCCATATCAAGAGAAGCTATACAAAAGTTAGTTGCAGAATTTCTTTGAGAGCATGTTTTTATTAGTTTTATAAAAATGGAAGTATCATTTAAAAAGCAAAATTCATCTATTCCTATAATATCATATCTTGAAATGTAATTATAAATATTTTCTACATCTTTTCCAATATTATTTTCGATTTCTTCTTCAGTAATTATATCTATTCTCTTATCTAAAGAAACATCTTTATCGCGGCAGAAATAGCCTCTAAAAGATATTGCCGGATATATGAATAATATTTTTATATCTTTATTTTCCATTAAAAGATAATCTAAAGTTTTAATTAAATATTTTGATTTTCCTGCGAACATAGGGCCTGTAATTAAATGATTCATAATAGTCCAATATTTTTAAATGAATTATACTATTATATCATTTAATTTTGTATATATCAAATGTAAATGCTGTAATAATGTATATTATAATTAGTTTAATTTTTGTATAAATATGTTATAATGCTATGATGAAGTTTTGGGAGTTTTATTATGATAAAGGGTGGCGATATAGAAGTTTTAAAAAATATGTTTAATTCAAGGGATACATTTCATATTCCTGTATATCAGAGAAATTATGATTGGAAAAAAGAACAGTGTGAAAAATTAATACATGATATAGAAAGAGCTGTTGATAGAAATGCTAAAGAATATTTTATAGGTTCTTTTGTTTTAGTTTCTAGAAAAGATGAGAAAAATTTTTTTTCACCAAATAGTTTTTACATTATAGATGGACAACAAAGAATAACAACAATAATTTTATTATTACTTGCCATTTTAGACTTTGCAAAAAATAATGATGAAAGATTAAAAGATAATATAGAACCTTTAATATTTTCTGATATAGAAAAAAATAGAGGTAGATTATTTTTGAAACAAATACAAAGAGATGATAAATATTTAAATGATATAATAGATAATAGGAAAATAAGATAAGAAAAGGGGAATCTAATATAATTAATAACTATTTATTTTTTAAAGAAAAATTAAATAATGATGAAAAATATATTTATAAATTATGGAAAGGATTATATTTACTTAAGGGAATTATAGTAACTTTAGAACAGGAAGATGAACCTCAAATTATTTTTGAAACTCTAAATGCTACAGGTTTATCGTTAAAAGAAGGTGATAAAATTAGAAATTATATTTTGATGTATCAAAATCAAGATATATTATATGAAAAATATTGGGTGAAAATAGAAGAAAATTGCATGCAGAATTTAGACGATAAAAATGTGTCAACATTTATAAGATTTTTTTTAATTATAGAAAATAAAGAATTTTCAAAAGAATCTGAAGTTTATAATGATTTTAAAAAATATTTAGAAAATAAAAACAATGAAGATGTATTAAAAGATTTGTTAAAGTATTCTGAATATTATAATATTATTTTAAATACAGAAAAAGAATTAAATAAAAATATTAAAATTAAATTAAATAATATAAAGGAATTAAAAATAAATGTTTTAAATCCATTAATAATTTTATTACTGCAATATAGAGATGATGGATATATATCAGATGAAATATTATTTGATTCATTACATTTAATAGAAAATTATATATTGAGAAGATTAATATGTTCTAAGCCTGCTAACGGTTTAAATAAAATTTGCATTTCTTTAATAAAAAAAATAAGTTCATTTTTTAATGATAAAATTAATACAGATAAATTTATAGAATATATTGCTTCGTCTTTAATTGATTTGAAAGGTGGATCAGAGTTTCCCGATGATTTAAGTGTGATAAATTCAATTATAGAAAAAGATGTATATAAAACAGTATTGGGTAAATTTATATTAACTAGATTAGAAGGATTAAATAGTAAAGAAAAAATAGATATTAACAATATAACAATAGAACATATTATGCCAATAACATTAAATAATGACTGGATAGATTTAATAGGCAATAATTATAAAGAGGTACATAAAAAATATATTAATACTTTAGGTAATCTTACATTAACAGCTTATAATCCTGAACTTTCAAATAATCATTTAAAAGAAAAAATAAAAGTATATAAAAATAGTAAGTTTACTTTTTTAAATAAGGATTTGATAGAATTGGATGATTGGGGAGAGAATATTATAGTTGATAGAAGTAAAAGATTGATAAATGAACTATTAAAATATTATAAATATCCTAATATTACAATAGAAGAAAATAATGATATATTAGAATATCCTTTAGATGATAGTATAGATTTTTCAGGTATGAATATATATTCTTTTGAATATAAAAATGTTAAATATGAAGCTAGTAAATGGGCTAAATTTATTATTAAAATATTAAATTTAATATATGAAGAAGATTCAGTGAGATTTAATAACCTTATATTTAAAGATGATAGTTTTAAAAATAAAATAAGTGATGAAGAATTTTTTTTATAACTATGGTAAAGCAACTAAAACAGAATCGAATTTCTTTGTAAATACTGATACAGATACAAATACAAAAATAAAGTTGATTATAAATGTTTTAGATAAATTAGATATAAGTACAGATGAAATTACTTTATATATAAAGAAGAAATAGAATATTTTTAGATATAGTTATATATGTGATTGTTATTATCAATAATAAGTTTTGTTTTTTATATTTTTACTTGCATTTTAGTGAAGCAAATCATAATATATATATCTAAAAAATAATGGAAAATAACTTGAATATAAAAACTCAAAATAAAAAAATAGAACTTCTCGCACCTGTTGGAGATGAAAGAGCTTTGAAGGCGTCTGTTAATGCTGGGGCTGATGCTGTGTATTTTGGTACTAAAAGTTTTAATGCTAGGGTTGGGGCGGCAGAAAACTTTGATGAAAAGGCACTTGAAGAGAATATAAGATTTGCTAAATTAAGAGATGTTAATGTTTATATAACTGTTAATACTTTAGTTTATAATGATGAAATTGATAAAGTGCTTCCTCTTATAAAAAGTGTTTATAATATGGGGGCTGATGCTATTATAGTGCAGGACTTGGGTATTATTGATATTGTAAGAAATAATTTAAATATTGCTATGCATGCTAGTACGCAGATGTCTTGTAATAATTTAGACAGTGTAAAACTTTTAAAAAGTATTGGGCTTGATAGAGTAGTTTTAGCCCGAGAAATGAGTTTGGATAATATAAAATATATTAGAGATAATACTGATATAGAGCTTGAAACTTTTGTGCATGGAGCTTTATGCGTGAGTTTTTCAGGTCAATGTGCTTATTCATATCTGCATGGAGGAAGAAGTGCAAACAGAGGTGCATGTGCTCAGCCCTGCAGAATGGAGTACACAGGAGGTAAAACCAATTATCCATTAAGTACAAAAGATTTGATGACTATTGATATAATTCCTAATCTCCTTGAAAGCGGTATAACATCTTTTAAAATTGAAGGACGAGCTAAAAGAAGTGAATATGCCGCAATTACAACTTCTATATATAGGCATGCTATTGATTTGGCTTTAGAAAATAAGTATATACCCATAGAGAAGTACAGAGAAAGTTTGATGAAGATTTTTAACAGAGGAGGTTTTTCTCAAGGGTATTATTATAATTCAAAGGATATTTTTGAAAATTATAAGCCTAGCCATGACGGCGAATATATAGGAGAAGTTAAAGCATACAAGAAAAATAAAATATATATAAAAGCAGATAAAGAATTGAATGTATATGACGGGCTTTCATTCGGTGAGAGCGGAACAGTTGGAATGCAGATTTCTGATTTATATAAAGATAATGAGAGGGTAAAAAGAGCTAAAGGAAATTTGAGTTTTTCTGCTGTTATAAAAAATGTCAATGTAGGAGATAAGGTTTATAGAACCACTGATAAACTTCAGATTGATAAGGCAAACAAAATAATTGAAAATGATAGTTTTAAACATATCCTTGATTTGAAATGCATAATTGGATTTGATAATGACAAAATAAAATTGGAAGTTCATAGCAAATACGATGATAGATTAAACAATATAGAATACATAAGCGATTATACTCTTCAAGAGGCTAAAACAAAATCGACTACTAAAGAAGATATTTTTAATTCTCTTTCAAAGACTGGAGGCACAGTATTTGAATTTGAAAATATTATTATAGAAGAGAATTTCAAAAATCCTTTTATACCAGTAAAAGTTTTAAATGAAGCTAGAAGGGCTTTAATTGAGAAATTAGAAAATATATTAATGAAGTCTAAAGAAATCCATTATGATAAAAATATTTTTAATAATATAAATTATCCTAATACTGATATAAAAGTTTTGATTGTAAACAGCGAAGAGAAATTAAAATTATATTCTGATATTCATTATGATAAAAGAATATTATTTCCAAGTGTTTATGATGAAAACATAATAACACTTTTTGAAAATAAAAAAATAGACGGTATAATACTTCCTCATGTAACATTTGACAAAGATATTGAGGTTATAAAAAGCATAGCAGAAAAAACAGACGGAATGATTGTAATATGCAATAACTTGGGGCATATTGAAGCATTAAAAGGAAAAGCTGTATTATGGTCTGGAATAGGACTTAATGCCATTAATAATTACAGTGTGAACTTTTTATATAAATTAGGTATTGATACTGTAATATCAGCTGTTGAAGCAGGTAAAACTCTAAAACATACTATAAGCATAAAAGAAGGTTTTATACCTGCTATGAACTTTGCGTTCTGTCCAAAAAGTATGTCGGTTGGCTGCTCTAAATGCAAAGAAGAAGATATTATTGACCATAAAGGAAATACGGTAATATTTGACTGCGTGAAGATGCATAATAAAACCAGCTTTATATTAGAGCATATAAAAAATAAAAACGGAAATATTTATTATTATATTTATTAAAAAACGATATTAGAATTGTCAAATTCATTTTAATTTCTTCTAAATAAGTAAATAAATACTGTATTCTTTGCGTTATTTTTATAACTTCAATATCACTAAGTAAAGCTAAATCAATTGGATATTCTGCATGCAAAGTATGTAATCCTTAAAATCCATTTAAGTTTAAAATTTTGTTTACATACCCCGCCCTTTAATATTTTCTGTTTTAATTTAAATTATAATTTAAAATTATTTTATTGCTTAATTAGAAATTTCAGCACCCGCCCAAGTTTTTATTAGCTTGGTAATTTTACTCAACGCACGGTTAATAGAATTTTATTTATTATTTAAATTACAATTTTTAATAGTCATAAGTTTAAAACTTTGTTCTGCGTGCGGTTTGGAAGCCTTAAATTATAAAACTCTTGGGCGGGCAGTTAAAATAACAGTTTAATATTAAAAAGAAAAATGTTTTAAAAATTAGAAATTGTATCAAAAAGCCTGAAGGGCGGGTATTAAAATAAGTCAAAATAAAAAGACTTGAATAATTAATCCAAGCCTTTTTATATTATTTTAAGGATATTTTATTTATACAAAAATCTTTTTATTTTTTTAGTAGGATTTTTTATAAACTCTTCTTTTTGTATTGTAAATCCTGATATTCTTCCAAACTCTGGAAGCATTTTATTAACTTCTATTCTATTGTTTTCTATAAGTTTATTAATTTCCTCTTCGCTTAATTTTTCATTTTTTATTCTTTCTGCATCCAAATATAAGAGAGCATGAAGTTTATTTTCTCTTTGTAAAACTAAAGACTCTAATATATAAGGCATAGCATTTAATTTACTTTCTATCTCTTCAGGATAAATATTCTGACCGCTAGCACCAAGAAGCATATTCTTGATTCTTCCTCTTATGAATATTCTGTTGTTCTCACCAAGCACTCCTAAATCGCCTGTTCTAAGCCATCCGTCTTTAGAAAGAACATCAGCAGTTGCTTTGTAATTCTTGTAATATCCAAGCATAACATTTTCACCTTTTACCATGATTTCTCCTACATCTCCTTCCTTTTCAGCATCAATTTTAACTTCAAGTGTGTCAATTATGCATCCGCAGCTTCTAGGTACATGCTTATTCCAAGGTCCGTAACTGATTAAAGGTCCGCATTCGGTCATACCATATCCTACTGTAAATTTAAAACCTATATCCATAAGAAATTTTTCTACATCACTATTTAAAGCACTTCCTCCTATTATAACCTCATAAAAATTTCCTCCGAAAGATTGCGTAAGCGTATTTCTAATTTTTGATTTTAGTAAAGATGATATAATAGGCATTTTTAATAAACCAGCAATTAGAGGTTTGCTTATGGTAGGGAGTATTTTTTTCAAATAAATTTTTTCTATGATAAGCGGAACCATAAGTATAAGATTAGGTTTTACTTCATCAAATGCTTTAAGCAAAATATTAGGACTAGGTATAGCATTAAGCATATATATGCATGCCCCTCTTGAAAATGGGAATAAAAAGTCAAATAAGCATCCGAATACATGGGCAAGAGGAAGAAAAGAAAGTATATGATCATTAGGTTTTACAGGCATATTATTAATAGCGTATCTTATATTTGCTGCTAATGAATTATGATTGAGCATAACTCCTTTACTGAATCCTGTAGTTCCGGAAGTATATATAATAGTGGCTAAAGTATCATTTTCAAATATAGTAAGATTAAAATCTTCTTTGCTTATATTTTCAATTTCTATATCGCTGAATATATTTTCAGATTTTTTATTATTATCTGTATTTTCCTTTTCTATAGTAAAAGTGTCAAAATTATTTAAATGAAAAGCTTTAGTAATAATTGATAAAGTATCCGCATCAATTCCTTTTAATATATTTGAATCTGCAAATAAAAACTTAGCCCCAGAATCTTTGATAATAGACGCTATATCTTCTTTTGAAAAGTCCACGAGTATAGGAACTACGATTGCACCGTAAGTTACTATTGAAATGTATGTTAAAGCCCAATTAACAGAATTAGCACCGCATAGAGCTATTTTTTCTCCTTTATGTATATCGAGCTTTTTAAAACCTGTATGTATTTTTAATATATTTTTAGCTATATCAGAATATTTTAATATATTATTAGTTCCATAATCGGCTAATGCATTTATATCCCAATTTTCTTTTATACTATTTTGAATATAGTCGCTTAGTCTTTCTTTAATCATATTTACCTCCTATATATTTATTAAAAAATATTTGCAACATATCTAAACATAAAAACTGCATGACATATATTGGATATTATTAACAGCGAATAAAACAAAGGTAAGAATAGAGTATATCTTTTGTTAGCTTCGTACATAGCAAGTCTGTAAAATACCATTGATATATTTAGCAGAAGAAAACCTGTTAAATATAATATAGCACCGTATTCACCTACAGCGGCAGATATTTTTGATATTGCTATGAGCCAAATCCAATTTAATAAAAAATAGTATATTGTTTCAGTAGCCCCTCGCCATCTGTAGCCGAATATACTTCTTAATGTAATACCCAATATACAAAGTCCTGTAATAATTCCAAAAAAACTCCAGCCCCATCCGTTTTGTAATGATATTAGACAGGGCGGAATATATATGCCCCAAATCATCATAATAAAAAATGCATGAGATAGTATATAAAAAACTTTTTTAGCTTTATTATTAAAAGGGAAAAAATGGTATATTGAATTTATTATATAAAATATTGTTAAAAAGCTAGAGTATAGAGAAAATGAAGTTATTTCCCTTGCAGTTTTAGAATTAAGTATTAAAAGCACTAAAACTGCTATTGCTGAGCTAGCACATATTATGCATATAACAGCACTTATTTTAGAAACTGAATTTTTTATATTGTTATTCTTCAAACTAATATCCATAATATTAAATAATAAACCTTATTTGTAATAAAGTAAATGGTAATTTATAACTATTTTCATATTAAAGTAATAATGTATTAAAAAATTTCATTATAGAAATATAAAATTATACGATATAATAACATTAAGATTATTTATTAAAAGAATACAATTAAAATATAAAATAAATAGGTACATAAAATGATATTAAACAGCGAATTAAAACAAAATATTTTAAATAGGTTTAAAAATAAAAAAATAGCAGTTTTGCATGGCGGATTAAGTTCCGAGAGGGAAGTTTCGCTTAGAAGCGGACAGAATGTTTATAAGGCATTGACTAGCTTTGATGAAATAAAAGATAATTGTATTTTAATAGATGTGAAGGATTCGTATGAATTGGTAAATACTTTAAAAGAAAATAATATTGAATACTGCTATAATATTCTGCATGGCACATCAGGAGAGGACGGAACTATTCAGGGGCTTTTGGAAAGTCTTAATATTAAATATACAGGCGAGAATATTTTAGTTAGCGCTGTTTGTATGAATAAGGTTTATACAAAAAGAATATGGAAGTCTTCAAATGTATCTACTGCAGATTTTATGCTTCTTAAAGATGTTAAAGAGATTAATGATAAAAATGTGAAAGGAAGTTTACTCACTTTGAATTTTCCTATCATATTAAAGCCCATATCAGATGGTTCAAGCGTAGGTGTTCATTTGATAAAAACAAAATCAGAGTTTGAAAGTATAGTAAGCGGTATAAAAGAAACAAAAAATTATTTTTTAGAGCCTTATATAAAAGGAAAAGAAATTACAGTAGGTTTAGTAAGACAAGACGATGATAATATTTATGTTTTTCCAATACTAGGAATAAATTCTAAAAATGAAATCTATGACTATGAGGCAAAATATACACCTGGAAAAACAGATATGGAAATGCCTGCCAAATTATCAAAAGAAATGGAAAATAAAGTAATGGAAACATGTAAAAAGGCGTATACAGTTTTAGGCTGCAGTGGGCTTTCAAGAATAGATGCTATAGTAGGGGAGGACAATGAAGTTTATCTTATGGAGGTAAATACTCAAGGAGGCATGACTAATACTTCTGATATACCTGCAATGGCTAAGCATGTAAATCTTGATTTTAATGATCTTGTTTTGTATATATTAGGTCTTTTAAAATAGTTTTTATAAAAAACATATATGCAGATATTTATTTGCATATATGTTTTAATTTAGTCTATTAATTTTTTAAACTATAGTCATTAAATTTGAATAATCATTTTTATATCCCATTTGATCGAGCATCACAGAAATCTCACCTCTATGATGAGTGTCATGATTTAATTCATGCATTATCAAATGATATCTAGGCTTTTTTATTACCGCATTTGGAACAATTACTTTTTCTGATATATTAAAATCGTCTATACTATTAACAATAGCTATTATAACATCATCTAATTTTGTTCTTATATCTATTAAACTTTTTAAATCTTCATTTATACTTATATTGAAAGTGAAATCTTCATTTAGATAGTTTAATATATTTTCATTTTCTATTTTCTTCTTGTTTGAATATTTTCTGTATTCTTTAAAGAAATACATATCGCATTGAATAATATGCATAAAAGTTCCATGTATGGATTTAAAATATGCATTTGTTTCTTTTTTTAAATCTTCATCTTTAACAGTTTGTAAAATTTCAATAAGTTTTTTATTTGCATTTTTATTGTATAAAGCCATCATATTCATAATTTTTTTTGCTGTTTTATCTATAGGCTTTTTATTTGAATTATTTTCTATTTTTGTATTTTTTTTATTTTCATCTTGAGAAGCATTTGCCTCTTTAGCACTCAATAGATTATGTTTCATTTCCTTAACTTTCTCTGTAATATTTTTCTTTTCTTCCTGAAGTTTTTTTAACTGATTTGTTTTTAATTCTTTAACATTTTTCTTTAAGTCTTTAGTTATAGATGATTTGATTTTTTCAATATCTTTTATTTTTTTATCTAGCTTTTTTGATTCTATTTCTATTTTTTTTGCAATTTCACTAATATTGTTTTCAATCATAATGATAAATCCTAAAATAATATTTTTTGTATTATATTATATTAATTTTATAATTCAATATTTAATATTATTTTTTAATAAAGCTTATGCTATAGAAGCAGCCGAACAATAATTAATCTTCATAATTCTCTTTTTTGTCTATATACTTTCTTAGCAAAGTTTTTATTCTATCGTATTTAAAACCTTTACGCATTAATGTCTTTATAATATAATCTTCTTTTCTTTCTTTATTTTCATATAGTTTATAATATTTTCTTATAGCATCTTTTAAGGCTTTATCGTCTATTTTATCGCTTATAGAGTTTTGTGCTTTTTCTATTAAACTTGGCTTTACTTTATTTTTCTTTAAATAATCTATTATATGCCTTTTGCTTTTGCCTTTAAGTTTTAAGCTATTAATTGCTATTTTTACGAATCTTTTATCATCTATAAGATCATATTCTTTGCAGTAGTTTACAGCATGTTTAATAAATCTTTTTTTATGACCTTTTTTTGTGAGTTTCTCTCTAAGCATACCCTCGCTTATAAATCCGCGTTTAAGTATTGATACAGCGGATTTTCTTGCGGCAGACTCAAAAGCTCTGAATCTTATATGAGGTATTTCATCATATTCAAGCTCCATTCCCTCATATAAATCAAGTTCATAGAGTCCGTTTTTGGGTATAGTAAATACATCTCCGCCTGATACTTTAATGTATATTTTATCGCCTTTTAATTTCATTTTTAAAATAACCATAATAAAAACAGTATAATAAATATAAATAGTTTTTCAAGTATAATTTAAAATTTTATTTCTTATTTATTTCTTATAAGATAAAATAAAATCTATATCTTCAGAGCTTAATATATTTTTAGGTATTATTATAGCAGACATTTCATCTGTATAGAGAAATATGCATTTATTTGCAGAATCTATTTTTTTTATTTCATCTTTATTAAATTTACTTGTAGATTTGTCTTCTTTGAAAATTACTTTATCATCATATATAGTTAATTCTTTATCTCCGAAAACCTTATCTAATTTACCGCTTCTTGCATACTCTTTCACTTTTTTCACTATCTTTTTTTCAAGACGCTTTTTATATGTAAATATTTGAAGTATAGAAAAAGCAGATACTAGTAAAGCTATTATCACTATTAAAAATGCATTATTCCTGAAATATATTGCCATAGAGGCAAATACAATGATATAAAGTGCTATGAGTATAATAATAGTTTTTTTTATTGATGAGGTCATATTTGAATTTGATTTTAAATAATGAAGCTGAAAATCTATAAAGTCATCTTCAGTTAATCTATATTTATATTCTTTTTTCATTATTTTTATATACCTTTTACAAATATTTAACTTTTATTAGTATAGTATAACTGAATATTTTTTCAAGTATTTGATTTTTTCTATTTCCAATTTTTATTTGCAAGTTTGTCTAAAGCATATTTTTTATATTTTTCTCTCAAAGTAATTGAAGGTATCCACCAAGCTATATCAAAAACTTTTTTCTTAATTGATTCAATCTTTTCTAAATAAATATTATAATCATCATAAGTCTTTATTATATATACGCTGTAAGCATAAAATGCATGTTTATCTCGGTCTATTTCAACATCTAATTTTTTCATTGTCTCATGGCATTTTTTATAGAATTCATTTTTATTTTCAGCTTTATAATTATTAAATACAAATAAAAATGAATAGAAATTATAAAAATTGGATTCTTTTAATAGATTAAATTTTTTTTCTTTATAAAAGTTAAATATACTGCTGAATACAGATAAAGCATCTGATGCTGTTTTTTCATCTTTTTCTATAGAATGAACAGCTGATGATTTTCTTTGAACATAATAATACTCTGCATTATTATTGTAATACATATTCGGATTATATACTAAATATTTGTAAAAGAATTCACTGTCTTCGGCTACAATATAATTTTGAAATTTTAAATTATTATTTGTAATAAAGTATCTTTTATATAATTTGTTCCAAACTGCGACAAGAGGATATTCAGGAGTATTTTCTTTTTCTGTTGTGCTTATATCAAAGCTGCTTTTTCCTTCTTTCCAAGTATTTTTAAACTTTTTTTTCCATATATGTATTCTATTATGATAATAAGGTTTTATATATCCTTTATTATCATTAACGGTATATATATTGTTTGTAAAAACTATGTCGGCATCATATTTTTTTGCTGTACCATATAAACTCTCCAAATAATTATTATTTATAAAGTCATCAGAGTCTATAAAAGAAATATACTCTCCATTACTCAAATCAACACCTATATTTCTTGAAAGTCCTACGCCGATATTTTTTTCATTGTTTATAAGTTTTATTCTATTATCTTTTTTTATATATTCTTTTATTATATTTTCTGAATTATCAGGAGAGCAGTCATTAATACATATTATCTCTATATCTTTTAAAGTTTGATTGATAATGCTCTCTAAACATTTAGGCAAATATTTTTCTATATTATATATAGGTAAAACTACGGATACTTTAATCATAAATTATAACCTTAACAAATTTTTATTCCCAAGATATTCTATATTCTTCTTCTATGTTATATTGAGAGTAAGCAGGATCAGTTATAGTAAATTGGAATTTTATAGAATTATCTGTAAAAGTGAATGCTGCCATGAATATATGATTTTCATTTTGATCATTTATGAAATCTACTATTTTTATAAATTCTGTTTCTTCACTATATTGGTTAGTTATATCCATATAAGCATCAGTAAAATAACTCCATTCAATTTTGTTTTCTGATACGGTAATTTTATTATTTTTATTTTGATTATAATATACTCCTATTCTCTCTTTAAATTTTATATTTGTACTGTCTGAAATTTTTTCAAATGGAATTTCATTGCCTGAATATTTTAATTTAGCATATAGAAAATCTATAAAATAGGTATTTGGAGCAACTCCGTTTATGGTTTCTTTTATATCGAAAGAAAAAGTTTTATTTGTACTCTCCGGATTTCCAAGTACATAAGTTCCTAGATTATTTGCTTTATCTGCTTTACTTGCTATGAAATTTATATTTCCTGTTTCAAATATTATAAAATTTAATTCTATGTCTTTATCAAAATTACCATTGACAATATATCTTCCTGCTCTATCTTTAAGTTTAAGAGTTTCATTTGTTCCTGTGGGCATATTGCTGCATGATAGTAATACCATTGATATTGCCGAAATTAATATAAATTTTTTAGTATATTTCATAAATATTTCCGTTTAATTAAAAATTATATACTTATTATATAGAAATCATTTTAAAAGTAAAGCAAATAATACAAAGTTATCATAATATTTTTAAGTTTATGTATATAAATTTTTTACTATTTATGTTATAATTTATTTATATAAATATAAAATTTTTGAATATCTATATATTTTTTATAATATATTTTTAATATAAGGATTTTAGACATGATAAAAAACAAAGAAAGACTTTTATGGATATTTCTTTTAATTTTTGTAGTAGCAATTTCTTTTTTTAATTTTAAAAGTCCTTCGCTTGCAATAGCACAGCAGGGGAATGCTCAGTCTGATAATGATTTTTATTATTACAGCAGATTATTTCAAAAAGTATTTGCCACATTACAGCAGAATTTCGTTGATACTAATAGTGTAACAACAAAAAAACTCATGTATGGTGCTATAAAAGGAATGCTAGAGGCAACTGATGACCCATTTACATTTCTTCTTGATGAAGAATTAAATACAGCATTAAATACTGAAATGTCTGGAAAATACGGCGGAGTAGGGCTTTCTATTTCAAAGAATGCAGATAAAGGTTTAATGGTAGTTTCTCCTATAGAAGACGGTCCAGGTGAGAAAGCTGGTATATTATCAGGAGATATCATAACAGAGATAGACGGTAAAAGCACAAAAGATATGTCAGTTGATAATGCGGCAAATATAATGCGCGGTAAAGAGGGTACTAAAGTTACTCTTACAATAGTGAGAGATGGGGTTGCTGAACCTATTAAATATCCTCTTACAAGAGCAATCATAGAAATAAAAAGCGTTAAATATAAAATGGTTGATGATTCTATAGGTTATATAAGAATAACTACTTTCGGTGATGATACAGCAAAAGATTTAGAAAATGCTTTGATAGATCTTAAAAAACAAGGTATGAAAAAACTTATACTTGATTTAAGAAATAATCCGGGCGGAAGACTTGATACTGCCATAAATATAGTAGAAGAGTTCCTAACTGAAGGAAAAATAGTTTATACAAGAGGAAGAAGCAGAAATGAGAATCAGGATTATTATGCCTCTAAGAAAGGCGATGAATGGCTTGAAGGCGATACATTAGTTTTAGTTAATCAGTACAGTGCTTCTGCTTCTGAAATACTTTCCGGTGCTTTGCAAGACAGCGGAAGAGCTAAACTTTTGGGTGAAACTACATTCGGAAAATTCAGTGTTCAGTATGTACTTCCATTAGATGCAAGAGATAATACTTCTTTCAAATTCACTGTGGCACATTATTACACTCCAAATGGAAGAAGGCTTCATGGCAAAGGCTTAACTCCTGACTTTGTTGTAGTAGAGCCTAAACTTACAAGCACTGATATAACTGCTTTAACAGAGCTTAGAAAAGGCGGACAGATTTCTGCTTATGCTAAAAAATATCCTAATGAAAGTTCAGATGCAGATGCTTTGCCTGCTTTCAAAGAGGAGCTTAGAAAACAAAATATAATGCCTAGCGATTATTTGCTTGAGCGTTTGATATATAATGAAAGAAACTTAGATAATTATAAAGAGATATATGATCTTCGTTATGATAAACAGTTAAAGGCTGCTATTGAATATTTACAAACAGGTAAAGAGCCTCCTCAGGATAAAGAAGAGCCTAGAGAAAATTGGTCAAATGAAAAAGAAGAAAATTAATAAGTTTTAATTTCTTTAAATATAAGGGTGATAGTATTTTTTAATATTATCACCTTTTTTAATTGCATAAATATATTTGATAAAATCATCATATATGTATATATTGACTTTTTGATTTTAATAGTTTATCTTTTAAGAGAGGTTTATATTAATTTTAAAGATTGTATTATGTCATTAATGCTATATTCCAAAAATATAATAAACATTTTCGGTAGGCGACCTACGCTCTGCAAGGCACCATTTGGGTGGCATAACAATAATAGGAAAATAATATGAGTATGGGGACTATAAGATCTATTCCAGCAATGTTTGTGCTAAACTTAATAACTTTAGGAATATATCATTTCTATTGGGTTTACTATATTACTTTAGAAGCAGAGAAGTTTACAAAAAGAAAAGATATATCTCCTGCTTTGGAGCTTTTACTTTCTGTTATGACTTGTAATCTTTATACTATATATTGGTATAATAAATACGGAAATATCATTCATAAAGAAATAGCCTTAAAAATAGATGAAAATGATAAAGACAATAAAACTCAAATAGTTATGACTGCAAGCATTATAGTATTATTAGTAGGAATTCCTATTATAGGAATTTTATGCTATGTGCTTTTTTTTGGATTATTAGTAAGCACTATGGCTTTAGTTTATAATGATTTTAACTTTATTGATTTCATTGATAATCCTGAAGCATTACTAATATTTTTGGGTACTATATTGATTAGTTTTATTATTCTTTTTGTAATTACTGCCTCTTTAATTATTCCAGATATAATTATGCAGAAAAAATTAAACTCTATATGGGAAAAAATTAGAAGTAAAAAATACAATAACAAAATAGATTAACCCAAATAAAAGTATTTAAAATGAAATATAATACTAAGCTATTTTAATGAAAAAGTAATATTGTTTTAAATTTCATATATTATTAAAAGATATTGGAGTTCTAATAATGAATAGAAAAAAATTTAATTATTTCAATTATAGAAAAAATATTAGTATGTTTTTCAGGAATAGCTTTAACTTTGGAGGGTGGCAGCAGGATTCTTTTCTTTTATTGATACAAAAAATTATATTCATACTGTAGGAGTGGTTGAAAAGTTAGATAGAAAAAAATAGTATATAACCCTAGAAAAATTGGATATAAAAATGTAATGGTAATAAGTTATGAAGCTGATAATCATGGAACATTATATACTACTTTAAGAAGTCATTATCCATTTAGAAAAGTAGGTGATGAATTGCCTTTATGGTATGATCCTGATGAACCAAAAATATAAAACTTCCGCTTTCTGATAGTATTTCTTATATATTAAGCATTGTTATAGGATTGCCAATAATTTATTTTGGACTTTATATTGTAAAGAAAAATCCATTTTTAACGGTATATATCTTTTATAGTTTTTTAATTCTATGATTATTTGAATATTTTTATTTCTTTAATTTTAAGATATATATAACAATTTATTGCAAAAATACTAAACTATAATATACTATCATTTATTTATGAAAAAAACTGTTTTATTTTTTGCTTTAATTCTTATTATGGCGGCTAATCTTTACCCTCAAGTTTTCAAACCGTTTAGAAAATTATATACTATACAAACAGAAAAATTTGAAATAATCTTTCCTATAGAGTCCAGAAGAACAGCTGAGAATCTGGCAAAGGTTGCTGATGATATATATTATAAATATTCTAAAATTTTAAATAGCACAGTAAGAGGAAAAATACCTATAACTATCACTCCAGACTTTAATATTTTTAATTCTTCAGCAATGATAATACCATATTCAACTCTTATTTTATATGATACTAATATAGATGAAAACTTTACAAGCTATAATAACAACTTTGAAACAGTATTTATACATGAACTTACTCATTTACTAACTATGGCATCAGAAAATACAGGACTTGCAACAAAGGTAATGGGAAATTGGGCTTCTTTTGTACATCTTAATGCTATGCCTTTTATGATAGAGGGGGCTCCTGTAAGTATGGAAAGTTTCACAGGATTTGGCAGGGCTAATGACCCGCTTATTAAACAGAGATTAAGACAGGATATATTTGAAGGCAATTTTAGAACACCAATTCAAACATCCTATTTATGGACTAAAAGCCCTTATGGAGATGTATATTATGAATACGGCGGACTTTTCTCAAAATATTTACAAGATAGATTTGGAATGGAGAAATATAATGAGTTTTGGAAAAAAATGCAGACTAGTCTTAGTTTTTCATTTCTTATTTATAACTCTGGAGTTTACGGAGCTTTTAAAAAAGTATACGGAATAAAATTTACTGAGATATGGTCGGACTTTCAAAACTATTTGGTGCTTACAGATATTAATCCAAGCGAAGAGTTAAGAGTAAATGATAAAGAAACTTTTATTAATGATATTGCCTCATACAATGATACTCTATACTATATAGACGGAGACATTGGAGCATTATACTCATATAAAGAAAAAAGAAATAATGAAAATAATAAAAAAGATTTAAAATTAGAATTTTTAATAGATAAAAGTTCTGAAAGTTTGGATATATCAAAAGACGGAAGCAATGCCTTGATAGTATCATATATGTATAACGGAGGACTTTATAAATACATTGTAAAAGAATATGATTTAAATAAAAAAACTAGAACTAAAAGAAAATGGTTTGACATGCAGTATGCAAGATATTTTAGAAATGGGATTATAGGAATATCAAAAGATTTACACAACTCTATTTTAGTATACATAAATGAAAATAATGAAAAAGAAATTTTATTACAGGCAAATGATAATTTCGGATACGGTTTTCCTGCGGTTATTGATGATAATAATATAGCATTGATAGTTGCAGAAAACGGAGTAAAACATATAGCAATATTTAATTATAATGACAAAACATTAAAATATATTTATACAAAAGATAATACTCTTAACTATGTACGCTATTTAAAATACTCAAATAATAAACTTCTTTTTTCGTACAATAATAATGACAGGTTTTACAAGCTAGGTGAAATTAATTTAAATAATAACAGCATTAAGCTATATACAAAAGATTATTCAGGAGGAGTATTTTCTGCTGTATATGCTGGAGAGAGCATTTATTATAAAGGGAGATTTTCAGAGTTTGACAGGCTTATGAAGTATACAGACAATACATCTCAAACAAAAAACTTTACATATACAGACAAAACAATTAATAAATATGATTTTACTCCTCAAATGGAGATTGGAAATTATAATAGTTTTAAATATTTTAAGCCTTGGTCTATGTGGGTGCCTCTGCCGCAGATGAGTGATAGTTTTCCTTTTCTTATAAATGGGCTTGGAATATTATCTGTAGTCTCTTCTCCTTCTGCAAATGATTTGGCTTTAATATGGCTTGGATATGATATACCTTCTAATTTTCTTCAGACAGAATTAACTGTTACATCTTTTAGTATGCTTTATCCTTTGTACTTCGGATTTAAAAGCGATGTAGTATATTCTACATACAATTATTGGAGATTAAATACATACCTTGCCATGCAGTTTCTGCTTAATACAGAAAGCGATAAAGTGCATTTCTTATTAGAGCCTACGATTTCGGGAGCTTTATTCTCTGAATTTGTTAATCCTCAGACCAATACATCATCAGCATTTACTTGGAAATATTCTTCATATACTGTTAATATTTCCTTAAAAGCATCAATGATATTTAGAGTGAGAACTGACAAGCCGTACAGAGATGATTTAGTTGATATTACCATATATCCAACATACTCTATAAAATATAATAAATTTGCAATAGACTTCAGTACAAAGTTTCAAACAAGATATGTTCCTATAAGGGCAAGTTTTTACGGCTCTTATGCATTTGGTACAAATACGGCATTTGACGGCTCTTCTACAGTATTTGGAGGAAGATATGTTAAAGCTCCTGAAGAGTTTTATTCATATATACAAAATAAAAAATATAAAAGCAGTCTTCTTTTGGGAGGAGATTTTGAGCTGTTAGGATATTTAGATTCACAGTTTAATTTAAGTCATATATACTTTGATAATTTCTTTGCATCTCTTTCATACAGATATGCCTATTATGCGGCAGAATACATGCATTCTGCCGCTGTAAAAGTTGGATTTGATGCAAGCATACCTATATCAGGATATCAGAATATTGTTACAGGAGAACCTTATTTACTTTTGGCTTTGAGGATTCCTACAAGTCTTGATAAGAGTGCAATTCAAAACTACCCTACTTTGAATGATATATATATAGGCTTTGGTTTTCAAATGTCTTGGTAATTAATTCTATAAACCTAATAAAAACTTGGGTGGGCGTTAATAAATTAAAGTAAAGTAAAAAGACAAATAAAATTTAAATTTCATAATTAAATAATAGACCTAGAGGGTGGGAATTAGAATAAAGCCAAAAATTTAAAAACTTTTTTCTATCCCCGCCCTTTATAATTTATTACTTTACTTTGAATTTTAGCTTTATATTTATTTTATTGTTTAAATAACATCTGTTAGCACCCGCCCAAGTGAATTTTTAATTTATTGCCTATACACCGCACGGTAAATGAAACAAAAAATATAAATCTGATTAAAAATTCAATTTTTACTATGTTTTGAAATTCTTTCTGCGTGCGTTAAAGAAGTCTTAAACCTAATTACATTTTGGGTGGGTGTTAATAAATTAAATTAAAGTAAAAAGACAAATGAAATTTAAATTTCATAATTAAACAATAGACCTAGAGGGTTGAAATTAAAATAAAGCCAAAAATTTAAAAACTTTTCCTCTATCCCCACCCTTTATGCTTTCTTATTTTACTTTGAATTTTAGCTTTATACTGTTTTATTGTTTAAATAACATTTGTTAGCACCCGCCCAAGCGTATTTTAAATTTATAGCCATACACTGCTAAAATATTTAAAATATAGGGAAACTTTTAATCATATAATTCGTCTAATTAATATATATTAGAATTTTCATCAGGAGAAAACTATGAAACGCGTTATTCTAGTTATCTTTATTACAGTTGTATTATCTGTATCATTATTCGCTGAAAGAAAAAATTATTATTGTAGTAATGAACCTTATACTTACTTTATATATAATGGAGATTCTCTTACTAAAGCTCAATTAGATAAAATAATGGAATTAAAAAAAGAATATCAGCCTAAAATCTCAGAATTAAGAAAAAAAATGTATTTGGAAAGAAATAAAATAAATTCAGAAATATATAAAAGAAATCCTCATGAACTTATTATTAATAATTCAATAAATTTAAATATGGAATATGCTAAAGAATTAAGAAAGATAGTAAATGATTTTCTTCAAAAATATAATAAAATAAAAAATAAGAAATAATTCATACAATAAACGAAACCAAGTATTATAAAAAGGAGAGATAATCAGTCTCTTCTTTTTTATATAAAATTATTTTTTATATTTAAATAAATTGTTTTTACATATATAATATAATTACTAGTTTTATAAGTTATAAACAAATTGAAGGAATACAAAAAAATAGAAAATTACAATATGAATTATTATAATTTTATTCATAATATGAAAGCAGATTCCGGACTTTCATTCCTTAAAAAACTCAATTTTGAAACATTTGAAAATAATGATTCATTTTTTTATGATTTAACTGAAAAACTAAAAAATGATAAAAGATTAAATATTCGCTATAATGATACTGCAATACTTCAGCTGCTTGTAGATTCTTATATAGATGAATGTGCCTATAACGGCGATGATGAAAGTTTTGAAAATGTTATAGGAAGTGTAAATTCAATACTTATAAAAAATAGCGGTAATTTATATGCTAGAAATAAGGCTGCATTTTTATATTATACTAAATATATTTATGATTATGATGATATTTATTATGATATAGCATCAGATCATATAGAAAGAATAATTCATTATAATAGCGAAATTAGTCATTTTATTTCGGCAATATTAAATCATTTTAAATATAGTATAACTAAAAATAATGAATATTTTAATAAGGCATTAGAATCGTATAAAGAAGTATTGAATTTAATAGGCAGTGATATAAATTTAAGCTATAATATTTTTTCACTCTATAAATGTAAGTATTCCAATGCAGAAAAAGAGAAACATCTTAATATTGCTGCAGAAGAATATTTACAAATATTAGATTTTGATAATGATAATATATTCGCTTTAGAGCATATAGCTGAATTATATAAATCCCAATTTATTATTACTAAAAATCCTGACTATTATTTGCTTTCTATAAATTATTATATAGATTTGTACTACACAAGTAATGATATTGATGTTTTACTTAATATAGGTTTTTTACATACTATTATGTTCAAGTACAGCAAATATATACATTTTTCTGATGATGCTGTTTCTGTTTTAAAAAAGATAGAAAAGATTAATAATTCTAAATTATATATTCTTTTGGGATATATTTACTGTATAAGATATAGTTTAACTCAAAATAGCGAAGACTTCTCTTCTGCTATGAATTATTACAATGAAGTAAAAAATTCAGATAATAATGCATATTATTTTATAGCACACATTTATATTTTATGCTATAAAAATACAAAAGATGAATTATATTTTAATGCTTCTTTGTCAGCATTCAATCATTTAGATACAGATGATACAGATATATTAAATTCTATTGCCTATTTGTATGAATGCCGATTTTCAATAACTAAAAATAAAGATGATTTTGATAGTTCTTTATTTTATTATAATAAAGCACTTGCTATAGACAGTGATTATTTTTACACATATATTAATAGATTTGAATTATACAGATTGGCATTTTTATATTTTGATGATGTAAATTATTTTAAATTTGTTATTAATGATTATGAGACTTTATTAAATGAAGGACAATTATATAATGATAATGTATTAAATTATTATATGAATTATAACTTGGGCTGCTTTTATCATTTTTTATACAGTAATAGTTTGGAAGATAAGTTTTCATGCTCTGATAATAATTTAAGAGATGAATTTTTCAGTAAATCATTATTATTTTTCAGTCATTCAAATTCACTCATTGCTATAAGCGATCTTTATAGGCTTAGATATATTGAAGATCATAACGATGATAAATACTTTAATTTATCATTGTCATATATAGAAAAACATTTTAATAGTTTCAGATATGATATAAAAAATTTATCCCAGAAAGCTATGCTGTATTATGAGGCATACAAAGTAAAAAAGGATATAGAATATTTTAATACTGCTTTGGAAAATTTTAATTATGCTTTAGAGATAAATGAATATGATAAAACATTATATTATAATTTGGCACTTCTTTATCATTTACAATTATTAGAAAGCAGTTTTGAGAATTATAAATCAGCTGAAAAAAATTATCTTAAAGCTATTGATATTGACAGTACATATTATACTGCATTTGAGAATTTGGGATTTTTGTATAACAATCTATACAGTAATTATAATGTTGAAGAAATTTTTAATAATAGTTTATCCTGCTTTGAAACTGTATTATATAATAATCAAAAATCATTAATATCATTAGAAGGATTAGGTGATATATATTATTTAAAAATTTATAATAATACTTTTGATAAAGAAATTAAATATGAATATATTATGAAATCTTTAGATTATTACAATGCTGCTTTGTATAATGGGGCTGGTATAGATATTATTTATAAAAAGTTAAGCAATATTTATTTTATATTATTCAGCGAATACAATGACAAAATTATTATAAATGATTATTTTGATAAATATATCAATCTTATGCATGAAAATAGAATTCTTGCTAATAAATATTTATTCATTTTAAATAATGTTATGTATGATATTCATAAAAATAATAAATATCTGATAAAGGCTGGTAAATGTCTTAGCAGCTTGAATATAGATATATTTTCTCTAAGGTTATGTATTGATTTTTTTAAACATTTATTTTCTATTACCAAAAGAATAAAATATGCTTTATTTTCATTATTTTATTTGGAATATATAATTAATATAGAAAAAAATAATATAGATTATTATTTTGACATGGGAATGATGCATTATCAAATATTTCTTAGAACTAAAAATTATGAATATGCTGTAAACTCTTTTCATTGCTACAGCAGAGTTTTGGATATAAACTCTAAATATCCTAAATGCAATTATAATAGAGCATTAATCTTAAAGCATTTATTTGAAAAAACTTCAAAAATGTATTTTATAGAAAATGCTTTTGATAATCTTATATCTTCTGTAAATCTTGGAAATATAGAAGCATATTCACTTATGGGAGATATATATTTACTTTTATATAAAAGAGAAAAACCAGATGAAGAATATTTGGACAGGGCTATATGTAATTATAATCTATCTATAGAAAATAATTATTATGGCAGGAATAATTATGAAGTTTATTTTAGTTTAGGAATATGCTATTATTTTAAATATAAAAAACATAGAAAAGTAAATGATTATTTTAATAATTCTTTATATTACTATAAGAAAGCATTGACTATCAATAAAAAAAATATAAAAATAAAAAGGTTTATTAAATATCTTCAAATAATAAAAAAAATTCCTCATTGATAATCATAATAAATTAATTTGATTTAAATAAATTATAGGTATATAATAGTAAACATAATATATTGATATTAATTTTATATAAGGGGTAGTAATATGAACTTTAATTTTTATATGCCTAGTAAAGTAATATTTGGATGCGGTTCATTAGAAAAGCTGCATAAACAAAAATTGCCAGGTAAAAAAGCATTAATAGTTACAGGCGGTACATCTGTAAAAAAATACGGATATTTAAAAAGACTTCAAGAACAATTAGATAAAGCAAATGTAAATCATGTTTTATTTGACAAAATACTTCCTAATCCTATTAAAGATCATGTAATGGAAGGTGCTGCCTTGGCTAAAAAAGAAAACTGTGATTTTGTTATAGGAATAGGTGGCGGAAGCAGCATGGATTCTTCAAAATCTATTGCTATAATGGCTGCCAATGAGGGAGATTATTGGGATTATATATTCGGCGGTACAGGTAAAGGTAAACCTATACCAAATGATCCTTTGCCAATAGTGGCAATAACTACAACTGCAGGTACAGGAACAGAAGCAGATCCTTGGACTGTTATTACTAATGGAAATGAAAAAATAGGATTCGGATATGAAAAAACTTACCCTTATCTTTCTATAGTAGATCCTGAACTTATGAAAACAGTGCCTCCAAAACTTACAGCTTATCAAGGTTTTGATGCTTTATTTCATAGTACAGAAGGTTATATAAATAAAATTGCTAGTGAAATGAGTGATTTATTTGCTTTAAAGGCTATAGAACTTATAGGAAAAAGTTTGGCAGATGCTGTTAAAGACGGAAATAATATGGAAGCTAGAGAGAATGTTGCTATGGCTAATACTTTGTCTGGTATAGTAGAAAGTACTTCAAGCTGCACTTCTGAACATTCTATGGAGCATGCTATGAGTGCTTATTATCCTAAACTTGAACATGGTGCAGGACTTATCATTATTAGTAAAGAATATTATACAGTTATTGCTAATTCACATGACTGTGATGAAAAAATGATTAATATGGCTAAAGCTTTAGGTAAAAAAGATGCTAGTAAAGCTATGGATTTTGTTGATGCTTTAGTTGATTTACAAAAAGCATGCGGAGTTGATAATTTGAAGCTTTCAGATTATGGAATGAAAAAAGAAGATTTACCAGATATAGCTAAAAATGCTAAATTTGCTATGGGCGGATTATTTGAATGCGATCCTCATAATTTTACTGATGATGAAGTTTTAAGTGTATTAGAAAAATCTTATAAATAATTTTATGTATTGATTTTATAAATAAAGAAAAGCTATAGTAATTTTACTATAGCTTTTTTTGAAATTACCTGTTTTATTTTAAAAAAAATTATTAAATTTAATAATTTATTTATCAAAAATTTCAATTATTTGTTACTATATATATAATAATAGACTTGTTTCAAAACTACTTGACAAGATTAATTATTAAAATTATTTAATTTAACAATTACAAATATAATGTTTTACATGTTGTATAAATTATTGTTTTAGTATATAAATATGCAGTCTTTCGCCTGCCGTAGGCACATACAGTGAGACGTATTTCGTAGGGCTAGTCCCCACAGAATTATAAAAAATTAGTTTTGAAATTTGAAATAAGTATAATATTTATTTATTCTAAATAAATTTTTATTTTGGAGAATAATAATATATGAAAAAAATAAACAGCTTAGCATTTAGAATGCCTTTTGTTATATGTATTATGGTTGTGGTGATAATAATAGCAATGCTCATATCTTCTATCAGAATAGGAAGTAAAGGGATAAGCGACAGTAAGCTCGGAGGATTTAACAGTACCATAGCAGGATATGCTTCTGTTTTAGATACTTGGTTTGGCTTAGAAAGCTCCCTAATAAATACTTATGCCGTAACTCCTGTAGTTGTCAGATATTTAGAAGGAAATGAAACTATTACATCAGAATTATTGTTAAGCACAATAAAGAATTTTAAAAGCAATAATTTGTATATAATTAATATCGGACTTGCTGATGTTAATGGAAATATCATTTCTGATTCTGTATCATCTGTACTTGTAGGAAGGAATTTAAAAGATTATATTCCTAAAACTTGGTCTAAAGTATCGGCTAATAATGATGAAATTGTATACGGAGATATTTTAATGCAGTCAGAAGTGACAGGTAAATGGGCTATGCCGGCTGTAAAACTTGTGAAAGACGATAATAATCAAAATATAGGATATATATATGTTCTTCTTGATTGGTATATTCTGCATCAAACACATTTTTCTAATATAGATTTAGGAGAGACAGGCGGACTTTTTATAACTAGTGAAAATCTTTACAATATAATGGATTCAAAGTATGAAAATATAGCCAATATGCAAATTAATCCTATATATAAGCAGGCTTTCTCAGGTGCATCAAGCGGAATAATTACTTATGATTTAAATGGAGATCAAAGAACAGCCGCTTATTATAAGATGAAAAGTAGACCTTGGATAATAGCATTAGCTATGATGGATTATGAAATATTTTCACAGAATAGAAAATTAATAATAGCAAGTGTAATAATAGGTATTATATCAATAATAGCACTTGCAATATTTGTAAGTTTATTTATTGGAACTATAACTAAACCGCTTGAAATAGTAGTTGAAGAGGCTCAGGAAATAGAAAAAGGTGATTTGAGCAATATAAAGCAGCGTATAAAACCTAGAAAAGATGAAATAGGCGTTTTATCAAAATCATTTGTTAGTATGAGAAGAAAACTTGCTGAAACTATAACAGAAGTTAATACCGCATCTAATAATATAGTAAAAGCCGCTCAGGAATTATCACAGGGCAATACTGATTTATCAAGAAGAACTGAGTCTCAGGCGGCAAGTCTTGAGGAGACTGCAAGTTCTATGGAAGAGATGGCATCTACAATAAAATCTTCTACCGATCATGCTGTTGAAGGTAATAATATGATGCTTGCTTCAAAAGAGGCTGTTGAAAATGCTGGTAAAATTATTGCTGAAACTACAATAAATATAGAAGAAGTTTATGAGGCTAGTACAAAAATTAAAAATATAACTAAAATCATTGAAGACATTGCTTTTCAAACTAATATATTGGCTTTGAATGCAGCGGTTGAGGCAGCAAGAGCAGGAGATCAGGGTAAAGGTTTTGCTGTAGTGGCATCTGAAGTTAGAAACTTAGCACAGACTACACAGTCATCTGTTAAGGATATTACTGTTTTAGTTGATAATACAAATGAAAAAATTAGTAAAGCTACAGAAACAGCTCGTCAGTCCCAAGACATATTTATCGATATTCAGCAGAAAATAGAAGATACTGCCAGAATAATGCAGGATATAAGTGCTACCGCTATGGAACAGCAGACAGGTGTAGATCAGGTTAATAAAGCCGTTGCTGAAATGGATACCGTAACGCAGCATAATGCTTCTTTGGTACAGGAAAGTGCAAATACATCTGAATCGCTTCTTGCTCAGGCCCATGCTCTTAAAGATACTGTCAGTTTCTTTAAATTAAGTGCTGATGATTTAATGAAAGGAAATACAGTAAAAGTAAAAAAAGAACCTAAACAAGAAATAAAAACTGAAAATACAAGAAAACAAGACTTCAGTAAAAAAGAAACTATAAAAAAAGATATTTCTAAAAAAGAATTGAAAGTACCGCCTTCTATAGAAAGAGAGAGAGCTATGGAATCTCAAAAACAAGATAGTACTACTGTTAGAAATGATGAATTTGGAGCTACATATTCTTCAACTTCTAATGAAATGACAGATGATGGTTTTGCTTCATTCTAAAATAATTTTATCAAATTGAATTTAAAGCATCAGGTATAATAGATACTTGATGTTTTTATTTTTATATTATTTTTAAATTCATTACAAACACAACGCACGGTAAATAAAATTTAAAATGTATGATTATTAAAAATTCTAATTTATACAATAAATAATAATCTGCTTACCGTGCGTTAAATAAATTCCAAATTTAATAATCACTTGGGCGGGTGCTTTAATTTCTAAATACCGCATCAAAATGAATCTAAATTATAATTTTAAAATTGAACAGAAAAAATAAAAGAGCGGGGTATGTAAATTAAGTTTGAAAATTTAATTACACTTGCACACCCTCTAGAATTTTTAATTTATTTTGTCATTTTTGTTTTTTTATTTCTTTATTGTCTTATTAGAAATTATAACCCCCAACCCCAGTTATTTTTAAATTTTTTATTTGCACAACGCACGGTAAATAAAATTTAAAATATATGATTATTAAAAATTCAAATTTATACAATAAATAAGGATCTGCTTAGCGTGCGTTAAATAAATTCTAAATTTAATAATCACTTGGGCGGGTGCTTTAATTTCTAAATACCGTATCAAAATGAATCTAAATTATAATTTTAAAATTGAACAGAAAAAATAAAAGGGCGGGGTATGTAAATTAAGTTTAAAAATTTAATTACACTTGCCCACCCTCTAGGGTTATGGCTTAAATCTGGAATTTCTATTTTTTATTTTTTTATTGCTAAAATTAGAATCTTTAGCTGCCCACCCAAATATTTTTTTAATTTGTAATGCATACAACGCACGGTGAATAAAATTTAAAATGTATGATTATTAAAAATTCTAATTTAAATAATAAATAAGAATCTGCTTATCGTGCGTTAAATAATTTTCTTAAAAATAGAGTTAATAATTCTTATAATTACTTATATTTTTTATTATTAATATAAACATATTAAGGAGTTCTTATTATGGCTTTTGATTTTAAACTGATAGTAAGAGATAAATATTCAGAAGAAATTTTTGATATTATAAATACAGTGCAAAGTATCAAAGCTGATGATATAAAAACAGATTATAAAGTAACAGACGGAAGCAGATCATATTCTATAAAAACAGGTATTGGAAATATTTCAAGCGGAAGAGCTTTTAATATAGGAATTCCTATTTATGAATATAAAAATGAATTAGGTACTTGGGTAAGAATAGAAGAACAATATACTAAATATACAAGTATTATTTTATCAAGTAATGTTAAAAGATATTTCATAAGGACTATATTTGAAGACGAGATTTATGAAGCAGAATATATTATGAAATCTGTAGGCGGATATAATATAAGCTATATAAATAATCTTGGGGTTGTAGATATATCTCTTGAGGCATTAGATAAAGTTTTTCTAAGACAAAAAGAAGAAGAATATGAACTTCCTATTATAGAAGAGAATAAACAGGATATAAATTACAAATCATTAAGTTTGGTTCCTGTGCCAGTAAATTTTAATTTAGAGTTTATAGTAGTAGGAGGAACATTAGACTTTTTATTTGCTAATAGACAAAACTTTGGAATACAATTCAGCGGTGAACTAAGAAACGGAGTTTATAATATAGATTTTGACGGAGAAAGATTGAATGTAAATGGGGCTTCTTATAACTATAAAGGAGTGCAGCCTGAATTAAATGTTGGTAATAATGTATTTTATTTAGAAAGTAATCAAACTTGTGTTAAGGCTTCTATAAGATATAAAAGAGGAATTTTAATATGATTAAGAGAAAGCCTTATCATTTTTTAAGAAATAAAATATATAAACTTCCTCCTGCTCCTTATATTAATTTTGAAGAATTTGCTACTTATATAAAAATTAATGAAAATATATATTCAGAAAATACATATAATACTTATTCAAGTTATGAGTTTAAAATTAATAAAAGAGGCGGGGATGTAAGCAAAGTAAGTTTCAGTACTCCTCTTAATTATTTTAATATTAATGATAAAGTTGAATATTATCTCAATGGTAAGAAAAGATTTGCAGGATATGTTGAAAGCATAGATAATGCTGGGCTTAATTTAAGTATTATCCCTATATGGGGAAGACTTCTTCATCAGTATATACAAGGCGATTTAATATTAGAATCAACCAAAGGAGCATTGGATATAGTTTTATCTTTAAGAGAAAAAATAGAAGAGATGAATATAATATTTGATGAAAAAAATATTACTCTTAATAATGATAAAGAAATAACAATGTCTTTCAGCGGAAAAAATATTTCGGATATACTTGATGAGGTAGAAGAAAATTTATCTGATACTTGGTGCTGGGGTGTGGATTTTGACGGATATTTTTATTTCAAAGAATTTTCAGATATACCTTCTAAAAAATTAAATTGGCATAATAATGATTTTTCAGACAGCGAGTATGAAGAAGATTCTGCTGATTTAGTAAGCCGTTATATTATTAAGATGAAGGATACAATTACAGATGATGAAGGTAATGAAGAAGAAGTATATAGAACTCTTCCTAAAATAGTAGGTGCTGATAAACTATATCCTCCAATACCATTAGAACAAGAAATAGGAATAAAAACTGATATATTTGAAATAGAGTATAAATTAGAAAATTATGATTTAGCTTATCAGTTTGCTTATCAATTTTTAACTAATCAAACCAAAAAAGAAATAGTTAAAATAAAAACTCTTAACAGCAAAAATTATGATTTAAATATTAATGAATGTATAGAATGCATATTAAAACCAACTAATAATTTTTATCAGATTATAGATTTTAATGATTTCACAGAAATAGAAAGCAGATTAAATGAAGTTTATTCATCGGATATCATAGACATTGATGCGAGTATAGAATATAGGAAATATCCTAATTATAAACAGCAGCAGTCTGTTGCTCTTACAGATATAGATAAATATTATAAACAGATTTGCAATCAAAGCTATAATATTACAAAGATAGTGATATTTTTTTCTGACGGTATTCAAGATGACACTGTTAAATCATCAAATGTATCAGCAGTATTTCAAATAGAGGATAAAGAACATTTTCAAAGAAAGTATTTTACTAATGGCTTTGGTGTATTTGATGTAAGCGGATACGATAAAAGAAATATTATAATAACTTCAGAGAGAGGCAATATTTTATATGATAAATTCATTTGCTTTTTTGATATAGGTTCAAGGATAGTAGATATGAATATACGGACAATAGATTATAAATTTGAAAAAAATTCTCTTAATATAGATTTGGAACTTGCAAAGATGAATATTAATCTTACCAATTATTTATATAATCAGGAAGAGCGAAGAAAAAATCTTGAGAGAATATTAAATAATAGCGGTTTTTAATTATAGTTAATGAAAGAGGTTTATAAATATGAACAGCAATCTAAATAAAAATATTTCTGATACTAATAAAGAATTACAAAACATAGAAGAAAGCATAAAGAAAATAAATTCAGTATATGAAACTTCTTTGTTTTTTAATGATTCATCAAAAACATTTAATGATTTTACAAGCTCAGCAGAAGAAGCAAATAAAGCTATAGATAATACATCATCATCTATAAACTCTCTTGATGAAAGCATTAAAAGTATTAATATAAAAAATTTTACTGACGGAATAAAAGATTCTATTTCTAGTGTATCCAGCATATATAAAGATTTAAGTGCAAGTTTTTCTGACTTTTTTTATTATGATTTAAGCTCTTATGATAATGCAATAGAAGAAGCTAAAAATAAATTACAGGAGTTTGATGATTATCAAGCTGAGTTAAGAGAAAATAAAAGAACTCAGGACGATGAGGATTATGAAAACTATTTATCAAGGCTTGATGAGGAATTAGAGTTAGCTATTGAAAGTAAAGATGCTATGAGTGCTGAAGCTATACGAATAAAGCAGGAAGAGTTAAAGAAAAAACAGGATAAAGAAAAAGAAGATTTACAAAAAGAAAAAGAAATACAAACTCAAAGAGAATTATTAGAAAAAGAATTGGCACAGGCAGAGTATAATAAAGCTTATGCTGAGTGGGATAATGAAGTAAAACTAGCAGAGATGGAAAAAGCAAAAGCTATAGCAGATGCCGTTTTAATACCTTCTCTTGCTATAGCACAATCTGCTTTGGGAGTAGCTGCTTCATTTGCTCAGGGAGGGCCTGTCGGTTTTGCTGCGGGTCTTGTGATATCTGCCACTGCTATATCATCTGCAATTTCTGCTGCTTCCGGTATTGTATCATCAGCTAATGCTTTAGACAGTGTAAAATCTAATCCTCCGCAGGCACCTCAATTTGCATTCGGTACAACAGGATACACTATTCCAGACGGAGGCTCTGCAATTGTTGGGGAAATGGGTGCTGAACTTGTAAGCAATAAATCAGGAAAAATCACAGTTCAAAGTAATGCACAATTGCAGGAACAAGGTTTTTCCAAAGGAGATATTTGGAATGTTACTATCAATGTAGAACAGGCTTTAAATCCTGATGAAGTTTACAAACTTATGAATAGCTATAAAGCAAGAAACAGTCAGATGTATTCAAGATAATTTTTATATATTTTATTTTTTTATCTAAGTGGTGCTTCAGATATACTCACCTTTATATCATCTAATTTATTAGCTTCAGTATTTTTTAAGTGAAGTGCCTTTCTTATATATTCGGCAACTGCCTCATTGTTTTCTACTTTTGAGCCTATTATTATTTCTTTTATATAATTAGTATTTTCATTAAAAAGTTTTATATAATCAATATAGAGCTTTTTATTATCATTGTCAATTAATATTTCATCAGACTTATAATCATTTGTTACAAGCATTCTAAGTTCCTGTTCTTCAAAGAATGCTTCATGCTTTATTATGTATTTTATGTTTTCAAATAAATAGCTGTATAATTGATTTTTAATATTTTTATAATTTTCATTATTTTTTGTATCTTCTATTTGTTTTTTAATTTCTCTTGTATAATGAAATATTTTTGCAAATGCATATTTAATAATGTCTTCTTTTTTATTATATTCTTTTAACTCTGCTTTGTAATCAGGATCATTCAAATCATTTAAATCAATAATATTACTTGCATATTTAGATCTTTCTCTATTATAAATAAGCTGATTTTCTTTTTCATTATAATAAAGTACCCAATATAGATTTCTTTTTTGTATAAATGGTATTTCTCCATTATAAATATCATTAACAGTTTTATTTTCATCAACTTTTATACTATTTATTAATTCATTAATAATTTTATAATTTGTTTTTCTTTCATATTTATAATAATGAGGAGAAATATATGAATTATTAAAATATTTATTATCTAAAACCAAACATACGCCTGTAGCCTCTTTATTTTCTTTTTTCCCATATAGTCTAAACATTGTAAGGGAATCTTTATTTCTTGAATACGATGTCTGAAGAGTTAAAGCTTTTTCATCATTTTCTATTTGTATATCTATATCATTTTTATTTAAAATACTTTCTAAAATTTTACCTTCTTTAGGGTCATTGGCAGTTGTGATATTATTTATTCTAATATTTCCGCTTTCTTTTATATTTTCTTTAACATTTAATAATAAAGTGAGAATATCTAAAGAAGTGTAATGCGATATTTCTATATTATTATTTTTTTCTTCAGTATCAAAAGTTAAAAGTTTAAGTAAAAAATATTCGTATAGCAAAAGATATTTTATATTTTCTTTAAGCTCATCATTAAAATTTTTACTCTCTTCAAAACGAGAAATTAAATTTGTTATTGGTTCATTTTCCCATAATTCATTATTCTTTATATCAACTATAAATTTAAATAATTTTTCGATATCATTATATTCATCAAACTTCTGTAATATTGTAATTATATATATATTATTGTCTTTATTAATTTTGAAAAAAGTTCTAAAATCTTTTATAGCTTTTTCATTTTTTAAATAAATTTTTATAATACCTCTAAAAAAATAAGCATCAATATTTTTTGAATTTAATTCAATAGTTTTATTAAAGTCTTTTATTGCTTCATTATATTTTTTTAAATAAAATTCTGATATACCTCTATTTAAATATGCACTTATATATTTTTTATTTAATTCTATAGTTTTATTAAAATATTTAATAGATTCTTCATATTTTTTTAAATATAGTAATGAGAAACCTATACCAAAATAAGCTATTTCATTATTATTATTTAATTCTATAGTTTTATTAAAATTTTCTATTGATTTATAATATTCTTTTAGTTCAAGATGACACACACCTATATTCAAATATCCACCTTCATCATTTGGATTTATTTCTATAACTTTCTTAAAATATTCAATTGCCTTTTTAAATTCTTTAAATAATATATTACAATGTCCCATATAAAAATAAGAGTCTACATTTTTATAATTTAATTTTATAGATACATTAAAATCTTCAAAAGCTCCATAATTATCTTTTAACTGCAATTTGCAATATCCTCTAAAAAAATATTCATCACCAAAATTATTTTTTAAAAATGCTTTTAATAAGTTTAAAGTATAATCATCATTATTTTTTGATTTATACTCCTTTATGCTCATATTAAGATATTGTAATTTATATTCTTTACTTAATTTTATATATTTATCAAAATCGTTAATAGCCTCTTTATATTGCTTAAAATGAAATTTGCAATACCCTATATAAAAATATATTTTCTCATTTTTAAATCCTAATATTAGAGATTTATTAAAATCTCTAATAGCTTCTCCATATAATTTATAATTATATCTGCAAAGACCTCTATAAAAATATATTTTAGCATCTTCATTATTATTTCTTATTTCATTATTACATATTGTTAATATTTCATCTAATATATTTGTATTTTCTGTCATTAAGTAATTTGATAATAAAAGTATTATTTGCATTTTTAATTCTTCAGTCATAAATAATCCAAAATATTTTAAGTTTGAAATCTACTTTATTATAAGTCATTATAAAAATATTAAAACAATATATAATTGTATTAACGATGTTTAAAAAATTACTGTATAAATAAAAACATTATCTTTAATAGAAATTTCTATTAAAAGTATCTTGCAATTCTTAAAAAATATTCATATAATAGCAATCGTGTGTTTTTTATAAGTTTTTTTAAATCTTATATTTTATCATAATAAAACAAGGAGTTGAAAAATGGCTTCAGTAATTATAGTAGGTACTCAATGGGGTGATGAGGGCAAAGGTAAAATAGTAGATTATCTTGCCGAAAACTGCGAATATGTTGTTCGTTCTCAGGGCGGAAGCAATGCAGGTCATACCGTTGTTGTGGATAATGTGAAATATAAATTAAGACTTTTACCTTCCGGCATACTTCATAAGAATAAAGTTTGCGTTATAGGAAACGGAGTTGTTATAGAACCTAAAGTTTTTTTAAGTGAAATAGATGCTCTTATAGAAAAGAAAGTTAATATATCCAATCTTAAAATTTCTAACAGGGCTCATGTATTAATGCCTTATCATAGGCTTCTTGATGAACTTCAGGAAGAGGATCTCGGAGAAAATAAATTAGGTACTACTAAAAATGGTATAGGTCCTTGCTATATGGATAAGTCCAGCCGTTTGGGTATAAGAATAGTTGATTTAATGAATAAAGAAGTTTTTGCCAAAAAATTAAAGTTTAATTTAGAGCTTAAAAATAAACTCCTTAAAAAAGTTTATAATCATGACGGATTTGATTATGATGCACTTTTAAAAGAGTATTTGGAATATGCTGAGAGATTAAAACCTTATGTTGCTGATACCACTACAATATTAAATAAAGCTATTAAAGAGAAAAAGAATATACTATTTGAAGGAGCTCAGGCTACTATGCTTGACTTGGATCATGGTACTTATCCTTTTGTAACCTCATCTTATCCTGCTGCAGGAGGAGCCTGCACAGGTTCTGGAGTAGGACCTAGAAAGATTGATAATGTTATAGGAGTAGTTAAGGCTTATTCTACAAGGGTGGGGGAAGGACCTTTTCCTTCAGAGCTTCATGATGATATAGGTCAGTCTATAAGAGATAAAGGCGGAGAGTACGGCACTGTTACTGGAAGGCCAAGAAGATGCGGCTGGCTTGATGCCTGCGTTGTAAAATATGCCTCTTATGTGAACGGACTTGATTCTATTGCTGTAACTAGACTTGATATATTAGATGATTTGGATAAATTAAAAATATGTGTTGCCTACAAATATAATGGTGAGATATTAGAAGGTTATCCTGCAGATTTGGATATACTTTCAAAAGCTGAGCCTGTATATGAAGAGTTTGAAGGCTGGAAAACTAGCACTAGAGAAATTAGAGAATATGATAAACTTCCAGAAAACGCTAAAAAGTATTTAAAAAGATTAAGCGAAGTTATTGAAACAGATATTTCTATTGTTTCAGTTGGAGCAGGAAGAGATGAAACTATAATAGTTAAAAAGATTTTTTAATCTATATAAAAAATAATATATTTAAGCCTGTATTTTGTATAAAGAAATGCAGGCTTTTATTTTTTATATTTGTTATATTCCAAACGCACGGTTAACAGAATTTTATATATTATTTAAATTATGATTATTAATATATCTATATTTTAAGTTTTGTTCTGCGTGCGGTGTATGCATTATAAAGTAAAAAAATACTTGGGTGGGCAGCTTAAAAATCTAATTTTAATAATAAAAAAATAAAAAATAGTAATTACAGATTAAAACTATGAGTATATAGGGTGGGCAAGTGTAATTTTGTTTTAAAACTTTACTTACATACCCCGCCCTTTATATTTTCTAATTTATTTTGAAAATTATATTTATTTTTTGTTAAATGCTTAATTATAAGTTTAAGGCACCCACCCAAGTTTTTACTAAATTTATCATAAATAAAGCCCCATAGGTATATTATAAAATTTGATTTTTTTTTCTTTCATGCTAAAATATAAAGTAAACATAATACTATAGGAAGATCATAAGTTATGAAAGAACTGCCAAATTTAATTACATTAATAAACTCCATTAAAAGTGAAATTTGTTATTCTTATATAAATAAGATAGAAGCTATAGATAAGCAATATAAGGAAATGGAAGATATAGAAGGACAGAAAATAATAGATGTTTTACGCTATGGAGGATATATACATTTTCAGTTTTCCCAAGATGCCATGCTTATTGATTTAGGCCCCAACGGCTCTTTTGTATTAACAGAAGATTCCCAATATGAAAATAGTATATTAAAATTAGAAACAGATCATGGCAATTTCTTTGTAGTAGATGACGGTAATGATAAAAATGAAGTTACTAAAATAATACCTATTTGGAAGGACTCTACAACAATGCCTCAAATAGGATATGATCCTCTTACTAAACAATTCAATTATAATTTATTTTGCCAATTATTATCAGATAATGATACAACAGTAGAGAAACTTATAAAAAATCCTTTGATATTAAGCGGAATAGGAAATGTGTATGGGGATATGATATTAAAGAAAGCATCTATCACTAAAAAAACTAAAACCTCAGATGTAACTAAAGCAAAGGCAAGAGAAATATTTGATGCTATAAAACAAGTTCTAAGAGAAGCATCAGGAAATACAGAAGAAGATAGCGAGTCATCTGAAGAAGAGTAATAGACTTGTTTCAAAAGCACAGTGATGCAAAAGAAGTATGGTTGTCACGACTCCTCAAACTATAATAAAAAAAATATTTAAACAAATATAATATTTAAGTTTATAAAAAAGCCATGAAATAATTTCATGGCTTTTCTATAAATTGATATTAATTAATAGAATAATTCAGGTTCAGCTCTTCTTTGAAACTCTTCTTCTAAATCATGCTGATGGTATAAATATCCTTCATCATCATAATATCTGCAATGTTCAGGACATTTTTTCACACAGGCACCGCATTTTATACATTTACCTACATATTTTGTTATGTCATCAAAATCAATAGAAGCAAGCGGACATACATGAGCACAAGTTTTACAGTTTGTACATTTTGAAGTATCTACTTTAGGTTTTACTTTTAATATATCTATAGCATGTTCATGTTTATCTTTAGGCATATAATAAGGACGAATAGGATCATTTCCCCTTACTTTAATAGGTTCAGTAGGTATATCTGCTACATTTTTAATTTTTTCTACTACTTTATCTACAAATTCAGCAGCAATAGCCATATCTTTTTCATCAGGTCTTCCAGCTCCAAGTACATAGGAAAAAGCATGCTCACCAATAAATCCGGCTCCTGCTATAGTGTAGAATCCATTTTCCTGCATAGTATTTCTAAGTTCTATTAAGGAATCATCAAAATTTCTATTTCCGTATAATACTATAGGAACAGCCAAAGCTCCATTTGCTTTAATATTATTTTTGTAATATGGAAGCATAACATTTGGTATTCTTCCTGCATAAGTAGGTGTTCCGCATATCACCAAATCATTTTCTTTAAACTCCAATATACCTTCTCTTTTTTTAGGCAAAGAAAAGTTATACTTCTCAAAAGGTACTCCCAATTTTTTTGCTATATTTTCACCAACAAAAGAAACAATTTTCTGAGTAGTACCTGTAGCACTGTAATATATTGAATAAACTTTGTCAACTTTCATAAAAATATACTCCCTTCATGTATTTTTACTATATACTAAATTATTATGTAAATTTATTTGAGTAAGTCAATAGTAAATATACAAAAAATCAACATTACAATAAAAAAACTTTTATGTTACTGTTAAGAACATAAAAAATATAAATAAAAATAGAATTAAATAAAAAAATTATTATAGAAGTATTGACTTTTTTTTCTTTATTATATAATACATAAATCTAAAGAAGATTTTCTTGAGAACTAGGGGCCAGTAGCTCAGTCGGTTAGAGCAGATGACTCATAATCATCGGGTCCGGGGTTCAAGTCCCTGCTGGCCCAATACCCTAAAGTCGTAATATTTTGTACTATCCTTTTTAATTTAAATATTATGAATATTTGATAAATCAGATTATTATTTATAATAAAACTTTTTTCTATATAATTTTTTCTATATGAATAGATAAAAAATCAGTTCCTTAATATAAATTAAGAGAGCTGATTTTTTATACCCTATTTAAAATTACATTCCTAGTTACTATGAAACTGCCATTGATTTTCTCAGGCAATTCTATTTCTATAGAATTATTGGAATCGAAGTGTATATGAAAAATATCTTCTCCGAATTTCATATCATAGTCATCTTTATCATAAGATGCTCCCAAAGATATGCTATGACTTATCTTTCCAACTATAGGTGCTGTAGTAGTTACTTTTATATCTCCATTTTCATCTACTAATGCTTCTAAATCTATATCAAAAGTGAGAAAATTTTTTATTGTTGCCTTACCTCTATAAAGACCGTTTCTATCTTTTAGTAACATAAATATAATCTCCAAATATTTTATATATATATAATAACATTTTTTTTAAAAAAGACAAATTTAAAAAAATGTCTAGTATAGAAATTATATAAATAAAGGCGGATTTTACAGTAAATCCGCCTTAAAAAATTAATTAATTTTATTATTCAGATAATTTTGCATAGAAGAATTTATGTGCTCCTAGAGGATCGTAAATAACACCTGATAACTTTTTACTAACCATAATAGGATCTGTATAAAAATAAATAGGTATTAAACCCATATCTTCCATAAGTATATCTTCTGCCTCATGCATAGCTTTCATTCTTATATCCTGATCTATTGTAGACATAGCAAGTTTTAATTTATCATCATAAGCTTTATTAGAATAACCGCCGTTATTTTGTATACTATAGCTTAAAAATACACCCAAAAAACTCATAGGATCATTATAATCAGCTATCCAGCCATGGCGGGCTATAACATAATTTTTTTCCTGTCTTGTAGTTTGGAAAGTAGCCCATTCTTCCTGTGCTATAGTAGAATCTATACCAAGTCCGGATTTCCACATTTGCTGTACTGCTTCAAATATTTGTATATGCTCTCCTGAATTTGATTTAAACTCTATAACAGGGAAATTTTCTCCATTAGGATAACCAGCCTCAGCTAAAAGTTTTTTAGCTTCATCTAAATTCTTTTGATAATCTTCAGCTTTTACACTGTAATAGTCGCCGCCCACTTTTCTGAAATCACCCTCTGCTCCTTCAGTATCATTTACTCCGCTAGGAACCCAAGCACTTGCAGGAAGCTGTCCCGCTCTAGTTACCTGTTCTACTAAATAATTTCTGTCTATAGCCAAAGTCAAAGCCTTACGAACCCTTACATCTTTTAATATATTATTAGTAATATTCAAACAATAATAATATGTGCCTAAATAAGGAGAAATATGCATTAAGCCTTCACTTTTTAAATTCTCAATATCCTGAAGCGGAGGATTATTGGCAAAATGCAAAGAACCTTCTTTTATGCCCGCAACAGCAGCAGTACCATTTTGCATAAGTATAAATACCAACTTTTCAGGAACTATATTATCAGCATTCCAATAATTAGTATTTTTTACTACTACAATTCTATCATCTGTTCTTCTTTCGGTCATTATAAAAGGTCCGTTTCCTATATAAGTATCAGGAGAAAGTGTCCAATTATCTGTGTTTTCTTCTATCATATCTTTTCTAACAGGATAAAATGTATAAAAAGCTGCTAACTCTAAAAAATAAGCTGTAGGTGCATTTAATTTTACTTCAAAAGTTTTTTCATCTACGGCTCTTACCCCCAATTCAGCAACAGGTTTCTTACCGGAATTTATATCCATTGCATTTAAAACAGGTTCAAATTGATAAGCATATTCGCTCGCTGTAATAGGATCAACTACTCTTTGCCAAGAATAAACAAAATCCTCTGCTGTAATCTTTTTACCGTCAGACCATTTAGCATCGTCTCTTATATGAAATGTATAAGTTAATCCGTCATCGCTTATATCCCAGCTTTCAGCAACACCCGGTACTATTTTATTATCCTTGTCTCTAGTTGCCAATCCCTCAAAAACATGCTGAATATAAATATTGGCATCTACTGTTGAATTTAAAGCAGGGTCTATGGTTTTGGGTTCAGGTCCTACATTAATATATATAACCCCATTCTCATCTTTTGATCCTGAGCATGACATAAACAATATTATCATGCTTAAAAATAAACTCATAAATACAATCTTTTTCATGGACATTATCCTATATAATTTTTTATTTAAACATTATATTTTATATCAGCTATTAATCAATAATTTTTTTACTTAAAATATATTAAATGCAAAAATTAATGTATTTGTTTCAAAAGTATAGATTGATTATATATGAAATTTTAATAATTTATCAATTAAAAAAATAATGTTTCACTTGTCGTATATCAGTATGTGAATATTCACTATTTTGCAGAGATACAAAAAATAAGCGGAGTTTTTTATTATAAAAATAAGATTAGTTTTAAACTAGGTATCATATTTACTAAATTCTGCTATTTATATAATAAGAAATCATTTTAAATTGCGGCTATAATGTATGATTTGTATTGTATACTACTTTACATTTTATTTACAATACTGTATTTTTTGTAAAATTTATTTAAATTTAGCTTTACAAAACTTATTTAATATGCTATACTTTAATTATAAGAGATTAATAAGGAGGTGATAATATGAAAAAGTTAAGTTTAATAGCTTTGGTATCTGTATTTATTATGACTGCCAATTTATACTCTTTTGATTTAATAGAAGACACTTTTGATTTTATTTTTGATGATTTGGCAAAAGTAATTGGCATTGTTGTAATAATAGCAGCAGGAGTATATATATTTAAAAAATATGTAAAAAAAGACTCTAATTCTGATGACAGATAATGAGTAAAAATTAATGGGGGAAAGTAAGTAATGAAAAAGTTAGCATTAAAAGCTTTTATTTTTAATTTAATCATTGCGGCAAATCTGTACTGTTTTGATTTAATTGATGATGTAGATGATTTTATTGAAGATATAGTGAAGCTAATAATAATGGTTGTTGTAATATTAGCTGTAATATACTTCATAAAAAAGGTTTTAAAAGATGATAATACCTCAGGAAAAATAAGAAAGAATGATAGAGATGATGATTATAGGAAACCTAGCAGAAGAAGAAAAATCAGAAGAAGAGATGAATATTATGATGACTATGATGACTATGAAGACGATTATGATAATAGGGTAAGAAGTGATAGATATTATGATGATTATGAAGATGATTATAGAAATGAAAGAAATAATAATAAAAGAGAAAGAATAAAAGAAGATAATATACAATATGAGTATGATATGAGGGATTATGAAAGAAGAGAGAGGAGGATTGCGGATAATACTAAAAGCAATATAGACAGCAGAGAAAATGATCCTAGATATGAAAAAGTTTATGAATTAAAACCTGAATATAAATTAAAAGATGATAAAAAAAGGATAAGATAATTTATTTTTTATAAAGGAGGAAATGATGAAAAATAATATAATGTCTGTTGTAAAATCAAAAAAGTTTATGATTATTGCAGCTTCTCTTGCGGCAGCGGCATTATTTATAGCGGCAATAAGATTTTTAGGTTTGCAGTATTATATGTTTTATTTAATGCATGATTTCGATGAAGTTATAGAAGCATTATTAAAAATTTCTGTTTTTGCTGTAATGATAATGTTTGCTTTTATTTTATTTAAAAAAATAGATTCAAAAGATAGTAAAGAAGAAAAATCAAATGAAAGCGAATCTAACAATGAAAAAAAAGATATTATAGTTGTTAAAGAAAAAAATAATAAATCTAATAAAAGCATAATTATTATTATGGCTATAATTGGAGTATTGGCATTAACAGCATTATTTATATTCTATTCAAGATTTTTTGGAATGCATTATATGCTTTATAATTTAGATGATATTATAGAGGGCATTTTCCAATTAGTAGTTGTTGCGGCTGTTATAGGCTTTGGGGCTGTATTTGCTAAAAAACTTCTAGAAAAATTATAATTCTCAAATATAAAAATTATTAGAATCCGGTAAATTTATTTGCCGGATTTTTTATTATGCCGCACGCAGAGTAAAACTTAAAATATAAATCGATTAATAATTATAATTTAAACAATATATAAAATTCTATTCACCGTGCGTTTATAAGATTAAAAATTTAGACAACACTTGGGCGGGTGTCTTGAAATTCTAATTAATCATTTAAGAAAAATGAAATATAATTTTCTAAACGAATTAAAAAATATAAAGGGCGGGGTATGTAATAAAAGTTTAAAAACCTACTTACACTTTCCCACCCTCTAGGCTTTTTAATTAATTTTGGATTTTTGTTTTTGATTTCTTTTTTGTTTAATTAGAATTTTTAGCTGCCCACCCAAGTATTTTTTTAATTTAGAATGCATCATACATCGCACGCAGAATAAAATTTAAAATATAAATCGATTAATAATTATAATTTAAACAATATATAAAATTTCATTAACCGTGCGTTATTTTTTACAATCAATAATCAAAAGCATCTTCGTCTATATCAATATAATTACCAGAATAATAATTAGCCTTTTCTTTTATGAGCATTAATTTTTTCGGTATCTCCATTAAAAATGAGGAAGGTATCTGCTCCATTATACCAGTGCTTATTCTTCTTCTTTTTGAGTATGTAAGATAAAGTTTTCTTCTTGCCCTTGTTATACCTACATAACAAAGCCTCCTTTCTTCATCAATGCCTTTTTCTTCTTCAAGCGAGAAATAATGAGGAAAAACTCCCTGCTCCATTCCTGTCATAAATACTACATCAAATTCCAAACCTTTAGCATTATGAATAGTCATCAATGTTACATAATCATCCTTGTCATCATTTGTATTTATATCTCTGTATAGAGTATTCTCTTCTAAAAATGTTATAAGTGAAGCATTAGGTTCCATTGCTTTATAATCATAAAAACCTCTGAAAAGCTCTTTTATATTCTCTTCAGCAGTTATTACTCTCTCGTTTCCATCACTCTTAAAAATTGAAAAATAATCTATATCTTTTAAAAACTCAAAGAATAATAACTCTATATGAATGCCTTCTTCATTGATAATATCTTCTTTTATCTTTACAGCATATTCTTCTATAATGCTTTTATAGGCTTTCATATTTGAAATAACTTTTTTTGTAAGTCCTGCTTCATCAATATAATCAATAGCGTTATAAAGAGTCAATTTTCTAGTATTTGCAAAAGTTTCAAAATTGCTGAAGCTTTTCTCTCCTATTCCTCTAGGCGGAACATTGATAGTTCTTCTTACACTGAAGTTATCTCCGAAACCTGTCATAAGCCTTAAAAAAGAAATGGCATCTTTTATTTCAATACGCTCAAAGAATCCAACTCCTCCTACTATTTTATAATTAATAGAATGAAGTCTTAACTCTTTTTCATAAGCCCTAGACTGGCTGTTAGTTCTAAATAATACAACAATATCCTTTGCCTCAAATCCGTTATCAAATAAGGATTCTATTTCATTAACTACACTTCTTGCCTCTTCTAAATCGCTATAGCAAATCCAATTTTCTATTTTAAACTCATTAGGCTTATTTGAAAATACATTCTTTTCATGACGATTAGTATTATTTTTTATGACACTCAAAGCAGCTTCTACAATATCTTTAGGGCATCTGTAATTTTCCTCAAGACGAATTACCTTTGTATTAGGGTAGTCTTTTTCAAAATCAAGTATATTCAAAACATCTGCTCCTCTGAAGGCATATATACTCTGATCATCATCTCCCACAACTGTTAAATCATTTTCTGCATCCTGCGTTAATAATTTTATTAATTTATATTGCTGAGGATTAGTATCCTGAAACTCATCTACTAAAATATATTTAAATCTGTTTCTATAATAATTTAAAACTTTATTTTCTTGTTCAAATAATTTTATAGTATTTAAAATTAAATCATCAAAATCCATTACATTTTCATTAAGTTCATACTCTGTATATTTTTTATAAACATTTTCAAAAATATCTCTGTCGAAAACTATACCATCATCTATTGAATTTTTTACATTTGATATGAATCTTGTTATAAGTTTCTGTCCTATACTCTTTGGCACTTCCTCTTCTTTCATAATTCTTTTAATAACTGATGCTTTATCTCCTTCATCTAAAATAAGAAAATTGGACTTATATCCTAGGAAATGTGCATTCTCTTTTAATATTCTTAGACATGCAGAGTGAAAAGTTCTAATAAATAATCTGCTTGGTTTAATATCTGGAAGCAAATCGCATACTCTCTCTTTCATCTCATGTGCAGCTTTATTAGTGAAAGTTACAGCCATTATATTTTCAGGAGCTGCTTCAAGCTCATTGATAAGATATGCTATTTTTCTAGTAATAACTAAGGTCTTACCGCTTCCTGCCCCTGCCAAAAGAAGTAGCGGACTTCCTGTATGCAGTATTCCTTCTCTTTGGACTTCGCTTACATTGTCAAGTATATTCATAAATATGCACCTTAAATATAAAAATAGATATTCATTATATTGTATATTATTTAATATTCAAGTTTTTATTACACACATATTGAAAAACATTTATAAATTTAATATAATGTATAAAACACTATTGATTAAAAAACTTTAAAAATTATCTCAATTTTTATTAAAATAATAATCATATATTAATGTTTTATATATCAATAAAAATATTTTTTTGGAGTTATAATAATGAAATTTGTATCATTTGTTGAATGGAATAATACTGAATCTGTAGGTATATTAAGTAAGGACGGAAATAAAGTTATTGCAATTAATGAAATAATATCTGACTTTAAATTTGATTCTAATCCTATGATACAATTAATAAATATGATTAACACAGATAAGGATATACTAAATAAATTAAAATATGCAGAAGAAAATTTTGAAAGGGCATATTCTATAGATAATGTAAAAATATTATCTCCTATAAGAAAGCCTATTCATGATATTATATGTGTAGGGGTTAATTACAGTGATCATTTAAGTGAGATAAAAAAAGACATGAAAGATTTTAAGGAGGTTAAAGCACCTGTATACTTTTCTAAAAGGGCTATAGAAATAATTGGTTTTGGGGATAAAATAAAATCTAGATTTGATTTAGATGAATGTCTTGATTATGAAGTTGAATTAGCTGTAATCATGGGGAAAACAGCAAAAGATATAAAGCCTGAAGAAGTTAATGATTATATATTCGGATACAGTATATTCAATGACATATCATCAAGAAATATACAAAAAAAACATTCGCAGTGGTATAAAGGTAAAAGTTTGGATTCATACAGTGCTATGGGACCATGCATAGTTTATAAAGATGATTTGAAACTGCCTTTGAAACTTGATATAAAAAGTATTTTAAATGATGAAATAAGACAATCTTCAAATACTAAATATATGATTCATGATGTAAATTATTTAATATCTGATATATCAAGAGGAATGACTTTGGAAACTGGAGATATAATAGCAACAGGAACTCCTGGTGGTGTTGGAATGTCTTTCAATCCTCCTAAATACATGAAAAAAGGTGATAAGATAATTTGCAGTATAGAAAATATTGGCGAGCTTATAAATTTCGCTGAATAATTATTATGAATGTGTTTTAACGCACGCTTAATGATTTTTTATTTATTGTTTTAATTATAAATTAAAACATTTTTATATTTTGTAATCTAATTGCCGTGCGTTAAATTTTGACAAATATGCATATATTGAGTATAATACAGATTAAAATAATTTAGTTAGGATTTTTTATGAAAACTTTATCTTTAAGAAAAATTAATGTTAATATTGTTATATTATTTTTATTAAGCATTATAAGTTTAGCATCACCTATTATAACACATTATTTCGGATTTAAAGGCACAGAATTCCTTCCTATATTTTTTGCTTTGTCTTTAGGAGCTTATATATTAAATCCTATATTTTTAATAATTCTTAGCTTTATATCTCCGCTCTTGAATTATTTTCTTACCAATATGCCCATGCCTCCGACATTATATTTTTTGATATTTGAAGGCATAGTATTTTCATCTTTAATAAGTGTAATGAAAAATAAAAACATATCTTTTATATTAGTTTCATTATTTGCTTTGATAGTTGGAAGGTTATCATCTGTAATTCTAACTTTTATTTTTGATATCAGCATTAATACTTGGTTAAACGGAGTTATTTTAGGATATAAGGGAATAATAGTAAATTGGATTTTTGCGAGTATAATATACTTAATATTGAAAGATAAAACTAATGAGTAATATTTTTACTGCTTATAAAAAATTCAGTATAGATAACATACCTATAACAGCATTAGGCGATTTGGATAAAGAGCTTGGTGATGAATTAAGGGCATTTAAAAAAAATAATATTGATTTCCCTATAAATATAATAGAGAATATAAAAAATTATTATTCTGATTATATAAAAACAAATAATAAAAAAATTGACATCATACTTTATGTGCCTTCAAATAAAAATAATGGCGTAATGGATTTTTTTGCTGATTATATCTCTAAAGAGTTTAATATAGAAAAATATGAACTTATAAAAATAAAAAAAATATAAAAGAACAAAAATTTTTAGAAACTCTAAAAGAAAGAAGCGAAAATATTAAAGCTGCTTTTGAAATAATAAATACAGAAAAAATAAAAAATAAAAATATATTATTGATAGATGATGTTTATGCATCTGGTGAAACTATAAAAGAAATCATCAAAATATTTAAAGGATTTGAATTTAACTATAATTTAGAAATATTAATTTTCTGTTATAGGAATCATTTTTTTTATTAAAAATATTTTTTATGATTTTATCTTTTCTATTATTCTTTTAGTTGTTCTTTCATTAATAACCCATCTATATGCTATTCTAAAGAAACATCTATATGATTAATATAAAATCTATTTCTTCTCTTCTAGCTATTTTTTAAGCCGGTACAAAATCACTATCTCCAGATATTAATCCTATTATATCCTCCAATTTTTTATATGATAGTGAGTATATAGCAACAGCAATTTTCATATACATTCCTGTCTGTTTCAAATTGAAAATAAAATCATCTTCACTTATATCATTATAGTCTAATTTAAAATTCTATTTTTTATTTCTAATATCTTTTATTATAGACTATATTTTTAATGGTTTTATAGTCCAACTGTATTGTTTTTTTAATTCACCTAATCTTAAATCTGCCTTCCTATTTTTTCTAAGTTCATTAAATAATTCATTTCTAAATATATATTTTCTTTATATGAAAAGCAATCATAGTAAAATATTCTGTACAAATAATAATTTATATCCTTTATTCCTTTGTTCATACTTGCTAATGATATTGAATATAAATCATTTACTATATCTTGAACATTATTTTTAGAAAAATTGAAATTACTATCAATATTCCTTTTATGAAATTTATATCTTTTTAGAAAAAAAGAATCGTCTATTAGAATAGCTGCTTTATATATTGTAAGCAAATTAATATAAAAATTGATACATATTTTATTAGATTGTTGATTTTTATACCTATTTATAATATAATTATTATGTTTATTCAAAAAAGAAATGTATCTTATTTTTTAATAAATTTTAAACAATAAAATAAATAATCAATTAAAAAAGAGGGATCAATATGCGTTTTAAAAGTGCCTATAATGGAATATTAACAAAAGATGATATCGGTAAAGAAGTTAAGTTAGCCGGTTGGGTATTGAGAAGAAGAGATCATGGCGGTGTAATATTTGTAGATTTAAGAGACAGAACAGGATTTGTTCAAATAGTATTCAATCCTGAAATAAGCAAAGAAGCACATAATGAAGCTCAGGATTTAAGAAGCGAATATGTTATCAGCGTAGAAGGTAAAATTAGAGCTAGAAGTCCAGAAATGATCAATCCTAAAATTCCTACTGGTGAAATAGAAGTTATGGTTGAAAAAATGGAGCTTCTTAATACTTCTGAAACTCCTCCTTTCTTATTAGAAGATGATATTGATACAGGCGAAGATATAAGACTTAAATATAGATATTTAGATTTAAGAAGACCTACTGTATTCAATAATTTATATAAAAGATTTCAAATTACTAATGCTTTTAGAAAACATTTAGCAGATAATGGCTTTATAGATGTAGAAACTCCTATATTAAATAAAAGCACTCCAGAAGGTGCAAGAGATTTCCTCGTCCCTTCAAGATTAAATGCTGGGGATTTTTATGCTCTTCCTCAGTCGCCTCAGATATTTAAGCAAATACTTATGATAGGTGGTTTTGACAGATACTATCAAATAGCTAAATGTTTCCGCGATGAAGATTTAAGAGCAGACAGACAGCCGGAGTTTACTCAGGTTGATATTGAAACTTCTTTCCTTAATACTGATGAATTCCTTTCTATTATGGAAAATGTTACTGCTAATATAGTTAAAGATGTTTATGGTATTGATTTGCCTACTCCGTTTCCTAGATTAAATTATTATGATGCTATGGAAATGTACGGAAGCGATAAGCCTGATACTAGATTTGAATTAAAACTTATCAATGTTGAGGATGCGGTTAGAGGCTGTGATTTTGCTGTATTTAAAAATGCTTTAGATAACAAATTTATAATAAGATGTTTGAATGCTAAAGGCGGCGAAAAATTAAGCAGAAAAGATATTGATGACTTCACAAAATATGTAGGCATTTTCGGAGCTAAAGGTCTTGCTTGGATGAGAGTTACTGATAAAGGACTTGAATCAAATATAGTTAAATTCTTCTCTGAAGACAATCAGAAAAAAATATTAGAAGTTACTAAAGCAGAGAAAGGAGATTTACTATTCTTTGTTGCAGATACTCCAAAAGTTACATTCGATGCTTTGGGTAATTTAAGATTAAGGGTCGCTGAGAAATTAAACTTGATAGATAAAGATAAATTAAATTTCTTATGGGTAGTGGAGTTTCCATTATTTGAATATGATCATAAAGAAAAAAGAATATCCGCTACTCACCACCCATTTACAGCTCCTGTACCTGAAGATGTTGCCTTATTAGATACTGATGTACTAAAAGTAAGAAGCGATACTTATGACTTGGTATTAAATGGTAATGAAATAGGCGGCGGCGGTCAGCGTATATATGACAGCAAAGTACAGGCTAAAATCTTCAATCTTTTAGGAATATCCGATGAGAAGGCAAAAATAAGATTTGGATTCTTACTTGATGCATTAAAATACGGTGCTCCTCCTATGTGCGGTATGGCTTATGGTATAGACAGAGTTGTTATGCTTTTACAAAAACAAGACAGTATTAGAGAAGTTATAGCATTCCCTAAAACACAAAAAGGTCAATGTTTAATGAGCGGCTGTCCTTCTACTGTTGATGATGATCAGTTAGAAGAACTTCATTTAAAAATAGAAGAATAATTTTTTGAATAAAATCAAATTTAATTAATAAAAAAGTCCCATTATATTTACATATTGGGGCTTTTTATTTTTTAAATTTATTCTCATTGCCCGCCCTCTATGTTTTTTAATCTTATCTTTTATTTCTGTTTTTTATTTTTTTATTGCTTCATTAGAATTTACAGCACCCACCCAAGCATTTTTTAAATTTTAAAAATCCCACAACGCACGGTTAGCTAAATTAAAAATATAAATTTATATTATAATTCAAATTTTATTATTCTTTAAAATTTTGCTTACCGTGCGGTAAATAAAATTTTAAAGCTATTACTCAATATTTTTTCTTTTCTGTTCTTTTAGATAATTCTTTTTAGCATCTTCAATGTTCATGAATGATTCCATTGTGCTGTTTAAATTAGCTTTTAATTTCTGTCTTTCTTCTAGTGCTTGTTTTCTATTTTGCTTGAATGATTTCTCATGACTTTTCATAATGTCTAAATCTCTTATTATCCCAGCCTGAGCCTTAGCAATTTCAACAGCAGCCTCCAAAACTTCTTTAGCATCATTATAACCCTGTTCAATTCTCCTATATGCACCTTCTGGAGAAAAATCCAAAGTACCATTTATAAGATTGCCTAAATCTTCATGAGGACATATTTCGTATATAACAGCTGATGAATCCCTTCTGTCTTTTATAATCTCATCAGCCTTCAAATGTATAACCATTATATCAGTACATCCTTCATCATAAAGAGGAGTAAGAGGAGAATTATCTTTTATACCTCCGTCCAAATATATTTCGCCGTCAACTTTCTCTACAGGAAATAAAATAGGTATGGCAGAAGATGCAAGAAGTATATCAATCATATCTTTTTCACTTCTTCCATTTAATTTGAAATAATGGGCATTGAATGAAGGTATATGAGTACATGCACAGTAAATAGGAAAATCCATATTTGAAATATAGTTTAAATCAATATGCTTGTTTATAATGCTCACAAGACCGTCCCTAGATAGAACACCAGTAGAAGCAAGAACACCCACAAAAGCAGCAACGGCAGGATTGGTCATAAGCATAGAGCCATATTTGCCGAAACCTTTAATAGTGCTTTCTATGTCAATGCTTAATATTTTATTTTTGATTTCTCTAGTCCAAATTTTCTCGGCTAGATTGTAATCGTCCAAAGCGAAAAGGCAGGCATTCAAAGCCCCAACAGAAGCTCCCGAAACAGTCTTTATATTTCTGTCAAGCCCAACCTCTTTCAAATACTTCCAAACGCCGATTTGATAAGCCCCCTTACCGCCGCCGCCGTCAAAAACAAGCCCCAATTTATCCATAATATTTTTATCCTCTTTTATTACTTTATAAACTTAAAAAATATTTAAATTTATATATTAGCAGGGCTTTACCCCCACTCTGTATGATATGCAACACCTCAGTTTTTTAACCAAAAAACCATACGCTGTACATCTGTGGCTAAAAGATTGCCTTTTACAGATTCAGTTTTTATATGCAATAAACAATTAAATAAAACTATTTTATCAGAAAAGCAAAAACATATTTTTTAACCATCTTATTCATCTTTAATATCATAATTACTATTTTTTTAATGAATCTAGAAAATCGTCTATAGTTCTAATAAGATTTAATTTATCAGATAAGTCTTTATAAAAACCACCTTTTGTTGTTTTTAGACCATCTTCTAAACTTGGATTTAATGCTATAGCTCTATTTAAACATTCTTCTATTAAAAATCTATTGCCTCCGCTTACTACTAATGCTTCAGCTTTATTCATAAATGCTAAAGGCTCTTCATTATTGATTTTTATAGCTTTATCATAATATTCTACAGCTTTTGAATAATCTTGAGGCATAAGAATTCTTCTATATAATACACCTAAATTAATATTTGCTTCATAGCTATTTGGATTTAATTCAACTGCTTTTATCATGGCATCTTTTGCTTTTTCAAACATTACAGATGATACATAACTCATAGCAAGTTTATAATAATTATCATAATTATTTAATCCTTTTTCTATGGCTAATTGTAAATTTTCAGCAGCATTTTTATAGCTCTTACTTCCTATATATGAATATGCAATTGCCTCATATAGTTCTGCTGTATCTAATCCCTGAGCTTTAGCCTTATTTAATAAATATAAACTTCCTGAATAATTACTTTTTTCTAATAATTCTATTGCTAAATCAAAAATTAAATTGGCTGAGGCTGATATTTTAGGAGTTTCTTTTTTTTCTTCTATCTCAACTAAGTCTATATCTGTCAATTCGTTTATCATAGCTACTGACAAATCAAAATATGAATTCTCTTTCTCCAAATCCATATTTAAATTACTAGCTGCATAATTTTTTAGCAAATTAAACTGTACTTCTTTTTCATCTTTTCCAGACATATCAACTATGCTGTCTACAATATATTTTTCATCTGTTTCTAGTTTTTCTATCTTTTTTATATTACCAAGCAAAGGCACTTCTATATCTTCAAGCTCATTTAATTTTGCTTTATCCAATGCCTCAAAGAATTTATCAGCTATTTTACTATTAGATAAAAGTGTATTATAAAGGCTAATCATACTTATTTTATCGCTTGGATTTATTCCTATTTTATCCATCATTGGTTTTAACATCATCAAGTCATTAAGTGAGTAATTGCCTTTAGTAGCCAAAAAGAAATCAGAAATAATACATAACATTTTTTCATTATTACTTTCTAAGTCTTTATACAATACTCCGTCAAACTCTAAATATTCTATTGTTGACTCAAGATGTACAACATTCATACTTCTTTCAAGTTTATCTATTCTTGTAGACTCTCTAATAAAAGCAGACATTGACATATTCATCATTTTCTGCATTTGAGAATACAGTTCATTAAACTCTTTATCTATTTGAGTAACTAGGCAGTTGAGTTTGCAGTTTACTCCCATTATAGCATCAAAAGTTAATTTACCCTGCTGTGCTAGTTTTTGTATCATCTTTATGCAGGCTTGCTGAGATACGGCAAAATCTCTGTCTATCTCTCCTCTTAATTTTCTATTTTTTCCTGTAATATTTCCCAATAAATTTTTAAATGGACCTTGATTTGCTAATTTTTCGGCTTTTGCTTTTCCTGCTGATATTGCAGAACTTGCCTGTGCTGCTAATCTTGTTAATTGTTTACCATTATCTTTAAACTCTTCATAAGTTTTATCTACATACTCATCTATAGCAGTTTTTCTTCTTTTGTTAAATATTTTTCATAAGGCATATGCAGATAAAGTCTATACTAAACTCCGATTAAATATGTTCTATAATAATTAGATGTAAAAAATAATTGAAATTCAAGTTTTATTTTATATATAAATTTTATACAGCAATTAATTCTTAATTATCATCTATTTTTCCTATATGTATTTTATTTTGATCCTTAATATCCTCTTCTGAAATGTATTCTGCTGATATATCTATAATATTTGTTTCTTCTCTATTTTCTATCTCTTCTGCAGAATCTTCATTATCTATTTTTTTACCTTCTATTTTGTTATTCAATGACTCTAAAACATTTTCAAATCTCTCATCAAAATCATCAACTGCATTCATTATAATTTCAAAAATATCCATAAAATACTCCTTTTGTATTATTTTGTTATTTTATTATTATAAAGCATATATATGACAAAAACTGTCGCTTTATTTTTTATGTGATTTTAATTTGCTAACAAATTTATTTTATAGTATCATATTGAAAAAAATCAGTATTATATTATTATCATTAATCAGTAAATTTTAAGGTTTATAAATACTATGAATAAATTAGATTTAGTAATATTTGATATGGACGGACTTCTACTTGATACTGAAACTATAAGTTTAAAAGCTTGGAAAAAAACTTTTAAAAACTATAAAATAAATATTGATGCAGAAAAATTATTCTTCAGTAAAATATTAGGCTCAAATGAAACTTCTATAAAAAATACTATTATAGAAATGTCAAAAATCGATGAGGAAATATTTTATGATATTATAAATAATCAAATTGAAGAGGCTTTTAATATAGTAAGAGAAGACGGTATAAATATAAAAAAGGGTGCTGTTGAGCTTATTAATTTTTTAAAAGATAAAAAAATAAAAAAAGCTATAGCAAGTTCAAGCATAAGAAGAAAAGTTGATTTGTACTTAGATAAAACTAATCTCAAAAAAGAATTTGATTATATAATTTGCGGAGATGAGGTAAGATATCCAAAACCTTATCCTGACTTATATAATAATGCGTGCGGTTATTTCAATGCTGATAAAAATAATGTAATAATATTAGAAGATTCTAAAAATGGCTTATTATCTGCTAAAAATGCTAATATAGAAAAAAGATTTTATATTCCTGATTTGCTTTTACTATCTGAAGAAGATGAAAAAGAATTATCGTATAAGAAATTCAATAATTTAATAGAAGTAAAAAATTATATAGATAATAATTTTAAATATAATTAAGTTTTATTCTAATTTCCCGCCCTTTAAAATTTGATACTATATTATAAATTTTAATTCTAATTATATTTAGAACCTAATCAAAAATTAAAGCACCCGACCAATCTTTTTTAAATTTAAAATATATACAACGCACGGTAAATGCATTTTTATTAATTGTTTAAATTATAATTCTTACTTAATTTATATTTTTAACTCTAATTTGCGTGCGTTTTTATAAAAAATATACAATTATCTTATCTTTGTTAAATTGCCTTCGCCTAATGTATTATTATTGGCATAAAAAGAAAAATTCATGTAACTATTATTGAAAGATAGGGTAAAATCATATTTATATCCTGATGAAGTAATAGAAACTTTATATACATTGTCAGAAACTTTTATTATATTTTCTTTATAGGCAGTATTATAAAAGTTTATAAGACTTCCATTCATTCTTATAGATAAAGCACTTCCGCTTCCTAATGTTACACTAACAAATGCCTGAGAACTTAAATTATTATTTTCTCTTATAGTAATTGATCCTTCATAAGTACCGTAATATTTATCATCTATTCCATTATTACTGTCAAAAGATAATGAACCTGTATTAAAATTAAGACAGCTGCATATAAAAAAAGCAGAAAATATTATTATTATTTTTGATAATATGTTCATATTTTTACCTTTAGATATATAATACTACAAAATAAATTTATGTCAAAGAAATTAAAGGAGAATATTTATGAAACTAGGAGAAGCATTATTAAAAAAAGATGAATATATAAAAAAAATTGATAATCTAAAAAAAGGGTAAAAAATAATGTTTTTGTAAAAGAAGATAATGAAAATAATGAAGATCCTAATGATTTAATTAAAGAATATATAGAAACAAATAATGAATTATCAGATTTAATTGTTAAAATCAGTAATAAAGAACATACAACAAAACTAGAAATAGGTGTATCAATATCAGAGGCTATTAATATAAGGGATAAATTAAGCAGAGAAATGGATATTTATAAAAGCATTTTAAAGGAAGTAAACAGCAAAGATTTTAGAACAGCAAAAAATGAAGTAAAAATGACAGTATTAGTTAATGTTAAAGAGATACAAAAAGAATTTGATAAATTATCAAAGGCATTTAATGATATTGATATTATGATACAGTCAGCTAATTGGAATACTGATTTACAGTGAAAATTCTGGTATATGAAATAATATCCGTACCAGAATTTAGTATTTTAATGGCATAATTATTTTTATGATGCATCAAGTAAATAATAAAAAAATATAAAAATTATTCTCAAGTTTATAATATTTATTTTTAAAGTTAGGGTTTGAATTTATATTTTTATTTTATTTCTTATTGACTCTGCGTGCGTTGTTTAAATTTAAATAAAATTGGGTTGGTTCTAATAAATTCTATTTATATAAATAATAAGAAAATTTTTAAACTTTTATTACATTCCCGCCCTTTATTCTTCAATAATTTATTCTGCAATTTTTATTTATCTTTTCTTAAATACCAACACAGAAATATTAGTACCCGCCCAAGTTTTTATAAGATTTTAAAATTATATTACACCACGATTAATAATTTTATTTTTTATAGATTTTATTGCGTTGAAAACTAAATTTATTTTATTATTTTTTTACCGTGGGTATTGTAAATTGAGTTTATTACTAATTAAATAAAAACTTATAATCACTTATATTTTTTGTTATTAGTATAAATATTAATTTTTAATAGGTTTTCATTTATGCAAAATATAGAAAATAAACAATCACAAATAGAAAAAATTATTGAAGAATATGATAATAAATTAAAAGATAAAAATAGAGAAATAGAAAAATTAAATGATGAATTAAATAGAATATCCACAAGCAGTTATAATTCAGGCATTCCGAATGTAATATCAAATAGGGGAGATGAAAGTGATGATTTTTCATTTCCTCATAAATGGGCATTAACCTGCAAGAGAATGGAGAGTTCTATTTATCTTGAGCCTATACTTCAGTTTTACAGGGGAGTTATTAATTCTTTTAATTATTTTGTAGAAAAGCCAAAAGAATGCGAAGATAATGAAAGAGTAAATAATGCCTACAATTTTTTTGTAAATCAGTTTGAAAGATCTGGCGGACTTAAAAACTTAATAGTTAATGTTACTTACAATGCTTTGGTTTATGGATTTTGTTTTTTTACTCCGAAACTTGAAGTAGTATCTGCAAAGGCTTACGGATTTAAAGGAAGACTTGACGGACTTAGAGGATTTAAATATTATGATCCTTCTTCAATATACAGATTCAATTTTGATGAAAATGACAGTGATGAAATCAAAAGCATAAGTATTATAAAAAGCCGTAAAGAAATTTTTAATAGTTTATACAACGATAATGAAGCAAGCATTATAAATATAGATTTTGATTTAGCTTTGGCAGGTTATGCAAGTTATGGAAGCATTGAAGGTGATATTATAGGAAAGCCTTTTTTGTACAGTGCATATTCACTTTGGCAGATTTTAGAATCTATGGATAATAGTTTTAACCGCAATTTAAAAAATATAGGTGAGCATAGTTTTAATTTTATAGCAAATACAGAGCTTAATGATTCAAAGCGTAAGGAGGCAGAGAGAGAGATAAGAAATTTCGTAAATAATGGAGGCGGAATTTTTATCTCCAAATATGGTAAGATAGAAAAGATAGAAAGTATTGATGCTAATGAATGGTATAATTTTAGAGACAGCATGCTTTCAGCTTTATTTAAAAATAAGGGTGTAGATATTAAAGCACTTGGTCTAAACAAAGGAGCTACCAAATCATTAGCAGAACTTACTCAGGACAATGCTATTCTTATGGCAAGCGATATAGTTTCTGGCATAATCAATTATATTAACAACAGTTTTATTAAAAGATATTTTGATTTGAATTTTAAAAGTTTAAGACTGTCTGGAGAATGCGATTATTTTAGAGTTTCCCATTCTGTAATTGAGAAATCAGAGTAAATCATAAAATTTTTTTATTGTTTAATATGTAATGATATTCTTAAATATTAAATTTTTATGCGTATATACAGTTGTTAATTATTAAATTTTGTATATATTATAACTATAAAGAAAATCCTTTCAAAATTTTACTATATTTCTAAAATATATTTAAGGAGGCATTTATGGCAGTTAAACTTTTTAATAAAGAAGAATTGCAGAAATGCACTACAAAAGAAGAAGTAGAAGCATATTTCAATTCTTTGGGTATAAAAGAAGATGATTATGAAACAAAAATAGATGCTCTTACAAAAGCCTGCAATTCTAAATCTATAAAATATTTTGGTAATATATCATTAGAAAAAAAATATAATGATATATTGGTAATGTTTTTAGATGATGAAGTTAGAATGTACAGAGGATTTTAATTTTGTATGCATAAATTAAAATTATAAGAAATAGCTGCCAGATGCGGATATACTAAAATTTCAAAACATAAGAAGTTATTAGATGATTTAGAATCTAATATAATGGATAATTTAATTCTCAAATATATAGAAAAATCTTTATTATCACATTGGAAAAGTGCAATAGAGAATATTATATTGCAAAATAGACAATCTTATTTCATTAAACATATAAAAGAGAAAGAGAAGCATGGAGATATTATAAATAATAGAGATTTTAGGATATTAAATATAGCTTTATATAAAATTTTTATAAAGGAAAAAGATATAAGCGGTTATGGATTTCTTTCATCAGATGAAGAACCTTATGTAGATATAATAATCATAAATAAAAATATGACAATACCTGAAAAGAGATGTGTTGTAGCTCATGAATTAGCTCATATAATAGTAGAAAGAATATTAAAAGAAAAAAATGTAGAGATAAATTGGGATACTATAGATGAAGAAGAATTGATGGATACTATTATGTGTTATATATTGTATGATAAATCAAATTTCTATAAAGATATTAGTAAATTGGAAGATTTTATAGTTGATGGAGTTTACGAATTTAAAAAGTTAAGAGAATCTATAATTAATAAATATGGAAATTAATTTTATAATAAAAAATTAATAAAAGGCTTGGTATTAATTTACCGAGCCTTTTTTATTTTGATGAACTTATAATCTCTTATATTTTTTGCTATAGGTATAGAGATAATAAATAATCTCTGATTGCTAACAATATTAAATAATTATAATTACTAAACTGCACATATTTTCAGCTTTGTAAAATAATAAGTATTACCGTGCCAAATGCCCGTACGGCGAGTACTTTTTGATATAGGTATAGAGATAATAAATAATCTTTTACAGTTAATTATTAAACAACATCATTAAATAAATTATATAGATTAAATATTTATATCAAGGAGATAAAATGATTAAAAAGAAATACAAAATTTTAGGCGATAGTTTCAAGCAGTATATACCGCTTTCAAAAAATACTTTTGCTGAAACAAAAACTAATAAAATCACAGAAAAAAATATTGATGAGCTTATAAACTCATTTATGAAAAGCACTATAGAAATATTTGTTTATAAGGGACATAAAGAAGATGATGAAAGAGAGGCTATTGGAAAGGTTGTAAGTTTAGAAAAAGATAATGATAATATCGGACTTTATGCTGTTATAGAATGGTTTGATGATAGTGTAACAGAGAAGAAATCTTTTTATCCTTCTATTGAGATGGTTGGTAAAAAATCTTATGAAGATGAAGATTTTATTTACTGGGAGAATTGTGAGATAAAAGCTATTGCTGCAGTTGAATATCCTGCAAGCCGTAATGTAGATTTGCTTTGTGCTAGTGCCATTATAAACAGTGAAGATAATATTAACGGAGGCTACATGCAAAAATTAAAAAATGTATTAGAAAAATTATTAAGCGAAGATAAAGAAATAGAAAAGCAAGCTAGAGATGAGTTTGTTTATTTATTTAAAAATGATGAAGAGATTCAAAATATTATTATTGATATTGTAGCAGAAAAATTGAGAGAAGATAATTTAAAAGATAATAAAGAGAGTAAAGAAAATAATAAAGCGTACAATAAAGATTTAAATAATTTATCTAATTCATCTAATAATACTGCCAATGATAAAGAATTAAATCTCTCAGCTATAACTTACGGAGATTGGTGTAATGAATATGCAGAAAGCCAGAATGCTGTAAGATGCTCTTCAAAATCAGAAAGCTCTACATACGCAAAGGCAAGAAAACTTTTCAAGGCTGGACTTAGCAAAGAAGAGATAATGTCAATAGTAAGAAATGATTTAGTACCTATTGGAGTAGGTGGCGGAGAGAAGATTAATTTATCAGCATTAAGTGAAGAAAATAAGTATAGTGAAATAGCAAAACTTTTTAAATAAAATAAAAAGTGAGCAAATTAATTTGTTGGCATTATATTAATGCAGGCAATAATAGGAGTTCAAATGGCACAAGGATCTATAATAAAAGCAGGTATTAATAGCGATGAAGCTAATTTACCAAAAAGAGGTTTTCCTGTAACAATAAAAAATGATAATGGAAAAGGCGTTTTCTCACTCTACAGTGATGGAAGTGTATTTGTAGGAGTTGCCTTGGAAGACGCTTTTTCCTATCAGGAGTTTGGATTAAAGGCAAATACAATATCAGTTTGCTATGACGGAATAGTGAATGCAGTTGTAGCTGAAAGTGTTGTCGCAGGAGATGTTGTAACAGCTAGTGATAGCGGATTCAAAAAATCATTAGACGGACATGGAGTAGGAATAGTTATAAGAGGCGGCAGCAATTATGCAGAGATACTTTTGAAATCTGTATGATATTAATTTCTTATTCACATTGTATACAATTCAAGAAATACTGCATTTTAAGACTATCATAGTAATAAATAAGTGAGCCGAATCCACAGATGTGTGACTTAATTTATTTAAGTTAAGCCTCAAGGCGTAGGCGAACATAACAATAATAAGTGAGCCGAAGCCCTTGACTTAATTTATTAAGTCAAGCCTCAAGGCGTAGGCGAACATAACAATAGTAGGAGTTAATTTAAATGAGCATACCTAATTTACAAAATATACAAAATAAACTTTTTCCAATTATCAATAAAGAAATGCCTAGATATATGGGGCAGACTAATTTTGTGAGCAAATATATACCAGAGATTTTTGTCGGTGTTTCTCAGGGAGCTATAGGAGGCGATTTAGATAATACTGCATTTAATCTAAAAAACATGTACGGCGGTACTTCTTTGGGAGATTTAAATATTTTTAATGAGTATCCTAAACATGAGGCTAGAGTTTTTAAAATGGAGCCTGAAGAATATTATATTGGAATAGATATTAACAGAATAGAAGAGATTAATGAACTTTATTCAAGAGATGAGAAAAAAGCAGGCGAGGAGATTTTAAATTATATAGCTCAGAAACTTGTATCAAGATTAGGGCTTTTAAGAGAAAGAAATTTAGCTGCAAAAGTTACAGATGCTAGTCTTTATGGAAGTACAAACACTGTTGATTTAACTGCAAAACCTATAAGCACTTGGACAGAGGCTGATATCGATAATTTCTTCTCTTCATTTATAGATTTGGCTAAATATTTGAATTATGCTGTGGGAGGAAATCTATTTAATGACAGAATGGAGCTTCAAAATAACGGACAGAAACTTTATATAGTTATTCCAATAGATGTGTATATTAAACTTCAAGGTTTATTCAGATTATTTTCTAATTATATATCAATGATTGGAAATGATGCCAACGGAAAATATAAAGCATTCAGACCAGATATTTTTAATGCGGTAACAAGCGGAATAACTGTTGTAGGTACAGCATTCAGAGTGGCAGATGATCATGAAGTGGATCAAATATATCAGCTAGAAAATCTTACAGATATATGGACAGGCTCATCAATTTATATGTTTACAACTTCATCTAATATACTTGATATGGCTTCAATAAAAGAGGTAGTATATTTAAATCATGATATAAGAGAAGTTGATATATTGGGCAATAATTTGTGGAGAACAAGAACAAAGAGATGCACAGTAGCTTCCAACCCTTACGGCTTCTGTAAAATAGACTTGAGCTTGTCTTGATAATTAAATATTTATTTTAGATTTTTTAAATAACTGCATTTTATATATATAAACAAATATTTGGGGTACACTTAAACATATATTTCATCAAATGCAGTCCTTTTGCTTCTTTGGGTCACCAAAAGAAGTGGGGGTGTGGCACGACTGTGTGCTTTGCAGGGCTAGTCCCCACAAATCCAAAATTTAATATTCATATAATTAATAAATAAAAAGAGGCACTATGTCAAAGAAATCTTTATTATTTTTTTTAGAAAATAGTATTACTAATAAAGAAATAAAAGCTAATGATTATGTAGTATCAAGAGTGGGATATTTCTTTAGAGATGTGCATGAGAGAAGATGCAAGGTAATAGTTGAAAGCGATTTAAATATATCTTTAAGCGATTCATTTTTGATTATAAGCAAAGAGGAAGCAGAGGAGCTTATAAGAGAGAAGATGAAGCCTGATGATGTTATCAATTATCTTAAAGAAGAAAATAAAAAGCTAAAAGATAAGATAAAAGAGCTTGAGGCTTAATTTATTTTTATGTGCTGTCTTAAATATTTATATTTTGAGGCAGTACATTAAAACTAAAAAAGGAAATTAATATGCAGGAATATATTTACGAGCCTGATATAAATTATTTTAAAAGCATATTTAAAATGTTTAACTATGATGATATTGATACAGACTTTTTAGAAGAACAGCTTAAAAGTTATACTATTCAGTTTAGAAGAATGATTTTGAATATGAATTATACAGAGCCTACGGAAGAAAACGGTCTTCCATATATATCTATAAAAAATTATATATGCTATGAAGCAGCAAGGCTTTTAACTGTTAATTTTGTTTCAAACAGCGACTTGATAAATTTTATTCGTACAGAAAGTCTGCGTTTAAAAGAGCTTGCTATAAAAGATTTATCAAGCATTGTAGTTGGAGAAAATAGTTATGATAGTGTTAGTTTAGAAGGAAAAATAAAAAAGCCTTAAATCGTACTAAAAAATAAATAAAAAATATAAAAATCAAAAGGTTTATTATGATACATTTTAAAAACAGCGTTATATATGTTTTAGATAATTTCATGAACTTTATGGCTGATGAATATATTGATTTGTCTGGAAATAAAGTTGAAGGTGACAATCAATTAAATAAACTTTTAGATGATAAATTAAAAATAGAATATTTCAGTTTAGGAGCTTTGAGATCTATGAGCAAATCATTTCTTTGGGCTTCAATAGCAGAAGGAGAAAGCAGGGGAAGTAATTCATATATAGGGGACTCTGCAGGTTTTGCTGATGATATATGTTTAAAAGCTACTGTATATAAAGAGCTTAAAGCTGGAGAATCATTTTTGGCTTATAATATCATACCTTTGGCACTCAATCAGGCAGCTCGCTATTGGATATCAAAACTCAATGATGAGGGCGAGCGTATAGCGTTATCTCCTATTATCAAATGGGAAGCTCCTTCATTTGACAGTGAAAACAGTAAAAGGCAGTTTAATGATTTTTCATCTATAAGAGGCGTTAATTTTTCTCTTGATATTAATTTTAAAATTATGACAGGGAGTTATTTAAATGAAGTTCTTTACTAATTTAATTAATAATTCATTTAATAAAAAAGTTTATGATTATGTTCAAAACAGAGATAAACTTTATAAAGTAAAAATCACTTCTTCTCCAGAGAATGCCAAAATAATAATGAATGAAGAAGAAAAATATTTCGGAGCTTATAAAAATGCTGAAGTGATAAATTATCAGGTTAGTCTTGAAGGCTACAGTACCAAAGAGGGAAGCATAACTGTTAATAACAGCGATGTTTTAGAGAATGTAGTTTTGGAAAGCATTTGATTAATAATTGAGATTATAGCGTTTGCATTTTCGCGAAACGTGTCTATGTCAGCAACTTTTTTATACACGCGTTAAACGGAATTTTATATATAGTTGGTATTAGAATTATTATTTTATTTATATTATATGAGTTAAGTTTAACGCGTGTTAATTTATACATTTTGCGCAGAGCAGATTTTGGGGTGGGCGGTCGGGAATGTATAAAATATTTTTTGCGTAAAATAATTTTTAAAATTGTGAGTGTATAATAATGAGCATTTTTGATTTGAAAGGTAATTTAATGAATGATGAGGACGGCTTAAAAGTTGTAAGCGGTTCTAGTTATAAAGTAAGAATAGCAAAAACAAAAAATAGAGATGAAAAAATAGATTTCTCTTCTGATGATGTTAAAGGAAAATATTTAATATATCCATCTCAAGTTGGGCTTACTCCCACTACAGAATCAATGAGTAAGGAGTATATAGGTGCCCCTTCTTCTGAAAGCTATGCAGGAGCAACCACTTATTCAGGGGATATTTCCTATGGAGCTTTTCCTAATTCTAATGCATATTATGCGAGCTTAATATGGGCTAATGTGCATATGAAAGAAACATCAGGAAATTTATTATGTATTAACTCTTTTAATAATTTTGCTGTTAGATTTAATAAGTCTTCAGAAGATGAAAGTATTAATATGCTTGAAATTATAATAGAAGAAGATGACGGATACAGCAGTAATTTTATTGATATTTATACTTCTATGAAGCAGAAAGATTTAATTGATGCTTTAAATAAAATAAAAAATGTAAAAGCATTTTTAATAACAGGAAGTGAAGAAGATGATATTGATTTTACTAATATAATAAATGAATTGAAAGAATATAATAGCGAAAACAATAAAACAGAATATTTACTTAGCTTTAAAAGAGTAGGACTTATAGAGAGCGGAGTATTTACAGAAGAGAGTAAAAAGAAATATCCTAAATATCAAAGTATAATAGCCCCAAGATTCGGAGAAGCACAGTATTATAATATAGCTTTGTATGACAGTTCAAAAAATATGGACGGAAATCAATATATAGGCTGTGAGAGTAAATCAATCAATTTTAATTTTGCAAATAAGGCTATGACAGAAATAACCTCTTCATTATGGGCTTTAGATGAAGAGAAAATAGATAAAGATGAAGTTTTGTATGAAGAGAGAGCAGAAGAAAGAGATGTTGTAATGGCTCAGACTTCTAAATATCCTACCAAACTTTTTATTAATGGAACGGAGGCTACTTCTGTAAGTGATGCTGCTTTATCATTTGAATGGACTAAAGAAGAGAAGTTTAATATTTCAGCAAAAAGATATGGCTTTCCAAATTCAAAGTTTACACTTAGTTTTTCAGGCAATGCAGTTTTTAATGCTCAGTCAAAAGAGCTTTTTTATGATAGGGTTTTAAATGGAAACAGGCAGTCATTTATAATATCATCAAAAACAAGATTTAAAAATAAAGATTATCCATTTGTATTTGTAAGTTCAGATGTGGGAGGAAGTCCATCATTTCCAGCAATAGAGCCTAAAGAGCTTTCAATATCTTTGAGTAATTTTAAAGCAGTAGAGCAGTCAAATGATATGAATAGTAATTATTTGATAGCATTTACAGACAGAGAGGATTTGTTTTAATTTAAAAACTTAATTTTTTATATTAATATATATACTTTTTACTAAGTAAATTATATATTAATAATTATGAGAGATGGTTTTAGAACATTTATAGGTAAAAGAATTAATGTAGAAATGGAATTTGTTTGCATCAGCTCCAAAGGGTATGTGTACGATAAAGATAACGATGCTACAATTCTATTTAAAAATATCAAGGATTTTAATGGTAATATCTTATCAGATCATATTTGGTTTGATTATGGTAAAAGATTTAAAATTTTAGGTAAGTTAAATAAAGGTGATATAATTTACTGTAATGGTAAAGTAACTAAATATAAAAGAAGTAATAATAGTATTGATTTTTCATTGTCTCATTTAAAGAAAATCAGAAGAAATAAATCAAGTAAAAATTAATGTAAATTAATCATTTAATTTCAATAGTATTTATAGTAAAAAATTAAGGAGTATATAAAAATATCCTTATGTTTTTTAAACATATTGCAATGTAATTGTCACATCTTATCAGTGAAAAAATTGAGGAGAATTTAAAAATGGAAAAGTTAGAATTTAAATGCGTTGATTTTTTTAATAGATATATTATAGAAGAAATTGTTTATAAAGATGACGGAGAAAATATTGTGCCTGTTAAAGTGTTCAGCCGATCTACTTTAGGCAGTAAGTTTAAAAGTGATGATGTTATGAGTATTAATCGCCCTAGCTTTAATGAAAATATTAAGTATGTAAGAGAGAAAGAAGAAAAGATTATTGATGATGATATTTTTAAATGGCTTGATGTTAGAATAAATAATAATCTTGCTACAAGTCTTCTTGATGAATGGAGTACTAAAGATATTAATGAGTTTGCTCAGGTGATAAAAAGTTTTTTGCTCGAGAGAAGAATTATGTAGCTAGTAATTTGTCTCACTTTTCTATAATAGAGCAGACAGAAATTGATAATCTTGTGAGTTATGCTTTTAATAATAGAGAAGTTAAATATGACGACTTTTGCTATTTTAATGACTGTCTTATAAGTTTGTATACAGCTTCTTTGTTTTGGAACAAAATAATACTAGAGGCTTGGTATCAGATAATAAGCGGAAGATTCGTATATTGCCGTTATGATGAAGATGATTATTTAAGATTAGGTCTTAATTATGCTATTTTTAGATTTAAGATTTTAATAGATAAATCAATTAATAATAAATAATTTTTATAATATTTTTTTCATTTTTATTTTAATTAAATTTATATATTTCGGAGATGTCATGATTTCTAACACTAAAGGTACTATATTAAATTATTTTGGACTTTCAAATACATATAATCCTTTTAAAGATGAAAATGCTTTGCAGATAGCAGAAGATTTATATTTTGAAATACCCTCTCTTGAACCTTTTGAAGCATCTAATTATGTTGCTGTATCTACAGGGCTTTTAACTAATTCGCTTTCATTTCTTAATGACTGTATTTTTGAAATATATGATAATAATGTAAAGGTATCAGATTTGCAAAATGTTATAGGTGAAATAGGAAATGATAAATATATGCCGAAAGAAGGTCAAATATTTTGGTTTAATAAAGATGGTTTAAGAGGTACTTATTTTCTTCATCATTCTTATGCAGGAAAAAAATTGAAAATAGTAAGCGGAAGATATATAACTACATCAATAACATCCGGTGTGCTTAATGATATGTTTGAAAGAACTGTAGGAGTACCTTCATATATAGAGGAAATTAATAATATGATTGATGATATAAAGAATAATTCTAGTTTTATAATAAAAGAAGTTGTAACAAAATCAGGAACAGGCACTCAGCAGTGGGAACTAGATTGGAGAGATGATTTAGAGTATTTGCAGGTAGCAGGATATGTAAGCGGTAATAGCGATGCTTTACTTTCTCTTTCTTCTTACGGTCTATATCAAAGTATAAATGATTCTGCACCTTTCATAGGCTGGTTTGGAAGCAGTTCATCACATTATTATTATGGCGGAGAGTTTCAAAAAAGTTTTAATAATTATCAGGCTGGACTTCCTAATTTAAAATGGTTTCCAATATTTGAAAGTAAGCCAGTGATAGGACTAAAAAATAATAGTGAGAATACTATCACAGCATATTTATATTTTTTGGTAAGGTATAAACAATAGACATGTTTCAAAAATACTTTAAAAATTATTTAATTTTAAAATTAAAAATATTTGGTATTTTATCTAAAATATATTTTTAGTATATGGATACGAAGTTTTTATTTATCTAGTATATAAGTTTTTTGTGCATGTATATTGACAGCAAAAAGTCAGTATGTGCAAAGTAAGAATAGTGTAGATGTTAGCCGCATAATTATTATAAAGAAAAATATTTTTGAAACAACTATAATAATAAATTTGTTATTTTATATTTAATTTTTCCGTATGTCATAGATATTTAGTTATATGTAATTTTTGTAATAAAGCTAAAAATATATTTCTATAAATTTAGGTAATACTAGAATAATAGACTTGTTTTAAAACTGATTTTATTTATTAATTTTGTGTACTAGCCCTACTAAGTAAAGTTTTGCGTGCATACGGTAAGTGAAGACGATTGCATATTTGTATAAAAATAATAAATTATACAACATGTAAAACATTGTGTTTTATAATTTTTAAATTAGTTAACCTTGTCAAGTAGTTTTGAAACAAGTCTAATATTTTCGTTTATAAAATTCAATACAGCCTCTAATTTTTTAATATTTGCTATTAAAGGAAATACAAAAATGATTCTTAATGAAAATAATATACAAGCTCCATTTCAGTATAAAATAGGAGAAAATACTTTTGAATTATTAAAAATAAATGGAGAATTAGAACTTAATACTAATAATCTTCAGATAAAAGTTTTTTCTGGTGAGAGGCTTTTCTGTGCAGATATAGGTTATGCTATTGATGGGGCAGTTGAAGAAATGGAGTTTTTAATTGATGATATAAAAGTTTATCCTCAAGTTTTAGATGAGCTTAAGGATTTACAAAGTGTAGAAATTAAAGATAATGAAGTTTATTTAATAAGAAATGAGCTTGATTTTAAGAGTATAGTTTTCTTTCCTCCAAATGATTTAAATAAAAATTTTAAATTTACAATCACAACTTACAGCAGCACTTTTTCTGCTTTTATGCTTGATGAGATAGCAATAAAATTAAATTCATTAGATATAAGTTATCCTATAAAAAATTATTATGAAAGTGTAGATTATAAAATTAATGATATAATAAAAAATAACGGCTATCTTTATAGAGTTTTTAAAGAGTTTACAAGCGACAGCACGGATTATTATTTAAAAACTAATTGTAATATATTAACACCTTTCAAAAAATTAGAATTAGATACTGATTATAAAGCTAATGAATTAATAGAATATGAAAATAATTTTTTTATAGTACAGAAAGATTTTTCATATAATCAAGCAAGCGGATCATTAACTAATTTAAATGGATTATTAAAGCCATTACAGGATATAATTGTTTGGTTTGATGGAATAAATAAAATATATAAAAATCAAATTATAGTAAAAGATAATATTTCATATATAGTGCTTGAAGATATAGAAAATCCTGTTTGGAGTAATATACAAACTCGATTAGATAGATTAATAAAAGCAGAAAATACTTTTTATGATGACAGCAATTCTTCTTTTGGAAACAATACGAATACAGTTCAAAAAGCAATAGAGAAATTAAAATCATCAAAGCAGGATAGTTTAATATCCGTAAATAATATTAGTTTAAATGGAAATAAAATAAGTTTAATAGGCGGAACTAGCAAAGAATATACATTAGAAAATAATTATTTTATAAATGATTTAATTATAAAAGATGGAAAGATATATAAAGTAAATGAAGATTTTATGTCTTTAGATTGGAATACGGATAGATCTAAACTTACTTTAATAAGTTCAGGCGGTAGCGGAGTAGATGATGCTGCAGATATGAGTTTTGATAATTCAAAAACTAATTTGTTATATTTATCAGGCTATGACTTTCCAAAGTTCAAAACTCCAATAGCAGATACTATTAATTTAGTATTATGGGCATCAACACCAGCCTCTATAACTAAACAGGAAGATGGCAGCTATAGTCTACAGTCTAATTTAAACAATATAGTACCTATGTTTGATTTGATAGCGATACCAATAGTTTCTATTGAAAATGAAACAAAACAATTCGGTATATCAAATATTTTATTACAATTTTTTGATAATATTACTATAGTGGCTGAATCAGATTTTTCTAATGTAAATTACACAGCTTTAGAAACAGATGAATGTTCTATATCTGGTATAGATAGCCCTTTAGAGTTTGCTTTAGTTGATGTTTCAGGCTCAATGTACATTATTATAAAAAGACAAGATGATGTTTCAATACCGCAGTCAAATTATTCTATAAATCTTAATATAAAAAATAGAGTATTAAGAAATCAAGACAGTAATTTGTTTAGTTTCATTAATTTTAATTATGAAAATAATATAGAATATGATTTTTTATCATTAGAAGCAAATGGATCTAACACTGCTATAAATGGAACTATAACTAATTTACCAGCTAGCACTATTACAGGCTTTTATATAATAAATAATATCATACCTAATTATTTTACTTTAAATGGGGACTATATTTCTACTTCAGGTATAACATCAAGTTCTGGAAAATCTGTAGAATATAAAGTTGTATCAACATCAAGTGATACTGAAACTATATATAGTTTTGCATTAAAATATACAGATGGAAGCAATATAAGTGAAGATGATGTTTTTACTTTTAATCTCACACCAGAAAAAAACGCCGCATTAGATCCTATTTACAGTGAAGTTACTAATCTTCAAGAGGCAATAGAATCAATAGTATTAAATAGTATAAAACCTATAGGCTCAGTATATTTTCAAATAGCAAAAGAAGACGGAAGTTTCGATGATAATGAAAGCCCAGAAAATTTATTCGGCGGAGTTTGGGAATTACAATATGCTGATGAGGGTATATTTTTAAGAACAGAGGGCGGCAATTCTAATGAAAATAGGGTTGATGGAGTTCAAGGAGATGCTATTAGAAATATGACAGGAACATTCCAATACGGAGTTCAATCGTCAGCAAATCAAACAAATTTATATTCAGGAGTATTATATCAGGGGACTAATCTATATCCTGTTGCACAAACGACTACAAGTTCTTTATATGGTGGTGGCGGTTTTAAAGCTTCAAATCAAGTACCTACAGGCTCTGAAGTAACAGTTATAAACAGATGGATGCGTATACATAAAAGAATAGCTTAATAGGAGAAGCGAATGAAAATAGTAGTATATAATAATAATAAAATAAAAAAAATTATTAGTGTAAAAGAGAATGCAGAAAAGACAATTAATCTATTAAAAAAACAAGGCTTAATTAATACTGATGATAATTATAAAATCTTTGAAAATATAAAAGATATGTCAGTAAAAGATATTAGAGCTATTAGTGATGACGGCACAGTTATGAGTTTAGAAGAGCAGATAAAAAATAAAATATTAGTTTTAGATAAAGATGAGGAAATTAGAAATGGAGTAAAATATAAACTTAATAAAAATTATGAAGAAGATTTTATTAAGTTAGTAGAATTAGGGCTTGAGAAGATAGATGACAGACAAAAGATAGTTACTAATGAAGACGGCAGTAAATATATAACTTCAAAAACTTATGAAGAATTATTCAAAGAAAATCTAATCACAGCAGAGGAATATAATAATTATATTATACAACAAAGACAAGGACAGTATCAAAGTAATTTAGATGGAGTGCGTGCTGAACTTGTAGACAGCGTATTAAATAATTTATCTAGTCAAGGTTTACTCACAGAAGAACAAAAAATACAGCTTGAAAGTCTGCAAACTAAAAGAGAAGAAATAAAAACAGAATATCCAAAACAAAATTAAGGAGTTTAATATGTTTACTAAAGAAAAACTATTAGAAATAGGAATTGATGATAAGTGGTTAGAGCCTTTAAATAAAGGTTTTGAAAAATATGATATTACTGACATAAAAGAAAAAGCAATGTTTTTGGCACAGACTACGCATGAAAGCAATAATTACAAAAGGCTTGAAGAGAGTTTTAATTACAGACCTGAAAGACTTTTTGAAGTGTTCAAAAAAAGAGTTGGTACTTTAGAGAAAGCTAAAGAGTTATGCTCTCAAGGTGCTAAGGCTATAGGAGACTTCGTTTACGGCGGTAGATTAGGAAATGCTCAAGATGAAGGCTATAAATACAGAGGCAGAGGTATTATTCAGCTTACAGGAAAAAATAATTACAAGTATTATGGTGAAAAATTAAATATTGATTTGGTAAACAGTCCGGACTTAGCAAAAGATTCTGACACTGCTATAGAAATAGCTTTGCTTTATTGGAGAGAGAAAGGCTTGGGATTACTAGCTAAAAAAGGAGATGTGAAAGGAGTTACTAAACTTATTAACGGCGGCTACAATGGACTTGAAGATAGGCAGAAGAGATTTGATAGAATATTAAAAATATTGGGAGCATAGCAATAAAGGAGGAAAGCAATTGCGAGCCTGCGAATAAGTTTACTTGTTCGCATATTTAAAGGCGAGCATGAGCATAGCAACAATATGAGCGACTTTGCTATTATAGTTATTTGTATTTCAGCAATCATTGTATCATACTTTGTTTTTAATATTATTAAAAGCGGAAGACATGCTAATATGAAAGCTGATGTAAAAAATGGTACTATAGAGTTTGGAAATAATGCTAACAGCAGTATACAAAATGTCAAAGAAGTTAAAAAAGAGATATTAAACAGCGATGTAATAAATGAAGAAAAACTTTTAAATAATCTTAATATAAAAGTGCCTACAGAAAAAGAATATAATTATAGAGAGGCTATAAAAAAGTATAAAGCAGAAATATATAATCTTAAAAATAAATACATCACCAAAACTATTTATATAGCTTTTTTGTATATAGTTCTTAATTGGGAAGTTTATACACGCAGAGTTTTTAGAAAAGTTATTTATAAAAATGGAATAAGCAAATATGAAGGGCATAAATATTCAGAATATAAGCAAAAATATATTGGTAATATAATTTTAGTTTTTAATCAGTTATTACAGAAAAGCGAAATTAAAAGTATTAAAAATAAAGATATTCAAATAATACTTAATACAAATATGCTTCTTTTTAATATGGAGCTTAATAGGATATTTGATGATATAAAAAATAGACATATAGATGCAGAAAACAATAGAAAGAAAATTAATTTAGAATTAACAGAAAATAAAACTGACAGCAGAGAAATATTTGAAAATGAATTAGAAAATATTAATGATTTTAATGAGGCTTTAAGAGAGATAGAAGACAGCATCTTAAATAAAGATATAAAAGAATTAAAAGAGTTTATTTTAGGCAGTTTTTTGAATATGTTAAAAAATAATGCGGAGCATAGTAAATGAGTATATTTAATTTTACGGACAAGCATAATGCCAATAAAAAACTTTCCATATATACAAGCATAATAAGTTTTTTACTAGGCTGTATTTGGGTATTTGTTAATCTTATTTGGCGAGGCAGAATTGTTACCAAAGAAGAGGCAATAGCTGTTGTAATAATTCTTCTAGGGCTTAATGCTGTGAGTTTCGGATCTGATTTGAGAGGGTTTTTAAAGATATTAAGAAATAATAATAAAGATAGTAAAGAGAGTAGTAAATAATATATTAAATAAATTTTTAAGGAAATCGCCATGTTTATAATGGTATTAATTAATGTATTAAAGTCTAAGTATTTTTATATTACTTTGATATTAATAGCTTTGCTTGCTTATGTATCTTCTTTAAATATAAAATTAAATATAAAAAATAAAGAGATAGATAAATTAAATAATGAAATATATAAATTGGAGTACTCTAATAAATTGTTAAGCAAAGATAATGATTTTAAGAAAAAGCAGATTGATATAGTAAAAACTTTTTCAAATAGTGATGAATATATAGATGTCATAGAAGATATAAAATTGAGTGATGATAGTATCAAAGCGTTTAATAGTATTGTAAGTAATTATTATAGAAGTTTTTAAATTATGAAAAAAATTACTATTTTATTATCAATATTTTTAATAGGATGCAGCAGTACAAAATATGTAACAATTCCTATGTCAACCCCTCCTAAAATTTATATACCTAATTCTGTCAATACAGAAAAAGAGTTTTTACTTGAATATAAACGCTCTTTAATGAAAATAAGTGAATGGCAGAATTGGTATAATATACAGACTAATAAATATTAATCTATTATTGAAAACTGTTATACTTAAATTTATTAATTTACATTAGACTTGTTTCAAAACTTAATTTGTTGATACTCATAGTTTTTTAATTGAGTATTTTTTTATTATAGTTGGGGCTTTGCTGCAAAGCACACATTCGTGCACCGTTATGTGTGCTTCGCAAACCCCCAGTTCTTTTATTGAGTAGGTGTACCTTTCGGTATTGGTATAAAAGAACCATGCGCAGTACGCCTCACTCTGTGTGCCTTTGGCAGGCTAAAGAACCGCATTTTGTAGCTTAAACATGTAGTTTATACAACATCTAAGACATTTAATTAAACCATAATTAATATTATTTAATTTAGCATAAAAAATAAACTTGTAAAATTATTTGTCAAGTACTTTTGAAACAAGCCTATTTATTATCTATAGTTTGCCAATAATTTTTAAAGTGTAAATGTATTATATTTCTTATAAAATTATGAAAAATATATTGACATATAAGTATTTTTTGTATAAAATATCTGCGAATTTTTATAATTTTATTAGGAAATATAGAGATATGAGTAAAATTAATATCTCTATTGTAAAATCAGGAATTTTTAAAATGAGTAAATTAAATAGTATAATGGTAAAAATACCTCTTATGGTAACAGTAATGATAATTATGTTATCGGTTATAATAATATCGGTATCTATAAGTTTATCAACTAAAGAATTAAATGCAGTAACAGCTTCAGGATTTGAAACTTCAGTCAACGGTTTTTCTTCATTAATAGACAGCATACTATCTTATCAGTCTATACTTATAGAATCTTATGCAAATATTCCAACAATAAAAGAATATATGTCTACAGGAAGCGAAGAAGTTAGAAACAGAGCCATAAATACCATGACAGTATTCTTTGAAAATAATGATTACATAATAGATTTATTTATGTTGGGTTTGGACGGAAGAGTGATAGAGTCATATAATGGAAGTAAAGATGAAGCAGGAGATAGTATATCTTCGGCATATCCTGAATTATGGCAGTCATTTGTTTCTAAAAATTATAATACAGCCTTATCATTTAATATATATAAACATGAAGACTATATTATACTTCCTGTTTTGCAGGGCATCAGAGATGAGAATAATAATGTAGTAGGTGCTTTTATAGCTTATGTTGATTGGGGTAAAATTATAGATGAAAGTTTGAAAGATTCTAAAGACCAATTTTCAGAAGATAAAACTCTTTTTGTAGTTAATAATAATTTAGATATAGTTTATCATAATAATAAAAACAGATTATTTTCCAAAGCTACAGGAGCCCTTGTAATACCTAGTAATCAGGATTCAGGTCTTCTTAACTATATAAGAGAAGGAGAGGCTATATCAGCATTCTTTAAGAAATTATCTTCTATAGAATGGGTTATGGTGGAAAGAACAACAGATAGCTTATTATACGCTTCAAGCAGAAATATGACATTTATAGGTATTATCATAGGAATTATAGGTATTGCTTTATCTACAATTATAACCATATTCTATATACATAGAACTATCAAGCCTATGAAATTCATAGTTGAAGAGGCAAGAGAGATGTCTGAAGGTAATTTTACTTTGTCTGCTGTTATAAAGAATAGAAATGATGAAATAGGGGAGCTTTCCCATTCTTTTCAAGTAATGCGTGATAAAATAGTAACAGTTATAACAGATGTATTATCTGCTTCTTCAGAAATAGCCAATGCTGCTAATGAGGTTTATCAGGGTACTGAAGATTTGGCACAAAGAACGGAGTATCAGGCATCAAGTTTAGAGGAAACAGCTTCATCTATGGAAGAGATGGCTTCTACTATAAAGTCATCGGCACAAAACTCTGTTGATGGTAATAAAGTCATGATAGATTCAAAAAATGCAGTTAAAGAGGGCGGCGTTGTAATAGGTGATACTACCAATATGATAGAAGATGTTTATGCAGCAAGTGCCAAAATTAAAGATATTACAAAAGTTATAGAAGACATTGCTTTTCAGACTAATATACTTGCTTTAAATGCCGCAGTAGAAGCAGCCAGAGCAGGAGATCAGGGAAAAGGTTTTGCCGTAGTTGCAAGCGAGGTTAGAAACTTAGCACAAAACTCTCAAACTTCAGCTAAAGATATTACATCACTTATAGAAGACATTTATGAAAAGATAAATAAGTCAGCAGAAATGGCAAGACATTCTCAGGATATTTTTAATAATATTGAGCTTAAAATAGAAGAAACTTCAAAAATTATGAATGATATAAGCCATACAGCAGTAGAACAGGAAGCAGGAGTGGATCAGGTTAATACTGCAGTATCCAAAATGGATAGTATTACTCAGCAAAATGCTGCTTTAGTGGAAGAGGCAACAGCAGCTACAAAATCTTTACTAGATCAAGCTAAACATTTGGAAGAACTTATGTCTTTCTTTAGAGTTAAATAAAATTTTTCATATATTTGTTATGGCATTTATAAGAATTAATATCATTTTTTAACTTTAAATCACTTTATAATTGAAAAGTAAGCAATATTTTTTGTTTTTATATTATTTTTTAATTGTACATATTAAACTTTTTCAACATATTTATAATGATAATTTTATATTATAGTATAATTTAATTGACTTTTTTTGTTAATTAAATTATACTATAATAAATAGTGTTAGAATGTTCTTATTACAAAATAACATACCTACTCTTTAAAGTATTTAATAATTTCTTATTTACAGAGGTATTTTATGAAAAAGTTTAATAGTATAACAGTTAAAATTCCTTTAATTGTTAATATAGTTATAGTTGTATTGTCATTTACAATTATATTTTCTTCTATACAAATAGCAAGTAAAGCTATAAATGAGGCCACATATTCCGGCTTTCAAACTTCGGTTAATGGTTATTCAACTTTATTGGATACAATGCTTGAAGATCAGCTTCTCATAATGGATGCATATTCAAGAATACCAACAATAATAGAATATATGCAGACAAAAAATGAAAATATCAAAGAAAAAGCAATAACTACTATGATAAATTTATTTGATAACAATGATTATATATTAACATTAGATTTAATAGATTTAGATGGTAAAGTAATAGAAGGTTATGACGGAGATAAGAAAAATGCTGGATTAGACATGGCTTCAACATATCCTCAATTATGGAAAGAGTTTGCTGATTCAGGATATGATCATGCTACTAGTGATGTTATATATAAATCAGATATAAATAAAGGATTTGTACTTCCTATAGTTCATTCTATTTATGATTTAGAAAATAATCTTATAGGAAGTTTTGTAGCTTTTATTGATTGGACTAAAATAATAAATGATACTTTAAAAGATGCTAGAAATGAATTGTCTGATAAAAGGTCTATATTTGTTTTAAATGAAGAAGATTTGCTATGCGTATACCATAATATAGATTCTACAATAGGTATTATACCTAATGCTTCATTAAGACCGCCTGCAGGACATGATTCAGGATTATTTACATATAATTTTCAAGATATTAATAGAACAGCTTTTTATAAAAAGATGAAAACTCAGCCTTGGATTATGATGGCAGGTATTACAGAAGATTTATTATATGCTGAAAGCAAAAAAATCACTATAATTGGAACATTATTAGGAATAGCAGGTATTATATTATCTTCTGTAATATCTGGATTTTATATAGGTAAAACTATTAAGCCTATAAAAAATATAGTTGATGAAGCATATCAGATGGCTAAAGGAAATTTTGTTTTCCAATCTTCATTATCCAATAGGCATGATGAAATAGGAGAATTGTCGAATGCATTTGATATGATGAGAAATAGATTTATAGAGGTGATTTCAGAGGTTCTTAATTCTTCTAAGGAAATAGCAAGTGCAGCTTCAGAACTGCATAAGGGAAGTGAGGATTTGGCAAGCAGAACAGAGTATCAGGCATCAAGCTTGGAGGAGACTGCTTCATCTATGGAGGAGATGGCTTCTACTATAAAGTCATCAGCCCAGAATTCAGTAGATGGAAATGAAGTTATGATAGCTTCTAGAAATGCAGTAGTAGAAGGAGGAAGTGTCATAGCTGATACTACTAAGATGATAGAAGATGTTTATGAGTCTAGTGCTAAAATAAAGGATATTACAAAAGTTATAGAGGGTATAGCTTTTCAGACAAATATATTAGCTTTGAATGCTTCTGTAGAGGCAGCCAGAGCAGGAGATCAGGGCAGAGGTTTTGCTGTTGTAGCAAGCGAGGTTAGAAACTTAGCTCAGAACTCTCAAGCATCTGCTAAAGATATAACTTTGCTTATAGAAGATATTTACGAAAAAATAAATAAATCAGCAGAAATGGCAAGACATTCTCAGGAGATATTTAGAGATATAGAAAGTAAAATTGAGGAAACTTCTAAGATAATGAGCGACATAAGTCATACAGCAGTAGAGCAGGAGGCAGGAGTAGATCAGGTAAATACAGCAGTATCCAAAATGGACAGTATCACTCAGCAGAATGCCTCTTTAGTAGAGCAGTCTACATCGGCATCTAAATCTTTATTAGATCAGGCTAATCATTTAGAAGAACTTATGTCTTTCTTTAAGGTTTAAAATATTTTATAATTATGATTTTTTAGCCTATAGATTAATTTCTATAGGCTTTTTTATATTTGCATTCTTTTATAAAAAAATATATATTGTTTAATATAATAAAATTAAAGAAATAAAAATGAAATATAAATTGATACTTTTAATAATCCTTATCATATCTTGTAGAAATGGTGATGATAATATATATAGTGAAAATATATTGAAAAGAGAAGAGATAGAGAGTAATGATTCTTTGGAATATTCTCAGTATATAGATTGTAATACTATAATAAGAGGAAATATCGATGATGATAATGATACAGATTTTTATCAGATAAATCCTACTAATGGTTTTGTAATGGATTTTACTATGTCCTTTTATAATATTGACGCTAATATTCATATAGATATTATTTCTTCTAGTAATGATAGTATATTTAGTATTAATTCCAAGGATATTTCTAATTATAATGGATTTATAGAGTTCAAAGATATTCTGCTTAATGATGATGTTTATTATTTCAAATTGAATGCTGATAAAGAATGCAGATATAATTTGAAATTTATATTTAATGATGATTATCTGCCTTCAAATGAAATAGAGCCAAATAATAATATTAATGAGGCTAATATTATTCACTATCCTAATGAAATGGTTTATGGATATTTTTTAAAGTATTATTTCAATATAGATGAATATATTAAACCATATATAAAAAAATCCGGATTAATAGATATAGACTTTTATGAGATAAAAAATGATACTGATATAAATACTTCTATCAATATTAAATTAGAATATTCAAAAGATATAGATATGATTTTGTTTGATGAAAATTATAACTATTTAAAACAGGGTATAAATCAATTAAATACATCATTTGAGTCTAATAAAAAGTATTATATAGCATTGATATGCTACGGATATGAATATATTACTGACAGATATGTTTTGCACTATGAGTTTAATTAATTTTTTTATTGTTAATAAATATATTTTATATTGATATATTGAATTTAAATATTTATTAATTTCTTATTATTTTATTTTGACATTTCTCAAATACAATATCTATTTTAATATTTTTACCTTTCCATACCTTATTTAATCCCATATTACTTTTTAAATTTTATAGTATAGGCTTGTTTAAACTTATTTTAATGATTATTTATAATAATTTAAAATAATAATATTTAAAGTTTATAATATGTTTTTGATTCGATTTCCACATTAATTCCAATAAAAATTTATCTTTCATACTGATGTACATAGTGAAATACTGTGTTTTTATATATTAAAATATTTTATATATATAATATACATAATCGTCAAACAATAAAAATAAAAATAATTCTTGAAAAAAATACATATATATGTTATATTGTTTTAAGTAATAAGGCTTGCTACTGTTAAATCAGGCAATACCAAACAATTATTATTAGTTATATTATAACTTATACTATTTTGTTTGGATTTTTTTTTGCAATTTTATATTTTGCGGCAAAATAATGATTATTAAAAAGATTTTAAATAATAATGTAGTTGCTTCAGCTGATGAAAATGGACAAGAAATAATCGTTGTTGGAAATGGGATAGGCTTTAAACAAAAGGTAGGACAGGAAATTGATGATAAAAAAATAGATAAAATATTTCGTATGGATACAGAATCATCAACGGATAAGCTAAAGCAGCTATTTATAGAAGTAAAAATAGAATCAATAAATGCCGGATCTGAAATTATAGAATATGCCAAAAAAAATCTAGAAAAAGATTTAAATAAAAATATATATATTACATTAACAGACCATATTGATTTTGCAATAGAGCGTTTTGAAAAAGGAATTGATTTTAAAAATGCACTCTATTGGGAAATACGAAAAATATATAAAAAAGAATTTGAAATTGGTCAATATGCTTTAAATATAATAGAGAAACATTTTAGTATAAGATTACCAGAAGAAGAGGCTGCCGCTATTGCAATGCATATTGTAAATGCAGAATATGATGGAAATATGTCTCATACAGAGTCAATGATAGGCATTGTGAAAAAATCAATAAATGTGGTAAGTCTTTTTGTTGGTAAGCAGTTAGATGAGGATTCGCTGGATTATCAAAGATTTGTAACACATTTATTATTTTTTGCACAAAGAATTATTGAGCAAAAATTTTTAGAGGTGAAATCAAATGCTCTTGCCGATACTATAAGAAATGAATATCCTGAAGAATATAAATGTGCGGTAAAAATAGCGGATCTTATTAGCAAAGAATATGATATAGAAATAGGAGATGAGGAAATAACTTTTTTAGCGGTACATATTGTAAGGGTGATGTCATAAAAATAAATTAATATTTAGGACTTGTAACGATTAAATTCGGCAATATCCAGATTAAAAAGCGGAAAATAACTCTGTTTTTTATCTGGATTTTTTTGTTTAAAAAACTTTATTGAGTTTTATGTAAAAGACTAAAAATATATAAAAATTATAATTTTAAGGGAGAATAACTATGTCAGAACCTATCAGAAATTATTCAAAATTAGCACGAGACATAATTGCAGCTGTAGGAGGTGAAAAGAACATTACCAATGTGTCTCGCTGTACTACTAGACTTCGTTTGGTACTAAATGAAACCCCAAATGATGCCAAAGAAAAAATTTCATCAATGCCTGGAGTAATTACGGTTGTTGAAAGAGGAGGTCAGTTCCAAATTGTAATCGGTACTCATGTGGGAGAAGTATTTGATACAGTATCAAAAGAGCTTAATTTGGATACAAAACAAAGCGGTGCTGCAGAAGTAAAAGAAAGTTTACTAAATAGAATTATCGCTACAATGTCAGCAGTTTTTGCACCTTTTGTATATATACTAGCAAGTGCAGGGCTTATTCAGGGATGTCTTATTATAATAACACAGTTTGCACCAGAGTTTGCAAAGACAGGAACTTATGAAGTAATAAGTTTTATGTCTTGGACACCATTTACATTCCTTCCTATATTTATAGCTATAACAGCATCAAAACATTTTAAATGTAATACATATATTGCCATTGTTTGCTGTTGTGCTCTTGTAAACCCAAGCTGGAATGATATGGCATCTCGTATTGCAAATGGCGAAACAATAAAATTTTTGATATTTAGTTTGTCAGAAACAACATATACTTCAAGCGTATTACCTCCTTTATTTTTAGTTTTGATTTTATCTTATTTGGAGCGTTTCTGTTATAAAATACTTCCAGATGTTATTAAACCTTTAGCAACACCTTTTATATGTCTTTTAATCATGGTTCCAGCAACAATAGTTGTAATCGGACCTGTTTCAGACAAGCTTGCAAGTGCTATTGCTGCAGGATATAATTTCATTTACTATTCAGTTCCAGCTCTTGCTGCTTTAGTAATAGGCGGTTTTTGGCAGGTTGTTGTTATATTTGGTGTTCATTGGGGAATTACACCTGTTATACTTGCAGATTTTGCAAATAACGGCAGCAACTCATTTCAGGCTTTCCAAACATGTGCCGTTGTAGCACAAGCGGCAGCCGCTTTTGGTGTATTCTTAAAATCAAGAAACAAGGATTTTAAACGTGTTGCTTTTTCTGCAGGTTTGACAGGTGTTTTCGGAATTACAGAACCTGCAATTTATGGTGTTACATTAAGACTTAAAAAACCTTTTATATGCGGATGTATAGCAGGTGCTTTAGGTGCTGTTGTAACAAGTTTCTTTGGATCAATGTATTATATATATTCAGGACTTCCAGGTGTTTTAACTATTGTTAATGCTATAAGTCCGAAAAATCCAAGTTCATTTATTGGTGAAGTAGTAGGTTGTGCTATTGCAATTATAGGTTCTATAGTGCTTGTGCAGATAGTAGGTTTTGAAGATCCTGTAAATTCGGATATATCTGATAAATAAAAGTTGTTTCAGAATGCTATTGATAAACTGCAGCACTTTATATAGAAATACTTTGAAACAAAAGTTAAGTTAACATTTGATTTAAACAATATTAAAATAAAAATAATATAATAAAAATAATTAATAAACTTAGAATGGAGTAAGTTATGAGTTTACCAAATAATTTTTTATGGGGCGGAGCAGTAGCTGCCCATCAGCTTGAAGGCGGTTGGAATGAAGGAGGAAAAGGTATAAGCGTAAGCGATGTTCTTACAGCCGGTGCCCATGGTGTTATGCGTCGTATAACTGACGGCATTATAGACGGTGAAAGATATCCTAATCATGATGGAATTGATTTTTATCACAAATATAAAGAAGATATTGCATTATTTGCTGAAATGGGATTTAAATGTTTTCGTACATCAATCGCTTGGACAAGGATTTTTCCTAATGGTGATGAAGATAAGCCTAATGAAGAGGGATTAAAATTTTATGATGATATGTTTGATGAGCTGCTTAAACATAATATTGAGCCTGTTATAACACTCAGTCATTTTGAGATGCCGTATCATTTGGCTAAAGAGTATGGCGGTTGGTTAAATAGAAAAGTTATAGATTTCTTTGTAAAATATGCTGTTACTGTTATGAACCGCTATAAAAATAAAGTTAAGTATTGGATGACATTTAATGAAATAAATAATCAAAGCAATACTTCCGCTGAGATTTTTGGCTGGACTTGCTCTGGTGTAAAATATGATAAGTTTGATGATCCTAAAAAAGCTATGTATCAAGCTGTACATCATGAACTTGTGGCTTCTGCACTTGTTGTAAAGAAAGGTCATGAAATAAATCCTGATTTTAAAATAGGATGTATGTGCTCTTTTGTTCCATTTTATCCATACTCTTGTAATCCAGATGATATAATGATTGCTGCTGAAAGTATGCATGAGCGTTTTTATTTTGCTGATGTTCACTGCCGCGGGCATTATCCTTCTTTTGCAAAAAAACAATGGCAAAGAGAAAATAATGCTCCTATTATGGAAGCAGAAGATGAAAAGATATTAGCAGAAGGAAAAGTTGATTATTTAGGATTTAGTTATTATATGTCAAATGCAGTAAAAGCTGATGTGCAAAAAGATACAAAGTCAACTATGGATGGAAGTACAGCAAATTCAATAGCAAATCCTTATGTAAAGGCTTCTGATTGGGGTTGGCAGATTGATCCTGTTGGTCTTAGATATTCTCTTGTTACACTTTACGAACGCTATGAAATTCCTCTATTTATAGTAGAAAATGGCTTTGGTGCTATTGATGAATTAAAATCAGACTGCTCTTGCGATGATGATTATCGTATTGACTATCTTAAAGCACATATAAAAGAGTTAAAAAAGGCCGTTGAAATCGATGGCGTAGATCTTATGGGATATACACCTTGGGGATGTATAGATTTAGTTTCATTTACAACAGGTGAGCTTAAAAAACGTTATGGCTTTATATATGTAGATAAAAATGATGACGGTTCGGGAACTGGAAACAGATATAAAAAGAAATCTTTTAATTGGTATAAAAAAGTTATAGCTTCTAATGGTGAAGATTTAGACTAATTATTACGAGAATGATTTAAATTTAAGCGATAAATGAGCATCTGGAAGTTATCAGATATTTTTAAGTGAGTTTATCGCTAGCAATAATAAAAGATTTAGATTGATTATTACGCACGGTGAGTGAAATTTTAAATATATGATGATTGAAAATCATATTTAATTAATATATAAAAAATAGATTTACCGTGCGTTAATAAAAATTAATAGTCTAATAACAGCTAGGGCGGGCATGCTTTTTATATTTTAAATAACAAATATTAATAAAATCACAATTTAAATAAAGATAAAAAATTTAGAGGGTGGGGTTTTAGAATAAAATTTTATTTTTTTGATTTTTTCTAATTCCCGCCCTTTATATTTTTTTACTTACTTTGTAATTTTATATTTAATTTTTTTATTGCTGAAAAAGAAATTTTAGCACCCACCCAAGTTTTGATTAGAATTAAAAAATTATTCACCGCACGATAAATAAAATTAAAAAATATTATTTTATGTTAAATGTAGTTTTTATTATATTTATTATATTCGCTTACCGTGCGTTATCTAATACTATAATCATTATCTACATTAAAAGATAAATTAACTTCAAGATTCTCTAGCATTTTATTTTTATAATCTTCTTTTACTTGTAAGTATATATTATATAATGCACTCATATTTATAAATTTTTCATATATTTCATTTTCCTTTCCATTGAATGCACTTTCTTTGAAAAGCTCAAATAAATAATTATTGATTAAATGATATGTATAAAGCTGAGTTTTGTATACAGTGATATTTTTTCCTTCTGATTCAAAATTAAAATTAATTTTTTCAGATGAATGAAGTTCATTAAAAAACTCATTATCAGCACATATTTCAGGAAGAAATAGGAATAAATCTGATGCAAGAGTATAGTCTTTTGTAAGCTTTTCTGCTAAATTTCCTAATTTATCATAAGATTCTTCAGACTCTTTTAAATTTAAAATTATATTTGAATATTCCTGAATAAATTTTAGAATATCATTATTGCTGAATGGATAAGGAGTATAAGTTTCATTATCCTGGACCAAAAAGAAAAATTGCTTATCTGATAAAAAATCAGTTTCATTCCAAGTTTTTACATATTCATTCATTTTATTTGAAAGCTCTTGTATATTAACATCATTTATTCTAAGCTCTCCTATAGAGTAATCATTAGAAGCCTTAGCCCCATATATTTTAATATAGCAAATTTTTTGATTTCCTATTCTTTTTAAAATATCATCTTTAAACATATCCCAATAAGTATTTATATTTTTTGGCTTTCCGTTATCTTGCCCCATATTAACTAAATTACTAGTATAAACTTTCCATTTATGTTTTTTTCCGGCAAATTCTGTTTCAACTTCATCAAGTATTATGTTTTCATTCATGGCTTTTATACCTGTCATTATACCAAATATAAAACTTCCATTTGAAAGTCCTGCAGCGGTATTTGCATTTTTGCCGGCACTAGCACAGCATTCAAATATATCTCTGTCCCAATCAGGACTAGATATATAATAGTTAATAACAGCACTTTTATCTGTTATAGTTTCCGGATAAGCATTGATAAATATATTCCATTTTTTTATAACAATACTTCCTTCTACTACTTCATTTTCTATATCATTTGCTAAAATAGAAGATATATCCTTTATTATAGAATCAGGATCATCAATATTAACAGAATTAGCCTCATAATGTATGCTTCCATTTTGAATATATTCTTTTAAATTATTATATAAATTGCTGAAATAATCATATTCTTCATCGCTTATAGAATATTTATTCATTTCTAATGTATATAATGCTCTGTCTATATTTAAATTTGCATTGCTAATATCAGACTTTCCTGAATATGCATAAGCAATTTTATAAAACCAAGTATGATTATCTTTAGTTTCTTCAGATAAAGAATTTAATATATCTATTGCTAAGTCAAATTCAGAAATATTATTATATGCTACGGCAAGAAGCCCTTTAATATCATCATTTAATTGATCTTCCTGTAAAGAAAGTATTAATTTAATGATTTCGCTATGTTTTCCCTCTTCATATAATTCTTGCAATTTTGAATCTAATTCTTCATTATTCATGCATAAAATCCTTATTTATTATTAGTAGAATATAATACATTTATAGTAATAAAACAATATATTTTTGTTTAACTTTTTTATAATTTTAGTATATAATAGATTTAATATCATTATAAGGAGTTATAAAATGACAAAAGTTGTTTTAATTCGTCATGGTGAGAGTGTTTGGAATAAAGAAAATCTGTTTACAGGCTGGGCAGATGTTACTTTGTCTGAAAAAGGTATAGAAGAAGCTAAAGCAGGCGGCGTAGAACTTAAAAAAGCAGGCTTCACTTTTGATAAAGCATATACTTCTACTTTAACACGTGCTATCAAAACTTTAAATTTAGTATTAGAAGAAATGGGACTTTTATGGATACCTGTAGAGAAGTGCTGGCAGTTAAATGAAAGACATTATGGAGCTTTACAAGGATTAAACAAATCACAGACAGCTGAAAAATATGGAGAAGATCAGGTAAAAATTTGGAGAAGAAGCTATGATACTCCTCCGCCAGCTTTAACAAAAGATGATGAAAGATATCCAGGACATGATCCTCGTTATAAGAACTTATCAGAAAAAGAACTTCCTTTAACTGAATGCTTGAAAGATACAGTTGAAAGAGTAGTGCCTTTCTGGGAAAATGTTATACTTCCTGATATTAAAGCAGGTAAAAAAATAATTATCGCAGCACATGGAAACAGCTTAAGAGCATTAGTAAAATATTTAGATAATATATCTGATGCTGATATCACAGAGCTTAATATACCTACAGGAATGCCTTTGGTTTATGAACTTGATGATAATTTCAAAGCAGTTAACAAACAGTATTTAGGTGATCCTGAGGCAGTTAAAAAAGCTATGGAAGCAGTAGCTAATCAAGGTAAGAAAAAATAAGAAATATATAGTTTTTTATTTGCTAAAAAATAGAAAAGGAAGTCTTTAATTATTAAAAGACTTCCTTTTTATTAAATAGTATTTTATTTTAATTGTTTTTTTTATTTAAAAAACCAAGAATATAAATTATAGGTTCAATAAAAATATCATATAGAAATCGGCTTATATTTTTTACTAAAAATTGTTTCACTAAAAACACAATAATCAATACACTCTTAATAATTTCAAAGACTGTATCTAATATAGTAATGAAAATTTTTTCAAAGTCTGTAAATAAAAATAAACTTACAGCTGATACTATAAAGATAATTTCAAGCATATTAAATCCTTAAAATAAATTTGTATTTAAGAATAATACATTTTAATGATGACATTTTTTGTCGTGATTAATAATTACTTGTATAAATTTTCATTATTTAATTCGCTTTGAGCAAAATTTCTCAAATAATTCTGAACTAATTCTAAATCTTCTTTTGTATCTATACCATGAATAAATTTGTTTGTTTCTAAAACTTTTATTTTCATTCCATTATAAAGCCATCTTAATTGCTCAAGTTTTTCTATTACCTCATATCTGCATTCTTTTAAATTTTCTATTTTTAATAGAATATCTCTTCTAAAAGCATAAACTCCTATATGTTTATAGTATTCAGTATTTATATTCTGATCAAATCTTTTATGAGGTATGGAAGCCCTAGAAAAATACATCGCATAATTATTAATATCTGTAACAACTTTAACAGCATTCTCATCTTTTATTAAAGGGCTATTATCATCTATTTTTGTTTTTAAAGTAGCAATATCAACATTCTCATCTTCAAAAGCATCTATCAAAGGATTAAGCACTGATTCATCTATTAAAGGCTCATCCCCCTGTACATTAATAATAATATCGCTTTCAATTTTTTTAGCAACTTCTATAATTCTTGAAGTTCCTGAAGTATGTTCTGATGAAGTCATTACCGCCTTAGCATTATTTTTTTCACATATATCCATTATTTCTTTAGAATCAGTAGCAACAATGCAGTCATCTATTTTTTCAGCAGCTTTAACATTATCATATACCGCTATGATTATTGGTTTGCCAAGCAGTTCATAAGTTAATTTTTTAGGAAATCTAGTTGAATCATATCTTGCAGGTATTATTGCTGTGATTTTAGCCATTTTATTTAACTCCAATATATTTATTTCTCTTATTTTTATTTAGAATTAAGCATTTCTTTGGATATATTTATTAATTTTTCTTTAAATTCTTCTATAGTTTTTGATTCTGATAATACAACAGGATACATACTCATTCTTGATATTTTTGTAAATAGAGATAAAAGACCTAAGTACTTTTCATTGCTGTTTTTATTAGTTAAAAACATTGTGAGTAAATGAACCGGTTTTTTATCAAGTGACGAGTAGTTTAATCCTTTTTTTGATATGGCAAATATTATATCATTATCTTCAACTTGATTTGTTCTTACATGCGGAAAAGCAACGCCATATCCCAAACCGCTGCTTATAATATCTTCTTTTTTATACATAGACTCTATTATCTGTGCTATATTTATTCTAAGACCATTAGCCTCTGAGTATATCAGCATTTCACTGATAGCTTCATCTTTATTATTTGCCTTTAAATCTAAAATGACATAAGAATTCTTTATGTATTTTTCAACATCACTTAATGAAATCATATAATTAAACCTTCATTATATATAATATAATAATTTAATATAAAAAGTTTATATTAAATTCCAAAATTATCTTTTAAATATTGCTTCATAGTATATTTTTTTTGTATTATTTCTAATGTGATATTAAGTGGATATATAGTTTTATAATTCTTGAAACTAATTCCTATAGTTTCATCATCTAGATCTATATCCCTTGACAAGTCCCAATGACCATTGAACTTTTTTCTTATAACTTCGCCTATATAGGCACTTATAGAAAATATAAAATTCCTATTATCATCTCTTTCCAATACCAAATTGATCTTTTCTTTAAAAAATTTATCTATTTCGAATAAACTTTCTATAGTATAATCAGCATGATAGCCTTCCCGCATCAAAAAATTACTTATCCAATCAGATGCTCTTGAAAGCTCTTCTTCCGGCAAAAGGTATTTTGGCATAATATAAATCCTTATTATAATATTACATTTTATTTTATAATATGTCAACTTATAATTTCATATAATATTATAAATTTGTACCGTTATTTAATAGCTTATAAAACAAAGTATTTTTTAGAATTATTCAATTATTAAAAGGAAGTATATATTTTTTTACTGTTAATATCTGGGGTTTGATTATTTACTATTATAATTATAATATATTTATTTCAAAAAGAATTTTCTTTATTAATTGTTTGGGCAATTATACAGCTGCTGCTTCGTATATAAATATTTCTTTTGTGATACTGTCTGACTATGGTGTCTGTGAATGACTGCGTATTTATATATTAAAACAATAATTTGTACAATATATAAAACATTGCTGCTATGATTGACAAATTACTAAAACTTTATAAATAATAAAAAATAATGCAAATATATATATAAATTTCTTTTCATATAAACACTGCCATGGTATAAAACAAATCAAATTACGAAAAATAATATAAAATATATTTTTTATATGTTCGTTTTTTTCACTTGAAATTTATATTTTATGTTATATTATATATAAGAATTATAATTTATAAGGAGTTTTAATATGTCTTTAATAGATGATATAGTAGCTAGAGAAATATTAGATTCAAGAGGAAACCCTACAGTAGAAGTAGATGTTTACTTAGACAGCGGCGTTATGGGAAGAGCTGCAGTTCCATCAGGAGCTTCTACAGGAGAACATGAGGCAGTAGAATTAAGAGACGGCGATAAATCAAGATATATGGGTAAAGGTGTTCAAAAAGCCGTAGAAAATGTTAATGAAATTATTTGCAATGATTTAATAGGTATGGATGCTTTAGATCAGGTTGAAATAGACAGAACTATGATAGAACTTGACGGTACTGAAAATAAAGGTAAATTAGGTGCTAATGCTATACTTGGCGTATCACTTGCCGTAGCAAAAGCTGCTGCTGAAGAATTAGGTATGCCTTTATACAGATATATAGGCGGTACTAACGCTAAAACTTTACCTGTTCCTATGGCTAATATCTTAAACGGCGGCGCTCACTCATCAGCTCCAATAGATTTCCAAGAATATATGGTTATGCCTGTTGGTGCTCCTACTTTCAAAGAAGGAATACGCTATGTAGCTGAAGTATTCCATAACTTAAAAGCTATACTTCATGACAGAGGTTTAAGCACTACTGTTGGTGATGAAGGCGGATTTGCTCCTACTCTTAAAGATAATGAAGAGCCTCTTCAAGTAATTATGCAGGCTATAGAAAAAGCTGGATACAAACCAGGTGATGATATAATGATAGCTATGGATCCTGCTTCAAGCGAATTCTATAACAAAGATAAGAAAAAATATGTATTCCATAAATCTGACAACAGAGAATTAACTCCTGCTGAAATGGTTGATTTCTATGTTAATTTATGCAATAAATATCCTATTATCTCTATAGAAGACGGTGTTGCTGAAGATGATTGGGACGGCTGGAAAATATTAACTGAAAAATTAGGCGGTAAAGTTCAATTAGTAGGTGATGACTTGTTTGTTACTAATGTAAAAAGACTTCAAATGGGTTTAGATAAAGGTGTTGCTAACTCTATTTTGATTAAAGTAAATCAAATAGGTACTTTAACTGAAACTTTAGATTCTATAGAACTTGCTAAAACTCATAACTATACTGCTGTAGTGTCTCACCGTTCTGGAGAAACAGAAGATTCTACTATTGCTGATATAGTAGTAGCTACTAATGCAGGTCAGATTAAAACAGGTTCTGCTTCAAGAAGTGATAGGATTGCTAAATACAATCAATTATTAAGAATTGAAGAAGAATTAGGCAGCAGAGCTATTTACTTAGGTAAAAAAGCATTTTATAATGTTATAAAATAATAATATTGATTAATATTAAATAATAATTTTTATTGACAATGATTAAGGCAGTAACAATATCTTGTTGCTGCCTTTTTGTTTATCCATTCACGCACGGTAAACTAAACAAGATATATAGAATTAATTAAAAATAAAATTTGCTCCATGTTTAAAAATTTATTCTGCGTGCGTTAAAGAAGTCATAAAGCCAATCAAAACTTGGGTGGGCGTTAATAAATGAAAATAAAATATAAATGCAAATAAAATCTTAATTTCAGAATTAAATAAATAAGCCTAGAGGGTGGGAATTAGTAAAAGTCAAAAAATTTAAAAACTTTTTTCACTCCCCGCCCTTCATAGTTCATTGCTTTACTTTGAAGTTTAGCTTCATACTGTTTTATGATTTAAATAACATTTGTTAGCACCCGCCCAAGCGTATTTAAAATTTGAAGCCTATTCACCGCACGATAGACGAAGCAAAAAATATAAATTAATTAATAATACAATGTTAATTATGTTTAAAAATCTATTCTGCGTGCGTTAAAGAAGTCATAAAGCCAATC
>NZ_JH994110.1:0-134485 GCF_000316195.1 Brachyspira hampsonii 30446 | reverse complement strand
CAAGAAAATTAAAAACTTTTCCTCACTTCCCGCCCTTTAGAGCTTATTACTTTACTTTTAGTTTTAGCTTTATCTGTTTTATTATTTAAATAAGATTTGTTAGCACCCACCCAAGCTTATTTTAAATTTATAGTACATTCACCGCATGGTAAATGAAGCAAAATATATAAAATTAATTAATAATAAAATTTGTACTATGTTTAAAAATAATTTCTGCGTGCGTTTTAAAGATTTAAAATATAATAAAAACTTGGGTTGGCGTTAATAAATTAGAGTAAAATAGAAATACAAATAAAATTTTAATTTCAGAATAAAACAATAAACCTAGAGGGTGGGAAATTAGTAAAAGTTAAAAAATTAAAAACTTTTTTTCACTCCCCGCCCTTCATAGTTCATTGCTTTACTTTGAAGTTTAGCTTCATACTGTTTTATGATTTAAATAACATTTGTTAGCACCCGCCCAAGCATATTTAAAATTTGAAGCTAATTCACCGCACGGTAAACGAAGCAAAAAATATAAATTAATTAATAATACAATTTTAATTATGTTTAAAAATCTATTCTGCGTGCGTTGTGAAGATTTAAAATATAATAAAAAATTAGGGAGTGAATTAATAAATAATCTCTTAAACTACTTTTTGAACGAGTATATTAGCCTAATTTATTTAGTTTTAATTGTTTGATTATACTAACAATAGAAATAAAATTTTAATAAATTTCATTTTTATCTTTAAAAATTCAGAAATATTTATATAATAAATAGTATACATATTACGATATTTAACATAATTGTTTTTTTTATTTAAGCTATGATAAGGAATAATTATGAAAGAAAAATATATAGTGTGGGAAGATAAATATAAGGTAGGATATAAAAGAATAGATGATCAGCATTTGGAATTAATAGAGATAATTAATGATTTGCATGATTGTATGGATAATAGAAATTCAAAGGACGAAGTTCTTAAAGAAGAGTTCAAAAGAGCTTTAAGGAAAACAGTAGATTATGTTGCATATCATTTTTCTTGCGAAGAGAAAATAATGCATGCTATTAAATACAATAAAATAATAGAACATTCTTCATATCATAGGGAATTTACACAAACAATCTACAATTATGTAATATCTTATGAAAGCGGTTCTTTAGATGCTATTAATAATTTGGTTCAGTACCTAAAAGATTGGTTTTTAAATCATATTTTAGTTACAGATAAAAAATTTATAAAGGAAGTTAAGGAAACATTAGAAAAACTTTCTAAAGAATAATAAGGAGCTTTAACTATGGAACAAATGGCAGAAGTTATCGTTAAAAAAGGCTGGATTAAATGGGAGGATAGATTCAGAACTGGTTATAAAAGAATAGATAATCAGCATAAAGAGCTAGTTAATATTATAAACGACCTTTATGAAACAGGTGTAAGAGGTAATATTAGCGATGATGAGGTAAAAAAGGAATTCAAAGAAATCATAAAAAGAACTATTGATTATGCTACTTATCACTTTGCCTATGAAGAAAAAATTATGAAAGCCATAAATTATTCCGGATCTAAAGACCATATTTCTAAACACAGGGCATTCTCTCTCAAAATAGTTGATGAAGTTAATAGCTATGAGAGAGGTGATGATTTAGTAATTAAAGATTTTATTACTTTTTTAAAAGATTGGCTTCTTAATCATATAGTGCTTGAGGATAAAAAATTTATATCTGAAGTTAAAACTACATTAGCTAAAATGTATGAAGAAGAAATAAATTGATTTTATTATTTTATAAATAAAGCCTTATAGAAAAACTATAAGGCTTTATTTGTTTATAAATCATAAATATTTTTCTATTTCTGTAAAAGCTACACCTGCTTTTTCTTGTATATAAATATCAACTATAGAATTAGTAAAGCTGGAAGGTGCAGGATTAATCTCCATAATCTTTGCTCCAGACCTTTTAGCTATATGAGGAATTTGAGCTGCCGGCATTACCTCACCGCCTGTCCCTACTATAATAAATAAGTCGCTTTTTTGTGCATCTTCTATTGAAGAGTTGAAATCTATTGCAGGAAGCTGTTCTCCAAAAAATACAAAGTCAGGTTTTAATGTAGAGCCGCATTTTTCACATGAAGGCGGATCCATGGCTAGTATTTCTTTAGTGATTTTATATCTTGTTTTGCATTTCATACATACTGCATATTTAGCTGTGCCATGAAGTTCATATACTATTTTACTTCCGGCTTCCTGATGAAGATTGTCTATATTTTGAGTAATTACACTTCTCATAATCCCCATCTTTTCTAAATTAGCTAATACTATATGAGCTTTATTAGGCTTTACATCCGTAATAGGATCATAAAAAACTTTTTTTAAAGATTTCCAAGACTCTTTTTGATGTTTTACAAAATATGAAATTTCAGCGAACTGACTTCCATGTTTTTCCCAAAGCCCATTTTCACCTCTAAACGGAGGTACTCCGCTTTCTACACTTATGCCTGCTCCTGTAAAAGCTACTGCATATTTTGATTCTTTTATTGTTTGTGCTATTAATTTATAATCTGTCATAATTATTTATTATATAATATAATCAATTTTTTTTCCAGCAAAATAAAAAATAAATACTTAAAAATGAAAATTATATATTATTAATCCTTTCAAAAAAATAACAATAATATAAAAAAATATTATTAATGTTCTTTGATTTATATCTTATTTCTCATAAAATAGGCATTCTATGATAATATTTTTATTGACAGATAACTTTAATATGGTATAATATAACATATTGTTTTATAGTAAACTAGAAGAAAAAATTTAAGGATATATTATGATTAGCAGAACACAAATTATGCGTTTATTAAAATATAAGAATGCTCTAAGACGCATGAAGAGTTTTGGATTTATAAAAGCATATTCTAATAACTTGGGGGATGCAATAGGTATAACTTCGGTTCAGGTGAGAAAAGACTTTTCATTATTTAATATATCTGGAAACAAGAAGGGCGGATATAATATAGATGATTTACTAGAGCAAATTGACAGCATATTAGGAAAACAAATATCTCATAATATTATACTAGTAGGATATGGTAAAATAGGAAAAGCCTTGGTTAATTACAGAGGATTTGAAAGCGAATCTATAAAGATAGTTGCAGCATTCGATCATAACCCTGAAAAAATAGATAGAAATGCAGCCATTCCTATACTTCCTATAGAGGAATTAAAAGATTTCATAATTAATAATAAAATAGAAATAGCAATATTAACTGTACCTGATTTGGAAGCTCAAAGAATGTTTGATGTTATATGTAATGCTGGTATAAAAGGAGTATTAAATTTTGCTCCTATAAAACTTTTAGAGAGACCTGATTGTATAATCAATGATGTTAATATAGCTGATGAAATCGAATCTTTATTCTACTTTATAAACGATGTAAAAGATACTAATTATTCTTCCGGAAAAAGGAATAAAGAAAAAGCAGATAAATAATAATTTTTAAGTACTAAAGAGCCAAATATAAAAATTGTGAGCGTATAGCAAATTCATTTGCTATACATTTTTAGCGAACAATTTTTATTAGCAATAATAAAAAATAATAATTTTTAAGCACTAAAGAGCCAAATATAAAAATTGTGAGCGTATATCAAATTCATTTGCTATACATTTTTAGAAAACAATTTTTATTAGCAAGAAAATAATAATTTCTTATTCTTGCTATAGATAATTTTGATTTATATTATCTTAAAAAATAAAGGGCTGTTTTATACAGCCCTTTATTTATATATTTTTAATAATGCATTATTTATTATATGTTAGGCTTGCTCTGGTAAGTAAATCTACAACTTCTGTATTACCATTTTCCATCGCATACATTAGAGCAGTCTTTTTAAATTTATCTAAAGTATTTAAATAAGCACCTGCATTAATCAAATATTCTGCTGAAGTATAATCACCATTTTCGGCAGCAAACATCAAAGCAGTTTTTCCATCATTATCAGCAATATTTAGGTCTGCTTTATTCATAATAAGGGCATTAACGGCATCACTTTTTCCAGAAATAGCCGCCCATATCAAAGCTGTTCTGCCGTCTCGCATTTTGAAGTTTATATCAGATTTTCCTATGAGTAATGATGATATTACATCTGTCAAGCCTAATGTAGAAGCTAAGGCAAGAGGCGTAATATTTCCATAAGGTCCATAAGAAGCTACTACATTGGCATCAGCACCTCTTTCTAATAAAAGCCTAGCAATATCATTATTTCCTCTAGCTATAGCATAGAATAAAGCATTAGCACCATATTCATTTATATAATTAATATCACTACCCTTGTCTAATAATAATCTTACTATTAAATCATGATTATTAAAAGAAGCTACCATTAAAGGAGTCATATTATAATTTATTCCGTCATCATTTCCGCTTCTATAAGTTCCCATCATTCTTAAATCGGCATTAGCATTAACTATCATTTCAACTATGCTGTAGTATCCTTTTCCTGCCGCCTGCAATAGAGCTGTTGTTCCGCCGTTTATTTTTATATTAGGGTTAGCATTTTTAGCAAGCAGATAAGAAACTATATCAACATATCCGGCATCGGCAGCATAAATTAAAGCTGTTTTTCCATGTATGCATGTGAGATTAACATTGGCATTTTGGGATAGAAGGAGAAGTACAATGTCCTTATATCCTTTTGAGGCTGCTGTGATTAAGGCATTATGTCCTTGATTATCCCCAAAATCTATAAAATTTGAAATAGAGCCTTGAGAGATTAATCTTTTTATGCCGTTAGTATCTCCGGCATTAGCATAATCCAATAACTGATCCAATCTTCCTGTATTAGGTGTTTGGGCAAATAATACAAAAAAAGCATTTAAAAATATTAAAATAAAACTTAAATAACGCATTTTTAATTCTTCCTTAAAGTATAGAATTTTCGCTGTTATCAAATTTCGGAATAAGATATATTAATTTTTAATTGCTTTATGATTTATTTCCTATATTATTTAAATAATATTTATAAAGTTCTTTCTTGCTGGAATATAGACTTACTCCTTTTATAGGACTTATTTTTAAAGTTATTGTAGCTAATTTAATCTTCCTTAAACTATTAATATGTAAATATCTTTCTCTTAGGGCATTTATTATATCAAGGCTTATACATTTTTCATTTTCTCCGTAATTATAAGCTTGATAAACATCTTTACTTTCTTCTATGCTATATTTGACATTATTAATTATTTTAAAAAAGTGATTTTCTGTGAAGCGGCTTGTAAATATAATAAGTTCTAAATCTTTATAATTATTTTCATCTGTTATAATATTGCTAAGTATATTATTATATTCCAATATTATTAAATCGGTATCTTTGGAACTATTCTCATTTTTTCTTTTGCATTTTAAAAATACATCTGCTATTCCTATTTTATTTTCTTCAAAGAGTTTTTTCTTCTTGCTCTTATTAAAAATAAAATCATCTCCATTTTTATAATCTATATCAAAGCAGTCAGCAATTATTTTCCAAAACTCACTTCTTTTACTTGAATAATACCAAGCATTATTTTGATCTTTTATGCTTAATTTACTAAACTTTTCTTTATTAGAATATAATGGAACAGGAAAGGTGCCTAATATTAAAGTTTTCATATTATTAGGAAAGAAATTAATATCATCAAATACATGTTTTTCAATATTCATTTTTTATTATCCAAATAATTATACAGCTTATTATCATTTTAAATTTTATCTATTAAACTTTCCATAAATTATAATTATATTATATTTTTATATAAAATCAAAATAATTTATTTTTTACGCACGGTGAACAAAGTTTAAAATATAGTAAGAATTTAAATTACAAGTAGATTTATATTTAGAATTTATTTATTCGTGCGGTGCAGGCATTATAAATTTAAAAAATCTTGGGTGGGCAGCAGAAATGACAGATGAGATGAAAAAGAAAAATAATATCAAAGTAACAGTGAATTTAAAAAGCCTAGAGGGTGGGATTTAAAAGTAAATTTTTAAATTTTATCTTCAATCTTCATTCCCCGCCCTCTAAGATTCGTTACTATAATTTGAATTTTAGTATTAATTATATTTAAAATCTAATTAGAAATTATAGCACCCACCCAAACGATTTTTAATTTTTTAATTTGCTCAACGCACGGATAATAATATTTCTTAATATAATAAAATTTGAATTTTAGATAAATTTATATTTTTAGTTTTGCTCTGCGTGCGGAGTTGAAAGCAATAAATTTTTAAAATCTTGGGTAGGCAGCAGAAATGACAGATGAGATGAAAAAGAAAAATAATATCAAAATAACAGTGAATTTAAAAAGCCTAGAGGGTGGGATTTAAAAGTAAATTTTTAAATCTTATCTTCATTCCCCGCCCTTTAAGATTCGTTACTATAATTTGAATTTTAGTATTAATTATATTTAAAATCTAATCAGAAATTATAGCACCCACCCAAACGATTTTTAGTTTTTTAATTTGCCCAACGCACGGATAATAATATTTCTTAATATAATTAAATTTGAATAGTATATAAAATTTATATTTTTAGCTTTGCTCTGCGTGCGGAGTTGAAGGCAATAAATTTAAAAAATCTTGGGTGGGAAACATAAATAACAGATGAGACGAAAAAGGAAAATAATATCAAAGTAACAGTGAATTTAAAAAGCCTAGAGGGTGGGATTTAAAAGTAAATTTTTAAATCTTATCTTCATTCCCCGCCCTTTAAGATTTGATATTATAATTTGAATTTTAGTATTAATTATATTTAAAATCTAATTAGAAGTTATAGCACCCGCCCAAACGATTTTTAGTTTTTTAATTTGCTCAACGCACGGTTAACAAAATTTATAATATAATTAAATTTGAATAGTATATAAAATTTATATTTTTAGTTTTGCTCTGCGTGCGGTATATTAATCCTGATTAACTAGCTTTTCTTCACTTCCATTTACCTTGCCGTCTTTATCCACTTTAACTGTAAATATTTTTGAAACACCTTTCTCTTCAGCAGTTATTCCGTAATAAGCATCAGCTATAGTGGCAGATACTTCATCATGCGTAATGATTAAGAATTGAGTTTTGTCAGATAGGTTTTTAACCATGTTTTTATATCTAATAATATTTGCTCCGTCAAGTGCCGCATCCACCTCATCAAGTATACAGAAAGGACTAGGACGGTATAGAAATATTGCAAATACTAAAGCAAGACCTGTCATAGTAAGCTCTCCGCCTGAATATGATACAATATTTTCCATTCTCTTTCCCGGAGGCTGAGCAAATATATCTATAGGACTATTTAATAAATCTTCTTCATTTTGTATTTTAAGTCCTGCATTTCCTCCGCCGAATAATATTTTAAATGTTTCCGAGAATTTTTTATTTATTTCATTAAATGTTTTTAGAAAATCTTCACCGGCTTTTTTGTTGGCATCGGCTATAATTTTTAGTATTTCCTCTTTTGATTTTTCTAAATCTTCTTTTTGTTTTGTAAGAAATTCAAATCTGTTTTTAGCCTCCTGATATTCATCAAGTGCCATCTCATTTATATGTCCTAGGTTCTTTATTCTTTCATTGATAGTATTTAGTTTATTTTTATATGATTCTTCATCTATTAGGTTTTGAGTATTTTCTTCAAAATCTTTTAAGTTAAGAGCATAGTTTTCATAGAAATGAGTATAAATATCTTTTATTTTATCATTGCTTTGATTTATTCTCTCGCCAACTCTCGTTATATTTTCATTTATTTCATTAAGTCTTTTTACTCTTTTTGCTAAACTAGTTTCAAAATTTGATAATGCAGATTCCGCTTTTTTTATTTCATTTGCTTTATGTCTGGATTCGCTTTCTGTTTTTGATTTTTTCTTCTCTAATTCTTTATAATTAATTGAGTTTTCTTTATATTCTTCATTAAGTTTTTTATATTCTTCTTCTAATCTGTTTATTTTTTCATTGAGAGATGCAAATTCATCTTCTATCATCTTCATACTTTTTAATATCATTTCTTTTCTGTCTTCAGATGCTTTTTTATTAGTTTCGTATTTTGCTCTTTCTATTGTTAGGGTAGTGAGATTAGCGTTTCCCCTATTAATATTATCTGCAGCTATTTTTATTTCATTATTTATTTCTTCAATTCTTTCTACATTATTTTTTATAAAACTTTCTAAATCTGCAATCTCTTTGTCTATAGCTTCTTTCTGCATATAAGTACCTTCCTTGTCAAAAAGCAAATCGACAAAAGGATCTTTTATTTTGGTATACTCTTTAAATATACCTTGCAGAAATAATGCATCTTTTTTTTCTGTATCTAAACTCTCTCCTAAATTTCTTATAAAACTGCATAACGAATTGTAGCTAAGTTCATTTAAATTTGATAATACTCCGTCTTCTTCAAATTCTTTGATAGTGTTCATCTTTATATTTATGGCATTAAGAAGATTATTAAAACCTATATCAATATCACTTTCATGCTTTCCTATATTCTGATAAAAACTATTGCCCATTACATCTTTTTTCTTTTCATCTATCTCTGTAATTATTTTATTTATAACTTCTAATTGTATTTCTCTTGCATCAGCAATTTTTAATGCAGCATTTTGATTTTCATTTGTTAAGGCAGATATTTTATCATTTAGAGCAGCTATTTTATTTTGTTCATTTGCAATATTAGTTTCTTCTGCTTCTTGTTCCTTAAGAGATTTTTCTATATTTTCAGCTATAGTTTTTACTTCTTCTTCAAGTTCGGCTATTTGATTTTTATCTTCTTCTATTCTTTTTAAAAGAGAGTTTTTTCTGTTAATAGTTTCATCTTTTTCTTTGCCGGCATTATCAAGCTGATTTTTTAATTGATTTGACATCTTTTCTATATGAGTAAGTTCTGTCATTATGAGTGAAACCTGTTTATCAAGTTCTATAGATAATGTTCTTGTTTCTTCAAATTTTAAAAGCTCTTGCTGTTTTTGTTTATCTAAATCCTGAAGTTCTTTTTCTAATTCTAATTTTTTATTTGTATGTTCTTCAAGGCTTTTATTTTGATCTTCTAAAGTGATTTTTAATTTTTTTACTTGATTAACATTTAAACTTATATTTATTTTTTTCTGCTCATCTTTAAGATTATAATATTTTTCAGTTCTTGCTGCCTGCTCTTTTAGCGATTTATAATGTTTTTCAGCATTCTTTATTTCTATTTTAACATTATCAAGGTTTCTTTCGGATTCTTCTAACTTTTTAGCAGCTTCCCTTCTTCTTTCGAGATATTTGCTTATCCCTGCAGCATTTTCTATAATACTTCTTCTCTCTTCAGGTCTCTGTTTTGCTATTTCGGAAACTGTACCCTGCTTAATAACAGAATATGCATTTTTACCAAGTCCGGTATCCAAAAACATATCAACTATATCTTTTAATCTTACCTGTTCATCATTGATATAGTATTCTGATAATCCTTTTCTATAGTACTTTCTTGTAACTATAACTTCATCTGTATCGTATTTTTTTATCCATCTTGATTTATTATCTAAAGTGAGAGCAACTTGTGCGAGAGATGATGGTTTTCTAGTATCAGTACCATGAAATATAACGCTTTCAAGCCCTTTTGAGCTGTCTATTCTTAATCTGCTTGCTGACTGTTCGCCCATAACCCATAGGAAAGCCTCTACTATATTGCTTTTACCTATTCCGTTTGGTCCAAGCACTACGGTAACGCCTTCATTAAACTCTATATTCGTTTCTATGGCAAATGATTTGAATCCGTGCAAATTAAGATTCTTTATGTACATCTCTTTTCCTATGTTAAGTGTATATTTAATAATTATACAATTCTATTAAAAAATAATCAATTAAATTTAATAATCTATAATATATAAAAATACTGTAAATTTATTTGTTTTGTATGTTAATATCCTTTATCATTTTCGGTATAATGCATAGTAAATATGAAGATTATCATAATTTTGTTATAATAAAATATTAATTTATCTATTAACAAATTAGTAACATATATATCTATGACTAACAAAATTGACAGAATAAATTTTATATTATACAATTTTTATATAAAAATTATGAAAAAGGAGTTTAAATATGAATAATGTAAAAATAGACCCTATATATAAAGGTAATTGGTATTTAGACTATATACAAAATGAACCGTATATGATAATAAATGATGATGGAGATGTTTCTGTACCGATTATAGAAGAGGCGAATCCTATTGATAAAAAGGTTGAAGGTGAAGGAAATTCATATACTGTTACATATATAGGACCAGAAGATCCAGCTATTATAATAAAAATATTATTTATTTCTGATATCGAAGGTTCAATAGAAATTGGAAATGCAGGTTCTAAGCTGGATAAATTTAATATTATCAAAAAATAATAAACATAAATTTAATAAATACTGTTTATATTTTTGAAACTTTGACGAAGTATATTTTAGCGTTGGTACAAAAAAGTTGATATATTTTTATAAGCTAATGGAATGAAAAATATAAATCGCACGCAAAGTAATACTTTATAATATAGCTTAATTAAAGTTATAAACTTATCTATAAATTAAATTAAGTTATCCGTGCGGTATGTAAACTTAAAACTTAATAATCACTTGGGTGGGTGTTAATAATTCTAATTCGGCTTTAAATGTAACTAATACTGAAATTCAAAATATAGCTTTAAATTTAGAGGGCGGGAGATGTAATTTAAGTTTAAAAACTAATTACATTTTCCCACCCTCTAGTCTTATAATTTTTATTTGTAATTGTTGTTTTTATTTTCTTTTTTGCTTAATTAGAATTTTTAGCTGCCCGCCCAAGTTTTTTTTAAATTTATTGCTTTTAACTCCGCACGCAAAATTAAGCTAAAAATATAAATATATTTGCAATTCAAATTTTATTATATTATAAATTTTGTTAACCGTGCGTTAATTCTGGTTTTTGAATTAAACTATATAATCTTTCTTCATTATCAGTTACTAATATAAAATTTCTTTTATTAAAATTATTTAAAATTATATCTAAAATCTCATTATCATCAAAATAATTTATTATAATATTATGATTATAATACTTTATAAATGTTTTTATTAAATCCAATTTATTATTTATTTTTTTAATATCCTCTTTTTGAGATATTTCATTTAATTTAAATATAAAATCCATTTCAGGCATATTTTTTTTATCAGCATTTACTAAATCAATATTATTAAAATCATGTACATATAAAGTATTTAATATGTTATTATTAATCAATATCTTAAATATATTTTCAAGAACCATAAAAAAAATATCGATCTTTCTGCTGAAAAAAACTTTTGATGAAAAACTTCTTTGTTTGTATGTAAAAATAATATGAATTATATTGTCTGACTCAAAGTGTGAATTAATATTAATTTCAGCATCATCATTTAGTTTTAAATAAATTTTTTCTATATCAGCATTACTGTGTTTTTTAAATATTTTGGAAATGACTTCTTTTTTTGAATATTCTAATATTATATTTAGAAAGTCAATACATTCTAATATAGTATCATTATCAATACTTCCATTATATTTATAATTTTCCATTACTGCACTTATTATTTTACTTATGGATAATAATTCATAGTCATTTATTTTATAGAAATCGAAAAAATGGAAATTATTTATATACCAAATTAAATTTACTAAATTAATATCTTTATTAGAAAATATGGTTATAGGTGATATTCGTACTATTTTTTCTTTTACATGATAATTATCTATTTTTAGATTTTCTATACATACATCTATATTCATAATAATTTTTCAATACTATTAAAGTCAATCTTTTCTCTCATATTATGCAGCATTTTTAAAGGCTTTATATTTAAACTTACAAAAATATTTTCTATATTTTTATAATCTAATTGAGGCACAAATATATTTATTTTACTAATAATATTAGGTGTACTTTTATTAGTATTTTCTTTCCATCCAACTATCTCTAAATTAATAAGTCTAATTCCAAATTCGCCTAATTCAGTTTCAAAATCTATTTTCGAAGAATGCTCTATTAAATATACTATAGCTCTTTTTTTATTTGATATATAATATGGTATAAAAAATCTATATATGGAAGTGCTTAAAAATATACATATACATCCTATAGTAGATAGTACCCATTGTCCTGATCCTATTACTATTCCTATACATGCAGTAACCCAAACTATGGCGGCAGTTGTTATACCATGAAGTTTTCCTCTATTTTGTATGATCATTCCAGCCCCTAAAAAACCGATTCCTGAAACTATTTGTGCTGATATTCTGTTATAATCTGGTACTTTGCTTAAGACTGCTGTTCCTAATTTAGCTAGTTCAGTATTTTCTAAAATTATAGCACTTGCAAATACATCTTCATAGCAGGATAAAAGTGCTGCTCCCATACAAACTATACTTGTAGTTCGGCTTCCTATAGGTTTTTTATGCTGTTCTCTTTCCCAGCCTATAAAAATCCCCATAATATACGCTACTAATATTCTTGTTGTTATTTCTAAAATGCTAAAGTTTCCTAATGCATGCTTAATATATTCTGTAAACATAAAATAATATCCAAATAATAAACATTAATATTATCGAAAAAAATATTAATAATTAAAGTTTATAAATCTATATCGGCATATATTTCATATTCATTTTTGGAATACAATGCTATTGAATCTTTTGAAACACTTATAATTTCATCTATAAATTTTTTCATATTATAATCAAGATCTGAAGAAAAATATTCCAATACCATGTCTAAGTTCATTCCGCTTATTAAACAGATATTGTCATTTTTTCTATAAAACCTGCTCGCTATATTAAAAGGGGTTCCTCCATATAGATCTGTCATTATTAAAACTTGATTATTTTTGTATTTTTCTAATAATTCTTTTAACTGATTTTCTATATGATCGAAGGTATTATCTGCCTGCAAATTTATTACATCATAATCTGATAAATTACCTAATATCATCTTTGCTGATTCAATAAATGTGGATGCTAAATTGCCATGACCCATTAATATTAAATTAGGTTTCATAATCAATACTCCCATTCACAGTTTATTATTTTATATATTATAAATATAATAATTGTTTTATATTATTCAAGTTTAATTAGAAAAAAATTTACTTATAAAACATTTTGTATATAGTAATTTTACATAGAGATTAAATATTTTTTATATACTTGTTTAAAAACTATTGCTATTTATATTGCCGGCTAGCCTTTCTAATCGTAGCAGTAGGGTGGTAAACTAATTTCGTTTGTGCAATATGTGCTGGTTCACTCTGAGTTATGACGGTAGGTATATGGTATCAGTATAAATGACTGCATGTTCGTATACTAAAATGTTAATCTATATAACAAATATTGTTTTTATAATTGATAAATTATGAAAATATTATATATAATCTTATTAAGTAGTTTTAAAACAAGTATTGTGTATTAATTGGTGCCTAAATGCTTTTGTATTAATAGCTCATAAAATCCATTAGTCATTATCTGTGATATGGCTTTGTTTACTTCATTTATAAAGACATTTTCTTCTTTTCTAAATGCTATAGCATAATCTTCCTGAGGGTATTCTATAGTATTGACAAGTTTTATACTTTTATCATATCTAAGAAAATGATTGCATGTTTCTTTGTCAAAAATGGCGGCATCAATATTTCCAACCTTTAATGAAAGGATTATACTGCTTCCTGTGTCGAATCTTTCTATTTCTATTCCTTCTTTTTCCGAAATCATATTATCAGCTACAGTGTCTCTTATAACCCCTACTTTTTTGCCTATCAAATCTTCTTCTGTTTGTATTGATTCATTATCTATACTTACCAATACAGCCTGACTTGATGTATAATATTTATCAGAAAATGTAAGATATTTTTTTCTTTCTTCTGTTACACTCATTCCAGCTGCAATCATATCTATTTTTTTAGTTTCTAAAGCGGGTATAAGTTCTTCAAAACGCATGGGAAAAAAAATCATATTTGAGCCTGATATTTTTGATATTTCATTAACTAAATCATAATCAAATCCGCCTATATTGCCATTAGATATATATCCGAAAGGATAATCATAAACATATATTCCTACATTAATGTATTGGTTTGCAGAAGGAGCTTTTTTAAAATAAATGTTTTCATTAGATTTTTTACATGATAATGATAAAATTATTAATATAATTAATATGATTTTTTTCACTTTTATTTCCTAATATTAAATATAGATTGATATATATAAATTAATATTTATATATAAAAAGTCAAGCAGTTATTATTAAGCAACATTATTTCAGATGTTTTATTATAATGATGCAAAGCTATATCAAATTCTAGAAATATAATATCTCTTATCATATTATTCTACAAATGAGATATGAGTTTAGAAAATTGAGTTTTTATTATAATAATTATTTTTATTTATATTTGAATTATTATAGAAGGCTAAAAAATAAATTATATAAAACAATATAAAAAATAATTAAAAAGTAAATATGCATTTTGTATATAAAACTAATAAAGAAAATTATTTGCAAAAACAAACTCCCTATATTATAATATATCATCAATAGAAAAGCTTAATATTTTTAATATCAATCAATTTTAATAATAAGGATATATTTTATAAATGTCATACGCTGAAAAAATTAGAAATTTCTGTATCATAGCACATGTTGACCATGGCAAAAGCACATTAGCCGATAGAATTATCGAGCATACAAAAGCAGTATCAAGCAGAGAGATGAAAGCTCAAATATTAGATTCTATGGATATAGAAAGAGAGAGAGGAATAACTATAAAAAGCCAAGCTGTAAAACTTTCTTATGAGTCTAAAGACGGAGAAGTATATACTCTTAATTTGATAGATACCCCAGGTCATGTTGACTTTAATTACGAGGTTTCCCGTTCACTTGCCGCATGCGAGGGTGCTATATTAGTAGTTGACGCTGCTCAGGGAGTGGAGGCTCAGACTATTTCTAACTTTTATCTTGCCTTTGAAAATAATTTGGAGATTGTACCTGTTATTAATAAAATAGATTTGCCTGCTGCTAATATTGAGCTTTGTAAAGAACAAATGGAAAAAGAGTTCGGCGTTAATAAAGATGATGTTGTACTTGCAAGTGCTAAAAATGATATAGGTATTGATGAAATACTTGAAGCAGTTGTGAAGATTATACCAGCCCCAAAAGATAATACTAATAAAAAAACTAGGGCATTGATATTTGATTCTTATTATGATCCTTTCCGCGGTGCTGTTATGATAGTGAGAATATTTGACGGCTCTATCAAAAAAAATGATAAACTTCTTTTAATGGAAACTAAAGCAGAGTACGAAGTTGAAGAATGCGGTACACTTTTGCTTGGACTTAAATCAGCTAATGAACTTAAAAGCGGAGAGGTAGGATACATCATTGCAGGCATTAAAAATATATCCGACATAAAGATAGGAGATACTATAACACTTGAAGAAAATCCATCTAATGAACCTTTAATAGGATATAAAGAAGTTCTTCCTATGGTATTTGCTGGTATATTTCCAGCTGAAGATGAAGATTATACTAGTCTACAGAAGGCATTAGAAAAATTAAAATTAAATGACGCTTCTTTAGTGTATGAACCAGAACGTTCTATAGCTTTGGGTTTCGGATACAGATGCGGATTTTTAGGACTTTTACATTTAGAGATTGTTCAGGAGAGACTTGAAAGAGAGTTTAATCTCAATCTTGTAATAACTAGCCCATCGGTAGAGGTAAAATTAAAACTCACAAACGGCGAAGAGAAAATTATCGATAATCCTGCAGATTTTCCTACAGCACAATACATAGAAAAATGTTATGAGCCTTTTATAAATGCTCTTATAATAGTGCCTACAGATTATTTAGGTAATATTATTTCTCTTTGCATAGACAGAAGAGGTACTCAGACATCATTAAATTATTTAGATGATAAAAGAGCAGAAATTAAATTTGATTTGCCTTTAATAGAAGTAGTTTATGACTTTTATGATAAATTAAAATCCATATCAAGAGGATATGCTTCATTCGACTATGATTTTTCAGACTTCAGAGAAAGCCAAATAGAAAAAATAGATATACTTGTTCATGGAGAAGTGGTAGATGCTTTATCATTTATGGCACATAGAAGCAATGCAGAAAGCCGCGGAAGACAAATCATAGAAAAATTAAAACATCTCATTCCAAAGCATATGTTTCAGATTCCATTACAGGCTGCAATAGGCGGGCGTATTATAGCACGAGAAAATATTAGTGCTTTAAGGAAAAATGTTACAGCTAAATGTTACGGCGGAGATATCACTAGAAAAAGAAAACTTCTTGAAAAGCAGAAAGAAGGTAAAAAGCGAATGAAAGCTATTGGAAGTGTAGAGATACCTCAGGACGCATTCATAAGTGTACTTAAAACTGATGACAATAATAAATAATTTTTGAATAAATTTATTCGATGTTATTTATAACGCACGGTAGATAGATTCTTATTTATTGTTTAAGTTATTATTTTAATATTTTCTATATTTTAGATTTCATAAACCGTGCGGTGAATAAAATTCAAAAATTAAAAAAGCATTTGGGTGGGTGCTGTAATTTCTAATACAACAATAAGAACATAAAAAATACAAATTTCAAATAAAAATTATAAAGTATATAGGGTGGGGATTAAAATAAAGTAAAAAAATTAAAAAATTTTTCTCTCTCCACGCACTTTATAATTTATTTTTTTATTTAAACTACATTATTAGTATCCGTCCGAGTGTATTTTAAATTTACAGTCTATACTCCGCACGGTAAATGAAACAAAATTATAAATTAATTGACAATAATATTTTATACTATTTTATTTTAAAACATATTTTTCGTGCGTTGTAATGGTTTTAAATCTAATAAAAACTTGGGTGGGGTTTAATAAATTAGAGTAAAGTAAAATGGCAAATAAAATTTTAATTTCATAATAAAATAATAAGTCTATAGGGTGGGAGTGTAAATAAATTTAAAACTTGAATTACATACCCCACCCTTTATATTTTTAAATTTTCTTATGAAATTTATATTTTTATTTTTTTTAAACTAATACTGAAAAGTTAATGCCCGCCCAAGTGATAATTAAATTTATAATCTATTTAACGCACGGTATATGATTTTTTGTTTACTGTTTAAATTGCAATTTAAATTTTTTTATATTTTAAATTTTTCTAACCGTGCGGTATTTTAATATATGAAGCATCTAATTTATTAGTAAATAAAATTATCCTGTATATTCTTCTATATATTTATGCATAAGCATTTTTATTGTTTCTTTGTCTGCATCAAGAGATGCTATATCGAATGCATCTATCATAATTTTTCTCTCTTCCGGAGTTAAACATTTAACAGGATCTTTTGCTATGAATAATTTTTTATATTGAGAAGGTATTAATGTCTCATCGTCCATTAAAATTTCTTCATAAAGTTTTTCACCTTCTCTTATACCTGTAAAAATTATTGGAATCTCTTTTTCTGTAAGTCCGTACATTTTAAGCATATTTTTTGCCAAGTCTAAAATTTTTACAGGCTTTCCCATATCCAAAGTAAATATTATTCCGTCATTCAAAGTACAAGCTTTAATCACAAGCCTTGCAGCTTCCCTTATAGACATAAAAAATCTTACCATCTCAGGGTGCGTAACAGTTAATGCCTTTCCTTCTCTTATCTGCTTTTCAAATACAGGTATGACGCTTCCGCTGCTGCCTAAAACATTTCCAAATCTTGTTATTTTAAATGCTGTGCTGTTTTGTTCATGAGAAAGAGACATTATCATTCTTTCGCATATTCTTTTGCTTGCTCCCATTAGAGAAGTAGGACGAACTGCTTTATCTGTTGATATGAATACAAAGTTTTTTATATTATTTTTAATTGCAAGGGTTGCTATATTTTCTGTGGCTAGTATATTATTTTTAATGGCTTCTTCAGGGTAGCTTTCCATAAAAGGAAGATGCTTATGAGCGGCCGCATGAAAAATTATATCTGGCTTTTCTTCTTTTAAAATTTTATCAACTTTAACATAGTCTCGTACATTTGATATTATATACATGAATTTGTGTTTATGTTTTTCATTGTTTCTGTCATTTAAAGACATTATGAGATTATGAACAGCACTTTCAGAATTATCTAAAGCCATAACTTTTTTTACAGGAAGTGTAATTAACTGCCTTACAAGTTCGCTTCCGATAGAGCCTCCGCCTCCTGTAACTAATATTGTTTTATCTTTATAGTATGCTGATATTTCTTTTTCATCAAAACCGATTTCCTCTCTTCCAAGCAAGTCAGAAGGTTCAATGTTTCTTATATCTTTTATAGAGGCATTTCCCTTTATTATTTCAAAAAATCCGGGAAGTATTTTATATCTTATTCCAGTAGGATATATTATATCAAGTATTTCAAGAAGTTCTTTTTGTTTGAGCGTAGGTATTGCTATAATAATTTCTTCTATATCGGTATTATTATTTTTGTATTCTTCTATTATATTTTCTATGTCTTTAATTTTTCCTTTTACATCTATAGAATGATTTTTAATATTTACTTGTATCTTATTTTCATCATCATCTAAAAAGCAAAGTATATTATATTCATTATTATCATCAGAAGTGAGTATTTCAGAGGCAAGAGTCTCACCGGCATTTCCTGCTCCTATTATAACTATATTTTTTTTGTTCATTACTTAAAACCTAAAATACATAACATATATAAATAGGGCTATAGTATATATTTTTTTTATTTATTATACAAGGATTTTATTTTTTATATTTTTATTTTCATTTCAGCCATTTAGATTTTATAAATTATTTCTGAATTTTAATTTATTTAAGATTTGTAAGTTTATATTAGAATTTATAGCACCTGCCAAAGTTTTTGTTATATTTAAAATCTCTTTAACGCACGGTAAGCAAAATTTATAATATAATAAAGTTTGCTTTGCAAAATAACTTCATATTTTTAATTTCATTATGCGTGCGGTAATTAGACATTAAATTTAAATAATACTAGGGTGGGCATCTAAAAATTATCATTAGATTATAAAGAATTAAAAAAATTTAAATCTAAAAATAAATTAAAAATCCTAGAGGGTGGGAATTAGTAAAAGTCAAAAAATTTATTCTCATTCCCCACCCTTTAGAGTTTGTTATTTTACTTTGGATTTTAGTTTGATACTGTTTTAAGATTTAAATAACATCTATTAGCCCCCGCCCAAGTTTTTATTATATTTAAAATTTATTTAACGCACGGTAAGCAAAATTTATAATATAATAAAAATTTGAATTGCAAATAAGTTTATATTTTTAGTTTTATTCTGCGTGCGGTTATTCAACTACTCCAATGTATGGAAGATTTCTATATTTCTGAGCATAATCAATTCCGTAGCCTACAACGAACTCATCTTCTATATCAAAACCGTTATAATCTATTTTTATATCAACTTTTCTTCTTGAAGGCTTATTTAAAAGTGTGCATATTTTTAGCGAAGCAATATTTCTTGTTTTTAATATTTCACATATTTTTTCTAAAGTATATCCTGTATCTATGATGTCTTCTACTATGATAACATCTCTTCCGGTGAGAGGTATATCAACATCTTTGAGTATTTTAATTTCAGAACCTATTTTATTGTTTCCGTAACTTGATACTATCATAAAATCAATCTCTACAGGTACATCAATATACCTAGATAAATCAGCAATGAATATAAATGAACCTTTAAGAAGTCCTATAATGCATGGTATATTTTCTTTATTTTTAAGATCATTAGAAATTTGTTCTGCTAATTCCTTAACTTTATTATTTATATCTTCTTCTGAGATAAGTATCTTTGCTATATGATCATCTTTTTTCATGAATTATTCCTTATTAATTTTTTATATATTATCGTATATAAATAAGGATTTAATTAAAAATATATTTATACTATTACTATGCATTTTTTAATAATTATAATTTATATGCATTAATGATGATTTTTTAATTTATATTGTTTGTTAAAAATTATGTTATTTGATATAGTTTATAACTTGATAAATAGAAAAAATGTATATATAATTATAGAGCCAATAGATAAGCGATTTTTATCCATTGGCTCTATTCTTATAAAAAATAATCTAAGTTTTTAAATTAATTAGATTTTTTAGCTTCTATTGCTTTAGCTAATTCTTCAGCTAATAGAGGAAGTATTTTATTTACATCGCCTACTATTCCCAAATCAGCAATGCCAAACATAGGAGCATCTTTATCTTTATTTATTGCAATTATGAACTCTGATTCTTCCATACCAGCCATGTGCTGAATAGCCCCAGATATACCGCAAGCGAAGTATATATCAGGTCTTACAGTTTTACCAGTTTGTCCAACTTGTCTTGATTGTTCTATAAATCCAGCATCTACAGCAGCCCTTGAAGCAGAAACTTCAGCACCTATTTTTGAAGCTACAGCCTCAAGATTTTTGAAGTTTTCTTTAGAACCTACGCCTCTTCCTCCAGATACTAAGATTTTAGCTTCTGTAATATCAACTTTTTTAGAAGTTTCTTTTACTATATCTAGGATTTTTACTTTCATTTTAGAAGTATCTATATTTACAGGAAGTACTTCAATTTCACCTTTTCTTCCTTCTTCTTTAGGTAGTTTCTGCATAACCCCAGGTCTTACAGTAGCCATTTGCGGTCTGTGATCAGGACATACGATTGTAGCCATTAAGTTACCGCCGAAAGCAGGTCTAGTCATACCGAAAACATTTGTAGTTTCATCTATATCTAGTTTTGTACAGTCAGCAGTAAGTCCTGTATTCATTCTTGAAGATACTCTAGGAGCTAAGTCTCTTCCTAAAGTAGTTGCTCCCAATAGTACGATTTCAGGTTTTTTAGCTTCTATTACTACTTTAAATGCCTGAGCATAAGCTTCAGTATCATATTGTTTTAGATGTTCATTATCTATTACTACTACGATATCAGCACCATAGTCTATTAAAGTTTGAGCTAAATTTTGTATATTATATCCCATTAAAACTACTGTTACAGGTGTTTTTAATTGTGCTGCAAGTTTTTTTGCTTCTCCGATTAATTCCAAACCTACATTTTGAAGTACACCGTCTCTTTGCTCAGCAAATACTAATATTCCTTTATAATCACTTAAATTCATTATCTATCTCCTTTTTTCTAAGGTTCTTTGTTAATTAAAATTAAATAACAAATTTTTCTTTTAATTTTTCAATTATGATATTAACAGCTTCTTTTGTATCAACTTCAAATACTTTACCAGCTTGTTTAGCTCCTTTAGTAAATGATTTTTTTACTTTAGTAGGAGATCCAGGAAGTCCTATCAATGAAGGATCAATTTTTATAGTTTCAGAAGACCATATTTCAATTTCTTTATCATAAGCTTCTACTATTCCTTTAACTCTCATGTATCTAGGGCTGTTAGCTTCTGATAATACAGTAACTAAAGCAGGTAATTGAACATTTAATAGATAATATCCGTCTTCTACCATTCTTTTTACAGTTAATGATTTATCAGCTTCGTTGTATTGTATTTCTTTAGCATAAGAAATCTGAGGTATTTGTAAGTGTTCAGCTGTTTGCGGACCAACTTGAGCAGTATCACCGTCTATAGCTTGTCTTCCAGAGATAATAAGATCATATTCTAAAGTTCTTAAAGCAGCTGCTAATGTATTAGAAGTAGCTAGAGTATCAGCACCTCCGAATTTTCTATCAGTTATAAGAATAGCTCTGTCAGCACCCATAGCAAAAGCCTCTCTTAAGATAGCTTCAGCTTGAGGGGGACCCATTGTTATTACTGTAACATGAGCACCATATTTATCTTTTAATTTTAAAGCTTCTTCTAATCCACCTTTATCGTCAGGGTTCATTATACTAGGAACACCCTCTCTTATTAATGTACCTTTAACAGGGTCAAGTCTAATTTCAGTTGTATCTGGAACCTGTTTTACACAAACTACTATTTTCATTTCTATTCCTCCATAAATATTTATTTGCTAATTAATTATTTTTTAAAAAGGCTTCCTGCTATTACCATTCTTTGAACTTCTGAAGTACCTTCATAGATTTCTGTAATCTTAGCATCTCTCATCATTCTTTCAACAGGATATTCTCTAGTATATCCGTATCCGCCATGAAGCTGAACAGCTTTAGTTGTAACTTCCATAGCAGTTTCAGAAGCAAATAGTTTAGCTCTTGCAGCATCTACAGAGTATGGAAGATGATTGCTTTCTTTCCAAGCTGCTTTATATACTAGAAGTCTTGAAGCTTCTACTTTTACTTCAAGGTTAGCTAATTGGAATTGAGTGTTTTGGAAATTAGCTATAGCTCTTCCGAATTGTTTTCTTTCTTTTACATAAGCTACAGTTTCATCAAGAGCACCTTGAGCAATACCTAAAGCCTGAGAAGCAATACCTATTCTTCCTCCGTCAAGAGTCATCATAGCAATTTTAAATCCTTTGCCTAATTCTCCTAGTAAGTTGTCTTTTGGTATTCTTGCATTTTCAAATATTAATTCGCAAGTAGCAGAACCTCTAATACCTAATTTCTTCTCTTTTTTACCGATAGAAAATCCAGGAGCAGTTGATTCTACGATGAAAGCAGAAATACCTTTTAATCCTTTTGATTTATCAGTCATAGCAAATACAATATATACATTAGCATATCCAGAGTTTGTTATGAATATTTTAGAACCGTTAATAATCCATTCTTGACTAGCTTCGTCTAATACAGCAGTTGTTTGCTGACCTGCAGCATCAGTACCAGCATTTGGTTCAGTAAGACCGAAAGCACCTAACCATTCTCCGCTGGCTAGTTTAGGCAGATATTTTTGTTTTTGAGCATCAGTACCAAATTGTAATATAGGCCAAGTACCAAGTGAAGTGTGAGCAGAAAGTATAACACCAGTAGTACCGCACACTCTTGATAATTCTTCAACAGCCATAGCATACATTATATTGTCTCCACCTGCACCACCGTATTCTTTAGGAATAGGTATTCCCATAAGTCCGATTTCAGACATTTTTTTTACAGTTTCAACAGGGAATCTTTCTTCCTCGTCAACTTCTGCAGCTAAAGGTTTTACTTCTTTTTCAGCAAATTCTCTGATCATTTGTCTGAAAAGTTGATGTGTTTTAGACAAATTAAATTCCATTCTCTAAAATCCTCCTACTAATAATCTTTAAGTAAAATATAATATATTTTTTACTAAAAATCAAATCATAAACATAATATAATAAGATATAATATGATAAAAAATAACTTTTTCTTTAATATTAAAACTAAAAATACAAAAAATTGCTAAATAATGTATTCTTGCAGAGTTATATTTATCAAGTTTTTATAAGTTTTTTATAATACTAATCCAAGATTTAAGAAAGTTATAGAACTTTTTTATATATAGAATTATATATAGATTATTAAATTTGAACAGTTTGATATACTTATGAAGTTATTTTTATATGTTTTTTATACAATATATTTTAATATATATAATTTTAAGTGATAATTAAACTTTATAGTGTTGCTTATAATATTATAAAATAGTTTTTGTATAATATTGTTTCATTGCAGCTGAGAATAAATTTTTATTTTTATAATAGATTTATTATAAAAATAATAAATAATATACTAAGTATTTCCAATTGGGTTTTAATATTTTTTATGATTCATTATTTTTAAATAGTTTTGTATTTAATTTTACAAATATTTTATACATTTGAAATATTTCTATTAAAAAAATTAATTTTTTTATAAATTGTTAAAAAGATGTTGTATAAACAAGGTAATAATATAATAAAGAAATTTTTGTAAAATTATACTATTGATGTATTTTAAGTTTTAGTAATAGTTTTTAATGTTATTTGCAGTATTATTTTATTATTAGTTATTGTTAAAATATGTTTATAAATGTATTTTAACTAAAAAAAATAGTACCTATATATCCTATATGCCAAGAATAAGATATTGTGGTATATTTATATTTATTTTACTTGATTTTTTTAAAAATACTGATAGACTATAAAGATAGTGTTTTTGGAGAAAATTTTAAAATTTCTATAAATCAATTTATAAAAAAGTCAAGGAGTTATTATGGCTGAAGAGAAAAAATTAGACTCCCTTCTTGAACGCATATATCAAGACGGTGTTGAAAAATCCAACAAAAAAGCTGATGAAATAATCTCAAATGCTAAAAGCGAAGCTGACAGAATTATAAAAGAAGCAGAAGCAAAATCGGAAGAAATTATAAAAGAAGCAGAAAGAAAGTCAGAAGAGCTAAAGAAAAATACAATAACAGATGTTCGTATGGCAGGCGAGCAGTCAATCAGTGTTTTAAAGCAAAGAATAAAAGAATTAGTAACTGCTAAGGTATTAGAAGACGGCTTGAAAGGAGCTTTTGCAGATACTTCATTCTTAAAAGATTTAATTCTTGAAGTGGTAAAAAAATGGGATATTAATTCAACTGATTCAGATGTAACAGTATATTTCCCAGAATCAAAGAAATCTGATATAGATGCCTCATTTGAGAAATCTATAAAAGCAGCTATAAAAAATGCTGATATAAACTTTGATAAAAAATTATCTAATGGTTTTAAAATTGTTCCTGAAGGTGGTAATTATCAATTACAGTTTACAGATGAGGATTTCGTAGAGTTTTTCAGTGATTATATAAAAGCAAAAACGGAAGAAGTGATTTTTAGTAAATAAGAGGGGTGAGTATGGGATCATATTATTATCTTATCTCAGGTCTTCCAGAAGTGAAACTTTCTGATGCTAAGGCTAAGTATGATATTAATGAAATTACTCAAAGCATATTATCTAGTTTAAATGCTAAAGATTCTAAATTTTTTAAGTATCTTATTTATCAAAATGATAATAAAAATTTAGTAAGTGCTATAGCAAAGCAAAAGGGATTATTTACTCCTTATATAGGACATATAGAACCATCAATATTCTCTAAAGAAGAGATGCAGAAGTATGCAAGCATATCAAATTTACCATTGTATATGAGTAAGTTTTTAGAAGACAGTAAGAATATTGAATGGGAAAATGCCAGACATATAGAAAATACACTTTTAAATTTGTATTATGAAGAGATGATACAAAATGGTAATTCATTTATAAAAAATTATGCTTTATTTATGAGAGATATGAAAAATGTTCTTGCTGCTTTAAATGGAAGAGCTTTAGGTTTCTCAAGCGATGCTATAGCAAAAGAGCTTATAGGCGATTATTCTTTGATATCAGCATTGACAAAATCTACAGCTTCAGATTTCGGAGTAGGCAGAGAGATACCATATATCAATACTATTATTGAAACATTCAATTCATCAGATAAAGCAGATCCGTATAATATGGAAAACATAGAATGCTCTTTGGTAAGAGAATTTTTAGACAGATTAACTTCTATAAAATCTTTCACAACAGATAATGTTTTTGCTTATTATATAAATCTCACTTATGCTGTTAGTATAAACGGAAGGAATGAAGAGGAAGGTAAGAAACATTTAGAGACGCTAATAGGTTCTTTGAAAGAAAAGGCGTCTGTGTATAATTAATTAGGAGATAGAAATGACTAAAGGTAAAGTAACTGCTATTATATCAAACCTAATTTCAATAGAGGTAGACGGTCCTGTTTCACAAAACGAGATATGTTATGTATCTTGCGGTAATGCGAAACTTATGGCTGAGGTTATTAAAATATCTGGTACTAGTGCTAGTGCTCAGGTATTTGAATCTACTAGGGGTGTAAAATTAGGTGATGCCGTAGAGTTTACTGGTTCAATGTTAGAAATTGAATTAGGACCTGGACTTTTAGGTAAAAACTTTGACGGACTTCAAAATGACCTTGACAAATTACAAGGCGTATTCTTAGAAAGAGGTAAATATAATGATCTTTCTGAAGATAAAGAATCAGCTTATGACTTTACTCCGATAGCTAAAGTTGGAGATGAAGTACAAGCTGGAGATTGGATAGGTGCTGTTAAGGAAGGTTGGATTGACCATAAAATAATGGTTCCTTTCAAGTTTCAAGGAAAAGGCACTGTTGAAAGCGTAGCTTCAGCAGGAACTTATCATTTACAGGATACACTTGCTGTAATAAAATCAGCTAACGGTGAAAAAGTTAATGTAACTATGGTGCAAACTTGGCCTGTAAAACTTACTATTAAAGCATATAAAGAAAAACCAAGACCATTTAAATTATTGGAAACAGGTGTTAGAACTATAGATACATTCAACCCTATAACTGAAGGCGGTACAGGATTTATTCCGGGACCATTCGGTGCAGGTAAAACAGTATTACAGCACGCTTTGGCTACTAACGCAAACGCTGACTTGATTATAATGACAGCATGCGGTGAAAGAGCTAATGAGGTAGTAGAAATATTTACTGAGTTCCCAGAACTTATAGACCCAAGAACTGGAAGAAGTTTGATGGAAAGAACTACTATCATATGTAACACTTCAAACATGCCGGTAGCTGCCCGTGAAGCTTCAGTTTATGTAGGTATGACTATTGCTGAATATTACAGATCAATGGGACTTAAAGTTCTTCTTCTTGCTGACTCTACTTCTCGTTGGGCTCAGGCTTTAAGAGAGATGTCTAACCGTCTTGAAGAATTACCTGGTCCGGACGCGTTCCCTATTGACTTGCCTGCTATTATTTCTAGTTTCTATGCTAGAGCAGGTTTCGTATACTTAAATAACGGAGAAACAGGTTCTATTACATTCATAGGTACAGTATCTCCTGCAGGCGGTAACTTGAAAGAGCCTGTAACAGAATCTACTCGCAAAGCAGCTAGATGTTTCTACGCTTTATCACAAAAACGCGCAGACAGTAAAAGATATCCTGCTGTTGACCCATTAGATTCTTATTCTAAATATATTGAATATCCAGAGTTCATAGAATTCTCAGATACTAATATAGAAAAAGGCTGGTCAGAAAAAGTTATCAGAGCTAAAGATATTGCCAGAAGAGGACAGGAAGCTAATGACCAAATAAGCATTCTTGGTGATGACGCAGTACCTCTTGAATACCATCAGCGTTTATGGAAAGCTGAGCTTATAGACTTTGTATTATTACAGCAAGATGCTTTCGATAAAGTAGATAAAAACTGTCCTATAGAAAGACAAAAAGAATTATTAAATCAAGTTATGAAAGTTGTAGAAGCTGATTACAGATTTGATGATTACAGCGAAGTAGGTACTTATTTCAAAAGACTTATCAACGCTTTCAAACAGATGAACTATTCTGTATATCAGTCTGATGATCATAAAAAATACACAGCTGAGATGGAATCAATATTTGCTGAAAGGAGTATAACACATGCCTAAAGCATTTCAAAAAGTATATACAAAATTGGTACAGATTACTAAAGCAACTGTATCTTTAAGAGCAGAAAATGTCGGTAACGATGAGATGGCTCTTGTAGCAGGAAGACCTGCTCAGGTTGTAAAAATGATTGGAGATATTGTTACACTTCAGGTTTTCCAAGGTACTGAAGGCATACCTACTAATGCTGAAGTAGTATTTTTGGGAAGACCTCCTAGACTTAAAGTAAGCGAACTTCTTGCTGGAAGATTCTTTAATGCTTACGGCGAGCCTATTGACGGCGGTGCTGAAGTTGAAGGTAAAGAGGTAGAAATCGGAGGACCTTCTGTAAACCCTGTTAGAAGAAAACAGCCTTCTGAACTTATTGCTACTGGTATTGCTGGTATTGACCTTAACAATACTCTTGTAACTGGACAGAAAATACCGTTCTTCGCAGACCCAGACCAGCCTTATAACGCAGTTCTTGCTCAGGTAGCATTGAGAGCTGAAGCTGATAAAATCATACTTGGCGGTATGGGACTTTCTAACGATGACTATTTATCATTTAAAAATACATTTACTGAAGCCGGAGCTTTAGATAAAATTATATGTTTCATCAATACTACTGATGACCCTCCTGTAGAAAGACTTTTGGTTCCTGATATGGCTTGTACAGCTGCTGAATATTTCGCAGTTGAGAAAAAAGAGAAAGTGCTTGTTCTTCTTACAGACATGACTCTTTATGCCGATGCTTTGGCTATAGTATCCAACAAAATGGACCAAATTCCTTCTAAAGACTCTATGCCTGGTTCTTTATATTCTGACCTTGCTAAAATATACGAAAAAGCAGCTCAGTTCCCAGACGGAGGTTCTATTACTATTATTGCTGTTACTACTCTTAACGAAGGTGATATTACTCATGCTGTACCGGACAACACTGGTTACATCACTGAAGGTCAGCTTTATTTAAGAAGAGACTCTGATATAGGTAAAACAATCATCGACCCATTCAGAAGCCTTTCTCGTTTGAAACAGCTTGTTATAGGTAAGAAAACTAGAGAAGATCACCCTGCTGTAATGAACACTTTGGTTCGTCTTTATTCTGATGCTGCTAATGCTAAAATGAAAAAAGAAAACGGTTTCGACTTAACAGAATACGATGAAAGATGTTTGAAATATGCTGCTGAATATTCTGAAAGACTTCTTGCTATAGATATTAACATCAAAATTGATGAGATGTTAGAAACAGGCTGGGAATTAATGGGTAAATATTTTAGTAAAGCAGAAGTTGGTATTAAAGATTCTTTAGTAGAACAATTTGGAAAATGGAAAAACTAATTTAAAAAGTAGGTAAAAATATGGCATTAAAGTTTCAATACAATAAAACGGCTCTTCAAAACCTAAGACGTCAGCTTACTATTCGTGAGAAAGCATTGCCTACTTTGAAAAGTAAAGAGGCAGCTCTTCGTCTTGAGGTGAGAAAGATTACCGCTGAGATTGAATTACTTAAAGAAGAATATCAAAAATTAGTTAAAGAAAATCAAAACTACAATGGATTTTGGACTGATTTCCCAGAGATAGTAAAAATCAAAAAAATCAATTCAGAATTAAAAAACATTGCGGGTGTTAAAGTTTCTATACTATCTGATATAGACTTCGCTATCGAAAATGTCAGCCTTTTTAATATGCCTTCTTGGATTAGACTTGCTATCAGCATGTTTGAACGCCTTATGACTATTCAGGTAAAAATTGAAATGACTGAGGCTAGACTTAATGCTTTAGCTTATGCTAGGAAAAAAACTACTCAGAAAGTTAACCTTTATGAGAAAGTTCAAATCCCAGAATATAAAACTGCTATAATCAAGATTAAAAGGTATATGGAAGACGAAGATAATTTAAGTAAGTCTTCTCAAAAAATAGTTAAAGAAAGAAACAGAGCTAAGGAGGCGTCTTTATGATTAGAAAAATGAAGAAACTCTCTCTCTTTGTCTTTCATGAGGATAAGGAAAAAACTTTAAATGATTTAGCATCTCTTGGGCTTGTGCATATAGAAATTGCAAGCGGTGTTTCTAGTGAAAATATAGATAATATATCCGCTAAAAAGAATGATGCTTCAAGAGCTAAAACTATTATTAATAATGCTCTAGCTGATGCTAAAAAGGCTAAAAAAGATGTTTCCAATGTTAAAGCTGAAAATACTTCTAAAAAAGCATATGAAGTAATAGAAGATGTTATTAATATTTCTCAGGCTTCTGATAAGTTAAGAGCTGAAAGAGATAATTGTAAAAAAGAATTGGCTATAGTTGCTCCTTTCGGTAATTTCAGTTTTGATAAAGTTCATAGCTTAAAAGAAAAAATCGGATATGATGTTGTATTCTATAGTGCTAATGCTAAAGAATATAATGACTTTAATTTTTCTGAAGTTAAAGATATATTCACTTATCCTATTAAAGAGGAAGCTGGAAAACTTTATTTTGTTGCTTTCAAGAAAGACGGAAGTGAAGAGACTATTCCTTTTGATATTATTAATATGCCTAGTCAATCTTATGATGAGATAAATGAAAAAATAGCTGAACTTGATAAGAAAATCGAAAATAATGAAACAGCGATTATTAAAAATCAAGTATATATAGAAGCTATTAATAAAGAAATAGATAATCTCAATATAGAAAATAATTTTGAAGAGGCTAAAGAGAGTTTTATAGCTAGCGAAGGTACTGAAGGTAAAATACTTTATGTAGAAGCATATTTGCCTAAAGATAAAGAAAGCGAAGTAAAATCTTTATTAGACAGCAAAAAAATAGCTTATATATTAGAAGATCCTTCAAGAGATGATAAAGTACCTGTTGAACTTAAAAACAATAAATATTCAGGTGCTTATGAGCTTATTACTAAATTATTCCAATTACCGAATTATTTTGAGATAGATTTAACTCCTATGATAGCAGTTTTCTATCCTATATTCTTTGCTTATTGTTTCGGTGATGCGGGTTATGGTATAGTATTAACTATAGTGGCTCTAATTGGTTTATTTACTGTATTAAAAGGACAATTAAGAGGTGTCGGCATACTTGCCCTAACATTGGGTATATGTACTGTTATTATGGGTATTATTAACGGAGGAAGTTTCTTCGGTGTAAGCATACCTTCCAACACTCAAATACCTATATTTGCAACTTTAAGCAAGTATTTGATAATTACTGATATCAAAGAAAATTGGTTCTTAACTCCGTTTAATACAGCATTGCTTATAGGGGTTCTTCATATATGCTTTGCTTTATTAGTAGGCGTTATAGACAGAATCAAAACTAGCCCTATAGGAGATATACTTGGTGCTATTGGTAAACTTCTATTTATACCGGGACTTGTTTTATGGTTCTTGGGCGATATGCAGAAAATGGAAGTGATTAAACAATTCAGCACTGTATATTATGCTTTAATAGTTGTTGGTTTAGTATTCTTAGTAATACTTTCTAATGTAGGCAAAAAACCTGATGTACTAAACTCTATACTTGGTGTGTACTTTGCGGCAACTGGTATAATGGGTGATACGCTTTCTTATATTCGTTTGTTTGCTTTAGGTGCATCTGGTTCTATATTGGCATTGGTAATAAACCAAATAGGTATGAGTTTCAAAGCTATACCTGGTGTTGGCGTAGTGATAATGGTAGTATTCCTTGTAGTAGGTCATATTGCTATATTCTTACTAAACATACTTGGTGCTTTGGTACACCCTTTGAGATTGACATTTGTAGAGTTCTATAACAATGTTGGTTTTGAGGGCGGCGGTAAAGAGTATAAGCCTCTTAAAAAAGCGGCTTAATAGTTTATATAAAAAATAAAATTAAAAAAGAAAATAATCTAAAAAAGGAGATTTTATTATGGGTTTTACAATGAACACAGCACTTTTATTAGGATATTTAGGTGCGGGCTTAATGGTAGGTATGTCTGGTATTGGTAGTGCGGTTGGTACTTCTATTTCTGCTATGACTACAGTTGGTGCTTTAAAGAAAAATAAAGATGCTTTCGGTAGCTGTCTTGTTTTAAGTGCTTTGCCTGGTACACAAGGTCTTTATGGTTTTGCTGCTTTCTTTATTATGCAGCCTTATTTGACTGCTGATATAAGCATATTCCAAGGTGCTGCTATATTAGGTGCTGGTATTGCTGTTGGTTTAGCTTGTATGGTTTCTGCTATATTCCAAGGTAAAGTTTGTGCTAATGGTGTTGAAGCTATAGGTAATGGTTATGATGTATTTGGTAACACTATCATCGTTGCTGTATTCCCAGAACTTTACGCTATCGTTTCTTTCGCTACAGCATTCTTAATCAGCGGTGTTTTAGGTGCTTAATTAATAATTAATAAAAGTAAATAAATATAAATCCGTAGGAGTGATAATACTCTTACGGATTTTTTATTTTGAGTTTTTTTATTTGATTTTTTATGTATATATTGTATAATATTTGAACTATATTTTGACTGTTTAATTGTGAGTATTAATAATGAAAGAAATTTATTTTGAGTATAATCCTTTCACATTGGAGTTTATAGTAAAAGAGAACGGAGAAAAATTTGATCCTGAATCTAAAATTTATGAATATATAAACAATAAGAAGAGACTTCAGTTTTGGCTTGATCAATTAATTGCTATACTTTATGAAGAGATTAATGATAACTTTAATTTAACTTTTAAAGGTACTATACTAGATTATGAGGATTTACTGCTTGAAGTTAATAATTTTAATAAAGTTAATAATACAAATATTAATTTAGTACATGAACAAGTGCGTTCTGTAGGTAACAGATTAAAGGAATTAAAATATTTATTTAGCTATATGATAGATACAACTCCTTTTGAAGAATTAAAAGAAGAAAAAATTATTGAGCAGTTCAATGAAGATATAGGAAAGGAATTTGAACTTGCTGTAGTAGCTACTATGAGCAGCGGAAAATCTACACTTTTAAATGCATTTTTGGGCAGAGAATTAATGCCTTCAAAGAATTTGGCCTGCACTGCTACAATAGTAAGAATTAGAGATGTAGACGGTATGGAAGGGGCTTCTGTTATATGTAGAGATGCTGATGAAAATATTATAATTGATGAAGTTTCTAATGTTACAGTGAATGATATGAGTGAGTTTAATGATAATGAAAAAGTATCATATATAGATATAAAAACAGATATTCCATTTGTATCATCACATAATTTTGATGTTGTTTTAATTGATACCCCAGGACCAAATAACTCAAGAGATGAAAGGCATAAAGAAAAAACATATAAAGTTATAAATGAAGCAGATCCTTTAGTATTATATGTACTTAATGCTACACAGCTTTCTACCAATGATGATAATTTGCTTTTATCTTCAGTTTTAAGAGCAATGGAAAAGGCAGGTAAACAGGCAAAAGACAGATTTTTGTTTGTAGTAAATAAATTAGATAATTTTGATCCTTCTGAAGGTGAAAGTGTAGAGAGAGTATTAATAGATGTAAAAGACTATTTAAGAAGTCATGGAATAGTAAATCCTAATATATATTTAGTATCTGCTAGAACTGCTTTAGCTGCAAGGCTTATAAAAAATAATTATAAACCTACATCAAGACAAGAAAGGTACTTATATGAATTTAAAGAATCTTGTGAAGAATTTGATGAACTTCATCTCTCCAAATATGCGTCACTTTCAAAGAGCGGACATGATAAAATAAATGTTATGCTAAAAAATGCAGAAGATGAATTAGATATATTATTAGTTCATTCAGGCGTACCTGCAGTAGAAATTGCTATAAATGATTATTTAGAAAAGTATATAATGGTTGATAAAATAAGAAAAGGTGTAAATACTTTGATTGGTTATATTAAAGAAAGAAATATTGAAAATAATATTGCTGCATCTCTTCTAGAAAATGAGATTAAACTTAAAGAGTTTAATAGAAGAATATCAGATGAAGTTAAGTTAGTAGACAAATATGATGATATTTATGAAAAACTTAATGTACTTAGAGGTATTATCAGAAATGCAGAAAGTATAGAAAACCGTATAAAAGAAATTAAAATTAATAAAATTTGGCTTGATGATTTTATTAATAAAGTTATACATATAATAGAATTATAATTTTTTGTATGTAAAAATGTATAAAATAGCTTGTATTATTTATATTTTTATGTTATTATAATGGATATTTATTTTAAGGTGGTTTATGAATATAATCAATTCAATTATGCTCAATAATAAGTTGATGCTCTTTAGAATATCGCTTAGAAATTTAAAATTATTATATTTCAATGATAATATAAGATTTTCTTTTATTAATTTACTCTCATACTATTTAAAAGACATGGATATTTCAGAAAATAGTTCATTATATTTGTTTCTTCATTCTTATGCTAATCATTTAAATTTTAAAGATTATAATTTTCCTAATAATAATCAGATTGATAATTATTTAAATACCATTTTGAATGGTTATAAAGAGAAATTAAAAACTGGTAATTTCCTTATTGATATAATTCCATTTTTAGGTATTAAAAAATATGATTTTAGAATATTTTTTTTATTTGAATTATTATTTATAAGGTATTTGATTATAGCTATTGATGACAGAAAAAATATTAAAACTCATATTATAAATGAAGATATTAATAAACTTATCACTTATTTTAAATTAAATAAAGAAGAAAATATATTATTTGAAAAACTAAAAGATATTTTATGTACATGTAATTTTAAAGAACTAGGAACACAGTTAGAAAATTTGATAGTAAACTCTAATAATAAAAATCTAATAGAATTGTCTGATGATTTGCTTAAGAATGTGAAGATAATAACTAACTATATCTCTCTTCCGGTTTATAATGTAGGCGTATTTGCAACTATGAGTGCAGGAAAATCGACTTTTATCAATGCATTATTAAATAAAGATTTTATACCTTCAAAAAATGAAGCATGTACTGCTAAAATTACTTCTATAAGTGATAATGACAGTATGGAAGATAAAATATTCGGAGGCTGTTCATTAGATGATAATAAGTCTTATATATTCTCAAATGAAATCACAAAACAAGTAATAGAAGAGTGGAATAATAATGATGATATAGATCATATATTTTTAGAAACTGATATTAAGTATATACATTCAAAAAAAGGAATATTAGTTATTCATGATACACCCGGAGCCAATAATTCAAGAAATGAAAAACATGGAAATATAACAAATCAGTTTTTAGAAAGCAGTAAAATAGATTTATTTATATATTTAATTAATGCTCATAATCCTACTACAAATGATAATTATGCTATGATGAATAATGTGTATGAAGCATATAATAAAAACAAGAACACTAAAATATTATTTTTGATAAATAAAATTGATGATTGTGATTTTGACAGTGGAGAAACTATAGAAGAAATAATGGATACTGTAAAAAAAGATATTGAAAATGTTGGTTTTGATTCTCCTATAATAATACCTTTATCAGCTGATGCTGCAAGAGTATTTAGAAAAATATTGAAATCTGAAGAGCTTACTATTAAAGAGAGAGGAGCTTTTAATACATTTTATAATATTTTTGAAGATGAGAAAATGAATCTTCCTTCATATTATAAGGATTATAAATTACATTATAATATTGATAATAGTATAAACACTGAAGAAGAACATATTATCATAAAGAATAATAAATACAGCACTAAAAAAATAAATGATATGCTTAATAAGACATCTATTAATTTAATTAGGAATATAATAAATAAAGAAATAAATGGGAGTGAATAATGAAAGAAATTTATTTTGAGTATAATCCTTTCACATTGGAGTTTATAGTAAAAGAGAACGGAGAAAAATTTGATCCTGAATCTAAAATTTATGAATATATAAACAACAAGAAGAGACTTCAGTTTTGGCTTGATCAATTAATTGCTATACTTTATGAAGAGATTAATGATAACTTTAATTTAACTTTTAAAGGTAGTATACTAGATTATGAGGATTTACAGCTTGAGGTTGATAATTTTAACAAAGTTAATAATACAAATATTAATTTAGTACATGAACAAGTGCGTTCTGTAGATGACAGATTAAAAGAGTTAAAAGAGCTATTTGGCTACATGATAACTACTAGTCCTTTTGAAGAATTAAAAGAAGAAAAAGTTACTGAGCAGTTCAATGAAGCTATAGGAAAGGAATTTGAACTTGCTGTAATAGCTACTATGAGCAGCGGAAAATCTACCCTTTTAAATGCATTTTTGGGCAGAGAATTAATGCCTTCAAAGAATTTGGCCTGTACTGCTACAATAGCAAGAATTAGAGATGTAGACGGTATGGAAGGTACTTCTGTTATATGTAGAGATGCTGATGAAAATATTATAATTGATGAAGTTTCTAATGTTACAGTGAATGATATGAGTGAGTTTAATGATAATGAAAAAGTATCATATATAGATATAAAAACAGATATTCCATTTGTATCATCTCATAATTTGGAGCTTGTTCTTCTTGACACACCTGGACCAAATAATTCAAGAGATGAAAGGCATAAAGAAAAAACATATAAAGTTATAAATGAAGCAGATCCTTTAGTATTATATGTACTTAATGCTACACAGCTTTCTACCAATGATGATAATTTACTTTTATCTTCAGTTTCAAAGGCAATGGAGAAGGCGGGCAAACAGGCAAAAGACAGATTTTTATTTGTAGTAAATAAATTAGATACATTTGATTTAGAAGCTGGAGAGTCCATAAAAAAAGTATATAATGATGTTGTTTCATATTTAAAAAGTCATGGAATAGTAAATCCTAATATATATTTAGTATCTGCTAGAACTGCTTTAACTGCAAGGCTTATAAAAAATAATTATAAACCTACATCAAAACAAGAAAGGTACTTATATGAATTTAAAGAATCTTGTGAAGAATTTGATGAACTTCATCTTTCCAAATATGCGGCACTTTCAAAGAGCGGACATGATAAAATAAATGCAATGTTAAATCATGCCGAAGATGAGTTTGATACTTTATTAGTTCATTCAGGAATACCTGCTGTTGAGATTGCTATAAATGATTATTTAGAAAAGTATGCAATGGCTGAGAAAATATCAAAAGGTGTAAATACTTTCATTGGTTATATTAGAGAAAGAAATATGGAAAATAATATTGCTGATGTTCTTGCAGGCAATGAGGCTAAACTTAAAGAGTTTAATGAAAAAATAGCTTATGTAAGTAAGCAGATTGCAGACGGCAATAGAGGAAAAGAATATAAAAAAAGGATAGAGGAACTTGATATATCTAAAAAAATAAATAATGAATTAAATAGAATAGTTGGAGATGTTGGAGATAGATTGTATAATGAAGTGAATTATATTGTTGAATCTATTGTTGGTAAACCTTTACCTACTTTAGCTAAAGCAGCAGCTGCCATACCGGCTTTAGCTGCTATACCTGCTGCACTTGCTTTCGCTCCATTAGCAGCAGTGGGAGCAGCATTAGGTATAGGCGGTATTTTTGGGGCTTTGGCAGGAAATAATGATCCATATATTGTAAGTAAGTCAAAAGGTGAAGAATATGTGAGAAGATTTGAAGAAATAGTAAAAGAGATATTAATAAGCTTTTCTGCGGAAATTGAATCTCAAATATATTCTGATATAATAGAGTTTTCAAATACTATGATAGATGAATACAGAAAAGAAATAAATTCTTTATTAGAAGAAATCGATATAGATGGATTTGAAAGAGATAAATCTGATTTCCAGTTTAATGATTTATTTGATTCTTCAATTAATGATATTCGTTCTGGTATGGATAAGCATATCAAAGGCAAGGGTGTAAGTTTCAAAAAAATTGGTATAATTCCTTTTATTAATATAAGTATTACTGATAAATTTGATATATTAGAGTATAATAATGATATATTAACAAAAATATTTGATAATGTACAGAAAGAATGTGTTAGAATAGAGAAATATGCAAATGAAGAACTTGTAAATGAAATAAAGCAGAAGTTTTTATCACAGATTGATGAGCTTGAAATTGTAGTTTCAAAAAAGATTGATTCTTTGAAAAATATGACTTCTTCAAAGGAACAGGTAGAAAAATTTATAGCTGAAAACAAGAAGAATAAATTATGGCTTGAAGATTTTATTAATAAATTAAATTCTGTAATAGAATTATAAAAAATTAAGGAGGAAATAAATATGAGTAATTTTAAACCTAGTGATACTTTAAATGAATTTATAGCAAAAAGGGATGTAGAAGGAATAAAGAATGCATTGTATATAGCATTAAATACAGATAGATCTTTTTCTATAGATAATTTTGATAATATATTAAATTATGCTAAAGAAAGAGTGCCTGAATTTATATCAGCAGATAAAGGCGAAACATTTAAACCTGAAAGTGAATGGACTGAAAACTATTGGACAGAATTGGCTGTAAGTTTAAGAAATGAATTTACTATGGAAAAAGTAAGACAATTAAAGAAGATGAGTGCTAAACTTTATCCTCCTAGAAATACACAACATTATAGAGATGAAAGTACATTTACTAGAGGAAATCAATCATCAGGAGGAAGCAGTGAATCCCCAAAGATCAATCCTATCGCTATAGCAGTGGGGGCGGCAGTGGTGATAGGTATAATAATAATAGCAATAGCCGCTGGAAAATGAACATGGAAGATTATGAGAAAAAAGGAAAGTCGGCAGTAGAAAATGTTTTCAATTCATTTGGTGATTTTTTTGAAGGGCTTGAAGAATTTGGAAAAGGGTTTGTTAAAGCCACAGGAAAATATATTCATGAGGTGAATGAAATCCGCAAAAATAGTTTTAGTAAAAAGGATTAATAATGTCTGATATAATAACTCAAAATAAAACAGAGATGCTTGATAATAGAAATCAATCGGAATTAATAGAGGCTTTAGCAAAGGTTGATACCGTTGTAATGAAAAAGTATCTACCTAATTTGACTGCTTTAAATGTTGTTCCTTTGGATAACAATATAAGCAGAAAAGAAGCAGGGGAGTATTTAAGATTCTATAAAATTAACAGCATTGTATTTGAAAATAAAGAGAATAATCAAGTAAAATTATCTTCAGTATTTCATTCTATTTATAATACAAATTCATCTGTTATTACTATTATAGAAAGTGACGGTGAGAAAACAGATTTTTATATAGGGGTAAAATCATTTGAAAAAACTTTATCTAGTTCAAGCAAAGTGCTAGAAAGATCCATAAAAGGAAATTTCTTTGGAAGTGATATAGAAAATCTTGACAATACTAGGATAAAAGAATTAACTGATAAATATTACGGGGATAATAAAATAATTTCTTCATGTTCATCTATTGCAGGTGTAAAAAAGAGTGATTATGAAGACGGAAAAAATGATTTTGCTCAAGGTATAGAAAAGCTCATAGATTCTATGAAAGGGGAGAAATATTCTGTTATCATTATATCAGACCCTGTAAGCCCTAATGAAATATCTGTTATAAGAAACGGATATGAAAGTATTTACAGTCAGCTATCTCCTTTTAGAACAACGCAATTAAGTTTTTCAAGCAATGAAAGCGATGCTGTAACAAAAACTCTTACAGAGGGTATTTCTCATTCTGTATCAGAAAGTGTGTCGCATACAGAAACTAAATCAAGAACAACAACTTTTTCTGCAGGTACTTCTATTGGAGCCAATGTGGGAGCTTTTATTAGTGCAGGTGTCAGTGCTGGTATAAGTGCCTTTGTTACTGCCAGCACTTTTTTATCAGGCGGATTAAGTGCGGGTTTATTTGGTGCTTTGAATTTTGGATTGGCGCAGTCTTTCGGAAAATCTAAATCTGATACTACAGGACATAGCGATACTAACACTACAAGTTCTTCTACTTCCGAAGGTACTACAAAAACTATAGGCTCTGGTAAAACTTTACAGATTACTTCTGAAAATAAGATGATAACTAATATCTTAGCAGAGATAGACAAACAATTAGAGCGTCTTAATGAATGCGAAGATGTAGGTGTTTGGAAAAGTTCTGCTTATTTTATTACAGGAAATGCTCAGACTAACAGAGTTGTTTCAAGTATGTATCAGTCTTTAGTAAGAGGTGAGGGTTCTTCTGTTGAAACAGGAGCAATTAATTTATGGAATAATGATAATACTAATAAAAAAGAGGTTTTAAATTATGTAGCAAAGATGCATCATCCTCTTTTTCAGCTTACAAATGATTTGCCTCTAATTTCTCCTGCGGTTACAGTAAGCAGTCTTGAAATGGCTATACAGGCAGGACTTCCTCAAAAAAGTGTTGCTGGTGTTCCTGTTATTAAATATACTCCTTTTGCTAGAGAAATAGTTTCTTATGATAATATTGATAATTCTAACAGCATCAATTTAGGAAAAGTATTTCATTTGGGAGAAGAAGAAAATACAGAAGTTAATCTTAATGTAAAAAGTTTAGCTTCGCATACATTCATAACAGGTTCAACAGGTGCTGGAAAGAGTAATGCTGTTTATAAAATCATAGAAGGTTTCTATGCTAAAAATGTTAAATTTCTTGTAATAGAACCTGCTAAGGGTGAATATAAAAATGTATTCGGTCATAGAAAAGATGTTCATGTATTTGGTACGAACCCTTACTATACTGAGCTTTTAAGAATTAATCCTTTTAGTTTTCACAAAAGCATACATGTGCTTGAGCATATAGACAGACTTATAGATATATTTAATGTTTGCTGGCCTATGTATGCGGCTATGCCTGCAGTTTTAAAAGAAGCTGTTGAAAAATCTTATATTGATACTGGCTGGGATTTAGATATGTCTGTCAATAAATATGGAGATAATATATTTCCTAATTTTGTAGATGTTTTGAATAATTTAAGAAATGTTATAGACTCTTCTGATTATTCTCAGGAAGTAAAAAGTAATTATACTGGTTCATTGGTTACAAGGGTAAAATCTCTTACTAATGGTATAATAGGAAGAATATTTTCATCTAAAGAAATAGAAAATGAAATATTGTTTGATGAGAATGTTATAGTTGATTTAAGCAGAATAGGTTCATTAGAAACTAAATCAATGATAATGGGTATATTAATAATGAAGCTTTCTGAATACAGAACATCATCTCAGAAAATGAATCAGGAATTAAAACATGTTACTATATTAGAAGAGGCTCATAATATCTTGAAAAGAACTTCTACTGAACAAGTTAGTGAGGGTGCTAATTTAGTAGGAAAATCAGTTGAGATGCTTTCAAACTCTATTGCCGAAATGCGTACTTATGGAGAAGGATTTATTATAGCGGATCAATCACCTTCAGCAGTGGATATATCAGCCATAAGAAACACTAATACAAAAATTATTCTAAGACTTCCTGAATATTCAGATAGAGAAGCTGTAGGAAGAGCTGCCGGATTAGATGAGGATAAGATAGATGAGTTATCCAGACTTCATACAGGAGTTGCGGCAGTTTATCAGAATAATTGGACTGATAGTGTTTTGTGTAAGGTTGGTTATTATAATGTTATTGAAGATGGAAAATTATATAAAAGAGAAGATAAAAACTTTATAGAAAATAAATCTAGTAATGGTAATATACTCAAGTGTTTATTACAAAAATCATTGAATGAAAATTTTGATAAGAATATTATTGATTCTTTAAATGATGTTAATGTTGCCGAATCTACAAAAATTAAGATTAGAGATATTTTTAATGATAAAAGTGTAGATAATGCAGAAATATCATCTGTTATATTTGATATGATAAATGGTATGAACATATTAGAAACTCATAGAGGTGAGAATTTGGATATTTGGAACAATAATATAAAAAAAGATATTTATAGTATATATAATGAACTTGATGATAAATATTTGTTAGAAACTATGAATTTAGTTTTTATGCATGCAATTAATCATAGATTATTTAATGATAGTGTATATACTGATTGGAAAAATAATTTCTATAAAATAGGAAATATATTATGATTAATGAAACTTCTAAACCAGAATTATATGATAAAAAATCATTTGAAGATAAAGGTTTGGGTCCTAATACTGAGTATGATGGCAGATCATCTAAAGATAAAGGTTTGGGTCCTAATGCTGAGTATGATAGAAGATCATCTGAAGATAAAGGTTTAGGTCCTAATGCTGAGTATGATAGAAGATCATCTGAAGATAAAGGTTTAGGTCCTAATACTGAGTATGATGGCAGATCATCTAAAGATAAAGGTTTAGCTCCTTTTACAGATATGAATGAATATCTTACTAAAGATGAAAATAAAAATAGTCCCTATGGTATAAATGATATAACTCATAAGACTGACGATAATGGTGATGTATATTGTAAAGATGGAAAATTAAAACCAAATAATACTTACATTATTAATGGCAATAAATATACTACTGATCATAATGGCAGGATTATAAGTGTAGAAGCTAAACCTATTATTAATCCTGAAAATGCTCGTAATAACAGTGAACAGACTCAAGTTGGCGGAAAAGATAGAAGACCTAATGATCAAGGAGGGCATATAATTGGACGCGATATGAATGGAGATGGAGGTATTGGTAATCTATTGCCAATGGATGGTACAATTAATCAAAGCGATTATAAGCGTATGGAAAATGAAGTCAAGAAAAAATTAGAAAATGGAGAAGATGTAACTACAAATACAAAAGTTATCTATAACGGAGATTCTAGTAGACCAGATGAAATTATTACAACTATTGAAGTAGATGGTAAAAAGGATACAGTATGGAAGTTTGATAATAACATTGATGGGTCGCTTATGAAAGAAGTTCCTGAAAATGGAAAAGACATAGTTCAAGATAAGGCAAATGAAACAGGAGGAGAAATTTCTTCCATTAAAGAAAAATATGATGAAAAAGGTAATCTTGTAGAAACTACAGTTTATATAACATATAAAGATGAAAATGGAAATAATAATAAAGCTAGCGTTATTATAGAGAATAAGTAAGGAGTAAATATATAATGAAAGATTTAGAAAATTTTATATCGGAAAATATAAAGAAACTTGTTCCACATTATGATATTATTGATTTAAAGGCAACTGTAACTTCATCAAGTTTATCTGTGGAGTTTTTTGCTACAGTAAATGGTAAAAAAAATCAATGTTTTCAGATGATAGATGATGGTTTATTCACAGAAGAAGATTTCAATAAATTTTCAAAAGATATTGCAAATTATGCTAGAAAGTTACCTGATTTTAATAAAGAAGGTCTTAATAAATATAATATTATATTAAAATAATTATGTTTTTCTAATTTATATACTTTTTTATTAGATGAAATATCTAATAAAAATTATTTTTATTATTTCTATACTAGAATAATTAATAAAAATTATTCTAGTATATTATAGTATTAATAAGTATAAATTTATTTTGTAGAATTATTGTTTATATTTTTTATAATATTTAATTATTTATTTCTCATTAAAAATATTCAATATGGTATTAAAGAAGATGAAAAATTATTAGATAAATATTATAAAGATTTTTCTAAATAATTAATTTGTTTTATAAAATCCGTAGGAGTGATGATACTCTTACGGATTTTTATTTTAATTGTTTAATTTATTTTTTAAGTAAATCTATTATTTTTTTTAATGTATGTAAATTTTTTAGTATTTAAAAAACATAAATTTATGCACAATGTATTTATGAGATTATAAAGCTATATTAAAATAGTAAAAACGAAAAATATCTGATAGTTATTAATTATTGAATTCTAATAAAATAAGATATATAATAGTTCTATATTTTATTTTTATTTAGAGTATAAATCATGTATAAAGAATTTTTAAAAGAAAAGTTATTTTGGATTAGAGAACCTAAGAATATATTAATTGATGATAAAAAAGTAGAAATATATACAGAGCCTAATACAGATTTATGGCAGAGAACATATTACGGTTTTAGAAACGATAATGCACCAATACTTCAGATAAAAATAAAAGATAAATATTTTTCTTTCACAGTAAAAACTATATTTGAAAGCAAACGCCGTTTTGACCAATGCGGAGTAGCTATTTATATAGACAGTGAAAATTGGTTTAAGGCTTCTATAGAATATGAGAATGAAAATTATCAGCGTTTGGGAAGTGTTGTTACAAATAACGGATATTCTGATTGGGCTACTCAGGATATATCGGCTTCTATAAAAGAGATGTATTATAGATTAAGCAGAAGAGAAAGTGATTTTTTAATAGAATACAGCGAAGACGGAGAAAATTTCAAGCAAATGAGAATATTTCATTTATTTAAAGCTGATGATGAAATCCTATTTGGAATATATGCCTGCAGTCCAGAAGATTCATCTTTTAAGGCTGTATTTACCAATATGTATATAACAGAGTGCAAATGGCAGGAGCATAAATAAAAATTGACAAATAAATATAGTCTGTTAAAATAAATTAGTTAAAAATAATAAAAATAAATATAATGGAACACTATAAATATGGCAGAAAACTATAAAGTAATAGCAAGAAAATACCGCCCTCAAACCTTTGAAGAGGTTATAGGTCAGGAGCATATCACTAAAACTATATCAAAAAGTATAGCCCAAAAAAAGATAGCACATGCATATCTATTTTCTGGGGCTCATGGTGTGGGTAAAACTTCTCTTGCTAGAATTATAGCCAAAGCCTTAAACTGTGTTAATGGTCCTACTGATAAGCCTTGCGGAGTTTGTCCGTCATGCACTCAAATAGAAAACGGAACTCCTCTTGATGTTATAGAAATTGACGGTGCAAGCAATAGAGGTATAGAAAATATTAGAAGCATTATAGAAAATGTGCGTATATCTCCTGTAGCTGGAAAATACAAGGTATATATTATAGATGAGGTGCATCAGATAACTAATGAGGCTTTTAATGCACTTCTTAAAACTTTGGAAGAGCCTCCTGCACATGTTGTGTTTATACTTGCTACCACTGAGGCTGACAGGGTACTTCCTACTATAAGAAGCCGATGCCAGCAGTATACTTTTAAATCTTTAGGTATAGAAGATTTGGAGAAAATATTAAAAGGAATACTTGATAAAGAAAATATTAAATATGATGAAGAGGCAATATTTTTAATAGCAAAGCAGGCTAGGGGTTCTGTAAGAGACAGTGAAACTATATTAGAAAAGATGATAGCTTACACTACCGATAAAAAGTATATAACTAGTGCTGATGTTAATGCGGTTGTTGGCGGAAATAATTTTTCTTTTGTTAAAGAGTTTTTTGATATTATAATGTCTGAAAATAAAAAATCTTATTTTGAGTTTGTAAAGAAATTATTTGAAGATGCAGTAGACCCTAGAACATTTATAAACAGCGTAATAGAGTATATGCGTGTTGTTCTTATGATAAAAAGCGGTATTGATGATACAAAACTATTAGAGATTACTGAAAATGAGAGAGATGATTTAAAAATTTTTGCTAATCATTACAGTGATGATGAGATAGAGAGAATACTTGATTATGTATTACTTACAGAAGAGCGTATAAGAAATGCTTCTAATCCTAGAACTATATTTGAAATGCGTATGCTTCTTTTACTTAATACTGACAATTTGATTCGTCCTGTTGATATAATAGCTTCCAATATGCAGGCTGTTTCTTCTGTAAATGATGATTATGGTTTTGAAAGTGCAGCTAATAACAATATAACTAGTAATAATACCAATAATAATATTTCCGTAAATCAGACTAAACCTCAGTATGATGTGCCTTTAAATCCTAATGATAAAAGACGCATATTCTACAATAAAATACTTTCATTTATAGAGTCAGAAAGTCCTACTATATACTCTTTATTATCTCAGGGAAATCCTATAGAAAGCAAAGGAGCTGTTTTAATAGTTGCACTTCCTGATCATATATATGATATGACACAGACAGATAAAAGGATAAATGATTTGGTGGCTAAGGCTATACCTCATTTTACTAAAAATAAAGATGTGGCTATACAGTTTCAGAAAGCAGTTGAAGGAAACATGATAGATAAATTAAAGAGCAAACTGCAGGCTACAGAGGTAGATGAAAGTTCCTTATAATTTTTAATAGAATTTATCATTTTTGTATATAGTAAATAATTATATGCATAAATATACTAATAAATAATATGCGGTTGACAAACTTAGAAATTTTCAGTATAGTATAAAACTTATAAAATTCAAAGGCTAGTATTAAACTATGAAGAAGCAACAAAATGAAGAAGCTGTTAGGCTTGTAAAAGTGATATTAGAATCTGGTTTTGCAAGCAGGAGAAACTGCGAGAAGGCTATAATGTCAGGCAGAGTTAGGGTGAATAATCAGGTTATACTTGATCCTGCTTATAGGGTTAAAGAAGATGATTCTGTTTCCATAGACAGAGAATTAATAAAAAGACAGACTAAAAGGTATATGGCATTATATAAACCTATAGGCGTTGTAAGCACTACAAAATATTTACCGGGAAGGCGAATAATTACAGAGTTTTTCAAGGGCATTAAGGAAAGACTTTTTTATGCTGGAAGGCTTGATTCTGAATCAAGAGGCATAATGATAATTACTAATGACGGAGAGTTCGCTAATATTATTACGCATCCTTCTTATGAGATTTTAAAAGTTTATGATGTTACTGTTAATGGAAAAATAGATTCTGAAGCTCTTTTGAATGCAAGCAAGGGTATTACTATTAAAAATGTTTCATATTCGCCTTTTAAATTTAAAATATTATCAAAAGGAAGAATACAAAGCAAAATACGATTAACTATCAATGAAGGAAAAAACAGAGAGATAAGAAAAATATTCGATTATCTTGGATACAAAGTTATAGATTTGGAGAGAATATCTGTAGGATGTGTGAGCAAATATGATGAAGTTTCAGGAACTTTAGAGGCTGGTCATATAAGAGATTTAACCAAAAAAGAAATAGATTTCTTCTTTAAGCAAAAAGATAAAAAATTAAAAGATATTGAAACTATATTTGAAAATATTCCTGATGATATAGAAGATGAAATATCTAGTGAAAGTTATGAAGATAATATTTTAAATAGTGATAAAAAGGAAACTAAGGTTCATGATAAATCTAAATGGGCTAAAGCTAAGCCTAAGAAAAAAAGATTAGTTACAAAAAAGTCTTCTTCATATAAAGCTAAAATACAGAAAAAAAATAGTAAGTCTGAATTGTCTAAAAAATCTGCAGGTAAAAAAAGTATTAGGAAATCAGACTTTAAACCTAAAAAACGCTAGGGTGGGTATGCTTTTTCTAATTCAGCATACTATATAAATAAAATTTTTAATGCAGATATAGCTTTAAATATAAAAGGGCGGGGTATGTAATTAAATTTTAAAACTTTGATTACATTTTCCCACCCTTTATCTTTTTTATATAATTTGTCATTTTTATGCTGATTTTCTTTTTAGCTGTAATCAGTTATTTTTACTGCCCACCCAGGATTTTTTTAATTTATAATGCATTCACTGCCTACATAGCTAAGATGTAAGAATAGAGATACAGATTTAAACATAAAAGTGTGGGATTTAAAAAATTGATAATATTTTTAATTTTTTCAAATCATTTATTTCTTTAGGGATTCTTTTTAATTTATTTGAATCAATAATTAACTCCTCTAAATTTTCTAAATTCTTTATTTTTTTATCTATACTTTTTATTTTATTTACTGATATATCAAGAAATTGAATATTATATAATTTAAATATTCCCTTAGGAAGAGATGATATATTACAACTGCTTATATCTAATTCTTTTAAGTTTATAAGTTTTTCTATATCATTATTAATTTTATCAATATAATTATTGGACATATTTAAATATTCAAGCATTTCTAAATCAAATATTTCTTTAGGTATAAGTTTTATATTATTAGCAGATATATCAAGAACTTTTAATTTTTTTAAGTTTTTTATTTGTTTTGGTATTTTTTCTATGTAATTCAAAGATAAATAAAGTTTTTCTATATTTGTAAGTTTGAAAATTTCTAAAGGAACTTTTTCAATATCCAAGTTGCTTAAATTCAATTCTTTTATTGAAGTTATTTGTTTTTTATTCATACTTGCTATATGATATGCATCATTTTTTTTAGCCCATTTAATTAATTTATCAAAATCATTATCAGTCATTTCTTATATCCTCTATCATCATAACAATATATTAATATATAATGATGACAAAAACTGACATTTGTATGTATTTTTATATATATATTTGCATATTATTATATATTTTTAGAATATAAGAAATTTTTGAAATAATCAGGATAATCTATTTCAAAATCTAATATTTCTTTAGTGATTGGATGTAAAAACTCTATTTTTTTTGCTGCTAACATAAGACCAGAATATTTATTGAAACTTTTAGAATATATTTTATCTCCTGCTACAGGAAAACCTTTATATGATGAGTGAACTCTTATTTGATGAGTTCTTCCTGTTTTGAGATTAATTTCTATAAGAGTATGATTATTGAATCTTTTTAACACTTTTATATGAGTAAGAGCTTCTTTACCATCATCTCTTACGGTCATTTTTTTTCTGTATGTATGATGCCGTCCTATAGGAAGATTTATCTCTAAATAATTATCCTTTAAAACTCCTATAACGATGGCATGATAAATCTTTTTTATGCTTCTGTTTTTAAATTGCTCTTGAATGCTTGATACTATATTTGCATTTTTACCAATAATGATAAGTCCGGAAGTATCTTTATCAAGTCTATGTATAATTCCTGCTCTCTCTTTATTACCAACAAAATCAAAATCTTTTATTTTGTATAGAAGTGCATTAACTAAAGTGCCACTCATTTCAGAAGGAGAACAATGCACACTCATACCGGCAGGTTTGTTTATTACAAGTAAATATTTATCTTCATAAATTATATCTAAATCAATATTTTCAGGCAGAGGGTTTGATGTATCTTTTTTTTCTTTAAAAATATTATCTAAATTTATTATTATATTGTCATTTAATTTAAGCGAATATGATAATTTTTTTTCAGCATTATTAACTATTATAGAAGTTAAATAATTTTTTACTTGGCTTCTAGTGATATTTAATTTATCACTTATAAATGTATCTAATCTTTTTCCTATATCATCTTCAGATATAATGAATGATTTTTTATTGTTTGAATTATTATCAGAGCTTTCTAAATCTATTTCATCATCTTCTATTTCTTCTGTATCAATATTTTTATTATCTAAGTTCATAATTAATTATTTTCATCATTATTTGATTCTATATTTTTCTTTTTGTCGAAATCTTCTTTAAAAAAGAATACACCTATTGCTATGATACATATACCTATTGTAATAGAAGCATCAGCAATATTATAATTATATGGAAATCTTATAGTTTCATTAAATCCCATGCTTATAAAATCAGTAACATATCCTCTCATAATTCTATCAACTAAGTTTCCCATAGCCCCTCCTAGAACCATAGTAAAACCTATCATAGATAATCTTTGTTTTTTTACATTGATAGAAATCATTATAAAGAAAATGACAATCATAGCAATAAATACTATAACTTTTAATAATTCCGGTATTATATGCTGAATTGTTTCCGGTACATTATTTAGGAATCCGAAAGATACACCGTAATTTCTTGTATATATAAATATTAATATATCTCCTATTACTCTTTTAATAATAGTCTCCTGCAAATATTTATCTATAAAATATTTAGATACTGTATCTGCTATAAAAATTAATAGAGCTATTAAAAAATATATTTTTTTTTGTTTAATTTCTTCTTTAATTTTTTTTAATTTTATCATATTTATTTTCATCTTTTAAATTAATTGTTATATATAATAAGTTTGCATCTTTTGAGTTTCATAAAAAATAATAATAATTTATATTCGTAAAAATTACAAGCTATTTTAATATTCTAATAGTATGTAATTTAATATATTTACTTTTTTTTATAATTTATGTTATAATTAAGTAAATTTTAGTTTATAGGAATTAAAAGTTATATGGACTTAAAAGATAAAGCCAAAAAAATAATAGATGCTAAAGTTCTTGTTATAGGCGATTTAATGCTTGATAGGTTTACTTATGGAGATGTTATAAGAATATCTCCTGAAGCTCCTGTTCCCGTACTTCATGTAAATCATGAGGAAAATTATTTAGGTGGAGCTGGAAATGTTGCGAGAAATATATCAGCTTTACTTGGAAAAAACAATAATGATAACATATTTATGATAGGCGTTATAGGAAAAGATAAGTCTGCAGATATTATAATTGATAGTATGAATCATTCTAATATATCTGTTAAAGGAATAATAACAGATGATACAAGATCGACTATAACAAAAACAAGAATAGTAGCAGGTACTCAGCAGATAGTTAGAATAGATGAAGAAAATACTAGTCCTTTTTCTTCTGCTATTGTAAAAAATATAGAAAAAGTATTTATTGATAATGTAGATAATTATAATGTTGTTATAATAAGCGATTATGCAAAAGGTATAATTACAAAGCAGTTATCAAAAAAAATAATAGATACTTGCAATAAAAAAAATAGGCTTGTATTAGTTGATCCTGCTATAAAGCATTTTTCATTTTATAAAAAAGCTACACTTATGACTCCAAATTTGAAGGAGGCTGTAGAAGGTGCTGAAAGTAAATCTCCTTTTTATGAATTTGATGCAAAGGCTATAAATATTTTAGGAGAAAACATTATAAAAAAATTAAGTTTATCAAAATTAATGATAACTTTAGGTGCTAATGGAATGGCTTTATTTGATAATGAAATAAAAAACAAGTATAAAAATTCCCCTTATATAATACCTACAAAAGCAAAAAGTGTATTTGATGTTTCAGGTGCTGGGGACACTGTTATATCTGTACTTGCTATGTGTTTATCGGTGGGATTATCTTTTAAAGATTCTTCTGAGATTGCTAATGCAGCTGCTGGTGTTGTTGTCGGTAAAAGAGGAACTTCTACTTTAACTTTGAAAGAATTAATTGAAGTATTATAAAATAGGTAAGTGTTTTATATATGTCTAAAATTTTAGAAACTGTTATGAAGAGAAAAATATTTTTGTTATTATTTATATTGATGTTTTTAATTTCCTGTCTGCCAAAGCCTTTAATAGTTCCTGCTAAGGTGGTTACAGAGCTTTCTCTTGGTAATGATATAGGAATTTACAGCAATGAATTTGTAGATTTGGATAGCCCTAAAATATATAAAGTTGATAATGAATATTATTTCGGAGAATTTTATAGGGTAAAGAATGATACTGTTTATGCATTAGATTTATATAATTCCAGAATGGTAATAGCTTCAGGCAGTAATGTAAGATATTTTCCATTAGAATATAAGAATCTTGAAACTTCAAAAATATCTCTTATAGATTCCAACTCCAATATATACATAACAGGATATAATTTAAGATATGTAGGCGATGTTGTAGTAAGCAATGTGATGATGTCTTTACCTTCTGAAAGTCCTTCCACTGAAGGAGATGATGCACCTCAAATAGAGACATATACGGTTAAAGTAACAAATACTAATTATACTAAAGTGGGATTAGTATCTTTAAATAAAATATCTCCTGAAGGAAATACGCTTTATAGTATAGATACAATTATAGATAATGAGTATGAGTCTTTAGTAAAATTATTAACATTAACTAATCATAAATTTGCTGTACTTAAGAGAGATAAAGATAGAATACCTTTGCTTGATATATATGATATGAACAGCGGAAAAATGGAAAATAGATATTCACTTAAAGAAGTTGAGTATATGGATGCGGGTAAAATGTCATACAGAGAGATAGTTGATTGTGTTTATGTTGCTGAGAGAGAGGTTCTTGCTATACTTACTATGAATATAGTTGATGGCAAGCATCAGGAAGATATTGTATATACTTCAAAACTTGATAATTTTGAATTGAAAGAATCTTATAAAATACCATGCCGGGATAATTCTTTGGCGGTTGGCATATCTAGTACGGGAGGAGTTACATATACAGGCATGGACAATGGAATGTATTTTTTTATAAGGACTAATCCTTTTTTATCACAAAATCATATTAAAGAGTATTTAGGTACAGATGGTTTTAATAAATTAAGAGGAATACATATGTTTGATGATTCTGTTTATGGATTTATGGTAGAAAACGGAGTTATTAAATTTCATAATTATTAAACTTTTTAGAAATACTAGTATTTGTAGTGCGGCAATTTTTAATTAAATGCTGAACTATTTAAAACATTATTTTTGAAATATGATTACATTAGCATTATAGATATAAAGCCTGTATCACTGAAACAATAACAAAATAAGTTTGGTGTGTACTCATAGTTAATAAATAAAAAATTTAGTTTTAAAACAAGTATAAACTCTATTTTATTATTCTTTATTATTTTCTTTTAAATATTCAAAAATATTTTCTACATCTTTTTTATTAAGATTGATTTTTGAAAATAAATCTTCTCTATTTTTAAAAGTTTTTATAATGCTTCTTTTTCTTCTATATTCATTAATATTTTTATGATTTCCGGAAAGGAGTATTTCAGGAACTTTCATATTATCTATTTCAGGAGGTCTTGTATATTGCTCATATTCTAAAAGTCCGCTGCTGTTTTCTTCAAATGTGTCGCTTATTACAGATTCTTTATTATTCATAACATCTTTATATCTTGAAATAGCATCTAATAATAAAAGGGCAGGTATCTCTCCTCCGCTTAATACATAATCACCTATACTCAAAGCCTCATCTGCATATTTTTCTTCAACTCTATAATCTATTCCCTCATAATGCCCTAGTATCATTGTTATATGTTCTTTATTTGATAATTCTTTTATTTTTTTCTGAGTAAGAGTTTTTCCTGATGGTGAGAAAATAATCGTATATCCTTTTTTATGACTGTCAAAATATTTTTTAAATATATTATAAGTCATAATCATTCCAGGGCCTCCTCCGTAAGGATAGTCATCGCATTTTTTATAATTGCCTTCTCCGTATACTCTCATATCTTCAATATTTAAATCTATTTTTTTATTATTGACTGCCATTGATATAACACCAAAAGAAATTGTGCTTTCATAGAATTTGGGAAAAAGTGTAAGAATATCTATTATCATTTTAGCATTATACTTTATAAAAACTATATATCAAGTGATTTTAAAAATTTAATTACATTCCCCGCCCTTTAGGTTTTTTAATATTTTCTGTTAATCAAATTTTATTTTTCTTTTTTATTTTATTAAGTTATTTCAGCAGCCCACCCAAGATTTTTTCAAATTTACTGTTTATTTCTCCGCACGCTAAATGAAGTTAAATATAATAATATCTTTGAAATAAAAAAGTGTATCATATATTATATGAATTATCTAACCGTGCGTATAGAGGAATATCTTTAGAAAATAAAATGGAGCGGGCGAACGGAATCGAACCGTCATCTTTAGATTGGAAGTCTAAGGTAATAACCATTATACGACGCCCGCGATTGAAAAGAACTTACTTTTTAAGTGTTAGAATTATAGCATAATAAAATAAAAAAATCAATAGCTATATTATTTTTTTTGTTTATTAAATATTAAGCAGTTTTATTCCGTATTCATTAGAAAGATCTTCATATTTTTTTTCACATTCTTTATTATCACCTATAGCACTGCTGCAATTCATCATTATATTAATAGTTTCGGTTATACTTTTATCATTATTGTATATCTCACAAAACTGCTTCACGCTTTCATAAACGCAGTAGTCTTTAGCTTCTCCGCATATATATATCTTATCAGCATTTGTAATATCATAAACCCAAGAAGTATCATAATTTTTTGTATATTCTGTAGGCACTTCCGGTCTTATTACACCATACATCTCACTGAAAGAATCCTGACCTTTTAATATTTTATTTATATAGACTTTTCTTGAAGCTTCAAAGAATAAAAGCATATTTGCAAGCTGTTTATCTATAAGCCAGCCGTCTGTAGCATATATACAATGATAAGGCCATATCATTAAATTTTGAGCATTCTTTTCTTTTAATGCCTTCACATAATTGATTTGTATATCTTCATCATAGGTTGGTATTATTTCATCATTCTCTATCTTTTCTAAAGTGATTTCTGTAAAAGGAGCTACAGGCTTATCATTATAATCATTCCACATAATAGAATGAAATATAGAATCATATCTATGAGTATCTAAAGTAACATAAATACTTGAAATACTTTCCATATTATCATATATAAATCTTATTATATTTTTAATATCATTAACAGCACCATTTACAGGCAAAGCACCTTTCTCCATATCTATAAAGTCTCTTTGAGGATCTACTATAAGAAGATTGATGCTTTCATCTTTAAACTCTTTGATAACTTTGTTGCTATATTCTTCTGCTATTTTATAAATCTCCTGCTGATTAATAGGATTTACTTCTTTTCCAATAAAATCTTCATTTACTATTTTCTCGTATGGTATTTTTACTGACATAAAAAATCCTCATTTATTACTTTTAAGATATTATATAAAAATTTTATTTAAAGTAAATTATTTTTATGTAATTTTTATATAAATTATATAAAAAAAAGAGCCCCAAATAATTGGGACTCTTAATAAATATAAAATATGTTTAATAATCTGCTTTTTCTTGAAGGAAGTTGCCGTTTCTATCTATATAAAGCCTCATATTATTTGCCATTCTAACCTCATAAGTACCTATCTCTTTCATTTCTACATCCAATATCTGAACATTTGGATATTTTGAAGCAGCTGTATCTAAAACTATTTGAGGCACTTTGAAAGGAGTATAAAAGTTTTGAATATATAATGGTGCATTTTGAGTATTTTCTGCGGTGGCATTATTATTATTTAAATTAGCATTAGGAGTATAAGCATTATTTGAGTCTTGCATACCATTTGCTTTTTTAGTTAATTCTTCTGCTGCTTTTATTAAAGCTTCAGCAGCTAGCTGATAAGGATTATCTGAGATATTATTATTATTTGTCTGATTATAATTTTGAGAAGCATTATTATTGTAGTATTCACTTGGCATATCATAAGCATTATAATAGTCATTTTGATAAGCATTTTGAGCAGTATTATCATAATTATTATAATTTTCATAATATCCATTTTGATTTGCATTAGGGCTATAATAAGGACTATTAGGGTTTTGAGATTCTGTTTCCAACATTTTCATTAATTCTTCATACGGATTTGTGTAATTTACAGTATCATTATATCCTTGATTATTATAATTATTATAGCTGTTATTGTAATAAGGATCATTATTATAGCTTTGAGAAGCCCAATTCATAGCATTCATAGTATCCTGATACGGATTTCCCTGCATAGCATTATAATTGTTATATTGTTCGTAAAATCCCGGATTGTAATAAATACTATTAGGATTATTTGCCTCCTGAGATAAAGTTCTCATAAACTCCTGATAATAATTATTATAGTAATTGTTTGCTGGAACATTATAGTTTTGATATGCATTATAATTATTTTGATAATTATAATTGTTCTGATAATTATAGGAATCATAATATTGAGCAAACAACATACCTGAAGATATTATCAAGGCAGGTATTGCTTTAAAAAGTATTTTACTCATAAACATATCCTTTGTAAATATATTGTAAATTTATTATTTACTGTATTTACATTATAATACATTTATGATTTAATGTCAATTTTTTTTACAAGAAAATTTAAATAAATTTACATTTTTAAATTTAATTGTACTTGATTAATTGACCAGATGTTACTGAATTGTCCTCATTAACTATATTAAGTTATAATATATTATCTTTAAATGTAAATGTATATTTTTTTAAGCCGATAAAATTTTGTTCGGCACTATAACTGTTATCTGAAATTTTAGTGATATTTCCTTTTGATAATTCAATATTTTCTGACGGAGAGCCTCCATAGTAAGTTATTAATCCTGTTAAAGAGCCGTCATTATTAATTGTAAATGCAGCTTTTGCTAGCTCTATATTACCGTTTTGGTATTTTCTATTTATTTCTGCCGAATATTTTCCTGCATATTTTGTATCTATACCATCTCCTGTTTTTGTTACATCATTTGATCAAGATATAGATAACATGCAGAATATAATTGCAGAGATATAATAGATTGTTTTTAAAAAAGTTTTCATTTCTTATCCTATATTTTTTATTTGATCTTTATAAAGATAACAAAAAATATATAATATCAAAAAAAATATTATATTTATATATAGAAATTTATAATATAAAGGAGTATAAAATGAAAGCATTAATTATTACAGACAATTTATTTGAAGATTCAGAATTGTTTTATCCATATTTCAGACTTATAGAAGAGGGCATTGATGTTGATATAGCGGCTTTAAACAAAGGAGAGATTAAAGGAGAATATTTTTTCAAAGTAGAAGCAAAATTAAATTTCTCAGAGGTTGATCCTTCAAATTATAAAGCATTAATAATACCCGGAGGAAGAGCACCTGAAGCTATAAGAGGTAATGACGATGTAAAAAGAATCATAAAATATTTCGTTGATAATAACCTCACTATAGGTGCAATATGCCATGGACAGCAGACTTTGATATCAGCTAAAGTTTTGGAAGGCAAAGATGCTACATGCTATATAAGTATAAAAGATGATTTGATAAATGCTAAAGCTAATTATAAAGATGAAAAAGTAGTGGTATGCGGTAATATTGTAACTTCAAGATGCCCAGACGATTTGCCTTATTTTGCTAAAGAGATAATAAAGAAATTGAAATAATATTTTTATATTATAAATAAACCTCATGCTTAAAAAACATGAGGTTTTTTATAATAATTATTTTACTCTGGCTCCTTTTCCTCTTATTTTCATTTTTGTAGAAAAACCTGTTTTTACTATTTCATATCTAGGCATAATAATAAAATCATAATTTGTATCTTTTAAAGCCTCAGCTATTAACTGCTCTTTTAAAGTTTCATCTTTTGAATTATAAGGAAGTTCTGCAGTTAAAACTTCTCCCACTTCAATATCATCTCCTGTAAGCTGCAAACTTTGTGGAATACTTTCAACTGTTGCTATAGTAGAACAGCCCACCACGGCAAATATTGATATTATAATAACACCGATTATTTTTTTCATTTTTTCCCCATTTTTTATTTAACTAAAATGTTATTTATACTTTAAGTTATTTTTTTTGATTAGGATTTAATTGTTTTCCTCTATTACCTTGATTTTTATCATAAGTAATATTAGTTCCTTTGCTGCCTTTATTGGCATTGCTTATGTCTGCTTCATGATTATTTCTTTTATTACTCATATTTTACTCCTTTAAATTGTAATAATGTTTATTTAAGAATATGATTAAGTATACTAAAGAATATAAAAAATGCATTTGAAGTATGTAGTTTTTTAAATACCTCAATAAAATATATAAAAAACATCATACTATTTAAGCATGATGTTTTTATTGATTAATCTTTAATTAAAAAAAAGCTATTTTTATTGTCTTTTTAAAGTACCAGAACCGCATTAAAAGAATAAGGCATTATTAATAAATATATCCTCATACTTTTGACATCTCTAAAATCAAGATTTTTTAATTCATTTAAAAGTTTATAGTCTTTTTTATTTTCTTCTGCTGAGCGGTATAAATACATTAAAGATGAAAGCAAAGAATCAAGTATATCTTTGTAGCTTTTTAACGTATAAGGATTAAAAAAGTACATGCTCTCTGCTATATAGAAAAATGTATTTATATCATCTATAATAGAATCTATATTATGCATTTTTTTATTGCCGTACTCTTTACTTTTTATATTAGAAAATACAATATCTTCTCCATTTTCAACAATATCATAATCAGTTCTAAACCTTATAAATGAGCATAAAAATTTGAGAAAATCATAATTATTTAGAATTAAACTAACATAATGATGTCCCTAATTTAAAATGGATTTGAATTTATTTTCATTTTCAAAATAATTTTCTATGTCTTCCGAAAGACACTATTAATTTTTGTAATTTTTTTTAAAAAATCATTCCGCACGCAGAGCAGTATTAAAAATATAATATTTCACTTATAAATTAAAACTTTGTTAATAATTAAAAATATTCTAACCGTGCGGTTGTATGCATGAAATACCTAATAAAAACTTGGGTGGGTGCTGAAATTTCAGATTAAGCTATAAAGATAGTTAATATGAAAAATCAAAATATATTTATAAGGAATAAAGGGTGGGGTATGTAATAAAAGTTTTAAAAATTAATTACATCTGCCCGCCCACTAAATTTTTAGTATTATTTTGCAATTTCTGTATTATTTTTCTTTTCTGCTTTAATTTGTTATTTTTATTTCCTGCCCAATATTTTTTTAAATTTATTGTTTTTTATTACCGCACTTAGAATTAATTTAATTCTTCTTATTTAATTTGTTATTTAAATTTCATTTTATTATTAAAAATTTATAACAGTGCTTTAAATAAATTAAAAATTTAACTGATGATTTATTTGTATGTATAAACACAATCTTAAATGTATGGAAGTATAAATATATTTTAGGAATTTGACAAAAAATATAAAACATATATAATACCAAATATTAGAATAATCTAACATTTAAAGAGGCTATATTATGAATATTAATTTAAATGGAGTATCTGAGACTTTATTAATTACACTATGGGCGAAAGCAGAAGAAAGTAAAAGAGAAGATTCAATCATCAAAGATTATAAATCTATAGAAATATTAAAAGAAATAAATTATGATTTTTCAAAGTTTAAAAATTCTAATGGAACTCAAGTAGGAACCTGTGTAAGAACAAAAATAATAGATGATATAATGATATAATAAAAGATATTATTGAAAAAAGTGCAACAGAATTTTTTACCATTATAAATTTAGGAGCAGGTCTTGATACAAGAGTAAGCAGATTTATAAAAGATAATATTTATTGGTATGATATAGATTTTGAAGATGTTATTTTTTTAAGAAGACAATTTTTTAAAGAACTTGAAAATAATAAAAATTATGAATGCATATCATCATCTATACTAGATTATAGGTGGATAAAAAATATTAAAGTAAGAGGTACTATTATAATAATATCTGAGGGTGTATTGATGTATATAGAAGAAAGTTATATAAAAGAATTAATTGAAAAACTATCTGCCAATTTTATTAACTGTCATTTTATATTTGATACTATACCTACAATTTCAGCTAAAAATACAAAACTTCATGAAACTGTAAAAGAAACAAATGCGGTATTTAGATGGGGATTAGATATACCATCTGATATAGAAAAATTAAGCAGTCATATAAGATTTATAAACAGTTACAATTATTCTGATTATTTTAAAAATAGATGGGGATTCATAGGAATATTAAGACATTTACCTTTTGTAAAAAAGATTATAAATTTTAATACTCTTCATATAAGACTTGTTTAAAATATTTATGTATTTATAGTTATAAATGTATGAATGTCTATAGTAATAGTAATTTATTTTTAATAATATATATTAGATTTTTAGTATATGTATTTAAATATTTTTTATTTATTTTAAAAAATTAATTACATTTGCCCACCCACTAAATTTTTAGTATTATTTTGTAATTTCTGTATTATTTTTCTTTTCTGCTTTAATCTGTTATTTTTATTGCCCGCCCAAGTTTTGATTAGATTTTGAATCTTTATAACGCACGAAGAATTCATCTTTTAACATAGTAAAAATTAAATTTCTATTATAATTATGTTTTAAATTTATTCACCGTGCGGTTGATAGATTATATATAAAAAAGTTTAAATATTTTTTAGATTTTTAAATTTATTGTTTTTATTAGCAAGCATTAAATATTATTATAAAAGATTATTTTAAAGAGTAAAACAATACGATTGACTTTTCATTAAAAATAATTTAGAATGTGCAATATTAATTAAGGGGATATAGCTCAGCTTGGGAGAGCATCACAATGGCATTGTGAGGGTCGTGGGTTCGAGCCCCATTATCTCCAATTTCTAATAGTAAAGTTATAATAATAGTAAAAATGAAAAAGTACAAACATTATAATTATATGCTTGTACTTTTATATGTTTATTACAAAGTTAATCTCTCCATTTTTTAGTTATATTTCCTTCAAAATCTACAACTATTTTTCTTCTGCTTTTAAACTCTATGCTATAATCTTTTCTATTTTTTTGTATATTCACAACTTTTTCATCAGGGAATTCTTTTTTGATTGAATTTTTAACTTTATCTTCTATATAAGCTATAGGTATCTCTTCACCACCTCCGCTTACACTTCTCCATTCGCCATAAGAATTAACAAATATTTTAAGCCCACCTTTGAATATCAAAGTATAAGAACCGCCCAATTCAGTTGCTCTGTACAAATAATAATCAGAGAAATATTTATCAGCAAAAGCTATAGCCTCATCAGGCACTTCGCTTAAAGCTACAGAACCACCGTATGCATATATTGATAATATAGATAAGGTTAAGATTGTATATATTATTCTTTTTAGAATTCTTTTCATTTTCATAGAAGACCTCCTTAAATTATTATTTAATATTATATATTATAAGGAAAATACTACAAGTTATTAGAATTTCACATTTCCTGCAATATAATATCTTCCGTCTGTAGAACCTTGGAAACCAACATTAAATTCAGCAGGACCTGCTTTAAATTTACCAAATATAGCATATTCTAAATATAACTTAGCATTTTTATCTTTTATATGAACCATCTCTCTCAAAGCAATGTTTAGCATATACCATTCAAATCCCTGCTCTAAACGGACATAATGAGCATCATTTTCTCTCCAAGTATATTCAGCAATAGCATTAAGCCAAATAGTTTCATTCATAAGCGGGAATCTAAATGTTGCAGAAGCCTGAACCAATGATTCAAATAAACTTATATGATAATTCTGAGGCTCTATTCTGTTTTCATGTTCGTATAGGAATCTAAACTCAATATTAGGTATATTAAATCTGAATAAAAAAGCCTTAGGTATACTGTGTCTGAAATCTCCTTGAGAATAAGCTATCTCATAATGATTTCCTATAAATCCAACTCTGATACCTGGACCGTTTAATACTTGAGGTATATAATAATCAGGTGTATCAATATTTGCAGGATTCAATGTAGTATCATAATAATGCGGCATAAGCATAAAAGTAGTAGTATTAATATCAAAAGTAGCTCTTCCTCTGGCTGATACTAGTATTCTATCAATAAATATAGCCTGTACTCCTCCGTCATAAAGTCCTGCATTTCCTTTTATGTATGGATATTGTATATCTGGGTTATGAGTATCAAAATATCCGAATGCTGTTATAAATCCTGTAAATTGTATATATTCATTATGAAATGTCTGTCCAATAGTAGCAAAAGTATCTCTCAAATTAAAAGTATTGGTATGAGCAGCATAAGAAAAAGCAGCAGTTAAATGAAATTCTATAGGGTATTTTTGAAAGAAACTTAAATTTGTATCATTAGGATTTGGAAGTTTTCTTTTATAATCATCTCTAAAGTAATCAGGTTTTATATATTGCGGAAGTTCATTATTTCCTTCTCTTCCGATAAACATATCGAATGCATTTGGAAGTTCTGGCATTATTGCATTTGTATATTTTTCCTGAGCATTTAATAAATAAGGCAGCAGTAAGAATGTAATAGAGGTTATTACTATTTTTATATAGTTTTTCATAAATAATCCTAAGATGAAAATATCAGCTATGATAATTTAAATTATACAAAAAGTAAAGAATTTCGTAAATAAATTTCATAGCTGATAATAAAATAAATATTAATCCATTTTAAAGAAAGTCATAATACTTTTTAAGTTTTCTGACTGTTCTAATAATTCTTTTGCATAATTTGCAGTTTCATCAACTAAAGCAGCATTTTGCTGAGTTATTCCATCTATTTTAGATACCGCTACATTTACCTGATCTACACCTGTCTGCTGTTCTACTGCTGTTGTACTTATCTCCTGCATTATTTTTGCTGTTCCATCTATTTTTGATTGTATATCATTGAATATAGATTGTGATTCTCTTGCAGTTTCAGCTGATTTATTAATTTTTTCATATATATTTTCTATAAGCAATGTTATGTCTTTAGCAGATGACTGTGAATTTTGAGCCAAGTTTCTTACCTCAGAAGCTACAACAGCAAAACCTCTTCCCTGATCTCCAGCCCTAGCTGCCTCTACGGAAGCATTTAAAGCAAGTATATTAGTCTGAAAAGCTATATCTTCTATTGTCTTAGTAATGCTTTTTATTTTTTCGCTTGATTCATAAACTTCTTCTATGTTTCTAGTAGTTTCAGAAATTACTCCCGCTCCGTTTTCTACAGCCTTTTTAGAAGCTATCATCATATCATTTCCTTCCACAGAGTGCGAAGCAGAAGATTTTATAGTAGAAGCCATTTGCTCTATAGCGGAAGCAGTTTCTTCTAAACTAGATGCCTGAGCTTCTGTTCTAGCTGATAAATCATCGCTGCCATTTGTAAGATTCAAAGCGGCATTATTTATTTTTTCTGAAGTTTCATTAACTTCATTAATTATTTTTGATAAAGCATTTCTCATATCTTTAAAAGAGTATGCTATATCACCAATTTCATTATACTTATTAAACTTGAATTGTCTCAGTATAAACTTACCTTTAGACATCTCTTTAGCTTCTTCTACAAGAACTTTCAAAGGACTCATAATATTTTTTATATATAAGAATCCTATAATAGAACTCAATATTATTCCTATGACTCCTATCATAATTCCAATCTTTAATATTTTACTGCTTTGCTGTTCGATAAAACTCAAAGGCATAGAAAAAGCTACATGCCAAGGCTGATTTTTAATGCTTGTATATAGGCAAACTTTAGTCATACCGTCATTTTGGAATTCCAATTTTCCTTCAGTATTATTAACAATCGTTTTTACTTCAGCAGGAGCAAGTTTACCAACCTCACTAGGTACATTATGCATTACAAGTAAAGTATCTTTATTAAATACCCATAATCTTATCCAATGAGTAAGAACTTCGCCTGCAGTTGAAGATACTTCATCTATAACTTTCTGCCAATCTAATACTACCAGCAATGCTCCCAAATATGTATTATCAGTTCTTGAAGTTATTGGTGAAATTATAGCGGTAATCCACTTTCCGTCAGTTGTCTTATATATAGAGTCAGATAGAGTAGGTTTTTTAACAGCATCATATTTTCTCCAAAGATCCTGATAGAGCTGATTTACATTTTTTCCTACATCAGTATTATCTCCGTTTGAGTTATTTAGTATTGTACCGTCTTTTTCTACTAGTGCTAAACTTTTTACATACGGATTTTTAGCAGACATTAGCTTTAATACAGTAAGCATATTAGCTTCGCCTTCAGTATCTCTATTTTGCATATAATTTATAACAAATGTAAAAGATGAATATGTGTCCGATAATATTAATTGATTTTCAACTAAAGAGTCGAAAAAAGTTGCATATCCCTTTATTGTAGTTGCAAATCCGTCATAAGAGGCTTTATCTATAGCCTTTTTTGACATTTGTACCAAAGTAGATATTGAGACAATTAAAAGAACCGCTATAAATGTATTAACTACTATTGGTATTTGAACATTTAAACTATTGAACTTCTTTTTCATAAATATACCCCAAAAAATTATTTATAAAATTAATTTTTTATATAAAAATTTAATAGTATTCTTGGATAAGGCTCAATTCTTATTACTAATAGTGAAATTAATTATTATACTACATATAGTATAGTAATTAAAACATAGTATGTCAAATGTTTTATTAATCATACATTTGTTTATTAAGTTTTATAGAAATAGAACATACTTTTTTAAATAAAAATATACACATGATTTATTAAAATAATGATAATTAGTTTGACTTTTATCTTATTTATAGTACAATATATAAACATTGACAGTATATTAATTTAATAAAATTTTAGTATGCTTTTAATGTTTATTCCCAAAATCTCATTTTAATTAAATAAAGGAGAAGAAAATCGTGAAACTCCCAAAAGTCAATGATTTAGGCTTTTTCGAGATTCGTCTCGAAAGTATAGGCGGAATGGGTGCTAATAGTGCCGGTAAAATGCTTGCAGAAGTAGGCGTTTTATCACAAGGATTCTATGGTGCTGCATTCTCTAGTTATGGTTCAGAAAAAAAAGGTTCTCCAGTAAAATCTTTCGTAAGATTTTCTGAGAATGAAGTTAGAGTAAACTCTACAGTAGAAGAACCGCATGTTGTGGCAGTGTTCCACATGAATCTTCTTAAAAATCCTCTAACATTAGCAGGTGTTAAAGAAGATGCTATCGTTATTTTCAATACTAATAAAACTCCAGATGAAGCAAGAGACTTTGCTAAACTTCATGGCGGTAAAGTAGTTTGTGTTGATGCTATAAAAATCGCTAATGATTTAAAACTTCCTTCACAAGCAGCTAATACTATCATCATGGGTGCTATGGTTAATCAGCTTGATTTCATAGATTCAGCTAAATTTGAAGAGCAAATTAGAAAACAATTCGGCGGTAAAAAAGCTGAATTAGTAGAACCTAATATTGAAGCTTTCAGAAAAGGCGGAAGCGAATCTGTAGTTAAAGATTTCCCTGCAGACGGAAAATATCCTTATATACCTTATAAAAAACCAGAACCTGTATACGGTAAAAATAACCAATTAACAGGCGGTTATATAAGTGCAGCTGGTAACTCTACTTTAAAAGATTTACAAGTAACACGTACCGGTCATATTCCTGTATTCAATCCTAAAAACTGTATTGATTGTGCTCAATGTGAATTAGTTTGTCCAGATCTTTGTGTTGTTTGGGAAAAAGGTCCAGACAGAAAAGATCCTAATAAAATCGCTATGAACATGATGGGTATTGATTATCAATATTGTAAAGGCTGTTTGAAATGCGTTAGAGCTTGCCCTAAAGGACCTTATGCTCCTAAAGCTTTAGCTAAAGAAGATCAAGCTTTAAGAATAGAAGTAGAAGCAGAATGTAATGTTCCAGAACTTACATACAGTCGTTATAATAAATAATAAGGAGCGAATAAATGGCTAACAAATATAATCTTGCTGAACAAGAAAATATACTTGAAAGTGGTAATGAATTAGCAGCCATTGCAGCCGCTCAAATCAATTATCACGTTATGGGTTATTACCCAATTACTCCTTCTACTCAGATTGCTGAGTATTTGGATGAAATGAAAGCTAATGGAAGACATACTGTTTGCATGATCCCTGGTGATGGTGAACATGGTGCAGCTGGTATATGTTATGGTGCTACTACTGCAGGCGGTAGAGTATTCAATGCTACTTCTGCTAACGGTCTTCTTTATGCTATGGAACAATTACCTGTACAATCAGGTACTAGATTCCCTATGGTATTAAATGTTGTAAACAGAACAGTTTCTGGTCCATTAGATATTAAATGTGACCAATCTGACATAATGATGGCTCTTAACACTGGTTGGATTATCATTATGGCTCATACTACTCAGATGGTTTATGACTTCAATATCTTTGCTTTAAAAATCGCTGAAAGAGCTAAATTACCTATTATAGTTTCTTCTGACGGTTTCTTTACTTCTCACCAAAAGAAAAAAATTCACCTTTTCAAAAATGATAAAGATGTTCAAGACTTCTTAGGTACTTATACTCCTGAAGTTACTTCTATTGAACCAGGAAAAAATCCTGTTACAATAGGACCTTACATGAACGAAGATGAATTAACAGGAAGTAAATTACAACTTTCTCAGGCTTTAGAAGATTCTCGTGCTATTATATTAGATGTATTTGAAGAGTTTGCTTCTTTCTCTGGAAGAAAATACTCTCCTATAGAAACTTATAATATGGAAGATGCAGATGTAGCTGTAATGATCTGCGGATCTGCTTATGAAACTCTTACTTTAGCTGTTGATGAAATGAAAAAAGCTAATCCTAGTCTTAAAATAGGTGCTTTTGCTATTACTCAAATTCGTCCTTTCCCTGAAAAAGAATTACAAAAATTACTTACTAATGTTAAAGTTGTAGTAGTAGGTGATAGACAAGATACTTATTCTGGTATGGGCGGTAACATGTCTACTGAAATCAGAGCTGCTCTTAAAAATGATCCTAATAATAAAACTTCTATTATAGATAGAGTATTTGGTCTTGGCGGTACTGAGTTTACTTTAGAAAAAGCTAAAGAATTGTTTGATTTAGGTTTACAAGAATTAGCTAATCCTGGTTCTGTTGTAAAACACTCTTACTTAGAACAATATATGGGTGATCCTAATGTTCAAATGAAACCTATACATGAACCTCTTACTTTGGAAAGCCAAAAATCTGGTATCGTTGTTACTATGAATGAACAGACTCATAAACTTGATGTTAAAGTTCCGCCTCTTAGAGAATTAACTGGTAAAGCTTATCGTTATGCTCAAGGTCATGGTGCTTGTAACGGCTGCGGTATATTCTCTGGTATTAATACTTTCTTAAAAGGTATTGAAGGTGAAGTTGTTCTTTTAGTACATACAGGCTGTTCTATGGTTGTTACTACAGGTTATCCTTACAGCTCTTACAGAACTACTTATGTTCACAACTTATTCCAAAACGGTGCTGCTACTCTTTCTGGTATCGTAGAAATGTATCATGAGAGAAAAAGAAGAGGTGAAATCGAAGGACCAGAAGATCCTACTTTCATAATGATTACTGGTGACGGCGGTCATGACATAGGTATGGGACCTTCTATTGGTGCTGCTATTAGAAATCACAAAATGATTATATTAGAGTACGATAATGAAGGATATATGAACACTGGTAACCAATTATCTTTCTCTACTCCTATAGGACACAGAACTTCTACTTCTAATGTTGGTAAAGCTGAAGTGGGTAAACAATTCAATCACAAAGATGTAGCTCAAATATTTGCTGGATGTCATATCCCTTATGTTGCTACTGGATGTGAGGCTTATCCATTAGATTTGGTTAAAAAAGCTGCTAAAGCTCAATGGTACGCTAATCATCATGGTACTGCTTTTGTTAAACTTCTTATTGCTTGTCCATTAAACTGGAAATCTCCTGATGATATGGGTAAAGATGTTATTAAAGCTGCTGTTGACTGCTGTTTCTTCCCATTGTATGAATCTGAACATGGTATTACTACTATTACTAATATGGTAGCTGATGATAAAAAACAGCCTGTTAGCGAATGGCTTAAAATGATGGGTAAAACTAAACACCTTCTTAAACACCCAGACCTTCTTGAAGCATTCCAAAAAGAAGTTGATAGAAGATGGTATCGCTTAAAAGCTATGCATGAAAGTCCTCTTCTATAATAGTTAAAAGCTAGAAATAGAATAAGATTATATATGATAACGGTTGTTAATCTTTAAGGTTAGCAGCCGTTATTTTTTATCTTTTTATATTCCAATCATTGACAAAGTATTATTATATGATAAAATTTTTTATAAAATATTAATAATAAAATGTATTAAAAGTAATTATGTCTGAAAATATTAAATATCCAACTCTATATGTAAAAAATTTTGCGAAAATCAAAGAAGCTAAAATTGAATTATCTCCGTTTACTTTATTTATAGGTGATAACAATAGCGGAAAAAGTTATTTAATGACTTTAGTTTATGGGTTAATAAAATATACAGCAATAATAATTAATATAATATTTAAAGATAAGAAAAATGTTGAAGAATTATATGAATATAAAAAAGCAAAATCTATTATAGAAAATTATATTAAGAATTTAGATTTTGATAAAGAAGTTGAATTGCCATTTGAGGAAATAGAAATTTTTATAGAATTATTCAATTTACTTTTAAATAAATATTCTAATGAAGTAATAAATTATATATTTAATTCTGATAATGAAATAAAATTAGAAAATATAAAATTAGTATTTAATAATAATAAAATAAAATTTGTATTTGAAAAATCTAAAAAAATTCAGAACAATAAAGAAATTAATGAGTTTTATATACATGTACAAATACAAAATAATGTCAAATATGGAGTAGGATTTGAGCTTAATAATGATGATATTAATTATAATATGATAATTATTGGAATAATTAATTTTATAATAAATAATTATTTTTATAATGGTCTTATTCCATTTATTTTTAGTAATAGGGAAACATTTTTACCTGTATCAAGAACTGGTTTTTTATTATCAAGAAATGATATATCTGCTTCTGCAAGAGCTTCAAAGTATGATAGATATGCTGAAAAAAATAATCAGTATTTATCAAGACCTATTATGGACTTTTTAGATAATTTTGATGAATTATCAAAACAAAAAAACGATATTGAACATATGACAAAAAAGTTATATTTAATGTTAGATTTCATTGAGAAAAATATGCTCTTTGGTAAGATAATGATAAATGAAGAAACTAAGAATATATATTATAAACCTGATAATACAGAATTAGAGTTTCAAATGTATTTATCATCGGCTGTTGTAACAGAATTGACACCTTTATATTTATTTTTGAAATATGGATTTATAAAAAGAAAATTACTTATGGAAGAGCCTGAAATATCTCTGCATCCAAAGCTGCAGCAGCAATTAACTAGGCTTTTCATAAAGTTAATTAATTCTGGCATTAATGTAATGATAACTACTCATAGCGATATTATTATTCAGCATATAAATAATATGATTAAATTAAATAATAACAAAGAAGATGTGAAAAAAGAATTGATGGAAAAATATAATTATGATGAAGATGATTTAATTTCAGAAGATAAAGTGAGAATGTATCAGTTTGATGTAAAAGAAGATGGATTTACTGAAATAACAGAAATAAAAGGAAGTAAATACGGATTTCAAGCTCCTACCTTTCATAAATATTTAATGCAGTCATCAGAAGAATTTGAGGATTTTATTGAAGATTTGGACGATTAAAATATGATAGAGCTATACAAAAAAATAGAAGAGCTAAAGAAATATTATAATGATTTTTTTAATTTTGATATTGTAGATAGTAGGAAGTTTATTTATAATGAAAATATTGATAATATTGATGTAAGATATAATATTAATATTCCTTATAATGAATGTATTTTAATAAAAAATATTGAAGGAGATAATAAATTTAATCATTTATCATTTAGAAAATCATCGGATATTATTTTAATTTCTAAAAATATCAATGGATATAAACTAGATATAATAGAGATGAAATCTGCTATAACAGATAATAATATTAATAAATTAGCATATCAGTTAATAAATGGATATTTAAGAATAATGACAGTATTATCTCCATTACATTTAGATATTAATAAAATAGATTTATATGTTTCTTTTTATGATGACAGTAGTTTAACTAAAAATCTTTCAACACTTATTACTCCAAAGCAAAAACGGATGAAGTATGATATTGATAATTGGAAACAAAGTCAAATATATTAAAAAAATACCATTCCAAATAATTTTTTTAACAGTAATAAACTTAATATAATTAAATTAAAATATAATGATTATAGAAAAAATAATTATGAAACTACTATAAATATTGACTATTAATTTTTTATTATATATATTGCTTTATAAATTTTATTATAGCATTTTTATATCTTTAATAGTAAAGTCATCTGTTATTTTTTATCAATTAAAAAATAAATAAAATATATTCATAGTTAGTTTTATACTATCAATTTTTTTAAAACTATATTATATTAGAATGCATTAAAATATTAAAAGGAAGTAATCATATATGGGACTTTATGTTGTAATTAACATTGTAGTGCTATTGGTTTTAATAGGACTATTGTATTTTATGCAGAAAAAACATTTGAATTTTACTATCAGAGTATTATCTGCTTTAGTTTTAGGATTAGCTTTAGGATTTATACTTAGAACAGTTTATTCCTCAAATATGGAAATAGTAAATCAAAGTATTGTTTGGTATAATGTAGTTGGTAATGGTTATGTAAGACTTCTTCAAATGCTGGTTATGCCTTTAATTTTTGTTTCTATTACTATGGCACTACTTAATATAAAAGGCAGTAGCAGTAACTTGGGTAAAATGACTATTATAATTATAGGCATATTGATGATAACTACAGGAATATCTGCTTTGGTAGGATTTTTAACAGCTAAAGGTTTTGGGCTAGATGCTTCTAAACTTCAATCTATAGTAGGAGATATTTCTCAGGGTGCCTCTAACTATGAAGGTAAATTAGAGCAGTTTTCTTCAAGACCTGTGCCTCAGCAGCTATTGGAGATTATACCTACTAATCCTTTTGCTGCTTTAGCTGGTATGGGAGGTTCTCCTACACTTTCTGTTGTGTTTTTTGCAGCTTTGGTAGGAAGTGCAGCTTTAGGTATTAGAAAGAAAAAACCAGATGTTTTTGAGTTTTTCTTGAAAATTATGCAGGCTTTGCATGATGTTGTAATGAAGATAGTGGCATTTGTAATGAAATTGACTCCTTATGGAGTATTAGCACTTATGGCTAAATTTATGGCCACTAGTGATTTGAATGCATTTGCTCAATTAGGACAATTCTTATTGGCTTCTTATGTAGCCATAATAATTATGCTTATAGTACATAGTATAATACTTATAATATTCGGATATAACCCTATAAAATACTATACTAAAGCATTTACAACTTTGGCATTTGCATTTTCATCTAGAACAAGTGCTGGAACTTTACCTCTAACAGTTTCTACATTAAAAGATAAAATGGGAATATCTGAAGGCGTTTCAAATTTGTCTGCTTCGCTAGCTGTTACAATAGGGCAAAACGGATGTGCTGGTATTTATCCTGCAATGGTTATTGCTATGATAGCCCCTACTTTGGGAATAAATCCGCTCGAACCAGCTTTTCTTATAAAAGCAGTTGTAATAATTGCTATAGGAAGTTTTGGTATTGCTGGAGTTGGAGGAGGTGCTACCAATGCTGCTTTGATAACTCTTTCGGCTTTAGGTTTTCCTGTAGGATTAGTTGCTATACTCTTGGGAATAGAGCCGCTTATTGATATGGGCAGAACTATGCTTAATGTTAATGATGGAATGATTACCGCAGCAGCTACAGGTAAAATATGCAAAGAAGTAGATATGGACAAGTTCAATTCTAATGATAGAAACTCTTCTGAAGCTGAAGTTATGTAGAATAGTTTTTTTACAATATTTCAAATAATAGGTATTCCTTTTTTGGGATACCTATTTTAGTATAAATTATTTAAGTAAATAAAACTAAGATGGGAATTAGTAAAAGTCAAAAATTTAAAAACTTTTTCTTGCTTCCCTCCCTTTATTCTTTATTACTATATTTTGAATTTTAGTTTCAATTATATTTTGAGTCTAATTAAAAATTAAGATACCCGCCCAAACTAATTTAAATTTATAGTCTATCAGCCGCATGGTAAATGAAATTATAAAATATAAATTAATTAACAGTACAATTTTAATTAAGTTTCAAAATTTGTTCTGGAGGCGTTAAAGAAGTTCTAAACCTAATTACATTTTGGGTGGGAGTTAAAATACATAATAAAGTAAAAAGTCAAATAAAATTTTTATTACAGGATAAAACAATAAGCCTATAGGGTGGGAATTAGAATAAATCCAAAAAATTAAAACTTTTCTCGCTCCCCGACCTTTAAAGTTTATTATTTTATTTTGAATTTTAGCTTCATATTATTTTGTAATTTAAATAACATCTGTTAGCACCCGCCCAAGCTAATTTAAATTTTTAGTCTATCTACCGCACGGTAAACGAATTAAAAATTATAAAACGATTAACAATACAATTTTTTCTATGTTAAAAAATAAGTTATGCGTGCGCTGTGAAGGTTTTAAAGCTAATAAAAACTAGGGTGGGATTTAATAAATTAGAATAAAGTATAAAAACAAATAAAATCTTAATTTCAGAATTAAATAATAAACCTATAGGGTGGGAATTAAAATAAAACCACAAATTTAAAAACATTTTCTTTCTTCCCGCCCTTTATTCTTTATTACTATATTTTGAATTTTAGTTTCAATTATATTTTAAGTATAATTAAAAATTAAGATACCCGCCCAAGTGTTATATAAATTGAAAAACTATTTAACGCACGGTTAATAAAATTTATAATATAATGAAATTTGAATTACAAATAAATCTATATTGTTAATTCTATTTTGCGTGAGTTGTAAAGATTCAAAAACCTAATTAAAACTTGGGTGGGCAGCTAAAATTACAGAATAAAATAAAGAAGAAATAAAGTATAAAAATGACGGTATTAAATAAAAAGCCTATAGGGTTGGAATTAGGATAAAGCCAAAAAAATTAAAAACTTTTCTCGCTCCCCGCCCTTTAAACTTTATAGCTTTACTTTGAATTTAAGCTTTATATTATTTTGTTATTTAAACAACATCTATTAGCACCCGCCCAAGCGAATTTAAATTTATAGTACATTCACCACACGGTAAACGAAATTATAAAATATAAATTAATTAAAAGTACAATTTTTATTAAGTTTCAAAATTTGTTCTGCGTGCGGTAAAAAAATCATAAATATAATTAAAACTTGGGTGGGCAGCTAAAATAACATGTGAAAATTAAAAATAAATAAAGTACAAAAATGACAGTATTAAATAAAAAGCCTAGAGGGTGGGAATTAAAATAAAGCAAAAAAATTAAAAACTTTTTCTCGCTCCACGCCCCTTAGAGTTTAATACTTTACTTTGAATTTAAGCTTTATATTGTTTTGTTATTTAAACAACATCTATTAGTACCCGCCCAAGCATATTTTAAATTTATAGTCTATCCGCCGCACGGTAAAAGAATTAAAAACTATAAAACGATTAACAATACAATTTTTTCTATGTTTAAAAGTAAGTTCTGCGTGCGTTGTAAAGATTCAAAACCTAATTAAAACTTGAGTGGGCAGCTAAAATTACAGAATAAAATAAAAAAGAAATAAAGTACAAAAATGACAGTATTAAATAAAAAGCCTAGAGGGTGGGAATTAAAATAAAGCAAAAAAATTAAAAACTTTTTCTCGCTCCACGCCCCTTAGAGTTTAATACTTTAGTTTGAATTTAAGCTTTATATTATTTTGTTATTTAAACAACATCTATTAGCACCCGCCTAAGCATATTTTAAATTTATAGCCCATTCACCGCACGGTAAACGAAATTATAAAATATAAATTAATTAAAAGTACAATTTTTATTAAGTTTCAAAATTTGTTCTGCGTGCGGTAAAAAAAATCATAAATATAATTAAAACTTAGGTGGGAAGCTAAAATAACATGTGAAAATTAAAAAGAAAAATAATTTAGAAATTACGGATAATGTTTGAAAGCCTAAAGGGTGGGCAAATGTGATTAAAGTTTAAAACTTAATTTACATACCCCGCCCTTTTACTTTTATGATTATAATATGTAATTTTTAACTTATTTATGTTTAAAGATTAATTAGAAATTAAAGCACCCGCCCAAGTTTTTATTAGATTTTTAATTTATTTAACATAAGATTTAATTTATATTTTTAATACGAATTAAAACTCTATATTATTTTTAATACAAAACTCTTCAGCAGTTTTTATTTTTTCTTTAGCTAAGGACACAATACATTTTTTTATTAATTTTTTATCATCTTTTTTGGCAAAACTGTAAGCATTAGAAAAATATTCATACGCATCTTTATTAAAAATATTATACTTATTATTCATTTTATCTAATTGTATATATATGTATGCTATGCTGTTATTAGCTAAAGCATGCTTACTATTTAAATTTAAAGCCTCTCTAAAACATAATAAAGCATCATTATAATATTTATAAGCATTATCATAATCTTTCATTGACATATATATATTAGCTAATTTAGTTGTACTGTATCCCATACTGTCATAAATAGAAGCATTATTTAAATTATCATCTATTTTTAATGCCAATCCTTTTTCATAATATAGTAAAGCATCTCTAAGTAAATCTATAGCTCTCTGAATACTGCCGTTTTTAAATTCATTGTTAGAATATTTTGTCTTTGAAAAACCTATTCCATTATAAGCATTAGCATATTTAGGATTAATTTCCAAAGCTCTTATATAATCTTCATAAGCCTCATTATAAAGTTTTAACCCCACTTTACTTAATCCTCTGTTATAATAAGCATCAATAGAATAATTATCAGTTTCAATTACTTTAGTATAGCATTCAATAGCTTTTTGATATTCTTTTAAATAATCATAACATATACCTATATTGAAATAAGCATCTATTATATTACTATCGATATCAATTACTTTATAAAAATCTTCTATGGCTTCATGGTATAATTCCATTTCAATTTCTGCTAAAGCCCTATTATAAAATGCATCAGGAGTATTCGGCTCAAGTTCAATAACTCTTGCATAATATTTTAAAGCTGTTTCATATTCTTCTAAAGCATCATAAGATAAAGCTAAATGATAATTAGCGTATACATTTTCATTATCAAGCTCTATTACATTTTTGAAGTCTTCAATGGCTGAATTATAATTGCTATTTCTATAATTTATAAGCCCCCGTTCATTATATGCATTAATATACTTAGGATCTAATTCTATAGCTTTATTTATATATTTTAAAGCTTCATCTAATTCATTTAAATATGAGCTAGTAAGTCCTCTATAATAATAAAACTCACTGTCGCCTTCATATATTGAAATAGCTTTATCAAAATCTTCTATAGCCTCTTTATATAAATGCATTCTTCCTTTTAATAAAGCTCTATTATTGTATAAATAAGCATCATCTTTCTCAAGCTCTATAGCTTTATTATAATCTTCCAATGCCTCATCATACATCTGCATTTCATTTTTTATAAGCCCTCTATTATTATATGAATAAGTATCTTCAGGATTTAATTCTATAGCCTTATTATAATCTTCTAATGCATCTTCATATAATTGTAAAGATTCTTCAGCTAATGCTCTATTATAATATGAATAATATATATCATCATTAATTTCTATCATTTTAGTATAATAATTAATAGCATCTCTATAATTTCCTAATTTATATTCAAGAAGCCCCATATCATTATAAATATTGATAATATTTTCATCATCTGCATATTCTAATGCCTTTTTGTAATCGTCCATAGCATCTTTATATAATTCTAAACTGTTTTTAGTAAGCCCTCTAAAATAATAAGCATTAGAAAAATGATTATCCAATTCAATAGCCTTGTTAAAATCATTAATTGCATCTTCATATAATCCTAGAAAAAATTCTGTTAAAGCTTTGGAATAGTATGAATCACTGTCATCATATCTTAATTCTACAATTTTATTGAAATCAGATAATGCTTCTTCATACATATTGAGATATCTTTTAGAATGCCCTCTATAATAGTATGCATCATCAATTTCATCATCTAGCAGCAAAGCTATATCAAAGTTTTTTATAGCTTCCTGATATTTTCCGCAATAAAAATATCCTAATCCTATATAGTATATAGCTTCAGCATCATCTTCATTAAATTCAAGAACCTTTTTGAAATCTTTAATCCCTTCTTCATATCTTCCCAAATATGATTTCGAATGTCCTCTATTATAGTATGCATTAGATTTTTCCGGAGACAATTCTATAACTTTATCAAAATCTTTAATAGCCTCCTCATAGTTTTTCAAATTAAAATATGATAGTCCTCTATTATAGTATGCATCTACTAAAGTATCATGGGTATTGTTTATTTCTTCATCACTTATATTTTTGCCTTCTTCATCATCTTCATTATCATAAGAACTGCTGTATATGATAAATTCGCTGTCTGAATATGCAATAATATATTTATTGTATATATCTATAACTTCATTTAAATATTCTATTGATTTTTCATAATCTTTGCTTATGAAGGCATGATGTCCCAAATCAAATAATCTTTCTATATTCCTTTTATCATCTATATTCATTAACCATAACTCCAATAATACATTACTTTTATAATTATATACAAAAATACAATAATTACTATATATAATAGTTAATATTATTCATAAATAATAGTTAATATTACTCATTGATTTATTTTAGTTTTTATATTAAATTTTGACAAACGAATATTTTTGAATATAATATATACAATATTGTACCAATATTTTTTATTATATTAAAGTTTAATATCAATGAAGGAGGATATATGGCTAAAGGCAGAGTTACTATTGATAGAGAACAATGTAAAGGATGCTCTAACTGCATATCGGTTTGTCCGACTAAGATACTGTATTTAGATAAAGAAAATATGAATTCTTGGGGGTATTATCCAGCAGCTGTTACTGATATGGAAAAATGTATAGGCTGTTCTAATTGTGCAATGATGTGTCCGGATATATGTATAATGGTTGAAAGGCTAGACAAAGAGGAGAGTAAATAATGGCTAGAACATTGATGAAAGGAAATGAGGCTATGGCTAGTGCGGCTATTGCGGCAGGATGTAAATGTTTTTTTGGGTATCCTATTACACCGCAGAATGAGATACCTGAATTTATGTCAAAAGCTATGTATGAATCAGGAGGGGCATTTGTGCAGGCAGAAAGTGAGGTTGCAGCAATTAATATGGTTTATGGGGCAGGAGGAGCAGGAGTGAGAGCTATGACTTCTTCTTCTTCTCCGGGTATAGCTTTAAAACAGGAGGGTATATCATATCTTGCAGGATCTGAAGTGCCTGCGGTAATACTTAATGTTATGAGAGGCGGACCTGGACTTGGAAGTATACAGCCTTCTCAAAGTGATTATAATATGATGACTAGAGGAGGAGGAGATGGGGATTATAATTGCCCTGTTTTAGCACCTGCCAATTTACAGGAGGCTGCTGATATGATAATGGAAGCTTTTGATATAGCAGATCATTATAGAACTCCTGTTTATGTTGCTGCCGACGGATATATAGGTCAGATGATGGAGCCTGTTGAGATTATTTATAAGCCTAAATATGAGATAAAAGAAAAGACTTGGGCTGCTTGCGGAAAGAGAGGAAAAAGAGAAAAGAATAATATAATTAACTCTTTGTATTTAGAGCCTGAATTACTTTATGAGCATAATATACATTTACAGAAAAAATATGATGAAATAAAGGAAAAAGAAGCAAGAGCAGAAAAATACTTTACAGATGATGCTGAACTTATATTTGTTTCTTATGGCACTATGTCCAGAGTTGTAAGAGGGGTTGTTGATAAGTTTAGAGAAGAAGGCAAGAAAGTTGGTATGATTCGTCCTCAAACTTTATGGCCTTTTCCGGTTAAAGCATTTGATAATCCAAATTGCAAAATGTATGTAAGTATTGAGATGAGTATGGGTCAGATGATTGATGATATAAAGCTTGCAATAGAGTGTAAAGTTCCTGTTAAATTTTATGGAAAGGCTGGGGGATTAGTACCTACTGCTCATGAGATAATGGATAATGTTATAAGTTTGGCAGGAGGTTTAATATGATAGTATTTGAAAAGTCAAGAGGATTGAGCGATGCTAGGACACATTATTGTCCTGGCTGTATGCATGGTACTGCTCAGAGAATAATAGCTGAATGTGTAGAAGAACTTGGCGTATTGGAGAAAACAGTTGGTATAGCTTCTGTAGGATGTTCTGTACTTGCATATAAATATTTTTCATGCGATATGCAGCAGGCAGCACATGGAAGAGCTCCGGCTGTTGCTACTGGTATAAAGAGAGCCATTCCAGACAGTGTAGTTTTCACACTTCAAGGAGACGGAGATTTAGCTGCTATTGGTACGGCTGAAATAATACATGCAGCAGCACGTTCTGAAAATATCACTGTAATATTTTTGAATAATGCCATTTATGGTATGACAGGCGGTCAGATGGCTCCTACTACTTTGGAAGGTCAAAGAACTACAACAACTCAGGCTGGAAGAGATTTTCATAAAGCTGGCAAACCTATAAGAGTATGCGAGATGCTTGCTACTATAGAAGGTGCCACTTTTGTAGAGAGGGTTTCTTTAGATAGTCCTGCTAATATTAGAAAGGCTAAAATGGCCGCTAAAAAGGCTTTTGAAAATCAGATTGCTGGAAAAGGTTTTTCTATAGTAGAGATGCTTACTAGCTGTACTACCAACTGGGGTATATCTCCTACAGATTCGCATAAATGGATAAGAGATTATATGATACCTCATTATCCGCTCGGCAATTTTAGAAATGATGCTTAAAAAGGAGTATTTATGAGTACAGAGAGAATAATTTTTGCAGGTTTTGGCGGTCAGGGTGTTATGTCTATGGGACAGATGATAGCTTATGCTGGAATGATTGAAAATAAACATGTTACTTGGTGTCCTTCTTATGGTCCTGAAATGAGAGGAGGAACTGCTAACTGTTCTGTTGTCATAAGCGATGAACTTGTCGGATCTCCTATAATTTCTCATGATGCTAATTCTGCTGTAATAATGAATCTTCCTTCGCTTACTAAATTTGAAAAGGATATTTTACCTAATGGTATACTGCTTATAAACTCATCTCTTATAGATAAAAAGGCATCAAGAGACGATATAAAAGTAGCTTATGTTGAAGCTAATAAAATTGCAGGTGAAATAGGAAATCCAAAATCAGCAAATATGGTAATGCTTGGTGCTTTGCTTACGCTTCATAATGTGGTATCATTCGACAGTGTACAGCAGGCATTTTTAAAAGTATTCGGCGAACGAAAAAAAGAGTTTTTACCTAGTAATGAAAAGGCTCTTAATGCAGGACGAGATGCTGTTCAAAATTTAGTTTCTTAAATTATATAAATTAAAAAATAACAAACTTTAAATCTCTGTACTTATAAAAGTGCAGAGGTTTTTTATATAAATCAAGCATCGCATGTTTAATAAATCCTTTCAATGAATTTCACTATAATTAATAATCAAATTATATTATTTATATTCGCTTATCATGCGTTAAACTAATTTTTAAATCTAATCGACACTTGGTCGGGTGCTAACAGATGTTATTTAAATAACAAAACAATATGAAGCTAAAATTCAAAGTAAAGTATTAAACTCTAAAGGGCGGGGAGAGAGAAAAAAGTTTTTAAATTTTTTTGACTTTTACTAATTCCCATCCTATAGGCTTATTATTTTATTTTATTTTGTAATAAAAATTTTATTTGCCTTTATATTTTATTTTCATTTATTAACTTCCACCCAGGTTTTTATTAGGTTTTTAATCTTTACAACGCACGCAGAACAAATTTTGAAACTTAATAAAAATCGTATTGTTAATTAATTTATATTTTATAATTTCATTTACCGTGCGGTGGATAGACTACAAATTTAAAATAGACCTGTTGCAATTTTGTAAATTTATACAGTTAACTTAAAAATATAGGATATGATTTTATTTACAGTAATTTATATAGTATTTTTTGTTTTAAATGTAATATAACTTTATATAAATAAGATATAAAAATGCAGTCTTTTTGCTTCTTTGGGTCACCACCGAGTAGGTGCCTATTCGGCAAAAGAAGTGGGGTTTGGCACGAATGTGTACTTCGTAGGCAAAGCCCCAATTATTAAAACTATAAATATTATTTTTATATTTATTATGTATAATATCACTATATGTATGTACAAAATTGCAACAGGTCTAATATACTTTGGCGGGTTCTAACAGATGTTATTTAAATAACAAAACAATATGAAGCTAAAATTCAAAGTAAAGTATTAAACTCTAAAGGGCGGGTAGCGAGAAAAAGTTTTTAAATTTTTGGATTTATTCTAATTCCCACCCTCTAGGCTTTTTATTTAATACTGTCATTTTTATACTTTATTTCTTCTTTATTTTATTTTGCAATTTTAGCTGCCCACCCAAGTTTTTTTTTAATTTACAGCATATTTACCGCACGCAGAATAAAACTTAAAATATAAACCTATCTATAATGCAAATTTCATTATATTATAAATTTTATTAACCGTGCGTTAATTGAAATCTAAACTTGTTTTTATAATTTGATGTTACACTAAAAATTATTATCATTATTAAATAAATAATAGTTGAAAAAAAATAAAATATTTATATCTTATGAAGAGAATCAATTTTATTTTAATAAAGAGAGTATTAATAATATGAAAAAAAATTTATTGCTAACTGTAATATTAATAACAACTATCAGTGCAAATCTTATGGCAAAAAGCGGTTTTGGCGTTGATTTGACTGTTCCTTTGGGAGCTGGAATAGGTTTTTATCTTGAAGATGGAAAACAAAGCCAAACAATAAAGCCAGACGGAGGTTTTGAATTCGGAGTTCATCTTAAACCTAATTATTATTTTGATTTGAGTATTTTATCTCTTGGAATATCATTAGATTTAGGATATCAGAGAGATGTATTTGCTTATAAATCAGATTTGTCTAAGGGTAATGTTACTTTCGATAGTTTATTTGTAGGTATTATGCCTAAAATAGATATATTATTTATGTCTATAGGTGTCGGAGCAGGAGTGAAATTTCCTCTCGGAGGAAGCAGCTATTCTAAAGAAAACAGTGGCAGTGAAATTACAGAACAATATAATCTAAAACAATTACAGGATAAATTTTATAATTGCTATATACCTTATCTTAAAGCAAGTTTGGACTTTTTACTTCTTTATAATGTAACTTTAGGAGTTTATTTATCTTATGATTTTCCTCTGCTTGAATATAAAGAAAGTTCTCCTAAAATTAAGACAGGAGCTCTTGATATAGGCGGACAAATAGGAATAAGATTCTAGTGAAATTGAAAAAATAAAAACCATGCTTATTTATTAGTCATGGTTTTTTATATTAATCTATAATAGCATAAGCTCTTACAGGAGATCCTTCACAGTTTCTGATTTTTAAAGGTGCTGCACTAAAAAAGAATTTTTTATTAGTTAGTTTTTCTAAATTCGTAAGATTTTCTATAATACATATATCATTAGAAAATAGAGTATTATGTATTAAATTATTATTTGAAATTGAATCTACTGAAGGAGTATCTATTCCTATAGTTTTTATTTTTAAATCTATCAATTTATAAGCAAAACTTTCACTTAAATATGGAAAATTTTTATAATAGTTTTCTGTATTGATATTATTATGCCAATATGTATTAATAAGAAGTATACTGCATTCTTTTATTATATCAAAATTGAAATTATCATTAAAATTTATTTTATTATCTTTATCCGGTATTATATCAATACAATAGGCATTTCCAATAAAATAATTTAAATCTATACTAGCCGTAGAGTCTTTACTTTTTATGCAATGAAGAGGAGTATCAATATGAGTTGCAGTATGCACGCACATAGATATATTTGTGATATTAAAATATTTATAGTTTTCAGCTGAAATTTTCACATCAATATCATCAGGATAATGAGGCATATTGTTATATATTTCAGCTGAAAGGTCTATTATCATATTTTTTTAATTCTGTTTATTATCATGTCTTTTTTTATTATTATTTTTAGAGTTTGCAAGAGAGGCAAATATTACTCTTCCTGCTTCTTTAGGAAGTACATTATCTATTTCTATTTCAACATTTTTCCCTATTAGATGTTTGGCATTATCAACTACTATCATAGTTCCGTCTTCTAAATATCCTAAAGCCTGTTTATCTTTTCCTTCTCTTATAAGATCTATATTTATAGTCTCACCCGGCAAAACAACGACATGAAGAGAATTGGCTAAATCATTAATATTTAATATGTCCACTTCATGTATAGATGCCACTTTCATCAAATTAAAATCATTTGTTATTACTTTAGCATCCATTTTTTTTGCAAGTTCTATAAGTTTTAGATCCACCTCTTTTATATTAGGAAAATCTATATCAGTTATAGAAAGAAGTATATTCTTAGAAGATTTCATTTTATTTAATATCTCTAAAGCCCTTCTTCCTCTTATTCTTTTCTGAGGATCTCTTGCATCACTTAAAAACTGCACTTCTTTTATAACAAACTCAGGCAGTATAAGAAGTCCGTCAAAAAATTTTTTTTCAGCAATATCATATATTCTTCCGTCTACTATAACAGAAGTATCCAATATCTTTGAAGTTTTCATTTTATCTTTATTTGTAAGTTTAAACATATTTGATATGCTTGGTATAAAAGCTATAATAATACCAAAAATTAAATATCCCTCTATAAAAAGAATAATTAATTTTTCATTTAATGATAATGATATTCCTACAATATTAATAGTAGTTATAGTCAAAAGTACAGTAATTAATGTTAGAAAGAATGATATAAAAAAAGCTAATATAATTTTAGAAGATTTCTTTCTAATAAACATTAATTCAAATAAAAATACCAATACTGCACTTATTATAAATACTGTTAATGTCTTATAATTAAAATGTTTTAGTATAAAATAATCTAAAGCCAGCACTATACAAGATAACACAAAATATACTACTCTCCACATAATTTCCCCTTACTTTTATTTATACGCATATTATATTTTTAATGTAATAAACTAGATAAATTATTATTCTTTAGAAATATCTTTTTTCTTTCTTTTTCCGTTTTTAGCGGTTTCTTTTTCTTCTTTAACAACCTTCTCTTTTTCTAAAGGCTTAGTTTTGAATTTTTTTGCGGATTTTTCCAAAGCATTTGATACTATATCTTCTATTTCATCTCTATCTTTTTTTAAAGCGATACTAATTTCATTAACTATAAACATATATGCTTTTTCATATAGACGCTTTTCGCTTGCTGAAAGTTCTTTAAGTTTGTTTCTTGTGAATAAACTTCTTGCCACCTCTATTGTATCTTTGATATCTCCGCTTCTAAGTTTTTCCTCATTTTCCTGATATCTTATTTTCCAATTATTTTCTATATCATGAGGTTTTGTCTGCAATATATTTAAAAGATTATCAGCTTCTGATTTAGATATAATCTTTCTTATACGATATTCTTTAACTCTATTTATAGGCACTTTTAATGTAATATTTTCACTTTCGCATTCTAAAACATAACATTCTACAAGATTAGAATTAACTTTGTTATTTGATATACCCATAACTTTACATATACCATACATAGGGTATACAACATAAGTATTCAATTTATACATATCAGCCTTTTTATTAATAGTTTATTATGAAAAAATATAATAATATACCTCATCATATTATATGTTAAAATTATAAAAAATCAAGTATTTTATTACAGTAGTGATGTTGTGTTTGTATGATTAAATAAAAGATTTATTATATGCTCGATGAATAAACTGATAAAATTTACATATATATAGCTTGATATATTTAAATATATAGTATACTATATATTGATGATAATAAAAGGAGGTACTAACACATGACAGATCAAAAAATAGAATTGTTTGAAAATTATCCTGTACATAAAGCTCTAATGACGCTAGCACTTCCAACTATATTAGGAATGTTAGTAAATGTTTTTTATAATATGGTAGATACTTTTTTCGTAGGACAAACAGGAGATCCTAATCAGGTGGCTGCTGTATCACTTTGTATGCCTATATATTTACTTCTTATGGCTTTTGGTAACATTTTTGGTATAGGCGGAGGATCTTATATATCAAGAAAATTAGGATTAAAAGATTATGATAGTGTAAAAAAGATTTCTTCTTTTTCATTTTATGCAAGCATTATAATAGGATTTATTTCTATGGCTGTATATTTGATTTTTATGAAGGATATACTAAAAATATCAGGTGCAAGCCCTAATACTTATCAATTTTCTAAAGATTATTTAGTAATAGTAGCGTTTGGGGCACCTTTTGTAGTAAATCAAATGGCTATGGGACAGATTGTACGCTCTGAAGGAGCTTCAAAAGAGGCTATGATTGGTATGATGATAGGTACTGTAGTTAATATAGTATTAGATCCTATAATGATACTTTATATGGAGATGGGGGTTGCAGGTGCTGCTCTTGCTACAATAATAGGTAATGCATGCTCTACTTTCTACTATATATATCATATATTAAGAAAAAAATCTTTCCTATCAATACATTTTAAAGATTTTTCTTTGCATAAAGATATACTTTCTAATGTATTTGCTATAGGCATACCTGTTTCTATAAATAATATACTTATGAGTGCATCAAATGTTCTTATCAATAATTTTGCTGCAGGATACAGCGACAATGTAGTAGCAGGACTTGGAGTAGCTCAGAGGATATTTATGCTTGTTGTACTTGTATTTATAGGGCTTTCTCAAGGTCTTCAGCCTTTTGTAGGTTATAACTTTGCTTCTAAAAACTATAAAAGAATGAATGCCGCTATCAAGTTATCATGTGTTGTAAGTGTAATAATAGGATGTTTACTTTTAGGGCTTTCACTAATATTCGGAAGATTGTCTGTAGCAGTATTTATTAATAATGAAGAGGTTATTGATTACGGAGTGAAATTTTTAGTAGCAAGTTATGCTATAGCTCCTATTATAGGATTTCAATTTGTATTTATGTCTACATTCCAAGCATTAGGAAAATCTATACCTTCTCTTATACTTTCTTTAAGCAGACAAGGTATAGCATTTATACCAACAATACTTATAGGTACTAAATTATTTGGCATAAATGGTATTATATGGTCTCAGCCTATAGCGGATATTGTAAGTGTGGCATTGGCTACAGTTATGTATATTTATATTTATAAGAAAATGAAGAAAAAAGCATTGGAAGAAGAAAACAATAGAGATAATTCAGAACCTGCTTATGCAAATGTATAATATTTAAAAAATCATAAATCTAGCATGCATTTTTATCTTTTAAAAGTGCATGCTTTTTTATAATAATCTAATTGCATTTAGAATATATCTAAGCGCACGCTAAATGCATTTTTATTATAAATTTACTTCAAATTAATAATAAACTTTATATTTCTAATATCACTTTGCGTGCGTTTAATAGCATAATAAATTTAAATATAGCTTGGGTGGGTGCTTAAATATATAATAAAGCATTAAAGAAAGTAAAAACAGAATTATTTATATAAATAACAAAGAATAAAGGGTGGGGTATGTAATTTAAGTTTTAAAACCTAATTACATTTGCCCGCCCTCTATATTTATAGTTTTAATATGCAATATTAATTTTACTTTTTCTTGTTATCGAATTAGATTTTTTAGCTGCCCGCCCAATGTTTTTTTTATTTATTGCGTATATAGCGCATGATAAAATTATTCATCATCATTTAAGTCTATAAATATGGTATATAAAGCAGATATATTGTCATTTTCATCATAAGCAAAATAAGAAGGGTAATAACCATCACCATAACCGCTCGTAAATAATACTATATTGGAATCACTTTCAGGTATATTCCAATTAAGCCAATCACCATATTCAGATTGATACTTAGGATTCTTTTTTGCATTATCTTCTAATAAATCAGCGAATAAATCATCATATCTATTATCAAAATCACCATTACTTTCTTTTTCTAGTTTATCTTCATATTCAAAATATTTTTCAGCTGCCTCATAATCGCAAAAACAACCCATACCGGCATCCACAGGATATCCGAAAAACTCGCCTTCTTCTACTTCAGACAAATCCTCTTCTCCTGTAACAGCAAGTTCATATCTTTTAGGTTCATTATTAGAAAAAGAAATTTTAGACATAGCAATTCTCTCTTCATCTTTTATTATAAGAAGCGAAACTTTATATTTATCAGGTTTTACAGTTTGAATAAAAGGAGATACTTGATTCTCAAACATATATGCTAAAGGATCGCATGCTATTATTTTTCCTGTTTTTAAAAAAACTTCTCCTATATCTAAAATATCAAGCTCTATATCATTAAATGTTTTTTCTCTAAAAGGCTTATCCAAATCAAAACTAGGCACTAAAAGATGTTTTACTTTATCGAATTGTTTTTTGAAATTTTTGTCCATATACTGCTCCAAATAGTTTTTATTAATATACTATAAAATATAAATAAAAACAAATAAAAGGCACTGTTTATATAAACAATGCCTTTTTAAATTATTTAATATAATGTTAAAGAGCTTCTATATTTCTAGTAGCCACTATATCAACACCAGCAGCATTATGAAGCACAACATCTCCAATATGAACAGGAGCATTAACTTCTACAGTTTTTAAAGCCTCTAAACATTCATTAATTCTTGATTTGTCTACAGGATCTTTAGTTTTAACGGGAAGCATTTTTAATTTTCCATTTTTTATTTTTACTATAGAAGTAACCATTCTTACAGGACGAACAACCTCATCTCTGGCATAAGTGTCTCCTCTCTTGCAGGTATTACCGCTTATGCTTACAACTTGATTTCCTTCCATCTCCACAGACAAAGCACAGCCCATAGGGCAGCATATACAAGTTAATTCTTTTTTTTCCATATAATAATCCTTGAATAACACTTAATATTATTAATTATCCTCTATCTTAAACTCAATATTTTTAAGACCTTCTTTTGAAAGCATGGATTTATCTAGTTTAACAGTCTCCATTTCACCGGGAGCAAATATCAAATGCTTTTTATGTATTACTCTCTCTCCGTCAAAATATACATTTAAGAATTTGTTTTGGAATATATTGCTTACTCTGAATCTCACCATAACATGATCATCTACATTATGAGCATTAATCATAGAAGGCACAGTATATCTCACACCATTAGAGCCTTTTAGTAAAATAGAATTAGTATCATCTCTTCTTTTGTTTTTAAGTACATACTCAGCAGCACTTTTTCCAGCAGTTTCAGCCTCTTCAGAAACAAAGTCTACCAAGTCATGAACATGAAGAACATTACCGCAGGAGAATACTCCGTCAATATTAGTCTCCAAACTTTCATTAACTACAGCACCAGAAGTTATAGGGTTAATCTCAACACCAATCTCTTTTGAAAGCTCATTTTCTGGTATAAGCCCAACAGACAAAAGCAAAGTATCGCATGAATAATATTCTTCAGTACCTTTAATAGGCTTCATATTCTCATCAACTTTAGCTATTGTAACTCCTTCAAGTCTGTCTTTACCTTTTATGTCTATAACAGTATGACTTAATTTAAGAGGTATATTAAAATCGTCCAAACACTGAACTATATTTCTTTTAAGTCCTCCAGAAAAAGGAAGTATCTCAGCAACCACTTTAACTTTAGCCCCCTCAAAAGTCATTCTCCTAGCCATAATAAGCCCAATATCTCCAGAACCAAGTATAACAACTTCCTTACCAGGCATATACCCTTCAATATTTACTAAATGCTGAGCAGCACCCGCAGAAAATACTCCAGCAGGTCTGAAACCAGGTATATTCAAAGCCCCTCTTGAACGCTCACGGCAGCCCATAGCTAGTATCACAGCTTTAGAGCTAATCTGCACCAATCCTTCTTCTTTATTGATATAAGTAATTATTTTTTCTTTACTATCATTAAGTACAATATCAAGCACCATAGTATTGAGTTTATAATTAATATTTAAATCATAAACTTTTTCTATAAATCTGTAAGCATATTCAGGACCAGTAAGCTCTTCGCCAAATCTATGAAGCCCAAAACCATTATGTATACATTGATTGAGTATGCCTCCAAGCACCTCATCGCGTTCCAACATAAGCAAATTATCTATGCCGTTTTCTTTAGCAGAAACAGCAGCAGCAAGCCCAGCAGGACCTCCGCCTATAATAACAACATCATAAGACTGCATTTTTACTCCTTAAATAAAAACAAATGATTATATTGTTTTTAATTAAATACTAATAATCTCTAAATCAAAAAGTTTCCTTATCATATCCAATAACTATTTCAGAGCCTTTACCGCATTTAGTAATAGTTAGAGGAGAAACATTAAGTTCTCTTGCTAATATCTCTATTATCTTAGGAGAACAGAAACCGCCCTGACATCTTCCAAGCCCAGCACGTACTCTTCTTTTTACTCCGTCAATGGATTTAGCTCCTATAGGACTTTTTATAGCTTCTACAATCTCACCCTCAGTTACCTTTTCACATCTGCAAATTATATGTCCGTATAAAGGATTTTCTTTTATAAGTTTATTTTTCTCTTCATTAGAGAGTTTATTAAAATGAGTTATTCCTTTTCTTTTTTCTATAAAGTTTTCTTTTTTCTCGAAGTTTCCTTTTTTGCTTACAATATCGGCAACCATTACACCAATTGCAGGAGAAGAAACAAGACCAGGTGATTCTATACCAGCACAGTCGAAAAATCCTTCGCAGTCTTCTAGCTCTTTTATGATAAACTCATGATTATCTTCATGAGGACGAAGCCCGCAGAATGAAGTTATAACTTTGTTATACGGAATATTTTTTACTGTTAGTTTTGACTTTTCTATAATCTGAGCAAGTCCTTCTGCTGTGGTATTTAAGCCCTCTTTATCTTCTATATCAATAGCAGTAGGTCCAAGCATTATATTGCCATGAGCTGTAGGAGTAACTAATATACCTTTACCCAATTTTGTAGGAAGAGCAAATATTGTAGAAGTTACTAGATTGTCAACTTCTTTATCAAGCAATATATAGTCTCCTCTTCTTGGAGTAATATGTATTTTGTTTTGGCTCATCATATTATGAAACTTATCAGCATAAACTCCAGCGGCATTAACAATATATTTAGCTTTTATAGGTCCGTTATTAGTTTCTGCTTCAAAAGTACCGTCATCAAGTTTTTTTATATTGATAACTTCAGTATTGAACTTAAACTCTGCACCATTAGCATAAGCATTTTCAGCATAAGCAATATTTAATATAAAAGGGTCTACTATACCTCCTGTAGGAGCATACAAAGCACCGCATACATTGTCATTTAGATTAGGCTCTTTTTTATGAACTTCTTCTCGGTTTAATATTTGAAGTCCTTCTACTCCGTTTTTTATTCCTCTGTCATATATAGTCTGCAAATTAGGCATATCCTCTTCATTGGTACAAACTACCAAAGATCCATTCTGTTTAAAAGGCACATCAAGATCTTCTGTTATTTTAGGCATCATTTTATTGCCAAGAACATTTAACTTTGCCATAAGAGAACCATTTGCCGCATCAAAACCTGCATGCACTATTCCGCTGTTGGATTTTGAAGTGCCTGAGCAAACATCTTCGCCTCTCTCTACAACACATATACTAGCTTTATATCTCGATAATTCTCTAGCTGAAGAAGTACCAGACACACCTGCACCTATAATCAATATATCATACATAATATATATTTCCTTTATTTATAAATTTAAAACTATTTTGAAAACAATATAATAGATACTAGTTTATACATGCATATTAATATTCATTATATTTTTTATAGAATATTAATATGCATAATATAAATATTTTATTATAAAGCCCAGCCTCTTGATCTTTCAACCGCTTTTTTCCAGCCCATATATTTTTTATTTCTCTCTTCTTCAGAAATTGAAGGAGTAAACTCTCTCTCTAATTTCCATCTATTTGCTATCTCATCTTTATCCTTCCAGAATCCTACAGCAAGACCAGCTAAATAAGCAGCTCCTAAAGCAGTAGTTTCTATTATTTGAGGACGAAGAACTTTTGTATTAATAATATCAGCCTGAAACTGCATTAAGAAATTATCACGGCATGCTCCGCCGTCTACTTTTAATGAAGCTAATTTAACACCGCTGTCAGCAACCATAGCATCAATAACATCTTTACTTTGATAAGCTATAGCCTCTTCAGCTGCCCTTATTATATGACTTCTATTAACCCCTCTTGTAATACCTACTAAACAGCCTCTAGCATACATATCCCAATAAGGAGCACCAAGACCAACAAATGCAGGTACTAAATAAACTCCGTTAGTATCTTTTACTTTAGTAGCGAAATATTCAGTGTCTTTTGCATCATGAAGAAGTCTTAATTCATCGCGTACCCATTGTATAACAGCACCAGCTATAAATACAGAACCTTCCAAAGCATATTCTATTTTTCCATTATATCCTATACCTATAGTAGTAATAAGTCCGTTTTTACTTAATATAAAATTCTCTCCTATATTCATAAGAATGAAACTTCCAGTACCATAAGTATTTTTTGTGTCGCCCTTATTAAATCCAGCCTGACCGAATAATGCTGACTGCTGGTCTCCTGCTATTCCAGATATAGGTACTTCTTTACCGTTAATATTAGCATATCCGTAAACACAAGAAGAATCTTTTACCTCTGGAAGCATGCTCATAGGAATGTCTAATTCTCTTAAAATGTTTTCGTCCCATTTTAAATCTTTGATATTATAAATCATAGTCCTTGATGCATTAGTATAGTCTGTAACATGAACTTTACCGCCTGTAAGTTTCCATACAAGCCAAGTGTCTATTGTACCAAATAGTAATTCTCCTTTATTGGCTTTTTCTCTAGCACCAGGAACATTATCAAGTATCCATTTTATTTTTGTACCAGAAAAATAAGCATCAACAACTAAACCTGTATTTTCTCTTATATAAGTATCAAGTCCTTTTTTCTTTAAATCATCGCAAATAGGAGCAGTTCTTCTACATTGCCATACTATAGCATTATAAATAGGCTCTCCAGTATTTTTATCCCATACAACAGTAGTTTCCCTTTGATTTGTAATACCAATAGCAGCTATCTCTTCAGGCTTAACTCCAGCAATCTGTATAGCTTCCTGCAAAACTCCAAACTGAGTAGCCCAAATTTCAGCAGCATTATGTTCAACCCAGCCTTCATGAGGATAAATCTGTGTAAACTCCTTTTGAGCAACTGAAACCATGTTCTGATCATAATCAAATACTATAGCTCTGCTGCTTGTTGTTCCTTGATCTATTGCAACTACATATTTTGACATACTAAAACTCCTTAAATTTTTATTTTTTATACCTTTGTTTATTGCCTTTTATTATTTCTTTGCAAATATTTTACCTATAGTAAAATCATAAAGAACAGCTCCTAAAACTCCTCCTATTATAGGTCCTATTATAGGAACTATCCATACATTGCTTCCATCAGTAAGTCCGTTATTTTTAAAGCCTGCAATGACAGCAAAAAGTCTAGGTGCTAAATCTCTTGCTGGGTTTATAGCATAACCATGCATAAATCCAAATGATGTACCTATAACAACTATTATAAGTCCTACTATTATAGGTCCTAAATTAGCACCTGCAGGAGTATTATTAGCATCTCCTGTAGCAAGAATTAAAAATACTAAAAGAAATGTACCTACTACTTGATCTATAAATCCAGGCCAAAATCCAGGTACTGCAGGAAAAGTAGTAAATACTCCGGCTGTAGTTTCAAAGTTAGGATCAACTTCTATCCACTTTCCATAATAAACAGCAAATACTATAGCAGCCCCAATAAAGAAACCTATCATCTGAGCTACTATATAATACCAAACTTTAGACCATTGAAATCTTCCTGTAACAGCTAATGCTAAAGTAACAGCAGGATTAAGATGAGCACCGCTTATCTTTCCAGATGCATATATACCAAAAGTAACAGCAAGCCCCCAAGCTATATGTATATTAATAGCTGTTCCATTATTACCTATAAGAACAGAAGCAACTACTCCGCATCCAAATAAAGCTATCATCATAGAACCTATTACTTCTGCTAAAAACTCTGATTTCTTACTATACATTAATTACCCCCATAAATAAATTATTTTCTTGATTTTTTAATATAATGTTTTTATATAATTTTAATTTTTTAATTTACTCCGCCTACTCTATACTGCTCGCATACAGGGCATCTTTTAGGTGCCTCAGAATCTGTATGTATATAACCGCATTTACTGCATTGCCATTTGTCTATACCTGCAACATTGCTGCCTAAGTATTTTTCAAACATCTTTTTATGTCCATCTTCTATTTTGGCAACATGCTCAAAAAGTATGGCTATATCATTAAAGCCTTCCTTTCTTGCAGTTTCAGCAAATTTTAAATACATATCTTCAGATTCGTAAGTCTCACCCTTAATAGCGTCCTTTAAATTCTCATCTTTTGATAATATACCATGGTATCTTTCAAACCATAATTTGCCATGTTCCTGCTCATTTCTGGAGGCTTTTTCGTACGCCAATGCCAAATTCTCCATACCCTCTTCCCTAGCTCTCTCAGCATAGTACATGTATTTGCACCTTGCTATTGCCTCCCCAATGAAAGCTGTTTTTAAATTTTCATTTGTTTTTGAATCTTTTAAATCCATATTCTATTACCTCCATATTTTTTTATTCGTATATTAACTAGTATAGAAAATTTATTACTGAAATATACAAAAATAAAAAAAAAAGAGATTTTCACTATTATTTTAAATAAAAAATTATAATATTAATTATCTATTTTTTTGACTATTTAAAGATATATACATATACCCGGTAATCCTATAATTATGTTTTTTATATGAAAAATAAATGATTCTAATAAAAAATATAATTATTATAAACAAAGTACAAATACCATGTATATGTATTTTTAACATAAAGATTCTGTTTATAGTATTTTACATATTATACATTATTATTCGTCTTATAAAGATTCACTATGCAGATAAAAGCTAAAACAGAAAGAACAGCACCGCCAAATCCAACCCATCTTATTCCAAAATTATCAAATATACTGCTTCCTACAAATGATCCCAAAGCTATACCAAAGTTAAATGAAAATGAATTATTTGATGATGCCAAGGTTAAACAAGAAGGATACTCTTTTTCTGTAAAATCTAATATATTTAATTGAACAGGAGAATTCATTAAATACATTAAAAAACCTATTATTAATATGACGATAGAAGAACTTACAGCATTAAGAAGAGCAAAAGGCAAAACTATCATACATAAAAACTGCATCATAAATACATATCTTAATCTATAAATTCCATTATGTTCAGCTAATTTTCCTGAAAGAAGATTACTGAAAAGAACAGTAACTCCAAATACTAATAATGCAACACTGATATATTTATTAGGTATATGAATATAATTAAGAAAAATAGGCTTTAAATATGTATAAAGTACATAAGAAGAAGCAGCACCGAAAAGTATTGTAAAAGTGCTTAATAAAAATCTAGTATCTCTAAATAATATAAATTGTCCGAATATTTTAACCTTATGAGAAGGTGTATTTTTTGGAAGCGTAATAAACATTAAGATAAGCATAACAGCACTGAATACGCATATAAATATAAAAGAAGCTCTCCAGCCGAAATAATAACTTATACTAGTGCCTATAGGTACTCCGAAAATGGAGGCTATACTAAATCCTGAATAAATCCAAGCTACTGCCATAGGTCTTTTTTCTTTTGAAGATACATAAGGGGTGAATGATATTGAAACTGATATTAATGCTCCTGAAATTACAGCTATAAGCATTCTAATTATAAGCAAAAATATATAATTTGAAGCTAGAGAACATAAAAAATTAAGAATGATAAATATTATGCTTGCAAATATTATAAAATTAAATCTATTGAATTTACCGGCAAAAGCTGCAGAAAAAGGCGTACATACGGAATAGGATAAAGCAAACATAGATACAAGTCCGCCAGCTTTGACTTCCGTAATATTAAAACCTTCTGCTATATCTGTTAATACTCCTATAACTATAAATTCGCTTGTACCTAAGGCAAAACTTAAAAGAACCAAGGATATTATAGCTAATAATTTATTTTCTTCTTTTTTTACTTCAGATATACTGCTTTCTAACACTGACATATTTTTTTCTCTAAAAAAATTACTATTAATGATATATTATGTTTTAAAAAATTCAATTGCAATGTATTATTTTTTAATAATTTTTTATATTTTTATAGGATACTTATATGAAACCTAAATATAGATTATATTTTGATAAGGCAAAAGAAAAAGAAGAGGCTGGTCTTTATGAAGAAGCATTAGAATATTATGAAAAGGCATTGGAAGAAGATGATGAGAATATAGAAGCATACTTTAGTATTAACCTTATAAAATCGTATATTGAAATTGAAAAAAATACTCAAGACAGAGAAAAACAAAATAAACATACTAAACTTTTTAATATATTTAATGAATTTTTAGATGAAAAATAAAAAACAAAAAACGAAACTTATTTTAATAAACTTAAAGCATCAATATAGCCTTGATGCATACATTTTTTTATAAAATTACTAGAGAAATTTAAAGTACCGTCAAAAAAATTCCCTAAATCTTTTCTGGGATAAAGTTCATATACATTGGTATTATTATCTAATTTATTTTTTAAAATATTTGAATTACTATTGCTAGTTAAATGTACAACTATTATATCCGTAAATTTACAATTTTTTAAAGCTGTTATTGGGGAATTATCACTTATGCCTCCGTCAATATATAATGTACCTTTTATATTTTCAGGCGGAAATACTGCAGGTATTGCAGATGAAGCTAAAAGTATTTTTTTAATTGTCTTTAATGAATAATTGTTTAATTTGAAATAATGTGGTTTTAAATTATAAATACTAGTACATGAAACATATATATTTATTTTTTTGATAGTTTCTTCATGTAAATATTTATCCATTATTTCTATGATACCGTCTCTTGAAAATATGGCTGAAGTTGATAAAAAATTAATAAATGGAATCAATAAAATATTATCATCATCTAAAAAATCAGATATTATTGCATTTACAGCATTCTTAATATAGTTTTTTCTTATTTTTAATAAAGAGTTTATAACTTTATTAGGATTTAAAGTTAATATTTTATCTTCAACTTCATTAATCCATATATTTTCTACTATTTGAGAGTTTAAATTATATATTGGAAATAGACATGCATTCACCTGATATAGCAGTGATGTATTTGATTATATCAAGTTCTTTTAAAGCTTTAAAAACTCCTATATGATATGCTCCTTTAGCTCCGCCTCCGTCTAATACTAAAGCTATTTTTTTATTATTATTTTTATTCATAATTAGTACCCAATAATTAAGATACTATTAATTTAACATGTCCTTATGACAGATTTTGTCCGATTAGATATATTTTTTTAATTCTTTATAAATTTCAGAGGCAAATACATTATGTCCGTTTTCGCTTAAATGTACCCCATCAAAAAATATATCATAATAATTATTTTTCTTTAATATTTTACTTACAAATAAATTATACACATCTATACTTTTTATATTATTTGTTTTTGTATAATCATTTATAAAATTAACATACTCCTTTAGAACACTATCAAACTCTTCTATATTATTTGATTCAAAAAAATCAAATGCCTCCTTAACAAAAGCAATAGGAGTAAATACTATTATATCAATATTATTTTCCAAAGATTTATTTACTATGCTTATTAAATTATTTTTTATCTTTTCTAAAGGTTTGCAGGTAAATATATCATTAACTCCTCCCATTAAAATGACAGTGTCAGCATTTTCTCTTATACAATCCATATCAAAACGAATAAGCATGCCTGAAATCATATCTCCATTAATACCTTTATTTATAAAAGTAAAATTTTTATCTTTAAATTTATCGTTTAATATTTCAGTCCAAACCTTATCCCTTGACACCATATATCCGTAAGTGGTGCTGTCGCCTAAACAAACTATTCTTTTCATAAAATTAATTTCCAAAATTTTTTTATGTATAATATTTTTATTTATTATATAATAATAGTATAAATATTTAAACAAAAATTATTACGGAGTATATATAATGAACGATTTTAAAAGTCTAAAAGATACATTCACATTAAGCAATGGATATAAAATTCCATGCATAGGATTTGGTACTTGGCAGGCTCCGGACGGAGAAACTGCTGTAAATGCTGTAAAAGAAGCAATAAAATTAGGATACAAACATATTGATACAGCTGCAATTTACGGCAATGAAAAAAGTATTGGTAAAGCTATTAAAGAAAGCGGCATTAATAGAGAAGAACTTTTCATCACAAGCAAGGTATGGAATAAGGATAGAGGATATAAAACAACATTAGCTGCTTTTGAAAAAACTCTTAATGATTTGTCTCTTGATTATCTTGACTTATATCTTATTCATTGGCCTGCCTCAGTAAACAAATTTAACGATTGGGATAATATTAATTTGGAGACTTGGAGAGCTATGACCGAACTTTATAAAGCAGGTAAAATAAAATCTATAGGAGTTTCCAACTTTATGCCTCATCATTTAAAATCATTAATGGAAACAGAAATTAAACCTATGGTTAATCAGATAGAGTTTCATCCTGGGTTTATGCAGGAAGAAACTTATAAATACTGCAATGATAATAATATATTAATAGAGGCTTGGAGTCCTTTGGGTACAGGCAAAATGCTTGATAATGATACGCTAAAACAAATAGCTAAAAAATATAATAAATCAGCAGCTCAGATTTGCATAAGATGGTGTATTCAAAATAATACGCTTCCTTTGCCTAAATCTGTAACTCCTTCCCGTATAAAAGAGAATACTGAAATATTTGATTTTGTTATAAGCGATGAAGATATGAAAACAATAAATGCTATGGAATACTTTGGAGGATCCGGACATCACCCTGATAAGGTTAATTTCTGATTATATTATTTATATATTGATAAAATATGTTTTAAGGTATATAATAACGCAAAAATTTATTAAGGGGATTTTTTAATGAAATTTTTTATAGATACAGCAAATGTTGATGAAATTAGAAAAGCTAATGATATGGGTGTAATTTGCGGAGTTACAACAAATCCGTCTCTAATAGCTAAAGAAGGAAGAGATTTTAAAAAGACTATAGAAGAAATTACTACTATAGTTGATGGTCCTATATCAGGAGAGGTAAAGGCTACTACTGTTAAAGCGGAAGATATGATTGCTGAGGCAAGAGAAATAGCTAAAATACATAAAAATATGGTAGTAAAAATTCCTATGACAGCAGAAGGTCTAAAAGCAGTTAAAGTACTTTCCAAAGAAGGAATTAAAACTAATGTTACTTTGATATTCTCTGCCAATCAGGCTCTTTTAGCAGCAAGAGCAGGGGCTACTTATGTTTCTCCTTTCATAGGAAGACTTGATGATATATCTTCTGATGGTCTTGAACTTATTAGAACTATATCAGAAATATTTGCTACACATGCAATAGAAACAGAAATAATATCTGCAAGCGTAAGACACCCTATACATGTTACAGAATGTGCATTAGCCGGTGCTGATATTGCTACAGTGCCTTATAATGTTATAGAGCAGATGACTAAACATCCATTAACTGATCAAGGTATAGAAAAATTCAAAAAAGATTACGAGGCTGTTTTCGGAAAATAATTAATAATTTATTTTTATAAAAGGGCAGTGTTTTATTAATACTTCCCTTTTATAATTTCTTATATAATCCCGCCCTATATGCTTTCAGTATTATCCGAATTTATAAATGATTTTTTTATTTATAGTTTTAACTGATATTAAAGCATCCACCCAATATTTTTTTAAATTCATAGTTTATCTGCCGCACGCAGAATAAAATTAAAAATATAAATTTATTTTCAATTATAATTTTATTATATTTTTAAATTTTATTTACCGTGCGTTAAAAAAAATTTAATTTTAAATTAAAACTTGGGTGGGTGCTTATATTTATAAATGAGCTTTAAATGTAATTAATAATTTAAAATTATAATATTGCTGTAAAAATAAAAGGGCGGGGATTAGATGAAAGTTTTAAATATTTAAATAAATTTTTATTCTCCAAAAATAGCATTAACTAAATTTAATTTATCATCATTTTCTTCATAAACAATATCTTCAATGCCAAATAATATTAAACTAGATAAAGCATCTGGAAAATCTAAATAACTAAATACATCTCCTTTAATGCTGCTTCCAGAAAGAGAATCATCAAAATTAAGCAGCTGCCTTAAAGCTATATAACCCCGTCCATTATTTGTTTTAAGCCATTTATCAGTATCTGAGCCGTCCGGTACTTTCTGCCAGCTTTTCGGAAAATAAACTTTATCATATATCAAATAACTTGCACTAACTATTCTCTCGGCTTTATTCTTATGTACATAAAAAGGCGTTACTTCAAAATGTTTTTCTAATCTTTTTACCAATTCTTTTTGAGCAAAGTTGCTTTCGCATAATATTTTTTTTATATTTTTATTTGATAAAAAATTTATTATGCTTTCATCTGTTGTAGAGTTAGAATCATTTCTTATAAGTCCTGAATCTATTAAATAAATATCTTCGCCTATTTGTGTATATATTATTGCTGAAGTAAAACAATTATATTCTCCGAATGCAGGATCAACTATTGCTTTATGTTCTGAAGAATAAATTTTTTCTTTTATAGTATTTAAATTATCATCATAGAATTTTAATTTTGAATATATAAATATTTTTCCTTGTTTATTTTTGATTTTACCAAGCCAAATATGATCATACATTTTTGGCATGAGTTTTAAAGTGGAAAGTCTTGATTTATTTAATATATCGCTGAAATAATAATTGCCGTCATAATTAATAAAAGTTATTAAAATGCTGCTGTCTTCGTATTCTTTATAATTGTATTTATTATTATTTTTATCTGTATAAAATTTATTTTCTAAGTTAAATTTTATTACTGTTTTATAAATGAAATCCGTTTCAAATCTAGGATTAAATGCAATCCATATTTCACTTTTTTCTGCTCTTATTGAAGGCTCTAATATTTCATAGCTTCTTTGAGTTAGAGTTTGAGCTTCTTCTATAAAACATATTCGCACATTATAAATAGACTTAATTTCCTCAATAGAACATTCTCTAATACCTAAAAATATGAATTTGCAGTTTGTAGCTTTATTAATGATTTCATTTCTTTTTATATTAAAAAAATTTTCTAGGTGAAGTTCTTTTATAATACTTATTAAAAGAGGGTATGTTGAATATGAAATTGATTTTTGTATTTCTCTTGAGCATAGTATTACTCCGCTTTTTTCAAAACTTTTAGCTATTAAAATTCTTGCTATTGATTCACTTTTTCCTCCTCCGCGTCCTCCGAATGCTATTTTTAATCTCTTTTCAGTATTAGCCCATTTTTCAAATGGTTTTAAAATATTAAAGTCAATAGTCATAATTTTTTCTCATAATTTATTTTAGTAATATCTCCATATAAAAAAGCAAAAATTATAAGTTATTATAAGTGAAATTCATTTTATGAACATTAATTACTTAACCGTTTTTTAAATAAATTTTTAAACATTATAAAAACATGTGTGTAATACTATATTTTCTCTACTAAACATTAAAATAAGTAATACTATCAATTCAAAATAAATCAGAAAATATATAGGTCTGGGTATGTAAATTAAGTTTTAAAATTTATTATTGATATTTTATCTTAGCATATTAAAATATTAATAGGATATAAAAATGGATAAAGAAATTAGAGACTTTAATAAAGATTTTGATGATGAAATTTTTGACATAGCATTCATACTTAAAAGATCATGCTGCAAATACGGTAAATTACCTTGGGACAAATATGATACTTTATTCGTTTCTGCTATAGCTTTAAAAAATATTGCTGCTAATGAAATTATAGAAAATACTCATATTATAATTCATAAAAAGATTGAAAAAGTTCAAGAATATGTAAAAATATTCAAAGATGAAAGCATAGTAAGATTAAATGTTAGAAAAGAAAAAGATCCTGATGACTTTTATATTAATTTTTTACTTGAAGATATAGTTGATAATGATTATAAAGATGATGATTTAAATATCATATTAGAAAAATATTCGGATGTTATTTATTATAAAGATGAAGAATTAGGCGATGTTGAACTTAATAAGGATATAAACAGTTTTAAGAAAGAGATGCCTTGGACTAACAATAATATTTTAATCTTTTTTGATAATATTGATGAAGAGTTTAATAAAAGAAGTGTTAATATAATCAAAAAAATATTTGCTAATAAAAAAGATATTGATAGAAGATTAAAAGAGTGTGCGGCAGAGAGTATATTTAAGCCTTGTAATATAGAAAGAGAAGAATTCATAAAATCAATAAGTTTAGAATCTATAAGTATATATTGTGAAAACTGTATAACATTTTATTTTAATGACGGTGATAGAGTAACAATACCAGTAAATAGTGATTGGGATTTTAATTTTAAACAGATTACTCAATTAATGTTTTTTTAAATTTATATCATACTCACCGCACGCTAAATAAAGCTTAAAATATAAGTTTATATATAAATTCAAATTTTATTGTATTATATAAATTTGTTTACCGTGCGTTAAATAAATTCCAAACTTAATAAAAACTAGTGTGGGTGCTGAAATTTCTAATTAAGTTATGAAGATATTTAATATTAAAATTTAAAAGTTAGTTATAAATAATAAAGGGTGGGTAATGTAATAAAGTTTTAAAATTTAATTACACTTGCCCACCCTCTAGGTTTTTTATTGCATTTTAAGTTTAATTTGTTCTGTTATTCTAGCTGCCCACCCAAATTATTTTTATAATTTACAATCTATTTTTTAGCTAATATATAATTAATAAAAATAATATTTAATAATTTTTATAATACTATATAATTGATAATTAAGTTTATATTTATAATAATATAGGATTAATTAAAATATGTCTGATTATGTTATTATAGAATTATACAATAAATCAAAAGAAGCATTTTATGATAATAATTTTGAATTATCTATTGAATATCTTGAAAAAATTTTATTTTATCAAGGAGATAATTATGAAATATATCATTTTATAGCAATAAATCGAAATCATTTAAAACAATATAAAAAAGCTATAATAAATTTGAATAAAGCCATAGAATTAAATAGTACTGACTGCCTTATTTATTCTGAAAGAGCTTTTTCAAAATATCGTTTAGGATTATATGAAGAATCTATAAAAGATTTGGATAATGCTATAAAATTGAATAATAATTATTTATGAGCTTACTTTAATAGAGGAAATGCTAAATTAGATTTGAAACAGTATGAAGAAGCAATAAAAGATTATAATAGAGTTATAGAATTAGATAATAATAATTTATTGGCTTATTTTAATAGAGGAAATACTAAATTAAAATTAAAACAATATGAATGGGCTATTGAAGACGCTTGTAAATGTATAGAAATAGATAAAAACTATATAGATGCTTATAATCAAATAGGTAAATATAGAAAAATCTATTGAAATATGTAATGAATGTTTGGAAGATTTTTATAAAACTATAGAATTAAATAAAGAACATGATTATGCTTTAAACAGTATAGTCTACATTAAAAATATGCTTGCCAATATTCAAAAAGAAAGTATTTCTGAAGAAGAACATAAAAAATTAAAATCTGAAGCTTTAGAAAATTTTGAAAAAGCGTATAAAATAGCTAATGATAAATTAAAACCAAAAATGGAAAAATACTTAATAAAGCTTGCAAAAGAAAATGACAGTATGGGTATAGAGTTATGTACTAAAAATGGTATTGATTATAGTAAATAAGTTTATATGTTATTTTTATAAAAAATTAATCATCATAAATATTTTTTCTATGTACAATTTGAAATAATATTTTTGACAAAATAAAATGATATCATAGTATATTTAAATCTTTTTTTACTTCATCAATAGAATATAATTCTTCGCATTTTTGTAATCTTTTTTCTGCTTCTAATCATAATAATCTTCCAAATATTCTATAATGGCATTTTCTATCAATTTACTTTCAGATATATTTTTTTCTTTAGCAATATTTTCTATATTTTTTTTGAGTGTTGGAGAAAGTTCTAATAACATATTTATCTCCTAAATTTAAGTATTGAATTCAATATATTTTATATTATAATAGTATAAATTACAATATAGAGGTTTTAATGGACAAAGATTATAAATTTAAAGTAGATGAATTATTAAAAGACGGCAAAGTTAAATTAGTAGAAGTTACAAAATCAGATGATGGAAAATCTTTTGAAGAGAATGATATAAATTTGAATGAACGAGATACAGATGGATATAAACTTTTAAAATTAATGCTCGAAGATTTAATAATAAGATACGGAGTAAAAAAATAAATTTATATAAATTAAATATTTTTGTTTATTTAATGAAAAATAAGGAATAATTATGAATAAAGAAGAAGCTAAACAAAAAATAGAACAATTAACAGAAACTATTAATTATCATAATAAACTTTATTATACAGATGACAATCCCGAAATAGAAGACTATGAATATGATAAACTTTTTAGAGAATTAGAAAATCTTGAAAGAGAGTTTCCAGAATTAAAAAAAGAGGACAGCCCTACAAATAAAGTGGGAGGCACCATATTAGAAAAGTTTGAAAAGTTTGAGCACCCAATTGCAATGTATTCGCTTTCTAATGTTATGAATGAAGAGGAGTTTTTGGATTTTGATAATAGAATGCAAAGAGAACTTGATGCTAGTAATATAAAATACACTGTTGAAAATAAATTTGACGGACTTGCTTTAGAGCTTATTTACGAAAAAGGAAAACTCACAGTTGCAAGCACAAGAGGAGACGGACAAGTTGGAGAGAATGTTACTAATAATGTTAAGATGATGAGCAATGTTCCTAAAAGCATAAAAGAGAAAAATAAACTCATTGTAAGAGGAGAAGCATTAATAACAAAAAAAGATTTTGAGGCCTTAAATAAAGAAAGAGAAGAACTTGAAGAGATACCTTTTGCCAATGCAAGAAATGCTGCTTCCGGAGGATTAAGACAATTAGACAGTGCAGAAAGTAAAAAGAGAAGATTAAAATTCTTTGCATATCAAATAGCTAATTATAAAGATTTTGATTTAACTAATGAATATAAATCAATGGAGTTTTTATCCGATTTAGGATTTACAGTGGAAGGAGTGCATCAAAATATTGATGCTAAAAAAGTATTAGAAACTTACTACGATATACAAGAAAAAAGAAGCAAAATGGATTATGAGATTGACGGTCTTGTAATAAAAGTTGATGATGTGAAATATCAGGAGAAATTAGGATTTTTATCTCGTGCTCCAAGATTTGCAGTAGCTTTTAAATTCAAACCAGAAGAGAAAGAAACGGTTTTAAAAAATATAGAAGTACAGGTTGGACGCACTGGAGCATTAACTCCTGTTGCTAAATTAGAGCCTGTTCAAGTTGGAGGCGTTACTGTTTCAAATGTTACACTTCATAATCCTAATGAAATAAAATCAAAAGATATAAGAATCGGAGATACTGTTGTAGTTATACGTTCAGGTGATGTTATACCAAAGATTACAAGAGTGGTATTAGAAAAGCGTCCTAAAGACAGCAAGCCTTTTGAGTTTCCTAAAAAATGTCCAGTATGCGGAGGCGATACTGCTGTAACGGATGGCGATGTAATAGTAAGATGTATTAATGAAGAGTGTCCAAGTAAGATTACAAGATATATAGAGTATTTTGTTTCAAAGCCTGCTATGAATATGGAGCGAATAGGTAAAGAATGGATTGCTGTATTTACAAAAAGCGGACTTGTAAAAACTCCGGCAGATCTTTATAAAATAACAAGAGATGATTTATTTAAGTTTGAAAGAATGGGCGAAAAATTAACAAGCTACATGCTTGAATCCATTGAGAACAGTAAAAACACTACATTAAAAAGATTTATATATGCATTGGGTATTCGTCAGGTTGGAGAAACTACTGCAGACTTACTAGCAAAATATTTCACTTCTATAGACAATTTCAAAAAAGCAACTATTGAAGATTTACAAAATATTGAAGGAATAGGAGAAATTAGTGCTAAAAGTATTTATGATTTTCTTCATAATGAAAAGACATTAAAGTTAATAGACGATTTACTTGCAGCAGGAGTTAATCCGGTATTTGAAAAAGTAGTAACAGTAGAATCCCCTCTCACTGGAAAGAATGTTGTAATAACAGGCTCAATAGAAGGTTTTACAAGGACTTCAGCAAAAGAGACCGCAGAGAGATTAGGAGCAAATGTTCAGTCTGCGGTATCAAAAAACACTGATATTTTAATAGTAGGAGAAAAGGCTGGAAGCAAACTTAAAAAAGCTCAGGATTTAGGCATTCAGATAATGGAAGCCGATGAGTTTATAAAGCTTGCTAATGGATAAAAGGTATGAAAGTATTGACTGTTAAAAATCCATTTGGATATTTAATTTGTTATGGTATAAAAGATGTAGAAAATAGAACTTGGAATACTAAATATAGGGGCACTATCCTTATACATACAAGTTCTAAAGAATACTGTAGTATTTTTAGTATTAAAGAACAATTACCAATAATAAATTATATGTATGAAATTATATATAATAGGAATTATTATATAAAATCAGAATATGTTGATTTTATTGGTAATAATTTTATTCTTAATGAAATATATAAAGAAGATAAAAATGTTTTATCAGAGTTTAGATTACTTAATGATTTATACAATAAATACATTAAAAAAGAACCTTTGTTATTGACAAGTTCTATAATTGGTAAGGTAGATGTTGTAGATGTAATTGTTGATAGTAAATCAAAATGGGCTCATAATAATTCATTTCATTGGATTTTAGATAATCCTACATTATTTAACACTAGTATTAATAATATAAAAGGTAATTTGGGATTATGGAATTATAATTAATAATGGAAATTGTAATGAATAAAATAATTTTTATTTCGGGAATACATGGCGTTGGAAAAGATTATATTGCTAATATTTTAAAGAAATATTCAAAAATTAATGTGTATTCTGCCAGTGATTTAATAAAGAAATATTCAGAAATGGATACAGATATTGATAAAAAAGTATTAAATATTGAGTCAAATCAGCAAAATTTAATTACTTCTATAGATACATTTGTAAAAGATGAATTATTTATATTGTTAGGACATTTTTGTTTATTTGATAAGCATTATTATATAAAAAAAATTGATAAAGAAATATTTTTTAAATTAAATTTAAAAAAAATTATTTTGATTGTTGATAATACATATAATATACAGTCTAGATTAAAAAAAAGAGATAATATATTTTTTAATCTAGCATTACTTGATAAATTTCAAAATACAGAAATAGAATATGCCAATGAAATTGCTTCTATATTAAATATCCCTATATTAAAGATTAATAATGATGATAATAATAACTATGATGATATTATAAATTTTATAAAAAGGTAGAATATACTAACTTATTTGTTTCTTTTAACAAAATTTTTGTATCGTATTTTTTATAATTTATATTATAATATAAATTATTAGTATTTATATTATAAATAATATTCATATTGGTATTTATAAATTTATATCTCTCATAAGATAAATTATCAGTAATACTATTAAAAAATAATTCTTTTGAATATTTATTATAACAATTTATTTGATCTTTTAATTTGAATCCAAAATAGTTAAATAAATATTTAAATTGATATATTTTGTTTTCATTTACAGTTATCAATGGTTTATCGTCTTCAAGCCATTCAATACCTAATTTTATTAGAGATTTTCCTATACCATTATTTCTATATCTTTTATCAACTCTTAATGTAGATATTTTTTTTTCTGAATTTGATTTCTTTAATATAATTATACCTGCTATATCATTTTTATGTGTGCATATAAAAATTTTTCTATTATTGTTTAGTTTTAAGTTTTTATCAAACAAATTCCTATACCAATATGAAAAATTTGGATATTCATTATTAAGAAAGTATAAATAATTATATAATTTATAATAAAACATTTTATATATCCCTAAAAAATAAAGAAGAAATTAATTTAATGATTTTGGGTATAGAAGTTGATATTATACCTGAAATAATTCCTATTGATATAGTTATAATTAAATATCTTATTGTGAGAATAAAATCAACTTTATTCCTTAATATTTTTATTAATATACTTAATTCATTTCCATCTATTTTAAAATGATAAGCTATTAGTTTGGATAAATCTATATTATATGGTTCTAAATATTTTTTCCAATTTTCTTCTAATACTCTTGATTCATATTTAGAAGTTGATAAAAAATTTATATTACTGTATATATTATCCATTAATAAAAAATGTATTTTATTAAAATCTAATAATTTTCTATCATCATGGTTATCTATTAAATTAATATAATCAAAATTTCTTTTTTTATTTACTTTTAAATCTATTAAATTATATATTTTGTAATATGGGTTAAATATGTTATTTAAATTATTCTCCTCACGTATAATATTATCTTTTAAACTATTGGCATTTAACCTAAATCTCAAATATATATTATCTAATTTTTTATATTTTTTAGATATTGTTATTTCTAGTAAATTATTTTTTATATTTTTATTATCTTCATCTACATTTATAATTTTATAATTTGTATTATTAATTTCTATATTATTTTCTGATATTTTGCAGTTTTCATTAAATATTAAATTAGTTATATTTAAATTATCTAATAATATATTTGATAAATTTGATACTCTATTTATTTGAAAGGGAAAATATACATATATGGTATCAATAGATTCTGCTTTTTCTATTTTTATACCTATATCAATTAATATGGTTGAATTTAGAAACCATAAATTTATATGTAAATCTGCCTTATTATAAACATTGGTTAATGTATTATCAGTTTTATAGAAAAAAGCAAAACTTTCCATAATTTTCCTACCTATGTAAATTATAAGATTTTAGAATATATTATACTATATATCTATAAAGTACACAATATATACTTCAATTTGTTAGAATTTACATGTCAATTATCATTAATTATGACATATAAAAAAATGAAGCTTTTAAATCTAAAATTGAGGGAATGTAAATTAAGTTTTAAAATTTATTCTCACTTCCCGCCCTATAAATTTTTTAATATTATCTGTTATTTATAGCTTGTTTTTACTTTTTTACCATAACTGTAATTTAAGCACCCACCCAAGCTTTTTTTAATTTATAATATTTTTAACGCACGGTGAACTTTATTCTTATACATAATAAAATTAGAATCATCAATTAAGCTGTGTTAAAAAATACATACTGCGTGCGTAGAGGAAAGTGCAAATTTAAATATATTTTAACTCCCACCCCCTAAATTTTTTAATATTATCTGTTATTTATAGCTTATTTTTTCTTTATTTACATTAACAGTCATTGAAGTACCCACCCAAGCTTTTTTTAATTTATAATATTTTTAACGCACGGTGAACTTTATTCTTATACATAATAAAATTAGAATTATTAATAAATCAGTATTAAAAAATCTGCTCTGCGTGCGTATATGACTGCTTTTGAGTTTTGTATATTTTTTATTAAATATAGTGTGCTATTATATCATCAATTTAACTTAAATTAATAATTTTTGTTATAATATTAAAATTAAAATATAAAAAATATAGATGAAACAAAATAAAAAAATATTCTTATTATCATATTTAGTATTTATATCAGCAGTAATTCTATTTATTGTAATTTTTTCTATTTTAGGAAATATGGAGAGAGTAGGGTATTTATCAAATTTCAATCATATATTAGAAAATAAATATTATTTCACATTAAAATTTAAAAGCAAAATTTTTAAGAATAATAAAATATATAGAGTATACCCAAATACAAATGAAATACCTGATAATGTTACAAATATAAGATGGAGCGGAAGTTATTACGGTAATTTAGTTCTTGATGATTCAAGTATACAATTAAAAGAAAATGATAAAATAGAAAATGTTAAATATAAACTTAAAATACAAAAGAATGTATTCTTATTTTTATTATTTATAATAATAGTTTTTCCTGCAATTTATTTTTATGTTATACCTAATATATATTATCATTATAAATCTTATATTTTCTTTTTTGTGCTGAATTCTTTTTTGTATTTAATAACTTCAAATTTAATAATGCCTTTGTTTTCTATGATGAAGCTTGATTTTAATATATATGATTTTTTATATACTTATATATTTGTAATGACAGCTTATAATTTGCTTTTATATTATCCATTTAATTTAGGCAATATAAAAAATATTAGAATAATACTTACAGCTTTATTTTCTGTTATATCAATATTTTCATTTATTGTTATAGAGTCAATAAGTTTAACTGTACTTAATATGGTTATATTATTTTCAGATATGCCGAACCTTTATTCATCACTTATTACAGTTCTTCCTATGCATCTAAAAATTATAACTATCATTGTGAGTATAATATATTTTTCTTCTTTGTTGGTTTTTTCTATATTATTTATTTTTAATATATATAAAATGTTTATGGAGAGAGGTAAAGTATCATCTGCCGCGATGACAGCTTTTATAATATTTGCTGTATTTTATTTATTTTTAAAGCCTAAGAATATAGATATATGGAGCATAGACTTTTTAAGAAATGCTAAAAGAAATGGAATCATAAATACACTCAATTACAGGATAAATTATGACCGATTAAATGAAATAAAACCAAGTTCAGAATTAGTATCGGACTCTATAAAAATATTAAAAGAATATGAATCTAAAAGAGATATTTCAAAACTTTATTTGAAATCTACAAAAAATATTTTTGATAATATAAAGAAATTAGATGATAGTATGCATTCTATATTGATTGAAGCACCTAGTAAAAATAGTAACTTTATATACAATAATGAAAATATAGATTATGAATATATAGAACTATTAAAAAGCAATTATCATGATATATATACTAATTTAGAAATATCAATTACAAATGATTTATTAAAAATAGAAGAATTAAAAAAATCTTTAAAAAGAGATGTGTATTTAATATTCTTAGAATCTTTTTATGATTATTCACATTTTAAAAAATTATTTAATAAAGATCCTTTCCCTAAAGAATACAGAAAATGGGCAGACTCATCAAGAAAAATAGCTCCTAATGTTAATAACGGAAGTTTTTATGCAAGACTTTCCGGACTTACAGGCTCAAGTCCTCTTTATCCTAAGACACAATCGGAAAAAATAGAAAATACTTTGCCGGATCTACTTTCAAAAAATGGATATAATACAATAGCTTTGGAAGAGGCATTGAATACTTATAATTTAAAAACTTTTTATCCTTCAATAGGTTTTAAATCTCAGGTATTTGGATTAGGTACTACAAATATTAATACATATTTAAGTACGAATATTGGTAATTTAGGAACTCCTGTATTTGCTGCGGGTTTTACTATTTTAGGGCATACAGATTCTCATTTATCTAATGATTTGAACTTCGCTGGAAATAATAAAAACTTTTTGGATAATTTTGAGGGTAATGATAAACTTCATATAATAGAAACTATTGATAATTCTGCAATGACTGCAATAAACATTATAGAGATAAGAGACACCATTTTAAAACATTCACCTAATGCAATTATAATATTTAAGCATGATCATCTTTATCCCTATTTGAAAGCCATAATAGAACGTTCTAGCATAGATGAGAATATAAAAACTAATTTTTTGAATGATTATAAACCTTCTCCTATACTCATTTGGGACGGTACTAACGGAGCATACAAAGCACCTGAAAATTTTACCCCTGAAAATATACCATTATTTATAGCTGTTAATTTGAATATAGATTATACAAATAGTGTTATATCTCTTTTGTACAAAGAAGAAATTGATGATACTATCAGTACTTATAATAGGTTTTATTATACAACAAATGATTCTATTATCGATAATAGCGAAGTTTCAAATATGACAATATTTAAATATGAAAATGCTCAAAGAATATTATCGCAGGATATTTTTCAGGGAAAGAAACATTATTATAATTTGATAAAAGGATTAACTAATAATTAAAATTATTTTTATTAATTATCAAAGCGACTCTGATATTTATTTTTTTTATTATTGCTAAGCAATAAACTCGCTTATAATTATCTAACAACTAAAGTTATCATCTGCTCGTTTATTGCTTTAATTATCAAAGCCCACTCTGATATTTATTTTATTTATTATTGCTAAGCAATAAACTCGCTTATAATTAGCTGACAACTAAAGTTATCAGCTGCTCGTTTATTGCTTTAATTATCAAAACCCACTCTGATATTTATTTTATTCTCTTCTTCTTGAATCTTTCTTTTTAATTCCCTATTTTCCAATTTTTTATTATTTCTGATTTTTAAAATTTCAAAGAATACTATAATAGCCCTTTCACTTGGAGGATTATATTTATGTATTATTCTTCTAGTTTTTGACTCTTTGCCTTCCTTATCAGTTTTTATTTCACTTATGATTTCCTTACTGTAATAGCCTAATGCTTTTTTTATCAAGGCATTTTCTATTTTTATTTTGGCATCTTTAAAATATTCTTCTTTTGCTTTTCTTATTTTTTTTACTAAGCTCTTTTTATATTTTTTACTTGATTTATTAATATAGTCTTTTAAGTCATTATAGTTTATATTTAGTTTTTTACTTATTTCTTCAAATGTAGGATTATATTCTTTTACAATTTCGTATATTTGTTTTTCTGTTTCTTTATTATATTTTTTATTCATAAAAATATCCTTTATAAATTTATGCTATAAAATAATCAAAAAATATAAGTTATTATGAGCATTTTATAAAAAACTATTGCTATAAATAATAATTACTATATAATAAAAAATATCAATATATTATGGGTTATATGATGATTAAAAAAATTGCAGTATTATATTTATTTTTATTATTTTTAATATCTTGTAATGCTGATAGTGATGCTTATACATCTGCATCTTCAAAATACAAAGAAGCTCCAAGAGAAAGTAAAGGCTTAACTAATTTTACAGGTATTTGGCAGGCGAAATTTCCAAATAATAATTGCAGTATTATAGTAGAAAGTACAGGAAATGTATTATATAATGATTTTTTAGCTTCATCTATAGAAGATTTAGGAAATGATAGATATAAAATGAATATATCTGCAGATAAAAATTTTTCTATTACATTGAAATTTAAATCTGATACAGAAGGAACAGTTGAAGATGATAATTTTGGAATTGGAGTATTAACAAAATCAGAATGATAAAAAAGTTTATTTTAGTATTGAATCTTTTACACTAAATATTTTTATTTTTCTATATTGTTTTCATCATTTTCTTCTTCATTATTATATTCATCATCATCATCTTCTTCTAGCATATTGCTTGATACATAATCTCTATTTAAGAAAAACAATGTTATAATAATCTGAAAATATGTGTTGAATATATATAGAACTATCATAGCAATAAAATATGATAATAATCCCTCTCTGTTTTCTGTAGAAGCTGGAAAAATAGTCATGGCGAATACTTGCTGAAATAAAAATATAAATCCCAATAAAAATAAAGTTTTAAAGAATTTAGGTTTTACTAAATAAAAAGAATATTTTAAAGCATCTATTCCCCAAGTATGTCTTAAAGTACAAATATTTTTAATGAAAACAAAAAATACTATAAAAGCAATACCAGGAACAATGAAAAAAGTAGCCCCTAAAAATACCAATATAAAATATATAAAAGTTGTAAATATAGTAGGCAATAAAAATTTAAAACTTCTTATTATAGCCCAATTAGCACTTTTAATATTTCCATAAATTAATCTTTCTACCAATAATGATACGGATATGGCAGAAATAGTGTCTAACAATAAAGAAAGAAATATATTTACATAGAATCCTATAGTAACATCATTTTTGAACCAATTAATGAGATCCTCATAGGTTTTTAACTTTTCCGGATCAAATGTGCTTATCGGCAAATAGATTCCTGTCAATATCAAAGGCAGGCAGCATATTAAAGAAAGTATAATAAAATTAGTAAAATTGTGTTTAAATAAAGAAAAAGAAATAGTAAATAAATCTAAAGTTTCAAAATCTCTTTTCTTTAATTCATTTCTTAATGAAAACATATATTTCCTTATAAAATTAAAAATGTACTTCTTATTATCGTATAATTATATATAAATTAAAATTGTAACATGATTTTAACCTATAGTAATTTAAATTACAAATATATTTTGGAATAATAATACGCATAGCATCGGCAAAGAAGTGGGTGCGGAAAGATGGTGTACTTCACAGGGCTAGTCCCCATAAAATTATAAAAAAATTAGTTTTGAAAGGAATCTATTATATAAAATTAAAAGTTTAGTTATAAATAGATATATAACCTTTTATTTTTTATAGCTATATTACCCCGCCCGCCCGCCCCTAAGTTTATTTAAAAAAGCATGCAGATAAAAAGACTAGGCTTCATTTAGAAAACCTAGCCTTTATTAACAATAATATTTTAAGAATTATTTTGCATTAATAGCATCTATTATTTCAACACATTTCATGTACATTCTAGGAATATGAAAAGGTCCTTTATACATATTTCCTTTTAAGTCGGTGGATATTCTTCCGTCTCTATGAAGATATCCGAACCATTCACCGTATTCTGTATCAATGAATTTTTTAGTATATTCTTTTACTGTATCATGCTTTTCTAAATATTTATCATCTTTAGTAAAGTAGTAGCAGTATAAAGCGGCAATAGCAGCTTCAGTCTGAGGCCACCAGAATTTCATGTCATGATGATATTCGCTTTTAGGCTTTCCAAGTACATCCATATACTGAATAATACCGCCGTACTCTTTATCCCAGCCCCATTCCCACATCCAGTCAAATATTTTTAGTCCTAGGGCTTTTAATTTTTCATCATGTCCTCTTTCTATAGATTCTCTTAATATAAACCAAGATGATTCTATAGCATGTCCAGGGTTCAATAGTCTTCCTTCAAAGTGATCCTGCAAAGTACCATCTGGATTGCATTGTTCTAATACTGCTTTTTTCTCTTCATATAAGAATAATTGTATATTAGAAAGAAGATTATCTATATATTTATTGTAATAATCCTTATTTTCCGGATCAGCTTTTCTCAATTCCTGAACAGTAGCAAGCATTATCATAGGAGGTCCGAAAGCTATAGTAGGTCTGTTTATAGGGTTTACTTTAGGAATTAAAAGTCCTTCTTTCTGATATCTGTCTATATTATCAAGTATTTCTCTAGCCTTTTTAGCATAGCTTTTATCTCCGCTTGCTCTTGAGTATGCTGCCATAGCTATAAGACAGAATGTTTCTGAGTAGTAATATCTTAATCTTTTTATGATAGGCTTACCATCTTCAGTAACTCTGAAAAACATTCTTCCGTCGCCTTCTTTATCAAAGCAGTATTTTTCCAAAAAGTCTATTCCCAATTTTGCCGCTTCTAAATACTCATCTTTTTTTTCAAAATCAGCATAAAGAGTAGATAATACCCAAGCAAATCTTCCCTGAAACCATACGGATTTATCACTTTCTATTAAATTTCCTTTTCTGTCTAAAGCAGTGTAGTATCCGCCATGCTTTTTATCAAGACCGTTTTTAAGCCAAAATGGTATAACATTGTCTTTGAGCATGTGAAGATACTCATTTTTTACTTCGTTTAAATTGCTCATAAAAAATTCCTTAAAATCAAAATAAGATTTTCTTAAAAATAATATGTTAATATTAACAGATTGGTATTATAAAATCAATAATAAAAAACATTTTTATTTGATAAAAGTTGACTATTTTTTAGATATAATATACAATAAGTTAGATTTATCTAACAATATAAAAATAGGAGTAAACATATATGACAACTTTAGAATATATTAATACAAATGAAACTATATATAATTTATGCACTAAATATCCGCAAATTAAGGAAATTTTATTTGATTTAGGTTTTGATAAGATAAAAAATCCAATAATGTTTAATACGGTGTCCAAGGTTATGACTTTGGATAAAGCTATCAAAATGAAGAGTATTGACATAGAGAAATTAAGAAAAAAATTTAATGAGCATGGTTTTGATTTTGAAAATGATAGGAATGAGATATTGAAATCACTTATAGTAAAACTTCATTGCGGTGAAAATATAGAAAAAATTAAGAGAGAATTTGAAAATAAGTTAGTTAAAGTATCTGCTGAAGAGGTACATAATGCTATGCATGAACTTGTCAATAATGGCATGAGTATAGATGAGGCTAAAAGATTTTTTTATATAAGAACACTTGTGTTAAAAGATGCTATGGATAATAATACCGAAATTGATTATAAGGCTATAGATATATTGAAAGAAGAAAATAGATATATAGAAAAACTATTAGATGAAATTATAGTGAATGATAATATTAATTTATTAGAAGAGCTTTATAATAATCTTAATAGACATTATATCAAAAAAGAAAGTTTATTTTTTACAGCTTTGAAAAAACATGGCAATGATGAGCCTTCAAAGGTAATGAGTAAAGTTGATAGAGATATATTAAATGAGTTAAAAGATATTATTTCTTATTATCAAAAAAATAATAATCAAATTAATTTTGAAAGTATCAAATTATTAAAAGAGCATATTTCAGATATGATTTTCAAAGAAGAAAATATATTAATACCTCTTTCAGTTTCTGTACTTACAAAAGAAGATTTTGATGATATAGAAATTAAGTACGGTAGAAATAGTTAATATTTTTTGTATATTCTTTTTTTATGAATAATAAATATTTAATTGACTATTAATATATATACTATATAATTTGAACAGTTGGAGTTTATTATTTATGGAAGAGAAAAGTATTTTATCATTTATAAAAACAGTATCTAATATGCCTCTTGTAAAAATAGATAAGCATAAATATTTGGTTAGTACATTTGCTTCAGAATATCCTTCTCTTCTTAAGGACATCTTGGAGAAAGGAGCTTATGATGCTGGGGTGCCATTAAATATAATAGAGGAAAAATCAAGAGAAGCTATTAATTATGAAATAGGTAAATCAGCAGCTATATCATTTGTTTCAGGGCTTCCAGGAGGTATTATCGGTATAGGAGCAGTTCCTGCAGATACGGTACAATTTTTGATGCATGCTTTAAGGATAGTACAGAAGCTATGCTATATATCAGGTCTTCCAAGTTTTACTTTAGGCGATTCAATGACAGATGATGATGCTTGTCTTGCTGCCGTATATATTGGGGCAATGTTTGAAGATAAAGAGGCTATACTTGCTTTAAACAGTATATGGAAAGCTATAGCTGAAAAGAGTATGAGAATAGGTTTTAGAGTAACTTCTGTGGTTGGATATGCTGTTGTTTCTAGTATATTAAAATCTATAGGTATAAAAATAAGTTCTAAAGGGTTTATGAAATCTGTTTCAAAGGCTTTACCTCTAATCGGCGGAGCAGTATCGGCAGGTTTTACATATACTAGTTTGCAGAAAATGTCTAACAGACTTTATAATAAAATTAAAGAAAGCAAGCATTCAATAAGCTGATTTTAACGGATAATTTATGATAAATGATAAAAATAAGAAAGAAGATTATATAGAAATAAATGAAGAAGATATAGAAATATTGGGTGAAGACGGAATATACAGAAAGTATGAGGTATATAAAAGGCATCAAAATAAAGATAAGATTAAATTAAGATATTGGCTTCCTTTTATTGCAGCGGTTATTTATACTTTATCTCCAATAGACTTAATTCCCGATAGAATACCAATAGGAAAATTAGATGATATACTGCTTTTGGTGATATCATTTATTTACGGCATAAAAAAGGCTAATTTCTCTTACAATCCTATAATAAATGTAATTATTAAAAATATTATATTATCAATAACTATTACGGGATTTGTTATGATGATTGTCATATATATTCTTGCTGTATTATTATAATTAAATTAAGGAGTTCTATATTATGAATAGAATATCATCAAGTAATATAACAAAATTAGATGATAATGAAGTATTTGTATTTGGAAGCAATACTCAGGGGGCACATGGAGGAGGTGCTGCGAGATTTGCTATGAATTTTGGTGCTGTATACGGACAGGCATTTGGACTTCAGGGTAAAACATTTGCTATACCTACAGTTGATTATACAAAAAGCGGAAAGATGTCTGTTTCTGAAATAAAAAAGTATGTTGATAAGTTTTTAGCTTTTACATTAGAGCATAAGGAGTTAAAATTCTTAGTAACAGAAATAGGATGCGGCATAGCTGGATTTAAAGTTGAGGAAATGGCAGATCTTTTCAGAGAGGCTTTAAAAGATGAGTATAGTAATGTTTATCTTCCCAAAAGGTTTGCAGAATATTTAAATTCATAATAATATATATTACTTTAGTTTTGAAACAGTTAATATACAAAAATAAAGCCCACAGAATATAATTAAATATTATGATTCCATAGGCTTTTATTTATCAACAATCTTATTTCTTTAAATGTATTATTTCTTAATACTTTTGTTTCCGCCTTCTTTACTATTCATCAATGCTTCTTCTGCTTTAAGCATTCCCTGTGTTTTTTCAATTTTATTAAGATTGGCATTATCAGTTTTTGAAACTTCGCTTTGAACAGCAGAATTTATTTCAGCTTCAATAGCAGATCTCATATCTCCAAATTCATTATTAATACCGTCAGCATTATCTTCATCACCTGAAGGTCTTATAATCTGAGCTTTATTAATCAAAGAAGATTCAAATACTTTAGCAGCCTCATCTTCGCTTTGTGCCTCTCTAACCTGAGAAACAGCAGCAGCCTCAGAAGCCATTAAATCACTGCTGGAATGTACTATCATAACATCTTCAGGACGAACAGTTATAAGTCCGCTTTCAGTTCTAACAGCAAGTGCCACTCCTGTATCATTTTCCATAACCATTTCAACAGGTCCTAAGAATCTGTTTCCAGCCTCATCCATAACTTCAACACTCTTTCCAAGCATAGAATATCCTGTTTGGCTTGAATAAAATGTTTTCATAGAATCAAGATTTTTATTAACCTCAGTCATTTGTTCAACAGATGAGAATTGTGCTAATTGTGCAATCATATCTCTGTTGTCCATTGGAGAAAGAGGATCCTGATGGCTCATTTGTACTGTAAGGAGTTTCAAGAAAGCATCTTTACCCAAAGAATTTTGTGTAGGATCTCTTTGAAAATTATTCTGCAAATTGAATGCTCCTACCTCTTGTTTTAATATTTTTATTTCTCTCTCTGACATTTTTAATGCATCTGCTGATATCATTTATACACTCCTTGCAAAATTATTTCTCACATTTATTTTTAGAAACTATTAAATAAGTAAATTCAATTTTCTTTCAGGCACTATATATGCTTTTATATCGGCTTTTACCTCTTCTACATTATCAATATTTTCAGAAGCAAATCTGTTTCCAATATTTTCTAATTCTTCTCCAAAGCCTCCGTCATTAGGCATATCCTGTCTAAGCATTACATCAAAACCTTCTATATTAATTCCTATTTCACTTAATGAAGTTATAACAGTATCTAAATTTTTAGTGAAAATATCTTTAACATCTGCATTATCTACAAATATTTTACCTATTAAATTGTCTCCGTCCATACTGATTTTTAATCTTACTTTTCCAAGATATTCAGGATTAAGACTCATTAATACTTCGCTTTTACCGTTATTAACAGCAACTTGGGCTTTTTCTACCAATTTTCCCATTAAGTCTTGGAATTTTATCATATTATCAGTAAGATTTGTGCTGTTATGAGTTTTGGATACATTATTGTTATAATGATTATATCCTTTTAAGTTAGTACCATCAGCAGAATCTTTCATATTGATAATAGTAAGTTCTGCTCCTTTATCGTCTGATATAGTATTATTTACAGTGCTGTTATTATTTTTCATTTCAGCAGCATCTTTTTTATCTGCATATTTATTTTCTATATTGTTCATATCAATATTAGCATCTGCCATAACATTATTATCAATCTGCATAGCATTGTCTTCAATACTGATATCATTAATATCTTTTGTTTCTATATTCTTATCATTATCTTTATTGGAAGCTATTTTTATTTCTTTGATATCATCTGAATTATCAATATCTTTTACTTCAATATTGTCTTCATTATTTTCAGTTAAAACCTCTTTTTTATCTTCGCCGCTGTCATTTTCTATCATAGCCTTTAATGCTTCCAAAGAATCAATTAAGTCTTCTAATTCTTTTTTATCTTCTTCGCTTAATTCTTCAGCATTCAAAGATTCTATTTGTTTTTTTATATTTTCTATTTCTTCAGTCTTTTTTGTATTTTCTTTTTTATCAGCTTTAGCTAGGATATTTTCTTTAGCATCAGCTGTATTAATATCTTTTGCATCAGCTTTTTTATCATTAGAAGTATTTTGTAAAAGGAGTTTTGCTTTTTCTTTTGTTAGAGCCAATTTTTCTTTAGATGATGCATTTTCATTGCCTGCAGCTAATTTTTCTGCTTTTTCTTCTATTATATCATCTTTATTAGATGAAGCATTTAATTCTTCTGCTTTATTTTCTGCTTGTTCTTCTTTCGCATCATTTACTTGTTTTGAATCTTCTGCCTTATGATTATCTGAAGCGGTATCTGTCTTTTTTAAGGTACTTTCATCAGATGAAGAAGACTTTTCAGTATTTAAATTATCATTAGCATCGTATTCATTATAATCATTATAATAATCATCATAACTATTATAATTATTTTCTTTATAATTTTCTTCAGTATTTAAATGTCTTTCTATTTTATTAGAAACACTTGAAGGAGCAGAATAATCTGTCTGCGTTTTATTCAGCATATTAGCAAAAGAATCATCGTAGCTGTAATTATTCAAATTATAATGGCTATTGTTAGATGATACATTAGTATCAACAAAAGATAATAAATTGCCTAATCCATTTACCATAATTTACTTCCTAATTATTAGTTTATTACTATATTAATATTCGGAAGTATAAAAATTTACTTTATAAAAAATAACATAATATTTGAAAAATTATTTTTATGTTTTATAATATTAATATGCTTAATATAAATAATAAATATTTAAATCTCATAACAAATAAAAACAATACTCAAATCAAAGATGGAGATGTAGTAAGATACTCTATAATGAGAAAATTGGATAATGATAAAGCATTAATAAATGTTATGGGCAATAAATTAGTAGCATTATTTAAAAACGGTATGACAGATAAAGGATTCGCCTTGGTCAGTAAAAAAAATGGCGAAGTAACTTTAACAATACTTAAAAATGCTGAAAGTTTGAAAGAAGCAAGAGAAAGCATACAGAACAAGAACAGCTCTAATGTTTTACTTAACATAACAGAGAATAATTCTGAAATTTCATCTATGCTGTCTCAAAAAGGTATAAAGCCTAGTTATGAAAATATAAGATATTTTGAAACTCTGCTTAAATACCTTCCGGATTTAGACAGCGATAAAAAAAAGTTCATATTAAATGCAATGTCTAACGGAGTATATTTAACGGTAGAAGAAATAAACTCTTTAGGAAATATTTTTAAGCAGTTTAATGATATAATACGCTCTATAAAAAACTCTAACAAAAATACTGAAATAACCGAAATATTACTAATGCTTGCTAATAGTGTTATTCAGGGGTATAATAATGACCCTAATCATTCTATTGCAGAAAATTTAAATAACTATATAAATACAAATGCAGGTTTTAATATATGGTTTATGCTCTTTGATATGCTTCAGGGCGAATTGTCTTCAGATAATTTTAATATGATGATGCTTATGCTGAAAATCCTATCTGCAAATAGAAAAAACAGAAATTTTCAGGAAAATGCATTTATGATTCCTATACCATTTATTATAGACCAAGAAATTAAAGATGTATTATTATATATAAGCAAAGATGAAAATAATAAAAATAGATTAACATTTGTTATTTATGATGATAATAAAGAACTATGTAAAATAGATATAATTAAAGATGAGTATGATAATAAATATTTGATTACGGTGAAATTATTTGATAAGAAGTTGTTTAATAAATTAAATAGTGTGAAAGAGAATATAGATAAAGAGTTAAGTATTTTTGACAATATAAAAATAAATTATGAAGGCTAAGTAAATGAATAAAAATAATAAGGATATAAAAAATGCGGCTGCTTTATTATACAATAAAGAAATGCATAATGCTCCTATACTCATATCGAAAGGCAGCAATTACTTAGCAAAAAGAATGGTTGATATTGCAAGAAAGCATAAAGTACCTGTGGTTTCCAATGAGGATACTGCTAAGCATTTGATGCAGTTGGAAATAGGGGAGGAGATACCTTATTCGCTTTATGAAGCTGTGAGTATAATATTAAAATATATATATATAAATTAAAGGCAGAATAAATAATGGCAAAATTAACTAAAATAAATACTCAGGATATAAAAGCAAAAGCTGAAAAGAAAGATATATATTTGTATAATGATTTTCTTGCTTCTACAGGGTATGTGGATTTCAAAGAAGATGATATGCAAAGGCTTAAGAAATGGGATATTAATGAAGTATTTATAGAAGATAATACTTCTTTAGATATGGAAGTATCTGCAGATTTCGATAAATTTTTAAGGGAATATAAAGTATTTAAAAAAATATATTTCAATGTCATCAAAAAAGTTAGAAATAATTTAGGCGGATACAAAAATAATAATTTAGTTAATATTAACGAACTAAATGAAATTTTAGATGAAGTATTGGATATAGCTAATAGAAATTTGAGTAGTGTACTTCAGCTTTTTAATTTAACAAATTTTCCTAAATCTGATGAGTATTATGTGAGATCATTAAATGTTTCTTTAATATCAATGATTATTGGCCGTGCTATGAAGTTTTCTGAAAATAGAGTAAAAAAATTAGGAATAGGTGCTATACTTTATGATATAGGACTTGTAAAAGTTCCGGATAAGATTTTGGGTAAAATAGGTAAATTTACTTCAGAAGAATATGCTGAGGTAAAAAAACATACTGTATACGGATATAAAATTCTTAAATCTAGTTTCCGATTTGAGGAAGATTTGGCTATGATATCTCTTATGCATCATGAGTTTTATAATGGTAAAGGATATCCTAGAGGACTTTCCGGCAATCAGATAAATTTATATTCAAAAATAGTTGCTATAGCTCATGCAGTTGAAAAAATGCTTAAACCTATGAGAATAGCATCTTCTAGTTCTAAATCAAAAGATAATAAATCTACATTTAGTTTAATGCTTGAAAAGAGCAATGAAAATAAAAAGAAATATGTAACTTTATATGATGCAGTTAAAGAGATTATACATGGTGCTAATACAAAGTATGATCCAAATATATCAAAAACTTTTGTAAGTATATTTACAGTATATCCTATAGGGTCTATAGTTTTATTGAATGATAAAAGAAAAGGATTTGTTTTTGCTGCTAATCCGAATTTTCCTATCAGACCTATAATTAAAATAGTATCAAATGAAAACGGTGAGTTTATAGAAGACGGAGAAACTATCAATTTATTAGAAACTAATCAATTGTTTATAGCTGGTGTTGATAAAGATAATAATTTTTTAGAGGAGGTAAGAACTAGAATATTAGATGCTGAAGAAAAAAAGTAATATTAAAAAATGGCTAACAAAAAAGATATAGGCAATCTAGGAGAGGATATTGCCTTAAAATATCTCGAGGAACTCGGTTTTACTCTTTTAGAGCGTAACTTTAGAGGAAAAAAAACAAGAGGCGAGATAGATTTAGTAATGACAAAAGGAGTTGTTATTGTGTTTATAGAAGTAAAATATCGAAGACAAGGAAGTTTTGGATATGCAGCTTACTCAATATCTGAACGTAAGAAAAGAAAATTATATGAAACAGCTGAAGAATACTTAATCGAAAAAGGATTAAGTTTTAATCAAAAATGTTCCTTTGGGGCAGTTTTAATAGACGATACCCATTATAATCGAGAAATATCATTTATAGAAGATATATTTATTTAGGGGTATCGACATGAAAACAGCAGTAAAAATTAACCCTGAAAAAATAGATCTCTATAAGAAAAAATTAAAAGATGAGAAGTATATAGATAAGGCTATAGAAAGTATGGCTGGACACTTGATAAGTTATGTAATAGATTAATGATATAATTAAAGGCAGCGGTATATTTGTATGAATATAATAGAACGAGGAAAGACTACTCTTTTACTGGAGAGTGAGAATCTGAGAGATTTATCTGACAAACTTGATAGTAATTTTGAAAATGCGGTAAAAGAGTTATTTAATATCAAAGGCAGAGTAATAACTTCAGGAGTTGGAAAGAGCGGTCATATAGCAAGAAAGGCGGCTGCTACTTTTGCTTCTACGGGTACTCCGAGTTTTTTTGTTGATCCTAATGAATGTATGCATGGCGATTTCGGTATGATTACTAAAGAGGATTACTGCCTTTTATATTCTAAAGGCGGTGAATCCCGTGAGATTATAGAGCTTGTAAATTGGCTTTGCCGTCAGAATATACCATATATTGCTATTACAAATGATATTAATTCTACGCTTTCTAAGAATGCTAAAATTACATTGCTTACGCATGTTAAAGAAGAAGCTTGTCCGCTTAAATTAGCTCCTACTGTAAGCACTACTGCTTCTTTAGCTTTATCTGATGCTTTGGCTACTGCTTTAATGGAGCTTAGAGGATTCAGAGCAGAAGATTTCGCAATATTCCATCCGGGAGGAAGTTTGGGAAGACAGCTTGCTAAGGTTAAATCTATTATGCATACTGAAAATTTACCTATAATTAAGACAGATACTTCATTGCAGGACGCTTTATTTAAAATTATAGAATGCAAATTAGGCATAGCTATCGTTGTTGATGATAATAATATTTTAAAAGGAATAATTGTAGACGGAGATTTAAAAAGGCTTCTTGTTAAAGACAATGATATAAAAAACATACTTTCAAAAGAAGTGAAATATATTATGAATACTTCTCCTAAGGTCATTTATGAAGATACTCTTATCGGAGAGGCTTTGCATATCATGGAAGGAAAGATTACTAATTTAGTAGTTGTAAACAATAACAATAACCCTATTGGTATAGTTCATATACATGATATTTTGAAGATAAAGGCTTTTTAAAAATAGTTAAAACAAAACGCATGGTAAATAATATTCTAAATATAAGTCTATGAACAATCTAATTCAAATTTCATAAAATAATAACTTAAATCATGCGTTAAATAGATTGAAAATCTAATCAGCACTTGGGCGGGTGCTAATAAATTATAATTAAGCTATAAAGATAATTAATATTAAAATCCAAAGTAAAGCAGTAAACTTTAGAGGGCGGAGTATGAAAATAGGTTTTAAAGTTTATTTACACTTCCCACCATTTAGGTTTTCAATTATTTCTGTTATTTTTGTATTTTTATTATTTAAAAATTTAAACAGTCATTTTAGCCTCCCACCCAATATTTTTTTAATTTATAGTATATACACCGCACGCAGAGTAAAACTAAAAATATAAAATTATTTGCAGTTGAAATTTTTATTATATTGATGATTTAACTAACCGTGCGTTAAATGATTTTAAATTTAATTCAAAGCGAGTATGATTTTTAAATTAAATAAAAAATAAATGAAACTTGAATTTATAATTAGTATCAATGTAAGTTTGTAAATTTTAACCCTTCTTATGATTACACTGATTTTGTTTATGGATTAAGACCAATTAAAAAGAGTAATGGCAATATTGTATTTGAAAGACAGAATTTTTAAATAATTTTGTAAAAGAGCATTGAAGAATTTAATTAATAGTCAAAAAGATGTTTCATAATTAAATGAATATACTATTATCAAAAATAATTTAATTAAATTTATAGATGATATTTCTAATACAATAAATGAAAAAGGATATTTTGAAATTTATGGTATTTATAATAAGTTTATATATGTCATTAAAAAATATTAATATAAAAAAATACATTGATTTTATATTTGTTTTTTATATACTTACAAAATATAAAATGTTAGGGTATTTTTATGTCATATATTTATTTTGGAAGCAGATGGGGAGATAAATCGCTTTTAGATGAAATATTTCTCAAATATAATATAGCATTTGTAGGATTTAAAGATAATGATGCAGATTATGAAAAGGCTTTAGAAAAAACTAAAAATACATACATCAAAAAAGGAACAAAAATAGTCATTGCTGAAGGTATAAAAATAAAAGCTGTAGGTATAGCTCTTTCAGATTCTATCACATTAGATAAATTAATAGAAGAATATGACAATAAAGATAAAGAACAAATCAAAAATTATCTCTCTTATATTGATGATACTATATTATGTGTTAAAGCCAAATTATACAAATTAAGTTTAGAAGATGAATTTAATTTCAGCTCTCAGGCAAGAAGGTTTTGCAATATCAAAGACAGTATCACCAAATCTAATATAGACAAATTATTAAAAAAATATTCAGGAAATATGGATATGAAAAACTTAAAAGAAAACTGTATTAAACTTCTTAAAGAAAATTATAATATTGTACTTACAGGTGCCCCTGGTACAGGAAAAACCTATTTGGCTAAACAGGTTGCAGCTAAAATGATTTTTGGCAATAATAAGGAATATACAGAAGATTTGGAATATGATGATAATTTCAAAAATCAATGCAAGTTTGTGCAGTTTCACCCTTCTTATGATTACACAGATTTTGTTGAAGGATTAAGACCTATTAAAGACATTAATGGAAATATTGGATTTGAAAGAAAGGACGGAGTTTTTAAAGAGTTCTGCAAGAATGCTTTGCAAAACAGAAGCAGTAAATTCGTATTTATAATAGATGAGATTAACAGAGGAGAGATTTCAAAAATTTTTGGAGAATTATTTTTTGCTATTGATACTGGATACAGAGGAGAAATTGGAAGAGTAAAAACACAATATAATAATTTAATTAGTAATGATGAAACAGATGATGAATTTGAAGACGGATTTTTTGTTCCAGAGAATGTTTATATAATAGGCACTATGAATGATATTGACAGAAGCGTTGAGAGTATGGATTTTGCTATGCGTAGGAGATTTGCTTGGAAAGAAATTAAGGCTAAAGATACACAAAATATGCTTGATAATATTTTAGATAATGCGATATTATTTGAAGCTAAAGAAAGAATGGATAAGTTAAATGAGGCGATAGAGAAAATTGAAGGCTTTAATTCTTCATATCATATAGGGGCTTCTTATTTTCTAAAACTAAAAAATTATTATGACAATTCAATAGATAATAAAGAAGAGGCATTTAATAATTTATGGGAGAATCATTTGAAAGGACTTTTATATGAGTATTTAAGAGGCATGCCTGATGATGAAAGTGAACTTGATGAATTAAAAAATGCTTATAATTTAATTTCTACTAATGTAAATGTACAAGTAATATAGAACAATATACCAATATAAATGATAATATAGATAATTAATTTAAAATTAATATGGTTTTAAATAATAAATGAATATAAATAATAAAATTATTAAATTAAAAGATAACAGTAAGAAAAAATTATTAGAAAATGATGTTAATTCTCTTAAAGAAATAGCAGGAAAAACTATTTCTAATGTTAAAAATAATATTATAATATTTCCTAACTCTATAAAAGAAAGTAAAGACTTGGAAGAAGAAAATAAGATATTTGATATTATTAATGACAGTATATGCACTAATAATATAATGGGATTTATAAGCTATAAAAATATTCAAATAAAAATATCTTCAAGATTTGCAAATGATGATAATGATTATTTTCTGCACTACATGCTTATGAAAGTGCTTAATCTTAATATTATTAATTTGGAGCATAGTAAGGATTATGACGATTCATTTGATTTTTTGATTTATATGTTTATAAGTTTTTTTAAGAAAGCATTAAGACAGGGGCTTTTCAAACAGTATAAATCAGTAAAACATAATGATGCCAATATAAAAGGAATTATTGATATTAACAGATACATCAAAAATAATATTCCTTTCAATGGTAAAATTTCGTACAATACCAGAGAATACAGTTATGATAATAATATTACACAATTAATAAGGCACACCATAGAATATATAAACATAAAAAACAGATATATTTTAAATTATGACAATGAAATAAAAAATTATGTTCAGCAGATATTTTATTCTGCTTCTAATTATGATAGAAATAAAAGAGAAAGCATTATAAACAAAAACTTAAAAAAATTATCTCACCCCTACTATTATGAATATGAGCCTTTAAGGAAAATATGCATTCAGATATTAAGGCATGAAAAATTAAAATATGGAAGCGATGATAACACTGTATACGGACTATTATTTGACGGGGCTTGGCTTTTTGAAGAATATTTAAATACTTTTTTAAGCAAAATAAATTTTATTCATGCAGAAAATAGAAAATCAAAGAATGGTATAAACCTACTTAATAATGCTTGGAGAGTTTATCCGGACTTCTATAAATTATCAGATGACAATAAAAATAATATAGTGCTTGATGCTAAATATAAAAGGCTTGATAATTACAGCAGCGAAAATATAGATAGAAACGATAAACATCAAATAGTCTCTTACGCTTATACACTTAATGCAAAAAATGCTGGATTTATTTATCCATTGGAAGAAACTAATTATACTGATAAAAATAAAATTATAAAAATAGGTATTTTAAATAATGTTTATAACAGTTATGCTAATTGTACTATATATAAATATGCTTTGAAAATTCCTAATCAAAATTTCAATAATATAAAAGAATTTTCTGAAGCTATGAAAAGTATCGAAAATGAATTAAAAGAATATTTAAAATAAATTTTGATTAACGCACGGTAAATGAAATTTTAAATTTTATTACTATTTATAATCATGGTAAATCAATATTTTTAATTTTGTTTAGCGTGCGGTACATTTGCTGTAAAAATTAAAAAATATTGGGTGGGGAGCATAAATTACATAATAGAATAAAAAAGAAAAATAGCACAAAAATGACAGTTTTTATGAATAGGCTAGAGGGCGGGCAGGTGTAATTAATTTTTTATTAATGAATAATATGCTATCATCTATTTTTAAGAGAGTTTGTTGCTTTTTCATTGAAAAAAAAACAATTTTATTATAAAGTATTATAAAATTAGTTTGTAATAAAAAAATAATAGGAGAATAAACAATATGGTAGTAGAGCCAAAAATATTAAATAATATATGTATAACAGCTCATCCATTAGGCTGTGCCAAAGAGGTAGAAAATCAAATTAATTATGTGAAATCACAGCCTAAAGTGAAATCTAATGTAAAGAATGCACTTATATTAGGTGGCTCAGGCGGATATGGACTTGCAAGCAGAATAGCTATAGCTTATGGATTAGGTGCTAAAACAATGAGTGTGTCATTTGAAAAAGAAGCTACAGCAAGAAGAACAGCTACACCTGGTTGGTATAATAATGAGGCTTTTGGTTCTTTCGCTAAAAAAGATGGAATAGAGGATAAAAATTTAATATTGGATGCATTTTTAAATGCTTCAAAAGAAGAAGTTATTAAAGAAGCTAAAACATTTTTCAATGGCGAAAAAATAGATTTAGTTATATATAGCTTGGCGGCTCCTGTGAGAATGGATGAATCAACAGGAACACTTTACCGTTCATCTTTAAAGCCTATAGGAAAAAAATATAATGGAATAGGTGTAGATTTTCTTACAGAGGAGTTATTGGAGGTATCTATTGATCCTGCCAATGAAGATGATATAAAATCTACTGTAAAAGTTATGGGCGGAGAAGATTGGAAATTATGGACAGATGCTTTGCTTAATGCTGATTTATTAGCTGAAAATGCTATTAATATAGCTTATTCTTATATAGGACCAGAAATGACAAAAGCCGTATACAGAGAAGGAACTATTGGAAAAGCTAAGGATCATTTAGAGGCAACAGCACATGATCTAGATAAAGAGATGCAAGATAAAGTAAAAGGACATGCTTATGTATCAGTAAATAAAGCAGTAGTAACTAGATCTTCAGCAGTTATTCCTACAGTTCCTCTTTACATAGGTATATTATTTAAAGTGATGAAAAATAAAGGTATTCATGAGGGCTGTATAGAGCAAATGTACAGGCTTTTAAATGAGAAACTTTTTAATGGAGACGAAATACCTGTTGACAGTGAAAATAGAATAAGATTAGATGATTGGGAATTAAGAGAAGATGTTCAAAAAGAAGTATTAGATTCTTGGAATAAATTAACAAAGGATAATTTGAAAGAAATAGCAGATCTGGCATTATTCAGAAAAGATTATATGAATATGCATGGCTTTGATGAGGAAGGTATTGACTATAGCCAAGATGTGCAGATATAATTTAATGCTGTAAATTAATATTGATTGTTAGTGAGATTTGAATATATTTCATATTTGGATCTCACTTTTTTATATTTGGCTTTCTAATAATTATTATATTATATATTCTAAAGTCATTTTATATAATATTTATGAGCAGATTATTATGGTATAATAACGAAATAAGAATTAAGTAATTAATATTGTAGAAATGTAGTATTAATTATATTTTTTAATGAAATTCTTTTCAATAAGTAGATTTGTTTTAAAAATACTTGATAATATTATATATAAACTTTTCATGGTTTTATTATTAAAAAATGTTTTATATGTTACATAAATTATTATAGTGTATAAATATATATTATTTCGCTCAATCATAAATAAAATTATTTTTTAAACAAGCCAATATATTAATCAAATATTATTTTGTTGTTTAATTAAAATTAGAAGAATTAGTATTTTAATTACTTTTCTTTTTTGTGCTATTTTAAATCCCACCCTTTATTCTTATTGTGTATTTTGCAATTCATATTTTCTATTTTTTTATGTCTAATTAAGAATTTTTAGCTTCCCACACAATTTTTTTTAATTTTAAATTTAATACACCGCACGTTTTATTTAATTTATATAAATTGTTTATTATGATTGATAATCTATATATGTTTATATAAAACATTCAACGTGCGTGTATTAAAAATTAAAAAATCAATTTTTATAATATAAATTTAGTTAAGCTGTTAATGTTTACTAATTCTATATTTTTTATTATATGCTTCTAATATTGATTATTTATATATTAAATATACAAAAAAAATAATAATAGTGATAATTTTAATATATATTTTTAAATTTTTTTTAATTATAGTAGTTGACAAAAAATATAATTAGTATATAATACAAAACATTCCTTAACTGATTTGGAGTTGTAGCTCAGTTTGGTTAGAGCGCCTGCCTGTCACGCAGGAGGCCGCGGGTTCGAGCCCCGTCAACTCCGCATTTTATTTTAACTTGGAGTAAATTACAATGCCTAATATAGCTTCCGCATCTAAAAGATTAAGACAGAATGAAGTTAGAAATCTTTATAATAGAAAAATTAAAAGTTTCTTAAATACTCAAAAAAAGAAAGTAATTAAAGCGGTAGATAGTAATGATAAAAATCTTGCTTCAGAAGAATTTAAAAAATATGCAAGTGCTTTAGATAAAGCTGCTAGAAAATCTGTTATTCATGCTAATAGAGCAGCTGCTAAAAAATCTGATATGATTAAAAAAATTAATGCTATGAATTAATTTTGTTTTTAATTGGAAATACAAAGACCTATACATATAAATGTGTAGGTCTTTTTTATCGCTTTATTTTTTTTTAATATGTTTTTTATAAAAAATATATATTTTTTATTTCTTAAAATAAATTTTTGTTATTATTATAATATAAGATTTAAGTTGTTTGATAGTATATAGTTTTTATAATACTTAATGGTAATTAATCTATATTTTTTATTATAATATATTGCTTCTAAATATGATTAAGCCTTATAGAAAAGGAGGAACCATTATGATTAATAACTTAAATTTTCTTAATAATAATTATGATGATTCTATTATATTTAATGATGAAGATTATAATTCCTTAATTCAAGAATATAATGATATTATTAAGAATAACATATCAGAACAAGAAACTAATGTTCTTCAAAAATATTGAAAACATTATAAAAATACCGGTTATTTTATATAGCTGGTATTTTTAAATGTATTTGTTAGAATTAGTTTTAAAGAAGTATAATATAAAAAATTCTAACATTATAATTATAAAATACGAAAATAAATATTATGAAATATTTAAAATTAATTTTGCTTGTATTTATATTTAATTTAAATATATATTCTCAAACTATAACAGAAAATTCTCTGCCTTTGAAAGCAAAAAATTTTTTAAATCTTAATTTCCCTGGAAATAATATAGAGTCAGTTTCATTATATCAAAATGGCGGAGGATATGAAGTTGATATAGATTTTGGATATAAAGTTATTTTTTATAATACAGGACTCTGGAAAAAAATATCTATAATCAATGATGAAACTAAAAATATTGGAATACCAAGAAGCTGCATACATAAATCTATGGTTAATGTTATAGATAATGAATATCCTCATTCTAAAATAACTGAGATAGAGCGTAAAGATAAAAATTTTATTATCAAATTAGACGACAAATATTCGATGGAAATAACAGGATACGGTATTATAATCAGTCAGGAAAATTTAGATAAAGAAGATACTGATAATTAGGATGTTATTTCTTTGGCTTTATTGAATGCTATTATAGATTTATCTCTATCACCCATAGCATTATAAGTATTAGCAAGTAATATATAAACTTCTTTATTGCTATTATCTAATTTAATACATTCTTCCAATGCATTTACAGCATTATCATAAAGTCCGGCTGAATAATATGAAAGAGCCAAATAATAATAAGAAGATGAATGTCTGTTATTCATTTCTATAGCTTTATTTAAATATGATATAGCATTTATGTAATCTTTAGTTTCATATAAAGAAATCCCAAGATAATAGCATAGCAAATAATCTTTATTATCTATATTCAAAGCACTATTAAAAGAAGATACAGCATTATCAAAATCATTAAGCATAAAGAAACATAGTCCCATATTAAAATATGCATAATAGTTATTTTTTTCTATCTCTATTACTTTTTTTAATATATCTATAGCCTTTTTATATTCGTATTTATCTTTATATGAAATGGCAAGCATATATAAACTAGTATAATCATATTTATTAAGTTCTATAGCTCTTTCAAAAGATTCTATAGCCTCATCTGTTCTTTTTAGATTATATAATGCTATACCAAAAGTACGCCAATTAAGATATTCTTTTGGTGCTATCATAAAAGATCTATTTAAAACATTTACTGCATCTTCATATCTTCCTACTTCTACATAGCATTTTCCAAGCCAATTAAGACTTATATAATCATTATTTTCCATTTCATAAGCTTTTTCAAGATGAGCTATAGCATTATAATAATCATTTATTTTAGTGTATGATATTCCTATAAGACGCCATATAGAGTAATCACTATTATTTATGACTAATGCCTCTTTAAAAAGTTCAATGGCTTTTTTATTATTACCTAATTGGGTATAAAATACGCCGAAATCTATTCTAGCTTTATGATTGTTTGGTTCTCTATTACATATTTCTTTATAATGAGATATCATATCATCTATTTTATTTTGAAGGCTGTAATCTGATGAATTGTCCATAGCTGATTTTATTTCCTAAAAAAATAATTATATATAATAGTATATCTTTAAGTTAATTTTTTTCAACTTTTAATTTTAATATATATTAAACTTATTTTAAAAGTACCTGAGAAGATTATATATAAAATTTTTATAAATTATAAAAACAAGGTTTTACATGTTGTATAATTTATTATTTATAGTATATAAATACTCAGTTTTTTGCCTGCCTACACCTGCCAAAGGCACGCTTCGCGAGGCGGACTTCGTCAGGCTGTCTGGCGGATAGTTACACAAAATAAGTGCAGGTTTGCGAAGTACGCAGAGTGATTCTCAGGACTAGTCCACTCAATTAATAATAAAATCAGTTTTGAAACAACTCTATTATGTAAAAAATAAAATGTCATTGTAATTTGACAAAATTTTATTATATTACTTAAATAAGCAATAAAAATTGACAAACCTATTATTTTTGAATATACTACATATAGGTATATAAAAAAGGAGTAAAAAATGAAAAAAGTTATAATAATAGGAGGCGTTGCTGCCGGAATGAGTGCGGCTGCCAAGGCTAGAAGATTAGATAAAGAGGCTGTTATTACAGTTTATGAAAAAACGGATGTTGTATCTTGGGGGGCATGCGGTATGCCTTATTATGTAGGCGGTTTTTATGAAAGCCCTAATACTATGATAGCAAGAACTGCTGAGGCTACTATAAAGTCGGGAATAGACTTAAAAGTGAAGCATGAAGTGTTGAAAATAGATGCTGAAAATAAAAAAGTATTAGTTAAAGACATAATAAATAATAAAGAATTTGAAGATAATTATGATTCGCTTCTTATAGCTACAGGGGCAAAATCAATAATACCTAATATAGCAAATATCAATATAGGAAATGTATCTACTTTAAAAGAGTTTAGTGATTCTATTAACATGAGAGAAAAAATGAAAGACTCTAGTATAAAAAATGTTGTTATATTAGGTGCAGGATTTATAGCTATTGAGGCAGCTCATGCTTTGAAGCATATAGGAAAAAATGTTACTATTATACAGCGTTCAGACAGAGTATTCGGAAAGAAATTTGATAAAGAATTTTCTGATATGGTGATAGAGCATATAAAAGAAAATGTTGACTTACATCTAAATGAAAAAGTGCAGGGTTTAGAAGCTGATAGTAACAATAATGTAAAAGCAGTTGTTACAGATAAGGGAAAATATGATGCTGATTATGTTGTTGTTGCTATAGGAGTTACACCTAATACTGATTTAGCTAAGAATGCCGGCATAAAATTAATGGATAATGGTGCTATATTAGTTGATAGGGAAGGAAAAACAAATATTGATTCTATATATGCAGCTGGGGACTGTGCTAGTATATATGATAAAGTATTGAATGATCAAACTTATGCTGCACTTGCTACAGGGGCAAATAAATTGGGTAGAATGGTTGCTAGCAATTTAGTAGGAGGGCATGAAAAGTTTATAGGAAGTTTAACTAGTGCATGCATACTTGCTTTTGAACTTGAAGCTGCAAGAACAGGAATAACAGAGGAAGAAGCTAAAAAAAGAAATATTAACTATAAAACTGTTACGGTAAAAGATTTAGATCATACTCATTATTATCCTGGTTATCAGGACTTGCATATAAAACTTGTATATTTAGCTGACAGCAGAAAGATAATAGGAGGTCAGATATTAGGAAAAAGAGGTGCTGTATTGAGGGCTGATGTTATAGCTGCTTGTATATATGCCGGGCTTACTGTAGATGAATTAGGAATGCTTGACTTATGTTATGCTCCTCCTTTTGCAAGGACTTGGGACTCTTTGAATGTGGTTGGAAATGCAGCTAAATAAATAATTTTAAACCATACTGCATAATTATTAATGCAGTATGGTTTTTTGATTTATTTTCACTCCCCACCCTCTATATTTTCTGCTTTATTTTGTTATTTCTAAATTATTATTCTTTTTTATCTCAAAAGAAAATATAGAGTCCCACCCAAGTTTTTTTTTGTATTTATGATTCTTTAACCGCACGCAGAATGAAGCTATCAATATATACTCATTAATAATAACATGTTAATTATATAAAAAATTTTGTTTACAGTGCGTGAAATAGATTTAAAATTTAAAGAACACTTGGGCGGGCATGCTTTTTCTATATAGACTTTAAACATATATAAAGCCTAAATTTTATATTAAAACCCTTGAAGTAAAAAGGGCGGGGTATGTAAATAAAGTTTTAATATCCTATTGCAAGTAATTCTATATTAGACAATAGTATAACTTACAATAGGATATTAATAATTGATTATTTATTTTTTTATACAATTCTGACATAGCGGACATATTGCAGGATTTTCATTTTGAGAATCTATATAACCGCATATATCGCATTGCCAATTTGGTATATCTAATTTAGTATCTCGAAGCAAACTTTGAAACTTTTTTTTATGTCCGTCTTCTATTCTAGCAACATTCATAAAAGCCATAGCTAAATCATCAAAGCCTTCCTCTTGTGCTGTTTTAGCATAAGAAAGATACATATCTATAGATTCATAATTTTCATTCATTATAGACTCTTTTAAATTTTCTTCAGTGCTAAGTATACCATGAAAGTTTTTAAACCATATCTTAGCATGTTCCTGTTCATTTCTGGCAAATTTCTCATATACAGCTGCTACATCCTCTCTACCTTCTTCACGGGCTTTTTCAGCATAATACATATACCTGCATCTAGCCATAGCCTCACCTATAAAAGCATTTCTCAAATTAACTTCAGTTTTAGATCCTTTTAATTTCATAGGGCTCTCCTTTATTAGTAATATTTATTAATAAGTATTATATACTAATATAATAAAAAGTCTATATGTTTAATATTATTAAATATAACAAATAATACAAATAAGGACAATAAAAAAACAAGAGCTATAAAAAATAATTTAAACCCTTGTTTTTTTATGATATAGTATTAATATAATATTATTTTTCTATTTCTCTTATAAGGTTTACCATTTCAATAGCACCCATAGCAGAATCAAATCCTTTGTTTCCAGCTTTAGTTCCAGCTCTTTCAATAGCCTGCTCAATGTTTTCAGTAGTTAAAACTCCAAACATTACAGGCACATCAGAATTAAGCGAAACATTAGCAATACCTTTAGATACTTCAGCACAAACATAATCATAGTGGGTAGTAGAGCCTCTTATAACAGCACCAAGACATATAACAGCATCATATTTTTTGGATTTAGCCATTTTAGAAGCTATTAGAGGTATCTCAAAAGCACCAGGCACCCAAGCTACAGTAATATCATCGTCTTTAATATTATGACGAGATAAAGCGTCCAAAGCACCGCCCAAAAGTTTAGAAACAATAAATTCATTGAATCTGGCACATACTATACCAATTTTAATTGGTTTTTCACTAACGAGTTTTCCTTCAAAAGTTTTCATCTTAACTATCCTTTATTATTGTTATTATTAGGTCTTAATATTTTTATTGGGGTTTCACCCCAAACCCCAGTTCTTTTGGTGACCCAAAGAACCAAAAAGACTGCAGTTTTTATATTTGACTTTTTTTCATAAAACTTAATAATTTTCTTACACTGTCTTATTGTCGTTTCAAAATATTTATAAGTCCTCAGCTATTATAAGCTAGCAACCAAAGCACTGACTTTTATGCAAAGATACCTTACTGCATATTTTATGAGATAGACTTCGTCAACTCGTTTGTTATTATTTGCTTGGCAGTAGTCTAGCTTTTTTTATTTATTATATCTAATATTATTTATTATATCTAATATTATTTATTATATGAGAAAACTTGTTATTTAATAAACTCACAAGTTTTCCACTTCCTCTATACTCAAACCTGTATTCTCACTTATTATTTTTATATCTATACCAGCTTTTTTAAAATTTCTAGCTATAGATATTGCTTTATTTTTTTCA
>NZ_JH994109.1:20108-25552 GCF_000316195.1 Brachyspira hampsonii 30446 | reverse complement strand
CCTTCTTCTATTCCTAATCTTCTTTCTTCTTCAAGCATTATCTGATTACCATATAAATAAGCCTGCCTCTTATCGTATTCATTCATCATTAGCCTATCTTTAATGAAATTATTGTATCTTCTTTGCACTTCTTCCATTATTGGTTTCTCTTTTACTAATTCTGACATTATAACCTCCTTATTATCTTTATCTTTCATAGTAAAAAATTTAAGCCAGCAATTTAAATCATATTCTAATGTATTATATTTAAATTTTTTTAATTCTATTATATGTATCTGTAAATGATCAGTTAACAATCTTCTATTATTTGTATCATAAATCATATAGCAAGAATGTATATTATTACTGTCATCTAAATTAAAATTAAGAAGATTAATACTTATTACAGGAGTTAGGGCATCGTATTTTTCACCCTGTTTCAAAAGTTTACTATAATTTGAAGCCCAATAATATAATATTCTTTCTGGAAATCTTGAATTACCTTGCAGCTGAATTTCTATTATAACAACTGTTCCATTTTGTGTTATGCACTTAACATCTGTTATTGTTTCTTTATCTTCATAGTTTTCTTTATAATTAAATTGTGTTAATATTTCTACAGATCTAAAAGTCTTCATACCAGAATCAAGCATTATTGAATTAATAAAGTCTAATAATATTGCCTCGCTACCTTTATCGGATAAAAGATATCTCACAAAGTAATCATTTAAAACATTAAAATTATTATTTGATTTTAATTCCATAAAATTATTATAATGAAATATTTATACTTTGTCAAATGATATTGACAAGATATACCAATATACTTTATAATCAAAAAATATAATCACAATTAAAAAAGGTTTATGATGAAATTATTATGCATTACGATATTTATTATTAGTTCGTACATTTCTTATGCTCAAGTAAGTGATGATTTTAAAAAATTAGCGGCAACAAATAAAGAATCAGCATTATACAAATCAGTAATATCAGAAAATATTGATGAGTTTAAATATGTAATTGAAAACAATAAAGAATATATAACCTACTCTATAACGAATAGTAGCTATGAGTGGTATGACTATATACCTAATTTAAGTACTAATAATTTCTCTAATTTTGTAAAAGTTTTATTATATAATGGAATGAATATTAACGAATCTGGAAAAAATCTTATACTTGATGTAAGTAAGTACTACGATTCACATCGTAAACCTAAATTCGGCACAAGTGAAATTATAGGAGTTCCAGATAGTAAATATAAAATTGAAACACTTATAAATCTCGGAGCAAATATTAATATACAAGATAATGACGGAAATGGTATACTTCACTATATACTTTCTAGAGATAATATAGGAATAGAAGAATATGATATTTTTGAAATGCTCATAAAGAAGTCAGTAAATATTAATTTACAAAATAATGACGGAGATACTGCACTTCATAAGATTTCATATAAAAAAAATAATGGGCATAGAAATATTGATATGGAAAAAAAAGTTATATCTCTTTTGATAGAAAATAATGCAGATAAAAACATAAAAAATAATAATGGAAAAAAAGCGTATCCCGGAGCATTTATATATAATATAAAATTAATTTTTAGTAAAATATTTAATGATATATTATACCCTATTTTGATGCTTCTACTTATAATTATAGTTGCTATACCATCTTTTATATTCTATGCAATATCAGGATTTATTGAAAATATATCTGGTTTTTTCAGATAATTGATTTTTATGAAGCTTAAAATGAGATATACTATTGTTTTTAAATGTGACTAAAATATAAATTTTTATATCATAATTTTTCTATTTTTTCTATACTAAGCCCTGTTAATTCGCTTATGAGATTTATATCCATATTTTTATTTTTCATATTTCTAGCTAGAGAATATTTTTCTTTTTCTATACCCTGTTCTATACCTTTTTTCATTCCTTCTTCAATACCCTTTATACGCTCTTCATTAAGCATTAGAACATTAAAATAATCTCTCTCATAATTACTGTAGCCATTATACAAATCATTGCTATTAACAAATTTATTATATTCATCATATACTTCTTTCATTATAGGGTTTTTCTTTACTAATATTTCCATAGTATCCTCCACTACGAGCTGTTACAACATGTACGCTTCGCGGCACCAATCCGCACAATATTTCTAAACATAATATATATATATATTCAAAAATATTGTATAATTATTAATATTTTGAATAGGACATATTTTATGAATAAAAAAATAATAGATGATAATTTTTTAATTAATTTTTTTGGTAAAGAAATGTTAGAACTAGGTTATAGCTTTGTTCCAAACGCATTAATAAAATATAAAAATAGATTAGGATTAACAGGAAATGAATTTGAATTTATAGTACGTCTAATGAATGCTTATATGGATAATAAAACTATTTTAAGGGATAAAGACCTCGGAAAGAAATCTTATACAAGGGAAAGGACACAATTATACACTAAAGGATATTTAACTTATGAAACAAAAACATTTTTAAAAAATAAAGAAAAAATTACAGGAACTATATATAATCTTTTAGGATTAAAAAAAGCAATAATAAAACTTATTGAAGAAGATAAAACAAAACAGAATACAGATATTGACAACCATATTCCAAAATTATTTGATGATCAATAACAAAAAACATTTTTTTAAAAATTTAAAATACTGCTGTAAAGAGTGTTTTTTATAAAGTATATATAAATAAAAAGTACCTAAAAATAAGGCTTTACGTTTCAAATAAAGGCATCGTAACAAATACTTTAAGCATCGATTTGCATTATATTATCGCAACAGCTTTCAAATATTTTTTTATTTAAGCCATTATTCAAAAAATAAAAATCTGCATAAGTCAGTCAGTTTAAAGTCTTTAAATAATCATTAGGTTAATCTTTAACATGTCTTTAAATATCTTTAAACTCATACAACATCTAAGGGTGTCACTATACTTAAAGTAAGGGTGTCATCATACTTCATTTTGATGGTTTAACCTATATATATGCAGTTTTTTTAAGCCTTTTTAATATCCGTTTCTCTCGGCAGATTATTTATAATGTCATTCATCTTATTAGTTAAATCTTCAAACATATTTTTTATTGCAAGGACTTCATCGTTTTTAGAATTATAAAAGTCTTTTTTAGTACTATATTCAAACTTAGCAAAATGGTGATTTTCCATAGCTTCTTTTATCATTCCAGCCAAAACATAAATATATCTTGATACGGTTGTATTAATATTTTGATGGCCAAGCATTTTTGATATAACATAAACATCAGTTCCATTTTTTCTATTATTTCATTTTCACTCTCTGGGGTTTCTATAAAATATATATGAGGCTTCAATCTATTATTATCAAGTTTATCATTTCTATTAACAATACTTTCTATAGCATTCCTTGAAGTGTCGCATATTTCAAAAACTACCTCAGGAATCAAATCAGGATTTAGTATATGGCGACTGCCCGCCTTCGGTGCAGGAGTATAATATTTTATAGGCTTTAATTTTACTGTAATGCCATGTCCAGCTGCTAAAGTTCTGCATGTGTCAATAGTATCTTCTCCGCTTTGCACATTCTCTGGGAAGTTCTTCAAATCTGGGTATTCTTTTTCGCTGAAAACATTTTTAGGAAGCTCAGTAGAAAAAGAAGCTCTTATATCTGATGCTGTTATTGTTATAGTTTCTAAAAAAGAATATTCAGGCTTTTGAATAAAACCAGAGAATATAATATTAGAATCTTTTATTGTTGCTACGCTCCCAGCCTCATTATAAGCTCCTGCCGATTTATTAAAATCGGCAGGCATTCGGCTGTCCGCTTGATAGTCAAATATTTGTCTTACCAAAAATCTATTGCCGTATAAATTAGAAAAATCATCAAAAAGTCCGTCATCATTTCTTAAAGTAACAGACATTTCATTTGTTTGAATAGTATCAAATGCAAGTGAATCGCCTTCTATATCCGCTGTATCTATCTCCTCCACTCTAGGCTCTATCGCCATAGGCGGACAGTCGTCGTACATATTATTTAATTCAGTTATTATGTTATTGTTGCTGTCTGACACCGAAGGTGGCACGCAATGTGGGCAGTCGCCACAGGCGTCCCATTCACGTGTAGAGAATAATCTTTTAATATTTATAATTATATTCTTTTTACTGTAAGGTATTTCAAAGTTATTAAAATGCACGGCTATATAATTTATTTTATTTTCTATATATTGATAATAAGATTTATTTTGCTGATAAAGAGCTTCTAAAGAAAATACTTCTATATATCCTCTATCATTGTCAGACGACTGTCCGCCTTCGGTGACACTTATAGAGCCTACGCCACAGGCGGACAGGTGCCTACTAAACAAATTATATAATTCATCTTCTTGAATATTTACTAACTCAGTAAAATAAGAAGATAAATACTGAGAATATATTTCATTAATACTCGCAGTCCATACACCTCCGAAAGGTGCAAATATTAATCTAGTATCAGGACTAGAAATATCAAGTTCTATAATATTAGCAAAACTCTTCATTACTATTGCTATGTTAGCCTACACTATAATTACATCTATAATAAATTATAGATGTGCTTCGGCTCACTTACTCCTATATAACCTATTTCTGCATATATTTATTATTGTTATACTCGTGCTCGCCTATAAATAGATAGTAAATAAATTTACTATCTGGTTCGCACTCGTTTACTTCTATATAACCTATTTCTGCATATATTCTATGACTGCTGAACCATCCTGTCCTCTTTCTCCATTAGCAACAACACCATTATTATTACTATTAACTCCTCCGTTTCCTCCAGCTCCTACGATAATTTTTACTTTATTTAAAGAGCCAAGCATACCTCTTGTTACATCTACAATAGCTGCACTTCCGCTTCCTCCTCCGCCTGAAGCATATCCGTTTATAGAGCCATTGCCTCCATTACCTCCGCTAGCCAAAGTAGTATTATTTGTAAATACAGCTCCCGTATTATAATTAATATTATTATATGTGCTTGTACTTCCATTATTTCCATTAATTAATTTACCCTGTCCAATAGCAATACCTCCATTTCCTCCATTAAATGACATTGTACCTGTTTTTACTGCTATCTGACCGCCTTGACAAGTAGTTATCGCTGTATTGCCTACTAATACTTGAGAATTACCTCCTACTGTAGGTTCTGTTCCAACCGTATCTAATAAACCATAATAACCTCCTGCACCTCCTGAACATATATGAACTGTAATACTATTAACATCGCTTGGAAAATCAAACTCATGGGTGCCAACTCCAAAGCTAACTGTTTTTCTCTTTAAGGTTTTGCCTTTTCTTTCAAAGTCATTAATATTCCAATATTTCTTTTCAACATATCCTCCTAGTGCAGTATTATATTTCATAGACAATCTTAGATATTTTTCTGAACATCTTCTTTGAGAATCCAAATTATAAAA
>NZ_JH994109.1:15150-19249 GCF_000316195.1 Brachyspira hampsonii 30446 | reverse complement strand
CTTCCATATCTTGCCGCACCATATTTGCTATTATTATATACACCAAGAGCATTTTCTGTATTTGAAACTATAGTTTCTTCAATCCATACTTGAAGTACAAAAGGTTCAAAATTATTCTCATTAAAAAAGTTACTGATTTTTTCTTTATCAGCATTTGTTAGATATGGAAAAGATACTTTCCAAGTATCATAGCTTTTAACAGGAAGCCTCCTGTAAAAATAATGACCGCTTTGAGAAAAATACTGTTCATGTGTATAATTTACAGTATGCGTTTTGGTTTTATCATGAGGAGGAAAATCTACTGCCTCTCCTATAATAAAATATCCGCATTCTATAATATTACCGTCTGCTTTTTTATTAAAAATTATTTTTATTCTTGTAAACTCAACAGGAGCTATATTATAAACTCCATAATTATTTTTTATATAAACATTATAATAAATAAAATTGCCGTATATATCTTCTATTTCTATATTTATATTTTTAATATTTGTATTAAAAATAGCAAAACAGTTTATAGTACCTTTCCCATCCAAAAATAAACTTGCCTCTTCTTCACTTTTGAATCTTCCAACTTCCAGAGTTTGATAATTAAATATATTAGAAATAGGGAAAAAATCATCTTCACCTCCAGATACAGTATACGGAAATAGATTAAATATGTTATTACATAATAATCTCATATTATTGCTATGTTCGTACTCGCCTTAAAACACCTACTTGGTGGCTTGTACTCACTTCCTCCTTTTATAATATACCTCTCTGGCTGACAACTTTTACACCTCGTTTGCTTAAATTAAGCATAGTGCTTGCAACTATCTTGCCGTCAAGCATTAAATAAACAGGCTGATTGAATATAGTTTCTGATGTATTCGTATCAGCATAATAACTGCCATCTTCACCTTTGCTTGCTTCAAAAATCTGACTTCCTATTTTTGATAGTATTCTATCTTCAAGAGGAATAACCGCTTCATCACTTGCCCCCTCTCCGATTACAGCATTGATTCCTCCGTTTCTTCTCTCTACAAGTCCTCCTTTTGCCAAATATTTAGGTTCACTCGGTTTAGCTTGGGATAATTTTACCAAGTTAACAGCTCCTGCTCCTATAATTCCAAGTAAAGTAGCATAAGCAACTAAATTTGCAGGGAAAGGAACTGCCATTGACGAAGCTAAAGCACTTATGGCGGCCTGTGCCATAGAAGCTGACGCCTGAACTAAAGACATTTTCCAGCTTTCCATTTGAGAATTATATTCTAGCTTCATCTTCTCATTATTGTAGTTTTTCTCTACTTCTATCTGCTTAGCTTTGGCTTCTTCTTCTATTTGTATTTTGGCTAGTTCTTTTTGTTTCTCTTCAAGTTCAGCTTTTATTCTCTCCTGTTCATAAAGTCCTAGAGCAACTTTTTGCCTATTCTGTAATTGTTTTATTTCATTCAATAAACTCTGCTTTTGTGAGTCCTCCATTATTCCTATAGCTTCAAGCCTTGCATTTTTTTCTTCTTCTATAGCTTCTAATACCGCTTCTTTTCTTTCCTCATTTTTTTCTATTTCGTATTCTATAGACTGTATTTTCATTTCCTGTATAGCAGAATAAAAATCACTTGTATATCCTATAGTGTCATTAAGCATTTGAAGCCAATTCGCACTAAAATAGCCTGCAAAACTTTGAGTAGGTGTTTTCCAAAGTTCGTCGAACTTCTCTTTTAATATTTCTACCTGTTCCGTTGTAAGTTCTAATTCATTAGTTATGCTTTCTATTCCGCTTCTTACTATTTCACTTTTCTGTCCCTGCTGTTCGGCTTCGCTTACTTTATCACCAAACTCCTCAGCAACCGCAACGCCTCTTTCATAAGCGTATATACTATTTTCTATTTCTTTTACTAATTCAGAAAATCTATCAGTTGTTATACTGTCGCCGAAGGCGGACAGTCGTCCTAATGCGTAGCCGTAATTATCACTTAAATATTTTATTTGATTAGCATTTAAGTTTAGTACCGTACTCATTTCTGTCGCCATAGGTGGGCTTCGCCGTATAGCACCTACTTTGTCTTTTTTAGCTTCTAAAGCCTCAGCATCGCTGATTTCAGCTCCCATATTACGAAGGTTGCTTACTCTTCTATTTTCCTCTGCCTCCGCTTGTTTTAATAAAGCTAAATAATCTTTATAAGTTTTTCCGCTTGTCTTTACTGCATCAGATTTACCTTTTATAGCATTAATGCTCTTTTCATTAGCTTCTTTTTCTTTAGTCTCTAAATCTATTCCATCTCTAGTTAGAGACTGTCTTAAATGCATGCTTTGATTTAAGTCATTTCTTTGTTTTTCTAATGTTTTTAATGTTTTTTCTACTTCTGATAATTTTTCATAATCAGAACTCTTTAATATCTCATCATTGGCTTGGCTTTCTCCCATACCAGATGCATATAAAGAACTTCTTAAGTTTTCAACAGCAGTATTATATATTTTTCTCTTTTCTTCTAATTCTTTTATTTTTGTTTCTATAGTTTGTATTTGAGTTGTTTCTTCTGCGGTTCTATAGTCTTCTAACTTCATAGTAGCAGAATCTATATATGTAATTCCGTCTAAAACTACAGTTTTTAAATTAGGATATAGTCTAGTAAGTTTATCAGTTACTTGGTTTAATCTTTCAGTAGCTGCTGCATCTAACTCTTTGGCACTAGCTAGTTTTTGATACTCTTCAAATAAACCTACATCTTTAAAAGAATTATCATTTAATTCTTTTGTGCTGTTAGCTAATTGGTTTGAAGTATCTATTAATGCTTTATATTCCTGATTTAATTTATATGCTTTTACTGCTAAAGCACCAAGTCCTACGGTTAAAGCTGTTATAATACCAACAGGACTTGCAATCATTACTGTATTTAATGCTTTCCAAGCTGTGCTTAACCCTTGAATAGAACTTGCGGATGTTTTTAATGTAGATACCGCATTTTTAAAATCTGATATAGTTTTCTTAGCTTCTGTTAATCCTTTTCCAAGTCCTACTATACCTTTTAAAGCTGGACCGAAGCCTGCCGCTAAAGCAACAAAGCCTACACTTGCCGCCTGCAAAGGTGCTGGCAAGTCGCTGAATGTTTTTATTAAAGATATAATAGTAAGAATCATTTTTTCAGCGAGAGGTACTATTTTATCTTGCATAACAGGAAGTAAATCCTCGTTAACAACAGGAAGTAAACTATTTCCAAGTTCCACTACTAAAGCACTAAGCTCTGCTTTCATTTTTTCAAACTGTCTTGCTGGACCGTCATCTATTTTTTTGAATGCCTCAGATGTAGCTCCTGCTGAATTATTCATATGTTCTAAAGCATCTTTAAACTTGTCTGCATTCTTTCCAGATAAAGCTAAACCAGCATTTGCTGCCTCAACACTGCTGAACATACTAGAAATATCTTTTCCGCTTTTATCAGCTTTTTCAGCAAGCATTTGAAGAGCCTCTTGTAAACTTCCTCCTTGTTCTATAAACTCTTTAAAGCTTTTTCCTGCTATTTCTCTAAATGCTATATCTGTAATGCTTCCTTCTTTATTAAGTTCTACTAAAGCCTGTCTAATCTGAGTTGTTGCAACAGAGGTAGGTGTACCTTGTGCAGTCATTACAGCAATAGCAGCTCCTATATCTTCAAACTTCACTCCTAAAGCTGAAGCGGTAGGAATAACATTAAATAAAGATTTTGATAATTGAGTAAAATCTGTTTTTCCTAGCTTCAGTGTTTGAAACATTATATCTGAAGCCTTATTTACACTTAAAACCTCTGTTCCATAAGCATTAGTAACAGAAGTAAGTCCGTCAACTGAAGTTTCTAATTCTGCAACACCTGCGATAGCAGCTTCGCCTGCGGTTTTTAAGAACTCAAATACATTTTCACGTGGAACTCCTGCAGAAAGTGATTGATATAAGGCAGGTACTACTTCTTCAGGTACTTTTCCAAGTTCTTTAGAAAAAGCCAAAGTTTCCTGCTTTAAAGATTCAAAACCTTCATTTCTTAATTTAGGAAGAAGCGTAAGAACTTCACGCATTCCATTATCAAAATCAGTAGCTTTTTTAGTAGCTAATGCAAAAGCTGTTGTTCCTGCCGCTATTGGA
>NZ_JH994109.1:10925-14467 GCF_000316195.1 Brachyspira hampsonii 30446 | reverse complement strand
ACCTTATCTATTGCTTGTTGTAATTTCTGTTTTATATATTCTTCTATAACAGGTTTTTTATTTTCAAAAATTGGAATTAAAAGAGGCTGAGGAGGCTGATAAATACTACCGTATTCTGGAAACCGAACATAATATCTGTCTCCTTGCTCTTTATACCATTTTATTTTATTTTTTTGAGGAACTCCTCCGCCCCTAACTTCTAATGTACCTACTTTTATTGCTACCGAAGTATCACTTCCTTTTGATGATTTTCTTTCTTTTACATCATAATATTTATCTTCACTCCAGCCTCTGCTTTTAGCCTCTGCATTAGCTTCTTTAGCTATTTCATTTCCTGCTTTTCTAGCTCCTGCTTTTATAGCTTTTTTAAAATCGCCTCCTAGTTCTTCTAAAGTTTTTCTAAACTCATCAAGTCCTTTTATACTTATAGAAGTTTTTCTGCTTACAGCTGACATATTATTTACTTTTATTATTTACTAATTTCTTTATTGTAAATATGCATTCTATATTTTTATATGAAACATTCTCCATATTAATAACTTCATAGATATCATTTTCACGGTTTATTTTTGCCATCATTCCTTTGGTATCAAACTCTTTGAAATAATGAGTATGTACTTTCAAAGTTCTTTCTAAATCTTTTCTTTTACCCTGCTGTATATCTTTATATGTTATATCTTCAATAGAGCATTTTACTTTTCTTAATTCTATTAATTCATTACTTCCTGTTCCGTTTCCATTATCTATATACTTCGTTCTATAAAAAGTTATAGTATGAATTAATTTTCCAACTTTCATTATTGTCGCTCCTGCGTGCCATAGGCAATATTCGCATCGCCTAATAAAAGCGAATAAGTTTACTTATTCGCACGACTGTGCCCCTGTGGGGCTGGCTTGGCTCATCTCCTATAGAGTAAACTTTTCCCTCGCAATAGCCAACAATCTGTGAACACCTTTCAAAGCAACTTCTTCACTTTGACTAGCTTCTCCTGTTTTGCTTTCAAAATAATGAGCAGCAAGTCCAAGAATTGCATACCTAACTTCAGGAGGACAATCGGCTCTTTTGTATTCTGTTTCATTAGCTTTATTACAATAGCCGATTGCACTGTCTAAAGTAAGATGCAGTATATCATCATCATAGTCAATCCCTTCTAAGTTTAGAAACTTTTTGAACTCTGACAAAGTGACTACTCTGTCATCATCTTGCGACAGCATACCTTCGGTACCTGCCTCTTGCTAAAGCACGCCTTCGGCGACTACTTTTCCGACATCAATGTCTATACTATTAATATCTTCAGTATCACTGCTCATATATAAAAGCCTTAAGCTGCATACGCTTGATCATTTGGAAGTAATCTTACAAATGCTGATTTTTGAATAGGAGCACCATCTCCCCAATATCCTACTTGAAAACCTACCTGATTTGTTTTGCTGTATAACTCATGCAAAACTTGAAGTTCCATAGACAAGCTGTCCATAATCCAATAATATTTTAAGTTTGCTAAGAACCCAAAATATTTTGTAGCTTCCAACTTATCTTCAATAAAGTCATTTTGCACAACAGGGATACCAAGTAGAATACTAGGCTGTCCCGCTATTAAACTTTCCTGCCAAATAGGATGGTCCTGCTTATCTTTTAATTTTCTTAAAGCAGCAACTGCTTTTTTATTAAGCATCCATACAGCTCCGTTTTGATATCCGCCTTTCAATCCGCTTACGGCATCTACTAATCCATCATAAGTTATAGCAGCACTTGCAGTTCCTACTTTTATATCTCTGTCAGTTGGAATAGCTGCTGTATTATCTGAAGTTTGAGCAAATATACCTAGAGGTTTATCCTGACCATTTCCATATAAATAATTATGCTCTAATGTAGAAGCCAATTTATATGCTATTCTCTCCTCAACTAAACCTTGAATATCTATATTGCTTTGCTTTATTAATCTTTTACTAAGTTTAACTAACTTAGTTAATTGATTAGCCTTCATTTCTCTTTTTCCAAAAGATATATTTGTATCTTCTGTAACTTATGCGATTTCTGCTGTCCAATCAAGATCATTTAAATCGCTGTCAAGTGTAGGTATTCCTATACTAGCATATCCATTCATAGCAGGAATGATATTTGCTCTTTTTCTTATCTGTACTGTTTCATCTAAGTCTTTTATAATTTGCTTTACTAGATACTGTGGGGCTATAGTATATCCGCCGCCTTCAGCAACGCCTGCCTGAAGTGTTTCTCTTATTTCTTTATCATTGCCTGTTATAAACCATCTATCAACTTTAGCTCTTAATTCAGATTCGTTATCATCAGCAGATGAATTGTCCAAATTATCAGCTAAATTTCTTTTATTCATAGAAGATTTAGTTTGAAGTGATAGAAGTTTATCATTTCTCTCTATTTCCTTATTTCTATTTTCTATATTCTTTATTAAAGTATCTATATCATTATCTAGTTTTGATACATCTTCTTTTACCGAAGGTACACCTTGCGTGTTATTTTCTCTCTCTTCTGCCGAAGGCACACCTTGCGTGATACTCATAGCAGAATATGCTTGTCTTTCGCCGTAGGCGGACTGTCGTCTTGCCATAAGTTCATCAATAGATTGTAAATCTAAAGCATTTTCATTTTTTAGTTTTTCTATTAAAGCTCTCAATTCTTCTGGTGACATAATTTGATACTCCTTATTATTATTTATTTTTTATTTTTAGATATTTTATTTTTTGTTCATATTCTTTATTTCTATAATCAAAATCATCATTTACTGTAGGCATAGATTTATCAGGCGGTTTTGCCGACGCTCTGCGTGCAGTAGGCAAGGCACCTACTCGGTGGAATATATGCATCATTATTTTGATCTCTAACATTTGTTTCTGTATAAGCAGGAAATGTTACTAATGATATTTCATGCAAAGTGATTTCTTCTACTTCACGTATAGGCATTCCATATTCTTTTAATGTTTCTTTATCATCAATCCAATTATCTCTCACTACTTTGAAGCCGAAAGACATCTGCTTTATATCGCCTCTGTCCACGCTTTCTTTCAAATCTCTTGCCCAAGTAGTATTTGGCATAGAAACTTCAAAATATAACCCTTTTTCATCTTCTCTTAAAATTAATGTGCCAGAACTCTTTCTGCCTAGAACATATCTTGTATCATGTCCCCATAAACATACTTGATCATTTTCTAATAATGATTTAGTGAAAGCTCCTCTGTTTATACGCTCTCTAAATAAATCACCATAAAGAGGCTCACTTAAAGAATTATATACAATAGCATAGCCTCTTAATTTAAGAGGTTCACCTTCTGTGTCTGTACTTTTTTGAATATTAATATCTATACTTCTAATTTCATTGTTGCTATATTCGCGACTGTGTCCACCTTCGGTGCCGCTTCTAATTTCTAGGCATAATGAATTATGCCTAGAGCGTCGGCTCATTTCATTGTTGCTTGCTGGCATCTTTATATTCCTCTTCTAATTTTTTATTTTCATCATTATTATTTATATTAAAGTTTTGATTGCTCTCATTTTCTGAAGTTTC
>NZ_JH994109.1:0-10723 GCF_000316195.1 Brachyspira hampsonii 30446 | reverse complement strand
ATAAACTGTTTTTATTGATCTTATTTGCTGACTGCAGAAATACTCATCTCCGTATTCATATTCTACTTCGTTAAGGTTTTCCAGTATCCGCCATTCATTTCTAGTAAGAACACCATTATTTAATTTTATTTGATTCGCCTGCTGCCTTGTAAGAGTATCGCCTCTCAAAAGTCCGTCCAAATTAAACTCTATATTATATTTTTTCTTTCTAAATTATTTAATAAATAGCCATTTAATGCTTTTTCTATACGAACGCACCACGGTCTTATTCTGTGCGTTACAAACTCTATACTTTGATGTTCTATATTATTATTTGTACTTCTGCTTAAATCTCCTATAAGATGAGGAGGGACACGGAAAACCCTACATATCTCCTCTACCGAAAATCTTCTGCTTTCTAAAAACTGTGCATCTGACAAGTTCATTGTGATAGGATCTATTTGCATTCCTTCTTCAAGGACAACGATACCTTTTTCCCAAGCCTCTCTGAAACTTTCTTTAAGATTAATTTTAGCTTCTTTACTTAATTTTTCTGGGTGTGAAATTATTATAGAAAAATCTAACGCCAAAGGCGGACTTCGTCAAAATAATGATTATCCTTTTTATTTTGATGATAATGAAGCTAAACGTCCTATTACTTTTATTCAATCTTTAGTACATACAAAAGGAGAATGGGCAAATCATAATATTATACTAGAGCCTTGGGAACAGTTTATAATAGAAAGTATATTCCTAAATAATAAAAGTAAAAAGCCGAGCATCTGATAAACTTAGTTTATCAGATTATAATAGCGAGGCTTTGAACATAGCAGTAATAAAAAACTACTTTTGCATCTGGAATTGGTAATTATTGTTTTTTCTGCGATAGTCCTGCAGAGGCTGGTGTCGAAATATATTATATAGCTACTAAAAAAGATCAAGCAAAAATTGCATGGAGTGAAAGCGAAAGGCAAATAAGAAAAGCAAAAGCTCTTAATAAAGAAGCGATTACATATAAACAAACTTCTACAATTACAAAGAAAAAAGATACCGCCTCAAAATCAAAACCTTTAGTACAGGACAGCAATACTGAAGATGGATTAAATCCGCATTTAGTTATAGTGGATGAATACCATGCACATCCAGATAATGAATTATTAAATGTTCTTGAATCTGGTATGGGAGTGAGAGCCGCTTGTATTTATAATTACTACTGCTGGTTTTGATAAATCTTCGGTATGTTTTTCTGAATATGAATATGCAAATCAAGTATTACAAGGTTCATTAAATAATGATGAGTATTTTACTATAATATACGAGCCTGATAACATCAATGATATTTGGGTATTTATGTCCGAATATAAAGAAAAATTAAATAAATTAAATAAAGCGGAAAGCCGAGTGCCTGCCGATTTAAAAGAATCGGCAGGAGATTATGACGAGGCTGTACGCTTTAAACAAATAGAAGATGTTTCTAATCAGGAAGAATTAATAAATAAAATTATTTTCAAGCTAATCCTAATATAAATGTTTCTGTAAAAGACAGTTATCTAAAATCTATGCTTTTAGAAGGACTAGATAAACCTATTCAAATAACTGATATACTTACAAAAAACTCAGGCGAGTGAAGTTTGTATATATTCTGATAGATGGCTTAAATCTTATTCACATCAAAATATAAATATAAATGAATTAAAAGGCAGGAAAGCATGCATCGGTTTGGATTTAGCAACTACAATAGATATAGCAGCTTATGTTTTATGTTTTGATTCTATTGATAATGGTCCGTATATACTTCTGCCTCGCTTTTTTATGCCTAAAGAAAATATAAGGCAGCGTTCTAAAGAGGACAGAGTACCTTATGAATTATGGGCTTCGCAAGGTTTAATTACTTTAACTTACGCATATATAATAGATTTTGATGTTATAGAATCCTCAATACTAAATGATGCGAAAGATTTTGAAATTATAGAAATAGGCTATGACCCTTGGAAAGCTATTGAAATAGTAACACACTTAGAAAGTGAGGGCTTCAAAATGGAACAGGTTAGGCAATCTTTTGCAGTCGGCGGTTTATCTGAAGGAACTTCTTTATTTGAAAAAACTATCTTATGAACGTAAACTTTTACATGGTAATAACCCTGCTCTTAATTGGATGATAAGCTGCTGTGAAGTAAGAACAGATGGAAGAGATAATTATCTTCCTACTAAGCCTGACAGGAAAAGGTCATATAAAAGAATAGATGATGTTGTAGCCTCAATTATGGCTCTTCATAGAGTGATTAAAAATCATTTTGAAGATACTAAAAGTATTTATGAAACTGAAGGCGTTTTTACATTATAATAATATCACTAATTTTATCAGTACCCCCTAATAAAAAAGTTATCGCCATGCACAAAAGACTCCCCACTCGTTGCACCGAGTAAAAGCCTGCAGAGATTTTACCCACCCCCGCAAACTTATGGTCGAAGTGATTACTTTGGTCACTAAGGTTATAGAGCTTACCACGGCGATTATAACTTTAGTAATAGTTATAAAAAAGATTAAATAATCTTAATTATAACTGACCAAAGGCGGGGATTCGTCCCCGTCACTTCACATAAGTATATTATATAAAAAAAAATAAAGGTGTCAAGTATGAACCTTCAAATTATTAATACAATTTTAAGTATAATAACAATTATATGTTTGGTAATTATTATAGTAAAATTAAATAATAGGAATAAATAATGGAAGTAAAAAAGAAAGATAATAGAGGTGGAGCTAGACCAAATACAGGCGGTGCTCGTGAAGGTGCTGGCAGAAAAAAGAAAGATGATAAGGATAAAAAGCCAAGCTATAGAGTATCTTTGAGATTAAATGAAGAAGAAAATAATATATTTGAAGAAAATTCAAAAAACGAAAGTTTAAGTATTGGACAATATATTAGAAAAAATGCTTTAATGTATTTACTATATAATAGGGATAAACAAATGATAAATAGAAAAAACATTTTAGATTTAAAAAATGATTTAGAAAAATTTTATACTATATTACATGCTCTCAAAGGAGCAGTTATAAGAAATGAAATAGCAAGAATACCAGAAATAAAAATGAATATGATAAATAGTGAGTTGATGAATTCTAGATACGATTTTAATGATATCAATAATATAGATATAAATCAAAAAAGAAATTTTGATATGTATTTGAGCTATTTCAAAAAGTTAATATTAGATATACATTATGAAAGTGATTTATATAAGATGAAAGATTACTTTGGTCAAATATTAATTATTAAAATATTTGATAATGTATGTGACATATTGGATAATATTTTATGTGTTAATAATGATGGAGATAATAATGAGCAATAAAAATTTAGCCCCAGATAATATAAATAATATTGATGATTTATTTGAATATTTATACGGAGTTAGACCAAGAAAAAAAGGTGTTTCAGCAGAATTATTTTATTATGTAATTAAAAAAATTTTAAATGTATCTCAAGACGTAAAATATTATTGGGATGAAAAAATATCATTATATAATAATAATAATATACAAATGGATGTAGTTGCTAAAATAAATGATAGATATAAAGAAATATCAGATATTAAGGATTGGAATAAAAATATTAATAGACCTGAAATACAAAAAATAGAAAGTACAGCTATTCATTTAGAAGATGTCTTTAATTTAGATAATTTAGAAGTTAATTTAATTAGTACAAAAGGATTTTCATTAGGAGCAAAAGAATGGGCAGATAAATCTAAAACAAAATCTAAAATAAAACTCTCTATTATGAGACTAACAGAAGATATTGATATAAAAGATAAAATAGTTGCATTTAATTTTTCATTATTTGTAGGTGATAGGATTAATGATATAAAGTTTATTTTTTCATATGATGATTATGAATACAATAACATTTACTTAAAAGATAATAATCTCAATCTACCAGATTTTGATTTAACAAAAGTAAAACTATTAACATCAAACGACACTTTATTTAATTTAATTAATAATAAATATGATATTTTTCTACCTAAACAAGATTGTATTGAAATAGAAAAATCAGAAAATGAAATAATATATTCAATAACAAAAGAAGAGCCAATAATAATTGAGTATGATAATTTTAAATTTCACGCTTCTGGAATTAAATTCAAAAGAAAAGATCGTTTAGTACATAATGAAATAATATCTAAAGGAAAATGTTTTATATCATTGTGTGATGAAAATAATAAATTAATTGAGTTATTTTTTGAAGAAGATTTAATAAAATACAAAAGTGAAGTTTTGAGTAAATTAAATATTAATAATTAGGATAATAATATGGGAATTAACAAAACATTATATATATGTGATATAAAATCTAATTCTAAAGAAATAAAATTAACAAAATATGATAATTTATTTTTTGATCTATATGAAACTTTGACTAATAAAAAGAAGATAGTTAGAGACAGATTATTAGAACTTCATTCATCCAAAGAAGAAATCGAAAAAGAAACTATAAATTATTTTGAATTATCAAAAGATGGTAAATACTTATTTGGTTCTGTTATTAATATAGGAATTGGTTCTGCAAAAAATATTCTAATAAAAGAACTTGATAAAGAAATGTTTAGTATTGAAGATATATTAAAACAAGATTTAAAAGATATTGCTGGATTCGAAAAAAATTCATATTATTTTTGTTTAGATCAATATAATAAAATTGTTTTTACTAATAATGGTAATAACAGAAGTTTAAAATCTTTCCAAAATTATATTAACAATTTATTAGATGTAACAAATGAATATACAATAAATTCGAGAATTACAAATATAAATGAAATATTAGATAATACATTATTAGATGAATTTAAAGATATAACATTTAGTAGTAAAACAATTACAAATCAAGATTCAGAAATAAATAAAGTAATAAAAGATGTGAATAAATCAGCATTAGATAATTTAATAGTTATAGATGGTATAGACAAAAAAGAATTAGGATAATTAATAGATATAAAAATAGTATTAAAATTTAAAAGAAATAAAAAAGATATTTTAAATAAAAATATCAAGTTTTTAGATTTAGATAATGTTAGGTTAAATTTAAAAAATAAGAAACAAATAGATGCTAATACATTATTAGAACAAAAAAGTGTTACTATACAATCACTAAAAACACATAAAAATTTACTTAATGAAGTAGATTTAATGAATGAAATGATCAATTATTTGAAAGAAAGTGAAAAATAAAAATATGAATATAATAAGAATACTTATATCTCACATAATTTTTTTTATAATTAGTTATATCTCAATATTAATATTATCTATATTCAATATTATAAATATATATGATATTGATAAAGTCAATGATATTATATTTACTTCTATTGGTATAATCTTTTCTATAGGTTTTACAATTATATTAAGTTTTAATTTGGAAAATATTAATAATGAAGATGGTTTTAAAATAGTTAAAGATAATCTATATAAAATATCATTTTTTAGTTTGATTTTATTTACATTGTCATTAGTAGTATTTATATTATCAAAAATATTAATTATAAAAAGTCATGAAAACATAAAATATATTAATTCTATTTTCTTATCTTTATTATTTATATTTTTATCAAGTTTATCATATAATTATAAAAGATTATTTGATATGAAATTAAATATAATAGAACAGTTTTATAAAGAAAAAAAAGAATTATATATAAAAACAAAAACTGATGAAATTATAGAAAAAAATAAAAAATAAGCAAAATATATAAATTTATTCTTACTATAAATTAATTATTGAATATGATTTTAAATTAAATAAAGTATTACGATAACATAAATTATCGCAACTATAAAATATTATTCTACCTCCAAACTTTTTAAGTATATTCCTGTTATAGCTATACTGCTATGATTTAACGCCTGTCTAATGAGTTCTATATCTTTAGTTTGTTTGTATAAAGTAACAGCAAAATAATGCCTTATATCATGTATAGAGTAGGCAGCTTTTATTTTACCTTGATTATACAAACGCTTTGAACTCCTATAAAAAATATTTCTTATCACTTCAGAACTTTTGTTTTTAAAAGGACAATTAAAAGAAATATTATTTTGTTTTAATAACTTAATAACTTTATCTGTAACTTTCCAGCTTATTTCCTTGCCTTTTGAATATGAATAATATTTACACGAATGTGTCCCTGTGGGATTATTTCTTATTTCTAGTTTAGGTAAAGCCCCAACACGTACTCCGCATTCCATTATAAAAATGATGGCCACTTTTATAAGAGGATCTGCTATATCTTTAATTATTAATTCAATTTCTTTTTTAGTTGGGACTTCAAGTCTTTTTTTGTTCTTCACAGGCGGACGAGTTTTTGTACCTCTAAAAGGATTTTTCATAAATGGATATCTTCTCTCTAAAAAAGAAAATAAAGAGGAACAGGAAGAAACTAATGCACGTATACTTAAATTAGAAAGTTCACTTGAATTGACTTCCGTTATAAAATCATCAGCTTCTCTTGCTTTAATAAATAAAATATTTTTCTTATTCATTTCACCGCAGGTGCTCCTTCGGAGGCAGTATTCCTCTAGTTTATTAAGTCCGTTTCTATATTATCTTTTTGTGTGATTGCTTTTTTGTTTTTGAACATTGCTTAAAAAAGTTTTCTTTTTCTATTTCATAATCTATCTGTTTAATAAGCTGCTCTTCTTTCATATAGTCAAGTATATTTAAGTAGTTAGCTTGCTTAATTAGTCGACTGACCGCTGTTAGCGGAAGTTCCGCTTGTTTTTCTGTTATTATATTATTATTGTTTTGTGCTATTAATTTATTATTTTCTTTAGAAGCCATGTTTATACCTTTTTATTAAATTAAAGACAAAAGCCTTCATTTAATAAAAAGAATATAAACTTTTATAACTATGTATTATTAAAACGGTACCTCCTCACCGAGTAGGTGCCTATCGGCATCATCTTCCTGACTATTAGACTTGTTTCAAAACTAAATTTATAAATTTTTAATTTAATATTTTTAAATTATAGTTGGGGCTTTGCCCCAAACCCCACTTCTTTTGTTGGCACAAAGAAGCAAAAAGACTGCATATTTATATACTAAAAAATAATTTATAAAACATGTCAAACATTATTTTATAAATTATAAAATTACGAAATTTTCATATGTAATCTTGTCAAGTAGTTTTGAAACAAGTCTATTATTTTCTACTGCATTATTCACATCTTTTTTACCGAGTAGGTACCTTTCGGTATCAGCAAGCATCTGCATTGACTGCATAATTATTCTCACTTTAGATTTAGTAGTGTTTGTATTTTTATCCTGCCATCTTTCCTGCCTTAGTGTTCCGCCGCCTGTGGCGTCAAAACTTGCTTTCCTTTTATAAGATATTTACTTACTGTTTCTGCTAATTTTCCAAAAGCTACTATATCAAAATAATTTACTTCTGTAGTGTTTTTTGTACTTACATAATAATTGTTTGCTACACCGAAGGTGGGCAGTCGCCGAAAACTCAGCAATTTCCATTCCTCCTTGTGTATATTTTCGCTGCGGGTCAGCAGTGGCGAAGCCCGCCTGCGGCGAGCCTTCCTATTAATGTTACAATGTTATGATCTGACATAACAACTCCTAATTTAATTTTATTACTATATCACAAAGTAAAGCAGCAATATTTGATAAAAAGAAACAAAGTAAATAGAAAGCCTTAGCTATATCATTTTTTGATGTTATACTAATAAAAATACATATAACACTAAATATTCCAACACTTATAGAACCTATTTGATAAACCATCATTTTATAACCTTATTCAATATATTTTCTATTACCTGAATATAAAACCCTAAACTATGATGACACTCCAATCTTTCATTATTATATGAATTATTCATTTTCACTAATTAGCTCTCCTATATCTAATATCAAAGAGGTTATGTTATAATAGCAATATGGAGATTTTCCATCAAAACATATTTTGAATAATCCGTCATCTATATCTATATAACATACGCATAAATCACTATTGATTTTTAATCTGTTTATATAGAGTTGTTTAAGTCTGGATATTCCTCTGATATTTTATTTAATATCATTTCTAAAATAGCTAATTTAGTTTGAATATACTTGTTTCAAAACTAATTTTTTATAATTTTGTGGGGACTAGCCCTACAAAGTACACAGTCATGCACCGCTCTGCGTACTACATAACACCCCCACTTCTTTTTCCATCCGCTCTGCGTGCCGTAGGCAAGGTACCTTACTCGGTGGTGATCCATACGAAGTAGGCCTCGCTGTGCGTGCCTTTGGCAGGCGAGAAGCTATATCCTCGACAAGCTCGGATACGCTTCGCGAAAGACTGCATATTTATATACTAAAACCATATTTTATACAACATATAAAACATTGTTTTTATAATTGATAAATTATAAAAATTTAATATACAATTTTGTCAAGTAGTTTTGAAACAAGTCTAATGTAATGCTTACATAATTCATATAAATACATTTTTTATCTCCTTATTTATAATTTGTAAAATCAATAACTAAATCTGTTTTTATATTATTATTATTTTTATCTATGATTTTATCACGAAGTTCGGTATATCCTCTATCAATAGTATCTACGCAATCTGAAGATAAAATAAAGAATTTGTATTTTTTATCATCTTCAATAATTAAATTATATTTGTTTATTGATAATGCATTAATATCAGCTTTATATATGTGCATAGGTTTTTCAATAAAAAATAAACTATTATCAGTTATTATAGTTAGCATACATATTTTCCTCTTTTAATAAAATCTTATAAAAATAATCAAAATAATATTTTGACTATTTAAGCAGTTATTAATTCTTTATACTTCTGCATTTCTAGTTCTATAATATTTAAATTCTTTAATCTGCTTGTAAGCCTGCCTTGATTTCCTCAATATTATCTTTTCTTGTTTTAATATTTAAACTGTTCATTAAACCTATATAGCTTTTATTTGATGTTAGTATCACTGTTTTTTCTAATTCTCTGATTTTATCAAATAATTTATAATAGCCTTCAGCAGCATAATGGAAACCTACACTGTCAATGTCGTCTATCATAATAATATCTGCAAATTTCATATTATCTATTTTGGCATCTATACTTGATTTCAAATCTCTATCCTGTGCATTTTTATTAAATAAGTTTTTATGCATATCTTCAAAAATAGATGCCTTCATATACAATGCTTTAATGTTATTAATAGCATATATCTGATGAATATCTTTTATTCAATGATAATTTTAAAAAATTAAACTTTACTATAGATAAGGCTTCATCAAAATTATCATGCACACATTTTTTGAATATATCGATTAAAAACTTTGTATACGAAATATGATATTTATATCTTACTTGAAATCCTAATAATTCTTTATGAAGCTCATTATATTTTTCTAAAAACTCTTCCTGCTTTTTATCCTATTCTTTTTCCTCAGGAGTTTTTTCTTCTTCGCTTTTTTCTTTTTCCTCTTTGATTAATTTCGGAGGCTGCAGAGTTTCAGTGCTTACATCATCATTAAACAAACTAGGCTCATCGTATTTCTGCTCTACAGGAGCATCCATGTTTCGTATTGCTCTGTCTTCTTCTACTAGCATCTCTATAGCTTTTTTTAATCCAGAGAAATTATATACTGTTCCCGTTCCTGCAAATCTGTCGCCTATGTAAACATTTCTGCTTGAAAAAGTTAAATATCCTTTTGCATATAAGCTCTGTATTTGTCTGTAATAATATCTTTCTGCAGGATTGATTTCTTTATCTCTTATTTCTTTTTCTTCTCTCCAGCTCAAACTCATTACAGCAATAATAAACTCAAACTCGCTTGCTGTGAGTCCTAGTCTTTTTCTGTAATAAATTAATGTATTCGGTATTGATGTAAAACCTCTGTCAAGCATAGCATCGCCGTACGTTGCTATTAATTATTCGCTTTTTATTTCTCTTTCAGTCTGCATTCTCTTTCGCCTCTTCAAATAATTTTTTTGCTAGTTTATATAAATTATCAAGATGATTTGTATTGTTATTTTTATCAAGCTCCATAGCCATTTCTACGCCAACGGCGCACTGTCGTGTAGTTTTTATTTTTCTGTTTTTTGCCAATTTTTTAAGATTAATCTTTTTTATTCTTGCATATTCTGCATATAGAATCTCATATCTTAATCCTATTAATTTATTATTTCCAAAGCTCACTTTATAAATATGCTCATAAAGTTTTTTTCTGATGTTGTTATCAGATATCTGCTCTTCATTAAAGTTTGATAAATCTTTTTTATTAAATATTTTTTTTATAATATTTTTGAAAAATGCTTTAACTCCTTTTTCCTGAACTATCATTTTGAACTTCTCCCCATAACTATATTTTTAAAAAATATACCTCCTTCTGCAGTAACAAAAATTATTACATCAAAGAACGATGCTGAAGATTTTGCAAAGTATAAATTTCTACTGCCACCAAATGCGTACCTTTGGTAATTATTTTTGATATTTTTTAGCAGGAATGCTAATAGATAAAATAGACTCTGTTTTTTATTATAAAAGCTGTAACCAAACTTTTTATTTATGATTTTCGATATTTTGAGAAATTGATTTTGTTTTAAATCTAGTATGCGATTAACACATACTAGATTTTTTATGATGTCGTTTTTTATTTTGAAAGAAAATTTTGAAACTCGTACCGCTTTCAATAATCTTTGAAAAGCAGTTAAAATAATCATT
>NZ_JH994108.1 GCF_000316195.1 Brachyspira hampsonii 30446 | reverse complement strand
GCCTTATCTATTGCTTGCTGTAATTTCTGTTTTATATACTCTTCTATAACAGGTTTTTTATTTTCAAAAATTGGAATTAAAAGAGGCTGAGGAGGCTGATAAATAGTACCGTATTCTGGAAACCGAACATAATATCTGTCTCCTTGCTCTTTATACCATTTTATTTTATTTTTTTGAGGAACTCCTCCGCCCCTAACTTCTAATGTACCTACTTTTATTGCTACCGAAGTATCACTTCCTTTTGATGATTTTCTTTCTTTTACATCATAATATTTATCTTCACTCCAGCCTCTGCTTTTCGCCTCTGCATTAGCTTCTTTAGCTATTTCATTTCCTGCTTTTCTAGCTCCTGCTTTTATAGCTTTTTTAAAATCGCCTCCTAGTTCTTCTAAAGTTTTTCTAAACTCATCAAGTCCTTTTATACTTATAGAAGTTTTTCTGCTTACACCTGACATATTATTTACTTTTATTATTTACTAATTTCTTTATTGTAAATATGCATTCTATATTTTTATATGAAACATTTTCTCTATAAATCACTTCATAAATATCATCTTCATTATTTATTTTTGCCATCATTCCTTTGGTATCAAACTCTTTGAAATAATGAGTATGTACTTTCAAAGTTCTTTCTAAATCTTTTCTTTTACCCTGCTGTATATCTTTATATGTTATATCTTCAATAGAGCATTTTACTTTTCTTAATTCTATTAATTCATTACTTCCTGTTCCGTTTCCATTATCTATATACTTTGTTCCATAAAAAGTTATAGTATGAATTAATTGTCCAACTTTCATAAAGTAAACTTTTCCCTCGCAATAGCCAACAATCTGTGAACACCTTTCAAAGCAACTTCTTCACTTTGACTAGCTTCTCCTGTTTTGCTTTCAAAATAATGAGCAGCAAGTCCAAGAATTGCATACCTAACTTCAGGAGGACAATCGGCTCTTTTGTATTCTGTTTCATTAGCTTTATTACAATAGCCGATTGCACTGTCTAAAGTAAGATGCAGTATATCATCATCATAGTCAATGCCTTCTAAGTTTAGAAACTTTTTGAACTCTGACAAAGTGACTACTCTGTCATCATCTTGCGACAGCATACCTTCGGTACCTGCCTCTTGCAAAAGCACGCCTTCGGCGACTACTTTTCCGACATCAATGTCTATACTATTAATATCTTCAGTATCACTGCTCATATATAAAAGCCTTATTAAAAATTATTAAGCTGCATACGCTTGATCATTTGGAAGTAATCTTACAAATGCTGATTTTTGAATAGGAGCACCATCTCCCCAATATCCTACTTGGAAACCTACCTGATTTGTTTTGCTGTATAACTCATGCAAAACTTGAAGTTCCATAGACAAGCTGTCCATAATCCAATAATATTTTAAGTTTGCTAAGAACCCAAAATATTTTGTAGCTTCCAGCTTATCTTCTATAAAGTCATTCTGTATAACAGGTATTCCAAGTAAAACACTAGGCTGTCCTGCTATTAAACTTTCTTGCCATAATGGTCGATCCTGCTTATCTTTTAATTTTCTTAAAGCAGCAACTGCTTTTTTATTAAGCATCCACACTGCACCATTTTTGTATCCGCCTTTTAAACCTTTTACAGCATCTACTAATCCATCATAAGTTATAGCAGCACTTGCAGTTCATACTTTAAAGTATCTATATCATTATCTAGTTTTGATATATCTTCTTTTACCGAAGGTACACCTTGCGTGTTATTTTCTCTCTCTTCTGCCGAAGGCACACCTTGCGTGATACTCATAGCAGAATATGCTTGTATTTCACCATAGGTGGACTGTCGTCTTGCCATAAGTTCATCAATAGATTGTAAATCTAAAGCATTTTCATTTTTTAGTTTTTCTATTAAAGCTCTCAATTCTTCTGGTGACATAATTTACTCCTTATTATTGTTATCACTCCACCGAATAGGTGCCTTTCGGCAGCTGCTCTAAATTAGATTGTTTATTGCTTTGTGAGCTTCGCAATAAACAATCTGCAGTTGTCGTTCTTATTATTTATTTTTTATTTTTAGATATTTTATTTTTTGTTCATATTCTTTATTTCCATAATCAAAATCATCATTTACTATAGACATAGGTTTAACAGGCGGTTTTGCCAACGCTCTGCGTGCTTTCGGC